>NZ_VULY01000003.1 GCF_009696485.1 Suipraeoptans intestinalis
AAGGCAAATCCATCCAGGAAGCGATGGCGATCACTAACAAAGCAGTGATGGAGGCGCTGGACGGACTGCCGCCGGTAAAGGTACACTGCTCTTTGCTGGCAGAGGAGGCCATCCATGCGGCGTTGTGGGATTATGCGGAGAAACACCAGATAAAGATCGAAGGGCTGGAAAAGCCAAAGTCGGATATTCATGAAGAGGAAGAAGAGGAAGAATATTAAATTTCGGGAGACAACATGAATCGAAAAAAAGTAGTGGTAGGCATGTCCGGAGGAGTTGACTCCTCTGTGGCTGCCTATTTATTAAAGAGGAAGGATATGACGTGATCGGCGTCACGATGCAGATCTGGCAGGATGAGGACAGGACTTTTCAGGAAGAGCAGGGAGGATGCTGCGGGCTGAGTGCGGTAGACGATGCCAGACGGGTGGCGGCAGCCATCGGCATCCCACATTATGTGATGAACTTTAAAAAAGAATTTAAGGAGAAGGTCATAGACTATTTTCTGGAAGAATATCTGCAGGGAAGAACGCCAAATCCCTGTATTGCCTGTAATCGCCATGTCAAATGGGACTCCCTGCTGAAAAGAAGCATGGATATCGGAGCGGATTATATTGCAACCGGCCATTATGCAAGGATTGTCAGCCTGCCCAACGGACGCCGGTCCATCCGAACTTCCGTTACGAAAGGGAAGGATCAGACCTACGCCCTGTATAATCTGACCCAGGAGCAGCTGGCAAGAACGCTGATGCCTGTGGGAGATTACCATAAGGAGGAGATTCGGGAGATCGCGCAGAAGATTTCCCTTCGGATCGCAAAAAACCGGACAGTCAGGACATCTGTTTCGTTCCGGACGGAGACTATGCAGGATATATTGAACAGAACACGGACAAGGGAAGCTGTCCCGGAAATTTTGTGCTGAAGGACGGAACAGTGGTGGGAAAACACAAAGGGATCGTGCATTATACTGTGGGACAGAGAAAGGGACTGGGGATCGCTTTGGGATTTCCGGTTTTTGTTCTGGAGATACGGCCGCAGACCAATGAAGTTGTTCTGGGGAAGAAGGAGGATACACTGTCTACCCACATCAGGATCGGGAATTAAATCTCATGTCAGAAGAACGGTTTCCCCGGAACAAGACTTTGTGGGGAAAGATCCGATATAATCACAAAGGAGGCCGGTGCCGCATCGAACAGGTGGATGAAGGGGAAGCTGTCTGTATTTTTGAAGAACCGCAGGGAGCGGCGGCTCCGGGCAGGCGCTGGTTCTTTATGACAACGAACTGGTGGTAGGCGGCGGCGTGATCCGGAAAGGGTGGATCCTATGAGGGCGGACGTACATATGCACACTGCATTTTCCCATGATTCCCAGGCGAAACCGGAGGAAATGATTGAGGGTGCGATCCAAAAACAGATGAAAAAATATGTCTGACCGATCACTTTGACAAGGATGATATGGAATGGGGAGAAGAGTGTATTTTCCCTGTGGAGGAATATTTCAAGGCGCTGCAGCCCTTAAAAGAAGCGTACCGGGATAAAATAGACGTGGGAATCGGGGTGGAACTGGGACTTCGTCCTTATCTGGGAAAGTATTACAGGGAACTGACAGCTTCTCATCCTTTTGATTTTATCATAGGATCCGTTCACTGCATCCAGGGAGAGGATCCTGCCAAGGGAGTACTGTTTCAAGGAAAGACAGATATGGAGGTTTACAAACAGGCGATGGAAGCGAATCTGGCTTCTGTAAGGGCCTGTGAAGAATTTGATGTTCTGGGGCATCTGGATTATGTGGTCCGGTATGGACGGGAGAAGGAAGGAAGCTACCGGCTGGAGCCTCTGATGGAGATCATCGATGAGATCCTGCGCCTTCTTGTAGACAGAAGACAGGGACTGGAGGTAAATACGGCCGGACTGAAATACGGACTTTCCTTTCCACACCCACACAAAAGGATCCTGCAAAGATACAGGGAGCTGGGCGGAGAGATCATTACCATGGGCTCGGATGCACACAGTCCGGAGCACATCGGATATCGGTTTACGCAAGGAGTAGAGTACCTGAAAGCGTGTGGTTTTAATATTACACAGAATTTTCTTCCAGAATACCGGTTTTTTAAGCAACTTCCATAAAAATGGGAAATTTACTTGAAATGTTGTATCAAATTTAGTACAATATCACAGAAGTTGAAGTGTTTTTTACAGTTCGAATTTCAAATACTAGGAAAAACTTTAGGAGGATTGGATCATGGCAGTAAAAGTGGCAATTAATGGTTTTGGACGAATCGGACGTCTGGCATTCAGACAGATGTTCGGAGCAGAGGGATATGAGGTTGTAGCGATCAATGACCTGACATCTCCGGCTATGCTGGCTCATTTGTTAAAATATGATTCTTCACAGGGAAGATATGGCTTGCTTTGCTTTTGCATAGATCTTGATCTCTTTTCCGTCTACCACGATAGAATCTTCTGTCGCTTCCACCTTATCTGCCAAAGCATATCTTCCCTGTGAAGAATCATATTTTAACAAATGAGCCAGCATAGCCGGAGATGTCAGGTCATTGATCGCTACAACCTCATATCCCTCTGCTCCGAACATCTGTCTGAATGCCAGACGTCCGATTCGTCCAAAACCATTAATTGCCACTTTTACTGCCATGATCCAATCCTCCTAAAGTTTTTCCTAGTATTTGAAATTCGAACTGTAAAAAACACTTCAACTTCTGTGATATTGTACTAAATTTGATACAACATTTCAAGTAAATTTCCCATTTTTATGGAAGTTGCTTAAAAACCGGTATTCTGGAAGAAAATTCTGTGTAATATTTAAAACCACACGCTTTCAGGTACTCTACTCCTTGCGTAAACCGATATCCGATGTGCTCCGGACTGTGTGCATCCGAGCCCATGGTAATGATCTCTCCGCCCAGCTCCCTGTATCTTTGCAGGATCCTTTTGTGTGGGTGTGGAAAGGAAAGTCCGTATTTCAGTCCGGCCGTATTTACCTCCAGTCCCTGTCTTCTGTCTACAAGAAGGCGCAGGATCTCATCGATGATCTCCATCAGAGGCTCCAGCCGGTAGCTTCCTTCCTTCTCCCGTCCATACCGGACCACATAATCCAGATGCCCCAGAACATCAAATTCTTCACAGGCCCTTACAGAAGCCAGATTCGCTTCCATCGCCTGTTTGTAAACCTCCATATCTGTCTTTCCTTGAAACAGTACTCCCTTGGCAGGATCCTCTCCCTGGATGCAGTGAACGGATCCTATGATAAAATCAAAAGGATGAGAAGCTGTCAGTTCCCTGTAATACTTTCCCAGATAAGGACGAAGTCCAGTTCCACCCCGATTCCCACGTCTATTTTATCCCGGTACGCTTCTTTTAAGGGCTGCAGCGCCTTGAAATATTCCTCCACAGGGAAAATACACTCTTCTCCCCATTCCATATCATCCTTGTCAAAGTGATCGGTCAGACATATTTTTTTCATCTGTTTTTGGATCGCACCCTCATCATTTCCTCCGGTTTCGCCTGGGAATCATGGGAAAATGCAGTGTGCATATGTACGTCCGCCCTCATAGGATCCACCCTTTCCGGATCACGCCGCCGCCTACCACCAGTTCGTTGTCATAAAGAACCAGCGCCTGCCCCGGAGCCGCCGCTCCCTGCGGTTCTTCAAAATACAGACAGCTTCCCCTTCATCCACCTGTTCGATGGCGGCACCGGCCTCCTTTGTGATTATATCGGATCTTTCCCCACAAAGTCTTGTTCCGGGGAAACCGTTCTTCTGACATGAGATTTAATTCCCCGATCCTGATGTGGGTAGACAGTGTATCCTCCTTCTTCCCCAGAACAACTTCATTGGTCTGCGGCCGTATCTCCAGAACAAAAACCGGAAATCCCAAAGCGATCCCCAGTCCCTTTCTCTGTCCCACAGTATAATGCACGATCCCTTTGTGTTTTCCCACCACTGTTCCGTCCTTCAGCACAAAATTTCCGGGACAGCTTCCCTTGTCCGTGTTCTGTTCAATATATCCTGCATAGTCTCCGTCCGGAACGAAACAGATGTCCTGACTGTCCGGTTTTTTTGGCGATCCGAAGGGAAATCTTCTGCGCGATCTCCCGAATCTCCTCCTTATGGTAATCTCCCACAGGCATCAGCGTTCTTGCCAGCTGCTCCTGGGTCAGATTATACAGGGCGTAGGTCTGATCCTTCCCTTTCGTAACGGAAGTTCGGATGGACCGGCGTCCGTTGGGCAGGCTGACAATCCTTGCATAATGGCCGGTTGCAATATAATCCGCTCCGATATCCATGCTTCTTTTCAGCAGGGAGTCCCATTTGACATGGCGATTACAGGCAATACAGGGATTTGGCGTTCTTCCCTGCAGATATTCTTCCAGAAAATAGTCTATGACCTTCTCCTTAAATTCTTTTTTAAAGTTCATCACATAATGTGGGATGCCGATGGCTGCCGCCACCCGTCTGGCATCGTCTACCGCACTCAGCCCGCAGCATCCTCCCTGCTCTTCCTGAAAAGTCCTGTCCTCATCCTGCCAGATCTGCATCGTGACGCCGATCACGTCATATCCTTCCTCTTTTAATAAATAGGCAGCCACAGAGGAGTCAACTCCTCCGGACATGCCTACCACTACTTTTTTTCGATTCATGTTGTCTCCCGAAATTTAATATTCTTCCTCTTCTTCCTCTTCATGAATATCCGACTTTGGCTTTTCCAGCCCTTCGATCTTTATCTGGTGTTTCTCCGCATAATCCCACAACGCCGCATGGATGGCCTCCTCTGCCAGCAAAGAGCAGTGTACCTTTACCGGCGGCAGTCCGTCCAGCGCCTCCATCACTGCTTTGTTAGTGATCGCCATCGCTTCCTGGATGGA
>NZ_VULY01000035.1 GCF_009696485.1 Suipraeoptans intestinalis
TCAGGAGATCCTACTTATATTACCAGCCATAATGGAGCCAGAAGTCTTGTCATGAAGGTGGAGAGAGATGAGCTGGTAGAAGAAATGCTGAAAGTATACATTGCCCATCAGCAGTGGAGCTAGACGGATGAGGATCATGGGTTGGATTACGGCTCCCGGACGGTGGGGTTGCAGTCAGCGACGGACTTGGGATCATGCGCAGGCGGTAGAGACCATTTTCCGAAAGAGGAGAATAAGCTGAGGCGAACCTGTGCCAGGCTGGAAGAACTGATCCGCGAATATCAGGTGGAAAAGATTGTCCTGGGGCTGCCGGTTCATATGAACAGCGACGTAGGGGAACGTGCGGAAAGGACCATGGAGTTTGCCAGATTGCTTGAGCGGCGCACCGGTCTGGATGTGATCTTTTGGGACGAGCGACTGACGACGGCGGAGGCGGAGGAGATTTTGATCGGCAGAAAGTGCGCCGGGAAGACAGAAAAAAATACATAGACCAGATCGCTGCGATGCTGATTCTGCAGGGATATCTGGATTTTGGACGATAGGATCTGAGGAAACAGAAGATATGGAAAAGATAGGATTGTGTCTGAAGACGGAAAGACAGAGGAGTTTTTCGTTCTGGAACAGACAAGAGTAGGCGGGATTTCGTACATTCTGGTGTCGGATTCTACAGGAGACGACGGGGAGTGTATGATCCTAAAAGATACGTCGCCGGAAGAAGAAAAAGAAGCGACGTATGAGCCCGTGGAAGACGAGGCGGAACTGACGGCAGTCCTTAAGATTTTTGAAGAGCTGTTGGAAGATGTTTCGATTGAAAGGTAGGGTATTATGCCGGTCAGTAAAGAAAGATTTATACAGATGCTGAAAGAAAAGGGACTGAAAGTGACCAATCAGAGGTTACTTGTATTAGAGGTACTTGCAGCTCATAGGGATGCCCATATGACTGCGGACATTTATGAACTGGTAAAGGAGGACTATCCTGAAATAGGGCTGGCCACGATTTACCGAACAGTGCAGTTGTTGCTGGAAATGCAATTGGTGGACCGTATCAATTTAAATGATGGATGTGTTCGATATGAGATCGGTGAGACGTTCGGAGAAGAGGAAAGCACCGCCATCATCATTTAATATGCAATACGTGCGGAAAACTTGTTTCCTTTCGGAATGATTTGCTGGAAGATCTGGAGGAACGGATCGAAAGAGAAACAGGCTTTTGTGTGTCGGACCACGATTTGAAGTTCTATGGACAATGCCGGGATTGTAAGAAGAAAGAGAGTGTGGAGGAGCACACGGAGGTGTAGGATTGAAGAAAGAAAGTAAAGGAAAATTGCGTATCATTCCGTTGGCGGATTGGAAAAGATCGGAATGAACATCACTGCCTTTGAGTATGAGGACAGTATCATTGTTGTGGACTGCGGACTGGCGTTTCCGGAAGACGACATGCTGGGGATCGACCTGGTGATTCCGGATGTTACCTATCTGAAGGACAACATTCAGAAAGTAAAAGGCTTTGTGATCACGCACGGACATGAGGATCATATTGGCGCATTGTCCTATGTGCTGAGGGAAATGAATCTTCCCGTCTATGCAACCAAGCTGACCATGGGGATCATCGAAAGGAAGCTGACGGAGCACAATCTTCTGCGCAGTACCAGAAGAAAGGTGTAAAGCATGGGCAGTCCATCAATCTGGGACAGTTCCGGATCGAGTTTATCAAGACCAACCACAGTATCCAGGATCGGCGGCGCTTGCGATCTATTCCCCGGCCGGGATCGTGGTCATACAGGAGACTTTAAGGTGGATTATACTCCGGTATTCGGAGATGCCATAGACCTGCAGAGATTTGGCGAGATCGGAAAGAAGGGCGTTCTGGCTCTCATGTCGGACAGTACCAATGCAGAAAGGAAGGGATTTACCCCAGTCAGAAAAGACGGTGGGGATCACCTTTGATCATATATTTGCGGAGCACCGAAATACAAGAATCATCATTGCAACCTTTGCATCCAATGTGGATAGAGTACAGCAGATCATCAATTCGGCTTGTAAATACGACCGGAAGGTGGTGGTAGAGGGGCGCAGCATGGTCAACATCATTCAGGTGGCGCAGGAGCTGGGATATCTCAATGTTCCGGAGCACACGCTGATAGAGATCGACAGCCTGAAGAACTATCCGCCGGAGAAGACCGTTCTCATTACGACGGGAAGCCAAGGAGAGTCTATGGCAGCGCTGTCCAGAATGGCGGCAGACATACATAAAAAAGTAACCATTCTGCCGGGGATACGGTGATCTTCAGTTCCAGCCCCATACCGGGGAATGAAAAGTCGGTATCCAGGGTCATCAATGAGCTGTCTGCTAAGGGAGCGACTGTGATTTTTCAGGATGCCCATGTATCAGGGCATGCCTGCCAGGAGGAATTGAAGCTGATCTACTCTCTGGTCAAACCCAAATATGCGATCCCGGTACACGGAGAGTACAGGCATATGAGGGCCAATGCAGAGATTGCACAGAGCCTGGGGATCCCAAGGAAAATATTTTCCTGATCAAATCAGGAGACGTTCTGGAACTGTCAGAAAAAGAAGCCAAGGTAGTAGATAAGGTACCGACAGGAACCATTCTGGTAGACGGGCTGGGAGTTGGAGATGTAGGAAACATCGTACTAAGAGACAGGCAGCATCTGGCGGAAGACGGCATTGTGATCGTAGTACTGACGCTGGAGAAAAGAAGCAACCGGCTTCTGGCAGGCCCGGATATCGTGTCCCGGGATTTGTTTACGTCAGAGAGGCGGAATCCCTGATGGATGAGGCCAGACATGTGATGAGCGAAGCGGTTGAAAAATGTCTGAAGAACAAGAACAATGCAGACTGGAGCAAGATTAAGCTGGTACTACAGACAGCATGAACGAGTTTATCTGGAAAAGAACCAAGAGAAGACCCATGATACTTCCCATTATCATGGATGTATAGACAGTCTTTGAAGAGCAAAAGGAGACGCAGACCTGAAAAAGGATGCGTCTTTCCTTGTTGCAGAACGAGCGATGGACTGGGCCCGAAGGGAAGAAACATAACATGGAACAATGCGACGTTCGCATTCTCGAGAGAAGGCTGTGGTCGCGGCCATCGAAGGAGCGCTGAAAGGGGTCCCTCATACGAAAGGAGACCAGAGTCTTTAAAGTACTTCCGGAAAGAACCGGAATCGCAGGAAATACCGTCGGCCAATTCAAGCCTCAGTTCTCCCAATCGGCTCATAAGAATGCGGAAAGCCTACGGTCGATTCCAGATTCTTCCGGTTTTCATTTCAGAAGTAAAGACTCTGGTTCCTTCGTAGATGGACCCATCTTCAGCGCCTTTCGATGCCCGACCACAGTTCCTCTTTTTCAAATGGAAACGTCGCATTTCTTCCATGTTCATGTTTCTCCTTCTTCGGCCGCAGCCATCCGCCTCGTCGCAACAAAGGAAAGACGCATCCTTTTTCAGGTCTGCGTCTCCTTTTGCTCTTCAAAGACTGTCTATACATCCATGATAATGGGAAGTATCATGGGTCTTCTCTTGGTTCTTTTCCAGATAAACTCGTTCATGCTGTCTCGTAGTACCAGCTTAATCTTGCTCCAGTCTGCATTGTTCTTGTTCTTCAGACATTTTTCAACACGCTTCGCTCATCACATGTCTGGCCTCATCCATCAGGGATCCGCCTCTCTGACGTAAACAAATCCCCGGGACACGATATCCGGCCTGCCAGAAGCCGGTTGCTTCTTTTCTCCAGCGTCAGTACTACGATCACAATGCCGTCTTCCGCCAGATGCTGCCTGTCTCTTAGTACGATGTTCCTACATCTCCAACCCCAGCCCGTCTACCAGAATGGTTCCTGTCGGTACCTTATCTACTACCTTGGCTTCTTTTTCTGACAGTTCCAGAACGTCTCCTGATTTGATCAGGAAAAATATTTTCCTTGGGATCCCCAGGCTCTGTGCAATCTCTGCATTGGCCCTCATATGCCTGTACTCTCCGTGTACCGGGATCGCATATTGGGTTTGACCAGAGAGTAGATCAGCTTCAATTCCTCCTGGCAGCATGCCCTGATACATGGCATCCTGAAAAATCACAGTCGCTCCCTTAGCAGACAGCTCATTGATGACCCTGGATACCGACTTTTCATTCCCCGGTATGGGCTGGAACTGAAGATCACGTATCCCCCGCAGAATGGTTACTTTTTATGTATGTCTGCCGCCATTCTGGACAGCGCTGCCATAGACTCTCCTTGGCTTCCCGTCGTAATGAGAACGGTCTTCTCCGGCGGATAGTTCTTCAGGCTGTCGATCTCTATCAGCGTGTGCTCCGGAACATTGAGATATCCCAGCTCCTGCGCCACCTGAATGATGTTGACCATGCTGCGCCCCTCTACCACCACCTTCCGGTCGTATTTACAAGCCGAATTGATGATCTGCTGTACTCTATCCACATTGGATGCAAAGGTTGCAATGATGATTCTTGTATTTCGGTGCTCCGCAAATATATGATCAAAGTGATCCCCACCGTCTTTTCTGACTGGGTAAATCCCTTCCTTTCTGCATGGTACGTCCGACATGAGAGCCAGAACGCCCTTCTTTCCGATCTCGCCAAATCTCTGGCAGGTCTATGGCATCTCCGAATACGGAGTATAATCCACCTTAAAGTCTCCTGTATGAACCACGATCCCGGCCGGGAATAGATCGCAAGCGCCGCCGCATCCTGGATACTGTGGTTGGTCTTGATAAACTCGATCCGGAACTGTCCCAGATTGATGGACTGCCCATGCTTTACCACCTTTCTTCTGGTACTGCGCAGAAGATTGTGCTCCGTCAGCTTCCTTTCGATGATCCCCATGGTCAGCTTGGTTGCATAGACGGGAAGATTCATTTCCCTCAGCACATAGGACAATGCGCCAATATGATCCTCATGTCCGTGCGTGATCACAAAGCCTTTACTTTCTGAATGTTGTCCTTCAGATAGGTAACATCCGGAATCACCAGGTCGATCCCAGCATGTCGTCTTCCGGAAACGGCCAGTCCGCAGTCCACAACAATGATACTGTCCTCATACTCAAAGCAGTGATGTTCATTCCGATCTTTTCCAATCCGCCCAACGGAATGATACGCAATTTTCCTTTACTTTCTTTCTTCAATCCTACACCTCCGTGTGCTCCTCCACACTCTCTTCTTCTTACAATCCCGGCATTGTCCATAGAACTCAAATCGTGGTCCGACACACAAAAGCCTGTTTCTCTTCGATCCGTTCCTCCAGATCTTCCAGCAAATCATTCCGAAAGGAAACAAGTTTTCCGCACGTATTGCATATTAAATGATGATGGCGGTGCTTTCCCTCTTCTCCGAACGTCTCACCGATCTCATATCGAACACATCCATTCATTTAAATTGATACGGTCCACCAATTGCATTTCCAGCAACAAACTGCACTGTTCGGTAAATCGTGGCCAGCCCTATTTCAGGATAGTCCTCCTTACCAGTTCATAAATGTCTTCCGCAGTCATATGGGCATCCCTATGAGCTGCAAGTACCTCTAATACAAGTAACCTCTGATTGGTCACTTTCAGTCCCTTTTCTTTCAGCATCTGTATAAATCTTTCTTTACTGACCGCATAATACCCTACTTTCAATCGAAACATCTTCCAACAGCTCTTCAAAAATCTTAAGGACTGCCGTCAGTTCCGCCTCGTCTTCCACGGGCTCATACGTCGCTTCTTTTCTCTTCCGGCGACGTATCTTTTAGGATCATACACTCCCCGTCGTCTCCTGTAGAATCCGACACCAGAATGTACGAAATCCCGCCTACTCTTGTCTGTTCCAGAACGAAAAAACTCCTCTGTCTTTCCGTCTTCAGACACAAATCCTATCTTTTCCATATCTTCTGTTTCCTCAGATCCTATCGTCCAAAATCCAGATATCCCTGCAGAATCAGCATCGCAGGCGATCTGGTCTATGTATTTTTTTCTGTCTTCCCGCGCACTTTCTGCCGGATCAAAATCTCCTCCGCCTCCGCCGTCGTCAGTCGCTCGTCCCAAAAGATCACATCCAGACCGGTGCGCCGCTCAAGCAATCTGGCAAACTCCATGGTCCTTTCCGCACGTTCCCCTACGTCGCTGTTCATATGAACCGGCAGCCCCAGGACAATCTTTTCCACGCTGATATTCGCGATCAGTTCTTCCAGCCTGGCACAGGTTCGCCTCAGCTTATTCTCCTCTTTCGGAAAATGGTCTCTACGCCTGCGCAGTGATCCCAAGTCCGTCGCTGACTGCAACCCCCACCGTCCGGGAGCCGTAATCCAACCCCATGATCCTCATCCGTCTAGCTCCACTGCTGATGGGCAATGTATACTTTCAGCATTTCTTCTACCAGCTCATCTCTCTCCACCTTCATGACAAGACTTCTGGCTCCATTATGGCTGTAATATAAGTAGGATCTCCTGACATCACATATCCTACGATCTG
>NZ_VULY01000004.1 GCF_009696485.1 Suipraeoptans intestinalis
CGTTGCCAATATTGAGGAGGTGTACGCATAATGGCTAATATTCAATATTATGATGTGATCCTTAAGCCGGTTGTGACAGAAAAAAGTATGGAATGATGGGAGATAAGAATACACATTCCTGGTACATCCGGAAGCAACAAAAACACAGGTAAAAGAAGCTGTTGAAAAAATGTTCAACGGAACAAAGGTAAAGAGCGTCAACACGATGAACCTTGACGGCAAGAAAAAAAGAGCGCGTGGTTCCATGAAGTACGGAAGAACTTCCAAGACCAAAAAAGCGATCGTGCAGTTGACGGCAGACAGTGCAGACATCGAGATTTTTGAAGGTCTGTAAAAGAAACAGATATACGGTGGCCAATCCGTGAAAAAAATAATTAGCAGATTTGAAAGGAGAAGTAACCATGGGAATTAAAACTTATCGCCCATATACGCCTTCCAGAAGACAAATGACAGGTTCTGACTTCGCAGAAATACGAAAAAGACACCGGAGAAGTCTTTGCTTGCTCCAAAGAGCAGACAGGCAGGACGTAACAATCAGGGAAAGATCACAGTAAGACATCGTGGAGGCGGAGCAAAGAAAAAATACAGAATCATCGACTTTAAGAGAAGAAAAGACGGTATTACAGCCAGGGTTATCGGAATCGAGTACGATCCCAACAGAACGGCAAACATCGCTCTGATCTGTTATGAAGATGGAGAGAAGGCATACATTCTGGCGCCGGAAGGACTGAAGGACGGCATGAAGATCATGAACGGACCGGAAGCGGAAGTCAGGTCGGAAACTGCCTGCCTATGTCGGAGATTCCGGTTGGTACCCAGATCCATAACATCGAGATGCATCCGGAAGAGGCGGACAGTTGGTTCGTTCTGCCGGAAACAGCGCACAGCTGATGGCAAAAGAAGGGAAGTATGCAACCCTCAGACTTCCGTCAGGAGAAATGAGAATGGTTCCGATCGAGTGCAGAGCGTCTGTAGGAGTAGTCGGAAACGGAGATCATAACCTCATCAACATCGGAAAAGCAGGACGCAAGCGCCATATGGGATTCAGACCTACCGTTCGTGGTTCTGTTATGAACCCCAACGACCATCCGCACGGAGGTGGAGAAGGAAGAACAGGTATCGGACGTCCGGGTCCATGTACACCATGGGGCAAGCCGGCACTGGGTCTTAAGACGAGAAAGAAAAACAAGTCTTCTAACAAGCTGATTGTAAGAAGAAGAGATGGTAAAGCGATCAAATAATTTTCACAAGGAGGTTAGAACCTATGGCACGTTCAGTTAAAAAAGGACCATTTGCAGATGCAAGCCTGCTTAAGAAAATTGATGCGATGAACGAGGCAGGGGACAAGTCTGTTATAAAGACATGGTCACGCCGTTCTACAATTTTCCCGAGTATGGTTGGACATACAATCGCCGTTCATGACGGAAGAAAGCATGTACCGGTGTATGTGACAGAAGACATGGTAGGACACAAGCTTGGTGAGTTTGTGGCTACCAGAACATACAGAGGACATGGAAAAGACGAAAAGAAATCCAGAGTTAGATAAGTAAGAATGTGAAAGGAGGGTTTATCCGTGGCAAAAGGACACAGATCCCAAATTAAAAGAGAGAGAAATGCCAATAAAGATACCAGACCGTCAGCAAAGCTTTCTTACGCAAGAGTATCCGTACAGAAAGCATGCTTCGTGTTGGATGCCATCAGAGGAAAAGATGTGACGACAGCACTTGGTATTTTGACTTATAATCCAAGATATGCTTCCAGCTTAGTAAAGAAGTTGTTGGAGTCAGCCATCGCAAATGCCGAGAACAACAATGGCATGAGCGTGGAAAAGCTTTATGTTGCAGAGGCATACGCAAATAAAGGACCGACAATGAAGAGAATCAGACCAAGAGCACAGGGAAGGGCTTACAGAATCGAGAAGAGAATCAGCCACATCACACTTGTGCTTGATGAAAGATAAGGAGGACAATCATGGGACAAAAAGTTAATCCTCATGGCTTGAGAGTGGGTATTATCAAAGAGTGGGATTCCAGATGGTATGCCAGAAAAAGATTTTGCAGACTGCCTGGTAGAAGACCACAAGATCAGAAAATATCTCAAAAAGAGACTGTACAGCGCAGGGATCTCCAAGATCGAGATCGAAAGAGCGTCTGACAGAGTAAAGGTAATCGTATATACAGCAAACCGGGAGTTGTGATCGGAAAAGGCGGAGCTGAGATTGAAAAAGTAAAGAGCGAGCTTTCCCGTTTTACAGACAAGAAGCTGGTGTAGACATCAAGGAGATCAAGAGACCGGATAAGGATGCGCAGCTGGTAGCAGAAAATATCGCGCTTCAGCTGGAGAACCGTATTTCCTTCAGACGTGCAATGAAATCCTGTATGTCAAGAACCATGAAGGCAGGAGCTCTTGGAGTAAAGACTTCTGTTTCCGGACGTTTGGGCGGAGCAGATATGGCTCGTACAGAGTTTTACAGCGAAGGAACCATTCCTCTTCAGACATTGAGAGCTGATATTGACTACGGATTTGCCGAGGCAGACACCACATACGGAAAAGTAGGTGTGAAGGTGTGGGTGTATAAGGGCGAAGTTCTTCCCGAGAAGGCGGCAAAGGAAGGGAGCGATAAATAATGTTAATGCCAAAAAGAGTAAAACGTCGTAAACAATCCGCGGCACGATGAAAGGAAAAGCGCTGCGTGGGAATACAATTTCACATGGTGAGTTCGGTATCGTGGCTACAGAGCCCTGCTGGATTCGCTCCAACCAGATCGAAGCTGCCCGTATTGCTATGACACGTCATATCAAGCGTGGAGGTAAGGTTTGGATCAAGATATTCCCAGATAAACCGGTAACTACAAAACCAGCTGAAACACGTATGGGTTCCGGTAAAGGAACTTTGGAGTACTGGGTACAGTGGTAAAGCCAGGCCGTGTGATGTTCGAGATCGCAGGAGTGCCTGAGGACGTGGCAAGAGAAGCGCTTCGTCTTGCAACACACAAGCTGCCATGTAAATGTAAAGTGGTTTCACGTGCAGACTTAGAAGGCGGTGATAACAGTGAAAATTAATGCGTTTGTAGAAGATTTAAAAACAAAATCAGCTGCAGAGCTGAGTGAAGAATTAGTACTGCTAAGAAGGAACTTTTCAACTTAAGGTTTCAGAACGCAACAAATCAGTTGGACAATACAAGCAGGATCAAGAGGTTAGAAGAAATATTGCCAGAATCCAGACCGTGTTAACGGCAAAGTCCGGCGAATAGAACTTCATTTGAAAGGAGTATAGACCGTGGAAAGAAATCTTAGAAAAACACGAGTGGCAGAGTTGTCAGCAATAAGATGGACAAAACCATTGTTGTGGCAGTAGAGGATCATGTAAAGCACCCACTTTACAAAAAGATCGTAAAAAGAACATATAAGCTGAAAGCACACGACGAAGCAAACGAGTGTAAATATCGCGATAAGGTAAAAGTAATGGAAACAAGACCGTTGTCCAAAGACAAGAGATGGCGCCTTGTGGAAGTCATGGAAAAAGTGAATAGTATAAGGAGGGGAACCTGCATGATACAGCAAGAAAGCAGACTGAGAGTGGCAGATAACACAGGCGCAAAAGAGCTGTTGTGTATTCGGTACTTGGCGGTTCAACAGAAGATATGCCAGAATCGGCGATATCATCGTTGCAAGTGTTAAAGATGCAACACCAGGCGGCGTTAAAAGTAAAAGGAGTAGGTCTAAAACACGGATGCCCTACTGCCTTTTTTTACAACGCCGCCTGGTGTTGCATCTTTAACACTTGCAACGATGATATCGCGATTCTGGCATATCTTCTTGTTGAACCGCCAAGTACCCGAATACACAACAGCTCTTTTGCGCCTGTGTTATCTGCCACTCTCAGTCTGCTTTCTTGCTGTATCATGCAGGTTCCCCTCCTTATACTATTTCACTTTTTCCATGACTTCCACAAGGCGCCATCTCTTGTCTTTGGACAACGGTCTTGTTTCCATTACTTTTACCTTATCGCCGATATTACACTCGTTTGCTTCGTCGTGTGCTTTCAGCTTATATGTTCTTTTTACGATCTTTTTGTAAAGTGGGTGCTTTACATGATCCTCTACTGCCACAACAATGGTTTTGTCCATCTTATTGCTGACAACTCTGCCCACTCGTGTTTTTCTAAGATTTCTTTCCACGGTCTATACTCCTTTCAAATGAAGTTCTATTCGCCGGACTTTGCCGTTAACACGGTCTGGATTCTGGCAATATTTCTTCTAACCTCTTTGATCCTGCTTGTATTGTCCAACTGATTTGTTGCGTTCTGAAACCTTAAGTTGAAAAGTTCCTTCTTAGCAGCTACTAATTCTTCACTCAGCTCTGCAGCTGATTTTGTTTTTAAATCTTCTACAAACGCATTAATTTTCACTGTTATCACCGCCTTCTAAGTCTGCACGTGAAACCACTTTACATTTACATGGCAGCTTGTGTGTTGCAAGACGAAGCGCTTCTCTTGCCACGTCCTCAGGCACTCCTGCGATCTCGAACATCACACGGCCTGGCTTTACCACTGCTACCCAGTACTCCAAAGTTCCTTTACCGGAACCCATACGTGTTTCAGCTGGTTTTGTAGTTACCGGTTTATCTGGGAATATCTTGATCCAAACCTTACCTCCACGCTTGATATGACGTGTCATAGCAATACGGGCAGCTTCGATCTGGTTGGAGCGAATCCAGCAGGGCTCTGTAGCCACGATACCGAACTCACCATGTGAAATTGTATTCCCACGCAGCGCTTTTCCTTTCATCGTGCCGCGGAATTGTTTACGACGTTTTACTCTTTTTGGCATTAACATTATTTATCGCTCCCTTCCTTTGCCGCCTTCTCGGAAGAACTTCGCCCTTATACACCCACACCTTCACACCTACTTTTCCGTATGTGGTGTCTGCCTCGGCAAATCCGTAGTCAATATCAGCTCTCAATGTCTGAAGAGGAATGGTTCCTTCGCTGTAAAACTCTGTACGAGCCATATCTGCTCCGCCCAAACGTCCGGAAACAGAAGTCTTTACTCCAAGAGCTCCTGCCTTCATGGTTCTTGACATACAGGATTTCATTGCACGTCTGAAGGAAATACGGTTCTCCAGCTGAAGCGCGATATTTTCTGCTACCAGCTGCGCATCCTTATCCGGTCTCTTGATCTCCTTGATGTCTACCACCAGCTTCTTGTCTGTAAAACGGGAAAGCTCGCTCTTTACTTTTTCAATCTCAGCTCCGCCTTTTCCGATCACAACTCCGGTTTTGCTGTATATACGATTACCTTTACTCTGTCAGACGCTCTTTCGATCTCGATCTTGGAGATCCTGCGCTGTACAGTCTCTTTTTGAGATATTTCTGATCTTGTGGTCTCTACCAGGCAGTCTGCAAAATCTTTTTCTGCATACCATCTGGAATCCCACTCTTTGATAATACCCACTCTCAAGCCATGAGGATTAACTTTTTGTCCCATGATTGTCCTCCTTATCTTTCATCAAGCACAAGTGTGATGTGGCTGATTCTCTTCTCGATTCTGTAAGCCCTTCCCTGTGCTCTTGGTCTGATTCTCTTCATTGTCGGTCCTTTATTTGCGTATGCCTCTGCAACATAAAGCTTTTCCACGCTCATGCCATTGTTGTTCTCGGCATTTGCGATGGCTGACTCCAACAACTTCTTTACTAAGCTGGAAGCATATCTTGGATTATAAGTCAAAATACCAAGTGCTGTCGTCACATCTTTTCCTCTGATGGCATCCAACACGAAGCATGCTTTCTGTACGGATACTCTTGCGTAAGAAAGCTTTGCTGACGGTCTGGTATCTTTATTGGCATTTCTCTCTCTTTTAATTTGGGATCTGTGTCCTTTTGCCACGGATAAACCCTCCTTTCACATTCTTACTTATCTAACTCTGGATTTCTTTTCGTCTTTTCCATGTCCTCTGTATGTTCTGGTAGCCACAAACTCACCAAGCTTGTGTCCTACCATGTCTTCTGTCACATACACCGGTACATGCTTTCTTCCGTCATGAACGGCGATTGTATGTCCAACCATACTCGGGAAAATTGTAGAACGGCGTGACCATGTCTTTATAACAGACTTGTCCCCTGCCTCGTTCATCGCATCAATTTTCTTAAGCAGGCTTGCATCTGCAAATGGTCCTTTTTAACTGAACGTGCCATAGGTTCTAACCTCCTTGTGAAAATTATTTGATCGCTTTACCATCTCTTCTTCTTACAATCAGCTTGTTAGAAGACTTGTTTTTCTTTCTCGTCTTAAGACCCAGTGCCGGCTTGCCCCATGGTGTACATGGACCCGGACGTCCGATACCTGTTCTTCCTTCTCCACCTCCGTGCGGATGGTCGTTGGGGTTCATAACAGAACCACGAACGGTAGGTCTGAATCCCATATGGCGCTTGCGTCCTGCTTTTCCGATGTTGATGAGGTTATGATCTCCGTTTCCGACTACTCCTACAGACGCTCTGCACTCGATCGGAACCATTCTCATTTCTCCTGACGGAAGTCTGAGGGTTGCATACTTCCCTTCTTTTGCCATCAGCTGTGCGCTGTTTCCGGCAGAACGAACCAACTGTCCGCCTCTTCCGGGATGCATCTCGATGTTATGGATCTGGGTACCAACCGGAATCTCCGACATAGGCAGGCAGTTTCCGACCTTGACTTCCGCTTCCGGTCCGTTCATGATCTTCATGCCGTCCTTCAGTCCTTCCGGCGCCAGAATGTATGCCTTCTCTCCATCTTCATAACAGATCAGAGCGATGTTTGCCGTTCTGTTGGGATCGTACTCGATTCCGATAACCCTGGCTGTAATACCGTCTTTTCTTCTCTTAAAGTCGATGATTCTGTATTTTTTCTTTGCTCCGCCTCCACGATGTCTTACTGTGATCTTTCCCTGATTGTTACGTCCTGCCTGTCTGCTCTTTGGAGCAAGCAAAGACTTCTCCGGTGTCTTTTTCGTAATTTCTGCGAAGTCAGAACCTGTCATTTGTCTTCTGGAAGGCGTATATGGGCGATAAGTTTTAATTCCCATGGTTACTTCTCCTTTCAAATCTGCTAATTATTGTTTTCACGGATTTGCACCGTATATCTGTTTCTTTTACAGACCTTCAAAAATCTCGATGTCTGCACTGTCTGCCGTCAACTGCACGATCGCTTTTTTGGTCTTGGAAGTTCTTCCGTACTTCATGGAACCACGCGCTCTTTTTTTCTTGCCGTCAAGGTTCATCGTGTTGACGCTCTTTACCTTTGTTCCGTTGAACATTTTTTCAACAGCTTCTTTTACCTGTGTTTTTGTTGCTTCCGGATGTACCAGGAATGTGTATTTCTTATCTCCCATCATTCCCATACTTTTTTCTGTCACAACCGGCTTAAGGATCACATCATAATATTGAATATTAGCCATTATGCGTACACCTCCTCAATATTGGCAACGGTCTCTTTCGTCAGGATCAATGTGTTGTATTTCAGGATATCGTATACATTGATCGTGTTTGTTCTTGCCGTCTTCACTCCTGCGATATTTCTTGCGGAGATCTCTGCGTTTTTATTGTCTTCTCCCAGAACCACCAGCGCTTTTGAAACGTTCAGGTTCTTCAGGATGTTTGCGAAATTCTTGGTCTTGATCTCGTCAAACTTGATCTCATCTACTACGATCAGCTTGTTTTCTGCTACTTTTGAGCTCAACGCTGACTTCAGAGCCGCTCTTTTTTCTTTTCTGTTCATCTTAAAAGAGTAGTCTCTCGGCACCGGAGCAAATACCACTCCACCGCCTGTCCACTGCGGAGATCTGGTGGATCCCTGTCTTGCATGACCGTTCCTTTCTGTCTCCATGGTTTTCTTCCGCCTCCGGACACTTCAGAACGGGTTTTCGCCTTCTGTGTTCCCTGACGCTTATTTGCAAGCTGGTTTACGACTGCCATATGCACCAGATGTTCGTTTACTTCTACGCCGAACACTGCATCGCTTAAGTCGATGGTTCCAACTTCTTTTCCTTCGATATTATAAACAGCTACGTTTGCCATATCCGTATCCCTCCTTCCTTCACCAAGTCCTAGTTCCCTTTTACCGCTTCTTTGATCGTTACCAGAGACTTTTTCGGTCCGGGTACAGAGCCTTTTACAAGAATCAGGTTCTTGTCTGCATCTACACGGACGATCTCAAGATTCTGAATGGTAATTCTCTTGCTTCCCATATGCCCCGGCATCTTCTTGCCCTTGAACACCTTGCTGGGATCAGAAGCAGCTCCGTTGGAACCTGCATGGCGATGGAACTTTGAACCATGAGTCATCGGTCCTCTGTGCTGGTTATGTCTCTTGATCGCACCCTGGAATCCTTTTCCCTTGGAAATTGCAGTTGCGTCGATCTTATCCCCTGCCGCAAAGATATCTGCTTTGATCTCCTGCGCCAGCGCAAATCTGCTACATTCTCAAAACGGAACTCTCTTACAAATCTTTTCCCGGAAACGCCCGCTTTTGCAAAATGTCCCTGCAAAGCCTTGGTCAGACCATGACGGTGAACGATCTCTTTCTTTCCATTTTTGTCCTTGTTGACTGTCTTGTCTTTTTTGTCAGCAAACCCTACCTGCACCGCATCATATCCGTCGTTTTCAACTGTCTTGATCTGTGTTACCACACAGGGGCCAGCCTGAAGGACTGTACCGGCGTCAGACTTCCGTCTTCATTGAACACCTGGGTCATACCAACTTTGGTAGCTAAAATAGCTTTTTTCATTATGATTTCCTCCTTAAATTTACAGCGGAACGCCGCCTGGACGTTCATCCTAAATGTTAGGAATTACTGCTTTTGCTTTTGAAACTTACTTGTTCTTCATCTTGATGTCGATATACACACCTGCCGCATCTCCAGTCTGGACAACGCCTCTACCGTCTTCTGGGTAGGAGTGATGATATCGATCAGTCTCTTGTGTGTTCTCTGTTCAAACTGCTCTCTGGAGTCTTTGTACTTGTGAACAGCACGCAGGATCGTTACTACTTCTTTCTTTGTCGGAAGCGGAACCGCCGCTCACCTTAGATCCGTTCTTCTTAACTGTCTCGATGATTTCTTTGCGGATGCATCCACCAGCTGATGGTCATACGCCTTCAATGTGATTCTCATACTTGTTGACTTGCCATAAAAAAGTCGCCTCCTTTTCGTACTTTGTAACTCAGTACGACAAGCGTGACTGTACACTCTCCCGTGTGTGTCGTGAGAAACTCACACGT
>NZ_VULY01000030.1 GCF_009696485.1 Suipraeoptans intestinalis
TATACGGAGATTTCACCAGCCAAAACAGGTGTCCATCGTTACCTTCAATATAGGAGACTATGATTCGGCAGACGTAAGCGACGCATTGCTGACAGAGTTTGGAATCTGTACCCGGGCAGGAGGACACTGTGCGCCTTTGATGCATGAGGCTTTGGGAACAAAAGAGCAGGGAGCGGTCCGCTTCAGTTTTTCCCATGAAAATACAGAAGAAGAAGTAGATTTTGGAATACAGGCCGGTACGAACGCTGGCAGAAGAGGAAGAAGAATGAGAAAGAAAGAACGAAAGCTGGTTGTCACCTTTTATACAACGGCAGACGCCATGGGAATGGAGAAGCTGTGTAAGGAAGAAGGGCTGCCGGGGCGTATCATCCCGGTTCCCAGATCCATCTCGGCGGGCTGCGGTCTTGCGTGGTGCACGGAACCGGAGCAGAAGGAAGTGATCGAGGCAGGGCTGAAACGGGCCGGGATCGAGGCGAGCGCCATTCAGGAATGTATGGTGTAAGGTGTTCTCCCGGTTATTTCATGACGATAGAAGCAAAAACGGTATACAAGATAAGGAAGTCCAGATGGGTGTGGAGCTGCTGCCGGAAAAGGCAAAGGCTCCATACTTTTTTGATTGCAGGGAAACTGCGCCGCACAGGACATAAAAAGAGCCGCCGCAGATGCGTGTACATCCCGGCAGCAAACATGCATGTTTCAGATCCATCTACACTCCGGTGATAAATGTATCCAAAAGATGCGGCAGAAGCCTGTCACTGTACTGATAAAGGGAATAGCTTCCCTTGGCCAGAGCCCAGTCGTAAAGCAACGCCCGTTCGTACATGGCATATAAATGCATCAGTTCCTCTGCGGAAGAGGATGCTGCAAATTCCTTTTTTCCAACGCTTCTTCCAGGATCTGTGTAACCCATTCAAAATAAAACCGGTTTTTGTCACTGAGGGACATTTGGCCTTGGTCACCAGCTGGGAAGAATAGAGAAGAGCCAGAAGCTCTCGGTTGACGTCATGCTCGATCATGTAAAACAGCTCATGATTTAAAAGCAGAAGCTTGTCATAACAAGAAAGAGAAGGATCCATTTCAGCAGCCAGCTCCCGGTATTTGTCGTCAAACAGATCGGACATGGAATTCAGCAAAGACTCCTTGCCTTTGAAATAGTGATAGAAAGAACCGCGAGAAGTTTTGGAGGCGACAATGATATCCTCAACTGTGGTATTATCGTAACCTTTCTTGAAAAACAGGTTCCATGCGGCCTTTACGATTCTGCTTTTGGTGGATTGCCGTTTTCGGGGCATGATAAACCTCCTCCTATCGGATTCTGGATAAACGGAAGTGCCAAAAGGCAGTTCCGGGGTAAACGGGTGCCGGGGTCTCAGAGCTTCTGAGGCGTCGGCTTACCGCTGTTGCAAAAAGAGCGAGCTCGCGAAAGCCCGCTCTGTAGAAAATATCTGACTTTGATAGATCAAAGACTAGCCTACCTGGAAACCATATTTCAATGGATCCGTAGGATCGATCAGGTAGGTTGCCACACCTGTCAGGTAGCAGGATCCTGTGATCATTGGAACGACAGCGTCAAAGTCGCCAACTTTCGTGGTTTCTTTGATCACGCCCTTGAACAGGCTGCCGATAAAGCTTTCGTAGATGAATTCTTCGCCTACGCCGATCTCGCCCCATTTGTGCAGGGTAGCCAGTTTTGCGCTGGTTCCGGTTCCGCAGGGAGAACGGTCAGCCATGTGCTCACCGAATACAACAACGTTTCTCATGGTTGCCTTGTCCGGATTTGGAGTCGGTCCGTAGAACTCTACCAGGTCTACCGTCGTGATGTCCAGAAGCGGATGCTGTACCGGAATCTCTTTGTTGATGATCTCCATCATCTTCATACCAAGGTCTGTCAGTGCAGGAACGGTCTTGGATCGATGGAATCGAAGCCGATCTTTGTAGTATCTACCAGTGCAAAGAAGCTTCCGCCGAAAGAAATGGTAAATGGAATCTCTTTTCCGTCTACCACAACGGAGCAATTCTCTTTATAAACGAAGGAAGGAACGTTTGTCAAAGTAACGCTTTCTACCTTGCCGTCCTTTACTACGGCCTCTGTACGGATGATTCCGGCAGGAGCCTCCAGAACTACCTGGTTCACTCCCTCCTTGCACTCCAGAAGACCTGCTTCCAGGGCAACGGTCACAGCGCCGATGGTGCAGTGTCCGCACATGTTCAGATATCCGCCTGTATCAAGGAACATAACGCCGAAGTCTGCCTCCGGGCTGACCGGCTTGCAAAGGAAAGCGCCGAACATGTCATGGTGTCCTCTTGGCTCAAACATCAGAGCGGTACGTACATGATCGTAGTTTTCTTCCATCCATTTTTTCTTTCGATCATGGTGTTTCCCTCTGGCTCCGGGAACCCTCCGATCACGACACGACAGAATTCCCCAACGGTGTGAGCGTCCACTACCTGTAATGCAGCTTCAAAACGCTCAAAGTTTACATTTGCTTTCAAGTCCATAATTCTACCTCCTTATAATGTAGGGTTACCTCTCGTTCATAGAAAATATCTATGAATCGTATAAAAACATGGAGAAAGACCGTTATTTTTTCAACCATGTCTTTTTAAGAAACAAAAAAACGACATAAAATTAACAATCAGAACGCATTCTAGTCAATTGTTCATCTTTCTAATAGCATTATGACCGAAAAGCCAGAAAAAGTCAATGTTTTTGGGAATATAAAAATATATAAAATTCTGTTAAAATGGTTGAAAAGACCGGGGAAGTGTGATACAGTTGTTGTGCATAAAACCAATGTACGGGGGTAGATGGGTGACTGGTGTGCCTCCTAGTCTTCAAAACTATGTAGGCGTTAGGAGCGTCCTGGGTGGGTTCGATCCCACATGCCCTCGCCAAAAAATGCCCGAATCACGTTAATTAAATAGCGAAATTGCTACAGAATATTAACGGATAATTATAGATAAAACTTATAAGTGACGCACTCATAGACAGCAACGATTACAGCACACACGACTTTGGAGGGACCTGCAGGGAGGACAGCAGGGAGAGTCAGAGAGGACAAGTGCCTTATGTATTGTTCTACATGTTGAAAAAGATTAAGTAAACGTACAGAGATTTTTGAATGCGTTGTTTTACTTTATGTTTACTTAGACTCGTTTGATCCGTTTTTTCTGAGGGCCGGCTACTGAAAGTACAACTTTAAAATGAATAAGGGATGAGAAAGATCATGGGAAATGTACAGAATTTTTACTATCGTCCAGCACTTTCCTTCTGACTCTCCCGCTGTCCCTCCCTGCAGGTCTCCCCCTCCCAAAGTCGTGTGTGCTGTAATCGTTGCTGTCTATGAGTGCGTCACTTATAAGTTTATCTATAATTATCCGTTAATATTCTGTAGCAATTTCGCTATTTAATTAACGTGATTCGGCATTTTTTGGCGAGGGCATGTGGGAATCGAACCCACCCAGGACGCTCCTAACGCCCTACACTAGTTTTGAAGACTAGGAGGCACACCAGTCACCCATCTACCCCCGTACATTGGTTTTATGCACAACAACTGTATCACACTTCCCCGGTCTTTTCAACCATTTTAACAGAATTTATATATTTTTATATTCCCAAAAAACATTGACTTTTTTCTGGCTTTTCGGTCATAATGCTATTAGAAAGATGAACAATTGACTAGAATGCGTTCTGATTGTTAATTTTATGTCGTTTTTTGTTTCTTAAAAAAGACATGGTTGAAAAAATAACGGTCTTTCTCCATGTTTTATACGATTCATAGATATTTTCTATGAACGAGAGGTAACCCTACATTATAAGGAGGTAGAATTATGGACTTGAAAGCAAATGTAAACTTTGAGCGTTTGAAGCTGCATTACAGGTAGTGGACGCTCACACCGTTGGGGAATTCTGTCGTGTCGTGATCGGAGGGTTCCCGGAGCCAGAGGGAAACACCATGATCGAAAAGAAAAAATGGATGGAAGAAAACTACGATCATGTACGTACCGCTCTGATGTTTGAGCCAAGAGGACACCATGACATGTTCGGCGCTTTCCTTTGCAAGCCGGTCAGCCCGGAGGCAGACTTCGGCGTTATGTTCCTTGATACAGGCGGATATCTGAACATGTGCGGACACTGCACCATCGGCGCTGTGACCGTTGCCTGGAAGCAGGTCTTCTGGAGTGCAAGGAGGGAGTGAACCAGGTAGTTCTGGAGGCTCCTGCCGGAATCATCCGTACAGAGGCCGTAGTAAAGGACGGCAAGGTAGAAAGCCGTTACTTTGACAAACGTTCCTTCCTTCGTTTATAAAGAGAATTGCTCCGTTGTGGTAGACGGAAAAGAGATTCCATTTACCATTTCTTTCGGCGGAAGCTTCTTTGCACTGGTAGATACTACAAAGATCGGCTTCGATTCCATCGATCCCAAGACCGTTCCTGCACTGACAGACCTTGGTATGAAGATGATGGAGATCATCAACAAAGAGATTCCGGTACAGCATCCGCTTCTGGACATCACGACGGTAGACCTGGTAGAGTTCTACGGACCGACTCCAAATCCGGACAAGGCAACCATGAGAAACGTTGTTGTATTCGGTGAGCACATGGCTGACCGTTCTCCCTGCCGGAACCGGAACCAGCGCAAAACTGGCTACCCTGCACAAATGGGGCGAGATCGGCGTAGGCGAAGAATTCATCTACGAAAGCTTTATCGGCAGCCTGTTCAAGGGCGTGATCAAAGAAACACGAAAGTTGGCGACTTTGACGCTGTCGTTCCAATGATCACAGGATCCTGCTACCTGACAGGTGTGGCAACCTACCTGATCGATCTACGGATCCATTGAAATATGGTTTCCAGGTAGGCTAGTCTTTGATCTATCAAAGTCAGATATTTTCTACAGAGCGGGCTTTCGCGAGCTCGCTCTTTTTGCAACAGCGGTAAGCCGACGCCTCAGAAGCTCTGAGACCCCGGCACCCGTTTACCCCCGGAACTGCCTTTTGGCACTTCCGTTTATCCAGAATCCGATAGGAGGAGGTTTATCATGCCCGAAAACGGCAATCCACCAAAAGCAGAATCGTAAAGGCCGCATGGAACCTGTTTTTCAAGAAAGGTTACGATAATACCACAGTTGAGGATATCATTGTCGCCTCCAAAACTTCTCGCGGTTCTTTCTATCACTATTTCAAAGGCAAGGAGTCTTTGCTGAATTCCATGTCCGATCTGTTTGACGACAAATACCGGGAGCTGGCTGCTGAAATGGATCCTTCTCTTTCTTGTTATGACAAGCTTCTGCTTTTAAATCATGAGCTGTTTTACATGATCGAGCATGACGTCAACCGAGAGCTTCTGGCTCTTCTCTATTCTTCCCAGCTGGTGACCAAAGGCCAAATGTCCCTCAGTGACAAAAACCGGTTTTATTTTGAATGGGTTACACAGATCCTGGAAGAAGCGTTGGAAAAAAAGGAATTTGCAGCATCCTCTTCCGCAGAGGAAACTGATGCATTTATATGCCATGTACGAACGGGCGTTGCTTTACGACTGGGCTCTGGCCAAGGGAAGCTATTCCCTTTATCAGTACAGTGACAGGCTTCTGCCGCATCTTTTGGATACATTTATCACCGGAGTGTAGATGGATCTGAAACATGCATGGTTTGCTGCCGGATGTACACGCATCTGCGGCGGCTCTTTTTTATGTCCTGTGCGGCGCAGTTTCCTGCAATCAAAAAAGTATGGAGCCTTTGCCTTTTCCGGCCAGCAGCTCCACACCCATCTGGACTTCCTTATCTTGTATACCGTTTTGCTTCTATCGTCATGAAATAACCGGAGAACACCTTACACCATACATTCCTGAATGGCGCTCGCCTCGATCCCGGCCCGTTTCAGCCCTGCCTCGATCACTTCCTTCTGCTCCGGTTCCGTGCACCACGCAAGACCGCAGCCCGCCGAGATGGATCTGGGAACCGGGATGATACGCCCGGCAGCCCTTCTTCCTTACACAGCTTCTCCATTCCCATGGCGTCTGCCTTGTTATAAAAGGTGACAACCAGCTTTCGTTCTTTCTTTCTCATTCTTCTTCCTCTTCTGCCAGCGTTCGTACCGCCTGTATTCCAAAATCTACTTCTTCTTCTGTATTTTCATGGGAAAAACTGAAGCGGACCGCTCCCTGCTCTTTTGTTCCAAAGCCTCATGCATCAAAGGCGCACAGTGTCCTCCTGCCCGGGTACAGATTCCAAACTCTGTCAGCAATGCGTCGCTTACGTCTGCCGAATCATAGTCTCCTATATGAAGGTAACGATGGGACACCTGTTTGGCTGGCTGGTGAAATC
>NZ_VULY01000011.1 GCF_009696485.1 Suipraeoptans intestinalis
GATTTTCAGGGAGACAGGACCAGTGTGGAAATGTTTCAGATGATCTCGGATACGTTGACGGTGATGGCAGGAGGGAGGGAAGGAATATGCAGAAACTGATAACCAGACTGGCATTGACCAACCTGAAGAAGAACAAAGAGATTTATATTCCGTATATGATTTCCGGGTGCTGGCCTGCGCCTTCTACTATATTTTTACGACCTTGTCAATGAATCCGGAAATAGAAGCGCTCTATGGGGCAAAACGATCGGGGAAACGTTGCGGCTGGGCGGTCGAATCATAGCGCTGGCGGCCGGTGTGATTGTGCTGTATGCCAACAGCTTCACGATGAAGCGAAGAATGGTGGAAATGGGGCTGTACTCTGTATTGGGCTTGGAAAAACGCCATATCGGGAGAATGGTGGCTATAGAAAATCTGCTGGTGGGATGCACCGTGATGGTCACAGGACTGGTGACGGGAATGCTGCTGGATAAGCTGTCCTATGCAGTGCTGCTGCGGTCATGAGATTTCCTGTGACACTAAATTCTTTCTTTTCTGTTCGGGCGGTAGGAAAGACAGGAATCGTGTTTGGGCTGATATTTCTGGCAGTGATCTTTGTGAATTGCTGGAAGATCATGCGGTACAATCCATTGGCGTTGATGAAAGAAAAACGAAGCGGAGAGAAAGAAGTTCGTTTCTTGTGGCTGGGAACGCTTTTGGGAGTTTTGATGCTGGGAGCAGCTTATACGATTGCAGTCCGGGTGGAGAATCCGGTAAAGGCACTGACACTGTTTTTTCGGAGCGGTTCTTTTGGCCTCAGGAGGAACGTTTTTCATTTTTCGATCCGGAAGTATCATGCTGTTTCGGCTGTTGCAAAAAACAAAAGCTACTACTACAAGCCGCAGAATTTTATTCCGTTCCCAACATTTTCCGGATTCGTAAGAATGCGGCGGGAATGGCGAGTATCTGCCTTCTTTGCTCCATGGCGCTGGTATCTTTGATCGGAGGGATTTCCCTCTACAAGGGAGGAAGAGAATACCTGAACGCCGTTGCTGCAAAGCCTTATGTAGTGGACATTTCCAGAGGAGAAAAGGAAGTGGAGGCCTCCCAAAAGACAGTGCAGGAGCTTTGGGAAACCGAGGATAGAATCCTTGCCGGCATAGAGGAAAAGTATGGACTGAGCCAGAAAGGCGCCAGAAATTACAGGTATGTTCTTCTTCCGCTGCAAGAGGAAAAAGCACCTTACAAAATAAATCAGCCAACGCAGGGAATTGAGATTCCAAAGGCATACCTGACAGTAATAGACCAGTCGGCATATAAGGTTATGACCGGGAAATCGGAGAACCTAAAAGAAACGGAAGTATTACTCTATGACCCTTCTGGTTCTTCCAAAGAAAAGCAGGTTACGCTGGAAGGACAAACCTATCAGATTAAAGAGCAATTGGATACAGATATTATTTCGGGCAACATTTCCAGGGGGATGTCCAACCTGGTAAACAACCAGAAGGTTATGGTGGTTTCTGATCTGAAAAAATTTGAGGAAGTACAGGAGACCCTGAAAGAGAAAGAAAATATAAGCTGGCATCATTTTTACAGTTGGGAAACCAAAAACAAACAGGAAAAGGATTTTAGGGCAAAGGTAGAAGCAGAATTGCAGACATATCCGGAACTACAGGGAATATCCAGCGTGTCGATAACAGACCGTCATTACGATGAATTGGAATATTATCAGCTGATTGGAGGGATCGTATTTATCGGAGGATTTTTGGCGCTGCTGTTCCTGTCAGCCATGGTCCTGGTGATTTACTACAAGCAGTATGCAGAGGCCCATGAGGACTGCGAACGGTTTGCTATCCTGCAAAAAGTGGGCTGGATGGGAAGGACATCAATAAAACCATTGCAAGACAGGTGTTGACAGTCTTCTTCATGCCGATCACATTGGCGATCATTCATATGATCTTTGCATACAATATTGTGCAGCAGATTCTTCAATTGCTGGGTGTGATCAATAAACGGCTGATGCTGGGGGTCAGTGTAGGAACCAGTGTGGTCATGGTGGCCTTCTATGGAGCAGTCTATCTTATGACTGCGAAAGTTTATAAAAATATTGTAACAAGGAGATAGAAGATCAGAAGCCTGCCCTCCTATTTGGGGAGGGGATTCCGGACAAAGAGATCAGATATTGAAAACAGACCTTGTCAGAAAAAGAATCCCGCAGGAGCCGGACAATCCGACTTTGCGGGATTTTTTCTGGAAAGAGATGCTATCATTTCTGCGCAAGCTCTTTGCTGATAAAAAGCGGTGGCAGAAAACCTGTCGATGGAGGAGAAGAGATCTAGATGAACAAATTCAGATTTCCTTCTTCTGCTTCTGCCAGGTAGCTGGCCACACCGGCAACCTCCACATCCGGAAGCAGTTCCTCCCGGCGGATTCCCATGATGTCCATGCTCATGGAGCAGGCTACAAAGGTCACTCCCATTTCTTTTGCCCGCTGCATCAGCTGGCGAAGGCTGTCTACCTGTTTCTGCTTCATAATGCGTTTGATCATAGAAGTTCCCATGCCTGCCAGGTTCATTTTGGAAATGTGCAGCTTATCCGCGCCCTTTGGCATCATCCACCCAAAAAGCCGGGCCATGCCGGACTTGGAAACATGGATGGCAGGATCCCGCAAAATATTTAACCCCCAAAAAGTAAAGAACATAGTGACTTCTTTTCCCATGGAAGCGGCTCCGGTGGCGATGATGAAAGAAGCAATGGCCTTATCCAAGTCGCCGCTGAATACCACCATCGTAGCCTTTTCCCATCCCTTGAAAGAAGAGGCTGGGAAGCGGAAGAAGGGCAGCAGGCAGAAAATTTGGTATCAGAGGTCTTTTCAATGACAGCCTTTGTAACCCTCTCTGTCTGAGAAAGCTCCAAGAGGGTGTAGCCCATTTTTTGACACCAGGCCGAAATGTCCTGGGAGAATCCGGGGTCGGTTGCCAAAACCTCTACGGTATCTCCAAAATCAGCGCAGTTTAGCTCCTGAAAAACCTTGGCAATGGGGCCGGGGCACTGGAGCCCTCTGGCGTCAATCTGCTTGCGGGCGAGGTGCCAGGACCTGCAGAAGAAGTACTCCCGCAAAGAGGTGGGGAAGCTTCCTCACCGGCAGAATCCTTGCTGTCAGAGGAGTTGCCAGACTGCTTTAAAACATCCGGATGGTCTGTGCAGGCAAGTCCCTTTACCGGCGGGAGCTGCTTCTGGCGGATATCCAGCTTCAGTTGTGAGTAAGACCGGTATCCGCCATCTACATTGACACAGGAGAATCCCTGCTGCTTCAGGATCCGGCAGGCCAGATAGCCCCGCAGTCCCACCTGGCAGGTGACGTAGATGGTCTGATCTTTTGGAAGCTCCGAAAACCGGTCACGCAGTTCATCCAGCGGGAGATGGCGGGCGCCGGGAATAGAACCCAGAGCAAACTCACCGGCAGTTCGGACATCCAACAAAAAGCCGCCCTGCTCTACAATGTGGTCGATTTCGCTGACAGATACAGCTTCTGCCAGACCGGTCAGCAGATTGGAGGCCACGTAACCGGCCATATTTACAGGATCCTTTGCGGAGGAAAAAGGAGGAGCGTAGGCCAGTTCCAGATCCTGTAGCTGGAACACCGTCATGCCGGCGGAAATAGCCGTGGCGATTACATCTACCCGCTTTTCCACGCCGGAGGTTCCGATGATCTGGGCTCCCAGGATTTTTCCGCCGGGAGCTTCAAAGATCAGCTTCAGATCCAAAGGCGCTGCGCCGGGATAGTATCCGGCGTGGGAGAGGGGATGGATATGGATGGATCTTATATCAGATCGCCCCATTTGTTTCAGGCGCTTTTCGCTGTATCCGGTGGAGGAAGCAGTCAGATCAAACACCTTTGCCACGGAAGTACCCAGGACGCCCGGATACCGGGAAGGGATGCCGCAGATCCGGTCTGCTACGATCCGGCCTGACGGTTGGCAGGAGAAGCCAGGGCGATAGAAGAAGGCTCCTGGTATACGAGGCCCTTTGTTTCGATGGCGTCACCGACTGCATAAATATCGGAAACGGAGGTTTCCAGATATTCATTGACCAGAATATGGCCGGTCCAGAGCAAGACGCGTGCCAGCTGGTTTCCGGATTCCGATGAAACACAGTCAGATCGAGAAAAGAAAAGAGTTCCAGCTGGATAAAAAGATCGGTCTTCTCCCGATGATTCTGGCTCAATGAATATCTGGAAACCTCCGTTTCCGATATTTATGCAGTCGGTGACGCCATCGAAACAAAGGGCCTCGTATACCAGGAGCCTTCTTCTATCGCCCTGGCTTCTCCTGCCAACCGTCAGGCCCGGATCGTAGCAGACCGGATCTGCGGCATCCCTTCCCGGTATCCGGGCGTCCTGGGTACTTCCGTGGCAAAGGTGTTTGATCTGACTGCTTCCTCCACCGGATACAGCGAAAAGCGCCTGAAACAAATGGGGCGATCTGATATAAGATCCATCCATATCCATCCCCTCTCCCACGCCGGATACTATCCCGGCGCAGCGCCTTTGGATCTGAAGCTGATCTTTGAAGCTCCCGGCGGAAAAATCCTGGGAGCCCAGATCATCGGAACCTCCGGCGTGGAAAAGCGGGTAGATGTAATCGCCACGGCTATTTCCGCCGGCATGACGGTGTTCCAGCTACAGGATCTGGAACTGGCCTACGCTCCTCCTTTTTCCTCCGCAAAGGATCCTGTAAATATGGCCGGTTACGTGGCCTCCAATCTGCTGACCGGTCTGGCAGAAGCTGTATCTGTCAGCGAAATCGACCACATTGTAGAGCAGGGCGGCTTTTTGTTGGATGTCCGAACTGCCGGTGAGTTTGCTCTGGGTTCTATTCCCGGCGCCCGCCATCTCCCGCTGGATGAACTGCGTGACCGGTTTTCGGAGCTTCCAAAAGATCAGACCATCTACGTCACCTGCCAGGTGGGACTGCGGGGCTATCTGGCCTGCCGGATCCTGAAGCAGCAGGGATTCTCCTGTGTCAATGTAGATGGCGGATACCGGTCTTACTCACAACTGAAGCTGGATATCCGCCAGAAGCAGCTCCCGCCGGTAAAGGGACTTGCCTGCACAGACCATCCGGATGTTTTAAAGCAGTCTGGCAACTCCTCTGACAGCAAGGATTCTGCCGGTGAGGAAGCTTCCCCACCTCTTTGCGGGAGTACTTCTTCTGCAGGTCCTGGCACCTCGCCCCGCAAGCAGATTGACGCCAGAGGGCTCCAGTGCCCCGGCCCCATTGCCAAGGTTTTTCAGGAGCTAAACTGCGCTGATTTTGGAGATACCGTAGAGGTTTTGGCAACCGACCCCGGATTCTCCCAGGACATTTCGGCCTGGTGTCAAAAAATGGGCTACACCCTCTTGGAGCTTTCTCAGACAGAGAGGGTTACAAAGGCTGTCATTGAAAAGACCTCTGATACCAAATTTTCTGCCTGCTGCCCTTCTTCCGCTTCCCAGCCTCTTCTTTCAAGGGATGGGAAAAAGGCTACGATGGTGGTATTCAGCGGCGACTTGGATAAGGCCATTGCTTCTTTCATCATCGCCACCGGAGCCGCTTCCATGGGAAAAGAAGTCACTATGTTCTTTACTTTTTGGGGGTTAAATATTTTGCGGGATCCTGCCATCCATGTTTCCAAGTCCGGCATGGCCCGGCTTTTTGGGTGGATGATGCCAAAGGGCGCGGATAAGCTGCACATTTCCAAATGAACCTGGCAGGCATGGGAACTTCTATGATCAAACGCATTATGAAGCAGAAACAGGTAGACAGCCTTCGCCAGCTGATGCAGCGGGCAAAAGAAATGGGAGTGACCTTTGTAGCCTGCTCCATGAGCATGGACATCATGGGAATCCGCCGGGAGGAACTGCTTCCGGATGTGGAGGTTGCCGGTGTGGCCAGCTACCTGGCAGAAGCAGAAGAAGGAAATCTGAATTTGTTCATCTAGATCTCTTCTCCTCCATCGACAGGTTTTCTGCCACCGCTTTTTATCAGCAAAGAGCTTGCGCAGAAATGATAGCATCTCTTTCCAGAAAAAATCCCGCAAAGTCGGATTGTCCGGCTCCTGCGGGATTCTTTTTCTGACAAGGTCTGTTTTCAATATCTGATCTCTTTGTCCGGAATCCCCTCCCCAAATAGGAGGGCAGGCTTCTGATCTTCTATCTCCTTGTTACAATATTTTTATAAACTTTCGCAGTCATAAGATAGACTGCTCCATAGAAGGCCACCATGACCACACTGGTTCCTACACTGACCCCCAGCATCAGCCGTTTATTGATCACACCCAGCAATTGAAGAATCTGCTGCACAATATTGTATGCAAAGATCATATGAATGATCGCCAATGTGATCGGCATGAAGAAGACTGTCAACACCTGTCTTGCAATGGTTTTATTGATGTCCTTCCCATCCAGCCCCACTTTTTGCAGGATAGCAAACCGTTCGCAGTCCTCATGGGCCTCTGCATACTGCTTGTAGTAAATCACCAGGACCATGGCTGACAGGAACAGCAGCGCCAAAAATCCTCCGATAAATACGATCCCTCCAATCAGCTGATAATATTCCAATTCATCGTAATGACGGTCTGTTATCGACACGCTGGATATTCCCTGTAGTTCCGGATATGTCTGCAATTCTGCTTCTACCTTTGCCCTAAAATCCTTTTCCTGTTTGTTTTTGGTTTCCCAACTGTAAAAATGATGCCAGCTTATATTTTCTTTCTCTTTCAGGGTCTCCTGTACTTCCTCAAATTTTTTCAGATCAGAAACCACCATAACCTTCTGGTTGTTTACCAGGTTGGACATCCCCTGGAAATGTTGCCCGAAATAATATCTGTATCCAATTGCTCTTTAATCTGATAGGTTTGTCCTTCCAGCGTAACCTGCTTTTCTTTGGAAGAACCAGAAGGGTCATAGAGTAATACTTCCGTTTCTTTTAGGTTCTCCGATTTCCCGGTCATAACCTTATATGCCGACTGGTCTATTACTGTCAGGTATGCCTTTGGAATCTCAATTCCCTGCGTTGGCTGATTTATTTTGTAAGGTGCTTTTTCCTCTTGCAGCGGAAGAAGAACATACCTGTAATTTCTGGCGCCTTTCTGGCTCAGTCCATACTTTTCCTCTATGCCGGCAAGGATTCTATCCTCGGTTTCCCAAAGCTCCTGCACTGTCTTTTGGGAGGCCTCCACTTCCTTTTCTCCTCTGGAAATGTCCACTACATAAGGCTTTGCAGCAACGGCGTTCAGGTATTCTCTTCCTCCCTTGTAGAGGGAAATCCCTCCGATCAAAGATACCAGCGCCATGGAGCAAAGAAGGCAGATACTCGCCATTCCCGCCGCATTCTTACGAATCCGGAAAATCAAGTTGGAAACGGAAATAAAATTCTGCGGCTTGTAGTAGTAGCTTTTGTTTTTTTGCAACAGCCGAAACAGCATGATACTTCCGGATCGAAAAATGAAAACGTTCCTCCTGAGGCCAAAAGAACCGCTCCGAAAAACAGTGTCAGTGCCTTTACCGGATTCTCCACCCGGACTGCAATCGTATAAGCTGCTCCCAGCATCAAAACTCCCAAAAGCGTTCCCAGCCACAAGAAACGAACTTCTTTCTCTCCGCTTCGTTTTCTTTCATCAACGCCAATGGATTGTACCGCATGATCTTCCAGCAATTCACAAAGATCACTGCCAGAAATATCAGCCCAAACACGATTCCTGTCTTTCCTACCGCCCGAACAGAAAAGAAAGAATTTAGTGTCACAGGAAATCTCATGACCCGCAGCAGCACTGCATAGGACAGCTTATCCAGCAGCATTCCCGTCACCAGTCCTGTGACCATCACGGTGCATCCCACCAGCAGATTTTCTATAGCCATTCTCCCGATATGGCGTTTTTCCAAGCCCAATACAGAGTACAGCCCCATTTCCACCATTCTTCGCTTCATCGTGAAGCTGTTGGCATACAGCACAATCACACCGGCCGCCAGCGCTATGATTCGACCGCCCAGCCGCAACGTTTCCCCGATCGTTTTGCCGCCATAGAGCGCTTCTATTTCCGGATTCATTGACAAGGTCGTAAAAATATAGTAGAAGGCGCAGGCCAGCACCCCGGAAATCATATACGGAATATAAATCTCTTTGTTCTTCTTCAGGTTGGTCAATGCCAGTCTGGTTATCAGTTTCTGCATATTCCTTCCTCCCTCCTGCCATCACCGTCAACGTATCCGAGATCATCTGAAACATTTCCACACTGGTCCTGTCTCCCTGAA
>NZ_VULY01000009.1 GCF_009696485.1 Suipraeoptans intestinalis
TATGGATTTCTCCCTGTTTGATGCAAAAAGAGCAGGATTTGAAAAAGTGGCATTTATCATCAAGCGGGAAACGAAGAGGATTTCCGTCAGGTGATCGGGAAAAGAATGGCAGACCATATGGAGGTTGCCTATGTATTCCAGGATATTGCCAACCTGCCGGAGGATATCAGGTGCCGGAAGGGCGCGTCAAGCCATGGGGAACCGGTCATGCAGTGTTAAGCTGTCTGGAGGAAATAGACGGTCCCTTTGCAGTGATCAATGCAGACGATTATTACGGGGAAGAAGCCTTCCGCCTGATCTATCACTATCTGGAAAGTCATGAGGATGATGAAAAATACCGTTATACCATGGTGGGATACCAGTTGGGCAACACGGTAACGGATAACGGACATGTTGCCAGAGGGATCTGTGAGATGGACGAGGCCGGACGGCTTGTGGGGATCTGTGAGAGAACCCGGGTAGAAAAAAGAGACGGAGGGATCGCCTTCACGGAAGACGAGGGAGAGACCTGGAATTTCGTGCCAAAGGAAACCACGGTGTCTATGAACATGTGGGGATTTTCTGCCAGTATTCTGCAGGAATTAAAGAAAAGGTTCCCGGCGTTTTTGGACAGGGGACTGCAGGAAAATCCCATGAAGTGCGAGTATTTTCTGCCGGAAGTAGTCAGCAGGCTGCTGGAAGAAGAAAAGGCAACGGTGGATGTTTTAAAATCAAAAGACAAGTGGTATGGAGTTACATACAAAGAGGATAAACCGGTAGTGATGGAGGCCGTCAGAAAAATGACGGAAGAGGGACGGTATCCGAAAAAGCTTTGGGGGAATCATAACATGGCACAGGTAACAAGACAGCAGCTGGATGAAGCGATCGGAAGCTTCCAGTATGAAGGGATCCTGACAAGGGAAGAGCCGTATGGAAGCGGACACATCAATGATACGTATCTGCTGGTATTTGAAATTGCAGAAATGGGAACGCTAAAGGTGATCCTGCAGCGGATGAACAAGGATGTGTTTACAGATCCCAGGAGTCTGATGGAAAATATTGTGGGCGTCACATCCCACTTGAGAAAAAAGATTATCTGCCAGGGAGGAGATCCCGACAGGGAGACCTTAAATGTGATCCACACGGTGGACGGAGATCCGTTTTATGTGGATTCCAAGGGAGATTACTGGAGATCCTACAAATTTATCACAGACGCCACCAGCTACGATCAGGTAGAAAAGGAAGAGCATTTTTATCAAAGCGCCGTGGCTTTCGGGACGTTTCAATGTCTGCTGTCGGATTATCCGGCGGAAACCCTTCATGAGACCATTAAGGATTTTCACAATACATGCGCCCGCTATGAAGCCTTTGAACAGGCGGTTCTGGCAGATCGAAAGGGAAGAGCGAAAGAGGTGGAAAAAGAGATCGCCTTTGTCCGTCGGAGAAAGGAAACGGCAGAATATTTTTCGCGGCTGTTGGAGGCAGGAAAGATCCCGATCAGAGTGACCCACAACGACACCAAGCTGAACAATATTATGATCGACAACAAGTCGGGAAGGGGGATCTGCGTCATCGATCTGGATACGGTGATGCCGGGACTGGCTGTGTTTGATTTTGGCGATTCCATCCGATTTGGAGCCAGCACGGCCACGGAGGATGAGAGGGATCTGTCAAAGGTCTCCTGTGATATGCATCTGTTTGAAATCTATGTGAAAGGATTTATTGAGGGCTGTCAGGGAAAACTGACAGAAAAAGAGATCGAGCTGTTGCCTATGGGGGCGAAAGTCATGACCTTTGAGTGCGGAATGCGGTTTTTGACAGATTATCTGGAGGGAGATACCTACTTTAAGATCCACAGAGAGGGACAGAATCTGGACAGATGCCGGACGCAGTTTTGTCTGGTGGAGGACATGGAGCGCAAGTGGGATACCATGAAGGAAATCGTAAGAAAGTACGGAAATGCAGGGAGGTAGTCACATGGCAAAAAAAATACTGATCACAGGCGGCGCAGGCTATATTGGAAGCCACACGGCGGTGGAGCTTTTAGAGAGCGGCTATGAAGTGGTGATCTATGATAATCTGTCCAATTCCTCGGAGGAATCTGTAAGGCGGGTTCAGAGGATCACGGGGAAAGCCGTGACCTTTTACAAGGGAGATGTGCTGGAGGAAGAGCTTTTAAAGAGCGTGATCCTTCAGGAGAGGATTGACGCGGTGCTGCATTGTGCGGCTTTAAAGGCTGTGGGCGAGTCGGTGGAAAAACCGCTGGAGTACTACCACAACAACATTACGGGAACCCTGACCCTGATCAAAGTGATGAAGGAAACGGGAGTGTGGAATCTGGTATTCAGTTCTTCTGCTACCGTGTACGGAAATCCTGTGGAGATTCCCATTACGGAAGCCTGCCCCAAGGGAGAGTGTACCAATCCTTACGGCTGGACCAAGTCCATGATGGAACAGATCATGATGGATATCCAGAAGGCGGACCCCAGATGGAATGTGATCCTGCTGCGATATTTCAATCCGGTAGGCGCTCATAAAAGCGGAGAGATCGGAGAGGATCCCAGAGGGATCCCCAATAACCTGATGCCTTACATTTCCCAGGTGGCCGTAGGGAAACTGGAAAGGCTGGGGGTATTTGGGAACGATTATGATACGCCGGACGGAACGGGAGTAAGGGACTATATCCATGTGGTCGATCTGGCAAAAGGCCATGTAAAAGCCATTGCCTACCTGTTTACAGATCCCGGCCTGGAGATCATCAATCTGGGAACCGGAACAGGGTATTCTGTACTGGATATGGTCAGAGCCTTTTCCAAGGCCTGCCGGGAAGGAGATCCCTTATGACGATCCGGTCCAGCCGAAGATAGCCGCGAGACTATCTCGCCTTCCACCTGCTCCGCCGAACCGCCGATCCTCAGTGCAACGCCTCGCGGATCTCATGTCTCCTTCCGCAGGCCTTGAAAGCTCTGACCATATCCAGTACAGAATACCCTGTTCCGGTTCCCAGATTGATGATCTCCAGGCCGGGATCTGTAAACAGGTAGGCATGGCTTTTACATGGCCTTTTGCCAGATCGACCACATGGATATAGTCCCTTACTCCCGTTCCGTCCGGCGTATCATAATCGTTCCAAATACCCCCAGCCTTTCCAGTTTCCCTACGGCCACCTGGGAAATGTAAGGCATCAGGTTATTGGGGATCCCTCTGGGATCCTCTCCGATCTCTCCGCTTTTATGAGCGCCTACCGGATTGAAATATCGCAGCAGGATCACATTCCATCTGGGGTCCGCCTTCTGGATATCCATCATGATCTGTTCCATCATGGACTTGGTCCAGCCGTAAGGATTGGTACACTCTCCCTTGGGGCAGGCTTCCGTAATGGGAATCTCCACAGGATTTCCGTACACGGTAGCAGAAGAACTGAATACCAGATTCCACACTCCCGTTTCCTTCATCACTTTGATCAGGGTCAGGGTTCCCGTAATGTTGTTGTGGTAGTACTCCAGCGGTTTTTCCACCGACTCGCCCACAGCCTTTAAAGCCGCACAATGCAGCACCGCGTCAATCCTCTCCTGAAGGATCACGCTCTTTAAAAGCTCTTCCTCCAGCACATCTCCCTTGTAAAAGGTCACGGCTTTCCCCGTGATCCTCTGAACCCGCCTTACAGATTCCTCCGAGGAATTGGACAGATTATCATAGATCACCACTTCATAGCCGCTCTCTAAAAGCTCCACCGCCGTGTGGCTTCCAATATAGCCTGCGCCGCCTGTGATCAGTATTTTTTTGCCATGTGACTACCTCCCTGCATTTCCGTACTTTCTTACGATTTCCTTCATGGTATCCCACTTGCGCTCCATGTCCTCCACCAGACAAAACTGCGTCCGGCATCTGTCCAGATTCTGTCCCTCTCTGTGGATCTTAAAGTAGGTATCTCCCTCCAGATAATCTGTCAAAAACCGCATTCCGCACTCAAAGGTCATGACTTTCGCCCCATAGGCAACAGCTCGATCTCTTTTTCTGTCAGTTTTCCCTGACAGCCCTCAATAAATCCTTTCACATAGATTTCAAACAGATGCATATCACAGGAGACCTTTGACAGATCCCTCTCATCCTCCGTGGCCGTGCTGGCTCCAAATCGGATGGAATCGCCAAAATCAAACACAGCCAGTCCCGGCATCACCGTATCCAGATCGATGACGCAGATCCCCCTTCCCGACTTGTTGTCGATCATAATATTGTTCAGCTTGGTGTCGTTGTGGGTCACTCTGATCGGGATCTTTCCTGCCTCCAACAGCCGCGAAAAATATTCTGCCGTTTCCTTTCTCCGACGGACAAAGGCGATCTCTTTTTCCACCTCTTTCGCTCTTCCCTTTCGATCTGCCAGAACCGCCTGTTCAAAGGCTTCATAGCGGGCGCATGTATTGTGAAAATCCTTAATGGTCTCATGAAGGGTTTCCGCCGGATAATCCGACAGCAGACATTGAAACGTCCCGAAAGCCACGGCGCTTTGATAAAAATGCTCTTCCTTTTCTACCTGATCGTAGCTGGTGGCGTCTGTGATAAATTTGTAGGATCTCCAGTAATCTCCCTTGGAATCCACATAAAACGGATCTCCGTCCACCGTGTGGATCACATTTAAGGTCTCCCTGTCGGGATCTCCTCCCTGGCAGATAATCTTTTTTCTCAAGTGGGATGTGACGCCCACAATATTTTCCATCAGACTCCTGGGATCTGTAAACACATCCTTGTTCATCCGCTGCAGGATCACCTTTAGCGTTCCCATTTCTGCAATTTCAAATACCAGCAGATACGTATCATTGATGTGTCCGCTTCCATACGGCTCTTCCCTTGTCAGGATCCCTTCATACTGGAAGCTTCCGATCGCTTCATCCAGCTGCTGTCTTGTTACCTGTGCCATGTTATGATTCCCCCCAAAGCTTTTTCGGATACCGTCCCTCTTCCGTCATTTTTCTGACGGCCTCCATCACTACCGGTTTATCCTCTTTGTATGTAACTCCATACCACTTGTCTTTTGATTTTAAAACATCCACCGTTGCCTTTTCTTCTTCCAGCAGCCTGCTGACTACTTCCGGCAGAAAATACTCGCACTTCATGGGATTTTCCTGCAGTCCCCTGTCCAAAAACGCCGGGAACCTTTTCTTTAATTCCTGCAGAATACTGGCAGAAAATCCCCACATGTTCATAGACACCGTGGTTTCCTTTGGCACGAAATTCCAGGTCTCTCCCTCGTCTTCCGTGAAGGCGATCCCTCCGTCTCTTTTTCTACCCGGGTTCTCTCACAGATCCCCACAAGCCGTCCGGCCTCGTCCATCTCACAGATCCCTCTGGCAACATGTCCGTTATCCGTTACCGTGTTGCCCAACTGGTATCCCACCATGGTATAACGGTATTTTTCATCATCCTCATGACTTTCCAGATAGTGATAGATCAGGCGGAAGGCTTCTTCCCCGTAATAATCGTCTGCATTGATCACTGCAAAGGGACCGTCTATTTCCTCCAGACAGCTTAACACTGCATGACCGGTTCCCCATGGCTTGACGCGCCCTTCCGGCACCTGATATCCCTCCGGCAGGTTGGCAATATCCTGGAATACATAGGCAACCTCCATATGGTCTGCCATTCTTTTCCCGATCACCTGACGGAAATCCTCTTCGTTTTCCCGCTTGATGATAAATGCCACTTTTTCAAATCCTGCTCTTTTTGCATCAAACAGGGAGAAATCCATAATGATCTGCCCCTCTTCGTCAATGGGATCGATCTGCTTTAGCCCTCCGTATCTGCTTCCCATTCCCGCTGCCATAATGACCAATACCGGTTTTTTCATTTTCCTTACCTCCAAACTCTTTCTATCTGTCATTCTTTCCGTCTGTACTTCCTCTATCCTTTGATTCCGCCTGTAACGCCGCCGATGATTTTTTCCGACAGGAACAAGTATAAAACAAATGTGGGAAGAAATACAATGATAACCGCTGCAAACATTCCGCCCAGTTACCGGTGTACTGCATGGACTGCAGCATTCCGTAAAGCCCCACTGCCACCGGACGCAGCTCGTCACTGTTGGCAAAGATCAGAGACAGGAAATATTCGTTCCAGATATTGATAAAATTAAAGATCGTTACCGTCACGATCCCGGACTGTGCCATCGGAAACATGATCTTCCAAAACGTTCTGGCCGGCGGACATCCGTCGATCGCCGCCGCCTCCTCATACGTCCTTGACAGGTTGGAAAAAAGGTCAGAAGAAAAATCGTCGTATAAGGGATATTGATCCCGTATACAGAAAGATCAGCGTCACCTTGCTTGCCAGAAGACTGTTTAAGATGCCCATATTTGCTACTACGCCAAACAGCGGCAGGATGATCATGGTGATCGGCACTCCCATCGCCGCCACAAATCCCGTCTGGATCACCTTGTTTCCCAGAAAGGTAAACCTGGAAAGCACATAGGCTGCCGGCGCGCAGATCAGGATCAGAAGAATACAGGAGATCACAGAATACAGCAGTGAATTCTTAAAAAAGGTAGCCACACCGCCGGATCCCACGCCTGTACATAATTTTCAAAATGAAGTCCTGTAGGAAATTTCAGCGCATCTCCCTTGAAAATATCTGCCGTGGTAGACAGACTTGCCGCTGCGATCCATCCCAGGAGCAAAAGGGTAAATCCTACCCACAACAACACCACCAGATACCCGGGGGCCAGCTTTAACTCTTTTTTCCAGTTCCATCTTTGTTTCATCAGTTGCTCCCCTTTCTAAAATTCCAGATCGTCGTCTTTGATCAGCAGGTTGCAGACGGTAAACACCAGAACACGCAGAGGCAGAGCACGATCCCGATGCTGGCTCCATAGCCTGCATTTCTCTCTGTTACCGCATTCCCCGCCCGAAAATGTTCATGTACATATACTGCACCGGAACAATGGTGGCCTTGTTGGCCGTCACGGAAGAAAACAGCTGGGACCATACAAAAATGCCGCCGTGCTGACTGACCACATGGTAATGTTGGTCTTAAACACTCCCTTCAGCAGAGGAAGTGTCATATATCTGAACTGCTGAGGCTTATTGGCCCGTCAATTGTAGCCGCTTCATAAAAATCCGGACTGATCCTTTCGATCCCGCTCATCCAGATCAGCATATGATAGCCACCATTCCAAAACAGTAGGCGATCAGCAGCGGCCCAAATACATTATCCGGCGCTGTCCACTGGGTCTTGGCCAGCTTGTCCAGCCTACAAACTCCAGTACACTTTTTAACAGTCCGAACTTAGGACTGTACACATACTGCAGCACATAGTTGCCAATGCAACTGCACTCACGATATTCGGAAGATAAATGATGGCACGAAATACTTTTTCCCTTTGATCCCGCTGGTCAGGATCACGCCCAGAAGGAGTGACAAAAGCATGACGATCAGTCGCCAAACAGCCAGATCCTTCCAATGTTCCACATGGCTGTACGGAAAATATCCGTCGACAACAGTTTTTCGTAGTTACTGATTCCACAAACTGCCACATATCCGCGGTATCTGTAACCGACTCGATCTTAAAAAGCTCATCAGGACGTTCTGATGATCGGATATAGAAATACAGCCAGGAACATGATAACTGCCGCATCAGAAACCCAATTATCATTCCCTTATTTTTCTTCACGCAAATCCCTCCTTCTTCTTACAAAATATGGTGGCGAAGGCAGTCTGCCCATGCCACCATATTCCCTCACTGCTCTCTCAAACTTCAAACAGTTTTTATTTTTCTGCTGCGGTCTTGCAAGCCTTTACGAACTCATCGGCTGTCATCTTGCCGCCCATCAGCTTTAATACGTTTCGCTTAATGCCGGTGTCAGGTCTCCGTTATTTTCTACACCCACTGCCCAGTCATAGAAAGTAGTGGTTGCATCAAATCCCGGTTTTACTTCCTGCAGCTCTGTCGCCATGCATCTGCATTTGCCTTGTCGGCCGGGATGCAAAGAGCTTCCTCTGTCATCTTCTTATCGAAATCTCCTGCCGCGATATAGGTGATCAGTTCAAATGCCTGCTCTGCCTTCTTGGAATCCTTGTTGATCGCAAATACCTGGTTTGGCAATGTTGTTTGCCGTTGCATCATTGGTTCCGCCGGATACTGCCGGATAATTGAAGTATCCCCATTTCAGATCCTTGGATACCGAATCCTTGATCTCGTTGGGCAGCCAGGATCCGCAGATGATATTGCTGCATCCCCCGGTGCAAATTCCTGATTCTGTCCTGCCGGATACACATTGGACTCTATGTTCTCGGAAAGTATCCCTTACTTGCAAAGTCTTCCAGATCTTTCGCTGCCTGTGCCACTCTCGATCATCCCAGCTCACTGCCTCGATCTCCCTGCTTCCACCTTTTCCTTCACTGCCGGATCTCACCAGTGCCTTTACGCCATCCTGTCCCAGATAACGTTGATTCATCAGTTATAGTCTTTCCTTGCTATCACCACGTTATCTGGGACAGGATGGCGTAAAGGCACTGGTGGGAGATCCGGCAGTGAAGGAAAAGGTGGAAGCAGGGGAGATCGAGGCAGTGAGCTGGGATGATCGAGAGTGGCACAGGCAGCGAAAGATCTGGAAGACTTTGCAAGTAAGGGATACTTCTCCGAGAACATAGAGTCCAATGTGTATCCGGCAGGACAGAATCAGGAATTTGCACCGGGGGATGCAGCAATCATCATCTGCGGATCCTGGCTGCCCAACGAGATCAAGGATTCGGTATCCAAGGATCTGAAATGGGATACTTCAATTATCCGCAGTATCCGCGGAACCAATGATCAACGGCAAACAACATTGCAAACCAGGTATTTGCGATCAACAAGGATCCAAGAAGGCAGAGCAGGCATTTGAACTGATCACCTATATCGCGGCAGGAGATTTCGGATAAGAAGATGACAGAGGAAGCTCTTTGCATCCGCCGACAAGGCAAATGCAGATGCATGGCCGACAGAGCTGCAGGAAGTAAAACCGGGATTTGATGCAACCACTACTTTCTATGACTGGCAGTGGGTGTAGAAAATAACGGAGACCTGACACCGGCATTAAGCGAAAACGTATTAAAGCTGATGGGCGGCAAGATGACAGCCGATGAGTTCGTAAAGGCTTGCAAGACCGCAGCAGAAAAATAAAAACTGTTTGAAGTTTGAGAGAGCAGTGAGGGGAATATGGTGGCATGGGCAGACTGCCTTCGCCACCATATTTTGTAAGAAGAAGGAGGGATTTGCGTGAAGAAAAATAAGGGAATGATAATTGGGTTTCTGATGCCGGCAGTTATCATGTTCCTGGCTGTATTTCTATATCCGATCATCAGAACGGTCCTGATGAGCTTTTTTAAGATCGAGTCGGTTACAGATACCGCGGATATGTGGCAGTTTGTGGGAATCAGTAACTACGAAAAACTGTTGTCGACGGATATTTCCGTACAGCCATGTGGAACATTGGAAGGATCTGGCTGTTTGGCGGACTGATCGTCATGCTTTTGTCACTCCTTCTGGGCGTGATCCTGACCAGCGGATCAAAGGGAAAAAAGTATTTCGTGCCATCATTTATCTTCCGAATATCGTGAGTGCAGTTGCATTGGCAACTATGTGGCTGCAGTATGTGTACAGTCCTAAGTTCGGACTGTTAAAAAGTGTACTGGAGTTTGTAGGGCTGGACAAGCTGGCCAAGACCCAGTGGACAGCGCCGGATAATGTATTTTGGGCGCTGCTGATCGCCTACTGTTTTGGAATGGTGGCTATCATATGCTGATCTGGATGAGGCGGGATCGAAAGGATCAGTCCGGATTTTTATGAAGCGGCTACAATTGACGGGGCCAATAAGCCTCAGCAGTTCAGATATATGACACTTCCTCGCTGAAGGGAGTGTTTAAGACCAACATTACCATGTGGTCAGTCAGCACGGCGGCATTTTTTGTATGGTCCCAGCTGTTTTCTTCCGTGACGGCCACAAGGCCACCATTGTTCCGGTGCAGTATATGTACATGAACATTTTCGGGGCGGGGAATGCGGTAACAGAGAGAAATGCAGGCTATGGAGCCAGCATCGGGATCGTGCTCTGCCTCTGCGTGGTTCTGGTGTTTACCGTCTGCAACCTGCTGATCAAAGACGACGATCTGGAATTTTAGAAAGGGGAGCAACTGATGAAACAAAGATGGAACTGGAAAAAAAGAGTTAAAGCTGGCCCCCGGTATCTGGTGGTGTTGTTGTGGGTAGGATTTACCCTTTTGCTCCTGGGATGGATCGCAGCGGCAAGTCTGTCTACCACGGCAGATATTTTCAAGGGAGATGCGCTGAAATTTCCTACAGGACTTCATTTTGAAAATTATGTACAGGCGTGGGGATCCGGCGGTGTGGCTACCTTTTTTAAGAATTCACTGCTGTATTCTGTGATCTCCTGTATTCTTCTGATCCTGATCTGCGCGCCGGCAGCCTATGTGCTTTCCAGGTTTACCTTTCTGGGAAACAAGGTGATCCAGACGGGATTTGTGGCGGCGATGGAGTGCCGATCACCATGATCATCCTGCCGCTGTTTGGCGTAGTAGCAAATATGGGCATCTTAAACAGTCTTCTGGCAAGCAAGGTGACGCTGATCTTTCTGTATACGGGGATCAATATCCCTTATACGACGATTTTTCTTCTGACCTTTTTTCCAACCTGTCAAGGACGTATGAGGAGGCGGCGGCGATCGACGGATGTCCGCCGGCCAGAACGTTTTGGAAGATCATGTTTCCGATGGCACAGTCCGGGATCGTGACGGTAACGATCTTTAATTTTATCAATATCTGGAACGAATATTTCCTGTCTCTGATCTTTGCCAACAGTGACGAGCTGCGTCCGGTGGCAGTGGGGCTTTACGGAATGCTGCAGTCCATGCAGTACACCGGTAACTGGGCGGGAATGTTTGCAGCGGTTATCATTGTATTTCTTCCCACATTTGTTTTATACTTGTTCCTGTCGGAAAAAATCATCGGCGGCGTTACAGGCGGAATCAAAGGATAGAGGAAGTACAGACGGAAAGAATGACAGATAGAAAGAGTTTGGAGGTAAGGAAAATGAAAAAACCGGTATTGGTCATTATGGCAGCGGGAATGGGAAGCAGATACGGAGGGCTAAAGCAGATCGATCCCATTGACGAAGAGGGGCAGATCATTATGGATTTCTCCTGTTTGATGCAAAAGAGCAGGATTTGAAAAGTGGCATTTATCATCAAGCGGGA
>NZ_VULY01000040.1 GCF_009696485.1 Suipraeoptans intestinalis
AAGAACTTCCGCTTTGGTATCCGTGATCAGAACCATGTATTCCACTTGCGCGGACAGGCCGCCGTCCACGGTGGATACCGTCCAGCCATTTTGGCTGTCTACGGTAAAACGGGGACTACCTTGATTGATCATAGGCTCAATGGTAAAGATCATACCCGGCACCAGGACCATTTCGCTGCCTTTGGGAGTCACATAGCTGACATAGGGATCCTCATGGAATTCCAGACCGATGCCGTGTCCGCCGATCTCTTCCACTACGAATAGCCGTGTTTTTCGCGTGGGAGGAGATGGCAAAGGCGATATCTCCAGATGCCCCCAGGGGCGGGCGGCGGCAAGGCCGAGCTCCACACACTCCCTTGTGACGGTCACAAGGCGCCGGGCTTCGGGAGAAGGCGTTCCGATGCAAAACATGCGGGAGGCGTCAGAAAAATAACCGTCCAGGATGGTGGATACGTCTACGTTGATAATATCGCCCTCCTTCAGTATTTCCTGTTCAGATGGGATCCCATGGCAGATCACGTTATTGACGGAGGTGCAGACGCTTTTGGGAAACCTTCATATCCGAGCGGGGCGGGATCCGCCGTGCTCCTTTGTAAACTGAAATACCAGACGATCGATGTCCTCTGTGGACAGACCGGCGCGGATATGGGCTTCTACATGATCTAAAACGGCCGTGTTCAGCCGGGCACTTTTTTTGATGGCCTCAATCTGCTGAGGCGTCTTTAACAGCGAGCTGTCCGGAACGATCTCTCCTTTGGCAGCCAGCTTCCATAGTTTTTCTTTAACTGATCCAAGGTGCAACCTCTCTTTCCCCTCTTTTTGGATTGCCGGTCGTAACTTTCCGGCAGCAATTCTTTTTTTCAGTATAACACAATTGTGCAGGAAAGAAAATAGAGTATAATTCCAATGTGCAGGAAAGAAGAAACCAAGGAGGAAAGCCATGCTTAGAATAGGGATGCTGACCAGCGGAGGAGACTGCCAGGCGCTGAATGCGGCTATGCGGGGAGTCGTCAAAGGACTTTGCAGGGAAGGCCGGTCTGTAGAATATATGGATTTCAGGACGGATACAAGGGATTGATCTATTCCGATTTTCAGATGCTGAAAAAGGAGGACTTTTCAGGAATCCTGACAAAGGGAGGCACGATCCTGGAACGTCCAGACAGCCGTTTAAGCAGATGCGGATTCCGGACGAGAATGGATTGGATAAGGTGGAAGCCATGAAGCACACCTATCACAAGCTGCATCTGGACTGCCTGGTGATCCTGGGGGAAATGGAACGCACAAGACAGCGAACCTTCTGCGGTCAGAAGGGCTGAACATTGTGACACTGCCAAAGACCATTGACAATGATCTCTGGGGAACGGATATGACCTTGGGTTTCAGAGTGCCGTAGATATTGCTACAGATACCATTGACAAGATCCATACCACGGCCACCTCCCACAGCCGGGTCTTTATTGTAGAAGTGATGGGACATAAAGTGGGGTGGGTCACACTTTATGCGGGCATTGCAGGCGGGGCGGATATTATCCTTCTGCCGGAAATCCCTTATGACATAGAAAAAGTGACGGAAGCGCTGGACGCAAGAAAGCGGGCAGGGAAGCGATTTACCATCATTGCAGTGGCAGAAGGCGCTTTGTCCAAAGAGGAAGCAGAGCTTCCAAAAAAGAAAAGAAAACAGCAGAAGGCGGCTGCCGGCTATCCTTCCGTGGCTTATGAGATCGCAGAAAAGATCCAGGAGAGAACAGATCAGGAAGTGCGGATCACCGTGCCGGGCCATGCGCAGAGAGGCGGAGCGCCCTGTGCTTACGACAGGGTTCTGGCCACCCGGCTGGGAGCTGCGGCGGCAAAGGCGGTGCTGGATGGGCAATACGGCTGCATGCTGGGTGTGCGATCCGGGGAGATCGTCCGTGTTCCCCTGGAAGAGGTGGCAGGCAGGCTAAAGGGCGTGGATCCGAAGGCGGAGATCCTGGAAGAAGCAAGGCAGACAGGCATCAGCTTCGGCATCTGACGGCGGTGGGAAAGGAACCGCAAACGTCCGGCAGACGACAGCGAGGGAAGCAGAAAAGACGGGAGAAAAATCATGTCATATATGGCATTATATCGCAAATTCAGACCGCAGGGATTTCAGGATGTAAAAGGACAGGAAGCCCTGGTGCGGACTTTAAAAAATCAAATACAGGCGGATCGGATCGGGCATGCGTATCTGTTTTGCGGAACGAGGGGAACCGGAAAAACGACGGTGGCAAAGATTTTGCGAAGGCAGTCAATTGTGAACACCCCAGGGAAGGCAGTCCCTGCGGAGCCTGCTCCATGTGCAGGGAGATCGGGGAAGGCAGCTCCATGAATGTCATCGAGATCGATGCGGCATCTAATAACGGAGTAGACAATATCCGGGAGATCCGGGAAGAGGTGTCCTATCGTCCGGCAAAGGGAAAGTATAAGGTCTACATTATCGACGAGGTGCATATGCTTTCGGCAGGAGCCTTTAATGCACTGCTGAAAACACTGGAGGAACCGCCGGAATATGTGATCTTTATTCTGGCTACCACAGAGGTGCACAAAATTCCGGTCACGATCCTAAGCAGATGTCAGAGGTACGACTTCCGCAGGATCGACAGCGGTACGATCGCAGAGCGCCTGCAGGAGCTGGTAGAAAAGGAAGGGCTTCAGGTGGAGGAAAAAGCGATCCGGTACATTGCACGCATGGGGGACGGATCTATGCGGGACGCGCTGAGTCTTCTGGACCAGTGTACCGCCTTTTATCTGGGGGAGAAGCTGACCTATGAGCATGTACTGGAGGTGCTGGGAGCGGTGGATCAGTCCGTTTTTGGGAAACTGCTGGAGAAGCTGCTGGCGGCAGAAGTAAAGGGTGTGATCCAAACGGTGGAAGAACTGGTGCTTCAGGGACGGGAGCTGACGCAGATGACGATAGACTTTACCTGGTATCTGCGAAATCTCCTTCTGGTAACGGAAGGAGAAGAAGCGGCAGAACTTCTGGAGATTTCGGCAGAGCAGTTCCATCAGCTTCAGAGCCTGCGAAAGAAGGTAGAGGACGAAACATTGTTTCATTACATCCGGGTATTCTCCGAGCTGAGCAATCAGATGAAATTTTCCGGGCAAAAGAGGATCTTGCTGGAAATGACACTGATCAGACTCTGCAGGCCGGAGATGGAGAAGAAGGAGGATGCCCTGTGGGACAGGCTGCGGCGAATGGAACAGCGGCTGACAGTGATGGAGGAGGAACCTTCTGCCCGCCCGGTGATCCGGGAGGGGGAAACAAAGCTGCAGCAGGAGGCACAAAGTCCCAGGCCGGCACTTCCCGAGGCGTTGACGGAAGAGGTGCAGTATGTAGCAAAAAACTTTCGGGAGATCATACAGGAAGCATCCCCCCTGCTTCGGATATGTCTGAAAAAAGCAAGGCTGAGCGCGGGAGAGGGAAATCTGCTTTTGGTGGTGATGCCAAGCGAAGTGGAGGCGGATGCAGTAAGAGCTCCGGAACGGCTGGAGGAGCTGTCGCGTCTGCTGGAGGAAAAAACGGAAAAACAGATCCGGATAGACGTTCGCCAGATGGAGAAGGGCAGACGGTTTGAGGACAGCTTTGTAGACATAGAACAACAGATACACATGGAACTGACGATTGAGGAGCAAGAATAAAGGAGGAACAGACAATGGCAAAAAGAGGTGGATTTCCGGGAGGCGGAATGCCGGAAACATGGCAAATCTGATGAAGCAGGCACAAAAGATGCAGCGGCAGATGGAAGAACAGGCAAAAGAAATGGAAACCAGGGAATTTGTGGCTACGGCGGGAGGCGGAGCCGTGGAGGTGACGGTTTCCGGAACCAAGCGAGGCTGAAGGAGGGTGGATCCCGATGTGGAAATGCTGGAAGACCTATTGGCCGGCAGACGCGACAGCTCCTCTATCAGTCTGCTGGATCTGTCCACTGTAATAATCCATTCCTGTTCACTCCATTAAAACAATCCCGGGATCTGTCCACCCATTCCGCCAGTCAGCCTGGACATGGCAGAAGCAGAAGATTCATCCACTTTCCCCATCGCTTCATTGACTGCCGCCACAATAAGGTCTTCCAGCATTTCCACATCATCGGGATCCACAACCTCCTGATCCAGCTTCAGCTTCAGGATCTGCTTGGTTCCGGAAACCGTCACCTCCACGGCTCCGCCTCCCGCCGTAGCCACAAATTCCCTGGTTCCATTTCTTTTGCCTGTTCTTCCATCTGCCGCTGCATCTTTGTGCCTGCTTCATCAGATTGCCATGTTTCCCGGCATTCCGCCTCCCGGAAATCCACCTCTTTTTGCCATTGTCTGTTCCTCCTTTATTCTTGCTCCTCAATCGTCAGTTCCATGTGTATCTGTTGTTCTATGTCTACAAAGCTGTCCTCAAACCGTCTGCCCTTCTCCATCTGGCGAACGTCTATCCGGATCTGTTTTTCCGTTTTTTCCTCCAGCAGACGCGACAGCTCCTCCAGCCGTTCCGGAGCTCTTACTGCATCCGCCTCCACTTCGCTTGCATCACCACCAAAAGCAGATTTCCCTCTCCCGCGCTCAGCCTTGCTTTTTTCAGACATATCCGAAGCAGGGGGGATGCTTCCTGTATGATCTCCCGAAAGTTTTTTGCTACATACTGCACCTCTTCCGTCAACGCCTCGGGAAGTGCCGGCCTGGGACTTTGTGCCTCCTGCTGCAGCTTTGTTTCCCCCTCCCGGATCACCGGGCGGGCAGAAGGTTCCTCCTCCATCACTGTCAGCCGCTGTTCCATTCGCCGCAGCCTGTCCCACAGGGCATCCTCCTTCTTCTCCATCTCCGGCCTGCAGAGTCTGATCAGTGTCATTTCCAGCAAGATCCTCTTTTGCCCGGAAAATTTCATCTGATTGCTCAGCTCGGAGAATACCCGGATGTAATGAAACAATGTTTCGTCCTCTACCTTCTTTCGCAGGCTCTGAAGCTGATGGAACTGCTCTGCCGAAATCTCCAGAAGTTCTGCCGCTTCTTCTCCTTCCGTTACCAGAAGGAGATTTCGCAGATACCAGGTAAAGTCTATCGTCATCTGCGTCAGCTCCCGTCCCTGAAGCACCAGTTCTTCCACCGTTTGGATCACACCCTTTACTTCTGCCGCCAGCAGCTTCTCCAGCAGTTTCCCAAAAACGGACTGATCCACCGCTCCCAGCACCTCCAGTACATGCTCATAGGTCAGCTTCTCCCCCAGATAAAAGGCGGTACACTGGTCCAGAAGACTCAGCGCGTCCCGCATAGATCCGTCCCCCATGCGTGCAATGTACCGGATCGCTTTTTCCTCCACCTGAAGCCCTTCCTTTTCTACCAGCTCCTGCAGGCGCTCTGCGATCGTACCGCTGTCGATCCTGCGGAAGTCGTACCTCTGACATCTGCTTAGGATCGTGACCGGAATTTTGTGCACCTCTGTGGTAGCCAGAATAAAGATCACATATTCCGGCGGTTCCTCCAGTGTTTCAGCAGTGCATTAAAGGCTCCTGCCGAAAGCATATGCACCTCGTCGATAATGTAGACCTTATACTTTCCCTTTGCCGGACGATAGGACACCTCTTCCCGGATCTCCCGGATATTGTCTACTCCGTTATTAGATGCCGCATCGATCTCGATGACATTCATGGAGCTGCCTTCCCCGATCTCCCTGCACATGGAGCAGGCTCCGCAGGGACTGCCTTCCCTGGGGTGTTCACAATTGACTGCCTTCGCAAAAATCTTTGCCACCGTCGTTTTTCCGGTTCCCCTCGTTCCGCAAAACAGATACGCATGCCCGATCCGATCCGCCTGTATTTGATTTTTAAAGTCCGCACCAGGGCTTCCTGTCCTTTTACATCCTGAAATCCCTGCGGTCTGAATTTGCGATATAATGCCATATATGACATGATTTTTCTCCCGTCTTTTCTGCTTCCCTCGCTGTCGTCTGCCGGACGTTTGCGGTTCCTTTCCCACCGCCGTCAGATGCCGAAGCTGATGCCTGTCTGCCTTGCTTCTTCCAGGATCTCCGCCTTCGGATCCACGCCCTTTAGCCTGCCTGCCACCTCTTCCAGGGGAACACGGACGATCTCCCCGGATCGCACACCCAGCATGCAGCCGTATTGCCCATCCAGCACCGCCTTTGGCCGCCGCAGCTCCCAGCCGGGTGGCCAGAACCCTGTCGTAAGCACAGGCGCTCCGCCTCTCTGCGCATGGCCCGGCACGGTGATCCGCACTTCCTGATCTGTTCTCTCCTGGATCTTTTCTGCGATCTCATAAGCCACGGAAGGATAGCCGGCAGCCGCCTTCTGCTGTTTTCTTTCTTTTTTGGAAGCTCTGCTTCCTCTTTGGACAAAGCGCCTTCTGCCACTGCAATGATGGTAAAATCGCTTCCCTGCCCGCTTTCTTGCGTCCAGCGCTTCCGTCACTTTTTCTATGTCATAAGGATTTCCGGCAGAAGGATAATATCCGCCCCGCCTGCAATGCCCGCATAAAGTGTGACCCACCCCACTTTATGTCCCATCACTTCTACAATAAAGACCCGGCTGTGGGAGGTGGCCGTGGTATGGATCTTGTCAATGGTATCTGTAGCAATATCTACGGCACTCTGAAACCCAAAGGTCATATCCGTTCCCCAGAGATCATTGTCAATGGTCTTTGGCAGTGTCACAATGTTCAGCCCTTCTGACCGCAGAAGGTTCGCTGTCTTGTGCGTTCCATTTCCCCCCAGGATCACCAGGCAGTCCAGATGCAGCTTGTGATAGGTGTGCTTCATGGCTTCCACCTTATCCAATCCATTCTCGTCCGGAATCCGCATCTGCTTAAACGGCTGTCTGGACGTTCCCAGGATCGTGCCTCCCTTGTCAGGATTCCTGAAAAGTCCTCCTTTTTCAGCATCTGAAAATCGGAATAGATCAATCCCTTGTATCCGTCCTGAAATCCATATTTCTACAGACCGGCCTTCCCTGCAAAGTCCTTTGACGACTCCCCGCATAGCCGCATTCAGCGCCTGGCAGTCTCCTCCGCTGGTCAGCATCC
>NZ_VULY01000016.1 GCF_009696485.1 Suipraeoptans intestinalis
CGCCCCGCTTTTTCTGATCACAGTCATCACCTTCCTCTATTTGCTGGAGATCATGAGTCTGCAGATTGCTGTACGGGAAGGGCTTCAATATGCCGGCAGGAATGCGATGCAGGAGGCGGCAGAGATTCCCCTGTTGAATCCGGGAAAGGCAGAGGCGGATATTGTGGAATCCGTCGGAAGATCAAGGCTGGACGGGAGCATCCTGCAAGGCGGCAGCAGCGGCATTGATTGTAGCGGATCGACTCTTTCTCCGCTGACTGGAATCGGAAAACTGCAGGTAACATACAAGGTGAAGATTCCGATCCCCCTATTTCACATTCCGCCGATCCTGTTGACGGAACATATAAAATAAAAGGATGGGTAGGCTATGAACCGGCGGGAGGAGACATGGACGGGGAAGAGGTGGTGTATGTAACGGAAACAGGGCTGGTGTACCATAAGGATCCCAACTGCACCCATTTGGATCTTTCCATACGACAGGTAGAAAAAGTCAGATTTCCGGGCTGCGCAATGAAAGTGGAGGCAAGTATTATGCCTGTCCTATTTGTAAGAAAAAAGGAAAGGCCTGCTATATTACCACTACGGGAGACAGATATCACAGGTCCTTATCCTGCAGCGGGTTGAAAAGGACGGTTTATTCCATCCCGGTCTCAGAAGCAAGGGGAAGGAGGAAATGCTCCAGATGTGGGAATTAGACAGATGCGTATGCGGCATACTGCTGGGGACCTTGGCAGTGCTCGACTATAAGAAAAAGCAGGTTCCCATAAGTCTGCTGGCGATAGGTGGAGTCCTGGCTTTGTGCTTTTGCATCGGAGAGGGACCGGATGGGCAAACATTGGCAGGCGGCGCAGTGGGAAGCGCCTGCCTGCTGCTCAGCAAAGTCACGGGAGAACAGATAGGATATGGAGACAGTATAGGTATTTTGGAAATGGGGATCTATCTGGGAGGATGGAACCTGCTTCAGGTGCTGCTGCTGGCTTTCTTTTTCTGGGGATCCGGGCAGGAATCTGTATGGCAAGACGAGGATTCAAAAAAGAGATGTGTATTCCCTTTTATCCCTTTTTATGGATGGGATACAGCCTGCTGTGGGGCTTGGAAGGATTCCTGTGAAATCAGAAGGGGGCGATCAGAAAAAGACAAGGAAGAGGAAGAGATTAGGGAGGGAGCAAAGAAGAGAAACCAGCCATGGGCGGAAGTCAAATGAAAGCAGAGGCGAAGATAGGAACTGGCAGACAGAAAGACAAAAAGGGAAGACAGGGAGAAAGGCGGAGAATGGACAAAGGATCCGAGATGACAGTGGGACAGACCCGGAGGAAAGCAGAAAAAATTTTATGGATAAAAGGCGGATTTACGATAGAAATGTCCCTTTTAATGCCGCTGCTTCTTTTTATGGGGATGCAGTGTGTATTTCTGATGTTTTTCTTTCATGACAAAAATATAGTGGAAGGAGCAGTGTATGAGGCCCTGGCCTCTACCGTCACAAGAGGAAAAGAGGCGGAGGATGTAAAAGAAGGAGTCATACTGGAAAGATTTTATGAAAGGCTCCAGGGGAAATGCCTGTTACTTTCCGATATTCGGGGAAGTGTAAAGAAGGAAGGGGGAAAAGTGGTACTGGAGGCCACGGCAAATAAGTTTGGTTGGAAGGTTATCGTCAGAAGAAAGTGGCAGGTGCTTTGGCAGGAGGATTATATCCGGAGGCTTCCCGACATTTTGAAATAGACAGGTGAAACATGAAGAGGGAAGGAAACCGGAAAAACAGAGGAGAAGCGAGAAAACAAGGCCAAAAGGAGTGAGGATGGAAAGAAGGATCAGCATCAGGGAAAAGGGATATTATGAAGAAGATTATCAGATGCGGATGCTGCGCATAAATTCAACAGAATATTTGCTGCGCGTGATGGGCAGAGGGATTGATGACAGCAGTTGTTACGAATATGAAGTGAGCGGAAAGGTGTCCATGAGCGCCATGTTTGAAAGAGGAAACATGAGAGGCAGGGATGTGGAACTGCTGATGGACAGTATCAGAGAAGCGATCCGCGAGACAGAGAGGCATTTATTGAACATTCACTGCCTTTTGCTGCAGCCGGAATATATTTTTTATGAAGAGAAAAAGTTTTATTTTTGTTACTTTCCTCCTTCCAAAGAGAATATATGGAGGGTATCCACAGGCTGACAGAGTATCTGGTAAAACATATAGATTATGAGGACCCGGCAGGGGTAGAGGGAGTATTTTTTCTGCATAAGAAGACAATGGAGGAAAACTATAGTCTGGAAAAGATCAGCCGGGAATACAAGACGCTGCTATCCGGGCGGCTTCGGGAGCAAAAAGAAGCGATGGTAGCAGGAACAGAAGAAAAAGAAACAGAAACCGTCTGTTGGGAGAAGTGGGAAGAGGAAGGAGAAATGGAGCCCATATTGATCAGAGAAGCAAAGCAGTTTTGGGAGCCGGTAAAAAATCTTTTAAAACGGAGAAAAAAGAAAAAATGGGGAGACTGGGAAGGGTTTTCCCGGGAAGAAATCCGGTAAGAGATTTGGTAAGAGATCCAGGGAGGAGCCCTTGGCGATATTTATGAAAAACAGTCCTTTCCCGGAATGCGCTGAAAAAGTCCGGAGCCGATCTGCAGAAGAGGGACAGCACCTGAGATACCTGAAGGGAGTGACAAGAAAACAGGAAAGTGTTAAAATGAAATCCAGAAGAATCGATGAGATCCCGGAGCTACAGAACATATTACAGAGAAAGTAAAAGGCAGGAGGAAGCAAAAGGAGAGGCAGATGGAAACAGGGAGATGGATAAAATCAGCGTCCTTTTGGCTGGTAGTCATAAATGTTGTGATATTTTTGGGAATGTCGGCTATGGGAGATCCCAGGATGCAGGATTCGTGTTGGGGCACGGGGGATGTAGTCCGTGTGCGGAGAAAGAAGAAATTATCGGCGTTTACCTGTAGTTTTGCATTTCAACGCGACACATCTGGTGATACATGGTGGGATTGCTGGCTGGGAGCATCCACGGACAGGCTCCAGTGCTCCCGATACGGATCAACTGCTTCCAGTTGTGGATGACTTCCCATGGCCAGCAATCCACCATGTTATTCACAGATGTCGCGTGAATGCAAAACATACAGGTAAAAGCGATAATATCTTCTTCTCCACACAAACGGACATAATCCCCGTGCCCAACACGAATCCTGCATCCTGGATCTCCCATAGCGACATTCCAAAAAATCACAACATTTATGACTACCAGCCAAAAGGACGCTGATTTTATCCATCTCCCTGTTTCCATCTGCCTCTCCTTTTGCTTCCTCCTGCCTTTTACTTTCTCTGTAATATGTTCTGTAGCTCCGGGATCTCATCGATTCTTCTGGATTTCATTTTAACACTTTCCTGTTTTCTTGTCACTCCCTTCAGGTATCTCAGGTGCTGTCCCTCTTCTGCAGATCGGCTCCGGACTTTTCAGCGCATTCCGGGAAAGGACTGTTTTTCATAAATATCGCCAAGGGCTCCTCCCTGGATCTCTTACCAAATCTCTTACCGGATTTCTTCCCGGGAAAACCCTTCCCAGTCTCCCCATTTTTTCTTTTTTCTCCGTTTTAAAAGATTTTTTACCGGCTCCCAAAACTGCTTTGCTTCTCTGATCAATATGGGCTCCATTTCTCCTTCCTCTTCCCACTTCTCCCAACAGACGGTTTCTGTTTCTTTTTCTTCTGTTCCTGCTACCATCGCTTCTTTTTGCTCCCGAAGCCGCCGGATAGCAGCGTCTTGTATTCCCGGCTGATCTTTTCCAGACTATAGTTTTCCTCCATTGTCTTCTTATGCAGAAAAAATACTCCCTCTACCCCTGCCGGGTCCTCATAATCTATATGTTTTACCAGATACTCTGTCAGCCTGTGGATACCCTCCCATATATTCTCTTTGGAAGGAGGAAAGTAACAAAAATAAAACTTTTTCTCTTCATAAAAAATATATTCCGGCTGCAGCAAAAGGCAGTGAATGTTCAATAAATGCCTCTCTGTCTCGCGGATCGCTTCTCTGATACTGTCCATCAGCAGTTCCACATCCCTGCCTCTCATGTTTCCTCTTTCAAACATGGCGCTCATGGACACCTTTCCGCTCACTTCATATTCGTAACAACTGCTGTCATCAATCCCTCTGCCCATCACGCGCAGCAAATATTCTGTTGAATTTATGCGCAGCATCCGCATCTGATAATCTTCTTCATAATATCCCTTTTCCCTGATGCTGATCCTTCTTTCCATCCTCACTCCTTTTGGCCTTGTTTTCTCGCTTCTCCTCTGTTTTTCCGGTTTCCTTCCCTCTTCATGTTTCACCTGTCTATTTCAAAATGTCGGGAAGCCTCCGGATATAATCCTCCTGCCAAAGCACCTGCCACTTTCTTCTGACGATAACCTTCCAACCAAACTTATTTGCCGTGGCCTCCAGTACCACTTTTCCCCCTTCCTTCTTTACACTTCCCCGAATATCGGAAAGTAACAGGCATTTCCCCTGGAGCCTTTCATAAAATCTTTCCAGTATGACTCCTTCTTTTACATCCTCCGCCTCTTTTCCTCTTGTGACGGTAGAGGCCAGGGCCTCATACACTGCTCCTTCCACTATATTTTTGTCATGAAAGAAAAACATCAGAAATACACACTGCATCCCCATAAAAAGAAGCAGCGGCATTAAAAGGGACATTTCTATCGTAAATCCGCCTTTTATCCATAAAATTTTTTCTGCTTTCCTCCGGGTCTGTCCCACTGTCATCTCGGATCCTTTGTCCATTCTCCGCCTTTCTCCCTGTCTTCCCTTTTTGTCTTTCTGTCTGCCAGTTCCTATCTTCGCCTCCTGCTTTCATTTGACTTCCGCCCATGGCTGGTTTCTCTTCTTTGCTCCCTCCCTAATCTCTTCCTCTTCCTTGTCTTTTTCTGATCGCCCCTTCTGATTCACAGGAATCCTTCCAAGCCCACAGCAGGCTGTATCCCATCCATAAAAAGGGATAAAAGGGAATACACATCTCTTTTTGAATCCTCGTCTTGCCATACAGATTCCTGCCCGGATCCCCAGAAAAAAGAAAGCCAGCAGCAGCACCTGAAGCAGGTTCCATCCTCCCAGATAGATCCCCATTTCCAAAATACCTATACTGTCTCCATATCCTATCTGTTCTCCCGTGACTTTGCTGAGCAGCAGGCAGGCGCTTCCCACTGCGCCGCCTGCCAATGTTTGCCCATCCCGGTCCCTCTCCGATGCAAAAGCACAAAGCCAGGACTCCACCTATCGCCAGCAGACTTATGGGAACCTGCTTTTTCTTATAGTCGAGCACTGCCAAGGTCCCCAGCAGTATGCCGCATACGCATCTGTCTAATTCCCACATCTGGAGCATTTCCTCCTT
>NZ_VULY01000021.1 GCF_009696485.1 Suipraeoptans intestinalis
AAACGCCGGAAATTCCGGGCAGGAAGAAGCAGTGGCGCCGGATAGTGGAACACAGATACTGCCGGAAACACAGTCGGTTTCTGAAACGGCAGAGGCTGCAGATGCGGAAGGCACCGACGGGGAAGCAGACGCTTCTTCTCCCTGGCAGGCGGAAGACTTTACCTACGGGATGATCGAGCATACCTTAAGCGGATGCAACTATACGCGTGAGATCCAGGTTCAGGGGACCGGGATCCTGGGATTGTCCGATTCGGGAAAGGAAAAGATCCAGGTCAACAAGCATCTGGTACTTCCGGGGAAAGCGCCGTCAGGAGAGACGATAGTAGGAGTAGGTCCCAATGCATTTGCCAAAATGGGGATCGAGACCATCACGTTTCCCGAAGATATGATGATCCCTTATGATGACACAGTCACCCACACCATCACACGAAGAGGAAATTTCATTATCAAAAGCGGGGCTTTTTCTGATAACAATCTTACAGCGATGGATTTTCCCGAGGGAATTCTGTTTATTGACGCTGCGGCATTTAAAAACAACCGTATGACGGAGGTGCGGTTTCCGCATACGCTTTGGATGATCGGAAACCAGGCGTTTGCCTCCAACAGTCTGCGTCAGGTACAGCTTCCGTTACCTGCGATTTTCAGTTCCAGATCGACAATATGGCGTTTGCTGACAACCAGATCCGTTCCGTCACGTTGCCGGATTATACGGAAAAGGTCTTTATGTACAGCTTTTTCAAGAATCCCGGAATGGAGGAGATCCCGGCCGAGGCGCCGGACAAAGTCAAAGCGGAAGGAGCCGGAGTCGTTTATATGTATACCAACAACGACGCTTTGTTCCAGCTGGATCGGATTCACCATCTGGGAAGGACGGCCGCCAACCAGAAATCCTGGGTACAGAAGCTGATAAAGGGAGAAGATACCCAGACAGTATGGGGAATCCGGGATTTTACCTATGAGGGGAATACGGTCACAGGACTTTCCGAGAGCGGGATCCAGAAACGGGCGAAGAATAAAAACCTGATCCTTCCTTCCCGCACAGATACCGGAGAAGTGGTAAAGGCTGTCGGAAAAGGCGGGACGATAGGAGCTTTCGTGACGGCAGAGGAAGGATTTGATTCCGTAGAGATCCCGATACGGTAGAGACTATAGGAGACAAGGCGTTTCATTCCAGCGGTCTGAAAAGCGTCGTGATCCCTAATTCCGTTACATCTATCGGATACAGGCATTTAGCAATAATCAGTTAAAAAAGGTGACGCTTCCGGATTCTGTTACTACATTGGGCGGAGCGGCATTTTCTGACAACCGGATGTTGGCGGAAGTGCAGATTTCTGCCGGCCTGACGGAACTGATGCCTACTGTGTTTGGACTGACAGGAAACAATGTGTCCAATGAAAATTTAAAGACGGTGATCATCCGAAGGGAATCCGGAAAATCGGAAGGGGTGCTTTTGGAGGACAGGCAATAGAAACCCTCAGTCTTCCGGAAGGACTGCAGGAGATTGATGCGTCTGCTTTTAAAGGAAACCATCTGTCTTCCCTGGCTCTTCCCGGAACCGTGACCAAGGTGGGAAACAGCGCTTTGAGCAGGGAGGCGCGGGAGGCTTTCTTACGTCCCTCTTTCTGTCGGATGGCTTAAAAGAGATCGGAAGCAAGGCTTTTGCCAGAGGGGCTTTGAGCCGGGTGGATCTGCCCTATGGACTGCAAAAGATGAACAAGCTGGCGTTTGACGAAAATCAGACGGTGCCTGTGCCGGCTTATACCCCGAATGAAGAGGCGCACAAGCCGCTGGAAGTGGCGGGAGCCACCTTTACCATCAAAAAAGCGGAGGATGTTTGGACGGTCAATGACTTTACCTACGATGAGGCAGGCACTACCATAACCGGATTCTCGGAAAGCGGTCATGCGAAGAAAACCTCCATGGACACTTTGATCTTCCCGAATCAGAACACGAAAGGAGAAGATATTATCGCCATCGGAGACGGAGCAGCGGGAGGAGGCGGCCTGTTTGCCGGAGAGGGAGTCGCATTTAAAAAGTGATACTTCCGGTTCACCTGATCAGGATCGGGAAGTTTGCCTTCGTAGACGCAGGAATCGAATCGGTAGCCTTTCCCAGCACGCTGACCTCTATCGATATGCGTGCCTTTGCCCAGAACAAGATCAGGGAAGTGGTGCTTCCGGATTCCGTTACCACGCTGGGAGCGGCGGCCTTCGGATCAAATGATACGCTGGAAAAGGTTGTGATTTCCAGGGAATGAAAGAGATCCTGCCAGTGCATTTGTAAATAACACACCGGTAAAACCTTTACCCGTTACCATCCCGGAGGGGATCGAGAGCATTGGAAATCTGGCTTTTTCCGGAACGCTCGTGACCTGTACGCGTCAGCGTAGTAAATCCGTTCCGGAAAACCAGATTTCCAATGCTCTCGATCCCTCCGGATGGTAACGGAGGTAAAGGTTTTTACCGGTGTGTTATTTACAAATGCACTGGCAGGGATCTCTTTCATTCCCCTGGAAATCACAACCTTTTCCAGCGTATCATTTGATCCGAAGGCCGCCGCTCCCAGCGTGGTAACGGAATCGGAAGCACCACTTCCCTGATCTTGTTCTGGGCAAAGGCACGCATATCGATAGAGGTCAGCGTGCTGGGAAAGGCTACCGATTCGATTCCTGCGTCTACGAAGGCAAACTTCCCGATCCTGATCAGGTGAACCGAAGTATCACTTTTTTAAATGCGACTCCCTCTCCGGCAAACAGGCCGCCTCTCCCGCTGCTCCGTCTCCGATGGCGATAATATCTTCTCCTTTCGTGTTCTGATTCGGGAAGATCAAAGTGTCCATGGAGGTTTTCTTCGCATGACCGCTTTCCGAGAATCCGGTTATGGTAGTGCCTGCCTCATCGTAGGTAAAGTCATTGACCGTCCAAACATCCTCCGCTTTTTGATGGTAAAGGTGGCTCCGCCACTTCCAGCGGCTTGTGCGCCTCTTCATTCGGGTATAAGCCGGCACAGGCACCGTCTGATTTTCGTCAAACGCCAGCTTGTTCATCTTTTGCAGTCCATAGGGCAGATCCACCCGGCTCAAAGCCCCTCTGGCAAAAGCCTTGCTTCCGATCTCTTTTAAGCCATCCGACAGAAAGAGGGACGTAAGAAAGCCTCCCGCGCCTCCCTGCTCAAAAGCGCTGTTTCCCACCTTGGTCACGGTTCCGGGAAGAGCCAGGGAAGACAGATGGTTTCCTTTAAAAGCAGACGCATCAATCTCCTGCAGTCCTTCCGGAAGACTGAGGGTTTCTATTGCCTGTCCTCCAAAAGCACCCCTTCCGATTTTCCGGATTCCCTTCGGGATGATCACCGTCTTTAAATTTTCATTGGACACATTGTTTCCTGTCAGTCCAAACACAGTAGGCATCAGTTCCGTCAGGCCGGCAGAAATCTGCACTTCCGCCAACATCCGGTTGTCAGAAAATGCCGCTCCGCCCAATGTAGTAACAGAATCCGGAAGCGTCACCTTTTTTAACTGATTATTGCTAAATGCCTGTATCCGATAGATGTAACGGAATTAGGGATCACGACGCTTTTCAGACCGCTGGAATGAAACGCCTTGTCTCCTATAGTCTCTACCGTATCGGGGATCTCTACGGAATCAAATCCTTCCTCTGCCGTCACGAAAGCTCCTATCGTCCCGCCTTTTCCGACAGCCTTTACCACTTCTCCGGTATCTGTGCGGGAAGGAAGGATCAGGTTTTTATTCTTCGCCCGTTTCTGGATCCCGCTCTCGGAAAGTCCTGTGACCGTATTCCCCTCATAGGTAAAATCCGGATTCCCATACTGTCTGGGTATCTTCTCCTTTATCAGCTTCTGTACCCAGGATTTCTGGTTGGCGGCCGTCCTTCCCAGATGGTGAATCCGATCCAGCTGGAACAAAGCGTCGTTGTTGGTATACATATAAACGACTCCGGCTCCTTCCGCTTTGACTTTGTCCGGCGCCTCGGCCGGGATCTCCTCCATTCCGGGATTCTTGAAAAAGCTGTACATAAAGACCTTTTCCGTATAATCCGGCAACGTGACGGAACGGATCTGGTTGTCAGCAAACGCCATATTGTCGATCTGGAACTGAAAATCGCAGGTAACGGGAAGCTGTACCTGACGCAGACTGTTGGAGGCAAACGCCTGGTTTCCGATCATCCAAAGCGTATGCGGAAACCGCACCTCCGTCATACGGTTGTTTTTAAATGCCGCAGCGTCAATAAACAGAATTCCCTCGGAAAATCCATCGCTGTAAGATTGTTATCAGAAAAAGCCCGCTTTTGATAATGAAATTTCCTCTTCGTGTGATGGTGTGGGTGACTGTGTCATCATAAGGGATCATCATATCTTCGGGAAACGTGATGGTCTCGATCCCCATTTTGGCAAATGCATTGGGACCTACTCCTACTATCGTCTCTCCTGACGGCGCTTTCCCGGAAGTACCAGATGCTTGTTGACCTGGATCTTTTCCTTTCCCGAATCGGACAATCCCAGGATCCCGGTCCCTGAACCTGGATCTCACGCGTATAGTTGCATCCGCTTAAGGTATGCTCGATCATCCCGTAGGTAAAGTCTTCCGCCTGCCAGGGAGAAGAAGCGTCTGCTTCCCGTCGGTGCCTTCCGCATCTGCAGCCTCTGCCGTTTCAGAAACCGACTGTGTTTCCGGCAGTATCTGTGTTCCACTATCCGCGCCACTGCTTCTTCCTGCCGGAATTTCCGGC
>NZ_VULY01000014.1 GCF_009696485.1 Suipraeoptans intestinalis
CGAGAAACAGAATGTTTTATTTCGCGCAGCGCACATTCCTGTGAAACAAAAAAACATCTCCTGCACCCTTATGTCTGATGCAAAAGATGTTTTTTTCCACCTGAATTTCCGGATATTTTGAGGAAGTCCTTTGCCGCCTATTCCCTCACGGCAAAATAATTCCCCTCTCTGTCCGCCTATACTATCTACACTATCTGTACTCTCTGTTCTATTTTCTTTTCGCTTTTGCCTCCGGCTCCTTTTCTATCCGCCAAACGGCATCTGTGCCCAGCCTGTAGGTTTTGGGAAGCTTGTATCTTTCCCGTACCATGTCATCTATAACGGGATTGTAATGCTGCAGGGAAGCTCCGATCCCAGCTCTGCCAGCGCCGTCCAGATGCTGATCTGCAGCATTCCATTGGCATGGTTTGCCCACACCGGAAAATTGGCTGCATAGGTCGGAAACTTGGCTGCCAGTCCGTCTACTACCTCTTCTTCGTAAAAATACAAAATCGTTCCTGCTCCATTTCGGAAGGACTGGATCTTGTCATGCGGTACCTTCCCCTCAAACACCCTCTCAATCTCATCCCACAGCGCCTCATGCTCTTCCCCAAAGGCCGCCACGACCCTCGCACTCTTCATATCAAAGGCATCGGGAACCAGTTCCGTCACTCTTTTTATTACTTCCACTTTTTCCTTCGCAACCGGAAGCTCCTTGTTTAACAGATAACGACTTCTTCTCTTTTCCAATCCTGTGATCACGCTCATGTCTGTTCCTCCTTTTCTTTTTTGTGTATTCGGTTTCCCTGTTCTGTCTGCCTTGTTCTGTTTGCCTTGTTCTGTCTGCCTTGTTCTGTCTGCCTTGCCCCAGCATATGCCTTCGTCTGCAAAGCCGTCACTGTTTCCCGTTTTCCACTTTTCATTCGTTCCGGAAAAACCGCTCTTTTGAACCCGGATCCGCCTGTGTGTTTTAAGGGCTTTCTCCCACGATGCCGGCGGCGCCTGCCTCGGTCGATTATTTGATAAAGGTTCCTTCCTCCAGCTCCTTGAACGCCTGCTGCAGTTCCTCCCTGGTGTTCATTACCACCGGCCCTCCCCAGGCGATCTCCTCCTTCAATGGACTTCCACTGAGAAACAGAACTTTGGCTCTTTTTCTTTTCCTTCTATCGTCACCTGGTCTCCGTCCGATAACAGAGCCGCCGTCTTTTCTTCCAGATCTTCTCCTGCTACCCGTACATCCCCCAGCAAAGGAACAGCAGCGCCTGTCTGCCCTTCTCTGTGGGAATGGTAACCGTCTTTCCCGTTCTACCGTAATATCATAATAGTCAATAGGCTGATAGTTCCCCTGGACTCCCTGCTGCCCGTCATAGCTTCCTGCCAGGATCCTGAGGCGGCCTCCTTCCAGTTCCACTTCCGGGATCTGGTCCCTCTTGATGCTGCGGTAAGCCGGCTTTGTCATTTTGTCCTTTGCCGAAGATTCAGCCATAGCTGCACGCCCAGCATCCGCTCGCTTGCCGGCAGCTGTTCTTCATGGATGATGCCGGATCCTGCCGTCATCCACTGGACTTCCCCATCTTCCACGGTGTCTTCAAAGCCCAGATTGTCCTTGTGTTTCATTTTCCCCTGCCACACGTAGCTGATGGTCTCGATCCCTCTGTGGGGATGCGGCGGAAAGCCCGCTATATAATCCTGCGGATTGGTGCTGTCAAAAGAGTCCAGCATCAAAATAGGATCAAATTCTTTTGCGGTCTGGCTGCCCAGCACTCTTACCAGCTTCACACCGCCTCCATCTACCGTTTGAAATCCTTTTACCTTTTTTCTGATCGTTCTATTCATGTAAGATCCCTCCTAATTTTTTTAATAGGAACAACAACTGCTTCTTCTCTTCCGCGGTCAATTCTTTCATTTTTCTCTGATCATCTCCTGTTCTTTGGAGCCGCCTGCTGAATGACACTCCTCCCTCCTCTGTCAGATGAAGGATGCAAAGCCGCTTGTCCTTTTGATCTGCCAGTCGTTCACATACCCTCTTCCTACCAGATTGTTGACGATGACCGGTATGGTTCCTACACTGCTTAAAATCTTTTCCCGCACTTCTCCTACGGTCAGATCTCCCTTGCTGTACAGCGCTTCCAACACTGCAAACTGGCTCAGCGTCAACCCGTATTTCCCTGCAATCCTTCCGTCTGCCTGTCCAATTCATTGGTATTGCGGTGCAGTCCGATGACGATTTTCATTTCTTCCTGTCCCATATCTCTTTCTCTTTCTCTTTTTTTCTTTTTCTCTTGCTTCTGCTTTCCTGAATCGATCCCGGCAGATGCCGCTTCCGGAGGGAAATGGGAGCAGAGAGCACATAAAGGGAAGTCTGCATGCATCATATGGACAGGAAGAAATCGTCATCGGACTGCACCGCAATACCAATGAATTGGACAGGCAGACGGGAAGGATTGCAGGGAAATACGGTTGACGCTGAGCCAGTTTGCAGTGTTGGAAGCGCTGTACAGCAAGGGAGATCTGACCGTAGGAGAAGTGCGGGAAAAGATTTTAAGCAGTGTAGGAACCATACCGGTCATCGTCAACAATCTGGTAGGAAGAGGGTATGTGGAACGACTGGCAGATCAAAAGGACAAGCGGCTTTGCATCCTTCATCTGACAGAGGAGGGGAGGAGTGTCATTCAGCAGGCGGCTCCAAAGAACAGGGAGATGATCAGAGAAAAAATGAAAGAATTGACCGCGGAAGAGAAGAAGCAGTTGTTGTTCCTATTAAAAAAATTAGGAGGGATCTTACATGAATAGAACGATCAGAAAAAAGGTAAAAGGATTTCAAACGGTAGATGGAGGCGGTGTGAAGCTGGTAAGAGTGCTGGGCAGCCAGACCGCAAAAGAATTTGATCCTATTTTGATGCTGGACTCTTTGACAGCACCAATCCGCAGGATTATATAGCGGCTTTCCGCCCGCATCCCCACAGAGGGATCGAGACCATCAGCTACGTGTGGCAGGGAAAATGAAACACAAGGACAATCTGGGCTTTGAAGACACCGTGGAAGATGGGGAAGTCCAGTGGATGACGGCAGGATCCGGCATCATCCATGAAGAACAGCTGCCGGCAAGCGAGCGGATGCTGGGCGTGCAGCTATGGCTGAATCTTCCGGCAAAGGACAAAATGACAAAGCCGGCTTACCGCAGCATCAAGAGGGACCAGATCCCGGAAGTGGAACTGGAAGGAGGCCGCCTCAGGATCCTGGCAGGAAGCTATGACGGGCAGCAGGGAGTCCAGGGGAACTATCAGCCTATTGACTATTATGATATTACGGTAGAACCGGGAAAGACGGTTACCATTCCACAGAGAAGGGCAGACAGGCGCTGCTGTTTCCTTTGCTGGGGATGTACGGTAGCAGGAGAAGATCTGGAAGAAAAGACGGCGGCTCTGTTATCGGACGGAGACCAGGTGACGATAGAAGGAAAAGAAAAAAGAGCCAAAGTTCTGTTTCTCAGTGGAAGTCCATTGAAGGAGGAGATCGCCTGGGAGGGCCGGTGGTAATGAACACCAGGGAGGAACTGCAGCAGGCGTTCAAGGAGCTGGAGGAAGGAACCTTTATCAAATAATCGACCGAGGCAGGCGCCGCCGGCATCGTGGAGAAAGCCCTTAAAAACACAGGCGGATCCGGGGTTCAAAAGAGCGGTTTTTCCGGAACGAATGAAAAGTGGAAAACGGGAAAACAGTGACGGCTTTGCAGACGAAGGCATATGCTGGGGCAAGGCAGACAGAACAAGGCAGACAGAACAAGGCAAACAGAACAAGGCAGACAGAACAGGGAAACCGAATACACAAAAAAGAAAAAGGAGGAACAGACATGAGCGTGATCACAGGATTGGAAAAGAGAAGAAGTCGTTATCTGTTAAACAAGGAGCTTCCGGTTGCGAAGGAAAAAGTGGAGGAAGTAATAAAAAGAGTGACGGAACTGGTTCCCGATGCCTTTGATATGAAGAGTGCGAGGGTCGTGGCGGCCTTTGGGAAGAGCATGAGGCGCTGTGGGATGAGATTGAGAGGGTGTTTGAGGGGAAGGTACGCATGACAAGATCCAGTCCTTCCGAAATGGAGCAGGAACGATTTTGTATTTTTACGAAGAAGAGTAGTAGACGGACTGGCAGCCAAGTTTCCGACCTATGCAGCCAATTTTCCGGTGTGGGCAAACCATGCCAATGGAATGCTGCAGATCAGCATCTGGACGGCGCTGGCAGAGCTGGGGATCGAGCTTCCCTGCAGCATTACAATCCGTTATAGATGACATGGTACGGAAAGATACAAGCTTCCCAAAACCTACAGGTGGTGGCACAGATGCCGTTTGGCGGATAGAAAAGGAGCCGGAGGCAAAGCGAAAGAGAAAATAGAACAGAGAGTACAGATAGTGTAGATAGTATAGGCGGACAGAGAGGGGAATTTTTGCCGTGAGGGAATAGGGGCAAAGGACTTCCTCAAATATCCGGAATTCAGGTGGAAAAAACATCTTTTGCATCAGACATAAGGGTGCAGGAGATGTTTTTTTGTTTCACAGGAATGTGCGCTGCGCG
>NZ_VULY01000044.1 GCF_009696485.1 Suipraeoptans intestinalis
CCGATTTTCTCCTTGGAGGAAGGCGTTTGTTGTCTCGTCTTTCTTTTCCGGAGGATTCTTTGTCACCATCAGTCCTCACTCCCTTACTGTGTAAGCTTGGATAAATTTCTGTTTTTCTTCTCTCTTACGGTAACCGGTCTGCAGAAAGGATCTACAGGTCTACGATCCTTGCCCGATGATGGATCGCCGGCAGAAATTTCTGCAACAGATCCTTTGTTTTAAATTTCAAATGGCTGGTGTTGATCCCGGGATTACAGCCAAACCATTCTGCCTCTGCCACTTCCTTGTCGATGATCACCTGTACGTAATCGTCTTCATCCATTAACAGACCTGCGACGCTGGCAGATCCCGGCGTCGTCCCCAAATGCTCCAGCATCTTTTCCGAAGGAGGCAAAGGACATCCTGGAAACGCCCAGCTTTTTGCTGAATTCAGATGTTTCAAAGGCTTGTCAGCCGGCATCACCAGTAAAAAAAAGGTGGTTTTCTTCTGGTTGCAGAGAAATACGTTTTTTCGGATCTGTGTCCCGATCACTTCGTCGATCCGGGCGCACTCCTCCATGGAAGCTGCCGGATCATTGTCCACCTGCTGGTAGGGAATGTTCAGCTTTTCCAAGGTATCATACATCATCCGCTCCAGTTTCCCTCTCGGATCCTTTGGAGCCTGATTTCTTACTTCGCTGATATACATAGATTCTTCCTCCTTCGTCTCTGATCTTTTGTATGTTCTGTGATCTCCGCCGCAGCGTCCGTTCCTGCGGGGCTTCTGTCGGACTGCCTGCATCAAACCGGGCAGAGGATTTTGCAATGACAGAGTTTTGCAATGACAGAGATAGCATATGGCTATATAATATCACAGCCAAGGGGGAAATGCACCGAAATCCTCCTTGGCTTTTTGTTTTCCGTATATGGTTTGAGGAATCAGGAAAATCTTCCCCAGAACTTTTCCTTCCAGATGCCGAACCTTTCAGACACATCCTCTTTCTTTTCCTGATATAGGGTGTAGCTAAAATCCAGCCCGTAAGCCAGCAGCAGAACACTACCCAGCACCTTTCCCCAGGACAGAGGCACTCTGTCAATGGCTGCCGACACAAAATTGTGAAGGAAATAGAACAGGCCCAGTGTATACACGCCCCAGGCAATGGAGCTTTCCAGACAGATGACTCCTTTATAATTAAATGGCTTGTCGTGGTAATCCCACCAGATCTCCCCGAAGATCTTGTCCATTATGTAAGCCGTTATCAGCTCCAACGTAGTTGCCAGCACCATTCCAAAGAAAAACAGTTGTAACGGATTGGAGCTGTACGGCCGCAGAAGGATATAGACCGTCACGCCCCTACTCCGTAGATCGGACACATCGGACTCTTGGCGAACCCCCGGTTTGTCAGTCTTCTGTTGCAAAATGACATGTAGATAGACTCCAGTACCCATCCTAAAAAGCTGTATGCCAAAAACCACAGCACCACATGATACATACTCCAGCCAAACACCACTTTATTCCACCACATATTTCCTCCCATGACTTCGTTCTCTGGTTTCCTTTTTTCACAGATACGTAACGCCGCACCAAAGACTTTTGCATAGCAGAAAATCCCCCTGAACTTCCTGCTACACAAAAATAGAGTGTCTCATCAACACTCTATTTACTGCACATATTAGTTATACTTACGCTTTCTGGCTGCTTCAGACTTTTTCTTGCGTCTTACGCTGGGCTTTTCGTAATGCCTCTCTTACGAATCTCCTGCTGAATACCAGCCTTTGCACAGTTTCTTTTGAATCTGCGTAAAGCACTATCCAACGTTTCGTTTTCTTTTACGATTACATTTGACATAAACTCACACCTAACCTCCCCTCCAGCCTTGTATTGTGCATCATACGACTGTTCGGGTATTTTTACTGCACTAGAAAGATTATACCATATTTTTCCTGTTCGTCAACACATTTTGACAATTTCTAAAATTTCTTATTCTCTTGTTCTCTTACGCTCTTACAGATCTTTCAGCTGGCTTCGCAGGATCTCTTCGGCCTTTCCATGGCTTCCGCCATGCCCGCCGGATTTTTCCCGCCTGCCTGTGCCATGGAGGACTCCGCCCCCTCCCCTCCAAGGGGGTGATCGGTGCGGCGCCTCCCACCTCCGCGCTCCCTACCTTTGTCTAAGAGGGTGGCCGGACGGGATTGGGATCAGCCCGTTGCCGCGGCATGAAACGGCTCCGCTCTTTTTACCGATCCAGGACACACGTCCTGCCGCCTTATGCTATCCTGCATGAAGCCTGGAGCCGTTCTTTTGCGTCCTATTTCGGGAAGGAAGAAGGATGATGCTTCTCCCCTCGATCCCACCCACGACTCCCGTTCCGACACATGAGTCCCCGGATCTCCCGCACAAGCACGCTCCCCCCACTTACCATGTCGCCGATTTCCCCGGTCTGGCCCTTGGCGGCACAGAAACAGGATTCCGGCCTACGATCTCTCCCTCTTTTTCAGCGCTGATCCAGAAGATGTGCCAGGACACGTGCGCGTTTGGCCTGCTGGGCGGTCTTTTATAAGGATTTTCCATTTTCCTTTTGGCTGCTATGAAGCGATCTCGTCGATTATCTTTCTGTCTAAAAAGAAAGAAGCCGCGCTTCTGTTTGCATCGGACATTATCGCCGGATGGGAGGCGGCTGGGGGGCATGTTATGAAGATCCTGGGTCGGAAACGGGAGTCGCTGCGGTGTCCGCCGGATCGAGCGCTGACAGGCCAAAGGGCTTTTGGAATACTATGCAGAGATAGAACGTTCCTGGCAGGAACGGCTTCCCTGCTGAAGGTTTCTCAGGATCGCGTAACAGAAAGAACGGCTTCTCTTTAGAAGAAATAAAAAGCTTCATGCAGAGATAGAATCTTATAAAAGCCAGCAGGCAAAGGACGTGTCCGGCAATCTTCTGGATCAGGTAAAAGAAGTAGGCGGAATCCGTTTTCTTGCCGCAAGGGCAGACGGAATGGACATGAATGGCCTTCGGAGATCGGGGACCAGTGCAAGGAGACGTTTAAAGGAAGCAGTCATCCTTCTTCTCTCCGAAAAAGACCAAAGGGTCAGCCTGGTAGCAATGGCGACAGACGATGCGTGAAAAAGGGAGCGCATGCCGGCAACCTGATCAAATCCGTCGCACCTTTGGTAGGCGGAGGGGGAGGCGGACGTCCTTCCATGGCACAGGCAGGCGGGAAAAATCCGGCGGGCATGGCGGAAGCCATGGAAAAGGCCGAAGAGATCCTGCGAAGCCAGCTGAAAGATCTGTAAGAGCGTAAGAGAACAAGAGAATAAGAAATTTTAGAAATTGTCAAAATGTGTTGACGAAACAGGAAAAATATGGTATAATCTTTCTAGTGCAGTAAAAATACCCGAACAGTCGTATGATGCACAATACAAGGCTGGAGGGGAGGTTAGGTGTGAGTTTATGTCAAATGTAATCGTAAAAGAAAACGAAACGTTGGATAGTGCTTTACGCAGATTCAAAGAAACTGGTGCAAAGGCTGGTATTCAGCAGGAGATTCGTAGAGAGAGCATTACGAAAAGCCCAGCGTAAGACGCAAGAAAAAGTCTGAAGCAGCCAGAAGCGTAAGTATAACTAATATGTGGCAGTAAATAGAGTGTTGATGAGACACTCTATTTTTGTGTAGCAGGAAGTTCAGGGGGATTTTCTGCTATGCAAAAGTCTTTGGTGCGGCGTTACGTATCTGTGAAAAAAGGAAACCAGAGAACGAAGTCATGGGAGGAAATATGTGGTGGAATAAAGTGGTGTTTGGCTGGAGTATGTATCATGTGGTGCTGTGGTTTTTGGCATACAGCTTTTTAGGATGGGTACTGGAGTCTATCTACATGTCATTTTGCAACAGAAGACTGACAAACCGGGGGTTCGCCAAGAGTCCGATGTGTCCGATCTACGGAGTAGGGGCGCTGACGGTCTATATCCTTCTGCGGCCGTACAGCTCCAATCCGTTACAACTGTTTTTCTTTGGAATGGTGCTGGCAACTACGTTGGAGCTGATAACGGCTTACATAATGGACAAGATCTTCGGGAGATCTGGTGGGATTACCACGACAAGCCATTTAATTATAAAGGAGTCATCTGTCTGGAAAGCTCCATTGCCTGGGGCGTGTATACACTGGGCCTGTTCTATTTCCTTCACAATTTTGTGTCGGCAGCCATTGACAGAGTGCCTCTGTCCTGGGGAAAGGTGCTGGGTAGTGTTCTGCTGCTGGCTTACGGCTGGATTTTAGCTACACCCTATATCAGGAAAAGAAAGAGGATGTGTCTGAAAGGTTCGGCATCTGGAAGGAAAAGTTCTGGGGAAGATTTTCCTGATTCCTCAAACCATATACGGAAAACAAAAAGCCAAGGAGGATTTCGGTGCATTTCCCCCTTGGCTGTGATATTATATAGCCATATGCTATCTCTGTCATTGCAAAACTCTGTCATTGCAAAATCCTCTTGCCCGGTTTGATGGCAGGCAGTCCGACAGAAGCCCCGGCAGGAACGGACGCTGCGGCGGAGATCACAGAACATACAAAAGATCAGAGACGAAGGAGGAAGAATCTATGTATATCAGCGAAGTAAGAAATCAGGCTCCAAAGGATCCGAGAGGGAAACTGGAGCGGATGATGTATGATACCTTGGAAAAGCTGAACATTCCCTACCAGCAGGTGGACAATGATCCGGCAGCTTCCATGGAGGAGTGCGCCCGGATCGACGAAGTGATCGGGACACAGATCCGAAAAAACGTATTTCTCTGCAACCAGAAGAAAACCACCTTTTTTTTACTGGTGATGCCGGCTGACAAGCCTTTTGAAACATCTGAATTCAGCAAAAAGCTGGGCGTTTCCAGGATGTCCTTTGCTCCTTCGGAAAGATGCTGGAGCATTTGGGACGACGCCGGATCTGCCAGCGTCGCAGGTCTGTTAATGGATGAAGACGATTACGTACAGGTGATCATCGACAAGGAAGTGGCAGAGGCAGAATGGTTTGGCTGTAATCCGGGGATCAACACCAGCCATTTGAAATTTAAAACAAAGGATCTGTGCAGAAATTTCTGCCGGCGATCCATCATCGGCAAGGATCGTAGACCTGTAGATCCTTTCTGCAGACCGGTTACCGTAAGAGAGAAGAAAAAACAGAAATTTATCCAAGCTTACACAGTAAGGGAGTGAGGGACTGATGGTGACAAAGAATCCTCGGAAAAGAAAGACGAGACAACAACGCCTTCCTC
>NZ_VULY01000037.1 GCF_009696485.1 Suipraeoptans intestinalis
TCTCTTCCTGCTCTTTCTAGTTTCCTCCTTGAATTTTGTCCAAAATTATATCGGTTTCTTTTTATTTTTATGGATTTTTACGAGAAACAGAATGTTTTATTTCGCGCAGCGCACATTCCTGTGAAACAAAAAAACATCTCCTGCACCCTTATGTCTGATGCAAAAGATGTTTTTTTCCACCTGAATTTCCGGATATTTTGAGGAAGTCCTTTGCCGCCTATTCCCTCACGGCAAAATAATTCCCTCTCTGTCCGCCTATACTATCTACACTATCTGTACTCTCTGTTCTATTTTCTTTTCGCTTTGCCTCGGCTCCTTTTCTATCCGCCAAACGCATCTGTGCCAGCCTGTAGGTTTGGGAAGCTTGTATCTTTCCGTACCATGTCATCTATAACGGGATTGTAATGGCAGGGAAGCTCCGATCCCAGCTCTGCCAGCGCCGTCCAGATGCTGATCTGCAGCATTCCATTGGCATGGTTTGCCCACACGGAAAATTGGCTGCATAGGTCGGAAACTTGGCTGCCAGTCCGTCTACTACCTCTTCTTCGTAAAAATACAAAATCGTTCCTGCTCCATTTCGGAAGGACTGGATCTTGTCATGCGGTACCTTCCCTCAAACACCCCTCTCAATCTCATCCACAGCGCCTCATGCTCTCCCCAAAGGCCGCCACGACCCTCGCACTCTTCATATCAAAGGCATCGGGAACCAGTTCCGTCACTCTTTTTATTACTTCCTCCACTTTTCCTTCGCAACCGGAAGCTCCTTGTTTAACAGATAACGACTTCTTCTCTTTTCCAATCCTGTGATCACGCTCATGTCTGTTCCTCCTTTTTCTTTTTGTGTATTCGGTTTCCCTGTTCTGTCTGCCTTGTTCTGTTTGCCTTGTTCTGTCTGCCTTGTTCTGTCTGCCTTGCCCCAGCATATGCCTTCGTCTGCAAAGCCGTCACTGTTTCCCGTTTTCCACTTTTCATTCGTTCCGGAAAAACCGCTCTTTTGAACCCCGGATCCGCCTGTGTTTTTAAGGGCTTTCTCCCACGATGCCGGCGGCGCCTGCCTCGGTCGATTATTTGATAAAGGTTCCTTCCTCCAGCTCCTTGAACGCCTGCTGCAGTTCCTCCCTGGTGTTCATTACCACCGGCCCTCCCCAGGCGATCTCCTCCTTCAATGGACTTCCACTGAGAAACAGAACTTTGGCTCTTTTTTCTTTTCCTTCTATCGTCACCTGGTCTCCGTCCGATAACAGAGCCGCCGTCTTTTCTTCCAGATCTTCTCCTGCTACCCACATCCCCCAGCAAAGGAACAGCAGCGCCTGTCTGCCCTTCTCTGTGGAATGGTAACCGTCTTTCCCGTTCTACCGTAATATCATAATAGTCAATAGGCTGATAGTTCCCCTGGACTCCCTGCTGCCCGTCATAGCTTCCTGCCAGGATCCTGAGGCGGCCTCCTTCCAGTTCCACTTCCGGGATCTGGTCCCTCTTGATGCTGCGGTAAGCCGGCTTTGTCATTTTGTCCTTTGCCGGAAGATTCAGCCATAGCTGCACGCCCAGCATCCGCTCGCTTGCCGGCAGCTGTTCTTCATGGATGATGCCGGATCCTGCCGTCATCCACTGGACTTCCCCATCTTCCACGGTGTCTTCAAAGCCCAGATTGTCCTTGTGTTTCATTTTCCCCTGCCACACGTAGCTGATGGTCTCGATCCCTCTGTGGGATGCGGCGGAAAGCCCGCTATATAATCCTGCGGATTGGTGCTGTCAAAAGAGTCCAGCATCAAAATAGGATCAAATTCTTTGCGGTCTGGCTGCCCAGCACTCTTACCAGCTTCACACCGCCTCCATCTACCGTTTGAAATCCTTTTACCTTTTTTCTGATCGTTCTATTCATGTAAGATCCCTCCTAATTTTTTAATAGGAACAACAACTGCTTCTTCTCTTCCGCGGTCAATTCTTCATTTTTTCTCTGATCATCTCCCTGTTCTTTGGAGCCGCCTGCTGAATGACACTCCTCCCTCCTCTGTCAGATGAAGGATGCAAAGCCGCTTGTCCTTTTGATCTGCCAGTCGTTCCACATACCCTCTTCCTACCAGATTGTTGACGATGACCGGTATGGTTCCTACACTGCTTAAAATCTTTTCCCGCACTTCTCCTACGGTCAGATCTCCCTTGCTGTACAGCGCTTCCAACACTGCAAACTGGCTCAGCGTCAATGCAATCAGAGCACGGGAAGGATTGCAGGGAAATACGGTTGACGCTGAGCCAGTTTGCAGTGTTGGAAGCGCTGTAGCAAGGGAGATCTGACCGTAGGAGAAGTGCGGGAAAAGATTTTAAGCAGTGTAGGAACCATACCGGTCATCGTCAACAATCTGGTAGGAAGAGGGTATGTGGACGACTTTGCATCCTTCATCTGACAGAGGAGGGGAGGAGTGTCATTCAGCAGGCGGCTCCAAAGAACAGGGAGATGATCAGAGAAAAAATGAAAGAATTGACCGCGGAAGAGAAGAAGCAGTTGTTGTTCCTATTAAAAAATTAGGAGGGATCTTACATGAATAGAACGATCAGAAAAAAGGTAAAAGGATTTCAAACGGTAGATGGAGGCGGTGTGAAGCTGGTAAGAGTGCTGGGCAGCCAGACCGCAAAAATTTGATCCTATTTGATGCTGGACTCTTTTGACAGCACCAATCCGCAGGATTATATAGCGGCTTTCCGCCGCATCCCCACAGAGGGATCGAGACCATCAGCTACGTGTGGCAGGGAAAATGAAACACAAGGACAATCTGGGCTTTGAAGACACCGTGGAAGATGGGGAAGTCCAGTGGATGACGGCAGGATCCGGCATCATCCATGAAGAACAGCTGCCGGCAAGCGAGCGGATGCTGGGCGTGCAGCTATGGCTGAATCTTCCGGCAAAGGACAAAATGACAAAGCCGGCTTACCGCAGCATCAAGAGGGACCAGATCCCGGAAGTGGAACTGGAAGGAGGCCGCCTCAGGATCCTGGCAGGAAGCTATGACGGGCAGCAGGGAGTCCAGGGGAACTATCAGCCTATTGACTATTATGATATTACGGTAGAACCGGGAAAGACGGTTACCATTCCCACAGAGAAGGGCAGACAGGCGCTGCTGTTTCCTTTGGGGGATGTACGGGTAGCAGGAGAAGATCTGGAAGAAAAGACGGCGGCTCTGTTATCGGACGGAGACCAGGTGACGATAGAAGGAAAAGAAAAAAGAGCCAAAGTTCTGTTTCTCAGTGGAAGTCCATTGAAGGAGGAGATCGCCTGGGAGGGCCGGTGGTAATGAACACCAGGGAGGAACTGCAGCAGGCGTTCAAGGAGCTGGAGGAAGGAACCTTTATCAAATAATCGACCGAGGCAGGCGCGCCGGCATCGTGGGAGAAAGCCCTTAAAAACACAGGCGGATCCGGGGTTCAAAAGAGCGGTTTTTCCGGAACGAATGAAAAGTGGAAAACGGGAAAACAGTGACGGCTTTGCAGACGAAGGCATATGCTGGGGCAAGGCAGACAGAACAAGGCAGACAGAACAAGGCAAACAGAACAAGGCAGACAGAACAGGGAAACCGAATACACAAAAAAGAAAAAGGAGGAACAGACATGAGCGTGATCACAGGATTGGAAAAGAGAAGAAGTCGTTATCTGTTAAACAAGGAGCTTCCGGTTGCGAAGGAAAAAGTGGAGGAAGTAATAAAAGAGTGACGGAACTGGTTCCCGATGCCTTTGATATGAAGAGTGCGAGGGTCGTGGCGGCCTTTGGGGAAGAGCATGAGGCGCTGTGGGATGAGATTGAGAGGGTGTTTGAGGGGAAGGTACCGCATGACAAGATCCAGTCCTTCCGAAATGGAGCAGGAACGATTTTGTATTTTTACGAAGAAGAGGTAGTAGACGGACTGGCAGCCAAGTTTCCGACCTATGCAGCCAATTTTCCGGTGTGGCAAACCATGCCAATGGAATGCTGCAGATCAGCATCTGGACGGCGCTGGCAGAGCTGGGGATCGGAGCTTCCCTGCAGCATTACAATCCCGTTATAGATGACATGGTACGGGAAAGATACAGCTTCCCAAAACCTACAGGCTGGTGGCACAGATGCCGTTTGGCGGGATAGAAAAGGAGCCGGAGGCAAAAGCGAAAGAGAAAATAGAACAGAGAGTACAGATAGTGTAGATAGTATAGGCGGACAGAGAGGGGAATTATTTTGCCGTGAGGGAATAGGCGGCAAAGGACTTCCTCAAAATATCCGGAAATTCAGGTGGAAAAAAACATCTTTTGCATCAGACATAAGGGTGCAGGAGATGTTTTTTGTTTCACAGGAATGTGCGCTGCGCGAAATAAAACATTCTGTTTCTCGTAAAAATCCATAAAAATAAAAAAGAAACCGATATAATTTTGGACAAAATTCAAGGAGGAAACTAGAAAGAGCAGGAAGAGACAAAAAAATGATGAAAAAATAAATAAAAGGAAGGGGATCCATGATTTTGAATTTAAAAAAATAAATAAAAAAAGGGGAAATGCAGGAAAACAGCGAAGAGAAAAAGATGATTGACAAAAGAAAAAAAGGCAGTAATGTGAGGAAAGCTTAGAGGAGAGGGGGCATTTATACGGAAAAACTGACTCAAAATCTCATGGAGGAATTAACCTGTAAAACGGTGTTTGAGATTCCGGTTTTCGGGGGTCAAGTGGACGAAGCGGTGGTGGCAACCTGGGGATCATGCTGTGTCTGACCTGCTGTCTCTGATCCTGGTGAGGAATCTCAAGGTGGAACGTCCGGGGAAAGTACAACTTGCGTTGGAGTCATGTATTCAATGGGGAACGGATCTTTTTGAAGGGATCCTGGGAAAAGAAAATTCCGGTTATATTCCCTACCTGATGACGGTGGACTGTTTCTGGTTATCTCCAACACCATGGGGCTGATCGGATCAAACCACCCACAAAGGATCTGAACGTAACGGCGGCGCTGGCCATTCTTAGTATGCTTTTGATCGAATACAGCGGGATACGAAGAAACGGGATCCGCCATTGGGAAAACACTTCGGGAACCGGTTCCCTTCGTGGCGCGATCATGGTGCTGGAAGTGTTTATCAGACCACTTTCGCTGTGCATGCGTCTGTTTGGAAATATG
>NZ_VULY01000043.1 GCF_009696485.1 Suipraeoptans intestinalis
GTGGGATATCTGGCAACGATTACTCTGGAAGCCCCGGATTATTTTAAGTTAAAGACGAAGAGGTAAAAGGAGAAAGAGCAAATGTTATTGAGGATACAAAAAAAACTGTTCCATATCAAGGCGGCAATAGATGTGGCTGGAGCATGAAAATGATGTGCTGACAGTAAAGGGGTGGATCTTTTCTCCGCAACAGGAATTAAAGCAGGTAGGTCTGATCGTAAGAGATGGAAAGACAGAGCATCGGATAGACGGACATTATCGACTGAAGCGTACAGATGTCTATCAGGAATTCCGTATGGACAATGCCAAAAATGTGGATTCTATGCACAGGCATTTGTGGAGGATATTGAAGCATATCAGGTGTGGATCACATATGCGAAAGGAGAAAAGCAGTATAAAGTATATCTGGGAACGCTGAAGAGCGGATCAAAACGGAGAGAAGGAATGCCGGGACGGGTAACAGAGATAGACAAGACAGATGAAGCGATCAATATAGCAGATCTGTTGGATCAGCAGCAAAGCTACCAGTTTCAGTTTCCAGAAAAATTCCAGTCGGAGAAGGTAGATATTATCGTTCCGGTATATAATGGATACCGATTTTTGGATAAGCTTTTAAAAACGATCCCATTGACCGGGATGACATACCGGTTGATTTTGATTGATGACAAAAGTCCGGACAGCAGAGTAGCAGAATTTCTGGCTGCCTACGCGAAAGAGAAAGAACATGTGGTTTTTTTGGCAGAATGAGGAAAATCTTGGATTTGTTCAAACGGTAAACAGAGGGCTTTCGCTATGTGAGAACCATGTGGCTCTGGTCAATACGGATGTAGAGCTTCCGAACCTGTGGCTGGAAAGGCTGATGCTGCCTATTCTCCAGGACGAGAAGGTGGCGTCTGCCACTCCATATACTACTTGTGGTACGATCTGTAGTTTTCCGGAATTCGGACAGGATAACCCGCTGTTTTTAGGCCGGAGTGTGGAGGAAATTGATGAGGAATTTATAAAGATTCCTCCAAAGTACACGGAAATGCCTACAGGAGTGGGATTTTGTATGGGGATGAGCCGGCATGCACTGCAGTCTGTGGGAGGATTTGATGCAGAAAGTTTTGGAAAGGATATGGAGAAGAAAACGACTGGTGTCAAAGAGCGATAGAACAAGGCTACAAGAATGTTCAGGTAGAGAATCTGTTTGTATTTCACAATCATGGAGGAAGCTTTCTCAGTGAGGATAAAAAACGATATCTGAAAAGAAACGGGGAGATCTTATTAAAAAAACACCCGTACTACAACAAGGATGTTTCCAGATTCTGCAGTCTGGATCCGAACAGGGAAGTCAGAGAGTTTATCAAGCTGAATCTGCTGTTGCGTCATGAAGCTTGCGGCAGGACGATCCTGGCATTTGATCACAGTCTGGGAGGCGGAGCCACCAGTTACCTGGAAGGGAAAAGAAGGGAATCGGCGGAAGCAGGAAATGCATTTGTCACAGTCAGATTTGATTTTTTGAAAGAAGCCTATAAGATACGATACGACTGTCAGGGACATAAGGTGGAACTGCGTGTAAAAACAAGAGAAGATCTATTTCGTATCATGAAATACCTTGCAGTGAGGAAAATCTGGATCAACGAATTAGTTACATATCCGGAGCTGTACGATTTTCTGGAGGAGATCAAAAAGTTTTCGAAACAGAATGATGTAGGAATAACAATGTTGATGCACGATTTCTTTTCTGTATGTCCAACCATCAACTTGCTGGATGATACGGGAAAATACTGTAGGATCCCGGAGTTGGAGCGCTGTGAAAACTGTCTGAAAAATACGGAATCTTTGCAGGCACTGGAATATGGAACGATGTTCCGCTGGAGAAAAGAATGGAAAGCTTTTTGAAAGCATGTGAGGAAGTGACGGTATTTTCCGAAGATTCCAGACAGATCGTAGAAAAGGCGTTTGGAAGGCTGGAGAATATAGCAGTGCGTCCCCATCAGATCTCCTACATCCCCAAAGTGGAAAAGCAGCATAAATCAGCAAGACATTAAATATCGGCCTGCTGGGGGTACTGACCAAACACAAGGGGCGGACTCTGATCAGGGAACTGGCGGAAATCATAGAAAGAAACAGACTGGACATTCGGATCATTCTGATTGGAAGCAGTTCCAGAAAGATAAAAAGCCCGGTTTATAGGGAAACAGGTCCTTACACCAGAGACCAGCATTCCAAGGCTGATTCTGGAAAATGATATCGATATTTTCCTGATCCCATCCATTTGGCCGGAGACCTTTTCCTACACGACAGAAGAAATCATGCAGATGGGAATGCCTGTTATGAGTTTTGATATCGGAGCGCCTGCCGAACGGATCAAGAAATACGAAAAGGGACTGATCATTCCTGAGATCTCGCCGCAGGCAGTTCTTAAATCTGTCAAAGAAGAGCCGCTGATCAGAGAAGTTTAGAAAAGCCTGACCGGAAGCAGAAGTACTGTTTGTTGTAGAGGAAGTTACCTTTTCCTCCCAGATACAGAGTGGATCATTTGCGGGAACAGCTGATCTGGAGGGGAATTGCTTCGGACTGTATCGGGATTAGGGAGATTTCCAGGCAGGACCTGGAGGGGTATACCAAGTGTCGTTGTGTATCGCAGTTCCAAATATGGAGAAATAGGGAAGCTGATAGACAGAGCGCATCGAAGGGGTCTGAAAGTCTACCTATGATATGGATGATTATATTTTTGATTATTCTGCCATCAAAGATCTGCACTTTCTGTTTGATGACCACGGTTTTTCCCCGGAAACGCTTCCTCTGTCGCGCCTGCTTTAACTGGTTCGTAGAAACAATAATATCCGTCGCACAACGTCATTGTCCGGAAAATATCTCCGGAATATGTCTCAAATCCCACATAATCGGATCCTTCCAGAAAGTGCAGATCTTTTATGGCAGAATAATCAAAAATATAATCATCCATATCATAGTAGACTTTCAGACCCCTTCGATGCGCTCTGTCTATCAGCTTCCCTATTTCTCCATATTTGGAACTGCGATACACAACGACACTTGTATACGCCCTCCAGGTCCTGCCTGGAAATCTCCCTAATCCCGATACAGTCCGAAGCAATTCCCCTCCAGATCAGCTGTTCCCGCAAATGATCCACTCTGTATCTGGAGGAAAAGGTAACTTCCTCTACAACAAACAGTACTTTCTGCTTCCGGTCAGGCTTTTCTAAAACTTCTCTGATCAGCGGCTCTTCTTTGACAGATTTAAGAACTGCCTGCGGCGAGATCTCAGGAATGATCAGTCCCTTTTCGTATTTCTTGATCCGTTCGGCAGGCGCTCCGATATCAAACTCATAACAGGCATTCCCATCTGCATGATTTCTTCTGTCGTGTAGGAAAAGGTCTCCGGCCAAATGGATGGGATCAGGAAAATATCGATATCATTTTCCAGAATCAGCCTTGGAATGCTGTCTCTGGTGTAAGGACCTGTTTCCCTATAAACCGGGCTTTTATCTTTCTGGAACTGCTTCCAATCAGAATGATCCGAATGTCCAGTCTGTTTCTTTCTATGATTTCCGCCAGTTCCCTGATCAGAGTCCGCCCTTGTGTTTGGTCAGTACCCCCAGCAGGCCGATATTTAATGTCTTGCTGATTTTATGCTGCTTTTCCACTTTGGGGATGTAGGAGATCTGATGGGGACGCACTGCTATATTCTCCAGCCTTCCAAACGCCTTTTCTACGATCTGTCTGGAATCTTCGGAAATACCGTCACTTCCTCACATGCTTTCAAAAAAGCTTTCCATTCTTTTCTCCAGCGGAACATCGTTCCATATTCCAGTGCCTGCAAAGATTCCGTATTTTTCAGACAGTTTTCACAGCGCTCCAACTCCGGGATCCTACAGTATTTTCCCGTATCATCCAGCAAGTTGATGGTTGGACATACAGAAAAGAAATCGTGCATCAACATTGTTATTCCTACATCATTCTGTTTCGAAAACTTTTTGATCTCCTCCAGAAAATCGTACAGCTCCGGATATGTAACTAATTCGTTGATCCAGATTTTCCTCACTGCAAGGTATTTCATGATACGAAATAGATCTTCTCTTGTTTTTACACGCAGTTCCACCTTATGTCCCTGACAGTCGTATCGTATCTTATAGGCTTCTTTCAAAAATCAAATCTGACTGTGACAAATGCATTTCCTGCTTCCCGCCGATTCCCTTCTTTTCCCTTCCAGGTAACTGGTGGCTCCGCCTCCCAGACTGTGATCAAATGCCAGGATCGTCCCTGCCGCAAGCTTCATGACGCAACAGCAGATTCAGCTTGATAAACTCTCTGACTTCCTGTTCGGATCCAGACTGCAGAATCTGGAAACATCCTTGTTGTAGTACGGGTGTTTTTTTAATAAGATCTCCCCGTTTCTTTTCAGATATCGTTTTTTATCCTCACTGAGAAAGCTTCCTCCATGATTGTGAATACAAACAGATTCTCTACCTGAACATTCTTGTAGCCTTGTTCTATCGCTCTTTGACACCAGTCGTTTTCTTCTCCATATCCTTTCCCAAAACTTTCTGCATCAAATCCTCCACAGACTGCAGTGCATGCCGGCTCATCCCATACAAAATCCCACTCCTGTAGGCATTTCCGTGTACTTTGGAGGAATCTTTATAAATTCCTCATCAATTTCCTCCACACTCCGGCCTAAAACAGCGGTTATCCTGTCCGAATTCCGGAAAACTACAGATCGTACCACAAGTAGTATATGGAGTGGCAGACGCCACCTTCTCGTCCTGGAGAATAGGCAGCATCAGCCTTTCCAGCCACAGGTTCGGAAGCTCTACATCCGTATTGACCAGAGCCACATGGTTCTCACATAGCGAAGCCCTCTGTTTACCGTTTGAACAAATCCAAGATTTTCCTCATTCTGCAAAAAACCACATGTTCTTTCTCTTTCGCGTAGGCAGCCAGAAATTCTGCTACTCTGCTGTCCGGACTTTTGTCATCAATCAAAATCAACCGGTATGTCATCCCGGTCAATGGGATCGTTTTTAAAGCTTATCCAAAATCGGTATCCATTATATACCGGAACGATAATATCTACTTCTCCGACTGGAATTTTTCTGGAAACTGAAACTGGTAGCTTTGCTGCTGATCCAACAGATCTGCTATATTGATCGCTTCATCTGTCTTGTCTATCTCTGTTACCCGTCCCGGCATTCCTTCTCTCCGTTTTGATCCGCTCTTCAGCGTTCCCAGATATACTTTATACTGCTTTTCTCCTTTCGCATATGTGATCCACACCTGATATGCTTCAATATCCTCCACAATGCCTGTGCATAGAATCCACATTTTTTGGCATTGTCCATACGGAATTCCTGATAGACATCTGTACGCTTCAGTCGATAATGTCCGTCTATCCGATGCTCTGTCTTTCCATCTCTTACGATCAGACCTACCTGCTTTAATTCCTGTTGCGGAGAAAAGATCCACCCCTTTACTGTCAGCACATCATTTTCATGCTCCAGCACATCTATTGCCGCCTTGATATGGAACAGTTTTTTTTGTATCCTCAATAACATTTGCTCTTCTCCTTTTACCTCTTCGTCTTAACTTAAAATAATCCGGGCTTCCAGAGTAATCGTTGCCAGATATC
>NZ_VULY01000008.1 GCF_009696485.1 Suipraeoptans intestinalis
TTACCCAGACGCCGTCACGCCACACTCCCCAGGTCCGTTCCCTGATCGGACAACTGGTAGAAAAACTCTACTTTTTCCAGAATATCCGGGTTTGCTTCTTCCAGCGAGCCGGTAAGGGGCGTTGCGTAGGTAGACTTTCTCTCTACGTAAGCATTCTGCTCATTGGGGCTGATACTGTGATCCCCCACTGCAGGCAACACATCCAGGATCGACAGCTTTTCCACGTCCTTAATGGAATTGTTGAAAAGGTTTATCTTGTACTGAATGGCATACCCCAGATCGCCTGTCGCACCGGTCGCATATTCGCCGTCGTAACGGACGGTATTGTTCAGGAGCAATTCCAGCGGTGGAACAAAGGTTACCGTCGTGTCTTTTTTCATAAAGATCTCCGAAGTATCCCATCCTGATCCAGATCCAGGGCATCCACATAATCATTTTCCCGATTATTTCCGGTTCCATACGGACGAATATAATCGTTTTCATCATACGTCAGGTAGTTGGTAAATTTGTTTTCTCCCCGTGCCGCATACTTCGTAGCCCTCAGTTCCAAATAAAGGGGATAGTAAGAAGCCGGCGTCACCCCGCCATACTCTACTATGACGGCAGTTTTCCCTGTCCCTTGAAAGTTCTTTACTTCGGTAACTTTCGGTTCAATGGGGTTAGTTCTCCACTGTGAGTCATACATCCTTTTCTCAAACTTGCCTGTGTACTCAAACCCGGGAGGCAAAAGGGTGATCGTGCGGACGTTGGGAATTTTTTCCAGATCCCCATATGTGGCAGAATCATGATTGATTCTCGGCAATGCCGGGCCCACCAGATATCGAAAGGTGGCATCGTTGGCATATTCTACGACACGCGGCTCATCGGCAAACTCGTTGACAACCGGGTGCAGGGGGGATACCAGAAAATACGTCGGAATGCTCGCTGTTCCTTCTGTCCCAGATAGGCTCCTTTGACGTATTCTTTTTTTGCTGTGTCATAGTAGCTTACACTCGTAGAGCTGTTGTAGGTAAGGGAGCCATCTGACAAAGCGTCCAGCTTCTTCATTTCTTCCTCTGACAGCCACACTCTTTCACGTAACTGGATCCCTGCGTTATCCAGTACAATCGGTTTTTCAAATTTGACGACAATTTCTTCATAGTTCCCGTGCTTATCCTCGATCAAAACAGGCGTATCATACTTGACATGCTCCTGAATCAGATGCTCGGTACCCGCTTTATCAATTCCGTACAGCTTGGTGTTTCCGTTATTGATGGCATCGATTACAGCCTGCCTGTGTTCCGCATTATAGGGATTTTGCTCGTCTGTTGCATATGTTGTGATCGTTGTGCTTTTAAAATAGACACCGGCCGAATCCAGCCTGCTGTAGACTGCTTTTATCTCTGTGGTCTCTCCTCCGGAATATCTGTTTTCATAACTGGAGCCATTATTGACATTCACCGCCCTGATACGAAGAGGGATCCCTCTTTCGTTCATCCTGTAGGCACCTTTATAAATCTTCCCGTCAAGATAGTGGTATTCCGGGCTGTAAATATATACAAACTCTTCGCCGATATAGTGATCCGCATGGCTGTGCTTGCCATAACTAAATCTGCCATTTTGAGAATAGGGAACCGGCTTAAAATAAAAGGTTTCTATTCTCCTGCCAACATACTCTCCGCCGTTTCCGTTTTCGTCTACGTTCTTATAGTAGTCGATCGTAATGGGAATATCCTTATTGACAGATACCGCTCCCGCGCCAGACGGATATTCGCACCGACAGCCTGGCGGCCATTGGTCCAGTCCGCCGGACTTCCGATCTTATTAAAATTTACATTTTCCAGGAGAATCTCCACCTTATTGTCATGGATATTCTTCGTGTGCTTTCCTGCTCCGTGAACGCCAACGGAGTCTGCCCTCATGCCCGGCTCGTCCTCCGGAAACGTGTAAACGACTTTGATGTTCTTTGGGATCTCCATTCCGACACTTTCATTGACCCCTCTATCTTATCCGGATAGATCGCTGAAAAACATTGGTTTTCGGAATAGTGTTCGGAGCAGTTTTGGCGTCGCCCATCTGTTCTACGTAGCCGGTCACGACATAGCGATGTCCATTCTCTGTTGCTTTCTTTTCAGAGTTTATCAGACCCGAATTTCCATGTACCGACCACAGAGCAAACCCTATCGTCCTAACCACATACTTGTGTGTCGTTTCCTGAATGGGCGTACCGTCGCTTTGATACAGTCCGGCCTTCACTTCGATGCTGTCGTCATTTCTCGCATGATTTCCGTCAAATTTAAAGAAATATTGATAGCTGTAGTGTGTTCCTCCCGTGATTCTGGGATAGGTGTATTTTACATAGTTGTATTCTCCATCCTCGTATCTTTCGGTTGTTCCCGCCTGGGAATCCACAAAACGCAGATCCGTGATCTTATCGGTTTTTGGCACCCGGATCAGAAGATACGGAGCGTCCACGCTGTACGTATTCCCGGAAACGTCCAGGTCCACCACACTGTCTACCTGCTGCTGGTATACCAGACTTCCGGCAGCTCTTGCAGACCATTTTCCGTCAGTCTCGCAATTTTCAGGTCGATCTTTTCCGTATCCTCCTCTCGCAGACCGGTCGCTTCTGCCGCACTTCTCTCAACAGCCGCTTCCGGTACTTCCCTGCTGTCTTCCATCAGACCGCCAAAGCCTCCTGCCAGGCTTTCTGTTTCTGTCGCTTTCCCGGTCTGGCTTTCTTCCACCGATACTCCTGCTGCCGCAGCCGGATGATCCTCTGCATAAACCAGATTGATGCCAGGCAGGATACTGGTCATCAGCATTGCCACCGCCAATATGCCTGCTGCAATTTTTTTCCTGTTGCCTTTCATAATGCATCTCCTCTCTCAATCCTTTCAAGCTTTGTATAAGCTGTGTAAAAAGCACCAAACTTTGTATTAAAAAAACGAAAACAACGCACCCCCTCCGGCTACGCATTTTCGTCTTCTATCACAGGATTCTCTATCCTAATTCTGTCTGTCTGTCTGTCTGTCTGTCTGTCTGTCTGTCTGTCTGTCTGTCTGTCTGTCTAAAAATTGTTTCATGGTACGCACGCCCTGTCAAGCTGTTTTGCCTGCTTTTCTATCAACTTTCTATTCTAAACTTTCTGATCCTCTATATTCTATCACTGATGACGATTCCTGTCACCATTTTTTAGGGAAGTCTGAAATTTTTCTGGCAGATATGACCCTGCACGTCTCCCGTCACTGTCCTTGCAGGATAGTATTCCATCGATAATAACCAGGATACCTCCCCTTCATTTTAAAACCTTTCCGACTTGTTTCTGTCTTGTGCACAGAACAGCATTGCCACACCTTGATTTTCCACCGCTATCATGCCTATACTTGTTCCACTCGATTCATTTACGACCGGGAAATCGTCGAAAAGCCCTTAAGACCTTGTTTTTGGGCTTTTAGTAGCGATTGGAAGTATAGCATGATAGCGGTGGAAAATCAAGGTGTGGCAATGCTGTTCTGTGCACAAGACAGAAACAAGTCGGAAAGGTTTTAAAATGAAGGGGAGGTATCCTGGTTATTATCGATGGAATACTATCCTGCAAGGACAGTGACGGGAGACGTGCAGGGTCATATCTGCCAGAAAAATTTCAGACTTCCCTAAAAAATGGTGACAGGAATCGTCATCAGTGATAGAATATAGAGGATCAGAAAGTTTAGAATAGAAAGTTGATAGAAAAGCAGGCAAAACAGCTTGACAGGGCGTGCGTACCATGAAACAATTTTTAGACAGACAGACAGACAGACAGACAGACAGACAGACAGACAGACAGACAGACAGACAGACAGAATTAGGATAGAGAATCCTGTGATAGAAGACGAAAATGCGTAGCCGGAGGGGGTGCGTTGTTTTCGTTTTTTTAATACAAAGTTTGGTGCTTTTTACACAGCTTATACAAAGCTTGAAAGGATTGAGAGAGGAGATGCATTATGAAAGGCAACAGGAAAAAAATTGCAGCAGGCATATTGGCGGTGGCAATGCTGATGACCAGTATCCTGCCTGGCATCAATCTGGTTTATGCAGAGGATCATCCGGCTGCGGCAGCAGGAGTATCGGTGGAAGAAAGCCAGACCGGGAAAGCGACAGAAACAGAAAGCCTGGCAGGAGGCTTTGGCGGTCTGATGGAAGACAGCAGGGAAGTACCGGAAGCGGCTGTTGAGAGAAGTGCGGCAGAAGCGACCGGTCTGCGAGAGGAGGATACGGAAAAGATCGACCTGAAAATTGCGAGACTGACGGAAAATGGTCTGCAAGAGCTGCCGGAAGTCTGGTATACCCAGCAGCAGGTAGACAGTGTGGTGGACCTGGACGTTTCCGGGAATACGTACAGCGTGGACGCTCCGTATCTTCTGATCCGGGTGCCAAAAACCGATAAGATCACGGATCTGCGTTTTGTGGATTCCCAGGCGGGAACAACCGAAAGATACGAGGATGGAGAATACAACTATGTAAAATACACCTATCCCAGAATCACGGGAGGAACACACTACAGCTATCAATATTTCTTTAAATTTGACGGAAATCATGCGAGAAATGACGACAGCATCGAAGTGAAGGCCGGACTGTATCAAAGCGACGGTACGCCCATTCAGGAAACGACACACAAGTATGTGGTTAGGACGATAGGGTTTGCTCTGTGGTCGGTACATGGAAATTCGGGTCTGATAAACTCTGAAAAGAAAGCAACAGAGAATGGACATCGCTATGTCGTGACCGGCTACGTAGAACAGATGGGCGACGCCAAAACTGCTCCGAACACTATTCCGAAAACCAATGTTTTTTCAGCGATCTATCCGGATAAGATAGAGGGGGTCAATGAAAGTGTCGGAATGGAGATCCCAAAGAACATCAAAGTCGTTTACACGTTTCCGGAGGACGAGCCGGGCATGAGGGCAGACTCCGTTGGCGTTCACGGAGCAGGAAAGCACACGAAGAATATCCATGACAATAAGGTGGAGATTCTCCTGGAAAATGTAAATTTTAATAAGATCGGAAGTCCGGCGGACTGGACCAATGGCCGCCAGGCTGTCGGTGCGAATATCCGTCTGGCGCCGGGAGCGGTATCTGTCAATAAGGATATTCCCATTACGATCGACTACTATAAGAACGTAGACGAAAACGGAAACGGCGGAGAGTATGTTGGCAGGAGAATAGAAACCTTTTATTTTAAGCCGGTTCCCTATTCTCAAAATGGCAGATTTAGTTATGGCAAGCACAGCCATGCGGATCACTATATCGGCGAAGAGTTTGTATATATTTACAGCCCGGAATACCACTATCTTGACGGGAAGATTTATAAAGGTGCCTACAGGATGAACGAAAGAGGGATCCCTCTTCGTATCAGGGCGGTGAATGTCAATAATGGCTCCAGTTATGAAAACAGATATTCCGGAGGAGAGACCACAGAGATAAAAGCAGTCTACAGCAGGCTGGATTCGGCCGGTGTCTATTTTAAAAGCACAACGATCACAACATATGCAACAGACGAGCAAAATCCCTATAATGCGGAACACAGGCAGGCTGTAATCGATGCCATCAATAACGGAAACACCAAGCTGTACGGAATTGATAAAGCGGGTACCGAGCATCTGATTCAGGAGCATGTCAAGTATGATACGCCTGTTTTGATCGAGGATAAGCACGGGAACTATGAAGAAATTGTCGTCAAATTTGAAAAACCGATTGTACTGGATAACGCAGGGATCCAGTTACGTGAAAGAGTGTGCTGTCAGAGGAAGAAATGAAGAAGCTGGACGCTTTGTCAGATGGCTCCCTTACCTACAACAGCTCTACGAGTGTAAGCTACTATGACACAGCAAAAAAGAATACGTCAAAGGAGCCTATCTGGGACAGAAGGGAACAGCGAGCATTCCGACGTATTTTCTGGTATCCCCCCTGCACCCGGTTGTCAACGAGTTTGCCGATGAGCCGCGTGTCGTAGAATATGCCAACGATGCCACCTTTCGATATCTGGTGGGCCCGGCATTGCCGAGAATCAATCATGATTCTGCCACATATGGGGATCTGGAAAAAATTCCCAACGTCCGCACGATCACCCTTTTGCCTCCCGGGTTTGAGTACACAGGCAAGTTTGAGAAAAGGATGTATGACTCACAGTGGAGAACTAACCCCATTGAACCGAAAGTTACCGAAGTAAAGAACTTTCAAGGGACAGGGAAAACTGCCGTCATAGTAGAGTATGGCGGGGTGACGCCGGCTTCTTACTATCCCTTTATTTGGAACTGAGGGCTACGAAGTATGCGGCACGGGGAGAAAACAAATTTACCAACTACCTGACGTATGATGAAAACGATTATATTCGTCCGTATGGAACCGGAAATAATCGGGAAAATGATTATGTGGATGCCCTGGATCTGGATCAGGATGGGGATACTTCGGAGATCTTTATGAAAAAGACACGACGGTAACCTTTGTTCCACCGCTGGAATTGCTCCTGAACAATACCGTCCGTTACGACGGCGAATATGCGACCGGTGCGACAGGCGATCTGGGGTATGCCATTCAGTACAAGATAAACCTTTTCAACAATTCCATTAAGGACGTGGAAAGCTGTCGATCCTGGATGTGTTGCCTGCAGTGGGGGATCACAGTATCAGCCCCAATGAGCAGAATGCTTACGTAGAGAGAAAGTCTACCTACGCAACGCCCTTACCGGCTCGCTGGAAGAAGCAAACCCGGATATTCTGGAAAAAGTAGAGTTTTTCTACCAGTTGTCGATCAGGGAACGGACCTGGGAGTGTGCGTGACGGCGTCTGGG
>NZ_VULY01000012.1 GCF_009696485.1 Suipraeoptans intestinalis
CGGTAATAGAGATCACATTCGTGGGATATAGGCCGACACGTCTCCTGCCTGTGTTTCAATAATGGAAGCGCCGTAATAGAGCGCCTCCTGCCGCTTCGCTCAGCCTGCTGCTTCTCTCCAGCAGTCTGGAATGCAGATAGAACACATCTCCCGGATACGCCTCTCGTCCGGCGAACGCCCTAAAAGCAGAGAGATCGTCCGGTAAGCTACCGCATGCTTGGACAGATCATCGTACACGATCAGTACATCTTTCCCCTGTTCCATAAAATATTCTGCCAAAGCTGTCGCCGAATAAGGAGCAATGTACTGAAGAGAGGCGCAGCTACTGGCTGTGGCACAAAAATACCGCCGTATATTCCATGGCTCCTTTCGCTTTCAGGGTGTTGACCAGTTGTGCCACTGTAGAGGCCTCTGCCCTATAGCCACATAGATACAGATCACCTGCTTTCCCTTCTGATTCAGGATGGCGTCTACCGCAATAGACGTCTTTCCTGTCTGCCGGTCTCCAATGATCAGCTCTCTCTGCCCTCTTCCTATGGGAAACATGGCGTCAATGGAAAGGATCCCCGTTTCCAGCGGAACGCTGACAGATTTTCTGTCCACGATCTGCGGCGCCCTCTTTTCGATAGGGCGATACTCTAAAGCAGAAATCTCCCCTCTTCCATCAATGGGATTCCCCAAAGAGTCCACTACTCTGCCGATGTAAGCCTCTCCTACAGGAACTCCTGCCCGCCTGCCGGTACGCACAGCCTTTGCTCCCTGCCTGATGTCCGCATCGTCTCCGAACAAGATACGCTGATCTCCGACTCTTTGATATCCTGAACCATTCCCTTCAGGCCGTTGTCCAGCATTATGATCTCCCCGTACATCACCGTATCCAGGCCATAAACCGAAGCGATCCCATCTCCTACGGAGATGACCGTACCTACCTCTTTTCCCTGTACCACTTCTTCATAATTTTGAATTTCTTCTTTTAAAATCGAATAATCTCATCTGAACGGATCCTGCTCATTTCCGTTACCTCCTAATCAAACCGCGCTTCAGCTCCAGCCATCTGCCCCTTGTGCTGTAATCGTATTCCCATCCGTTTACCTGCAGAAGAAATCCTCCCAAAAGTTCCGGTTTTTCCTCTTCCAGCCACCGGACTTCACTTGCCGCAAACTTCTGTTTCAACAGGATTTCCATCTGATCTTTTTCCTGAACAGAAGGAGGCGTTACATAAGAAAGTCTGATCGTGATCCTTCTCTCTCTTTTGTCTTTCTCTGCCTGAAGTCCTGTCTTCATATCATCCAGAAGCGCCACCGTCTCATACTTTACCAGAGTTTGCAGCAGCCCTTTATAAGCCTCCGGAAACACTCTGTCAACCACCCTGCTTTTGTCCTGTCGGGAAACTCTCGGGTCTTCCAGCACTTTTTCAGCTTCGGATTCTCCCGCAAAATCTCCCGGATGTCTTCCAGATCTGTTTCTTCGATTCCCAGTTCCCAAAGCGCCTTGACATAAGGAGAAATTTTTCCATTTCTTCTCATACCTTCTGCCTTCCTTCTTTTCTGATAAATTCCTGATATGCAGAAGACTGCGGGTTCTCCAGCAGTTTTTTTGCCTCTTCCATTGACAGCACTGCCGCCTGGGCTTTCACGTCCAAAAGCGCCTGTGTCTGCTTCTCCTCAATAGATGCCTTCGCCTCCTCCAGCTGTCTCCTCGCTTCCTTCTGCGCTTCCTCTATCAGCTGTCTGGCTTCTCTTTGCGCCTCTTCTTTCGCCTGCAGGATGATCTGCCTGGATTCCTCCTTTGCCTTCCCCCGGATGTCTTCATATTCTCTTTTCAGGCTTTCCGCCTGTTCCTTCTCCCGGCTTGCCTCCTGCAGTTTCCCTTCGATCATCTGTCTGCGCTTTTCCATGATATCCATGACCGGACGGAACAACAGCTTGCGAAGAATGAGGAAAAGTACAAGGATATTTATCATTTCCAATACAAAATTCGCATCTAACCTTAACACATCTTTACCGCCTTTCTCAGGGTTCTCCTCTCTTCTCCCGAAAAAGTTCTCCTTATTTCAGGAAGAGGATGATCATCAATGCCACGATAAAGCCGTAGATGGCCGTTGCCTCTGCCAGTGCACATCCCAAAATGAGGGACTTACTGATCTTCTTTTCCGCCTCCGGCTGTCTTGCGATGGCTTCCGTCGCTCTTCCGGTTGCGATCCCGATCCCGACACCAGCTCCAATTCCCGTTAATACTGCTACTCCTGCTCCAATTGCGATAATTGTTCCCGACATACTATGTCCTCCTTCTTTATTCCATTTCTTCATTCATAAAAAGTGCCGTTAAAAATACAAATACGTAGGCCTGCAGCAGCCCGTCGAAAATATCAAAGTAGAAACTGAGAGGAACGGGGATCAAAAGCGGTGCTACCTGCTTGATCAGTTCCATCACTACAAATCCTCCCAGCATATTTCCAAACAGACGCATGCACAGCGAAAGTGGTCTGATAAACACTTCCAGCACCATGATCGGCGCCACGAAGGGAACCGGTTCCCCGAAGTGTTTTCCCCAATGGCGGATCCCGTTTCTTCGTATCCCGCTGTATTCGATCAAAAGCATACTAAGAATGGCCAGCGCCGCCGTTACGTTCAGATCCTTTGTGGGTGGTTTGATCCCGATCAGCCCCATGGTGTTGGAGATAACCAGAAACAGTCCCACCGTCATCAGGTAGGGAATATAACCGGAATTTTCTTTTCCCAGGATCCCTTCAAAAAGATCCGTTCCCATTGAATACATGACTCCAACGCAAGTTGTACTTTCCCCGGACGTTCCACCTTGAGATTCCTCACCAGGATCAGAGACAGCAGGGTCAGACACAGCATGATCCCCCAGGTTGCCACCACCGCTTCGTCCACCTTGATCCCCCGAAAACCGGAATCTCAAACACCGTTTTACAGGTTAATTCCTCCATGAGATTTTGAGTCAGTTTTTCCGTATAAATGCCCTCCTCTCCTCTAAGCTTTCCTCACATTACTGCCATTTTTTTCTTTTGTCAATCATCTTTTTCTCTTCGCTGTTTTCCTGCATTTCACCCCTTTTTTTATTTATTTTTTTAAATTCAAAATCATGGATCCCCTTCCTTTTATTTATTTTTTCATCATTTTTTTGTCTCTTCCTGCTCTTTCTAGTTTCCTCCTTGAATTTTGTCCAAAATTATATCGGTTTCTTTTTTATTTTTATGGATTTTTACGAGAAACAGAATGTTTTATTTCGCGCAGCGCACATTCCTGTGAAACAAAAAAACATCTCCTGCACCCTTATGTCTGATGCAAAAGATGTTTTTTTCCACCTGAATTTCCGGATATTTTGAGGAAGTCCTTTGCCGCCTATTCCCTCACGGCAAAATAATTCCCCTCTCTGTCCGCCTATACTATCTACACTATCTGTACTCTCTGTTCTATTTTCTCTTTCGCTTTTGCCTCCGGCTCCTTTTCTATCCGCCAAACGGCATCTGTGCCACCAGCCTGTAGGTTTTGGGAAGCTTGTATCTTTCCCGTACCATGTCATCTATAACGGGATTGTAATGCTGCAGGGAAGCTCCGATCCCAGCTCTGCCAGCGCCGTCCAGATGCTGATCTGCAGCATTCCATTGGCATGGTTTGCCCACACCGGAAAATTGGCTGCATAGGTCGGAAACTTGGCTGCCAGTCCGTCTACTACCTCTTCTTCGTAAAAATACAAAATCGTTCCTGCTCCATTTCGGAAGGACTGGATCTTGTCATGCGGTACCTTCCCCTCAAACACCCTCTCAATCTCATCCCACAGCGCCTCATGCTCTTCCCCAAAGGCCGCCACGACCCTCGCACTCTTCATATCAAAGGCATCGGGAACCAGTTCCGTCACTCTTTTTATTACTTCCTCCACTTTTTCCTTCGCAACCGGAAGCTCCTTGTTTAACAGATAACGACTTCTTCTCTTTTCCAATCCTGTGATCACGCTCATGTCTGTTCCTCCTTTTCTTTTTTGTGTATTCGGTTTCCCTGTTCTGTCTGCCTTGTTCTGTTTGCCTTGTTCTGTCTGCCTTGTTCTGTCTGCCTTGCCCCAGCATATGCCTTCGTCTGCAAAGCCGTCACTGTTTTCCCGTTTTCCACTTTTCATTCGTTCCGGAAAAACCGCTCTTTTGAACCCCGGATCCGCCTGTGTTTTTAAGGGCTTTCTCCCACGATGCCGGCGGCGCCTGCCTCGGTCGATTATTTGATAAAGGTTCCTTCCTCCAGCTCCTTGAACGCCTGCTGCAGTTCCTCCCTGGTGTTCATTACCACCGGCCCTCCCCAGGCGATCTCCTCCTTCAATGGACTTCCACTGAGAAACAGAACTTTGGCTCTTTTTTCTTTTCCTTCTATCGTCACCTGGTCTCCGTCCGATAACAGAGCCGCCGTCTTTTCTTCCAGATCTTCTCCTGCTACCCGTACATCCCCAGCAAAGGAAACAGCAGCGCCTGTCTGCCCTTCTCTGTGGAATGGTAACCGTCTTTCCCGGTTCTACCGTAATATCATAATAGTCAATAGGCTGATAGTTCCCCTGGACTCCCTGCTGCCCGTCATAGCTTCCTGCCAGGATCCTGAGGCGGCCTCCTTCCAGTTCCACTTCCGGGATCTGGTCCTCTTGATGCTGCGGTAAGCCGGCTTTGTCATTTTGTCCTTTGCCGGAAGATTCAGCCATAGCTGCACGCCCAGCATCCGCTCGCTTGGCCGGCAGCTGTTCTTCATGGATGATGCCGGATCCTGCCGTCATCCACTGGACTTCCCCATCTTCCACGGTGTCTTCAAAGCCCAGATTGTCCTTGTGTTTCATTTTCCCCTGCCACACGTAGCTGATGGTCTCGATCCCTCTGTGGGGATGCGGCGGAAAGCCCGCTATATAATCCTGCGGATTGGTGCTGTCAAAAGAGTCCAGCATCAAAATAGGATCAAATTCTTTTGCGGTCTGGCTGCCCAGCACTCTTACCAGCTTCACACCGCCTCCATCTACCGTTTGAAATCCTTTTACCTTTTTTCTGATCGTTCTATTCATGTAAGATCCCTCCTAATTTTTTAATAGGAACAACAACTGCTTCTTCTCTTCCGCGGTCAATTCTTTCATTTTTCTCTGATCATCTCCCTGTTCTTTGGAGCCGCCTGCTGAATGACACTCCTCCCCTCCTCTGTCAGATGAAGGATGCAAAGCCGCTTGTCCTTTTGATCTGCCAGTCGTTCCACATACCCTCTTCCTACCAGATTGTTGACGATGACCGGTATGGTTCCTACACTGCTTAAAATCTTTTCCCGCACTTCTCCTACGGGTTGACAGCTGAGCGTTTGCAGTGTTGGAAGCGCTGTACAGCAAGGGAGATCTGACCGTAGGAGAAGTGCGGGAAAAGATTTTAAGCAGTGTAGGAACCATACCGTCATCGTCAACAATCTGGTAGGAAGAGGGTATGTGGAACGACTGGCAGATCAAAAGGACAAGCGGCTTTGCATCCTTCATCTGACAGAGGAGGGGAGGAGTGTCATTCAGCAGGCGGCTCCAAAGAACAGGAGATGATCAGAGAAAAAATGAAAGAATTGACCGCGGAAGAGAAGAAGCAGTTGTTGTTCCTATTAAAAAATTAGGAGGGATCTTACATGAATAGAACGATCAGAAAAAAGGTAAAAGGATTTCAAACGGTAGATGGAGGCGGTGTGAAGCTGGTAAGAGTGCTGGGCAGCCAGACCGCAAAAGAATTTGATCCTATTTTGATGCTGGACTCTTTTGACAGCACCAATCCGCAGGATTATATAGCGGCTTTCCGCCGCATCCCCACAGAGGGATCGAGACCATCAGCTACGTGTGGCAGGGGAAAATGAAACACAAGGACAATCTGGGCTTTGAAGACACCGTGGAAGATGGGGAAGTCCAGTGGATGACGGCAGGATCCGGCATCATCCATGAAGAACAGCTGCCGGCAAGCGAGCGGATGCTGGGCGTGCAGCTATGGCTGAATCTTCCGGCAAAGGACAAAATGACAAAGCCGGCTTACCGCAGCATCAAGAGGGACCAGATCCCGGAAGTGGAACTGGAAGGAGGCCGCCTCAGGATCCTGGCAGGAAGCTATGACGGGCAGCAGGGAGTCCAGGGAACTATCAGCCTATTGACTATTATGATATTACGGTAGAACCGGGAAAGACGGTTACCATTCCCACAGAGAAGGGCAGACAGGCGCTGCTGTTTCCTTTGCTGGGGGATGTACGGGTAGCAGGAGAAGATCTGGAAGAAAAGACGGCGGCTCTGTTATCGGACGGAGACCAGGTGACGATAGAAGGAAAAGAAAAAAGAGCCAAAGTTCTGTTCTCAGTGAAGTCCATTGAAGGAGGAGATCGCCTGGGGAGGGCCGGTGGTAATGAACACCAGGGAGGAACTGCAGCAGGCGTTCAAGGAGCTGGAGGAAGGAACCTTTATCAAATAATCGACCGAGGCAGGCGCCGCCGGCAATCGTGGGAGAAAGCCCTTAAAAACACAGGCGGATCCGGGGTTCAAAAGAGCGGTTTTTCCGGAACGAATGAAAGTGGAAAACGGGAAACAGTGACGGCTTTGCAGACGAAGGCATATGCTGGGCAAGGCAGACAGAACAAGGCAGACAGAACAAGGCAAACAGAACAAGGCAGACAGAACAGGGAAACCGAATACACAAAAAAGAAAAAGGAGGAACAGACATGAGCGTGATCACAGGATTGGAAAAGAGAAGAAGTCGTTATCTGTTAAACAAGGAGCTTCCGGTTGCGAAGGAAAAAGTGGAGAAGTAATAAAAAGAGTGACGGAACTGGTTCCGATGCCTTTGATATGAAGAGGCGAGGGTCGTGGCGGCCTTTGGGGAAGAGCATGAGGCGCTGTGGGATGAGATGAGAGGTGTTTGAGGGGAAGGTACCGCATGACAAGATCCAGTCCTTCCGAAATGGAGCAGGAACGATTTTGTATTTTTACGAAGAAGAGGTAGTAGACGGACTGGCAGCCAAGTTTCCGACCTATGCAGCCAATTTTCCGGTGTGGCAAACCATGCCAATGGAATGCTGCAGATCAGCATCTGGACGGCGCTGGCAGAGCTGGGATCGGAGCTTCCCTGCAGCATTACAATCCCGTTATAGATGACATGGTACGGGAAAGATACAAGCTTCCCAAAACCTACAGGCTGGTGGCACAGATGCCGTTTGGCGGATAGAAAAGGACCGGAGGCAAAGCGAAAGAGAAAATAGAACAGAAGTACAGATAGTGAGATAGTATAGGCGGACAGAGAGGGGATTATTTTGCCGTGAGGGAATAGGCGGCAAAGGACTTCCTCAAAATATCCGGAAATTCAGGTGGAAAAAAACATCTTTTGCATCAGACATAAGGGTGCAGGAGATGTTTTTTTGTTTCACAGGAATGTGCGCTGCGCGAAATAAAACATTCTGTTTCTCGTAAAATCCATAAAAATAAAAAAGAAACCGATATAATTTTGGACAAAATTCAAGGAGGAAACTAGAAAGAGCAGGAAGAGACAAAAAAATGATGAAAAAATAAATAAAAGGAAGGGATCCATGATTTGAATTTAAAAAAATAAATAAAAAAAGGGGTGAAATGCAGGAAAACAGCGAAGAGAAAAGATGATTGACAAAAGAAAAAAATGGCAGTAATGTGAGGAAAGCTTAGAGGAGAGGAGGGCATTTATACGGAAAAACTGACTCAAAATCTCATGGAGGAATTAACCTGTAAAACGGTGTTTGAGATTCCGGTTTTCGGGGGGATCAAGGTGGACGAAGCGGTGGTGGCAACCTGGGGGATCATGCTGTGTCTGACCCTGCTGTCTCTGATCCTGGTGAGGAATCTCAAGGTGGAACGTCCGGGGAAAGTACAACTTGCGTTGGAGTCATGTATTCAATGGGGAACGGATCTTTTTGAAGGGATCCTGGGAAAAGAAAATTCCGGTTATATTCCCTACCTGATGACGGTGGGACTGTTTCTGGTTATCTCCAACACCATGGGGCTGATCGGGATCAAACCACCCACAAAGGATCTGAACGTAACGGCGGCGCTGGCCATTCTTAGTATGCTTTTGATCGAATACAGCGGGATACGAAGAAACGGGATCCGCCATTGGGGAAAACACTTCGGGGAACCGGTTCCCTTCGTGCGCCGATCATGGTGCTGGAAGTGTTTATCAGACCACTTTCGCTGTGCATGCGTCTGTTTGGAAATATGCTGGGAGGATTTGTAGTGATGGAACTGATCAAGCAGGTAGCACCGCTTTTGATCCCCGTTCCTCTCAGTTTCTACTTTGATATTTTCGACGGGCTGCTGCAGGCCTACGTATTTGTATTTTTAACGGCACTTTTTATGAATGAAGAAATGGAATAAAGAAGGAGGACATAGTATGTCGGGAACAATTATCGCAATTGGAGCAGGAGTAGCAGTATTAACGGGAATTGGAGCTGGTGTCGGGATCGGGATCGCAACCGGAAGAGCGACGGAAGCCATCGCAAGACAGCCGGAGGCGGAAAAGAAGATCAGTAAGTCCTCATTTTGGGATGTGCACTGGCAGAGGCAACGGCCATCTACGGCTTTATCGTGGCATTGATGATCATCCTCTCCTGAAATAAGGAGAACTTTTTCGGGAGAAGAGAGGAGAACCCTGAGAAAGGCGGTAAAGATGTGTTAAGGTTAGATGCGAATTTTGTATTGGAAATGATAAATATCCTTGTACTTTTCCTCATTCTTCGCAAGCTGTTGTTCCGTCCGGTCATGGATATCATGGAAAAGCGCAGACAGATGATCGAAGGGAAACTGCAGGAGGCAAGCCGGGAGAAGGAACAGGCGGAAAGCCTGAAAAGAGAATATGAAGACATCCGGGGGAAGGCAAAGGAGGAATCCAGGCAGATCATCCTGCAGGCGAAAGAAGAGGCGCAAAGAGAAGCCAGACAGCTGATAGAGGAAGCGCAGAAGGAAGCGAGGAGACAGCTGGAGGAGGCGAAGGCATCTATTGAGGAGAAGCAGACACAGGCGCTTTTGGACGTGAAAGCCCAGGCGGCAGTGCTGTCAATGGAAGAGGCAAAAAAACTGCTGGAGAACCCGCAGTCTTCTGCATATCAGGAATTTATCAGAAAGAAGGAAGGCAGAAGGTATGAGAAGAAATGGAAAAATTTCTCCTTATGTCAAGGCGCTTTGGGAACTGGAATCGAAGAAACAGATCTGGAAGACATCCGGGAGATTTTGCGGGAGAATCCGAAGCTGAAAAAAGTGCTGGAAGACCCGAGAGTTTCCGACAGGACAAAAGCAGGTGGTTGACAGAGTGTTTCCGGAGGCTTATAAAGGGCTGCTGCAAACTCTGGTAAAGTATGAGACGGTGGCGCTTCTGGATGATATGAAGACAGGACTTCAGGCAGAGAAAGACAAAAGAGAGAGAAGGATCACGATCAGACTTTCTTATGTAACGCCTCCTTCTGTTCAGGAAAAAGATCAGATGGAAATCCTGTTGAAACAGAAGTTTGCGGCAAGTGAAGTCCGGTGGCTGGAAGAGGAAAAACCGGAACTTTTGGGAGGATTTCTTCTGCAGGTAAACGGATGGGAATACGATTACAGCACAAGGGGCAGATGGCTGGAGCTGAAGCGCGGTTTGATTAGGAGGTAACGGAAATGAGCAGGATCCGTTCAGATGAGATTATTTCGATTTTAAAAGAAGAAATTCAAAATTATGAAGAAGTGGTACAGGGAAAAGAGGTAGGTACGGTCATCTCCGTAGGAGATGGGATCGCTTCGGTTTATGGCCTGGATACGGTGATGTACGGGGAGATCATAATGCTGGACAACGGCCTGAAGGGAATGGTTCAGGATATCAAAGAGTCGGAGATCAGCTGTATCTTGTTCGGAGACGATGCGGACATCAGGCCAGGGAGCAAGGCTGTGCGTACCGCAGGCGGGCAGGAGTTCCTGTAGGAGAGGCTTACATCGGCAGAGTAGTGGACTCTTTGGGGAATCCCATTGATGGAAGAGGGGAGATTTCTGCTTTAGAGTATCGCCCTATCGAAAAGAGGCGCCGCAGATCGTGGACAGAAAATCTGTCAGCGTTCCGCTGGAAACGGGGATCCTTTCCATTGACGCCATGTTTCCCATAGGAAGAGGGCAGAGAGAGCTGATCATTGGAGACCGGCAGACAGGAAAGACGTCTATTGCGGTAGACGCCATCCTGAATCAGAAGGGAAAGCAGGTGATCTGTATCTATGTGGCTATAGGGCAGAAGGCCTCTACAGTGGCACAACTGGTCAACACCCTGAAAGCGAAGGAGCCATGGAATATACGGCGGTATTTGTGCCACAGCCAGTAGCTGCGCCTCTCTTCAGTACATTGCTCCTTATTCGGCGACAGCTTTGGCAGAATATTTTATGGAACAGGGGAAAGATGTACTGATCGTGTACGATGATCTGTCCAAGCATGCGGTAGCTTACCGGACGATCTCTCTGCTTTTAGGGCGTTCGCCGGGACGAGAGGCGTATCCGGGAGATGTTTCTATCTGCATTCCAGACTGCTGGAGAGAAGCAGCAGGCTGAGGCGAAGCGGCAGGAGGCGGCTCTATTACGGCGGCTTCCCATTATTGAAACACAGGCAGGAGACGTGTCGGCCTATATCCCACGAATGTGATCTCTATTACGGACGGACAGATCTTTCTGGAAAGGCGATCTGTTCATGCAGGGATCCGCCGGCGGTCAATGTAGGACTGGTCGTTTCCGGGTAGGTGGTGCAGCACAGACGAAGGCGATGAAAAAGGCTTCCGGAAGCCTGCGGATCGATCTGGCGCAGGCGAGAGAGCTGGAGTCTTTCACACAGTTCAGTTCGGATCTGGATGCGGCCACTAAAGCACAGCTACAGTACGGAGCGTGTCTGACGGAACTTTTGAAACAGCCGC
>NZ_VULY01000015.1 GCF_009696485.1 Suipraeoptans intestinalis
GAAGTAGAGTAGGAAGGATCCGACGGCAGGAGAAAAGGGCGACAGAAGGAAAAGGAGAGTATTTATGAAAAAGAGCAGGATAATGGCGTGGCTTTTAATAGCAATGTTGTGCATATCTGCCCCCATGACAGCGCTGGCAGAAGGAGAGGATTCGAAAGCTTCCGGGGCATCATCGGCAGTCGTGCCAGAGGCGGATACTTTGGAAGCAGCGGCAGCAACGGAAGGAGAAGCTGCAAACGCCGGAAATTCCGGGCAGGAAGAAGCAGTGGCGCCGGATAGTGGAACACAGATACTGCCGGAAACACAGTCGGTTTCTGAAACGGCAGAGGCTGCAGATGCGGAAGGCACCGACGGGGAAGCAGACGCTTCTTCTCCCTGGCAGGCGGAAGACTTTACCTACGGGATGATCGAGCATACCTTAAGCGGATGCAACTATACGCGTGAGATCCAGGTTCAGGGGACCGGGATCCTGGGATTGTCCGATTCGGGAAAGGAAAAGATCCAGGTCAACAAGCATCTGGTACTTCCGGGGAAAGCGCCGTCAGGAGAGACGATAGTAGGAGTAGGTCCCAATGCATTTGCCAAAATGGGGATCGAGACCATCACGTTTCCCGAAGATATGATGATCCCTTATGATGACACAGTCACCCACACCATCACACGAAGAGGAAATTTCATTATCAAAAGCGGGGCTTTTTCTGATAACAATCTTACAGCGATGGATTTTCCCGAGGGAATTCTGTTTATTGACGCTGCGGCATTTAAAAACAACCGTATGACGGAGGTGCGGTTTCCGCATACGCTTTGGATGATCGGAAACCAGGCGTTTGCCTCCAACAGTCTGCGTCAGGTACAGCTTCCCGTTACCTGCGATTTTCAGTTCCAGATCGACAATATGGCGTTTGCTGACAACCAGATCCGTTCCGTCACGTTGCCGGATTATACGGAAAAGGTCTTTATGTACAGCTTTTTCAAGAATCCCGGAATGGAGGAGATCCCGGCCGAGGCGCCGGACAAAGTCAAAGCGGAAGGAGCCGGAGTCGTTTATATGTATACCAACAACGACGCTTTGTTCCAGCTGGATCGGATTCACCATCTGGGAAGGACGGCCGCCAACCAGAAATCCTGGGTACAGAAGCTGATAAAGGGAGAAGATACCCAGACAGTATGGGGAATCCGGGATTTTACCTATGAGGGGAATACGGTCACAGGACTTTCCGAGAGCGGATCCAGAAACGGGCGAAGAATAAAAACCTGATCCTTCCTTCCCGCACAGATACCGGAGAAGTGGTAAAGGCTGTCGGAAAAGGCGGGACGATAGGAGCTTTCGTGACGGCAGAGGAAGGATTTGATTCCGTAGAGATCCCGATACGGTAGAGACTATAGGAGACAAGGCGTTTCATTCCAGCGGTCTGAAAAGCGTCGTGATCCCTAATTCCGTTACATCTATCGGGATACAGGCATTTAGCAATAATCAGTTAAAAAAGGTGACGCTTCCGGATTCTGTTACTACATTGGGCGGAGCGGCATTTTCTGACAACCGGATGTTGGCGGAAGTGCAGATTTCTGGCCGGCCTGACGGAACTGATGCCTACTGTGTTTGGACTGACAGGAAACAATGTGTCCAATGAAAATTTAAAGACGGTGATCATCCCGAAGGGAATCCGGAAAATCGGAAGGGTGCTTTTGGAGGACAGGCAATAGAAACCCTCAGTCTTCCGGAAGGACTGCAGGAGATTGATGCGTCTGCTTTTAAAGGAAACCATCTGTCTTCCCTGGCTCTTCCCGGAACCGTGACCAAGGTGGGAAACAGCGCTTTGAGCAGGGAGGCGCGGGAGGCTTTCTTACGTCCCTCTTTCTGTCGGATGGCTTAAAAGAGATCGGAAGCAAGGCTTTTGGCCAGAGGGGCTTTGAGCCGGGTGGATCTGCCCTATGGACTGCAAAAGATGAACAAGCTGGCGTTTGACGAAAATCAGACGGTGCCTGTGCCGGCTTATACACCCGAATGAAGAGGCGCACAAGCCGCTGGAAGTGGCGGGAGCCACCTTTACCATCAAAAAGCGGAGGATGTTTGGACGGTCAATGACTTTACCTACGATGAGGCAGGCCGCCTCCTCCCGCTGCTCCGTCTCCGATGGCGATAATATCTTCTCCTTTCGTGTTCTGATTCGGGAAGATCAAAGTGTCCATGGAGGTTTTTCTTCGCATGACCGCTTTCCGAGAATCCGGTTATGGTAGTGCCTGCCTCATCGTAGGTAAAGTCAATTGACCGTCCCAAAACATCCTCCGCTTTTTTGATGGTAAAGGTGGCTCCCGCCACTTCCAGCGGCTTGTGCGCCTCTTCATTCGGGTATAAGCCGGCACAGGCACCGTCTGATTTTCGTCAAACGCCAGCTTGTTCATCTTTTGCAGTCCATAGGGCAGATCCACCCGGCTCAAAGCCCCTCTGGCAAAAGCCTTGCTTCCGATCTCTTTTAAGCCATCCGACAGAAAGAGGGACGTAAGAAAGCCTCCCGCGCCTCCCTGCTCAAAAGCGCTGTTTCCCACCTTGGTCACGGTTCCGGGAAGAGCCAGGGAAGACAGATGGTTTCCTTTAAAAGCAGACGCATCAATCTCCTGCAGTCCTTCCGGAAGACTGAGGGTTTCTATTGCCTGTCCTCCAAAAGCACCCCTTCCGATTTTCCGGATTCCCTTCGGGATGATCACCGTCTTTAAATTTTCATTGGACACATTGTTTCCTGTCAGTCCAACACAGTAGGCATCAGTTCCGTCAGGCCGGCAGAAATCTGGCACTTCCGCCAACATCCGGTTGTCAGAAAATGCCGCTCCGCCAAATGTAGTAACAGAATCCGGAAGCGTCACCTTTTTAACTGATTATTGGCTAAATGCCTGTATCCCGATAGATGTAACGGAATTAGGGATCACGACGCTTTTCAGACCGCTGGAATGAAACGCCTTGTCTCCTATAGTCTCTACCGTATCGGGGATCTCTACGGAATCAAATCCTTCCTCTGCCGTCACGAAAGCTCCTATCGTCCCGCCTTTTCCGACAGCCTTTACCACTTCTCCGGTATCTGTGGCGGGAAGGAAGGATCAGGTTTTTATTCTTCGCCGTTTCTGGATCCCGCTCTCGGAAAGTCCTGTGACCGTATTCCCCTCATAGGTAAATCCCGGATTCCCCATACTGTCTGGGTATCTTCTCCTTTATCAGCTTCTGTACCCAGGATTTCTGGTTGGCGGCCGTCCTTCCCAGATGGTGAATCCGATCCAGCTGGAACAAAGCGTCGTTGTTGGTATACATATAAACGACTCCGGCTCCTTCCGCTTTGACTTTGTCCGGCGCCTCGGCCGGGATCTCCTTCCATTCCGGGATTCTTGAAAAGCTGTACATAAAGACCTTTTTCCGTATAATCCGGCAACGTGACGGAACGGATCTGGTTGTCAGCAAACGCCATATTGTCGATCTGGAACTGAAAATCGCAGGTAACGGGAAGCTGTACCTGACGCAGACTGTTGGAGGCAAACGCCTGGTTTCCGATCATCCAAAGCGTATGCGGAAACCGCACCTCCGTCATACGGTTGTTTTTAAATGCCGCAGCGTCAATAAACAGAATTCCCTCGGGAAAATCCATCGCTGTAAGATTGTTATCAGAAAAAGCCCCGCTTTTGATAATGAAATTTCCTCTTCGTGTGATGGTGTGGGTGACTGTGTCATCATAAGGGATCATCATATCTTCGGGAAACGTGATGGTCTCGATCCCCATTTTGGCAAATGCATTGGGACCTACTCCTACTATCGTCTCTCCTGACGCGCTTTCCCCGGAAGTACCAGATGCTTGTTTGACCTGGATCTTTTCCTTTCCCGAATCGGACAATCCCAGGATCCCGGTCCCCTGAACCTGGATCTCACGCGTATAGTTGCATCCGCTTAAGGTATGCTCGATCATCCCGTAGGTAAAGTCTTCCGCCTGCCAGGGAGAAGAAGCGTCTGCTTCCCCGTCGGTGCCTTCCGCATCTGCAGCCTCTGCCGTTTCAGAAACCGACTGTGTTTCCGGCAGTATCTGTGTTCCACTATCCGGCGCCACTGCTTCTTCCTGCCCGGAATTTCCGGCGTTTGCAGCTTCTCCTTCCGTTGCTGCCGCTGCTTCCAAAGTATCCGCCTCTGGCACGACTGCCGATGATGCCCCGGAAGCTTTCGAATCCTCTCCTTCTGCCAGCGCTGTCATGGGGGCAGATATGCACAACATTGCTATTAAAAGCCACGCCATTATCCTGCTCTTTTTCATAAATACTCTCCTTTTCCTTCTGTCGCCCTTTTCTCCTGCCGTCGGATCCTTCCTACTCTACT
>NZ_VULY01000029.1 GCF_009696485.1 Suipraeoptans intestinalis
CCGTCTCATACTTTACCAGAGTTTGCAGCAGCCCTTTATAAGCCTCCGGAAACACTCTGTCAACCACCTGCTTTTGTCCTGTCGGGAAACTCTCGGGTCTTCCAGCACTTTTTTCAGCTTCGGATTCTCCCGCAAAATCTCCCGGATGTCTTCCAGATCTGTTTCTTCGATTCCCAGTTCCCAAAGCGCCTTGACATAAGGAGAAATTTTTCCATTTCTTCTCATACCTTCTGCCTTCCTTCTTTTCTGATAAATTCCTGATATGCAGAAGACTGCGGGTTCTCCAGCAGTTTTTTTGCCTCTTCCATTGACAGCACTGCCGCCTGGGCTTTCACGTCCAAAAGCGCCTGTGTCTGCTTCTCCTCAATAGATGCCTTCGCCTCCTCCAGCTGTCTCCTCGCTTCCTTCTGCGCTTCCTCTATCAGCTGTCTGGCTTCTCTTTGCGCCTCTTCTTTCGCCTGCAGGATGATCTGCCTGGATTCCTCCTTTGCCTTCCCCCGGATGTCTTCATATTCTCTTTTCAGGCTTTCCGCCTGTTCCTTCTCCCGGCTTGCTCCTGCAGTTTCCCTTCGATCATCTGTCTGCGCTTTTCCATGATATCCATGACCGGACGGAACAACAGCTTGCGAAGAATGAGGAAAAGTACAAGGATATTTATCATTTCCAATACAAAATTCGCATCTAACCTTAACACATCTTTACCGCCTTTCTCAGGGTTCTCCTCTCTTCTCCCGAAAAAGTTCTCCTTATTTCAGGAAGAGGATGATCATCAATGCCACGATAAAGCCGTAGATGGCCGTTGCCTCTGCCAGTGCACATCCCAAAATGAGGGACTTACTGATCTTCTTTTCCGCCTCCGGCTGTCTTGCGATGGCTTCCGTCGCTCTTCCGGTTGCGATCCCGATCCCGACACCAGCTCCAATTCCCGTTAATACTGCTACTCCTGCTCCAATTGCGATAATTGTTCCCGACATACTATGTCCTCCTTCTTTATTCCATTTCTTCATTCATAAAAAGTGCCGTTAAAAATACAAATACGTAGGCCTGCAGCAGCCGTCGAAAATATCAAAGTAGAAACTGAGAGGAACGGGGATCAAAAGCGGTGCTACCTGCTTGATCAGTTCCATCACTACAAATCCTCCCAGCATATTTCCAAACAGACGCATGCACAGCGAAAGTGGTCTGATAAACACTTCCAGCACCATGATCGGCGCCACGAAGGGAACCGGTTCCCCGAAGTGTTTTCCCCAATGGCGGATCCCGTTTCTTCGTATCCCGCTGTATTCGATCAAAAGCATACTAAGAATGGCCAGCGCCGCCGTTACGTTCAGATCCTTTGTGGGTGGTTTGATCCCGATCAGCCCCATGGTGTTGGAGATAACCAGAAACAGTCCCACCGTCATCAGGTAGGGAATATAACCGGAATTTTCTTTTCCCAGGATCCCTTCAAAAAGATCCGTTCCCCATTGAATACATGACTCCAACGCAAGTTGTACTTTCCCCGGACGTTCCACCTTGAGATTCCTCACCAGGATCAGAGACAGCAGGGTCAGACACAGCATGATCCCCAGGTTGCCACCACCGCTTCGTCCACCTTGATCCCCCCGAAAACCGGAATCTCAAACACCGTTTTACAGGTTAATTCCTCCATGAGATTTTGAGTCAGTTTTTCCGTATAAATGCCCTCCTCTCCTCTAAGCTTTCCTCACATTACTGCCATTTTTTTCTTTTGTCAATCATCTTTTTCTCTTCGCTGTTTTCCTGCATTTCACCCCTTTTTTATTTATTTTTTTAAATTCAAAATCATGGATCCCCTTCCTTTTATTTATTTTTTCATCATTTTTTTGTCTCTTCCTGCTCTTTCTAGTTTCCTCCTTGAATTTTGTCCAAAATTATATCGGTTTCTTTTTTATTTTTATGGATTTTTACGAGAAACAGAATGTTTTATTTCGCGCAGCGCACATTCCTGTGAAACAAAAAAACATCTCCTGCACCCTTATGTCTGATGCAAAAGATGTTTTTTTCCACCTGAATTTCCGGATATTTTGAGGAAGTCCTTTGCCGCCTATTCCCTCACGGCAAAATAATTCCCCTCTCTGTCCGCCTATACTATCTACACTATCTGTACTCTCTGTTCTATTTTCTCTTCGCTTTTGCCTCCGGCTCCTTTTCTATCCCGCCAAACGGCATCTGTGCCACCAGCCTGTAGGTTTTGGGAAGCTTGTATCTTTCCCGTACCATGTCATCTATAACGGGATTGTAATGCTGCAGGGAAGCTCCGATCCCCAGCTCTGCCAGCGCCGTCCAGATGCTGATCTGCAGCATTCCATTGGCATGGTTTGCCCACACCGGAAAATTGGCTGCATAGGTCGGAAACTTGGCTGCCAGTCCGTCTACTACCTCTTCTTCGTAAAAATACAAATCGTTCCTGCTCCATTTCGGAAGGACTGGATCTTGTCATGCGGTACCTTCCCCTCAAACACCCTCTCAATCTCATCCCACAGCGCCTCATGCTCTTCCCCAAAGGCCGCCACGACCCTCGCACTCTTCATATCAAAGGCATCGGGAACCAGTTCCGTCACTCTTTTTATTACTTCCTCCACTTTTTCCTTCGCAACCGGAAGCTCCTTGTTTAACAGATAACGACTTCTTCTCTTTTCCAATCCTGTGATCACGCTCATGTCTGTTCCTCCTTTTTCTTTTTTGTGTATTCGGTTTCCCTGTTCTGTCTGCCTTGTTCTGTTTGCCTTGTTCTGTCTGCCTTGTTCTGTCTGCCTTGCCCCAGCATATGCCTTCGTCTGCAAAGCCGTCACTGTTTTCCCGTTTTCCACTTTTCATTCGTTCCGGAAAAACCGCTCTTTTGAACCCCGGATCCGCCTGTGTTTTTAAGGGCTTTCTCCCACGATGCCGGCGGCGCCTGCCTCGGTCGATTATTTGATAAAGGTTCCTTCCTCCAGCTCCTTGAACGCCTGCTGCAGTTCCTCCCTGGTGTTCATTACCACCGGCCCTCCCCAGGCGATCTCCTCCTTCAATGGACTTCCACTGAGAAACAGAACTTTGGCTCTTTTTTCTTTTCCTTCTATCGTCACCTGGTCTCCGTCCGATAACAGAGCCGCCGTCTTTTCTTCCAGATCTTCTCCTGCTACCCGTACATCCCCCAGCAAAGGAAACAGCAGCGCCTGTCTGCCCTTCTCTGTGGAATGGTAACCGTCTTTCCCGGTTCTACCGTAATATCATAATAGTCAATAGGCTGATAGTTCCCCTGGACTCCCTGCTGCCCGTCATAGCTTCCTGCCAGGATCCTGAGGCGGCCTCCTTCCAGTTCCACTTCCGGGATCTGGTCCCTCTTGATGCTGCGGTAAGCCGGCTTTGTCATTTTGTCCTTTGCCGGAAGATTCAGCCATAGCTGCACGCCCAGCATCCGCTCGCTTGCCGGCAGCTGTTCTTCATGGATGATGCCGGATCCTGCCGTCATCCACTGGACTTCCCCATCTTCCACGGTGTCTTCAAAGCCCAGATTGTCCTTGTGTTTCATTTTCCCCTGCCACACGTAGCTGATGGTCTCGATCCCTCTGTGGGATGCGGCGGAAAGCCCGCTATATAATCCTGCGGATTGGTGCTGTCAAAAAGAGTCCAGCATCAAAATAGGATCAAATTCTTTGCGGTCTGGCTGCCCAGCACTCTTACCAGCTTCACACCGCCTCCATCTACCGTTTGAAATCCTTTTACCTTTTTTCTGATCGTTCTATTCATGTAAGATCCCTCCTAATTTTTTTAATAGGAACAACAACTGCTTCTTCTCTTCCGCGGTCAATTCTTTCATTTTTCTCTGATCATCTCCCTGTTCTTTGGAGCCGCCTGCTGAATGACACTCCTCCCTCCTCTGTCAGATGAAGGATGCAAAGCCGCTTGTCCTTTGATCTGCCAGTCGTTCCACATACCCTCTTCCTACCAGATTGTTGACGATGACCGGTATGGTTCCTACACTGCTTAAAATCTTTTCCCGCACTTCTCCTACGGTCAGATCTCCCTTGCTGTACAGCGCTTCCAACACTGCAAACTGGCTCAGCGTCAACCCGTATTTCCCTGCAATCCTTCCCGTCTGCCTGTCCAATTCATTGGTATTGCGGTGCAGTCCGATGACGATTTTCATTTCTTCCAGTGGATCCATATATACTGCACCGCAATACCAATGAATTGGACAGGCAGACGGGAAGGATTGCAGGGAATACGGTTGACGCTGAGCCAGTTTGCAGTGTTGGAAGCGCTGTACAGCAAGGGAGATCTGACCGTAGGAGAAGTGCGGGAAAAGATTTTAAGCAGTGTAGGAACCATACCGGTCATCGTCAACAATCTGGTAGGAAGAGGGTATGTGGAACGACTGGCAGATCAAAAGGACAAGCGGCTTTGCATCCTTCATCTGACAGAGGAGGGGAGGAGTGTCATTCAGCAGGCGGCTCCAAAGAACAGGGAGATGATCAGAGAAAAAATGAAAGAATTGACCGCGGAAGAGAAGAAGCAGTTGTTGTTCCTATTAAAAAATTAGGAGGGATCTTACATGAATAGAACGATCAGAAAAAAGGTAAAAGGATTTCAAACGGTAGATGGAGGCGGTGTGAAGCTGGTAAGAGTGCTGGGCAGCCAGACCGCAAAAGAATTTGATCCTATTTTGATGCTGGACTCTTTTGACAGCACCAATCCGCAGGATTATATAGCGGGCTTTCCGCCGCATCCCCACAGAGGGATCGAGACCATCAGCTACGTGTGGCAGGGGAAAATGAAACACAAGGACAATCTGGGCTTTGAAGACACCGTGGAAGATGGGGAAGTCCAGTGGATGACGGCAGGATCCGGCATCATCCATGAAGAACAGCTGCCGGCAAGCGAGCGGATGCTGGGCGTGCAGCTATGGCTGAATCTTCCGGCAAAGGACAAAATGACAAAGCCGGCTTACCGCAGCATCAAGAGGGACCAGATCCCGGAAGTGGAACTGGAAGGAGGCCGCCTCAGGATCCTGGCAGGAAGCTATGACGGGCAGCAGGGAGTCCAGGGGAACTATCAGCCTATTGACTATTATGATATTACGGTAGAACCGGGAAAGACGGTTACCATTCCCACAGAGAAGGGCAGACAGGCGCTGCTGTTTCCTTTGCTGGGGATGTACGGGTAGCAGGAGAAGATCTGGAAGAAAAGACGGCGGCTCTGTTATCGGACGGAGACCAGGTGACGATAGAAGGAAAAGAAAAAAGAGCCAAAGTTCTGTTTCTCAGTGGAAGTCCATTGAAGGAGGAGATCGCCTGGGGAGGGCCGGTGGTAATGAACACCAGGGAGGAACTGCAGCAGGCGTTCAAGGAGCTGGAGGAAGGAACCTTTATCAAATAATCGACCGAGGCAGGCGCCGCCGGCATCGTGGGAGAAAGCCCTTAAAAACACAGGCGGATCCGGGGTTCAAAAGAGCGGTTTTTCCGGAACGAATGAAAAGTGGAAAACGGGAAAACAGTGACGGCTTTGCAGACGAAGGCATATGCTGGGCAAGGCAGACAGAACAAGGCAGACAGAACAAGGCAAACAGAACAAGGCAGACAGAACAGGGAAACCGAATACACAAAAAAGAAAAAGGAGGAACAGACATGAGCGTGATCACAGGATTGGAAAAGAGAAGAAGTCGTTATCTGTTAAACAAGGAGCTTCCGGTTGCGAAGGAAAAAGTGGAGGAAGTAATAAAAAGAGTGACGGAACTGGTTCCCGATGCCTTTGATATGAAGAGTGCGAGGGTCGTGGCGGCCTTTGGGAAGAGCATGAGGCGCTGTGGGATGAGATTGAGAGGGTGTTTGAGGGGAAGGTACCGCATGACAAGATCCAGTCCTTCCGAAATGGAGCAGGAACGATTTGTATTTTTACGAAGAAGAGGTAGTAGACGGACTGGCAGCCAAGTTTCCGACCTATGCAGCCAATTTTCCGGTGTGGGCAAACCATGCCAATGGAATGCTGCAGATCAGCATCTGGACGGCGCTGGCAGAGCTGGGGATCGGAGCTTCCCTGCAGCATTACAATCCCGTTATAGATGACATGGTACGGGAAAGATACAAGCTTCCCAAAACCTACAGGCTGGTGGCACAGATGCCGTTTGGCGGGATAGAAAAGGAGCCGGAGGCAAAAGCGAAAGAGAAAATAGAACAGAGAGTACAGATAGTGTAGATAGTATAGGCGGACAGAGAGGGGAATTATTTTGCCGTGAGGGAATAGGCGGCAAAGGACTTCCTCAAAATATCCGGAAATTCAGGTGGAAAAAAACATCTTTTGCATCAGACATAAGGGTGCAGGAGATGTTTTTTTGTTTCACAGGAATGTGCGCTGCGCGAAATAAAACATTCTGTTTCTCGTAAAAATCCATAAAAATAAAAAAGAAACCGATATAATTTTGGACAAAATTCAAGGAGGAAACTAGAAAGAGCAGGAAGAGACAAAAAATGATGAAAAAATAAATAAAAGGAAGGGGATCCATGATTTTGAATTAAAAAAATAAATAAAAAAAGGGGTGAAATGCAGGAAAACAGCGAAGAGAAAAAGATGATTGACAAAAGAAAAAATGGCAGTAATGTGAGGAAAGCTTAGAGGAGAGGAGGGCATTTATACGGAAAAACTGACTCAAAATCTCATGGAGGAATTAACCTGTAAAACGGTGTTTGAGATTCCGGTTTTCGGGGGATCAAGGTGGACGAAGCGGTGTGGCAACCTGGGGATCATGCTGTGTCTGACCCTGCTGTCTCTGATCCTGGTGAGGAATCTCAAGGTGGAACGTCCGGGAAAGTACAACTTGCGTTGGAGTCATGTATCAATGGGGAACGGATCTTTTTGAAGGGATCCTGGGAAAAGAAAATTCCGGTTATATTCCCTACCTGATGACGGTGGGACTGTTTCTGGTTATCTCCAACACCATGGGGCTGATCGGGATCAAACCACCCCAAAGGATCTGAACGTAACGGCGGCGCTGGCCATTCTTAGTATGCTTTTGATCGAATACAGCGGATACGAAGAAACGGGATCCGCCATTGGGGAAAACACTTCGGGGAACCGGTTTCCCTTCGTGGCGCCGATCATGGTGCTGGAAGTGTTTATCAGACCACTTTCGCTGTGCATGCGTCTGTTTGGAAATATGCTGGGAGGATTTGTAGTGATGGAACTGATCAAGCAGGTAGCACCGCTTTTGATCCCCGTTCCTCTCAGTTTCTACTTTGATATTTTCGACGGGCTGCTGCAGCCTACGTATTTGTATTTTAAACGGCACTTTTATGAATGAAGAAATGGAATAAAGAAGGAGGACATAGTATGTCGGAACAATTATCGCAATGGAGCAGGAGTAGCAGTATTAACGGAATTGGAGCTGGTGTCGGATCGGAT
>NZ_VULY01000010.1 GCF_009696485.1 Suipraeoptans intestinalis
GTGATGAAAACGGCTTCGGTCAGACAAAGGATATGCCTTACGGCGTATATACCGTTCATCAGACCTCCGGTTGGGAGGGGCGTGAGTTAATGGACGACTTCGATGTGTTCATTTCTCAGAACGGACAGACCTACCGCTATCTTATTAACAACGCAAACTTTGAAAGCTATATCAAGGTTGTTAAGGTGGACGCAGAAAGCGGTAAAAACATTCCTTATGCCGGTGCTGGGTTCAAAATCTTTGACCCGGACGGCAATCAGGTAACAATGACTTTCACTTATCCTACTCCGACAACGATAGATATTTTCTACACTGATGCAAACGGACAGCTTGTTACACCGGAGAAACTGGAATACGGCAAGGGATATTCTCTTGTTGAGGTTCAGGCTCCTTACGGATATGTGCTTGACAGCACACCGGTGTACTTTGATGTGGCAGAGGAACATTCTTCCGATGAGGGTGGTATTACCGTGATTAAGGTCGATAAGCCTAATATGGCACAGAAAGGTACTGTCAGCATTGAAAAGACCGGCGAGGTATTCTCAGGGGTAAATATCTCCGGAGAGGAAAATGCCGATGTGATTTATCAGCCTGTCTATGAAGTGAAAGGTCTTGCAGGTGCGGTTATGAGATTACCGCAGCAGAAGATATTATCACTCCTGACGGAACACTCCGTTATGCAAAGGGCGAGGTCGTAGATACTGTTACCACAGATGAAAACGGACTTGCAAAGAGTAAGGAGCTTTACCTCGCAGATATACGGTAGTTGAAATTACCGCACCGGAGGGTATGGTTATCAACAAGGAAGCACACGAGGTCGAGCTTACCTACGCAGGTCAGGAAGTCGCCGTGACCGAAACGGCAACCAGCTTCGTAAACGAGAGACAAAAGGTTACGGTAAGTCTTGAAAAAGCTATCGAGAAGAACGACATCTTCAATATCGGCAACGGCGATGAAGTGAAGAACATCAGCTTCGGACTTTTCGCTGCTGAGGAACTTGTTTCAACAAGCGGTACTTCTATCCCGGCAGACGGTCTGATTGAGATTATCTCTCTTTCCGAAAACGGTAAGGCAACGCTGAAAACCGACCTTCCTTTTGGAAGCTACTATGTAAAGGAACTTGCAACTGATGAGCATTATATCCTTTCCGACAGCAAGTATCCGTTTACTTTCAGCTATGCGGGACAGGATACCGAAACTGTTGAGATTGCAGTCAATGACGGCAAGCCGATTGAAAACAAGCTCATTTACGGTTCTGTTTCCGGTAAGAAGATTACCGAAAACGGCGAAGCACTGGGAGGTGCTGTAATCGGTCTGTTTAAGGCTGATGAAACCGAATTTACAAAAGAAAATGCTTTGATGACTGCTACCTCCCAAAAAGACGGTAGCTTTTCTTTTGAGAAAGTACCGTATGGCAACTGGCTTGTAAGAGAAATCGAGCAGCCGGAGGGCTTCGTGCTTGATGAAACTTCTTATGAAGTTAAAATCTCCGAGGTCGCTCAGGTCATTGAGGTCGAAATCGTCAATGAGTATGTTCACGGCAATATCAAGTTGACTAAGGTCGATGAAGATTACCCGGACAACAAGCTGACAGGAGCGACCTTTGAGGTTTACAAAGATGTAAACGGCGATGGCAAACTGGACGACGGCGACGAGCTTATCGGTACACTCAACGAAACTTCTACGGGTATTTACGAGATGAAGGAGCTTCTTTACGGAAAATACCTTGTAAGAGAAACCAAAGCACCGGAGGGCTTTGAGCTTGATAAGGGTGTGTACTCTGTTTTCATTGAAAAAGATGAAACCACCTACGAGGTAGAAAACAAAGCCGGCGTCGGCTTTATTAACACGGCTATGAAAGGAAACCTGAAAATCGTTAAGACTTCCTCAGACGGTAAGGTTGAAGGCTTCACTTTCAGAGTTACGGGAGTAAACGGATACGACCGAAGCTTCACGACCGATAAGAACGGCGAAATCGTTATTGAGGGACTTCGTATCGGCGATTACACCGTTTCCGAGGTTCAGGATACTGTTTCTGCTTCCTATGTGCTTCCTGCGGATAAGATTGCAACAGTAAAGGTCGGCTCTACTACCGTTGTGGAAATGCACAATGAGCTGAGAGACACACCAAAGACCGGAGATAACAGCAATGTGGGCTTGTGGACGGCACTTGCGGGACTTTCTGCCCTCGGTATTGTCGGCACAGCCGTTGTTGCGTACAGAAAAAAGAAGAAGGAGGACAATGAGTAATGGACGCTAAAACAATCGTAGCAGTTGTATTAGTCGCCTTTATTATCGGCGGCTTTATCTTCTTGCAGATTAAGAACAGAAAGAAATAAGGAACGCTTGTGTGGGCGGAGTGAAAACTTCGCCACCGTTCTTTTACGGAGGTGCATTATGAATAAGCAAAAGACGGTTGACAGCAAGGTGCTTGCAATACTCAGAGAATGCCCTGAAACAAGGTATGACGATATGCAGCTTATCCTTTGCTATTACAACCGATACAGCTATATGAGAGTCGGCGATTTGCCGCTTGAAGATATAGTCAACAACTATAAAGGGTACGGCTTACCGTGCTTTGAAACTATCCGCAGAGCAAGACAGAGGGTGCAATCCCTGTTCCCCGAACTGTCAAGGCAGTGTAGCGGTTGCAACTGCGGAAACATCAGAATGTGATTGAAGTAAGCTGAGGTGTGGATATGAACGAGGAAAAAAGAAAAATCGGTGAATACACCGTTCTCTGCTCGGTCAATGTGGGCGAAAAGGGTGTAAGGCGATTTGCGGATAATAGTCATCGCTTATGGCACATACATTCGGAGCATAGTTCAAACAGGTCATTACGCTCCACAAAACCGCACATAAATTTATCGCCGTTTGTACTTTGCTCATTGGAAGCCAAGATAATTTCCTTTTCGCCCACATTGACCGAGCAGAGAACGGTGTATTCACCGATTTTCTTTTTTCCTCGTTCATATCCACACCTCAGCTTACTTCAATCACAATTCTGATGTTTCCGCAGTTGCAACCGCTACACTGCCTTGACAGTTCGGGAACAGGGATTGCACCCTCTGTCTTGCTCTGCGGATAGTTTCAAAGCACGGTAAGCCGTACCCTTTATAGTTGTTGACTATATCTTCAAGCGGCAAATCGCCGACTCTCATATAGCTGTATCGGTTGTAATAGCAAAGGATAAGCTGCATATCGTCATACCTTGTTTCAGGGCATTCTCTGAGTATTGCAAGCACCTTGCTGTCAACCGTCTTTTGCTTATTCATAATGCACCTCCGTAAAAGAACGGTGGGCGAAGTTTTCACTCCGCCCACACAAGCGTTCCTTATTTCTTTCTGTTCTTAATCTGCAAGAAGATAAAGCCGCCGATAATAAAGGCGACTAATACAACTGCTACGATTGTTTTAGCGTCCATTACTCATTGTCCTCCTTCTTCTTTTTTCTGTACGCAACAACGGCTGTGCCGACAATACCGAGGGCAGAAAGTCCCGCAAGTGCCGTCCACAAGCCCACATTGCTGTTATCTCCGGTCTTTGGTGTGTCTCTCAGCTCATTGTGCATTTCCACAACGGTAGTAGAGCCGACCTTTACTGTTGCAATCTTATCCGCAGGAAGCACATAGGAAGCAGAAACAGTATCCTGAACCTCGGAAACGGTGTAATCGCCGATACGAAGTCCCTCAATAACGATTTCGCCGTTCTTATCGGTCGTGAAGCTTCGGTCGTATCCGTTTACTCCCGTAACTCTGAAAGTGAAGCCTTCAACCTTACCGTCTGAGGAAGTCTTAACGATTTTCAGGTTTCCTTTCATAGCCGTGTTAATAAAGCCGACGCCGGCTTTGTTTCTACCTCGTAGGTGGTTTCATCTTTTCAATGAAAACAGAGTACACACCCTTATCAAGCTCAAAGCCCTCCGGTGCTTTGGTTTCTCTTACAAGGTATTTTCCGTAAAGAAGCTCCTTCATCTCGTAAATACCCGTAGAAGTTTCGTTGAGTGTACCGATAAGCTCGTCGCCGTCGTCCAGTTTGCCATCGCCGTTTACATCTTTGTAAACCTCAAAGGTCGCTCCTGTCAGCTTGTTGTCCGGGTAATCTTCATCGACCTTAGTCAACTTGATATTGCCGTGAACATACTCATTGACGATTTCGACCTCAATGACCTGAGCGACCTCGGAGATTTTAACTTCATAAGAAGTTTCATCAAGCACGAAGCCCTCCGGCTGCTCGATTTCTCTTACAAGCCAGTTGCCATACGGTACTTTCTCAAAAGAAAAGCTACCGTCTTTTTGGGAGGTAGCAGTCATCAAAGCATTTTCTTTTGTAAATTCGGTTTCATCAGCCTTAAACAGACCGATTACAGCACCTCCCAGTGCTTCGCCGTTTTCGGTAATCTTCTTACCGGAAACAGAACCGTAAATGAGCTTGTTTTCAATCGGCTTGCCGTCATTGACTGCAATCTCAACAGTTTCGGTATCCTGTCCCGCATAGCTGAAAGTAAACGGATACTTGCTGTCGGAAAGGATATAATGCTCATCAGTTGCAAGTTCCTTTACATAGTAGCTTCCAAAAGGAAGGTCGGTTTTCAGCGTTGCCTTACCGTTTTCGGAAAGAGAGATAATCTCAATCAGACCGTCTGCCGGGATAGAAGTACCGCTTGTTGAAACAAGTTCCTCAGCAGCGAAAAGTCCGAAGCTGATGTTCTTCACTTCATCGCCGTTGCCGATATTGAAGATGTCGTTCTTCTCGATAGCTTTTTCAAGACTTACCGTAACCTTTGTCTCTCGTTTACGAAGCTGGTTGCCGTTTCGGTCACGGCGACTTCCTGACCTGCGTAGGTAAGCTCGACCTCGTGTGCTTCCTTGTTGATAACCATACCCTCCGGTGCGGTAATTTCAACTACCGTATATCTGCCGAGGTAAAGCTCCTTACTCTTTGCAAGTCCGTTTTCATCTGTGGTAACAGTATCTACGACCTCGCCCTTTGCATAACGGAGTGTTCCGTCAGGAGTGATAATATCTTCTGCTGCGGTAATCTCATAAACCGCACCTGCAAGACCTTTCACTTCATAGACAGGCTGATAAATCACATCGGCATTTTCCTCTCCGGAGATATTTACCCCTGAGAATACCTCGCCGGTCTTTTCAATGCTGACAGTACCTTTCTGTGCCATATTAGGCTTATCGACCTTAATCACGGTAATACCACCCTCATCGGAAGAATGTTCCTCTGCCACATCAAAGTACACCGGTGTGCTGTCAAGCACATATCCGTAAGGAGCCTGAACCTCAACAAGAGAATATCCCTTGCCGTATTCCAGTTTCTCCGGTGTAACAAGCTGTCCGTTTGCATCAGTGTAGAAAATATCTATCGTTGTCGGAGTAGGATAAGTGAAAGTCATTGTTACCTGATTGCCGTCCGGGTCAAAGATTTTGAACCCAGCACCGGCATAAGGAATGTTTTTACCGCTTTCTGCGTCCACCTTAACAACCTTGATATAGCTTTCAAAGTTTGCGTTGTTAATAAGATAGCGGTAGGTCTGTCCGTTCTGAGAAATGAACACATCGAAGTCGTCCATTAACTCACGCCCCTCCCAACCGGAGGTCTGATGAACGGTATATACGCCGTAAGGCATATCCTTTGTC
>NZ_VULY01000026.1 GCF_009696485.1 Suipraeoptans intestinalis
TGCCTTTAACTCAAATACATTCTCCGAACGGTCCCGCAGCGTGCGGATCATCTCATATCCGTACATCTCCGCTCTGACAAAAGCTTCAGGACAAGCATCGCCATGCTTCCGGAAAGCATGCTCTTATCGATCATCTGTTTTTCTGTTTTCTTCATGATATCCGCCTCCTTATATATATGATCTATATATTGATTATCTACATAATAAATCCTAAAAAAGGAAATGTCAAGAAGTCTCCTGCATTCCCTTTGTACAGCACTATGTATTACATGTCCTGCGCCTTCTTTCCCTACCAGATTCCCATGACGACTGCATCAGAAGACTTACTGCTGTGATCCCGCCCCAGCAGGCGGCTCCCAGAAGAATAGGCTTTCCTCCACTTTTTACCAGCTTGATCAGATTGCTGTTGAGGCCGATGGCCGCCATTGCCATGATGATAAAAAATTTAGACAGATCCTTGAGCGGCGTAAAAATCTCCGATGGAATGCCCGCCTGCACCGCTACCGTTGTGATCGCTGCCGCCAGGATGAAGTACAGGATAAACATGGGAAATGCCTTGCGCAAACGGAACCCGCCTGCACAGGTTCCATCTTTTTCCCTCTGCTTCGCACGGACAAAACTTAACAGCAACGTGATGGGAATGATGGCCAGCGTTCTCGTCAGCTTCACCAGAACGGCCTTATCCAGAGTTTCGCTTCCCAGCTTCCACATACTGTCCCAGGTGGAGGCAGCTGCCGTCACAGAGGAGGTGTCATTGACTGCCGTACCTGCAAAGATCCCGAAGGCATTGCCGCCTGTCGTGTCAAATCCCACTGCCACTCCCAGCATCGGAAACAAAACCGCCGCCAATACATTAAAGAAAAAGATAACAGAGATCGCCTGCGCCACTTCGTCGTCCTCCGCCCCAATGACCGGCGCCGTAGCGGCAATAGCGGATCCTCCGCAAATAGAAGATCCTACTCCGATCAACGTAGAAATATTTCCGGGGATCCTAAGTGTTTTATGCAGGATCCACGCCAGGAACAAAGAGGTACTGATGGTGCATATGATAATAGGCAGAGACTGTTTTCCCGTTTCCAAAACAACGCCCAGGTTCATGCAAATCCAAGAAGGACCACTGCCGCCTGCAGCACAAATTTGGAGGTGAAACGAATCCCCGCCTCCGCTTTCCCTTGTCATTCCATACCAATGCCAGAAGCATCCCCAGTAAAATAGCAAAGACTGCGCCTCCCACGACGGGAAACTGCTTCCCCAAAAGCCAGGACAAAACTGCTATCACAAAGCAGGTCAGCATCCCCGGTCCGTTTTTCTTGGATGCGATCCATTTCAACCCTCTCCTTTTCTTTTCTCTTTCTGATTTTCTTTTTAACCCTTTTGATTTTTTTGCAGAGCGCTTTATCTCGCACACTGGCCTTCCCTGGATTTTCCCATGTACTTCCCTTGGATCCAGACGAAAAAAGAAGCAGCCTTTTGCCAGACATTTCTGTGCTGGCACTGCTCTTTCTGATTCTGTTTTTCTGATGAAAGATCTATGCGATCCCTTCCAATACTTCCTCCGCCAATATTTCTTGCGTGATCGAAATACGCTCCAGGCAGACTAATGCGTCCAAAAAGACGATTCCTGCTCTGCCTCGCACTGATTGTTGGCCAGACGTTTGATATGCCTGGTACGAAGCTGTACCTCCAGCGCATCTGCCTGGTTTTCTTTTTCCACCACCCGCAGCGCCCTGTCCTTGTCATTTTCCCTGAAACGCCTTGTAAGCATAGAGATAGCTGTCCACACAGACCTCTGTCATCTCCTGCAGCTGCTCTCTTCCTGTGTCGGAAAAGCTGAGCTTCCTTTCCATGATCGTTTCTGCAAACTCAGAAATGTTTTCACAATAGTCGCTGACCCGTTCCATATCCGGATACGATCTGCAGCAAATGTGAGATCTCCTGGTGCTCCTTTTCACTGATCTGCAGAGAACTCAGCTTGATGGCATAGTCCCGGTGATTCTCCGGCCGGCAAAGGCGATCCACCGTTTTTTCTTCCTCCCGCAAAAAGCGGATATCCTGTTCCTTCGGTGCAAACAGTACATTCTTGGCCACAAGCAGGGACTCCTCCACGATCTTTCCCATGCGGTCGATCTCTTTTGACCGTTGCCCTGCAGTGCGATGCTGGCGTTTCCAGAACACGTTTCGTCCAAAAGCACCGTGCTCTTTTTCCTGCTCCCCTTCTTTGACTCTGCCCAGTTTCTTTGCCAGGCGGATGATCCAGTTGGAGGCCGGGAACAGCAGAACAGTCGTACCAATATTGAAGATGGTATGTACCAAACTGATCTGTGTCTGGGTTGATCACACCCGTTCTGCCGCCACATTGATCAGCTTAAAGTATACGATAGCTACCACTGAAAAAATGATCGTCCCTATGATATTGAACAACAGGTGCATCAGCGCCGCCGTCTTTGCCGTCCGTTTTGCTCCCAGACTGGCAAGAATCGCGGTGATACAGGTACCAATATTCTGTCCCATGATGATGTAGATGGCCGCGCTGAAAGGAACCAGTCCTGCTGCCGCAAGACTCTGCAGGATTCCCACGGAAGCTGAAGAGCTCTGGATGATCGCTGTCACGACCGTTCCTGTGAGGATTCCTAAAAACGGATTATTGCCCAGTGTTACAAACAGGCTGCGGAATCCTTCGGACTCCCTTAGCGGATCTACGGCTGCGGACATGGTAGAGATTCCGATAAACAGCAGACCGAATCCGATGATGATGCTGGCTAACCTCCTTGGAAGATCGTCTCTTCCCTGTCAGCATGATGACAGCGCTATCTAACATCTTCTGTGAATGGGCACTGAGTCCTTCCACGCTGGCGCCGGTAGCGCTGATGATCGGCGTGGTCATCATGCTGACAGGGAGACGATCTTCCAAGGAGGTAGCCAGCATCATCATCGATTCGGTCTGCTGTTTATCGGAATCTCTACCATGTCCGCAGCCGTAGATCCGCTAAGGGAGTCCGAAGGATTCCGCAGCCTGTTTGTAACACTGGGCAATAATCCGTTTTTAGGAATCCTCACAGGAACGGTCGTGACAGCGATCATCCAGAGCTCTTCAGCTTCCGTGGGAATCCTGCAGAGTCTTGCGGCAGCAGGACTGGTTCCTTTCAGCGCGGCCATCTACATCATCATGGGACAGAATATTGGTACCTGTATCACCGCGATTCTTGCCAGTCTGGGAGCAAAACGGACGGCAAAGACGGCGGCGCTGATGCACCTGTTGTTCAATATCATAGGGACGATCATTTTTTCAGTGGTAGCTATCGTATACTTTAAGCTGATCAATGTGGCGGCAGGAACGGGTGTGATCACCCAGACACAGATCAGTTTGGTACATACCATCTTCAATATTGGTACGACTGTTCTGCTGTTCCCGGCCTCCAACTGGATCATCCGCCTGGCAAAGAAACTGGGCAGAGTCAAAGAAGGGGAGCAGGAAAAGAGCACGGTGCTTTTGGACGAACGTGTTCTGGAAACGCCCAGCATCGCACTGCAGGCAACGGTCAAAGAGATCGACCGCATGGGAAAGATCGTGGAGGAGTCCCTGCTTGTGGCCAAGAATGTACTGTTTGCACCGAAGGAACAGGATATCCGCTTTTTGCGGGAGGAAGAAAAAAACGGTGGATCGCCTTTGCGCCGGAATCACCGACTATGCCATCAAGCTGAGTTCTCTGCAGATCAGTGAAAAGGAGCACCAGGAGATCTCACATTTGCTGCAGATCGTATCGGATATGGAACGGGTCAGCGACTATTGTGAAAACATTTCTGAGTTTGCAGAAACGATCATGGAAAGGAAGCTCAGCTTTTCCGACACAGGAAGAGAGCAGCTGCAGGAGATGACAGAGGTCTGTGTGGACAGCTATCTCTATGCTTACAAGGCGTTTCAGGAAAATGACAAGGACAGGGCGCTGCGGTGGGTGGAAAAAGAAACCCAGGCAGATGCGCTGGAGGTACAGCTTCGTACCAGGCATATCAAACGTCTGGCCAACAATCAGTGCGAGGCAGAGGCAGGAATCGTCTTTTTGGACGCATTAGTCTGCCTGGAGCGTATTTCGATCACGCAAGAAATATTGCGGAGGAAGTATTGGAAGGGATCGCATAGATCTTTCATCAGAAAAACAGAATCAGAAAGAGCAGTGCAGCACAGAAATGTCTGGCAAAAGGCTGCTTCTTTTTTCGTCTGGATCCAAGGGAAGTACATGGGAAAATCCAGGGAAGGCAGTGTGCGAGATAAGCGCTCTGCAAAAAATCAAAAGGGTTAAAAAGAAAATCAGAAAGAGAAAGAAAAGGAGAGGGTTGAAATGGATCGCATCAAGAAAAACGGACCGGGGATGCTGACCTGCTTTGTGATAGCAGTTTTTGTCCTGGCTTTTGGGAAAGCAGTTTCCCGTCGTGGGAGGCGCAGTCTTTGCTATTTTACTGGGATGCTTCTGGCATTGGTATGGAATGACAAGGGGAAAGCGGAGGCGGGGATTCGTTTCACCTCCAAATTTGTGCTGCAGGCGGCAGTGGTCCTTCTTGGATTTGGCATGAACCTGGGCGTTGTTTTGGAAACGGGAAAACAGTCTCTGCCTATTATCATATGCACCATCAGTACCTCTTTGTTCCTGGCGTGGATCCTGCATAAAACACTTAGGATCCCCGGAAATATTTCTACGTTGATCGGAGTAGGATCTTCTATTTGCGGAGGATCCGCTATTGCCGCTACGGCGCCGGTCATTGGGGCGGAGGACGACGAAGTGGCGCAGGCGATCTCTGTTATCTTTTTCTTTAATGTATTGGCGGCGGTTTTTTTTTCCGATGCTGGGAGTGGCAGTGGGATTTGACACGACAGGCGGCAATGCCTTCGGGATCTTTGCAGGTACGGCAGTCAATGACACCTCCTGTGACGGCAGCTGCCTCCACCTGGGACAGTATGTGGAAGCTGGGAAGCGAAACTCTGGATAAGGCCGTTCTGGTGAAGCTGACGAGAACGCTGGCCATCATTCCCATCACGTTGCTGTTAAGTTTTGTCCGTGCGAAGCAGAGGAAAAAGATGGAACCTGTGCAGGCGGGTTCCGTTTGCGCAAGGCATTTCCCATGTTTATCCTGTACTTCATCCTGGCGGCAGCGATCACAACGGTAGCGTGCAGGCGGGCATTCCATCGGAGATTTTTACGCCGCTCAAGGATCTGTCTAAATTTTTTATCATCATGGCAATGGCGGCCATCGGCCTCAACAGCAATCTGATCAAGCTGGTAAAAAGTGGAGGAAAGCCTATTCTTCTGGAGCCGCCTGCTGGGCGGGATCACAGCAGTAAGTCTTCTGATGCAGTCGGTCATGGGAATCTGGTAGGGAAAGAAGGCGCAGGACATGTAATACATAGTGCTGTACAAAGGGAATGCAGGAGACTTCTTGACATTTCCTTTTTAGGATTTATTATGTAGATAATCAATATATAGATCATATATAAGGAGGCGGATATCATGAAGAAAACAGAAAAACAGATGATCGATAAGAGCATGCTTTCCGGAAGCATGGCGATGCTTGTCCTGAAGCTTTTGTCAGAGCGGGAGATGTACGGATATGAGATGATCGCACGCTGCGGGACCGTTCGGAGAATGTATT
>NZ_VULY01000041.1 GCF_009696485.1 Suipraeoptans intestinalis
GGGCAAAAGAACCCACAGATCAATCTCCCCACCAGGGCTCCAAACAGGATCAGGATTCCTGTGATGTAGTAGGAAACCGGAACTTGGAGCTTCTACCACTGCCTGAAAGGAACGATGGGACAGGCTCCGTCGCTCCCGGGCAGGAGTAACAGTTCAGTCCCGGAACACAGACCTGCTTTGCGCCTCCGGTATAAATAGTCCCTTAAAGAAATTCCATACATGGATATTTGTCAGCAACGTGGCAATCCCCTGTACGATCCCTCTTCTGTTTCGCAATGCCGCAAAATAATTTTTTTCTTTCAACCAGTCAAATACTCTTCCCATTTATCCAATCCCACGCATTCTAAACAAATTCTGACTGCCTTTGAAAAGACAGTTTCCACCTCTCCGCGATAGGCCCCGTATACAATGAAGAAGATTCCTATCGCCAGCACTGCACTCATCCATTTTCTCGTTTTTACTCTCAATGACGTCACCTCCTGACGGTATCATAACACTTGGGGTATAAAGTTTGTTAAGAACCTAAATGTTTTTTCGTTTATAAGTACTTATGCCCTGTAAACGAAAAATATCCCTTCACACTTTCCACAGGATCGTCCGTCTGAAGGGATATTTTTTCGGATATGGTCTTGGATATCCGCTGTCGTTCTATTTGTCTTTTCCTACTTCCGATCCGTTTCCGGTTTTGGGCAGACACACCAAACACACTGCCCCGGGGAAGATTGTCCGCGAGAGAAATAGTTCCTCCCAGCCGGCCACAATATGCCGCACCAGCGCCAGACCGATTCCGTAGCTCCCGTTTCCCTGTTTCTGGATTCATCCACCCGGTAAAACAGATCAAACACATGAGGCTTGTCCTCTTCCCTGATGCCTACTCCTGTGTCGGCAATCCGGATCTTTACCCGGTCCGGCAGATCTTCCGTGCTTACCTGCACATTTCCACCCTCCCTGTTATATTTGATTCCATTCTCCACCAGATTAAACAACACTCTTTCTATCAGTTGTTCATCCGTATGCGCTACTACATTGTCTCCCTCCAGGGAAAGCGCCACCTCTTTTCCGCCGCCATATCCTCCAGGTCAAAGAGGATCTCATCCAGGATCTCCCTCAGATTCACCTCCTGCGTTCTCACTTCCTGCTTTTGGCTCAGCATCATGATTCCTTCCACCATATCGGACAGCCGTGCAATATTTTTCTGCATGGACGAACCGGCGATTTCTTCCGGATCCTCTGTTTTCTTTTTCTTAAAGACGTCGATCTTGGCAGACAGAATAGCCAGAGGCGTCCGTACCTCGTGAGCCACATTGACACTGAATTTTTTCTGTCTTTCATAGCTTTCGTAGATCTCGCTGAAAGCTCCGTCTAGGACTCTGGACAACTCCTGGATCTCCATCCCTCCATTTTCGATCAGCACCTTGTTTTTTACATAGCTGGCCTGCTCCATATCAATCTCAGACACTTCGTCCCAGCTGTTTCAGCGGCTTCATCATCCGTGTGATCACCACATAAAAGATGGTTCCTCCCAAAAAATGACCGCTAAAAAGATGAAAGAGGAATAGATCAGAAACTCGCTCTGGGGAGCTGCCTCCTCTGCCTGTATCACTAAAAATGTCCCGTCCCCGGACTCCTTCTCCACTTCTTCCAGATTCATTTCCAGTTGCGTGGCGATCTTGTCCATGATATGTCCCTGATAGATCCCAATGCAAAAATACAGGATCCCCGTCATGGCAAGAAAGATAACGATGGACCGTCAGGATCAGCTTAAATCAATGGTCTTTCTCGTTTTTTTTGGCAAAATCACTGATCTTCATCTATCATATATCCTTTCCCGATCACATTTTCGATCAAATTCTGCCCTGTGGCCGTTTTTATTTTTTTCCGCAGAGACGCCATATGTACCCGGACGGTGTTGCTGAAGCTGTCCACCTCATCTCCCCACACATGCTCCAGGATCTCATACTGCGTTACATGCGATCCCATATTCAGAAGCAGGTATTCCAGGATCCCCAGCTCTTTTTTTGTCAGCTTCAATTCTTCCTCTCCCACATACGCCCTCCTTTTTAATGTGTCGAATGAAAGGGCTCCGCAGCATAGAACCGCCTCTGTCTGGATTGCTTTTCTCCTTAGCAAGGACCGTATCCTGGCTTCCAGCTCCGCAAAATAGAAGGCTTGACCATGTAGTCGTTGGCTCCAAAATCCAGTCCCTTCACCCGGTCGCTGACATCCGAACGCGCTGTCAGCAGGATGATATTCAACGTCTTATTGTATTCCCTTACCTTTTTCAGCACCTCAAATCCATCCATTCCCGGAAGATTAATGTCCAGGATCATCAGGTCATAGCTTTCCGTGTAGCAAAGCTCTTCTCCGTCCCTCCCATTGTCCGCAGTATCCACCACATAGCCGGACAGCCTGAGGCCTTCTGCAATGCTTTCCAATAACTGTACTTCGTCTTCTACGACTAAAATCTTCATGATACCCTCTCTTTTCTGGCAGTAACCTGCTTTTTTCCCCCGCTTCTTTTCGGATCCCCCTTGACCGGATCCGGGAAGGCGCCTCCACCTTCCCGGCAAAACTACTTATCTTCCTTCTTTTTAAAGATAGCATTAACCCTCGAAAATTTCCACTGTTTCTATTGCCTTATCTGCACGCAGTTCTTTCTGTCGGGGCTGTCCGTCCCGGCAGGATCTGTTTGTCTCTGGAAAGAGGCTCCACCAGAATCTTAAATCCGTCGATCCCCACAGCGACCACCTCTGTTCCGGCGGAAATCTCCTCTTTTGCAACGACCTTGGTCTTTTTTCCTGCAAATTCCGCATAGCCCCCGAATCCCAGGGGAGTCAACGTCTTCCCCTGACAAAACAGATACGCCTGTTCTTTCCGGATACGGCTTCTCTCCACCTGGCTGCGGATCCCTATATGAAATGCAATGGTGATCAAAACGACAACTGCTGTCTGCAGGGGCGGCAATACCCATACGGATATGGCAATTGATACGATGATCGCACCATTGGCATTGGATCCTCCCGACTGGGACCGTCCGTACCAGAAAGGCATATCGTGATACTTCTCCAAGGCAGAGATACCCATGGCATAGAGGTACAAAACGATTCCCAAAACCCATAAAACTCCCTGTATCCTCTCTGGTGCAAATGCTGTCGTTCCGTCCGTATTGGTTGTCAGAAGCTCCAGTAGCTGTGGCATCACGCTTCTGATAAGGGTTGTAAATATCAAGATCCCCAGGATCTGTCCCCACTCCAGCACCGGCTTATGTACCTGGTTAAACAGATCGCTGATCTCCCCGGGATCTCCCATGCTGTCTGCCGCCAGCTCTTTGGCTTCTTCCTCCGAATATCCCTGTGCCATAAAATCTGCCGCACTGTCTTCCAGGTGATCTGTTAGCTCCCGCCGGATCGCCTGCCGGCAGGATCTGTTTTGAACCCTTCCACAGATCTTATCTAAACATATTTGCTCATTCATCTTTTCATCCCTCCATTACCAGATCCACCGCATGGTGAAAAGTATGCCACATTTCCTCTTTTTCTTTTACAAATACCCTTCCCACCGGCGTAATAGAATAATAGATCCTGGTCTTTCCCTCTGTTTCTTTCTCATAAGACGTCAGAAGCTTTTTTTTCTTCAGAGAATGAAGCAGAGGGTACAGCGTTCCTGCCTTTAACTCAAATACATTCTCCGAACGGTCCCGCAGCGTGCGGATCATCTCATATCCGTACATCTCCCGCTCTGACAAAAGCTTCAGGACAAGCATCGCCATGCTTCCGGAAAGCATGCTCTTATCGATCATCTGTTTTTCTGTTTTCTTCATGATATCCGCCTCCTTATATATATGATCTATATATTGATTATCTACATAATAAATCCTAAAAAAGGAAATGTCAAGAAGTCTCCTGCATTCCCTTTGTACAGCACTATGTATTACATGTCCTGCCGCCTTCTTTCCCTACCAGATTCCCATGACCGACTGCATCAGAAGACTTACTGCTGTGATCCCGCCCAGCAGGCGGCTCCCAGAAGAATAGGCTTTCCTCCACTTTTTACCAGCTTGATCAGATTGCTGTTGAGGCCGATGGCCGCCATTGCCATGATGATAAAAATTTAGACAGATCCTTGAGCGGCGTAAAAATCTCCGATGGAATGCCCGCCTGCACCGCTACCGTTGTGATCGCTGCCGCCAGGATGAAGTACAGGATAAACATGGGAAATGCCTTGCGCAAACGGAACCCGCCTGCACAGGTTCCATCTTTTTCCCTCTGCTTCGCACGGACAAAACTTAACAGCAACGTGATGGGAATGATGGCCAGCGTTCTCGTCAGCTTCACCAGAACGGCCTTATCCAGAGTTTCGCTTCCCAGCTTCCACATACTGTCCCAGGTGGAGGCAGCTGCCGTCACAGAGGAGGTGTCATTGACTGCCGTACCTGCAAAGATCCCGAAGGCATTGCCGCCTGTCGTGTCAAATCCCACTGCCACTCCCAGCATCGGAAACAAAACCGCCGCCAATACATTAAAGAAAAAGATAACAGAGATCGCCTGCGCCACTTCGTCGTCCTCCGCCCAATGACCGGCGCCGTAGCGGCAATAGCGGATCCTCCGCAAATAGAAGATCCTACTCCGATCAACGTAGAAATATTTCCGGGGATCCTAAGTGTTTTATGCAGGATCCACGCCAGGAACAAAGAGGTACTGATGGTGCATATGATAATAGGCAGAGACTGTTTTCCCGTTTCCAAAACAACGCCCAGGTTCATGCCAAATCCAAGAAGGACCACTGCCGCCTGCAGCACAAATTTGGAGGTGAAACGAATCCCCGCCTCCGCTTTCCCCTTGTCATTCCATACCAATGCCAGAAGCATCCCCAGTAAAATAGCAAAGACTGCGCCTCCCACGACGGGAAACTGCTTCCCCAAAAGCCAGGACAAAACTGCTATCACAAAGCAGGTCAGCATCCCCGGTCCGTTTTTCTTGATGCGATCCATTTCAACCCTCTCCTTTTCTTTCTCTTTCTGATTTTCTTTTTAACCCTTTTGATTTTTTTGCAGAGCGCTTATCTCGCACACTGCCTTCCCTGGATTTTCCCATGTACTTCCCTTGGATCCAGACGAAAAAAGAAGCAGCCTTTTGCCAGACATTTCTGTGCTGCACTGCTTCTTTCTGATTCTGTTTTTCTGATGAAAGATCTATGCGATCCCTTCCAATACTTCCTCCGCAATATTTCTTGCGTGATCGGAAATACGCTCCAGGCAGACTAATGCGTCCAAAAAGACGATTCCTGCCTCTGCCTCGCACTGATTGTTGGCCAGACGTTTGATATGCCTGGTACGAAGCTGTACCTCCAGCGCATCTGCCTGGGTTTCTTTTTCCACCACCCGCAGCGCCCTGTCCTTGTCATTTTCCTGAAACGCCTTGTAAGCATAGAGATAGCTGTCCACACAGACCTCTGTCATCTCCTGCAGCTGCTCTCTTCCTGTGTCGGAAAAGCTGAGCTTCCTTTCCATGATCGTTTCTGCAAACTCAGAAATGTTTTCACAATAGTCGCTGACCCGTTCCATATCCGATACGATCTGCAGCAAATGTGAGATCTCCTGGTGCTCCTTTTCACTGATCTGCAGAGAACTCAGCTTGATGGCATAGTCGGTGATTCCGGCGCAAAGGCGATCCACCGTTTTTTCTTCCTCCCGCAAAAAGCGGATATCCTGTTCCTTCGGTGCAAACAGTACATTCTGGCCACAAGCAGGGACTCCTCCACGATCTTTCCCATGCGGTCGATCTCTTTGACCGTTGCCTGCAGTGCGATGCTGGGCGTTTCCAGAACACGTTCGTCCAAAAGCACCGTGCTCTTTTCCTGCTCCCCTTCTTTGACTCTGCCCAGTTTCTTTGCCAGGCGGATGATCCAGTTGGAGGCCGGGAACAGCAGAACAGTCGTACCAATATTGAAGATGGTATGTACCAAACTGATCTGTGTCTGGGTGATCACACCCGTTCCTGCCGCCACATTGATCAGCTTAAAGTATACGATAGCTACCACTGAAAAAATGATCGTCCCTATGATATTGAACAACAGGTGCATCAGCGCCGCCGTCTTTGCCGTCCGTTTTGCTCCCAGACTGGCAAGAATCGCGGGTGATACAGGTACCAATATTCTGTCCCATGATGATGTAGATGGCCGCGCTGAAAGGAACCAGTCCTGCTGCCGCAAGACTCTGCAGGATTCCCACGGAAGCTGAAGAGCTCTGGATGATCGCTGTCACGACCGTTCCTGTGAGGATTCCACTGTTTGTAACACTGGGCAATATTCCGTTTTTAGGAATCCTCACAGGAACGGTCGTGACAGCGATCATCCAGAGCTCTTCAGCTTCCGTGGGAATCCTGCAGAGTCTTGCGGCAGCAGGACTGGTTCCTTTCAGCGCGGCCATCTACATCATCATGGACAGAATATTGGTACCTGTATCACCGCGATTCTTGCCAGTCTGGGAGCAAAACGGACGGCAAAGACGGCGGCGCTGATGCACCTGTTGTTCAATATCATAGGGACGATCATTTTTCAGTGGTAGCTATCGTATACTTTAAGCTGATCAATGTGGCGGCAGGAACGGGTGTGATCACCCAGACACAGATCAGTTTGGTACATACCATCTTCAATATTGGTACGACTGTTCTGCTGTTCCCGGCCTCCAACTGGATCATCCGCCTGGCAAAGAAACTGGGCAGAGTCAAAGAAGGGAGCAGGAAAAGAGCACGGTGCTTTTGGACGAACGTGTTCTGGAAACGCCAGCATCGCACTGCAGGCAACGGTCAAAGAGATCGACCGCATGGGAAAGATCGTGGAGGAGTCCCTGCTTGTGGCCAAGAATGTACTGTTTGCACCGAAGGAACAGGATATCCGCTTTTTGCGGGAGGAAGAAAAAACGGTGGATCGCCTTTGCGCCGGAATCACCGACTATGCCATCAAGCTGAGTTCTCTGCAGATCAGTGAAAAGGAGCACCAGGAGATCTCACATTTGCTGCAGATCGTATCGGATATGGAACGGGTCAGCGACTATTGTGAAAACATTTCTGAGTTTGCAGAAACGATCATGGAAAGGAAGCTCAGCTTTTCCGACACAGGAAGAGAGCAGCTGCAGGAGATGACAGAGGTCTGTGTGGACAGCTATCTCTATGCTTACAAGGCGTTTCAGGAAAATGACAAGGACAGGGCGCTGCGGGTGGTGGAAAAAGAAACCCAGGCAGATGCGCTGGAGGTACAGCTTCGTACCAGGCATATCAAACGTCTGGCCAACAATCAGTGCGAGGCAGAGGCAGGAATCGTCTTTTTGGACGCATTAGTCTGCCTGGAGCGTATTTCCGATCACGCAAGAAATATTGCGGAGGAAGTATTGGAAGGGATCGCATAGATCTTTCATCAGAAAAACAGAATCAGAAAGAAGCAGTGCAGCACAGAAATGTCTGGCAAAGGCTGCTTCTTTTTTCGTCTGGATCCAAGGGAAGTACATGGGAAAATCCAGGGAAGGCAGTGTGCGAGATAAGCGCTCTGCAAAAAAATCAAAAGGGTTAAAAAGAAAATCAGAAAGAGAAAGAAAAGGAGAGGGTTGAAATGGATCGCATCAAGAAAAACGGACCGGGGATGCTGACCTGCTTTGTGATAGCAGTTTTGTCCTGGCTTTTGGGGAAGCAGTTTCCCGTCGTGGGAGGCGCAGTCTTTGCTATTTTACTGGGGATGCTTCTGGCATTGGTATGGAATGACAAGGGGAAAGCGGAGGCGGGGATTCGTTTCACCTCCAAATTTGTGCTGGCAGGCGGCAGTGGTCCTTCTTGGATTTGGCATGAACCTGGGCGTTGTTTTGGAAACGGGAAAACAGTCTCTGCCTATTATCATATGCACCATCAGTACCTCTTTGTTCCTGGCGTGGATCCTGCATAAAACACTTAGGATCCCCGAAATATTTCTACGTTGATCGGAGTAGGATCTTCTATTTGCGGAGGATCCGCTATTGCCGCTACGGCGCCGGTCATTGGGGCGGAGGACGACGAAGTGGCGCAGGCGATCTCTGTTATCTTTTTCTTTAATGTATTGGCGGCGGTTTTGTTTCCGATGCTGGGAGTGGCAGTGGGATTTGACACGACAGGCGGCAATGCCTTCGGGATCTTTGCAGGTACGGCAGTCAATGACACCTCCTCTGTGACGGCAGCTGCCTCCACCTGGGACAGTATGTGGAAGCTGGGAAGCGAAACTCTGGATAAGGCCGTTCTGGTGAAGCTGACGAGAACGCTGGCCATCATTCCCATCACGTTGCTGTTAAGTTTTGTCCGTGCGAAGCAGAGGAAAAAGATGGAACCTGTGCAGGCGGGTTCCGTTTGCGCAAGGCATTTCCCATGTTTATCCTGTACTTCATCCTGGCGGCAGCGATCACAACGGTAGCGGTGGCAGGCGGGCATTCCATCGGAGATTTTTACGCCGCTCAAGGATCTGTCTAAATTTTTTATCATCATGGCAATGGCGGCCATCGGCCTCAACAGCAATCTGATCAAGCTGGTAAAAAGTGGAGGAAAGCCTATTCTTCTGGGAGCCGCCTGCTGGGGCGGGATCACAGCAGTAAGTCTTCTGATGCAGTCGGTCATGGAATCTGGTAGGGAAAGAAGGCGGCAGGACATGTAATACATAGTGCTGTACAAAGGGAATGCAGGAGACTTCTTGACATTTCCTTTTTTAGGATTTATTATGTAGATAATCAATATATAGATCATATATATAAGGAGGCGGATATCATGAAGAAACAGAAAAACAGATGATCGATAAGAGCATGCTTTCCGGAAGCATGGCGATGCTTGTCCTGAAGCTTTTGTCAGAGCGGGAGATGTACGGATATGAGATGATCCGCACGCTGCGGGACCGTTCGGAGAATGTATTTGAGTTAAAGGCAGGAACGCTGTACCCTCTGCTTCATTCTCTGAAGAAAAAAAGCTTCTGACGTCTTATGAGAAAGAAACAGAGGGAAAGACCAGGATCTATTATTCTATTACGCCGGTGGGAAGGGTATTTGTAAAAGAAAAAGAGGAAATGTGGCATACTTTTCACCATGCGGTGGATCTGGTAATGGAGGGATGAAAAGATGAATGAGCAAATATGTTTAGATAAGATCTGTGGAAGGGTTCAAAACAGATCCTGCCGGCAGGCGATCCGGCGGGAGCTAACAGATCACCTGGAAGACAGTGCGGCAGATTTTATGGCACAGGGATATTCGGAGGAAGAAGCCAAAGAGCTGGCGGCAGACAGCATGGGAGATCCCGGGGAGATCAGCGATCTGTTTAACCAGGTACATAAGCCGGTGCTGGAGTGGGGACAGATCCTGGGGATCTTGATATTTACAACCCTTATCAGAAGCGTGATGCCACAGCTACTGGAGCTTCTGACAACCAATAGGACGGAAACGACAGCATTTGCACCAGAGAGGATACAGGGAGTTTTATGGGTTTTGGGAATCGTTTTGTACCTCTATGCCATGGGTATCTCTGCCTTGGAGAAGTATCACGATATGCCTTTCTGGTACGGACGGTCCCAGTCGGGAGGATCCAATGCCAATGGTGCGATCATCGTATCAATTGCCATATCCGTATGGGTATTGCCGCCCTGCAGACAGCAGTTGTCGTTTTGATCACCATTGCATTTCATATAGGGATCCGCAGCCAGGTGGAGAGAAGCCGTATCCGGAAAGAACAGGCGTATCTGTTTTGTCAGGGGAAGACGTTGACTCCCCTGGGATTCGGGGCTATGCGGAATTTGCAGGAAAAAAGACCAAGGTCGTTGCAAAAGAGGAGATTTCCGCCGGAACAGAGGTGGTCGCTGTGGGGATCGACGGATTTAAGATTCTGGTGGAGCCTCTTTCCAGAGACAAACAGATCCTGCCGGGACGGACAGCCCCGACAGAAAGAACTGCGTGCAGATAAGGCAATAGAAACAGTGGAAATTTTCGAGGGTTAATGCTATCTTTAAAAGAAGGAAGATAAGTAGTTTTGCCGGGAAGGTGGAGGCGCCTTCCCGGATCCGGTCAAGGGGGATCCGAAAAGAAGCGGGGAAAAAAGCAGGTTACTGCCAGAAAAGAGAGGGTATCATGAAGATTTTAGTCGTAGAAGACGAAGTACAGTTATTGGAAAGCATTGCAGAAGGCCTCAGGCTGTCCGGCTATGTGGTGGATACTGCGGACAATGGGAGGGACGGAGAAGAGCTTTGCTACACGGAAAGCTATGACCTGATGATCCTGGACATTAATCTTCGGGAATGGATGGATTTGAGGTGCTGAAAAAGGTAAGGGAATACAATAAGACGTTGAATATCATCCTGCTGACAGCGCGTTCGGATGTCAGCGACCGGGTGAAGGGACTGGATTTTGAGCCAACGACTACATGGTCAAGCCCTTCTATTTTGCGGAGCTGGAAGCCAGGATACGGTCCTTGCTAAGGAGAAAAGCAATCCAGACAGAGGCGTTCTATGCTGCGGAGCCCTTTCATTCGACACATTAAAAAGGAGGGCGTATGTGGGAGAGGAAGAATTGAAGCTGACAAAAAAAGAGCTGGGGATCCTGGAATACCTGCTTCTGAATATGGGATCGCATTAACGCAGTATGAGATCCTGGAGCATGTGTGGGGAGATGAGGTGGACAGCTTCAGCAACACCGTCCGGGTACATATGGCGTCTCTGCGGAAAAAAAATAAAAACGGCCACAGGGCAGAATTTGATCGAAAATGTGATCGGGAAAGGATATATGATAGATGAAGATCAGTGATTTGCAAAAAAACGAGAAAGACCATTGTATTTAAGCTGATCCTGACG
>NZ_VULY01000025.1 GCF_009696485.1 Suipraeoptans intestinalis
AGGCTGCGCTTTCCCTGTGCGATGGACTGATTCTATCCGGCGGACAGGATGTAAATCCGCTTTGCTACAATCAGAGCCTCACAAAACCCTCGGCGAAGTCTGTCCGGAACGCGACGCTTTTGACCTTGATTTGTACAGGCTCGCAGAGAAAAAGACATGCCGGTGCTTGGTATTTGCAGAGGCTCGCAGATCATTGCGGTCGCCGAGGGCGGTACTCTCTACCAGGATCTCTCGCTGGCAGAGACTTCTCTCAAGCATTCCCAGGGGCACAGTCCGGCGATGCCAAGCCACCATATCCATGTCGAGGAAGGAAGTAAGCTCTTTGATATCGTGAAAGAAAGGAGGATATGCGTAAACTCCTTCCATCATCAGGTAATCAACACTCCCGGTGACAGGATGAGAGTCACAGCCAGAGCGGATGATAACATCATCGAAGCGATAGAGCACAAGGATGCGAAATTCGTCCTTGCCGTTCAGTGGCATCCGAGATGATGCACGCAAGCGACGAGCACATGCTCCATATTTTCAAGGCATTGATACACCACTGCTAGTTTCGTATTACTATTTTATTATCATTTCATTCAGGAGGAATATTATGGAACAGAAAAGAAAACTTTCTGGTCAATCGTTCTTTTGACCATCAACTCAATCATCGGTACAGGGATCTTCCTGTCACCCGGCGGAGTTGCGAAACAAAGCGGTGCGCTTGCGCCGTTCATCTACGTCTGTGCAGCAGTATTTGCGATCATGCTCGCACTTACCTTTGCAAGCGCAAGTAAATACACAAGAGAGAGCGGAGCTGCCTACGCATATGTAAGAACAGCATTCGGCGACAACACCGGTCTCTATGTAGGTATCACAAGATTCGTATCTGCAAGTATCGCATGGGGCGTAATGGCGACAGGCGCGGTCGGAACTGCCTTCCAGATACTGGGATATCAGAGCGATGCGATTACTTTCGGAATGAGGACGATCGGATTTATCGTTCTCATGGTAGTTCTCTTTATCATCAATGTCCTGGGAACAAGATTTCGAGTGGGTATCAAACCTCTCAACGATTGGTAAGTGTGTTGCACTCGTATTTGCAATTCTTGCAGGTATCGTAATCGCAGTGAAGACCGGAAACCACATGGGCGAGATAACTGCACTGGTAAATGACGCCGGAGAAAAGGTAGTTCCTCCGATGACGACCGCGGATTCGTAACTGCCCTCGTAGCTGCCTTCTATGCATTCACGGGATTTGAAAGTGTAGCTTCCGGAGCCGGTGATATGGAAAAGCCTGAGAAGAATCTTCCCAGAGCCATTCCTGTCGCTATCGGAATCGTAGCTGCGATTTACTTCGGTATCCTGACAGCCATGCTGATCGATCCGTCGCTATGGTCACAAGCTCGTCAGTGGTAGTGCTTGCCGACGTATTCAAGAGTACGGTTATCAGAAATGTCATCGTCATAGGTGCGTTCGTATCGATGTTTGGAATCAACGTCGCATCGTCCTTCCATACACGAGGCTTCTCGAAGCCATGGCTCTGAGAAAGCAGGTGCCGGATGTTTTCGCCAAGAGAACAGCAAGGACATTCCTGTAAACGCATTCATCATCACTGTGCTTTTCGCCATCGTAATTCCTATGGCTTTCTCGTATGACATGAAAGGTATCATGATCATTTCGACGATCGCACGTTTCGTACAGTTTGTACTGGTACCTGTCGCTGTCATCATGTTCTTCTATGGCAAGACGAAGAATCCCACCCTTGAAGGCGCCAAGAAGAATTTCGCAACAGATGTGGTAGTATCGGTGATCTCTCTGATACTCACCGCGCTCCTTCTGTTCAAATTCGACTGGAAGGGAAGCTTCTCTACCACAGCTGAAACAGGAACGTCCCTGAACATGTTTGCAATCGTAGCTATGCTCATAGGATACGTAATCATCCCTGTTCTCGTATACTTCTACGCTAAGGCTCACACCGACAAAAGATTGCACAGTAACTATATTACGGAGATATAAAAATGGATAAAACAGTATATAACGCATTTGTGGAATTACTCGGTTCCGAACTTCGGCTGGCTATGGGCTGCACGGAACCAATAGCGGTGGCTTATGCCGCCGCGAAGGCAAGGGAAGTCCTTGGGCAGTTCCCGGAAAGAATAGAGATGTATTGCAGCGGGAACATCATAAAAAATGTAAAAGCCGTCACAGTGCCTAATTCCGGCGGCAGAAGAGGTCTCGAAGTCGCATCGATTCTCGGCGCGGCTTTCGGGGATGCCTCCTGGAGCTTGAGGTAATCAGCAGGGTGAAGGATGAAGAAATAGCGCGGCTTCAAAAGCTGCTTGACAAGGACATCTGTCACTGCCATCTTGAGACGGGAAAGGACAACCTGTATATCCGGACGGAGGTATTTCATGGCGCCGACAGTGCTCTTGTAGAAATCGCGGAAAAACACACCTACATCACACGGATAGAGAGAACGGGAACGGATACTGTCTCAGGAACCGCTCCATCTTCTTAAAAGTGATATGTCCTTTCTGAATCTTAAGGACATATACACCTTTTCAAAGGAAGTCGATCTTAAAGACATCGATAATCTGATCGTCAGACAAATCGACTGCAATAGGAATATTGAGGAAGGATAGAGAAGCCTTACGGTTCACAGATCGGGAGAAGATATCTCGGTATGTATGGAGATTCAGATTATCGCTTCAAAGCGATTGCATACGCAGCTGCCGGAAGTGATGCGAGAATGAATGGCTGCGCCCTTCCGGTCGTGATAAACTCCGGATCCGGAAATCAGAGCATAACTATGAGCGTTCCTATCATCCTGTATGCGAAGAAAAAGGATAGCACACGAGGAGATGATACGTGGACTTGTATTTGCGGACCTCGTTGCGCTCCTCCAAAAGAAAACATCGGAGATCTTTCTGCATACTGTTAGGATGATGCCCGCAACGAGTCCGCTACAAGTCCACGTATCATCTCCTCGTGTGCTATCCCTTTTCCTTCGCATACAGGGATGATAGGAACGCTCATAGTTATGCTCTGATTTCCGGATCCGGAGTTTATCACGGAAGGGCGCAGCCATTCATTCTCGCATCACTTCCGGCAGCTGCGTATGCAATCGCTTTGAAGCGATAATCTGAATCTCCATACATACCGAGATATCTTCTCCCGATCTGTGAACCGTAAGGCTTCTCTATCCCTTCCTCTGCAATATTCCTATTGCAGTCGATTTGTCTGACGATCAGATTATCGATGTCTTTAAGATCGACTTCCTTTGAAAAGGTGTATATGTCCTTAAGATTCAGAAAGGACATATCACTTTTAAGAAGATGGAGCGGTTCCTGAGACAGTATCCGTTCCCCGTTCTTCTCTATCCGTGTGATGTAGGTGTGTTTTCCGCGATTTCTACAAGAGCACTGTCGGCGCCATGAAATACCTCCGTCCGGATATACAGGTTGTCCTTTCCCGTCTCAAGATGGCAGTGACAGATGTCCTTGTCAAGCAGCTTTTGAAGCCGCGCTATTTCTTCATCCTTCACCCTGCTGATTACCTCAAGCTCCAGGGAGGCATCCCGAAAGCCGCGCCGAGAATCGATGCGACTTCGAGACCTCTTCTGCCGCCGGAATTAGGCACTGTGACGGCTTTTACATTTTTTATGATGTTCCCGCTGCAATACATCTCTATTCTTTCCGGGAACTGCCCAAGGACTTCCCTTGCCTTCGCGGCGGCATAAGCCACCGCTATTGGTTCCGTGCAGCCCATAGCCAGCCGAAGTTCGGAACCGAGTAATTCCACAAATGCGTTATATACTGTTTTATCCATTTTTATATCTCCGTAATATAGTTACTGTGCAATCTTTTTGTCGGTGTGAGCCTTAGCGTAGAAGTATACGAGAACAGGGATGATTACGTATCCTATGAGCATAGCTACGATTGCAAACATGTTCAGGGACGTTCCTGTTTCAGCTGTGGTAGAGAAGCTTCCCTTCCAGTCGAATTTGAACAGAAGGAGCGCGGTGAGTATCAGAGAGATCACGATACTACCACATCTGTTGCGAAATTCTTCTTGGCGCCTTCAAGGGTGGGATTCTTCGTCTTGCCATAGAAGAACATGATGACAGCGACAGGTACCAGTACAAACTGTACGAAACGTGCGATCGTCGAAATGATCATGATACCTTTCATGTCATACGAGAAAGCCATAGGAATTACGATGGCGAAAAGCACAGTGATGATGAATGCGTTTACAGGAATGTCCTTGCTGTTTCTCTTGGCGAAAACATCCGGCACCTGCTTTCTCAGAGCCATGGCTTCGAGAAGCCTCGGTGTATGGAAGGACGATGCGACGTTGATTCCAAACATCGATACGAACGCACCTATGACGATGACATTTCTGATAACCGTACTCTTGAATACGTCGGCAAGCACTACCACTGACGAGCTTGTGACCATAGCGACGGGATCGATCAGCATGGCTGTCAGGATGATACCGAAGTAAATCGCAGCTACGATTCCGATAGCGACAGGAATGGCTCTGGGAAGATTCTTCTCAGGCTTTTCCATATCACCGGCTCCGGAAGCTACACTTTCAAATCCCGTGAATGCATAGAAGGCAGCTACGAGGGCAGTTACGAATCCGCGGTCGTCATCGGAGGAACTACCTTTCTCCGGCGTCATTTACCAGTGCAGTTATCTCGCCCATGTGGTTTCCGGTCTTCACTGCGATTACGATACCTGCAAGAATTGCAAATACGAGTGCAACACACTTACCAATCGTTGAGAGGTTTGATACCCACTCGAAAATCTTTGTTCCAGGACATTGATGATAAAGAGAACTACCATGAGAACGATAAATCCGATCGTCCTCATTCCGAAAGTAATCGCATCGCTCTGATATCCCAGTATCTGGAAGGCAGTTCCGACCGCGCCTGTCGCCATTACGCCCCATGCGATACTTGCAGATACGAATCTTTGTGATACCTACATAGAGACCGGTGTTGTCGCCGAATGCTGTTCTTACATATGCGTAGGCAGCTCCGCTCTCTCTTGTGTATTTACTTGCGCTTGCAAAGGTAAGTGCGAGCATGATCGCAAATACTGCTGCACAGACGTAGATGAACGGCGCAAGCGCACCGCTTTGTTTCGCAACTCCGCCGGGTGACAGGAAGATCCCTGTACCGATGATTGAGTTGATGGTCAAAGAAACGATTGACCAGAATCCGAGTTTTCTTTTCTGTTCCATAATATTCCTCCTGAATGAAATGATAATAAAATAGTAATACGAAACTAGCAGTGGTGTATCAATGCCTTGAAAATATGGAGCATGTGCTCGTCGCTTGCGTGCATCATCTCGGGATGCCACTGAACGGCAAGGACGAATTTCGCATCCTTGTGCTCTATCGCTTCGATGATGTTATCATCCGCTCTGGCTGTGACTCTCATCCTGTCACCGGGAGTGTTGATTACCTGATGATGGAAGGAGTTTACGCATATCCTCCTTTCTTTCACGATATCAAAGAGCTTACTTCCTTCCTCGACATGGATATGGTGGCTTGGCATCGCCGGACTGTGCCCCTGGGAATGCTTGAGAGAAGTCTCTGCCAGCGAGAGATCCTGGTAGAGAGTACCGCCCTCGGCGACCGCAATGATCTGCGAGCCTCTGCAAATACCAAGCACCGGCATGTCTTTTTCTCTTGCGAGCCTGTACAAATCAAGGTCAAAAGCGTCGCGTTCCGGACAGACTTCGCCGAGGGTTTTGTGAGGCTCCTGATTGTAGCAAAGCGGATTTACATCCTGTCCGCCGGATAGAATCAGTCCATCGCACAGGGAAAGCGCAG
>NZ_VULY01000022.1 GCF_009696485.1 Suipraeoptans intestinalis
CCTCCGTCACTTTTTCTCCCAGATATCCTTCTGCATCCGCCTTTAACTTCTGCAGAATCATGGCAGAAATCTCCTGGGGGAGAATACTTCTTGTCGTCGATGGCCACTTTGAAGTCAGACCCCATCTCCCTCTTAATGGAAGAGATCGTCCGTTCTGCATTGGTCACTGCCTGACGTTTTGCCGGTTCTCCCACCAGCCTTTCTCCCGTCTTAGTAAAGGCTACTACAGACGGTGTCGTCCTTGCTCCTTCTGTGTTGGCGATCACTACCGGCTGTCCGCCTTCCATTACTGCCACACAACTGTTTGTTGTACCCAAGTCGATTCCAATAATTTTTCCCATAACTAATTCCTCCTTAATTTGCTACTTTTACCATACTGTGTCGGATAACGGTTTCTCTATATTTGTATCCTTTTTGGAATTCTTCCACTACGACATTTTCACCCTGCTCTTCATCCTCCACATGCATGACTGCGTTGTGGAGATTGGGGTCGAAGGCTTCTCCCACGGCGGCGATCACTTCTACTCCCGCCTCCGACAGAGTCGTCATCATCTGTTTGTAGATCATTTCCATTCCCTGTACGAAAGGCTGATCCTTTTCCTCCTCCTTCACGGCGGAAAGTCCTCTTTCAAAGTTGTCTACCACCGGCAGGATCTTTTCCACGATGTCTCTGGCTCCGATCTCATACATCTGCGCCTTTTCCTTCTCGGTGCGTTTTCTGAAATTATCAAACTCTGCCATCTGTCTGGTGACCCGATCAGTCAGTTCCTCTATCTTTTCATCTTTTTTGTCTTTCTTTCCCTTTTTTTCTTCCTCATCGGAAGTCTGCCGGGGATCTGCGGCGTCTTGTCCCTTTTCCTCAGACGCGCCTTCAGGCTCCTGGCAGTCTGCCTGCCTCTCTTTTTCCGCGTCTTCACAGGATGCTTTGCCCGCTGCTTCCTTTGCTTCTTTTACTGCCTCTTTTACAATTTCTTCCTGGCTTTTGTCCTGCCTGTCTTTCACAGCCATTTTCCACCTTCCTATTCTTTTCTATGAAACATCTGATCCAGCTCCTGCTGCAGCCTTCGCATGGATTTTAGTACATGCTCATAATCCATACGCTTTGGTCCGATGATCCCTATCGTTCCTTTCATTCCGTCTCCCAGCTCATACGTTGCCGTAACCACACTGCAGTCCTTCATGGTCTGCACCGGCGCTTCTTCCCCGATATACACCTGGATCCCCGTGTTTTCTTCCTGGGACAGGGTCTGTGTCACAAGCTCCGTCAACTGCTGCTTTTCTTCAAAAGCGCTGATGATCTCCTGCGCGCTCTGCTTGTCGCTAAGTTCCGGATATTTGAAGATGTTGGTAGCTCCGCTGGTATAGATCTGCATCTCTTCCTCCAGTTGAATGGCGTCTGCTACTGCATCCAGCACCATCCCCACCATCTCTCCGTGGATCCCAGCCTGCTCCTTCAACCTTGCGATCAGTCCCAGATTGATCTCCTCAATGGCCATCCCATTTAAAGAGGTATTCAGGAGCATATTCAGCTTCAGAAGATTTTCATTGCTTAGCGGCTCTTCGATCTCTATGATCTTATTCTTGATGACATTGCCTCCCAGAACGATCACGGCGATCACATGGCCTTCATCTACCATGGACAACTGGATAAATTTCAACTTGTTGGCACTGTTCAGGGGCGTAGACACCATCGTAGCATAGTTGGTGTTGGCGGCCAGCGCTTTGGCTGCCTGCTTTAAAAGCTGTTCCATACGGTCGGCTTTTTCCAGCATCCGCTCCTGCATCTGTGTCAGCTCCTGCTCCTTTTCTTCCATGAGCATATCCACATACAAGCGGTATCCTTTATCCGAGGGGATACGTCCTGCAGACGTGTGCGGCTGAAGGATATATCCAAGCTCCTCCAGATCTGCCATTTCATTTCGTATCGTCGCAGAACTGAGATTCAGATCAGTATATTTGGAGATCGTCCTGGAACCTACCGGCTCTCCCGTCTCCAGATAGTTCTGAATGATGGCGTGCAGGATCCGGGTCTTTCGTTCGCTCAGTTCCTGATTCGGATGCACCGTCATGTATCCACCTCCTTTTCTTTATTAGCACTCAGAAAAATCGAGTGCTAACATCTTCGTTTATTAATGTAGCACTCGACCCTTCACTTGTCAACTATCTTTATACTTTTTTTATGATTTCAGCAGACTCAGCCCGGCTGAAAAAGGCGGTGAATAGTGGGAAGCTGGAGGCTATACGCAAATTCATCAAAAAGCGGTAAGTGAAATATAAAAAAAGTATAAAGATAGTTGACAAGTGAAGGGTCGAGTGCTACATTAATAAACGAAGATGTTAGCACTCGATTTTTCTGAGTGCTAATAAAGAAAAGGAGGTGGATACATGACGGTGCATCCGAATCAGGAACTGAGCGAACGAAAGACCCGGATCCTGCACGCCATCATTCAGAACTATCTGGAGACGGGAGAGCCGGTAGGTTCCAGGACGATCTCCAAATATACTGATCTGAATCTCAGTTCTGCGACGATACGAAATGAAATGGCAGATCTGGAGGAGCTTGGATATATCCTTCAGCCGCACACGTCTGCAGGACGTATCCCCTCGGATAAAGGATACCGCTTGTATGTGGATATGCTCATGGAAGAAAAGGAGCAGGAGCTGACACAGATGCAGGAGCGGATGCTGGAAAAAGCCGACCGTATGGAACAGCTTTTAAAGCAGGCAGCCAAAGCGCTGGCCGCCAACACCAACTATGCTACGATGGTGTCTACGCCCCTGAACAGTGCCAACAAGTTGAAATTTATCCAGTTGTCCATGGTAGATGAAGGCCATGTGATCGCCGTGATCGTTCTGGGAGGCAATGTCATCAAGAATAAGATCATAGAGATCGAAGAGCCGCTAAGCAATGAAAATCTTCTGAAGCTGAATATGCTCCTGAATACCTCTTTAAATGGGATGGCCATTGAGGAGATCAATCTGGGACTGATCGCAAGGTTGAAGGAGCAGGCTGGGATCCACGGAGAGATGGTGGGGATGGTGCTGGATGCAGTAGCAGACGCCATTCAACTGGAGGAAGAGATGCAGATCTATACCAGCGGAGCTACCAACATCTTCAAATATCCGGAACTTAGCGACAAGCAGAGCGCGCAGGAGATCATCAGCGCTTTTGAAGAAAAGCAGCAGTTGACGGAGCTTGTGACACAGACCCTGTCCCAGGAAGAAAACACGGGGATCCAGGTGTATATCGGGGAAGAAGCGCCGGTGCAGACCATGAAGGACTGCAGTGTGGTTACGGCAACGTATGAGCTGGGAGACGGAATGAAAGGAACGATAGGGATCATCGGACCAAAGCGTATGGATTATGAGCATGTACTAAAATCCATGCGAAGGCTGCAGCAGGAGCTGGATCAGATGTTTCATAGAAAAGAATAGGAAGGTGGAAAATGGCTGTGAAAGACAGGCAGGACAAAAGCCAGGAAGAAATTGTAAAAGAGGCAGTAAAAGAAGCAAAGGAAGCAGCGGGCAAAGCATCCTGTGAAGACGCGGAAAAAGAGAGGCAGGCAGACTGCCAGGAGCCTGAAGGCGCGTCTGAGGAAAAGGGACAAGACGCCGCAGATCCCCGGCAGACTTCCGATGAGGAAGAAAAAAGGGAAAGAAAGACAAAAAAGATGAAAAGATAGAGGAACTGACTGATCGGGTCACCAGACAGATGGCAGAGTTTGATAATTTCAGAAAACGCACCGAGAAGGAAAAGGCGCAGATGTATGAGATCGGAGCCAGAGACATCGTGGAAAAGATCCTGCCGGTGGTAGACAACTTTGAAAGAGGACTTTCCGCCGTGAAGGAGGAGGAAAAGGATCAGCCTTTCGTACAGGGAATGGAAATGATCTACAAACAGATGATGACGACTCTGTCGGAGGCGGGAGTAGAAGTGATCGCCGCCGTGGGAGAAGCCTTCGACCCCAATCTCCACAACGCAGTCATGCATGTGGAGGATGAAGAGCAGGGTGAAAATGTCGTAGTGGAAGAATTCCAAAAAGGATACAAATATAGAGAAACCGTTATCCGACACAGTATGGTAAAAGTAGCAAATTAAGGAGGAATTAGTTATGGGAAAAATTATTGGAATCGACTTGGGTACAACAAACAGTTGTGTGGCAGTAATGGAAGGCGGACAGCCGGTAGTGATCGCCAACACAGAAGGAGCAAGGACGACCCCGTCTGTAGTAGCCTTTACTAAGACGGGAGAAAGGCTGGTGGGAGAACCGGCAAAACGTCAGGCAGTGACCAATGCAGAACGGACGATCTCTTCCATTAAGAGGGAGATGGGGTCTGACTTCAAAGTGGCCATCGACGACAAGAAGTATTCTCCCCAGGAGATTTCTGCCATGATTCTGCAGAAGTTAAAGGCGGATGCAGAAGGATATCTGGGAGAAAAAGTGACG
>NZ_VULY01000024.1 GCF_009696485.1 Suipraeoptans intestinalis
ATGCTACTCTCAAGTAGTAAAAGATGGAGAGAAGGTTCGGTAAGCGGTTCTCGAAAAAGCAGCGAAAACGGGCCGGCAGAAAGGAGCTTGTGAAACAATGAGACCAATCATAGGTATTTCAACCAGTATCATAATCGACAGCGGCGGAATGTTCCCGCTATCACAGATCGTATGTTAACCGGGACTATGTAAAAGGAGTGCTGGCTGCGGGGGGCGTTCCTGTCATGCTTCCTATGACTGACGACAAAGAAGCCGTAGAGGCTGCGCTTTCCCTGTGCGATGGACTGATTCTATCCGGCGGACAGGATGTAAATCCGCTTTGCTACAATCAGGAGCCTCACAAAACCCTCGGCGAAGTCTGTCCGGAACGCGACGCTTTTGACCTTGATTTGTACAGGCTCGCAAAGAAAAAGACATGCCGGTGCTTGGTATTTGCAGAGGCTCGCAGATCATTGCGGTCGCCGAGGGCGGTACTCTCTACCAGGATCTCTCGCTGGCAGAGACTTCTCTCAAGCATTCCAGGGCACAGTCCGGCGATGCCAAGCCACCATATCCATGTCGAGGAAGGAAGTAAGCTCTTTGATATCGTGAAAGAAAGGAGGATATGCGTAAACTCCTTCCATCATCAGGTAATCAACTCCCGGTGACAGGATGAGAGTCACAGCCAGAGCGGATGATAACATCATCGAAGCGATAGAGCACAAGGATGCGAAATTCGTCCTTGCCGTTCAGTGGCATCCCGAGATGATGCACGCAAGCGACGAGCACATGCTCCATATATTTCAAGGCATTGATACACCACTGCTAGTTTCGTATTACTATTTTATTATCATTTCATTCAGGAGGAATATTATGGAACAGAAAAGAAAACTCGGATTCTGGTCAATCGTTCTTTTGACCATCAACTCAATCATCGGTACAGGGATCTTCCTGTCACCCGGCGGAGTTGCGAAACAAAGCGGTGCGCTTGCGCCGTTCATCTACGTCTGTGCAGCAGTATTTGCGATCATGCTCGCACTTACCTTTGCAAGCGCAAGTAAATACACAAGAGAGGCGGAGCTGCCTACGCATATGTAAGAACAGCATTCGGACAACACCGGTCTCTATGTAGGTATCACAAGATTCGTATCTGCAAGTATCGCATGGGCGTAATGGCGACAGGCGCGTCGGAACTGCCTTCCAGATACTGGGATATCAGAGCGATGCGATTACTTTCGGAATGAGGACGATCGGATTTATCGTTCTCATGGTAGTTCTCTTTTATCATCAATGTCCTGGAACAAAGATTTTCGAGTGGGTATCAAACCTCTCAACGATTGGTAAGTGTGTTGCACTCGTATTTGCAATTCTTGCAGGTATCGTAATCGCAGTGAAGACCGAAACCACATGGGCGAGATAACTGCACTGGTAAATGACGCCGGAGAAAAGGTAGTTCCTCCGATGACGACCGCGGGATTCGTAACTGCCCTCGTAGCTGCCTTCTATGCATTCACGGGATTTGAAAGTGTAGCTTCCGGAGCCGGTGATATGGAAAAGCCTGAGAAGAATCTTCCCAGAGCCATTCCTGTCGCTATCGAATCGTAGCTGCGATTTACTTCGGTATCATCCTGACAGCCATGCTGATCGATCCCGTCGCTATGGTCACAAGCTCGTCAGTGGTAGTGCTTGCCGACGTATTCAAGAGTACGGTTATCAGAAATGTCATCGTCATAGGTGCGTTCGTATCGATGTTTGGAATCAACGTCGCATCGTCCTTCCATACACCGAGGCTTCTCGAAGCCATGGCTCTGAGAAAGCAGGTGCCGGATGTTTTCGCCAAGAGAAACAGCAAGGACATTCCTGTAAACGCATTCATCATCACTGTGCTTTTCGCCATCGTAATTCCTATGGCTTTCTCGTATGACATGAAAGGTATCATGATCATTTCGACGATCGCACGTTTCGTACAGTTTGTACTGGTACCTGTCGCTGTCATCATGTTCTTCTATGGCAAGACGAAGAATCCCACCCTTGAAGGCGCCAAGAAGAATTTCGCAACAGATGTGGTAGTATCGGTGATCTCTCTGATACTCACCGCGCTCCTTCTGTTCAAATTCGACTGGAAGGGAAGCTTCTCTACCACAGCTGAAACAGGAACGTCCCTGAACATGTTTGCAATCGTAGCTATGCTCATAGGATACGTAATCATCCCTGTTCTCGTATACTTCTACGCTAAGGCTCACACCGACAAAAAGATTGCACAGTAACTATATTACGGAGATATAAAAATGGATAAAACAGTATATAACGCATTTGTGGAATTACTCGGTTCCGAACTTCGGCTGGCTATGGGCTGCACGGAACCAATAGCGGTGGCTTATGCCGCCGCGAAGGCAAGGGAAGTCCTTGGGCAGTTCCCGGAAAGAATAGAGATGTATTGCAGCGGGAACATCATAAAAAATGTAAAAGCCGTCACAGTGCCTAATTCCGGCGGCAGAAGAGGTCTCGAAGTCGCATCGATTCTCGGCGCGGCTTTCGGGGATGCCTCCCTGGAGCTTGAGGTAATCAGCAGGGTGAAGGATGAAGAAATAGCGCGGCTTCAAAAGCTGCTTGACAAGGACATCTGTCACTGCCATCTTGAGACGGGAAGGACATATCCTTTAAGAAATGTTCCTAGATACCGTTCCCCGTTCTCTCTATCCGTGTGATGTAGGTGTGTTTTCCGCGATTTCTACAAGAGCACTGTCGGCGCCATGAAATACCTCCGTCCGGATATACAGGTTGTCCTTTCCCGTCTCAAGATGGCAGTGACAGATGTCCTTGTCAAGCAGCTTTTGAAGCCGCGCTATTTCTTCATCCTTCACCCTGCTGATTACCTCAAGCTCCAGGGAGGCATCCCCGAAAGCCGCGCCGAGAATCGATGCGACTTCGAGACCTCTTCTGCCGCCGGAATTAGGCACTGTGACGGCTTTTACATTTTTTATGATGTTCCCGCTGCAATACATCTCTATTCTTTCCGGGAACTGCCCAAGGACTTCCCTTGCCTTCGCGGCGGCATAAGCCACCGCTATTGGTTCCGTGCAGCCCATAGCCAGCCGAAGTTCGGAACCGAGTAATTCCACAAATGCGTTATATACTGTTTTATCCATTTTTATATCTCCGTAATATAGTTACTGTGCAATCTTTTTGTCGGTGTGAGCCTTAGCGTAGAAGTATACGAGAACAGGGATGATTACGTATCCTATGAGCATAGCTACGATTGCAAACATGTTCAGGGACGTTCCTGTTTCAGCTGTGGTAGAGAAGCTTCCCTTCCAGTCGAATTTGAACAGAAGGAGCGCGGTGAGTATCAGAGAGATCACCGATACTACCACATCTGTTGCGAAATTCTTCTTGGCGCCTTCAAGGGTGGGATTCTTCGTCTTGCCATAGAAGAACATGATGACAGCGACAGGTACCAGTACAAACTGTACGAAACGTGCGATCGTCGAAATGATCATGATACCTTTCATGTCATACGAGAAAGCCATAGGAATTACGATGGCGAAAAGCACAGTGATGATGAATGCGTTTACAGGAATGTCCTTGCTGTTTCTCTTGGCGAAAACATCCGGCACCTGCTTTCTCAGAGCCATGGCTTCGAGAAGCCTCGGTGTATGGAAGGACGATGCGACGTTGATTCCAAACATCGATACGAACGCACCTATGACGATGACATTTCTGATAACCGTACTCTTGAATACGTCGGCAAGCACTACCACTGACGAGCTTGTGACCATAGCGACGGGATCGATCAGCATGGCTGTCAGGATGATACCGAAGTAAATCGCAGCTACGATTCCGATAGCGACAGGAATGGCTCTGGGAAGATTCTTCTCAGGCTTTTCCATATCACCGGCTCCGGAAGCTACACTTTCAAATCCCGTGAATGCATAGAAGGCAGCTACGAGGGCAGTTACGAATCCCGCGGTCGTCATCGGAGGAACTACCTTTTCTCCGGCGTCATTTACCAGTGCAGTTATCTCGCCCATGTGGTTTCCGGTCTTCACTGCGATTACGATACCTGCAAGAATTGCAAATACGAGTGCAACACACTTACCAATCGTTGAGAGGTTTGATACCCACTCGAAAATCTTTGTTCCCAGGACATTGATGATAAAGAGAACTACCATGAGAACGATAAATCCGATCGTCCTCATTCCGAAAGTAATCGCATCGCTCTGATATCCCAGTATCTGGAAGGCAGTTCCGACCGCGCCTGTCGCCATTACGCCCCATGCGATACTTGCAGATACGAATCTTGTGATACCTACATAGAGACCGGTGTTGTCGCCGAATGCTGTTCTTACATATGCGTAGGCAGCTCCGCTCTCTCTTGTGTATTTACTTGCGCTTGCAAAGGTAAGTGCGAGCATGATCGCAAATACTGCTGCACAGACGTAGATGAACGGCGCAAGCGCACCGCTTTGTTTCGCAACTCCGCCGGGTGACAGGAAGATCCCTGTACCGATGATTGAGTTGATGGTCAAAAGAACGATTGACCAGAATCCGAGTTTTCTTTTCTGTTCCATAATATTCCTCCTGAATGAAATGATAATAAAATAGTAATACGAAACTAGCAGTGGTGTATCAATGCCTTGAAAATATGGAGCATGTGCTCGTCGCTTGCGTGCATCATCTCGGGATGCCACTGAACGGCAAGGACGAATTTCGCATCCTTGTGCTCTATCGCTTCGATGATGTTATCATCCGCTCTGGCTGTGACTCTCATCCTGTCACCGGGAGTGTTGATTACCTGATGATGGAAGGAGTTTACGCATATCCTCCTTTCTTTCACGATATCAAAGAGCTTACTTCCTTCCTCGACATGGATATGGTGGCTTGGCATCGCCGGACTGTGCCCCTGGGAATGCTTGAGAGAAGTCTCTGCCAGCGAGAGATCCTGGTAGAGAGTACCGCCCTCGGCGACCGCAATGATCTGCGAGCCTCTGCAAATACCAAGCACCGGCATGTCTTTTTCTCTTGCGAGCCTGTACAAATCAAGGTCAAAAGCGTCGCGTTCCGGACAGACTTCGCCGAGGGTTTTGTGAGGCTCCTGATTGTAGCAAAGCGGATTTACATCCTGTCCGCCGGATAGAATCAGTCCATCGCACAGGGAAAGCGCAGCCTCTACGGCTTCTTTGTCGTCAGTCATAGGAAGCATGACAGGAACGCCCCCCGCAGCCAGCACTCCTTTTACATAGTCCCGGTTAACATACGATCTGTGATAGCCGGGGAACATTCCGCCGCTGTCGATTATGATACTGGTTGAAATACCTATGATTGGTCTCATTGTTTCACAAGCTCCTTTCTGCCGGCCCGTTTTCGCTGCTTTTTCGAGAACCGCTTACCGAACCTTCTCTCCATCTTTTACTACTTGAGAGTAGCATAAAAGACGCCGGCGTTCCAAATATGTCATGTGTCGCCAAAATAGATTTTTTTTAAAGAAATATCGTCAGAATTGACAAAAACCCGCGTTTTACTGTATGATAAAGAAAATTGTTCTAAATATGAACAATTTAGACCGCAGTCAATTTTTATGAAATTTTATGAAACTTTTATGAAACCGTTAGCGAG
>NZ_VULY01000013.1 GCF_009696485.1 Suipraeoptans intestinalis
TAACAAAGACGGCGAAGCGATCGCAGATCTGATAGAAGAAGGGTATCAGGTGGCGATCACCACAGCAACGCGCCTCAGGTGGGGATGATCCATACAGCCATGAATGAATTTGGCAAAGAGCACCAGGACTATACGGCAGCGCCCATGTCAGTGTGTTCGGCTATGAGTCAGGGATACATCGGATATGACTTGCAGAAGGCCATTCGAGAAGCATTGTTAAATAGAGGTCTTTATCGGACGGTCAGTACCGTATTGACCCAGGTGATCGTAGATCCCTATGACGAAGCTTTTTACACGCCTACAAAAGTGTTGGGGCGTTATCTGAACGCAGAGGAGGCTGCAAAAGGAGAGGAAAAAGGGAAATTATGTGGTGGAAGAGCCGGGAAAAGGTTTCCGCAGAATCGTAGCGGCGCCCAATCCGGTTGCCATTGTGGAGATTGATGCGATAAAAGCGCTCCTGGATGCAGATCAGGTGGTGATCGCAGCCGGAGGCGGAGGGATCCCTGTGCTGGAGCAGGAGCATCATCTGAAGGGAGCCAGCGCGGTAGTGGAGAAAGATCTGGCGGCCGGGAAGCTGCAGAAGAGACGGATGCAGACGAACTGATTATCCTGACCAGCGTGGAAAAGGTAAAGATCCACATGGGGACAGACAGAGAGGAACAGCTGGAGGAGATCAGCGTGGAGGAAGCAAAAGGCTATATGGAAGAAGGACACTTTGGAGTATATAATATGCTTCCGAAGTTTCGGGCGTCCATTTCCTTTCTGGAGAAACGGGAGGGAAGAAGGGCGATCATCACTTCTTTCGATCATGTAAAAGCTGCGGTTCAGGGAAAAACAGGGACAAGGATCCTGTAAAAAGCCATCAAATATCAAACATGCCAGAAACATTGGAAATAATAGGGTCAATCAGAAACCATCAGCAGTGAAGGCCTCTTTTGTCAGACGGAACCTGACGAAAGGAGTTCACCTCATAGGGCTGATGGTTCTGTTTTACAGGAAATTGTATGTGAGTATGAAAATCAAAGAAAATCCCTGCAAACATGCGGGAAAGCACAGAGAAAGCCAGAGGGAAGGAAGCGGGGCGTCCGGAGCATCTCCGGGGAAGAAAAAGAGGTTGACAAGAAAAAGAGAGAAGTATGATTGTATCAACAAAGCAATACAATAAGACAATATCAGAAACGAGCAGGAAGAGGGGTGCAAAGATGATAGAAATCAAAAATCTGACGAAGGTGTATCGTCTGAACAAAAAGCAGATGATGGAGTTAAAGACGAAGGATCCTAAAAAGACGGCGGTAGGAAATCTGAGCTTTCAGGCGAAAGAGGGAGAGATCTATGGCCTTCTGGGACCAAACGGTGCGGGGAAAGACGACCACGCTCCGCTGTATCGCTACCTTGATTCCTCCTACCGAAGGAGAGATTTATGTGAATGGATACGAGGTGCAGAAGGAGCCCAAGAAAGTCAGGACGCAGATTGGATTTCTGACCAGTGACATTAAACTGGATGAGCAGTTTACAGTAGATTATATGTTTGATTTTTCGGACGGCTGCATGAAGTGGAAAAAGATACTCTTCAACAGAGAAAAGAGGAATTGTTTTCCTATTTTGGGATCGAAGGCTTTGCCCATAAGCAGATCAAGGAGCTTTCCACAGGAATGAAGCAGAAAGCAGCCATTGCAGTGAGTCTGGTACATGATCCCAGGATCGTTATTTTTGACGAACCTACCAACGGATTGGATATCATCACGGCAAGAGGGTAACAGACTATCTGAAAAAGCTGCGGAATGAAGGAAAGCTGATCGTGGTTTCCACCCATATTATGTCGGAAGCACAAAAACTGTGTGACAGGATCGGGATCATTGTGGATGGAGAAATGGTGGCAGAAGGTACGGTGGCAGAACTTCTGCAGCAGACCGGAGCACAGGATCTGGAAGACGCATTTTTCGAATTTTACAGGGAAAAGAAGGGGGAGTAGCGGCATGAAAGGAATCAGAGAAATATTCGGGAAAGAAATGGCGCGGATATTCAGGACAAAAAAATGGTATTTTCTGTCTTTGTATTGCCGGTGGTGATCATGCTGGTTATTTTTTCGGTTGTGGGAATGATGGCGGAACGGAAGCAGAAAGACATCGAGGCACACAAATCCAGGATTTATACACTTCACGCGCCGACAGACTTCAGCAACAGATGGAAGCGTCAGGATTTTTGGCCGAATATACACAGATTGAATCTGAAAAAGAATTTGAGGCGGCAAAGAAGAAGATCAAAGAGGGAGAGATCGATCTGATCGTAAGATTTTCCGATGGATTTGAAGAGCAGACAAAGGCTTACAAAAGAGGGGAGCCTCTTCCCTGGGTCAATACCTACGAAAATCCGTCAGAAGAATATTCGGCCAAGACGTCCTCCTTTGTGAAACAATGCTGGAATCTTATCGTCAGACACTTCTGGTAGAGCGAGTGGAAGATCTGAGGCAATTGACGGTTTTTGAAGTCAACACAGACAACTCTCAGATGTATATTCAGGATAAGGCGAAGGCGACAGGCAAGATGGCGGGAACCATGCTGCCCTACTTTGTAACCGTCTTTTGTTTGGCAGGGGCGATGGGAATCGGAACGGATATGATAGCAGGAGAGAAGGAAAGAGGAACCATGTACAGCCTTCTGGTGACGCCGATCCAGAGAAGCTCTATTGTACTGGGGAAGGTGTTTTCGCTTATGACGATCTCCGGAATTTCCGCAATTGTATATGTGACGGCCCTGGCAGTGGCGGCGAATACGATTTTTAAAGACAAGCTGTCGGGAGCAAACTTCCACCTGGATATTCAGGCGGGGCAGATCGCTATGCTGGGAGTACTGCTATTGTTTATGTCCTTCCTGTATTCTACCATCATTGCACTGATCTCTGTGTTTGCAAAGACGGTGAAAGAAGCAGGAACTTATATTATGCCGGCCTATATGCTGGTGCTGATCATCGGTCTGATCTCCATGTTTCAACAGGAAAACCCCAGGAAAGCCTCTGGTTTGTCCCGTTTTACAACAATGCCATGGCGATTCAGGGAATCATGAGTCAGGAGATCACCTTGTTCCAGTACGGGATCACGGTGGCGGAAACACTGGCATTGGGAGTGATTTGACAGGGGTGATCGTGAAGGCATTTGAGAGTGAGAAGGTCATGTCTAAATAGGAGGATATTTGAAGGAAGAAAAACGGAAGGAACCGGAACTGTAAGGGACAATGGATTGACTTCACGAACCGGACAGGCTATACTGAAACCAACAAAATGAGAAGAGGTTAGACAACATGAAATGTCCTTATTGCAATCACCGGATACAAAAGTAGTGGATTCCAGACCGACGGAGGACGGGAATTCCATCCGAAGACGGAGAGCCTGTGAAATCTCAAAAAGAGGTTCACACTTATGAAAAGTGGAGACGATCCCACTCATCATTATCAAAAGGATAATAACAGGGATCCGTGAAAATGATGAGTGTTCATTCGTCTCCACTTTTCATAAGTGGTGAACCTCTTTTTGCAGATTTCACAGGCTCTCCGTCTTCGGATGGAATTCCCGTCCTCCGTCGGTCTGGAATCCACTACTTTTGTATCCGGGTGATTGCAATAAGGACATTTCATGTTGTCTAACCTCTTCTCATTTTGTTGGTTTCAGTATAGCCTGTCCGGTTCGTGAAGTCAATCCATTGTCCCTTACAGTTCCGGTTCCTTCCGTTTTTCTTCCTTCAAATATCCTCCTATTTAGACATGACCTTCTCACTCTCAAATGCCTTCACGATCACCCCTGTCAAAATCACTCCAATGCCAGTGTTTCCGCCACCGTGATCCGTACTGGAACAAGGTGATCTCCTGACTCATGATTCCTGAATCGCCATGGCATTGTTGTAAAACGGGACAAACCAGAGGCTTTCCTGGGGTTTTCCTGTTGAAAACATGGAGATCAGACCGATGATCAGCACCAGCATATAGGCCGGCATAATATAAGTTCCTGCTTCTTTCACCGTCTTTGCAAACACAGAGATCAGTGCAATGATGGTAGAATACAGGAAGGACATAAACAATAGCAGTACTCCCAGCATAGCGATCTGCCCCGCCTGAATATCCAGGTGGAAGTTTGCTCCCGACAGCTTGTCTTAAAAATCGTATTCGCCGCCACTGCCAGGGCCGTCACATATACAATTGCGGAAATTCCGGAGATCGTCATAAGCGAAAACACCTTCCCCAGTACAATAGAGCTTCTCTGGATCGGCGTCACCAGAAGGCTGTACATGGTTCCTCTTTCCTTCTCTCCTGCTATCATATCCGTTCCGATTCCCATCGCCCTGCAAACAAAAGACGGTTACAAGTAGGGCAGCATGGTTCCCGCCATCTTGCCTGTCGCCTTCGCCTTATCCTGAATATACATCTGAGAGTTGTCTGTGTTGACTTCAAAAACCGTCAATTGCCTCAGATCTTCCACTCGCTCTACAGAAGTGTCTGACGATAAGATTCCAGCATTGTTTTCACAAAGGAGGACGTCTTGGCCGAATATTCTTCTGACGGATTTTCGTAGGTATTGACCCAGGGAAGAGGCTCCCTTCTTTGTAAGCCTTTGTCTGCTCTTCAAATCCATCGGAAATCTTACGATCAGATCGATCTCTCCCTCTTTGATCTTCTTCTTTGCCGCCTCAAATTCTTTTTCAGATTCAATCTGTGTATATTCGGCCAAAAATCCTGACGCTTCCATCTGTTGCTGAAAGTCTGTCGGCGCGTGAAGTGTATAAATCCTGGATTTGTGTGCCTCGATGTCTTTCTGCTTCCGTTCCGCCATCATTCCCACAACCGAAAAAATAACCAGCATGATCACCACCGGCAATACAAAGACAGAAAATACCATTTTTTGTCCCTGAATATCCGCGCCATTTCTTTCCCGAATATTTCTCTGATTCCTTTCATGCCGCTACTCCCCCTTCTTTTCCCTGTAAAATTCGAAAAATGCGTCTTCCAGATCCTGTGCTCCGGTCTGCTGGCAGAAGTTCTGCCACCGTACCTTCTGCCACCATTTCTCCATCCACAATGATCCCGATCCTGTCACACAGTTTTGTGCTTCCGACATAATATGGGTGAAACCACGATCAGCTTTCCTTCATTCCGCAGCTTTTTCAGATAGTCTGTTACCCCTCTTGCCGTGATGATATCCAATCCGTTGGTAGGTTCGTCAAAAATAACGATCCTGGGATCATGTACCAGACTCACTGCAATGGCTGCTTTCTGCTTCATTCCTGTGGAAAGCTCCTTGATCTGCTTATGGGCAAAGCCTTCGATCCCAAAATAGGAAAACAATTCCTCTTTTCTCTGTTGAAGAGTATCTTTTTCCACTTCATGCAGCCGTCCGAAAAAATCAAACATATAATCTACTGTAAACTGCTCATCCAGTTTAATGTCACTGGTCAGAAATCCAATCTGCGTCCTGACTTTCTTGGGCTCCTTCTGCACCTCGTATCCATTCACATAAATCTCTCCTTTCGGTAGGAGGAATCAAGGTAGCGATACAGCGGAGCGTGGTCGTCTTTCCCGCACCGTTTGGTCCCAGAAGGCCATAGATCTCTCCCTCTTTCGCCTGAAAGCTCAGATTCCTACCGCCGTCTTTTTAGGATCCTTGTCTTTAACTCCATCATCTGCTTTTTGTTCAGACGATACACCTTCGTCAGATTTTTGATTTCTATCATCTTTGCACCCCTCTTCCTGCTCGTTTCTGATATTGTCTTATTGTATTGCTTTGTTGATACAATCATACTTCCTCTCTTTTTTCTTGTCAACCTCTTTTTCTTCCCCGAGATGCTCCGGACGCCCGCTTCCTTCCCTCTGGCTTTCTCTGTGCTTTCCCGCATGTTTGCAGGGATTTTCTTTGATTTTCATACTCACATACAATTTCCTGTAAAACAGAACCATCAGCCCTATGAGGTGAACTCCTTTCGTCAGGTTCCGTCTGACAAAAGAGGCCTTCACTGCTGATGGTTTCTGATTGACCTATTATTTCCAATGTTTCTGGCATGTTTGATATTTGATGGCTTTTACAGGATCCTTGTCCCTGTTTTCCCTGAACCGCAGCTTTTACATGATCGAAAGAAGTGATGATCGCCCTTCTTCCCTCCCGTTTCTCCAGAAAGGAAATGGACGCCCGAAACTTCGGAAGCATATTATATACTCCAAAGTGTCCTTCTTCCATATAGCCTTTTGCTTCCTCCACGCTGATCTCCTCCAGCTGTTCCTCTCTGTCTGTCCCCATGTGGATCTTTACCTTTTCCACGCTGGTCAGGATAATCAGTTCGTCTGCATCCGTCTCTTCTGCCAGCTTCCCGGCCGCCAGATCTTTCTCCACTACCGCGCTGGCTCCCTTCAGATGATGCTCCTGCTCCAGCACAGGGATCCCTCCGCCTCCGGCTGCGATCACCACCTGATCTGCATCCAGGAGCGCTTTTATCGCATCAATCTCCACAATGGCAACCGGATTGGGCGCCGCTACGATTCTGCGGAAACCTTTTCCCGGCTCTTCCACCACATAATTTCCCTTTTTCCTCTCCTTTGCAGCCTCCTCTGCGTTCAGATAACGCCCAACACTTTTGTAGGCGTGTAAAAAGCTTCGTCATAGGGATCTACGATCACCTGGGTCAATACGGTACTGACCGTCCGATAAAGACCTCTATTTAACAATGCTTCTCGAATGGCCTTCTGCAAGTCATATCCGATGTATCCCTGACTCATAGCCGAACACACTGACATGGGCGCTGCCGTATAGTCCTGGTGCTCTTTGCCAAATTCATTCATGGCTGTATGGATCATCCCCACCTGAGGCGCGTTGCTGTGGGTGATCGCCACCTGATACCCTTCTTCTATCAGATCTGCGATCGCTTCCGCCGTCTTTG
>NZ_VULY01000005.1 GCF_009696485.1 Suipraeoptans intestinalis
ACCGCAGGACGACAGGACCGGAGATCTGGGAAGATACCGAAGGAAAGGTGGATATTTTTGTGGCGGGAGTGGGTACCGGAGGTACGCTTACCGGAACAGGAGAATTCCTGAAGGCACAGAATCCAAGCGTAGAAGTGGTAGCCGTTGAGCCGAAGGCGTCTCCGGTGTTATCCCAGGGAACGGCAGGACCACACAAGATCCAGGGAATCGGCGCCGGGTTTATTCCGACCAATTTAAATACAGCATTGTATGGGGAGGTGATCCGGTAGAAAATGAGGATGCGTTTGAAACATCGAAAGCATTCGGAAAGCAGGAAGGAATCCTGGTAGGGATCTCATCCGGAGCGGCGTTAAGCGCGGCGATCCAGCTGGCAAAACGGCCGGAAAATAAGGGAAGACTATAGTAGCAGTACTTCCTGACAGTGGAGATAGATATTATTCTACACCGCTGTTTGAAGAATAAAGGATATGGGGGCTGATCATGAAGTTTTCAAAAAAGAGCAGGTATGGACTGGTAGCGTTGATTGACCTGGCGGTCCAGCCGGAAACAGAGTATGTTGCGCTGAATACCATCGCGGAAAGAAATGAGATTTCCACACAGTATTTGGAGCAGATATTCGGAAGTCTGAGAAGGGCGGGGTTGTAAACAGTGTAAAGGGTCCGCAGGGCGGATATCGCTTGTCCCAAAAGGCACAGGAAATCCGGGTTTCACAGATTTTGGAGGTGCTGGAGGGAGAGTACAGGCTGGCAGAGGAGACGGGGGATTCCCCGATTTCCCGGACGATTCAAAGTATGGTAGTAGATCCGGTAAACGATGGATTAACGAAGATACTGGAAGAGATCACGCTGGAGGATCTGGCAAAAGATTATCTGAGGCACCAAAAAGGCGAGGAACTGATGTATTACATCTAGGAGAGGTCGCTATATGAAGGAGAGCAGAAAGTGTTTTTCGATGAAAATTCGATACAAATGCGTTCTGCTTTTTTTCATGAAAAAAATCGTGTATAATAAGGATGTTTCAAAAAACAGAAGCATAAGGAGGCAACGATGTCACTTTCTGAATATATGAAGGCTTACAAATCAGGAAAAAGGAGTATCAGACAAGACTTTTGAAAGGACTGCACCCGACGGTGGAAGTACTGGATGAACTGCTTCCCACCAGAGGAACCTTGTCGGAAGTCCCCCTTGGCCTTGTGCAGATCCCAATGGATCAGATCGTAGGAACCAAGACAAAAAGCAGGAGCAGTGCTTTTGCCCACAATTTTATGCCGATCCTGCGGAAAATACCGAGTTTGCATACAAGTGGTCCAGATTGAGCGACAGCCATGAGCAGGAGGGGATCCGTGAGCCTATCAAAGCATACGAGTATATGAACCGGTTTTATGTGGAGGAAGGCAATAAGAGAGTCAGCGTCATGAAACATTATAATGTGGCGTATACTCCGGGAACTGTTGTCCGTATTATACCGAAGAAGACGGAAGAAACAGAGAACAGGATCTATTTTGAATTTTTGGACTTTTATGAGGCGGCTCACATGAACAATATCTGGTTCTCAAAGGTGGGAAGTTTTCCCAAACTGCAGAAGATGGTGGGAAAACAGGAAAAGGAGCCGTGGACGGAAGAAGAGCGGCGGGATTTTAATTCGGCCTACACCCGGTTTACGACAGCGTTTCAAAGCCAGAATAAAAATCAGCTGTCCGTCCTGCCGGGAGACGCCTTTTTGGCCTTGCTCTCTCTTTATGGATACGCAGAGATCCGGGATATCGGGATCAGTGAATTAAAGAAACTGATTGCGGACAGCTGGGAAGAATTTGAATTGCTGGAAGAAGAAAAGGAAATCGATCTGAAGATGGATCCGGCGAAAGAGAAGCCGTCTATTTTCAGCCGGTTCCTTCCCTTGAACGAGACGAAACTAAAGATCGCCTTCCTGTATGATAAGACGCCGGCCTCTTCCGCCTGGACATATGCCCATGAACTGGGCAGACAGCATCTGGAGGAATGCTTTGCGGATGCGGTGGAGACACTGGTCTTTGAAAATGTGACGGAACAGACGGTGGAAGAAGTGATGGAGGAAGCCATCCGGGCAGGGTGCAACCTGATTTTTACCACTACGCCGGTGTTTGTGACGGCCAGTGTAAAAGCTGCCATTGCCAATCCGGATGTCCGTATTTTAAGCTGTTCTTTGAACACCTCCCACAGATATATCAGAACCTACTATGCCAGGATGTATGAGGCAAAGTTTCTCATGGAGCGCTGGCGGGACTCAGTACGGAAAAAGACAGGATCGTATATCTGGCAGACTATCCTATTTATGGGAAATTGCCAATATCAACGCCTTTGCATTGGGAGTCAGGATGGTCAACCCCAAGGCAAAGGTGTACCTGGAGTGGTTTACGAGAAAAGGGGCGGATCCGGACGGATATATCCGGCAGTCGGAGGCGGACTATGTATCCGGAAAAGATATGGTGATACCGGAGGCGAATTCCCGGATGTTTGGAGTTTACAGAAAAGAGGGACGGATTTTGCCAATCTGGCCATGCCTGTATGGCACTGGGGACGGTTTTATGAACAGTTGATCCAGACGATCTTTGACGGAACCTGGAAATGATGATGCGCCGGAGGGAACGAAAGCCATCAATTACTGGTGGGGGATGTCGGCGGAAGTGGTGGATGTGATCTGCTCCGGAAGCCTTCCGGAAGGAACGAGACAGCTGACGGAACTTTTGAAGGAAACCATACGGCTTGGCATTTTTCACCGTTTACCGGAACTTTTTACGATCAGGAGGGGGTGCTCCGGGGAAGAGAAGGAGATAGCCTATCTCCGGAGGAGATTATCACCATGGACTGGCTGGCGGAAAATATTGAGGGAGAGATCCGGATCTGGAAGAACTGGAAGAGAGCTTCCGCCAGTGGTATTGCAGCAGGGGCTTCCAGAAAAAGAAAGAGGACAAATCATGAAAATACTTGCAATGGCAGATGTAGAATCCAAATATTTCTGGACTATTTTGAAAAAAAAACTGGAAGGGATCGACCTGATCATTTCCTGCGGGATCTGAATCCAAATTATCTGTCCTTTCTGGCCACCTTCACTTCCGCACCGGTTCTTTATGTACACGGCAACCATGATACAAAATATGCGGAAACGCCTCCGGAAGGGTGCATCTGTATAGACCGTATCTATGTTCATCAGGGAGTCCGAATCCTGGGCTGGGAGGATCCATGAGATAAGCAAAGGAGATCATCAGTACAGAAGGAGAAATGAAACGCAGAGTCCGGAAGCTTTGGCCAGTTTGTGTATGAAAAAAGGGATAGACATTCTGCATCACGTATCCTGTGGGGAAGATCCCCCGTCATTGATCATAGGCGGACATGGTCACCAGAATGTCTATCCCTTTTTCATACACAAACTGGCCAAAGCTTCCGACTCTGCGTTTCATTTCTCCTTCTGTAGATGATCTCCTTTGCTGTATCTCATGATCTCCCAGCCCAGGATTCGACTCCCTGATGAACATAGATACGGTCTTCTATACAGATGCACCCTTCCGGAGGCGTTCTATTTTGTATCATGGTTGCCGTGTACATAAAGAACCGGTGCGGAAGTGAAGGTGCCAGAAAGGACAGATAATTTGGATTCAGATCCCCGCAGGAAATGATCAGGTCGATCCCTTCCAGTTTGCTTTTTTTCAAAA
>NZ_VULY01000006.1 GCF_009696485.1 Suipraeoptans intestinalis
AGCCCTTTGTTTCCCGACTGCATAAATATCGAACGGAGGTTTCGGATATTCATTGAGCCAGAATCAGGAAGACGATCCTTTTATCCAGCGGAACCATCTGACTGTGCTTTCCATCGAATCCGCCGGAAAACCAGCTGGCAAAAACAGCCGGTCTTGCTCTGGAAGCCGCGGCCATATTCTGGTCAATGAATATCTGGAAACCTCCGTTTCCGATATTTATGCAGTCGGTGACGCCATCGAAACAAAGGGCCTCGTATACCAGGAGCCTTCTCTATCGCCCTGGCTTCTCCTGCCAACCGTCAGGCCGGATCGTAGCAGACCGGATCTGCGGCATCCCTTCCCGGTATCCGGGCGTCCTGGGTACTTCCGTGGCAAAGGTGTTTGATCTGACTGCTTCCTCCACCGGATACAGCGAAAAGCGCCTGAAACAAATGGGGCGATCTGATATAAGATCCATCCATATCCATCCCCTCCCCGCCGGATACTATCCCGGCGCAGCGCCTTTGGATCTGAAGCTGATCTTTGAAGCCCGGCGGAAAAATCCTGGGAGCCCAGATCATCGGAACCTCCGGCGTGGAAAAGCGGGTAGATGTAATCGCCACGGCTATTTCCGCCGGCATGACGGTGTTCCAGCTACAGGATCTGGAACTGGCCTACGCTCCTCCTTTTTCCTCCGCAAAGGATCCTGTAAATATGGCCGGTTACGTGGCCTCCAATCTGCTGACCGGTCTGGCAGAAGCTGTATCTGTCAGCGAAATCGACCACATTGTAGAGCAGGGCGGCTTTTTGTTGGATGTCCGAACTGCCGGTGAGTTTGCTCTGGGTTCTATTCCCGGCGCCCGCCATCTCCCGCTGGATGAACTGCGTGACCGGTTTTCGGAGCTTCCAAAAGATCAGACCATCTACGTCACCTGCCAGGTGGGACTGCGGGGCTATCTGGCCTGCCGGATCCTGAAGCAGCAGGGATTCTCCTGTGTCAATGTAGATGGCGGATACCGGTCTTACTCACAACTGAAGCTGGATATCCGCCAGAAGCAGCTCCCGCCGGTAAAGGGACTTGCCTGCACAGACCATCCGGATGTTTTAAAGCAGTCTGGCAACTCCTCTGACAGCAAGGATTCTGCCGGTGAGGAAGCTTCCCCACCTCTTTGCGGAGTACTTCTTCTGCAGGTCCTGGCACCTCGCCCCGCAAGCAGATTGACGCCAGAGGGCTCCAGTGCCCGGCCCCATTGCCAAGGTTTTTCAGGAGCTAAACTGCGCTGATTTTGGAGATACCGTAGAGGTTTTGGCAACCGACCCCGGATTCTCCAGGACATTTCGGCCTGGTGTCAAAAATGGGCTACACCCTCTTGGAGCTTTCTCAGACAGAGAGGGTTACAAAGGCTGTCATTGAAAAGACCTCTGATACCAAATTTTCTGCCTGCTGCCCTTCTTCCGCTTCCCAGCCTCTTCTTTCAAGGGATGGGAAAAGGCTACGATGGTGGTATTCAGCGGCGACTTGGATAAGGCCATTGCTTCTTTCATCATCGCCACCGGAGCCGCTTCCATGGGAAAAGAAGTCACTATGTTCTTTACTTTTTGGGGGTTAAATATTTTGGGATCCTGCCATCCATGTTTCCAAGTCCGGCATGGCCCGGCTTTTTGGGTGGATGATGCCAAAGGGCGCGGATAAGCTGCACATTTCCAAAATGAACCTGGCAGGCATGGGAACTTCTATGATCAAACGCATTATGAAGCAGAAACAGGTAGACAGCCTTCGCCAGCTGATGCAGGCGGGCAAAAGAAATGGGAGTGACCTTTGTAGCCTGCTCCATGAGCATGGACATCATGGGAATCCGCCGGAGGAACTGCTTCCGGATGTGGAGGTTGCCGGTGTGGCCAGCTACCTGGCAGAAGCAGAAGAAGGAAATCTGAATTTGTTCATCTAGATCTCTTCTCCTCCATCGACAGGTTTTCTGCCACCGCTTTTTATCAGCAAAGAGCTTGCGCAGAAATGATAGCATCTCTTTCCAGAAAAAATCCCGCAAAGTCGGATTGTCCGGCTCCTGCGGGATTCTTTTTCTGACAAGGTCTGTTTTCAATATCTGATCTCTTTGTCCGGAATCCCCCCCAAATAGGAGGGCAGGCTTCTGATCTTCTATCTCCTTGTTACAATATTTTTATAAACTTTCGCAGTCATAAGATAGACTGCTCCATAGAAGGCCACCATGACCACACTGGTT
>NZ_VULY01000020.1 GCF_009696485.1 Suipraeoptans intestinalis
CAGACACCGATCCTTCTGGAAAGAGAGAACGGTATCCTGGAAGGACTGAAAGGCGCAGAAGGCAAGTATGAAGTAGTTGCACAGATCGAGGGACTGGAAGCAAATGACGCACAGACCAACGTAGAGACGGTACTTCAGGCACATCCCAACTGTAAAGTGTTTGTAACCATCGGAGCAGGATCTGATATCGGAGCAAACCAGGCGCTTCTGACAAAATACAACGGAAATATTCCGGAAGACTGCGGTATCTTCTCCGGTGATGCAACAGAGCAGCAGATGAGAGCCATTAAGAGCGGAAAAGAAGCTTCCAATACGACCGTTGGATTTGAAGGATCCAACACAAGAACAGCAAAAGCTTGTGTGGGTATGTATGAAAAGATCCTGAACGGAGACGACTTCTCCGGAGAGAAACACAATATCTTCAGACCATTTGTAGTCATCAATGCAGACAATGTAGATGAATACCTGGCAGATTATGACAAGAAGTAAGAAGAAATAACAGATCGTAAGTGGAGGCGGCTTTGTCCGCCTCCAATGAATATAAAACGGGAGAACGGTATGAGTGAAGAATACGTATTGCAGCTACAGCACATAAGAAAAGAATATCCGGGCGTTGTAGCGTTGAAAGATGTTTCCCTGGAACTGAAAAAGGGAGAAATTCTTGCGTTGATCGGGGAAAATGGAGCAGGAAAATCCACGTTGATCAAGACGTGTTCCGGAGCAGTGATCCCCACATCAGGAAAAATCATCGTAAATGGAAGAGAATATGACAGTATGACCCCGCAGCTGGCGGCAGAAAACGGGATCGCCATCATCTATCAGGAGTTTAATAATGTGGCGGAACTGTCGGCAGCAGAAAACCTGTTTTTGGGAAGACCCATCCGAAAAGGGATTATCGTAGACAAGGGCGGCGATGGAAAGAGAGGCGGAAAAGGCCTTTGCCCAGCTGCACATCAAGATCAATCCCAAAACACTCATGAAAAACCTGACGGTAGGCTATCAGCAGATGGTGGAGATCGCAAAAGCGATCCAGCAAAATGCAAAGGTGCTGATCATGGACGAGCCGTCTGCGCCTCTGACCAGCGCAGAGGTGGAAAGCATGTTTGAAGTGGTGGAGAGACTGAGGAAAGACGGGAATCTCTATCATCTATATTTCCCACAGACTGGAAGAGATCTATTCGCTGTCCGACAGGATCGTGGTGGCTAAGAGACGGGGAATATATCAAGACGCTGATCACAAAAGAAAGCCAGGTGGAGGAACTGATCCATCTGATGGTGGAAGAGAGCTGACAGAATCCTATCCCCGCCAGAGAAAACTGTATCGCCACAAGAATGTGGTTTTGGAACTGAAGCATGTTACAGGAACGGTGATGAAGATATCAGCCTGAAGCTCCATAAAGGGGAGATCCTGGCCTGGGAGGCCTGGTGGGCGCCGGGCGGACAGAGCTGGCGCAGCTGATCTTTGGAGCGGCCAAGAAAAAATCAGGGCAGATTTTCTTCAATGGAAAAGAATCAACCCGAAAAGTCCAAGGGAAGCAATAGATCTGGGAATCGCGCTGGTTCCGGAGGATCGTAAGCGGCATGGAGCTATGCTTGGGATATCCATCAAAAACAATATCAACATGCCGATTTATGAGAGAAATTCAACATTGGGCGTCATTCATTCCAAAAAAGAGATGGAGGTTGCCCAAAGATATAAAGAGATCTTGCCATCAAAACCCTTCGCTGCATCAGCTGGTGAAAACCTGAGCGGAGGAAATCAGCAGAAGGTGATCCTGGCAAGATGGATGGCGGCAAATTCCCAGCTGGTGATTTTTGATGAACCTACCAGAGGGATCGACGTGGGAGCCAAGTATGAGATCTACAAATTAATGAATGAGCTGGTAGAAAAAGAGGGCAAGACGATTCTGCTGATCTCGTCGGAGATGGAAGAGCTGATGGGGATGTCGGACAGGATTATCGTGCTGGCAGAGGGCAAGATGACCGGGGAGCTGGAAAAAGGTGAGTTTGACCAGAGCACCATTATGGCATTTGCGTCAGCAGCAGAAATCAAGGAGGTTTAATGGATTATGAATAACAAAGTATTGTATCACATCAAGGATAAGGCGATCTGGGTGGTGTTTGTTCTGCTGTTTATCGCGTTTACCATCGCAAATCCAAGATTTATCACACCCAACAACCTGATCACCATTGCGCGTCAGGTTTCCATGTACGGAATCGCATCCATCGGTATGACCTTTGTCATCCTTCTGGGAGGGATCGATCTGGCGACCGGTTCTATCATTACCTTTGTAAATATCCTGTGTGCGTATTTCATGGTGCATAACGGACTGAATATGTATGTGGCCATCCTGCTTTCCCTGGTGGTTGCCACACTGATCGGAACGCTGAACGGATTTATGGTATCTACGGTGGGAATGCCGGCGCTGATCGCAACCTTTGCAACGCAGACGATCTTTGCGGGACTTGCCTACCTCTCAGTGGCGGAAGCCCCATCAACGGGTTTACCGAGAAGTTTAAAATGATCGGACAGGGGTACGTAGGTCCCATTCCGGTCCCGGTCATCATTATGATCATCTGCTTTGCCGTGGGAAGCTTCAATATTTTCTGCTTCTGATCGTTACGGTCCGGGTTGGGCTTCCGCCACTGAGAAGGTAGCAAGTCCGCAAAGATCGTCTGCGTTGCAAAGGTTGCGATCAGCGCCGGCATTCCCACCGTAGATACCATAATCCGTTCAGCGTTC
>NZ_VULY01000031.1 GCF_009696485.1 Suipraeoptans intestinalis
GGGATAAAAAACTATCTGACACTATTTGCAGACCGGCAGTTTTGGAGTGCAGTGTCGCACACGATCATTTTTGTGGTGGTCAGTGTAGTCGCACATCTGATTCTGGGAATGGTATTTGCATTGCTTCTAAACTCGCACTATTTTCGGATGCGGACCAAATCCATCGCAGAGTAATTTATATCCTGCGTGGGTATTCACCGCTTCTGTCGTGGCGATCCTGTGGAACTGATGCTGCAGCCATCGGGGATCGTCAATTATCTCTTGTCGTTTCTTCCACAGATTTCAAGAAATACGGAATGGCTAAGCAATGAAAAAACAGCGCTGGCTACCGTTTTTATCAATATCTGGTGCGGGTATCCGTTTTACATGATCAGTATTCTGGCGGGCTGCAGGGATTTCGGGAGATTTGTATGAGAGCGCAGCGATTGACGGAGCAACCATGACAAAACGCTTTTTCTACATCACGATCCCTCAACTGCGTCCGATCCTCATTAGCATTGCAATGCTGGATTTCATATGGACCTTGCAGTCATTTAATGTAATCTGGATGCTGACCGGAGGAGGACCGTGAATTCTACGGAAATGCTTAGTATCTACATCTACAAGCAGGCGTTCCAAAAGGTAGACTACAGCATGGCCGGGGCAACTGCCACCGTTCTTCTTGTTGTTTCTGTCGTGATAGCCGTTTTTTATGTTCGGCCAGCAAAAGAAAGTGAGGAGTTGACTATGATAGGAAGTTATAAGCCATGGATGAAAGTGGTTTCCAGTATTCTACTGGTAATAGGAGGAATCTTTGCGGCGTTTCCTATTTTATGGATGGTCTGTTCTTCCTTTAAGGCGAACGAAGCGATTTTTTCCTGGCCACCTAAATTTATAGATAAAACGGCAGGCGTACATGCATACCTTGAGGTATTGACCGATCCGGAAAAAATCCGTTTTTCATAAAGTTACATTGTGGCGGGCTGTGTGTGGCGGTGACATTGTTTATCGGGATTCTGGCAGCCTATGGATTCAGCCGGTTTGAGTTTCCGGGAAAAGAATTGTTTAATTCCATCGTGGTTGGGGTGCAGGCAATTCCTCCGATCGTTCTTTTGATTCCTTACATGGGAATGATCGTTGCAATGAAATTGTTTGACACATATCTGGCTCTGATTCTGACGTATTGGTGATGACGCTGCCATACTGTATTCTGATGATGACCGGATATTTCAACACGCTGTCAAGAGAACTGGATGAAGCGGTGCTGGTAGACGGAGGATCCAGATGAAAGGCGCTCTGGTCGATCCTGGTGCCGATTTCTCTTCCCGGAATGGTGTCGGTTGCAATGTATACGTTTATGCAGGCGTGGAACGAATATCTGTTCGCGTTGGCACTGACCCAATCTACCAGCATGAGGACGGTGGCCTATCGGAATTAACCTTTTGATGGGGCCAGCACGGTATGACTGGAGCCAGATGATGGCTATGAGCGTACTGGTTCTGTGCCGGTACTGGTATTGTTCCTGTTTTTCCAAAAATATTTTATTGCGGGCATGTCGTCCGGAGGCGTAAAAGGATAGGAGAGAGCAGGATGAAAAGAGAAATAGGACTGGGCTTTCACACCTGCGTGGATTATGAACTGGTGTGGGATACAGAGAAAATAAAGGAAAAAATCAGAAGTTGGATATCCGGAAAAAAGATGTGCAAAGAAGGACGGAGGCTTCCGATGAGAAGCAACTGTGGGGAGGGATCCTCTATTATCTGGAGCACGGAGTCGGTGGGGAAATCGTTCCGGAAACAGAAGAATTATGCGAAAAACTGGAGAATCGTTCGTCTATCAAGTAACGCTGGGAGGCACCGCGACACGTGCAGCCATTGCGGCTTGGCCGGCTGGAGGTTCCAGCATATTGCAGACAAGCTGCAACAACCATTATGTCAGGGATCTTATGCCCGGGCAGGTGCAGATCTGTTCGGACATGAAAGAAGAACAGAAAATCTATCCGCATGTGGTCCTGCAATGTGAGGCCGGAGTACGGATCCAAGAGGGGGAAATTTGTTTTATTACACCGCGGGAAAACCGGATACTGATTTCCAGAGACGCCACCAGCCTGAAAATGGATATTCGTCCGGACGGGTTCGGAAAAGAATTAAAACATGTAAAAATATTTTTGCTGGGAAGCTTTAGCCAGATTTTGGAGGAAGATTTTCTAGAGGAAGCTTTGGAAAGAACAAATCAGCTGTTAAAAAAGCTTCCGGAAGATGCGGTAGTGATCATGGAAGATGGGTGCTATGTAAAAAAGAAATTTCGGCAAAGAGTGCATCAGGCACTGGCACACCGGATCGATGTACTGAGTATGAACGAGGATGAGTTGGCGGAGTTTGTGGGAGAAAAGGTCGATGTTTTAAACAGGCAGCAAGTGGCAGAGGCAGTGGAGACGGCATATAAAGAGGTGCAGGTAAAGACAATGGTAGTACACTCATCTGCCTGGGCGCTGGCTGTTGGGACACAGGCAAAAAATCTGCAAGAGGCGCTGGAATGCGGCGTTGCTCTGGCGGGAACACGATTTCGTAAAGGAGATGGCATTACAAAAGCGGAATTTGAAAAAACGCGGCAAATGCAGGAAAAGGTGGAGAGCCAAAAATTTCTGGAAGAAATAAAAGGGTTGATAGAAGAGGACATAGAAGGAGTGGCCTGCAAGGAGCTTTCCTGCGTGGAAACGCCGACCGTGGTAGGGTTGGGAGACGCTTTTGCGGAGGGCTGCTTTATGGACTCTGGCAGAAATGGCAAAACAAAAGAGGTGACAAAGATGTATGAGACGACGAAGAACCTGATGCATATGGCGAAGAAACAGCATACGGCGGTGATTGCCTTTATCTGTATGGATTATACCATGGCAAGAGCGGTGGCGTATGGGGCGGAAGCTGCCGGAAAGCCTGCGATCATTATGCTGTATCCGGATCATGTGAAAACCTTTCATACTGCGGGATTTGCCGGGTACGCAAAAATGGCGAAGGAACTGGCAGAAGAGGTGAGTGTTCCGGTAGGGTTCCATTGTGATCATGATTTTTCCAAGGAGGGAGTTTTGCGCACGGCAGAAGCAGGGTTTGACTCTGTAATGATGGATGCGTCAGAGTATGACCTGGAGGAAAATATACGGCGCACCGGAGAGGTGGTAGAACAGCTGCATGAAAAAGGAGTGTCTGTAGAAGGAGAGATCGGACATGTGGGACTGGCCTGCGAGGGGCAGGAAACGCAGAAAGATCTTTATACAAAGCCGGAGGCAGCCAGAAAGTTTTGTGAAGAAACAAAGGTAGATGCCCTGGCGATTTCTATTGGAAATGCACATGGGGCATATAAAGAAACACCGCAGTTGGATATGGAGCGGCTGGAAGCTATTGCGGAGGCGACCGATACGCCGCTGGTGCTACATGGCGGAAGTGGAATACCGGATGAACAGCTTCAGGAAGCCTTTGAAAAGGGAATCTGTAAGTTTAATCTGGGGACAGACTACCTGGCCCGATACTATGAGGCAGTGGAAGACTTTATAAAAGAAAGTAAAGAAAAGAAAGATCCTGTTAAAGTGATCGAGATGCCGGAGTTTGTAATAAAGAGACTGACTCCTTATGTGGAGGAACGGCTGAGAACTCTGTGCAAATTTGAATAAATGAGGGAAAAGTGTTGTGTTTTTGAAAAGCGGCGATTATCATGGAATCGTAGTATAACATGAGAGTTCCTGCATCATTTTTTAAAACAGAACATAAAAGAAAAAGGAAAAAGATGGAGGACAAAAAGATGTTGATGAACATGAAGGAAATTTTGACGGTGGCAAAGAAAAACGGATTCGCGATTCCGGCATTCAATATTTCGGATTATGCCATGTTTTTGGGAATCATGGAAGTTTGCGAGGAGACAAATTCTCCGGTGATCCTTGAGATTCATCCGGATGAATTGAAATTTATCGGAAATGAAATGGTGCTTGCCATTCGTGAAAAAGCGATTCACTCTAAGGTGCCTGTATGTATCCATCTGGATCATTGCAGCGATTTTTCTGTGATCGTGCGTGCTATTTGCGCCGGATTTACATCCGTGATGTTTGATGGGGCAGAACTTCCTTTCGAAGAGAATATTTCGGGAACGAAGAAAGTGATAGAAATCGCTCATGCAGCGGGGGCGGGGGACGCATCGGCAGCGGAGGGGAACGGGCAGATCATTCCATGGTGCGGAATGGCGGAGAAACTGGGGACCCCATGCGGGTTGCGTACAGATCCTGGGGCAGATTTTGAGGGGGGAGGAACGGCGCCAGATCCAGTGTGGTCTACCCTCCACGGTTATCCGCACAAATGTTTCCGCCATCTTTCGGATCCGTGTAAATGATCTGCGCAGTTCCTCCCTCAAAATCTGCAGGATCTGTAGAACCGATGGTCCCCAGTTCTGCTTCCACAGAAACCCCCGCTGCATGAGCGATTTCTATCACTTTCTTCGTTCCCGAAATATTCTCTTCGAAAGGAAGTTCTGCCCCATCCAAACATCACGGATGTAAATCCGGCGCAAATAGCACGCACGATCACAGAAAAATCGCTGCAATGATCCAGATGGATACATACAGGCACCTTAGAGTGAATCGCTTTTTCACGAATGGCAAGCACCATTTCATTTCCGATAAATTTCAATTCATCCGGATGAATCTCAAGGATCACCGGAGAATTTGTCTCCTCGCAAACTTCCATGATTCCCAAAAACATGGCATAATCCGAAATATTGAATGCCGGAATCGCGAATCCGTTTTTCTTTGCCACCGTCAAAATTTCCTTCATGTTCATCAACATCTTTTTGTCCTCCATCTTTTTCCTTTTTCTTTTATGTTCTGTTTTAAAAAATGATGCAGGAACTCTCATGTTATACTACGATTCCATGATAATCGCCGCTTTTCAAAAACACAACACTTTTCCCTCATTTATTCAAATTTGCACAGAGTTCTCAGCCGTTCCTCCACATAAGGAGTCAGTCTCTTTATTACAAACTCCGGCATCTCGATCACTTTAACAGGATCTTTCTTTCTTTACTTTCTTTTATAAAGTCTTCCACTGCCTCATAGTATCGGGCCAGGTAGTCTGTCCCCAGATTAAACTTACAGATTCCCTTTTCAAAGGCTTCCTGAAGCTGTTCATCCGGTATTCCACTTCCGCCATGTAGCACCAGCGGCGTATCGGTCGCCTCCGCAATAGCTTCCAGCCGCTCCATATCCAACTGCGGTGTTTCTTTATATGCCCCATGTGCATTTCCAATAGAAATCGCCAGGGCATCTACCTTTGTTTCTTCACAAAACTTTCTGGCTGCCTCCGGCTTTGTATAAAGATCTTTCTGCGTTTCCTGCCCCTCGCAGGCCAGTCCCACATGTCCGATCTCTCCTTCTACAGACACTCCTTTTTCATGCAGCTGTTCTACCACCTCTCCGGTGCGCCGTATATTTTCCTCCAGGTCATACTCTGACGCATCCATCATTACAGAGTCAAACCCTGCTTCTGCCGTGCGCAAAACTCCCTCCTTGGAAAAATCATGATCACAATGGAACCCTACCGGAACACTCACCTCTTCTGCCAGTTCCTTCGCCATTTTTGCGTACCCGGCAAATCCCGCAGTATGAAAGGTTTTCACATGATCCGGATACAGCATAATGATCGCAGGCTTTCCGGCAGCTTCCGCCCCATACGCCACCGCTCTTGCCATGGTATAATCCATACAGATAAAGGCAATCACCGCCGTATGCTGTTTCTTCGCCATATGCATCAGGTTCTTCGTCGTCTCATACATCTTTGTCACCTCTTTTGTTTTGCCATTTCTGCCAGAGTCCATAAAGCAGCCCTCCGCAAAAGCGTCTCCCAACCCTACCACGGTCGGCGTTTCCACGCAGGAAAGCTCCTTGCAGGCCACTCCTTCTATGTCCTCTTCTATCAACCCTTTTATTTCTTCCAGAAATTTTTGGCTCTCCACCTTTTCCTGCATTTGCCGCGTTTTTTCAAATTCCGCTTTTGTAATGCCATCTCCCTTTACGAAATCGTGTTCCCGCCAGAGCAACGCCGCATTCCAGCGCCTCTTGCAGATTTTTTGCCTGTGTCCCAACAGCCAGCGCCCAGGCAGATGAGTGTACTACCATTGTCTTTACCTGCACCTCTTTATATGCCGTCTCCACTGCCTCTGCCACTTGCTGCCTGTTTAAAACATCGACCTTTTCTCCCACAAACTCCGCCAACTCATCCTCGTTCATACTCAGTACATCGATCCGGTGTGCCAGTGCCTGATGCACTCTTTGCCGAAATTTCTTTTTTACATAGCACCCATCTTCCATGATCACTACCGCATCTTCCGGAAGCTTTTTTAACAGCTGATTTGTTCTTTCCAAAGCTTCCTCTAGAAAATCTTCCTCCAAAATCTGGCTAAAGCTTCCCAGCAAAAATATTTTTACATGTTTTAATTCTTTTCCGAACCCGTCCGGACGAATATCCATTTTCAGGCTGGTGGCGTCTCTGGAAATCAGTATCCGGTTTTCCCGCGGTGTAATAAAACAAATTTCCCCTCTTGGATCCGTACTCCGGCCTCACATTGCAGGACCACATGCGGATAGATTTTCTGTTCTTCTTTCATGTCCGAACAGATCTGCACCTGCCCGGGCATAAGATCCCTGACATAATGGTTGTTGCAGCTTGTCTGCAATATGCTGGGAACCTCCAGCCGGCCAAGCGCAATGGCTGCACGTGTCGCGGTGCCTCCCAGCGTTACTTGATAGACGAACGATTCTCCCAGTTTTTCGCATAATTCTTCTGTTTCCGGAACGATTTCCCCACCGACTCCGTGCTCCAGATAATAGAGGATCCCTCCCCACAGTTGCTTCTCATCGGAAGCCTCCGTCCTTCTTTGCACATCTTTTTTCCGGATATCCAAACTTCTGATTTTTTCCTTTATTTTCTCTGTATCCCACACCAGTTCATAATCCACGCAGGTGTGAAAGCCCAGTCCTATTTCTCTTTTCATCCTGCTCTCTCCTATCCTTTTACGCCTCCGGACGACATGCCCGCAATAAAATATTTTTGGAAAAACAGGAACAATACCAGTACCGCACAGAACCCAGTACGCTCATAGCCATCATCTGGCTCCAGTCATACCCGTGCTGCCCCATCAAAAGGTTAATTCCGATAGGCACCGTCCTCATGCTGGTAGATTGGGTCAGTGCCAACGCGAACAGATATTCGTTCCACGCCTGCATAAACGTATACATTGCAACCGACACCATTCCGGGAAGAGAAATCGGCACCAGGATCGACCAGAGCGCCTTCCATCTGGATCCTCCGTCTACCAGCACCGCTTCATCCAGTTCTCTTGACAGCGTGTTGAAATATCCGGTCATCATCAGAATACAGTATGGCAGCGTCATCACCAGATACGTCAGAATCAGAGCCAGATATGTGTCAAACAATTTCATTGCAACGATCATTCCCATGTAAGGAATCAAAAGAACGATCGGAGGAATTGCCTGCACCCCAACCACGATGGAATTAAACAATTCTTTTCCCGGAAACTCAAACCGGCTGAATCCATAGGCTGCCAGAATCCCGATAAACAATGTCACCGCCACCACACAGCCCGCCACAATGTAACTGTTTATGAAAAACGGATTTTTCCGGATCGGTCAATACCTCAAGGTATGCATGTACGCCTGCCGTTTTATCTATAAATTTAGGTGGCCAGGAAAAAATCGCTTCGTTCGCCTTAAAGGAAGAACAGACCATCCATAAAATAGGAAACGCCGCAAAGATTCCTCCTATTACCAGTAGAATACTGGAAACCACTTTCATCCATGGCTTATAACTTCCTATCATAGTCAACTCCTCACTTTCTTTTGCTGCCGAACATAAAAACGGCTATCACGACAGAAACAACAAGAAGAACGGTGGCAGTTGCCCCGGCCATGCTGTAGTCTACCTTTTGGAACGCCTGCTTGTAGATGTAGATACTAAGCATTTCCGTAGAATTCACCGGTCCTCCTCCGGTCAGCATCCAGATTACATTAAATGACTGCAAGGTCCATATGAAATCCAGCATTGCAATGCTAATGAGGATCGGACGCAGTTGAGGGATCGTGATGTAGAAAAAGCGTTTTGTCATGGTTGCTCCGTCAATCGCTGCGCTCTCATACAAATCTCCCGAAATCCCCTGCAGCCCGCCAGAATACTGATCATGTAAAACGGATACCCGCACCAGATATTGATAAAACAAACGGTAGCCAGCGCTGTTTTTTCATTGCTTAGCCATTCCGTATTTCTTGAAATCTGTGGAAGAAACGACAAGAGATAATTGACGATCCCCGATGGCTGCAGCATCAGTTTCCACAGGATCGCCACGACAGAAGCGGTGAATACCCACGGCAGGATATAAATTACTCTTGCGATGGATTTGGTCCGCATCCGAAAATAGTGCGAGTTTAGAAGCAATGCAAATACCATTCCCAGAATCAGATGTGCGACTACACTGACCACCACAAAAATGATCGTGTGCGACACTGCACTCCAAAACTGCCGGTCTGCAAATAGTGTCAGATAGTTTTTTATCCCCACAAAAGCAGGAGTACTGGATACGACTGCCCGGTCTAAAAAGGAATATTTTATCACCATGCCGATAGGCAGAACCAAAAAGACCGTCATCAGAACCAGCGTAGGAGCAAGGTATCGATATGGTGCAGATCTTTGTGCAGCTGATTTCAATGTAACTTCCTCCTTCCTTTCTTAATTTCCCAGTTATCGGACTCTGTCCGGGACAGGCGCTGCTGTCACCCTCCCGGACAGATCCCCTTACAGATATGCGACAGAAAAATTTTTTCAGGTGGTTATTACTTTCCTGCTTCTTCTAAGTATTTCTGCCAGTTTGTCAGCATCGTATCCGTTTCCATATCGCCGTCTAAATATTTTACCAGGTCATTCGTCATGGATGTCATCACAGAAGACGCATTGGGAAGGCCGATAAATTCATTGATC
>NZ_VULY01000032.1 GCF_009696485.1 Suipraeoptans intestinalis
TCAAACAGGGAGAAATCCATAATGATCTGCCCTTCGTCAATGGGATCGATCTGCTTTAGCCCTCCGTATCTGCTTCCCATTCCCGCTGCCATAATGACCACCGGTTTTTTTCATTTTCCTTACCAAAACTCTTTCTATCTGTCATTGTTTCCGTCTGTACTTCCTCTCTCTTTGATTCCGCCTGTAACGCGCCGATGATTTTTTTCCGACAGGAACAAGTATAAAACAAATGTGGGAAGAAATACAATGATAACCGCTGCAAACATTCCCGCCCAGTTACCGGTGTACTGCATGGACTGCAGCATTCCGTAAAGCCCACTGCCACCGGACGCAGCTCGTCACTGTTGGCAAAGATCAGAGACAGGAAATATTCGTTCCAGATATTGATAAAATTAAAGATCGTTACCGTCACGATCCCGGACTGTGCCATCGGAACATGATCTTCCAAAACGTTCTGGCCGGCGGACATCCGTCGATCGCCGCCGCCTCCTCATACGTCCTTGACAGGTTGGAAAAAAGGTCAGAAGAAAAATCGTCGTATAAGGGATATTGATCCCCGTATACAGAAAGATCAGCGTCACCTTGCTTGCCAGAAGACTGTTTAAGATGCCATATTTGCTACTACGCCAAACAGCGGCAGGATGATCATGGTGATCGGCACTCCATCGCCACAAATCCCGTCTGGATCACCTTGTTTCCCAGAAAGGTAAACCTGGAAAGCACATAGGCTGCCGGCGCGCAGATCAGGATCAGAAATACAGGAGATCACAGAATACAGCAGTGAATTCTTAAAAAAGGTAGCCACACCGCCGGATCCCACGCCTGTACATAATTTTCAAAATGAAGTCCTGTAGGAAATTTCAGCGCATCTCCCTTGAAAATATCTGCCGTGGTAGACAGACTTGCCGCTGCGATCCATCCCAGGAGCAAAAGGGTAAATCCTACCCACAACAACACCACCAGATACCCGGGGCCAGCTTTAACTCTTTTTTCCAGTTCCATCTTTGTTTCATCAGTTGCTCCCCCTTTCTAAAATTCCAGATCGTCGTCTTTGATCAGCAGGTTGCAGACGGTAAACACCAGAACCACGCAGAGGCAGAGCACGATCCCGATGCTGGCTCCATAGCCTGCATTTCTCTCTGTTACCGCATTCCCCGCCCCGAAAATGTTCATGTACATATACTGCACCGGAACAATGGTGGCCTTGTTGGCCGTCACGGAAGAAAACAGCTGGGACCATACAAAAAATGCCGCCGTGCTGACTGACCACATGGTAATGTTGGTCTTAAACACTCCTTCAGCAGAGAAGTGTCATATATCTGAACTGCTGAGGCTTATTGGCCCCGTCAATTGTAGCCGCTTCAAAAATCCGGACTGATCCTTTCGATCCCGCTCATCCAGATCAGCATATGATAGCCCACCATTCCAAAACAGTAGGCGATCAGCAGCGCCCAAAATACATTATCCGGCGCTGTCCACTGGGTCTTGGCCAGCTTGTCCAGCCCTACAAACTCCAGTACACTTTTTAACAGTCCGAACTTAGGACTGTACACATACTGCAGCCACATAGTTGCCAATGCAACTGCACTCACGATATTCGGAAGATAAATGATGGCACGAAATACTTTTTTCCCTTTGATCCCGCTGGTCAGGATCACGCCCAGAAGGAGTGACAAAAGCATGACGATCAGTCCGCCAAACAGCCAGATCCTTCCAATGTTCCACATGGCTGTACGGAAAATATCCGTCGACAACAGTTTTTCGTAGTTACTGATTCCCACAAACTGCCACATATCCGCGGTATCTGTAACCGACTCGATCTTAAAAAAGCTCATCAGGACCGTTCTGATGATCGGATATAGAAATACAGCCAGGAACATGATAACTGCCGGCATCAGAAACCCAATTATCATTCCCTTATTTTTCTTCACGCAAATCCTCCTTCTTCTTACAAAATATGGTGGCGAAGGCAGTCTGCCCATGCCACCATATTCCCCTCACTGCTCTCTCAAACTTCAAACAGTTTTTATTTTTCTGCTGCGGTCTTGCAAGCCTTTACGAACTCATCGGCTGTCATCTTGCCGCCCATCAGCTTTAATACGTTTTCGCTTAATGCCGGTGTCAGGTCTCCGTTATTTCTACACCCACTGCCCAGTCATAGAAAGTAGTGGTTGCATCAAATCCCGGTTTTACTTCCTGCAGCTCTGTCGGCCATGCATCTGCATTTGCCTTGTCGGCCGGGATGCAAAGAGCTTCCTCTGTCATCTTCTTATCGAAATCTCCTGCCGCGATATAGGTGATCAGTTCAAATGCCTGCTCTGCCTTCTTGGAATCCTTGTTGATCGCAAATACCTGGTTTGCAATGTTGTTTGCCGTTGCATCATTGGTTCCGCCGGATACTGCCGGATAATTGAAGTATCCCATTTCAGATCCTTGGATACCGAATCCTTGATCTCGTTGGGCAGCCAGGATCCGCAGATGATGATTGCTGCATCCCCCGGTGCAAATTCCTGATTCTGTCCTGCCGGATACACATTGGACTCTATGTTCTCGGAGAAGTATCCCTTACTTGCAAAGTCTTCCAGATCTTTCGCTGCCTGTGCCACTCTCGATCATCCCAGCTCACTGCCTCGATCTCCCCTGCTTCCACCTTTTCCTTCACTGCCGGATCTCCCACCAGTGCCTTTACGCCATCCTGTCCCAGATAACGTCCCAGGTGATAGCCAAGGAAAGAGGTTGCATAGGCTCCGTCGCCTGTGATCGGTGTGATCTTTGCTTCCTTCAGCTTTGCGCACACTGCGTCAAACTCTTCCCAGGTAGTCGGAACGCCTCGATTCCTGCCTTTTCAAACAAGGTCTTGTTGTAGAAGAAACCGAAAATAGACGGCTGGTAAGAATAGAATGCAGCGTTGCATCTCCGTCGTGAGTCTGTCCGTATGCGTTTCTTGCAATCTGGAACAGCGTCGTATTTCCGTGCTCTCAAAATCTTTTGCCAGATCTTCCAGATCCAGCCTCCGTTGACGACGGATCTCGTTGTCGACTGTTTGATGAGGATGTCAACAGAGTCAACGGATCCTGGGAAAATATCTGCTGGATCTGGAAGATCTGGCAAAAGATTTTGAGGCAGAGCACGGAAATACGACGCTGTTCCAGATTGCAAGAAACGCATACGGACAGACTCACGACGGAGATGCAACGCTGCATTCTATTCCTTACAGCCGTCTATTTCGGTTTCTTCTACAACAAGACCTTGTTTGAAAAGGCAGGAATCGAGGCGGTTCCGACTACCTGGGGAAGAGTTTGACGCAGGTGGCGCAAAGCTGAAGGAAGCAAAGATCACACCGATCACAGGCGACGGAGCCTATGCAACCTCTTTCCTTGGCTATCACCTGGGACGTTATCTGGGACAGGATGGCGTAAAGGCACTGGTGGGAGATCCGGCAGTGAAGGAAAAGGTGGAAGCAGGGGAGATCGAGGCAGTGAGCTGGGATGATCCGAGAGTGGCACAGGCAGCGAAAGATCTGGAAGACTTTGCAAGTAAGGGATACTTCTCCGAGAACATAGAGTCCAATGTGTATCCGGCAGGACAGAATCAGGAATTTGCACCGGGGATGCAGCAATCATCATCTGCGGATCCTGGCTGCCCAACGAGATCAAGGATTCGGTATCCAAGGATCTGAAATGGGGATACTTCAATTATCCGGCAGTATCCGGCGGAACCAATGATGCAACGGCAAACAACATTGGCAAACCAGGTATTTGCGATCAACAAGGATTCCAAGAAGGCAGAGCAGGCATTTGAACTGATCACCTATATCGCGGCAGGAGATTTCGATAAGAAGATGACAGAGGAAGCTCTTTGCATCCCGGCGACAAGGCAAATGCAGATGCATGGCCGACAGAGCTGCAGGAAGTAAAACCGGGATTTGATGCAACCACTACTTCTATGACTGGGCAGTGGTGTAGAAAATAACGGAGACCTGACACCGGCATTAAGCGAAAACGTATTAAAGCTGATGGGCGGCAAGATGACAGCCGATGAGTTCGTAAAGGCTTGCAAGACCGCAGCAGAAAAATAAAAACTGTTTGAAGTTGAGAGAGCAGTGAGGGGAATATGGTGGCATGGGCAGACTGCCTTCGCCACCATATTTTGTAAGAAGGAGGGATTTGCGTGAAGAAAAATAAGGGAATGATAATTGGGTTTCTGATGCCGGCAGTTATCATGTTCCTGGCTGTATTTCTATATCCGATCATCAGAACGGTCCTGATGAAGCTTTTTTAAGATCGAGTCGGTTACAGATACCGCGGATATGTGGCAGTTTGTGGAATCAGTAACTACGAAAAACTGTTGTCGACGGATATTTTCCGTACAGCCATGTGGAACATTGGAAGGATCTGGCTGTTTGGCGGACTGATCGTCATGCTTTTGTCACTCCTTCTGGGCGTGATCCTGACCAGCGGGATCAAAGGGAAAAAAGTATTTCGTGCCATCATTTATCTTCCGAATATCGTGAGTGCAGTTGCATTGGCAACTATGTGGCTGCAGTATGTGTACAGTCCTAAGTTCGGACTGTTAAAAAGTGTACTGGAGTTTGTAGGGCTGGACAAGCTGGCCAGACCCAGTGGACAGCGCCGGATAATGTATTTGGGCGCTGCTGATCGCCTACTGTTTGGAATGGTGGCTATCATATGCTGATCTGGATGAGCGGGATCGAAAGGATCAGTCCGGATTTTATGAGCGGCTACAATTGACGGGCCAATAAGCCTCAGCAGTTCAGATATATGACACTCCTCTGGCTGAAGGGATGTTTAAGACCAACATTACCATGTGGTCAGTCAGCACGGCGGCATTTTTTGTATGGTCCCAGCTGTTTTCTTCCGTGACGGCCAACAAGGCCACCATTGTTCCGGTGCAGTATATGTACATGAACATTTTCGGGCGGGAATGCGGTAACAGAGAGAAATGCAGGCTATGGAGCCAGCATCGGATCGTGCTCTGCCTCTGCGTGGTTCTGGTGTTTACCGTCTGCAACCTGCTGATCAAAGACGACGATCTGGAATTTTAGAAAGGGGGAGCAACTGATGAAACAAAGATGGAACTGGAAAAAAGAGTTAAAGCTGGCCCCGGGTATCTGGTGTGTTGTTGTGGGGAGGATTTACCCTTTTGCTCCTGGGATGGATCGCAGCGGCAAGTCTGTCTACCACGGCAGATATTTTCAAGGGATGCGCTGAAATTTCCTACAGGACTTCATTTTGAAAATTATGTACAGGCGTGGGGATCCGGCGGTGTGGCTACCTTTTTAAGAATTCACTGCTGTATTCTGTGATCTCCTGTATTCTTCTGATCCTGATCTGCGCGCCGGCAGCCTATGTGCTTTCCAGGTTTACCTTTCTGGGAAACAAGGTGATCCAGACGGGATTTGTGGCGGCGATGGGAGTGCCGATCACCATGATCATCCTGCCGCTGTTTGGCGTAGTAGCAAATATGGGCATCTTAAACAGTCTTCTGGCAAGCAAGGTGACGCTGATCTTTCTGTATACGGGGATCAATATCCCTTATACGACGATTTTTTCTGACTTTTTTTCCAACCTGTCAAGGACGTATGAGGAGGCGGCGGCGATCGACGGATGTCCGCCGCCAGAACGTTTTGGAAGATCATGTTTCCGATGGCACAGTCGGGATCGTGACGGTAACGATCTTTAATTTTATCAATATCTGGAACGAATATTTCCTGTCTCTGATCTTTGCCAACAGTGACGAGCTGCGTCCGGTGGCAGTGGGGCTTTACGGAATGCTGCAGTCCATGCAGTACACCGGTAACTGGGCGGGAATGTTTGCAGCGGTTATCATTGTATTTCTTCCCACATTTGTTTATACTTGTTCCTGTCGGAAAAATCATCGGCGCGTTACAGGCGGAATCAAAGGATAGAGGAAGTACAGACGGAAAGAATGACAGATAGAAAGAGTTTGGAGGTAAGGAAAATGAAAAAACCGGTATTGGTCATTATGGCAGCGGAATGGGAAGCAGATACGGAGGGCTAAAGCAGATCGATCCCATTGACGAAGAGGGGCAGATCATTATGGATTTCTCCCTGT
>NZ_VULY01000042.1 GCF_009696485.1 Suipraeoptans intestinalis
TGGCGCCTTACCAGATTGAAAAAAGAGAAGCAGAGTTTGAAATTCTGGATTACGAGATCGCTTCCGAGGAGTACGGAGTGGGATTTGCAAAAGGAAATGAAGCCCTGCGTGACCAGATCCAGAAGGCGCTGGAAGAGCTGGCAGATGAAGGGACACTGGCACAGATCTCCGAAAAGTGGTTCCAGAAAGATATTACAACGATCAATCAATAAGCTTAGGGGAAGCGAAACAGGTGAGCTGTCCGAAAGATGGCTCGCCTTTCGTTTCGTAGGAAGGAGTAAGTTATGTCCGTTTCAGTCATGATTCATAAATTGATGGAGGGCATGCTGGTGTCGCTGGCAATCTTTGCCGTTACACTGGTGTTTTCTTTGCCGCTGGGACTTTTGGTGTCCTTTGGAAGGATGTCCAGAAATCCGGTGGTCCGGGGTGTATTTAAAATTTATATTTCCATTATGCGGGGAACGCCTCTGATGCTCCAGCTGATGGTCATTTATTTTGGACCCTACTATCTGCTGGGGATCCAAAACAGCTACACCTGGAAAAACATGGCGGTGGCAGTGGGCTTTGTGCTGAACTATGCAGCATATTTGCGGAGATCTACCGGGGCGGGATCGAATCGATGCCAAAGGGACAGTATGAGGCGGCAAAGATCCTGGGCTATAACAGCAGCCAGACATTTCTTCGGATCATTCTTCCCCAGGTAATGAAAAGGATCCTTCCTTCCATCACAAACGAAACGATCACGCTGGTCAAGGACACCTCTTTGGCCTTTACCATCGGCATCATGGAGATGTTCACCATTGCCAAGGCACTGGCAGCGTCCCAGACCACCATGCTTCCGTATCTGTTTGCAGGGATCTTCTATTATGTGTTTAATTTTGTAGTAGCATTCCTGATGGAAACCATCGAAAAGAAAATGAACTATTACAGTTAGGGGGGAATCAGATGAACTTATTGGAAATGCGTCATATCAGAAAAAGCTTTGACGGTGTGGAAGTGTTGAAAGATATCTCCCTGACGGTGAAGGAGGGAGAGGTATTGGGGATCATCGGACCTCCGGCTCCGGGAAATCCACGCTGCTTCGCTGCGCGACAAAGCTGGAGACTTACGACGCCGGAGAAGTGACATACGGAGGAAGCGTGGGCCTGGTCTTCCAGAATTTTAATCTTTTTCCACATTTTTCAGTGCTGAAGAATATCATGGATGCACCTATACGGGTACAGAAGAGGAACCGGGCGGAGGTAAAACAGGAGGCGGAGGAGCTTCTGGAAAAATGGGTCTGAAAGACAAGGCGAACGCCTATCCTTGCCAGCTGTCAGGCGGACAGCAGCAGAGGGTATCTATCGCGCGGGCTTTGGCTATGAAGCCGGACATCCTGTTTTTTGACGAGCCGACTTCTGCTTTGGATCCGGAGCTGACAGGCGAGATCCTGAAGGTGATCCGGCAGCTGGCGCAGGAGAAGATGACCATGGTGATCGTGACGCATGAGATGGATTTTGCAAAACATGTTTCGGATCACATTATTTTCATGGAAGAAGGATATATTGCCCTGGAAGGAAGCCCGGAGGAGGTTTTTGAGTCTTCTAATGCCAGGATTCAGGAGTTTTTAGGGAGGTTTTCCAAGAACCGGTAGAGGACAGGAAATTTTTCTCGGAGAAGCAGGATCAGAAAGGCGTGTCGCAAAAGCGGCTGCCGATTCAAATACATGGGACAAAACTAATAAGTGATGAAAATAAATTAGGTATACTAATAAATAATCACAATAGAAATAATAATCAAATACAAGACACAGGCAGGGGGAAATATTGCTTTTCCCCCTGCCTTGTATTATACTGAGAAGGCACACAAAGGGCAATGAATTCAGAAAAGGATGGGTGTTATTATGCAAAAATTAGAGCAATTGTACGAGGGAAAAGCAAAGAAAGTGTTTCGGACGGACGATCCGGATGTGGTGATCGTAGACTATAAGGATGACGCTACTGCTTTTAACGGAGAGAAAAAAGGAACAATTGTGGGGAAGGGTGTAATCAACAACCGTATGACCAATTATATTTTTCAGAAATTAGAGGAAGAGGGCGTGCCGACACACTATGTGCAGGAGCTGAGCGACCGGGAGACGGCAGTAAAGAAAGTGGAGATCGTACCTCTGGAGGTGATCGTGCGTAATGTGGCGGCAGGAAGCTTTTCCAAAAGGCTCGGGATCGAAGAGGGAACGGCCCTTCTTGCCCCGACGCTGGAGTTCAGCTACAAGGACGACGATCTGGGCGATCCTCTGATCAACGATTATATGGCGATCGCCATCGGAGCTTCCACCAGGGAAGAAATTGAAAAGATCACAGAATATACCTTTAAGGTCAACGATGTCCTGAAAGCGTTTTTCAAAGAAGCAGGGATCGAACTGATTGACTTTAAGATTGAGTTTGGGCGCTACCACGGAGAAGTGATCCTGGCAGATGAGATCTCTCCGGATACCTGCCGCCTGTGGACAGCAAGACCAGAGAAAAGCTGGATAAAGACAGATTCCGCAGGGATATGGGAAATGTGGAGGACGCTTATCAGGAAGTATTCAGAAGGATCGGAATTCAGTAAGGAGCAGAAGAATGAGTCAGGACAGATACAAAAGCCCTCTTTCCGAGAGGTACTCCAGCAAGGAGATGCAATATATATTTTCGCCTCATAAGAAATTTACCACCTGGAGAAAATTATGGGTGGCCCTGGCGGAGACAGAAATGGAACTGGGACTTCCCATTACACAAGAGCAGATCGACGAACTGAAGGCAAATGTAGAAAACATCAACTATGACGTGGCCCGGGAAAGAGAAAAGCTGGTGCGCCACGATGTGATGTCCCACGTATATGCCTACGGGGAACAGTGCCCGAAAGCCAGAGGGATCATCCATCTGGGAGCCAACTCCTGCCTATGTCGGAGACAATCACGGATATTCTCTGATCATTGCAGAAGCATTGGACTGCATCCGAATACAGGTTCTGAATTGTATCGACAGGTGCAGGATTTGGCTCCCAGATGGATGATCCCTCTGGCTTTCGGGCACTGTTCCCCGTAGGCATATACGTGGGACATCACATCGTGGCGCACCAGCTTTTCTCTTTCCCGGGCCACGTCATAGTTGATGTTTTCTACATTTGCCTTCAGTTCGTCGATCTGCTCTTGTGTAATGGGAAGTCCCAGTTCCATTTCTGTCTCCGCCAGGGCCACCCATAATTTTCTCCAGGTGGTAAATTTCTTATGAGGCGAAAATATATATTGCATCTCCTTGCTGGAGTACCTCTCGGAAAGAGGGCTTTTGTATCTGTCCTGACTCATTCTTCTGCTCCTTACTGAATTCCGATCCTTCTGAATACTTCCTGATAAGCGTCCTCCACATTTCCCATATCCCTGCGGAATCTGTCTTTATCCAGCTTTTCTCTGGTCTTGCTGTCCCACAGGCGGCAGGTATCCGGAGAGATCTCATCTGCCAGGATCACTTCTCCGTGGTAGCGCCCAAACTCAATCTTAAAGTCAATCAGTTCGATCCCTGCTTCTTTGAAAAACGCTTTCAGGACATCGTTGACCTTAAAGGTATATTCTGTGATCTTTTCAATTTCTTCCCTGGTGGAAGCTCCGATGGCGATCGCCATATAATCGTTGATCAGAGGATCGCCCAGATCGTCGTCCTTGTAGCTGAACTCCAGCGTCGGGCAAGAAGGGCCGTTCCCTCTTCGATCCCGAGCCTTTTGGAAAAGCTTCCTGCCGCCACATTACGCACGATCACCTCCAGAGGTACGATCTCCACTTTCTTTACTGCCGTCTCCCGGTCGCTCAGCTCCTGCACATAGTGTGTCGGCACGCCCTCTTCCTCTAATTTCTGAAAATATAATTGGTCATACGGTTGTTGATTACACCCTTCCCCACAATTGTTCCTTTTTTCTCTCCGTTAAAAGCAGTAGCGTCATCCTTATAGTCTACGATCACCACATCCGGATCGTCCGTCCGAAACACTTTCTTTGCTTTTCCCTCGTACAATTGCTCTAATTTTTGCATAATAACACCCATCCTTTTCTGAATTCATTGCCCTTTGTGTGCCTTCTCAGTATAATACAAGGCAGGGGAAAAGCAATATTTCCCCCTGCCTGTGTCTTGTATTTGATTATTATTTCTATTGTGATTATTTATTAGTATACCTAATTTATTTTCATCACTTATTAGTTTTGTCCCATGTATTTGAATCGGCAGCCGCTTTTGCGACACGCCTTCTGATCCTGCTTCTCCGAGAAAAATTTCCTGTCCTCTACCGGTTCTTGGAAAACCTCCCTAAAAACTCCTGAATCCTGGCATTAGAAGACTCAAAAACCTCCTCCGGGCTTCCTTCCAGGGCAATATATCCTTCTTCCATGAAAATAATGTGATCCGAAACATGTTTTGCAAAATCCATCTCATGCGTCACGATCACCATGGTCATCTTCTCCTGCGCCAGCTGCCGGATCACCTTCAGGATCTCGCCTGTCAGCTCCGGATCCAAAGCAGAAGTCGGCTCGTCAAAAAACAGGATGTCCGGCTTCATAGCCAAAGCCCGCGCGATAGATACCCTCTGCTGCTGTCCGCCTGACAGCTGGCAAGGATAGGCGTTCGCCTTGTCTTTCAGACCCATTTTTTCCAGAAGCTCCTCCGCCTCCTGTTTTACCTCCGCCCGGTTCCTCTTCTGTACCCGTATAGGTGCATCCATGATATTCTTCAGCACTGAAAAATGTGGAAAAAGATTAAAATTCTGGAAGACCAGGCCCACGCTTCCTCCGTATGTCACTTCTCCGGCGTCGTAAGTCTCCAGCTTTGTCGCGCAGCGAAGCAGCGTGGATTTCCCGGAGCCGGAGGTCCGATGATCCCCAATACCTCTCCCTCCTTCACCGTCAGGGAGATATCTTTCAACACTTCCACACCGTCAAAGCTTTTTCTGATATGACGCATTTCCAATAAGTTCATCTGATTCCCCCCTAACTGTAATAGTTCATTTTCTTTTCGATGGTTTCCATCAGGAATGCTACTACAAAATTAAACACATAATAGAAGATCCCTGCAAACAGATACGGAAGCATGGTGGTCTGGGACGCTGCCAGTGCCTTGGCAATGGTGAACATCTCCATGATGCCGATGGTAAAGGCCAAAGAGGTGTCCTTGACCAGCGTGATCGTTTCGTTTGTGATGGAAGGAAGGATCCTTTCATTACCTGGGGAAGAATGATCCGAAGAAATGTCTGGCTGCTGTTATAGCCCAGGATCTTTGCCGCCTCATACTGTCCCTTTGGCATCGATTCGATCCCGCCCCGGTAGATCTCCGCAAAATATGCTGCATAGTTCAGCACAAAGCCCACTGCCACCGCCATGTTTTTCCAGGTGTAGCTGTTTTGGATCCCCAGCAGATAGTAGGGTCCAAAATAAATGACCATCAGCTGGAGCATCAGAGGCGTTCCCGCATAATGGAAATATAATTTTAAATACACCCCGGACCACCGGATTTCTGGACATCCTTCCAAAGGACACCAAAAGTCCCAGCGGCAAAGAAAACACCAGTGTAACGGCAAAGATTGCCAGCGACACCAGCATGCCCTCCATCAATTTATGAATCATGACTGAAACGGACATAACTTACTCCTTCCTACGAAACGAAAGGCGAGCCATCTTTCGGACAGCTCACCTGTTTCGCTTCCCCTAAGCTTATTGATTGATCGTTGTAATATCTTTCTGGAACCACTTTTCGGAGATCTGTGCCAGTGTCCCTTCATCTGCCAGCTCTTCCAGCGCCTTCTGGATCTGGTCACGCAGGGCTTCATTTCCTTTTGCAAATCCCACTCCGTACTCCTCGAAGCGATCTCGTAATCCAGAATTTCAACTCTGCTTCTCTTTTTTCAATCTGGTAAGCCG
>NZ_VULY01000039.1 GCF_009696485.1 Suipraeoptans intestinalis
ATTTGGAGGGATGGCGCTTGCAGAGACTGTATTTGCCTATCCCGGTATCGGAACGGCAGCAACTGCCGCAGCTACCAATGCAGTACCGCTTCTTTTGGGAATTGCCGTATGCAGCGCAATATTTGTATTTGTGGGAAATCTGATCGCCAACCTGCTGTATGGTGTGTTTGATCCCCGGATCAGAGAGGGGGAGCAGCGTGGATAAAAGACAGATTTGGAACAGGCGGATCCTGGTGGCTCTTTTGGTGTCCGCTGCAGTCGTATATCTGGCAGGGATCTTTTTCTGGGGGATTTCTATGGATCCTTCCTGTTATGATACAAATTATGCGGACAAATTTATATCTCCGGGATCAAAGCATTGGTTTGGCACGGATTTTGTGGGAAGAGATATGTTTTACCGATGTATCAAAGGATTGTCCAACAGTCTGATCGTGGGGATCCTGGCGTCGGTCGTCAGCTCTGTCATTGCTTTGGCGGCCGGAATTGCCTCCGCTGTGCTTGGCGGCCGGTGGACCGATGTGTAAATTGGTGTGTGGATCTGTGTATGGGTCTGCCTCATCTTGTACTTTTGATACTGATCTCTTTTATGATGGGAAAGGGGGGCAGGGGAGTCACGATAGCGGTAGCTCTGACCCACTGGCCTTCCCTGACCAGGATCGTCCGCTCGGAAGTGATGCAGATACGATCCTCACAGTATGTGCAGGCGTCATACCGATTGGGGAAATCAAAGATCTATGTGGCAGTCCGTCATATTCTGCCGCATGTTCTTCCGGTATACATGATCGGACTGATCCTGTTGTTTCCCCATGCGATCATGCATGAGGCCGCCATCACCTTCCTTGGGTTTGGGATGCCTGCAGAAATGCCTGCCATCGGCGTGATCTTATCAGAGGCGATGAATCATATCACAACAGGAAAATGGTGGCTTGCCCTGTTTCCCGGATGTATGCTTCTGATCGCAGTGATTCTATTTGACGTGATCGGAGAAAATCTTAAAAAACTCTGGAATCCGGGAAGCGCACAGGAGTAGGGGAGAAATGAAAGAGAAAAGTATTTTAACGGTAGACGACCTGGTTGTGTCGTTTCATATGTATAAAGGTTTGTTTCGGAAAGAGCGTCTGGAAGTCGTGCATTCTCTTTCTTTGGATGTCAATCGGGGAGAGATCGTGGCTGTGGTAGGCTCCAGCGGATCCGGGAAAAGCCTTCTTGCCCATGCCATCATGGGACTTCTTCCCGATAATGCAGCGGTGAGTGGAAGGATTTGCTATGACGGAAAAGAGCTGACGCAAAAGACCAGAAAAGCTCTTCTGGGAAAAAAGATGACGTTCATCCCACAGTCTGTAGACTATCTGGATCCTGTAATGAAGGTGGGAAAGCAGGTGATAGGAGTCTATTCCACAAAGGAACGCCAGGAGGAACTGTTTGAAAAATACAAATTGCCGAAAGAAACAGAGGAGATGTATCCGTTTCAGCTTTCAGGAGGAATGGCAAGAAGAGTACTGGTCTCATCGGCAGTCACGGAGATGCCGCAGCTTTTGATCGCAGATGAGCCCACGCCGGGGCTGGGAATTGAGATGGCCATGGATACGCTGAAGCATTTTCGGGAGATTGCAGATCAGGGGGCGGGGTGCTTCTGATTACCCATGACATTGACCTGGCGTTTTCGGTGGCTGACAGGATCGCTGTGTTTTATGCCGGGACCATCCTGGAATCTGCTCCGACGGAAGACTTTCTTGCCGGTGCAAAAAAACTTCGCCATCCTTACAGCAAGGCGTTTATTTCCGCACTTCCGCAAAATGAGTTTCAGGCCATGGAAGGTGTCCAACCCCATGCGGCCTGCCTGCCAAAGGGATGCCTGTTTGCGGACCGTTGTCCGAATGTGACGCAGGAATGTTTGGAAGAGATTCCCATGAGAAGCTTACGCGGCGGAAAGGTCAGGTGTGTACATGCAACTTAGCGCAGAAAATATCAGTTTTCGATATACAGAAACATCTCCCTGGATCTTAAAGGATGTCAGCCTGAAGGTAGATACGGGGAAAGAGTGGGGATCGTCGGGCCCTCCGGATACGGGAAGAGTACACTGGCAAAATTCTGGCGGGATACCAGCGTGCAGAGGTCGGGCAGGTTTTGATCGATCAAAAGCCTGTACAGACAAACGGATTCTGTCCGGTACAGCTGATCTACCAGCATCCGGAGCTGGCGGTCAACCCCAGGTGGAAAATGGAAAAAACCCTGAGAGAATGTTGGGATCCGGATGAAGAGGTCCTACGGTGCTTCGGCATTGAAAAGGACTGGCTGAAAAGATGGCCGCGGGAGCTGTCAGGAGGAGAATTACAAAGGTTTTGTATTGTACGGCTGCTAAGTCCCAAGACAAAATTTTTGATCTGTGATGAGATCACAACGATGCTGGACGTTATCTCCCAGGCGCAGATCTGGAACAGACTTCTTATGCTGTCAGAAGAACGCAGCTACGGAATGGTGATCGTCACCCATAATATGGAACTGGCAAAACGGGTCTGCACAAGAATCATTGATTTAAGGGAAATAAACCGGAGGTAGGGAAAATGGATACAAAGAAGATACTGGAACAGGTAAAAGAGGGAGAACTCTCCATAGAAGAGGCGGAAGAATGGTTCGCAGACAGCCGTTTGAAGATCTAGGCTATGCAAAGCTGGATACACACAGAAAGCTGCGCTCCGGATGTGCGGAAGTGATCTTTTGCAGTGGAAAAGCAGACGATCATCTGTTAAGCATCTATGAACGTCTTTATCTGGCAGAAGGAGAAGTGCTGGGAACGAGAGCCGACAAAGAGCAGGCGGCGCTTGTCCAGGGAAGATTGAAGGAAGTCGTCTATGATCCTCTGTCACGTATTTTAAAAATCGAAAAGAAGGACAAGGAGTATGTGGGAAAGATCGTAGTGTGTACGGCGGGGACGGCGGACATTCCGGTGGCGGAAGAAGCGGCGCAGACGGCAGAATTTTTCGGGAATCGGGTAGAACGACTGTACGATGTGGGAGTAAGCGGACTGCACCGTCTTCTTTCCCGGGTAGAAACCGTTCAGAAAGCCAACTGTGTGATCGCAGTGGCGGGAATGGAGGGGGCGCTGGCAAGTGTGATCGGAGGCTGGTAGACAAGCCGGTGATCGCAGTGCCTACCTCTGTCGGCTATGGGGCAAGCCTGAATGGGATTTCGGCACTTCTGACAATGATCAATTCCTGTGCCAACGGCATTGCTACCGTAAATATTGATAACGGCTATGGGGCTGGATATATCGCATCACAGATCAACAGACTGGGGGTATACAAGAATGGGTAAACGAAAACTATATCTGGAATGCTACGCAGGGATTAGCGGCGACATGACAGTGGCAGCTCTGCTGGATCTGGGGGCGGATCCAAAGGTGTTGGACGAGGCATTAAACAGTCTTTCCATCAGCGATCAGTTTCAGACCAGGATCAGCAGAGTGTCAAAATCAGGACTGGATGCCTGTGATTTTGAAGTGGTGCTCCGGGAGGACAATCATGACCATGATATGCAGTATCTGCATGGCCACAGCCATGGCAGGAGCATTCACACAGCCATGATCAGGAACACACACACAGTCATGATCAAGAGCACACACACAGTCATGCGCAGGGACATTTACACAGCCACCAGGCGAAGGAAGAGGGCTGTGGTCACTGTCACCGAAGCCTGACAGAGATCCAGAAGATCATCTACAACAGCTCCCTGACAAACCGTGCAAAAAAGCTGGCGGAAAGTATGTTTGATATTCTTGCGAATGCAGAAGCGAAGGCTCATGGAACATTAAAAATAGAGGTACATTTCCACGAAGTGGGCGCCGTGGACTCGATCGTAGATATGATTGCCGCTGCCGTTTGCATAGATAATCTGGGAATTGATGAGGTGATCATCCCGGCGCTTTATGAAGGAATCGGAACCGTTCGGTGTCAGCATGGAATCCTGCCTGTTCCGGTTCCTGCCGTCGTCAATATCGTCAATACAGAAAACCTTACCCTGCACATTACAGAAACAGAAGGGAGTTTGTCACACCTACAGGGGCAGCGATCGCAGCAGCGATCAAGACAGATGACAGACTTCCTGAAAAATTCCGTATCCTGAAGACGGGGATTGGGCAGGAAAGAGGACCTATGAAAGACCCAGCATCCTGCGGGCAATGCTGATCGAAGAACAGAAACAGCCGGCTGCCGGATCGGACTGTATCGTAAAACTAGAAACCAATATAGGACGGACTGCTACGGTGATGAAGCGCTTTTGTTCGATACGCGAATTTCTTCAGGAAGTCTGTCATCTGTCTTGATCGCTGCTGCGATCGCTGCCCCTGTAGGTGTGACAAACTCCCCTTCTGTTTCTGTAATGTGCAGGGTAAGGTTTTCTGTATTGACGATATTGACGACGGCAGGAACCGGAAACAGGCAGGATTCCATGCTGACACCGAACGCGTTCCGATTCCTTCATTAAAGCGCCGGGATGATCACCTCATCAATTCCCAGATTATCTATGCAAACGGCAGCGGCAATCATATCTACGATCGAGTCCACGGCGCCCACTTCGTGGAAATGTACCTCTATTTTTAATGTTCCATGAGCCTTCGCTTCTGCATTCGCAAGAATATCAAACATACTTTCCGCCAGCTTTTTGCACGGTTTGTCAGGGAGCTGTTGTAGATGATCTTCTGGATCTCTGTCAGGCTTCGGTGACAGTGACCACAGCCCTCTTCCTTCGCCTGGTGGCTGTGTAAATGTCCCTGCGCATGACTGTGTGTGTGCTCTTGATCATGACTGTGTGTGTGTTCCTGATCATGGCTGTGTGAATGCTCCTGCCCATGGCTGTGGCCATGCAGATACTGCATATCATGGTCATGATTGTCCTCCCGGAGCACCACTTCAAAATCACAGGCATCCAGTCCTGATTTTGACACTCTGCTGATCCTGGTCTGAAACTGATCGCTGATGGAAAGACTGTTTAATGCCTCGTCCAACACCTTTGGATCCGCCCCCAGATCCAGCAGAGCTGCCACTGTCATGTCGCCGCTAATCCCTGCGTAGCATTCCAGATATAGTTTTCGTTTACCCATTCTTGTATACCCCCAGTCTGTTGATCTGTGATGCGATATATCCAGCCCCATAGCCGTTATCAATATTTACGGTAGCAATGCCGTTGGCACAGGAATTGATCATTGTCAGAAGTGCCGAAATCCCATTCAGGCTTGCCCCATAGCCGACAGAGGTAGGCACTGCGATCACCGGCTTGTCTACCAGCCCTCCGATCACACTTGCCAGCGCCCCCTCCATTCCCGCCACTGCGATCACACAGTTGGCTTTCTGAACGGTTTCTACCCGGGAAAGAAGACGGTGCAGTCCGCTTACTCCCACATCGTACAGTCGTTCTACCCGATTCCCGAAAAATTCTGCCGTCTGCGCCGCTTCTTCCGCCACCGGAATGTCCGCCGTCCCCGCCGTACACACTACGATCTTTCCCACATACTCCTTGTCCTTCTTTTCGATTTTTAAAATACGTGACAGAGGATCATAGACGACTTCCTTCAATCTTCCCTGGACAAGCGCCGCCTGCTCTTGTCGGCTCTCGTTCCCAGCACTTCTCCTTCTGCCAGATAAAGACGTTCATAGATGCTTAACAGATGATCGTCTGCTTTTCCACTGCAAAAGATCACTTCCGCACATCCGGAGCGCAGCTTTCTGTGTGTATCCAGCTTTGCATAGCCTAGATCTTCAAACGGCTGTCTGCGAAACCATTCTTCCGCCTCTTCTATGGAGAGTTCTCCCTCTTTTACCTGTTCCAGTATCTTCTTTGTATCCATTTTCCCTACCTCCGGTTTATTTCCCTTAAATCAATGATTCTTGTGCAGACCCGTTTTGCCAGTTCCATATTATGGGTGACGATCACCATTCCGTAGCTGCGTTCTTCTGACAGCATAAGAAGTCTGTTCCAGATCTGCGCCTGGGAGATAACGTCCAGCATCGTTGTGATCTCATCACAGATCAAAAATTTTGTCTTGGGACTTAGCAGCCGTACAATACAAAACCTTTGTAATTCTCCTCCTGACAGCTCCCGCGGCCATCTTTTCAGCCAGTCCTTTTCAATGCCGAAGCACCGTAGGACCTCTTCATCCGGATCCCAACATTCTCTCAGGGTTTTTTCCATTTTCCACCTGGGTTGACCGCCAGCTCCGGATGCTGGTAGATCAGCTGTACCGGACAGAATCCGTTTGTCTGTACAGGCTTTTGATCGATCAAAACCTGCCCGACCTCTGCACGCTGGTATCCCGCCAGAATTTTGCCAGTGTACTCTTCCCGTATCCGGAGGGCCCGACGATCCCCACTCTTTCCCCCGTATCTACCTTCAGGCTGACATCCTTTAAGATCCAGGGAGATGTTTCTGTATATCGAAAACTGATATTTTCTGCGCTAAGTTGCATGTACACACCTGACCTTTCCGCCGCGTAAGCTTCTCATGGGAATCTCTTCCAAACATTCCTGCGTCACATTCGGACAACGGTCCGCAAACAGGCATCCCTTTGGCAGGCAGGCCGCATGGGGTTGGACACCTTCCATGGCCTGAAACTCATTTTGCGGAAGTGCGGAAATAAACGCCTTGCTGTAAGGATGGCGAAGTTTTTTTGCACCGGCAAGAAAGTCTTCCGTCGGAGCAGATTCCAGGATGGTCCCGGCATAAAACACAGCGATCCTGTCAGCCACCGAAAACGCCAGGTCAATGTCATGGGTAATCAGAAGCACCCCCGCCCCCTGATCTGCAATCTCCCGAAAATGCTTCAGCGTATCCATGGCCATCTCAATTCCCAGCCCCGGCGTGGGCTCATCTGCGATCAAAAGCTGCGGCATCTCCGTGACTGCCGATGAGACCAGTACTCTTCTTGCCATTCCTCCTGAAAGCTGAAACGGATACATCTCCTCTGTTTCTTTCGGCAATTTGTATTTTTCAAACAGTTCCTCCTGGCGTTCCTTTGTGGAATAGACTCCTATCACCTGCTTTCCCACCTTCATTACAGGATCCAGATAGTCTACAGACTGTGGGATGAACGTCATCTTTTTCCCAGAAGAGGCTTTTCTGGTCTTTTGCGTCCAGCCTCTTTTCCGTCATAGCAAATCCTTCCACTCACCGCTGCATTATCGGGAAGAAGTCCATGATGGCATGGGCAAGAAGGCTTTTCCCGGATCCGCTGGAGCCTACCACAGCCACGATCTCTCCCGATTGACATCCAAAGAAAGAGAATGCACGACTTCCAGACGCTCTTTCCGAAACAAACCTTTATACATATGAAACGACACAACCAGGTCGTCTACCGTTAAAATACTTTTCTCTTTCATTTCTCCCCCTACTCCTGTGCGCTTCCCGGATTCCAGAGTTTTTTAAGATTTTCTCCGATCACGTCAAATAGAATCACTGCGATCAGAAGCATACATCCGGGAAACAGGGCAAGCCACCATTTTCCTGTTGTGATATGATTCATCGCCTCTGATAAGATCACGCCGATGGCAGGCATTTCTGCAGGCATCCCAAACCCAAGGAAGGTGATGGCGGCCTCATGCATGATCGCATGGGGAAACAACAGGATCAGTCCGATCATGTATACCGGAAGAACATGCGGCAGAATATGACGGACTGCCACATAGATCTTTGATTTCCCCAATCGGTATGACGCCTGCACATACTGTGAGGATCGTATCTGCATCACTTCCGAGCGGACGATCCTGGTCAGGGAAGGCCAGTGGGTCAGAGCTACCGCTATCGTGACTCCCTGCCCCCCTTTCCCATCATAAAAGAGATCAGTATCAAAAGTACAAGATGAGGCAGACCCATACACAGATCCACACACCAATTTACACATCGGTCCACCCGGCCGCCAAGCACAGCGGAGGCAATTCCGGCCGCCAAAGCAATGACAGAGCTGACGACCGACGCCAGGATCCCCACGATCAGACTGTTGGACAATCCTTTGATACATCGGTAAAACATATCTCTTCCCACAAAATCCGTGCCAAACCAATGCTTTGATCCCGGAGATATAAATTTGTCCGCATAATTTGTATCATAACAGGAAGGATCCATAGAAATCCCCAAAAAAGATCCCTGCCAGATATACGACTGCAGCGGACACCAAAGAGCCACCAGGATCGCCCTGTTCCAAATCTGTCTTTTATCCACGCTCCCCCTCTCTGATCCGGGATCAAACACACCATACAGCAGGTTGGCGATCAGATTTCCCACAAATACAAATATTGCGCTGCATACGGCAATTCCCAAAAGAAGCGGTACGTCTGCATTGGTAGCTGCGGCAGTTGCTGCCGTTCCGATAC
>NZ_VULY01000007.1 GCF_009696485.1 Suipraeoptans intestinalis
GCTCCTCTTCCTTCCCCATCACGGTAATATGATGATACGCCCCGTACATGGCCGGACGCATCAGGTTTACGGCGCACGCGTCCACTCCGATATAGTCTTTGTGCGTATGCTTTTCATGGATCGCCTTTGTAACCAGATGACCGTAAGGCCCCATCATAAAACGCCCCAGCTCCGTGTAGATCGCCACATCTCCCATCCCTTCCGGCACCAGAACTTCCTCGTATACCTTCCTGACTTCTTCTCCGATCACCCGGATATCATTGGCTCCTGTTCCGGACGATAAGGAATACCGATCCCTCCCGACAGATTGATAAACCCGATATGGACGCCTGTCTCCCTTCTTCAGGCGAACAGCCAGTTCAAACAGAACTTTTGCCAGCATGGGGTAATATGCATTTGTAACGGTATTACTTGCCAGGAAGGCATGGATTCCGATTCCTTCGCTCCCTTTTCTTTCAGGATCTGAAACGCTTCAAACATCTGGTCTGTCGTCATCACCGTACTTGGCGTCTCCCGGATTGTCCATGATGTCGTTGCTGATCTGGAACAGCCCGCCCGGATTATAACGGCAGCTGATCACTTCCGGAATTTTGCCGATGGCTTTTTCCAGGCAGTCAATGTGGGAAATGTCGTCCAGGTTGATGATGGCGCCCAGCCGGTCTGCGTACACAAACTCCTGCCGCCGGCGTATCATTGGAAGAAAACATAATATCCCTTCCGCCGATCCCCATGGCTTCGGAAAGCAACAACCTCCCGAATAGGATGCACAGTCACAGCCGCAGCCGTACTCCCTCAGAATCCGATCAAAAACGGATTGGGCGTAGCCTTCACGGCAAAATATTCCTTGTATCCCGGTTCCAGGCAAACGCCTCCTTCAGCGCTTTTATATTTTCACGGATCCCTTTTTCATCATACAGATGAAAAGGAGTGGGATACTGCTCTAACGATCTTTTCCAGTTGTTCTTTTGTTACAAACGGTGTTTTTTTCATGTCAGTTCTCCTCTTTCAATGTCAGCAGCTCTATCTCATTGGACAAAGCCGTCTTATACAGCTCCACAAAGTTCTTCTGCCCGGAATACAAGGCGGTGTTCATACTTCCCTCTCCATACTCTCCTGTGATCACATAGCGGGAATCGAAATAACCCTATCTGCATTCCTCTGTCCTGCCTACATATACTCTGGCATTTTTGAAGGTAACCGGCCGGTCCGTGATGATCACAACCTTTTCCCGGCGGCCTGCAGCGCCTCCAATTCCCTGACCATCAGTAAAAGATAATTTCTGGTACAACTGATATAGACTCTCTCCTCCACTTCCTCCAAAAGGTTGCGGATCTTGTTCAGGATATTTTTTCCGCCTTCTATCGTAATATAGCCCTCTGCTTCTTCCCGCTCCTTAGGCGCACGCAGAGAGAGCCATTTTTCGCCTCTTCCAGTCTCCGGATACGGTTTTTACAAAACTCTTCCAACGGAACCGGAACGTACTTTCTGGCTGTTCCTTCCTCCAGAAGATACACCGCTCCCTTTTCCTGCATGTTGGCCAGTGCATTGTATGCGTTGGACCTGGAAATCCCGGTCTGCTTTGCCACCTCGTACCCCGTTACCTTTCCTTCCTCCAAAATACATTGGTAAATGCAGGCCTCCTGCCTTGTCAGACCAAATTCCATCAGTCTTTCAGCAAATGATGTCGTCTCCACTCTGCCACCTCCTGTACTATTTAGTGTTTCTCTCAAGTACTACTATATACCTCTTCCCTCTCTCTGTCAAGAATCCTTCTCAAAACAGACCGTTTCTTTCCTGCCGGCAGGACACATCGCTTCACCATCCCCCTTCCACGACAATCCCCTTTTCTGTGCTTTTTCTACAAAAAAAGATGCCGCCACACCACTGATACTCTCCAGCGGTGCAGTGCACCTTTTTTCTGTCTAATCTACTACAGCAATCTGCATGATATTGCTGACGCCTTCTCTTTGTGCCTTTACGTTGGGTGACGGGATCCCTGCCGTCAGCACGATGATATCTCCCGACTCTGCCATCTGTTTCGCACATGCCAGATCAATGGCCCCGCTGCAGATGTCTTCCGTCGTCTGGAATTCAATGGATTTCAGCGGACGAACCCCCAGTAGATCTGCATCCTCCGTAAGGTTTCTTCGTTGGGCGTGACCCCTATAATATCCATCGGAGGCTTAAACTTGGACACGACTCTTGCCGTTGCTCCGATACCGTAGGCGTAATGATACATTTGGCGTTCAAACTTCCCGCCGTCGTCACCGTCGCAAATCCCAGAGCACAGGAGGTGCTTTTCAGATAGTTTTTCTCTGCCCTTTTCAAAAGCGTCTCATGATCCAGGTGTTCTTCTGTATTTTCCACGATATGCACCATCATCTGCAGACTCTCCAGCGGATATTTTCCCTGCGCGGTCTCTCCGGACAGCATGACCGCATCGGTTCCGTCATAAACCGCATTGGCCACGTCTGTGACTTCCGCTCTTGTAGGACGCGGATTCCGCATCATGGAATCCAGCATCTGCGTGGCTGTGATCACCGGCTTGTAATTGCTGTTACATTTCTGGATGATCATCCGGTGTGCGGACGGGATCATGATCGCCAGGGGAGATCTGGGAGTGGAGATCCCGGCGGAGGAAGTACCTTACCTGCAGAAGATGATCATCCAGAAATGTAACAGCAATTACAAGCCGGTGATCACAGCCACGCAGATGCTGGATTCCATGATGCGGAATCCGCGTCCTACAAGAGCGGAAGTCACAGACGTGGCCAATGCGGTTTATGACGGAACCGATGCGGTCATGCTGTCCGGAGAGACCGCGCAGGGAAAATATCCGCTGGAGAGTCTGCAGATGATGGTGCATATCGTGGAAAATACAGAAGAACACCTGGATCATGAGACGCTTTTGAAAAGGGCAGAGAAAAACTATCTGAAAAGCACCTCCTGTGCTCTGGGATTTGCGACGGTGACGACGGCGGGAAGTTTGAACGCCAAATGTATCATTACGCCTACGGTATCGGGAGCAACGGCAAGAGTCGTGTCCAAGTTTAAGCCTCCGATGGATATTATAGGGGTCACGCCCAACGAAGAAACCTTACGGAGGATGCAGATCTACTGGGGGGTTCGTCCGCTGAAATCCATTGAATTCCAGACGACGGAAGACATCTGCAGCGGGGCCATTGATCTGGCATGTGCGAAACAGATGGCAGAGTCGGGAGATATCATCGTGCTGACGGCAGGGATCCCGTCACCCAACGTAAAGGCACAAAGAGAAGGCGTCAGCAATATCATGCAGATTGCTGTAGTAGATTAGACAGAAAAAAGGTGCACTGCACCGCTGGAGAGTATCAGTGGTGTGGCGGCATCTTTTTTTGTAGAAAAGCACAGAAAAGGGATTGTCGTGGAAGGGGGATGGTGAAGCGATGTGTCCTGCCGGCAGGAAAGAAACGGTCTGTTTTGAGAAGGATTCTTGACAGAGAGAGGGAAGAGGTATATAGTAGTACTTGAGAGAAACACTAAATAGTACAGGAGGTGGCAGAGTGGAGACGACATCATTTGCTGAAAGACTGATGGAATTTGGTCTGACAAGGCAGGAGGCCTGCATTTACCAATGTATTTTGGAGGAAGGAAAGGTAACGGGGTACGAGGTGGCAAAGCAGACCGGGATTTCCAGGTCCAACGCATACAATGCACTGGCCAACATGCAGGAAAAGGGAGCGGTGTATCTTCTGGAGGAAGGAACAGCCAGAAAGTACGTTCCGGTTCCGTTGGAAGAGTTTTGTAAAAACCGTATCCGGAGACTGGAAGAGGCGAAAAAATGGCTCTCTCTGCGTGCGCCTAAGGAGCGGGAAGAAGCAGAGGGCTATATTACGATAGAAGGCGGAAAAAATATCCTGAACAAGATCCGCAACCTTTTGGAGGAAGTGGAGGAGAGAGTCTATATCAGTTGTACCAGAAATTATCTTTTACTGATGGTCAGGGAATTGGAGGCGCTGCAGGCCGCCGGGAAAAAGGTTGTGATCATCACGGACCGGCCGGTTACCTTCAAAAATGCCAGAGTATATGTAGCAGGGACAGAGGAATGCAGATAGGGGTTATTTCGGATTCCCGCTATGTGATCACAGGAGAGTATGGAGAGGGAAGTATGAACACCGCCTTGTATTCCGGGCAGAAGAACTTTGTGGAGCTGTATAAGACGGCTTTGTCCAATGAGATAGAGCTGCTGACATTGAAAGAGGAGAACTGACATGAAAAAAACACCGTTTGTAACAAAAGAACAACTGGAAAAGATCGTAGAGCAGTATCCACTCCTTTTCATCTGTATGATGAAAAAGGGATCCGTGAAAATATAAAAGCGCTGAAGGAGGCGTTTGCCTGGAACCGGGGATACAAGGAATATTTTGCCGTGAAGGCTACGCCAATCCGTTTTTGATCGGGATTCTGAGGAGTACGGCTGGCGGCTGTGACTGTGCATCCTATTCGGAGTTGTTGCTTTCGCGAAGCCATGGGGATCGGCGGAAGGGATATTATGTTTTCTTCCAATGATACGCCGGCGCAGGAGTTTGTGTACGCAGACCGGCTGGGCGCCATCATCAACCTGGACGACATTTCCCACATGTGACTGCCTGGAAAAAGCCATCGGCAAAATTCCGGAAGTGATCAGCTGCCGTTATAATCCGGGCGGGCTGTTCCAGATCAGCAACGACATCATGGACAATCCGGGAGACGCCAAGTACGGGATGACGACAGACCAGATGTTTGAAGCGTTTCAGATCCTGAAAGAAAAGGGAGCGAAGGAATTCGGAATCCATGCCTTCCTGGCAAGTAATACCGTTACAATGCATATTACCCCATGCTGGCAAAAGTTCTGTTTGAACTGGCTGT
>NZ_VULY01000002.1 GCF_009696485.1 Suipraeoptans intestinalis
CCTGTATTTTAAAGACGATGATTCCCGTCTGTCTTTTCTGCAGGGCAACTATATTACCCTGACCAATATGAGCGAGGCAGATGTAGAAAGGATCATCCGTTACCGGCTGGAGCCATCAACATCTCTTTTCATACCACCAATCCCAAACTCCGGTGCGAGATGCTGCACAACAGGTTTGCGGGGGAAGCGTTGAAAAAGGTGGACCGGTTCTATGAAGCGGGAATCCAGATGAACGGGCAGATCGTTTTGTGCAAGGGGGTCAACGACGGAGAGGAGCTGGAAAGAAGCATCGAAGATCTCAGCAGATATCTGCCGTATCTGCAAAGTGTTTCCGTGGTTCCGGTAGGACTGACCAGATTTCGCGATGGACTTTATGAAATGCAGCCTTTTCAAAAGGAGGATGCCAAAAAGGTGCTGGACACCATAAAATCCTGGCAGAAAAAGCTGTATGAGGCTCACGGAGTCCACTTTATCCACGGAAGCGACGAATGGTATCTTCTGGCACAGGAGCCTTTGCCCAGGGAAGAGTGCTACGACGGATACCTTCAGCTGGAAAACGGAGTAGGAATGCTGACGCTTCTGGAAAATGAATTTCAGGAAGCGTTGAAAAAAGAGAAAAAGGACGCCAGAAAAAGAAGCGTATCCATTGCAACAGGAGCTTTGGCTTATCCGCGATCCAGCGCATGGCAAAGCAGATGGAAGAGATCTATGAGGAAACAAAGATCCGTGTGTTTTGTATCCGAAATGATTTTTTCGGGGAGAGGATCACGGTGTCGGGCCTGATCACCGGACAGGATCTTATTCGGCAGCTAAAGGACAAAGAGCTTGGGACGAGGCTTCTTCTCCCCTGTAATATGTTCCGGAACGGGGAAGAGGTATTTCTGGATGACCTCACCCGGCAGCAGGTAGAGGATGCTTTACAAGTGAAGATAGATATTGTAAAATCAAGCGGACAAGATTTTGTAAATGCCATCAAAGACGTATAGACGCAGGTAGAAGCAGTGCAGAGAAAAACACAGGCTACAGGCAGAAAAGTGTACGATGCAGGCAGAAAACACAGGCTACAGGCAGAAAAGTGTACGATGCAGGCAGAGAACACAGGCTACAGGCAGAAAAATGCATGATGCAGGCAGAGAACACAGACTACAGGCAAAAGTACAAACAGAAAAAGACGGACAGGAAAAAGCAGATAGGAGAAGATAGATGAGTAAACCGGTAGTGGCGGTAGTAGGACGTCCAAACGTAGGAAAATCTACATTGTTTAACGCACTGGCAGGAGAGATGATCTCCATCGTAAAGGATACGCCGGGAGTGACCAGGGATCGTATTTATGCGGATGTGTCCTGGCTGGATAAGGAGTTTACCCTGATAGATACGGAGGAATCGAGCCGGAGAGCGGGGATGTGATCCTGTCTCAGATGAGAGAACAGGCACAGATCGCCATTGATACGGCAGACGTGATCCTGTTTCTGACGGATGTCAGACAGGGGCTGGTGGATGCGGATTTCAAAGTGGCAGATATGCTGAGGCGATCCCAGAAGCCGGTGGTTCTGGCAGTGAACAAGGTGGACAATTTTGAAAAATTCATGCCGGATGTGTACGAATTTTACAATTTGGGAATCGGAGAGCCAAAGCCCATCTCCGCAGCGGGAAAACAGGGACTGGGAGATCTTTTGGACTGTGTGGCAGATCATTTTCCTCAGGGATTGGAAGGAGAGGAAGAGGATGAAAGGCCAAGGATCGCCATTGTGGGGAAACCCAACGTAGGAAAATCCTCTATCATCAACCGGATCCTGGGTGAGCAGAGGGTGATCGTATCGGATGTGGCAGGAACCACAAGAGATGCCATTGACACGGATGTGAAGCGGGGAGACCGGGAGTATGTATTTATTGATACAGCGGGACTTCGCAGAAAGAATAAGATCAAAGAGGAACTGGAACGATACAGCATCATCCGCACGGTGACAGCCGTGGAGCGGGCAGATGTGGTGCTGGTGGTGATCGACGCGGCGGAAGGGGTCACGGAGCAGGACGCCAAAATAGCCGGGATCGCCCATGAGCGGGGCAAGGGGATCATCCTGGTGGTCAACAAATGGGATGCGCTGGAAAAGAATGACCGAACCATGCGGGAATATGAAAATGAGCTGAGAAGGATCCTTTCCTTTATGCCCTACGCCCAGACCATGTATATTTCGGCTCTGACAGGGCAGAGGGTGGAAAAACTGTTCGACGCCATCGACACGGTCATTGCAAACCAGACGTTAAGGATCGCTACCGGCGTTCTGAACGAGATCGTGACCGAGGCGGTTGCCATGCAACAGCCGCCGTCAGATAAAGGGAAGCGCCTGAAGATCTACTATATCACCCAGGTATCTGTGAAGCCGCCGACTTTTGTTATTTTTGTGAATGACAAGGAACTGATGCATTTTTCTTATACCAGGTATCTGGAAAACAAGATCAGAGAGGCGTTTGGCTTCGGAGGAACGTCCCTGAGATTTTTCGTGCGGGAAAGAAAGGAAAAGTAAGATGGAGCGACTGGTGTGTTTGGCTGTAGGGTATGCCTTTGGACTGATACAGACAGGATACTTGTGCGGGAAGTTTCAAAAAAAAGATATCCGGACGATGGGTAGCGTAATGCGGGACGACTAATGCTCTTCGGACGCTGGGATGGAAGGCCGTCTGGTCACGTTTCTGGAGACGTATTAAAATGCGTCCATACAGAAGCGTAACTACTCCGCTGCCAGGACGCATTTTAATACGTCTCCAGAAACGTGACCAGACCGGCCTTCCATCCCAGCGTCCGAAGAGCATTAGTCGTCCCGCATTACCGCTACCCATCGTCCGGATATCTTTTTTTTGAAACTTCCCGCACAAGTATCCTGTCTGTATCAGTCCAAAGGCATACCCTACAGCCAAACACACCAGTCGCTCCATCTTACTTTTCCTTTCTTTCCCGCACGAAAAATCTCAGGGACGTTCCTCCGAAGCCAAACGCCTCTCTGATCTTGTTTTCCAGATACCTGGTATAAGAAAAATGCATCAGTTCCTTGTCATTCACAAAAATAACAAAAGTCGGCGCTTCACAGATACCTGGGTGATATAGTAGATCTTCAGGCGCTTCCCTTTATCTGACGGCGGCTGTTGCATGGCAACCGCCTCGGTCACGATCTCGTTCAGAACGCCGGTAGCGATCCTTAACGTCTGGTTTGCAATGACCGTGTCGATGGCGTCGAACAGTTTTTCCACCCTCTGCCCTGTCAGAGCCGAAATATACATGGTCTGGGCGTAGGGCATAAAGGAAAGGATCCTTCTCAGCTCATTTTCATATTCCCGCATGGTTCGGTCATTCTTTTCCAGCGCATCCCATTTGTTGACCACCAGGATGATCCCTTGCCCCGCTCATGGGCGATCCCGGCTATTTGGCGTCCTGCTCCGTGACCCTTCCGCCGCGTCGATCACCACCAGCACCACATCTGCCCGCTCCACGGCTGTCACCGTGCGGATGATGCTGTATCGTTCCAGTTCCTCTTTGATCTTATTCTTTCTGCGAAGTCCCGCTGTATCAATAAATACATACTCCCGGTCTCCCCGCTTCACATCCGTGTCAATGGCATCTCTTGTGGTTCCTGCCACATCCGATACGATCACCCTCTGCTCACCCAGGATCCGGTTGATGATAGAGGATTTTCCTACGTTGGGTTTCCCCACAATGGCGATCCTTGGCCTTTCATCCTCTTCCTCTCCTTCCAATCCCTGAGGAAAATGATCTGCCACACAGTCCAAAAGATCTCCCAGTCCCTGTTTTCCCGCTGCGGAGATGGGCTTTGGCTCTCCGATTCCCAAATTGTAAAATTCGTACACATCCGGCATGAATTTTTCAAAATTGTCCACCTTGTTCACTGCCAGAACCACCGGCTTCTGGGATCGCCTCAGCATATCTGCCACTTTGAAATCCGCATCCACCAGCCCCTGTCTGACATCCGTCAGAAACAGGATCACGTCTGCCGTATCAATGGCGATCTGTGCCTGTTCTCTCATCTGAGACAGGATCACATCCCCGCTCTCCGGCTCGATTCCTCCCGTATCTATCAGGGTAAACTCCTTATCCAGCCAGGACACATCCGCATAAATACGATCCCTGGTCACTCCCGGCGTATCCTTTACGATGGAGATCATCTCTCCTGCCAGTGCGTTAAACAATGTAGATTTTCCTACGTTTGGACGTCCTACTACCGCCACTACCGGTTTACTCATCTATCTTCTCCTATCTGCTTTTTCCTGTCCGTCTTTTTCTGTTTGTACTTTTGCCTGTAGTCTGTGTTCTCTGCCTGCATCATGCATTTTTCTGCCTGTAGCCTGTGTTCTCTGCCTGCATCGTACACTTTTCTGCCTGTAGCCTGTGTTTTCTGCCTGCATCGTACACTTTTCTGCCTGTAGCCTGTGTTTTTCTCTGCACTGCTTCTACCTGCGTCTATACGTCTTTGATGGCATTTACAAAATCTTGTCCGCTTGATTTTACAATATCTATCTTCACTTGTAAAGCATCCTCTACCTGCTGCCGGTGAGGTCATCCAGAAATACCTCTTCCCCGTTCCGGAACATATTACAGGGGAGAAGAAGGCCCAAGCTCTTTGTCCTTTAGCTGCCGAATAAGATCCTGTCCGGTGATCAGGCCCGACACCGTGATCCTCTCCCGAAAAATCATTTCGGATACAAAACACACGGATCTTTGTTTCCTCATAGATCTCTTCCATCTGCTTTGCCATGCGCTGGATCCGCGGATAAGCCAAAGCTCCTGTTGCAATGGATACGCTTCTTTTTCTGGCGTCCTTTTTCTCTTTTTCAACGCTTCCTGAAATTCATTTTCCAGAAGCGTCAGCATTCCTACTCCGTTTTCCAGCTGAAGGTATCCGTCGTAGCACTCTTCCCTGGGCAAAGGCTCCTGTGCCAGAAGATACCATTCGTCGCTTCCGTGGATAAAGTGGACTCCGTGAGCCTCATACAGCTTTTTCTGCCAGGATTTTATGGTGTCCAGCACCTTTTTGGCATCCTCCTTTTGAAAAGGCTGCATTTCATAAAGTCCATCGCGAAATCTGGTCAGTCCTACCGGAACCACGGAAACACTTTGCAGATACGGCAGATATGCTGAGATCTTCGATGCTTCTTTCCAGCTCCTCTCCGTCGTTGACCCCTTGCACAAAACGATCTGCCGTTCATCTGGATTCCCGCTTCATAGAACCGGTCCACCTTTTTCAACGCTTCCCCGCAAACCTGTTGTGCAGCATCTCGCACCGGAGTTTGGGATTGGTGGTATGAAAAGAGATGTTGATGGGCTCCAGCCGGTAACGGATGATCCTTTCTACATCTGCCTCGCTCATATTGGTCAGGGTAATATAGTTGCCCTGCAGAAAAGACAGACGGGAATCATCGTCTTTAAAATACAGGGTGTCCCGC
>NZ_VULY01000034.1 GCF_009696485.1 Suipraeoptans intestinalis
AGGAAAAAGGAAATTATGTGGTGGAAGAGCCGGGAAAAGGTTTCCGCAGAATCGTAGCGGCGCCCAATCCGGTTGCCATTGTGGAGATTGATGCGATAAAAGCGCTCCTGGATGCAGATCAGGTGGTGATCGCAGCCGGAGCGGAGGATCCTGTGCTGGAGCAGGAGCATCATCTGAAGGAGCCAGCGCGGTAGTGGAGAAAGATCTGGCGGCCGGGAAGCTGGCAGAAGAGACGGATGCAGACGAACTGATTATCCTGACCAGCGTGGAAAAGGTAAAGATCCACATGGGGACAGACAGAGAGGAACAGCTGGAGGAGATCAGCGTGGAGGAAGCAAAAGGCTATATGGAAGAAGGACACTTTGGAGTATATAATATGCTTCCGAAGTTTCGGGCGTCCATTTCCTTTCTGGAGAAACGGGAGGGAAGAAGGGCGATCATCACTTCTTTCGATCATGTAAAAGCTGCGTTCAGGGAAAAACAGGGACAAGGATCCTGTAAAAAGCCATCAAATATCAAACATGCCAGAAACATTGGAAATAATAGGGTCAATCAGAAACCATCAGCAGTGAAGGCCTCTTTTGTCAGACGGAACCTGACGAAAGGAGTTCACCTCATAGGGCTGATGGTTCTGTTTTACAGGAAATTGTATGTGAGTATGAAAATCAAAGAAAATCCCTGCAAACATGCGGGAAAGCACAGAGAAAGCCAGAGGGAAGGAAGCGGGCGTCCGGAGCATCTCCGGGAAGAAAAAGAGGTTGACAAGAAAAAGAGAGGAAGTATGATTGTATCAACAAAGCAATACAATAAGACAATATCAGAAACGAGCAGGAAGAGGGTGCAAAGATGATAGAAATCAAAATCTGACGAAGGTGTATCGTCTGAACAAAAAGCAGATGATGGAGTTAAAGACGAAGGATCCTAAAAAGACGGCGGTAGGAAATCTGAGCTTTCAGGCGAAAGAGGGAGAGATCTATGGCCTTCTGGGACCAAACGGTGCGGGAAAGACGACCACGCTCCGCTGTATCGCTACCTTGATTCCTCCTACCGAAGGAGAGATTTATGTGAATGGATACGAGGTGCAGAAGGAGCCCAAGAAAGTCAGGACGCAGATTGGATTTCTGACCAGTGACATTAAACTGGATGAGCAGTTTACAGTAGATTATATGTTTGATTTTTCGGACGGCTGCATGAAGTGGAAAAAGATACTCTTCAACAGAGAAAAGAGGAATTGTTTTCCTATTTTGGGATCGAAGGCTTTGCCCATAAGCAGATCAAGGAGCTTTCCACAGGAATGAAGCAGAAAGCAGCCATTGCAGTGAGTCTGGTACATGATCCCAGGATCGTTATTTTTGACGAACCTACCAACGGATTGGATATCATCACGGCAAGAGGGGTAACAGACTATCTGAAAAAGCTGCGGAATGAAGGAAAGCTGATCGTGGTTTCCACCCATATTATGTCGGAAGCACAAAAACTGTGTGACAGGATCGGGATCATTGTGGATGGAGAAATGGTGGCAGAAGGTACGGTGGCAGAACTTCTGCAGCAGACCGGAGCACAGGATCTGGAAGACGCATTTTTCGAATTTTACAGGGAAAAGAAGGGGAGTAGCGGCATGAAAGGAATCAGAGAAATATTCGGGAAAGAAATGGCGCGGATATTCAGGACAAAAAATGGTATTTTCTGTCTTTGTATTGCCGGTGGTGATCATGCTGGTTATTTTTTCGGTTGTGGGAATGATGGCGGAACGGAAGCAGAAAGACATCGAGGCACACAAATCCAGGATTTATACACTTCACGCGCCGACAGACTTTCAGCAACAGATGGAAGCGTCAGGATTTTTGGCCGAATATACACAGATTGAATCTGAAAAAGAATTTGAGGCGCAAAGAAGAAGATCAAAGAGGGAGAGATCGATCTGATCGTAAGATTTTCCGATGGATTTGAAGAGCAGACAAAGGCTTACAAAGAAGGGGAGCCTCTTCCCTGGTCAATACCTACGAAAATCCGTCAGAAGAATATTCGGCCAAGACGTCCTCCTTTGTGAAAACAATGCTGGAATCTTATCGTCAGACACTTCTGGTAGAGCGAGTGAAGATCTGAGGCAATTGACGGTTTTTGAAGTCAACACAGACAACTCTCAGATGTATATTCAGGATAAGGCGAAGGCGACAGGCAAGATGGCGGGAACCATGCTGCCTACTTTGTAACCGTCTTTTTTTGCAGGGGCGATGGGAATCGAACGGATATGATAGCAGGAGAGAAGGAAAGAGGAACCATGTACAGCCTTCTGGTGACGCCGATCCAGAGAAGCTCTATTGTACTGGGGAAGGTGTTTTCGCTTATGACGATCTCCGGAATTTCCGCAATTGTATATGTGACGGCCCTGGCAGTGGCGGCGAATACGATTTTTAAAGACAAGCTGTCGGGAGCAAACTTCCACCTGGATATTCAGGCGGGGCAGATCGCTATGCTGGGAGTACTGCTATTGTTTATGTCCTTCCTGTATTCTACCATCATTGCACTGATCTCTGTGTTTGCAAAGACGGTGAAAGAAGCAGGAACTTATATTATGCCGGCCTATATGCTGGTGCTGATCATCGGTCTGATCTCCATGTTTTCAACAGGAAAACCCCAGGAAAGCCTCTGGTTTGTCCCGTTTTAATGATGGTTTTCCGCCACCGTGATCCCGTACTGGAACAAGGTGATCTCCTGACTCATGATTCCCTGAATCGCCATGGCATTGTTGTAAAACGGGACAAACCAGAGCTTTCCTGGGGTTTTCCTGTTGAAAACATGGAGATCAGACCGATGATCAGCACCAGCATATAGGCCGGCATAATATAAGTTCCTGCTTCTTTCACCGTCTTTGCAAACACAGAGATCAGTGCAATGATGGTAGAATACAGGAAGGACATAAACAATAGCAGTACTCCAGCATAGCGATCTGCCCCGCCTGAATATCCAGGTGGAAGTTTGCTCCGACAGCTTGTCTTTAAAAATCGTATTCGCCGCCACTGCCAGGGCCGTCACATATACAATTGCGGAAATTCCGGAGATCGTCATAAGCGAAAACACCTTCCCCAGTACAATAGAGCTTCTCTGGATCGGCGTCACCAGAAGGCTGTACATGGTTCCTCTTTCCTTCTCTCCTGCTATCATATCCGTTCCGATTCCCATCGCCCCTGCAAACAAAAAGACGGTTACAAAGTAGGGCAGCATGGTTCCCGCCATCTTGCCTGTCGCCTTCGCCTTATCCTGAATATACATCTGAGAGTTGTCTGTGTTGACTTCAAAAACCGTCAATTGCCTCAGATCTTCCACTCGCTCTACCAGAAGTGTCTGACGATAAGATTCCAGCATTGTTTTCACAAAGGACGTCTTGGCCGAATATTCTTCTGACGGATTTTCGTAGGTATTGACCCAGGGAAGAGGCTCCCTTCTTTGTAAGCCTTTGTCTGCTCTTCAAATCCATCGGAAAATCTTACGATCAGATCGATCTCTCCCTCTTTGATCTTCTTCTTTGCCGCCTCAAATTCTTTTTCAGATTCAATCTGTGTATATTCGGCCAAAAATCCTGACGCTTCCATCTGTTGCTGAAAGTCTGTCGCGCGTGAAGTGTATAAATCCTGGATTTGTGTGCCTCGATGTCTTTCTGCTTCCGTTCCGCCATCATTCCCACAACCGAAAAATAACCAGCATGATCACCACGGGCAATACAAAGACAGAAAATACCATTTTTTTGTCCCTGAATATCCGCGCCATTTCTTTCCCGAATATTTCTCTGATTCCTTTCATGCCGCTACTCCCCTTCTTTTCCCTGTAAAATTCGAAAAATGCGTCTTCCAGATCCTGTGCTCCGGTCTGCTGCAGAAGTTCTGCCACCGTACCTTCTGCCACCATTTCTCCATCCACAATGATCCCGATCCTGTCACACAGTTTTTGTGCTTCCGACATAATATGGGTGGAAACCACGATCAGCTTTCCTTCATTCCGCAGCTTTTTCAGATAGTCTGTTACCCTCTTGCCGTGATGATATCCAATCCGTTGGTAGGTTCGTCAAAATAACGATCCTGGGATCATGTACCAGACTCACTGCAATGGCTGCTTTCTGCTTCATTCCTGTGGAAAGCTCCTTGATCTGCTTATGGGCAAAGCCTTCGATCCCAAAATAGGAAAACAATTCCTCTTTTCTCTGTTGAAGAGTATCTTTTTCCACTTCATGCAGCCGTCCGAAAAAATCAAACATATAATCTACTGTAAACTGCTCATCCAGTTTAATGTCACTGGTCAGAAATCCAATCTGCGTCCTGACTTTCTTGGGCTCCTTCTGCACCTCGTATCCATTCACATAAATCTCTCCTTCGGTAGGAGGAATCAAGGTAGCGATACAGCGGAGCGTGGTCGTCTTTCCCGCACCGTTTGGTCCCAGAAGGCCATAGATCTCTCCCTCTTTCGCCTGAAAGCTCAGATTTCCTACCGCCGTCTTTTTAGGATCCTTCGTCTTTAACTCCATCATCTGCTTTTTGTTCAGACGATACACCTTCGTCAGATTTTTGATTTCTATCATCTTTGCACCCCTCTTCCTGCTCGTTTCTGATATTGTCTTATTGTATTGCTTTGTTGATACAATCATACTTCCTCTCTTTTTTCTTGTCAACCTCTTTTTCTTCCCCGAGATGCTCCGGACGCCCCGCTTCCTTCCCTCTGGCTTTCTCTGTGCTTTCCCGCATGTTTGCAGGGATTTTCTTTGATTTTCATACTCACATACAATTTCCTGTAAAACAGAACCATCAGCCCTATGAGGTGAACTCCTTTCGTCAGGTTCCGTCTGACAAAAGAGGCCTTCACTGCTGATGGTTTCTGATTGACCCTATTATTTCCAATGTTTCTGGCATGTTTGATATTTGATGGCTTTTTACAGGATCCTTGTCCCTGTTTTTCCCTGAACCGCAGCTTTTACATGATCGAAAGAAGTGATGATCGCCCTTCTTCCTCCCGTTTCTCCAGAAAGGAAATGGACGCCCGAAACTTCGGAAGCATATTATATACTCCAAAGTGTCCTTCTTCCATATAGCCTTTTGCTTCCTCCCACGCTGATCTCCTCCAGCTGTTCCTCTCTGTCTGTCCCCATGTGGATCTTTACCTTTTCCACGCTGGTCAGGATAATCAGTTCGTCTGCATCCGTCTCTTCTGCCAGCTTCCCGGCCGCCAGATCTTTCTCCACTACCGCGCTGGCTCCCTTCAGATGATGCTCCTGCTCCAGCACAGGGATCCTCCGCTCCGGCTGCGATCACCACCTGATCTGCATCCAGGAGCGCTTTTATCGCATCAATCTCCACAATGGCAACCGGATTGGGCGCCGCTACGATTCTGCGGAAACCTTTTCCCGGCTCTTCCACCACATAATTTCCCTTTTTCCTCTCCTTTGCAGCCTCCTCTGCGTTCAGATAACGCCCAACACTTTTGTAGGCGTGTAAAAAGCTTCGTCATAGGGATCTACGATCACCTGGGTCAATACGGTACTGACCGTCCGATAAAGACCTCTATTT
>NZ_VULY01000019.1 GCF_009696485.1 Suipraeoptans intestinalis
AGGGCGGCGCCATCGAGGCAACGAACAGTATCATAAGGGCTTATAATGTAGACTTTGTGGTAAAGGGCGGCTTTGATACCGGAGGCGCTATCAAATTTGAAAAGTCCGGACAGAAACTGGATCATAACGTCATAAAAGATTCTACCTTCAAGCTGGTGGGAGGACAGCTCCTACGAAGCCGGAAGCGTCAACATACTTCGGAACGTCGGGCGGCGCCATCATGTCGGAGAACTCCTACCTGACGGTGACAAATACAACGTTTACCATGGAGAAAGCAGCAGAGGACTCGAAATATCCCGAAGTTGCCTTTGCAGGCGATTTATCGATGTGGTGGGCGCGGAGAACTGAATCTGTATGATTCCAGCCTGACAGGAAACGGAGCATCTTGGAATGCAGCCTGGAAATATAAATCAGCCAAGTACGGCGGAGCGATCGCATTTGAAAACGGGGCTTCGGCAAAGGCACATATCAAAGGGACGACTCTGAAAAATTTCATGGTGGATCATACGGAGGAATCATCTCCGTAGGACACAGAAACGGAGCGACCAAGGAATATGGAAACACAACGGTAGATCTTCGGATAGAGAATTCTACCCTGCAGAACGCCCATGCATATACATATAATGCAGCATCGGCAGGCGCAGGACTCTATATCGCTCCGGGCTCTAACGTGGTAGTAGCAGGCGGAACGATCGAGTACATGACCGCCAACTATGGAGCGGCCGTTTACAATAAGGGAAATCTTACGTTCGAGAACCATGCGCAGGTAAAAAACAACACCACCACCCAGATGGGGGCAGGAGTGATGAACGACGGATACCTGAACGTTCACAGCGCTGTGTTTGGGAACAACGTAAAGAGTAAAGATGCTTTTTTAATAGCGGCAACCATCAATTTAAGGCAGAACACAGCGGGGACAATATCTACGCCAAGCAGGATGTGATCGTGGGAACGGACGCTTCCTTTGACGGCAACGACGTGAGGGTGTTTGACAAGACATCCGCCATCCTATTAAGCGGACCCAGAAATTCCGTGATCAATGTTTCCATCAGCGAAGCGCCAAATGCAGCGAATGATCAGGTGTTTCAGGAGGACTTTGCGGAAACCGCCAACCGATACGTAGGCTATCTGGTAGGAAAAGGGTGACGGACGCAGACCTGAAGGCAGCCTATACGCCGGCGGGAACCGCAGCGGGCTACACGCCGACACCGGAGGACGCCAAAAAGCTTCATTATGTGTCCCGGACGGTAGAGGCAAGTAAGATCGCAACGGTAGAGGATCATACAAGCCCGGCGCTGTGGGACTACGTGTATGATCCGGAGGCTTCCACCATCGTGCTGGGACAGAGAGCCAAAATGATCTACCACAGCAACCATTCCTCTGCGACGATGGAAGGGGGAACGGCAGATACAGACCCGGCAGGACAGAAGCTGGAGCAGGTGTACACCTTTTACAAATCCGGCGACGGAGCGCCGAAGGTATCCCTGAACAACGCGGCGGCGACAGAGTTGACTGCAACGGAGGTGATCCCGTCCCTTACTGTGGCAAATGAAAGCTATGGATTCCGTGGATGGTATAAAGGGGCATGGAAAGAGAAACCAATCTATAATGAGGAACAAAAACACCGCAGGACAGTGAGAAGTACGACTTTGCAAAGGCTACCTTTACGGGCACCTGGCACAAGGATACAAACACACAGATCACAGATATCCTGAGCGTGGAAGAAAAGAATACCCTTCACACCTACGCTGTCTATCAGCAGGGGCGGATCACCGTGCGGGTAAAAAAGGCATGGAACGCTTCTGATAAAGAGGATGTGACCTTTGTTCTGAAAGGTGGAGAAAAAGAAATAGAGAAGACCTTCCAAAAGATTCAGCCGTAGATTACGTGGAATTCCAGGATCTGAAAATGGTAGATCAGGAAGAAATCCGCTGTTTGACAAGTATACTGTTGAAGAAAAGGGAACGAAAGACGGAAAAGTAACACTGGGAAATCATACTTATGCAGTCGCAGTGGCCTACGAAAATGATACGATGGCGGAGGCAGAGAAAGAGCCTCAGACGAAGTATTATACGATTACCAACACACAGCTGACAGATGTGCAGGTAACAAAAGAATGGCAAGGCGGTGCGACCCAGCCAACAGAAAAAGTGGAAGCGGAGCTGTACAAGAGCGTGGGAGGCGGACAGCCGACACTGGTAAAAACAGAAGAGCTGACGGCCGCCGGAGGCTGGAAAAAGGTGTTTGCAGACTTGCCGGTAACAGAAGAAGCTGGCGGACAAACCAAGCCCATCGTCTACTCGGTGAAAGAAAAGGAATGACGGACAATGGGACGGTCCAGTTGGAAGGAAAGAAGTATCAGGTAACCATTAGCGGAAGCCAGGAGAACGGATTTACCATTTCCAACCGACAGTAACGGACATGGGAGTGCTGACACCGGGGACGACGCAGCTGAAGGTGTCCAAGACCTGGGCCGGAGAAGTGACAGAGACAGAGGTACAGGTACAGCTGTATAAAAACGGAGAGCCGGAAGGAAGCGCCGTTGCCTTGAATGAGGAAAATGGCTGGACACATACCTTTGAACAGCTTCCGGTGGTAGACACCATCCAGCAGGCACAGGGAAATGTGTATGAGATAAAAGAAGTAGGGGAAGCAGACGGTATTATTACCTGAATGGACACAGCTATTCGGTAAAGATGACACAGCCTTCCGCTAAGGAGGTAGTCATTACAATACCTATATGCCTAAAAAGCAGATAAAAGTCACAAAAGGTATAGGTCCAGCCATCTGCCGCCGTCAGTTCTTTCATTCCATTTTCTACCTGGCTTTCTGTGCCATCCACCGTCCGGTAAAGCTGCACATAGACGGCAGCCGCCGGTATGGTCTTTTCTCCTGCCCACTCTTTGTGACTTTTATCTGCTTTTTAGGCATATAGGTATTGGTAATGACTACCTCCTTAGCGGAAGGCTGTGTCATCTTTACCGAATAGCTGTGTCCATTCAGGGTAATAATACCGTCTGCTTCCCCTACTTCTTTTATCTCATACACATTTCCCTGTGCCTGCTGGATGGTGTCTACCACCGGAAGCTGTTCAAAGGTATGTGTCCAGCCATTTTCCTCATTCAAGGCAACGGCGCTTCCTTCCGGCTCTCCGTTTTTATACAGCTGTACCTGTACCTCTGTCTCTGTCACTTCTCCGGCCCAGGTCTTGGACACCTTCAGCTGCGTCGTCCCCGGTGTCAGCACTCCCATGTCCGTATACTGTCGGTTGGAAATGGTAAATCCGTTCTCCTGGCTTCCGCTAATGGTTACCTGATACTTCTTTCCTTCCAACTGGACCGTCCCATTGTCCGTCATTCCTTTTTCTTTCACCGAGTAGACGATGGGCTTGGTTTGTCCGCCAGCTTCTTCTGTTACCGGCAAGTCTGCAAACACCTTTTTCCAGCCTCCGGCGGCCGTCAGCTCTTCTGTTTTTACCAGTGTCGGCTGTCCGCCTCCCACGCTCTTGTACAGCTCCGCTTCCACTTTTTCTGTTGGCTGGGTCGCACCGCCTTGCCATTCTTTTGTTACCTGCACATCTGTCAGCTGTGTGTTGGTAATCGTATAATACTTCGTCTGAGGCTCTTTCTCTGCCTCCGCCATCGTATCATTTTCGTAGGCCACTGCGACTGCATAAGTATGATTTCCCAGTGTTACTTTTCCGTCTTTCGTTCCCTTTTCTTCAACAGTATACTTGTCAAACAGCGGATTTCCTTCCTGATCTACCATTTTCAGATCCTGGAATTCCACGTAATCTACGGCTGAATCTTTTGGAAGGGTCTTCTCTATTTCTTTTTCTCCACCTTTCAGAACAAAGGTCACATCCTCTTTATCAGAAGCGTTCCATGCCTTTTTTACCCGCACGGTGATCCGCCCTGCTGATAGACAGCGTAGGTGTGAAGGGTATTCTTTTCTTCCACGCTCAGGATATCTGTGATCTGTGTGTTTGTATCCTTGTGCCAGGTGCCCGTAAAGGTAGCCTTTGCAAAGTCGTACTTCTCACTGTCCTGCGGTGTTTTTTGTTCCTCATTATAGATTGGTTTCTCTTTCCATGCCCCTTTATACCATCCACGGAATCCATAGCTTTCATTTGCCACAGTAAGGACGGGATCACCTCCGTTGCAGTCAACTCTGTCGCCGCCGCGTTGTTCAGGGATACCTTCGGCGCTCCGTCGCCGGATTTGTAAAAGGTGTACACCTGCTCCAGCTTCTGTCCTGCCGGGTCTGTATCTGCCGTTCCCCTTCCATCGTCGCAGAGGAATGGTTGCTGTGGTAGATCATTTTGGCTCTCTGTCCCAGCACGATGGTGGAAGCCTCCGGATCATACACGTAGTCCCACAGCGCCGGGCTTGTATGATCCTCTACCGTTGCGATCTTACTTGCCTCTACCGTCCGGGACACATAATGAAGCTTTTTGGCGTCCTCCGGTGTCGGCGTGTAGCCCGCTGCGGTTCCCGCCGGCGTATAGGCTGCCTTCAGGTCTGCGTCCGTCACCCTTTTCCTACCAGATAGCCTACGTATCGGTTGGCGGTTTCCGCAAAGTCCTCCTGAAACACCTGATCATTCGCTGCATTTGGCGCTTCGCTGATGGAAACATTGATCACGGAATTTCTGGTCCGCTTAATAGGATGGCGGATGTCTTGTCAAACACCCTCACGTCGTTGCCGTCAAAGGAAGCGTCCGTTCCCACGATCACATCCTGCTTGGCGTAGATATTGTCCCCGCTGTGTTCTGCCTTAAATTGATGGTTGCCGCTATTAAAAAAGCATCTTTACTCTTTACGTTGTTCCCAAACACAGCGCTGTGAACGTTCAGGTATCCGTCGTTCATCACTCCTGCCCCATCTGGGTGGTGGTGTTGTTTTTTACCTGCGCATGGTTCTCGAACGTAAGATTTCCCTTATTGTAAACGGCCGCTCCATAGTTGGCGGTCATGTACTCGATCGTTCCGCCTGCTACTACCACGTTAGAGCCCGGAGCGATATAGAGTCCTGCGCCTGCCGATGCTGCATTATATGTATATGCATGGGCGTTCTGCAGGGTAGAATTCTCTATCCGAAGATCTACCGTTGTGTTTCCATATTCCTTGGTCGCTCCGTTTTCTGTGTCCTACGGAGATGATTCCTCCCGTATGATCCACCATGAAATTTTTCAGAGTCGTCCCTTTGATATGTGCCTTTGCCGAAGCCCCGTTTTCAAATGCGATCGCTCCGCCGTACTTGGCTGATTTATATTTCCAGGCTGCATTCCAAGATGCTCCGTTTCCTGTCAGGCTGGAATCATACAGATTCAGTTCTCCGCCGCCCACCACATCGATAAATCCGCCTGCAAAGGCAACTTCGGGATATTTCGAGTCCTCTGCTGCTTTCTCCATGGTAAACGTTGTATTTGTCACCGTCAGGTAGGAGTTCTCCGACATGATGGCGCCGCCCGACGTTCCGAAGTATGTTGACGCTTCCGGCTTCGTAGGAAGCTGTCCTCCCACCAGCTTGAAGGTAGAATCTTTTATGACGTTATGATCCAGTTTCTGTCCGGACTTTTCAAATTTGATAGCGCCTCCGGTATCAAAGCCGCCTTTACCACAAAGTCTACATTATAAGCCCTTATGATACTGTTCGTTGCCTCGATGGCGCCGCCCTGGTATCCGCCTACGTTGGAGGCTGTAACATAATTGTGATTGCCATCAAAGATGGTCCGGTCTTCTGCCCCGTCGGAGTTGATGTACAGCAGAGAACCTCCTTCCAACTTGATGGCGCCGCCCTCTCCTGTAGTCCCTCTCTTGTCTCCGTTGTCCCGCTGTAATTGTCGTAAAATGCTCCGCCTCTCATCGAAATGATCGATTTGCCTCCGCAGTAGATAGCTCCGCCATGGGCGGCGAGCGCCGGATCGTTGGATGCTCCACTGCAGGCGTCGCTTTTTCGCATAATTGTCACGGAAAACCGTATCCAGCAGGGACAGCTTTCCTTCCTGCTCCAGATAGATAGCCCCGCCCTGATAGCTTTGTTGTTGACTCC
>NZ_VULY01000033.1 GCF_009696485.1 Suipraeoptans intestinalis
ACTACTTTATGCACAGGCATCTGTTCGACCGGGTAAACATCCCGCAGGAACAGACCCACCTGCCGACGGAACCAATGCAGAAGCGGAAAAAGAATGCAGACGATATGAAGAATTGATGGAAAGCCTGGGAGGGATCGACATTCAGCTTTGGGAATGGGCATAACGGGCATATCGGATTCAACGAACCGGCGGAGGCGTTTGCAAAAGAAACCCACTGTGTCGATCTGCAGGAAAGTACGATACAGGCCAATAAACGTTTTTTTGAATCGGCAGAAGAGGTACCCAGACAGGCCTATACCATGGGGATCGGCACCATTCTAAGAGCCGTCCGGATCTTGGTGATCGTAAGCGGAGAGGATAAAGCGGATATCGTAAAGAAAGCCTTCTGGGGCCCATTACCCCGCAGGTACCCGCCTCCATCCTGCAGCTGCACCCGGATGTAATCCTGGTGGCAGACGAGGCAGCGCTGTCTAAGGTGACAGAGAAGCTCTAGCGCCTTCGCTCTGTCATGGCCTTAATGGAAGACGCATATTCAGAGGGAGTCATTCCAGTGAGCTTTTTAAACTGACGGGAAAAATAATGGATGGAAGTATACCCCAGCTGTTCGGAAATCTGGGTGAAGTTTAGCCGGTTGGTCCGGATCATTTCCTTGGCGGCGTTGATCTTCATCAGGGAAAAATATTCGATGATCCCCATATGGCACTGGCCCGGAACAGCTTTTGCAGCTGAGAGCGTCCGATCAGGTTGTCCTTGCAGATCTGATGGATAGCAATGTGGGAACAGAGGTGGGATTCCAGATAGTCGGTGACACGGTGAAACAGCTCCGTGTCACTTTTTTTCGTCATAGGGCCAAAAGAATCCCGACCGGGCAGCCTGCGAAGAACCACCGGGTTGGAATGCCGGCGGATCAGGTGGATCAGGAAATGCTCCAGATACAGCCGGATCAGCTGCTGGGCGCCAAACATATCGGCAGGCTTCTGGGGCATGTTCTGTAGATAGGGGTCATCCAGCCGGCAGTCGAAACAGCGCCGGGCTTCAATGATGATATCTGCCAGAAGGTTGCGCTCCGTGTCGTCGATCAAAAACGTTTTTTTGCGGAAGAAGTCCATCGCCGGATCGTCACACTGGAAGGAGATGACCACCAGGTTAGGGCGATGGTTCCGTTGGCGTGTACGTCATGGAATTCGTTGGGTTCGTGAAAGGCGATCTCTCCCTGCTTCAGAGTCCGCAGCCTGGTCCCGGCGGTAATGGAAACTTCCCCTTTGTCCACACAGATAAATTCCCAGAAATCATGGGCTTCTCCATCAAAGGAAAAATCATTCATATATTCAAAATAGTGGATGCTGTAAATTTTACCAACAGATACTTCGTTTTGCAGTGAAATTCCGTCATATCCCATAAGATACCTCGCGATTTGTCTTGAAAAAGAGTTGCTTTTTTAAAATATTATGGATTCTTACCAACAGTATACAGGAAAAAGAAAGGGAAATCAAAAGAAAAATACCGATAGTGCAAATTTATGAAAATATAATACAAAGATTTTTGTGCAGTTTTGTAATAGAATGAGGACAGCGAGAGAAAACACTTTATAGGAGGTAAAGTAGTATGAAAAAGAAACTGGTTAGCGTATTGCTGTGTGGAGCACTGGTTGTCGCTGCAATGGCAGGCTGCGGCAAGAAGTCTGACAGCGCTTCCTCTGATAGCAAAGACAGCGACAAGCTTGTGTACTGGTCTATGTGGAGCGAGAAAGAGCCCCAGGCAGAAGTGATCAAGGAAGCGGTAGAAAAGTACACAAAGGACACAGGCGTAGAGGTAGATCTGCAGTTCAAGGGACGGAGCGGACAAAGAGAAGGTCTGCAGCCGGCATTGGACGCAAAGCAGCAGATCGACCTGTTTGATGAGGATGTCAACAGAGTCAACGGATCCTGGGGAAAATATCTGCTGGATCTGGAAGATCTGGCAAAAGATTTTGAGGCAGAGCACGGAAATACGACGCTGTTCCAGATTGCAAGAAACGCATACGGACAGACTCACGACGGAGATGCAACGCTGCATTCTATTCCTTACCAGCCGTCTATTTTCGGTTTCTTCTACAACAAGACCTTGTTTGAAAAGGCAGGAATCGAGGCGGTTCCGACTACCTGGGAAGAGTTTGACGCAGTGTGCGCAAAGCTGAAGGAAGCAAAGATCACACCGATCACAGGCGACGGAGCCTATGCAACCTCTTTCCTTGGCTATCACCTGGGACGTTATCTGGGACAGGATGGCGTAAAGGCACTGGTGGGAGATCCGGCAGTGAAGGAAAAGGTGGAAGCAGGGGAGATCGAGGCAGTGAGCTGGGATGATCCGAGAGTGCACAGGCAGCGAAAGATCTGGAAGACTTTGCAAGTAAGGGATACTTCTCCGAGAACATAGAGTCCAATGTGTATCCGGCAGGACAGAATCAGGAATTTGCACCGGGGATGCAGCAATCATCATCTGCGGATCCTGGCTGCCCAACGAGATCAAGGATTCGGTATCCAAGGATCTGAAATGGGGATACTTCAATTATCCGGCAGTATCCGGCGGAACCAATGATGCAACGGCAAACAACATTGCAAACCAGGTATTTGCGATCAACAAGGATTCCAAGAAGGCAGAGCAGGCATTTGAACTGATCACCTATATCGCGGCAGGAGATTTCGATAAGAAGATGACAGAGGAAGCTCTTTGCATCCCGGCCGACAAGGCAAATGCAGATGCATGGCCGACAGAGCTGCAGGAAGTAAAACCGGGATTTGATGCAACCACTACTTTCTATGACTGGGCAGTGGGTGTAGAAAATAACGGAGACCTGACACCGGCATTAAGCGAAAACGTATTAAAGCTGATGGGCGGCAAGATGACAGCCGATGAGTTCGTAAAGGCTTGCAAGACCGCAGCAGAAAAATAAAAACTGTTTGAAGTTTGAGAGAGCAGTGAGGGGAATATGGTGGCATGGGCAGACTGCCTTCGCCACCATATTTTGTAAGAAGAAGGAGGGATTTGCGTGAAGAAAAATAAGGGAATGATAATTGGGTTTCTGATGCCGGCAGTTATCATGTTCCTGGCTGTATTTCTATATCCGATCATCAGAACGGTCCTGATGAGCTTTTTTAAGATCGAGTCGGTTACAGATACCGCGGATATGTGGCAGTTTGTGGGAATCAGTAACTACGAAAAACTGTTGTCGACGGATATTTTCCGTACAGCCATGTGGAACATTGGAAGGATCTGGCTGTTTGGCGGACTGATCGTCATGCTTTTGTCACTCCTTCTGGGCGTGATCCTGACCAGCGGGATCAAAGGGAAAAAAGTATTTCGTGCCATCATTTATCTTCCGAATATCGTGAGTGCAGTTGCATTGGCAACTATGTGGCTGCAGTATGTGTACAGTCCTAAGTTCGGACTGTTAAAAAGTGTACTGGAGTTTGTAGGGCTGGACAAGCTGGCCAAGACCCAGTGGACAGCGCCGGATAATGTATTTTGGGCGCTGCTGATCGCCTACTGTTTTGGAATGGTGGGCTATCATATGCTGATCTGGATGAGCGGGATCGAAAGGATCAGTCCGGATTTTTATGAAGCGGCTACAATTGACGGGGCCAATAAGCCTCAGCAGTTCAGATATATGACACTTCCTCTGCTGAAGGGAGTGTTTAAGACCAACATTACCATGTGGTCAGTCAGCACGGGCGGCATTTTTTTGTATGGCTCCCAGCTGTTTTTGCTTTCCGGTGCGTACGGGCCAACAAGGCCAGCCTATCGTGTCCTCTGGTGCTGGTTACCGTCCAACCTGCTGATCGCGACGATCTGTTCGGCACTGTGCGAGGAACGGAGAAAGTGGGGTTCATGTGGTACATATGAGCTGCACCCGGAACAATGGTTGGCCCTCTGCTTATAGGTGCCGTCCACAGCGGGAAGAAAACAGCCTGGGACCATAAACAAAAAATGCCCGGCCGTGGCTGACCTGGACCATACAATGGTAATGTTGGTCTTAAACACTCCCTTCAGCAGAGGAAGTGTCATATATCTGAACTGCTGAGGCTTATTGGCCCCGTCAATTGTAGCCGCTTCATAAAAATCCGGACTGATCCTTTCGATCCCGCTCATCCAGATCAGCATATGATAGCCCACCATTCCAAAACAGTAGGCGATCAGCAGCGCCCAAAATACATTATCCGGCGCTGTCCACTGGGTCTTGGCCAGCTTGTCCAGCCCTACAAACTCCAGTACACTTTTTAACAGTCCCGAACTTAGGACTGTACACATACTGCAGCCACATAGTTGCCAATGCAACTGCACTCACGATATTCGGAAGATAAATGATGGCACGAAATACTTTTTTCCCTTTGATCCCGCTGGTCAGGATCACGCCCAGAAGGAGTGACAAAAGCATGACGATCAGTCCGCCAAACAGCCAGATCCTTCCAATGTTCCACATGGCTGTACGGAAAATATCCGTCGACAACAGTTTTTCGTAGTTACTGATTCCCACAAACTGCCACATATCCGCGGTATCTGTAACCGACTCGATCTTAAAAAAGCTCATCAGGACCGTTCTGATGATCGGATATAGAAATACAGCCAGGAACATGATAACTGCCGGCATCAGAAACCCAATTATCATTCCCTTATTTTTCTTCACGCAAATCCCTCCTTCTTCTTACAAAATATGGTGGCGAAGGCAGTCTGCCCATGCCACCATATTCCCCTCACTGCTCTCTCAAACTTCAAACAGTTTTTATTTTTCTGCTGCGGTCTTGCAAGCCTTTACGAACTCATCGGCTGTCATCTTGCCGCCCATCAGCTTTAATACGTTTTCGCTTAATGCCGGTGTCAGGTCTCCGTTATTTTCTACACCCACTGCCCAGTCATAGAAAGTAGTGGTTGCATCAAATCCCGGTTTTACTTCCTGCAGCTCTGTCGGCCATGCATCTGCATTTGCCTTGTCGGCCGGGATGCAAAGAGCTTCCTCTGTCATCTTCTTATCGAAATCTCCTGCCGCGATATAGGTGATCAGTTCAAATGCCTGCTCTGCCTTCTTGGAATCCTTGTTGATCGCAAATACCTGGTTTGCAATGTTGTTTGCCGTTGCATCATTGGTTCCGCCGGATACTGCCGGATAATTGAAGTATCCCCATTTCAGATCCTTGGATACCGAATCCTTGATCTCGTTGGGCAGCCAGGATCCGCAGATGATGATTGCTGCATCCCCCGGTGCAAATTCCTGATTCTGTCCTGCCGGATACACATTGGACTCTATGTTCTCGGAGAAGTATCCCTTACTTGCAAAGTCTTCCAGATCTTTCGCTGCCTGTGCCACTCTCGGATCATCCCAGCTCACTGCCTCGATCTCCCCTGCTTCCACCTTTTCCTTCACTGCCGGATCTCCCACCAGTGCCTTTACGCCATCCTGTCCCAGATAACGTCCCAGGTGATAGCCAAGGAAAGAGGTTGCATAGGCTCCGTCGCCTGTGATCGGTGTGATCTTTGCTTCCTTCAGCTTTGCGCACACTGCGTCAAACTCTTCCCAGGTAGTCGGAACCGCCTCGATTCCTGCCTTTTCAAACAAGGTCTTGTTGTAGAAGAAACCGAAAATAGACGGCTGGTAAGGAATAGAATGCAGCGTTGCATCTCCGTCGTGAGTCTGTCCGTATGCGTTTCTTGCAATCTGGAACAGCGTCGTATTTCCGTGCTCTGCCTCAAAATCTTTTGCCAGATCTTCCAGATCCAGCAGATATTTTCCCCAGGATCCGTTGACTCTGTTGACATCCTCATCAAACAGGTCGATCTGCTGCTTTGCGTCCAATGCCGGCTGCAGACCTTCTCTTGTCCGCTCCGTCCCTTGAACTGCAGATCTACCTCTACGCCTGTGTCCTTTGTGTACTTTTCTACCGCTTCCTTGATCACTTCTGCCTGGGGCTCTTTCTCGCTCCACATAGACCAGTACACAAGCTTGTCGCTGTCTTTGCTATCAGAGGAAGCGCTGTCAGACTTCTTGCCGCAGCCTGCCATTGCAGCGACAACCAGTGCTCCACACAGCAATACGCTAACCAGTTTCTTTTCATACTACTTTACCTCCTATAAAGTGTTTTCTCTCGCTGTCCTCATTCTATTACAAAACTGCACAAAAATCTTTGTATTATATTTCATAAATTTGCACTATCGGTATTTTTCTTTTGATTTCCTTTCTTTTTCCTGTATACTGTTGGTAAGAATCCATAATATTTTAAAAAAGCAACTCTTTTCAAGACAAATCGCGAGGTATCTTATGGGATATGACGGAATTTCACTGCAAAACGAAGTATCTGTTGGTAAAATTTACAGCATCCACTATTTTGAATATATGAATGATTTTTCCTTTGATGGAGAAGCCCATGATTTCTGGAATTTATCTGTGTGGACAAAGGGGAAGTTTCCATTACCGCCGGGACCAGGCTGCGGACTCTGAAGCAGGGAGAGATCGCCTTTCACGAACCCAACGAATTCCATGACGTACACGCCAACGGAACCATCGCCCCTAACCTGGTGGTCATCTCCTTCCAGTGTGACGATCCGGCGATGGACTTCTTCCGCAAAAAAAACGTTTTTGATCGACGACACGGAGCGCAACCTTCTGGCAGATATCATCATTGAAGCCCGGCGCTGTTTCGACTGCCGGCTGGATGACCCCTATCTACAGAACATGCCCCAGAAGCCTGCCGATATGTTTGGCGCCCAGCAGCTGATCCGGCTGTATCTGGAGCATTTCCTGATCCACCTGATCCGCCGGCATTCCAACCCGGTGGTTCTTCGCAGGCTGCCCGGTCGGATTCTTTTGGCCCTATGACGAAAAAAAGTGACACGGAGCTGTTTCACCGTGTCACCGACTATCTGGAATCCCACCTCTGTTCCCACATTGCTATCCATCAGATCTGCAAGGACAACCTGATCGGACGCTCTCAGCTGCAAAAGCTGTTCCGGGCCCAGTGCCATATGGGGATCATCGAATATTTTTCCCTGATGAAGATCAACGCCGCCAAGGAAATGATCCGGACCAACCGGCTAAACTTCACCCAGATTTCCGAACAGCTGGGGTATACTTCCATCCATTATTTTTCCCGTCAGTTTAAAAAGCTCACTGGAATGACTCCCTCTGAATATGCGTCTTCCATTAAGGCCATGACAGAGCGAAGGCGCTAGAGCTTCTCTGTCACCTTAGACAGCGCTGCCTCGTCTGCCACCAGGATTACATCCGGGTGCAGCTGCAGGATGGAGGCGGGTACCTGCGGGTAATGGCCCCCCAGAAGCTTTCTTTACGATATCCGCTTTATCCCTCCCGCTTACGATCACCAAGATCCGGACGGCTCTTAGAATGGTGCCGATCCCCATGGTATAGGCCTGTCTGGGTACCTCTTCTGCCGATTCAAAAAAACGTTTATTGGCCTGTATCGTACTTTCCTGCAGATCGACACAGTGGGTTTCTTTTGCAAACGCCTCCGCCGGTTCGTTGAATCCGATATGCCCGTTATGCCCATTCCCAAAGCTGAATGTCGATCCCTCCCAGGCTTTCCATCAATTCTTCATATCGTCTGCATTCTTTTTCCGCTTCTGCATTGTTCCGTCCGGCAGGTGGGTCTGTTCCTGCGGGATGTT
>NZ_VULY01000018.1:0-442500 GCF_009696485.1 Suipraeoptans intestinalis
TTATTTCTGTTGGTTGGACTTCTTGCGGGATCTGTGGAAGAAGAGACGGTAGGAGGAAGTACAGAGTGGGCTGGATATAACCTTCCGGCGTGGATTACGGACGAGATGATGGAAGCTTTTACGGGACGCAAAAAGAATATGGAGTGCCAGTATCCACCGGTTATCTCAGGCGATCGTGGAAAGCACAGGAAGTTACGGCGCCGGAATGTCTGGGTTGGCTTATTATCATAAAAACTTATTTGGAATAAAAGGAAGGAGTGGAAGTCCTTATGTTTCAGGGGTTGCTGTCATGGGAACACAAGAACAAGCGGCAGGAGGTGGAATGTATGCCATTCAGGCTGGTTTTTCAGAATATAAAAGTTATAAAGACTGTATTTATGATAGAGCCTTGATGATTACAACGCTTAGTTACTATGCAGCGTGTGACCAGTATAAAAATTTAAATGATGGGAAGTATACCAAAGAGCAGGCAAACCAATATTGCAAAGCCTTTGCCAGTAGCTGGGCAACCAGTCAGGTATATTATGAACATAATGTGAAAATTATGGAACAGTATAATCTGTATCAGTTTGATAACTTGACGTATGAACAGTTCCTGAAGCTGAAGGAGGGTGGATCTGGTTTTCCAGCCAATGTTGTTTACAATGGAAAAATAACTGAAAAGATGAAACAAGTGGTGGCTATTGCCGGAGGGAATCGTTCTGCTTTTCCTTGTACAGCAAATTATTGTGCAGCCTGGGTATCTGGCGTCTATCAGGCAGCAGGGCTTGGTTCCATCTCTGGTAATGCGATTGATATGTGGAATAACTATAAATATACGGGTTCTACGGATCAAGGAAATATTCCGCCAGGAGCAGTGGTGTGCAGTTCCGGATGGGGTATGATGGTTCGATTTATGGTCATGTTGGAATTTATCTGGGGAATGGGATGGTGGCGAACAATAAAGGATATTTTGCTGTAGAAACCATGTCGGAATTTTTGGCTTGGCAGACCGCTACGTGCCAGGGACACACTGGCTGGATTGGATGGGTTATGCCGATTAATTTAATGGACTGATATTAACCAGGAGGAATGAAAAATGATAGTTTTAACAAGAGGGGTTTCTTATCATTGTGAGAAAGACCATAAGTTTTTTGATTTTGTACAGGAGAGCCTTAGAAGATTTTTAAATGGAGACTGGGGAAATGTAGGTGGAGAAGATAGGGCATTAAATGATGCGGAACCAGCGTTTGCATTAGGGGCTTATGCGGATGAACAGAATCAAGAGGTGTGGATCAAACGTGATGAAGGCACGATAACTATTTTGTTTCCATCAGAATATTAGGAGGAGTACCCATGAATAAGAAAAGAAGAGTATGGATCGGATTTTGGCGTGTGTGATTGCATTACTTGGCTGTGCGTGTTTTTACTATTTTGAAAAAACGGAAGATAGTGGGAAAGCAGTAAAGAAGGAACAGGTGAAGGAGAAGCGAAAAGAGATAACAAAAAAACAAGAGGCAAAGATGACAGAAGCAGCTTTGAAGGAAGAAATTACTTCGAAAAAGTGGAGTAAGGAAAAGGCAGAGGAAATGGTTCCTCTTCCAGATGAGGAAGAATTATTACCGAAGGAAGAAGGTGGAATCGCTGATGATGAAGGAGTCTATGAGCCGGACACATTAAAGATACACGAACGGGTGGAATTGAAGCAACAGTTGACCAAAGAAGAATATAAGATTTATGAATTGACTTTGATGGCGTGGCTGGAAGATCAGAAAGAATATCGTAAAAGTGTTTATGTAACGGGAATAGAGCTGGAAGGGGACATTGTAACTGTTTATTTGACTTTCCAGCATGAGGATATTTCAAAGCCTTATCGGCATATTAAAAGTAAATTTCATAAGGATATACAGGCGGTAGAGTTTGCTTATCAGGAATAGATTGCTGGAAAAGAGATTCGGAAAAAGGAGTGAATGGTATGATGAATGATGTTATGGAAATTTTGATGCTGCGAAGTAAATTGGAAAAAATGGAGCCGGAGGAGATTTTAAAGATGGCGGAGGTATTAGGTTATGCCTCTGTTACACTGGATTTAGAAAAAAACCTGATGATTGAAGTGTTTTTAGAAGAGAAGAGAAAGGCAGAAGAAAAGAAAAAGAGAAGATTTTACAGGAAACAGGAAACGTGCAGTTGGCGCAGGAAATTTCTGATCAGAAGTATGTTTCTGCCAGAGAGCAGAAGAGAAAACAAAAGCAAGAAGAGAGAACACGAAAAAAGGAGGAAAAAAGGAAAAAAAAGAAAGAATCACAAGGGATTGTAAAGAGATCTGATCGTTGGCTTGGTAGAAAAGTATACCGAGCCATTTTTTTATGGGTGTTGTTTGGCTGCGGTTTTGCTTTTGCAGTTTATAAGAATTTTACTGGAATTGATCGTCATACAGTGCATGAAAAGGAAGTGGTTCAGGAAGTCTTGCTGGACACGAATGCATTGGAAAATTTTGCTTCTGATTTTTTGAAGGTGTATTTTTCCTGGACAGAAGAAACAACGGTAGAAGAGCGAGAGAAGCAGTTGGGCAAGTTTTTGCCGGAAACACTTCTGGATTACGGAATGGATATGAACAGACAGACTGAAAAGAAGCTTGCTTCTACAGTAGAAGATGTAAGGGTCTGGAATGTGAAGCGTTTAGGGAGAGATTATGCTATTACGGCAGAACTGGTATATCAGTTGGTACAGCAGCCAGAAGAAGAGGAAACTGCACAGTCTAAAAAGAAAAGAGTGCAAGAATGCTATCAGGTTGTGATTCATGCCGAGAAAAAAGGAATGAAAGTGACCAGGCTTCCTGTCCCGGTGAATATTTCTAAATTTGTCTCATATGTTCCGAAGCAGGCAGTCTCTGATCCGACAGTGGAAGATTCTTTGAAAAAAGAGATTCATTTATTTTTGAAGGATTTCTTCCAGGTTTATCCGTCTTTGAAAGCATCTGAAATGAAATATTATGTGAAGGGGGAGTAATGCCCAGGATGGAAGATCCAAATTTTGAATTAAAGGATCAACCTGTTGTGGCGATCCTTTCCGGAAATAAGAAAGAAGCAGAAGTGGAAGTATTTGTGACGTATGAGAGAAAGGATTCAAAGGTATTGCAGACGTTTCAATATCACTTAAAACTGAAAAAAGGTGATAACTGGAAAATCGTGGATCGCCAGTAAGCGTAAGGGAACCGTGAAACAATGAGAAATTTAGATGAAAAACGGAAAGAGTGGGTGTGGATCAGAGACAGAAGAAAGAAATTGCTCCGCAGAAAAGCGGAAGCAGAGAAACTATTTTGTCAAATGCGGAAGGATTCTATGTTCAGGAAGATCTATTCCGACGTCCCACTTTTTTCTTATTTAGGACACGTGGAAGATGAGTTGGAGACATTAGAAGAGCGTATGTGGTACGCAGAAGGAGAGTACGCTGCCGATAATCCATTTTTAAAATAGGAGGAAGCAGAAATGGAAGGACGAGTATACATTGTTAATTTAAAAGCTTATACCGAAGGAAAGGATTTAGGAAGCTGGTTTTCTATGCCGGTGAATCCGGATGAGGTAGATTCACGGTTAAATCTTCGCAATGGAGAAGCGGAGATCGCTATTCATGATTCAGATTTGCCGTTTCCGGTTGATGAGTATATGTCTTTGGAAGAATTGAATAAAGAGTGGGCATGTTTCGAGGAGCTGCCGGAAGATTTCCAAAAGGATGTGAAAGTGTTAGTGGGACGTTATGGAAATGTGGAGGCAATCATAGAAAATGTGGAGAATATAATTTTCTATGATGGAATACATGAAAGCTGTGATTTAGCTGAGTTTTGTCTTAAGGAAAAGGGAGTTCTGGAAGAAGTGCCTAAGGAAGTAAGGGACTATATTGACTATGAATCTATGGGGCGAGACATGGAGCTTAACGGTCAATTTATATGGGGTAAAAACGGGGTTTTTGAAATCCTCAGGGTGTAAAAGTTTATGAAGACAAATATAGAAGCTTATGGTAAAATGGAGGAAAGAAAAGTGCCAGTAATTAGTATGTTTGCAGGAATGAAGATTTCTATGAATTTTATTGAAAGGGAGCATAATCCGCCGCATATTCATGTGGTAAGCGGAGAACATTCCTGTATGATAGATATAAGGACAGGAGAATTTGTAGAGGGGAATTTGCCTAAAAAGAAAGAAGAAATTATAAAAGAGTGGGTATCGCTTCATCAGGAGGAGCTATTATTTATTTGGAATTCACAGGAGTTTATTAGAATAGAACCATATAAATAAAAAGGAGGGATATGTATGTTGTCTTACAGGGGAAAGGATCTTAGATTGATTGGAGATGGAGTGTTGGAAGTGGATTTTACAGATGGAGAAAAAAGGCGATATGATATGAGGCGATTAATCCCCAGACATCCAATTGTTCAAAGGTTAATCGATAAGCCGGAGTTATTTAAGAAAGGTAAACTCTTTCATAACGGCATGACTGTATATTGGAATGATGACATTGATGTAAGTATTATGACTGTCTATGAATGTGGAGAAGTAATTTAAAGAGTGGGTTAAGGGGGAACTGTTAGGTTCTCCCTTTTTTTGATTTAGAGGAAAAGGATAGTAGATTATCAATATAGGAATGAGATATGAAAAAGAAGAGAACATTTAAACATTTGTCCTCTTTTGAGCGTGGAAGAATTGCAGAAATGTATGAGAGGGGATCATCGTATTATGCAATCGGAAAGAAACTGGGACGTTCAGCGTCTACGATTCGAGCAGAGATTCAGAGAGGAACGGTAAAACAGATAAAAAAGGGATATAAGGAAGTAGAACGATATTTTCCGGAAGCGGGACAGTACAGGTATGAGCAGAATAGAAAAGCGTGCATGCAACCGTACAGATGTGATAGAAAAGAATGTAAGAAGTTTATAGCATATGTTGAACGTGAAATTTTAGAAAAGAAGCAAAGTGTGGATGGAATTATTGGAAGAGCTAAGAAGTTGAAATTGTTTTCTCCGGAGGAAATGGTATGTACGACTACTTTCTATTCTTACATAGAAAAACAGTTGGTACACGTCCGTAATATAGATCTGCCTTTGAGGGTTCGTTACAGGAGAAAGAAGCAAGTGGTGATTCCGACACAGAAACGGATTTTTGGAACCAGTATAGAAAAAAGACCTGAGGAAGTAAATTTGCGTGCAGACTTTGGACATTGGGAAATTGATCTGGTGATTGGAAAGATTGAAAAGGATGAAGCATTGCTTGTACTCACGGAGAGAAAGACACGGAAGGAGTTTATCGAAAAGATTAAAAGAAAAACGAATGAGGAAGTGAGAAAAGGGCTGTCTCGCATATTTAAAAGAGCCGGGCATGTAGAAAGTATTTTTCAGACGATCACAAGTGATAATGGTTCGGAATTTTCGAGGCTGCACGAGTTGGAAAAGTCCAGGAGCATTCAGGTGTACTACGCTCATCCATATGCAGCATATGAAAGGGGAAGTAATGAACGGAACAATGGATTGATCCGTTATAGGATTCCGAAGCATACCAGTATTAAAAGGTACAGTAAAAAACAGATTTCGGAGATAGAAGAATGGATCAACAAAAAGCCTAGGCGGATTTTTGGGTATCTGACGGCGGATGAAATGTTTGAAAAGGAAGTTTCACGCTTTTCTTCCGCTTGATCCGGGAAAGGTGGCTGGGTAGAGAATAGTAGATCAGCAAGTCAAGAGGGGTCTTGGCTTTGTTTTGTTGCCTATATATTGGTATATTTTCCGGAAATCAGGAAGACAAAGGTCTGGAGAAATTATGGTGATAAAAAATTAAAAAAATATTTCTATTTGATATTGACATCTCCAAATGGAATTCTATATAATAATGACAAAATGATAGCGACAAAACCTATGGGAGGACAAAATAGTGGAAGAAAGAGAAATTTCACAGGCTGTGATCCGCAGGCTGCCAAGATATTATCGTTATTTGGGAGAACTTTTGGAAAATGGAATGGAAAGGATCTCCTCAAATGACCTGAGCAAGCGCATGAAAGTGACGGCATCCCAGATCCGTCAGGACCTGAACAATTTCGGCGGATTCGGACAGCAGGGATACGGCTACAATGTCAAATATCTTTACACGGAAATCGGAAAGATCCTGGGTCTGGAGCAGGATCATAACATCATCATCATCGGAGCAGGAAATCTGGGACAGGCGCTGGCCAATTACGCCGCTTTTGAGAGCAGAGGGTTTATCCTGAAAGGGATCTTCGATGTAAATCCCAGACTGGAGGGAGTGACGATCCGAGGAGTTCCCATCCGCATGATGGATGAGATCAATTCTTTCGTGAAGAATAACGAGGTGGAGATCGCCGTTTTGACGATTCCGAAAGATAAGGCGCTTGAAGTTGCAGACCGTCTGGTGGAAAACGGAGTCAGGGCGATCTGGAATTTTGCCCACACAGATCTGAATCTTCCGGATCATATCATTGTGGAAAACGTGCATCTGTCAGAAAGTCTGATGCAGTTGTCTTATAATATCAGCAGATACAAGGAAGAACATCGCAAATAACGATACATACAGACGTGTAACAAAGAGAGTGTGGGGAGGACAGTCTTGCTGTTACACGTCCTTTTTTATGAAGGAGGGGAAGAGCCGGTGAGAATGCTGCTGACAAAAGAGCAGATGAAACAGGCGGACGCATACACCATCTCACAAAAAGGGATCCCGGCGGAGACTTTGATGGAGCGGGCGGCCTTTGCTTTTGTGGAGGCGCTGCTGAAAAGAAAGACGGATCTGCCCAGGGTCTGTGTTTTATGCGGAACAGGCAACAATGGAGGAGACGGCCTTGCTATTGCCAGGATCCTGAAGGAGCGGAATGTGGACGTGACGGTGGTGGTCACAGGCGATCAAAAAAAGGCAGTCCGCTTTTTTTCTGGGAGATGCAGCGCCTATTGGAGAGGGGATGCCGGATGGAGAAAGAATACCGGGAGGAGGACGGCGATCTGCTGGTGGACGCTATGTTTGGCGTGGGTCTTTCCAGGGAACTGTCGCCCCGGGATCAGGAGCTGATCCGGCGTCTAAACGCCATGAAAAAAGAAGTCTGGGCGGTGGATGTGCCTTCCGGCGTTTGCGCCTCCACCGGAAAGATCTACGGAGAAGCATTAAAAGCGCAGGTAACCGTCACCTTTCAGGCGGAAAAGCCAGGTCTCTTTCTCTTTCCCGGGAAGCAGTATGCGGGGGAAATCCTCTGCAGGGATATCGGGATCTCTTTGGACGGGGTTCAGGAAAAGGACGCCTGCTTTCTTCTGGAACAGGAGGAATACCGACAGCTTCTGCCGCTTCGGAAAGAAGATTCCCACAAGGGGACTTATGGAAAAATCCTTCTGATAGCAGGAAGCAGAGGGATGGCGGGAGCAGCCTATTTAAGCGGACAGGCCGCTTATATGAGCGGGGCGGGGATGGTGCGAATCTATACTCCGGCAGAAAACAGGGTCATTTTGCAGACCCTTCTGCCCCAGGCGATGGTCAGTGAATATGAAAGCTTTGACCGAAATCAATTGCTGGAACTGCTGGACTGGGCGGATGCAGTGACCATCGGGCCGGGAATGGGAACAGGAGCCGATGCGGATCAGATCCTGGAAACCGTACTCAAAGAAAGCGGCCTTCCTTGCGTGATCGATGCAGACGGCCTGAATCTTCTGGCACAGAGGAAGCTAAAGAGAAAGCAGTTTTTGGGAAGAGCGGTAATACTGACGCCTCACATCGGGGAAATGAGCCGGCTGCTGCAGTGCCCGGCAGAGCGGTGGAAAGAAGAGAGGATAGAAGTCCTGCGGGAATTTGTGAGAGACTATCAGGTGACCTGTATCCTGAAGGATGCCAGGACCCTGGTGGCAGACGAAAGGAGGATGGCTTTGAACCTGACGGGGAACCAATCGGTGGCCAAAGCAGGATCCGGCGACATCCTGTCCGGTATTTTGACGGCGCTTCTGGCACAGGGAATGGATCCCTGGGAGGCGGGAGCGCTGGGGGTCTGGCTCCACGGGCGGGCGGCAGACCTTGCGAGAGAGCAAAAGGGAAGCTACAGTGTTTTGGAAAAAGATTTTCTGGAAAGTCTGGGAAGGGTATGGAAAGAGGAGGAAGAAAGATGAAAACATATGCAAGAGCTTGTGCGAAGATCAATTTGGATGCCATTGAATCCAATGTGGAACAGATGAAAGCGAACCTGAAGGAAGGCACCAGGATGCTGACCGTTCTGAAAGCAGACGGCTGTGGCCACGGAGCCCTGCCGGTGGCACATCTTTTGGAAGAAAAAGAATATCTCTGGGGATTTGCCGTGGCGACGCTGGACGAGGCGATGGTTCTGAGGAAAGACGGAGTAAAAAAGCCGGTTCTGGTGCTTGGTTGTATTTTTCCGGAACAGAGGGCAGAGGCGATCTCCCATGAGATACGGCAGACGGTATATACTGTGAAAATGGCAGAGGAGATAGCACACCTTGCACAGGAAATGGGGAAGGATGCCTATGTGCATGTGAAACTGGATACAGGAATGTCCAGACTCGGATTTCCGGCCAGAGAAGAAAGTGTAGAACAGATCCGGCAGATCGCAGGTCTGCCCGGTTTGAAGGCAGAGGGGATGTTTACCCACTTCGCAAAGGCGGACGAGACAGACAAAACGTTTACCAACCGGCAGATCGAGGCATACTGCTTTGTCCGCAGAAGGCTGGAGGAAGAAGGCGTGACATTTCCCATCTACCACTGCTCCAACAGCGCCGCTATCATTGATATGCCGGAAGCAAATATGGATATGGTGCGGGCAGGGATCGCCATCTACGGACTGTATCCCTCCGAGGAAGTGAAGAAAGAGGCGGTAAAGCTGACGCCGGCTATGGAGTGGATCAGTCATGTGGCACACGTAAAGTGGGTGGAGGCAGGAACCCCTGTCAGTTACGGAGGAACCTTTGTGACAGAAAGACCTACACGGATCGCCACCGTTCCCATCGGATATGCGGACGGATATCCCAGAAGTCTTTCCAACAAGGGATATGTGTTGATCCGGGGCCAGAAAGCGCCTATTCTGGGAAGAGTATGCATGGATCAGATGATGGTAGATGCGACCGAAATAGAAGGGACGGCATTTGGAGACAGAGTGACACTGGTAGGAAGAGACGGAAAGGAAGAGATCAGCATCCAGATCCTGGCAGAGCTTTCCGAAAGGTTTAATTATGAATTTGCCTGCGATATCAGCAAACGCGTTCCCCGGGAATACTGGAGAGGCGGAAAACGGGTGGCGCAGATCGATTATTTCGCATAGAAATGCGCAGGCAAGCATCAAAAAAGGAGAAATTAAACAGCTTATGGAAGAAGGAAGTTTATTCCATCGCATGAAATATCTGTTTCAGACAGAGGATGAGATGGGAGAAGAAACACAAAAGGAAGCGGCGGGATTGATCCGCAATATCTTAAGGTATCTGGACAAAGAAGCCGGCGACATCATGACCCACAGAAAGCATATCGTGGCCATCGACGGGAATAAATCTTTGGAGGCGGCGCTGAAATTTATGCTGTCCGAAAGCTTTTCCAGATTTCCGATCTACGGGGAGGATATCGATGAGATCATCGGGATCCTCCACCTAAGAGACGCTATGACGGCTTATTTCCGGGAGGAACTAAGACAGGTTCCCATCCGGGAGCTTGCGGAATATATCCGACCGGTAACCTTTATTCCCGAGACAAAGAGCATTGATACGCTGTTTCGGGAAATGCAGGCGGAAAAAAGCCACATGACCATTGTACTGGACGAGTACGGACAGACCTCGGGTCTGGTAGCCATGGAGGACATCCTGGAGGAGATCGTAGGAAATATCCTGGATGAATATGACGAAGAAGAGATCCAGATCCTCCGTCAGGCAGACGGGAGCTACCTGGCAAAGGGACTGATGGAGCTGGAAGAGCTGGAAGAAGTGATACCGGTGGTGTTTGAAAAGGAGGAATACGAGACGCTGAACGGATTTCTCATTGCACAGCTGGATCGGATCCCTGCCGAGGACGAAAAAGAACAGGTAGAATACGAAGGCTGGCTTTTTACGATCCTCCAGGTGGACAACAATATCATTCAGAGAGTTAAGATTGAAAAAAGAAAAGAAGAATGATAGAATAGGCAACGTGTGATAAAAATCAAGTGAAGGAGAAAAAGATGTCCGGACATTCTAAATTTGCAAACATCAAACATAAAAAAGAAAAAAACGATGCCGCCAAAGGAAAGATCTTTACCAAACTGGGGAAGGAGCTGGCAGTGGCAGTCAAGGAAGGCGGAAGTGCGGATCCTGCCAATAACAGCCGCCTGCGGGATGTGATCGCAAAGGCGAAGGCCAACAATATGCCAAACGATACCATCGAACGCAACATCAAAAAAGCGGACGGGGACGCCAACGCGGCAAACTACGAGCATATTACCTACGAAGGATACGGGCCGGGAGGCACAGCTATTATTGTGGAGACCCTGACTGACAACAAGAACAGGACAGCCTCCAACGTAAAAAATGCTTTCACGAAGGGTAGCGGAAGCGTAGGAACGCCGGGATGTGTCTCCTTTATGTTTGATAAAAAGGGACAGATCATTATTGACAAGGAAGAGTACGAGGGAGACGGAGACGAACTGATGATGCTGGCTCTGGATGCCGGAGCAGAAGACTTTGAGGAGCAGGAGGACAGCTACGAGATCGTGACGGCTCCGGAAGAGTTTGGTCAGGTGCGGATCGCGCTGGAAGAGCAGGGGATCCCTATGGCGGCAGCAGAGGTGACCATGATCCCCCAGACGTATGTAAAGCTGACAGATGCAAAGGACATCGCTGGGATCCAAAAGACGATGGATCTGCTGGAGGATGACGACGACGTGCAGGATGTGTACCACAACTGGGAAATGGAAGCATAAGAGTCAGGAGAACAGGATGAAGGATTATACAGAGCTGCTCCCGCAGCTGTTTGAGGAAATGCTGGGACAGATAAAGTATTTTAAAAAGAAGACATATCAGGATCTGTTTGAATCGCTTTTTGAGAAGCACAGACCTCTCATGGAGGCGCTTCAGGAATCTTATGAGTCAGAGGAGGATTTCCTGGATCGGACGGCGGGGATCATCCCGGATTATGCCCAGGAAAAGCTTTCCCATCTGTCCAAAGGAAAACGGGAGGTACAGATGGTGGATTATAATATGAGCATGGCGGTCTACATCGTTCCTCTGTTGAAGTATTCCAGACAGGAGGGTCCTGCCAGACTGGCAAAGGAAATGGTGATCCGATGGAATGAGAAAAAAATGATGCCGCTGATCCTGCAGGAATCTTCCTATGAAGAAATTTCCGGAGGATTTAAGAAAGGCTTCTGCTATATTACGACAGCCATCTGCAAAAGCAGAGGATTGCCGGATGACTGTGAAGAACTGACGATGCTGCGCAGCTACCGGGATACATATCTTTTGGCGACGGAAGAGGGCAGGATGCTGGTGGAGGACTATTACGACACGGCTCCGGTGCTGGTGCAGTGTCTGGATATGCGGAAAGACGCGGCAAGGATTTATGAAAGACTGTATAAAAAAGAACTGACGGAATGTCTTTCTCTGATCAGGGCGGGACAAAACGAGATGTGCAAAGAACGATATGTGGACATGGTGAAACACCTGCAGAGATCTTACGGGGGGACCTGTACACATTAAGGGGGAAAAAACATGGCGGCAAAGTCCACCAAAAAAACACAGACAACAAAAAGAAGTACCGGCACAAAAAAAACCGGGGCAACCGGAAAAAGGAAGACGGCAGCGAGGAAGACCGGAACCGGCAGAAAGAAAGCCGGCACATCCGGAGGAGATCTGGGGTTTCTGAAACTGGAAACGGTTATCTGGACGCTGCTGACACTGTATGTATTGATGTTTATCAGCAATCTGGGGATAGGCGGAGCAGTCGGCCGCTTTATCTCCGGTCTTCTTTTTAGTGGGTTTGGGTGGATGTCCTATCCCCTTCCGATCCTCTTGTTTTTTGGGACTATTTTTGGTGTGGCCAACAGACGCAACAAAAGGGTATACGGAAAACTTCTGGCCTCTGTTTTATGCTTTGTCATGGTCTGCACCCTGCTTCAGCTGATGGATGGAAAAGGAGGCGGCATGGGAGGGAAAATGGAACAGCTTCTGGCTCCCAATCTGGGAGTGGCAGGGGCCTATGTGATCACCTTTGTCCTTCTGATCCTTTCCTTTGTCTATCTGTCGGGCAAGTCTGCGCTGAAGGGGATTCGGGATCATGGTCAAAGACTGTTTGAGAGGATCCGGGAGAGCGCATCAGCCAAAAGAGAGGCTGTCAGACAGAAAAGACAGGAAGAAAGAGCTTTTCGGGAAGCACAAAGAGCGACAGAAGCACAGGAGGAAGAGCTTCCGTGGGAGGAAGCTTTTGTGCCTCTGCCGGGAGCACGGAAAAGAAGAGACAGAAAAGTGGAGGGCGTTTCTTTCGATACTTCCATCGTAGGGGCGTCTCCGGAAGTAAGAGAGCTGTCGTCCTATGATCAAAAGACAGAAGAGGCAGGAGAAAAAACAGAAACAGAACCGGTTCCGGTGATCCAAAGGGGAGACACAAGGCAGGAGGAGGCAGAGCTTCCGGAAGAGGAAGCTCTGACGGCAAAGAGAAAGAAGCATCTGGAGAAAAACGAGGCGAAAAAAGGAATTGAGGAAGTGGAAAAAGAGGCGGTAAGGCAGTCCTCCATGCGTCCTCACACCTATGTACGTCCGCCTCTTACCCTTCTGAAAAAAGGAAAGCGGGGGACGGGAGAATCTGATGCCAGCCTCAGGGAAACGTCCATGAAGCTGCAGCAGACGTTAAAGACTTTCGGCGTCAATGTGACGGTGACCAATATCAGCTGCGGTCCCTCCGTGACCAGATATGAGCTGCAGCCGGAGATGGGAGTGAAGGTGAGTAAGATCGTAGGCCTGTCAGATGACATCAAGTTAAATCTGGCAGCGGCAGATATCCGGATCGAAGCGCCGATTCCCGGAAAAGCGGCGGTGGGGATCGAGGTGCCCAACAAGGAAAATTCAGCGGTAATGCTGCGGGATCTATTGGAATCGGAAGCTTTCCAGCGCAGCGAGTCCCGCCTTGCGTTTGCAGCAGGAAAGGATATCGGCGGCAAGCCGGTGGTGGCAGACCTTGCCAAAATGCCGCATGTGCTGATCGCGGGAGCGACAGGTTCGGGAAAATCTGTCTGCATCAATACGCTGATCATGAGTATTCTGTATAAGGCGTCGCCGGAAGAAGTAAAACTGATCATGATCGACCCGAAGGTGGTGGAGCTTAGCGTTTACAACGATATCCCCCACCTGATGATCCCGGTGGTAACAGATCCTAAAAAAGCAGCCGGAGCCTTGAACTGGGGCGTGGCGGAGATGACAAGACGGTATCAGGAGTTTGCTTCCATGAATGTCCGGGATATCAAAGGATACAACGCGAAAATATCTCATCTTCCCGATACGGAAGAGGGAGAAAAGCCCAAAAAAATGCCGCAGATCGTCATTATTGTGGATGAGCTGGCAGATCTGATGATGGTGGCTCCGGGAGATGTGGAGGAAGCTATCTGCCGTCTGGCTCAGCTGGCCAGGGCGGCGGGAATCCATCTGGTACTCGCTACCCAGAGACCTTCCGTCAATGTCATTACGGGACTGATCAAGGCAAACATGCCGTCCCGTATTGCGTTTTCTGTTTCTTCCGGAGTGGATTCCAGAACCATCATTGATATGAACGGAGCGGAAAAGCTGCTGGGAAAAGGAGACATGCTGTTTTATCCCACCGGCTATCAGAAGCCGGCAAGAGTCCAGGGCGCTTTCGTGACGGACAAGGAGGTACAGGATGTGGTGCATTTCCTGAAGTCCAATCATCAGGAAGCTTCTTACGACGAAGAGGTGATCACCCAGGTCAATGCCGGTAACTTTGGAGAAAAAGCAGAGGGATCTGCGCCAGGCGGGGAAGAAAAAGACGCCTATTTTGCGGAGGCGGGAAGGCTGATCACCGACAAGGAAAAAGCTTCGATCGGAATGATGCAGCGTGCCTTTAAGATAGGATTCAACCGGGCGGCCCGGATCATGGATCAGTTGTGCGAGGCCGGGGTCGTGGGACCGGAAGAAGGGACAAAGCCCAGGAAGGTCCTGATGACGTCAGCCGAATTTGAGGACTTCCTCGGCGAAACGGCAGAGAATAGATAAGGAGAGAGGAAAGAAGGGAGTGTGCGGTATGAAATGCCCAAATTGCGGATCCTTCATGAAAGAGGAAGAAATGCGGTGCAGACGATGCGGATATGCCATACAGATGGTTCCGGACTACAACCCCCTGGAAGACTATCTGGCAGGAGAAATTTCCGGCAGAAATATTTCCGATCCGGTCAGCAGAAATACAACGGCAGAAAGCACGATGCAAAGAAGGCGGCAGAGCACCTGGACCTCTTCCCCAAAGAAGTCTTCCTATGACGAACGGGAAAGGCGCAGAAAACAGCTAGCCAGAAAGCGGCAGGCGCAAAAAAAGAGAAGGCTCAGATTTCTGGGAGTAGCGGTTCTTCTGATCCTGGTACTGATCCTGGGAGGGATCGGGCTTTACCGGACAACCTACAGCGGTCTGGTGGGAAGAGGGAAAAAGGCTCTTCAAAATCAGGAATATGAGAAAGCGAAAAGCCTGTTTCAAAGGGCGCTGAAAAAAAATGAAAAGAAGCCGGGAGCATACGAAGGACTTGCAAAAACTTATGTTGCCGCGGGAGAGAAAGAAAAAGCAGAACCCCTGTTTCAGGAGGCAATAAAAAAGCAGCCGGGAAATGTGGAGATCTACGAAGCGCTGATCCGATATTATATGCGGGAAAAAGAAACGGAGAAGATCCCGTCGCTTTTGGAGGACGCCCGGGAATCGGTAGCGGAAGCGCTGAAGGATTATGTGATAAAGAAACCGGGATTTAGTCTGGATGACGTGCCGGTCTATGACGACGTGCAGGAGCTGACCCTTCGTGCGAAGAAGGGGCAGACGATCCGTTACACAACAGACGGGACAGCGCCTACGCTGAAAAGTCAGGAGTATACGGAGGCGATCCAGTTGGAAGAGGGAGAAACCGTGATCATCGCCATAGCGGTAGATGAAAGAAATATCCCAAGTCTTCCCCAGAAAAAGACCTATATGGTGGAGTTTCCGGTGGAGGATGCCCCGGCTGTTTCTCCTTCGACGGGACAGTATTCGGAGGCAAAGCAAATAGAGATCAAGGTTCCGGAAGGGTATGAGGCTTACTATACCCTGGATAAAACAGAACCCACCACTTCTTCCACCAAGTACACAGGACCAGTGGAGATGCCGCAGGGAGAAACGCTGTTTAAGGCTATCCTGGTCAATAAAAAGGGGAAAACAAGTGCGGTGACTACTCGGAACTATCTGTTGGAACCGGGAAATTAAGGAAACTATATTGAAACAATTTTAACAAAATCCCATGAAAAAACTGAAAAATAAGAAGGATTCTGCCTTGCTATTTTCCCCTAAATATTTTATGATGGAGAAAGTAGAAAAAATTAGGAGGGCACAGGATGTACAGGATTGTAAAGGCTGAAAAATTAGCGGATTTGATTTATTTAATGGACGTGGAGGCTCCGCGTGTTGCCAGACACTGTGAGCCGGGACAGTTTGTCATTGTAAAGATCGACGATAAGGGAGAGCGTGTTCCTCTGACTATCTGTGACTATGACAGAGAGGCGGGGACTGTAACCATCGTATTCCAGACGCTGGGTGCTTCTACCTATCGTATGGCAGAGTTGAAGGAGGGAGATTCCTTCCAGGACTTTACGGGACCTTTGGGAGTTCCTTCAGAGTTTGTAAACGAAAGCCCGGACAGTCTCAAACAGAAAAAGATCCTGTTTGTGGCAGGCGGCGTGGGAGCAGCGCCTGTTTATCCACAGGCAAAATGGATGAAAGAAAGAGGGATCGACGTGGATGTGATCGTCGGATCCAAGACCAAAGATATGCTGATCCTGGAAGAAGAGATGCGGGCGGTATCCGGAAATTACTATCCCTGTACAGACGACGGCTCTTACGGTCATGCCGGTATGGTTACTACCAAGATCGAGCAGCTGGTGACAGAAGAGGGAAAGAAGTACGACCTGTGTGTTGCCATCGGTCCTATGATCATGATGAAGTTTGTCTGTCTCCTTACGAAAAAGCTGGAGATCCCTACGATCGTCAGCATGAATCCCATTATGGTGGACGGAACGGGTATGTGCGGAGCCTGCCGGCTTCATGTGGGCGATGAGATCAAGTTTGCCTGCGTAGACGGACCGGAGTTTGACGGACATCTGGTTAATTTTGACGAGTCCATGAAACGTCAGCAGATGTACAAGACGCAGGAAGGACGCGCAACACTGAAATTACAGGAAGGCGATACCCATCACGGCGGATGCGGAAGATGCGGAGGTGACAACTAATGGGAGATATGTTGAAGAGAGTACCGGTAAGAGAGCAGGATGCAAAAGAAAGAGCGACTAATTTTGAAGAAGTCTGCTATGGATATAATCTGGAAGAAGCAACGGAGGAGGCGGCAAGATGCCTGGACTGTAAAAATGCAAGGTGTATCCAGGGATGTCCGGTGTCTATTAATATTCCGGGATTTATTACCAAGGTAAAAGAAGGAGACATTGAAGGTGCTTACGAGGTGATCGGTCAGTCCTCAGCGCTTCCGGCTATCTGCGGAAGGGTGTGCCCGCAGGAATCACAGTGCGAGTGCCGGTGTATCCGGGGGATCAAGGGAGAACCGGTGTCCATTGGGAAGCTGGAGCGGTTTGTGGCGGATTATGCCCTGGAGCATGATATCAAGCCGAAGAAGGCGGAGGCTTCCAACGGACACAAGGTGGCGGTGATCGGATCCGGACCGGCAGGTCTGACCTGTGCGGGAGACCTGGCAAAGCTGGGATATGAGGTGACCGTGTTTGAAGCCCTTCACGAACTGGGAGGCGTTTTGGTTTACGGAATTCCGGAATTCAGGCTTCCCAAAGAGAAGGTTGTAAAAAAAGAGATTGAAAAGGTAAAAGAACTGGGTGTAAAGTTTGAAACCAACGTGGTCATTGGGAAGTCTACGACCATAGACCAGCTGATGGAGGAAGAGGACTTTGAAGCAGTGTTTATCGGTTCGGGGGCAGGTCTTCCGGTATTTATGGGAATTCCGGGAGAAACGGCCAACGGAGTGTTCTCGGCCAATGAATATCTGACCAGAAGTAATCTGATGAAGGCTTTTGACCCGGAGTATGACACGCCCATCGCAGCCGGAAAGAAGGTAGCCGTGATCGGAGGCGGAAACGTTGCCATGGATGCGGCAAGAACAGCTCTTCGTCTGGGGGCGGAAGTTCATATCGTATATCGAAGAAGCGAGGCGGAGCTTCCTGCCAGAGTGGAGGAGGTGCATCATGCCAAGGAAGAGGGAATTATTTTTGATCTTCTTACCAATCCCAAGGAAATTCTGGTGGATGACAACGGCTGGGTAAAGGGTATGCGGGTGATCCGTATGGAACTGGGCGAGCCGGATGCCTCCGGAAGAAGAAGACCGGTGGAAATCGAAGGGTCTGAATTTGATATGGAACTGGATACGGTGATCATGTCACTGGGAACATCTCCCAACCCCCTGATCGCAGCCACTACAAAAGGGTTGGAGACCAACCGGAGAAAATGTATCGTGGCAGACGAGGAGACGGGAGAAACCTCCAAGGCGGCTGTCTATGCCGGAGGAGATGCAGTGACAGGAGCCGCCACCGTAATACTGGCAATGGGTGCAGGAAAGGCAGGCGCAAAGGGAATCCACGAGTACCTGTCCGGTGAAAGAGAAGAAGCATAGATGTTGCATGAGAAAAGAAGGACGTAGACCATTGGTGTTTGCGTCTTTCTTTCAATGGAGATAAGAATGAGAGCTGTGGGAAGGAGAATTTAAGATTGGTAGCAACTTTCTGGGGATTGATGATCCCTTTTCTTGGAACGACGGCAGGTGCAGCCTGCGTGTTTTTTATCAAAAAAGAACTGAACCACCTGGTGCAGAAATCTCTTTTGGGATTTGCGGCAGGAGTCATGGTGGCGGCGTCGGTGTGGTCGCTTCTGATACCGGCCATGGAAATGTCAGACCAGTTGGAGCGATTGGCATTTTTGCCGGCCGCTGTCGGATTTATCGCAGGGATCTTTTTCCTGCTTCTTTTGGATCGGTGGATTCCCCATCTGCATCCGGCTACTCTGGAAAGCGAAGGACCAAAGTCCTCCCTGAAGCGTTCCACCATGCTGATCCTGGCAGTGACGATCCATAATATTCCGGAGGGAATATCGGGAGGAGCCGTCTTTGCCGGCGTGCTGGCGGGGAACACCAAGGTGACGCTGGCAGGAGCCTTTGCTCTGGCTATCGGGATCGCCATCCAAAATCTTCCGGAAGGGTTCATTGTATCTTTGCCGGTCCGGGACGATCATGGCAGGAAGAAAGCGTTTATCTATGGAATGCTGTCGGGACTGGTAGAGCCGGTGGCGGGAGGGATCACAGTGCTGCTGGCTGCCTACATTACTCCGGCGCTTCCGTTTCTTCTGGCCTTTGCCGCCGGCGCCATGATTTATGTGGTAGTGGAGGAATTGATCCCCGAATCGGCGGAAGGAGCACACAGCAATGTGGGGACGCTGGGATTTGCCTTTGGATTTGTTGTGATGATGATTCTGGATGTGGCGTTGGGATAAGATGGGGGAAACATGAAGATTACGGTCTTAACGGTAGGAAAATTAAAAGAGTCCTATTTAAAGGATGCAGTAAAAGAGTATGCCAAGCGACTGGGAAAGTATTGCAGGCTGGAAATGGAAGAAGTAGCAGATGAAAAAGCGCCGGAGCATTTATCCCCGGCGGGAGAAAAGGGAATCCGAAGCAAAGAGGGGGAACGGCTCCTGAAAAAAATCCCCGAAAATGCCTTTGTCATCACCCTGGAGATCGAGGGGGAAGAGATTTCTTCCGTAAAGCTTGCCCAAAAAATAGAAAGTCTGGGAATTTCCGGGATCAGTCATCTGGCTTTTGTCATCGGCGGATCCATCGGATTGGGAGAAGAGGTGCTTCAAAGGTCGGATTATGCCCTGAGCTTCGGGCGGCTGACCTATCCCCATCAACTGATGCGGGTCATGCTGCTGGAACAGATCTATCGGAGTTTTCGGATCATAAACAAAGAACCGTACCACAAATAACAGGAAAACGGTAAAGCCTGCCGGATCAGAAGAAGGCAGGACAGAATTCTTCTAAAACATGCACGGAGAAGGAGAGAGGGAATGGGACTTACGGAACTTACCATGGAGATCCCTGCCGGACATGAAAGCAATGTGTTCGGACAGTTGGATCGCTACGCAAAAAAAATAGAACGGTCACTGCACGTGACTTTGGTGGCAAGAGGAGAGCAGCTAAAGATCATGGGGGAGGCGGCGGCAGCGGAGCGGGCGAAAACAGTTTTGACGCAGCTGACAAAGCTGTCCCAGACAGGAGCGGCGATTGAGGAACAAAAGGTGGATTACGCCATCTCCCTGGTCATGGAAGAGGGAGAAGACGCCCTTTTGGAGCTGGAGAAAGACCTGATCTGCCATACCCTTCAGGGAAAACCGATCAAGCCGAAAACAAAGGGGCAGAAGGATTATGTAGATGCCATCCGCAAAAACATGATCGTGTTCGGACTGGGACCGGCGGGAACGGGAAAGACTTATCTTGCCATGGCGATGGCCATCACGGCTTTTCAAAGAAATGAAGTCAGCCGCATCATCCTGACCCGGCCTGCCATTGAGGCGGGAGAGAAGCTGGGATTTTTGCCGGGAGATCTTCAGAGTAAGATCGACCCTTATCTAAGACCGTTGTATGACGCCCTGTATCAGATCATGGGAGCGGAAAGCTTTTTAAAGAATTCGGAGAAAGGACTGATTGAGGTGGCTCCTTTGGCCTACATGAGAGGACGGACGCTGGATAATGCCTTCATCATACTGGACGAGGCGCAAAACACTACGCCGGCACAGATGAAGATGTTTCTCACCAGGATCGGATTCGGATCCAAGGTGGTTGTGACAGGAGACGCTACCCAGAAGGATCTTCCGGCGGGACAGATCTCAGGTCTGGACGTGGCATCCCGGGTAGTTGCCGATCTGGAAGGGATCCGGATCTGTCAGCTGACCAGCAGAGACGTGGTGCGCCATCCGCTGGTGCAGAAGATCGTAAAGGCTTACGAGGAATACGAGGAAAAAAAGGCACGGAAAACGAGAGGCTTTCGCGCCGGCCGGGAAAAGAAACAGGATACCTCTTACAAAAAGAAGGAAACGAAAAGGAGAACCTAAATGTATCTGTATATAGAAGAGGAGGGGGACAAGCGTCTGCCTCTGGATGTGAAAAAACTGGCGGAACGTGCAGTGGAGGAGGCTCTTATTTTTGTGGGATGCCCCTATGAAACGGAAGTGAACCTGCTTTTGACAGAAAATCCCCAGATCCGGCAGATCAATTCGGAACAGCGGGGGATTGACAGAGAAACGGACGTCCTGTCGTTTCCCATGGCGGATTATGAGACGCCGGGAGAATTTGAAGGATTTCAGGAAGAAACGTTTTTGTTCCACCCGGAGACAGGAAGGCTTCTTCTGGGAGATATCGTGCTGTCCAAGGAAAAGGTGCTGGAGCAGGCGGAAGAATTTGGACACAGCATAGAAAGAGAATATACTTTTTTAATCGTCCATTCTATGTTACACTTAATGGGTTACGACCATATGGAAGAGCTGCAGCGGCAGGAAATGGAAGAGCTGCAGAGACAGATCATGAAAAAACTGAACCTATTACGTTAGATAAAGAGGTATGGCATGGCAACACAAAAAGGAAAAAAAGAAAAAAACTTTTTAATACAGGGAACCATCCTTGCAGTGGCGGGCGTCATCACGAAGCTGATTGGAGCCGTTTACCGGATCCCCCTGACAAACATTGTGGGGAATGAGGGGATCGGCTATTACGGTGTGGCGTTTTCCATCTATATCGTGGCTCTGACGCTGACGTCCTACAGCCTCCCGCTGGCAGTGTCCAAACTGGTTTCAGCCAGGATGGCGGTGGGAGAAGTAAAAAATGCCTATCGGGTATTTAAGGGAGCCCTGGCGTTTGCCATCCTGTCAGGCGGAGTGATCAGTCTGGTGATTTTTTTAGGAGCAGACTATATCGCCACCGACATTATGATCATGAAAATGAGTGTATATGCGCTGCGGATACTGGCTCCCTGCGTTCTGGTAGTTGCGCTTTTGGGCGTGTTCCGGGGATTTTTTCAGGGGATCGGATCCATGATCCCTACGGCCATTTCCCAGGTGGTGGAGCAGGTGGTAAATGCGGTTGCTTCCATAGCCGGAGCCTATGTGCTGTTTCGCGTAGGGGCTGATATTGCCAAGGCAAAGGGCAACGATTCCTATGGTCCGGCCTATGCGGCAGCCGGAGGAACCATTGGTACGATCTTGGGAGCGGGGATCGCCCTGCTGTTTTTGATCCTGTTGTTTTTAGCCTATAAAAAGATCCTGAGACGGCAGATGGCCAGAGATATCCACAGCCGTAACGAGCACTACAGAGCCATCTACAAGGTACTGCTTTTGACCATTACGCCGGTAGTCCTGGGGGCAACGGTGTACAATATCAGCGACTTTGTGGACAGCGCTATTTTCAATACGGTCATGTCCGCCCAGGGATATAAATATACGGAATATGCCAAGCTTTTGGGGATGTTCAGCGGTCAGTACGGAACCATTACCAGCGTGCCGCTAGCAGTGTCTACGGCGTTGGCTTCTTCTTTGATCCCCAGTCTGGTGACTACAGTACAGACGGGGAACCGCAGGCAGATTCACAGAAAGATCACGACGGCCACCAGATTCAACATGATACTTTCCATCCCCAGCGCTGTGGGGCTGGTCATTCTGGCAAAGCCCATCCTGGATCTTCTATTCTACACGCAGGACAATACAAAACCGGCGCTGATGCTTCAACTGGGAGCTTTTTCCGTCGTCCTCTTTTGTCTGTCTACCGTGACCACTTCTGTGCTCCAGGGACTGGACGACATGATCACCCCGGTAAAAAATGCGGCCATTGCCCTGGTTCTCCATGTGATCGCCCTGCTTTTGATGCTGGTGGCCTTTAAGTGGAATATCTATGCGGTGGTACTAAGTAAAACCGTGTTTGCCGGAGTCATCTGCATTTTGAATGCCCACGCGCTTCGGGAACGGATCGGGTATGTCCAGGAGCAGAAGAAGACCTTTGTGATCCCTATTCTGGCCTCTGCCATCATGGCTGTCTGCACCACTGTAGTCCATCTTCTGGCAGAACTGTTTGTAGGAGACAAATTTGCAACGGTGCTGGCTCTTCTTGTGGCAATGCTTACATACGGAGTGGCGCTGATCCTGCTGCGGGGGATCACGGAAGCGGAAATGCTAGAGATGCCAAAAGGGGCGATGCTTGTAAAAATTTGCCGGAAGCTGCGGCTGTTTCGTTAAAGAACCGCTGCGGAAAAGAAAAGAGGACAGGATATGAAGGAAGAAAAGATCAAAAGAATCAACGAATTGTACCATAAGTCAAAAAAAGAGGGACTAACCAAAGAAGAACAAAAGGAACAGCAGATTCTTCGGAAGGAATACATAGAGGCGTTTAAGCAGAATCTGCGGGGACAGCTAAACCAGATCTCCATCCAGGAAAAAGACGGGAGCATTACAAATCTGGGAGAAAAGTATGGAAACAAAGCAGGCCATTAGGCAGGTGCAGCTACAAAAAAGAAGAGAAATGTCAGAGGCAGACTTTTGGAAAAAGTCTGAGCAGATAGCCAAACATCTGACGAGGCTGGATCAGTTTTGTCAGGCAACGGAAGTCTACCTGTTTGCTTCCTTTGGCAGGGAGCCGGATACCTGGAGGATCATGGAGGACTGCCTGAAACAGGGGAAGCGGATCTGGCTTCCGAAGATCGCGGGAAAAGAAATGGACTTTTTCCCCTATGAGAAAAAGGAGTGTCTGATAAGAAACAGATTTGGAATGCTGGAGCCGGATGGAACGGGAGAGAAGGGAACCGGAAAAACGGGGATGATCATCGTTCCGGCGCTGACTGTGGACAAAGAGGGATACCGTGTCGGCTATGGCGGCGGATACTATGATCGGTACCTAAAGGAGCATAGGACGCTGTATAAAGCCGGGATCGTATTTTCCTGCCAGCTCCTGAAAAAAGTTCCCCGCTGCAAATATGACATCCCCTTAGACTGTGTGATAACGGAAGAGGGGATGTTTCGATTTCACCGATAGAAAGGAGACTGCCATGAAGGAACTGCCCAAGGACCCCCATATGCTGGTCAGTGTGATCAATACAAAGATCAGGGATCAGTACCATGATCTGGATGCATTTTGTGAAGAAATGGGAGTGGAAAGAAAAGAACTGTCGGATTATCTGAAAGTTTATGAGTATGAATATGACGAATCGACCGGCCGATTTTATTAATCGGTAAAGCTGAAATAGATGAAGAAAAGAAGAATTGAGGAAAGAAAAATGGGAAACATTGATTGGGACAAGATGGATCAAAATGCAAAGCCGCCGGTAACAGAGCCGGAAAGACAACGGTTTTTTATCGCAAAGGCCAGGGGTTATGTAAAAGAAATGGAGAAACGTCTGGGGCGTCCGCTGACGGCGGCGGTAACCACCTTTGGATGCCAGATGAACGCCAAGGATTCTGAGAAGCTGAAAGGAATCCTGGGTCAGATGGGATACATAACAGGGAAAACAGAGGAGGAAGCAGACTTTGTGATCTTTAATACCTGTACCGTTCGGGAAAATGCCAATTTAAAGGTATATGGAAGACTGGGTTCTTTAAAATCCTGGAAGAAAGACCATCCGCATCGCATGATCGGCCTGTGTGGCTGCATGATGCAGGAGGAGACGGTAGTAGAAAAGCTGAAAAAAAGTTATCGATACGTAGATCTGATTTTTGGAACCCACAATATCTTCCGATTTGCAGAATTGATGGCGCAGCGGTTTGAATCGGGAGAGATGGTGATCGATATCTGGGAAAAGGCAGATCAGATCGTGGAGGATCTGCCGGCTGAAAGGAAATATTCCTTCAAATCGGGCGTCAATATCATGTTTGGTTGTAACAATTTCTGCAGTTATTGTATCGTACCCTATGTAAGAGGGCGGGAAAGAAGCCGGGAACCGGAGGCTATCCAAAAAGAAATTGAGGAACTGGTAAAAGACGGGGTGGCAGAGGTGATGCTTTTAGGGCAGAATGTAAATTCTTATGGGAAAACTTTGGAGCATCCCATTTCCTTTGCACAGCTTCTGCGCAGGATCCATGAAATCGAAGGATTGAAGAGGATCCGGTTTATGACCTCGCACCCGAAGGATCTGTCGGATGAGCTGATCCAGGTGATGCAGGAATCCCCGAAGATCTGCCGGCATCTGCATCTTCCGGTCCAGTCGGGAAGTACCCGGATCCTGCAGAAAATGAACCGCAGATACACAAAAGAATCCTATCTGGAGCTGGTGGAAAAGATCAGAAAGGCAATTCCGGACATTTCTCTGACGACGGATATCATCGTAGGTTTTCCGGGAGAGACAGAAGAAGATTTCCAGGAAACGCTGGATGTGGTAAGAAAGGCAAGGTATGACAGCGCCTTTACCTTCTTATATTCCAAGCGCACCGGAACGCCGGCGGCAGTTTTGGAAGAACAGGTGGAAGAAACGGTGATGAAAGAGCGGTTCAATCGTCTGCTACAGGAAGTACAGACCATTTCCAGGGAGGTGTGTGCCGTCCATGAGGGAAGTGTTCAGGAAGTTCTGGTAGAATCTGTCAGTGAGCAGGACGCCTCCATGATCACAGGGAGGCTGGGCAACAACCTGCTGGTACATTTCCCAGGGAACCGGGAAAAAATAGGGAGCCTGATCCCTGTAAAATTGACAAAATGCATGGGATTTTATTATTTGGGAGAGGAGAATTAAGGTGGAAGCACTGACACCTATGATGCAGCAGTACATCGAGACAAAAAAAGAATATCCGGACTGCATTTTATTTTACCGACTGGGAGATTTCTATGAAATGTTTTTTGAGGATGCCCTGACAGCTTCCAAAGAACTGGAGATCACCCTGACCGGAAAAAACTGTGGAAGAAAGGAAAGAGCTCCCATGTGCGGGGTACCTTACCATGCGGTGGATGTATACCTGAACCGTCTGGTGTCCAAGGGATACAAGGTGGCGATCTGTGAACAGATGGAAGACCCTGCGGAGACAAAAGGACTGGTACGGCGGGAAGTCGTCCGGATCGTGACGCCGGGAACCAACCTGGATACGGGAGCTTTGGACGAGACGAAAAATCAGTACCTGATGTGCGTGGTCTATGTGGCGCAGAAATACGGGGTGGCCATCACAGACGTAACCACCGGGGACTTTTTTGTGACGGAGATGGAAGAGGGGGAAAAGCTGTACGATGAGATCTACCGGTTTATGCCCTCCGAACTGATCTGCAATGAATCCTTTTATATCAGCGGTATGGACATGGAAATGCTGAAGGAGAAGCTGGGGATCACCATTTATTCTCTGGAGGCGTGGTACTGTGAGGAAGCGTCCTGCAAAAGTGCACTGAAGCGGCAGTTTGGAACAGACAGTCTGAAGGGACTGGGACTGGAAGACTATGACTGCGGAAGCATTGCGGCAGGCTCCCTGCTGACTTATCTGAAGGAAACCCAGAAACGGGATCTTTCCCACATCTCCCATCTGACGGTATACTCCACAGGCGCTTACATGGTGCTGGACAGCTCCACCAGGCGAAATCTGGAGCTTTGTGAAACACTCCGGGAGAAGCAAAAAAGAGGCTCCCTGCTTTGGGTGCTGGACAAGACAAAAACGGCTATGGGAGCCAGAACCCTCAGAAAATACATAGAACAGCCTCTCATCCGCAAGGATATGATCGAAAAGAGACTGGACGCCATTGAAGAACTGACAAAAGGAGAGATTACCAGAGAAGAGATACGGGAGTATCTTTCACCGGTCTACGATCTGGAACGACTTCTGGCAAAGGTTACCTATCAGTCGGCAAATCCCAGGGACCTGCTTGCCTTTTCCGGATCCCTTTCCATGCTTCCTGCCATCCGGTGCCTTCTGCAGGACATGAGGAGCGATCTGCTGCAGGAAATGTTTGAGGAGATAGATCCCATGGAAGATCTGTGTGCCCTGGTTACCGACGCCATCCGGGAGGATCCGCCTATCGCCATGAAAGAGGGCGGCATTATCCGGGACGGCTATCATGCGGAGGTAGACCGGCTGCGAAGCGCCAAATCGGACGGAAAGGACTGGCTGGCAAAGCTGGAGGAAGAGGAACGGGAAAAGACAGGGATCAAGAATCTCAAGATCCGTTACAACAAGGTATTTGGCTATTACATTGAGGTGACCAATTCTTTCCGGCATCTGGTGCCGGACTATTATACGAGAAAACAGACGCTGGTAAATGCGGAACGCTACAGTATCCCACAGTTGAAAGAGATGGAGGACACGATCCTGGGAGCAGAGGACCGGCTGTACGCTCTGGAATATGAGATTTATTCCGGAATACGGGAACGGATCGCAAGAGAGGTGGAGAGGATCCAAAGGACTGCCCGGGCGGTAGCGTGTGTGGACGCGCTGGCTTCTCTTGCCCATGTGGCGCAGAAAAACCGTTATGTCCGCCCCAAGATCAATGAAAAGGGCGTGATCCATATCAAAGACGGACGCCATCCGGTAGTGGAGAAGATGATCCCCCACGATATGTTTATTTCCAATGATACCTATCTGGCAGACAAAAAAGACAGGATCTCCATTATCACAGGCCCCAATATGGCAGGAAAATCCACTTATATGAGACAGACGGCTCTGATCGTGCTGATGGCACAGATCGGTTCTTTTGTGCCGGCTTCCGCCGCAAATATAGGGTTGGTGGATCGGATCTTCACCAGAGTGGGAGCCTCGGATGATCTGGCCAGCGGACAGAGTACGTTTATGGTGGAAATGACGGAAGTGGCCAACATCCTGCGGAATGCCACCAGCAAAAGCCTTCTGATCCTGGATGAGATCGGAAGAGGAACCAGTACCTTTGACGGACTTAGCATTGCCTGGGCAGTGATCGAACATATCAGCAATCCAAAGCTACTGGGAGCCAAGACCCTGTTTGCCACCCACTATCACGAGCTGACAGAACTGGAAGGAAAGATCGATCATGTAAAAAACTATTGCATTGCCGTTCGGGAAAAAGGAGAAGACATTATTTTCCTGAGAAAGATCGTAAGAGGCGGAGCCGATAAAAGCTACGGGATCCAGGTGGCCAGGCTGGCGGGAGTTCCCGACAGTGTGATCCGGCGGGCGAAGGAGATCGTGGAGGAGCTGGTGCAGGCGGATATCACCGTCAGGATCAAAAATATTGCGCTTCCTTCTGCAGAGACAGGCAGATCCAAAGGCGTGCATTATGATGAAGTGGATCTGGCGCAGATGTCGCTGTTTGACACGGTAAAGGATGACGATGTACTGGAAGAATTAAAGACGCTGGACGTCAGCAACCTGACGCCGATTGAAGCGCTGAATACCTTATATCAACTGCAAAACAAATTAAAGAACAGGTGGTAGATATGAATGAAATTAGAGTACTGGATCCGGCAACCATAGATAAGATCGCAGCCGGGGAGGTGGTAGAAAGACCGGCCTCCATCGTGAAGGAACTGGTGGAAAATGCCATTGATGCCGGGGCCGATGAGATTACGGTAGAAATCGAGGAGGGAGGGATTGCTCTGATCCGCGTCACGGACAACGGATGCGGAATGGAGAAGGATCAGATCCCCCGGGCGTTTCTGCGCCACGCCACCAGTAAGATCGACAGTGCAGAGGACCTGTCTCATCTGACCTCCCTGGGATTTCGGGGGGAAGCCCTGTCCAGTATCGCCGCCGTTGCAAAGGTGGAGGTAAGGACGAAGACGCCGGAAGCGCCGGTGGGGATCCGATATGAGATCGCAGGAGGCGTGCCGGGAGAAACAGAAGAGATCGGAGCAAAAGACGGTACCACCTTTTTTATCCGGCATCTGTTTTACAATACGCCGGCAAGGCGCAAATTTCTGAAGACAGCCATGACGGAAGCAGGGCATATCGGGGATCTGATGACCCGGATGGCGCTTTCCCACCCAAAGATCGCCTTTCGTTTTATCAACGGCGGGCAGACCAGACTTCAGACGTCGGGCAACGGAAGTATAAAGGATATCATTTATCACATATATGGCAGAGAGATCGCATCCAATCTCATGGAGGTGTGTCAGGAAGCGGGAGGGATGCGGATAGAAGGATATATTGGGAAACCGCTGATTTCCAGGGGAAACAGGAATTACGAAACCTATTTTATCAATCACAGGTATATTAAAAACGGGATTTTGTCAAAGGCCATTGAAGATGCCTACAAGGATTTCACCATGCAGCACAAATACCCCTTTGTAGTATTGCATCTTGCGGTAGATACCCAAAAGGTAGATGTCAACGTTCATCCCTCCAAGATGGAAGTACGGTTCAGCAGCCATCAGGAGGTCTATGGAACTGTGTTTGAGGCGCTTTCAAAGACACTGCACGAAAAAGAGCTGATCCCACAGGTGGAGTTGGAGACGCCGCCCGTCGGATACCCTTCCCGGAAACAACAGCCAGACAGACAGGAAGAAAGAAATACCGGGTCTGTTGCATTTGCCAGCTTTCCTTCGGAGGCAGAGGCAAACGGAGGTACTGAAAAAAATGATCCAAAACCGTCTGCTTTGACAGGAGGGATGCCAAATGCTTCCCTGCCTGAAAAGAGCGGACAGAAAGACCTGGAGTATTTTCTGGGAAAAATGAGAGAGAGGGTAGAATCCTACCACAGGCAAAATTCCGCCGCTGAGGTGGGGATGCTGGATCAGATTTTTCGCCCGGACGCCCAGGTGGACAGGATCCGGGAGCAGGTGCGCTACGGAAGAGAACCATCGAAGTCGGAAGAAGCAGAAACAGCAGAAATAGCAGAAAAGAGGGAGACTGCCGGGGAAAGTCCGGGAAAGGGAACGGAGGAACAGCTGGACTTCTTCGGAGAAAACCTTCTGAAGCGGGAAACCAAAGCGGGGTACCGGCTGATCGGGCAGGCCTTCGATACCTACTGGATGGTAGAATTTCAGGAGCAGCTATATATCATTGACCAGCATGCAGCCCACGAGAGAGTGCTGTATGAACAGACGATGAAGCAGTTAAAAACCCACGAGACCTGTTCCCAGATGATCGCGCCGCCCATTATCCTTACCCTGGACATGCAGGAGGCGCTGGTTTTGGAGTCTCATCTGGGGCAGTTTGAAAAAGTGGGATTTGAGATCGAATCCTTTGGACAGAATTCCTTTGCAGTACGGGGAGTTCCGGCAAATCTTTCCGGAATCGCAAAAAAAGAGCTCCTTCTTCAGATGCTGGATGGTCTGGCAGATGAAATGGAGCGGAAGATCTCACCGGAGCTTTTGGAGGAAAAGATCGCATCCATGTCCTGCAAGGCGGCTGTAAAGGGACACGACCGCTTATCCTTCCAGGAGGCAGACGCCCTGATGGACCAGCTTCTGACTCTGGAAAACCCCTATCATTGTCCGCACGGACGGCCGACTTTGATCGCAATGTCCAAGCGGGAACTGGAAAAGAAATTTAAAAGGATCGTATAGCGTATGAAAAAACCTTTCGTAGTACTTGCAGGGCCTACGGCGGTAGGAAAGACGGAGCTTTCCATTTCCCTGGCAAAAAAGCTGGATGCGGAGATCATTTCCGCCGATTCCATGCAGGTGTACAGACAGATGAATATCGGATCGGCCAAGATCACGCAGGAGGAGATGCAGGGAATTCCCCACCATCTTATTGACGTGCTGAATCCGGATGAGGAATTCCATGTGGTACGTTTTCAGGAAATGGCGAAAAAGGCCATGGAAGAGATCTATGCCAGAGGCAGGCTCCCTCTTCTGGTGGGGGGGACCGGATTTTATATCCAGGCGCTTTTATATGACATTGATTTCCAAGCGGCGGGAGAGAGTGAAGAGATTCGAAGCAGTCTTCTTAAAGAGGCGAGGGAGAAGGGAAATCAGGTTCTGCACGACAGACTGAGGCAGGTGGATGAAGCAGCGGCTCTGGCGATCCATCCCAACAATGTGAAACGGGTGATCCGGGCGCTGGAGTTTTATCTTACCACAGGCAGACAGATCTCCCGGCACAATGCAGAGCAAAAGAAGCGGCAGTCGCCTTATGATTTCCGGTATATTGTGCTGCATGCCAGGCGGGAAGAGCTTTACCGAAGGATCGATCTGCGGGTGGACCGGATGCTGGAAGCAGGCCTGGTGGAGGAAGTCAGGGCGCTGAGAGATCAGGGCTATACCAAAGAAATGGTGTCGATGCAGGGCCTGGGATACAAGGAGATCCTGGATTACCTGGAAGGAAACAGCAGCCTTTCGGAGGCTGTTTACCGAATCAAGAGGGATACCAGACATTTTGCCAAAAGACAGTTAACCTGGTTTCGGCGAGAACCGGATGTCATCTGGGTGGACAAGACGGAGTTGGGATACAGGGAAGATGCGGTATTGGAACAAGTACTGCAATACATGAACTGGGATAGAAAGTGAGAACGAAAAGATGCAGACAACAAAGCAACTTTATGAAGAGATGGGAATCCGCAGGGAGATCTGGCAGCTGGGACAAAGGATCCAGGGAGAGCTTCAGGAGCGGTTTCAGGAAATTGATGAAAGGGCGGAATATAACCAGCTAAAAGTCCTGAAGGCCATGCAGGAACACAGGGTAGATGCCTCCTGCTTTCAATATACCAGCGGCTATGGGTACAACGACCACGGAAGGGACGTGCTGGAAAAGGTTTATGCTTCTGTTTTCCGTACAGAAAGCGCACTGGTAAGGCCGCAGCTTTCCTGCGGGACACACGCGCTGGCAATCGCCCTGGGAGCTGTTTTAAGACCGCAGGATATCCTTCTGGCGCCGGCAGGCAAACCCTATGATACCCTGGAGGAAGTGATCGGGATCCGTCCGTCTCCGGGATCTCTGGCAGAATACGGGATCGGGTATCGCCAGGTGGATCTGCTTCCTGCGGGAGGGTTTGACTACGAGGCCATCAGACGGGCGATCACGCCAAAGACCCGGATGGCTGCCATCCAGCGTTCCAAGGGATACCAGACGCGCCCTACTTTTTCGGTGGAGCAGATCGGAGAGCTGATCCGGTTTTTAAAAGAACTGAAGCCGGATATCATCTGTATGGTGGATAACTGCTATGGCGAATTTGTAGATGTGAAAGAGCCGGGAGAAGTGGGCGCTGATCTGGTGGTAGGCTCTCTGATCAAGAATCCGGGAGGCGGTCTGGCTCCGGTAGGGGGGTACATCGCAGGAAGAGAAGACCTGGTAGATGCCTGTGCCTATCGTCTTTCCGCTCCCGGACTGGGAAAAGAGGTAGGGCCTTCTCTTGGCGTTATGCAGGCATTTTATCAGGGGCTGTTTCTTGCCCCTACTGTGGCTGCCGGAGCTTTAAAGGGCGCTATATTTGCGGCAAGGATCTATGAGGAACAGGGCTTTTTTGTTCTTCCGGACGGAAAAGAAGAACGGCACGACATCATTCAGGCAGTAACGCTGGGAAGTCCGGAGGGTGTAGTGGCTTTTTGTCAGGGAATCCAGGCAGCGGCGCCGGTAGATTCCTATGTGACCCCGGAACCCTGGGCAATGCCGGGCTATGACAGTGACGTGATCATGGCGGCGGGGGCATTTGTACAGGGCTCTTCTATCGAACTGAGCGCCGATGGACCTATAAAACCACCCTATGCTGTGTATTTCCAGGGAGGCCTGACCTGGGAGCATGCCAAATTCGGTATCCTGATGTCCCTGGAATATCTGGCGCGCAGGCAGCTGGTTGATCTCTAGAGGATGGCGCAGGATTGACAGGAGGCAGACATGAAGAGGATCATTATCGTCGGAGGAGGCGCATCGGGGATGGCGGCTGCCATTTCTGCTCTGCGAAGAGCGCCCCACATGGAAGTGATAGTGTTGGAACAAAAAGAAACCCTTGGGAAAAAGATACCTGCAACGGGAAACGGCAGGTGTAACCTGACCAACCGGAAGCTGGACTGGACGTTCTACCGGGGTGAAAACCCTGCCTTTGTAAAGGCGGGACTGGAGCGGTTTGGCTGTCGGGAAACGGAACGGTTTTTTTCCTTGCTGGGACTTTCTTTGAAAGACAGGGGAGAGTATGTATATCCCCGGAACGACCAGGCGCTGGCTGTGCTTTTACTGCTGCAAAAAGAACTGCAAAGACTGGGCGCTCGGGTATATACCGGGCTTTCTGTCGTCTCTGTAAAAAAGGCAGGGAAAGGCTATCAGATTCTTACCACAGGGGAGGAGTTTTGGGGAGATTGTGTGATCCTGTCTACGGGAGGCTGTGCTTCTCCGGTGCATGGAAGTAACGGAAGCGGATTTCAGCTTTTGAGGAAGCTGGGACACAGAATCGTTCCCCCCGTTCCGGCGTTGGTACCGCTGGAAATCAGGAAATTCCCATTTTTTCGGGCGGCGGGAGTACGGACGGAGGGAAAGGTATCCCTGTACTGTGCAAACGTCCTTCAAGGAGAGGACAGAGGAGAGATACAGATCACCAAGACCGGTATTTCAGGAATTCCGGTATTCCAGATCAGCCGTTATGCCGCCAGAGGGCTGGCAGAAAGGAAACCGGTAACGGTAAAACTGGACCTACTTCCGGAATGGTCAGAAGAAGAATTCCGAAATCTGATCCGGAACAGAAAAAAAGAAGAAACGGCAACGGCAGAGGATCTGCTTCTGGGATTGTTTCATCAGAGGCTTCTTTCCAGTCTGTGCTTTCTGGCAGGCATTACGCCGGCCGAAAGGATAGCAAAATGGAGCGGAGAAAAGACGGAGGCACTGATCCGGGTCTGCAAGTCGTCGACACTGACGGTGGAAAAAACGAAGGGATTTGAAGGGGCGCAGGTGTGCGCAGGAGGAGCGGATACTTCCGAGATCAGGGAGGATACGATGGAATCCAAGAAATATCCCGGACTTTATATTACCGGAGAACTGCAGGATATCGACGGAATGTGCGGAGGATATAATCTGCAGTGGGCATGGACAAGCGGATTCCTTGCGGGAGATGCAGCGGCAAAAGCGCTGGTGAAAAAGGAAAGCAGGGAACATTTTGAAAAAAGCGGAAAAAGGAAAAAGATATGATCCAGATACAACAGTTAAAAATGAAAATTCCCCATTCAGAGGAGGAACTGAAGGAAAAGGTGGTGAAGATCCTGCGGATCCCGCCAAAAGACCTTCTTTCTCTTACCATCAAAAGAAGGTCCCTGGACGCCAGGAAAAAGCCGGAGCTTAGATATGTATACACTGTTGAAGCCGAAGTTCGAAGAGAGGAAGAAGTCACTTTCCGGAAGGAGCAAAAGGCACAGATCTCCTTTTTGGATCCTTCTCCCGGATACCAGCTTCCAAAATCGGGAGACGCCCCGATGAAATCTCGGCCGGTGATCGCAGGAAGCGGACCGGCAGGACTTTTTTGCGGGTATCTGCTGGCACAGCAGGGTTACCGCCCTATTATTTTGGAAAGAGGAGAGGATGTGGATGCCAGAATAAAAACGGTGGACCTGTTCTGGGAAACGGGAAAACTGGACAGGGAGTCCAATGTACAGTTTGGAGAGGGCGGTGCAGGTACTTTTTCCGACGGAAAGCTAAATACTTCTGTGAAGGACAAATCCGGAAGAGGACGGAACGTTCTGGAAATTTTTACCGGACACGGCGCACCAAAGGAGATTCTGTATGACAATAAGCCGCATATCGGAACGGACGTGCTGAGCCATGTGGTCAAACAGATGAGGCAGAAGATTCTGTCCTGGGGAGGAGAAGTCTGGTTTTCTGCCAAGCTGACGGGGATTCGGACGGAAAAAACATGGCAGGAAGGAAGAACCTCTCCTGTGCTGACAGCGGTTGAGATTCAACACACCAAAACCGGGAAACAGGAAATGCTGGAAACGGATACGCTGGTGCTAGCAGTGGGACACAGCGCCCGGGACACCTTTGAAATGTTGCAGGAAGAAGGGATCGTGATGGAAGCAAAATCCTTTGCAGTGGGCGTCAGGGTGGAACATCCTCAGAATCTGATCGATCATGCGCAGTACGGAAGAGAGGCAGGAGATTATCTTCCTGCCGCCGATTATAAACTGACCGCACAGACGGAGAAAGGAAGAGGGGTGTATACCTTTTGTATGTGCCCGGGAGGCTATGTGGTAAATGCTTCCTCGGAGGAAAACAGACTGGCGGTCAATGGAATGAGTTACCACAAAAGAGACGGACAAAATGCCAACAGCGCTGTGATCGTTACCGTTTCCCCGAAAGATTTTGGAGAGGAATCCAATCCTCTGGCAGGAATGGCATTCCAGCGGAAACTGGAGGAAAGGGCGTTTGCTTTGGCAGAGGGAAAGATTCCCGTTCAGCGGTTTGAAGATTTCTGCAACAATCATTCCTCAGAGGAAGGCGGGCATTTTTTGCCGCAGACAAAGGGACAGTACCGGTGGCGAAATGTCAGGGAGATCTTTCCCAAAGAGCTGGCGGAGGCGCTGGAGGAAGGAATCCGCCGGTTTGACAAAAAGCTTCCCGGATTTGCGGAGAAAGACGCCGTGCTTTCAGCCGTAGAAAGCAGGACCTCCTCTCCGGTACGGATCCCGCGGGATGTGGATCTTCAAAGCAGTACCAGGGGGATCTATCCCTGCGGAGAGGGAGCGGGATTTGCCGGAGGCATTATGTCGGCGGCGATGGACGGAATGAAGGTGGCAGAGGCGATCATAAAAAACAAAGCCCCGGCGGGGGAAAGACCGGTCTGAAAAAGCATGCCGGTCTGCCAAACAAGGACACAAAAAATTAAGAAATGCTTATGGAAATACTTCCGGCAATCACCTATACACTTTTTTTAAAGTGTGATAAAATAGAGAAAGTTTTCAGGAAGAAGTGAGGAGGAGAGGGTATGAAAGGAGCAGCCGGAAAGAATGTCTGGGCGCTGTTTTTGCTGATATTGGCAGGGATCGTGCTGGGTGGATTTTTAGGGAGTCTGTCGGAAGGGATCCCGGCTCTTAGCTGGCTGGGATATGGTCAGACCTTTGGGCTGAAAGCGCCTGTATCCCTGGATCTTGGGATCGTGGCGGTTACTTTCGGGATTTCCATAAAGATCACCATTGCCGGTCTTCTGGGCATTGTGGCAGCGGCTGGTATCTACCGTTTCCTGTAGGATAAAACGTGCGGATCTGACAAAGAGATGATCCATACTATGAAACAGATACCCGAAAGGGAAAGACCCTACGAAAAGTGTGAGAGAGAAGGAGCGGCAGCCTTAAGCGATACGGAACTTCTGGCCGTCCTTTTGCGAAGCGGCACCAAAGGAGAAAATGCGCTGACTCTGTCCCAGAGGATCCTGAGCGGCAGTGAAGGAATAGGGATTTTGGGACTCCACCAGTTCCGGCTGAACAGGCTGAGAAAGATCAGAGGAATCGGAAGAGTCAAGTCCATCCAGCTGTCCTGTATTGCAGAACTGGCAAAAAGGCTGTCCAAGGCTTCCTACAGTGAAGGGGTCAGCTTTGACAAACCGGCGTCCATCGCCGGATATTACATGGAAGAAATGCGCCACAAAAGACAGGAGGTTATGAAGCTTCTGATGCTGAATTCAAAGTCCCGTCTGGTGGGAGAAACGGACATTTCCAAAGGCACCGTCAACGCCTCCGTGGTCACGCCCCGGGAACTGTTTATCGAGGCACTGGAAAAGAATGCCGTGTTCATCATTTTGCTGCATAATCATCCCAGCGGAGAGGTGACTCCAAGCAGAGAGGACCTTCTGGTAACCGAACGGATCAAAAAAGCGGGGGCTTTGATCGGAATAGACCTTCTGGATCACATCATTATCGGGAATAACCGCTACCTCAGCTTTTGTGAGCAGAAGCTACTGTAAAGGCTGTCTGAAACAGAGGGAAATGGCGGTGAAAACGGTTGGAAAAAGAGAAAGAAAACTTCTGGAAAAGGAAGATGAGGATAGAACGTAATGGCCAGAAACACCTATGGACTGGATTTAGGATCCTATGAAATAAAAGTATATGACAAACAGAAAGATACCATCTGGAAAGAAAAAAATGTTCTTGCAAGAAGAAACGGGCAGGAGATCTTTGCGGTGGGAGAAGAAGCCTATCATATGCAGGGAAAGGTTCCCGGAGATATCGAGATCACTTTTCCCATGAAAGGAGGCGTGATTTCCCGGTTCAACGATATGCAGAACCTTCTGAAGCATCTTCTGAAAAAAGACCGGCAGCTGGTAAGAGGATCCCAGTATGTGATCGCCGTTCCCACTGACGTGACAGAGGTGGAAAAAAAGGCTTTTTTTGATCTGGTCATCCATTCAACGGCAAGGGCAAGGGAAGTTAATATCGTGGAGCGCGCCATTGCGGATGCAGTGGGACTGAATCTGGATGTGGCCAATACCAAAGGCGTTATGATCGTAAATTTCGGGGCGGAGACGACGGAGATATCCGTTCTGGCAGGCGGCGGGATGGTTCTGAACCGCCTCCTGAAGATCGGGGGAGCCACCTACGACCATGCGGTCATCAGCCTGATCCGGCACAGCCATGACTTTCTGGTGGGGCGGCTGACGGCGGAAAAACTCCGGAAAAGCTTTGGGATTTTTACCGATGAGGCGGACAGAGTGATCCCGGTAGCCGGAAGAGATCTGATCACGGGAGTTCCCACGCAGAAATCCATCTCCATCCAGATTGTCCGTGCAGCCATGAAGGATGCTCTGTTCCAGTGTGTCAAAGAGATCACTTCTTTGATCGACCGGACCCCTCCGGAAGTAAGAAAGGCCATCAGGGACAATGGTATTTTCCTGACAGGCGGACTGTCCCATGTGCAGGGGTTTGAGACCTATATAGAAGAGATGGTAGGGATCAAGACCCGCACGGCGCTGGATCCGGATATCTGTGCCGTCAACGGACTGAAAAAGATCATTGTATCGAAGGAACTGAGAGAACTTGCATATTCTATGTTAGATGAAAATTATAGGTGGATGAGATAAGATGAAGACCAGAAGACATTCTTCCCTTCCAAGTAAATACTGGATGATCCTGGTGGCGTTTTGCTGTGTGATCCTGCTTGTGATAGAAGCCTTCACAGGCGGGAAAGGCCCCCTTCGCTTCGTGGCCAACTATACGGTGATCCCCATGCAGAAGGGGATCAGCTTTGTGGGCGGCTTTATGAGCGACGTATCGGACAATTTCCAGACACTGAAGGAAATGAAAAAGGAAAATGAGGCGCTGCAGTCCAAGGTGGACAAGCTGACAATAGACAACACCTATCTGCGGCAGGAGCAATACGAACTGGAACGGCTCAGGCAGTTATACCAGCTGGATGAAAATTATTCCGATTATAAAAAAACGGGAGCCCATGTGATCGCCAACAACGGAAGCAACTGGTTTAACGACTTCACCATTGATAAAGGGACCAACGACGGAGTGCAGGTAAATTCCAATGTTTTGGCAGGAAGCGGACTGGCGGGTATCGTGACGGAGGTAGGACCGGATTATGCCAGAGTACGCTCTGTGATCGATGACGCCAGCAATATCAGCGCCATGATCTTGTCTACGTCAGATCTTTGTGTGGTAAGAGGAGATCTGAAGCTGATGGCGGACGGCAGGATCCGGTTTGAAAAGCTTCCCAACAATGACCATCCGGTCGAGGTGGGAGAGCAGGTGGTGACCTCTCATGTGAGCAATCGCTTTCTGCAGGGACTGTTCATCGGATATATCAGTGAGATCAAAGTGGACGCCAACAATCTGACCAGATCCGGGTACATTACGCCCGCCGTGGATTTCAGCCGTCTGCAGGAGGTTCTGGTGATCACTTCCACCAAACAGGATCTGCTGAAGGACAGTGAGAAAGAAAAGGAGGCGGGAAATTGAAACGGAAAGGGATTATCTTGGGTCTGATCGTTCTTGCCTTCCTTCTGGAAAGCACACTGTTTTCCCATCTTTCCTTTGCAGGGATCAAGCCAAATCTTCTGATTATCCTGACGTCTTCTTTCGGGTTTATGCGGGGAAAGAAAGAAGGCCTTTGGGTGGGGCTGGTCTGCGGAGTGTTTGTAGATGTGCTGTGGGGCGGCATGCTGGGGTTACAGATGCTGATCTTTTCTGTGATCGGGTATGGCAACGGAATGTTCCGCCGCCTTTTTTACGACGACGATATCAAATTACCCCTTGTTTTGATAGGAGCCAGCGAGCTGCTTTATGGGTTCGCAAATTATGTCGGCTTTCATCTGCTCAAGGGTGATTTTGCATTTTATAACTATTTCAGCCACATTATCCTGCCGGAGCTGATCTATACCGTTTTGGTCACACTGGCAGTCTACCAGGTGGTCCTGAAGATCAACAAAAAGCTGGAAGCAGAAGAGCAAAGGAGTGCAAGCAGATTTGTATAATTTATGGGAACGGATCAAGTCCGGCATATTTGAATTGGTACAGTCAAGGGTCTTTGTGGTAGTCCTTTTATTTTGCGTCATGTCAGGGATCCTGGTGCAGCGGGTGTTTTATCTGCAGATCGTAAAAGGGCAGGAGTATTTTGACGATTACAAACTTCAGATCCAGAAGACGAGAAGCGTAGAAGGAACCAGAGGAAATATTTACGACAGGAACGGAAAGCTTCTGGCCTACAATGAGCTAGCCTACGCCGTCATGATAGAGGACAACGGAGATTATGAGAGTCTGACCCAGAAAAACAAGGAGATCAACAAGGTGGTTACCAAAGTGATCCGGATGGTGGAGGGTAACGGCGACTCTGTGATCAACAATTTCGGGATCATCCTGGATTCCAATCAGGAATATCGGTTCATGGAAAAAAATGAAACGGCACGGATGCGTTTTATTGCGGATGTTTATGGAAAAAGGACGATCGATCAGCTGTCCGAAAAGCAGCAAAATGCCTCGGCGAAGGATGTAATCGACTATCTTTGCACGGATAAGATCAGCGGCTATGGCATCGACCAAAAGAAGCTGTCTCCTGCAGAGGTATTGAAGCTGGTCAACATTCGGTATGCCATTTCTCTGAACAGCTACCAGAAATATATCGCCACCACCATCGCCGATGATGTCAGTGATGAGACGGTAGCAGACATTATGGAAAATCTGGACAGCCTGCAGGGGGTCAGCATAGAGGAAGAGTCTCTGCGGCGTTATACAGACAGTGTCTGCTTTGCCAACGTGATCGGCTACACCGGACAGATTTCTACCGAAGAGTATGATGCGTTAAGCAAGGAAGAGCAGGAGGCCTACGACAAGACGGATACCATCGGGAAAGCGGGGATCGAAAAGACGATGGACAGTGTGCTTCAGGGTGAAAAGGGAGAAGAGAAGCTTTATGTCAACAGTGTGGGAAAGGTGATCGAAACGGCAAAAGGCAAGAATCCGAAGGCCGGAAACAACCTTTACCTTACGATAGATGCAGACCTGCAAAAAGTCGCCTATCACGTGATAGAGCAGGAACTGGCGGGGATCCTTATTTCCAAGATCAAAAACATAGCGGATTATGACAGGGAAACGGTGCAGGAAGGAAATGACGTGATCATTCCCATCACAGATGTATACCATACGCTGGTCAACAACGACATCCTGGATATGAAGCATTTTTCGGCGGAAGATGCCAGGGAAGGCGAAAAAGAAATAGAGGCAGTCTTTCTGGAAAGAAAAGAGGCGGTGAAAGAAAGCCTGAAAAAGTCTCTGCAGGATCCGCAGGCCCCGGCGCTGACCAATCTGGGGAAGGAAGAGCAGGCATATATGAATTATCTGGTGAACCATGTGCTGAGCTCTTCTCTGATGAAAAACCGGATAGATAAGGGAGATGCGGGATACAAAAACTGGAAAAAGGACGGAAGCATCAATGCGTACACCTTTCTCCAGCACGCCCTGTCACAGAACTGGATCGATACCTCTCTTTTGCGGGAGTATGTAAAAGGAGGGCACACCTATTCCAGCTCGGAAGAGCTGTACAACGCCATGATCGAATACGGACTGGATCAGCTGTCTTCCGATTCTGAGTTTGACAAGATCCTGTACAAGTATCTGATCGTTGGCGGTTCTGTTACAGGCAGGCAGCTTTGTATGGCTCTGTTTGAACAGGGGATCCTGCAGGAGGATGCGGGATCTTACGAAGGACTGAAGGCCGGAAGCGTGGATGCGTACAGCTTTATCATGAGCAAGATCGAGAACCTGGAACTGACGCCGGGACAGCTGGCGCTGGAGCCCTGCACCGGTTCCATGGTGGTAACGGACCCCGGATCCGGACAGGTGCTGGCCAGTGTATCCTATCCGGGATACGACAACAACCGGCTGGTCAATACGATGGATTCCAACTATTACAACAAGCTGGTAATGGACAAATCCCGTCCGTTCTACAACAACGCCACGCAGGAGCGCACGGCGCCGGGATCGGTATATAAGCCGCTGACTGCTGTGGCGGGACTGACGGAAGGGATCATTGATCTGAATACCTACGTAAACTGTACCGGAAGCTTTGACCGGGTGGAGCCAAGTCCCAAGTGCTGGATCTATCCAGGAGCCCACGGACCACTGAATGTGGAAGGCGCCATCGCCCATTCCTGCAACATTTTTTTCTATGAACTGGGCTATCAGATGAGCCTGCAGAAAGCAGACGGGACTGCATCCGGTCAGACAGGAGGAAACCGGACGACAGACGGAGCCAGTTCTTTTTCCAGTCGGAAAGGGACAGACATCCTGAAAAAATATGCGGAAGAATTTGGCCTGGGAAGTACCAGCGGAATAGAGATACCGGAATCAGAACCTCAGATTTCAGACGAATACTCCATTCTTTCTGCCATCGGCCAAGGAACCAACAATTACACCACCAGCCAGCTGGCCAGATATATGGCGACGATGGCAAATAAAGGGAACCTGTACGACCTGACTCTGCTGCAGAAGGAGACGTCCTCTAAAGGAGAGCTGATCAAAGAATATCAGCCGAAGGTGAAGAAACAGGCGACCAACGTGGCAGATACTACATGGAATGCAGTGCAAAGCGGAATGCGTCAGGTAGTGACCAGTACTTATGCCACGACCTTCTCTAAAATCAATGGCAGCGGAGTGTCTGTATCAGGAAAAACGGGAACGGCACAGCAGAGCAGAACACATGCAGACCATTCTCTGTTTGCAGGCTACGCCCCCAGCGACGATCCCAAGATCGCCTTTTCCATCCGGATCGCCAACGGATATGGCTCTACCCATGCGGTGGAAATTGGGAAATATGTGCTGGAGTATTACTACCAGCTGACGGATCCTTCGGAGATCCTGACGGGAAAGGCTTTCAATGTAAGCAGCGACATTATCGTAACAGATTAAGGAGAAGGATATGGGAAAGACAGTGGCAGTGTTGTCCGGAAAAGGCGGAACAGGGAAGACGTTTGTAACCGCAATGCTTTCCCGGGCTCTGGCGGAAGAGGGAAAAACAGTCCTGTGTATCGATATGGATTTTGGCCTCCGGGGACTGGAGATGGCGCTGGGAATTACGACGCCCATCCTGCATCACGTGCTGGATGTATGCGAAGGAAAAACAGACATTCGGGAGGCGGCGCTGCCCCACCCGAACTGTCCAAAGCTGAAGCTTTTGGCAGCTCCTCAGACAAAAACATGGAAGGATCTGGAGGAAAAGAAGCTGGAAGTACTGCTAAAAGACATGGAAGAAGCATATGACTGGATTTTTCTGGACGGCCCTGCCGGAATTGGAAAGGGCGCTGAACTCTGTGCCAGATCCTGCAGAGAAGTACTGCTGGTCAGCCTGTTGGAACCGCTCTCCTTGAGGGCGGCGGATAAAATGAGTGCAGCCTGTGCCGGATGGGGGCGAAGAGAGCAGAGCATGATCCTGAATCAGATTCCTTCGAGAATGCCGAAAGGATATGAAGAGGGAGAATGGAAGGACCTGGTTTCCCCTGAGATTGTAGGGTTTCTTCCGCAGGAGGACAAGATCCGGGAGCAGTTCCAAAAAGGAGACGGTCTGTGGGAGATAGAAACAAAATCCCTTGCCCTTTGTAAAACTATCGGAGAATATCTGGCGGAGCCCTATGGAGAAAGAAAGCTGGGCAGGATCCCAAGGCCGGATGTAAAGGAGAAAAAACGTGAGAATTCATTTATCCAGAAGATTTACGAAGCCTTATCAAATAAAAAATTATAGATTCAGTCTGGTGATCCTGGTGATCCTCCTTTCTGTGATCGGCGTTTTGGTGGTGGGAAGTGCAAGAGCTTCCTTCCAGAACAAGCAGCTGGTAGGTATGATCCTGGGGATCCTTGTCATGCTGGTGGTCTCCCTGGTGGACTATGAGTGGGTACTGAATTTTTACTGGCTTCTCTACGGGACTGTGATCGTGATGCTGGGAGCCGTTCTGGTCATCGGTGAAAATGTAAATGGAGCAACCCGGTGGATCAACCTGGGATTTACCACCTTTCAGCCGTCGGAACTTTCCAAGATCCTTTTGATCCTGTTTTTTGCCAAATTTATCATGGAACACGAGGAAGATATCAGTGGTAGATTTACTCTGATCAAATACGCTCTGTTATGCGGAGTGCCCTTGGCTTTGATCGTGGTGGAGCCGAATCTGTCCACTACCATCTGTACAGCTCTTACGCTGTGTCTGATGATCTATGTGGGAGGACTTCATTACAGATTCATCGGAACTGTCCTGCTGATACTGATCCCGCTGACCATTATTTTTCTGAGCATTGTGGTGCAGCCCAACCAGAAGATCCTGAAGCCTTATCAACAGAAGCGGATTTTAGCCTTTATTGAACCGGAGAAATACGCCAGTGACGAGGCCTATCAGCAAAAAAATTCTGTTATGGCCATCGGATCCGGACAGCTTTCCGGCAAGGGACTGGACAACAATACGACGACTTCGGTAAAAAACGGAAATTTCATATCGGAACCTCAGACGGACTTTATTTTTGCGATCGTGGGGGAGGAACTGGGATTTATAGGCAGCTGTATAGTTATTGCGTTACTCTTATTAATTGTGATACAATGCATGTTAGTGGGAATGCGTGCAAAAGACATGGCGGGCAGGATCATCTGCTGCGGGGTAGGAGGCCTGATTGGGATACAAAGCTTCATCAACATTGGCGTTGCCACGAAGCTTTTGCCCAATACGGGCGTACCGCTTCCTTTTGTAAGCTACGGGCTTACTTCTCTTGTAAGTTTATATATCGGCATCGGGTTTGTTCTGAATGTCGGATTACAGCCCCAAAAATATCAGTAAGAGGAGATAAAAGAGATGAACATCGGTTTAATTGCTCACGATTCCAAGAAAACGTTGATGCAGAATTTTTGCATTGCGTACAGAGGGATCCTAAATAAACATAGTCTTTATGCAACAGGAACTACAGGACGACTGATCGAGGAAGTGACCAATCTCAGCATCCACAAGTATCTGGCAGGTCCTTTGGGCGGAAAGCAGCAGCTGGGCGCCCAGATTGCGCAGAATGACATCGACGCACTGATCTTCCTGCGGGAGCCGGCCAACCCAAAGCCACATGATCCGGATGTGAATGATGTGATCCGGCTTTGTGACACCTACAATATTCCCATGGCGACAAACCTGGCTACAGCAGAACTGATTATTTTAGCGATTGACAGAGGAGATTTGGACTGGCGTGAAATGTACAAATAAAACGGGAGTGTTCCTTGTGCTGGCATTTGTTGTCCTGCTGGGAAGCGGATGCAGATTTTCAGGATTTCAGAGTGTAGTAGAGCATTATGAGACAAAGGAATACGAAAAGCGTGCATATGTAAATAGTCTGTACAGCGACGATTTGTGCGTGGTGCCCAAGGAAGAGAAAAAGCAGCAGGACTGGGGGCTGAGTGGGGCGGATTCTTCCGCTCTTTTCAATGAAGGGACGAAAGAGACCCTCTACGCTTTCCAGGTTTACAAACAACTCTATCCGGCCAGTGTTACCAAGATACTGACGGCTCTTGTAGCGTTGGAGCATGGTAATCTTCAGGATACGGTTACCGTATCCCGAAACGGGGCGGCGTCCAGCTTTCCTTCCTATGCGCAGGTCTGTGGACTGCAGGAGGGAGACAGATTGTCACTGGAAGCCCTCCTTTGCGGGCTTTTGCTTCATTCCGGGAATGACAGTGCAGTAGCCGTTGCAGAGCATATCGGCGGTACGGAAGAGAAATTCGTGGATATGATGAACCAGAAAGCGGCAGAGCTTCTGGCAACGGATACGCATTTTACAAATCCCAGCGGACTGCATGACGATGAGCACTACACAACAGCGTATGACCTGTATCTGATCTTTCACGCATGCATCCGGCAGGAGGCGTTTGTGAACATCATCCAGATGCCTATGTATACTGCATCCATTACCGGGAGAGATGGGAGTGTTCGTCAGGTATCCTGGGAACCGACCAATTACTATGCCAGAGGTCTGGTCGCATCCCCACAGACGGCTGTCATTGCAGGAGGAAAGACCGGCACTACGGACGAGGCGGGCAACTGCCTGATCCTGTTGGAGTATGCAAACGACGGGACACCTTACGTTTCTGTTGTTATGGGGGCAAAGACAAAGGAGCTTTTGTATCAGGATATGTCGGCTCTGATAGAACAGATTTCCCCTTAAATGTTTTGAAAGACTTTTCCTGAGTAAAAGGCGGGAGGCATCTACTTGGCAAAAAATAATATGACCAATATCCAGGTCTATAAACGAAAATGGAATTTAAATATCGGCGTTCTGATTTTTGGGATCGTCTTTGTATATCTTATCATCATCATACTGGGTTCTCTTACCAACCGGTCGGTTTCCACCTATGAGGTCCGAATGGGATCGATCTTGAAGGAAGTGTCCTACACGGGACTTGTGTTACGACAGGAAGAGGTAGTCCAGACAGGCGAGGACGGGTACGTTAACTATCTGATCCCGGAGGGGAGCAAGGTGGGCGTGAAGACAAAGGTGTATGCTCTGTCAGAACATAAGCTTCAGTTTGAACAGCCTCAAAGTGAGTCACAAAGCCTCAGCAGGGAAGAACAATATTCTGTCTTTATGAAAGTGCAGGAATTTGGGAATAGTTTCAAACCGGAGAAATTTTCGGACGTCTACACCCTAAAGGACCAGCTGACCACATTGCTGACAGATCAATCAAGTTTGAGCCGTCAGGCGCAGCTGGATGCAATGGCGGAGACGGAGGCACTTAAGACTTATACGGCGACCTCCGATGGGATCATTCTTTATTCTACAGACGGATATGAAGACATATCAGAAGATAACCTGTCAAAAGAAATGTTGTCCAAAGAAAAATATCAGGCAGAGATTTTAAAGGACAATACTTCCGTGAAAGCGGGCAACGCCGTTTACAAGCTGGTAAAGGATGACGACTGGAAGGTCTGCATTCCTCTGGATAAAAAGATGGCGAAGGAGTTAAAAGAACGTTCCTATGTGAAGGTACGGTTTTCGGCAGACGGGCAGACCATGTGGGCCAAAGTCAAAGTACAGGAAAAGAAGGACGGCGTGACAGGAATCTTAAACTTTGACACATCCATGGTAGCTTATGCAAAAGAACGGTATCTGAACGTAGACCTGATCCTGGAAGATGAAACAGGGCTGAAGGTTCCCAAGTCTGCCGTTACCAAAAAGACCTATTACGCCATACCAAGAGATTATCTGACGCAGGGAGGTAACAGCCAGTTAAGCGGGGTGTTAAAGGATATTGGAAAAGATTCTGTAAAATTTATCCCCACCGGCAGTTATTATGCAGATGAAGAGGCGGGAAAAATCTATATCGACTCCGATCTGTTTGACAAGGGAGATGTTTTGAAAAAACCAGACTCCTCTGATACGTTTACTTTGAAAGAAACAGAGCTTCTTACCGGCGTATATAATGTAAACAGAGGGTATGCGTCTTTTCGTCAGGTGAAGATCCTGTGCGAGAGTGAGGACTATTATATCGTTGAGCCGACTACTCTCCATGGACTTTCCAACTATGACCATATTGCACTGCACGGGAAAGATATGAAAGAAAACAAGGTGATCTTTTAGATGGCAGAATGATTTTCAGACAGAAAAGATCGGTTGAAAACGCCGAAAAGAAAGATCGGACGGGAAAGAGAAGAGGAGAAAGATGCTGGAAGAACGTTTAAGGCGCACCATACAGGAAATAGAAGACAGCTGCAAAAAGGCGGGAAGAAAGAGGGAAGAGGTGACGCTGATCGCCGTCAGCAAGACCTGGCCCGCAGAAACTCTCCGGGAGGCCTATGACCTGGGATGCCGGGAATTCGGCGAGAACAAGGTGCAGGAACTGGTTCAAAAGTACGATTCCCTTCCCAAAGATATCCGTTGGCATATGATCGGGCATTTACAGAGGAACAAAGTAAAGGATGTGATAGATAAGGTGGATTTGATCCACTCTGTGGACTCCATCCGGCTGGCCAGGACCATCGAGCAGGAGGCTGCAAAAAAAGATCGGATCATCGATATCCTGGTAGAAGTCAATGTTGCCCAGGAGGAAAGCAAATTTGGGATTTCTCCCCGGGAAGCCCTGAAATTTGTAGAGGAGATTGCAGCTTTTCCCCATATACGTGTACGGGGATTGATGACGATCGCCCCTTTTGTGGAAAATTCCGAAGAAAACAGGCAGGTTTTTGCGGATTTACGCAAATTATCTGTTGACATTGCCGAAAAAAGCATTGATAATGTGAGTATGGATGTCCTGTCCATGGGGATGACGAATGATTATCCGGTGGCAGTGGAAGAAGGGGCTACTCTTGTCAGAGTGGGCACCGGGATATTCGGCGGTCGTGATTACGCCAAAAACAGGATGACCGAGAAATAAGATGGGAGAATTGTAATGGGAGTATTGGATAAGCTTTTAAACATTATGAAACTGGACGATGGGGATGACTATGAAGATCCCTTTAACGAAGTAGATGATGACGAAGGATATGAGGAGAAGCCAAAGACGAATCTTTTCAGCAAGCTGAGAGGACGGGAAGAGGCGGAAGAGGAGATAGAAGACGTGCCTGCCAGAACTTCCAGGACAACGGGAAGCAAGGTGACGGCGATGCGTCCGTCCTCCAGAAGACCGGCGGCTATGGAGGTCTGTGTAATGAAGCCCAATTCTGTGGACGATGCCAGAGAGATTACAGAGACACTGCTTTCCGGACGGACAGTGATCCTGAATCTGGAAGGACTGGATCTGGAAGTGGCTCAGAGAATCATTGATTTTACTTCCGGCGCTACTTTTGCCATCAGCGGGAATCTTCAGAAGGTGTCCAGCTACATCTTCCTGGTGACGCCTACCAATGTGGACATCTCCGGGGACCTGCAGGATCTTCTGAATACTTCTTTTGATGCGTCTTCCATGCGTTCCAGGTTTTAGCAGGAATGGACCGGGAGGAAGCGCTGCTGAGAAAACGGTTGATCGAACTTTCTCAGATGGCTTTTCACAAGGGGATTGTGATTTTTTCGGATTTTTTGAATCTGAATGAACTTCATATATTGCATACAACACCGAAGGATCTTTTTTACACAGAGTATGAGACCTTTGGCGGATATGAGATGTCAGAGCGTCAGATAGCAGCTTTTCTTCCTGATGCTCTTTGTTGTGCGTCCGGATATCCCATTACGCCATTGGAGATTCTTCCCAACGCCTCCAAGTTTGCGGTAGGAATGTCGCATCGGGATTATCTGGGGGCTCTGGTTCACCTGGGGATCGAACGCGGCAAGATCGGAGATATTCTGGTCTACGAAAAAAGCGCGGTGGTCTTTGTAAAACGGGAGATGGCAGCATTCATTACAGAACAGCTGACCAGGATCGGACGGCAGTCTGTACGGGTAAAAGAACAGGAGAAGCCGGAGGAAACCTATCTTCCTTCCTGCCAGCTTCTTACAGGAACGGTGGCATCGGTTCGGCTGGATACGGTGCTGGCAGTGGCTTATCCTCTTTCCAGAAGTAAGATCGTGCCCCTGATCGAAGGCGGAAGAACATTTGTCAACGGAAAGCTGATTCTCAGTAATGGATTCCACTTAAAAGAAGGCGATGTGATCTCTGTCCGCCAGCTGGGACGGATCGTTTACGAAGGGGAACTGTCCGTTACCAAAAAAGGAAGGCACCTGATCCGGATAAAGAAATTTGGATAGAAAGAGTTTAAGAAAAGAGGAAAATTATGCGCAGACTGGCACTTTCTGACGATATTTTGATGAAAATAGAAAAACCGGCACGCTACATCGGGGGCGAGGTAAATTCGGTGATGAAAGACAAAGAGCAGGTGGAGATTCGCTTTGCCATGTGTTTTCCCGATGTATACGAGATTGGGATGTCCCATCTGGGGATCCAGATCCTGTATGGGATGTTTAACCGGCGGGAGGATGTGTGGTGTGAGAGAGTGTATTCGCCCTGGCTGGATCTGGACGCCTGTATGCGTCAGGAAAAGATTCCCCTGTTTGCCCTGGAATCCCAGGATCCCATCAAAGAATTTGATTTCCTTGGAATTACCATCCAGTATGAAATGTGTTACACCAATATTTTACAGATCCTGGATCTTAGCGGGATCGCTTTGCTGGCAAAGGAACGGGAAGAATCAGATCCTATCGTGATCGGCGGAGGTCCCTGCACCTATAATCCCGAACCCCTGGCGGATTTTTTTGATCTGTTTTATATCGGGGAAGGAGAAACCGTCTATGATGAACTGCTGGATCTGTATAAGGCAAACAGACAGGCCGGCGGTTCCCGGATGGAATATCTGGAAAAGGCGGCGCAGATCGAAGGGATCTATGTACCTGCTTTTTACGATGCGGCATATACAAAGGAAGGATTGCTGTCATCTTTTACACCAAATCGCCCCTGTGCAAAGCCTGTCATTCAAAAACAGGTGGTAATGGATCTTGACGGGGCGTATTACCCGGTAAAGCCGGTGGTTCCTTTCATTAAGGTGACGCAGGACAGGGTGGTGCTGGAGATACAAAGAGGTTGTATCCGCGGTTGCCGGTTCTGTCAGGCAGGTATGCTGTATCGGCCTACCAGAGGAAGGAGCCTTGAGACACTGAAAGAATATGCCAGAAAGATGCTTGCTTCTACCGGGCACGAAGAGATCTCCCTGAGTTCTCTAAGCTCCAGCGATTACCCGGATATGAGGGGACTGGTGACCTTTCTGATCGAGGAGTTTCAGGAAAAGAAGATCAACATTTCCCTGCCTTCTCTCAGGATCGATGCGTTTTCTCTGGAGGTGATGGAAAAGGTGCAGGATGTCCGGAAAAGCAGCCTGACTTTTGCGCCGGAAGCGGGCTCTCAGAGGATGCGGGACGTTATCAACAAAGGGCTGACGGAGGAGATCATTCTGGAAGGGGCACAGCAGGCCTTTGACGGAGGATGGAACAAAGTAAAGCTGTATTTCATGCTGGGACTTCCCAATGAAACCCTGGAGGATCGGAAGGAAATTCCGCGGCTGGCAGACAAGATCGCCAGAAAGTACTACGAGATCCCGAAAGATAAGAGAAACGGAAAATGCCAGATCACTTCCAGCACGTCCTTCTTTATCCCCAAGCCTTTCACGCCTTTCCAGTGGGCGCCCATGTACGATTACGAGGAGTATGTGCAGCGAGCCGCTGATGTGAAGCGGGAGTTTCAGGAGCAGCTGAACCGGAAAAGCCTGAAATATCACTGGCACGATGCCGAAACCACTGTGCTGGAGGGCGTGTTTGCCAGAGGAGACAGAAGGATCGGAGCCGTGATCTGCAGAGCCTATAAAAAAGGCTGTCTTTATGATGCCTGGAATGAATGTTTTTCCTATGAAAAATGGGTGGAGGCTTTTGAAGAAGAAGGGCTGGATATCCGGTTCTACAACAATCGGGAACGAAAGATGGAGGAGCTTTTTCCCTGGGACTTTATTGATATTGGGGTGACAAAAAGGTTCCTGCAAAAAGAGTGGCAGCGGGCGCAGGGAGCCGAAGTAACGCCCAACTGTAAAGAAAGATGCATGGGCTGTGGAGCGGGAAAATATAAAGGGGGTGTCTGTCTTGAAAGCAAGGATGAAGTTTCGTAAATGGGGGAGTATGAAATATGTGGGACATCTGGACATGATGCGTTTCTTCCAAAAAGCATTGAGGCGGGCCGAGATCCCCGTTGCCTTTTCAGGAGGGTACAGCCCTCATATGATCCTGTCTTTTGCCCAGCCTTTGGGGCTTGGCATTACCAGTGACGGAGAATATATGGATCTGGAATTTTGCGAAGGAATCGTTCTGGAAGAAGCAGATTTGAAAGAGACTGTCCAAAAGCTCAATCAGGTTATGGTAGACGGAGTGGAAGTAGTCAGTTTGGTGGTGATCGATCCGGATAAAAAACGAGGAGGGATGACGATCGTAGCCGCTGCCTCCTACCAGGTAAGGCTTCTGGCCTCGTTAAGATCCCTGGAAGAAGCGCTGCCCTTTCCGGAAAGATGGCAAAAAGCATTGCCTGATTTTTTAGGGCAAAAAGAACTCCCTGTGTGGAAAAAGACGAAAAGCAAAGAGACCCTTGTGGATATCCGCCCGATGATCTACCAGATGGAAATGGAGGAGGAAAAGCTCTGTCTGTTTTTGGCAGCCGGAAGCAACGAGAACCTGAAACCGGAACTGGTTATGAAAACCTTTCTGGAGTATCTGGGAGAAGGCGGGGAATATTTCTTTTCGTATCACCGAACGGATCTGTATGCCAGGACAGAAAACGGATTTTGTCCGTTGGATTCCCTGGAATATCGGGAGGAAACAGCACAGTAAAAGCTTCTTTGATGTCTTTTGCCATCCCTTTGACGTCTCTTACGCGAATTCTTGCAAATCATAAAAAAATCGTGTAAGATAGGAAAGTCTAAGGAAGGCAGTTTGGAGGAAGCAAATATGGTAAAAGTGGTAAAATTTGGAGGAACTTCCCTGGCCAGTGCCGAGCAGTTTAAAAAGGCGGGAAAGCTGATCAGGAAAGACAGCGACAGACGTTATGTGATTCCCTCTGCACCGGGAAAGAGGACTTCTGATGATACAAAGGTGACGGATATGCTGTACAGCTGTTATGGGCTGGCAATCTCGGAAGAGGAGTTTGAAGAGGCGCTTCTGGCCATCAAAGACCGATATGATTCCATCATCCAGGGACTGGGACTGCATCTGGATCTGACCCCGGAATTTCAAAAGATCCGTGTAGATTTCACGAAAAAAGTAGGAAGAGACTATGCGGCCTCCCGGGGAGAATATCTGAACGGCCTGATCATGGCGGCCTATCTGGAGATTCCGTTCATAGATGCGGCGGAAGTCATCGTATTTGATGAGACCGGGGAATTTTTGCCTAAGGAGACAGACCGGAGGCTGAGAGAACGCCTTGCAGAAACGGAGCGGGCGGTGATCCCCGGATTTTACGGTGCAAGTCCGTCCGGAAAGATTTTTACTTTTTCCAGAGGAGGATCGGATCTGACCGGATCTATCGTGGCCAGGGCAGTACACGCAGGCTTGTATGAAAACTGGACGGACGTGTCAGGCTTTCTGGTGGCAGATCCAAGGATCATTCCACATCCCAAGGGAATTGACGTGATCACATACCAGGAGCTTCGGGAACTGGCATATATGGGAGCATCCGTGCTGCATGAGGATGCGATTTTCCCGGTACAAAAAGAGGGGATCCCTATTAATATCCGCAATATGAACGTGCCGGAGGATGAGGGAACGCTGATCGTATCCGACACCTGCCGAAAACCCAGATTTATCATTACGGGGATCGCAGGGAAGAAGGATTTTGCTTCTATTACCATTGAAAAAGCAATGATGAACCGTTCTGTGGGATTTTGCAGAAAGGTACTGACAATTTTTGAAGAAAACGGAATTTCCATCGAACACATGCCTACCGGGATCGACACCATGACGGTGTTTGTCCATCAGGATGAGTTTGAGGAAAAAGAACAAAAAGTATTGGCAGGGATCCACCGGGCAGTGGAGCCGGATTGCCTGGAGCTGGAGTCTGATCTGGCGCTGATCGCAGTAGTAGGACGGGGGATGAGAGCCACAAGGGGAACCTCCGGCCGAATTTTTTCCGCTCTGGCTCACGCCAGCGTAAACGTAAAAATGATCGACCAGGGATCCAGTGAGCGCAATATCATTATCGGAGTCAGAAATCATGATTTTGAGGTGGCGATCCATGCAATCTACAATATCTTTGTCAATACGGTGATCTAATGATTGTATTTGGAGGAAACCGGAAATGAACATTCTCTTTTTTCTAAAGCCTAAAAGCGAGCTGGCATATATCTATGATTACCACACGCTGCGTCAGGCATTAGAAATCATGGAGTACCACAAGTATTCGTCCATTCCTATTCTGAACCGGGACGGAAAGTATATCGGTACGATTACGGAAGGAGACCTGCTTTGGACTCTGAAGAAACTGAATCTTCTGAACCTGAAAGAAGCGGAAGATATCAGCATTATGAAAATCGAAAGAAGGCTGGATTATCTGAGCGTTTCCGCAGAGTCCGCCATGGAGGACCTGATCGGAAGGGCCATGGAACAGAATTTTGTTCCGGTGGTGGACGATAGAGAACATTTTATCGGGATCGTGACCCGAAGAGACATTATAGGGTACTGTTATCAGAAAATGGAAAAATAAGATAAAACAGCGTAAGAAGAGAAAGAACGAGCCGTTCCAGAAGGAAATGATGGAAAGAACGGGCCGTTCTTTTTTTTATTTATCAGAAAAGAATACGGGTGGGCTTTATTGTCCTCGTAAATAGCGTCACATATATAGAAAAATACTATATATCACATGTTCTTATAGAGTTTTTCACTTAGACGGGAAAGAACAAACAAGGTATAATTTAAACAGCGAATTGGGCAAATTGTCTAAAAATATATCAACAAAGGAGAACACACATGAAAAAAAACAGGAAAATTTTACTGATGACCCTGCTGCTTTTTGGCAGCCTTTTGCTTTTTGGATGCCATAAGAAGCAGGAGCCTACGGCGGAAAGAAAGACGGTAGAGGAAAAGGAAGAGGCTGAAGGGACAGAAGAAAGAAAAGATGACGGACATTTCCATGGGAAATGGATCGTGGACGCAGAATATGCCGCCGGTCGGGTAGGCGCAGAAGATACTATTTTTGTGGACAGCCGTGGAGAAAAAGCCGCCATGATGGGAACCATCAGCGGCGCCATCGCCACCACCTGGCAGGACTGGTCGGAAATGTCCGTGGGTCAGGGAAATGCAGGCTATGCCACCTACCTTCCGGCAGACAAGATGTCGGAAATCCTGGGGAACCTGGGCCTGACAAAGGACAAAGAGATCATTATTATCGGAGAGGCAAAGGAAGGCTGGGGAGATGATGCCCGACTTTTGACCCAGCTTCTGGCCTGCGGGTATACAGACGTAAAGATCGTAGACGGAGGCTACGCTGCCATGAAGGAAAAAGGGGCGGCTACCCAGTTGTTCGCCAGCAAGCCGGAACCGGCAGAGGTGACGGTTGATCAGGTAGATACCTCCAAGATCGTGACGACAGAGGAGCTTCAGGAGCATTATGCGGATTATAAGATCCTGGATGTGCGAAGCAAAGAAGAATATGACGGAGCGGTCCTGTATGGAGAGGCAAAAGGAGGGCACTTAAAGGGAGCCATTCATTTTCCTTATACCTCTCTGTTTCAGGAGGACGGGACGTTAAAATCCAACACAGAGATTCAGAAGATGCTGAAGGATGCAGGCGTAGAACCAGGCGACAAGGTGGCTGCCTACTGCACCGGAGGGATCCGGTCCGCATATATGCAGGTGGTTTTGGAAATGTGCGGATATGAAACCTCCTATAACTACATAGAATCCTTCTGGAGATGGTCTGTAGCAGGCGAAGTAGAGTAGGAAGGATCCGACGGCAGGAGAAAAGGGCGACAGAAGGAAAAGGAGAGTATTTATGAAAAAGAGCAGGATAATGGCGTGGCTTTTAATAGCAATGTTGTGCATATCTGCCCCCATGACAGCGCTGGCAGAAGGAGAGGATTCGAAAGCTTCCGGGGCATCATCGGCAGTCGTGCCAGAGGCGGATACTTTGGAAGCAGCGGCAGCAACGGAAGGAGAAGCTGCAAACGCCGGAAATTCCGGGCAGGAAGAAGCAGTGGCGCCGGATAGTGGAACACAGATACTGCCGGAAACACAGTCGGTTTCTGAAACGGCAGAGGCTGCAGATGCGGAAGGCACCGACGGGGAAGCAGACGCTTCTTCTCCCTGGCAGGCGGAAGACTTTACCTACGGGATGATCGAGCATACCTTAAGCGGATGCAACTATACGCGTGAGATCCAGGTTCAGGGGACCGGGATCCTGGGATTGTCCGATTCGGGAAAGGAAAAGATCCAGGTCAACAAGCATCTGGTACTTCCGGGGAAAGCGCCGTCAGGAGAGACGATAGTAGGAGTAGGTCCCAATGCATTTGCCAAAATGGGGATCGAGACCATCACGTTTCCCGAAGATATGATGATCCCTTATGATGACACAGTCACCCACACCATCACACGAAGAGGAAATTTCATTATCAAAAGCGGGGCTTTTTCTGATAACAATCTTACAGCGATGGATTTTCCCGAGGGAATTCTGTTTATTGACGCTGCGGCATTTAAAAACAACCGTATGACGGAGGTGCGGTTTCCGCATACGCTTTGGATGATCGGAAACCAGGCGTTTGCCTCCAACAGTCTGCGTCAGGTACAGCTTCCCGTTACCTGCGATTTTCAGTTCCAGATCGACAATATGGCGTTTGCTGACAACCAGATCCGTTCCGTCACGTTGCCGGATTATACGGAAAAGGTCTTTATGTACAGCTTTTTCAAGAATCCCGGAATGGAGGAGATCCCGGCCGAGGCGCCGGACAAAGTCAAAGCGGAAGGAGCCGGAGTCGTTTATATGTATACCAACAACGACGCTTTGTTCCAGCTGGATCGGATTCACCATCTGGGAAGGACGGCCGCCAACCAGAAATCCTGGGTACAGAAGCTGATAAAGGGAGAAGATACCCAGACAGTATGGGGAATCCGGGATTTTACCTATGAGGGGAATACGGTCACAGGACTTTCCGAGAGCGGGATCCAGAAACGGGCGAAGAATAAAAACCTGATCCTTCCTTCCCGCACAGATACCGGAGAAGTGGTAAAGGCTGTCGGAAAAGGCGGGACGATAGGAGCTTTCGTGACGGCAGAGGAAGGATTTGATTCCGTAGAGATCCCCGATACGGTAGAGACTATAGGAGACAAGGCGTTTCATTCCAGCGGTCTGAAAAGCGTCGTGATCCCTAATTCCGTTACATCTATCGGGATACAGGCATTTAGCAATAATCAGTTAAAAAAGGTGACGCTTCCGGATTCTGTTACTACATTGGGCGGAGCGGCATTTTCTGACAACCGGATGTTGGCGGAAGTGCAGATTTCTGCCGGCCTGACGGAACTGATGCCTACTGTGTTTGGACTGACAGGAAACAATGTGTCCAATGAAAATTTAAAGACGGTGATCATCCCGAAGGGAATCCGGAAAATCGGAAGGGGTGCTTTTGGAGGACAGGCAATAGAAACCCTCAGTCTTCCGGAAGGACTGCAGGAGATTGATGCGTCTGCTTTTAAAGGAAACCATCTGTCTTCCCTGGCTCTTCCCGGAACCGTGACCAAGGTGGGAAACAGCGCTTTTGAGCAGGGAGGCGCGGGAGGCTTTCTTACGTCCCTCTTTCTGTCGGATGGCTTAAAAGAGATCGGAAGCAAGGCTTTTGCCAGAGGGGCTTTGAGCCGGGTGGATCTGCCCTATGGACTGCAAAAGATGAACAAGCTGGCGTTTGACGAAAATCAGACGGTGCCTGTGCCGGCTTATACCCCGAATGAAGAGGCGCACAAGCCGCTGGAAGTGGCGGGAGCCACCTTTACCATCAAAAAAGCGGAGGATGTTTGGACGGTCAATGACTTTACCTACGATGAGGCAGGCACTACCATAACCGGATTCTCGGAAAGCGGTCATGCGAAGAAAACCTCCATGGACACTTTGATCTTCCCGAATCAGAACACGAAAGGAGAAGATATTATCGCCATCGGAGACGGAGCAGCGGGAGGAGGCGGCCTGTTTGCCGGAGAGGGAGTCGCATTTAAAAAAGTGATACTTCCGGTTCACCTGATCAGGATCGGGAAGTTTGCCTTCGTAGACGCAGGAATCGAATCGGTAGCCTTTCCCAGCACGCTGACCTCTATCGATATGCGTGCCTTTGCCCAGAACAAGATCAGGGAAGTGGTGCTTCCGGATTCCGTTACCACGCTGGGAGCGGCGGCCTTCGGATCAAATGATACGCTGGAAAAGGTTGTGATTTCCAGGGGAATGAAAGAGATCCCTGCCAGTGCATTTGTAAATAACACACCGGTAAAAACCTTTACCTCCGTTACCATCCCGGAGGGGATCGAGAGCATTGGAAATCTGGCTTTTTCCGGAAACGGATTTACTACGCTGACGCTTCCTTCCACCGTAAAAAAGATCGGAGACAACGCCTTTGCCCAGGGAGATTGCTGCTCCAGTCTGAAAGAAGTTTTTCTGCCGGAAGGATTGACAGAGATCGGGAAAAAGGCTTTTAAGGACACGCTGCTGACGCAGATCGATATTCCTGCGGGACTGCAGAAGCTGGCAAAAGATACGTTTTCCAATCAGAAAGGAACGGTGGTAAAGGTCCGCACAACAAATGAGGCGCATCTGAAGGATAATGGCAGGATTTTCTATGCCAGCTCCCAGTATCATAAAGTAGTATACGACAAGCTGACAGGAACCGGCTGGAGCAATGAAGATTTTACCTATGAGGGTGGCACTGTCACCGGCTGGTCCCAGCAGGGACACAAGACGCGGAAACGCTGTCTGGACCTGGTACTGCCGGAAGTGAATCCGGAAACCCAAGAACCGATCACCCGGATAGGAGCCGGTGCATTCCAGATCCCGGAGGGAGAATGGGAACAGGGAAAGAGCGGGATCTATTCGCCAAACGGTATGAAGACCGTGAAGCTTCCGGATACACTACAAGCGATAGAAGAGTCTGCTTTCCAGTACAACAGTCTGGAAAAAGTGGAATTCCCGGCTTCTTTGACAGAGATTGGAAAACAGGCATTCCATTCCAATAAGCTGAAGGCGGTAGTACTTCCGGATACGGTGAAGACGATCAAGGAAGGCGCTTTTTCAGTCAATGAGATCGTGGATCTTACCTTGTCCCGGGGACTGACAAAGATCCCCCAGGCAGCCTTTTCCATGAATATCAACCTGACCCATGTCACACTTCCGGACACCATTACGGAAATTGATGATTTTGCATTTGCGGGAGCCAGACTGGAGACACTTGAGATCCCGGCGTCCGTCGTGCGGATCGGAAGAAAAGCCTTTCATCTCCACCATCTGACACAGCTTCGCATCCCCGGAACAGTCAAGGAAATCGGGGAGTCTGCTTTTGAGGGAACCTTTAAATTCCTTTCTCTGCGGGAACTGATCCTGGAAGAGGGGATCGAAACGATCGGAACCAATGCTTTTAAGGAAGGATATCTGGAAACTGTCCAGCTTCCCAGCAGTCTGAAATTTCTGGCAGAGAGTGTATTTCCCAATAATGCAGGGGTCAACGGAGACTATGTGGTAGCGTGCTATACAAAGAATCCGGAACACAAAAATCTGAAGGCTTCCGACAAATCTCATCGCATTGTATATCAGGGAAGCGAGTCCGCAGGGCAGTGGATACAGGACGGAACCGGCTGGTGGTATCGCTTGGCAGACGGGTCCTATCCGGTGAATCAGTGGGAGAGGATTGATGGACAATGGTATTACTTTAATGGATCCGGTTACGCTCTTTGCGGACAGTGGCAGAGCTTTGGCGGCACCTGGTACTATTTTGACGGAAGCTGTAAGGCGGTGACCGGATGGCAGCTCGTGGGTGGTGCCTGGTATTACTTTGATCAGGAGACCTGTGCCATGAAAACGGGTTGGATCAAGGACGGAAGCACCTGGTATTTCCTTTCCGGCAGCGGGGCCATGCAGACCGGTTGGCTGAATCAGGGAGGCGCCTGGTACTATCTGAATCCGGCAGGCGGACAGATGATGATCGGCTGGATCAGCGTAGGCGGACAGTGGTACTTTATGGACAAAGAGACAGGAGCCATGCGTACCGGCTGGATTAAGGATGGAAGTACCTGGTACTTCTTAAACGGCAATGGAATCATGAAAACCGGCTGGCTGCAGAGCGGAACCATCTGGTACTATCTGAAGGCGGACGGAGCTATGGCGGAAAGTACAGTAGTAAATGTAGGCGGAACCAATTATCGGTTTGACGGATCGGGTGTGTGGATTGGATAAGAGATTCAATCCGGGAGAGATCTTTGACAGACAAAAAGGTCTGATGGAAAAGGTCTCTCCCTGCACTTATGTCAGATAACAGCAGGGGGAACATATGAAAAACGAAAGAGAAACAGGGAAGAGGATCCTTTCAGCAGCACTGGCTGCGGCATTGATGATTTCTTCCGTATGGTTTACAAAAGAAACAGAAGTCCGTGCGACAAACTGCGGCGGACTGGAGGAAGTGGACGTATATGTCCCGGGAGCCGAGGAAGTAGTAAAAAATCCGGCGTTGCACTGGGCGGTTAGAGCGTCTTTGAATGCAGTGAAAGAGCATGTTAAGATTACGCCGGAGGTTATGGAAGAAGTTAAACATTTGTCTTATGCCCAACTGAATCATCCGGAAAATTTTTCCAAGTGGAAACAGCAATACTGGATCGATGATCTGTCGGGGCTGCAGTATGCCACCAATATGGAAATCCTTGAGATCACATCCACCGCTTTCAAAGAAGGAGCCAGCCTTTCAGATCTGTCTCCTATTGAGAATCTGACCAAGCTGAAAAATGTACAGTTTCCCAATGACAATCTCACAAATATCGACAAACTGAAGAAGCTGACCAATATGGAGATCCTGTATCTGGACAGCAACAAGATTCAGGATGTGTCAGCTCTTTCCGGGATGAAAAAATTGACACAGCTGTCTCTTAGCAGAAATGAGATAAAAAATGTAGAGATGCTGTCCGGGCTGAAAAATCTGAAGTATATCAACCTTTCCTACAATCAGATTTCCTCGCTTCCGGATCTGTCGGCACTTTCCAATGCGGAAAGCTTCATTGTTAGCCATAATCAGCTGACAGATGCCACGCCGATCAGCAAGCTGCATAATCTCAGGGCATTGGATCTGACAGGGAATCCGAATCTGACGAATATCAAAGCTCTGGCGACCTTGACCAATCTGGACAAAGCTAGGACTATGCTGCCGGAAGGAACCAGTAAAGAAGATCTTTTTGCGGCTATCGATATCAACAAGCTGTTCGCCAATTTCAGTATCAGCAACATGAAAGCTTCTGACGTAGAAGCAGTGGAAAAATCGCTGAGCGCCTATGAGAAACTGACACAGGAGCAGAAAACCTATATTCCTTCCGAAAAAATCCAGGCGATCCAAAGCAATCTGGAAAAGGTGAAAAACGGAGGGACGCCGGATGCCTATCCCCAATGGGATGCAGATAATGTAAAAGTTCCGGTACTGGATCGTCTGGAAATCCATGTGGTAGATAAAAAGGGAAATCCTTTGTCCAATATTTCCTTTATCAAGCATGCCATGGGAACCAAGGAATATGTTTCGGATGAAAACGGTCTTTTGACGATAGATCATAGGTTAAATGATGATTATTGGGATACTTATGTGGAGATCAAGGGAAGTGATTATGTTGCATCTCCTGCCCGTATCGACTATAAGACCAAAGACGGAAGAACCTTTACGGTAAACGGAAAGATGGTGACCGGTCTGGAGGAATACACTATAGTAGTGGTGCCGGCGGCAGAATATGTCAATAAAGACAACCTGCAAAAGGCAGTAGAGGCCACCAAGGAGGTGGAGCACGAGACGCAGTATACGGCAGATAGCTGGAAACCTTATAAAAAAGCACTGGAAGAGGCGAAAGCTGTCCTGGAGAATGTGGATGCTACTCAGCTGCAGGCGGATCAGGCGGCAGAAGCTCTGAGCAAGGCGACAGCAGCCCTGACAAAATCCAGTGTCCTGCGAGCCCTGAAGGTAACGGTAAAGGACAGCAACGGAAATCTGTTTGGAAGAGCCTTTAAATTCCAATTGCATCGAAACGACACCATGGAAGGCGCTTATAACGAATATTCGGACCCAAACACGTCTGTCGCTTATTTTATACCCACACGGGCGTATAAAAGCGGGCAGATCTGGCAGGTGCATGCCTGCACGGAGGAACCCTATGAGTTTCCGGTGATCAGCGTGGAAGCCGGGGAGCAAAACGGCGAGATCTACATTCGCAAGGTAAACGGTCAGGAAGTGACCAATGGATTTGAAATGAATATTACCCTGCAGCCGGCGGAAAAATCTACGGCTACAAGAAAACCGGATCCGACCGTTTTGAAAGAGAAGCTTGCGAAGACAAAAACTTTAAACAAAGCAGAGTACATCCCGTCTACTTTTCAGGTGCTGGAAACAGCGGCAGAAGCAGGAGAAAAGGCAGCCGCTGCCGGAAAAACACAGGAAGAGATAAACGCCGCTATAGCTGCTTTGGAGCATGCGTTTGCCGGATTGAAGATCCTTCCCAACAAGGCGGCGCTACGGGAAGAACTGAACATGAAAGAGAGCCATAGGGCTTCCTATTATACAAACACCAGCTGGAAAGCCTATGAAGATCAGTATGCGGCGGCTTTACAGGTATATGAAGACCCGGAAGCCGATGAGACTGCGGTGGAACAGGCAAGAACAGCACTTCTGGAGAAAAGGAATCATCTGGTAAACAAAGGCAATAAAAATCAACTAAAAAAACTGTTGGATGACTGCAGTGGACTAAAAGCAGAAGATTACGAAAGCGGATTCGATCTGTTTACACAGGAGTTAGAGAAGGCAGCCCGGCTTTACGAGCAGGAGGACGTTACACAGGCACAGATCAATGAACAGGTCAAAAAGTTAAATGAAGTGCTTGGCTATTTGATTCCCGTAAAACCCGCCGCCCCTGCCACCTGTGAATCCGGTGTGTTCAAAGCAAATATTCTGGATGCAAAGGGAAGACCGGTATCCGGCGTAAAACTTCAGTTCAGTAATGCGGAAGAGGGGGTATTTTCCGCAAAAGCTTCCGATAAAAACGGAGTGGTGGAGTTCCGCATCAGTTCTTATGATATTGGAAAAGAGATCACCGCACAATTGGCAGATACCAACTATACAACGGAAGATACCCATACGTTTACGGCCAAGGAAGGGGAAGAAGCCTATTACGCTGTGCTGGATCAGATAGACGGACAACCTTATCAGGATGGGATCAGTATCATCTATACAGTAAAAAGTCTGCAGCCGGCAGAAAAAAGCAGCCTGCAGGAAAAGATAGCGGAAGCAAAGACGGCACTGGAACAAGCAGGGAAATATACACCGGAATCTATTGCATCGCTTCAGGATGCTCTGCAGAAAGCGGAAATGGTGTATGCGGATGAAGAGGCTCTTCAAAGTGAAGTGGAAATTGCAAAAATCCGACTGTCAAATACCATATTGGGATTAAAAGAAAAAGAAGAGCCGGAACCGGAACCGCAGCCTCAGCCTCAGCCGGATCCCCAACCTGAGGTAGGGAAATGGCGCAGCGATCAGAACGGCTGGTGGTATCGCTTGGCAGACGGATCTTATCCGGTGAATCAGTGGGAGAGGATTGATGGACAATGGTATTACTTTAATGGATCCGGTTACGCTCTTTGCGGACAGTGGCAGAGCTTTGGCGGCACCTGGTACTATTTTGACGGAAGCTGTAAGGCGGTGATCGGATGGCAGCTCGTGGGTGGTGCCTGGTATTACTTTGATCAGAAGACCTGTGCCATGAAAACGGGTTGGATCAAGGACGGAAGCACCTGGTATTTCCTTTCCGGCAGCGGGGCCATGCAGACCGGTTGGCTGAATCAGGGAGGCGCCTGGTACTATCTGAATCCGGCAGGCGGACAGATGATGACCGGCTGGATCAGCGTAGGCGGACAGTGGTACTTTATGGACAAAGAGACGGGAGCCATGCGTACCGGCTGGATTAAGGATGGAAGTACCTGGTACTTCTTAAACGGCAACGGAACCATGAAAACCGGCTGGCTGCAGAGCGGAACCATCTGGTACTATCTGAAGGCGGACGGAGCTATGGCGGAAAATACAGTAGTAAATGTAGGCGGAACCAATTATCGGTTTGACGGATCGGGTGTGTGGCTTCCTTAGCCACGCACCAAAAGGAAACACTTTGAAACATTCTCAGATAAGACAACAGGGGGAAAATACAGATGAAAACAAAATGGATGCCGGTACAGATCAAAGGGATCCTGCTGGCAGCAGGCGTGCTTTTTACGGCAGGATGCATGGGAAACTCTGCCAGGGCAGAGGAGGGAATTCCTGTTTCCCAGGATACCTTTCCCAATGAAAGCTTTCGTAGCTATGTGGAAGCAAACATCGATACCAATGGCGACAAGAGTCTGTCTCCGGAAGAAAGAGCGGCGGTGACGGCCTTGGATTTCAGCGAGGAGGGACTGTCCCTGACCACGCTGAAGGGGATTGAATATTTCACGGAACTGGAATCCTTAAACTGTTCTTTCAGTGAAGTGGAAGAACTGGACGTGACCAGAAACTCCAAATTGAAAATATTGGACTGCTCCTATAATGAAAATCTGAAGGCGATTGACGTGACGGGAAATCCGGCGCTGGAGATCCTGTATTGCTATGAAACAAAGATCGCATCTTTAAATGTGACCGAAAATCCCGGACTGATCCGGCTGGACTGCAATGCAACCCAGTTGAAAGAACTGGATGTGACCAGAAACCCAAAGCTGTTTGCCCTGAATTTTTCCGGGACGGATATTTCCTCTATCGACGTGACTCAAAATCCGCAGCTATACGAGATCTACACGACACGCTCCAAGCTGGAATCTTTGGATGTCAGCCGGAACCCGGAACTGGTGCATATCTGGGTAAGCGGGACAAACGTAACAGAACTGAATGTAAAAAACAATCCGAAGCTGGCCATTTTGATGGTGGACAATACCGCCATTACCAGTCTGGATCTTAGCGGCAATCCTGGAATGCAGGAACTGTACTGCTACAATACCCAGATCAGCAGCCTGGATCTGACATCTTTTCCGGCATTTAAGACCCTGGAATGCTATGATACACCGATCGAACAGCTGAATCTGGGGAAGAATCCCAATCTGGTGGGGCTGGACTGTTCCAGAACCAAGATCCGATCCTTGGATCTTTCCCAGAACAAAAATCTGAAGAGACTGGAATGTGCAGAGACCAAGATCGGAAGTCTGGATCTGTCCAACCAGTCACAGCTTAGGACGCTGAATATCAAAGATACCCTGATCCAAAATCTTCAGACGCTGGATCTTCGCCACTGCAAAGAACTGGAATACCTTTTCTGTGACAGAGCCCAGATCAAGGAGATCCGTCTGGCTCCGGGTGCGCCGTTGTCCGACCTGACCTGCTCGGATAACGGGCTGACCGAGCTGGATCTGCGGGCATACAGTGGAATCTGGGGATTTTCAGCAGAACATGTAGCCAGACAGGTTCGGGACGTATATGGTCCTGTTACCAAAGGAGGAAAGATGTTCGACCTAAAGACGGTGGTGGCAGATCTTTCCAAGGTTACGGTGGCTTCGTCGGATCAGTATGCCTACGATCCGGCAACCGGCATACTGACAATGGAAGGAGAAGCCCCCACAGAGGTTCACTATACCTACCAGACAGGTGTTGAGAATGTTCTTATGGATGTTCTTTTGGAGGTGCATCCGTTGTATGGGGAATGGATTAAGGACGGAACCGGCTGGTGGTATCGCTTTGCAAACGGATCCTATCCGGTGAATCAGTGGGAAGAGATCGACGGACAGTGGTATTACTTTAACGGCGCCGGCTATGCTCTTTGCGGACAGTGGCAGGGCTTTGGCGGCACCTGGTACTATTTTGACGGAAGCTGTAAGGCGGTGACCGGCTGGCAGCTTATAAGCGGCGCCTGGTATTATTTTGATCTGCCAACCTGTGCCATGAAAACCGGCTGGATCAAAGACGGAGGCACCTGGTACTACCTTTCCGGCAGCGGAGCCATGCACACCGGCTGGCTGAATCAGGGCGGCTCCTGGTATTATCTGAATCCGGCAGGCGGACAGATGATGACCGGCTGGATCAGCGTAGGCGGACAGTGGTACTTTATGGATAAGGAGACGGGAGCCATGTGTACCGGCTGGATTCAGGACGGAAGTACCTGGTACTACCTTTCCGGCAGCGGAGCTATGCATACCGGGTGGCTGAATCAGGGCGGAGTCTGGTATTATCTGAAAGTAGACGGAGCCATGGCGGCAGACATCCTGTTAAACGTAGGCGGAATAAATTATCGTTTTGATAACAGCGGGGCATGGGTGGGATAGCCCTGCATCCGCGGAGTTTCCAAAAATAAAAAATGAAAAAAATACAGATCCGGATCTTTGATACAAGGATCCGGGTCAGGGGAAAGAGAGAGGTGACAGTATGAAATGTAAGTGCGGTATCGGAAGGAAGGTGTTTGCAGCCATCACAGCAGCAGCTGTAATCATCTCTTCTTCTATGATCGGGAGTGGTATGTCCGAGGTTTTTGCAGCCAACTGCGGCGGATTGGAGGAAGTGGATGTCTATCCGCCGGGAGAAAATGAAGTGATCCGGGATCCGGCCCTGCACTGGGCTGTCCGGGCTTCCTTGAACGCCATCAAGGAACCGATACAGATGACTCCGGAAATCTTAAAAGGGGTCAGACATTTGTCTTATGCACAGTGCAACCATCCGGAAAATTTTACTACATGGAAGCAGCAGTACTGGATCGACAATCTGGAAGGACTGCAATATGCCACAAATATGCAGGTTTTGGAAATTACCTCTACCAATATCAAAGAGGGGGCAAGCATCCGGGACCTTTCACCACTGGCAGATCTGACCAGATTGGAAAGTATCCAGCTGATCAGTGACAATATTTCGAATATTGATCCCTTGAAAAAGCTGACCAATCTGACTTTGCTGAAATTGGACAGTAATCAGATCGAAGACATTTCTGCGCTGGTCAATATGAAAAAACTTTCCACTTTGACGATACGGCAGAATCAAATCAAAGATGCGAGTGTGCTGACCGGGCTGACGGCTCTTCAGTATGCGGATCTGTCATCCAATCAGATCACTGCCCTTCCGGATCTGTCCAACCTGAAAGCTCTTAAAACACTCCTTTTGGGCGGAAATCAGCTGACGGATGTTACTCCTATTGGAAAGCTTAGAAGTCTGGAAGAGCTGGATCTTTCAAAAAATCCCAATATTACAGATGTAAGAGCACTGGCCGGACTGACCAACCTGGTAAAGGAACGGACACTTCTTCCGGAGGGACTGAACAAAGAAGATCTGTTTGCAGCCATTCATGTCAATCAGCTGTTTGGGAAATTCAGCCTCAGTAACATGACTTCCGGCGACACAGATGCGGCAGAAGCCGTGCTGGAAGCCTATGACTCCCTGACAGAAGAACAAAAGACATACATCCCCTCTGAAAAAATGGAAGCAGTAAGGAGTAATCTCCAAAAGGTAAAAAGCGGAGAGGCTCCTGACGCCTATCCCCAGTGGGAAGAGGGAAATGTCAAGGTACCGGTACTGGACCGCCTGATTTTCAAAATCGTGGATAAGACAGGAAAACCTCTTTCGGGGATTTCGTTTACAAGGCATTCCATGGGAACCACCTCATTTGTTTCAGACGAGTCAGGAATCCTGACGATTCCCCACAGACCCTGGGATGAATGGAATGATCCGTGGGTGGAGATCAGCGGAACTGATTATGTAGCGTCTCCGGCAAGAGTGGAATATCGCCTGAAAGGCGGAAAGACCTTTACGGTCAATGGAAAGGAAGTCACCGGACTGGAAGAATTTGTGATTGTAGTCACGCCCAAGAATGAGTATGTGGATAAATCTGTCCTGGAGGATGCCCTAAAGAAGTCGTCTGAGACAGAAGAGGAATTTCTTTATACCGCAGCGTCCTGGGATGCATACCGACAGGCCTACGATGAGGCAAAGTCTGCCCTGGAAGATATGGAGGCCGGACAGGAGAGGGTCAATGTGGCTGCACAGAATCTGACGGCTGCCTTTCAGGGACTGACAAGGACAGACGTGGTGCGCGCTTTGAAGGTGAAAGTGACGGATAAAAACGGACATCTGTTTGCCAGAGCATTCAAGTTTCAGATCCGCCACAGCGGTACAGGAGCCAACGCCTACAATGAATATTCTGACGGGGCTACGGGAATCGCCTATTTCCGCCCCACGCCTGCCTTCAAAGCCGGACAGAGCTGGGATATTCTGGCATGCGTAGAAGAGCCTTATGAAATCTCCACTGTGAAGCTTACGATCGGAGAAAAGAACGGTGAGCTCTACATCAAACAGGTGAATGGCAAGGAGGTTTCTCCCGGATTTGAAATGACGGTGACTGTGAATCCGGCCACAAAGGCTACCGCTGTACGTAAGCCGGACAAGACGGTGCTGGAGGCAATGACGGCACAGGCAAAAGAGAAAAAAGCTTCCGATTATCTGCCGTCTACCTTCCGGGCCTTGACAGAACAGATCGCACGGGCAGAGGATGCACTGCAAAAGACAAATGCTTCCCAGGAGGAATACAACCAGGCTGCCGCAGATCTGAGGAAGGCGGAAGGATCACTGAAGAAGGTTCCGAATAAGGCGGCATTGGCAGAGGAAATCTCTTTGAAAGACAGCTATACTTCCGCCTATTATACCGCCTCCAGCTGGAAAAAATATGAAGAGGTGTATCTGTCGGCAAAAGCTGTTTATGAGGACAAGGAAGCAGATCAGGCACAGGTGGACAGAGCCTGCGGGGAACTGAAAGCAGGGAGAGAAGCGCTGGCCAGAGCTGCCGATAAGGCGGCTATCAAAGTATTGATAGATGCCTGCGCCAACCTGAAGGCGGAAAATTACGAAAGTGGATTTAAAGAACTGGTGGAGGTCCTGAATGCAGCAAAGAAGATCTATCAGGATCCGGATGCCACACAGGAAGCGGTGGATGCAGAGAAAGCAAAACTGGAAGATGCTATGCTGAAGCTGGTACCGGTGACTCCTAAAAAGCCGGAAACCTGTGAACCGGGGGTATTTCGTGCGAAAGTCGTAAACGGGAAAGGGCAGCCGCTTGCAGGAATTAAGTTTTCAGTGGAAAGTGAAGGAGAAAAGCTGGATCTGACACCATCGGACAAGCAGGGGCTGATCGAAGTATTTTTGATGCCTTTTGATGCACAGAAGGACTTTACGGTAACATTGTCCGACGACAGATACACGACTTCGGATACACATACTTACCGGGTAAAGAAAAAGGACGGAGTCTACGGCGGATTTTTGGATACGGTAGACGGAAAGCCTTATGAAGACGGACTGACTTTGACCTACACGCTGAAAGCCTTAAAAGAGGCAGATAAGACGACTTTGAAAAAACAATTGGAGGAGGCCGCTTTACTGGAGGGGAAAAAGGAGAGGTTCACAGAAGAGTCCTTTGCAAATTTCCTGAAGGCATTGTCTCAGGCAAAAGCAGTGAATGAAGACTTTGAAGCGCTTCCAAAAGAAGTGAACGCGGCGGAAAAAGCGCTGAAGCAAGCGATAGAGCAGCTGGAGAAACGGATGGTACCGCCGGCCCTGAACGAATGGAGGATGGACGGAACCGGCTGGTGGTATCGCTTGGCAGATGGGTCCTATCCGATGAATCGATGGGAGAAGATCGACGGACAATGGTATTACTTTAATGGATCCGGTTACGCTCTTTGCGGACAGTGGCAGAACTTTGGCGGTACCTGGTACTATTTTGACGGAAGCTGTAAGGCGGTGACCGGATGGCAGACGATTGGCGGGATCTGGTATTTCTTTGATCAGGAGACCTGTGCCATGAAAACCGGCTGGATCAAAGACGGAAGCACCTGGTACTATCTTTCCGGCAGCGGAGCTATGCATACCGGGTGGCTGAATCAGGGAGGCGCCTGGTACTATCTTTCCGGCAGCGGAGCTATGCATACCGGGTGGCTGAATCAGGGAGGCGCCTGGTACTATCTGAATCCGGCAGGCGGACAGATGATGACCGGCTGGGTCAGCGTAGGCGGACAGTGGTACTTTATGGACAAGGAGACAGGAGCCATGAAAACCGGCTGGATCAAAGACGGAAGCACCTGGTACTATCTTTCCGGCAGCGGAGCTATGCATACCGGGTGGCTGAATCAGGGCGGAGTCTGGTATTATCTGCAGGGAAGCGGAGCCATGGCAGAACAGACAGTACTATCCGTTGGCGGGATCCGGTACCGGTTCGGTGCAAACGGAGTATGGATCGGATAAGATGCAGCAGACAAAATAACATACAAAAATATTCGATGTCCTGATGGCATCTTACAGAAAATGCGATAGCAATCCTACGGCAGGAAGGGTTGCTATCTTTTTTGAAATCAGATAGAATGAAAAATATTGTTGGCAAAGAAAGGCGGCTTCCTGCAGCCGGAACGAGAACAGACCAAGAAAGAGAGTCCGACTATGATCAGTGTAGTAATGTGTACCTATAACCGGGAAAGATTTTTGAGAAGGGCAATCGAAAGCGTACAGAACCAGACATGGACAGACTGGGAGTTTCTGATTGTGGACGATGGTTCCACCGATGGCTCCCTGGAAGTCCTGCATTCTTTTCGTGATGAGCGGATACGGATTTTTTCTGCCGGGAGAAATTCCTTTTACTGTCACACGGTCAAAACGGCTCTGCAGGAATGCAAAGGAGAGTATATTGCCTTCATCAACAGTGACGATGCCTGGTATCCTACCAAGCTGGAGGAACAGATGCAGATCATGGAAACCCACAGGGAATACGGCGCCTGCTTTACCAATGTAACTCTGGTGGATGATGAAGGAAGGGATATCACGGCGCAGTGTCCACAGATGGCAGGGGTTTTCTCCACGATCTTTCACACACAGAAAGACTATTTAAAGCATTTTCTTTTGCATGGAAATACGCTGTGCCATCCCTCTTCCCTGATCAGAAGGGATATTTTTGAACGATCAGGAGGACTGCAGATCCTGTTTTCACAGGTGGCAGATCTGGATCTGTGGGTCCGCATCGTTACAATGGCTCCGATCTATGTGATCCCCAGACCTCTGGTCTGGTTTCGCTGGGACGTGAAGTCACAGGATCAGGTCAGCAGCTCTACGACCAGTCATCTGATCCGGACGTTCAACGAGGAATGTATTATCCGGAAGGAATTGATAGAAAGGCTGTCGGACAGGGAATTTCGGGAATATTTTCAGGAACTGTTTGAAAATCCGGAGTCGGCGACTCCGCTGGAGCTGGCATTTGAAAGGGCGTTTGTGCTGTCCAAATGTATGAGGGACGGCTGTGACCTGAAGCTGTTGGGGTACTGGAAGATCCGGGAAGTCCTGGAGGAAGAAGGGGCAGTAGATCTTTTGTATACACATTTTCATAAAACGATCTACGACATCTATGCATGGGGGAAGGAACATTTCTATGTAGACCCGTGGATCTGCCAGAAGCTGGCGGAGGGAGAACAAAAGGAAGCGATCCTTCGACAGTGTCAAAAAGAAACAGAGGATTTTCGGAAGCTGGCAGAAGATTATAAGAAGCATTCGGACGGCTATGCGGAGGCTTATAAAAAAACAGAAGCAGAGCGTCTGATCTGGAAGGAAAATTCCCGTCAACTGGAAGAGAGGATCCGTATTTATGAAACTTCTACCATCTGGAAGATGACGAAGCCGCTCAGACAGTTTCTTGACTGGCTGAAAAGGGGGAAATAAAAAAAGGTAAAAAATGAAAGAAAAAGGAGGCGTCCTATCTGTGGATCGTATCAAACAACTGGACACTTATGTAAATCGACCGGAGTTTAAGGAGCAGCTACGGATACCGGAAAACGAGGTGGTGGTGCTCCATCCTCTGGCACAGGGAGAATATAACATCAACTATTGGTTTTTCCATCCTGAAACGAAAGAAAAGCTGGTGCTGCGGCTGAATACCGGCAGCCAGATGCATCTGGAGGATCAGATCGGATATGAATATAAGGCGTTAAAGCTTTTGGAGCATTCCGGAAGAACCCCCATTCCCATCTGTGTGGATGGGAGCAGGCAGCAGCTGCCCTGGGGCATCCTGGTAATGAAATTTCTGGAAGGAAGAGCTCTGGATTACCGGAGAGATCTGCACCTTGCGGCGGAAGCCCTGGCGGATATACATAGTGTATCTGTCCCGGAGGACACGCATCTTCTTTCGCCCGGGAATCCTCTGAAAGCGATCCTGGAGGAATGTGAGGAAATGGTACAGACCTACTATCGCTCTTCGCTGGGGAAGTAGCTGTAAAACGCCAGATAGAGCAGCTTCTTCAGGCAGGCTGGGCATACCTTCATAGAGGTGGATCTGAGAACACCTACCAGTGCTGCATCAATACAGAATTAAATGCAGGAAACTTCCTGATCCATCCGGAAGGGAAGATTCCTGCCTATGTGATAGACTGGGAGAAACCTCTGTACGGAGATATCGCTCAGGATCTGGGGCATTTTCTGGCTCCCACCACCACTTTCTGGAAGACGGATGTGATCCTGGAAAAAGAAGAAGAGGAGCAGTTTCTTAACAGGTATCTGCAGGCAGCGGACGGTCGGTTCGACACATCCTGTCTGAGGGAAAAGCTGGATCTTTACATTCCCATTACCTGTCTAAGAGGGGTTACCTGGTGCGCGATGGCCTGGGTGAAGTACCAGAATCCGGATCGTCCGATCCGAAACAGAGATACCTATCAAAAAATCTCCTCCTATCTTACAGAGGAATTTTTAACAAAGATCCGACAACGGATCGGCGCATCCAATTAGGGGAAGGAAGGCGCCGGATTTCTTTTTTATACATATTATTGAAAAGCAGATAGTCTGTAGGAAAATTATTGAGAGGAAGTGGGGAAATGACAGTCATTCCGATTCAGAATATCTATACCTTTGACCGTATGAACAACTGTGTATGTGAGTTTAATGTGGAGGTATTTGAACAGGCAACCGAACCCTTGATCCATCCCATGGCACGGCTGTGGCTGGTAAACGAGGGGATAGGGACCGTTCGGATCAACGGCAAAGAATACCTCCTGACAAGGGGAAGCCTGGTGTCTGTTCTGCCGTGGCAGATCACAGAGATCACAGAGGTGAAAAGACCCTTTCAGTTTTATGTTGTACAATACCATTTTGAGCGGATCAACGAATTGATCAAAACGTTTTTCAATCCGGGACATACGCAGATCTCTTTCATACAGACGCTTCGGAGGATGCCGGTGATCACCTTCGGAGAGGAAGTGTACAAAGAAGTGCAGCATATGTTTCACCAGATCAGGCAGGAAACACAATACCTCCACCGGGAAGAAGAAACGCAGGGAGAAGAGGCGCTTGGCAATGTCTACGTTATCAATAAGCTGATAGAGATCCTGGTGTCCTTTGGGCGCAGCAGCAGGAAGGCGCCTTCGAAAGAGCCGGCAGATATCAGCGAGATCTTCCATTTTATGTACACACATCTGAATGAAAAGATCACAGTTCCCATGCTGTCCAAAATGTTTTATCTGAGTGAGTCGGCCATCCGTTCCTACCTCAAAAGTAAAACAGGTTTATCCTTTTTTGACCTGCTGAATGAAATGCGGGTGGGGAAAATGATCAACTACCTGCTCTATACGGACCTGACGGTGGGAGAACTGGCCCAGATCCTGGGATTTGCAGATGATGCGCATATGTGTAAAATATTCAAGGCGCGGATGGGACTCAAAACCAATGAGTTCCGAAACGTCTATCAGATGGTAGGAGATGCCTGCTGCATTGCCGACAGAAAAGAAATGTATGAGCTGGTAAGCTATATTTACCGGAATCATACGGAGGATCTGCAGTTGTCCTCCATCAGCCGGCGGTTTCATATGTCCCCCAAAGATATCAACCGCATCCTGGCTTACCAGGTGGAAATGAATTTTAATGAATTTTTAAATGTGATCCGTATCAATCATGCGGCCCATCTGCTGCTGACCAGCAAAAAAAACGTGCTGACCATTGCGCTGGAGGTGGGATATCAGACAGAAAAAACCTTTACCCGGAATTTTTTACAGCTGAAAGGGAAAACGCCGGGAGAGTTCCGAAAAAAAGTACATTTGAAAACCTAGAAAAAGCGGAGAAAAGGCGCTGCCGGATCGTTTAAAAGAGGCAGACACGAAATCATCTTGTGCATGCGAACAAAATCAAACAAAAGATACAGAAATAACACAACAAAATGTCCGATAAGAAAATGACAAATTTGTTAAAGTGTTATCATGATTGTTTATAGGCCTATGAACTACATGTACAACAAAGGAGGAAAGTGTTATGTCAAATTTTGAAATGCCAAAGTATCATCATCCGGACTTTACACAGGAAATGTTTGTAAATGCGCCGGATGCCGTGTATGAGGAGGCAGAAAAAGACGGGGTAGTGCCTGAATATTATCACAGTACATCTATGTACCCTGAATACTTTAAGATCAACGGAGAATGGAAGCTTGCGGAAGAAAGCCGTATGGATTCCTGTGTGATCCTTTGTGATGACGGGCACCTGGCAGTGGTAGAATCAAGAAATATCAAAAAAGGGGACAAGGTACTTCTTGGAAGAAAAGAAAGGTGCGAGGAAGGCGTGTACATGCACTGTCACGGATTCGAGGAAGCCGGAGAAAAACTGGACGATCAGTTTGTATTCCGTCAGGGAAGAAGCCGTGAGACGTCCTACGCACGGGACTATGACAAATTGTTTGAATTGTTAAAGCATGAAAAAGAAAACGGCGGAAAGATCGTATGGGTAATGGGACCGGCATTTGCTTTCGATGCAACTGCAAGGGCTTCCATGCAGGCCCTTGTGGAAAACGGATATGCTCACGGGCTTCTGGCAGGAAACGCTCTGGCTACGCACGATCTGGAAGGAGCTCTTTTGCATACGGCGCTTGGCCAGGATATTTACAGCCAGCAGTCCCAGCCGAACGGACATTACAACCATCTGGACGTTTTGAATAAAGTAAGAAGAAGCGGATCGATCCCACAGTTCATGAAGGACTATAACCTGAACGACGGCATCATCTGCAGTTGTGTAAACAACGACGTACCCATCGTACTGGCAGGCTCTATCCGGGATGACGGACCGCTTCCGGAAGTGTATGGCAACGTTTACGAGGCGGCCAACGCAATGAGAGGGATCGTAAAGGAAGCGACAACGGTGATCTGTCTGGCGACCATGCTTCATACTATCGCTGTGGGCAATATGACGCCGTCTTTCCGTGTACTGAAAGACGGAACCATCCGTCCGGTTTATCTCTACACGATAGATGCAGACGAATTTGTTGTAAACAAGCTTCTGGACAGAGGAAGTCTCTCGGCAACGACCATGGTAACTAATGTTCAGGATTTCATTACCCGTGTTGCCAAAGGTCTTGGCGTAATGGAATAGTTTCCCGGGTAAAGGAATGGAGAAAAGAGTTATGATGAAGAAGAATAGTATGCTGGGGAAATTGGCTCTATTGTTCGTAGCAGTTGCCTGGGGAAGTTCCATGGTTGTGATCAAAGGTTCTACGGACACATTGTCGGCAGGCGCGCTTCTTGCTTGTCGTTTCACAGTGGCAGGCGCGCTTTTGGCGCTGGCAAATATTAAAAAAATCAAACAGATTGACAAAGACTATATCAAGAGCGGTATTTTTATCGGGGTATGTCTGTTTATGGCATATTTTACACAGACCATCGGCGTTATGCTGGAGATGCCGGGGAAGAGTCACTTCCTTTCTTCGGCGTACTGCGTGTTCGTACCGTTTCTTGGCTGGCTGATCCTGAAAGATAAGCCTAAGATTTTTCACATTATCGCTGCAACGATGTGTGCAATCGGGATTATCCTGGTATCTGTGGCGGGAAATTTCAGCATCAGCTACGGGGATAGTATTTCTATCCTGAGTTCTGTGTTCTGGGCATCCCAGATCATTGCTATTGCAAAATGGGGAAAAGGAAAGGATCCTGTCCTGATCACCATGCTTCAGTTTGTGGTATGTGCCGTTTTGGCATGGGTCTTTACGCTGTTTACGGAAAATCCGGCAGCGATCCAGTGGGATATGGGAGCAGTCGGAGGAGTGCTGTACCTTGGTATCGTGTGTTCCGGAATCTGCTTCCTGTTGCAGACCATTGCACAGAAAACAGAGAATCCTACCAGCGTTTCCATCATCCTGAGCTTTGAAAATATTTTCGGGCTTGTATTTGGAGCAGTTTTCTTCGGCGAGAAGTTTACGCCGCGCTCCATTATGGGATTTGTATTGATCTTTGCCGCTATTTTGATAGCGGAAACAGAGCCATCTTTCCTGAAAAAGAAAAAAGCAAAGTAGAGGGAAGAAAAAGGTTTCCTGGGATCCTTTGAGATCCTGTACGTCAAGAAAGGAGCGGCGGTCAGAAGGCCGCCTGCGCCCTTTCAAAAAATTATCGGTCTTTCCAACCGCCCGTTGTTTTGCTATACTGTATCAGTCAGAAAAAGAAAGAAATGGGGGATCAGAGATGAAGCTATTGGTAATAGACGCACAGGGCGGAGGTATGGGGAAACAGCTGGTATCAGCGATCAAAAAAGAGTTTCCTCTGGCGGAGATCACAGCGGTGGGAACCAACTCCTTGGCTACGTCCAACATGTTAAAAGCAGGAGCGGATCATGCTGCAACGGGGGAAAATGCAGTAGTAGTAGGCTGCAGAAGGGCAGAAGTCATTATAGGGCCGGTAGGGATCGTGATCGCAGACTCCATGTATGGGGAAATTACGCCCAGAATGGCAGAAGCCGTGGGGCAAAGTGAGGCAAAGAAGTTTTTGCTCCCCATGAGTCACTGTAACAATACCATCGTGGGAGTGGGAAATACTTCCATGGGGTTTTTGATGGCATCCGTCATCGAAGAGTTAATTCAATATTTTCACTGCTAGAAAGCAGCACCATAGGAAGGGGATCCCGGCTGAAAACAGCACGAAGCGTAACGGAAGTACAGAAGTATTTCAACAGCAGGCAGCCGGATACAAAGTTCTATGGAGCACACAAAATAAGAAATGTCAGAAGGCATAAGAACATCCAGAAGGGTGGTTCGTATGCTTTTTTTCATTTCAGAAGAGAGGGAATCTATGAAAAGAAAAATCGTGAGTATCATATGTATAACGGCAATGGTAGCGCTGGTTGCGTTTGGCTGCAAAAAAGCGCCGGAGAACAAGGAGGCTTCCGTCGGAAAGGAAGAGGGAGTAAAGGCGTACGTGGGGACGTATCTGTTTAAAAAGAGTCTGGATCCTATCAAGGGGGCTATGGCCTATGGCTATCCGTTTATTAACAATGCTTTGATCAAAGTGAACAGCCAGTCAGAATATGTAGGAGACCTGGCAAAAAGCTGGGAGATCAGCCAGGATTTTCTGACTTATACCTTCCATCTGAAGGAAGGGATCAAATTTAGCGACGGAAGCGACTTTCATGCGGAGGATGTGGTATTTACCTATGAAACGGTGCAAAAAAATCAGGCGGACAATGAAAATGTAGATCTGACGCATCTTGAATCGGTATCAGCCCTTGACGAAAACACAGTGGAATTCCGGTTAAAAGAAGCGTATTCTCCGTTTTTGGATACTACGGCGCTTCTTCAGATCGTACCGTCAGATGCATATGACAGCAAAGCCTTTGACACAAACCCCATCGGAACAGGGGCTTACAAAGTAGCGCAGTATGACACAGACCAGCAGATCATCCTGGAGACAAACGAGCATTACTTTGGAGAGAAACCTTCTATCGAGAAAGTCACATTGGTAAATATGGACATCGACGCTGCCTTTGCAGCCGCAAAAGCAGGAGAACTGGATCTTGTTATGGTGGAAACAAGCTATTCCAAAGAAAACGTGAAGGGAATGACCTTGCAGAAGCTGGAAACGATGGATGTAAGAAATGTCAGCCTTCCGGTTCGTCCGGTAACGAAGATGGAGAATGCGAAGGGAGAGACGGTGACCGTCGGAAACCCGGTAACTTCCGATCCGGCAGTAAGAAAAGCACTTTCCATAGGAATCGACCGGCAGAAGATCATTGAGCATGCCTTTGACGGAATCGGGATCCCGGCTGTAAACTTTACAGACAATCTTGTGTGGGCGAGCACCGATACCTATCCGGACAAGCAGACGGACGAAGCCAAAGCGCTTTTGGATGAGGCAGGCTGGAAGGTAGGAAAAGACGGAATCCGTGAGAAGGACGGGCAGGCGTGTGCCTTCCACCTGTACGCAGCGGCAAACGATACAGACAGATATCACCTCTGTGTGGCGCTTGCGGAAAATGCAAAAGAACTGGGAATCGACATCCAGGTAAAAACAGCTACCTGGGACGAGATCCTGACCCTGCAAAACACAGAGCCCATCATATGGGGCTGGGGACAATATTCTCCGACAGTCCTGTCTTCTTTGTTTCAGTCAGACCTGTTCCTGACGGGAGGATATGATAATGCGTCAGGCTATGAAAATCCGCAGGCGGACGCCAAGATCCAGGAAGCGCTGACTGCCGACACACAGGAAAAAGCCATCGCCTCATGGAAGGAACTGCAAAAGATCGTGGAGCAGGATTACACCAATCTGTTTCTTGTAAATATCCAGCACTGTTACTTTGTCAGCGACAACTTGGATATTTCCGTAGATACACAGATCCCACATCCCCATGGCCACGGGGCGCCTGTGATCTGCAATATGGCAGACTGGAAGCTGAAATAGAACCGGAGAAAAGGCTATGAAACAAGGAAAAAAGTTATTAGAAGAAAGTATAAGGATGTTGCTGCTTTTAATAGCGGTCAGCATTGTGGCGTTTTTACTGATCACAAAGGCGCCTATCGATCCACTTGTTTCCTACATCGGTACAAATTCAACACTGTCGGAGGAGGCAAAAGCAGAGATCGTAAAGGAATGGGGATTGAAAGATCCCCTTCCCCAACGATTTTTTATCTGGGTCAAGCATGCGGTGCGTGGAGATCTGGGAAGATCCATCACCTATAAAAAGTCGGTCAGCACGGTGATCCGGACAAAATTTTCTTATTCCATCCTACTCATGATGCTGGCATGGCTCTTTTCCGGCGTCCTAGGATTTGTCATAGGGATCTTCTGCGGGATGCGCCAGGGAGGGATCCTGGACAAATTAATAAAAACTTTCTGTCTTCTGATCAAATCGGCGCCGGTTTTCTGGATCGGACTTTTGGCTTTGACAGTCTTTGCAGTCTGGCTGGGCTGGTTTCCTATCGGAATGGCAGTTCCTACGGGGAAACTGGCCTCAGATGTTACGGTGGGAGACCGTATCCGCCATCTGGTCCTGCCGGTATTTACGCTTACGCTTGTGAGCATCAGTGAGGTTGTATTATATACACGGCAGAAGGTGATAGAGATCAGGAACAGCGATTTTATCCTGTATGCAAGGGCCAGAGGAGAAAACAACAGACAGCTTGTCCGACGTCATATTTTACGAAATGTGGCTCTTCCGGCTATCACGGTACAGTTTGCTTCTTTTAACGAACTATTTGGAGGGATGGCGCTTGCAGAGACTGTATTTGCCTATCCCGGTATCGGAACGGCAGCAACTGCCGCAGCTACCAATGCAGACGTACCGCTTCTTTTGGGAATTGCCGTATGCAGCGCAATATTTGTATTTGTGGGAAATCTGATCGCCAACCTGCTGTATGGTGTGTTTGATCCCCGGATCAGAGAGGGGGAGCAGCGTGGATAAAAGACAGATTTGGAACAGGCGGATCCTGGTGGCTCTTTTGGTGTCCGCTGCAGTCGTATATCTGGCAGGGATCTTTTTCTGGGGGATTTCTATGGATCCTTCCTGTTATGATACAAATTATGCGGACAAATTTATATCTCCGGGATCAAAGCATTGGTTTGGCACGGATTTTGTGGGAAGAGATATGTTTTACCGATGTATCAAAGGATTGTCCAACAGTCTGATCGTGGGGATCCTGGCGTCGGTCGTCAGCTCTGTCATTGCTTTGGCGGCCGGAATTGCCTCCGCTGTGCTTGGCGGCCGGGTGGACCGATGTGTAAATTGGTGTGTGGATCTGTGTATGGGTCTGCCTCATCTTGTACTTTTGATACTGATCTCTTTTATGATGGGAAAGGGGGGCAGGGGAGTCACGATAGCGGTAGCTCTGACCCACTGGCCTTCCCTGACCAGGATCGTCCGCTCGGAAGTGATGCAGATACGATCCTCACAGTATGTGCAGGCGTCATACCGATTGGGGAAATCAAAGATCTATGTGGCAGTCCGTCATATTCTGCCGCATGTTCTTCCGGTATACATGATCGGACTGATCCTGTTGTTTCCCCATGCGATCATGCATGAGGCCGCCATCACCTTCCTTGGGTTTGGGATGCCTGCAGAAATGCCTGCCATCGGCGTGATCTTATCAGAGGCGATGAATCATATCACAACAGGAAAATGGTGGCTTGCCCTGTTTCCCGGATGTATGCTTCTGATCGCAGTGATTCTATTTGACGTGATCGGAGAAAATCTTAAAAAACTCTGGAATCCGGGAAGCGCACAGGAGTAGGGGGAGAAATGAAAGAGAAAAGTATTTTAACGGTAGACGACCTGGTTGTGTCGTTTCATATGTATAAAGGTTTGTTTCGGAAAGAGCGTCTGGAAGTCGTGCATTCTCTTTCTTTGGATGTCAATCGGGGAGAGATCGTGGCTGTGGTAGGCTCCAGCGGATCCGGGAAAAGCCTTCTTGCCCATGCCATCATGGGACTTCTTCCCGATAATGCAGCGGTGAGTGGAAGGATTTGCTATGACGGAAAAGAGCTGACGCAAAAGACCAGAAAAGCTCTTCTGGGAAAAAAGATGACGTTCATCCCACAGTCTGTAGACTATCTGGATCCTGTAATGAAGGTGGGAAAGCAGGTGATAGGAGTCTATTCCACAAAGGAACGCCAGGAGGAACTGTTTGAAAAATACAAATTGCCGAAAGAAACAGAGGAGATGTATCCGTTTCAGCTTTCAGGAGGAATGGCAAGAAGAGTACTGGTCTCATCGGCAGTCACGGAGATGCCGCAGCTTTTGATCGCAGATGAGCCCACGCCGGGGCTGGGAATTGAGATGGCCATGGATACGCTGAAGCATTTTCGGGAGATTGCAGATCAGGGGGCGGGGGTGCTTCTGATTACCCATGACATTGACCTGGCGTTTTCGGTGGCTGACAGGATCGCTGTGTTTTATGCCGGGACCATCCTGGAATCTGCTCCGACGGAAGACTTTCTTGCCGGTGCAAAAAAACTTCGCCATCCTTACAGCAAGGCGTTTATTTCCGCACTTCCGCAAAATGAGTTTCAGGCCATGGAAGGTGTCCAACCCCATGCGGCCTGCCTGCCAAAGGGATGCCTGTTTGCGGACCGTTGTCCGAATGTGACGCAGGAATGTTTGGAAGAGATTCCCATGAGAAGCTTACGCGGCGGAAAGGTCAGGTGTGTACATGCAACTTAGCGCAGAAAATATCAGTTTTCGATATACAGAAACATCTCCCTGGATCTTAAAGGATGTCAGCCTGAAGGTAGATACGGGGGAAAGAGTGGGGATCGTCGGGCCCTCCGGATACGGGAAGAGTACACTGGCAAAAATTCTGGCGGGATACCAGCGTGCAGAGGTCGGGCAGGTTTTGATCGATCAAAAGCCTGTACAGACAAACGGATTCTGTCCGGTACAGCTGATCTACCAGCATCCGGAGCTGGCGGTCAACCCCAGGTGGAAAATGGAAAAAACCCTGAGAGAATGTTGGGATCCGGATGAAGAGGTCCTACGGTGCTTCGGCATTGAAAAGGACTGGCTGAAAAGATGGCCGCGGGAGCTGTCAGGAGGAGAATTACAAAGGTTTTGTATTGTACGGCTGCTAAGTCCCAAGACAAAATTTTTGATCTGTGATGAGATCACAACGATGCTGGACGTTATCTCCCAGGCGCAGATCTGGAACAGACTTCTTATGCTGTCAGAAGAACGCAGCTACGGAATGGTGATCGTCACCCATAATATGGAACTGGCAAAACGGGTCTGCACAAGAATCATTGATTTAAGGGAAATAAACCGGAGGTAGGGAAAATGGATACAAAGAAGATACTGGAACAGGTAAAAGAGGGAGAACTCTCCATAGAAGAGGCGGAAGAATGGTTTCGCAGACAGCCGTTTGAAGATCTAGGCTATGCAAAGCTGGATACACACAGAAAGCTGCGCTCCGGATGTGCGGAAGTGATCTTTTGCAGTGGAAAAGCAGACGATCATCTGTTAAGCATCTATGAACGTCTTTATCTGGCAGAAGGAGAAGTGCTGGGAACGAGAGCCGACAAAGAGCAGGCGGCGCTTGTCCAGGGAAGATTGAAGGAAGTCGTCTATGATCCTCTGTCACGTATTTTAAAAATCGAAAAGAAGGACAAGGAGTATGTGGGAAAGATCGTAGTGTGTACGGCGGGGACGGCGGACATTCCGGTGGCGGAAGAAGCGGCGCAGACGGCAGAATTTTTCGGGAATCGGGTAGAACGACTGTACGATGTGGGAGTAAGCGGACTGCACCGTCTTCTTTCCCGGGTAGAAACCGTTCAGAAAGCCAACTGTGTGATCGCAGTGGCGGGAATGGAGGGGGCGCTGGCAAGTGTGATCGGAGGGCTGGTAGACAAGCCGGTGATCGCAGTGCCTACCTCTGTCGGCTATGGGGCAAGCCTGAATGGGATTTCGGCACTTCTGACAATGATCAATTCCTGTGCCAACGGCATTGCTACCGTAAATATTGATAACGGCTATGGGGCTGGATATATCGCATCACAGATCAACAGACTGGGGGTATACAAGAATGGGTAAACGAAAACTATATCTGGAATGCTACGCAGGGATTAGCGGCGACATGACAGTGGCAGCTCTGCTGGATCTGGGGGCGGATCCAAAGGTGTTGGACGAGGCATTAAACAGTCTTTCCATCAGCGATCAGTTTCAGACCAGGATCAGCAGAGTGTCAAAATCAGGACTGGATGCCTGTGATTTTGAAGTGGTGCTCCGGGAGGACAATCATGACCATGATATGCAGTATCTGCATGGCCACAGCCATGGGCAGGAGCATTCACACAGCCATGATCAGGAACACACACACAGTCATGATCAAGAGCACACACACAGTCATGCGCAGGGACATTTACACAGCCACCAGGCGAAGGAAGAGGGCTGTGGTCACTGTCACCGAAGCCTGACAGAGATCCAGAAGATCATCTACAACAGCTCCCTGACAAACCGTGCAAAAAAGCTGGCGGAAAGTATGTTTGATATTCTTGCGAATGCAGAAGCGAAGGCTCATGGAACATTAAAAATAGAGGTACATTTCCACGAAGTGGGCGCCGTGGACTCGATCGTAGATATGATTGCCGCTGCCGTTTGCATAGATAATCTGGGAATTGATGAGGTGATCATCCCGGCGCTTTATGAAGGAATCGGAACCGTTCGGTGTCAGCATGGAATCCTGCCTGTTCCGGTTCCTGCCGTCGTCAATATCGTCAATACAGAAAACCTTACCCTGCACATTACAGAAACAGAAGGGGAGTTTGTCACACCTACAGGGGCAGCGATCGCAGCAGCGATCAAGACAGATGACAGACTTCCTGAAAAATTCCGTATCCTGAAGACGGGGATTGGGGCAGGAAAGAGGACCTATGAAAGACCCAGCATCCTGCGGGCAATGCTGATCGAAGAACAGAAACAGCCGGCTGCCGGATCGGACTGTATCGTAAAACTAGAAACCAATATAGACGACTGTACGGGAGAAGCGCTTGGATACGCAATGGAACGGCTGATGGAAGCGGGAGCCAGGGATGTTCACTATTTTCCGGTTTTCATGAAAAAGAACCGCCCCGGTTATCAACTGAATGTGATCTGCACCCAGGAGCAGATTCCCTCCCTGCAAAAGATCATCTTTGAGGAAACCACCAGCATCGGTATCCGGATCCAGCATATGGAAAGAAGTGTTTTGCCAAGAGAGATCCAGACACGCGACACGTCACTGGGAGAAGTGCAGGTAAAGATCTGTCACCTTCCATCCGGACCAAGGATCTGTCCGGAACATGAAAGTATTGCAAAAATCTGTAAGGAAAGTGGAAAATCCTGGCAGGAAGTATACCGCCGGATCATTGAGGAATGCCGATAGATGAAAACATATGAAGAAAAAAAGAAATTCCTTCATGAGAGAGCGGCTTCTCTTATGAAAGAAGACCTTGTACTTGCTTTTTCAGGAGGCGTAGACAGCAGCCTTCTTCTGAAGATATTTTGTGAGGCGGCGAAACCTTTCCGGACGACGGTATACGCCGTTACCGTACATACGGAGCTGCACCCTCTGAAGGATATTAAGATCGCCAGACAGGTGGCAAAGGAGGCGGGGGCGCAGCACTTTGTGGTCTACATCAATGAGCTTCAGGAGGCCGATATCCGGTTCAATCCCAAAGACCGGTGCTATCGCTGTAAAACGCTGCTGTTTGGCAGACTGAAAGAAAAAGCAAAGGAACTGGGGGCGGATACGGTGGCAGAAGGAACCAACGAAGACGATCTGCATGTGTACCGTCCGGGTATCCGGGCTTTACAAGAACTGGGCATCATCAGTCCTCTGGCAGAAAGTGGGTTTACCAAGGCAGAAGTACGGAAGCTGGCACAGGAGTACGGCATTTCTGTGGCAAACCGTCCGTCCACCCCCTGTATGGCGACCCGTTTTCCCTATGGGACGGAACTGGATTGCGAAAAGATGCGGCAGGTAGAAGAGGAAGAAGAATGGCTGAAGACCTTTGGATTTTATAATGTAAGGATCCGGGTGCATGACGATACCGCAAGGATTGAAGTAGATGAAAAGGACCTACCTTTGCTGCTAAAACACAGAGAGAAGATCGTCAGGCGGCTGAAAAAATCCGGTTATACTTATGTGACGGTGGATCTGGAAGGATTCCGTTCGGGAAGTATGGACATTCAGGATAGACATTCATAAAAAAAGCTTGCTTTTATAAATTGTAGATGGTAGAATACAAGAGTATGCCGCACAATGAGGTTTTAAGATTCTTCGGAACACCGAAATTGGCGAGTAATGATTATAGGAGGTGCCATATGTACGCGATTATAGCAACAGGTGGTAAGCAGTACAAAGTAGCAGAAGGCGATGTCATCAGAGTGGAAAAGCTTGGTGTGGAAGCTGGAGAAGCTTATACATTTGATCAGGTTCTGGCAGTCAGCAACGATGGATTGAAAATCGGAAATCCGGTAGTTGAAGGCGCTACTGTTGAAGCTACTGTAGTTGAAAACGGTAAGGCGAAAAAGGTCATCGTTTACAAGTACAAAAGAAAAAGCGGATACCATAAGAAAAATGGTCACAGACAGCAGTACACTGCAGTGAAGATCGAAAAGATCAACGCTTAATTATTTGGAGAGCATCCATGATTCAGATAACCCTTTACAGAAATCCACAGAAAGAGTATTGTGGGTTCCGGTCTTCGGGACACGCAGGATTTGCCAGGGCAGGACAGGATATTGTCTGTGCGTCCGTTTCCGTCTTGATCATTAATACGATCAACAGTATAGAAACGTATACAAAGGATAAGTTCTCTGTGGTTTCTGATGATAGAAAAGGGCTGATCGATTATCAGCTAAAGGACCGGCCGTCAAAGGAGGCAGAGCTTCTCTTAAAGGCGATGGCGCTGGGACTGCAACAGCTGGCTGATGATAAACACTATGCAAGATACATTGATTTAACATTCGAGGAGGTGTAGCACAATGATGAAATTAAACCTTCAGTTTTTCGCTCATAAAAAAGGTGTGGGTTCTACCAAGAACGGACGTGATTCCGAGTCCAAAAGACTGGGAGCCAAGAGAGCAGACGGACAGTTTGTAAAGGCAGGAAACATTCTTTACAGACAGCGGGGAACCAAGATTCACCCGGGTGTGAATGTAGGACGCGGCGGAGATGACACCTTGTTTGCACTGGCAGACGGAGTTGTGAGATTTGAGAGAAAAGGAAGAGATAAGAAACAGGTTTCTATCTACCCGGTAGCTCAATAACAGAAGAGATCAAGAGTGTTGCAGGATAACTACTATCAGTTATAAAGCAGCACTCTTTTTTGAAAGGATGGAAGATATGTTTGCAGACAGAGCAAAGATATTAATAAGATCTGGTAAGGGAGGAGACGGGCATGTAAGCTTCCGAAGAGAACTCTATGTCCCCAACGGAGGGCCGGACGGAGGAGACGGCGGACGCGGGGGAGATGTGATCTTCGAAGTGGACAAAGGACTGAATACCCTCCAGGACTACAGACATAAACGAAAATATCTGGCAAAGGACGGACAGGAAGGCGGCAAAAGAAAATGCCACGGGAAGGATGCTTCCGACATTATCTTAAAGGTTCCGGAGGGAACGGTGATCAAAGAGGCAGAGTCGGGAAAAGTCATTGCAGATATGTCGGGAGACAATTGCAGGCAGGTAGTCCTTAAAGGGGGAAGAGGCGGCCTGGGTAACCAGCATTTTGCCACGTCTACGATGCAGGTCCCCAAATATGCACAGCCGGGACAGCCGGGACAGGAACTGACGGTGCTGCTGGAGCTGAAAGTCATTGCCGACGTTGGTTTGATTGGTTTCCCAAATGTGGGGAAATCCACTTTCTTATCCAGAGTTACCAATGCAACTCCCAAGATCGCCAATTATCATTTCACCACACTGGCTCCCAATCTGGGAGTGGTGGATTTAAAAGACGCAAAAGGCTTTGTGATCGCCGATATTCCGGGGTTGATCGAGGGAGCCTCTGAGGGAGCCGGTCTGGGACATGAATTTCTAAGGCACATAGAAAGAACCCGCCTTATGATCCATGTGGTAGATGCTGCCGGTACGGAAGGGCGAAGTCCCATAGAAGATGTTTACAAGATCAATCATGAGCTGGGCAGCTACAGTGCAAGCCTGATGGAAAGACCGCAGGTCATTGCAGCCAACAAGACAGATCTGATCTTTGCAGGCGGGGAAGAGGATCCGGTAGAGCTTTTGAAAAAGGAATTTGAACCGCAGGGTATAAAAGTGTTTCCTATTTCCGGGGCGACCGGCGAAGGGCTGTCAGACCTGCTGTATTATGTTTCCAGGGAACTGGAGAGTATGGATCAGGCGCCTGTCATATTTAATCAGGAATATTTTCCGGAGGAGGAATTGATCTACGAAAATCTCCCCTATACGGTAGAAGTAGAAGATGGAATCTATGTAGTGGAAGGTCCCAAGATCGAAAAAATGCTTGGATATACCAATCTGGATTCGGAAAAGGGCTTTGCATTTTTCCAGAAGTTTTTAAAAGAGGCGGGGATTTTGACAAAGCTGGAAGAAGCAGGCATAGCGGAGGGAGACACGGTTCGTATGTATGGTCTCCAATTCGACTATTACAAATAAGAAAGACTGAGGAGAGAAGAGATGACGACAAAGCAAAGGGCTTATTTAAAAGGCCTGGCAATGAATCTGGACCCCATTTTCCAGATCGGAAAAAACAGCATGACTCCGGAGATCACGGCTGCAGTAGAGGAAGCGCTTGCGGCAAGGGAACTGATAAAGATCAGCGTCCTGAAAAACTGTGCGGATGATCCCAGAACTCTGGCAGAGATTCTGGCAGAGCGGACACATGCGCAGGTTGTCCAGGTGATCGGGAAAAAGATCGTGCTGTACAGAGAAGGAAAAGAAAAGCAGAAAAGGATCCAGCTTCCCAAATAAGCAGGCATGAAAAAAAGAGAAGCAGGAGAAGAAACTATGAAGATTGGAATCATGGGAGGAACCTTTGATCCGGTACATAACGGACATCTGATCCTGGCAGAAGCGGCGTTGATGCAATATCATCTGGACACTGTCTGGTTTCTCCCAAACGGGCATCCGCCTCACAAGCAGCAAAACACGATTGAATGTACCATAGAAGACCGGATCCACATGCTGGAACTGGCAATTGCAAAGCAGCCTTCTTTTGGACTGGAATTATATGAAACGCAGAAAACAGATATTGCATTTTCGGCAGATACACTGGAATATCTGGCCAGGACCCACGCAAAAGACCATCTTTACTTCATTATAGGCGGAGACTCTCTTATGACGATAGAGTCCTGGGTCCGCCCGGAAGACATTTTCAGATACAGCACTGTCCTGGCTACCTACCGGAACGAATTAAACACAAAGGAAGGACTGATCCGGCAAATTTCCCATCTTACTGAAAGATATCGGGGAGATATCCGACTATTTGAGACGCCCATCCTTCCCATCTCTTCCAGAGAGCTTCGCAGACAGATACGAAGCGGGCAGCCCGTATCCGGAATGCTCCCGCCGGAGGTGGAGGCATATATCCGAAAAAAGGGGCTATACGGGGCACGGGATAGTCTGTCGTTGTGAGAGGATATAACGGATAGGTAAAGGTAAAGAAGAAACAGGAGAAAGAAAAAGGCTGTGATACAGGAACCAGAACCAAGATGGAAGGAGAGTACGATGCACCAGACGATCAGGCAGATTGAGGAAAAGCTGAAGGGACAAATGACCTATTCCCGATACAGGCATACACAAGGGGTTATGTATACCGCTTCCGCCCTTGCCATGCGGTATTCCTGCAATATCCGAAAGGCAATGCTGGCCGGCCTTCTCCATGACTGCGCAAAGTGTATTCCGGCAGAGGAAATGCTTCGGTTATGTGAGAGATATCAGGTATCTCTTTCCTCTCACGAGAAAGCGCATCCCCCTTTGATCCATGCAAAGCTGGGAGCGGCGCTGGCAAGAGAAGAGTACGGGGTAAAAGAAGCGGAGGTATTGGATGCGATCACCTGGCATACTACAGGCAGAGCAAATATGAGCCTTCTGGAAAAAATCATCTTTGTGGCAGATTATATTGAACCAAACCGTCCGGCTTTTGAAGGGATCGATCTGGCGCGAGCCGCTTGTTTTCGGGACATAGACGAGGGAGTCTGGCTGGTGTCCGGGCAATCTCTTCGCCATCTGAAACAAAGAGGGATCTCCATTGACCGGAAAACAGAAGAAACCTACGAATTTTATCATCGCTAGAAGAGACTGAAAAGTGTTCCGATAAAAACAGATTGGCGATACAGACAGTTGAAGAGCAGGGAGGGAAACAGATTGAAGGAAATCAAGAAAATGGCAGCAACCATTTATCATGCATTGGATGAAAAAAAAGGAGAACAGATCCTAATTCTGGATGTTTCACAGATTTTTTCCTTTGCAGATTATTTTGTCATTACCAACGGTTCCGGAAGTACACAGATCCAGGCGTTGGTAGATGAAGTGGAGGAAAAGATGCACAAAGCAGGATTTTCTCTGAAAAGCAAGGAAGGACGTAATATGTCCACCTGGATGCTGCTGGATTACGGAGATGTGATCGTACATATTTTTGACAGGGAAAGCAGAGAATACTATCACCTGGAAAGGATCTGGTCCGATGCAAAGGCAGTGGATCCGGAAGAAATCCTGTCCTGATACAGAAAGTTGTAAAAACGCTGTAACCTTTGTTATTTCAGGCTACAGCGTTTTTTATGAGGGGGAGTCTATATACCTTGGGTTCATTTCGTTTTCACGACAGAAGAACGAAACTGTAGAAAACAGGTACAGACCACCCCTCTTGTATTTATATGATTGTATTTATACGGGTTGTATTTGTCCTCGCCTGCAAAGAGCAGCTCTGTCCTGCTGGCTGCAATGACCTGTGGTTTTTCTATCAGGAAACATGAAAGCGGAATACGCCGATCACCTTGCCCAGGATATCACAGTGGGGGACGATGATGGGTTCCAGCGCGTCGTTCTCCGGCTGAAGCCGGAACATCCCATTGCTTTCTTTATAAAAACGCTTTACGGTAGCGCTGTCGTCGATCAGGGCGACTACGATTTCTCCATTTCTTGCTACCGGACATTGTTCCACCAGGATCAGATCTCTGTCCAGAATCCCGGCCTGAATCATGCTGTCACCTCGTACCTTCAGCATATAGGTGGGATTTTGGGGGATATATTCCGTAGGAACAGGAAAGTAGTCCTCGATATTTTCTTCGGCAAGGATCGGTTCTCCCGCAGCCACCTGTCCCACGATGGGAACATTGGCCATTTCCCGGCGCATCAGCATAAAATCATCGTCCAGAATCTCGATAGCTCTTGGCTTGGTAGGATCCCGGTGAATGTACCCGTTTTTCTCCAAAGACTCCAGATGTGCATGGACAGAGGAGGTGGATTTCAAATGAACTGCCTGGCAGATGTCTCTTACGGCAGGCGGAAATCCCCTTTCTACGATCTGCATTTTAATATAATCTAATATTTCCTGCTGTTTTGCACTGATCTTACCCTGAGCCATAATATCCCTCCACACATCCGTTTTCGTGTTTTCATTTTAGCATAGGCAAAATGAAAAGGCAAACACTTATTCAGAAAATATGTTCGATTTTTTTGCAAAACAGATTGACAAACACCTGTTCTGGTGATATGATTCAATAGAACAAACGTTCCGAACATTTGTTTCTAAAGGAGGGAGAGAACTTATGAGGAATACATCAGCAACAGGCCACGTGTCGGTCACCCGAAATTATCGTCCGGGAGCTGCCCAGAAAAGGAGAGAGGCGGCGATTAAAAGGACCGTTATACTTACTATGGGAATCATCATTATCATTCTTTCCCTTATTTTTATCAACAGGATGAATGCTCTGGATCACAGCTTTGCAAGGGAAGTCAATCGCCAGAAGTATTATAAGAGCGTTTCCATTCAGGATGGAGACACTTTGTGGGAGATCGCTTCCCAGAATATGTCCGATGAATATGCATCCGTAGAGTCTTATGTAGAAGAGCTGAAGAAAGTGAATGATCTGGCATCTGATCAGATTTCTATCGGACAATATCTGACTGTTCCTTATTATGTATCGACCAATTAACAGATTCACGAACCAGGAACGAATCAATCAATCGATCGATCATCGGGCAGACAGATGGATAACCAGGATATGTAATAAGAAACAGAAAATCTGTTTCTATTATATATAAGTATTATACTTACCCCATACAGAGCTGATCGTCAGAGAAGAAGATTTTCTGCGATCAGCTTTTCCCATGCTTGTAGCCATGTCAAAGGAAATACATCTATACGTCAAATACTGATTTTTTTAATAGATATAGACATACGAAAGCAGACATGCTATACTATCCATGATTATCAGGGTGTATTCCTTGATTTGTGTGTGACTGATGAAAACTGTCTATTCTGTTGCGATCCATACAGGGTCCTTATTGAGCCTATCATCAAAGGAGAATTTTTATATGGCCATTGAAAAAAACTATCATGAAAGCACACAGCTTTCTTATACGCTGCGGTTGCGGGAACTGCTCAAAACCCTGCCGCCTTTTGCCAAAGATTATTTTCGGGCGATCGAGCCGACTTCCTCTGCCAAAACCAGGATCAACTACGCCTATGATATTCGTGTTTTCTTTCATTTTCTGATGGAGGAAAATCCTGTCTATCGAAATTATTCCATGAATCAGTTCCGTCTGGAAGATCTGGAACGGATTGAGCCTGTGGATATTGAAGAATATATGGAATACTTGAAGGCTTACGTCCGAACGGACGATAAAGAATTATTGACCAATCAGGAAAAAGGATTATCCCGAAAAATGTCGGCTCTCAGAAGCTTTTACGCTTATTATTTTAAGCGGCAGGCTATTGAAAAGAATCCCACCTTGCTGGTGGATATGCCAAAGCTGCATGAAAAAGCCATTGTACGACTGGATGCGGACGAAGTAGCTTCTTTGTTGGAATATGTAGAGCACTGTGAGTTTCAACTGTCAGGTCAGGCGCTTCTTTATTATAAAAAGACAAAAGAACGGGATCTGGCTATTATGACCCTCCTTCTGGGTACAGGAATCCGTGTATCCGAATGTGTGGGCCTGGATCTCACCGATGTGGATTTTAAAAATAACGGAATCACCGTCACCAGAAAAGGTGGAAGTCAGATGGTCGTGTACTTTGGAGAAGAGGTAGAAAAGGTGCTGAGACAATATATAGAGGGCAGCCGTTCAGCCATTCAGCCGGCTGCCGGCCACGAATCCGCCCTGTTTTTGTCTACTCAGAGAAAACGAATGGGGGTTCAGGCTATTGAAAATATGGTAAAAAAATATGCCAGACAGGTCACTCCACACAAAAAGATCACGCCTCACAAGCTTAGAAGCACCTACGGTACCGCTCTTTATAAAGAAACAGGCGATATCTATCTGGTGGCAGACGTCCTTGGCCACAAAGATGTAAATACCACCCGAAAGCATTACGCTGCCATTGATGAAGATCGTCGGAGAAAGGCTGCTTCTGCCGTCAAGCTCCGGGAAGACTGACAACGGATAAAACCGCCGTAACCCTCTTGTGTTGCCACGGGGCTGCAGCGGTTTTCATTTCCTTTTATCACATTATCACAAGCTTTTTAATTGCAAAAACATCTTTTTCTTGCCAATCTCTAGGTTGCTTTCTATTAAGTCGCTTTAAATACCGCTTTTTCTGCTCTGACGACTCCTCTTCCACTCCAGCATTTCCTTCAGGACGTGGACCGTTCCCTCTATCCCGAGAAGAGAGCTGTCCAGGCAGCAATGATAATGTTCTGCCATTCCCCATTTATTGCTGGTAAAATAATTATAATAAGAAGCGCGTTTCTTATCTTCTTTCATGATCAATTCCCTGGCCTTTCCCCGGGAGATCTCCATGGTATCTGCAACCCGTCTGACACGGTCATCCAGATCAGCGCGGATAAATACGTGAACGGCATTTTTTTGATCTGCAAGGGCATAGTCCGAACAGCGCCCTACCAGAACACAATTCCCCTTTTTTCCGATCTTCTGGATCGCATGGAACTGAGCCAGAAAAATCTTATGGTTCAGAGGCATATCTGCCTGGATGCTGGTAGGATACCGCATGGCATAAAGATCCATCGCCAGCGTGTAGAGCAGACTGCTGGTAGGTCTTTCGTCATGGGTTTCAAACAGTTCTTTTGCAATATCACTTTCCTCTGCAGCTATTTCCAACAACTGCTTATCATAGAAGGCAAGATCCAGTTCTCTGGCAATACGCTCTCCTATCTCACGCCCACCGCTTCCAAACTGTCTTCCGATTGTCAATATGATCGGTGTTTTCATAGGATCACTCCTCTCCCTGTTTCCGGTTCCGGTAGAAAGTTTCCGGTTCTGACAGAAAAATTGTTCTGTTTATACAGAAACATTCCTGTGATTTTCCTATATTATATCATATTTTCACGAAAATGTAGGTTTTATTTTAAATATAGTTTTTATTTGCTTTTATTTCAAAGAGTTCAGCAAGTGTACAAAGTATGCGGGAAGAGGTGCCTGAAATTCCATATAATCCCCGGTTCTCGGATGCTGGAATCCCAGGATTTTTGCGTGAAGAGTCTGTCCCTGGAGTTTTGGAAATTCTGATTTTCTGGGACCATACACCAAATCTCCCAGAATGGGATGCCCAATACTTGCCATATGCACGCGGATCTGATGGGTCCGTCCGGTCTCCAGACGGCATGCGATGTGCGTGTAGCGCTCAAAACGCGTTAAAACCTGATAATTTGTGGCGGCAGGCTTTCCATGTCTGGAGTGGGTACTCATCTTCTTTCGCTCTATGGGATGGCGTCCGATGGGAGCTTCCACTCTTCCCTCCTCTTCTTTTAAGCGGCCATGTACGATGGCTTCGTATACACGGCAGATAGAATGTTCCTTTAATTGGCGGGAAAGACTTTGATGTGCCATATCATTTTTGCAGACCACCAGAGAACCTGTGGTATCCATATCGATGCGGTGGACGATCCCAGGGCGCAAAACTCCATTGATTCCCGACAGATTTTCCCGGCAGTGATACAGAAGTCCGTTGACTAAGGTTCCGGACGTATGTCCATTGGCAGGATGAACCACCATCTGCTTTGGCTTGTTGATCACAATAATATCCGCATCTTCGTACAGGATATCCAATGGGATGTCCTCCGGCAGAACGTCCAGTTCTTTTGCCTCCGGAAGGGTGAACTCAATAACATCTCCGGCATTTATCTTATAGTTGGCCTTCACAGGAATATGATTAACAAGGACCTCTTTCTCCTTCAGGAGCTTTTGGATATAAGATCTGGAGAGCTCCTCCATCTGCTGCGCCAGGTAGGCATCAATCCGTTTTCCGCTTTCCTCTGCCAAAAATTTCTTCAAAATCTTCCTCCTTGTAATAACATAGAACAAAAAAGACTAACAGGAATGCTGTTACCGTCACATAGATATCCGCCACATTAAATACCGGGAAATCAATGAGCTTGACATAAATAAAATCTACAACATATCCCAGGCGCACCCGGTCTATCATATTTCCCAAAGCTCCGGCCAGCAGGATGGTCAGGCACATCTTTAATGGCAGGAACCGGGGAGATCCGGAGGCCTTTCTGAAAAACCAAAAGACTGCCACTATCAGCAAAAGGCCGCTGATCAAAAATAAGATCCGCTGATCCTGCAGCAATCCAAATGCCGCTCCTCTATTCTCCAGATAGGTAAGCTCCAGTACTCCGGAAATCAGAGAAATATCTTTTTGTCCTTTTAGATGAAGCACCACCAGGTATTTGCTCCACTGATCCAAGAGGATCAGGATGGCGGCAAGGACCGGATAGCTCCAGATCGGTATTGTTTTCTTCTTCATACAGTATGGTTCTCCTCTTTCTTTTACCAATTTTATTGAGTTTTATTCTGGTTTCCGGCGTTTATCGGATGCTGTCATGTATTACCGGACATCTCCGTACAGATCTGCCAGCTTTTTCACACTGACTCCCTGACGATACCAGGCGCGCAGACGATACATCTTCCACATCAGCAGAAGCTTGGGGATAATTCCTTTGGGGAATCTTCTGCCGGAGGTAACCAGTCTGTGTGGGGTGAGTCTTACAGGGATCTTTTGCGCACGCAGTGTCAGGGAGAACTGGTAGTCCTCCATAATCGGAAGCTCCGGAAACATTCCCAGTTCAAAAAAGAGGGAGCGTTCCAGAAAAATTCCCTGATCCCCAAAGGGAAGTCCTCTTTTTTCTGCACGGAAGTTTGAGAGCCGGCTGCAGATGTGCATCAATATATTTCGTGAAGGGAACCGGATTCCAAAACATCCCACCGGATTTTGCGCAATGACCTCCAGAATCTCCCGTTTTGGAAAAGGCGGCAGTAAACTGTCACAGTGGAGAAAGAACAAAATATCTCCCGTACTCTCCTTCGCTCCCAGGTTCATCTGAAGGGAACGGCTTTTGGAGCAGTGAAGCACAGGATATTCCTCTCCCAAAAGAGAAAGCGTAGCGTCTTTGCTGCCACCGTCCACAAAAATGATCTCGTGAAAGGCTTCTTTCGTTGCCTGGATCTCTTCCAGCTGCCGCTTCATCTTCCGGATGGTATCTTCTTCCTGGTAGATGGGAATGATCACAGAAATACGCAGCAAACCAAGTACATAAAAAAACGTATACTGGGTGGGAAGTCTTTTGGAGCTTCGGGCTCTTTGCAGGTAGCCAAGCAGGTCTTCAAAAACATCCATATCCTCTCTGGTTCCTGTAAATCCCACCGAAAATCCCGCTTCTTCGATCCGAGAGACGGTCTGTTCCAAAACTGCAGAATGTCCGTAAGAAGACAGTTCGAAAGCTTCCCGGACAGGCTGCTTCATCCCTATCAGATAATAGCCTCCATCTTTCGTTCGCCCAAAGACCACGTCCTGATCCAGCAGTCTTTCAAAGGCGGCTTCCAGATCTTCCCTGGACAATTCCGGTACATCTGTCCCTATCAGAACGCAGCTTTCATAACCTGCCTCCAAAACCTGGCAGATAGACTGAAACATTCGTACCCCCAAAGTTTCTCCCTTTTGCGGGAAAAACCCTTTCAACTGTTTGGACCATGGCTGTCCGAAACTGTTTTCTTTCAGAAACGGTTCTTCCGCGGCCTTCTCTTCCCAAAGCTGTTTTAGCAGTTGTTCTTCCTGGGCGGTATCCGAGGCATGAAACACATAGATGTCTGCGTCTATCCCTCTTAAAGTCCTTTGAATATCCAAGAGGAACATTTTATGAAGAAGGGAGCATTCCTCCGGAGAAAGTCGGGGCATCATCCGTGTCTTTGTTTTACCGGGAACCGGAGCTCGTGTAAATAGGATCACAGCACGTTTCATTTCGTATCGGTCACTTTCTTGTTCTGTCTGTGTACAATTTTTTCAACAATACCACCAAAACTGAGAGGGCAAATAAAATGAGAAGTCCCATTACAAAGAGTCTGGCGCCTCCTGTCAGCATTCCTCCCACATAGGAATAGACGATGGTTGCCGGAAGCTGCCCGATTCCGGTTGCCAGAAAGAAGGAGCCAAAAGACATGGAAGTCAGTCCGGCTGCGTAGCTGACAATATCAAAAGAAACAAAAGGAAGCAGCCGGCAGATCAATATGGTATGTTTCCCATATTTTTCAAAGTAGCCGTCTATGTGCTGAAGTCCCGCCTTGCTGGTGAATTTTTCGGCAGCGTCCCGTCCCAGGGCTCTGGAAAGAAAGAAGCAGAGAGCGGCTCCTGCCATGGCGCTGCTCCAGGAAAGGACTGCCCCCTTCCACCACCCAAAAAGACTTGCGTTGGCAAAGGTGATAAGAAAGGCAGGCAGTGGCGCAGCCACCGATTGAAATACCATCAGAAGAAAAGAGATCAACGCTGCATAGATTCCATAGGATGCTACAAATTCCTTTACTTTCTGAAAATCTCCGCTTGCAAACATCCGGATCACATCAGACAGTTTTTCCCGAACGGCAGGGTGCAGCAGCATCGCAGCTCCCACCAGTAAAAATCCAATACAGATATACCTTTGCTTTTTATGCTTCATGTTCTGTTTGACTTTGCATTCCCCGGATACAAAGTCCTCTCCTTTCTTTTTCGTTTTTGCCCTCAATTTCCTTTCTGCTTTGATGCCTGTCCCTGTTGGCTGTCCGAATCTTTTCCATATCCGGAACCTTCTTCAGGCGATAGTATTTCAATCTTGCCCGGTTCCAAAGAGAGTGTCTGGTATCTGCCTGCTCCTTCCTGCCAAGGATTTCCACAAGGAGGTGGGAGGCATCCTTACAGCCGCCTCTGACAAAATTTCCGGAGCAGGTGGCACAGTAGGTAGAAAGCGGCTCCTTTCCCACCTTTCTGCGAAGCTGAAAAGCCAGTTCCGGCTCCCTGATGCTGGCGCATCCTCCCATGCCGCAGCACTGTACGGACTGGATGATCTCTTCCGGATTGGCAAGAAACGGACGGATCTGCTTTAGCATTTCCTTTTTCTCTCTGTCCGGACAGGGAAGAAAGAGTCTGTTTTGAGACACCTTTTGGCCCCATCCCCATTCGGTCAACTTTTCATAGATACTGACCACCCTGACCGTCAGCTTCGGTTTCAAAAAGCTGTAGCAGTTAGGGCAGAGTACGATGATCTCCTGAATGTTTCCTGATGCAAGAAGGTTTTCCAGGTTGGTTAGCTGCTCTGCCGTCTCTTTTTCCAGTCCCAGCTCGTCTACCGGCTTTTTGCAACAGTCCAACAGAGTCCCGATCCCCTTTTCCCGATACAGCTTTTCGGCCAGGTACCTGGTAGTTTCCGGGTAGAATGATGGGAAATTACATCCGGGAAACAGAACGCTTCCCGCTGTCAGATTTTTCGTATTGCGGAACCGGTAGGACTCCTTTTCCCAAAGAAGGAGTCCGTAACCGACAGACTTTAAATGCGAACGGCCGGTTTTACAGTCAGAAATCCTCTGCTCCAGAAGGATCTGCCTTCCGTCGATCCCCATGGGACAGACGGCGTAGCACTTCCCACACAAAAAGCAGTGGTATGCCAGATCCTTTACCTTGGGATCTCCGATATCCAGATGATATTTCGTCAGAAATTCGCAATGTCTCTGACAGTTTTTACAATGAATGCAGGCCTCCTGCCGCGTTCGGTTTTTCGATAGTTCCGGCAATTTCGACCCGCTTTCCTGTGCTTGTCTATCCATTTTCTCTTTTCCTTCTATCTGTGTGCTTCTCTTCTTGATCTTCTGGTACTTCTTTTGCTTTTGTTTTCGATGTTAGCTTTCTTATGATCTATTTTTCTTTTATCTCTTTTTCATCAATGTGGTAATTCTTTTTCAGCCTCATACTCAGAAGTGAAACCAAAAGAACCAACACCAACGCAGCTCCAAAATATAAAAACCGATGTTTCCCCGCAGTGATCCCGGCCGCTCCGATGGTATAGGCTGCCGTTCCCGGGATCATAAACAAAAAGGTCCCAAAGGCGTAAGTGCGAAAAGGCATATCTGTGATCCCATAAGCAAAATTCTGGAGATTGAAGGGAAATAAAGGGATCAGTCGGGTGATCATCAGCAGAACCAGCTGATGGTCGCCGGATTGGTCAAACAGCCACTTTTTCAGAAGTGCGTTCTTCATCACCACCGGCTTCAGACTGTCCCGCAGAAAATACCTTCCTGCCCAAAAGGAAACCATAGCTCCCAGAGTAGTCCCCGCCAGGCAGCAAAGTGTGCCAAGCCACGGGCCAAACAGCATTCCTCCCAAAAGTGCAAACGTGATTCCCGGAAGAGCCAAAGCCACGCACCCTACTATGGTAAACAGCAGATATACTCCCACTGCCGCCGGGAGATTATCCTGTACCAGATCCCGCAGCCCCTTCAGATTGTCCAGATCTTTCCAGTAACGGCTCCATCCAAAAATTTGATTACAAAGAAACAGAATCAGCAGACAAAGTAAAAACATCCAAAGTTTTTTCTGCTTCTTCCCTCTACTCTCTTTTTTCACAGGCCTCTCCTCTCTTGGTTTTTGTCCGTTTATGTTTCAGCATCCAAACGTTCCAGATCTTTGCTGAGAGGATTTAGGTAAGGCAGATAATATCCCCTCTCCGGCTGTAGAAAGAATTCCGGATCCAGTTCGTCGAATCGAAAGCTTTTCCGACCGCCTGCTTTGGATCGGTCCCAGAAGTATACGACTTCCTCCAAGCGCATATAATACGCCACATTCCTTGTCGAATAGTAGATCAAAAGAAAGGAGACTCCCTTCTGGTTTTGGAAATCCTGCATAAATTCCACCTGATGTGGATGAATGTTCTGTAAAGGAAATGTATCGGACACACATTCCTTAGCGTCAAAACAGACGGGGATCCCCTGAACGGCTCCGATGTAGTCTACCGTACTGCGTTCCTGAAAATAAGCCAGTGTGATCTGCCGATGTTCCTTGTCCATGCGCACCGGCGTAATCGGAGTGGGAATCTTCTGGATCAGCGCCAGCCGTCTGTCCCGATACCATTCGTTGGTACGATTGATCATTTCTTCCAGTGTAGAGCCGCGAAGGCCTCTTGTTGTCCATGTTCCCATACTGTCTCCTTTATCAGTGCTCCAAAGCTGTCCGGAACCGGCGCTTGAAAACTTTTTTGTGAGAGATGCGCCAATTCCTGCTTGATGACCGGAAAATGCATTTCATAAGCGTGCAGGAGCTGACAGCGGATCCCATATCGCTTTTTTAGCTGCAGGTTCCATTTGTCGTCGCCGTATTTCCCGTCGCCGGCCAGAGGATGTCCTGCCGAAGCCAGATGCGCCCGGATCTGATGGGTTCTTCCCGTCACCAGATGCACCTTTAACAGCGTCATTTCCTGATTCCATGCGATGGGATCATACTGCGTCACAATTTCTTTTTCTTCTTCCCGGCCGATCCTGACCTGATTGCGGAGGGTGTCCTTCGTTAAATATCCTGTCAGCACTCCTTGCTCCCGAATCCTTCCCTTTACCAGACAAAGATAATACTTTGCAAGGGTTCTGTCCTTTAGAAGAGCGGATAAGGTCTGCAATCCCGCAAGAGAAGTTCCTGCCAGGATCAGACCGCTGGTATTTCGATCCAGACGATTGCATACGGAGGGGCGAAAGGTCTGTAACTCTTTTGCTGTCAGTTTTCCCGTAGCCATCAGATAGTCTATGACATAATCCGACACGGACACATCCTGTGGGGCGGCTTTTTGGGACAGCATTCCCACAGGCTTATTCAGTACGAGAATATGTGCGTCCTCATAAATGATCTGAGGAAGACTTCCCTGATATCCTTTGGGGATTCCTGACTGCTTTGGACCAACCAGGAATTTTTGGATGGTCTCCTCTGACAGAAACAGGCAGATCACATCTCCCCGGGACAGGATCTCTTTGCCGCTGGCTTTCTTTTTGTTCAGTACGATATTTTTCTTTCGCAGCATCTTGTAAAGAAAACCGGAAGGCGCCTGCTCCAGATATTTTCGCAGCAGCTTATCCAATCGCTGTCCTGCCTCGTTTTCTGTCACTTTCAACTCTCGCATCCATTTCTCCTTTTACATAGACATGTCTGTTACAGACTGAATCAGCTGTCTGTAAACCTCCTGCCTTTCCCTGGTGGCTTTTGCCACGTCTGCCATGGCGTTCATTCCCTCTACCCTGGAAAGAAAGGGCGCCCGGTCTCCAAAAAATCTGACGGTGAGATTCGTGTGGCCGGATTGTTTCAAAAATTCCTTCAAGAAATTTTCCGTCTCCTTTGTCCTCTCTTTTTGCTCTGTTAAATAGCCGCACAACAGGGCTTCATACACCACGACCGCTCCCACAGAGACCGTTTTTCCATTGACGGCGATCATCAGGTCATAGCATTTCTCCAGAAGCTTTCCTTTCTCCTCCAGTTCCCGGAACAGCTCCTCAGAAAGCCCCTTGTGAAAAAACAGGGAAATTCCGCGGATTGCCAGGATCAGAGCAGGAATATATGCACTGAGGGCCAGCAGCGTCATAAGATTGGTCAGCGTATGCGTATGATAGTATCCGGCCAAAAGCAGTAAGGCGGTACCTGCCGTACTCAGAAGAACCAAGTTCAGGATCTTTCCTCTCCGTTTTCTGATATTTCCAAACTGTCCTTTTGTCTTCATCTATATTTTCTCCCATCCAGCAGATTTTCTGTCAGGATCTCATATGTTTCCTGCTCGATATCCCGAAAATCCTGGATAAAATAATCTGCCAGCTCTTTTTTCTTTTCCAGTTGTAGCAAAGAAAAATCGTCCGCTACTGCACAGACTCTCATACCGGCATTTTTTCCTGCCAGGATTCCCATGGGAACATCCTCAAATACCAAGCATCTGTCGGGGCGGATCCCCAGCTCCCGGGCCACCAGAAGATAGACATCCGGCGCCGGTTTTCCTGCCTGCACTTCTCCTGCTGTCCTCACCACATCAAACAGATGAGACACCTGAAGCGCACGCAAGGTATCGTCCACCAGAGATTTGGCATTGCTGGTTGCGATCCCGATCTTTTTTCCTGCCTTTTTCATCTTCCGGATAAAATTTAAGACGCCCTTTTTTAAGGTGACCTGGGTGGTGTATGCCTCATAAGCCATATCGATCCACTCTTCTATCATTTCCTCCCGGCTGCAGGTCAGATTCGGAAAACTTTCCAGAAAATAATCGGCCACTTCCTCACAGCTCATGCCCTCTATGATCTCGTGGAATCCTTCCGGCTGGCGCAGACCGTATTTTTCCATGTAGCGATCGTCCAGTCCCGGCCATACCCACATGGAATCGATCAAGGTTCCGTCCATATCAAAAATAATTCCGTCAATGTTTGTCAGCATAGGTTCCTCCAAGTTCTTTTATCTCTTTCGGCGTAAGCAGACGACAGTCTCCCGGTTTCAAAGAGTCATCCAGCTGCAGGCTGCCCATACTCTCTCGCTTCAGGTAAACCACCTGGCAGCCACAGGCAAGAAACATTCTCTTGACCTGATGATACTTTCCTTCGCAGATAGTAAGCCGTACTCTGGAAACTTCACCCTCTTCCAGAATCTCCAGGCTGGCCGGAGCCGTTTTCTCTTCTTTTTCAGCAGTTCCGATATTGATGCCTTCATAGAATCTTTGTCGGATATCTTCCGGAAATCTCCCCTCTACTTTTACGTAGTAACATTTAGGAACATGATAGGAGGGAGACAGAAGCCGGTGTGCCATTTCTCCGTCATTCGTAATCAAAAGCAGTCCTTCCGTATCCTTATCCAGTCTTCCCACCGGAAACAGATCCTTGCGTTTTGTTTTGCCGACACAATCCAAAACCGTCTTTTCCTTTTTATCCCTGCTGGCGGAAAGCACGCCGGCAGGTTTATTCAGCATATAATATTCAAAAGCGACAAAGGGAACTTCCTCTCCCTGAACCGTGACAACATCGGTTTCTGTGTCCACCTTCGCTTCCGGTCTTGTCGTGGTCGTGCCATTGACGGCCGCCTGCTTCTGGCGGATCAGTTTTTTAACGTCCTGACGGCTTCCTTTTCCCATTTCCGCCAGATATTTATCTAAACGTATCTTCATGAAAGCCTCCACCCGGCCAAATATTTGTTCTTTAAGGTTCCTCCGGAAAGCTTCCCCCATCCCAGAGAGTACCCGTCCACGCAGATCAGATACCATCCCTTTTCAGAAGGTGAAACGAGATCGGAAACCTCCAGGGTCTCTCCCTTCAGGTATTTTCGGACTCTTTCGTCTGCACAGGAAAAATCCAGTATTTTTTGATAGTCTTCCTTTTTCAGATACATGGCGAATGCCTGACTTGGCTCAAACCGGCGCTTTTTCCAATCTCCCAGGAGAAGCCCTGTCCTTAAGAATCTGGCTCCGCTAAGATCAGGAACTTCCGAAGGCATATAGTAAACCTTTTCCCCATGGATTTCCAGACGATCTTGGGAAAGCTCCCAGTTCACATCTTGCCAGAAGGAAATAAGTTCTTCCGGCACCTCCCGAACCCTGCCTCTTTGAGATTTTTGAGCGAGAGATCCGGATTTTCGAGGGCTTCCGGAAAGATCAAAAGCCTTCTCCCTCTTCTGAAGCAAAGCCAGATAATGCCCTTCTCCGTCCAGCCTGTGGGGAAAAATGCGGACTGTTTTTTTCAGGTCTTCCATCTGCGTATTAGAAAGTTGGGGAATCCCTTCTGCAAACCCGTCATACGGCACAATTGCCTGTATGGTAAATTCCGGGCACTCCTGCAGCAGAAATTCAATGGCCTGTTCATTTTCCCTCTCATCGAAGGTACAGGTGGAATACAGGATCTTTCCTCCGGGGCGCAACATAGCCGCTGCCTGGAGGAGGATGTGCTTCTGGATCTTAGAAAAGTAATCCGGTCCGTGTTCTTCCCAGGCACGTACCATCTTTTTGTCCTTTCGGAACATTCCCTCTCCCGAACAGGGAGCATCTATCAGAATCTTATCGAAGTATTCCGGAAAATACTGCGCCAAATGCCCCGGCTCTTCACTGAGCACCAGAAGATTCCCGATACCGAACAGTTCCAGATTTTTCAGAAGGCCCTTGGCTCTGGAGCTGCTGATATCATTTGCCACAAGCAGTCCCTCTCCTTTCAGCTTCGCTCCCAATTCAGTGGCCTTCCCGCCCGGTGCCGCACACAGATCCAACACACGTTCCCCCGGAACAACCGGAAGACGATTGGCAGGTGTCATGGCGCTTGGCTCCTGGAGGTAATACAGACCGGCCGCATAGTAAGGGTGTTTCCCCGGAGAAACGGCTGTCCCTTCATAGTAAAAGCCATTCTCAATCCATGGAATGGGCGTGATGGGAAAGGGACAGATCTCTTGGAAGGCTTCTACAGAGATCTTCCGGGTATTGACCCGAAGTCCGTAAAATCTCGGCTTTTTATAGCAGTCCATATATGCATCAAACTCCTCTTTTAAGAGGCGTTTCATTTTTTCTTCAAAAGAAACCGGCAGTTTCATCAGATACTCCTTTTTTCTATCAGTTGAACAGGTACATGACCCATAAGATTATAGCATAAAATTATACAAAACAAAAGACGGAGAAACAAAGTGTTCTCCGCCTGTCTGACTCATTTATCTGCAGTTTTTCAAAATTGTTTTCAGATATTCCCAGGTTCTCTGTGTGGATGCGATACTCAGTCTTTCCTGGAAAGAATGAACATCGAACATGTCCGGTCCAAAGGATACGCAATCCAGATCCGGGCGATTTCCTACAAAAATCCCACATTCCAATCCCGCATGAACCATGGAAACCTCCGGTTCCTTTCCGTACAGTTCCCGGAAGGAAGCAACCATGATATCTCTTAATTCTGAATGAAGCTGAAACTGCCATGCCGGATATTCGCTGGTAACAAAAGGCGTACCGCCACTGGCAGTCACACACTGATCCAGCTCTTCTTTCAGCTGTTCCTTCCGGCTCTCTACCGAGCTTCTGAGAAGGTGTGCCGTCCTGACAGAGGCTTCCTTTGTTTCCACGATTCCCAGATTTAAAGAAGTTTCCACAATGCCTTCCAGCTTTCTGCTGTATTCGATCATTCCATTGGGAACCAGAACGAGATACTGGATCACAGACTCTGTTTCCTGGAAAGTAGCTGCCATGGCTTCTCCTTCCAGGAAGGAAGCGTCCACCGCCAGATTTGGTTCTTCTCCCATAAATTCGTGATCCCAGATTTCTTTCATCTGAAGAGCCAGATCTGTGATCTTCTGTGCCGCTTCTGTCTCCGACACCAGAACTTTGGCCGTTACATCCATGGAAATAACATTGTCTTTGCTTCCGCCGTCGATCGATATCAGTCGGAAAGGAGTGTCCAGATAAGCTTTTCTGAGGAAACGACCCATCATCTTGTGTCCGTTGCCTCTCTGCTTATGAATCTCCATTCCGGAATGTCCGCCACAGAGTCCATGGATCCGCACCGAAACGATAACTCCGTTTTCGCTGGTCCGGGTGAGGGGGAATTCTGCCTCATACTGGATCCCGCCGGCACATCCTGCCGTCAAAATACCTTCCTCTTCCGAATCGATATTGATCAGACGACTGCCCTTCAGCTGGTAAAGGTCTACCGTCTTGGCGCCTCCCATTCCCACTTCTTCGTCTGCTGTGATCAGAACCTCCAGGGGTGGATGGGCAATGTCGTCGCTGTCCAAAACGGCCATCGCCATTGCTACTGCGATTCCATTATCTCCTCCCAGGGTGGTATCCTTGGCCTTTACAAATCCATCTTCCACATAGATCTGCAGGGGATCCTTTTTAAAATCATGATCTGATTCCGGGCGCTTCTCACAAACCATATCCATGTGTCCCTGCAGGATTACAGGAGCGCTGTTTTCATATCCTTCTGTCCCCGGCTTTCTGATGATGACGTTGCCCGCCTCATCCTGAACCACTTCCAGTCCCCGTTCTTTTGCAAATGCCACACAGTGATCACTGATACGCTGAATGTCAAATGTTCCGTGGGGGATCCTGCACAGCTCCTCAAAAAAGCCGAAGACCTTTTGCGGCTGCAACTCTTCTAATACACCCATCTTTCTCCTCCTTTTGTCTTACTTTATTTGATTCCTCTTGGGAATTATTCGTAATCGTCTGCGTCCTCCTCGTAGGTGACATCAAGGTTGGAGGGCTCTTCCTGTTCCGGGATCTCCAGCTCGGAACGGTTGGAACGAACCATGTCGTAGCATTCCTGCAGAGAGGTTACCAGGCCGTCATACTTGGTGGTGTAGCTATCCAGGGTATGAGCGATAGCGCTTTCTGCGTTAGCCAGCAACTCGTCTGTATAACGCATGGCTCCAATGCGGATATCGTTGGCGTCTCTGGTCGCATTGTCCAGGATCTCCTGCGCCTGTGCGGTAGCCGTCGTCACGATCTCGTTGGCCTGTGTGTACGCCTGCTGCATGATCTCATGCTCACTGACCAGCTCGTTGGTGTGGATCTGGGCGTCCTCGATCATATCCTGGGCTTTGCTTTGGGCATCTGCCAGGATCGCATCCTTGTTGGCAATGATCTTCTGATAGCGCTTGATCTCATCCGGCGTGCGCACGCGAAGCTCCCGAAGAAGCTCATCCATCTGATCCTTGTTTACGATGATCTTCGTCGTTGAAAGCGGCTGAAACTTACAACTGTCAATATACTCTTCAATTTCTTCAATAATCTGCTCAATACGGCTGCTCATCATTTACACTCTCCTTTTGTATTCCTCTTTTCCTTCATCATATCCATGACCAAGGTGGGTACGAACTGTGAAATGTCTCCTCCAAAGGAGGCGACCTCCTTTACGGTGGTAGAACTTAGATAAGAGTACTCCAGACTGGTATTTAAAAAGATAGTCTCGATCTCATCCGCCAGCTTGTGATTGGTCTGCGCCATCTGTAATTCGTATTCGAAATCGGTGATCGCCCGAAGTCCGCGAATAATGATGTCAGCCTCTCTTTCTCTGGCAAATTCTACCAATAATCCCTCAAACGGGACAATCTGTAGGTTAGGTATCTCTTTTGTTACCTCACTTAGCATTTTAACACGTTCATTCACAGAAAACAATGGAATTTTCGCTTTGTTGTTCAGTACTCCCACGATCAATTCATCCACCATTTTCGCGGAACGGCGAATGATATCCAGATGTCCGAACGTGACCGGATCAAAGCTCCCCGGATAGATCCCTCTTAGCATATTTCCTTCCTCCCCTGCGGCTCCAAAAATACGTGCTGATTTGTTTTGTACCGTTTGGCTTTCAGCAGAACATATCCCATTTTCTCTACATCCTCAAAGGTTTCATCCAGTGACGCCTCTACGATAAGGATCCCTCCGGGAGCAAGAAGCTCTGAATCTTTCAGATATTCCAGGACTTTCCTTTCCAGCCCCTTTCCATAGGGAGGATCCATGAAGATATAGTCAAAGGATTTTTCTCCTTCCAGCCGGTAAAGGGCTGTCATGACATCGGAATGCAGCGTCATGGCTTTGGAAGTCAGAGAGGTTTTTTCCAGATTGTAACGGATGCAGTCCATTGCCCGCCTGTCCGCTTCTACAAATACTGCTTCTTTGGCTCCTCTGCTTAATGCCTCTATCCCTATGGCGCCGCTGCCTGCAAACAGATCCAAAAACCGGCAGTCATACAGATAAGGGGCAATCATATTAAACAATGTTTCTTTTATACGATCCGTAGTCGGTCTGGTGTTAAAGCCTTCCATACACTTGAGCGGGATCCTCCGCGCCGTTCCGGATATGACTCTCATAAAACTCCTCCTGTCTTCCTGGTTTCCTCTTGTTCTCTATCATTTTCTCCGGAGCTTCTACAGAAACTGTTCTTCGCTTTCCTGCTTACAGAATCCTGTATTTTCCGTTCTATCTGATTTCCAGCGGTCTGTATCTGTTTAAGCAGGCGTAGATCTCCTGCTTTCGCGGCATGGCGAGGTTTCCCGGCAGCGCATGTCCCAGCAGGCCGGAAAATCCTTCTCGTTCCAGGATAGCCCATGTTTCTTCCACGCTTTGGTGCAGCGACTTTTTTCCGTTAAAAACAGACCGCTCCATATAGAGCAGGATCTGTCCCAACGCCTGCAGTTGTTCGGGATCCTTCAGCTGCTCTACATACCGCATATCGATGACCTCATGGTTGATACAGATAGAATCCAGACCCTGTACCTTCTGTTTGATTCTGTCTCCCGCATTCAGTTTTCTGTCCGGAAAGACTTTCCGCTCCGAATAAGAGATCGAAGGACAGTCCTCTGGTATCTCAAGCCCCGGATAAGCGGCTGCTTTTTCTTTTGCCATTGCTGTAATGTGGATTGGCTCGTACTTGTCCATCTGGATCACTTCATCCGCCACCTGAAAATACGAACCTGAACTTCCTGCCACCAAAATAGAAGAAATCCCGTGGGTCTGATACAGAGACCGTACTCTTTCAATAAACGGAGTGATCGGCTCCATTTCCCGCTGGATCACCTGCTGCATCAGTTCATCCCGAACCATAAGATTTGTAGCACTGGTATCCTCATCAATGAGGAGCAGTCTTGTCCCGGCCTCGATACTTTCCGTGATATTGGCGGCCTGGGAAGTGCTTCCGCTGGCATCTTCGGTGTAGAAGCTTCTGGTGTCCTTTCCGTTGGGCAGTTCCCCGATGAACATGGAAATATCCGTTCCCCGTATACTCCGTCCGTCTTCGGAACGGATCTTTACGGCAGAAGCTTCTGTGGCAACGTACTCTCTCCCATCTCCCTCTATGTGGGGGTAGACGCCGGCCTCCAGGGCTTTCAGCAGAGTGGATTTGCCATGGTATCCGCCTCCTACGATCAGTGTAATGCCTTCCGGTATTCCCATTCCTTCCACAACTCCCTTATGGGGAAGTTCTATCGTCACCTTCATGGCATCCGGCGTATGAAAAGGAATTCCATCCTTCATAGGACGGCTGGAAATCCCCGATTCCCGGGGAAGAATGGAGCCGTTGGCAATAAATGCCACCAGTCCTCTTTCCTTTAGGCCGGACTGCAGGAAAGTGTAGTCATCTGCGAGAAAAAGCACTCTTTCCAGCCGTTTTTTGTCGGCTGTGCGAAACAGCAGGGCCTTGTCCACACACTTGGGAATAAAGTCAAACAGGATTCGTACCAGTTCATCGCTTTGAATGGTTCTTCCTCTGGCGGGAAATCCCACCTCAAACCGTAAAAGGATCTCTCCGTCGTCCGGTCGCACCTGGCAGGCCGTTCGTTCCAGCACCTCCTGCCGGCACCTGGTGATGGAGATCAAGCCGCTTTTTCCCGATCCCTTTGCCTGAAAAGAGTAGCTCTGAATTTCCTTTCCAAAGCACCGCAGAAGATAATCGGCAAAGGCAATCCTTCTGTGCTTTTCCTGATAGCAGTCCTGCGGAAACCCAGCAGTTCTTCCTTTTACACGGATACTCAGCCGGGACGGCGCTGCAAAAGGATCTCCCTGCACATGGTCGATTCCCAGCAGATATTTTCCAAACTGGTATTGTCCCTTAGTTCCTTTATAAGCCGGATAGCTCCTGTGATTGATTTCCTGCAATAGTTTTCTTAAATCTTCTGATGTTTTTATCATACTTCTTATGAATGCTTCCTTTCTTTTTCAATTGGTGCAGGTGGCTTTTTCCGGCCATTGTCCGGATCTGCTTTCGGCCACGATCTGCCTAGTACGCGATGGCTTCTTCCCTCGTCATCCAGAAATGAATGCCCGTGGTGGAATCCATCCAGCGATCCTCGTTAAAATCCGCCACCTCCACAAATGTTCCTTTCCGATATACAAAATTTTCATCCACCAAAGACCAGGCCTCTTCAAATTCCTGCGTCTGATCAAAACTTTTGATGGTAAGGACCTTGGCTTTGCTGCATCTGCAGGAAGGCAGGGTTGCCGATGTCCGTTTGGCATCCGCCGGTATCAAAAGCTGTACCAGTCTGTCATTGACGCATTTTTTATAACCTAAAAAGGCTCCTTCTTCGGGGCATCGCAGCCGGAACCATCTGGTAGAATCATCAGAGATCACTCCTTCCAGGCAGGCGTGTTCCAGTACGGCGCCGTAAAGATCCGCTCCATTGATCCGGCAGCCCTGCATATTGCAGAAGCGAAAAGAAGCCGTTCGCATATTGGCTCCGGTCCAGTTGGCTCCCGCCATGCTGCATCCGTCAAACAGCGCATTTTCCACATTCGCGCCGGAAAAATCCGCCCCATCCAGCCGCACGTTCCGAAAAACCGCCCCTTTCAAATCGACTCCTGCAAAGTTCTTTCCGGAACTGTCCTGATCCTGGAAGAAAGCTCCTGTTCTTCCGATTTTCTCCTTGGAGGAAGGCGTTGTTGTCTCGTCTTTCTTTTCCGGAGGATTCTTTGTCACCATCAGTCCCTCACTCCCTTACTGTGTAAGCTTGGATAAATTTCTGTTTTTTCTTCTCTCTTACGGTAACCGGTCTGCAGAAAGGATCTACAGGTCTACGATCCTTGCCCGATGATGGATCGCCGGCAGAAATTTCTGCAACAGATCCTTTGTTTTAAATTTCAAATGGCTGGTGTTGATCCCCGGATTACAGCCAAACCATTCTGCCTCTGCCACTTCCTTGTCGATGATCACCTGTACGTAATCGTCTTCATCCATTAACAGACCTGCGACGCTGGCAGATCCCGGCGTCGTCCCCAAATGCTCCAGCATCTTTTCCGAAGGAGCAAAGGACATCCTGGAAACGCCCAGCTTTTTGCTGAATTCAGATGTTTCAAAAGGCTTGTCAGCCGGCATCACCAGTAAAAAAAAGGTGGTTTTCTTCTGGTTGCAGAGAAATACGTTTTTTCGGATCTGTGTCCCGATCACTTCGTCGATCCGGGCGCACTCCTCCATGGAAGCTGCCGGATCATTGTCCACCTGCTGGTAGGGAATGTTCAGCTTTTCCAAGGTATCATACATCATCCGCTCCAGTTTCCCTCTCGGATCCTTTGGAGCCTGATTTCTTACTTCGCTGATATACATAGATTCTTCCTCCTTCGTCTCTGATCTTTTGTATGTTCTGTGATCTCCGCCGCAGCGTCCGTTCCTGCCGGGGCTTCTGTCGGACTGCCTGCATCAAACCGGGCAGAGGATTTTGCAATGACAGAGTTTTGCAATGACAGAGATAGCATATGGCTATATAATATCACAGCCAAGGGGGAAATGCACCGAAATCCTCCTTGGCTTTTTGTTTTCCGTATATGGTTTGAGGAATCAGGAAAATCTTCCCCAGAACTTTTCCTTCCAGATGCCGAACCTTTCAGACACATCCTCTTTCTTTTCCTGATATAGGGTGTAGCTAAAATCCAGCCCGTAAGCCAGCAGCAGAACACTACCCAGCACCTTTCCCCAGGACAGAGGCACTCTGTCAATGGCTGCCGACACAAAATTGTGAAGGAAATAGAACAGGCCCAGTGTATACACGCCCCAGGCAATGGAGCTTTCCAGACAGATGACTCCTTTATAATTAAATGGCTTGTCGTGGTAATCCCACCAGATCTCCCCGAAGATCTTGTCCATTATGTAAGCCGTTATCAGCTCCAACGTAGTTGCCAGCACCATTCCAAAGAAAAACAGTTGTAACGGATTGGAGCTGTACGGCCGCAGAAGGATATAGACCGTCAGCGCCCCTACTCCGTAGATCGGACACATCGGACTCTTGGCGAACCCCCGGTTTGTCAGTCTTCTGTTGCAAAATGACATGTAGATAGACTCCAGTACCCATCCTAAAAAGCTGTATGCCAAAAACCACAGCACCACATGATACATACTCCAGCCAAACACCACTTTATTCCACCACATATTTCCTCCCATGACTTCGTTCTCTGGTTTCCTTTTTTCACAGATACGTAACGCCGCACCAAAGACTTTTGCATAGCAGAAAATCCCCCTGAACTTCCTGCTACACAAAAATAGAGTGTCTCATCAACACTCTATTTACTGCACATATTAGTTATACTTACGCTTTCTGGCTGCTTCAGACTTTTTCTTGCGTCTTACGCTGGGCTTTTCGTAATGCTCTCTCTTACGAATCTCCTGCTGAATACCAGCCTTTGCACAGTTTCTTTTGAATCTGCGTAAAGCACTATCCAACGTTTCGTTTTCTTTTACGATTACATTTGACATAAACTCACACCTAACCTCCCCTCCAGCCTTGTATTGTGCATCATACGACTGTTCGGGTATTTTTACTGCACTAGAAAGATTATACCATATTTTTCCTGTTCGTCAACACATTTTGACAATTTCTAAAATTTCTTATTCTCTTGTTCTCTTACGCTCTTACAGATCTTTCAGCTGGCTTCGCAGGATCTCTTCGGCCTTTTCCATGGCTTCCGCCATGCCCGCCGGATTTTTCCCGCCTGCCTGTGCCATGGAAGGACGTCCGCCTCCCCCTCCGCCTACCAAAGGTGCGACGGATTTGATCAGGTTGCCGGCATGCGCTCCCTTTTTCACGGCATCGTCTGTCGCCATTGCTACCAGGCTGACCCTTTGGTCTTTTTCGGAGAGAAGAAGGATGACTGCTTCCTTTAACGTCTCCTTGCACTGGTCCCCGATCTCCCGAAGGCCATTCATGTCCATTCCGTCTGCCCTTGCGGCAAGAAAACGGATTCCGCCTACTTCTTTTACCTGATCCAGAAGATTGCCGGACACGTCCTTTGCCTGCTGGCTTTTATAAGATTCTATCTCTGCATGAAGCTTTTTATTTTCTTCTAAAAGAGAAGCCGTTCTTTCTGTTACGCGATCCTGAGAAACCTTCAGCAGGGAAGCCGTTTCCTGCCAGGAACGTTCTATCTCTGCATAGTATTCCAAAAGCCCTTTGGCTGTCAGCGCCTCGATCCGGCGGACACCGGCAGCGACTCCCGTTTCCGACAGGATCTTAAATGCCAGGATCATTCCGGTATGGGATACATGGGTTCCGCCACAAAGTTCAATCGAAAACTCTCCCATCCGGACGACTCTTACCATGTCGCCGTATTTTTCGCCAAACAAAGCGGCGGCTCCTGTCTTTTTTGCCTCCTGGATGGGCATGGTTTCTACAGAAACAGAAAGATTCTCCAGGATCTGACGGTTGACGATCGCTTCTATACGAACCAGTTCTTCTTTCGACAAAGCGGAAAAGTGGGTAAAATCAAACCTCAGCCGCTCTGCATTTACCAAAGATCCTGCCTGTTCCACATGGTTTCCCAATACAGATTTTAACGCCTTGTGCAGCAGATGGGTGGCGCTGTGGTTGTTGGCTGCCAGCATTCTTCGCTCTTTGTCAATAGCCAGATGCACCCTGTCCCCCTTTTGGAAGGCTCCTTCTTTCAGATAACCGACATGGCCGATCTTTCCACCGGAAAGCTTTTTCACATCTTCTACCACAAATCTTCCTGTATCTGTACAGATCCACCCCGTATCTGCCTCCTGTCCTCCGCTGGTGGCATAAAAGGGCGTCTCTTTTACAAAGACCGTTCCTTTTTCTCCCTGAGAAAGCCGGTCTGTGATGTGATCCTCCGTAGTCATCACCAGGATTTCCGAATCAAATTCCGTGTTTTCATAGCCCACAAAGGAGGAGGTGACAGACGGGTCAATGGATTCATAGACCGTCATATCTGCTCCCAAAAGACTGGTCTTCTCTCTTGCTTTTCTTGCCGTCTCCCGCTGGATCTCCATGGATCTGGAAAATCCTTCTTCATCTACCGAAAGCCCTTGCTCTTCCAGGATTTCTTTTGTCAGATCCAGGGGGAAGCCATAGGTATCATAGAGGCGGAAGGCTTCTTCTCCCTTCAGGATCGTTCTTTTTTCCGCTCTCATTTCTTCCCGAAGATCTGCAAGGATCGTCAGTCCCTGGTCAATGGTCTTTGCAAACAGCTCTTCTTCCTTGGCGATCACCTCATAGATAAAGAACTGCTTTTCCGCCAGCTCCGGATATCCGTCCTTTGATCCTTCCACTACCGTTTTCGCCAGATCTACCAAAAATTCTCCGGAGATTCCCAAAAGCTTCCCATGCCGGCAGGCTCTCCGGAGCAGACGGCGCAGTACATAGCCCCGGCCTTCGTTAGATGGCATGATACCGTCGGAGATCATAAAGGTTACGGAACGGATATGATCCGTGATGACGCGGGTGGATACGTCTGTTTCCCCGCCCCTTCCGTACTCCTTCCCTGAAAGTTTGCATACATGATCTCTCAGAGCTTTCATGGTATCAATATCGAACATGGAATCTACTTCCTGCACAATGCAGGCAAGACGCTCCAGCCCCATTCCGGTATCGATATTTTTTTGTTCCAGCTCTGTATAATGATTTTCTCCATCGTTGTTAAACTGGGTAAATACGTTGTTCCAGATTTCCATATATCTGTCGCAGTCGCAGCCTACCGTACAGTCTTCCCTATCGCAGCCATATTGTTCGCCTCTGTCATAGTAGACTTCGGAACAGGGACCGCAGGGACCTGCCCCATGCTCCCAAAAGTTGTCTGCCTTTCCGAAGCGGAAGATCCGATTTTCTGGAATCCCGATCTGATTGTGCCAGATATCCCAGGCTTCGTCATCCTCCAGATACACGGAAGGATATAGCCGGTCCTTATCCAGGCCGATCACCTCTGTTAAAAACTCCCAGGTCCAGCCGATGGATTCCTTTTTAAAATAGTCTCCAAAGGAAAAGTTCCCCAGCATTTCGAAAAAAGTACCGTGACGCGCTGTCTTTCCTACATTTTCGATATCGCCTGTACGGATACACTTCTGACAGGTGGCCACACGCCTTTTGGGCGGAATTTCCTGCCCTGTAAAATAGGGTTTCATCGGTGCCATCCCTGAATTGATCAACAACAAACTCTTGTCGTTGTTGGGGACCAGGGAAAAGCTTTTCAGGATCAGATGCTCTTTGCTTGCAAAGAAATCCAGGAACATCTGTCGCAGTTCGTTTACTCCATAACTTTTCATCTCTTTTTCCTCCCATTCCCGGTTTATGTCCTTATGATACGGTGTTTGTCTATTTCAATTCGATTTCCTTTAATTCCTTTGGAGGAACCTTTCTGCTGGATCCGCTGACGAAGGTTTCCACTTTCTTCTGGGCCTTGGCAATAGGAATATTGGTTCCCGCTCCGGCAACGCATCCTCCGGGACAGCCCATGCCCTCCACCAGATGCCCGTTCAGCCGTCCTACCTTGGCAAGAGACAGCATCTTTTTACATTCTGCCAACCCCTCCGCATGCTGGATCTTTACCTCCACTTCCGGATAGTACTCTGCGATACAGTCCTCGATGGCCTTTGCCACTCCGCCGGAAACTGCGTACCCTCTTCCGGCGCCGGTAGCATTATGGAAGGAGGACTCCGCCTCATACTCTGTCAGATCGATTTCCATGGCGTCAAACATTGCCTGCAATTCTTCAAATGTGATCACAAAATCCACATCACTTCTCACCGTAGTGCGCATAGCCTCCAGTTTTTTGGCAGCGCAAGGACCGATAAAGACCACCTTGGCATTGGGGTGTTCTTTTTTGATGGTTCTGGCGGTGGCCACCATAGGCGTCAGTTCCTCTGATACCTGATCTACAATATCCGGAAAATATTTTTTTGCCAGCATCGCCCAGGAGGGACAACAGGAAGTCAGAAGAAACGGAAGTTCCCCTGTCGTAACCTTGTCCACGTAATGATGCGCCTCTGCAATGGCTCCGATATCTGCGCCCAAAGCCACCTCATAAAAATCAGAGAATCCCATTTCCTTCAGTGCCGCCTTCAGATTCCTGGCTGTAATGTTGTCGCCAAACTGTCCCACAAATGCCGGCGCTACTTCTGCAATGATCTCATTTCCTTCTTTCAGGCTCTTTGCCAGTTGGAAAATCTGGGATTTATCAGAGATAGCCCCAAATGGACAGTGTACCATGCACATTCCGCAGGACACACATTTGTCGTTCTGGATCTCGGCTCTTCCACAGTTATCTGAACCAATGGCTCCTACTCCACAGGCCTTCGCACAGGGCCTTTCCTTTTTTGCAATGGCGTCATAGGGACAGACGGCCTTGCATTTCCCACATTTGATGCACTTTTCCTGATCGATAAAGGAACGTCCCTTTCTCATGGAGACGGCTCCCTTGGGACAGACCTCCACGCAGGGATGTGCCAGACATCCCTTGCACATATTGCTGACCTCATACGTATTTTCCTCGCAAGCCTCACAGGCAGAAGGAATCACCTGCATGAGAGGAGGCTCATAATACTTTTCTGAAATATTGCTGTCCTCCAGCCCCGCTGTCAGATGAACCGGTTTGTTTTCGGGACGCAGGGAAAGTCCCATTGCCAATCTGAGCCGTTCCCTGACGACAGCCCTCGCCCGGTACACGCTTTCCCTGTAGGTAGTCTCATCATTGACCATTTTGTAAGGAATCGCCTCTATATCATCATTGAGATGCTCCTTGTTTTCCTGAAATCCCAATGCGGCAATTTCTTTAAACACTTCGTTCCGAAGCTTTCTGACGGTTGTGTTCAATCCTCGCATCATCGCGGACAGCCCTCCTTCTTCCTTCTCTTATAACAGAATCATCCCGTGCTTTTCACAGGTCTCTCTCATCTTCTGAGGCCAGATACTGGCCTGGACTTCACCAATATGCGCCCTTCCTAACAGCAGCATACAAAGCCGGGATTGTCCGATTCCACCCCCGATGGTGTACGGAAGTTCTCCGTTCAACAGCATCTTGTGATAGGGAAGCTCTCTGCGTTCTTCACATCCGGCTTTTTTCAACTGCTCTTCCAGCGCCTTTTCATCCACCCGGATCCCCATACTGGAAATCTCCAGCGCGCACTGGAGAGGCTCGAACCAAAAGAGAATATCTCCGTTCAGCGCCCAGTCATCATAGTCCGGCGCCCGTCCATCGTGAGGGATTCCATTTGCCAGCCGGTCGCCGATCTTCATAAGGAAGACGCAGCCATGCTCCTTTGCGATCAGGTTTTCACGTTCCTTGGCTGTTTGATCCGGGTAACGCTCCAAAAGCTCTTCCGTGGTCACAAAGGTCACCTTGGAAGGAAGCTTGGCTGCCGCTTCCGGATATTTATACCAGACCTCATGCTGCATATGCTTGATGATCTTGAACAGGTTGCGAACTGTGTCCTTCAGGGTCTCTACCGTTCTTTCTTCTTTGGTGATGACCTTTTCCCAGTCCCACTGATCCACATAGCAGGAATGAAGGTTATCCAGTTCCTCGTCCCTGCGGATGGCGTTCATATTGGTATATAGTCCTTCTCCCGGTTGAAATCCATATTTATGCAGCGCCATACGCTTCCATTTGGCCAGAGAATGGACGACCTCCATCTCTTCTCCTGCGATCGCTGCCATATCAAAGGATACCGGCCGCTCCACCCCATTGAGATTGTCGTTTAATCCACTGCTCTTTTCTACAAACAGGGGGGCGGAAATCCTTTCCAGATTCATTTCCTTTCCCAGCTCCTTCTGGAAGGTATCCCGGATGTATTTGATCGCCTCCTGCGTTTTTCTCACACTCAAATGTGGATCATAGTTGTTTGGAATGGTTATTGCCATGCTGTTTCCTCCTGCTTCTGTTTTCCTTCAAATAGTCTCTGTGTATAGTATACAGACTGCATGGCATCTTTTCCATAAAAATCTGCTCCGATGCTGTCTGCATATTCCTGATTTAGTACGGCTCCTCCTACCATGACTTTACAGTCCGGTTTCTTTTCTCTTAGAAGCCGTATGGTCTGCTCCATGCTGACTACGGTAGTCGTCATAAGAGCGCTTAGGCCCACCAGATTTACCTGCCGCTTCAGCGCTGTTTCCACAATCGTCTCCGGCGCTACGTCCTTGCCCAGATCGATCACGTCAAAGCCATAATTTTCCAGCAGGACCTTCACGATATTTTTTCCGATGTCATGAATGTCTCCCTTGACGGTTGCCAGGATGACAGGCTCCTTTTTCTTCGCCTGCCCTTCCTCCCCGCCAAGCCTGTCCTTCAGGACTCCAAAGGCAATTTTAGCAGAATCCGCACTCATAAGCAACTGCGGCAAAAAGAGACTGCCTTTTTCAAATCCTTTTCCTACCGCGTCCAGCGCCGGGATCAGATGCTTCTGGATGATGGTAAATCCGTCCGTTTCTTTTAAAAGCGCCAGGGTGGACTGGTAAGCCTCCTCCTTCAGTCCTTTTTCAATGGCCTCTTTTAGGGAAATGCTTCCTCCGATTTTTACAGAGGACGATTGTCCGGTCGCCTGCTGCGCGTATGTCCGGATATAAGACGCACAGTTCCTGTCATATCCCATCAAGGCACAGAAGGCATCATACGCCCGCATCATGTCTTCCGAGGAGGGATTGATGATCCCTGCCGACAGGCCGCTTTGCATGGCCATCGTGAAAAAGTGGGAGTTGATGATCCCTCTGCTGGGAAGACCAAAGGAAATGTTGGAAACACCAAGAACGGTACAGACTCCCAGCTCTTCCCGGACTCTCCTGAGGGCCTCCAGCGTAACCGCCGCACCCATTGGTTCCGAACTGATGGTCATAGCCAGTACATCGATCACCACATCCTTTTTTGAGATCCCGTATTCGGCGGCTGTCTGCACAATCTTCCTTGCGATCTGCACCCGCCCTTCTGCCGTATCGGGAATCCCATCCTCGTCAATGGTCAGCCCCACTACCACGCCTCCATATTTTCGAACCAGAGGAAACACCTCCTTCATGGATTCCTGTTTCCCATTGACGGAATTGATCATAGGCTTCCCGTTATAGATACGCATCGCCTGTTCCATTGCTTCTGCGTCTACCGTGTCGATCTGGAGGGGAAGACTGGTGACGCTTTGCAGTTCTCTTACCACCTCTGTCATCATACGCACTTCGTCAATGTCGGGAAGTCCCACATTCACGTCCAGAATGTCTGCTCCCCGGTCCTGCTGGGTGATCCCTTCCTTTAGGATATAATCAATGTTATGCTCCTTCAGAGCCTGCTTAAACAGCTTCTTCCCGGTAGGATTGATCCGCTCTCCGATCAGGACGGGCTTTTTTCCCAAGAGAACCGCCTTTCCGTAGGAAGAGACCATTGTGTGCGGTTTGGGAAGAACCTCCGGGCAGGTCTTATCTTTACATACCTGGATCATCCGACGGATATGCTCCGGCGTCGTTCCGCAGCAGCCACCGATGATGCAGGCTCCCTTGTCTGTGATCTCTCCCATGATCTCGGCAAATGTTTCCGGCGAAATGTCATAGAACACTTCTCCTTCTTTTTGTATGGGAAGGCCGGCGTTTGGCTTCACAATGATCGGGACGCTGGCATAGCGGGTCAGTTCCTCCAGAATGGGAAGCATCTGTGCCGGTCCCAGGCCGCAGTTGATCCCCAGCGCATCCACGCCCAAGCCCTCCAGAAGGGCTACCACCGAAGGAACGTCTCCCCCCGTCAGAAGTTTTCCTTTTTCGTCAAAAATCATGGTGACAGATACCGGAAGGCTGGATGCTTCCTTTGCTGCCAGCACGGCCGCCTTTACCTCATAGGTATCGCTCATGGTCTCGATGTGAATCAGATCTGCTCCGGCCTTTTCTCCATAACGGATCACTTCCTTGTAGGCGTTACAGGCCTCTTCAAATTCCAGATCTCCCATGGGCTTCAACAGCTTTCCGGTGGGTCCCAGATCCAGGGCGATATAGCGCTCTTCCCTGCACCCGCTCCTTTGGATCCCCTGCTTTACATGATCGACGGCTGCCTCCACTACTTCCTGTAAGCAATACCCTGTTCCCTGAAACTTCAAGGCATTGGCCCCGAAGGTATTGGTCAGAAGGATACGACTTCCGGCCTGCGCATACTGTCTGTGAATATCAATGATCACTTCCGGTTTTTCTATATTCCAGGATTCCGGCAGCTCTCCCGGCTTCAATCCTTCCTCCTGGAGAAGAGTTCCCATCCCTCCGTCAAAAAACAACAGTTCTTTTCCTAATCTGTCTCGCAGCATACGATGCCTCCTGTATCTCTTCTTTATCTTATGAAGTAGCCCTCCGATAGGTGCAGTCCGTCTTATCACAGGCTTCGCAGCCCTGTCTGTGGCAGGAAATCGGCGTTTTGCTCAGTCCGATCACTGCTGTTACCGATTTGGTAGGAATCAGCATACAGCTGTCTGTAGCCATCAGTCCGATCTTTTTTTCACTTTCCAGCATACGAAGTACCAGTTTCTGGTGGCGTATATCAAAATCTCCATACCCGGGGCTGAACCTGGGACGTAGATACCATCCCTCCCGACCCAGATCTTCTTTCAGTTCCTCCTGCCGGGTATCCAGATATTCTTCCAGTATGGCCGCGGCACACGCCTGTAAGACCACCGCTTTTGCCATGTCTGTCAATTCATATTTCCGAAGCAGACGGTCTACCTCAGCGCCCAGGGTCGCTCCCAGCATAAGAGCTTTTTCACACCCCTTCATGTTTTTTTTCAGAGCTTTGCTTTCTATCAGCAGGGATCCTATGGTAATCTGCCCGTCCGTCTCCTGCAATTCAAAAATGCGGTAGACCATTCGCTGCTCTGCCACCTGATCCAGCTCCCGGAAGGAGTCGGATATCAGTCTTTTGGTATCAGCATCTACCGCATTTTTTCCATATCCCAGATAACGGATCGCTTCTTTTGTTTTTCTGTCCATCTGCTTTGCCCTATACCCGGATGATCTGGGAAATATTTTCCAGGATCTTCCTTCCGATCTCCGGTTTGTTCATGGTATAAATATGTACCTGGCGGATCCCGTTTGCCAGAAGATCTATGATCTGATCGGTGGCATATGCGATACCGGCCTGCTCCATCGCCGCACTGTTTTCTCCAAAACGATCCAGGATTGCCAGAAATCTTGCCGGAAGAACTGTTCCGGACAGTTGACAGATCCTCTGCATCTGTTTGGCATTGGTTACCGGCATGATCCCCGGTATTACCGGAACCGTGATCCCTTTTTCCCGGATCCTGTAGAGGAAATTATAAAGGATATGGTTGTCAAAAAACATCTGTGTCGTTAAAAAATCCACGCCGCAGTCCACTTTTTCCTTCAGATGCCGGATATCGTCTTTTTTATGGGGCGTTTCCACGTGTCCCTCGGGATAACAGGCAGCTCCGATACAAAAATCCCCTCTGGTCCGGATATCTTCGATGAGTTCCGATGCATACCGATAGTGATTGGGAAGGGGAAACTGACCGGAGTCCGGAATGTCTCCCCGAAGGGCCAGGATATTCTCGATCCCTTCTTCTTTCAGTCTGTCAATGACCTGGTGTACCTGCTCCCGTGTGGAAGACACACATGTCAGATGTGCCAGACTGGTTACTCCGGCTTTGGAGATGGCGGCTGCGATCCCCGCCGTCTGACTGCTGGTTCCTCCGCCTGCGCCATAGGTCACACTGATAAAATCCGGCTGCAAGGTTATCAGTTCTTTTACTGCCTGCAAAACAGATTCTTTTCCACTTTCCGTCTTGGGCGGAAAGACTTCAAAAGAAATATGGGCGCCTTTTTTTTCTAAAATGTCTTTAATCTTCATTGCTCATCCTTTTCGTTGTCCAAAACATCTGCGTTTACTCTGTCAGTTCTCGGTACAGTCTCTCATATTGCCGGGCGGAGCTGTTCCAGGAGAAGTCTCTTTCCATTCCTCTCTGAGCGATCCGGTTCCATTCCCTCTTTTTGTCATAGAAGACATGCTCTGCATAACGGATGATCCCCAGCATTTCGTGGGCGTTATAGTTGCTGAAACTAAATCCTGTTCCTGCTTTTTCAAACTCATTGTACGGCTCCACCGTATCTTTCAATCCTCCCGTTTCCCGCACGATCGGCACTGTTCCGTACCGAAGGCTCATCAGCTGGCTGAGGCCACAGGGCTCAAACAGGGACGGCATTAAAAATCCGTCGCAGGACGCATAAATCTTATGGGACATAGGCTCCGAATAATAGATATTGGCAGAAACCTTTCCCGGATACTTCCACTCAAAATGGCGGAACATATTTTCATACCGTTCTTCTCCGGTTCCCAGAACCACCAGCTGAATGGCGTCCTGACACAGTTCGTCCAAAATGCAGGCGATCAGATCCAGGCCTTTCTGGTCTGTCAGTCGGGATACGATGCCCAGCATCATAACCTTGGGGTTTTCTTCCAGCCCCAGCTCTTTTTGCAGCTCCGCTTTGTTTTTCTTCTTTTCCCTGCGGAAGCTGTCCACCGTGTATTTCTTAAAAATATGCCGGTCTGTGGCCGGATCATATTCTTTGTAGTCGATCCCGTTGACAATTCCCCACAAATGATTGGATCTGGCTCGCATCAATCCATCCAGTCCTTCTCCGTAGAAGGGCATCTGTATTTCCTGTGCATAAGAATTGCTGACTGTCGTGATCCGATCTGCATATACGATTCCGCCTTTCAGATAATTGGCATCCTTGTAGGCTTCCATTTTGTCGGGAGAAAAATAGTAAGAGGGAAGTCCTGTGATATCCTGGATCCGTTTAGTATCCCAGATTCCCTGGAATTTCAGGTTATGAATGGTCATCACGGTACGGATCCCTCTGTAATAGGGATCTCCGTATCTGAAATTATCCAGATAAACCGGCACCAGCCCCGACTGCCAGTCATGGCAGTGGATAATATCCGGGCAGAAATCAATGACCGGAAGGGAGCTTAATACGGCCTTGGAGAAAAAAGCAAACTTTTCTACATCGGTATATACATCTCCATAAGGGGCAAATCCGCCGAAATAGAACTCATTGTCTATAAAATAGAAGGTGATCCCCTCATGAACCAGTTCCAGGATCCCCACATACTGCGTCCGCCAATTGAGATCCATATAAAAGTGTGTCCGGTAGATCAGCTTACTGCTCCATTCTTCCTTCATGCACAGATATTTGGGAAGAATGACCCGCACATCCCACTCTTCTTTCTCAAAATATTTAGGCAGGGAGCCTACTACATCTGCAAGTCCTCCCGTCTTAATAAATGGAACCGATTCCGATGCTACAAACAATACCTTTTTCATACCGTTTCCCTCCCTGAAAAAAATATGCAATCATTATATATCACTTTTTATCTGAAACGCAAGTTCTTTCATTTCGGAGGCATTCTTTCTTACTGCCTCTGTAATCTTTGCCCCTCCCAGGATCCTTGCCAGTTCCTCCACCTGTTCTTTTTCATTTAGCCGGCTGATCTGTGTTTTGACCGAATCTTCTTTCGTGGTCTTTGTGATCCGAAAATGTGTATCTGCCATCGCTGCGATCTGAGCCAGATGGGTAACGCAAAGAACCTGATGATGCTTTCCGATCACTGCCATTTTTTCCGATACCTTCTGGGCTGTCCTGCCGCTGATCCCTACGTCGATCTCATCAAAGATCAGAGTATCCGTCTGTCCCTTTCTGGCTGTAATGGTCTTAATGACCAGCATGAGACGGGACAATTCTCCGCCGGACGCCACACGGATCAAGGGTTTTGGCGACTGTCCCGGATTTAAGGATACCATAAATTCTGCTTCATCGATCCCATCGGCTGTACAGGCGTTTGCTTCCTCCAGGGAGATCTGAAATACCACCGATTCAAAATTCAGATCCCGCAGCCCTTCCTCGATCATCGGCTCCAGCCGGGCAGCATATTCTCTGCGCAGTTCAGAAAGCTCCCCTGCCTTCTCATGCAAGATCCTTCCGGTCTCTTTTACTTTATCTTCCAGCCGCTTCAGATAGCCGTCAAAGTCTTTCAGGATCGCTATCTTTTCTTTCTTTTTCTGACAGGCTTCCAGAATCTCTTCCACACTTGCTCCATACTTGGCCTTCAGGTGGTTCAGCAGGTTTAATCGCTCCTCTGTCTCCTCAAATTCTTCCGGGGAAAACTCCAGACTGTGGCTGCAATGGTCCAGATCCCGGTGAAAATCCTCCAGCAGTCCTTCTATCTGAACCAGTTGTTGGTACAGGCTGTCCACCTCTCCATCCAGGTCTGCCACTGCCGCAAGGGAACGGACTCCCCTGCTCAGGGCGTCTCCTGCACTTTCGCCCCCTTCCCGGGTATATCTGACGGTCTCCCACAAGGCATCCCGGATCCTTTTTCCGTGAAGCATCTTGTGGTAGGTTTTTTCCAGTTCCATATCCTCTTTCGGGGTTATGCGCGCCTCCTCGATCTCTTTCACCTCATACAGCAAAAGATCCAGCTCTCTGCCGCTGTTTGCGCTCCTTGCGCTGCCCTGCTCCAGCTTTCTTCGCAGTCGATGGTACTCCTGGTGACAGTGCCGAATCTCCCGCTTTTTTTCAAATGCTTTTTCTCCGATAAAACTGTCCAGGATCTCCAGATGGTTCTTTTTCTGTAACAGAGACTGGTGCTCATGCTGACCGTGGATATCGATCAGCAGGGACGCCACGTCTGACAGTCTGGATTTCTGCACCGTCTCTCCGTTGATCCGGCTGACACTTCTTTTTCCGCTGATCTTGCGGGACAGGATTACCTGATCCTCCTCTGTCTCGACGCCCAGATCCTGCAGCTTTTTCTGCTGCTGCGGATCCTGTACCAGAAAGGTCAGTTCCACCAGTCCGGATTCCGCACCCTCCCGGATCATATCTGCGGCATACTTCCCGCCCAGAGCCAGTCCTATCGATCCCATCAGAATGGATTTTCCGGTACCTGTCTCTCCGGTCAAAATATTCAGTCCTTCTGTAAATTCCATATCCAGTTCTTCTATTAACGCCAGATTTTTTACATATAGATTCTGTAACATCCTGCCTCCATCAAATGATCTTGCGAATCTTTTCCATTACCGTCCCAACAGCCTCTTTGCTGCGGACTACACAGATGATCGTGTCGTCTCCTGCCACGCTTCCTACGATCTCTTCCCATTCCATTCCATCAATGGCTGCGCAGACCGCCATCGCCATTCCCGACATGGTTTTGACCACCAGAATGTTCTGCGCCACGTCCATGGACAAATATCCTTCTTTCAGAACTCTCCTATGTTTTTCTTTCATACTGCCGTGACTCTTTTGCTGAAGGGCATATCTTTGACGACCGTTCTCCCCCTGGATTTTTGTCAGCTTCAGATTGCGGATATCCCGGGACACCGTCGCCTGTGTCACATCATATCCCTCCGCCCGCAGGTAACTGGCCAGTTCCTCCTGGGTCTCCACCTGATATTTGTGGATCAGCTCTATGATTTTTGTGTGTCTGCCCGCTTTTACCATCTTAATTTCCTCTCATCTTCCTTCGTAATGTTTCCAGAAAACTGACCCGGTTCAACTGCAGGATCCGAGTGGCTTCCTTTGCTCTGCGCACGCTGATCTTGTCCCCCGTCTTCACCGCCATGCTTTCTATTCCGTCAAAAGACACCAGCGCCTCTTCCTTTGTCCCTCTTCGTCCTTTCCCGATCTTGATCATGATCTCATCTTCCGCCGATAAAATAATGCTCCTTGCATAAAGGGCATGGCAGCAGATAGGCGTTACCAGGATCAGGGAAGCAGTAGGCTCCACGATAGGCCCCCCCGCCGACAGATTGTATGCCGTAGATCCTGTCGGTGTGGAAATAATGACGCCGTCCGCCTCATACTCGTTTAGCAGCTCTCCGTTTACGTACAGGTCAAAGCGAATGATCCTGGGCCCGCCATTTCGGGTCAGTACGATATCATTCAGAGCCACATCCCATCGATTTTCTCCTGTTTCTCCGTACAACATCATTCGGTTTTCTATGTCAAATTCTCCCCGAACCACCTGAGTCATGGCAGCTTCCAGACTTCCAGGTTCCACCTCCGTCAGATACCCCAAGGTTCCCATATTGATCCCCAGGATGGGAATCCCGCGTCCCCGGAGCAAGCGCGCCACCTCTATCAGGCTGCCGTCTCCGCCGATCACCAGGGCGCACTCCACATCTTCCGGGATCTCCTTCAGCAGGATCTTCTTTTCTGCATCTTTCGGACAGAGGATTCCCTTCTTTCCGTTTTTTTCCAGAAGGGAAAGAACCTCTCCCGTCACTTTTCCGTCTTTATCTTTTCCGTCGTTTGTTACGATCAAAAATTTGTCCATTGATTTTTTCCCTTTATTCTTTTGTCAGTTCTCCAAAGGCCTGCTCCACCAGTTTTGGAATTTCCACAGCAAGATCCTCCCCCGGAGAATGCTTTCTGGCAAGATGGATCAGGTATTCAATATTCCCTTCCGGCCCCCGGATGGGAGAATACTCCAGATTTCTCACCTGAAATCCGATATCTTCTGCATGTCGGACGATCATTTCTATGACTTCAACATGCGTAGTCCTATCTCGTACCACTCCTTTTTTCCCCACCTTTTCCCGCCCCGCCTCAAACTGTGGTTTGATCAGGGCTACGATCTCGCCGTCTTCTGTCAGGTACGCTGCAACAGGCGGAAGGACTTTCTTTAGAGAAATAAAGGAAACATCAATGGAAGAGAACTCTACCGGCTCCTGAAACGCCTCCGGCGTCACATACCGGATATTGGTCTTTTCCATGGAAACCACCCGCTCATCCTGCCGCAGCTTCCAGTCCAGCTGTCCTCTCCCCACATCGATGGCATACACCTTTTTTGCCCCGTTTTGCAGCATGCAGTCGGTAAATCCTCCCGTAGAAGCTCCCACATCGGTACATACCTTTTCTTTCACCGACACTGCAAACTGTTTCATGGCCTTTTCCAGCTTCAATCCTCCCCTGCTGACATAGGGAAGCGTGGAGCCTCTTACTTCTATGGACACCTCTTCCGGAAAAAAGGATCCGGCCTTATCTTCCTTCTGTCCCTCTACATAAACAATCCCTGACATGATAATGGCCTTCGCCTTCTCTCTGGAAGGCGCCAGGTTCCGTTTCGTCAGCAGGATATCCAGTCTTTCTTTCATAGCTTCTCCTGTTCTTGATAGGCTGTTTCGATTCTGTCTGCCATGGTCTGCGCATCCAGTCCCATTTCTTTTCGGAGCACACCAATACTTCCGTGCTCTACATAGTCGTCGGGAAGAGCCAGGGGCAATACCCTGACAGCTTTGCCTCTGCCTGCATAGTAGGCGATGATGCTTTCGCCAAAGCCTCCTCTTTGCACATTCTCTTCCATGGAAACCACCAGTCGGTGTTCCTTACAGACTTCCTCCAGCATATCGGTATCCAGCGGCTTGGCAAACCTTCCGTTGACCAGCGTGCAGGAATACCCTTTTTCCTTCAGCAGCCGCCTGACCGTCACGGCCTCCTCAAAGAGATGCCCGTAGCTTATGATGGCGATCTGGCTTTCCCATGCAATAATCTCACTTTTCCCATATCGAATTTCCTGACAGTCTTCCTCTGGCATCTCGTAAGCTGTCCCTCTGGGATATCGGATGGCGGATGGACCGTCCAGCTTCATGGCATATTCCAGCATATCGGAAAGCTCCCGTCCGCTTTTGGGTGCCAGGATGGTCATATTGGGAATGCTTCCCAGATAAGAGAGGTCAAAGATTCCCTGATGGGTTTCCCCATCGCTTCCTACGATCCCTGCCCGGTCGATAGCAAAGACCACCGGAAGCTTTTGTAGCGCCACATCATGGATGATCTGGTCGTACCCTCTTTGCAGAAAAGAAGAATACACCGCAAAGACCGGGCGCAGCCCTCCGGCTGCCAGTCCTGCCGCAAAGGTGACCCCGTGGCCTTCTGCGATCCCCACATCAAAGCATCTATTCGGGAACTGTTTCTGGAAGGGCTCCAGACCCGTTCCTCCCGCCATGGCCGCCGTGATGGCTACGATCCTCTCGTCTTCTTTGGACAGTTTGGTCAATGTTTTTCCAAACACATCCGTGTAAGTCTCCTTCTCCTTTTTGTCCCGGCTAAGTCCTGTAGATACCTGAAAAGGTCCGATGCCGTGAAATCTGTCCGGGTACTGTTCCGCCGGCGGATATCCCTTACCCTTTTTCGTCAGGACATGAAGGAGCACCGGCCCTTCCACCTTTGCCGCCTCCCGGAAAGCCTCGCACAGCATCTCGATGTCATGTCCTGCCACAGGACCCAGATAGGTGATTCCCATATCTTCAAAAAACATTCCCGGAACCAGGAGCTGTTTAATGCTGCTTTTGGTTTTTCGGATGTTCCGGATCATGGGTTTGCCCACCACCGGAACCTTATGAAGAGTCCGCACCACCTGTTTTTTCAGTCCGGTATAGATGTCTGCCGTCCGCAGTTTCGCCAGATACTTGGACATCCCGCCTACATTTTCGGAGATGGACATATGATTGTCATTCAGAACCATGATAAAATTGGTGCGCAGGGAGGCGGCGTTGTTTAAGGCCTCATACGCCATCCCGCCTGTCAGGGATCCGTCTCCGAATACAGAGATCACATGATACTTTTCCTGTTTCAGATCCCTGGCGTATACATATCCCAGTCCCGCGGATATGGAAGTAGAGCTGTGTCCTGTATCAAAAGCGTCGCAGTCACTTTCCTTTCTTTTGGGAAATCCGCTCATCCCGCCATATTTCCTGAGTTGATCAAATCCGTCCTTTCTGCCGGTCAGGATCTTGTGGGTATAGGATTGGTGTCCCACATCCCAGATGATCTTATCCTCCGGAAGCGAAAATGTCCGATGCATGGCCATCGTCAGCTCTACCACGCCCAGATTGGAGGCAAGATGTCCTCCTGTCTGACTGAGTTTCTCCAGCAAAAACCGCCGAATCTCCAGTGCCAGCAGGGGGAGTTCTTCTTTTTTTATTTTTTTGATATCATTTTCTTTTTTTATTTTTTCCAGCATAATTTGTCCACCTTTTTACCTGTCCCGGCAGATCAGCCAAAGCAGAAGCTGCTCCAGATAGGGATTTTGCCCGGGAAAGTTCTGCAGCCCGGCAACGGCTCTGTTTGACAGTCGGCCGACCTCTTCTGCGGCGCCGTCTGCACCTGCAAAAGCAACGTATGTGGTTTTTTTGTTTTTTTCATCACTGTAGACAGGCTTTCCCATTGTCTCCGGATCTCCGGTGACATCCAGAATATCATCCTGGATCTGGAAGGCAATTCCTACGTCTCTTGCCACCTGTTCTATGCTCTCGACCTGTTCCTGGTCTGCTCCCGCTAAAATGGCTCCGATCATCATAGACGCCTCCAAAAGAGCCGCCGTCTTCATCTGATAGATCAAAAGCAGCCGGTCTCTGGAAACGTCTGTCTGACAGGAGGTGACATCGATCACCTGTCCGCCGATCATTCCGTACATCCCAGCCTTGTTGGCCAGTACCTGCAAAGCATGGCCTACCGTCTTTGCGTCTGCTTCTTTCATGGAAAAGGCGGACGTTGCCGTTTCAAATGCCAGATTTAACAGGCCGTCTCCCGCCAGGATCGCCAGATCCTCCCCATAGACTTTGTGGGAGGTCAGCCTGCCCCTGCGGTAGTCATCGTTGTCCATGGCCGGCAGATCATCGTGGATCAGAGAATAGGTATGGATCATCTCAATGGCTGCCATAAAAGGAAAGATCACCTCTTTTTCCCCTCCAAACAGCCGATAGGTTTCCCACATCAGCATCGGACGCAGCCGTTTTCCGCCTGCAAAAAGGCTGTAAGACATGGATTCCTCCAAAACCTTACATTCTTTTCCGGCTTCCGGCATAAACCGTTTCAGGATCCGTTCGATCTTTGCTATCTTTTCTTTCAGCTGCGCTGAAAATTCCTGTTTAGAATTCATGCAACTCTCCCTTATCGTCCAGGTACAGCACCTGTTTCTCCACCTGTTCTACCCGCTTGGAACATTCTTTTAACACTTCCATCCCTTCCTGGTATTTGGAAAAAGCCTCCTCCAGGGGAAGTTCTTCTGTTTCCATTGTGTGGATCACAGATTCCAGCTTTTGAAATAATATTTCCAGATTTTCTTCCTGTTTTTTTTCTTTTTTCTCTGCCATAATTTCTCCCGCCCTGCTATCTTTCGTATGGTTGTGTTCTTTCCTCTGCTTCCTCCGCCCGTGCGCGGATCACTCCGTCTGTTACATGGATCAAAAGAGCTTCTCCCGGCGCAATCTCCCGAATACTTTTAACTCTCTGATGCCTCTCTTTTTCCACGTAGGCATAGCCGCCCATCAATTTTGTCAAAGGGGACAGATTCCGGAATGTTTCGATGTAAAGCTCCATCCTATGCCTATCTCTGAGAAGAGACTGCTGCATCCTGCCCTTCAACCGATCTTCCAGCTCTGTAAGGCGCTGCTGCTTTTCCTGCAATTTATATCGGGGATGCAGATAGGTCAGTCTGGTCCGGATCTCTCTCAGACGCAAACGGAGCCGGTCTGTCTTCTGCTCCATCGTCCTTCGGAAACGAAGCCTGTACTCCTCCAGCCTCATCCGGGTCTGGTCGGCATCCCAGACAGCCAGCTCTGCGGCTGCCGACGGGGTGGGCGCTCTCATATCCGCCACAAAATCTGCGATCGTCACATCCGTCTCATGTCCCACAGCCGAGATGACAGGCACTGTACATTCAAAAATAGCTCGCGCAACAATTTCTTCATTGAATGCCCAAAGATCCTCTATAGAACCCCCGCCTCTTCCCACGATCATCACATCTACCTGCTGTTTTTCCAGGGCTTTGATCCCATCTGCCACGCTCTGCGCCGCGCCCTCTCCCTGTACCTTTGCCGGATACAGGATCAGCTGCACGAAAGGGTTCCTTCTGCCTGCCACATTGATGATATCATGGACTGCGGCTCCTGTAGCTGCCGTTACGATTCCTACCGTCCTTGCATAAACGGGGATCGGTTTCTTATACCCCGGATCGAACATCCCCATCTCTTCCAGTTCTCTTTTCCGTCTCAGAAACTGCTCGTACAGCTGCCCCTTCCCGGCTTCCTCAATACGCCCGGCATAGAGCTGATACCTTCCGTCTCTTTCATAAACGCTGATCTCGCCGCTGACGACCACCTGGTCTCCCTCTTTCATATGAAAAGAGAGTCCGCCTCGCTTCCCCGCAAACATAACGCAGGCAATCGTTCCAGACTCATCTTTCAATGAAAAATATATGTGCCCCGAAGAATGGTATTTGCAGTTGGACACCTCGCCCTTTACGGAAATTCGCTTTAATAAATAGTCTCCGGTAAACAAATGTTTGATATAAGAATTTACCTGCTTTACTGTATAAATATTGTCAGCCATTTCCTTCCCTCTTACTCCGCTTTGGCAAACCCGGCCAGAATACCATTGACAAACGCCGGCGCTTCGTTGCTGCTGTAACGCTTTGCCAGCTCCACAGCCTCGTCTATCGCCACTCCTTCCGGGATCTCTTCATCCCATCGGATCTCGTAGATCGCCAGCCGCAGGATCGCCAGATCCGTCTTGTTCATACGACTGGTCTTCCATCTGTTGGCGCGCAGATTGATCCCCGCATCGATCTCTTCTTTTTGTTCGATCACTGCAAAGACCCGGCTGCGGATGTATTCTTTTTCTTCTTCACTTGCTTCCTCTGTGTGTTCCAGATAGATCTCTACCTGTTCTTTCCATTCCTGCAGCGGATAGAATTCTGCCTCAAAAACAAGGCGGAAGCTGTGTTCTCTCAACTGTGTCCTTTTCACTTATGCTTCCTCCGAAACTGTCACTCCTGCTATCCGTATATTCACGTCCGCCACGGTAAGTCCCGTCATGTTCTCAATGGCGGTTTTTACCTTTTCCTGCACCTTCCCTGTGGTCGCTTTCACCGAATATCCGTATTTCAGATTCAACGCCAAGGATACCGTCACGATCTGCTCCAGAATATCTACCTTGACGCCCCTGGAAACGGAACGGACTCCGAATTTTCCCATGATCTCTCTGGTAGTGCTTCCCGCCATGGAAGCAACCCCTTCTACTTCCATCGCCGCAATGCCTGCGATCATAGCCACAACCTCGTCTGTCACCTTTACTTCTCCCAACTGATTTTCCGTCGGTATTGTATATGTATTGCTCTTTACTTCCTTGCCCATGAAAAAACCTCCTCGAAAACTTACTTTCCTTGATTATAGCAAATTCGCGGCTATTTGGAAAGCCTTGTTTCTTCTACAGGCAAATGCCTGTACTTAAACACTTCTGCCTCCCAGCGCCGCGTCTTTTCTTCCGGATCATTTTGTCATTTTTTCAGACTGCCTTTATCCGAATTCCGTCAGTTCCAGACCTTCATTCCGTTCCAGGGTCATACGGATGCTCCAGCTGTTTACAAACAGCAGCAGCGGACGTCCTCTCAGATCTTTGACCTTTTTCATATCAGAAGTACCCGAAAGCTTATCCAGATCCACCGGGCAGTGGCGGATCCACCGGATATACTCATACGGCAGAGAATCCATGCGGATCTCCACATTATATTCTTTCTCCAACCGATATTTCAGCACGTCAAACTGCAGGATTCCAACGACTCCCACAATGATCTCCTCCATTCCGGTGTGATACTCCTGAAAAATCTGGATCGCACCCTCCTGCGCGATCTGATTGACCCCTTTTAAAAACTGCTTTCGCTTCATGGTATCCACCTGCCGAACTCTGGCAAAGTGTTCCGGTGCGAAAGTGGGGATCCCTTCATAGACAAACTGCTCCCTCGCTGTCGTCAAGGTATCACCGATGGAGAAAATTCCGGGATCAAATACACCGATAATGTCGCCCCCATAAGCTTTTTCCACCATTTTGCGCTCGCTTGCCATCATCTGCTGAGGCTGGGAAAGGCGGACTTTTTTGTTTCCCTGAATATGCCACACATCCATCCCTGCCTCAAATCTGCCGGAGCAGATCCGCATAAATGCGATCCGGTCCCGATGGGCTTTATTCATATTTGCCTGGATCTTAAATACAAAAGCAGAAAACGCCTCTTCCTCCATGGGGTCGATCTCTCCTTGGTCCGATCGTCTCGGCAGGGGAGACGTCGTCATCTCCAGAAAATATTTCAAGAAGGTTTCCACTCCAAAATTCGTCAGCGCCGAACCAAAAAATACCGGAGAAAGCTTACCCTTTTCTACCAACTCCTGATCAAATACCGCCCCGGCTCCGTCCTGAAGTTCCAGTTCCTCAAACAATCTGTCTTTTTGTTCGCCGGAGATCCATTCTTCTTTCTCCAGGTCTTTTCGGTCAAGGATCCTTACACTTCCCTGCCTGGTTCCTTTTTGTGTGTCTGAAAATAGCTCTACCTGGTTTTTTTGACGGTCATACACTCCTTTAAACTCTTTCCCGGATCCGATCGGCCAGTTCACAGGACAGGTGGCGATCCCCAGCTCCTGCTCAATATCATCTAAAAGTTCAAAGGTGTCCATGGCTTCCCGATCCATTTTATTGATAAAGGTAAAAATGGGAATATGTCTCATGGTACACACCTTAAACAATTTTCTGGTCTGGGCTTCCACTCCCTTGGAAGCGTCGATTACCATCACCGCAGAATCTGCCGCCATCAGCGTCCGGTAAGTATCCTCGGAGAAGTCCTGATGTCCCGGCGTATCCAGGATATTGATACAGAAGCCTCCATATTCAAACTGAAGCACGGAAGATGTTACAGAGATCCCTCGTTCTTTTTCGATCTCCATCCAGTCGGAAACGGCATGGCGCGCCGTCGCTTTTCCTTTCACGCTTCCCGCCTGGTTGATGGCTCCTCCGTACAGAAGGAATTTTTCTGTCAAGGTTGTCTTTCCCGCATCCGGATGGGAAATGATCGCAAATGTCCTCCGCTTCCTGATTTCTTCTTTGATTTCCTGATTTTTTTCTGACATGATCTCACGCTGTTCCTTTTCTTTTCGTTCTCTCAACGCCTCATTATACGCTGTTTTGCCAGGTCTTACAAGAAATATTTCAAAAAGGAAGCCAACAGGAAGATTCTTTCAGACGGTTATCTTCTCTGCCTCCACAGCACTCTTCCCACCAATACGATCAAAAACCACAACACTTCCAGTAAAACGATGGTTCCTCCTGGTTTCAATCCAAAATGGTAAGAAAGCAGGAGTCCTCCTACCGTCGTAGAAACTGCAATGATGACTGCAAACACCAGCACGCCCCTGTAACTTTTCCCCATCTGCATTCCGCCGGCTATCGGAACCACCAGCATAGAAGAAACGATCAAGGCTCCTACCGTTCTGGATGCAACGGAGACGGTCAGCGCCGTCAACACCGTAAAGATAAAGTTGATGCGATCTACCGGAACCCCGGAGATCCTTGCTGCATTTTCATCAAAGGCAATATAAAACAGCTCCCGATACAAAAAAATAACGGTCAGAAGTACCAGAAGACTGATCCCGCAGACCAGAAACAATTCCTCCCGGCTGATGGCCACAATGCTGCCGAACAGGAAGCTGTTAAAATTGGCGCTGTTTTTTACAAATCCTGACAGAACGCCCGCCAGGCCTATCCCCGCCGACATAACAATAGCAATGGCCATCTCCGAATAGCGGGGAAGCTTTCTGCGGATCCCTTCTATTCCCAGCGCAGCCGCCACACAGATGGCGGCTGCCCCCAGCACTGGGTTACTCCCCAGAAGCAATCCGATGGCCACGCCGGAAAGAGAGGCGTGGGACAAGGCGTCTCCGATCATAGACATCCGCTTCAACACGATCGTCATCCCGATACAGGGGGTGATCACAGCCAGAAGGATCCCCACCAGAAAAGCCCTCTGCATAAATCCATACTGTAAGATGGTCATACCTCTGTTATCCTCCCCTGCTTCATCCTTAAAATTTTTGTCGCGCCCTTACATTCTGCAGGGTCGTCATGGGTCACCAGCAAAATGGTCAAGCCTTCTTTGTTCCATTCTTCCAGTAACCGGTACAGCGTTTCCACCGACACGGCATCTACTCCGGCGGTAGGCTCATCCAGGATCAGAAGTTTGGGGTCTCCCGCCATGGCGCGTGCCAGCATGACCCGCTGCTGCTGGCCTCCGGAAAGCTCTCCGATCTTTTTGTGGAAAGTTTCCGCCATTCCCAGTCGTTCCAGCATATCCAGACAGATCTGCCGTTCTCTTCCCACCTGAAATCGTGATACTTTTCGATAAAGCCCTGTTCGCATAACCTCCTGCACGGTGGCCGGAAAGCTGGCGTTCTGACTAATGCTGTTTTGTGGCACATAACCGACTTTTCCCTCTTTCAAAGCCTGCAGGATTTCTTTCTGCAACAGACGGATCTGTCCTTTCTGCGGTTTCCTTTCCCCCAGGATCAGCTTCAGCAGGGTGCTTTTCCCGCTTCCGTTTTCTCCTGTCAACACCACATAGTCCCCCTGTTCCATCAACAGGTCTGCCTCTTTTAGAACGGGGATCTCCCTGTAGCAAAAAGTCACCCTGTCCAATCGGATCATCTCCATAGTCTGTAATCCTTCCTTTTCCTTCGTTTCTGCACAATCCGTCTGTTTTTTGTACTACTGCAGGGCCTTCTTCAGTTCCTCCAGATTTGTTTTCATGATGGAAAAATAGTCTTCTCCTGCATCCATCTGCTCCTGCGTCAGCCCTTCCACCGGGTTGAGTACCGCCGTCTTTGCTCCCAATTCCTCCGCTATGGTTTTTGCCACTTTGGGACTTACCAGTTCCTCGAAGAAAATAGTCGTGACATGGTTTTCTTTTGCAAAGGTTACGATTTCATGCATCCGCTCCAGATCCGGTTCCGAATCGGGAGACAATCCCTCGATCCCCACCTGATTCAGGCCATATGCCTGACACAGATAGCCAAATGCTTCGTGCGCCGTCACCAGATCACGCCGGGAAACGTTTGTCAGGGCTTCCTTGTAGGTCTGGTCCAGTTGTTCCAGCTTCTCCTTGTATTTGCTGCAATTTTCTTCATAACTGCTCTTGTTGGCGCTGTCTGCCCGGATCAGTCCTTCCTTGATCTGTTCCATTTCCATTCCGGCGTACAAAGGGTTCAGCCACACATGTGGATCGTAGTGTTCCTCTTCCTCTTCTCTTGTTTCAGATTCGGTCGAATCCTCCTCTTTTCCAGAATGTTCTCCCTCTTCTTCGTGATGATGCGCCTCCCCCTTCAGGAGCTCCACTCCCTTGGAAGCCTCCACCACTACCAGTTTTTTGTTTTCCAGGCTTTCCAGCACGTCCTCTGCCCATTCTTCCATGCCTGCCCCGTTATAAACAAACACATCTGCCTCTTCCAGTTCCTTCAGATCCGACGTAGTGGGCTCCCAGTCATGGGGCTCTGTCCCTGCCGGTACCAGATTCACCACCTCTGCCTTATCTCCCGCCACTTTCGTAGCAAAATCATACATCGGATAGAAGCTGGTCACTACTTTGATCTTTTTCTCCTTTCCGGATGTGTCTTTGCTTTCCCCTTTTGCCTTCCCGCAGCCACACAAGATGACAGATGCTGCAAGCACAAGAATCCCCAACGCTTTTCCTCTTTTCATACGTCCTTCCTTTCTCTTATCTGCAGTTTTCACAGTAACCATATAAAACAGCATATTGCCGGCTGAGCAGAAACTGATGCGCCTTCTGAATGTGCTCTGAAAATTGGTCAATACAGCCACATTCCAGAGGGATCATCCGCCCACAGGCAATACAGACCAGCTTCCCCACCGATCCTTCCTGACCGGCAAGATACCGGTACTGCGCCGGACGTCCGTCCATGGACGGAACTTTCAGCACGCTGCCCTCTTCTGATAATCTTTCCAAAAGGCGATAGACGGTAGTATGTCCTACCTGTGTTCCTTCCTTTTTCAACTGCTCTGCCAACTGATCTACACTGTAAAACTGCATTCCCTGCTTTTCCAGCAGCGTTTTAATCTGTTCCTGCTGTTTGGTTCTGTATCTTCTTTTTTCTCTCATGATATTTCTCCGCTAGTTTAAAATTAAAATTGAAATCCGTTTTCATTTTATACGCTTTTCTCCAACCTGTCAAGACTTCCGCCAGAACAAAAGAACGTGGAAAAACCGGGGACACCTCCGCCATTCCATGACTTCTGAGGTACCCCCGGCTATTGCAGGATCACTACGTTGCAGGCCGTATGTTTCTGTTATTCTATCGCTTTACTGCAGTCCATGCCTCTATTTCAGACCTTCTTCATATTCCGCGCACAATTTTCCCGTTTCCAGGCTGTAGATCCGGACATAATGTTTGCCGCCGTAGCCTTGTTCTTCGTTTTCTTCTGTTTTTTCGTACAGCACGCCGTACACCGGTACATCAAACGTATGATAGCTCCAGTCAAATGCAATATATGCCTCTCCTACCTTTTCAAATCCCTCTTCTTTATGTTTCTGATCCAGCTGCAGCAACAGCTTTTCTCCCTGATCAAACTTTATTTTCTTCAAAAGCTCCAGGGTGATCTTATTTTCCCGCTCTGTGACTCTTCCCGTTTCCTCCATCACAGCCGTATCTTCTGTGGCGATTTTTTTGTAATATTTCCTGTAGTAGCTCTTCCCGGCCACAGTATCTGTTTTTCGGTAAGTAATGTCCTGCTCCTCCTTGCTGCGGTGCCCGTCCGGATATACATAATGTCCGGTGGGAGTAATGGTATCCGCCAGCATTTTTCCGCTTTTTTTATCCAGATAGTAGGAAAACTGGCCAGATGTGATCCAACCGGTCTGCATCACACCGGAAGAAGCCAGATAGTACCAGCCTCCCTGCCATTGCAGCCATCCGGTCTGCATGGCTCCGTTTCCATCCAGGTAATACCAGTTGCCGTCCTCCAAAATCCATCCCATCTGCATGGCACCGGAAGAAGCCAGATAATACCAGTGATCTTTCCACTGCAGCCACTTCGTTCTCATGGCGCCGTTTCCATCCAGATAATACCAGGAAGCTCCTTCTTTGAGCCATCCGGTCCGCATGGTGCCTCCTCTGTCCAGATAGTACCAGAACATTCCCTCTTTGAGCCATCCGGTTTTCATGGCGCCGCTTCCGTCCAGGTAATACCAACTGCCTCCGCTTTGGATCCAGCCTGTCTGCATCCAGCCGTGTACATCAAAGAAATACCAGTTGCCGCGGATCGCTTTCCAGGTATTTACAGGGTAGCTTCCATCTGCATACCGATACCACCATCTTCCGTCGGATTCCTGAACCCAGCCTGTTATCGGCACAGCTTTCTGTTCTACGCCGTCTGTCGCCACAGCTTTTTCGGAGCCGGTCGGATTCCACAGGACAAACATACCCAGCATCCCCGCCAGTCCTACACATGCCGCGAGGAATAAATGCTTCAGCTTTTTTTTCATATACATCCTCCCTTCATTTTTCCTTTAAAAGATATCTTCTGCCAGATCAATTTCTTCATTCACAATTGTATTCGTCATTAAGTCAATACAATCGTAAGTAAGCATTCCTTCTATTTCTCGACCTCCAACTAAAACTACTGTAGATTTTCCACCTACCATAGTGACAACTTCAAATGTACTTGTATATTTAGATAATTCTCCTGTTTCTGAAAGTTTTTTCTTGTTTTCTTCAATATGATTTAAATCAATACTTAAGAATGTACTCTCATCTAAAACATTCCTCCGAACAAGATATTGCATATAATTATGGTCATATACTATTTTGTCTGTAGTTTCCCTCCCATTATAAAACCTTTTATAAGTACTAATCCCATCTTCATTTGAAGTTTCTACAAATCCTTCTGGTACATCTAAAGCCTCTGTGTCCTTAATTGTATAAGTATCATTCACTCTTATACTTATATCTCCTGCAAGTGCCAAATTATTTCCGTGCAGAGGAGCATATTTTTCATAAATCCTTTGTGTTCGTGAAATGGCCTCGTCAAACCTCATTCCTTGCATCAGAGATTCTAACAATTTTTTTGTAACAGCTCTATCTAGAAACACATCAGATGCCACTCTGTACCCATAAGCAGCCTTCGCTCCTGATGCAACCGCCGCTGTAACCAAGCTTTTTCCACTCCTAGAGTCTATTACTCCTCCATAGCATGCAAAAAAGAGAGCTACTTTAGTATTATTCATCTCCATATTACTGAGTTCTTGCGGAGAAATCCCTGAGCCATTCCCTAATGCAAGTCCATATCCATACTTATAACCATGCCCACTATAATAGAATATTCCTCTATTCAAATTGGGTGTATTTACTTTTCCATTTCTGCCTACAAAACTATTTTTTGTGAAATTATCATATTTTTCTATTACATATTTACTTTGTAAAATTGACTTTGCTAAATTTCCATCTTGCAGCGTATTAATATCACCGTATTGTTTTGTGTATATAGCCGCCACTATGCTGGCATCATAACTCAATTGTCCATTAGCTTCAAAATGATAGTCTATACCTCCTAATCTACGATATCCTGTTACCATAGACCCATTTGATGCTAAGAAATACCACTTTTCATTTTCCTTTAGCCATCCTATCTGCATTAAACCATTCGCATTCAAGTAGTACCAGTTATTTTCCCAGTATAACCAGCCCGTTTTCATTGATCCACTGGGCTCTAGATAATACCATCCTCCGGCCCACTGTATCCAACCGGTTTTCATCCAGCCATCCCCATCAAAAAAATACCACTTTCCGTCAATAAGTTCCCAGTTGTTTACGGTGTAGCTTCCATCTGCATGCCTATACCACCATCTTCCGTCTGCCCCCTGGATCCAGCCAACTTGCACAGTGTTTGCATTTGCTTTGATGTCTAGTAATGTATTTTCAGAAATTGGAACCGTCAACTCTTCTGCAACAACAGTGATTCCAACTAGCCCTAGAATAACACTACTCGCAATTAAAACGCCTGCCAAATATTTTTTCATTCTTTATCCCTCCTAACCTCACCCAGTTTACACTAAATATTTGTGAATAATGTATCATATTTGATCATTCCAGTCAATAATTTTAGTTATATTTTGCTTTTTTTGTAATATTTTTAACACACTTCTATATATTCTGTGTATTGTAAGTAGGATTTATCGGTTATACCTGTCACTTTTTACCAGACACATTAGAGTGGATCAGGAGCTTTCATCTATTGGTTACGCACGCCCAATGTATGGTAAAAACGGATCCCATCTTTCGATGGAACCCGTTTTCCAAATCATATTTGAGTTATTCCGGAATCTGACTTAAGATTGCATTGTAGGCATTCAGGCTTTCTTCCGTGTTGAACAGGATCTGCCCATTCTCCATAACCCAGGAGGACTGATTATTTTTCAGATACTCCAAAGCCTGCCCGATTGCATCCATCGTCTGATTATAATATGCCACGTCACTTTCTATCACCGACTGCACATCGGAGGATGTAACATTTTCCACATATTCATCAAACAACTTTTTCAGATCTCCCTTGAGCTGGGCAGACTGATACTGTCTGATCCCTTCCTCTGAAGCCAGATACAGCCAGGATTCTCTCAGATTTTTCTCCGTTTCCCGAAATTCCGCCAGCTTCTGCGTCGTCGTCTCAAAATTCGGAGCATCTGACGCCAGCGCCTCCGGTGTCAGATATTGTTCGATCTCATTTTTTTCCAGATATTGTGTCATCTCATTTTGCTTTGCAAATAGATCCTTGCAATGATCCTTGACCGCTCTTTCCAGCACGGCATAGTCTCCCTTGGAAACTGTCCGATCCAAAATCTGGGAACTTTCTGCATCCGTAAAAGCCTGGTTGGATATTACTCCTTCCATTTTGTTCAGTTCCTCTGTCAGCGCATGGAGCGCCTGTCTGTGGCGAACCTGCTGAAAAACTTTATAGCCCACTACGGAAGCGACCGCAAACACTGCCAGCAAAGCAACAACAAGCCCGATGATTAGTCCCTTTTTCTGTTTCATTCCTCTTCTCTCTTTCCCGTTTTTAGGTATTCCCTGCCAGGATCCCCGTTTTATTCCACTACATCCTTGATGCTAAAGGACATCCTTCCCATCTTGTCTTTTCCAAGGCATACCACCTTTACTTCTTCTCCCAGCGTCAGCACCTCTTCTACCGTATTGATCCTGGTCTTGGAGATCTTGGAAATGTGAACCATGCCTTCCTTGCCCGGCGCAAATTCTATGAAAGCTCCAAACTCTTTGATGCTGATGACTTTTCCTTCCAATACCTGTCCGGCCTCAAAGTCTGTCACAATCACGGCGATCAGTCTTCTGGCTTCTGCCATGCTGTCTGCATCCGTGCCGCAGATAGATACGGATCCATCGTCTGTAATATCGATCTTTACGCCGGTCTGTTCGATAATGGCATTGATGGTCTTTCCTCTCTGTCCCACCACATCTCCGATCTTCTGTGGGTCGATCTGCATCTGTATGATCTTCGGCGCATACGGTCCCACTTCCGGACGCGGCTGATCGATCGCCGGATTCATGATCTCATCCAGAATATAGGTTCTTGCCTTTTTGGTCGCTGCGATCGCTTCCTCAATGATCGGTCTCGTAAGCCCATGAATCTTAATATCCATCTGGATGGCCGTGATTCCCTTATGGGTTCCCGCCACCTTAAAGTCCATATCTCCAAAAAAATCTTCCAGTCCCTGGATATCCGTCAGTACCAGGTAATCCTCATCGGTCTCTCCCGTCACCAGTCCTGCCGAAATCCCTGCCACAGCCGATCGGATCGGTACTCCTGCCGCCATCAGTGACATAGAAGAAGCACAGATGCTTGCCTGGGAGGTAGAACCGTTGGATTCAAAGGTCTCGGAAACAGTACGGATCGCATAGGGGAAGGTCGCTTCATCCGGCAGTACCGGGATCAGCGCCTTTTCTGCCAAAGCTCCATGTCCGATCTCCCGTCTTCCCGGCCCTCTGGACGGTCTTGTCTCGCCGACTGAGTAGGAGGGGAAATTATAATGGTGCATGTATCTTTTACTGGTCTCAGATTCATCCAGGCCATCCAGCCTCTGGGCTTCTGCGAGGGGCGCCAGAGTGGTAATGGTGCAGATCTGCGTCTGTCCACGGGTAAACATAGCCGATCCATGAACGCGCGGAATCAGATCGATCTCTGCGGCCAGCGGCCGGATCTCATCGATGGCTCTTCCATCCGGTCTTTTGTGATCCTTCAGAATCATCTTACGAACGGTCTTTTTCTGGTATTGGTAAACGGCTTCTCCCAGCACGGCAAGTTTTTCTTCGTCCTCTGCAAAAGCCTCCTCCAGTCTCCTGGTGATCTCCCGGATATTTTCTTCTCTTGTCTGCTTCTCATCTGTAAAGACCGCTTCTTCCATCTCGGAAGGCGGAACGATCGCCTGGATCGCTTCAAATACTTCTGCCGGAACGGCGCAGCTCTCATAGGAGTGCTTTTCCTTTCCGCATTCTGCCACAATGGTGTCGATAAAAGCGATCACCTTCTGATTCAGCTGATGCGCTGCAAAAATAGCTTCGATCATCTTGTCTTCCGGCACTTCATTGGCTCCCGCCTCGATCATGATCACCTTGTCCCTGGTAGAAGCTACCGTCAGAGTCAGGTCGGAAGCTTCTTTTTCCGCCGCCGTCGGATTGAATGCAAACTCCCCGTTCACCAGTCCCACCTGCGTAGTAGAGATCGGTCCGTCGAAGGGAATGTCTGAAATGCTGGCTGCAATGGCAGATCCCAGCATTGCCGTAAGCTCCGGCGAACAGTCCTGCTCTACGGAAAGAACCAGGTTTTCTAAAGTTACGTCGTTTCTATAGTCCTTGGGAAAGAGCGGGCGCATAGGTCTGTCGATCACCCGGCAGGTCAAAACTGCATTTTCGGAAGCTTTTCCTTCCCGTTTGTTAAATCCTCCCGGAACCTTTCCTACTGCATAAAGCCTTTCGTTATACTCTACACTCAGAGGGAAAAAATCGATCCCTTCTCTTGGTTTTTCTGATGCGGTAGCGGTAGAAAGTACCGTCGTATCTCCATAGTGCATCAGTACCGCGCCATTTGCCTGCTTGGCGACACGATCTACATCTACGCAAAGTGTCCTGCCCGCAAGTTCCATTTCAAATTTCTTATACATAGTCTTCTCCTTTTACTTCACAACTTCCATTATTATAGCACAGGAACAGGGGATCCGCTACTGATATTTTTCAAAAGCAATCAGGTCCTTTCTCCCGTGGAATACATAAGACAGGGCAGGAGCAAAGCGATCTGTGATCGCCCTGTTCCTGCCCTGTCTTGTGTGTCAGAAAAGGCCCCCGATAAACCCTCTGAACTTATATGGGAAGTTCCAGATAAATATCCTTTCCTTCTTTTATGGAAATCACAACTTTCCCGCTGCGGACAGTCGTATAGACTCCCTCTGCCGTACCGCTGATGGAAGGCGCTTCTTTCTCCTCCGTCTGATTCGCCGGCTCATCAGAAGCAGCTTCCTTGATCCCTTCTACATTTTCTGCTGTCAAAGGGCTTAAAGAGTCGCTGGTTTTTGTAAGCTTTGCTCCCAGCACCTGTCCGATGGTCAGACAGCCGTCCAGGTTTAAGAGTCCGGAATCTACCAGTTCATCAAAAATAGCCGGATCTTCCAGATTGGCAGCCTCAATGGTGATGCCTGCCTCCGCCCTGCAACATAACACGGCCGGATCGTTGGCATGCGCTTTCGCTGTTTCCGCTGTAATAGACATAATGCTCTACCTCCTACCTTTTCAATCTTAACGCTTTTCTCAGTATAACAGTCCGTATTCGGAAATTCCAATCGCTTTTTTTGAAGAAAAAAGAGATATATAGAGTATTTCTATAACATACAGATGATCCGCCGCCCTCTAGCATCCTTCTTTTCGGTGTTTTCTGCGACAATCCGAAGCTTCTTTCGATTCTCTCCCTTCCAAATATAAAAACTGCCGTCTGACAGATCGGATAACTTCTCGATCCATCAGGCGGCAGTCTCTCTTTGTACAGTCAGTCCACTGATCCTGTAAAGACTATTTTCTAAGTCCCAGTCTTTCGATCAATGTACGATATCTTGTAATGTCAGACTTTTTCAGGTAAGCCAGAAGACCTCTTCTTTGTCCTACCATCTTAAGAAGACCTCTTCTTGAGTGGTGATCCTTCGGATTGTTCTTGAAGTGCTCTGTCAGGTCATTAATCCTTGCTGTCAGGATCGCGATCTGAACCTCCGGTGAACCGGTATCGCCTTCGCCTCTCCCAAAGTCTGCCATAATCTGCTGTTTCTGTTCTTTTGTGATCATTTGTACTTCCTCCTTGTTTTCTGTTAAAAATCACACCGGATATTAAGCGGCGGTTGGAGATTCCTGCCACCGAACATCGGTTTTACCCGGTAAGTCTATCACATTCCTCTTGGGATGTAAAGACTTTTCTCTGTAACCACCGGCTGCTTCATCTGACTGCGAGGCCGGTGGTAAAACCGGAGCTCTCTTTTGTCCTCTAGGACAAAGAAGAGGTACAGTGAGGACATTTTACAGCCTCCACTGCAATCTCACTGGCACAGTAAGGACACTTCTTTGTAGCCGGAGCTGCTTCTTCTGCCGGCTCGTCTTTTTTCATACCGTTTTGCAGTTTGTTCAGTCCCTTTACCATACAGAAAATAATCAGTGCCGTGATCAGGAAATTAATGATGGCCGTGATGAAGTTTCCATACATCAGCACCGGCGCATTCTTTCCGCTTCCCAAAACCAGCTTCAGGTTGCTGAAATCCACTCCGCCGAAAATTCCCAGGATCGGTGCAATGATATCTGCATTCAATGAAGTTACGATCGCCGTAAACGCTCCGCCGATGATGACACCGACTGCCAGATCCATGACGTTCCCTTTCGTGATGAATTCCTTAAACTCTCCGATAAATCCTTTTTTCATTCTTAATCCTCCTCTTCATTCAAACCCTCATCCGGTTTGAAAATTGCAAATGCTACATTGGTTGCATGGTCCGCTACACGTTCCAGCCCTGATACTGTATCAGAAAACAGCATTCCTGAAAAGGGGGTACACTTATTTTTTGTCAGCTGTTTCACATGAAAACGCTGTAGCTTCTTTTCTTTCTCATCTATTTCATCTTCCAGCTGCAGGATCTCCCTCATATGTTCGTCATTTCTGTTTCGGAACATATCCAAAGAATACGTCAGGATCGTGACTACTTTTTCCATCATTTCCTGTAAATGTTTTTTGGCCTTGTCGCTGAATTCCACCTGGTCTTTCAGCCGGATGCCGGCGGAATCCGCAAAATTTTCTGCGTGATCCCCGATCCGTTCAATATCATTTACAATATGGAACAGTCCTCCTAAAAGCTTCTTGTCTGCTGCCGGAAGTTCTATTTCGTTGACTTTCATCAGATAATCTGTGATCTTATGGTTCAAAAAATCAATATATTCTTCTCGCTGGTACACCTGTCGGATCTTTTTTTCCTCCGGTTCGCAAAGAGCCTCCATGGACGTCTTCAGATTCTCAATGGCGATCTGCCCCATGTGCTCGATCTCACGGATCCCGTCCAGCATGGCGGTCGTGGGAATCAAAAGCGTCCCTGTCCCGATATACTGCAGTTGAAATTCTTCGTCTCTGGCCTTGTCCGTTCCCGGAATCACCTTATAGGTAGCTTTGACCACCCAGCCCATGAAGGGGAACAACAGAACCACTTCAAAGATCTTGATGCTGGTATGCAGGTTTGCCACTGCCCTTGCCACATCCTGTCCGGAAAAATCCAGAATCCTTTCGGTAATAGGCTGCAATCCCACCATCAACACACCAAAAGCAATAGCGGAGCCGATGATGTTAAACAGAAAGTGGATCATGGCAGCTCGCTTTGCCACTTTTTTCCCACCCAGACTTGCCAGAAGTGCAGATACGCAGGAGCCCATATTACATCCCAGGATCAGGAAGGGGCAGATGGTAAATTCCAGCAGTCCCTGCGACGCCATGAGGATCACGATCCCCACCGTAGCGGAAGAACTCTGAAGGATCGCCGTGATCACAAATCCTACCAGGATGGCCATCATGGGGTTGGTCATGGACTGCAAAAGCTCCAGAATGCGGGGAGATTCTTTGATACTTTCCATGGAACTGCTCATGATGCTCAGACCCATAAACAGCACGCCAAACCCAAGGATCACTTCCCCGATCCGGTGAATGCTCATTTTTTTACAGAACATGACCATGATCACTCCGGTGATCACAAATAAAGGCGCAATATCCGACAGCTTAAAGGCAATCAGCTGTCCCGTTACCGTCGTACCGATATTGGCTCCCAGGATTACGCCGGATGCCTGAAACAGATCCATCAGACCTGAATTTACAAAACTGACTACCATAACGGTCGTCGCACTGGAAGACTGGACAATGGCAGTAAATGCGATCCCTACCATCATCCCCATAAACCGGTTCCGGGTGAAAAATTCCAGGATATTCCTCATTTTTTCACCGGCCGCCTTCTCCAGACCCTCGCTCATCAGCTTCATTCCGTAGAGAAACAGTCCAAGTCCTCCCAGCAATCCAAAAAACGTTACAATATTCATGAGATTACTCCTTTTCCTCCCTCTCTTCTTCAAAAAAGCGGACCGCTTCTTCCACATCCGAAAGGATTTGTTCTTTTAAAGCTTCTATATTTGCAAATTTCTTCTCTTCTCTATGAAAGGAAAACAGTTCTGTCGTTACACATTTTCCATATACATCTCCCTGGAATCCCAGTAAATGGCTTTCCAGCAGCAGGCGGTCTCCCGCTTCCACCGTAGGCTTGGTTCCGAGGTTGGAAATGCTCTGGTACCAGACTCCGTCGATTTTGGTTCTTCCAAAATAGACGCCCTTTCGAGGAAGAATTTTTTCTTTCTGCCACTCCAGGTTCAATGTAGGAAATCCTATGCTTCTTCCCAGTCTGTTTCCGGAAATGACGGTGCCTGTCATCCCATAACCGTATCCCAGCATCTCCCTTGCCAGATCTGCCCGACCCTCCCGGATACACTCTTTGATATAGGTACTGCTGATCTCTCTGTCTCCAAACCGCTCTTTCGCAATGGCATGAAGCTCATAGCCACACTCTTTTTCAAAGGCCTTCAGCATTGCGATATCGCCCTTTTTACCACATCCGAACCGGAAATCCTCTCCTACCACCACATATCTTGCGTGAAAAAGATCCCGGATATACCTTCGGATGAATTCCTCCGGCAAAATGCTGCTGAACTCCTGCGTAAAGGGACATTCCAGCAGATAATCCGCCTTTCCTTTCAGAAAGCTTCTTCTTTCCCCCGGTGTCATGATCGTCGGCTTCTCCATCTGCCGGCTTTTCCAAAAAGGAGCCATGTCAAATGCACAGATGATGCTGTCGATGTCCGTCACTCTTCCTAAAAACTGTACTTCGCCCACCAGCTTCTGATGTCCCTTGTGAATGCCGTCAAACTTTCCAAACGTGATGGCCGTCCTGCGGCTGCCCTGATAGGAAGATAGTCCTGTTAAATACTTCATTCTGACACTCCTGTTTCTTTTAAACCGATCCCGGATCCTGTGTATCAAAAAACAGTTTGATCGGTTTATACCATTTTTCTTTCTTTTCGTAGATCCCCATAAAAACGCCGGAAGCCTCGTAGAGTCTGATGACAGGCTCCTCTTTGCTTCCTTCCTTTGGCGTCACGCATCCGATCGGTATGGGATTCCCGTTTCTTAAGGCCTTTTCCATTCCTTTTTGCGCTGTTTTTTCGGGATATTTTAAAAACAACCGGTCCACCGGGATCAGACAGCTATCCAGCCGTCCTTCCTTTGCAAGCGCTTCCACCTTCTCCAGCGTCAGGCTTTCCTCCAGAGAAAATTCGCCCACTCGGGTACGCTTCAGGCTCTCCATACATCCGCCGGTCTGTAGCTTCGACCCGATATCATGACACAGTGTCCGGATATACGTTCCTTTGGAGCAGGAAACCTCCATCCATACCCGGGGAAGTTCCATCTTCAGGATCCGAAGACCGTAGATCGTAACCTGCCTTTTCTTCCTCTCTACTTCCTTGCCTTCTCTCGCCAGCTCGTACAGTTTTTTTCCATTTACCTTAATGGCAGAGTACATGGGAGGCATCTGCCAGATGCTGCCCTCAAAGCTTTTTATGACCGTCTTAACCTGCTGTACCGTCACGCCGGAAGTGTCGCAGACCCTTTGCACCTGTCCGCTGATATCCTGGGTGTCTGTTTCTTTTCCCAAAAGCAGCACGGTCTCATATACCTTGTCCCGGTCTGTCAGCATGTCGCACACCTTTGTCCCTTTTCCCAGACAGACCGGAAGGACACCTGTCGCATCCGGATCCAGGGTGCCGGTGTGCCCGATCTTTTTTTGATGCAGGATTCCCCTAAGCTTTGCTACCACATCATGAGAAGTAAATCCCGCCTCTTTCTGTATGTTGATTATCCCATGTATCATCTTATTTCGCCTTCTCCCCTATCTGTCTGCAGACCTCTTTCTCCAGCTTCCGCAAAATTTCCTCAAGATTCCGGGAGGATTCCAGCCCTGCCGCTCTTTGATGTCCGCCCCCGCCAAACGCAGAGGCTACCAGGTTGACATCCACCGTATCTCCGGAACGGAGGCTGACCTTATACCCGCCTTCCCGAAATTCGTAATAAAATACGGCAACTTCCACGCCCTCTGTCAGGCGAAGCTGGCTGACGATCCCGTTAAGATCCGACGGCCTGACGTCAAACGCTGCCATTTCCTCTTTGGACAGTCCTGCCACGATCATCCGTCCATTCAGGAGCAGGCGGCTTTCTACCAGCATTTTCCCAAGGATCCGGTTTTGCTTGTCCGTCTTTTCATAATAGGTCTTTTGAATGATATTAGCGGCATCCACCCCCTTTTCCAGCAAAACCGCTGCCATCCGATGGGTGGAGGGAGCCGTGCAGGGATATTGAAACACGCCTGTATCATGGATGATTCCCAGATACAGAGCCTCTGCAGCCCTCTTGGAAATCTTTTCCGGATCAAGGAGCCGGTATACCAATTCTGCTGTGGAGCTTGCCTCCTGATCCACATAGGCCTCCTCCGTAAAGACCCCCTGACTGATATGGTGGTCGATACAGCACCTCCGTTTTGCTTCTTCAAACAAGGGCGCCGAAAACTCCAGTCGCTTCTTATCTGCACAGTCCAGACAGAAAAACAGATCATACGGTTTTCGGGAGGAGGGAAGCTGATGGCGGATCTCTTCGATCCCTTCCAGAAATTCAAAGGATTTGGGAAGCTCTCCCAGATAGATATCCACCGTTTCCGCCAGCCGGTTATCCCGCAGATAATGATACAGCGCCATGCCGGACCCGGCACAGTCGCCGTCCGGACGGATGTGGCCACTGATGGCGATCCGCCTGGCGTCTCCCAGAATCTCCTCTATCGTTCTATTCTTCATCTGCTTCTTCCTCGATCTCTCGTCTTGCCAGTCGTTCTTTTTCTGTGATCTCGTCAATTTTTCTGGACATATTGACCCCATATTCAATAGACTGGTCCAGCACAAATGTAAGTTCCGGCGTATTTCTCAGATTCAACTGGGCTGCCAGCTCCTTGCGAATATACCCTTCTGCGCTTTTCAGACCTTTCATGGTTTCTGTCTGTGCTTCCTGATCTCCTAAAACACTGATATAGATCTTGCAGGTTTTCAGATCCGGAGCCACTTCCGCCGCCACCACGGAGGTCCAGGGAGCCACCCGGGGATCCTTGATCCCTCCCCGAATGATAGATCCTACAGCCCTTTGCACCTCTGTATTTACACGAGTATTTTTAATGCTTCTCTTTCTCATAATCCGCCTCTTTCCAGGTAGAAGTCTATCTCGGGACTTCTACCATCTTGTATGCTTCTACTCTGTCTTCTTCTTGCACGTCATTAAAGTTTTCGAATACCAGTCCGCACTCATAGCCGGTACGCACTTCTTTTACGTCGTCCTTAAACCGCTTCAAAGAGGCCAGCTTTCCTTCAAAGATCACGGTGTTGTCCCGGGTGATCCTTACAGAGCAGTCCCGCTCAAACGTTCCGTCCAGAACATAGGAACCTGCAATCGTTCCCACTCCGGAGGCTTTGAAGATTTGGCGAACCTCTGCATGTCCCAGTACCTTTTCTTCAAAGACAGGATCCAGCATGCCCTTCATGGCTGCCTCCACGTCCTCAATTGCCTTGTAGATTACCCGGTACATCCGAAGATCCACGCCTTCTCTGTCTGCCGTTTCTTTTGCCGCCGCATCCGTTCTTACGTTAAATCCGATGATGATGGCATTAGAAGCAGACGCCAGACTTACATCTGACTCGTTGATGGCTCCCACGCCGCCGTGAATCACCTTGACTACCACCTCGTCATTAGACAGCTTCAGAAGACTCTGCTTCATTGCTTCCACGGATCCCTGTACGTCTGCTTTTATCACAATACCCAGCTCTTTTAGATTGCCTTCCTTGATCTGGGTAAACAGATCGTCCAGAGACAGCTTCGCTTTAGTATCCTCCAGAAGCTTTACCTTGCTCTGTGAAATAAAGGTTTCTGCAAAGCTTCTTGCCTCCTTGTCATTTTCACAGTTCACAAAGACTTCTCCTGCATTGGGAACATCGTTCAGTCCCAGGATCTCTACCGGCATAGACGGTCCCGCTTCCTTTACCCGTCTTCCTTTATCATCCATCATGGCCCGGACTTTTCCGTAAGCGGCTCCCGCTGCGATAGGATCTCCTACCCGCAGGGTTCCTTTTTGTACCAGGATCGTTGCAACAGAGCCTCTTCCCTTATCCAGCTCTGCCTCCAGAACCAGACCTCTTGCCTTACGATTTGGGTTGGCCTTTAATTCCAGCACCTCTGCCGTCAACAGCAACATTTCCATCAGGTCATCCAGTCCTTCTCTGGTCTTGGCGGAAACCGGAACAAAAATAGTGCTTCCTCCCCAGTCTTCAGGGATCAATTCATACTCTGCCAGTTCCTGCTTTACACGATCGATATTGGCACTTGGTTTATCTATCTTGTTAACTGCGACTACGATCTCCACTCCCGCTGCTTTTGCATGGTTGATGGCCTCCACCGTCTGGGGCATCACGCCGTCGTCTGCCGCTACTACCAGGATCGCGATATCCGTGGAGCTGGCTCCTCTCATACGCATTGCCGTAAAGGCTTCATGCCCCGGAGTATCCAGGAAGGTGATCTTCTCCCCATTGACGTCCACTACATAAGCTCCGATATGCTGGGTGATCCCACCTGCCTCTTTATCGATCACATTTGTATCCCGGATCGCATCCAAAAGAGAAGTTTTTCCGTGGTCTACATGCCCCATAACGCATACCACCGGCGGCCGCTTTGTCATAGTGTCTTCCGATTCATCCTCTTCCCGCAGAAGTTCTTCGATCACGTCTACCACTTCCTCTTTTTCACACAGAACATCAAACTCCAATGCGATCTCCTCTGCGGTTTCGTAGTTGATCTCCTGGTTGACCGTTACGATCTGGCCCTTCAGAAACAGTTTTTTCACAATAACAGAAGGTACGATCTTCATCTTGTCCGCCAGCTCCTTGATGGTAAGCACTTCCGGCAGAATGATCGACTTGATCTGTTCTTCTGCTTTTTGCACCTTGGACTGAGGCTTCTGGATCAAAGGCTTGGTTTCCGGGGTCTTTTTCCCCTTCTTCTGTCTGTTGTCCTCGTCTTTTCTATAATCCTTCTTCTTAAAGTCTTCTTTTCCCTTCCCTTTTGCTCTTTGAGGCTTCTGTCCTTCTACAACAGAAGAAAGGGGATCTGATACTTTCTTGTCGCCTCTTCTGTCCGTCGGCTTTCTCTGATTCCAGTCCTTCTTCTCTCCTCCCTGGCCGTACCGACTGCCCTGAGGTCTGTCTCCTCCCTGGAACCTTCCTCCCTGGGATCTGTCTCCCTGGGGTCTGTCACTTCTCTGGAATCTGTCACCTTGCGGACGATCCCCTCTTGGGAAGCGATCATTGTGCGGACGGTCTCCCTGGGGTCTGTCATTTCTCTGGAAACGGTCGTTCTGCGAACGGTCTCCCTGAGATCTGTCGTTTCTTGGGAATCGATCCCCCTGTGGCCTGTCGCTTCTTGGGAACCTGTCACTTTGCGGTCTGTCGCTTCTTGAGAAACGGTCGCCCTGCGGACGGTCTCCTCTTGGACGATCTCCCCCGTTTCTTTCCGGTTTGGAGAATTGCTCTTTTTGAGGCCTGTCGTTTTTCAGTATGTTTCCTTCTCCCGATATATGCTTTTCCGTCTGTTCTTTTTTTACAGGTTTCGTTTCTTCTCTCATTCCTTTTGCCACAGCAGCTTCCTTTTCTGTCGTTTGATTGATCTTGATCTCTTCTGCCGGCTTTTCTGCCTCTTCTTTCACATCTTCCGGCTTTCTCATTCCCTGCCTGGGAGCGGGTTCCTCTTTTACTGCCTCTTTTTGCAGTCTTCCATTGTTGACCTGCATCGGTTTTCCCGGATGAGGAATTTTCCCCTGTGCTGCCCCTCTTTTCTGTCTGCCTCCCCCACTCTTACTGTTCTGAGGACGGAATACGTGGACAATGCTCTTCTTTTTAGGTGCTTCCGACACTTTTTTTGCCTCTGCCGTATCCTCCGGCTTTTCTGTTTCCGGCTGCTCTGTTTTTACTTTCTCCGCTTTCACGGAAGACTCTCCGCTTTGAAAATGATTTCTTGCCATATTCGCTTCCGTTTCTTCAATGCTGCTCATATGGCTTTTTGCTTCTATATGTTTGTCGCCCAAAAACTTCACCAGTTCCTTGCTGGGAATATCCAGTTCTTTGGCCAGTTCATATATCTTGATTTTTGACATCTACACTACCTCCTTATGCAATTGTACCGTCATCTGTTTCCATCGCTTTTCGGATCCCGTTGGCAAACCCTTCATCCAGGACCGCCAGGGAAGCCCGAAACTCTTTTCCCATTGCATTTCCCAAGGTATCTTTATCTTTATAAAAATAGATTGGTACTCCGTAAAATTCACACATGTTTCGGAATTTTTTCTTTGTGTTTTCCGAAGCGTTTCCCGCAACCACCACCAAAGACGCACGTCCGTCTTTGACGGCCTTCTCTGTGGAAAATTCTCCGCTGACTGTCCTTCCTGCCTTAGTCGCCAGGCCGATCAGGGACAGCGCTTTATCTGCTTTCAATCCGGCTCATCTCCTTTTTCAGTGACTCGTATACGTCCTGCGGGATCCCTTGCTTAAAAGACCGCTCCAGGCCTTTGTTTTTGATTGCCAGCTCCAGGCACTTCTGATCCGGGCATACATATGCACCCCGTCCGTTCTTTTTGCCTGTCTGATCCAAAAGAAACTCTCCTTCTCCGGTACGGATTACCCGGATCATTTCTTTTTTGCTCTTCATTTCCTGACATCCGACGCACTTTCTCAAGGGTAATTTCTTTGTTCCTGTCACAGTATCACTCCCTACTCCTTGCCATCTTCTTCAGTTTCTTCGCAGATTGCTTCCGTGTCTTCTTCGTAATCCTGCTCATATCCGTCTTCGTACATCTCTTCCTCGTAAACACCCTCCATCAGTTCCAGGTAGTTTTCCGGAAGTTCTCCCGACTCAATCGCCTGCGTCTCGTTTTTGATGTCGATCTTATATCCGGTCAGTCTTGCCGCCAGCCTTGCGTTTTGTCCTTCTTTTCCGATCGCCAGTGACAGCTGGTAATCCGGGACGATAACGCTTGCCGTCTTCTCATCCGGATCCGCCATAACCGAGATCACCTTTGCGGGGCTTAAGGCATTCTCGATCAGGATGGCCGGATTATCACTCCAGTTGATGATATCGATCTTTTCTCCTCTTAGCTCATCCACGATCGCATTGACTCTTGCTCCGTTCATTCCCACGCAGGCTCCCACCGGATCCACATCCGGATCATTGGACCAGACTGCGATCTTCGTCCTGCTTCCTGCTTCTCTGGCAATACTCTTAATCTCTACAATGCCGTCCCTTACTTCGGTAACCTCTGCTTCAAACAGGCGCTTCACCAGTTCGGGATGTGTACGGGATACCAGGATCCTCGGTCCTTTCGTCGTGTTCTTCACCTCTACGACATACAGCTTGATCCGCTCTGTCGGCTGGAAGATCTCTCCCTTGACCTGTTCGTTTTCTGTCAGCATTGCATCTGCTTTTCCTAGGTTGATGCTGATATTTCTTCCTACATATCTTTGTACGATTCCTGTAACAATATCTCTTTCTTTTTCAAAGTACTGATCATACACTACCTTGCGCTCTTCTTCCCTGATTTTCTGCAGGATCAGATTCTTTGCGTTCTGGGTGGCGATCCTCCCGAAGGATTTGGATTCAATGGGGACCTGCACTACATCGCCCAGCTCATACCCGCTGTCAATGGCTCTTGCATCCTCCAGGCTGATCTGCTCTACCTTGTCCTCTACCGTTTCCACGACCGTCTTTTCCGCAAGGAGCTGGTAATCACAGGTCTCTCTGTCCATGACCAGTTTAATGTTGTCAGCCTTTCCGAAATGGTTCTTGCATGCATTCAAAAGAGAGTTTTCAATGGCATCCAGCAGGGTTTCCTTGCTGATATCTTTTTCCTTCTCCAGTACATTCAATGCTTCCAATAATTCCGTATTCATCTTTTCCCTCCTTAAAAATCAAACGCCAATCGTATCAGCGCAATTTCTTTCTTCGCAAATGTTTTTTCTTTTTCTTCCTCCATGATTGTAACCTCCGCTTCGGTATAAGACCGGAGGATTCCCCGGAATTCCTTTTTTCCGTCTATCATGGAATAGGTGCGGATCTCTATTTCTTTTCCCAGGCTCCGTTTGTAATCTTTTTCTTTTTTTAAAGGCCGCCCAAGTCCGGGAGAGCTGACTTCCAGAATATATGCGTCTTCCATATAATCGGCCGCATCCAGAAGATCCGAAAGTTTTCGGCTTACCAGCTCGCAGTCATCTATGTTGATTCCGCCCTCTTTATCAATGTAAGCCCGAAGATACCAGCTTCCGCCTTCCTTTACATACTCCACGTCTACCAGTTCAAACTTGTTTTCTTCCATCACAGGAAGAAGCAGTTCTTCTGTCTTTTGTTCATAGCGTTCTTTCTTAGACACTCGTCAACCTCCTTGTTTTCAGCTGTCCTCATTTTGTTTGAAAACCACGAGGGATCTTCCATAAATCGTATCCCCGTAAAATCCGGCAAGTACGGACGCTTTTCCGGCGTATCGCAATAAAGAAGAGTGAACTTTCGTCCACTCTTTTTTCCTGCCCTTATGTAACCTTTCACAGTATAACACCTCTTTTTTCAAAATGCAAGTCCTGTTTCCTCCGCCTCCTGCCTTTCTGGCGTACTTTTTGATATTCTCGGTACTGTTTTCTCCTGATCCTTCTTCCTGTTTTCTCTCCGGCTCCACTCACGAAAAGGAAGCGACTGTTTGTTACCGGCTATCGGAAGATACTATCATGCACTTTTGTATGTGTAATATTACTATATTATTTTGTGAATTCGACTATTTTTTATCAATTCTGTACAACCATTCTTTTTTGTGCTATGGTAGTAAAGGAAAAACGCTCTGAAAGAGAGTATGTCAAAAGAGGAGGAAAAAATCATGTTACAAACTATTGAGAGTGCAAACACCGCCATTAATAATTTTGTATGGGGTGTTCCGGCAATGATTTGTATCATCGGTGTAGGTCTGGTTCTCAGCTTCCGCACCCGCTTTATCCAGTTTCGCAAATTTGGATATGCACTTAAGAACTCTATCGGCCGTATTTTCAGTAAAGAAGAGGCAAAGGAAGGAAGTATCACACCCTTTCAGGCAGTATGTACCGCTCTTGCCGCCACGGTAGGTACCGGAAACATCGCCGGTGTGGCCGGAGCCATCGCCATCGGAGGACCGGGTGCCGTGTTCTGGATGTGGGTTTCCGCTCTTCTGGGGATGTGTACCAAGTATGCCGAAGTTATCCTTGCAGTCCGTTACCGCGAGAAAAACCGTGAAGGAGAATACATCGGAGGCCCCATGTACTACATCAAAAACGGATTGGATAAGAAATGGCACTGGATGGCAGGCCTTTATGCACTTCTGGGATCTCTGACCGTTTTGGGTACCGGAAACGCTACACAGGTAAATACCATCACGACTTCTATTAATTCTGCACTGACAAGTCTTGGTGTTATCCAGGAAAGCCAGGTCAAACTGGTCAGTCTTGTAATCGGTATCGTGATCGCCGTTTTGGTGGCGACCGTTCTTCTGGGCGGTGTAAAACGTATCGGAGGGGTAACAGAAAAACTGGTTCCTTTTATGGCTGTTCTGTTCATCCTGCTGGGACTGGGAGTTGTGATCCTTCACATCAAATCCATCCCTGCCGTATTCCAGTCTATTTTTGTGGGAGCTTTTAATCCCTCTGCATTTACCGGAGGCATTGTAGGAAGTTTCTTCATGACGATCCGCAAGGGTGTGTCCAGAGGAATCTTTTCCAACGAAGCAGGTATCGGTACCGGATCCATGGCTCATGCGTGCGCAGACACAGACGAACCGGTACGTCAGGGGATGTTCGGTATTTTTGAAGTATTTGCTGACACTATCGTAATCTGTACACTTACAGCGCTGACCATCCTCTGCAGCGGAGTGCCGATCCAGTACGGACAGGCAGCCGGGGCCGAGCTTACCATCTCCGGATTTACTTCCACCTACGGAAACTGGGTGACGATTTTCACTGCTGTTGCCATGTGCTGCTTTGCTTTCTCTACCATTCTCGGGTGGGGTCTGTACGGAGCAAGATGTGTAGAATTTATCTTCACGATCAAGGCCGTGAAGCCTTTCATGATCATTTATTCTCTGGTAGCCATTGTAGGCGCCACAATGGATTTGGGACTGATCTGGGGGATCGCAGATACCTGTAACGGTCTGATGGCCATCCCCAACCTGGTGGCATTGTTCCTTCTGTCAGGTACTGTGGTGCAAATGACCAGAAAATACTTTTCTTCAGGGAAATCCTAAATCGTGCAAAGATGATCTTATTCTGTCATACAAAAAGCAGGCTCCTTTCAGAGTCTGCTTTTTGCTGTCAAAACTATATGTCTGTCTTCTCCGGTAAGTCCTGCCGGGTTGAAATCAGATTTTTTTGATATATCCGCCTGCCTTGCTCAGGAACTCTTTCAGGCGCTCCCTTTCTTCCGGCCATATCTTTGCTACTCTGTCGATTGCAATAATAAAGACAACCACTACCGCATAATCCTTGGCCTGATCGATCACACCGATGCTTTCCAGTACGATCAGCAGCAGATAGATCCCAAACAGAATTGTACGTTTGGGCAGAGCGATCAGACACGCAATGCCAGTCTTGTAGCCCAGGTAGATCTGGTGATTCAGTCCCTTGGATTTTTCAATGCGCCTATCAAGAAACATTCCGATACGGCGATAAAACCAATCCGAGGTAAAAAAGATGGATTGCGCTGCAATGACGATCAATTCCACATTGCCGGCGTATTTTTTCTCCAGGCCCGCCAGCCTTGCTGCAATATAAGCCCATCCTCCATTATCAATACAAATATAAACAGAAACGTATATCACTGCCGCAGCAACCACAAGCAAAGGCAGTGCCTTTAAGATTCTAATAATTTTCATCCAGGTGACTCCAACTCTCTTATTTCCGGTCCATTATAAGCGGATACTCCCTTCTGCCTTTTTGTTATATGATTCCCAGAGCCCTGATTTCTTTACGGGATCCACACTCCTGCCTCATTGAAAGTGTACTTTGCTCCATTTATCAGATATTCTCCGGTTACCATGACTCCGTTAGAGTCCAGATAATACCAGCTCTCTCCCAGTTGCTTCCAACCGGTAGTCATCACGCCTTCGTTGGAGAAGTAGTACCATCTGCCGCCTATCTGCTGCCAGCCCACAGCCATGCTGCCTCCTTCTGTCAGGTAGTACCAGACGTCTCCTGCCTGCTTCCAGCCGGTAGTCATCACTCCTCCATTGTCAAAGAAGTACCACTTGTCTCCCGCCTGTTTCCAGCCGGTGGCCATGCTTCCTCCCTCCGAGAAGTAATACCACTTGCCGCCTATCTGCTGCCAGCCCACAGCCATGCTGCCTCCTTCTGTCAGGTAGTACCAGACGTCTCCCGCCTGCTTCCAGCCGGTGCTCATCTCTCCTCCGTCATGGAAGAAATACCAGCTGTCTCCTACCTGTTTCCAACCGGTGCTCATGGCTCCGCTGCTGCCAAAATAGTACCAGTTTCCACCCAGCTGTTTCCAGTGAACGGCCATTTTTCCGTCGCTGTTCAGATAATACCAGGAATTCCCGATCTGCTTCCAGTCCGTCCGCATCGCTCCGTCCTCATGGAAGAAATACCAGTCATCTCCCACCTGCTGCCAGTTTGTCGCCATTTTGCCACTGTCTGTCAGATAATACCAACTGATTCCGGACTGTTTCCACCCGGTTACCATCGCTCCGTCAGAATCCAGATGATACCAGTGTCCCCCTATCTGCTGCCAGCCAGTCAACATCTCTCCGCTACTGTTCAGATAGTACCAGTTTCCTTTGTCGTTCAGCCATCCTGTCACATAGGCGCCGTTCGCATCTTTGTAATACCACCGGCCTCCCTGCTGAACCCATCCGCCGGGCTCCTGCCAGATCACATCATCCTCCTGATTGTGAGGAGGATTGGGAACATCCTGATCAGATGATCCGGAAAAATCCGGCCGGATCACTCCCCAGTAGGGATTGTAGTTGTTAAATCCATTATATTTTACGTAGGCAATCTTCTGAACCATCTTCACATTGTTAAAATTCTGGTGATACGTGACATAGTCACTCTCATAGATCCCTACATGACCGTATCCGCCCATTCCGCCCGTATATACCAGGATATCTCCAGGCTTTGGAGTGGCTCCCTGGATCCGCTTCCAGCCTGTCGGAAGTGCATTGTTTGTATAATCGGCTCCGTTCCCAAGTACCGGCATCACTCCCAGATACCGATAATAAGCGCGGATCAGATCCACACATTGTACTCCATAAGCATTATCGTCGTCGATGCTCTTCCCTACCTGGGAACGTACCCAGTCCATGGCTTCGCTCTGTGTCCTGCCCGTCCAGGCTTTTGCTGTGGAGCGGTAAGATGCAATTCCTAAAAGCATCAAACACACGGCTCCAAAAAGCATGCCCGTCTTCCGTAACATCTTCATGTATCTGCCTCCTTAGAAATATTATGCCCCTCTGTTTTTGATACCTGCCGTATCCCTTTTTGCCTGCTTCAGACGGTTAAGAGATACTTCTTTTCCCTTATAGGAAACTTTCGTTTCCACTCCTTCTTCAAACAAATAGATTGCCTCCACAGTATCCTTTGGCTTTAGCTTTATGCCCCGGACGCCAATGGCGGTCTTCTTCTTTTCCGGCACTTCATCTGTGGAAAATCTCAGGAAGTAACCATTTTTTGATTGTAGCACAATCTGCTGTCCTTTTCTAGCCGGTTTTACAAAAACCACCCTGTCATCTGCAGAAAGTTTTGTGGCACTAACGGTTCTCTTGCTTACCAAAAACTCCGATGCGTCTACTATCTTCAGCATTCCCTGGCCGGTTCCAAAAAGCAGTTTTCCCTGATGAAACTGCAGTTCATCACAGGCATAGACTACCTCTTCCGCTGCACTGTTGTAATTACTTATATTGTCTATGGGGATCCCTTTATCTCTGAATTTGCCGCACGGCAGATCCATAACCTTTATCTGATGCATCTGACCGGTATCCGTAAACAGGCAGATCTTTCCCGTGTTCTTGCAGGGGATCACCAGCTTATGCTCTGCATCCGCCGCCTCCTTGTTCCGTTCATATACTGCCGTATCCACCGTTCTGCCATAGCCAAACCGATCCAGCAAAAAGAAGACCTCTTTCTCCTCTATAGCCTTTTCTTCATAAACGGCCTCTTCTGCATTCTCGATCGTCGTCCTTCTTGCTCTTCCAAATTTTTCTTTTAGTCGATCCAAATCTTCTATGATCACCCGGCTCATGGAATCATAATTGTTCAAAATATCTTCATATTTTGCAATATTTGCCAGCGTTTTTTCATGTTCCTGTATCAGGGCCTCCACTTCCAGGCCGATCAGCTTATACAGGCGCATCTCCAGGATCGCTGCAGCCTGACGTTCTGTAAACCGAAGCATGGAAGCCAGTTTTTTGGAAATCTTATTTTTAAACTGGATCTTTTCTACCGTCCCATGGATCAGGCAGTCCTTTGCATCCTGTATGGACTTGCTTCCCCGCAGGATCTCGATGATCAGGTCGATCACATCGCAAGCTTTGATCAGCCCTTCCTGCACTTCTTTTCTGTCTACTTCTTTTTTTAACAGATTCTGGTATTTTCTTGTAGTCAGGTCAAACTGGAAGTCTACATGATGTTCTATGACTTTTTTCAGTCCCATGGTCTCCGGTCTTCCGTCTGCCACTGCCAGCATATTGACCCCGAAAGTGTCTTCCAGCTTGGTCTTTTTGTACAGCATGTTTTCCAGATTCTTTGGATCCGCACCCCGCTTCAGTTCGATCACAATACGAATCCCCTCTTTCGAGGATTGATTGGAGATGTCCACAATATCGCCGGTTTTTTTCTGTTCTACCAGACTACACACATCATTCAGAAATCTGCCGATCCCGGCTCCCACCATCGTGTACGGGATTTCCGTGATCACCAGCTGCTTTTTCCCGCCTTTTCCTTCTTCTATGGAAACCCGTCCCCGTAAACGAATCTTTCCCATTCCACTCTCATAGATCTCCGGAAGCTGATCCTGATTTACCACGATCCCTCCTGTGGGAAAATCAGGTCCTTTTACATATTTCATCAACTGCCTGGTGGTAATGTCTTCGTTCTCCATATAGGCCTTGACGGCATCGATCACCTCTCCCAGATTGTGGGTGGGAATGCTGGTTGCCATTCCTACCGCGATCCCTTCTGCTCCGTTGACCAGCAGGTTCGGGATTCTGGCCGGAAGCACCTGCGGCTCTTTCTCCGTTTCGTCAAAATTGGGGACAAAGTCTACAATATCTTTATCCAGATCTGCCAGATACGCCTCCTGGGTCACCTGTGCAAGACGGGCTTCCGTATAACGCATGGCCGCAGCCCCGTCGCCCTCGATGGAGCCAAAGTTTCCATGCCCGTCCACCAGAACCATTCCCTTTTTGAAGTCCTGTGCCATAACCACCAGTGAATCATAAATGGAGCTGTCTCCATGCGGGTGGTATTTACCCATGGTATCTCCCACGATACGGGCCGATTTTCGGTAAGGTTTGTCGTATCGGATCCCCAATTCATGCATATCATACAGCGTTCTCCTTTGTACCGGCTTTAGTCCGTCTCTGACGTCCGGCAAGGCCCTGGATATGATAACACTCATGGCATAGTCAATATAAGACTTCTTCATGATATCCGAATACTCTGTTCTGATAATCTGTGTATCTTCCATTGTCTTTCTCCTCTATATCTCCTAGATATCCAATTCTGCTTCCGCAGCATTTTCATAAATAAACGCTTTTCTCGGAGGAACTTCCGTCCCCATCAGCATCTCTGTCACTCCGGAAGCCATTCTCGCATCTTCGATCTCTACCTGTTTCAGCACTCTCGTTTCCGGATTCAGTGTGGTATCCCACAACTGTTCCGCATCCATTTCTCCCAGTCCCTTATACCTTTGCAGGGTAAATCCACCTTCATGTGTTCTTCTGTAAGTCTCCAGTGCCTTATCGTCATACAGATATTCTTCCTCACCTTTTTTTGGCATTACCTTATAAAGAGGAGGCATGGCAATATAAATATGCCCTTCGTAGATCAGTTCCGGCATAAACCGATAGAATAAAGTCAGCAGTAGCGTAGAAATATGGGCGCCGTCCACATCTGCATCCGCCATGATGATGATCTTTCCGTACCGCAGCTTACTGATGTCAAAATCATTCCCATAGCCTTCGGAAAATCCGCACCCGAAGGCATTGATCATCGACTTGATCTCTGCATTTGCCAGCACCTTGTCGATGCTTGCCTTTTCCACATTCAGAATCTTTCCACGAATCGGAAGGATCGCCTGATATTTCCTGTTTCGGGCCGTCTTTGCCGACCCTCCCGCAGAATCTCCCTCCACGATAAAGATCTCGCACTCTGCAGGAACCCTGCTTTCACAATTTGCAAGTTTTCCGTTGCTGTCAAAGGAGTATTTTTGCTTTACCAGAAGATTTGTTTTGGCCTTTTCTTCTGACCTCCTGATTTTTGCCGCCTTTTCCGCACAGGAGATCACCTTTTTCAATTGCTCCAGATTCCTGTCGAAATATCGGGGCACTTCCTCTCCGGTCACCTTACCGCACGCTTTTGCAGCGTCCGGATTGTCCAGCTTAGTCTTGGTCTGTCCTTCAAATCTGGGATCCGGATGTTTCAGGGAAATTACTGCCGTCATCCCGTTTCTGATATCTGCCCCGGTAAAATTGGCGTCTTTTTCTTTCAGGATCCCCAGCTCCCTGGCATATTGATTCATGATGGTGGTAAACGTCGTTTTAAATCCTGTCAGATGCGTTCCTCCTTCTGCATTGTAAATATTGTTGCAGAATCCCAGAACATTCTCATGGAACTCATTGACATACTGAAAGGCACCCTCTACTTCGATGCCTTCTGCTTCTCCTTTAAAATAAACGGGCGGATGAATGGTCTCTTTTTTGGCATTCAGATCCCGGATAAAGCCCAGGATCCCTTCCGGTTCATGATAAACGACCGCCTCCGGTTCTGCTCCCCTTTTATCTGCAAACAGAATCGTCAGCTTCGGATTCAAATAGGCTGTCTCGTGCAGCCTGCTTTTGACTTCTTCGCTTTTAAATTTCGTCTTTTCAAAAATCTGATCATCCGGTAAAAAGTTTACCTTTGTTCCTGTTTTTCTGCTTTTTCCCACCACCGGAAGAAGTCCGTTTTCCAGCGGGATGACCGGAGTCCCTCTTTCGTACCTGTCGTGAAAGATCTTTCCTTCCCGGCTGATCTGCACATCCATGTAGCAGGACAAGGCGTTGACTACAGAAGATCCTACCCCGTGAAGACCTCCGCTGGTCTTGTAGGCTTCTCCGTCAAATTTTCCGCCGGCATGCAAGGTCGTGTAGACGACCCGCGCCGCCGGAATTCCTGTACGGTGCAATTCTACCGGAACTCCCCTTCCGTCATCCTCCACCGTCACGGATCCGTCTGCTTCCAGCGTCACCCGGATATCGGAGCAATAGCCCGCCAAATGCTCATCTACCGCATTGTCTACGATCTCGTAGATCAGATGATGCAGGCCTTTGGTCGATACACTCCCGATATACATCCCCGGTCTTTTTCGTACTGCCTCCAGTCCTTCCAGCACGGTAATGCTCTCTGCACCATACTCTTTCCTTGCCGCCATGATCTTCCACCCTTTCTCCTTGTTTTCTACTCTCACAGTTTCCATATCGTACCACAAAAAGAAAGCCCCGACAATTGTTATCGGAAATGTTTTGAAAATTCTATTGACAGAATGACCGGTCTGTCCTACAATAAATTCGTGTGTTTCGTTAGAACGTCCGTGTCCGGATCTAACGAACCGGACATTCAAAATCATGAATATAAGGTATTGGAGGTGGACAGATTGGCTAACATCAAATCTGCAAAGAAGAGAATTTTAGTAAACGAAACAAAAGCTGCCAGAAACAAGGCAATTAAATCTAAAGTAAAGACTTACGTAAAAAAAGTTGAGTCAGCAGTTGCGAACAACGATGCAGAAGCTGCTGCTGTTGCTTTGAGAGAAGCAACCGTTGAGATCAACAAAGCAGGAAGCAAGGGTGTATATCACAAAAACACCTGCTCCAGAAAGATTTCTCGTCTTTCAAAAGCGGTCAACAAGATTTCTTAAGAAGTATTTCTTACATAATAATAACAAAAACAGCCATACCGTCACAATGGCTGTTTTTTATTTTGTCTGGAAAACCTGTCCTCCGGTTTCCCACAGAAAAGGAGGCTGCTCCCATCCGGGACATCCTCCTTTTCAAATCCTGATCTTCTTCAGGTTATTTTTTATTTTTTCTGCTGTAAAGCCGGAAGCAGTCCTTTGACGAAAAACAATACCGTCAGAAGCAGCGCCACGCAGATCCCTACCGGATATCCGATGGAAGTACTCAGCTTAAATCCTTCTTCTGCGATCAGGATATAGGTTACGCTGACTGCCGACATAAAGGCGGCCGGAATGGCGGCGATCAGACTGTATCCAGGATGTTTCCCGCTTTTTACCAGGTAGGCTGCGCCTGCCCAAAGTGCGATCATGGCCAATGTCTGATTGGACCAGGAGAAGTATCTCCATACCACGCTGTAATCTATAAAGGAGATCAAATATCCCAAAAGAAGAAGCGGCGCGGATAAAAGGAGCCTCTTTTTCGTATCCTTCTGATCAATATGAAACCAGTCTGCAATGGTCAGTCTGGCACTTCTAAACGCCGTATCTCCGGAAGTAATGGGGCAGGCGATCACGCCGATCATAGCCAAAACTCCTCCCAAGGGTCCTAAAAGAGAGATGGACATATTGTACACTGTCGTAGAATTTCCACCGCCCGCCTCCAGAAGTCCTGTCATCAGCCCTCCTGTCTTGTTATAAAAGGCACAGCCGGCTGCCGCCCAGATCAGAGCGATCACTCCCTCTGCCACCATGGCTCCATAAAAGATCCTGCGGCCCTGTTTTTCTGAAGTCAGACATCTTGCGATCATTGGCGACTGGGTCGCATGAAAACCGGAGATCGCGCCACAGGCAACTGTAATAAACATCAGAGGCCAGATAGGCTTTCCGGCCGGATGGAGATTTTTCAGGGTGATTTCCATCATCGGCCTCGTCCCGCTGTGAAAGATCGTAGCACCTGCAATCCCCACTGCCATAATGATCAGGCAGATTCCGAAAATGGGATACAGCTTTCCGATGATCTTGTCGATCGGCAGCATGGTCGCCAGGAAATAATATACCAGAATGATAATGGTCCATACACGCACATCCAGTATGTCCGGCGTAAGGATGGCCAAAAGCCCTGCCGGTCCCACCATAAACACGACTCCTACCATGACCAGAAGGATCACGGAAAATACCCGCATGACCTGCTTCATTCCGCCTCCCAGATAGGTGCCTACAATTTCCGAAATGCTTGCACCGTCATTACGGATGGAAAGCATACCGCTTAGAAAATCGTGAACCGCTCCTGCAAAAATGGTTCCCAGAACGATCCATAAAAATACAGAAGGCCCCCAGATCGCCCCGGACAGCGCCCCGAAAATGGGCCCCAGTCCCGCAATATTCAACAGCTGGATCAAAAAGGCACGCCACGGCTTCATGGGCACATAGTCCACTCCGTCCGGATGCGCCACACACGGCGTCTTTCTGTCATCCGGCGCAAATATTTTCTCAACCAACACTCCGTAGGTGAAATACCCTACGATCAACGCCAGCAAACACACAAAAAATGAAATCATCTGCATTCCCTCCTCTTTTTTGTTCTTACAAGCAAATAACTCTTTATTATGTCTATCTATAGTTTAACACACTTTTTTCTTTCCGATGCCTGTCCATTTTTAACCGATTTCCGCTCCTGATATTAAAATACATCCTATCCCGGAGGATGCTTCCTGTTGCATATCTTTTGCTCTTTTTGCTTCCAAAAAAAGAAGGATCTGTAAGAGAGTCTTTTCCTTCTTCCAAATCCTTCTTGCTTTTTAGCTTTTTAGCTTTTTAGCTTTTTTGCTTTTTAGCTTTTTTATTTTCTTACTTCTATTTTATTGCTTTCCACCTTGTCTCTTCTGATCTCCCGTGAAAGAAACATCCTTCTGTCTGACTCCTAGTTGTTGATCAGCTTCTCTGAATCGCTCCAACTATAGAGACTTCTAACCTCTTTTCCTACTTTTTCGGACGCATGCTCAGCCGCCAGCTTCCGCATCGCCCTAAAGTGTGCCTGTCCGCCTGCCGCAGACATATCCAGAAGGAATTCTTTTGCAAAGCTTCCGTCCTGAATATCGGAAAGAATCTTCTTCATGGCTTTCTTTGTTTCCTCTGTAACGATCTTCGGTCCTGTTACATAGTCTCCGTATTCTGCCGTATTGGAGATGGAGTATCTCATTCCCTCAAAGCCTGACTCATAGATCAGATCTACGATCAGCTTCATTTCATGTACGCATTCAAAGTATGCGTTCCTCGGATCATAACCGGCTTCCACAAGGGTGTCAAAGCCCGCCTGCATCAGAGCACATACTCCTCCGCACAGGACAGCCTGTTCTCCGAAAAGGTCTGTTTCTGTCTCTGTCCTAAACGTCGTCTCCAGAACTCCGGCTCTTGCGCCGCCAAGCCCTGCCGCATATGCCAAAGCCACATCCAGCGCTTTTCCGGTAGCATCCTGCTCAATGGCCACAAGACAGGGCGTTCCTTTTCCCGCCTGATACTCGCTTCTGACGGTATGTCCCGGCGCCTTTGGCGCGATCATAGCCACATCTACCTGCTCGGGAGGAAGGATCTGTCCGAAATGAATAGCAAATCCATGGGCAAACATCAGCATGTTCCCGGCTTCCAGATTGGGCTCGATGTCTTTCTTGTACAGATCCGCCTGCTTTTCATCATTAATGAGGATCATAATAATATCAGCCTGTTTTGCCGCTTCTGCCGCAGTATATACCTTCAGTCCCTGTGCCTCCGCCTTCGCCCAAGACTTGCTCCCCTCGTACAGACCAACGATCACATCGCAGCCGGACTCCGTCAGATTCAGGGCATGGGCATGTCCCTGGCTTCCATAACCGATGATGGCGATCTTCTTTCCTTTTAATAATTCCAGATTACAGTCTTCCTGATAAAAAATTCTTGCTGACATTTCTTGTTCCTCCTAAAATTCTCTTAATCGATATAGGTCACATCTTTCATCCCTCTTGCAAGCCCCGTAATTCCGGTCCTTGCAATCTCCAGGATTTCATGACCATCCAAAAGGTTTAAAAACGCATCCAGTTTTGACTGGTTTCCCGTCAGTTCCACCATGAGAGATTCTTTTTCCACATCCACGATCTTCGCCCGGAAAATCCCTGCGATGGAAATGATCTCCGCCCTTTCAGCGGCGTTGGCACGAACCTTCACCATGATCAGCTCGCGGAACACTGACGTTTCCGGCTTCAGCACTTTGATCTCGATAATGTCCTCCAGTTTCCTGACCTGCTTTTCAATCTGCGCAAGGATCAGCTCATCTCCGCTTGCCACGATGATGATACGGGTAAATCTGGGGTCCGCCGTCAGTCCTGCCGTAATGCTGTCAATGCTGTATCCTCTTCTGCTGAACAGTCCTGAGATCCGGCTTAACACTCCGGGATTGTTGTCTACCAACAATGAATATACTCTCTGCATATTCCACCTCTTTCCTTTCTTTTTTCGGTGTCGGGTTTCCTTTTTGAAACCCTCAGTGCATAAAACAGAGTGCGTTCTGTTTTTAATATAGCAACACACTCTGTTCTTGTCAAGATATCTTCTTGCGATTTTTTGTTTTTCTTTTTCGCGTTTCTTTCTGACAAAGGATGCTCTGCCTTCCGGCAGCCTTTATCTAAGCAAAAGGGAAGTCCCCGTCATCTCCCCGGGCTGCTCCATTCCCATCAGATCGATCAGAGTCGGCGCGATATCCGCCAGACAGCCTCCCTCCTTCAGTCCGTATCCCTCTCCTGCGTTCACCAGGATAAAAGGCACCGGATTGGTGGTATGGGCGGTAAATGGTTCTCCTGTTTCTTCATCGATCAGCTGCTCTGCGTTTCCGTGGTCGGCACATAAAAACATTTGTCCATCTACCTCCTGCAAAGCCTCCACGGTTTTTCCCACGCACGCATCCACCGCTTCAATCGCTTTGATGGCGGCGCTCTCCACTCCGGTATGCCCTACCATGTCCGGATTGGCAAAATTGATTATGATCACATCATACTTCTGGGAACGGATCGCCTCTGTCAGCCTGTCGCAGACTTCATAGGCGCTCATCTCCGGTTTCTGGTCATACGTAGCCACCTTGGGAGATTTTACTAGAATCCTTTCCTCTCCCACATTGGGCTCCTCCACTCCTCCGTTAAAGAAAAAGGTCACATGCGCGTACTTCTCTGTCTCGGCGATCCTGGCCTGTGTCATGTGATGTTCTGCCAAAAATTCTCCAAACGTATGGGTGATCTCTTCTTTTACAAAGGCCACTTCTTTATTGGGAATGGTCACGTCATACTCTGTAAAGCATACGAAAGTGGTCCGGATCCGTTCTTTTCTGTCAAATCCTGTAAAGTCTTCCTGACAAAAGGCTCTTGTGATCTCTCTGGCTCTGTCCGGTCTGAAATTAAAGAATACGACAGAATCCCCGTCTTCTACACATCCCACCGGTGTTCCGTTCTTCTCCACCACCGAGGGAACCATAAATTCGTCTGTAACGCCGTTTTCGTAAGAGGCTCCTATTCCGGCTACTGGATCCTGGATCTTTTCTCCCTGTCCTTTTACCATGGCCAGGTAGGCTTTTTCCACCCTGTCCCAGCGGTTGTCCCGATCCATTGCATAGTAGCGTCCCGAAACACTGGCAACCTTGCCGACTCCTGTTTTTTTCATCTGTTCACACAATTCTGCCACAAACTCCCTGCCGGAAGAAGGAGGCGTATCCCTTCCATCCAGAAAGCAATGCACATAGACGTTTTCTACCTGCTCCCGCTTTGCCAGTTCCAGAAGTCCGTAAATATGCTCCTGGTGGCTGTGAACACCTCCGTCAGAAACCAGTCCCATCAGGTGAAGGGATTTTCCGTTTTCCCGGGCAGCCCTGCATGCTTTTTTCAAGACAGGATTTTCAAAAAAATCTCCGTCCTGAATGGATTTTGTGATCTTGGTCAACTCCTGGTACACGATACGCCCTGCGCCCATATTCAGATGCCCCACTTCTGAGTTCCCCATCTGTCCGTCGGGAAGTCCTACGGCCAGTCCGCTGGCATTTCCTTTTACAAACGGACAGGTAGCCATCAACCGGTCCATCACCGGCGTCTTGCCTTCCGCCACGGCGTTCCCTTCTTTTTTTTCATTCAGGCCGTAGCCATCCAGGATCATTAATACTGTAGGTTTCTTTTTCATTCCAAATTCCTCTTATTTCCTTCTTCTTGTAAGCTTCTTTTAAAACAGGACCGCTGTACAATCCAGCGGTCCTGTATCAGCTCTCTTACTGCCCTTGCAGCCGTTGCTTCTTCTTTATCTGTAATTTACGATCTTTCCGAATTCTTCCTTCAGGGAAGCTCCGCCTACCAGACCTCCGTCAATATCTGCCTGGGCGAACAATTCGGCCGCATTTCCTCCGTTTACGGAGCCGCCGTACTGAATACGGATCGCTTCTGCAGTCGCGTCGTCATACATTTCCCTGATACACTGACGGATCCCTGCGCAAACCTCTTCTGCCTGCTCTGTGGTAGCGGTCTTTCCGGTTCCGATCGCCCAGATGGGTTCATAGGCGATCACTGCCTTCTGTGCCTGTTCTGCCGTGATCCCAAGGAATCCCACCTTTACCTGCTGACGGATAAAGTCCATGGTCACACCCTGCTCTCTCTGCTCCAGCGTCTCTCCACAGCACATGATAGGTGTGATCCCGTGTTCAAACGCCTTGTGCATCTTTTTGTTGACGGTCAGATCTGTCTCCGCAAAATATTCTCTGCGCTCAGAATGACCCAGAACCACATATTCTACTCCTGCATCTGTCAGCATAGCCGGAGAGATCTCTCCTGTATAGGCTCCGCTTTCCTCAAAATACATGTTTTCTGCGCCCACCTTGATATTGCTTCCTTTACAAGCTTCCACCACCGAAATGATGTCAATCGCAGGTACGCAAAATACCACATCTACCTCGTCACTTGCCACCAGTGGCTTCAGCATCTCCACCAGCTTTACCGCCTGACTTGGCGTCTGGTTCATCTTCCAGTTCCCTGCTACGATCTTTCTTCTTGCCATGTTTTTTCTCCTTCTCTATTTGTCATTTGCCGCTGCCACTCCGGGAAGCTCCTTGCCTTCCAAAAATTCCAGAGAGGCTCCGCCTCCGGTGGAAATGTGAGTCATCTTGTCTCCATATCCCAGCTGGTTTACAGCCGCCGCTGAGTCTCCGCCGCCGATAATGGTGGTGGCCTCCGTCTGCGCCAGCGCCTTTGCTACCGCCTCTGTACCGTGTGCAAAATTCGGCATCTCAAAACAGCCCATGGGACCGTTCCACACGACCGTTCTGGCATCCTGTACGGCGTCGCAGAAGGATTTGACAGTCAGCGGTCCGATATCCAGTCCTTCCCAGCCCTCCGGGATCTCTCCTTCTTTTACGACCTGTCTGTTGGCGTCATTGGAAAAGTCGTCTGCGATCACGTTGTCCAAAGGCAATAACAGGTTCACACCCTTTTCCTTTGCTTTCTGGATCATATTCCGTGCGTATTCACAATAGTCTTCCTCCAGAAGGGATTTTCCGACACTGCCCCCTTTTGCCTTCGCAAAAGTATAGGCCATGCCGCCTCCGATGATCAGCGTATCTACTTTATCCAGAAGGTTCTCGATCACGGAAATCTTGCTGGACACCTTGGCTCCGCCCAGGATCGCAACAAAAGGTCTCTCCGGATTGTTCACCGCATTTCCCAGGAAATCAATTTCTTTCTGCATCAGATATCCAACCACTGCCGTTTCTACAAACTGGGTGACTCCCACGTTAGAGCAATGCGCCCTGTGGGCCGTTCCAAACGCGTCATTTACAAAGATGTCGCACAAAGAAGCCAATTCTTTGCTAAATGCTTCTCCGTTCTTCGTTTCTTCCGCTCTGTATCTGGTGTTCTCAAGCAGTACTACGTCTCCGTCTTTCATGGCCGCCACTGCTTTTTTCGCTTCCTCTCCTACAACTTCTTTATCCGCCGCAAATACTACCTCTTTGTCAAGAAGCTGGGACAGACGCACGGCAACCGGCGCCAGCGAAAGCTCCGGAACCGGCTCTCCCTTTGGTTTCCCCAGATGAGAACAAAGAATCACCCTTCCCCCGTCTGTGATCAGCTTCTGAATCGTAGGAAGTGCCGCAACCAGACGGTTTTCATCCGTGATCTTTCCGTCGATCAGAGGCACATTAAAATCACAGCGGACCAGCACACGTTTCCCCTTTACCTGAATATCGTCGATCGATTTTTTATTCAGCATACCAAATCCTCCTCTAACTGCTTTTGTTGTTTGATAACGTAAAAGGAATCCGGTCCACTGTGACCGGACCCCTTTTGAGTCTTCCTAAATACTTTATGCTAATTCTGCAAAATATTTAATCGTTCTTACCATCTGACTTGTGTAAGAGTTCTCATTGTCATACCAGGATACCACCTGTACCTGTGTGGTTCCGTTATCCAGCGGAAGCACCATCGTCTGTGTAGCATCAAAGAGAGAACCGAACCGCATTCCAACGATGTCGCTTGAAACGATCTCGTCTGTGTTATATCCGAAGGATTCGTTTGCTGCTGCCTTCATCGCTGCATTTACCTGATCTGCCGTCACAGTTCCTTCTACGACTGCCGTCAGGATGGTAGTGGATCCTGTCGGCGTAGGAACACGCTGCGCTGCTCCGATCAATTTTCCGTTCAGTTCCGGAATAACAAGTCCGATCGCTTTTGCTGCCCCTGTGCTGTTGGGAACAATGTTTACGGCTGCCGCACGGGATCTTCTGAGATCTCCCTTTTTCTGCGGTCCGTCCAGCGTCATCTGATCTCCTGTATAAGCATGGATCGTGCACATGATACCGGATTTGATAGCTGCCAGATCATTCAGTGCCTTTGCCATCGGCGCAAGACAGTTGGTGGTACAGGAAGCTGCTGAGATCACAGTATCCTCTGCCTTTAATTCATCATGATTTACATTGTAAACGATAGTAGGAAGATCGTTTCCGGCCGGTGCTGAAATGACAACCTTTCTTGCTCCTGCCTTCACGTGTGCAGATGCTTTCTCTTTGGAGGTGTAGAATCCTGTACATTCCAGAACTACGTCTACTCCGATCTCTCCCCAGGGAAGCTCCTCTGCATTTGCTTTTGCATAGATCTTGATCTCTTTTCCGTCTACCACGATAGAATCTTCTGTCGCTTCCACCTTATCTGCCAAAGCATATCTTCCCTGTGAAGAATCATATTTTAACAAATGAGCCAGCATAGCCGGAGATGTCAGGTCATTGATCGCTACAACCTCATATCCCTCTGCTCCGAACATCTGTCTGAATGCCAGACGTCCGATTCGTCCAAAACCATTAATTGCCACTTTTACTGCCATGATCCAATCCTCCTAAAGTTTTTCCTAGTATTTGAAATTCGAACTGTAAAAAACACTTCAACTTCTGTGATATTGTACTAAATTTGATACAACATTTCAAGTAAATTTCCCATTTTTATGGAAGTTGCTTAAAAACCGGTATTCTGGAAGAAAATTCTGTGTAATATTTAAAACCACACGCTTTCAGGTACTCTACTCCTTGCGTAAACCGATATCCGATGTGCTCCGGACTGTGTGCATCCGAGCCCATGGTAATGATCTCTCCGCCCAGCTCCCTGTATCTTTGCAGGATCCTTTTGTGTGGGTGTGGAAAGGAAAGTCCGTATTTCAGTCCGGCCGTATTTACCTCCAGTCCCTGTCTTCTGTCTACAAGAAGGCGCAGGATCTCATCGATGATCTCCATCAGAGGCTCCAGCCGGTAGCTTCCTTCCTTCTCCCGTCCATACCGGACCACATAATCCAGATGCCCCAGAACATCAAATTCTTCACAGGCCCTTACAGAAGCCAGATTCGCTTCCATCGCCTGTTTGTAAACCTCCATATCTGTCTTTCCTTGAAACAGTACTCCCTTGGCAGGATCCTCTCCCTGGATGCAGTGAACGGATCCTATGATAAAATCAAAAGGATGAGAAGCTGTCAGTTCCCTGTAATACTTTCCCAGATAAGGACGAAGTCCCAGTTCCACCCCGATTCCCACGTCTATTTTATCCCGGTACGCTTCTTTTAAGGGCTGCAGCGCCTTGAAATATTCCTCCACAGGGAAAATACACTCTTCTCCCCATTCCATATCATCCTTGTCAAAGTGATCGGTCAGACATATTTTTTTCATCTGTTTTTGGATCGCACCCTCAATCATTTCCTCCGGTTTCGCCTGGGAATCATGGGAAAATGCAGTGTGCATATGTACGTCCGCCCTCATAGGATCCACCCTTTCCGGATCACGCCGCCGCCTACCACCAGTTCGTTGTCATAAAGAACCAGCGCCTGCCCCGGAGCCGCCGCTCCCTGCGGTTCTTCAAAAATACAGACAGCTTCCCCTTCATCCACCTGTTCGATGCGGCACCGGCCTCCTTTGTGATTATATCGGATCTTTCCCCACAAAGTCTTGTTCCGGGGAAACCGTTCTTCTGACATGAGATTTAATTCCCCGATCCTGATGTGGGTAGACAGTGTATCCTCCTTCTTCCCCAGAACAACTTCATTGGTCTGCGGCCGTATCTCCAGAACAAAAACCGGAAATCCCAAAGCGATCCCCAGTCCCTTTCTCTGTCCCACAGTATAATGCACGATCCCTTTGTGTTTTCCCACCACTGTTCCGTCCTTCAGCACAAAATTTCCGGGACAGCTTCCCTTGTCCGTGTTCTGTTCAATATATCCTGCATAGTCTCCGTCCGGAACGAAACAGATGTCCTGACTGTCCGGTTTTTTTGCGATCCGAAGGGAAATCTTCTGCGCGATCTCCCGAATCTCCTCCTTATGGTAATCTCCCACAGGCATCAGCGTTCTTGCCAGCTGCTCCTGGGTCAGATTATACAGGGCGTAGGTCTGATCCTTCCCTTTCGTAACGGAAGTTCGGATGGACCGGCGTCCGTTGGGCAGGCTGACAATCCTTGCATAATGGCCGGTTGCAATATAATCCGCTCCGATATCCATGCTTCTTTTCAGCAGGGAGTCCCATTTGACATGGCGATTACAGGCAATACAGGGATTTGGCGTTCTTCCCTGCAGATATTCTTCCAGAAAATAGTCTATGACCTTCTCCTTAAATTCTTTTTTAAAGTTCATCACATAATGTGGGATGCCGATGGCTGCCGCCACCCGTCTGGCATCGTCTACCGCACTCAGCCCGCAGCATCCTCCCTGCTCTTCCTGAAAAGTCCTGTCCTCATCCTGCCAGATCTGCATCGTGACGCCGATCACGTCATATCCTTCCTCTTTTAATAAATAGGCAGCCACAGAGGAGTCAACTCCTCCGGACATGCCTACCACTACTTTTTTTCGATTCATGTTGTCTCCCGAAATTTAATATTCTTCCTCTTCTTCCTCTTCATGAATATCCGACTTTGGCTTTTCCAGCCCTTCGATCTTTATCTGGTGTTTCTCCGCATAATCCCACAACGCCGCATGGATGGCCTCCTCTGCCAGCAAAGAGCAGTGTACCTTTACCGGCGGCAGTCCGTCCAGCGCCTCCATCACTGCTTTGTTAGTGATCGCCATCGCTTCCTGGATGGATTTGCCTTTGACCAGCTCCGTAGCCATACTGCTTGTGGCAACCGCGGCTCCGCAGCCGAACGTCTTAAATTTGACATCCCGAATGATCTGATCGTCGTCTATATCCAGATAGATCCGCATAATGTCTCCACACTTTGCATTCCCTACCGTTCCTACGCCGCTGGCATTTTCTATTTCTCCCATATTTCTTGGATGCTGGAAATGATCCATTACTTTTTCTGTATACATATTCATACCTCCTGGTCTGCTTTTTGGACTTGTTTTTTCAGTCTGTCTACTTTTCTGAACCGTGTTTTTTTATAAAATCCTCATAGAGAGGAGACATCTTCCTTAACTGCGCAATAATCTCTTTCAGGCTTTCCACTACATAACTGATTTCTTCCTTCGTCGTCTCCTCACTCAACGTCAGACGCAGGGAGCCGTGGGCGATTTCGTGAGGCAGCCCGATGGCCAGCAGTACGTGGGAAGGGTCTAAGGACCCTGAAGTACAGGCAGAGCCGCTGGATCCGCAGATTCCCTTCATATCCAGCAGGATCAGAAGGGATTCTCCTTCAATGAAGCGGAAACTGAAATTGACGTTGTTTGGCAGTCTGTCCGTCCGGTGCCCGTTCAGTTTCACATAGGAAATTTCCGATTCGATCTGACGGATCAGTTCATCCCGAAGTTCGATCTCATGTCTGGCCCGCTCCTCCATGGTAGCCGCCGCTCTTTTTACCGCTGCTCCCAGTCCTACGATGCCCGGAACATTTTCCGTACCTGCCCTCCTCTTTCTCTCCTGTCCTCCGCCGTGGATGAAAGAGCGAATCCTTACGCCGGTGCGGATGTAAAGGAAGCCGATCCCCTTTGGTCCGTTTAATTTGTGGCCGCTGGCACTCAGCATGTCAATGTGGCACGCATCCACCTGAATGGGGATCTGTCCGAAAGCCTGAACGGCATCCGTATGGAACAAAATTCCGTGCTCATGGGCAATTTCGCCGATTTCCCTGATGGGCTGGATCGTTCCGATCTCATTGTTGGCATACATGATAGAGATCAGGATCGTCGTCGGACGGATCGCCTTCCTTAACGCATCCAAATCCACCTTTCCGTCTGCATCCACATCCAGATAGGTTACCTCAAATCCGTTTTTTTCCAGGTATTCCGCTGTATGCAGGATCGCATGGTGTTCTATCTTACTGGTGATGATATGGTTTCCTTTGCTCTTGTACGCCTCTGCCGTAGCCTTCAGCGCCCAGTTATCCGCCTCAGAGCCTCCGGCCGTAAAATAGATCTCGTTGCTTTTTGCTCCCAGCACATCTGCTATGATCTCCCGCTGTGCCGCGATCACTTCCTTGTTCCCGGCTGCAAAGCTGTAAACACTGGAGGGATTTCCGTACTGCTCTGTAAAATAAGGCAGCATGGCTTCTACTACCTCCGGTGCAGTCTTTGTGGTTGCCGCATTATCCAAATAGATAGGTCTGTTCATTTTGCACTCTCCTTTTCACTGTTATGTTCTGCTGGTTTCTATGTCGCTGCACCCATATCCTGCAGCCGTCCAAAATCCTTTTCCTGTCTTTGTTTTTCTTCTGATCCCTGCCCGGACCTGTCAATTTACACATTGTGGTCCCGGAGAATTGCCCGCCGGATTTTTTACCCGGCTTTCCCATACCAGTTCGCTCAATTTGATCTCATCGACAGTTTCATTGATACTGTTATTGATCTTCTGCCAGACGTACTTGGTCACACAACTGTCTGCTCCCTGGCAGCCTTCTTCCTCGTGAAAGGCTCCGCACCGGACAGGCTCCAGATCTCCCTCCAGCGCCCGCAGCACATCTCCCACCGATACGGTATCCGCCTCTTTCGCCAGCACATAACCGCCTCCGGCTCCCCGGATGCTGGTCACCAGTCCCGCCTTTTTCAGAAGCGCCATCAATTGCTCCAGATATCGTTCGGAAATGTCCTGTCTTCCGGCAATGCTTCCTATGGATACCGGTTCCTCCTCTCCATAACGAGCCAGATCTATAATAGCTCGAAGGCCATATCTTCCTTTCGTGGAAAGTTTCATGCTTCTCACCTTCTTTTCAATTCCTACTTTTTTACTAGGGTTTGCATTCATAGAATACCACGCTCCCTCATCCCTGTCAACAACATCTGCTGTATCTATTTCCGTACACAATTTCTGCATCTAAAAAGAAACCAGCGCTTTACAGAAATCGCTTCTTTCCTGTGCGCTGGTTCTTTTTATTTCCTGTTATCTGTTTTTCCGGCGGAGGCTCATTCTCACGATCCCCAGCATACTCAGGCCACTTACAAGCAGCCATATCGCACTTCTTGCCGGAGCAGCCGCATCTCCCGTCTTTGCTGCCCTTTTTACTTTGGATGTTCCTCTGGTCGCATCTTTCTTTTCCGGTTCAGGGAGCTTCCGATTCACCACCGTCTGTTCCAGGGTTTTCCCATCTTCACGAATTTCAAAGCGATACCTCTGCTCCTCCTTCTGGTAGCCTTCCGGAGCCTTGCTTTCCACCACTTCGTAAGTTCCATAGACCAGATCCGCAAATACCGCCATTCCCGCATGATCCGTGATCTGCCTTTTCACTTCCTTTCCGTCCTGAAGCAGTGTAAATTCTGCTCCGGAAAGGGGATGTTTTTCCCCGTCCTGCTTGTATATCTTGACAGTGCCTTTGATCTTTCGATTCGTTACCGTTCCCAGATCTATCGCAGTCTCCTTGTTTTCTTTCACAGATACTTCCAGGCTGTCCTCCTTTTGTACATACCCTTCTATCGTCTGTATCTCTCTGATCTCATAATCGCCATAGGGAATATCACGAAAGAGCACCTCGCCTTTCTCGTCACTCGTTGCCTCTGCGATCGGCTTGTCGGTCTCTCCCTTTCCATAGATCGCAAAGGTGACGCCTGGCAGCTTCCTTCCCTTTTCATCCTGGTCTGCCTTTGTCAGACGAATATCTCTGCGAATCGGCCTGTTTTCAAACACCTGCACTTCTACCGGTTTTTCTTTCGTCACCTGGATCTTCCGGCCTTTGGGTTCCAGGATCTCATAGCCTTCGATTCCCTTGCTTTCTACCAGCGTATACTCTCCAAAAGGAACGGTAGAAAATACCGCTTCTCCTTTTTCGTCCGTCACTTGTGTGGCAATCAGCTTTTCTCCCTGCATCAAACGAAATTCTACGCCGGAAAGAGGGATCTCTTCTTTGTTGTCTCCTGTTTCTGTTGAGATCTTTCGGATGGAGACTTCTCTTGCCTGCGGAATGATTCCTGCATTTCTGACGGCAGACTTGGAAATGGGATTTAAGGAAAATCCATAGCTGTCTCCTCGCTGACCCGATACTGTTTCCACATTGCTTTGGTTGTTTGCCGTCCCGTTGACTTCCGTAAAGATTTCATAGGTTTCCTTTGCAAAACGGATGCGGTAGTCTCCTCTTTTGAACACTTCTATCTGGTAGTGTCCTTTTTCATCTGTTACAGCGGTAAGAGGGACTCCCTTTGGATCTTTTGCCACTTCTTTGGTGGCAGAATCCACCACCTCTATCCTTCTTCCTGCAATCCGCTCTTCTGTTTCATCCATAACGCCATCTTCATCCGTATCATCAAATAAAACGCCTTCCACCCCATACTTCTCGTAGGTTACTTTCACAGAGTTTCCCTCTGAATACGTTTTTCCATCTGTTGCGATAGCGGAAGAATTAATGGCCACTTCCCCCGGGGTCAAAGTTTTGTCATAGGGCATCCGGCAGCAAAGGAAGAAGTCCACTTCCGATTTTGATTCCATCTGTACGCCCTTTTTTAAAACAAATTTCACACTTTTTACCTGAGAAAACTCCTGTATCTGCGCTGCTGTCAGCCACTGTCCGTCCCTGACGCTTTCCAGATCTTTTCCCTGCGCCGCCACCTGATAAAAGACGTCAAATTTTTCCAGTGCCGCCTGATTTTCAGGAAGGCTTTCCAAAGACTGTACCAGCTTTGTGGAAAATTGGGATGCACGATCCAGATATTCTCCCTGATCGTTTGCTACGATGTAGTGGTCTCCTTTGTACGGCAGAACATCTATGATATATGCATTCTGCACATTGGCGATCGTATTATTGAAAATATTGATCTTATAATAAAAGGAATACCCCAGATCTCCTGTCGCAAACAAGGTGAAATTATTCCTGTCATACCCTACCTGTTTCTTTACCAGTAACTCATACGGGGGAATATAGTTGATGTAGGAACTGGTGGCAGCAAGCATCTCGTCTACGTTTCCATTTTCATTTAGATCCAGCACATCTGTATATTCATTTTCCTTATCTTGCGGCAGGATCACATCATTGTTGCCATATACCATAAAGCTTTCTATCTTGTTATTTCCTGCATTGGCAGAAGGCAGTGCCCTGATTTTCGTTTCTATTCTCGCAGAGTTATACCGATAATCACTAGGGTCCATATGAGGGATCGTGTAGATTACAGCAGTACGCCCTGTATTTTTAAAGTTCTCTACAACCTGCGGCGCTTCGATCTTGTCAAGATACCCGTAGGTTCCGGTGGTACTGTCATACTCAAATGCCGGCGGCAAAAGCTGGATCACCTTAACATGTTCCAATGGTTCATTTGCCAGTGGTCCCCAATTTCCCCGGTTATATTGGGCATAGACTTGCGTGCTGTATTTAAGAAAGCTTCCCGATGCCGAGTAAGCAACGCTTTGGTTCTCTGTATTTGTGATCTCAACTTTGGGATTAATGATCCCGATACCGGTACGCGCCCAGTAATCATTTCCCTTTACCAGGCTTCTGTCCTTTTCGGCTGTATCCATGCCTTCTCCCAGTCTGCTGGTTACCACTGATGCTGAGGCATCTCCATAGTAATATTGTCGGAGGGCATACGTGCCGTCCTGAAATTTTTTCTCTTCTTCCTTCGTCGGATAAGCCTGCGTAATTATTCGCACAGCGCTGTTATTTAGCTCTATCGGTCTGGACAGCTCCAGTTCCAGCTTCAGGTATCTGGCCTGCGTGTCCTCGATCGCCACTTTCTCCTGATATTTAATATTTTCCCGGATCAGTTCTTTCGTGCCATCCGCCCGGATCCCATATAGCTTATTGGGAGCATTAATGGCTTCTATCATAGCATTTCTGATCTCTGCCTTTCTTTCCTCTGACAATCTCGGGGAATAATCCATCACTTTGGCAACGGTAAAATACTTATAATACAACCTTCCCGTATCTCCCCGGCTGATGAGGTTATCCGTAATGCTCCATACCTTTGTCGTCTGTCCGTTGTCCGGGTTTTGGGCAGATTCTCCATTATTACTGTTTCTGACGTCCAGTGTATAGATCAAACCCTCTGCCGTCTGCTCCTGCTTCCTGTCATACAGTTTTTTTCCATAATAGGTATAGTCACCCTCACTTATGTCATAACTTATCCCATTTTCCGTGGTTCCGGCTCCGGTAAGATTATCCTTCCATATGCTGAACTCGCCGCCCGGCTTAAAATAAACCGGAATCAGATAGTAGGATGCTTTTTGGTCCGGCAATCGCCTCTCATCACTTAATCCTGCATTCACAATATAGCTTGCTTCAATAGTATAAATTTGGGGATCTCCCGTTTCATCAAAAAAAGGAGCATTAACCATGCTGATGAATTCACCCCAGGAAGTTATCCCGACTTTTCCTTCACGCCATCCTTCCCTTACATAGCTGATATCCGGATTCTCTCTGAAAAAAGTAGCGATCCTTGTCGTTTCATCGTAGGTCCAGCCCGCTCTCTTTGCATGCTCCGTCAGTTCTCCGTAGGGAGGCATTTTAAATTGCATTTTAATATTTTTAGGACGTCTGTAATCCACACGCTCTGTCAGATCTTCCGGTTCTGTCACCGTTTCTGAAAACATAGGGAAGACGGTTACTTCTGTTTCCCCCGTCGTTTTCTGATTCTCCGGAATATTTCGTGCATGGTAGAAAAAAGCCTCTTTTGCCTTATCATATCCTGACGCATACCACATATTAATGTGGCTGTCATTGATTTCCAGCCAATCAGCCTTTGCCGTGTAGATCTTTTGTGTGCTGTAAAGCACTTCCTTCCCCTGGAGATCCGCCAGGGTCACGTTCGTTCTATCCTCTCCGTCACCCTGCAGCATCTGAAAATCCACCGTTACCCGATCTCCCGTTTCTGCTTTTCCACCGATAAACTTGAACGGGAACGGAAATGTGATATTGGTGCCTCCTGCAATCGCATTTAATTTATAGACCATGTAATAATGCGTCTCATCTTCCAGATATTTTGAAAGGTATGCATTTTGTGAGTCTACAAATTGAGGCTTTGCAGCCTTACCTTCGTTTTTTTCTACCCGAAGGACCAGCCATGGGTTTTCTATTTTTACGCCATCTCCCGACACCACAAGATTTGCCGCTGCATTGACAGGGGCTTCCGCTTGGAATTCTGTTTGCTCATTCTGGCTTCCGTCTCCTTCCAGATTAAAAATACGTACAGAAACATTCTGCGTATCTGCCGCCTGAAGAGAATCTGTAAATCCTCCCGGCCAAACACTCAGCAGCACTGCGCATGCCAGCAGAAACCCGATTCCGCGCCTCTTAATTTGTGTCACTTTTTTCATAAGTATCCTCCTCACTCCTGTAGCTTCTTGCTATTATAACATATTACCCTCCTGTTCCATAGGATTTTTTCTTGTCCAGCAGGATTTTTTGTTATCTTTTTTGTTATCTGCGTTTCAGTTGGCTGCAGGGTCATAGCAGGAGGCTCCTTACAATCCCATTGCGATCCGTATGATCCCCAGAATCAACAGATGGGCGGGATAAAATATATAGAAGAACCACTTGGAAAAAATCCTGCCCCGTTCCATCCGTTTGCCGTTATACAGCCAGATGATACAGATTCCGGAAAGAAGCATCCCCGACACCTTTCCTGCCACAACAAAAAACAGAGCTGCTCCTGTGTATTCGTAAAAGCTTCCCATAGACAAAAGTCCGAACGCTCCCATGGAGATTCCGTATGCAACAGCCAGACGCTTTTTATCTTTCCCGGCCCAAAGAAACAACAGAGTAAAAACAGGCGCCAGAATGAACCAGTCGCAGAACAGACAAGGGATCAGCAGCAGGATCACATACAATACCTTCTTCCAGCGGCGAGACGCTGTGTGGATCACATCAATGATCAAAAAACAAAAAAACAGGGTAAATAACATGTTAAATCCGGTGAATCGCAGGATCTCTCCCGATGACAAGGCAAGGCCGAACGGGATCTGAGAGATGACCGCCCAGAAAAGCAGCCGGTTTCTGTAGCTGGATTTAGATCTGGTATATCCATACCCTTCCACCAGAAAATAGCACATTGTGATCGCAGTAAAATATCCGATATCCAGCAGCGCCTCATGCCAGACTGTCCCCGGCTCCAGAAAAATATTGCCAATATGGTTTAGCAGCATGGTAAACATGGCAAAATATTTGATCACATCCCTGTTGAGGCCAAAGCTTTTTTCTCTTTCCATCCTGTTCTCCTCCTCTGCTTTCCAGCCGCTTCTTCGTTAGTTTGCGGTTCTTCTGCTTTTCCCATAAGCCTCTCCATAGGCCAAAAGAGCCGCTATGGTCTTGGAATCCTGAATCTCTCCCCGAAAGATCTTCTCTTTTAATTCTTCCAGCGGATAGGCGCTTACATGAATAAATTCGTTTTCATCCAGATGCTGTCTGGATGGGATCAAATCTTCCGCTACATAGATCTCCACCTTTTCATTTGAAAAAGCTACCATCGTGCGGACGGTGATCAGCCACTTTGGTTCCTGACAAAAATATCCCGTCTCTTCTTCCAGCTCCCTCTGGGCGCAAAGTCTGGGATCCTCTCCCGGCGCATCCAGCTTGCCCGCCGGGATCTCCAATGTCTCCCGATCCAGAGCGCTTCGGTATTGCTCCACCATAAGGATCCGTCCATCCGGCAGCACCGGAACCACCGCCGCTGCCCCGTCATGATGGATATAATCCCAGTTTTCTTCGTTTCCTCCGGCAAATTGCATCTTATCCTGATATACCTTGATAACAGAGCCTTCATACATTAATTTTCTGTCTGCCCTTACCACATTCTTTTTCATGCTCTTTTCCCTTCTCTTCCGACGATCTGCTCCCTGCTGTTTTCGGATCCTTCTTTTCTCTCAGGCACACGCTTTTTATCCTCCGGCAGAAAACAATCCCCTGCTATCCCTGCTTCGGATTATTTCCCGATATATAAAATATCGCCGAATAGTCAATATGACCACTCGGCGACATCATCTCCATTTATCTTCTACTTGGCATAGTCTGTAACCCTGGATTCCCGGATCACATTGACCTTGATCTGCCCCGGATATTCCAGCTCAAACTCAATTTGCTTTGCAATATCCCTGGCCATCAGCACCATGTCTGCATCAGATACCTTATCTGGAACTACCATTACACGAATCTCTCTACCTGCCTGAATTGCAAAAGATTTATCCACTCCCTTAAACTGGTTGGTGATATCTTCTAACTGTTTTAGTCTGTTTGTGTATGTCTCCAAGGTCTCTCTTCTCGCCCCCGGTCTGGCTGCAGATATGGTATCCGCCGCCTGTACCAGACATGCGATCAAAGATTCCGGTTCAACTTCTCCGTGGTGTGACTCCACAGAATTAATAACGATCGCAGATTCTTTGTACTTTCTGCAGAGATCTACTCCGATCTGAATGTGCGATCCTTCCACATCGTGGTCGATGGACTTTCCGATATCATGCAACAGTCCTGCACGTCTGGCCATTCTGGTATCTACTCCCAGCTCGCCTGCCAAAAGTCCTGCCAGATGCGCCACCTCGATGGAATGCTTTAGTGCATTCTGTCCATAGCTGGTCCTGAACCTCATACGTCCAAGCAGACGCACCAGTTCCGGATGTACTCCATGAACTCCCACTTCCAGTGTAGCCGCTTCTCCTTCCTCACGGATCAAAGTTTCCACTTCTTTCTGGGCTTTTTCCACCATTTCTTCAATCCTTGCCGGATGGATCCGCCCGTCTACGATCAGCTTCTCCAGTGCGATCCTTGCCACTTCACGACGGATGGGATCAAATCCTGACAGAATAACCGCTTCCGGTGTATCATCAATGATCAATTCTATTCCCGTCAGCGTCTCGAGGGTCCGGATATTACGTCCTTCCCGTCCGATGATCCTTCCTTTCATCTCGTCGCTTGGAAGCTGTACCACAGAGATCGTAGTCTCTGCCACATGATCTGCCGCGCATCTTTGGATGGCAGTGACGATATACTCTTTCGCCTTTTTGTCAGCTTCTTCCTTCGCCTGCGCCTCCAGTTCCTTGATCATCTTAGCCGTATCATGCTTCACATCGTCTTCAACAGTTTTTAATAAATACTCTTTTGCTTGTTCGGAGGTAAGTCCTGAGATTCTTTCTAGTTCCTGTACTCTCTGCCTGCCCAGCTGGTCCACTTCCGCTTCCCGCTGTTTCAGCCTCTCTTCCTTTGCTGTGAATCCTGCTTCTCGCTTCTCGATGGCTTCTGCCTTCTTGTCTAAAGTCTCCTCCTTGGAAAGGACTCTTTTTTCGTAACGCTGCAGTTCTGCTCTGCGTTCCTTGCTCTCCTTTTCAAGTTCATTCTTGTTGCGGATCGACTCTTCCTTGATCTCCAACAAGGACTCCTTCTTCTTTGCTTCTGCCGTTTTAACTGCGGTATCAATAATCTCTCTCGCCTTCGTCTCTGCATTTCCGATCTTGGATTCTGCATTTTTCTTCAGGCTCGATACTGTCAAAGCTCTACTGACTATCGCCGTTATCACAATCAGCGCAACCGCCACAGCAATTCCTATTCCTACTGGCACAGGAGCACCTCCTTATTTTATTTTCATTGTACAAATACAACACCTAAATTCTATACTGTTTTCGGTATTATGTCAAGACTTACCATTCACTCCCAGTCTCTTCTTCCGTCAATTCCATCTGTCTTTGCACTTCCCGCCAAGAAAACCCTTTTCTGGCCAGATACCCTATGATCTTCTGCCTTTTTTTCTCATCCTTCTCCCGGGGATCATATCCCTTCTGGTGCAGAATGCGCCGGATGGCGTTGACGTGATCTTCCTGATCATAGACCTCCTCCATAGCCTGTCGGATCTCCTCTTTGGAAAGCCCTTTTTGAAAAAGAGCAAGCGCCATTTCCCTTTTGCTCTTTCTGTCCTTGTTCAATTCTATGTAGTCTCTGGCAAAGGCGGCATCATCCAGATAACCGAAGCTTTTCGCATATTCTACCGCTTCCCGAGCCACATCCTTGGGATATCTGTCCTGGATCAGTTTTCTTTTCAGTTGATCTTCTGTTTTTCTTCCAAAATTCAGAAGGTATAGCGCCCTTTTTTTTGCCCGCTTTACCAGGATTTCCTCTCTGATATGACGATAATCCTCCGCAGACAGTTCCATTCCGCAGAGGATTCCGAGTTTTTTTACTTCTCCCAGATAAAGACAGAAGCCTTCCTTCTCATCCGTTTCTATAAAAACCTTTTTTTCATTGACCGGTCTGATTTTGGTGATCTGCATTTTTATTCATCACCTTCAAACAGCGTGTCCAGTTCCTCATCAAAGAAATCATCCAGCTCTTCTTCCTTTGCAGCTATCCCCTCTTTCGCCGGCTCCGGGGCGGAGCTTTTGGCCTCTCCTCCCATATTGCTTACCAGGGAATGGGCGCGGACTTTCTCTTCGATTTCTTCCGCTAGTTCCGGATGCTCCATAAAGTAGTTCTTGGAGTTCTCCCTTCCTTGCCCCAGTCGGGTTCCTTCATAGGAAAACCATGCGCCGCTCTTTTTGATGATATCACACTTGACTCCCATGTCCAGGATGTCTCCCTCCTTGGAGATCCCCTTTCCATACATAATATCGAACTCTGCCTCTTTGAAAGGAGGCGCGATCTTGTTCTTTACAACTTTGGCACGCGTCCTGTTTCCTATCATCTCCCCGCTCTGCTTCAATACCTCTATCCTTCTGATATCGATGCGGACGGATGAATAGAATTTTAACGCTCTTCCTCCCGTCGTTGTCTCTCCGCCGCCGTAGCTCCCTACCTTTTCCCGCAGCTGGTTGATGAAGATCACAATACAGTTGGCTTTTCCGATAATAGGCGTCAGCTTTCTGAGCGCCTGGGACATCAATCTGGCCTGCAGTCCCACATGACTGTCTCCCATGCCGCCTTCGATCTCCTGCCGGGGAACCAGAGCTGCGACAGAGTCGATGACGATAATATCCAGCGCTCCCGATCTGGCCATCGTTTCTGCGATCTCCAGCGCCTGATCTCCGCTGTCCGGCTGCGAAATATAAAGTTCGTCAATATCTACTCCGATATTCTTGGCATACACCGGATCCAGGGCATGCTCTGCATCAATAAATCCTGCAATTCCTCCTGCCCTTTGTACGGAGGCAATGGCATGAAGCGCGATTGTTGTCTTTCCGCTGGACTCCGGTCCGTAGATCTCTATTACCCTTCCTCTGGGCAGTCCGCCAAGTCCCAGCGCCAGATCCAGACTGAGGGAGCCTGTGGGAACTGTCTCCACTGCCACCTGTGCGGCAGGATCCCCCAGCTTCATTACCGTTCCCTTTCCAAAATCCTTCTCCAGCTTTGCGATAGCCATAGAAAGAGCTTCTAATTTTTTTTCATTTTCTCTGCTCTGCTGTACTGATTCTTTCTTTGTATCTTTCTTCATCTAAGTTCTCCTTTTCAGAACAAATGTTCTATATCTTTGATCCTATGTTAGTCTACTTTTTCCATCCTGTCAATCTTTTTCTGAAAAAATGACAGTCCTTATACATTCAGCCTCAGCTGTACTTCTTCCTCTGCCTCTTCCTTAAATTCTTCCATCTGTTCCGGGTCCGGACTTGGAAGTTCTCCGGCGGAAGGCAGCCCGAACCTTCTTAAAAACTCCTGCGTCGTACCAAACAGGATGGGTTTTCCCGGAGCGTCCAGCCTTCCCATCTCCGACACCAGTTCGTATTCCACCAGCTTATTTACTGCATGATCCGATTTAACTCCTCTGATCTTCTCGATCTCCTGTTTGGTAACCGGCTGCTTATAGGCAATGATAGACAGCGTTTCCATCAACACTTCCGTCAGCACGTGCCTGCGGGGCTGACTGGCCAGCCTGATCAGATATTCGTAGGCTTCCGCCTTGGTACACAGCTGCACGGAATCTTCCAGCTCTATCAACTGGATCCCTCTGTCTTCCTCCAGATATTTTTCCTTCAGTACCTCCAGGATCTTTCGTGTTGTTTTTTCATCATGGTCAATGGCTTTCGAAAGCTTTTCGATTTCCACCGCATCTCCCATCGTAAATAGTATCGCCTCGACAATCCCTGCCAATCTGTTCATTTCCACTTCAACCATACTGCCTTTCTTCCTTTTATTTTTCATCCGCGTTCCACAGGATCCGGATCTCCTCAAACGCCTTTTCCTGCTCCACATGGATCTGTCCTTCTTTCATCAGCTGAAGCACTGCCAAAAAAGTGACGACTACCTGTATTTTGGATGTCTGGGCCTCCAGTAGCTGCCGAAAGCGGACATTTCTGTTGCGTCTGATGTAATCGGTAACATAACTCAGTTTCTCGGGAAGGGTCACTTCTTCTTTTTCTATCTTTCCGAATTTGCTTCGGACCGGATCCAGCTTGTCCGCCCTTTTTTGCATAACCTCCTGAAAGATTCCATGCAGCCTTTGCAATGTCACTCCTTCCAGCAGACGATCCATATCCACCGGCTCCTGGTATTCTTTCACTTCCGGCGGAAGAGATTCCCTCCGGCAGATCCTTCCGGCCCCACAGCTTTCCCTGTCTCTGAGCCAGGATGCCATGCATTTGTATTTTTTGTATTCCAGAAGCTGTTCCAGAAGTTCCTGTCTCGGATCCTCCCTCTCCCCTTCCTCGTTTTCCTCCGCCGGAAGAAGCATCCTGCACTTGATGTCCAGAAGCGTAGCCGCCATTACCAGGAATTCACTCATAATGTTTAGATCTTCCGATTCCATTTGCCGGATATATTCCATATACTGGCCGGTAATTTCTACGATCGGAATATCGTAGATATCTATTTTATTTTTATCGATCAGATGTAGCAGAAGATCCAGCGGACCTTCAAATACCTGCAGTTTTACGGGAATTCCCATTTCCTTTTTCTCCTTGCAATGTAATAATAACCAGCTCCGCCGGATTCCACAGTCGGAACGGCAGCGTATGAACGCCCAGACCTCTGCTGATGATGGCTGTTGCCTTCTCTGAAAGCTTGTGTTTTCCGGCTGTGTAAGGGGGAAACAGCCGGAAATCCGGAGACAGAATTCCTCTGTTTCCCGGAAATCCTACGATCCCTCCATGATAATGACCGGACAGAAAAAGATTGCCTCCCCATTTCTCGTAAACTTTCATATATTTGGGATTATGAGCCAACACGATCTCAAATCCATCCTCTTCCTTCTTTATAAGACGATCCAGATCCCTTTTGACAACCGGCTTCCCTCCCTGTTTTTTGTATCCCCAAAGCGGAATCTCCAATCCCGTCAGACAGATCTTTGCCCCGTCCCACAGGAATGCTTCCCGCCGGTTTTCCAACATACAGATCCCGTTCGTCTCCAAGGCGGATCTGTATCTGTCATATCTGCCTTCATAAAACCGGGCGTTTTCTTTCATCTTTTGCTCATGATTTCCATTTGCATAATAAACAGGACAAAGTTTTGCCAGCCGTATCAAAAAAGAGAGGGTGCCCTCATAAGAGCTGCTTCTTTTTCCCACCAGCATATCGCCTCCGATCAGGATGATATCCGGTTTTTCCTCCCGGATCGCCCGGTAGAGCCTCTGGTTTTCTTTTCCATAGGAAGCGTTGTGAAGATCGCTTAAAAAAACCACCTTCCGGCTTCTTTTCATTCCATTCAGTTCCCTTGCGGATACGGTATAATACACCTTTCGGAATGTATGCAGTTCCCGCACCGCCTCCAGTACGACGTACAGTGCGACTATTCCTAACACCACTATGATCGTTTGCAACCGTTTCTCCTTTTCTCCTTTTTCGATCCGTCCTCTAAAGCACCACCGGACCCTGCCTGAGAGTCAGACACTCCCTGTCCTGCCTCTCCAGTTCTTTCGCCACCTTTGCCGCCAATTTCAGTATCTGGGAATCCTGAAAGATATCCCCTATTTTAAAATCCATTAACCCACTTTGCCGGATCCCAAACAGGTCTCCCGGTCCTCTCAGCCGCAGATCTTCTTCGGCAATAAAAAAGCCATCGTTACTCTGATTCAGGATCTCCAGTCTGTCCCGGATCTCTTTTGATCTGGAGGCAGTCATAAAAATGCAGTAAGACTGGTGCTTTCCCCGCCCCACTCTTCCTCTTAATTGATGTAGCTGTGCCAGCCCAAACCGTTCCGCATTCTCGATCAGGATCACCGTAGCATTTGGAACATCGATCCCCACCTCAATCACTGTCGTAGACACCAGTATCTGGATCTTATTCTGGGAAAACGCCTGCATCAGCCTGTCTTTTTCAGCAGGCTTCATTTTTCCATGCAGACATTCCACACAGATCTCCTTCCCTAATGCCTCCCGCAAAACCTCCGTATAATCCGTCACGTTTTCTGCATCCAGATGTTCGCTTTCTTCCACCATCGGGCAGATCACATAACACTGCCGCCCCTCTTCCACCTGCTTCTTTAAAAAGGCGTATGCCTTTTTGCGGTAATCCGTTCCCACCACGCAGTTCTTGATCGGAATCCGGTTTAAAGGACGCTCCGCTATCACGGAAACGTCCAGATCGCCATACAAAATAATCGCCAGCGTTCTGGGAATCGGCGTTGCACTCATGACCAAAACATGCGGTTTTTTGCCTTTTTTTGCAAAATCTCCTCTCTGGTTTACGCCGAATCTATGCTGTTCATCTGTAACTACCAGAGCAAGATCATGATATTCCACCTGCTCCTGGATCAGGGCATGCGTTCCCACTACAATATCCGCCCTGCCCTCTCGAATCCTTTCATAGACTTCTTTTCTTGCCTTCCCTGTCAGGGATCCGGTTAAAAGTTCCACGGTAACGTCAAGGCCTGCAGCCGCAAACATATTCTGCAGGTTTTCGTAGTGCTGGTTTGCCAATACCTCCGTCGGCGCCATCAGCGCTCCCTGATATCCGCTTCCCACCGTCTGAAGAAGTGCCAGAACCGCCACGATCGTTTTGCCGGACCCCACGTCTCCTTGTATCAGTCTTGCCATCATTTTTCCGGATCTCAGATCTTCGGAAACCTCCCGGCACACCTGCCTTTGCGCATTTGTCAGCCGATAAGGTAAGGATTCCTCCAGTTTTTGGCTCAGCCTGGTATCCCAGGCAAGATAACTGCTTTCCTCCGCTTCCTTCTTTTCTTTCAGACCTCTGACGGCAAGGATAAATGTGAGAAATTCGTCAAACACCAGTCTTTGTCTACTATATTCAAATTCTTCTTTTGTTTTGGGAAAATGGATTCCAAGAACAGCGTCTTTCCACAGAAATAGATGATTTTCCTTCAGAATATGCTCCGGCAAGGCTTCCTCTTTGAACGTAAAATGCTCCAGAACCTGCTGGACCGCCTTTTTTACCACTTTGTTGGACAACCCTGCCGTCACACTGTAAACAGGCTGCATGGAATGCAGCCTTTCTTTATATGCCTGTAAAGAGAGAAAGATTTCAGGCTGCTCCATTCGGAACTCGCCTTTTTTTAAGACAATCCTCCCCCTTAAAATAATTTCCTGCCCTTCTTTGAAGCTATGCTTTAAAAAGGGCATACGAAACCACAGTACACGGAGACTTCCCGTATCATCCCGGATCAAAAGAGTCGTGACCTGCATTTCCCGACTGCCCGCCACCCGCACCGGTGATACGATCTTTCCCCTTATCGCCTGTATCCGTCCTTCCTCCAACTGGGAGATGAATACAGGCACTTCATAAATATCGTAAGTCCTAGGATAGAAGCGGATCAGATCTCCCACTGTAAAAAGCCCCAGCTTCTGGAAGAGTTTTTCCGTCTTTTCTCCTATCCCTTTCAGTTGATTTAATCTTGTCTCTTCTATCATATCCCTGCCTGACGGACTATTCCACTGCCATCACGTAGTAATAGATCGGCTGTCCGCCGTAATGAGCGTCTACATCCAGATCTGGATACAGCTCTTCTACCGCCTGCACAAATGCTGCCGCCGCTTCTTCGCTGACGTCTTCCCCGTAATAGAGACTGATCAGCTCGGAACTGTCATCTACCAAATGATCCAGCATCTCTCTGGCTGTCGCTTCCACTTCTTTCCCTACTGCCAGAATCCCATTATCGCCAATTCCCATAATGTCGCCTTCTTTGATCTCTTTCTCATCGATACAGGTATCCCGGACTGCGTAGGTAACCTGTCCGGTCTTCACTTTTGCGATCTCCTCCAGCATCACAGCCTCATTGGAGGGTACATCCTCCTCCGGCATGAAATTGATGACTGCCGTGATTCCCTGGGGAACCGTCTTTGTCGGGATCACTATGATCTCCTTCTCCTTCACCAGTTCCCTGGCCTGATTGGCTGCCAGTACAATGTTCTTGTTGTTTGGAAGGATGAATATAGTATCCGCATTGACCTGTTGGATAGCATTGAGCATATCCTCTGTGCTGGGGTTCATTGTCTGTCCCCCTTCGATGATGTAATCTACACCCAGTTCACGGAAAATATCATTCAGTCCCTCTCCTATGGAAACAGCGATAAAGCCCATCTTTTTCCGCTCTTTTTCTTCCTGCGCCTGCTCCCGTGCCAGTCTCTCGGAATCCCGGATCAGTTTTTCCTGGTGCTCCTCCCGCATATTGTCGATCTTGATACGGGAAAGCTGCCCATATCCCAGAGCTTTTTGCAGCGCCATACCCGGATCGTTGGTATGTACGTGGATCTTTACCACCTCTTCATCTGCTACGCAGACAATGGAATCACCAATGGAAGAAAGGTACTGTTTCAGTTCTCTTTCCTGTCCTTCTGTAAATTCCTTTTCCGTCAGGATGATAAACTCTGTACAATAGCCAAAACGAATCTCCGCCTCTTCTGTCACAGATGCTGCTTTTACTACTCTTTCCGCTGCCGGAATGATAGCCGGATAGTCTATTTCTTTCCCTAAAAATGCATCGTAAGCACCCTGGAGGATCTCGATCAGTCCCTGTCCGCCGGAATCCACCACGCCTGCCTCTTTTAAAACAGGCAGCATCTCCGGAGTCTTTGCCAGAACTTCCCGCCCATGTGCGATCACTTCGCCGAGAAAGACCTCCAGATCCTCGGTTTCTCCCGCCATCTGGGCTGCCTTGTCCGCAATCCCGCTGGCAACCGTCAAAATGGTTCCTTCCTTTGGCTTCATAACCGCCTTGTAAGCCGTGTCCCGTCCCCTGGCACATGCTGCCGCCAGTACAAAGGCGTCTACTTCTTTTTCCTGACGGATCGCTTTCGTGAATCCTCTTAACAACTGCGACAGGATAACCCCTGAATTTCCTCTTGCTCCCCGCAGAGATCCGGAGGAGATGGCTTTTGCCAGTTCCTCCATCGTCGGATTTTCCAAAGCCGCCACTTCCCTGGCAGCCGCCATGATGGTCATGGACATGTTCGTTCCCGTATCCCCGTCCGGGACGGGAAACACGTTCAGTTCGTTGATATATTCCTTTTTTGCCTCAATATTCCTTGCTCCGGCAAGAAACATTTCAGCCATCTTATCTACACTTATCGTTTTCGTAGCCACGTCTTGCCCCTCCTTAATCGATGACTCTTACGCCTTCAATGTAGACATTGATCTTATCTACCGGCATTCCGGAAAATTCTTCCACTTTATACTTTACATTGCTGCACAGATTGTCTGTGACGGCCGAGATGTTCACACCATAAGACACGATCACATGAAAATGGATCGCGATATGATTATCCTCTGAGATCCTTACCTGTATTCCTTTGGTCAGACTCTCTTTTTTCAACAGGTGAACCAGTCCGTCCTTCATATTGACCGCCGCCATCCCTACGATCCCAAAGCACTCTACCGCTACCGTTCCCGCATATTTCGCAATAACTTCCGCATCTACCGTCACGATGCCAAGTTCTGTACTCATACATCCTTTCATATCGAAACCTCCGTTCTCTTCCCCTGCTGCCTACGCAGTACTGATATTATACTCTGTTTTTTATTTGATTACAACTATTAACTCCCTGTCCCGGTTCCTTATAAAGCAAAAACTCAGATTCCAAAACGAAATCTGAGTTCCTCATTCTTCTTTCTCCTGCATTATGCACGCTCTACTCTGCCGGACTTCAGACAAGAAGTACATACATACATCTTACGTGTAGCACCGCCCTCTGTCTTTACACGAACGGACTTCACATTTGACTTCCACATTTTTGGTGTTTTTCTATTAGAATGACTTACATTATTTCCAAAGTGAGCACCCTTTTCGCAAATAGCACATTTAGCCATGACTGCACCTCCTAACGCTCAAAATAAGTTCTTACGAACTTGCAACATTGATATTCTAGCAAATCTCATCTAAAATTGCAAGACCTAATTTTTTCTTCTTGTCGGAATCCTGTCGGAAAGATTCTCCTACTCCTCTTCCGAAGCTTTCTCCAGCATATCCGCAACCTTCTGTTCTGTCATCTTCCCTTCTTTTTTGGGTGAAAAACGATCCACAAGATCCGGAACCATATCCAAAATCTTGGTCATGGTATCCTGGTTTTTAATATTGACCAGCTTGGTCTTTCCGTTTTGTATCACAAGAACTGCGCTGGGCGTCATCTTTCCGCCCATTCCTCCTGCGCCCTTTTGCTTCCTCTCTCCCTGTCTTCCGCCTGCTTCCACATTTTTCCCGCTCTGAAAGCTGCCGGCTCCGATGGCAAAAGATACATCCACCAGCGGAAGAATGATAACATCGCCGATATGGACGGGCTCTCCTACCACCGTCTTGGACGACACCACACTATCCACTCCCTGAAATAGCGCCTCTACCGTTTCCTTAAAATTCTGTTCTGCCATTATCTGTCCCTTCCTTTCCTGCGTGCCATATTGTTTTTATATTCCATGATATCCCGATAGGTCATTCGAACCGCTTTCCTGCAGCCAAGGCCCGCCAGCAGCCTGATCATCCACCACAGGTAGACTCTGCCGCAAACGCTTCCGTCCACCTCCAAAACTTCCGTCTCAAAATCGGGAAGGATCTCTATCCGATCCTCATAAACCGGATACAAAACTGCCAGTCCTGCCAGAACATACCCTGTTGTTCCGGGATCTTCAAAGCCAAATACAAATCTTCCTCTTATATCTTTCGGCTTTAGTTTTTTAAGAAGAATCCTACCTTCTTTTTTCAGTATCTGGAATGCTCTTTGATGGATGGGATCCTCCAGAAATTCTTTGAGAGCCTCCTTTTGCTCCTGCAGCCATCTGATGGTATCACGGATATTACGAAACTTTCTCTTGATCTCTTCCCATCCCTGTCGGATCCTGTTTAAAATGCTTTTTTCTGTACTTTCTTTTTCTGCCGCTTCCACTTTCCCAGGATTTTCTTCCATTTCAGGATCCGTCTGATCCACTGGATCCACTGGATCCTCTGGTTCCATTTCCTGGAAAGGAACGGGATCTGTTTCCTTTTGGTCCGCTTCGTCATCACTTTTTTCCTCACTCGTTTTCCCGCCGGACTGTCTCTCTTTTTTTTCCTGTCCCAAAAGCGAATCGCTCCCCCACTTCCAAAAAGCGACTCTGACCTTCCATTTTGCTCCTTCTTCATAATAGAAACAAGCTGAAACCAGGCCAAAACACCACCTTATCACAGCCCTGCCTCCCCGCTCTTCCTTCATCCGGTTCCAGTTTCCTTCCATCCGATAGCAGATTGGTAAAAACAGGATCCCCGATAGAATAAGAACAAGCAGTCCTGCAAAAACTCCCAGGCAGATCCCCAGTCCTTTCAATAGGATTAAAATCATATGCAACATTTTATTCGCCCTGTTCCTCCCTTGCTTTCAGATAAGAACACACGTCTGCGTTTCCGGTGTTTTGGTAAGCATCCTCCACGATCTCTACCAGAAGTTCCAGCGCCTCCTCGTAGCCGACTGCCATTCCCGCGATCTTTACCTGTTCTCTGGGATACCAGGTCTGTAAAAACATTCCGGCATGGCAGATCTCCAGCGACATTCTCTCTCCCTCTCTGCAAAGGAGCAGGTAAACCGAAAACTGGATGCTGTTATCCTCCAGCTTTCGGATGATGGTTTCCTTCTTTTCTTTTGCTCTTTCTGTCAGGTACAGATTCTTGAAATAGCGCATTCCCTTCTCCTTTTGACCGCTACTGATAATAGGCGTCAAATACCTGTTTCGCCACCTGCGTGCCACTGATGCTTCCATCGGAAGCTTCAATGATGACACTGATTGCCAGCTGCGGCTGATCCACATCACACATTCCGATAAACCAGGAATGTGTCTTTTCCTGATCATTGCTGTACTCTGCCGTTCCTGTCTTCCCTGCCGCGGTATAGCCGGCTCCTGCAAACACGGAAGCCGTACCGTAAGAGGCGACGGCCGTCATATACTCTTTCAGTTTTGCGGCCTCCTCCGGCGTCATCAGGGTTCTGTATTCTTTCGGCATCTGCTTTTCGATCACCTTTCCGGAATGGTTGGTGATCTTATCTACCAGATAAGGCTTCATCAACACGCCCCCGTTGGCGATGGAAGCCGTGATCAGCGCCATATGATAAGGGCTTACCTGGGTCTGTCCCTGTCCCATAGCCGTCATCATTTTGTCCGCGCTGCCTGACTGCCCCGTCAATGTAAAGCTGCTGCGGCTTCCCGGCAGAGGACCGGGGAGCTTACTGTCAAACAGAAGTTCCTTGGCTGTTTTTTGAAACCGGGAAACATCCAGCATCAATCCAATATTCGAAAACGAGGCGTTGCAGGAGTATGCCAGACTGTCCTGAAGATCCACCACTCCATGAGCCTGGTGATTGTAGCAGTGGATCAGCGTCCCCTCATATTCTATGTATCCCGGACAGGTGTAGGAGTAGGATTCGTAATCCGGATGTTCTCGCATATATTCCAATGCCGTTACCACCTTAAAGGTGGATCCCGGTACATAGTTTCCCTGCGTAGCCCTGTTCAGCAAAGCGCTTTCCGGATCTGCATTCAGGTACTCCCAATTTTCTTCTATCTGATTGGGATCATAGTCCGGCTTGGACACCATAGCCACAATCTTTCCGGTGGAAGGCTCTATTGCTACCACGGCTCCCCTGTAAGGCCCCAGCGCGTCCCACGCCGCTTCCTGTAGGCGGGCGTCCAGCGTCGTCACAATGTTATCTCCCGGATTTTTCTTGTTTTGGAATTCGTTTTGCAGCTTGGTAAGAAAAAATTCGTTGGATGTCAGAAGATTATAATTCTCTGCGGACTCCAACCCCGTCTTCCCTTGTTGACTGTAGCCTACTACATGCGCAAACAGATTACCGTAGGGATACTGTCTGACTTCTTTTCCGTCTGCTCCTGTGACTGTCTCCGCCAAAACGTTGCCGTTGCGGTCCTGGATCTGCCCTCTGGTGATCCGTTTGCTGTTGGCATCCTGTCTGGCATTGTAGGGACTTTTGATCAGATCCTTACTTTTTACCGCCTGAAAATAAATGATATATCCCATCAAAGCCAGAAACAGCAGGACATATACATATGTCACCTTGGCAAACTCCCTGTTACCGGATCGTTTTTTCCTTGCCTTTCTCCGGTCTTCTCTGTCTGCTTCTTTTCTCTCTTTCCGCGGCATTGCCCTTTTTTCCATTTTTCTCTCCATCTTCCGCAATGCTTCTCTTTGCTCGTAACTTCTCTCGTTGTCTTCTCTCAATATCTTCTTCCTCATCTTCCCGCAGGATATACAGTCCCTGGATAATAGCAAACAGGATCAAAGTACTGACCAGAGAACTGCCTCCATAGCTGATCAACGGCAGGGTCACTCCGGTAGAAGGGATAAATTTAGTCACGCCGCCCACCGTTAAAAACACCTGGAAAATATAACAGGTTCCCAGTCCCAAAGCCACCATCTTATAAAACATGTTGTGAAGCTGCATTGCGATATTCAGAAACATCACGTAGCAGCTGATACAGATCAGAATCACCGCAAGAGCAAAGATCAATCCCATCTCCTCTGCGATCGCCGAAAAAATAAAATCCGTGTCCGCAACCGGAATACTGTCAGGCGCTCCCTGGAATAAGCCCATCCCAAACCATCCTCCCGTTCCGATGGCAAACAAAGACTGCGCTACCTGATATCCTCCTTTGTCGTACACCGCAATGGGATCCTTCCACACCAGAACTCTGACTCTTACATGGTTGAACAGATGATACGCTCCCACTGACGCTGCGCCGCCGGACAGGACGCCCGCCGCCACATAGAGAAACTGATGCGTTGCCACATAAAGCATCGTCAGGTATACCACAAAGACGATCAGGGCAGCGCCCAAATCTGTAGAGGCCACCAGGATCAGCACGTGGAATGCCGCAAGGGTTGTGGTAACCACAATATTTTTAAATTCCATGGATTTTTTGAAGCTGGCCGCCACAAAAAATACGAAGATGATCTTTACCAGCTCCGAAGGCTGAATACTGATCCCTGCAACGGTAAATCCCAGCCTTGCCCCGTAGGATACCCTTCCTAAGACTGCCACCACGCCCAGAGACAGGATACCCAGTCCTCCATAAAAAAGCCTCCACTCGGACAACAGCTTCAGTTTTCGGATGATCACCGGGATCACAAGGCTGAGGGCAATGCTTCCCGCTGCGATGATGTACTGTTTCATCGCTTTCTCATAATTTAGTCTGGTGATCATGATCAGTCCTACACTTAAAAGCATACATAGATTATTTACCACCAAACGCGACGCTTTAGGATAAAGATTCGTATAGAGGATTATAGTGGCGCTAAACAGAACCACTTGCATTAAATAAAAAGCGATCATTTTTAAATCCGATGTTTCCAGATACATGACCAGAAACGCCGTCATGTGCATCAGAAACATCAGCACATTCTGCTGCGTCAGGATCTTTTTTTTTGCCTCCGGGCTTCGATAGGCAAATACTCCAAAACACAAATACGCATAGACGACGATCATCACGATCAAAATGTATTTGGAAAGCTCTACTATAATATTTATCATGCCTTACTCCTATTTTACGCCCCGTTTCCAATGCCCTCTGGTGAATTCCTTTTGAAACGGAACTCCCAGTTCCGGATCTCCCTGCAGGAATCCCGCCTGATAGGCTTTTAAAACCGCCTGCATCTCTTCTTTGTCTTCTGTGGAAAAGTCCAGACGGATCTCCCACATTCCAAGACGCTTCACATCTTCTGCCAGATCTGCCAGAAACAGCGGCGCGGGATTATAGATAACATTATAACAGGAATCACAATATTTTTTAACCGGTATTTTTTTCTGTTTCCTGTCGGTCAAATACAGCCAGCCTGAACGCCCGTCGCATCCGCGCACCGTCTTCTGTACGCAGTTGGCAGTGATCATAACCGGCTGACGCCCATACACGATCAGGGTGGCTCCTTCTATTTCCAGTTCTTTTAATTCTCTTTCCCGAAATTCTACCGGAGCCGTATACCCCCGGATCCCCTCTTCCCGGAAAAATACCTTTCCCTGTTGATTCCATACATAGAGATTATAGTCTGTCCGCACAGGTTTTTCAAATCCTCTGTCTCTAAGCCATTGAAGGCTGTCCCAGTTTCTTATCAGCACTTCATCGCAGTAGGCACGGATCTCTTCCCGGTATGCCTCCCACTTTTCTGCGGTATCTTCACGAAACACAGAAGGAAGTGCAAGAATGATACATTTCTTTGACAGTTTCGCCTCTCTGCAAAGTTTTGGATCCTCTACATAGATCCGGGAAACCATCTCGGCGTCCAGCGCTATTTTCATCTGTTCTCTGGTCTGCACCAGCACTCCCACCCTGTAAGTAGCGCTTCGGTCCCTGTTTTCTTCGGCAGCAGCTCCCTGTTCCGGATGTAACGCGCTTTCGTCTTCCTTCCCGTTCTCCTTCGTCCACTCTCTTCTGTAAGGCTGTAAGAGGGCTTCCGTCAGTTTTCCAAGCCCCTGTCTCCGTAACTGATTCAGGCTTTGCACCGGAAGAAAGACTCCCTCTTCCATGCAGATCTCCAGATCCTGAAAATAAAACCCGGTGCTTCCCGTTTTTTTCATCTGCTTTTCCACCTTGGAAAGTTCCAGCGGCTGGCGTACCGCCTCCTGCACCACTTCTCCCTTGCAGCTTACTTTGGCAGACCCGGCAGCTACAGAAAAGCTTACCGGACATCCGCTTTTGAGCCACAGCTTGCCGGAAACGGGCAGCAGTTCGGGAAGGTAGGCCCCTTCCTTCTTCTGCGACTCCGTCGATACGTTTTCCGGTCTTGCAAGGGAGAGCATCTCCTTTCCGTTTCGCTGATGATAATACCCTTGCGAATATCCTCTTCTCTGGTAGACTTCTTTCAGTTTTCTTTCATCCTCCGCACTTACAGAAAATCCACTTTGTCCGTTTTTTTGATAAAGATCCGTATATTTCTTGTAAAGCTTTGTTACCGTATAGACATATTCCGGCTGCTTCATTCTTCCTTCGATTTTGAAAGAATCGATCCCCGCCTCTATCAGTTCCGGGATCTTATGGATGGTACACAGATCTTTCAGACTCAAAAGGTCCTGCTCCGGCCGGCCGTCTATCTGATAGGGAAGACGGCATGGCTGGGCGCACTGTCCTCTGTTGCCGCTCCTGCCGCCGATGAGACTGCTGAACAGACACTGCCCTGAATAGCTGTAACACATTGCCCCATGAACAAAACATTCCAGCTCCAGTCCTTCTTTCTTCATTTCTGCAATCTCTTTCAAATGTAACTCTCTGGAAGGCACCACCCGAGAAACACCGTGTTTCTTCAGAAACCTGACTCCCTCCGCAGCCGAAATACTCATCTGCGTGCTGGCATGGATCTCCAGCCCGGGAAACCAGCTCCTAACTGCCCGTAGCACTCCCATATCCTGCACGATCACAGCATCCAGACCTCTTTGATAATAAGGCAGCAGGTAAGAAAACAGCTCCGCCAGTTCTTTATCTTTCAGAAGGGTATTGACCGTCATATAGATCTTTTTCCCCTGTAAATGCACTTCATCTATCGCTTCCAGAAGCTGTTCCTCGGTAAAATTCTGCGCATAGGCTCTGGCTCCGAACCTGCTCCCTCCTATATAGACTGCGTCTGCTCCCGCTGCAAGTCCGGCCCGCAGACTGTCCAAAGATCCGGCCGGCGCAAGGATCTCAACGTGTTTTCCCATAGTCTCCTCTTTCTTATGCGAAAATAGACTGTCCAGAGACAGCCTATCCTTTGCTTTTCTTTTTGTGGTACGATCCTGTTAGTTTGATCCGTTTCCTTTGTTTTTTATCTCTGTCTCCAGCTGGACGATCTTCATCTGAAGCTCTTTGTTCTCTTCCTTCAGCTTATCCATCGCCTTTTCTGCGTTTTCCAGCTTGATCTGAACAGAAATCAATTCATGCTTCAAGTCATACATCTCTTTGTCTTTTGTCTCGATATCGCTTTCCAGCGATCCTCCCTGTTTTTTCGCCTTAAAATAGTCATCGGCGATATTCAGGGCAAGTAAAATACTCCTGGTCTCGGAATTTTGTTTTCGATACCCGTCGCTGCGGCTGCATTCTTCGATTTTGTGATTCAGATAAGTGGATACCTTCTGCAGGTACTCCTCACTTTCAAAACCACTGAGGGTAAACACCTTCCCCCCAATTAATACTTCCGTGTAGTTTTTTGATGATGCCATCAGAAGCCTCCCTCATTCATCCATGTTTTCTTTATTATAAACTAAAATTTCTAAAAAACCAACTATTTTTCCTGTGTTTTCTAACACTTTCCTATTCTTTTTCCATTCCCAGATGACGGTAGGCTCTTTCCGTTACGACTCTTCCTCTCGGTGTTTTCTGAATCCAGCCATTTTTCAGCAAAAACGGCTCATAGACATCTTCTATGGTTCCGGAATCTTCTCCCACGGAAGCTGCCAGTGTATCCAGTCCCACCGGTCCGCCGGAAAAGCGCTGGATCATAGTCAGCAGTACCTCCCTGTCTGTCTGGTCCAGTCCTTCCTTATCCACATCTAGAAGATCCAGAGCATAGTTGGCTGCTTCTTTGGAAATACAGCCGTCATACTTTACCTGCGCAAAATCCCTGACTCTCTTCAGAAGCCGGTTGGCAAGTCTGGGCGTTCCCCTGGATCGCCTTGCCAATTCCATTGCCGCCTCCAGTTCCACCTCTACCTCCAGCACCTGCGCCGATCGAAGTACAATGGTCTGAAGTTCTCTTGGCGTATAAAACTCCAGGCGATGCACCACTCCAAACCGGTCTCTGAGAGGCGCCGTCAGCATCCCCGCCCGGGTCGTAGCTCCTACCAGTGTAAATTTGGGAAGCTCCAGGCGAATGGATCTGGCAGAGGATCCTTTTCCTATCATGATATCGATCACATAATCTTCCATAGCAGGATACAACACTTCCTCCACCTGTCGGTTCAGTCTGTGGATCTCATCTACGAACAGAACGTCATTTTCCTGAAGACTGTTTAAAATGGCAGCCATTTCTCCCGGCTTTTCAATAGCAGGGCCAGAAGTCACCTTCATATTGACCCCCATTTCATTGGCAATGATACCGGCAAGCGTCGTCTTGCCAAGCCCCGGCGGCCCATAAAAGAGCACATGATCCAGCGGTTCTTTTCTTGCTTTTGCCGCCTCTATATATACCTTTAGCGTCTCCTTGGCCTTTTCCTGCCCGATATAATCCTCCAATGTCTGCGGCCTTAGATGGCTTTCCAGTTTATTTTCTTCTTCCGTATATTCCGTTGTCACGATTCTTCTGTTCATATCTTCCCCTTATACTAAAACATAATATTCTTCAGAGCACGCTTCAGCAGGGATTCTGCCGTATCTCCTTCTTCCAGGCCCGAATTTCTCACTGCCCTCCACGCTTCCGTCTGGCCATAGCCTAATTCTGTCAGCGCCTCTATGACCTCTCCCTGTACTCCGGTATTTTCTATGTTTGCGGCTCCCTCCGACGTCTGTTCCAGCATCTGCTCCAGATTCAGCTTGTCCTTTAATTCCAGGATCAGCTTTTCCGCCGTTTTCTTCCCGATCCCGGGGGATTTTGCGATCGCCTTGGCATCGCCCGACACCACCGCCATCCGCAGGGCGTTGGGAGACAACGCCGACAGGATGGAAAGCCCGCCCTTGGGACCGATCCCGCTGACTCCTATAATCAGTTTAAATAGTTCTTTCTCTTCTTTTGACAAAAATCCAAACAGCTTCATTTCGTCCTCTTTTACGTGGAAATAGGTGTACAGTTCCACCATGTTTCCCGTTTTGGGCAATCGCTCCATGTCAGACTGCGGTACAAAAATCCCATATCCGATCCCTCCCGTTTCCACGATGACTCTGCTTTCTTCTTTGTCTGCCAAAACCCCTTTTATATATGCTATCATTTTCTCTCCTTATAAACGGCATGTCCTGATTTTTGTTTTCTTCTCCTCTTTTCTGTCTTTTCACACAGACAGGCAGCAGCCGGAACCTGCACTCTTCATGCGGATATCCCTGCCAAAACTTCTTTTTTGTTCCTGCCCCTCCATTTTGTCAGAAGCTGCGTAAAACCGGAAGTCGTTTCAACACTTCCCGTCCGATGATGCCGATCAGAAATCCTGTCACAAGTCCCGTCAGAAGCAGCACCGGCAGATAATACACGATCTTGAAGGTTCCGACCACCACTCCGGCTACCAGGCACTGCCCCACATTATGGAACACGCCGCCCACCATGCTGACTCCCACCTTGGTATATCCTTCCCTTTTCCTGAAAAAATACATCATAGACAGACTGAAGAGGCCCCCGGCCAGGCTGTACAAAATGCTGAAGTAATTTCCAAACAAAAATCCGGAAAGCAACACCCGCACCACTGCCAATAGATACACATCTGCCACTTTCATTTGATACAAGGCGATCAGTATCACAAGATTTGCCAGCCCCAGCTTCATTCCCGGTACTCCAAAGGGAAGGGGAATCAGACTTTCTACATAACTCAATATCAAAGCAAGAGACGTAAATACGCCAAAATATGCCACTCTGTTTTTCATGAATCCCTCTATTCTGCTCTTTCTATTCTGCAACGCTGTCAATTTCTTGTGGAGAATCCGTCTTTGCTTCTTCGCCCTCAATCTCTATGACCACCTTGTTCGGCAGACACACGATGGTCTCATGCATTCCGCTGATTCCTTTTTGATGGACGCAAAGCTGATCCGGACAGGACGCTTCCTTCATGACCGCCCTCCCATTCTTGATCTCCACAATATTTTTTCCATGATTTACACGGATCGTTCTGTCCTCCTTCAGGGAATAGATTCCCTGTATATTTCCATCTACCTTCACGACCACCCTGGCGCCTTCTTCCCTGTTCCAGAGTCCGCAGAAAAGATAGATAACCACAGACAGTATCACTACCGCCACGATCACTCTCTTATCTTTTTTTGACAAATATGTTTCCATGTTCTCTCCTGTTTTCCGCTCCTTATTCTATCACAATCCCATCCCGCCTTCAACCAGGAAGCAAGGCTGTGATCGCCGTGAATGTGGAACGATCCGGCACACCGTCTCATCCTTCCTGCAAAAAAAGAAGGATGAAAGCTTGCACTCTCACCCTTACCTTCTCTGAAAATCTTTCTGAATCCAATGCTCTTCCCGGGCTGCTTCCTAATAATAGTAGGATCCCATACCACCCAGAAGCGCTGCGCCAAACACAACGAAAATAAGAACATAGATCAAAATACATACTGCGTAAATGATCAAACCTGCCCGGCAGAAGTTTCTTCTGTTGATATTGCCGGTCTTACTAAATGCCCAAACACAATACAGGATGAATCCCACGCACGGAATTGCCAGCGCCAGGATCGTGAGCGCCCACTCTCCTACCGTAAGCGGCGTTGTGTCCATCCCATCCCCGTTCTGATTGTACTGGGAACTCTGGCCTCCGCCTACATTGTACTGATAATTATCCTGCACATTCTGCTGTGGAATCTCAGTATTGGTCTGATTGTATTGCCCCTCTGTATTGATCTGGTTATCAAACTGATTGTCCATTGATCTTCTCTCCCTTCTTTATACTCATACCCAGTATATCAGTATTGTCTCTTTATTTCAACAAAAAATATTGAAAGAGAGCCATCATCCGTCTCAGCAGATTATACCCGTAATAGCTGATAGGAGGATCTCCCGGAAAATAACGGATCATTCTCCAGATGTAAAACAGACACATGGCCGCCACCAGAAGCACCAGGCTTCCCTTCAATACCTTTCCCATCCTCCTTCCTAAAAGATAACGGTTTATGGCAAACACGGCTCCGTAGGCCGCCACGCCGTAAATAAAAGGATGGATCCGAAAGGCGCTTTGCACCTCCCCGTGCATCAGATGGATCCCCGCCCGTGTCAGGCCACAGCCGGGACAGGGAAATCCCGTCAGCGCTACCATCGGACAGGAGGCTCCCGTTGTTGCTTTCAGCAAAAGAAGGCAGGCGATCACTGCCAGGATCGCCCACCTTTGCTTCTTTACATCATTTAAAAACAAACGGATTCCCTTCTGTTCCAGTTGTCTTTCCACTTTTTATACTGCCTTTCCCGGAAGAATGATCTTTCTTGGACATTTTGCGGCACATGCCCCGCAGTTGGTACACTTATCCGTGTCGATATAGGCAATGTTATTTGTCACATGCACAGCGTCATGCTCACAAACTCGCTCGCACATCCGGCAACCGATACAGCCTACCGAGCAGGCCTTCGTTACATCCTTCCCCTTATCTCTGGAACTGCACTGTACCAGATGTTTCTGGTCATAGGGAACTAATTCAATCAGCTTTTTCGGACAGATCTCCACACATTTATTACATGCCTTGCAGGCCTCCTTGTCTACCACAGCCACTCCGTCCACCACATGAATCGCATCAAACGGGCAAACCTTCACGCAGCTTCCTTCTCCCAGACAGCCATAGCTGCAGGCCTTGGGTCCTCCATCCTGCATCATATTCATCATGACACAGTCCTTCACTCCGTGGTATTCGTATTCTTTTTTTGCATTGGTATCGCTTCCGCCGCACTTCACAAAAGCTACCCTGTGTACCTGCTCACCGGCTTCCAGTCCCATGATCTTTCCGATCTTTTCCGCCACCGGGCTGCCTCCTACCGGACATCCGCCCACCTCTGCTTCTCCCTTTACGATGGCAGACGCCAGGCCGGAACATCCTGCATATCCGCAGCCTCCGCAGTTATTCCCCGGAAGCACTTCCATGATGGCTTCCTCCCGCGGATCAACTTCTACGGCGAATTTCTTTCCGGCGACCCCTAGGAATACTCCTATAAAAAGTCCTGTTCCGCCAACGATCACTGCCGCCGCTACTACTCCTATTACAATTTCCGTCACACCCATTGTCCGCTCCTCCTATATCAATCCTGAAAATCCAAAGAATGCGATCGCCATCAGACTTGCCGTGATCAAAACGATGGGCGTTCCCTGGAAAGATTCGGATACATCGTTATATTCGATCTTTTCGCGGATCCCGGCCATAATAACGATGGCAAGTGCAAACCCTACAGAAGTTCCCACTCCATTGATCACTCCCTGGAAAACAGTATATTCTTTCTGAACGTTGGTCAGCGCCACACCCAGAACCGCACAGTTCGTAGTGATCAGCGGAAGATACACACCCAGAGCCTGATACAGAGAAGGCATCGCCTTTTTCAAAAACATCTCCACAAACTGTACCAGTGCCGCAATCACCAGAATAAATACGATGGTCTGTAAATACTCTACTTTAAACCTTGCAAGGATCCCCTTATAGATCAGTCCGGTGATAAAGGATGCGATCGTAATAACGAAAATAACCGCCCCACCCATCCCGGACGCAGTCTCAACTTTTTTGGAAACTCCCAGGAAGGGACAGATTCCAAGAAACTGGCTGAGCACAACGTTGTTCACAATGGCAGATCCAATTGCAATAATCAATAATTCTTTCATTTATGCTCCCCTCCTACTCTTCATTTCCTGTCGGAAATACTTTCCCGTCGTTTCCGCAGCCGCTGCAGGAACCACATCCGCTTCCGCAGCCACCGGATTCTTTTACCTGTTTTCCTTTTCTCTTCGCCGCATTCTTCGCCTTATTCTGAAGCGCAGTCAGTCCTGCCAGAACAAGGAAAGCTCCCGGTGCCAGAATAAAAATCGTTACCGGTACATATCCGGCCTTTCCGGCCGCCTCATCTGCCAGAGGAAGAAGCTGGTATCCAAATATCTGCCCTGCTCCGATCAGCTCTCTGACCATACCAATGGCAGTCAGCCCTACGGTAAATCCCAGTCCCATTCCGAATCCGTCCATGATAGACAACACTACCGGGTTTTTCGATGCGTAGCTTTCCGCACGTCCCAGAATGATACAGTTTACCACGATCAGAGGAATGTAAAGTCCAAGAGACGCATACAGGCTTGGCACAAAACCTTCCAGCAAAAACTGCACGATAGTAACGAAAGACGCTACCACAACGATGAATGCCGGCATTCTCACAGAATCCGGTATGATCTTCCGAAGCATGGAGATCAGCATATTAGACAACACAAGTACAACGGTAGTAGAAAGTCCCATACCCACGCCGTTTGTAGCGGATGTCGTAACCGCCAGCGTCGGACACATTCCCAGCATCAAAACAAAGGTAGGGTTTTCTTTGACCAAACCGTTATATAATCTTTCGATATATTTGTTCATTCTCCTCTACCTCCCAAACACATTCTGATAGTATGCCAGGGCTTCGTTTACCGCACCTGTCACTGCTCTTGATGTAATCGTTGCTCCGCTCAGGGCGTCGATGGGTTCCCCGTCTCCTCCATCCTTGGAAACTACAAATTTCTCTGTCTGCTTTCCCTTGTACTGCTCGTAAAACGCCGGCTCCTTTGCTTTCATACCAAGTCCTGCCGTCTCACTGATGGAAAGAATGGAAATCCCGTTTACCGTGCCGTCTGTGGTGATCCCCACTGTGATCTTGATATCTCCACCATAGCCTTCCTTGTCGGTAACGGTAACGATATAGCCTTTGTCTCCCACAACACAGACTTCACCTACTTCTGCTTTGATGCCCAGCTCTTTTGCCGCTGCTTCTGAAACTTCCGTATCCACGGGTTCTGATTTGAATTCACTCATATCTGCTTCCGGGAACACCTGCTTCCAGGCTTCCTTTTTTGCTTTTTCCTGTGCCGTCTGGATAGGCTGCTGGGTAATCTTATATACAAATCCCAGGAGGATTCCTGCGACCAGGGTGATCAGCATGAGAATTATCGTGTTTTTTATGATCTTATTCATTATTTTTCTCCTCCTTTACCAAATGGTTTGGGAAGAGTCGCCTTCTCAATCAACGGAACAAACAGGTTGCTGATGATGATTGCGTAAGAAACGCCTTCCGCAGATCCTCCGAAAAGCCTAAACAATCCTGTCAGGACTCCCAGAAGGATCCCATACACATACTGTCCCTTTTTTGTAATAGGCGAAGACACATAATCCGTCGCCATAAACCAGGCTCCCAGCATCAGTCCGCCGCCGCAAAGCTGTGCGGTGATGTACTGGGGATCAAAAAGGCCCGCCTTTGCTTCTGTAAACTGACCAAAAATCCCTACAAATATTACAAAGGTAAGGATGTATGTTCCCGGGATCCGAAGATCGATCACTCCCGTCAGGATCAGAAAGATCGCTCCGATGATAATGGCGATCACAGACGTCTCCCCTATGGTCCCCGGAATTCTTCCGATGAGCATTTCCATGGAATTTACCGCTTCTCCGGCCTTTAGCTGTGCCAAAGGAGTTGCTCCTGTCACTCCGTCATATACAAATCTGGTCATAGGACCTGTGAAGGAAATGAGAAGGAAGCATCTTGCTCCTAGAGCCGGGTTCATGAAGTTCTGTCCCAGCCCTCCAAACAACTGCTTTACGATCAGAATGCCGAACACACTTCCCAGCGCACCCATCCACAAAGGCGCCGTAGGCGGCATATTCATCCCTAAGAGCAAGCCCGTTACTACTGCACTGAAGTCCCGCACCGTCACAGGCTTGTGCATCAATTTTTGATAGATATATTCTGTCGCCACTGCGGCTGCCGTGGTCGTCACCAGCATTGCCAGCGCATAGATCCCGAAATTCCACACACCGAATGCCGCTGCCGGAAACAGCGCGATGGTCACAAGCTGCATGATCCCCTCGGTCGTACTCTTGGACCGGATATGGGGAGATGCTGAAATTTTAAATTGATTCTCACTCAACGTTATTCACCTCTTCCTCTCTTCTTGATCCCTTATTTTTTCTTGCGGTTCGCCAGCGCGATCTTGCGCATGGAACCGATCGCCTGTTTTAATGGCCTTTTTGCAGGGCACACAAAACTACAGGACCCGCATTCCATACACTCCATTCCATTTTGCGCCGTAAACGTTTCTTCTGCATGATGTTCTGCATAATCCGCCAGCCTTGAAGGGATCAATCTGCTGGGACATACCTCTACGCAGCGCCCACAGTTGATACAGGCGCTGGGAGCATGTTTCGCTACCTCATCCCTGGTGAATCCCAGGATAGAGGAAGATGTCTTTGTTACCGGTACATCTACATTGAACATGGCAAACCCCATCATCGGTCCGCCTGAGATCACCTTTTCCGGATCCTCTTTCCATCCTCCGGCCGCCTCTACAAGTTCTGCCTGGTTCATTCCAAAGGGAGCTTTAAAGTTCCCCGGTTCACAGACTGCGTCTCCACTTACGGTAACGACACGCTCCATGGAGGGTCTGCCGTTTACGACTGCCTGATAGATGTTGATCATCGTCTCCACATTGTCCACCACGCATCCTGCATCTGCCGGAAGCATGGAAGAATTGATCGCTCTTCCCGTTGCAGCAAAGATCAGCTGACGCTCTCCTCCCTGAGGATACTTGGTTTTCAGCGTCACCACTTCCATCCGGGGCTCATCTTTTGTCAGCTCTTTCAGTTTCTCAATACAGTCCAGCTTGTTGTCTTCCACGCCAAACAGTCCTTTTGCATTTTTGAATAATTTCAGGACGACCCTCATCCCGCCTACCAGCTCTTCTGTGTTTTCCAGCATACGCCGGTAATCCGCCGTGATATACGGCTCGCACTCTGCACAGTTGGCGATAATGTAATCGATCTTGTCCGGTTCCTTGGGGGAGAGCTTTACCTTGGTCGGAAATCCTGCTCCTCCCATTCCGACAACGCCTGCTTCCCCGATCGCTTCCAGGATCTCAGCTTCTGTCATCTCGTCCAGCGGCTTTGTCGATGCATACTCCACCTCTTCATATTCTTCATCATTTTCAATGACGATGCTGGTCACCCGTGCGCCTGTAGGATTCAGTCTCGGTTCTATCCCCTTTACCGTACCGGACACCGACGCATATATGGGAGCCGAAACGAACCCGCCCGCCTCTGCAATCTTCTGACCTTTCAACACTCTCTGCCCCACTTCCACTGCCGGAATCGCAGGCGCTCCAATGTGCTGTGAAAGAGGAAACACCAGTTGACCCTTTGGTTTCACTTCCACGATTGCCTTGTCCTTTGCCAGACTTTTGCCGTCATCCGGGTGGATTCCACCCTTAAATGTAAACAATGCCATCCCTTTATCCTTCCTTCCTATTTTCTCTTTTTCTACTATACAGGAAAATACCTAAATTTTCCACTGATTCCACGGAATTCTTTGTATATTTCCATAAACATTCCGTTACTTTTTTAACCATCCTTCCCCTCTTCTTTTCCTGTCCGGCTTCCCCGATACAACGGATCTTCAGGCTGCCGCAAAGTCGTTTTTTTATGAGACGAATAGAACCACGCGACTATCGCGTGGTTTTCCTAACATGAAAACAGAGAGACGTGATATCCGTCTCCCTGTCTGACCTTCGTCTTCTTCTCTATCCTGATCTTAAATCTCCTCATACGACCGGATCTCTCCGTCCCGTCTGCAGACTATTCTTCCTCGGAAGCTTCCTCGTACTCCGGCTCAGCGTCTGCCTCCAGCACTTTCATGCTCAGGCTGATCTTCTTGTCCGTCTCATTCAGATCCACAACCTTAGCTGTGATCTCCTGTCCCACTTCCAGAACGTCAGACGGCTTTTCTACGTGTGCCCTTGCGATCTGGGAAACATGCAGCAGTGCGTCCACTCCGGGAGCCAGCTCCACAAATGCACCAAAATCTGTCATTCTTGCCACAACGCCGTTTACGATAGTGCCCACGGCATACTTCTCCTGTGCATCCGCCCAGGGATTTGCCTCCGGGAACTTCAGGCTGAGCGCCACCTTCGTATCGCGGATATCCTTGATCATAACTTCCAGCTCTTCGCCTACCTTGAAAACCTTCTTCGGATTTTCCACACGTCCCCAGGACATCTCTGAAATATGGAGCAGTCCGTCCACTCCGCCAAGATCTACGAACGCACCAAAATCTGTTACGTTCTTTACAACGCCCTGGATCCTGTCTCCTACCTGGATCCTTGCAAACAGCTCTTTCTGTTTTTCTGCTCTCTCTGCAATGAGAAGTTGTCTTCTGTCTCCGATCACACGATTTCTTCTCGGATTGAACTCACTGATCACAAACTCAATCTCCTGATCCTGATACTTGCTCAGGTCTTTCTCGTAAGTATCCGATACCAGGCTTGCCGGGATGAATACCCTCGCCTCCTCGATCACTACGCTGAGACCGCCGCCCAGGATCTGTGCCACCGGCGCCTTCAGCACCTCATGGTTCTCGAAAGCTTCTTTCAGTCTTTCATTTCCCTTCTCTGCCGCAAGACGCTTGTACGTCAGAAGAACCTGACCTTCTCCGTCGTTGACTTTCAGCACCTTCACCGTCATCTCGTCTCCCGGCTGTACCAGAGTCGTCAGATCGACATTGGATTCATTGGTATATTCACTGCGTGTAATGATACCGTCAGCCTTATATCCGATGTTCAGAATGATCTCATCCGGCTTTACATCAATGACCGTACCATCTACGACTTCTCCGTTCCTTATAGTTTTAAAAGATTCCTCCAACATTTGTTCAAAAGTTTGTTCCGACATTATTTTGAACCTCCTCAATTATATTCTTGGGCGTGGATGCCCCTGCTGTAATACCTACTGTTTCCACGGACCCTAATTGATTCAAATCCAAATCGTCAAGTGTCTGTATGTAGTACGTATTCAAACATTCTTTATTACAGATTTCAAATAACTTCTGAGTGTTGGAGCTACGCTTATCGCCTATGACGATCATCGCTTCCACACTCTTTGCAATCCGCCCGGCTTCTTCCTGCCGCTTCCTGGTGGCACTGCAAATCGTATTTAAAACAAGTATATCATAACCTTTTTTTTCTATGATTTCAACTAGTTCTTGAAATTTCTTGTAATTAAATGTCGTTTGTGCTACGACGCACACTCTTCCCGCGGGTTCTTCGACCCGAAAATCTTCCGCTTCTTCTCTGGTCTGAATGATGCTCACCCTGTCTCCCGCCCATCCGCGGATCCCTTCCACCTCCGGGTGGGTTCTGTTTCCAATCACAACGATATGAGCGCCTGCCGCGCTTTCTCTGCTTACAATCGTATGGATCTTTTTTACAAAGGGACAGGTGGCGTCCACATAGGAAATCCCGGACTCTTCCATTTTCCGGTAAACCCTTTTCGGCAGGCCGTGAGAACGGATGATCACGATCCCGTCTGTGATCTTTTTCAGTTCTTCCTCTGATCGGATCACCTCCACCCCCATAGCTGCCAGTTCTTTGATCACTTCCTCGTTATGGATGATCGGTCCATATGTGTAAATTTTTTTATCCGTGTTCTTTTTTATTTCCTCGTACACCGTCTCTACTGCACGTTTGACTCCAAAACAAAATCCAGCCGTCTTTGCCAGTTTAATTTCCACTTGCATTCTCCTTTTCCCGGATGATCCGTTCCACCACCTGTGGGATCGTAAGGTCTGAACTGTCTAAAAGAACAGCGTCCTTCGCCTGCTTTAAAGGTGCGATCTCCCTGTGGGAATCTCTGTGATCCCTCTCCTGAATATCTGCCTCGATCTTCTTCAGGTCAGCCTGTTTGCCTTCTCTGGTCAACTGCTCATATCGTCTTTTGGCTCTGGTTTCCACACTGGCCGTCAAAAAGATCTTGACCCCGGCTTCCGGCAGGACGCAGGTCCCTATGTCTCTTCCATCCATTACCACATTCTTTTTCTGTGCGATCTCTCTTTGGGTCTGCAGCAACTTTTCCCGGACCACCTGCAAGGCAGAGACCCGGGACGCCAGATTTCCCACCCTTTCTTCTCTTAACAAAGATGTGATATTTTCCCCGTTCAGCAGCACCTGCTGGATCCCATTTTCATAGGCCAGGTCAATACGGGCTTTTTCACAGGCCTTCGTCAGCGCGGTTTCATCCGTCTCATCGATCCCTTCTTTCAGGAAATGAACTGCCAGTCCCCGATACAGGGCTCCTGTATCCACATACACAAAATCCAGTTTTTCTGCAACCAGCTTGGCAATGGTGCTTTTTCCGGCTCCTGCCGGTCCGTCAATGGCTATCTGATATCCCATCTTTTCCTCCTGTTTCATATGGCTTGCGGCGGCATAGGCAGTTGACCAGGCGATCTGCAGGTTGAACCCTCCCGTCACTGCATCCACATCCAAAATCTCTCCGGCAAAATACAGTCCTTCTACCAGTTTGGACTCCATTGTCTTTGGATCCACTTCTCTGGTACTGACGCCGCCCTTGGTGATCACCGCTTCCTTAAACCCTCCCAGCTGCTTCACATGCAGGCAGAGCGCTTTGATCTGTTCCGCAAACCGTTTTCTCTCCTCCTTGGTGATCAGGTTTACCTGTTTTTCTGGTGCGATCCCACTCTGCTCTACCATAACAGGGATCAATTTGTTTGGAAAGAGATTTCCCAGACAATTTTTAAATTGCCTGTTTTTCTGCTCCTCAAACTCCCGGATCAGTCTTTTATCCAATTGCTTGTGCGTCAGTGCCGGTTTCAGATCAATCAAAAGCTCCACCTCTTTTTGCATGATATCTCTTCCCGCCACACTGCTGGCTGTCAGGATCAAAGGACCGCTGACCCCCCGGTCTGTAAAAAGCATTTCTCCTGTTTCCCTGTACAGGATCCTGTTCTTTTTCTGCACCAGAAGCTCCACGTTCTTTAAGGACAGTCCCTGCACCTTTGCCGGCCAATCTTCTTCTGTTTCCAGGGAAACCAAAGAGGGGATGCACTCCACGATACTGTGCCCTTGTGCTTTCGCAAAGCGATAGCCGTCGCCTGTGCTTCCCGTAGTTCTGTAGGACAGACCTCCCGTCGCCAAAATGCAGGCATCCGCCGGTACGTTCTCTCCCCCGGCAGTCCTGATCCCTACACATCTTCCTTCTTTTACCACAATCTCCCTGATTTCCGTGTTCAAATGGATCCTCACCTGGTTCTTTTTCAATTCCCGTTCCAGCGCCTTTATCACATCAGAAGATTTGTCTGATGCCGGAAACACCCGGTTCCCTCTTTCCGTCTTGATGGAAAGTCCTATCCGTTCAAACAGCGCCATCGTATCCTGATTGCCGTGTCCGTAAAAGCTGCTGTACATGAACCTGGGATTGCTGATCACGGATCCCAGAAGCGTCTCCCTGTCACAGGCATTGGTAAGGTTGCATCGGCCTTTCCCGGTGATGTACAGCTTTTTCCCCAGCTTTTCATTTTTTTCATACAGATCGATCTGATGTCCTTTTTCTGCGCCAATGAGGGCAGCATACATTCCTGCTGCCCCGCCTCCCACAATCACTATACGGCTCATGCTATTCCTCTTTCCCGGATGCAAACTCTACTTTGTCATTGATCCGGTTTAATTCATCCTTGCTGTACACCTGGTATTCTTCCCAGATCTGTTCCAGCGTTTCCAGGGTCGTGATCACTTCCTCCTGCTTCCTCATGCAAAGAGCCACCACCAGAGCATTGATCACACTGAGGGGTGCCACCAGCGAATCCACCACTCCCGCCATATCACTCCTGGCAATCAGGTTGCAGGAGGAATACAGTGTCATGGGAGAATGGACACTATCTGTCAGCGTAATGACTCTGGCCTTCCGGTTGCTGGCAAATTCCAGTGCTTTCAGCGTCCGCATAGAATATCTGGGGAAGCTGATGCCAATGATCACATCCTCTTCCCTGATCCGAATCAGCTGCTCAAAAATTTCACTGGAGCTGTTGCTGTGGACCGCCGTCACATCCTCACACACAAGATTCAGATAGAAGCTCAAAAAACTGGCCAGAGGAGCACAGCTTCTGACTCCGATCACATAAATCTTTCTTGCATTCAGCAGCATATCCACTGCCTGTTCAAAAACATGTTCGTCGATGGCAGACAAGGTCATCTTGATTTTGTCGATGTCTGCCTGTAAAACGGAAGCGAGGATCTCTCCTCTCCCAATACGTCCGTAGGTTACTTCCATCCTCTGTATGGAATTTAACTTGGTCCGAACCAGCTCCCCCAACGCTTTCTGGAAGCCGGGATATCCTTCATATCCCAAAGCGGCGGCAAAGCGAACCACCGTCGATTCGCTTACACCCACTTCTTCTCCCATTTTGGCGGCGGTAAGAAAGGCCGCCTTGTCATATTCATTCCGAATAAACTCCGCCAGCCGTTTCTGTCCTTTGCTGAATTTGGGATATTTTTCTTCCATTTTCTTTAACAATTCATTTTTGCTTCCCATAGTCGTCTCTTCTAAACCGGATAACTACCATGTTTGACGTCGGCTTCACCATAGTCTACCTTCGTCTGCTGTGCTTCTCTGTACTTGAAAAATTCTGTAGCCACCTGTGGAAACAGGGCGTAGGTCAGCACATCCTCTTCCTGCTGCATCCATTTCTCACATTCTCCCCGCAAAGTATCCAGCTCATCTTCCAAAAGATCCGCAGGCCTGCAGGTAATGATCTCGGCCTCTTCTCCCAGAACCTTCTTCCTCACATCCTCGTTAAACGGCTTGACTGTCGCTCCGTACTTTCCGCTGAGAATGTCCTTGGTCTCCTTGGTCGCCATCTTATACCGTTCTCCCATCAGCACATTAAACACTGCCTGCGTTCCTACGATCTGGGAGGAAGGCGTCACAAGAGGCGGTTCCCCCAGATCTTTTCTGACCCTGGGTACCTCTGCCAGCACATCATAGTATTTATCCTCTGCATTCTGTTCTTTTAGCTGGGATGTCAGATTTGACAACATTCCTCCCGGAACCTGATACATCAGCGTCTTGATGTCCACACCCATATTCTTGGGATTCAAAAGGCCGCTTGCCAGCGCCTCGTCACGGATCGGCCGGAAATAATCTGCGATCTCTGCCAGGAGGCTCTGGTCAAACCCCGTGTCATACGGCGTCCCTCTGAAGGTTTCTACCATAACCTCTGTCGCAGGCTGTGACGTTCCCAAAGCAAACGGAGAAACAGCAGTGTCGATCACATCCACTCCTGCCTCCACCGCCTTTAGGTAAGTCATAGAAGCCACTCCGGAGGTATAATGGGTGTGAAGTTCGATCGGCAGACTGGTAGCCTCTTTCAACGCTTTGATCAGCCTGCTTGCTTCATACGGAACCAAAAGTCCCGCCATGTCTTTGATACAGATAGAATCCGCTCCCATATCTTCGATCCGTTTTGCGATCTCCACCCAGTATTCCAGGGTATAGGCATCCCCCAGAGTATAAGAAAGAGCCACCTGGGCCTCCGCTTTTTCTGCATTTGCCGCACTGACTGCCGTCTGCAGGTTCCTGAGATCGTTCAGACAGTCAAAGATCCTGATGATATCGATCCCGTTCGCCACAGATTTCTGCACAAAATAGGACACCACATCGTCCGCATAGGGACGGTATCCCAAAATGTTCTGTCCCCGAAACAGCATCTGGAGCTTTGTGTTCTTAAATCCGTCGCGGAACTTTCTGAGCCTCTCCCACGGATCTTCTTTCAAAAATCTAAGAGACGCGTCAAAGGTCGCTCCGCCCCAGCACTCAACTGCATGATACCCTACTTTATCCATCTTGTCTACAATCGGAAGCATTTGTTCCGTCGTCATTCTGGTTGCGATCAGGGACTGATGCGCATCTCTTAAAATGGTCTCCATGATCTTGATTGGTTTTTTTTCAATGTCTGCCATTTTTATTTCCTCCATCTACTGTTGATTTACATAACTCCAAAGATCGCCATAAAGGTACCTGCCGCCACTGCCGTTCCGATCACACCCGCCACATTGGGACCCATTGCATGCATCAGAAGGAAGTTTGTGGGATCCGCCTCCGCTCCCACCTTCTGGGACACCCGGGCTGCCATTGGAACCGCCGACACGCCTGCCGAACCGATCAGGGGATTTACCTTACCCTTTGTAACGGCGCACATCAGCTTCCCAAACAGGACGCCCGCCGCCGTCCCAAAGGCAAATGCGATCAGTCCTAAAAATACGATTTTCAATGTAGCGATATTCAGGAAAGCTTCTGCGCTGGTGGTAGCGCCTACAGACGTTCCCAACAGGATCACCACGATATACATCAATGCGTTGGACGCCGTCTCTGTCAGCTGTCTGACTACGCCGGATTCTCTGAAAAGATTTCCCAGCATCAGCATTCCTACCAGAGGCGCTGTAGAAGGAAGGATCGTACATACCACGATGGTTACGATAATAGGGAACAGGATCTTCTCCAGTTTCGAAACGGGGCGAAGCTGCTCCATTTTGATCTTTCTTTCCTTTTCTGTCGTCAAGAGTTTCATGATCGGCGGCTGTATGATAGGTACCAGCGACATATAGGAATACGCCGCTACCGCAATCGGCCCCAAAAGTCCTGTCTGCTGAAGCTTTCCCGCCAGATAGATGGAAGTCGGACCGTCCGCTCCTCCGATAATAGAGATAGCCGCTGCCGCTTTATCTGAAAATCCCCACGCCATTGCCCCCAGATAGGCCGCAAAAATACCAAACTGGGCTGCCGCCCCCAGAAGAAAGCTTTTAGGGTTGGCGATAAGGGGGCCAAAATCCGTCATGGCTCCTACTCCAAGAAAGATCAGAGACGGAAGGATCGCCCATTCGTCCAGGAGATAGAAGTAGTACAACAGTCCGCCTGACGCTCCGTCTTCCATGTGTTTCATAATATCAGGGTAAATATTCACAAGCAGCATACCAAAGGCGATCGGAACCAAAAGAAGCGGTTCAAATCCATGTCGGATCGCCAGGAATAAAAAGAAACATGCCACTCCGATCATGATGAGATTCCCTGCCGTCAGATTAAAAAACGCTGTCTGATGCACCAGGTTTCCCAATGTCGTCATTATATAGTCCATGTCTTAACCTCCTGTTTGAAGCTCTTATGCCGGATCCAACGTTGCCAGTACCGCTCCTGCCTCCACGGCATCTCCCACTGTCACTTCTATCTGCGCTACCGTTCCGTCCTCCGGAGCTACGACAGGAATCTCCATCTTCATAGCTTCTATGATGACCACAGCATCTCCCTTTTTCACCTGCTCTCCCGCAGCTTTTTCAATCTTGAATACCTTTCCTGCCGCTCCTGCCTTGACTTCGATCCCTCCTGTCGAAACTTTCTGCAAAGCAGGTTCTGTCTTTGCCGCCGGCGCTGCAGCAGCCGCAGGTGCTGCAGGAGTTGACGGCCTCTGTAGCGTACCGGCTCCCGTCTTTTCCTCTACTGTCACATCATAAACATTCCCATTTACCGTAATCGTATAATTTTTCATGGTGCGTTCTCCTTTTCTTTACTTTTTCCAGTTGTTTGCCGGTCTGCGCCGGATGCTTCTGATCACGATCCCATCTGCCGGACGATCTTCTGCCGCCGCGATCGCCGCTGCGATCACTGCCACCAATTGTGGATCTTCCTGACTGTCTGCAGACGTCTGTGACAGGACCTTCTCTCCCCCGTCTTTTGCCGTCTCCTCTGCCTTTTCTGCTTTGTGCAGGTCCCGTCTTTTCTTCCGTTTTGCTTCTAACAGGGGAATAAACCGGAAGAGGGAAATCAGGGCCGATATGAAGATCAGCACCAAAAATACCGTTCCCATTCCCAGCACTGTATTCATCCCTGCTTTTTTCAGAATCTCCCCGGTAGAATACTGGGCGTTTACCGTCAGACTCTCCAGATATTCTTCTTGATTGAACTCAAATACCAGTTCCGCCTCTCTTTTCTCAAACTGAGCCGTCGTAACCAGACGGATCCCGTCATTTTTTTCCTCCAGCGAAAAATCTCCATGCCCCTCATAGGATCCACATTCCTTTACCGCCTGATCCCAGGAATCCACAATCCCGAAAAAGTTTCTGGGCTCTACGGGAAGCTGTGCCTGTACCAGCTGTAGCTGAAGAGCAAATTCTCCCGCCTTCTTCATCTGCGCTTTGCTCTGTGCATCTGTTCCTTTACAATAATTGATCAGGACTTCCGCCACTTTTTCCAGATCCTCCTCGTTGTAGGTCACAGCCGTCTCCTTTTGGGAGCACCCTGTTACTACAAGCAAAAGAGCCAGAAGCCCTAACAGCATTTTTATTTTTTTCTTCACCCGATCCACCTCACTAAACTGTCCCGTGCTTCTTCAGCGGACGCTCTTCCCTTTTTGTAAACAGCATCTCCATCGCCCCGATCACATATTTTCTCGTCTCTTCCGGTGCGATCAGGGTATCCACATACCCTCTTCTGGCGGCGGATAGCGGACTGTTCTGCAGCTCCCTGTATGCCGCTTCCTTTTCTTTTAAGACTGCCGCCCCTTCTTCCGGATACATAATCTTTGCAGCCAGGGCCGCATCCATCATACCGATGCCTGCGTCTTCCCAGGCAAACACCATATCCGCACCCACAGATTTACTGTTCATTACCGTATAGGCGCTTCCGTAAGCTTCTTTCGTGATCACGTTGACCTTTGGAACGGTGGCATTGGACAATGCATAGACCAGTCTGGCCGTATGTTTTGCCAGGTGCCTCTCCTCTCCGGGCAAATTGGAAAATCCGGAAACATTGGTCAGCGTGCAGACCGGAATCTGGAAGGCATCGCAAAATTCCACGAATTCCGCAGCTTTTAGTGCTCCTTTTGCCGAAAGTCCCTCTTTGAATTCTTCTGTCGTGTTTCCTTCTTCATCTATAATCCTTTTTCGGTTTCCAACCACGCCTACCGTATTGCCGGCCAGTCGGATGAATCCCGTCACCATATCCTTTGCGTGTTCTTTTTTCACCTCAAAGCAGTCTCCTAGGTCCGCCATCTCCCGCATCAGCCAGGCGGCGTCATCCGCCAAAGCCTCTGCCGCATCACACCTGCGGTTCAGGTCATCCTGACAGGACTCATAGGCTGCCGTCTCTTCATTGTTGGCAGGGAGAAAAGAGATCAGTCGCCTCATCTGGGCAAGAATCTCCTCCTCCGTTCCCGTAATATCTGCCAGCCCTGTTTCTCTGCTTTGGAAAACGGCATCAGACGTATCGTTCTTTTCGATTCTGTTTTCCAGAATAGCATTGGGTGCATTTACAAACAGTCTGCCTTTGGTTTCCATAAAGGTAAAGTCTGTCAGGGCAGGGATCAAGGCCAGCCCCCCTCCACAATTTCCGAATATGCCTGTGATCTGTGGGATCACACCGGATGCCATGGCTTGCTTGTGATAGAGTCTTCCCAGCGCTTCCAATGCATCTGCAGCTTCCTGCAGCCGAAGTCCCGCACAGTCGATCAGCCCGATCACCGGAGCTCCCGTCTTCATTGCCAGCTCATAGATCCCGGCTATCTTTTTTGCATGCATTTCTCCTATCGAGCCGCCCAGCACCGATACATCCTGACTGTATACATAGACCAGGTTTCCATCTATGAGTCCATAGCCCGTCCTCACGCCGTCTGCCGGCGCTTCCTGCTGTTTTAACTGAAAATCGGTATTGCGCAAAGTCACTGCCCCGCCGATCTCAATAAAACTGCCTGCATCCAGCAAAGAGGATATTCTTCTGCCTGCTGCATTTTCCGTCTTATCATTGCCCATCATCCAGTCCTCCATTTTTTCTTTAGTCGTCGCTTCCATATTTGTAAAAGTCAAAAATCTCCGCCAATTATAGTATACCTTTTTGTTCAATTTCACGCAACACTTTTTCTGTTAATTTTTTGACATTTATATCTCTTTTTCCCCTGCCGCTCTATTTTTTCCGCCACGTTTGTTTATAGACGTTTCTTTATGGTTTCCCGCAGATACCTCTCTTCTTCTCTGCTTCAATTCCTCTCTTCTTTTTTGCATAAAATCAGCCTCCCGTCTGCTCAGAAACCTGTCTGATCCCGGGAGGCCGCTTTCACTTCAGAGTGCTTTTCTCTGAAATCATTGACACTCTGTTCTTTTTTCTGCAATGTGGCGCGCCACATAGACGCCGCTGGCAGAGGCATGGGAAAGAGAATGGGTCACGCCGCTTCCGTCTCCAATGATATAAAGTCCCTTATGCCTGCTTTCCAGGTGCTGATCGATCTCTACTTCCATGTTGTAGAATTTCACTTCCACCCCATATAAAAGCGTATCATCATTGGCCGTTCCCGGTGCGATCTTATCCAATGCGTAGATCATTTCTATAATCCCGTCCAGAATACGCTTTGGCAGCACCAGACTTAAGTCTCCCGGCGTAGCTGCCAGGGTCGGTGTTACCAGACCTTCCCGGATCCGGTCCGTATTACTCCTTCTTCCTCTTACCAGATCCCCGAAGCGCTGTACGATCACCCCTCCTCCCAGCATGTTGGAAAGCCTTGCGATACTTTCGCCATATCCGTTGCTGTCCTTAAACGGTTCCGAAAAATGTTTGGCCACCAGTAGGGCAAAGTTGGTATTTTCCGTCTGGTGTTCCGGATCCTCATAACTGTGCCCGTTTACCGTGACGATTCCGTTGGTATTCTCGTTTACTACGATCCCACAGGGGTTCATGCAGAAAGTACGGACATTGTCTTCAAATTTTTCTGTGCGGTAGACGATCTTGCTTTCGTAAAGTTCATCTGTCAGATGGGAAAAGATCACTGCCGGCAGTTCCACTCTGACACCGATGTCCACCCGGTTGGAATGGGTGGGGATCTCCAGCTTTTTGCAGACGGTCTCCATCCACTTGCTTCCGCTTCTTCCCACAGAGACGATGCAGTTTTCACAACCTGCTTCTCCTCCCTTATACAAAACACGATATCCGTTCTCCTCACGCTCCACCTGCTCTACCGGCGTATGGAAATAGAAATCCACCCGGTTCTTTAATTCCTCGTAAAGATTTTCCAGCACAATATAATTGATGTCCGTTCCCAGGTGGCGAACAGAGGCATCCAGCAGGTTCAGTTTGTTTTGAAGACAGACCTTTTTGAATCTTGTCCCTGCTGTGGAATACATCCTGGTACCTTCTCCGCCGTAAGCCAGGTTGATCTCATCCACATACCGCATAAGATTCAGCGCCTGTTCTTTCCCAATGTACTGGTAGAGAGTTCCGCCAAAATCATTGGTGATATTGTATTTCCCGTCGGAGAATGCGCCGGCTCCTCCAAATCCATTCATAATGGCGCAGGTTTTGCACTTGATACAGGATTTTACCTTTTCTCCATCAATGGGACAATGACGTTCCTGCAGCGGAAATCCCGCCTCGAACACCGCAATTTTCAGGTTCTCTGTCTTTTGCAGCAGTTCATAAGCCGAGAAGATTCCGCCCGGTCCCGCGCCGATAATGATCACATCATATTTCATAAATTTCACTCCTTCGTTCTGTCACAAAATGCGTGTATTTCTCACTTTGCTTCTCCCTGCCATCCTTATGGAAGGACAGCATGTATATTATACATACCTGCCGATAAATTGTAACCACTCTCGCAGAAATTTTGCAAACTTTTTCCTTGCCCTTTTCTTCTCTTTTTTATGGTTTTACAGGTGTTCTCTTTTAGTGCTACTAATATTCCCGCAAAGCAAAAAAAATCTTTTCAAAGCAGCATCCGAAAAGATCCTGTTGTTCTTTGAAAAGATTTTCTCTGTCGGTATCTTTATTTTCTCTCAATCCGGTTCCTTCTATCTCTGTGATCCTCTGTCTGAAACGGAGTCTTCCTTCCTTTTCATCAGAAGCTTTCGTTCTTCCTCCAGCTTTTTCTCCAGGCTCTCCAGTTCTCCCGTAGTGGGTACATCCAGCTTTTCTCTCTGGATGTCCAGATTGGACAAAATAAGATTCAGGGCGAAGCCCACCAGCAAAGCCCAGCCGGATCCCTTAAAAGCAAGGGTTGCCGCCATGATTCCTGCAATACTTTTGTCCATATTTGATTTACAGTATTCCATTCCTATTCTGGCACAGACAAACGCCTGAAACAACAGGGTGATCGCCGATCCCACTCCCATGATCGGCTTCATAAAGGACACGATGGGAACCAGGATCACACTCAGAAAGGTCGCCATACGAAAGCTGCTCATCCCTCCGATCAGGGATTTCATCGCCTTCTTTCCCTCCTTGTAGCGGACCGCCACCGAAACAGTCATCCCTACCCACAGGGGTCCTGCCAAAGGGGGAAACGGCGCAAGGATTCCCAAGATCAGGTTTCTGATCCCGCTGATCAGATTCGATCTGCTGGAATTGAAATCGATGTGTTCATCGTCCCGGCTTTCCTGTGCCTCCCGGATCAGAGTTTCTGAGGTGACAAAATCCCCAAAAGCCAGCACATAGCAGATAAACGCCAAAGGAACCGCTTTCGCAAACACGGACAAGGGCGGGATCCCCACCTGAAACACACTGACCGTGTGAAGGATTTTGGTAAAATCAGGAAGACGTATGATGGTTCCCACCTCCAGCGCCGGTCTGGACAGTTCTCCTAACAAAACTCCCAAAAGCATTGCGATCAGGTAGGGGAACAGGTTTCCGTATTTAGCCATCAGATCCAGAAACTTATACTGCTTTCTTTTCTTTTCGCAAAAAGGCGAGAAGCTGAGAAAGGCCAGAAGCAGTGTTCCTGCCAAAGTAGCTACCGGAGCTGTCAGAAGCTGGCTTCCTTCCTTTAACTGTCCCTGTATTACGGTAATAGGCGCTGCCAGAAGGATCCCTCCTTTTACCGAGGCCGGAACCCTTCTGACAAAACTGTCGGCCAGCTTTGTCACTCCCATGAACAAAAAGAGGAAGGCTACCAGAAGCTGAACGGCTATCATGGCCTGGATCCGCTCTTTTCCTTCCGGAAATCCGGTCAGAAACGCCAGGGTGAAGGGCAGGGTGGGCGTGATCCATCCGGGTACTACCGGATCCCCCAGCCATCCATGCAGCATATATAAAAACACTTCAATAATGACACAACTCCACGCCAGTTCATAAGGCAGTCCCAGAGTGTCTGTCATATAGGGGATGGAACTCAGGGCGGTTGCCCCAAGTATCAGTCCCTGAAAAAACTCCACCGTTTCGATCTTGTAATGAATTCCCGGGATCCTCCATTGAAAAGGCCCCAGCGGAATGTAGGGAAGTTCATCTGCCCTCTTTTTTCCCATTGTCCCCATTACACCTTCCTCCTACTACTTTCCCTTCTATGCGTTTCTTTTTTCTGCCAACGCACTTTCTCCGAATATTTTTTTATACTGTACCGCCAGATAAGCCATCATCAAAACTGCCACAACGGCTGCCGCCAGCAAAAGTCCCATCATGGTATAAATAGCATCCGTTTCCCCGATGGACTTGGTCATTGCCGATACGATGTACGGAAGAAAACAGCTCGCCAGTCCCATCCAGGTATAATAGATTCCTGTATTTCTTCCCTTGGGTCCCGGACACATTTTCTGTCTGACTCCCAGTCCCGTCTGAAGGGCTCCGCCCGCCGCAAAAAATCCCAGCAGTGCAATGGCGACATAAATCACGGTTACATTTTTTACCAGCAGTACGATCGCCAGTGCGATCGCGGTAAAAACAGAATCGATCAAAACCACTTTCAGAGGATTCCACCTTAATTTCCCCATCATGATCGCCCAGAACACCACCGCAACAATAGACCCTACCGTATAGATGGAAGTCATTCCCGCTGCCTGCAGCTCTGTCAGACCGCAATTGGTCATTCCGAAAGCTTTTGTGTACTGCTGTGCTCCATACATAATGAACATACACAAAAATCCGTAAAACATGGTGATAAAATTGACCAGACCGTTGGGCTTTACCAGCATGCCGGCCTTAATGGCTTCAATCTCCGCCTGTGCCGCAGTCCTAGTATTTCCATCCTGCCCTTTTACTTTCTCTTTCATGTCATCATCATAGGCAAAGGGCGCGATCACCGCCAGGATCACGCAGATCACCGAAAAGATCAGTGGGATCCACACATTGATCTTCCAGTTCCCGGAAGCGGAAAAATGTACGGCCAAAAGCGGATAGATGATTCCCGATACCGATACAAACGCTTTGATCCCGATCAGCGCCGAACCGGCATAAGCCGGTTTTACCGCCTCCTGTACCGCCGGATACAGGGAAGCATCCCAAAAGCCCGATGTAGCCACTCCCGCCAGGAACGCGCAGATGCAGGCCACCGTAAAGCTGTGAGAAAACAACAGGCCTGCAAAGCAGATAATGTACAGCACACCGCCTGCAACCGCCATCTTTTTCCGGCCGATCTTATCAGAGATCTCTCCTCCCAGCCAGACTGTCAGAAACTTTCCGAATCCTGTCGCCGTGATCGCCAGAGATACGGCCGCTGCCCCTGCGATCTCATCGGTATAACCCCACTGTGTAAAAAAATTCAATTTGTTTTGTGACAGGATGATTGCCTGAATCCCATGGGTAAAATATGCCATATAGACTACAGCCATGGATAAGATATACTTTTTCGCTCGCATACGCTCTCTCCCTCCGTCGATCTCATTTTATTTGGACTGTTCTTTTTGAAACTTTACAAATTCCTCCAAGGGCATTTCTTTTCCTACAAACAACTCATAATTGACAGCTCCCTGCTGCAGGAGCATGCCTTTCCCGGATACCACGGTACAGCCGACTGCCTCTGCTTCTTTCAGCAGCCTGGTCATCTCCGGGTTGTATACCGTATCTGCCACCACCGTCTTCGGATCCAGCCAGGATGCGTCCACCAGAGTCTCATCCTCTCTGGGCTTCATTCCGATGATCGTAGCATTCACCAGTATATCACATTCTCTCACTGCTTTCTCTAGTTTTTCTTTCTCTTCTGTTTTTTCTACCGTAACAACACAGTCCGGACAGGTTTCTTCCAATTTTTTCTTGGTTTCCAGCGCCCTCTCAAAGAATTTCCCTTCTATTTCGAAGATTTTGATCTCCTTGACTTTTTCCAGTGCAAACTGTACCTGGATTGCAGTCGCAGCGCCTCCCGCCCCTAAAACCACCGTCTTCTTTCCTGCCACCTGGCATCCGTGATTCTGAAGATTTCGGACAAATCCCACTCCGTCTGTGATATGTCCTGTAATGACTCCGTCTTCCTGCACAAAGGTATTGCATGCTCCGATGATCTTAGCTGCGTCTGACAGTCTGTCTACCAGCCTTGCTGCCACATTTTTACAGGGCATCGTAAAATTTCCTCCCCGCATTTTCAAAAGACGGATGGTTTCAAATGCTTTTTCCATCTCCTCTTCCTTCACATCAAATGCCAGATAGGCATAGTCCAGTCCATCCTTTTCAAAGCTAAAGTTATACATGGCCGGAGATCCTGAATGTCCCACCGGCGTTCCAAATAATCCCATCAATCCTGTATGTCCGGAAATCCTTTTTTCCATTGTCTTTCTCCTTTTCTCCTATAGATTCATTGCCGCCTCATAAGCTTCTCTCGTAGCGTCCAGCGCTCTTCTGGCACGGACTGCATCTCCGATCACATAGCATTCACATCCCTGCTCTTCCAGCTGCTCTGCAAACGGATTGTAGTTCCTGAATCCCATGGAAAGGATCACCGAATCATAGCCTCTTTCCGCTTTCCTGATTCCGTCGGGCGTTTCATATTCTACTCCGTCCCGGAAGAACCTGCATACCTTCGCATTGACGATCTCCCGTATTCCATACTCATCAAAATCTTTCATCACAAACTTTCTGTGTTCGGAGATCATGTCCGCTCCCATTTTGTCCCGGAATTCTATGATGGAAACTTCATGCTGCTGTTCTCCCAGGAATGCCGCGATCTCACAGCCTACCATACCGCCGCCTACTACCAGCACCTTTTTCCCTGCCGTCCGTTTTCCGTCCAGCAGATCGGATCCGTGGATGATAGCCGGATCTTCGATTCCTTCGATAGGCAGGATCAGCGTTTTGGCGCCTGTTGCGATGATAACGGCATCTGGTTTCTGCTCCCGGATAAACTCTGAAGTTACCTCCTGATTTTTCAGGATGCGTACTCCCGCTTTTTCACACCGGACAATGTAGCTTCTTACCATATTGGTAATGTCTCCCTTTCCCGGCGGATAAGCTGCCAGCCTCATGTTGCCTCCCAGTTTTTCCGTCTGCTCGCACAGAGTGACCTGATGTCCTCTTTCCGCCGCCACAAAAGCCGCGCACAATCCGCCTACGCCGCCTCCGATCACCAGCACCTTCTTTGAAGTTTCTGCCTTCTGAAATCCATTTTCCTCGTGTCCTAAAAACGGGTTGGTCAGACAGCAGATGGGCTGTCCCTGATACATGTTGGCCACACATCCCTGAAGGCATGCAATACATGGGATCATGTCATCCAGTTTCTCCTCCTGCGCCTTCCTTGGCATGTGAGGATCTGCCAGAGACTGCCGTCCAAACGCCACCAGATCCGCTCTTCCTTCCCGGATCATCAGCTCTGCAAACTGTGGTTCTGTAAAACGCCCTACCGTAATGACCGGTATGGACACCGCCCTCTTGATTTCAGAAACCAGATCTGCTGAAAATCCACCATGAACGGCTGTGGGCGCCCACATATATTCATCCTTGATGTGAACGGCTCTGGACACATGCAGTGCATCCAGTCCGCAGTCCTCCAGATAGGCAGCGATCGCTGCGCTGTCATGTACATCCAGTCCTCCGGCCACCTCATCCGAACAGTTGATTCTTGCAAGAACAGCGATCCTATCTCCTACTTCTTTCCGGATTTCCTCAATGATCAGTCTTGGAAACCGCATTCGGTTCTCAAAGCTTCCTCCGAACTCATCCACTCTCTTATTGGTTCTGGGAGAAAGAAAGGAATTTACCAGATAACCGTGCGCCATATGGATCTCCACCGCATCGGCTCCTCCTTCCATGGCACGTCTTGCTGCCTGACCGTACCCTTTTACCAGCTGGTAAACCTCCTCTGTGGGAACCTCCACCGGCATATCCTTCCCATATACAGAAGGGATCGCCGTTGCCGCCTGAATCGGAGCACCTGCATTTTTCGCATTCCCTTCCGGTCCCGCATTCTGCAGCTGCACGGAAACCTTGGCTCCTTCTGCATGACAGGCATCCGTGATTCTTCTAAGGCTTTCAATACTGTGATCCGAATACAGACAAGGTTTCCGGGGGCCGCCTTTGGCTTTGTCGTGTACCACCGTTGCCTCTATGGTGATCAGTCCAAACTGTCCCTTTGCCCGCTCCGCATAATAAGCCTTTGACTGTTCACTCCAGGTCCCGTCCGTATTGGCAAAGTTGTTCCCCATAGGGGGAACAACAAACCTGTTCTTTACCGTCATATTTCCGATCTGAATGGGTGAAAACATTTCTTGAAACTTCATATCTATCCTCCGCTTTTGTTTGTGTTCTGTCGCATAGCCGCCCGGGTCTTGTTTCCTACTCCAGGATTTCTTTCCAGGCTTCTTCCAGCACTTTTTTCGTATTGTCAAACGTATATGCGGCTGCCTCCTTCAGACCTCTGCTTAAAATCTCATCGGAGATCACTTCCACTCCCACAGCTTTGGGATTGATGCCTGCTTCCTTGATCATCTTTACGAACCCTTTTGTATCTTTTACTCCTGTGCCCGGCGCCAATCTGTCATGCATGGATTCATCCCGCAGGATAGAAGCTGCATAAGGTCTTTCGTAAGCATCATTAATCTGGATGGAAATCACTTTTTCCGCAATTTCTTTTGTCAGGATATCATAAGACTGGTTTGCTCTTACCCAGTGCCAGGTGTCCAGGATCAGCATGGCGTTGTCACAGCCGGAGGCTTTTACCACTTCATACCCCTTTTTCAGATCCGGGATCCCGCTGTATGGCATGGGCTCTACTCCAATGATGTATTTTCCCGCTCTCTGGCAAAGCTCTTTTAGCTTCTGCGCCGTGTGTTCCACGGAATAATTTTCCATCAGTCCGCAGTTGATATGGTTTACCCCAAACAGTTCACACATATGGAAACACATCTGTTCTTTGTATTTCTGTTCGTAGGAGCGCTTCTCCTCCGCCCACTGTACAATGTATTCCACCTCTGTGACCTTCATTTCATACCGGTCCAAAATGGCCAGGATATCTTCGTCGTGAAGTCCTTCGTTCAGTGCGTCTACATAGGTTTCTGCCCGAAGTCCGATTCCTTCATAGCCCGCTTCTTTCGCAGCCGCTACCCTTTCTTCAAATTTGCACTGGTCTCCCAGGGTCCAGGAACTTAATGTGATAGGATTTTGCTTTGACATACTGATAATCTCCTTCCTTCTTTACACCGGACAGATTTCGTTTCTCTGATCCGGTCTTCATCCTTTTCATTTGTTGCCTTCATTATATTTGGTCGTTAAAATAAAAACAAATTGTTAATACTATGCAAATCCATAGATTTTATTTATATGTTATGATACAATATGAACAAATGTATAAATGAAAACTATACAAATAATCTATCATCCATATAGGAAAAGGAAGGTTTTATATGAATCTGTATCATTTGCGGTATTTTATAACACTGGCGCATTTGGAGCACTATACACAGGCCGCCGAACGTCTTTCCATTACCCAGCCAAGTCTCAGCCATGCCATCTCTGCTCTGGAAGGAGAGCTGGGGGTAAAATTGTTTGAAAAAGACGGGCGAAACATCGTTCTCACCCGATGCGGCCGCGCTTTTCTTGCCGATGTGGAACAGGCTCTTCACATGCTGGATTCCTCTGTTAATAAGCTGCAGCTGACAGGGATTGGGGAAGGACGGATCGACCTGGTGCAGATCCGGGCCGTCAGCACCCTGATCGTCCCTGCTCTTGTAAAAGGATTTCTGGAAAAAAGCCAGCACAATCAGGTAGATTTTCACTTTCACAGCTCCACCGGTCTGACTCCCGATATGATCCAGGGATTAAAGGACCGAAAATATGATATTGCATTTTGCTCCTACATGGAAAACGAACCCCTGATAGATTTCGTGCCTATTGCACGCCAGGAGCTGGTTATGATCGTCCCTGAGGGACACCCTCTGGAAATCAGAGAGAGCATCGATCTGAAAGATACCCTCTCCTACACCCAGATCGGCTTTTCCAAAAGGAGCGGACTTTATCCCATCATCAAAAAGTTATTTGACAAGTGTGGAGGGCAGCCTCGTATTGCCTATACAGTGGAGGAAGATCAGTCGGTTGCCGGTCTGGTGGGCGCCGGATTCGGGATCGCCGTCGTTCCCAATATGCCTATTCTGGACTACCTGCCGGTAAAAGCGATTCCCATTACGAAACCTTCCTGGGAAAGAATTTTTTACATGGCTACTTTAAAAAATGTATATCATCCGCCTCTGGTCCATTCTTTTACCTCCTATGTCAAGCAGATATCAGAAGTCACCCTCTCTTCCTGACCGGAAAAGAACACAAAAAAGGAAGCGCCTCCTTCTCACCTGTTTCAGATGATTTCGCAGTGCTTCCTTTTTTCTTTTGTTTTTCTCATTCTTTTCTAAAGTACTTTCTGACTTCTCCCAGGTAGTACAAGGATCCAAACACACAGAGAACTTCTGTTGCTTTTGTCTCCATGATCCCTTTTTCTACCGCCGCCAGCCAGTGCTCAAAAAACTGTGCTTTCTTTCCCTGCTTCCGGATCCACTCTGCCAGAAGCTTGCCGTCCAGCCCTCTGTTCGTCGGCACGGTCAGTGTATAAAAGCATTCTCCCATTTCCAACAGGGGAGACAGCATTTCCTGCCAGTCTTTATCTTCCAGTACTCCTACAACAAACCGGATCTTTCGCCCGGGGGCCACTCTTTTCAGGCTGTCTGCCATCGCCCTGACGCCGGCTTCGTTGTGGCTTCCGTCCAGGATCACCCAGGGATCCTCCTGTACTTTCTCAAATCTTACCCTCCAGCTTGTGCGAAGCAGCCCGGATCTTATCGTCCTTTCGGAGATTCCGGGATATTCTTCCTGTAAAAGAGACGCTGCCGCAAGTGCCAGCATAGCGTTTTCTATCTGACAGCTCCCCAGCATGGAAATCTGATAGCGCTTTCCCTCCGGCGTCTCAAAGAGCTGTCCTGTTTCTGTCTGCTCTATCCTTGTCCCTTGGGAGGACCAATACAGCTTTGCTCCTGTTTCCCGGCATCTTTCCTGTAGGACCGCCTTTGCCGCTTCCTCCTGGCAGGCGGATAAGACTCTTCCCTTTTTCTTGATGATCCCCGCCTTCACAGTAGCGATTTCCCCAATGGATTCTCCCAGCATCTGTACATGATCTCTACTGATGGAGGTCAGAACCGCCAGTTTGGGAGTCGGGATTACGTTGGTGGCGTCTGAAGCGCCTCCCAGCCCTGTTTCCAACAATACCAGATCGCAGGCTTCCCTTTGAAACCACAAAAAAGCCGCTGCTGTATATAGTTCAAATTCTGAGGGAAATAAACCGGTTTCTCTCTTTAAGAGTTCAGACTCCCGGATCACTTCCGACAAGCAAAAGGCAAGCATTTCCGGCGTGATCTCCTTTTCTCCTATCCGGAACATTTCTTCTTTTCTACAAAGAAAAGGGGAAGTAAAGACTCCGGTCCGGATCCCGCTGTCAGTCAGGATACTGTTTAAAAATGCAATAACAGATCCTTTTCCGTTGGTTCCCGCCACATGAACGATCTTCAGATGTTTGTGTGGATTCCCCAGTCTTTCAAGGAGCCTTTCTAGCGCTTCCAGGGAAAAAGGCTTTTTCCCCTGTGCTTTCGGCGAAAATCCGGGAAGTTTTTCTAAATATTCTTCAACTTGTCTGGGATTCATTCGTCTTCCTTTCAAATCTGGAAAACATCCCTGTTTTCTCCAGAAGCTTTAACAATGCCAGGATCATGGCGATAAAAATCGGCAATAGGATCAGTTCTTTTGTGATCCTCCCGGCTAAAATAGGTACAAATCCCTTGTGGTACAACATGGTCAGCCAATAACTGTTCAGCAGGATGCTGACGACCACTGTCCTAATCGTCATAGCCCCGGTGACCCGTAGCCAGGTTGCTTTCTTTTTGTACAAAAGCAGTCCGAAGATTACCCCGGAAATCGCCGCACTGACGGTAAAGCCCGGAAAAAAAGGACCTGTCGGCTTTAGCAGATACCCTCCCACATCTGAGAGGATCCCCACCACCGCCGCCACCGCCGGCCCGAACATGGCGCCTGAAACAGCGATGGGCAGCACCGCAAACCGGATCTCAAGGGTGGGGGACAAGGGAATCTTGAAAAACCCCAGGATCACTGCAATTGCTGCAAGCATAGCTGCAGCGGTCAATACCTGCACATTTTTAAATTTTGACATAAACATACCTCCTTTGCAGTTCCTTCACTACATCGGAGGCAATTCCGGCAAAGCCGGTTATCTACTATGCATCGTGACGTAGCAGCGGGATGCGACTATGATACCGCAAAAGCTTTCGCCATTTTCGTCCCGGTGTCAACTCCCTGTACACCGGGCACTTAACGCATCATAATCTACTCTGCACACTTCTTTTTTTCGTTACACCTAGACAATAACAGACTTCCTCTTCTTTTTCAAGTCATTTATGTTTCGCTGGCTGTCATCTTTCTGTCCGTTGCCGAAAGAAAGGTCTCTGCCGGGATATTACGCGGTTCCACCGTATTTTCGTCTATTTCGGCTTTACCCTGCTTCTTTCGTTTCGGTACTGGATGGGTGTCATATGAAACTCCCGCCGGAACAGTCTGTTAAAATGTTCTACATTCTGATAGCCCACTGAACCGGAAATCGATTCTACCGTCATATTGCTTTCCCGGAGCATGGCCTTTGCCTGGTCCATCCGCAGCTCTCTTACCAGTTCTCCGAAGGTAGACCCTGATTTTTCCCGGATATACTTGGAAATATACGGCTTGGACAGAAAAAACCGTTCCGAAAGAGAATCCAGGCTCACCTTCTTATAATTTGCCCGGATATAATTCATCATCTCATTCATCCGCGCGTCCTGACTGATCTCTTTTCCTGCGATCCCGGAAATCTTATTGACCGCCACAGTAAGCGCCGCTTCGGAAGCCTTGATGATATCGGAATCGATACCGGTTCCCCAAAACAGCTTTCCTTGGTAGGTAATGGCAACGTAGGCCACCGCCTTGGAAGCGGAGCCCTTGGTGAGAGAATGCTCCTCGTAGAAGGTCAGCTCATAGGCCACGCCAAAATACTGCTTAAAGGCGTTGCTGATGGCATCCAGCCGCCCGTTTCCGGCCGCCGTGATCTTTTTGACGCTGCCGTCATGGTGAATGGTCACATGCGCCGTCATTCCATTTCCACTTTCAAACTCGCAATCTATCACGTGAAAGACAGGCTTTGCCGAAATATAATGCTCCTCAAAAATCTGATAGATCCATTCCGGCGACAACTCCTGATGAGCCTTGTCCGACACATCCTTGATCAGGTATCCCACCTCTTCCCGCATTGCCTTTGGAAGATTGATCCCGTAGCTTTGTTTCAGGATATAATTCACTCCGCCCTTTCCGGACTGGCTGTTGATCCGGATCACGTCAGAATCGTACTTTCTTCCCACATCCCTGGGATCTATGGGAAGGTACGGAACCGTCCACTTCTCGCTCTTGCTCTCCTCCCGGCAGACCATTCCTTTTGCAATGGCATCCTGATGCGATCCGGAAAAAGCGGTAAAGACCAGATCCCCTGCGTAGGGCTGTCTTTCATAAACGTGCATTCCCGTAAATTTTTCATAGTTTTCGCGGATCATTCTCATATCCGAAAAATCCAGTCCCGGATCTATCCCGTGCGAATACAGGTTCATAGCCAGCGTTACCAGATCTACATTTCCGGTCCGTTCTCCGTTTCCAAACAAGGTCCCTTCGATCCTGTCTGCTCCCGCCAGGATTCCCAGTTCCGCAGTGGCTACCGCGCAGCCGCGGTCATTATGGGGATGCAAAGACAACACCACATGATCTCTGTACTTCAAATGCTTATGCACATACTCCATCTGGCAGGCAAATACATGAGGGATGGCATTTTCCACCGTAGTCGGGATATTGATGATGGCAGGCTTTGTAAGGTCCGGTCTCCATACGTCCAGTACCGCATTACAGACCTCCACCGCATACTCCACCTCTGTCCCGGAAAAGCTTTCCGGACTGTATTCAAATGTAAAGCTGCCTTCTGTCTCTTTTGCCAGATCCTTCAGAAGCTTTGCCCCCTGCACTGCAATTTCCTTGATCTCCTCCTTGCTTTTTCGAAATACCTGCTCTCTTTGTGCCACTGAGGTGGAATTGTACAGATGGATCACCGCATGAGGAGCTCCTTTCACCGCTTCAAACGTTCTGCGGATAATATGCTCCCTGGCCTGGGTCAGTACCTGTACCGTCACGTCCTCCGGTATCATATCCCGTTCGATCAAAGCCCGCATAAACTGATATTCTGTCTCCGAGGCTGCCGGAAATCCCACTTCGATCTCTTTCAGCCCGATATTCACCAGCATCTGAAAGAACTCCAACTTCTCCTCCAGACTCATCGGCTCCACCAGCGCCTGATTCCCGTCCCGCAGATCGACGCTGCACCAGATGGGAGGCGTCTTGATCTGTTCCTTTTTCACCCAGTCGTAGGTTACTTTGGGAGGCATAAAGTAGGTCTTTTCGTATTTTTGAACATGCTGCATGGTATTCTCCTCCTGATAGGTCTTGTAATATTTATCAATTTTTTTTGCTTTTTTTAACAATTTTATCCTATCACAGAATATCTTAAATGGGAAGTGATATTTCATCTCTTTATTTGATTTATTTTAACTATTTTTTTCTCATTGCCTCTTATCTCCGGCAGAATCCCGCCATTTTTTATTTAGCAACCGCAACAGCTATTTCAGAAAAGACTGTGCGGTTGCATTCTCCCTACAATGTTTTAAGGCTCAAGGGATCGTTTTTTCGTGATCACAACGGTTTCCTCATAGCAGCTGAATATGGCGTCCACCTGACTTTTTTCCGGCTTCTTTGTCAAAAGACTGACTGCCGGAACCAGGACCAATCCCAGTATCATGGCGAAAGCGCCTGCATTAATGGGGGAAGGGATGACCGGAACAAACAAATTTCCCACGGTAAATCCTACTCCGGAAAGGAAGCCTGCCCAGACGCCCTGTACCGTCACTCTCTTCCAGTACAACCCATAGAGGAACGGAGCCAGAAATGCTCCCGCCAGCGCCCCCCAGGAAATTCCCATCATCTGCGCGATAAACGCCGGAGGATGCAAAGCAAAAACCACCGATATTCCGATGAACAGAACGATGCAGATCTGCATGGTCAATACCTGTTTCTTTTCGCTCATTTCTTTCCAGATACTCTCCTTCAGAAAATCCAGCGTCAGTGTAGAACTGGAGGTCAGTACCAGAGAAGCCAGTGTGGACATGGACGCCGATAAAACCAGCACCACCACGATCCCGATCAGAACATCCGGCAGAGAAGAAAGCATATGAGGGATCACGCTGTCAAATATCACTTCTCCCGTTTTGCTTCGAATCTCCGATCCGTCAAACAACCTTCCGAATCCACCCAAAAAGTAGCAACCTCCCGCTACTATAACGGCAAATAAAGTAGAGATCACGGTTCCTGTATTAATAGATTTTTCGTCCTTAATGGCATAAAATTTCCCCACCATCTGAGGAAGTCCCCAGGTTCCAAGAGAAGTAAGGATTACAACTCCCGCCAGATTAACCGGATCCGGTCCGAAAAATGAAGCAAAGGCTCCCTTCTGTCCCAGGGTAACCGGAATATCACTGGACAGTTCCGACAGCTGTTTTACCGCTTCCAAAAATCCTCCCTGTCCTTTCAATACCGCCAGGATCACTGCCACAATTCCTGCCAGCATAATGATCCCCTGGATCAGGTCATTGATCGCCGTCGCCATGTATCCGCCCAGGATCACATACACTCCGGTAAATACTGCCATGGCCACCACACAGTAGGTGTAGGGGATGTGAAAAGCCATTCCAAACAGCCTGGACAGTCCGTTATAGATCGATGCTGTGTAAGGGATCAAAAAGCAAAAGACGATAGCGGAAGCCGCAAGCTTTAAGCCCTTATTTCCGTATCTCTTCTCAAAAAATTCCGGCATGGTCCGGGTTTTCAGATGCTGGCTCATAACCCGGGTCCTTCTTCCCAGGATCACCCAGGCCAAAAGGCTGCCGATCAAAGCGTTTCCTATTCCGATCCAGGTGGAAGACAATCCGTACTTCCATCCAAACTGGCCTGCATATCCAACGAAGACAACAGCGGAAAAATAAGAGGTGCCGTAAGCAAAGGCTGTCAGCCAGGGGCCTGCTTTCCTTCCTCCCAGCACAAAACCGTCCACACTGCTGCTATGCTTTCTTGCATAGACTCCAACCACCGTCATACTGGCAAAAAACAGAACAAGCATTATTATCTTAATTTCCACACTCTCATCTCCCTTCTTTCCTGTTCTTCTTCCTTCTTGTTACGTTTCATTCCTGTTCCCTTTAGCTTGATTTTCACTTGAAAGCGTTACGCTTTAAACCGTTGCGCTTTAAACTATTAAAGTAAGCTTGTATCAATTTACCACACATTTTTCTGTCTGTCAACACAGAAACTCTTTTTATGTGAGAAAAATTCTGTGTGGAAAAATTCTGTGAAAAGGATTCTGCACTACAGAATTCCTGCTGTTCTCTGAAATAAAACAACAGAGGAGGCAGCCTTCTCGGCACTCTTCCCCCTCTGTCTTTCTGTGTTTGACCGGTCCGGCCACTTAGGATCCCACCCGTTATTTCATACTCTGCACTCTGTCCTGCACCTTTTTCTGGAAATTCTCCACTCTTCGACTATAGCCTTCTTCCATATACCTGGAATGCAGCATAAAATCAGCAGTAGCCAGATTATTGGCGATGGGAATGTCGTACACCACCGCGATCCGCAGCAAGGCTTTTACATCCGGGTCATGGGGCTGTGCCTCCAACGGGTCCCACAAAAAGATCATAAAGTCAATCTGTCCTTCTACGATCTTGGCGCCGATCTGCTGATCTCCTCCCAGCGGTCCGCTGTTATACCCCTTTACCGGCAGTCCTGTCCTCTCTGCGATCAGCCTGGCCGTCGTTCCTGTTCCACACAAAAAATGTGCCTTTAATATTTCTTTGTTATGGTCGCACCATTCCACCAGTTCTTTTTTCTTCCCATCATGGGCTACCAGAGCAATGTGCTTCGTCTTTCCGATCTCAAATGTTACATAGTCTTCCTGCAGCATAAAAGTCCCTCCTTTTTTCACCGCTTTGGCACAGTCTTCTGCTTTGATGGATCTTTATCACTTTTTTATGACGCATCTGTTACTTCCCTAACGCTTTTGGGCCACTTCTCCCTGTTTTTTGTAAATACTGCCAGCCGGAACACATCCTCTCACACTGGACAGGGGATAAATATTCGTTCCTTTTCCCACTACGCTTCCCGGATTCAGCACCGTTCCGCATCCCACTTCCACATTATCTCCCAGCATCGCTCCAAACTTTTTCAGTCCGGTCTCCATCTGTTCTTCCCCGTTTTTTACTACCACAAGACTTTTATCGGATTTTACATTGGAAGTAATGGATCCTGCCCCCATATGGGCGCGGTATCCCAAAATAGAGTCTCCCACATAGTTATAATGGGGAACCTGAACCCGGTTAAACAAAATCACATTTTTCAGCTCCGTAGAATTTCCCACTACGGCTCCTTCTCCCACCAAAACTTTTCCTCTGATAAAAGCACAGTGACGGATCTCCGCCTCTTTTCCTATAATGGCGGGACCTGTAATACTTGCCGTCGGCGCCACCTTCGCCGATCTGGCGATCCAAACGTCCTCTTTGACCCTTTCATACTCTTCTGCAGAAAGAGTCTCTCCCAAACGGCAGATAAACTCTCCGATCCCCGGAAGGGCTTCCCACGGATACGTCACCGTTTCCAGAAACGTCCTTGCCAGCGTCTCCTCTAGGTTGTACATCTCTCTTATCTGAAATTCTTTCATAATGATCCCCTTTCTTCTGTCTTCGGAGGCAGCCTGCTTTCCTAAAGCCTGTACCTCTTATGCATCTGCTGCCGCCTGTTTCTCTTCTGCTTCTTTTCCAGACGCCCTTTTCCGGGCGCTTCTTTTATGGCTGGCGCCGTTTTCCTGATAGATCTTCTGTACCTGCGCGTATTGTCTCTGAAGCTGAGCCCCATTGTGCAACTGCTTTACCACATTGGTCCGCCGACTGATAAATTCCTTCAGCTTTCTGTCGTATTCCTCCGCTGAGATCTCCCCGTTTGCCACATAGTTCAGTCCCTTCTCCCAACTGGCCGTCAGATCCGGATTCAGCATGGGCGGAATCGACATCCTCACGACGTCATGGATCATCTCTCCCATCATGGTGGGTGTTACGATCTGTGTCTTTTTGTTGAGAGCAAGATATTTGATGTGGAACAGCTTTTTTAAGATCTCTCCTCTGGTAGCGCTGGTGCCGATTCCACTCCCTTTGATCTGTGCCCGAAGCTCCTCATCCTCGATCAATTGTCCTGCATTCTCCATCGCAAGGATCAAAGAACCGGAACTATATCGCTTGGGAGGAGACGTCTTTCCTTCTTTCAGATAGATATCCTCCACCGGCAGTCTGCTTCCTTTTTTCAGGCTGTTCCATTTTGCAAAACGACCGGCCTGTTCCTGCTGGGCATCTTCCGTCTCTTTGCTTCCCACCTTCAGATATCCCTCTTTTTCCAGGACTTTCACAGAAGCCGAAAACTGCTCTTTCCCCACCGCAAAAGCAACTGACAGTTTGTTGTATACTGCTGCCGGATAGAAAATGCTTAGAAAACGAAAAACGATCAGTCTGTAAATATCCCTGGTGATCCCGGAGGTCCGTCCCAGGGCAGAAAGTCCCTGTCCTGTGGGAATGATGGCGTAGTGGTCTGTGATCTGCTTATCGTTGACATATCTGGTTTTCGCCAGGTTTTTATGGGAATTCATGGCAACGATCTCCTGCAGGAAAGGAACTGCTTCCTCATATCCCATCAACCCGTTCAGATTCTTGTGGATCTCCTTGGCTACGGCTGCAGACAATACTCTTGCATCCGTCCTCGGATAGGTGATCAGTTTCTTTTCGTACAGCTCCTGCGCCACCTTCAGCGTCTCATCCGGACTGATCTTGAACCTTTTGGAGCATTCGTTTTGAAGCTCCGCCAGATTATACAGCAGGGGCGGGTTCTTTTTTTCCTTCTTTTTTTCTATTCTTGTGATCGCCGCTTCCAGCGGCTCTGTCTTTTTCAGGATCCGGCAAAATTCCAGGCCGTCTTCTTCCTTTAAAAATCCAATCTCCTTGTAAAGACCCGGCGCTTCGTACCAGTCGGATCCTTCCGACACCTTCCACTCTCCCTCCAGATCCAGATCCTGCAGCTTTGCCAGTGGTTTGTAAAAAATGGTTTCCTGAAACTCTCGGATCTCTCTTTCCCTTCTGACTACCATCCCCAATACGCAGGTCATGACCCTTCCCACAGAAATGACCGTATATTTCCGATTCAGGTATCCGGAGATCCCACGGCCGTACTCCAGCGTTAAAAGCCGCGAAAAATTGATCCCCATCAGATAATCTTCTTTGGCTCTCAGATAGGCGGAAGCCGACAGATTGTCATATTCTGACAGATCTTTCGCCTCCCGGATCCCTCTTCGGATCTCTTCTTCCGTCTGGGAATCGATCCACACCCGCTTTCTGGTTTTGCCCCTGACATCTGCCTGCTGTTCTACCAGGCGGTAAATATATTCCCCTTCCCGTCCCGAGTCCGTACAGACGTAGATACAGTCTACATCCGCCCGGTTCAAAAGTCCGGAAACGACGCGAAACTGCTTGGAAACAGCCGGAATCACCTCATACAAGAAAGTATCCGGTAAAAAGGGAAGCGTTTCCATACTCCATTTTTTGTATTGCTCTCCGTAGGCCTCCGGATAGCTCATGGTCACCAGATGACCTACGCACCAGGTAACGATCGCCTCTTCTGATTCCAGATATCCGTCCTGCTTTCTTGCTTTTATGTGCAGCACCTTTGCAAACTCCTGCGCCACACTGGGCTTCTCCGCAATATAGAGTGCCTTCCCCATTCAGATCCCCCTATCTTTTCCAAAACCTCTTCCACCACGGCAGTTTCTTTTTTTGTGGCCGTTCTTCCATCGCACGATCCATAAATACCTGCTGAGAATCCACCAGAGCGGCCGCCTCCTGCTTTTTCTTCAGGCTTCCGTCCATCTGCATCACCCGCGCTTTGACATTGTCCGACAGCATCACTTTCAGATACCCGCCGATCTGCTGTCTGATCTCCTGATCCAGGATCGGGCAGGTGACCTCCACCCGCTTCTGCGTATTTCTGGTCATCATATCTCCCGATCCGATATAGATCCTCTGGCAATCCCCTTCTCCAAAGGAATAGATCCGGGGATGTTCCAAAAACCGGCCCACGATGGACGTTACCCGTATATTGTCCGTATGTCCCGGAACGCCGGGCAGGATACAGCAGATCCCTCTCACCAGCAGGTCCACACTGACTCCGGCCCGGGAAGCTTTTTCCAGCTTTTTCATACAATCTACATCCGTCAGAGAATTCATCTTCATAATGATCCTTCCCCGACTGCCCTTTTCGATCTCCCGGTCCATCTCATCCAGGATCCTGTTTTTAAAGCCAAAGGGCGCTACTAAGAGTTCCCGGTAATCCCCCTTCAGGTTTCCCGTCGCCATGTTATTGAAAAACTCCGCCCCGTCCCGTCCGATCCGGGAATCTGCCGTCATCAGAGACAGATCCGTATACATGGCGGCTGTTTTCTCATTATAATTTCCCGTTCCGATCTGCGTGATGTACTGTATCTCTCCCTTGTTTCTGTATGTGATCAGACAGATCTTGGAATGCACTTTAAAGTCCTCAAATCCGTAGATTACCCGACACCCTGCCTCCTCCAGGCGTTCTGACCAGTCAATATTGTTCTGCTCGTCAAACCTGGCACGAAGCTCGATCAGCGTCGTCACTTCCTTGCCATTTTCCGCCGCCGCACACAGATATTCTACCAGCTTCGCCTTTTTTGCCAGACGATAGATGGTGATCTTTATGGTCATAACGCTGGGGTCATAGGCCGCCTCCTTGATCAGACGGAGAAACGGCTCCATACTGTCATAAGGATAAAACAGCAACACGTCTTTTTTTCTGATCTGACACATCATGCTGCCCGGTTCTACCTGCTTGCTGGGCTGCGGAGAAAAAGGCGGATATACAAAGGTCTTTCTCATCTCCTCCGGCAGTTTCTCACTTAGGGCAAATACATAGTCCAGCTTCATGGGCATCTTAGTCCGGAAGATCTGCCTGGGTGTGATCTTAAATTTCTGGCAGAAGAACTGCTCCATCTCCGGCTGCAGCTTTTCTGCCGTCTCCAGCCGCACCACAGCCATCCGCTTTCTTTTCGGCAGGGCTTTTCTCATCTGTTTCCGGAAATCCTCCGTTACGTCCATCGCTTCGTCTTCCGGCGAGATATCCGCATTTCTGGTGACGCAGATATAATTGGCTTCCGACACCTCATATGGCTCGAACACGGTGTCCAGATATTCCATGATCACCTTCTCTACCCGGATGTACCGCAGATCCTGCCCCGGAAGGTAGAGGATCTCCGATACGAAAGCAGGAACGGGAACGATCCCCTTCAAAAGCTTTTCCTTTCCGCCTTTCGTCATCTTCAAACTGGCGATCACATACAGCTCCTTATTGACCAAATGTGGGAACGGATGGTTGGCATCAATGATTTGGGGAGACAGCAGGGGAAGAATCTGTTCTTTAAACTGTTTTTTTACATATTTTCTTTCCTGCTGCTTCAATTCTTTAATATCCAGGCCACAAATCCCAAACGGATTTAATTCTTTTTTGATCTCTGCATATACCCTGTCTCTTTCTTTATAGAGAGGCGCTGCTTCCTCAAAAATCCTTTCCAGCTGCTGGGATGCCGTCAGCCCGGATCTGATATCCCGATTCTTTTTGTCTGTCTGGGCCACATCAAACAGGCTACCCACCCGGATCATAAAAAACTCATCGAAATTGCTGGTAAAGATCGCCACAAACTTTAATCGTTCCAAAAGAGGCACCCTCGTATCTTTTGCCTCTTCCAGCACTCTTTGATTGAATCGCAGCCAAGATAGTTCTCTGTTTTGTGCGTACAGCTGAATTTCTTCTGCCATGTTATCCCATCCCCATTTATCCTGCTTGTTGTCTGTATCGTGTGTTTCCGCCTGTTCTTCCCAGATCCGTATTTCTCTCTCTTATCTGCTTCCCACTCTATTTTCTGCCGATGTATCCTTTTGCCGTCAGCGCTTCGGCGCAAAGGACTGCACCGCCTGCCGCTCCGCGTACCGTATTATGGGACAGTCCGATAAACTTAAAGTCATACACAGAATCTTCCCGCAGTCTTCCGACGGATACTCCCATTCCCTTTTCATAATCCACGTCGGCTTTGACCTGGGGACGATTTTCGTCCTCCAAATACTGGATAAACTGCCCCGGTGCGCTGGGGAGCTTTGCTTCCTGTGGAAATCCCTTAAAATTCACCAGACGATCGATCAGCTCTTCCTTGGTTGGTTTCTTTTTAAAACGCACAAATACTGCCGCCGTATGCCCGTTCAGCACCGGTACCCGAACGCACTGGCAGGAGATTTTGGGAAGCGCTGCCTTCTCCACCTCTCCTTTCTTTACCGTTCCCAGAACGCGAAGAGGTTCTTCTTCACTTTTTTCTTCCTCTCCTCCGATGAAAGGAATGATATTTTCCACCATCTCCGGCCAGTCTGCAAACGTCTTTCCGGCTCCCGAGATCGCCTGATAGGTCGTAGCTATCACTTCCTCCGGTTCAAACTCCTTCCAGGCTGCGAGACAGGGGGTATAGCTTTGGATGGAACAGTTAGGTTTTACTGCAATAAAGCCTCTGGTCGTCTGCAGGCGCTGCTTTTGTGCTTCGATCAATTCAAAATGACTGCTGTTGATCTCCGGAATCACCATGGGAACGTCCTTCGTCCAGCGATGCGCGCTGTTGTTGGAGACCACCGGTGTCTCTGTCTGTGCATAGGCTTCTTCGATCTTTTTGATCTCCTCTTTGCTCATGTCTACCGCACTGAACACAAAATCCACTGTCTGGGCCACTTCTTCTATCCGGTTGACATCCAGAACCACCAGTTTCTTTACAGATTCCGGCATGGGAGTTTCCATCTTCCATCTGTCTCCCACCGCTTCTTCATAGGTCTTGCCGGCAGACCTGGGGCTTGCCGCCACCGTTACCACTTCATACCAGGGGTGCTGGTCCAGCAGGGCAATAAACCTCTGTCCTACCATCCCTGTCGCTCCCAGAATCCCTACTCTTAACTTCTGCTCCATTCCTTCTCCTCCTTTGCCGTCTGCTCTTTCTCATAGGTTCCAATAAAGGCTGCATAGTTTTTGATACTCTCTTCCATCGCTTCCTTTGCAGGACCGCCCGTCGTCAGCCTCTTGTTGATACAAGTGTCCATGGAGATCGCCTCATAGATGTCTTCGGCAAATACGGACGAGATCTTTTGGTACTCCGAAAGCTCCAGCTGATCCAGGCTGATTCCTTTTTCTACGCACAGCAGCACCAACGCTCCGATGATCCCGTGAGCATCCCTAAAGGGAACTCCTTTGTTTACCAGATAGTCTGCCGCGTCAGTAGCATTGGTAAACCCATGTCTGGCACTTTCTTCCATTTTCTCCTTCCTGAAACGGATGGTGTCCATCATCCCGGTAAAAAGTTTCAGGCACATACGCGTGGTATCTATGGCGTCAAAGACCTGCTCCTTATCTTCCTGCATGTCTTTGTTATATGCCAGGGGCAGTCCCTTCATCGTAGTCAGAAGACTCTGCAGCGCCCCGTACACCCGACCACATTTTCCGCGGACCAACTCTGCAATATCCGGATTTTTTTTCTGCGGCATGATGCTGCTTCCGGTACTGTAGGCATCATCGATCTCCACAAACTGATACTCGTTGGAATTCCAAAGAATGATCTCCTCGGAAAACCGGCTAAGATGCATCATCAAAACAGACAGATCTGACAACAGCTCCAGAAGATAATCTCTGTCCGATACTCCATCTATACTGTTTCCCGAAGGCTCCTGAAATCCCAGAAGTCTGGCCGTATACATCCTGTCCAGCGGATAGGTGGTCCCCGCCAGCGCTCCCGATCCCAGCGGGCAGGTGGTCATGGTTTCCTCCAAATGCTTCATCCGAAAAAAATCTCTCCGGAACATTTCAAAGTAGGCTCCCATGTGATGGGCCAGGGTAATGGGCTGAGCCTTCTGTAAATGGGTAAATCCCGGCATGACCGTCTCTGTATGCTCCTCCATAATAGAAAGCAGCACCTGCAAAAACCGCAGTAAAAGCTGCTGAAACTTACCGACTTCTTCCCGGACGTAAAGCTTCATATCCAGTGCCACCTGATCATTGCGGCTTCTTCCCGTATGCAGCTTCTTCCCTGCCTCACCGATCCTTTCTGTCAGATTTGCCTCAATAAAACTGTGGATATCTTCATAGGATCCTGAAATTTCAAGGCTTCCCTCTTCTATTTCCAGCAGAAGCTGCCGCAACCCGGAAACGATCATCTCCCGCTCCTTCTCTGTCAGGATCTGCTGTTTTCCCAGCATCTCCACGTGGGCAATGCTGCCTTTGATATCCTGTCTGTACAGCCGTTTGTCAAATCTGATCGAGTCGTTAAATTCTTTTACAAGCTGATCGGTTTCTTTGGTAAACCGACCTCCCCACAATTGTGCCATTATCTCTTCTCCTTCTCGCTGTTTGCTGGTTTCGTGCGGACTGAAAACCTGCACCCGCAATAGTCCTGCCGGTACAGATGATACTGCTTGGAAAGCTCAATGGAACGTTTGTAACCGTTCTTTTTCTTAAAGTCAGACGGCAGATACTGCACTCCATATTCCTCCGCCAGCTTTTTTCCGATGGCATTGAGCTTCTCCGCCGACTTCATAGGACTGACAGTAAGCGTGGTGGTCACAAAATCAAACCCTCCTTTTCTGGCCATATCCACGGCTTCCCGCAGCCGAAGCTCGTAGCAGGCAAAGCATCTTTCCCCGCCTTCTTTCATCTCCTCTTTTCCCCGGGCCAGTTCTTCAAACCTTTCGTTGTCATAGGTCCCCGCGCAAAAGGAAATCGGATGCAAAACCTCCAGCTTATCGATCAGCATCTGCTGCTCTACGATCCTTCTGCTGTATTCCTCCTCCGGAAAAATATTCGGATTGTAAAAAAACAAAGTAACCTGAAAATAACGGCTTAGATATTCCAGAACGGAACTGCTGCAGGGACCGCAGCAGCTATGAAGCAGCAGGGTGGGAACCTTTCCCTCTTTTTTCAGTGTTTCAATGATCTTTTCCATCTCTTTTTGATAATTCATGGTGACTCCTTCCCCAGAAAGTCTCTGCCTTCTGTTTCCATAAAGCAAAAGATACCGGGAATCCCCTCTCCTGGACTCCGGTATCCCCTCTTTTATAAGCTGGAAATCGGACTTGAACCGACGACCCCTTCATTACGAGTGAAGTGCTCTACCGACTGAGCTATTCCAGCATAGATCACATGAAAATCATGTCACAACAACCATTATACCTGATTTTGAGAGATTTGCAAGCATTTTTTCTACAGAAGATCTACGGAAGATCTACGGACAAAACTCTTCCGGATTCGCTCCCGCATACACCTGACACACACTCTCTTATCAACGTGTTTCCTGTACTAAAAAGCTTTTTCTGCAGCAGAAATCTTAACGGAACCCTTTGGCACAAAAAAGGGTGTTTCCCTGCGCTGTGGGATGTATCTCCATCCCGAAGCGTAGTCTGAAACACCCATCTGTATCCTTTTACCAGTATCTGCGGTACCACGGAGAACCGTACACTGCCTGTATCCTGACAACGTCTCCCGGCTGTGGTGCATGGATCATCTGCCCGCCGCCGATATAAATTCCTACATGTCCGCCATAGCAGACCAGGTCTCCCGGCTGCGGATCGCTGACTGCCATACCGCCGCCTCCCTGCGGTCCCGACGTCCTTGGGATGCTGATCCCTGCCACTCTGTGGCAATACTGCGTCAGTCCCGAACAATCCAGTCCTACCCCCGGAGAGGTCCCGCCCCATACATAAGGAACGCCCAACTGTCCGTAGGCTGCATTGAGGATCATCTGAGCCACCGCCGTATTTCCCTGTGCAACCGTTGTTGTCTGCTGCGCCGGCTGATAACTCGTCGTATTGGCAGATGCAGTATTGGTATTAGCTGTACTGGCTGTATTGCTTGAAGCTGCCGGTTGGCTGTTCTGAGCTGCCTGGCTGGCTGCCGCTTCTTCTGCCGCCTTTCTCTCCTGCTCTTCCCTTGCACGTGCCTCTGCTGCCGCCGCTTCTGCTGCCGCCTGAATCTGCTGATCCAGATCCGCCACCTCTGCCTTCTTGCTTTCAATGGTAGCTGCAAGCTGTTCTTCCTGTGCCTGATACTCTTCCTGCATGGATTCCAGCTTACTCTGTTCCTCTTTCAGCGTATCCTTCAAGGTTGTAATCTTATCTTTCGTGGCAACATATTCCTCCAGCTGATCCCTGTCATAATCGTGAACATTCTGGACATACTCCGCCTTGTTCACCAGATCGGAAAAGCTTTCGGCAGATACCAGCGTCTCCAGTACGGTGGCATTGCCTTCCTCGTACATGTACTTGATACGCTTTTTCATCGCCTTGTACTGTTTTTTCTCTTTCTTTTCAGCTGCTGCCAGATCCACCTCCGCCTGTGCGATCGCTTCTCCCTTTTCTACCAGCTGTGCTTCCAGAGAGTTCAGTTTGGTCATCAGATCCGTCAACTGCTGCTGAAGACTGCTGACCTCCTGCTCCTTTGCCGCTTTATTACTTTTCAATTCATCTGCTGACGGTGCTGCCATAACCGGTGTCACGATCAAAGACGCCGCTGCAACTGCCGCCAGAACGCGTACTCCTACCTTATTCATACCTACCACCCTTTTATATTATTTACCTTGTTTCCCTCTCACAAGTTTCCTAACGGTATTGATTATACCTTAAGATTATTGATTTTGCAATATTTTTTAATATTTTTGTAACATTTAGTGCTTTCACATCGGTCTGCGGCTTCCTTCTTATCCGTCGTTTTCTACTCTTTGAAGCAGCACAAACAGGGTTGCTGCTACCGCTGCACAGCCAACCGTCACCCCTCCTATGTACCTGTAGTCCCGCAATAAAAATTCAAACCAGTTGTACCTTGTTCCAACCACAGAAAAAAGATTCATGGCAGAGTGAGCCAGCACCGGAGCCAGCACAGAGCCCTGCTTCTCGTAGAGATATGCCAGCAGTCCTCCCAGGCAGAATCCATACAGCATCTGTACCAGATTGATGTGCATCACCCCAAACACAGCCGCCGATAATCCGGCCGCATACAAAAACCCGTACTGTCCTCGCAAGCGTTTATACAGCAGGCCCCGGAATACCAGCTCCTCACAAATGGGGATCAAAATTCCCAGAGACAGGATCTGGATCACAAAGGAGGAAGCGTACATTGCCTCCATGGTAGTTTTGTAGCTTTCACTGTACTGGGACAGATTCCCGATCAGGATCAGTCCGTTTAAGGCAATCGACGCGGCAAGCGCCATCAAAACCCCCAGACAGCAGACTCCCCCGGATCCTTTTCCTGTCCTCCGGATCCCCTGCTCCTGTTCTCTCCACCTGTCCTGTCTCATGAAAAGCAGCATAATAGGAATCGTGATCAGCGCTGCGATTCCCTCCAGTAATGTGGTGTATTTCACAAATTCCTTCAGAAGTCCGCTGGCAAACAGATTCATCTTCTGCACATCCATCATATAGGAAGCCGCTTCTTCGTAATGTTCTGAAACATACAGAAGATAGAACACAAACATCCCTATGGTGGAAACTCCCGCTGCGATCGCCCACTTGATCAGGATCGGCCCCGCCAGATACCAGATATTCCCTTTTCCGCCTCTGCGAGGTGCATTTTTTTTGTCATCTTTCCATTCCATAACCTGTTCTCCCGCCCTATAAACGTATTTTCACCACGTCCACATCCAGATTCCATAAAAATTTATCCAGATCCTTAAAGGAAAGAAAAACCGTGGCCGTGTTGGTAAGCGGGTGGATTCCCATGCTCTTACAGGAGGACAGATCCTTGTCGATAAAAAACTCTACCCCGTGCTCCTTATCGTTCATCAATCCAAAGGGAGAAACGCTTCCCTGTTTCAGTCCCAGATATTTTTCCAGCCGTTCCTCTGATGCAAAACTTAAGTTTCCTGCCCCTAGAGTTTTACTCAGTTTTTTCAGGTCTACCGTCTTCTTTTCCTCACAGGTGATCAAAAAATGTCGTTTCCCTTTGCTGTCTCTCAAAAAAGATTCTTGCACAAAACTCCCTTTTTATCCAGTCCTTCCCTTTCCATATCTTCCATCGTGTAGACTGGATCATGATCCACCGCCTCATAGCTGATCTTCATTTTTTGTAAAGCGTCATATACCCGCTGTTTTTCCTGCTCCATACCTTTCTCCTTTCATTGCTTTTATCCCTCTATTATAGAAAGACAGGTTTCTCTTGTCAAAACCATTCCGCTCAAAATCCTCTATTTAAAATCCTCTATTCCAAAATCTTCTGTCAGAGTTCTCTATCAAACTCTTTTGGGCAAGTCCTCTGTGTCCAAAGCTTTCTGGGAAACACGTTTCAGATCATATGCGCTTCCGGCTGCTCGTCTTCATATTCAAAAATGCAGTGCCGGTAAGCGTTGATAATGTGCGTCTCCTGATATTTCTGATATCTTTTGTGTTTTCTGCCATAAGAAAAATGCACATGCCCATGGATGAAAAAACGGGGTCGATATTTCTGCATCAGTGTATCAAACACTTTGTATCCCTGGTGGGGAAGATCCTCCCCGTCATTGATCCCATAGGCGGGAGCATGGGTCACCAGAATGTCTATCCCTTTTTTCATACACAAACTGGGCCAAAGCTTCCGGACTCTGCGTTTCATTTCTCCTTCTGTATACTGATGATCTCCTTTGCTGTATCTCATGGATCCTCCCAGCCCCAGGATTCGGACTCCCTGATGAACATAGATACGGTCTTCTATACAGATGCACCCTTCCGGAGGCGTTTCCGCATATTTTGTATCATGGTTGCCGTGTACATAAAGAACCGGTGCGGAAGTGAAGGTGGCCAGAAAGGACAGATAATTTGGATTCAGATCCCCGCAGGAAATGATCAGGTCGATCCCTTCCAGTTTGCTTTTTTCAAAATAGTCCCAGAAATATTTGGATTCTACATCTGCCATTGCAAGTATTTTCATGATTTGTCCTCTTTCTTTTTTCTGGGAAGCCCCTGCTGCAATACCACTGGCCGGAAGCTCTCTTCCAGTTCTTCCAGATCCGGGATCTCTCCCTCAATATTTTCCGCCAGCCAGTCCATGGTGATAATCTCCTCCGGAGATAGGCTATCTCCTTCTCTTCCCCGGAGCACCCCCTCCTGATCGTAAAAAGTTCCGGTAAACGGGTGAAAAATGCCAAGCCGTATGGTTTCCTTCAAAAGTTCCGTCAGCTGTCTCGTTCCTTCCGGAAGGCTTCCGGAGCAGATCACATCCACCACTTCCGCCGACATCCCCCACCAGTAATTGATGGCTTTCGTTCCCTCCGGCGCATCATCATATTTCCAGGTTCCGTCAAAGATCGTCTGGATCAACTGTTCATAAAACCGTCCCCAGTGCCATACAGGCATGGCCAGATTGGCAAAATCCGTCCCCTCTTTTCTGTAAACTCCAAACATCCGGGAATTCGCCTCCGGTATCACCATATCTTTTCCGGATACATAGTCCGCCTCCGACTGCCGGATATATCCGTCCGGATCCGCCCCTTTTCTCGTAAACCACTCCAGGTACACCTTTGCCTTGGGGTTGACCATCCTGACTCCCAATGCAAAGGCGTTGATATTGGCAATTTCCCCATAAATAGGATAGTCTGCCAGATATACGATCCTGTCTTTTTCCGTACTGAGTCCCGCCAGCGCTCCCATGAGAAACTTTGCCTCATACATCCTGGCATAGTAGGTTCTGATATATCTGTGGGAGGTGTTCAAAGAACAGCTTAAAATACGGACATCCGGATTGGCAATGGCAGCTTTTACACTGGCCGTCACAAACACCGGCGTAGTGGTAAAAATCAGGTTGCACCCTGCCCGGATGGCTTCCTCCATCACTTCTTCCACCGTCTGTTCCGTCACATTTTCAAAGACCAGTGTCTCCACCGCATCCGCAAAGCATTCCTCCAGATGCTGTCTGCCCAGTTCATGGGCATATGTCCAGGCGGAAGAGGCCGGCGTCTTATCATACAGGAAGGCGATCTTTAGTTTCGTCTCGTTCAAGGGAAGGAACCGGCTGAAAATAGACGGCTTCTCTTTCGCCGGATCCATCTTCAGATCGATTTCCTTTTCTTCTTCCAGCAATTCAAATTCTTCCCAGCTGTCCGCAATCAGTTTCTTTAATTCACTGATCCCGATATCCCGGATCTCTGCGTATCCATAAAGAGAGAGCAAGGCCAAAAAGGCGTCTCCCGGCAGGACGGACAGCTGATTTTTATTCTGGCTTTGAAACGCTGTCGTAAACCGGGTGTAGGCCGAATTAAAATCCCGCCGCTCTTCTTCCGTCCACGGCTCCTTTTCCTGTTTTCCCACCATCTTCTGCAGTTTGGGAAAACTTCCCACCTTTGAGAACCAGATATTGTTCATGTGAGCCGCCTCATAAAAGTCCAAAAATTCAAAATAGATCCTGTTCTCTGTTTCTTCCGTCTTCTTCGGTATAATACGGACAACAGTTCCCGGAGTATACGCCACATTATAATGTTTCATGACGCTGACTCTCTTATTGCCTTCCTCCACATAAAACCGGTTCATATACTCGTATGCTTTGATAGGCTCACGGATCCCCTCCTGCTCATGGCTGTCGCTCAATCTGGACCACTTGTATGCAAACTCGGTATTTTCCCGCAGGATCGGCATAAAATTGTGGGCAAAAGCACTGCTCCTGCTTTTTGTCTTGGTTCCTACGATCTGATCCATTGGGATCTGCACAAGGCCAAGGGGGACTTCCGACAAGGTTCCTCTGGTGGGAAGCAGTTCATCCAGTACTTCCACCGTCGGGTGCAGTCCTTTCAAAAGTCTTGTCTGATACTCCTTTTTTCCTGATTTGTAAGCCTTCATATATTCAGAAAGTGACATCGTTGCCTCCTTATGCTTCTGTTTTTTGAAACATCCTTATTATACACGATTTTTTTCATGAAAAAAAGCAGAACGCATTTGTATCGAATTTTCATCGAAAAACACTTTCTGCTCTCCTTCATATAGCGACCTCTCCTAGATGTAATACATCAGTTCCTCGCCTTTTTGGTGCCTCAGATAATCTTTTGCCAGATCCTCCAGCGTGATCTCTTCCAGTATCTTCGTTAATCCATCGTTTACCGGATCTACTACCATACTTTGAATCGTCCGGGAAATCGGGGAATCCCCCGTCTCCTCTGCCAGCCTGTACTCTCCCTCCAGCACCTCCAAAATCTGTGAAACCCGGATTTCCTGTGCCTTTTGGGACAAGCGATATCCGCCCTGCGGACCCTTTACACTGTTTACAACCCCCGCCCTTCTCAGACTTCCGAATATCTGCTCCAAATACTGTGTGGAAATCTCATTTCTTTCCGCGATGGTATTCAGCGCAACATACTCTGTTTCCGGCTGGACCGCCAGGTCAATCAACGCTACCAGTCCATACCTGCTCTTTTTTGAAAACTTCATGATCAGCCCCCATATCCTTTATTCTTCAAACAGCGGTGTAGAATAATATCTATCTCCACTGTCAGGAAGTACTGCTACTATAGTCTTCCCCTTATTTTCCGGCCGTTTTGCCAGCTGGATCGCCGCGCTTAACGCCGCTCCGGATGAGATCCCTACCAGGATTCCTTCCTGCTTTCCGAATGCTTTCGATGTTTCAAACGCATCCTCATTTTCTACCGGGATCACCTCCCCATACAATGCTGTATTTAAATTGGTCGGAATAAACCCGGCGCCGATTCCCTGGATCTTGTGTGGTCCTGCCGTTCCCTGGGATAACACCGGAGACGCCTTCGGCTCAACGGCTACCACTTCTACGCTTGGATTCTGTGCCTTCAGGAATTCTCCTGTTCCGGTAAGCGTACCTCCGGTACCCACTCCCGCCACAAAAATATCCACCTTTCCTTCGGTATCTTCCCAGATCTCCGGTCCTGTCGTCCTGCGGTGCACTTCAGGGTTCGCCGGATTATCAAACTGAGCCGGGATATAACCGCCCGGAATTTCCTGTTTCAGTTCTTCCGCCTTCTCAATGGCACCTTTCATTCCCTTTGCCCCATCGGTCAGAACCAGTTCTGCTCCGTATGCTTTGAGGATGTTTCTTCTTTCCACACTCATGGTATCCGGCATCACCAGGATAATGCGATATCCCTTGGCTGCGGCAAGGGACGCAAGCCCGATCCCCGTATTGCCGGAGGTAGGCTCTATGATCACAGATCCTTTCCTTAACAGCCCCTTTTCTTCTGCATCTTCGATCATGGCCTTTGCGATCCTGTCCTTCACACTTCCCGCCGGATTCAGATACTCCAGCTTCACCAGGATCCTGGCTTCCAGTCCAAGAGATGCCTCAAGGTTTTTTGCCTCCAACAAGGGAGTCTTTCCAATCAATTCTATTACGCTTTCATAGACTTTACTCATATTATACCTACCTTTCCTGTCAACTTACTATGTTTTGTTGAAGCCCATTATAAAAGTCATTTTCCTATTTGTCAAGTAGGTTTTTAATTTATTTTACATTTCTTTTCATCTTTTTGCAATCTGTATTTTTATTTTTTGCAGAGATTTTACACGTTTTTCTACCTTCTTGATCCGTTTTCCTTCCGCCGGTTTTCTGATCCTGTATCATGTCTTTTTCTTCCCTGCTGTTCTTGCCTGTCTTTGTCTCCTGATCTCTCTGTTTTTCAAAAAATGTTCTTCCTATTTCCAAAAAACCATAGAATAACCCGTGTAATGATGTTATAATCAGAATAATAAAAGGTTGCAACTCTTCATGCCGAATGTGGCATACACAGTGTTTCCTTTCTTTTTCGCAGATGTACACATCTTGCCTGAGGCCTTTGTGTAAGAGGAGGTTCAGCCGATTCCTACTGCACAGGAAAACTTACCACAGAAGGGGGAATGAACATGAGCAAACGTATCATTACAATTGGACGACAATTCGGAAGTAACGGGCGTCATCTGGGTATCGCGCTCGCCAAACGGCTGGGAATCAACTGTTACGACAGAGAACTGATCGAACTGGCTGCCCAGAAAATGGACATTCCGTTTGACCAGCTGTCCCTCGTTGACGAAAAGCGCGAAAAACCCTGGTCTTATCAGGCTGATGTGGATGCAGCGCTGGATCGGCGGTACCGCTACGAGCATATTGACGAGCAGTTGTTTCATGTACAGTCGGAAGTGATCCAGCAGCTGGCCCGTCAGGAATCCTGTATCATTGTAGGCCGCTGCGCAGACTATGTTCTGAAGGATTCCGATTCTCTTCTCAGCGTCTATTTCTATGCTCCCTACGAGCTTCGTCTCAAAACCGTCATGGAGCGGTATGATCTGGATGAAAAAAAGGCAGAGAAGTTGATGAACAAGGTGGACAAGGACAGAAGCTACTACTATAACTATTACACGGATCAATACTGGGAGGATATGGAAAGCTATCATCTTTGTCTTGATACCAGCGCCTTTTCCGAAGAGGATCTCCTGGATCTTCTGGAGCACGCCTACCGGCAGCTGGAACTAGAATAGACCGTTCCTCTCACCGGACAAAGCGGTCGCGCAATGACCCTCTCAGGAAAACTTCTGATTCTATCAGACACGATTTCCCATGAAACAAATAAGAGCAGTCAGGTTCACAAATGTGATCTGCTGCTCTTGTTTTTTGTCTTGTCTTTTCTGACATCTTTTTCTTTTATTTGGACCTTTTTCTGCTATCTTTTCTTTCGACGTTCTTTTTCAGGACAGAAGCTTTTCAAATCCGATCCTCTCGTCTCCGGCCTCCGGTCCCGCAGCAAGATGGATCGTTCCGCACTTTTGAAATCCGGCCTTTAAAAGTGCAGACTGCATCGGCAGATTTCCCGGATGTGTATCAATCCTGACCGCCGCAAACCCACTTTCTTTTGCCAGCATACATCCATGGGAAAACAGTTGACCTGCCACTCCCCTCCCTCTCGCTTTCAGGGCCACACATACCCGGTGCATGGAAGCATATGGCTTTTCCTGAAGCCATTTCCCCCGGATGCTCCCGTAGGAGGCATCCAAAGTTTCTTGGTAAGCAAACACTCCCAGCACTTCTTCCTCCTCTACGGCCACATAGCCGTTTCTTTCTTCTATATCCCTGACCCACACCTCCCTGCAAGGATATCCTTTCTGCCACTGGGACAGTCCCAGCCCTCTTAAACTTTCCTTCGCTTCCTCCGTGATCCTGCAGATCATCTCCAGATCTTTCGGGGTCGCATGACGAATCCTGATCATAAGTCTCCCTCCTCCTGCAGTTTTTTACGGATCTTCGCAATTTCCTCTTTATGTCCCGCATCATCCAGGGGCGTTTCCAGATAAAACGGAAGATCCCTGAGGCTCGGATGACAGATCACCCGACGCAACGCCTCCCATCCGATCTCTCCTTCTCCTGTCACTTCATGCCTGTCTTTTCTTGCAGCGAAAGGCATTTTGCTGTCATTTAGATGAACCGCCCTCAAAAGATCCAATCCCAGGATCCGGTCAAACTCCTCCAAAACCTTCTCCAGATTCTTCCGGATATCATATCCTGCCGAAAAAACATGGCAGGTATCCAGACAAATGCCCATTCGCTCTTTGTGGGTCACTCCCTCCAGGATCGCTTTCAATTCTTCAAACCTGCTGCCGATCTCCGTTCCCTTTCCACTCATCGTTTCCAAAAGGACCCGGATCTTTTCCTGTCCTGTCAGACCCGCATTCAATCCTCTGACAATGTTGTCGATTCCCTTTTCTATCCCGATTCCTGTATGACTTCCCGGATGAAACACAAACAGGTCGATCCCCAGGCTGTCCATCCGCGCTACGTCCTCCTTCAGGGTGCTGCAGGCAAAGGTGTACACCTCTTCCTTTTCGCTGGCAAGATTCATCGTGTACGGGGCGTGAGCCAGGATCGGCGCAAATCCGTGACTGTCCCGGATTTCCCAAAACCTTCTGATCTCTTCCTCCCCGTACACCTTAAATCCGGATCCCCTGGGGTTCCGGCTGAATATCTGCATGGTATCCGCCCCCATTGCCACAGTAGCCTCCGCCGCCTTTGCGATCCCCCCTGCGATGGACATATGCGTTCCTATTCTTAGCATGCTTCGTTCTCCGCTCTCCTTAAAATATCGTAGACCTCCGCCTCTTCGCTTAACTCTACATATAATTCCTGTTTGGAATGGGGCGCACTTTTCTGCTCCCTTCCTTCCTTGTCCAGGATCCTTTTTACCACCGTCTCCACATTTCTTCCGTCCGGCTTCATGATCTCGATGATCTCCCCTACGGAAAATTTATTTTTTTGCTGAAGCCTGTAGCATCCCTCCTTCACTTCTTCCACCGTTCCCAGATAAGTATATTCCTTAATATAGGTGTTATTGTCGTAAATCTGAGTTTCTTCAGAGGGCTTTCCAAAATAAAATCCTGTCGTAAACTGTCTGTAAGTGCAGTTGGAGATCTGCTCCAGGTACCAGGGCATCTGCTTTCGATACAATTCCTCGTCCTGAAAACAATCGTCTATGGCTTTTCTGTAGGTTCTCGCCACTGTCGCCACGTAAAGCGCTGTCTTCATCCTGCCTTCGATCTTAAAGCTGTCGATCCCGGCCTCCATCATCTGTGGGATATACTCGATCATGCACAGATCCTTTGAGTTGAAAATATAGGTTCCTCTCTCGTTTTCGTACACCGGCATGTATTCTCCCGGTCTTTTTTCCTCCACCAGAGAATACTTCCAGCGGCAGGGATGTGTACAGGCTCCTCTATTGGCGTCCCTGCCCGTAAAATAATTACTTAAAAGACACCGTCCGGAATAAGACATACACATGGCTCCGTGAATAAAGCTTTCAATCTCCATCTCCTCCGGTATATGGTCCCGGATCTCCCGGATTTCCTGCAGGGACAGTTCCCTTGCGGAAACCACCCGCTTTGCTCCCAGCTCCCACCAGAAGCGGTAGGTTCCGTAATTGGTATTATTGGCCTGGGTGCTGATGTGCCTTTCTATCTCCGGACAGATCTCCTTTGCCAGCTGAAATACTGCAGGATCTGCGATGATCAGGGCATCCGGTTGATACTCTTTCAATTCCTGAAAATATTCTGCTACTCCTGCCAGGTCTTCATTGTGTGCCAAAATGTTTGCCGTCACATACACCCTTACTCCGTGGGCATGGGCAAATTCAATTCCTTTTTTCATTTCCTCCGGCGAAAAATTTTTGGCCTTTGCCCGAAGTCCAAAAGCTTCCCCTCCGATGTAAACGGCGTCTGCTCCGTAGATCACTGCCGTTTTCAACACTTCCAGGCTGCTTGCAGGTATCAGCAGTTCCGGTTTTTTCCTATTCATCACACTTCTCCTTTTTCACACTGATGGCCACGCCGTCTCCCACCGGGAGAATGGCCGTCTCCAGTTCTTCCATTCGTTTGATGGTATAAAGATATTCCCGCATCCGGCTATGGATGGTGCGGTTGCGCCTTTCCACCGCAAATCTGGAATCCAGGATCTCTCCTTCCTGCAGCACATTGTCAGACAGGATGATTCCTCCCTGTTCCAATACTCTGAGCACATGGGGCAGATAGGAAAGGTATTGTCCCTTTGCCGCATCTACAAAAATAAAGTCAAACGTCTCCGAAAGCGTGGGAAGGATTTTATCGGCATCCCCCTCCAAAAGAGTGATCCTCTCTTCTGTTCCTGCCCGTCTGAAATTTGCTCTGGCAGCTACGATCCGTTTTTCATATTGTTCAATGGTCACGATCCTGCAGGATTCCCCCAAAAACCGGCTCATAAGAATTGCGGAAAAGCCTACTGCCGTACCGATTTCCAGGATTCTTTCCGGTTTTTTCATTTCCAGAAGTACTTTTAAAAGACTCTGTGTCTCCTTTCGTATGATGGGGACTCCCTCTTTCAGCGCCTCCCTTTCGATGGCCGCGACCACAGCTTCCTCTTCTTTCTCCAGAGAATGCAGAAACGTCGCCATTCTGTCTTCCATGTTCATGTTTCTCTCCTTCTTTCGGGCCGCAGTCCATCCGGCCTCGTTCTGCAACAAAGGAAAGACGCATCCTTTTTCAGGTCTGCGTCTCCTTTTGCTCTTCAAAGACTGTCTATACATCCATGATAATGGGAAGTATCATGGGTCTTCTCTTGGTTCTTTTCCAGATAAACTCGTTCATGCTGTCTCGTAGTACCAGCTTAATCTTGCTCCAGTCTGCATTGTTCTTGTTCTTCAGACATTTTTCAACCGCTTCGCTCATCACATGTCTGGCCTCATCCATCAGGGATTCCGCCTCTCTGACGTAAACAAATCCCCGGGACACGATATCCGGGCCTGCCAGAAGCCGGTTGCTTCTTTTCTCCAGCGTCAGTACTACGATCACAATGCCGTCTTCCGCCAGATGCTGCCTGTCTCTTAGTACGATGTTTCCTACATCTCCAACTCCCAGCCCGTCTACCAGAATGGTTCCTGTCGGTACCTTATCTACTACCTTGGCTTCTTTTTCTGACAGTTCCAGAACGTCTCCTGATTTGATCAGGAAAATATTTTCCTTGGGGATCCCCAGGCTCTGTGCAATCTCTGCATTGGCCCTCATATGCCTGTACTCTCCGTGTACCGGGATCGCATATTTGGGTTTGACCAGAGAGTAGATCAGCTTCAATTCCTCCTGGCAGGCATGCCCTGATACATGGGCATCCTGAAAAATCACAGTCGCTCCCTTAGCAGACAGCTCATTGATGACCCTGGATACCGACTTTTCATTCCCCGGTATGGGGCTGGAACTGAAGATCACCGTATCCCCCGGCAGAATGGTTACTTTTTTATGTATGTCTGCCGCCATTCTGGACAGCGCTGCCATAGACTCTCCTTGGCTTCCCGTCGTAATGAGAACGGTCTTCTCCGGCGGATAGTTCTTCAGGCTGTCGATCTCTATCAGCGTGTGCTCCGGAACATTGAGATATCCCAGCTCCTGCGCCACCTGAATGATGTTGACCATGCTGCGCCCCTCTACCACCACCTTCCGGTCGTATTTACAAGCCGAATTGATGATCTGCTGTACTCTATCCACATTGGATGCAAAGGTTGCAATGATGATTCTTGTATTTCGGTGCTCCGCAAATATATGATCAAAGGTGATCCCCACCGTCTTTTCTGACTGGGTAAATCCCTTCCTTTCTGCATTGGTACTGTCCGACATGAGAGCCAGAACGCCCTTCTTTCCGATCTCGCCAAATCTCTGCAGGTCTATGGCATCTCCGAATACCGGAGTATAATCCACCTTAAAGTCTCCTGTATGAACCACGATCCCGGCCGGGGAATAGATCGCAAGCGCCGCCGCATCCTGGATACTGTGGTTGGTCTTGATAAACTCGATCCGGAACTGTCCCAGATTGATGGACTGCCCATGCTTTACCACCTTTCTTCTGGTACTGCGCAGAAGATTGTGCTCCGTCAGCTTCCTTTCGATGATCCCCATGGTCAGCTTGGTTGCATAGACGGGAAGATTCATTTCCCTCAGCACATAGGACAATGCGCCAATATGATCCTCATGTCCGTGCGTGATCACAAAGCCTTTTACTTTCTGAATGTTGTCCTTCAGATAGGTAACATCCGGAATCACCAGGTCGATCCCCAGCATGTCGTCTTCCGGAAACGCCAGTCCGCAGTCCACAACAATGATACTGTCCTCATACTCAAAGGCAGTGATGTTCATTCCGATCTTTTCCAATCCGCCCAACGGAATGATACGCAATTTTCCTTTACTTTCTTTCTTCAATCCTACACCTCCGTGTGCTCCTCCACACTCTCTTTCTTCTTACAATCCCGGCATTGTCCATAGAACTTCAAATCGTGGTCCGACACACAAAAGCCTGTTTCTCTTTCGATCCGTTCCTCCAGATCTTCCAGCAAATCATTCCGAAAGGAAACAAGTTTTCCGCACGTATTGCATATTAAATGATGATGGCGGTGCTTTCCCTCTTCTCCGAACGTCTCACCGATCTCATATCGAACACATCCATCATTTAAATTGATACGGTCCACCAATTGCATTTCCAGCAACAACTGCACTGTTCGGTAAATCGTGGCCAGCCCTATTTCAGGATAGTCCTCCTTTACCAGTTCATAAATGTCTTCCGCAGTCATATGGGCATCCCTATGAGCTGCAAGTACCTCTAATACAAGTAACCTCTGATTGGTCACTTTCAGTCCCTTTTCTTTCAGCATCTGTATAAATCTTTCTTTACTGACCGGCATAATACCCTACCTTTCAATCGAAACATCTTCCAACAGCTCTTCAAAAATCTTAAGGACTGCCGTCAGTTCCGCCTCGTCTTCCACGGGCTCATACGTCGCTTCTTTTTCTTCTTCCGGCGACGTATCTTTTAGGATCATACACTCCCCGTCGTCTCCTGTAGAATCCGACACCAGAATGTACGAAATCCCGCCTACTCTTGTCTGTTCCAGAACGAAAAACTCCTCTGTCTTTCCGTCTTCAGACACAAATCCTATCTTTTCCATATCTTCTGTTTCCTCAGATCCTATCGTCCAAAATCCAGATATCCCTGCAGAATCAGCATCGCAGCGATCTGGTCTATGTATTTTTTTCTGTCTTCCCGGCGCACTTTCTGCCGGATCAAAATCTCCTCCGCCTCCGCCGTCGTCAGTCGCTCGTCCCAAAAGATCACATCCAGACCGGTGCGCCGCTCAAGCAATCTGGCAAACTCCATGGTCCTTTCCGCACGTTCCCCTACGTCGCTGTTCATATGAACCGGCAGCCCCAGGACAATCTTTTCCACCTGATATTCGCGGATCAGTTCTTCCAGCCTGGCACAGGTTCGCCTCAGCTTATTCTCCTCTTTTCGGAAAATGGTCTCTACCGCCTGCGCAGTGATCCCAAGTCCGTCGCTGACTGCAACCCCCACCGTCCGGGAGCCGTAATCCAACCCCATGATCCTCATCCGTCTAGCTCCACTGCTGATGGGCAATGTATACTTTCAGCATTTCTTCTACCAGCTCATCTCTCTCCACCTTCATGACAAGACTTCTGGCTCCATTATGGCTGGTAATATAAGTAGGATCTCCTGACATCACATATCCTACGATCTGATTGACCGGATTGTATCCCTTTTCCACCAACGCATGGTACACGGTATCCAGCACTTCCTTTGCCTGTATCTGCTGTCCGCTGTCCAAACGGAAAAACTGTGTATTTGTTAATTCTTTCATCGATCCCTATCCTCCAACTTTCTCTTCTTTCCATTCTACTCTATCCTGTCAGAAAATTCAATGTATGATTTGTGAAGGATTCTCAATTTCTATTTCTATTTAGGCGGAACTCTCAGTTTCCCATGATCTGTGCCGGATCTTTAATTTCTATGGGAATCAGCCGGTTTGTCAGATCCTCCCGGGTCTGCACTCCCACCTTCACATACTCTCTGGTATGCCCTACCTGGTAAGGGGTCTCATTCACAAAAACTTCCTCTTCGATCAACACCTCCTGTGTGGTTCCCAGCAGTCTGCTTTCATAGTTCTGCTTCTTTTTCCGGTTCAGCTCTAAAAGTTCACTGCTTCGATCTGCCTTTGTTCCGTCCGGAACCTGATGTGCCATAGAGGCCGCTCTGGTTCCCTCCCTCTTGGAATATTTGAACACATGCGTTTCGTAAAAATCCATTTCGTCTACAAACCTTTTAGACTCTGCAAACTCTTCTTCCGTTTCTCCCGGAAATCCCACAATAATGTCTGTCGTCAGTGCCGGTTCTGCAAAAAATCGCCTCAGCAACTGACATTTTTCCCGATATTCTCCGGTGTCATAGCGCCGATTCATCCGCTTCAGGGTTGCATCACATCCGCTCTGCAAGGAAAGATGGAAATGCGGGCACACTTTTTCCAGCTTCACCAACCGGCTCACAAATTCTTCCGTGATGATCCGGGGCTCCAAAGAACCCAAGCGGATCCGCAAAAGTCCTTTTATCTGATGCAGGCTTTCCATCAGATCTATCAGGGTATCTCCCGTATCCAGTCCGTAGGAGCTTAAGTGAATACCCGTCAGAACGATCTCCTTGCATCCCGATTGTACCAGCTGTCTTGCTTCTTCTTCGATCTGCGCCCTCTTTCTGCTTCTGACTCTTCCCCTTGCAAAGGGAATGATACAGTAAGAACAAAACTGGTTGCATCCGTCCTGTATCTTCATGTACGCCCGTGTGTGGGTGGTCGTATGCCGGATACTCAGTTCCTCGTAGTCCTCTTCCTTTTCCACCTCCGGAACCGCCTGATACAACAGGGTGCTTTCCTCCCTGCTTTGTTCGTATTCTTTCAGGATAGACAGGATGTCTTTTTTTCTGTTATTTCCCACCACAATGTCAATACAGTCATCTATTTCCTTTTGCTCCGTCTGCACGTAGCATCCGCATGCCACCACAATAGCCTCCGGATTCATCTTCCTTGCCCGGTGCAGCATCTGCCTGGACTTTCTGTCCGCCACATTGGTAACCGTGCAGGTATTGATAATGTAAATATCTGCTCCCTCCCGAAAGGGAACGATCTCGTATCCTTCTTTCTCCAGCATCTGCTGGATGGCTTCCGTTTCATAAGCATTGACCTTACATCCCAGATTGTGCAATGCTGCTTTTTTCATAGGTTTTGTTCCTTCCTGGCGATTTCAACTTGTCCTTGACTTTTGCCATCACTCCTCTTAAGATAAAGACGTAAACGATAAAGCAAGGAGGATGATTTTTTATGAAAACAGTACAGATTTCTTTGAACTCGATCGACAAAGTGAAGTCCTTTGTGAACGATATTACAAAGTTTGATTATGATTTTGATCTGGTATCCGGCAGATATGTGATCGACGCCAAATCCATCATGGGAATTTTCAGTCTTGATCTGTCCAAGCCCATCGACCTTAATATCCACGCGGACGATGCAGAGCTGGACGCCGTGCTGGAATCTCTGAAGCCCTACACCATCTAGACGGAACGGTCGGAGTTTTCCTGTCTTTGTCAGCCTCTGATCTTTTTCGCTGTGGTAAACTGCAAGAATCCCTTCCCGGGATTCTTTTTTTATTTCGTGAGATTTTCAGCGGTACTACCTTCCCACCTGCAGGATCTCTGCCGTATCAATAGCCTGCGCCACCATTTCTTCTATTTTTTCCTGCAGGGCTTCCTCCGATCTTCGGATCACCTCCACATTTGGCTTGGTGACCGGATGCTTCGCCACAAAAATGGTGCAGCAGTCCTCAAAGGGCTGGATCGAAGTCTCATAGGTTCCGATCTTTTCAGAGATTTCCACGATCTCCTGCTTATCAAAGCCGATCAGCGGACGATACACCGGAAGGCGACATACGTCGTTGGTGGCTGCCAGACTCTGCATGGTCTGACTTGCCACCTGCCCGATACTTTCTCCTGTAATCAGTCCCAGGCAGCCGTTCCTTCTTGCAAACTCCTCGGCGATCCGCATCATATATCTGCGCATGATGATCGTCAGTTCATCATGCGGACACTGGTCATAAATGTACAGCTGGATCTCTGTAAAGTTGACCACATGGAGCCGTATAGGCCCTGCATATCCTGCGACGATACGCGCCAGATCCACTACTTTTTCCTTGGCTCTCTCGCTGGTATACGGAGGAGCATGAAAATAGACCGCATCCAAAGCCACCCCTCTTTTGGCGATCATATATCCGGCTACCGGGCTGTCTATTCCTCCCGACAAAAGCAGCGTCGCCCTTCCGTTGGTCCCTACCGGCATCCCGCCGGCTCCCGGAATGGTTTGGGAGTATACGTAGATCTCATTGCGGATCTCTACATTTAAGAGGACGTCCGGATGGTGTACATCCACACGTATTTCCGGAAATGCCTCCAGGATCGCCTCCCCCAGATCACAATTGATCTCCATGGAATTTTTCGGATAGCTCTTCCTTGCTCTTCTTGCTTCCACCTTGAATGTGATCTGCTTTTCTTCATACATTTCTTCCATATAGGAGACTACGTCTGCCTGCAATTGTGCAAACCCTTTATCTTCCAGCCGCAGAACGGGACAGATCCCTACCAGTCCAAATACTCTTTTCAGGTGCCGGACCGCTCCTTCATAGTCGTAATCTTCACTGCAGTCCACATAGATCCTGGCCTGAGATTTATAGACCTGGAATTCTCCTTCCACGTCCTTCAGGGCAAGCCTTACCTGCCGGACCAGCGCGTCCTCAAACAGGTATCTGTTTTTCCCTTTGATACCAATCTCTCCGTATTTTAACAAAAATGTACGAAACCTCATTCTTTTTCTCCTATCTGCGTGTGTATCGTCTAAGCATTGGTATTATATTATATAGATTTTCCAGAGTGTAGTCAATCTCTTCTTCTGTCGTAAACTCAGACAGGCTGAACCGCAAAGTGGACTCCCGGTATTCGGCCTTTGCTCCGATCGCTTTCAATACGGAGCTGATCCTGGGATGATTGGACGCACAGGCAGAGCCGGAGGATACAAAGATCCCTTGCTCTTCCAGTGCATGAAGAATGACTTCACTTTTGACTCCTTTAAATCCTGCACTGACGATGTGCGGAGCAGATTCCTCCCCCTCTCCTCCATGCAGGACCGTGTCGGGAAGGCTTTTGATCCCTTCGGACAGCCTGCTCTTTAATTTCCTCATTTTTTCCGTCTTGCTTTTTCTGCCTTCATAGATCTTCTGTGCCGCCACTCCAAGTCCCGCGATTGCCGGCACATTTTCCGTGCCCGGACGGATGTCTTTTTGCTGCCCGCCTCCATACAAAAGAGGACGGAGTTTGACTCCGTTTTTGATGTACAGGGCTCCCACTCCCTTCGGTCCGTGGATCTTATGGCCGCTGACAGAACAAAGGTCTATCTTCTCCAATTTTGGGAACAGCTCATATTTCCCATAGCTCTGGACAGCATCCACGTGAAATAATGTTTCCGGACATTTCTGTTTGATCAGCCTGCCTGCCTCTTCCACCGGCTGTACCGTCCCGATCTCGTTATTGACGTGCATCAGGGAAACCAGAACGGTCTCCTCTGTCAACGCTTCCTCCAATTGAGCCAGGGAGATTTTTCCTTTCGGATCCGTAGGAAGGTAAGTGACAGAAAACCCCTCTTCTTCCAAAGCTGCCATAGCCTGAAGCACCGCCGGATGCTCTACGCAGGAGGTGATCAGATGGTTCCCCCTTCGTCTTCCCGCCTTCGCCGCACCGATAATGGCAAGATTATCTCCTTCTGTTCCGCCGGAAGTAAAGAACACTTCCTTTTCTTCCGCCTTCCAAAGCTTTGCCAGGATCCGCTTTGCTTCCCTGATCTCATGCTCTGCCTCCAGGCCCTTTCGATGCAGGGAGGATGGATTCCCATAAGAACGGCACAGTACCTCCTGCATTTTTTCCGCCACTTCCTGATAAGCCCTGGTGGTGGCAGAATTATCCAGATATACTTCTCTTTTCATGCTTTATTCCTCCATTGCAAACATCAGGACAGAAAGAACGGCCAGTCCTGCCGTCTCCGTCCGCAGGATCCGTTTTCCCAGACTGATCCTTTTAGCGCCTGCTTTTTCCGCTTCTTCCACTTCCGCCTGTTCAAAACCGCCCTCCGGTCCGATGAAGATCCCGACGGAACCTGCTTTTGCTGCAAGAGCCATCCTGTTTCTGCTTTCTTCCATTCCCCGCTCCAGTTCATAGGGCAACAGGATCATATCCAGCTCCTCTGCCTGTCTGACCGCCTCTGAAAATGTCCGGACCTTCCCGATCTGTGGAATATAGCCTCTTCCCGACTGTTTTGCGGCGCTCTCTGCGATCTGCTGCCACCTTTTTTGCTTTTTTTCCGCCTTTTTTTCATCCAGCTTTACCACAGACCGTTTCATTTCCACCGGAATCACGGCAAATACACCTAATTCCACCGCTTTTTGTACGATCCACTCCATTTTCTCCTGCTTCGGAAGCCCCTGGAACAGATAGATCCTGGCAGGCAATTCCCGATCCGTTTCCAGACGGTCTTCTATTGCAAGGATTGCCTTGTCTTCCTCATATCGGTCCAGTCGGCAGCGATAGGTGTTGTTATGCCCGTCACTGACGGATATCTGCTCCCCTTCCCGGATCCGCAATACATTCCTGATATGGTTTACGTCTGATCCTTCTATGAAGATCTCTGTTTCTTCCACCTGACATGGTGTCACAAAAAAATGATGCATGTTCTTCCTCTTATCCTGCTGTGTGATCTGTATGCGGCTTTCTTCCGATCACCGCTCTCCATTCTCCCTGCCGACAGATGTCTATCACCTGAAGTCCTGCCTGCTCCATGGCCTCTGCCACTGTCTGCTCTTTTCCTTCTATGATTCCGCTGGTAATATACACGCCATCCTCTTTCAAAAATCTGACAGCAAACGGTGTCAAGAGTACCAGCACATCCGCCAGGATGTTGGAGACCACCACATCGTAGGTTTCATACTTCATCCTGCCGGGAAGCGCCGGATCCTCTATGAGATTTCCTGACAGCACCTCATACTGACAGGATTCTATCTGATTTTCTTCCATGTTTTCCATGGTGGCTGTAATGGCGCAGGGATCCAGATCGATCCCCGTGAAAAACTGTCCGCCAAATTTGACTGCCAGCATTCCCAGGATTCCGCTTCCGCATCCGATATCCAACAGGGTATCTCCTGACTTGATCCACTTTCGCAGCTGGCGGATACAAAGCTGTGTCGTCTCGTGCATCCCGGTTCCAAAGGCTGTTCCCGGATCAATGTGGATGATCATCTTGTCCTTATCTTCCTGCTTGACCGGCTCCCAGGAAGGCGTGATCAGGATATCATCAATATAAAACTGGTGGAAATACTGCTTCCAGTTATTGACCCAGTCCACATCCTCCGTCTCCGATTCTTCTATCTCTCCATTTCCCACATCGATAAAAGAAGCCAGTTCTTTCAGACCTTCCTTTACCGCTTTCAATATCTGCTCTTTCCCCTCTTCCTCCTCCAGATAAAAGGTTACTACCGCTTCCTCCCTCTCCTGTCCGGTCTCCGGAAGAATATCCACAAACATCTGTGCCTTTTCTTCCCGGGTCATGGGAACACTGTCCTCTACCTGCACTCCCTCTATTCCCAGTTCCATTAATTTATCAATGACCAGATCCTCTGCTGCCACCGTCGTATGGAGACGAAATTGTTTCCATTTCATCTTTCTCCCTCCCTTATCCTGCCTTGCTTTTTACCGAAAGTTCACTACTTCCGGACAGCCTGTCCGTACACAAAGGCTGCTTCCTGTGTTTTTTCATATTCTCACAGGGATTCCTGGGTTTACAATCCCATCTCCAGCCACTCTTTTTCCTTGAATCCGGTTCTGATTCCGGCATCTCCTACGATGACGGGCCTTTTTACCAGCATTCCGTCTGTTGCCAGAAGATCATATTGCTCTTCTTCCGACATGGAAGGCAATTTATCCTTCAACTGCAGCTCCTTATAAAGGTTTCCGCTGGTATTAAAAAATCTTTTCAGGGGCAGTCCACTTTTTTTGTGCCACTGCTCGATCTCTTCTCTGGTGGGCCGATCCAGTTTGATGTCTCGTTCTTCAAAGGCAATTCCCCGGTCCTCCAGCCATTTTTTTGCTTTTTTACAGGTAGTACACTTAGGATAATGTATGAATAGTAAACTCATCTTCTTTTTCTCCTTCCAGATCTTTGATCTCTTCCATAATCGTTTGATGCTGCTCTTCTGTTAAAAATTTTTTGTTGTACAGAAAATACTTCTCACACAGATGGTCTTTCAGGTAATACAGGCTGTAAGATCCGCTGTTGAGGCTGGTAACAAACACTACCATCTCCTGGCTGTCTCCAAATGCTTCCTCCAGAAAATCAAAGGCAGTATCCAGAGAGCGCTGAACGGTTTCCTCTATCTTCTCCAACTGCAGAAGGTCTTTTTGGAAGAAGGCTTTTACGCTGTCCGGTTCCGGCAGATCACTGCCGCTTTTCATCCGCTGCATATCTTCCAGTCTGTCCTGAACCCTCCTGTGCAGATGCCTTTCTTCCGGGAACAGGGCTTCCTCCCTGGTTTGTTTTTTTAGCCACTGTTCTCTTTCTTCCAGGATCTGACAAAGGGAACTCCCTTCCTTGCATCGGCGCAGTTCTTTGTGAAGCTCGGTCACATAGTCCATCTGCTCTTTGTAGCGTCTGAACCACTCTTCCATTTTTCCGTACAAAAGATTTACGATACTGAGTCTTTCGTCAAAGGGGGCATATTTCAACTTCTCTATCGTTTCTTTCCCATATCCGCCTTCCAGTACTTTCTCCAGGCCATAATCTTTTTTGTATTTTGCGTACAGTTCCAGATAGGCCGCAAAATCTTTTGCAATCTTTTCATGCTGCAAGTATTGCCGGATTACCTGTACATCTACTTTTTTCCCCAGATCTTCATATACAAACAACAGTTGGGACAGATCCTCCCAGCCCCGAGCCGTCACAAAAGCCTTCCCATCCACTGTTGTTTCTACGACATAGAAATAGTTTTTCCGCAGCTCCAGATATGCCAGGATCGCAGGATGGATCCCTGCCTGATGTGCATATTCCTTCCAGGCCGGATAGTTTTCTTCCACCTCGATCCATTTGACCCGGTCCAGAGTCACCACATCAAACTCCCGCACAGATTTGTTGTACTCCGGAGGATTTCCTGCCGCTGCGATCACCCAGCCTTCCGGAAGTTTCTGATTTCCGAAGGTTTTACACTGCAGAAACTGCAGCATGGTAGGCGCCAGAGTCTCCGACACGCAGTTGATCTCATCGATAAACAGAATCCCTTCCGCCTTTCCCGTCTGCTCTATTTTCTCGTAGACGGAAGCCAGGATCTCACTCATGGTGTAATCCGTTACCGAGCAGGTCTTTCCTGCGTACACCCTTTCCCGGATAAAGGGAAGCCCCACTGCACTCTGCCTGGTATGGTGGGTGATGGTATAGGAGACCAGGTTTACCCTGCACTCTTTTGCCACCTGCTCCATGATCTGGGTTTTCCCGATCCCCGGCGGTCCCATCAAAAGGATCGGCCTCTGACGGATGGCCGGGATCTTATAGTCCCCGTATGCATCCTTTGCCAGATAGGCCTCCAGGGAATCTTTCATTTCTTTTTTTGCTCGTTTTATATCCACAATTTCTGTTCCTTTCTATCCATTCCACTCCTCTTCCTCCAGGATCAGCCGGATGGCCCACGGCGGTACCGATTCTTCCTGGTAATCCTGTTTCATAAATACAAAAGCCGTCTGATAGGGAGGTTTTCGGGCGGGGTAAATTCCTTTTCCATCTGTAAAATAGATCAGTCCTCTCAGCTTATGAAATTGCTTCTCTGCCACCAGCTTTTCCACATACGCAAATGCCGGTCGAAAATCTGTCCCTCCCTCGCCTACAAGTCGAAATCCTTCCATATATGTTTTCAGTTCTTCCGCCGATGTGATCCGATCATCTGACCGGACCTGATCGTCGCACTGCAGGATGCGGATGTGGATATTCCTGAAATAGCTTTCCTTTTGTGCCAAAATGTCATAGGTCTCTTCCAGAAACCTGCGGACTGTCTCTCCTGAACAGGACATGGAGGTATCTACCACGATCACAAATTCCTCGATCTTTTCTACTTCTTTCCATTCCTGCGGCTCGATCAGCGGCATATTCCCATAAAGAGACAGGCCATAGGTATAAAATCCATAGTCAAAAGAATCTTCATCCATCTGCACTTCTTCTTTCAGCACTGCAAACTTTCTCAGAAACTCCCGATAATCATACCGCTTTCTGTTTTCTATCTGAAGCAGCTTCACTACGGGTTTGCTGGAATCGGCTGATTCTTTCGCAAAGGTCTCCACATCCGTCTGGGTCTGCTCCGAAAGCTGCCGCCAGCGGTTCTCCATCTCTCTGGATTTTTCATCCTCTTCCTTTGGCCAGAGGCTGTGGCTGTCCCGGCGGAATTCCTCTTCCAGGCGAAACATCTCCTCTTCTGAAAGTTCCCATTGCTTCAGCTTCTCATAGGTCCTTTCAGCGGTAAGCACCTTCCCGGCATCCTCCAGTCTGTGATATGTCTGTCTTCTGAGCCAGGCCCGGCCTCTGCGAAGAGGCGGATGGTTCAGACTGTCGATAATGGATTCCACCGCAATATCACAGGCCAGAAAATACAGTCGCTCTTCCCGCCCTTTCCTTCTGGTGAGATGATAAAACAGGCAGTGTAACACCGTATGAAGGTAAAGCCGATTGACCTGTATCGGTTCCTTGCGGTAAAGGGTACACAAAAAAGCCGGGTGGAAATAAAGGACAGCCCCGTCTGTTCCCACTCCCTGCTCCTGCCAATCGGCCTGCGGCAAAAGAGCAGAAAACGCCATATCCAGAAAGCGCATACTAAAATAAAGCTTCGTTCTGGAAAGCTGCAGAATCTTTCTTGCCACCTGCTCTTCTCTTTCCTGCCAGCCCGTCCCTTTCCCTTCTGCTATTTTCTCACCGATCTTCTTTCTTTCCATCCGCTTCCTTTCAGAAGGCTGTCCGTTTTTCTCAAAGAGAAAACCGTTCCTGCAGCCGACTGCCCTTCGTCTGCTTCCTCTTTTCTTCCAGCAGATATCCTGCCGCTTCCGGCAGCCGATAGTCTCCCGCAAGCCGGACGGCAGCTGCCAGCGCCTCTTCTCCCGGCTGTATTTCTCTGATCAAAAACCGGATCCCGTCTATGTCTGCTCTCTCCAGCATCATCTGGATCCCCTGTTCAAATTTTTCTTTCACAAAGACAGTATACATCTTTTTTGCTTCCTCTCCAAGTCGAAAAGGAAAACGCAGACGGTTGACGGCAAGCTTTACCGTGGTCTTTCTCTCTTCCTCTGCCTTTGCATGAAAAAAAGCCAGATCATATTTTCCATAGTCCAGGGTCCGGTCATAAAAGCACTGCCTGTAGTATCCCCCGGATCCATGATGTCTGGTAAACAGCAGTCTGGCCGGCGTATTTTCTACCGCTTCCTCATAATGCTCGGGAAACAGGACCCTTGCCCTTCCCTGCACCTCTTTTGTGTCATAGACCAGCGTAGCGTCTATGGAAAACCGTACCTCATCCACAATAGACTTCAGACAGTTTTTTTCTCCTTCCCAGTGATAGATCTCAATCTTTTCCGGCGCACATCCGGTAAATACACCGCCTCCGACTTCCTGAAGCCTGTCGGAAAGAGTCAATTTTTTCAGGTTTTTACAGCGATAAAAGGCGTACCTTCCCAGATGGGAGACAGAGGCGGGAAGCCAGACTTCCCGTACCTCCTCCCCAAACACAGGATGTACCCCTTCTTCTTTCCAGTTCTGTGGATTCCTCCAGATCCGGCTGTCCTTTCCTGCCTGCCAGGAGGAAAACGCATATGCCTTGACAGACGTCACTGCCCTGCCGCAGATCTCATCCGGCAGGATCAAGATCCCGTCTACAGATTTGCATCCCAGGATCGTCACGCCGTCTTTTCCTTCTTCGTAAAGAACCTCCGGACAGATCTGCCCCTGCTGTTTCTCCCACATGTTATTCCACCGTAACCGACTTTGCCAGATTTCGCGGCTTATCCACATCGCAGCCTCTTCCCACTGCAATATAGTATGCAAACAACTGGAGTGGTATGATAGCGAGAGAATTGGTGAAATAAGGACTGGTCTCTGGAATATAAACGGTATAATCCGCCGATTTTTCCGCTTCCAGGTTCCCTTCCAGTGTCACGCCCATAACAAATGCGCCTCTGGTACGTACCTCTTCCATGTTGCTCATGATCTTTTTGTACAGTTCTTTCTGGGTTACCAGGGATACCACCAGCGTTCCTTCCTCCACCAGAGAAATCGTTCCGTGTTTCAGCTCTCCCGCCGCATACGCTTCTGAATGGATATAGGAGATTTCTTTTAGTTTTAAAGATCCCTCCATGGAGATGGCATAGTCGATCCCTCTTCCGATGAAAAAGATATTCTTGGCTGCCAGGTATCGGTTTGCAAACTTTTGTATCTTTCCTTGGTTGTTCAGCAACATTTCTACCTGTATCGGCAACGCCTTCAGTTCGTCTATCAGCTCTGACAGCATTTCCCTGCTGATCTCGTTTCTCTCATACGCAAACTTCATCGCCAGGAGGTAGACAGCCGTAAGCTGTGCGGAATACGCCTTGGTAGTTGCCACTGCGATCTCCGGTCCCGCCCAGGTATACATCACGTTGTCTGCTTCTCTTGCAATGGAACTTCCCACTACGTTTACGATCCCCAGTACTCTTGCTCCCTGCTTTTTCGCTTCCCGGAGAGCTGCCAGAGTATCTGCCGTCTCCCCCGACTGGCTGATGACCACTACCACAGTCCTGTCGTTTAGAATCGGATTTCTGTAGCGAAATTCCGAAGCCACGTCCACTTCCACCGGGATCCTTGCCATATCCTCAAAAATATATTTGGCGGTATGCCCCACATGGGAGGCGGAACCACAGGCTACGATCATGATCTTCTCCACCTGTCTGATCTCTTCCGGGGACATTCCCAGTTCTTCAATAATGATCTCACCGTTTTTCAGCCGGGGAGAAAAGGTATCTGCAATGGCTTTGGGCTGCTCATACATTTCCTTCAGCATAAAATGTTCATATCCGCCCTTCTCCGCCGCATTCACATCCCACTCGATATGCGTTGTCGCCTTCTGAATGGGCTCTTCATCTACCGTATAAAACTCCATATCCTCCTTCGTCATCCGCACGATCTCTTCATTTTCAATAAAAACCACGTCTCGTGTGTATTTCAGCACTGCCGGTACGTCAGAGGCCAGAATATGTCCGTCTTTTGTCTTCCCTACGATCAGCGGACTGTCTTTTCTTACGGCATACAATTCCGTAGGATGCTCCTTGAAAATGATCCCCAGGGCATAGGAGCCTTCCATCCGGTGCATGATCTTTGTGACCGCTTCCAGCGGATTGCCCTTGTAATAATAGTCCAAAAGATGGGCAATCACTTCCGTATCTGTCTCGGATACAAACACATATCCCTTCTTTTCCAGCTTTTTTTTCAGCTTCAGATAATTTTCAATAATCCCATTATGTACCACCACGATACTTTCTTCCCGGTTAAAATGAGGATGGGCGTTCACATCGGAGGGCGAACCGTGCGTGGCCCACCTGGTATGACCGATCCCCACCGTTCCCTGAAGCATTTCTCCGTCGTGAGTCAGCTCTTTTAATACCTTCAGTCTTCCCCTGGATTTGGCCATCAGGATCTTATCTTCCGAATAGACTGCAACTCCCGCCGAGTCATAGCCCCTGTATTCCAGCTTGGACAGTCCGTCCAGAAGGATCGGCGCCGCCTGTGATTCTCCTATATATCCTACAATTCCACACATGTTATCGTTTCCTTTCTTCTCTGTTTGTACAAACATCCGTTTTTTTTGCACTATCATATAGATTTTACCAAATTTTCTTTTAAAAGTAAATGAAAAAGAGGAGGGCCTCCTTCCGGATCACGCCTCCCCTTTTCTTTTCGTCAAAGGCCGCCTGTATCATCAGCCGTTTTACAGATTGCTCCCTAATCCAGATCTACAAAATCCACCTTGAAGGTATCGTCGTCCTCCATATGCCCTCTCTTTTTCTTGGGCTGATTGCTCAACAGATCGTCCAGATCATCGATCATCTCGTCTTCCTCATCGTAGTTTTCATATGGCGGATATGCTTCTGTTTTGAATTTGTCTTCCGGATCCTCTTCCTCTGAGAAGTCGTCCTCGGTAAACTCATCCATCTCTGCAAAATCTTCAAAGTCGTCTTCTTTAAACTCTCCCTTTACCGGTCTGCGCACCGCCGGGCCCAACGCCTTTCCTCCCACTGTTTCTCTTGCCGGAGTTTCCAAGGCTTCTTTCGGTTCCTCCTCCATATCGATCCCATATTCGTCATAAAGATCGTCCAGTTCCAGGTTTCTGTGGCGAAGCTTCACAGCCACAACAAGAAGGAGCAGAAGAAGCAGGGCAAATAAGGCTGCCACGCCGATTCCTACCAGCTTCAGATGATTTTCCACAAAATCCAACACTTTTCCCAGAAGTCCTGTCCTGGCCGTCTTGGTTTCCTGACTGCTGTCCGCCGTAGGCGCCGTATATCTTTGATACGTTTCATCCACCGTATCATACCGGTACAGCCCTTTGTTTCCGTCTGAATTTAACGCATACACCACATAATAGTCCGGTTCATCCATATTCTGCCATGCTGCAAAATCTTTTCCATTCAGTGTCAAAGTCGTTTCCTGATAGTTTTTGGAAAGCTTCACAGAACCGTCGTTGCGAAGAAGTACGATATATCTCTCCTGAGACAGCAAAACCTGCTCAAAAGGCTGAAAGCTTCCTTTTTCTTTGTCATACAGGAAGAAATCGCTGTCTCCCCCATCCACAGGCGTCAGATAAAATGCCGACAGTCCGCTGGCTTCCTGCGTCACCACCTGACAGGTCTCTCCCTCGTAACTCATCTCTCCTTTAGTGAATCCCTGAGGAATGATACTGTCTGAAAAGTCGTTGCTGATATTGTAAGAAGTTCCGTCCACTTCCACTTTCGGTCCGTCTCCCGACGCTTTGGAGGTGGAAGTCTCTTTGTCTTCTTTGATCTTGGAAGGATCTCCTGCTGCGATCGTAACGGTAGAATTGCCATCTGTGATCTGCATGGCCGCTCCCGATGTATCTTTTGCTTCAGAACTGGAAACCTCTATTTTGGCAGATCCCTCTTTCAGCGCCTGAAATTTCAGCCGAAACGTCAGCTTGGAACTGCTGCCGCTTCCTGTGATCGTAAGATTTCCGTCTCCTCCTGTCGTCTGGTCTCCGCTGATAAACTTCAGCATGGAAGCGTCATAGTTCAGTTTGATATTGGCGGAACTGATATTGGAAGAAGAACCCAGGTTCGCCTCCACTTCCACCTCATCTCCTACCTTGGCAGACGGGTCTGAAAACCACAGCTCCGCAGTTGCCGCATGCACTGTCAGCAGGCTGCCGCAAAACAGTACGCATAACATCATCCATGCCACAATCGTTTTTTTCATTTTTTTCATTCCTATCCTTCTCCTTTTTTATACTTCCCCTGTTAGTATTGCGATGTCTGGTCCACAGAGTTCTGTGGTGCATTTCCGCCGCCCGTGACATCTGTGCCTCCACTTTGATTGCCGCCGGTTCCGCCTCCGGTACCGGTTCCGGTTCCCTGGTTATACTGCTGACTGGTGTCGGTGTTAGAATTATTGTAATTGCCGGTATTTTCCAGAGTGCCCTGATTGTAGTAATACTGGCCGTTATTATAGGTCTCCTCCGGCTGCTTCATGATCTCCTGATTCATCTCATTGGAATCCGCATTACGATCTCCTGCTTTGGACAGGATCTTTCCGTTGATCCCTGCTACCGTGGAGGATGGAGAATAGTCTACGCTGTTCCCGTAAAGAAATTTGTGCAGCTGGATCACATTGTCCTCCAGCGTAACCGGGATGACTACGCTTCCCACCTCATTTAAGGTGTCTGTCGTCTTGTCGAAAGGAAACCCTGTCATCTCCCCTAATTTATAAGAAAATGCATCTTTCGCATAATCAAAGATCTCTGCAATCGTAAAGTTGGTGGATACCTGCGGAAATACCTTGTCAATGATCTTATTGATCTGGGGAAGGCTGGCATGCTGCAACTTCTTGATGATCTCGCTTAACACCACTCTCTGTCTCTCCGCACGCTTGAAATCGTCTCCCGCCGTATAACGGATCCTGGAATAGGCCGTGGCCTGGATCCCGTTCAGCGTCTGCACTCCCGTGGCCTGTACCTGCTGAGATGTCTTCCCTGTTACCCGCATGATCTCATCCGAATATCCGTTGATCAGCTGAACCTCGTCCTCCTGTACATCGATCTCCACGCCGCCTACCGCATCGATCACATCGATCATGGCATTGAAATTGACTGTTACGTAATGCTCAATATCCAGATCCAGATTCTTGTTCAGCATGGCAATGGCTTCCTGCGGTCCGCCAAAGGAATACGCTGCATTAGCCTTGTTCAGGCTTCCGTCATCCTGCTCCAGAAGCGTATCCCGGTACACGGATACGATCTTAACCTCCAACGTCTCCCGGTTCAGACTGGCCACCATGATGGCATCGCTTCTGGTGTCCTCATCCAGCTTATTGTCCCTGGAATCCACTCCAAACAACGCTACGTTTAGATAACCGGTTCCCCGCTCTCTTGCTTCCTTGGAAACATTCAGCTTCTCAGGATTCAGTACTGTCGTCTCCATTTTTGACAGCTTACTTGCTAAAAGAATCGCCCCTGCGGCTGCTACAAGAGCCAGGGTTCCTCCAAAAATGGCTCCAATTTTCTTTCCCAGCGACCATGAAGAAAATCCCCTCTTCTCTCTTCTTCCTCGTCTGTAACGTCTTCTCCTCTTCGCCATTATTGATTGTCCTTTCTGTTCTTTATACATATCTGTATCATTTTACATTATTTCTTTGATAACTTCAAGAAAAACAGGGGAATTCCCCTGTGCCGCCTGTTTTCCTTTCTTTTTCTTCGGTATCTGAAACTTTAAACGGCTTTTTTCTTCTTCCAGTACCACCCACTCCCAGAACACCGGCGTACCAGCCACATAGGCAGCTTTTTATAGCGTTTTCCCAACTGATATCCTAAAAACTTACATCCGGTCTTGTAGAAAAATGGCAGGAGAAGGTAAAACCTTCCTCCGGTAAGCAAATGCCTCGCCGTTTTCTTTACCAGACGGATTCCCTCTCCTTCCGAAGAAACCTTTGAAAAAATCTCCGGGTGATCCGCCTGGGAAACTCCCATGTCAAAATTTCTCCGAAACTGCTGAACCCCGGAATAATTGTGGGAATGTACCACCTTTGCCTCTGCCGTATAAGCTACCTTCCCTCCCTTTTCCAGTAGTCTTGCAGCAAAGATCATATCCTCGTTAAAAATTGCTTTCCTGGGAAAGCCTCCCACATACTCATAGATATCTCTTCTGTAGGCCGCGCACACATCGGAGCAGAAAAATGTCTTGATCCCAAGTTCTTCCAGGTCCTCCCCGCTCTTTACCCGTGACGTTTCCGGGTAGTTAAACTGTCTGGTATACCGCTCTATTTCATCACAGTCCTCACAGGGAAGCTGCCTTCCATAAGATACCCCGATCTTTCCATCCTCCCAGAAGGGCCTAAGAAGCGCCTCTAGCATCTTCTCGTCATGCGGGACTGCATCCTGCGTTAAAAAAGTCAGAATGGGCGCATCTGAAAGCTGAAACGCCAGATCTCTGGTTCCCCCATGGTCAAACTGATCCTGAGGGATCTCGTGTACTTTCACCCCCGGGATCTTATAGAAATCCTCCGGAAAATAATCCGATCTTGTATTGATCAAAAGAATATGGCGGATAGGATAGCTTTGACGTCCCAATCGCCTTATGATCTCTCTGACCCTCTCATCAGGGCGATAGGTCAGGATAACCACGTCCACTGTTACCGGTGTTTTCATCCATCTATCCTCTCTTTTCTTTCTTGTCCCAGCCTACTGCCACATATATGATTCCCGTCAGTAAAAACCAAAGCCAGGTTGCCGGATTGCTGAACCAGGTGGTAAAAAAGGAGAATCCCAGATAGATGGCCAGTTGTCCATAAAACAGGCAGGCAATGGGATTATCGCTTTTCTTCACGAAATTCATCAGTTTTTTGGAAATCCACCCCAGGACCGCCGCAAAAAGAAATACCCCTGCCACGCCAAAATCATAGTATGCATCATAAAACAGGGTCAATGTGGTGAGTTCCGGTTTTGTGATAAAGATCGGCAGACTGGCAACCTGCGGAAAATGGAACTTCAGACCGGTCAGCACAAAAAACGGGAACAGCATACGCAATCCGAAGGAATGCCCTGTCAGTCCCTTTACCAGTACATTAAAGTTGTCATAGTTGTTCGTGATATAAATATAAGGCTGAGAAATAAACAACGGCGTTCCGGTCCATTTCATGGCAAAGATCCTGTTGATGTATTCCAGATCATGCTGTCTGAGCAGCGTGGAGATCACATAAACCGGCAGGATCACCGCCAGAAGCTTTGCCATCATTTTTAAAGACATGCCCTTTCTGGTCATGATATAGGTGATCAGCGCAAAAGAAACTGCAAATACCAGTTGGAAATGTGACAGGCAAAGAGCCGGGATCAGGATCGCCATACTGTTTATGACAGCCAGCAGTCCCCCTCTCGTCCTTTTCTTTTCTTCTGCTATCCTGCTATACAGCACTGTCATGGCCGGAATCAGGATGCAGCTTAGTGTCAGGCTGTGAACGCCTGCCATATGGAGTTCCGAGTAAGCCAGATTTTTAGAAGCCAGAATGGGCAGGAATCCAATGTGGCTGATCTCTATCACAAAGCAAATGGCTGACACAAAAAACAGTACCAGAATACACACGAACATCCGATCCGCCCGCCTTTGCTCTCTGTCCGGCTCTCTGTCTTCTATCTCCTGGTAGTTTTCTTTCCATTCATATCCGATCCCAAAGCCAATATACGCCAGAAAAAAGCAAAGCCAGGTCAGATAATGCCAGTCCGTCTGAATTTCAGACAATTTGAGGCAAGCCAGCCCCTGCCCTCCGATCCAGGCCAGGCTAAACAAGGCGCGCAGCTCTACTAGCTTTTTGCTTTCTCTGACCAGGTGGATGTAAAGATACAGGGCTTCTCCCATTAAAATCAGACCGGACAGTATATAAAGTCCTGCCAAAGACGCAATATAGCTGGCAAAATATGCCAGCATATATGTTCCGTATTCCATTATGATCTTATTGCGATTCCTCATTTGACGCTTCCCCTCCAAAGCTTGTCTGCATCTCTAATGTATCTTCTGTGATTCCGGTCAGGGATATAATATCCGAATGAACTTCCCAGACTTTGGAAGAAGGCTCATACAGCTCGTCCCCGAACAGCGCCGCATGCAGACGTTTTACATTATCCGCCATGTTAATGGGGACTACATAGGATCCTTCGTGGTCCGCCACCTCTTCACTGGTAGTGACAGAATAAGGGAAGCCGGAGGTTTCCACAATGTTATATTTTGCAGCGTTTGCCGCAAATCCCAGCATATTGGGAAGGGTAAGGTTGGTAGAAATCTGCGGAAACACCTTATCTACGATCTTGTTCAGCGTAAAGAGATTTGCCTTCTTCGCCTTCTCCGCCACCTTTTCCAGTACGATCCTCTGACGTTCTGTCCGTTTAAAGTCATTTCCTTCCGTATACCGGATACGGGCATAGGACACCGCATGGACGCCGTCCAGCAGCTGAACCCCCGCCTCCTCTTTGATATCCTTCATTTCCTGCCCCACTACCTTGGACGTTTCTGCCGCATACCCGTTGGTATAGAACGCTTCTTCTGCCGTCAGGTTGACCTCAATCCCGCCCAGCTCATCGATCACATCCACCAGCGCGTTAAAGTTGACGCTGACATAACTCTGGATATCCAAATCCAGATTCCGGTTCAACATACTGATAGCTTCCTGAGGTCCTCCCATGGTGTAGGCAGAATTCGCCTTTTCGTAGCTTCCATTCGACTGCTGCAGCAGTGTATCTCGAAAGACAGATATGATCTTCACATCATTTGTCTGATTGTTGATGCTGGCGATCATAATGGTATCGCTTTGCACTCCGCCGTCCAACTCCCCTTCCCTGGAATCCAGACCAAACAAGGCAATGTTGGTGTACTCTCCGGTGTCCTTATACACCTCCAGCTTTTCTTTGTCCAGTGTCCTGGTATCCAGCATATCCAGCTTGAAGATCCCGTAGGCCACCACGCATAAGACGGACAATATGATAAGTTCAGATATCAGGATAAACGCCCGCTTTCTTCCCCTTTTTTTTCTCAGCTTTCTGCGTTCCTTCTCCGTCATTCTGTCTGTATGTTTTCTACTCATCCTGCTTCTCCTTTAACTGTATGTATCTTCCTCTCAAAGGGATACGCTAGTATGCATTTTTATTGATGAACCCTTTAAAAAATGTCAGGAACAAGATTTTAAAATCAAATCCCATGGTCCAATTTTCAATGTAGTACAGATCATGCTCGATCCTTCCGCTGATAGAGGTGTCGCCTCTGTATCCGTTTACCTGCGCCCAGCCGGTCAGCCCGGGTCTCACCTGGTGTTTGATCATATACCTGGGGATTTCTTCCTTAAACTTTTCCACAAACTGCGGGCGTTCCGGGCGCGGCCCCACCAGACTCATGTCCCCCTTCAGCACATTGATAAACTGTGGAAATTCGTCGATACTGGTCTTCCGTATAAATCTTCCTATAGGGGTCACTCTCGGATCGTTTTTCACAGTCCAGCCCGCCTTTTCGGCAGATGCCTCCTGTACCACCATCGAGCGGAATTTGTACATAGGAAAAGGACGGTTCTGAAGTCCGATGCGCACCTGCTTAAAGATCAAAGGTCCCGGTGACGTCACCTTGATAATGACAGCTACCGCCAGCATGATCGGCGAAAACAAAATCAGTGCCACAAGAGCACCAAAAATATCCACGATCCGTTTCATAAACCCATTGAAAGGATTGCTCAAGGGCACCCTTCGGATATTGATCACCGGAAGTCCCTGCAGATCTTCCGTGTAAGGCTTGGTAGGGATGATATTGTTATAGTCCGGTATAAATTTGGTATGTACTCCTGATTTTTCGCACATTCCCACAATATGAGCCAGCTTATGATACTCTGCCAGTCCCAGGGCAATGGCAATCTCATCCAGCTTGTTTTCCGGCAGTACCACCTGCAGATTTTCCGTGCGTCCCAGTACCTTGACTCCTTTGTACTCTCCTCCTCTGGGAACATTGTCCGCCAGGATCCCCCGGATGATATACCCCCACTCCGGATTGGCTTTGATCCGGTCGATATACTGCTCTGCCGCCCGGCTATAGCCGATCACCAGGATATGTTTCTGGTTGTATCCTTTCCTTCGCAGATCCCGCAGACCTTCCCGGATCAGGTTCCGGACAGTGATCTCCACAAACACATTCACACAAAAAAAGATAAAGATCATGGTTCTGGAGATATCGGAATATTTCAGCAGATACAGCCCCAGGATAAACAGAAGCAGCCCGATTCCATTGGCCTGGATGATATTCCATGCTTCCAGTCGTCTTCCCTGTACCCGCTTTGGTGTGTAAAGCTGAAACAAAAAGTACAGCAGCAGGTAGACCGGAACGATGGCCACAAGGATCTTAGCGTACTCCTTCAAGGAAAAAAACCAGGGATCCAGTTGGAAGATCCCGCTCTTAAATCGCAGATACCATGCAGATATATAAGAAAAAACGATTACGATGCCGTCCAACACCACATGCAGTCTGTTTAGTAGCTTCTGATTATCCTTAATCACGTAATTCACCTGTTTTCTTAAGATTCTGTAGCATTTGACAAGAAAAATCATAAATGTCAACAAACATCATACAATATTTTTCCTCCTACGACAACCCATTGCACATGATTTTCTCTTAACAGTTTCTTAATAATTGTAATATTTGTGAAACACTTGTTTTTTCTCTTCCGCCACTTCCATCCCCTTTTCCGGAAGGGATTCCCTCTTCTTTTCCATTTTTTTATAGAACATTCTTCTGTTCTTTGTTATACTGACATCAGTATTTTATGGAAAGAAGAATGAGGCAATGAACATGAAAGTAACAATCGTGATCCCAAACTATAACGGAAAGCATTTTATGGAGCCCTGCCTTGCGTCTCTGATGCGGCAAACCTACAGGGATTTTGATATTCTGGTAGTAGACAACGCGTCCTCCGACGACAGCGTATCCTACATGAAGGAGCACTATCCCCGGATCCGCCTGATCTGTCTGGAAAAAAACTACGGCTTCAGCAAGGCTGTCAACACCGGGATCTGCCACAGCACCACTCCTTATGTCATTCTTCTGAACAATGACACCACGGTGGATCCTGACTATGTAAAGGAAATGGTGGCCGCCATAGAACAGTCTCCTTCCATCTTTTCCGTCAGCAGCAAAATGATCCAGATGTATCACCCGGATCTGATCGACAGTGCGGGAGATCTTTATACCCTCCTTGGATGGGGCGTATGCCGGGGCAGCGGACGTCCGGTTTCAAATTATAGCAAACCGGATGTTATCTTTACCGCCTGCGCCGGAGCCGCCATCTACCGCAGAGATGCCTTTCAGCGTATCGGACTCTTTGATGAAAGCCACTTCGCCTATCTGGAGGATATTGACATCGGATATCGTGCAAGGATCTACGGATATCAGAACCGCTACTGTCCCACCGCCCTGGTCTTCCATGTGGGCAGCGGAACCAGTGGTTCCAAATATAATTCCTTCAAGGTAAAGCTGTCCGCCCGCAACAGTGTTTATCTGAATTACAAAAATATGCCGTTTTTGCAGCTTTTGCTGAACAGTCCCTTCCTTCTCTTGGGCTATCTGGTTAAATATGCCTTTTTTGTCAGGATCGGTTACGGCAAAGATTACCGAAAGGGATTGTCCGATGGGATCCGCACCCTTTCCACGCAAAAAAAAGTACCCTTTCAGCCCTCTCATTTTTTCCATTACTGTCAGATCCAATGGCAGCTGATCCGGTATACCTTTGATTATGTGAGAGACTGGTTTTCCCGGAAGCTGTTTCACAGATAATCTCTCTTCTCCAAAACACTGCCGCAGGCGTTTTATCCTATAACTCGCAGGCGATCCTTTTTCGTTCTTATTGATCGCCCGCCAATTATCCTGACAGCTAAAAAGACCCGCCGGAGAATATTTCTCCGGCCCGGGTCTTTCTTTTTGGATACCTGTCTGTTCTTTTCCGCAGATGTTCCGTGATTTTAGTAGGTTACGATAGTAGTTCCATAAGGAACAACGTCATAGATCCATTTTGCACACTCGATGGGAAGGCGCACACACCCGTGAGAGGTGCCGATTCCAAGCCGTCCGTCCCAGAGCCGTCCGTTACTCTTCAGATAAGGCAGAGAATGGAACAGATAATCTCCATAGATCTGGGTGTACCAGTACAGGCGCACTCCGCCTGAATCAAAATGATGTCCCTTACTTCCCACGTGGAACACACCTTTGACTGTGGGGGTTCCCGGCGCTCCCGAAGCGCAGTCCCAATACTGTACATTGCTCCAGTTGCCCTGGGATCCATGGAAGATCGCCACCTTGTTGGCGGTACAGTCTACCAGGATCAGGTAAGGCGTGGGGCTGGAATATCCGTTGGCTCTTACCTGCATGGAATATACATCCGAAGAGATCCATTTCCCGGAAGCATCCACCCAGAAGGAATCAATGTAACGATTTTTCGCCATAGCTCCGTATGGTCCTCCTCGCTGGTCCCCCCGCTGATAGAAATAATACCAGGCGCTTCCGACACGCTGCCAGCCAGTCAGCATCTGCCCTTTTCCCGGCGCCAGATAGTACCATTCCCCATCCGGACAGATCCAGCCTTCTGCCATGCTTCCATCCCCATGGAAATAGTAACACGCTCCCGCAATTTCTCTCCAGCGTCCGTGTTCCATTTTATTTCCGTTTTCCGGATCCAGATAATACCACTTTCCTCTTTCCCATGCCCATCCGGCCGCTTCGCTTCCGTCTGTTCTAAGGTAATACCAGTCATTTCCTTTTTGCAGCCAACCGGTACGCATCGCTCCCGATGCATCAAAATAATACATCTGTCCGTCTATCTTCTCCTCTGACTTTAGCAACATAAGCCCTTTGTGGGGGGATTCCTCTGTTCCTTCCATAAAGTAATAGCACTTTCCAGCAATCGAACCCCATCCCTTCAACAGCTTGTCTCCTCCGGTCTTATAATAATACCAGCCTTCCGGAGCCAAAAACCAACCTGTATGCATGCTTCCATCTGCCAGAAACCTATAAGTAGCACCGCCTATCTGCTTCTCCTGATCTTTCAGCATCCTGCCCGGAAGCAGCGGATCCTGCCCATCCAGATAATACCATTTGTTTTTGTGTAAGAGCCATCCATTTGCCCGATCACCTTCCGTGTTATAATAGAGCCAGTCCTCTCCCTGAAGGTACCAGCCTTTTTTCATGACACCGTTTTCATCGAAGCGGTAATACTTTCCTCCAATCTCTCTTTCTCCGGAAACAGCCATCCTGCCAGGGTATTCTGAGTCCTGTCCGTCCAGGTAGTACCACTCTCCCTTATAAAGAAACCAGCCCGCATAACGCTGTCCCTGCACCGCATAATAGTACCAGCCTGACTCCTTTTGGATCCATCCTTTGTAGGTCTTTTCTTTTTCTGCTTCTGATGGATCAGTCCCCTCAGATTCCGATTGTTTTTTTTCAGCAGCCTCTCCAGCCGGCTCCTTCTTTTCTTCCTGTCCGGAAACCACTGCTCCCTCTGTTTTCCCGTCCGCCTGCCCTTCTCCTGATACCTGGCTGTCTGCTTCTGAAGATTCTATCGCATCCTCAGCTACCGGCTGGCTTTTGTTTTCTTCTGCCTGCACATTCCATGAGAGCAGAGCCAGAAATGCTGCCATGCACCACATTCCGATTATTTTATTCCACCATTTTGTTTTTTTCACTTTCACAGCCCTCTTCTTATTCTTCTCCAAAATGAAAGGTCCTGTCGATCCCTTCCCACAGCTGATCCTTTTCGCTTAAAAGCAGAGGCGTCCCGTCCTTCATACAATATCCTTCCGACGAGGCGCTTCCTGCATATGTTCCCGACAGTTCGGGCCACTCCACGCCGATTTCAGGATCGTTCCATGCCAGTCCGCCTTCATCTCCCGGATGGTAAAAGTCTGTGCATTTGTAGCAAAATTCTGCCACATCACTCAATACCAGAAAGCCGTGGGCAAATCCTTCCGGAATATAAAACTGCTTTTTATTTTCTTCCGTCAGCTCTACACCGAACCACTTTCCAAAGGTACTGCTTCCCTTCCTCAGATCCACTGCCACATCAAACACACTTCCCTTAATGGCACGCACCAGCTTTCCCTGTGGAAATTCTTTCTGAAAATGCAGACCACGCAACACTCCTTTTCGGGAGCAGGATTGATTGTCCTGGACAAACTTCATGGACAATCCCGCCTCTTCCATGTCCTTTTGATTATAGGTCTCCATAAAATAGCCTCTGGAATCTCCATGCACGGCCGGTTCAATGATACACAGCCCCTGAATTCCGCCTGCATTTCTTTCTACTTTGATCTGTCCCATACACTTGCTCCTTAATAATCTATTTCTTTCAAATATCTGGCGAGAGCGTCCTGCCATGTGGGCAGAGGCGCAAATCCCGACGCCGTCAGCTTGCTACGGTCCAGCCGGCTATTAAAGGGCCGTGCCGCCTTGGAAACTCCGTATTCTGCCGTAGTCACCGGCGTCACGGTAAGTCTGGACGCATCATAGGCTTCATGCCCCAATTCCCTGGCCTGTCGAAAAATCTCCTTGGTAAACTCATACCAGCTGATGTATTCTCCCTCGTTGGTGGCATGATAGTATCCATACTTTTCTGTCAGGATCATATCTACCAGGAGCCTTGCCAGATCCAGCGTATAGGTAGGCGTCCCGATCTGATCGCACACCACCTTTAAGGTATTTCTGGTCTTTCCCAGATCCAGCATGGTCTTGATAAAATTCTTTCCATTTTTTCCAAAGACCCATGCGATCCGCACGATAAAATATTGATCCAGGCACTCGGAGACTGCCAGTTCTCCCTTTAACTTTGTCTCCCCGTATACGTTGAGCGGAGCATACTCCTTGCAGTCCGGATCCCACGGCTTTTCTCCCTGCCCGTCAAACACATAGTCCGTGCTGATATACACCATTTTGCATCCCAGTGCTTTGCAGGCGCTTGCAATATGCTTCGTACCAAGCACATTCACTTTGTAAACGATCTCTCTGTTTGCTTCTTCTTCCGCCGCATCCACCGCCGTCCAGGCAGCACAGTGCACCACTACATCCGGCGCCGTCTCCGACAGAACTTTTTGCACGGACATCTCTTCCGTGATATCCATCTGTACATAAGGCATACGGGTCACGGCAGTCCCATCTTCCACACCGCTGTAAGTTTCCCGGATATCAGAGCCGATTCCTTCTATTCCACGGGCTGCCAGTTCGTTCATAACGTCATGCCCCAACTGCCCGGCAACGCCTGTTACCAATACCTTCATGCCTACATGCCCTCCCTGTTTCCGTACATCTTCTCGTAATAGTTCTGGTATTCTCCTGACAGGATAGTCTCCCACCACTCTTTATGTTCCAGATACCACCGAATGGTTTTCTGGATCCCGTCTGCAAATTTGGTTTCAGGAAGCCATCCCAGCTCTCTGTGGATCTTAGCCGGATCAATGGCGTAGCGCATATCATGTCCCTTCCTGTCCGCCACATATGTGATCAGGCTTTCCGGCTTGTCCAGCGCCTTACAGATCATCTTTACGATGTCGATATTTGCCATTTCATTATGGCCGCCAATGTTATAGACTTCTCCCACTTTTCCCTTGTGGATGATCAGATCGATGGCTTTGCAGTGGTCTTCCACATACAGCCAGTCTCTGACATTTTCCCCTTTTCCGTAGACCGGAAGAGGTTTATCGTTCAGTGCATTTGCGATCATCAGAGGGATCAGCTTTTCCGGGAAGTGGTAGGGTCCGTAGTTATTGGAACATCTGCTGATGGTCACCGGAAGTCCATAGGTTCTGTGATATGCCAGCACCAACAGGTCTGCCGCAGCCTTGGAAGAGCTATAGGGGCTGCTGGTATGGATCGGCGTTTCCTCTGTAAAGAACAGATCCGGTCTGTCCAGCGGAAGGTCTCCGTATACCTCATCTGTAGATACCTGATGGTATCTCTTGATCCCATAAGTCCTGCAGGCATCCATCAGCACCGCCGTCCCCTTGATGTTGGTATCCAGAAATACTTCCGGATCTTCAATGGAACGGTCTACATGGCTTTCTGCCGCAAAATTAACCACCATATCCGGCTTCTCTTCTTCAAACAGACGGAATACCGCTTCTCTGTCTGTAATGCTGGCCTTAACGAACCGGAAGTTGGGGTTGTCCATAACGGATGCCAGTGTGGACAGGTTCCCTGCGTAGGTCAGGCTGTCCAGACACACGATCCGGTATTCCGGGTATTTGTCTAACATATGAAATACAAAGTTGCTTCCTATAAATCCGGCTCCTCCGGTTACGATTATCGTCATTCTTTTTCTCCTTTTCTCTGCTATATTCCTAATACAGTCCGTCCTGGTACTTTCCATCAATTACGTCTTTCAAGTATTGTCCATACTGGTTTTTCTTTAACACTTCATACACTTCCAGTACATCTTCCTGGGAGATCCATCCATTGAGAAACGCGATCTCCTCCAGGCATGCGATCTTCCGGTGCTGATGGGATTCCACCGTCTTTACAAAGTTTGTCGCTTCCACCAGGCTCTCATGGGTTCCTGTGTCCAGCCAGGTAAATCCCTGTCCCAAAAGCTCCACGTTCAATCGGTTTTCTTCCAGATATACCCGGTTCAGGTCGGTGATCTCCAGTTCCCCTCTGGCGCTTGGCTTCAGCGCTTTGGCATACTCCACCACCTTATTGTCGTAAAAGTACAGTCCGGTCACGCAATAGTTGCTCTTTGGCTTCTGGGGTTTCTCTTCAATGGAAATTGCCCTTCCCTGTCTGTCAAACTCCACGATTCCGAACCTTTCCGGATCATCCACATAATATCCAAACACCGTCGCCCCTTTTCCTGAACTGGCATTTTCCACAGCAGCCTGCAGTCTTTTTTTCAGACCATGACCGGCAAAAATATTGTCTCCCAGCACCATGGCAACGGTATCTTTTCCGATAAACTCCTCCCCAATGATGAATGCCTGTGCCAGTCCGTCCGGGCTTGGCTGCACTGCATAGGACAGCTGCACCCCAAACTGTTGCCCGTCTCCCAAAAGTTCCTGGAACCTGGGTGTATCCTGCGGCGTGGAAATGATCAGGATTTCCCGGATCCCCGCATTCATCAGAACAGACATCGGGTAATAGATCATCGGCTTATCGTAGATCGGCAGAAGCTGCTTCGACGTAACTCTCGTCAGTGGGTAGAGCCTCGTACCAGAGCCTCCTGCCAGAATAATTCCTTTCATGTAAGTTACCTCCTTTAACATCCTTTTATTTATATGGCCTGCCCGCTTTCCCGCAAGAGACACAACCTCTTACAAAAGCCTGCAGCACTTGTCCCTTTCCGACAGGTGTAGATTAAAACAGGGACAGATAGCCTGGATATTCAGCATGTCCTGTCGTCAGCACTTGCCCGTCTACCGTGATTTGTATGCCCATGCAGCCATAGGCAGTCATAAACGTATTGGCCACTCCTCCTATGGTCAGATATTCTCCCGTGGTCCCCAGAGTTCCTACATAATCCTGGAAGGCTGTATTCAGATCCAGGTGCAGCATGGATTGTCCGTCCACCTGTGTCATCTGACAGTCATTTACCTGGATCCCTTCCGGAATCACCCTCTTTTCTGTCAGGCATCTTAATACCTCACCCGCCGTAAGGCTGCTCACTTCCGCCTCCTCCTGTACAAAGCCGTCGGCATTTTCATTGGAAACATAAACGGTTATCTTCTGCACCACCTGCGGTTCCTGAGATGGCTGCTGCGTCTGTTCCTCCGGGTTTCCCTCTTCCTTTGCCTCCTGCGTGTCAGTGCTTTTTTCCTGCTTTTTCTCTTCCGTACTCTTCGTCGTTTTCTTTTCTGTCTTCTCTTCCTGCTGCTTTTGGCATCCAAATGCCAGTACAGCAACCAGACTGATCAAAATCACCCATTTTAATTTCTTCATACCTTTCCCTCCCATCAAAGCAGTTCCTTCTGCTTCTGTATTTGTCCGAGTTCCTCTTTGTTTCCCTGCAGATACCTGCAGTATCTCTGTACCCCGTCTTCAAATCTCAGGATATCTCCCCTGTATACTTTCCGAATTCTGGCATTGTCAAGAATAACACGCCTGACATCCACGCTTCTTGGTTCATTATACACTGTTTCGACGGATTTATCCATATCCGCCAAAATCTTCAGCACCTGATTTTGACTGAGGCCTCTTCCTGAACTGATATGAAACAGTTCCTCTTCTCCTTCATAGTCGATCAATGCCTCCAGCATCCGGCTGACGTCCTCTATATAGATATAATCCCTGATATTTTCTCCGTCTCCCCATATTTCTAATGGTTCCTGCAGGATCGCTTTCTTCACTGCCGCATCTACAAATCCCACGCCCTTTTCATAATCCTGACCGGGTCCAAACGGATTGGAAATCCTGGCGATCCGCATCTTTCTGTGAAACTGTCTGTTGAAAGTGCGGATCACATTTTCGCAGCACAGTTTCATACAGCCATAATGACTGATCGGTGCAGGCATCTCCGATTCGTTGATCGGCTGACATTTTACATCTCCGTATATCGCTCCTCCGGAGGAAATAAAGATCATGCCGGTTTCCTGTCTCATCAGCATATCACAGAGTGTGACCGTCTGTAAAAAATCCCTGCTGTATCCATGCATGTATGTTTCATTGGAATTTCCCGGATTGATGGTTCCCATAGCATGAATCACCAGATCCATCCCTTTCAGTGCCCGCCTTAAAGCGTCATCGTCAAAAAAATCTCCTTCGATTCCGGTAATTCCGTCGGTCTTACTTTTTTTTTGCTTCGTTACATCCAGCGTATATATTTTCAGGTCACTTCTTTTTGCCAGATGCCTTGCCAGATTCCCACCTATAAATCCGTTCCCGCCTATGATCAGTATCTTTCTAATCTTTGTCATCCTCTATTCCTTTTACGAGCATCGTCTGCACTTTGTCTATCGCTTCTTCCCAGGAAGTTCCCTGTGCAAACAAAAATCCGGCTTCTCTGATCGCCGCCAGCTCTTCCTTATGCGTGAGATAATACTCCATGCGCTTTGCAATTTCTTCTACGTCAAATTCCACCAAAACAGAGTTTTCTTCATTGAGAAGCCAGGTACTGTTGTCTCCCTTCGAGCAGACTGCCACAGATCCGGACGCCATGATCTCCAGAGGCAGAAGAGACAGATTGGTGTGAGACAGCACCAGACACAGATCACAGTCTGCATAGACGTCTGAGAGATGTCTCGTGTCCAGAATCCCCAGATCCGTATATGGGAAAGGAATGTCTATCTCTTTTACATCCCATCCTGCAAGCACCACTTCCGTATCCGGCAGTCTCTTCAAAAGTCTGGCAATGGCTAGGATCCCCAGTTCAAAATCCCTCCGCGGCGTAACCGGCCTGGCATAGAAGAATATCCTGTTTTTCCGATGCGTTTTGTGCCCTCTGCGATACACTTCCCTGTCATAAGAAAACCGATAGCTGTCTCCTCTCATTCCAAATTCATTCCACAATTTCCCCTTCAGCCAGTCTCCCGCAAAGATCCCGCGAAATCCAAATTGATAGGTTCGTTTTGCCATTTCAAATTCGCTGCCCCGGGCATAAAAATAAGGTTCATAATCCTGTACAAAGTAAAATTTTGAAATGGTATTGTGAAACCTTCTGAGACAATAGGCTGTATCCCAGGATGTGGCTATCGTGCCATGGGCAAAAGTCATACTCCTTACATCCTGATAGATCTCCGCTCTTGCATCCAGACCGGGGAACTTTTCCCGCAAAAATCTCCGGATCTCCCAGTCGTCTTTGAATTTTTCCGACCGGTAGAGGTAGATTCTGCTGTGAAATCCCCGCTCCTCCAGACCTGAGATAAACCGAAAAATATTGATATGCCCTCCGGAACCCTCTCCCATGTCCGGGATGATCCAGTTTAACAGCATGACAGGACTGTCCGCCATCTCATTATACATCTTTTCATCTAATTTTTCTTCTGTTTTTTCTATAATGAATCCATAATGCCTGACAAAGTCGATTTTGGTCTGTTTTTTTTTCAAATCCGCTGCCCTTCTCTTCCCATCCTGTGTTTTTCCCAGTCTTCCCGGATCCCCTGCTCAAGGATCTGCGCCACCTTCTTTGCTTCTTTTTCCCAGGACGTTCCCTTTGCAAATGTGATTCCGGCCTCTCTGATCTGATGCCGTTCTTTTTCATGGGTCAGGTAGTATTCCATCTTTCCCGCTATCTCTGCAGGATCATATCCTACAAGAACGGCATTGGCATCATTCAGCAGCCACGTGGCATTTTCTCCCCGGGAAGACACTACCACAGAACCGGATGCCATGATTTCCAGAGGCAAAAGAGATAGATTCGTATCAGAAAGTACCAGACACAGGTCACAATTGCTAAATATCTTTGACAATTTCCGAACATCCACAATTTTGAGATTCTGATGGCGAAAGGGAATCTCCACTCCCGTCAGATCCCACCCCGCAAATACCACTTCCACCTGCGGCATCCTTCTGGTCAACTCATAAAGCGCCAGAAATCCTATTTCAAAGCATCGGCGCGGCGTGGTCGGCCTGGCATAGAAAAAAACCCGTTTTCTTTTTCCTTTTTTTTCTCCCACCTTGTACAGGTTCTTGTCATAGGAAAATCTAAAGCTGCTGCAGACCATCCCATGCTCCGCTTCCAGCTTTTCTTTCAGCCAGTCTCCTGCAGTGATTCCTCTGAACCCAAAATCATAAGTCTGTTTTGCCAGCTGATACTGAGAGCCCAGGGGGTAGAAGTAAGGTTCATAGTCCTGCACAAAATAAAATTTTGAAATCGTGTTCTGAAAGCGCCGCACATAATAGGCCGTTTCCCAGGATGTTGCAATAGTGGCATGGGCAAATCCCGCATATTTTGTGCTCCAAAAAGCTTCCACCCTGCTGTCCAGCATAGGGAATTTATCTTTCAGATAATTACGCACCATCGTATTATCAAAATAAAAAGAAGACTGGAACAGATACAGCCTGCTGTGAAACCCTCCATCCTCCAGCAGGGAGATAAACCGGAAGATATTGATATGTCCTCCTCCGCCTTCTCCCATATCCGGAATGATCCAGTTCAACAGCTTCCTCTTTCCGTCTCCCAGCTTCCTGCAGGCTTTTCTGTCAAGCAAAACTTCTGTTTCTTCCAGAAGAAATCTGTAAGGCTGAATCATCTTCAGCTTCTGCTTTTTTAAATGGAGTTTTTCAAAAATTCCCTCCACGCCTCTCCGTCTGATAAATCTGATCCCTCTTCGTATGATATGTATATCCATCTTTTTTCTGTCTATGCCTTTCTCTGCCTGTACTGCTGGGACAGTTTTTCATCCAGGTATTTCTGTTTTTGGGGAGAATAGGTATGATACCTGCTCCCTTTATATCCCCCGTAATATCTTGCATAATTTCTCCGGATCGAATACATCATCCATTTTATTTTTTCTTTTCTGCTGATGGACAGACCTCTCAGATAGCCTGCATCCATCCGCACATGGCGCACCCAGCGGGGAAACAGGCCGATCCAGGAATCTGAAATCTCATATCCATGCAGCTGATACAATCCTTTGTGTTCGTCGTAATACCTCTGATAAAAAGTCCTGCTGTCATAATTATGGGAATGGTAGACTGCCGCAAAGGGGCAATATACTTTTTTGTATCCTGCCTCGATCCTCTCTTTCATCCAGATCTGATCTTCTGCAAACTCTACCTCCTTGTAAGGATGCTGCTCCCAGACACTCCGTCGCAGGCATGCATTGTTATCTGAAAAAAATGCAAGCATATGCCGGTATCCTTCTTCCTGGGCATAACGTTTCGGATCCTCCAGAAAATAGACGGTATCTTCTCTGCCGAAATTATCGAAATGCAAGGCGAGATCCCTCACATCAAAAATATTGCATCCCGGATAAGGCAGATGCTTCCCAAACCCTCCTGCAATGTCCGGATCCTTCTCCATGGCGCAGATCAGATTCTGAAGCCAGAAAGTATCTGCCGGAAGCGCATCCTGGGTCAAAAACACAATATATGTTCCACTCCCTTTGGACGCTCCGAAGTTCCGTGTTTTTCCGTGTCCGAATTCTTCCGGCAAAATTTGATAGAGTCTGCAGGGATATTTCCGGATGATGGGAATCGTCTCGTCTCCGGATCCGGAATCCACACAGATCACTTCATAGGAATACTGTGTTTCCTGACGAAACACCATATCCAGCACCCGATCCAGATACTCTTCTCCGTTTTTGGTAGGGATCACAATTGATACATCCATTTCTCCCCTGTCCATCCTCTCTGCTATCCTGTCCGTCGGACTGTTCCCATTTCCCCCTCCATGACGATGGCTGGAAATGTCCGCCACTGCAAACCAGCAGTATCGTCTGATACTGCTGATACAACTTCTCCGATTATACCATTCTTCTTTTTAAATGGCAAGAATCCTGCATTACCGCTCTGAAAGTGTCTATGTATGTTGCCAGATTGGAGGTGCCTGTTCTTCAAGACATAGGAATGTCTTTAAAACTGGTTTTTCCATGTCTCGATCTCACGGATCGGAATCCGGATCTCTGTCTTCTTTTCGCCTCTGATCCAGTCCTCCAGTTTTTCTTCCATCTCCGCTCTCTCCAGAATAGGAAGCCCTGTATCTGCTGCGATCGCCCGCGCTCTGTTATCCACGCCAATCACCAGAGATCTTTTTTGGAAATTAAGACTTCGGATTCCGGCATGCAGTCTGGTGCCGACGTAATCTGTCTCTTCCTTGCTCAGCACCTCATCCAGCTTCTCCAGAGAAGGCGGAATGATCTGAACTCCCTCCAGATCGATCATTTCCCGGAGATATTCGTAGTCTTTTTGTCCCTGTATCCAGATATGTACCCGCTTGTAGCATTTCTTCAGAAGCTCCAGCATATACCGGTCCTTCTCTGTACATTTCATATAATCTGTCACTGTGGTGACCACCTGCTCTGCCTTCCCTGCCGGAATTCCTGCACAATGTTCCTTTGTCAGTCTCCACATGGTGGGACAGCCTGTATTCAACACATTTCGGATCCCGATCTCTTCCAGACGCCTCTTCGTCTCTTCGTCTCTCACAGAATGCAGATACTTTGTATGCAGCATGTACCGAAGAAGCTTCTTCGTATATGCACTCATAGGCCGCTCTATTCCCAGTTGCTGCATCCCTACTCCCAAGAGGCAGATATGCTTATAATTTTTTATATCCTTTGGAAGCGCCCACTGTCTGGATTCCTCCATCTGTGTGTATATCAGATTGGTCCCGCAAAGGATCTTCACATAATTTTCTATCGCCTCTGCAGCCGGATCATAAATATGAGTGGGAACATGCCGGAAAGTTCGTCCTGAAAACACTTCTTTGCAGACCTTTCCACAATAATCCATAATGATCTCGTCTCCCACATTATCAGATCCGATGGCTGTATCCAGTAGCACGATCTCTTTTTTATCCGTTTTTCTTTTTCGGAAGCGGTCTGCAGAAACTGCCTGCATCAGTTCTTTCTGTCTTTCTTCCAGTTCCTTCCCCTTTAGCTGGCACTGGTAAAAATGTTGCTCCTTTTCCCATTGATATAGATCAAGAAAAGGCTTTATCCGCATTTCCCGTTCTGAAAGCTCTGCCAGAAAATCAACATAGCTGTCAAAATCCAGGTTCTCAACATACGCCTTTGCTTTTGGGAGGATCTCATCTCTCAGTTCTTTATCTAAGAGCAGACGTTCTGTCTGGCTCACAAACCGTTCCAGATCCAGGTTCTCGATCAGAATCCCTCTCCCTTCTTCCAGCATCACCTGGATCCCTCCGGTACCGCAAAATCCGACCACCGGTATCCGGTTGTCCATAGCCTCCAGAATCGTTGAAGGGAACGGATCCTCCCGGGACATGCCCCAAAAAGCTTCCGCATGTTCCAGTACAGTCCGATACAGACCCTCCTCCTGGATAAAAGGGATAAAATGGATTCTGTCCGTATGTCCGCTTCTTGCCACCTGATCCAGCATCCAGCACTTCAGTTCTTCATTATGAAAGTCTCCCGTCCAGACAAAATGTATCTCTTCTTCCTTGTGCCGGTTCAAAAACATGGTTGCCGCGCTGATAAACAGATCTACCCCTTTTCGAAGTTCACAGCTTCCCGAGCTCATGATGATCCTGGCATCTTCCCGAAGTCCCAGCTGTTTCAGACTTCCCTCCGCCGTTTTTTTTCCTCGTTTGAGATACACGCCCTGGGGTCTTACCAAACAGGTTCCCTTTGTTTTCGGAAACAGCTTTCGAAAATCTTCTTTTACAAACGAATTGGGAAATACAATGTAGTCTGCATATTTTTCAACATGTTTCCCGTCCGGTACAAATCCATAGAATGCAATGCTCGTTTTCATCTCATGGATCAGGGAAATGATCTTCATCCCATAGTCTTTCAGAAGCTCTACGTAGGCTCCCGCCACAATGGTATTGGCGATCACAGTCCGGTAGCCGTGCTTCGCCAGCACCCTGGCCACCTTCTTAGAAAAGGAATGTTTCTTTGCCTCACTTTCTGAAGGCTCCTTCTCGTTCAGACTGATATAACCAAATTCCTCTCCTTCTGAGCCCTCCAGTGTGATTACCGGGATTTCTGCCGCTTCATATTTCCTTTCCAGAAAACCATTTCCTTCACGTCCTGCCAGAACGACAACGGCCCATCCTTTTCTTTTCAGACCTTCCGCAATATTGTAAGCCAGGATCGGTGCTCCCGTTTTGGAAAGATCGCGGGTAAGAACCACTATTTTTTTCTGCCCATCTCTTCCCCTGATCCTCTCTCCCAGAGTGTTCTCAATGGTATCCTCTTCTCGTAAAGGACACACGACAAAGCTCTTCATTTCACATTTCCCCGGTGTTTCCGCCGGATCTATCCGAACCTCACAGACAGAAAAACCAAGCCGGATCTCTCTGGTGATCTTTCCGTATTTGGAAACTTCCATCCTGCATGTATTGCTCTCAGAAAAGGGTTCTCCTTCTTTTCTGTAGTAAACGGTCATGTGCTGCCTGGAAGTATCTGCCTCTCCTACTTCGCAGGAGAATCGGAACCCCTGCACCGGTTCTTTAAATCTTATATAAATCTGAGGATCCTGGTCTTTGTAAACCCAGATATTCTCCCGAACCTCTATTCCTGCCGTCCCTACGACCTGTCCTCCCAAAATCTCGCAGCCGTTCATTCTTTCCTCCATGCTATCTCCCTCTCGTTTCACTTTTTGTCTGCTACCTTGTAGCCGTTCTCACATCCCTGTTTTTATTATAAAAAAAAGATGGAAAACATTCCACCTTTTTTCCTGTTTATTTAAACAATTTGTACAGCCATCTCATGAATACTGCAATGTAGATCAAAAAGCTTGCCGTTACCACAAATGTTTCCAGGTCAAACCGATGGGTAACCGTCCGAAACAGACCTATTCCGTCTATTTCGTCACCCTCATAAAAAAGTTCTGCCGCCTCAGACCCGCCTGGTGTGTAAAAGAGCCTTACATTTCCGTCGCCTCCCCTTTCTTTCAGAAAAACACTGAATTCATATTCCTTTCCCTTACAGCCTGTCACCTTCGGAAAACGAACCGAAAAAAATTTCCCGACTTTCAAACGGCTCAGATCCGTTTCCCCTTTTACCACCTGCTTTCCGGAAGCTTTCTCCGTCAGTTGATAGGAAAGACGGATCTTTTTTCTGTCTATCTGATCATCTGCCGCTATTTTGAAGGCAATGGCATCCAGTTGGTCTTCTTCACATACAAACCGCTGGACCACCTCTTTCTTTTCCTCCAAAAAGATCCCCTGAAACAGACTGGCATCACAGTCCGTATCGTAAATCGATCTGTTTTTGTCTATGACAGCGTACACTCCCGCCAGACATAGCATGACCATTCCTATGATGATAATCCTTATTTTCGCTTTCATCCTACTCCCTCTGTCTATGAAGCACTATAAATCTTTGCAATACCCTTTGCTTCTCCAAACATTTTTAAACTTCCCTTCTCCAGCCATACAATCTTGTTGCACAGAGATTCTACCTGTTCGATACTGTGGGACACAAATAGAAGTGTTGTTCCCTTGCTCAGCATCTCTTTTATGCGGTTCTGACATTTTGTCTGAAAATGGAAATCTCCCACAGACAACACCTCATCTACAATCAGAATGTCCGGCGTTCCTATGGTGGCAATGGAAAAACCTAATCGGGACACCATCCCTGATGAAAAATTTTTGACCGGCGTATTCATAAAGTCGCGAAGCTCCGAAAAATCCACGATATCTTCGTAACACCTTTCCATTTCCTGCCGTGAATATCCCAGTAATGCTCCATTCAAAAACACATTTTCCTCTGCCGTCAGATCCATGTCAAAGCCGGCTCCCAATTCGATCAGGGGCGCCACCGAACCGCCCACTGTTACACTCCCTTTTGTGGGCTTCAGAACCCCTGCAATCACCTTCAGCATGGTACTTTTTCCGCTTCCGTTCAGCCCTACCAGTCCTACGGCATCCCCTCTGCTCACACTGAAGCTGACATCCTTCAGCGCCCAAAACTCATCGTATGATAATTGTCTTTTTATCGTCTTGATCACATATTCCTTGAAACTGTCGACTCTTTCCGATGCAAGGCTGAACTTCATGGATACCTGATCCACACGAACGATCTCCTGATTCTCCATCTTTTCTCTCCTATATCCTATACATTCAATATAAACTCATCCTGATTTTTATAGAACACATACAATCCCAACGCCAGCATAACCCCACATTCTACCATGGCGATCAGAATGGAACTAAGGCTGGGGATCGCATTGTACAGCATCACTCCCCGCAGCATCTGCAGGATGTTGGTGAGCGGATTCAGCATGACGATCGGATAAAGCCACTTTGGCAGGATGGAAAGCGGGTAGATCACCGGAGTCAGATACATCAGAGCTGTCACAAATACCGAATATAGGTGCATGATATCTCTGAATTTTACCGTAATGGCTGAAATCATCAGTCCTACTCCCAATGAAAACACAATAATGAAGAACAAAGGAATGGGCGCTAAAAACACCGTATAGTGCAGATCCACCTTTGTCGCAAGCATCACACAGATCAATGCCGTAAAAGAAGAAAGCAGGTTAATGGTACTGGAACACACCCTGGAAATCACAAACAGATATTTCGGTACATAGATCTTTCGGATCAATGCTCCGTTGCTTAGGATCGCCGACATAGAATTGGTGGTGGATTCTGAATAAAAATTGAATATCAATTGTCCGCTCAACAGGTATACCGGAAAGTACTCCACGTCAAATTTGAATAGATTGGAAAACACGACAGACAATACGATCATCATAAACAAGGGATTCAACAGCGTCCATAGTACCCCCAGTACCGACCTCCGATATTTGATCTTAATATCCCTTGCGATCAGTTCCCACAGCAAGGGGCGAAATTTTTTGAAATTTTGTATATAAGCTGACACAGCCCTTCCTCCAACTTTTTTAATGTGTCTTTTAACAATCCCGTACAGTATACCATCTGTTTCCTGATTAGGCAAGCCGGGCAAATGGAACGATTCGCCTACCGGTTTCTTTTGCTGTCTCGTCATCCGGTACGGCCTCCGCGTGTGTCTTTTTTATTTGCCGCCTTCCCCTTTGCCAACGGGCAGAGAACTCTTCCTTTCGGCTCCATACAGGCACAGCACATCTGCCTCAATCCGCTCCCATGCCCGTGCCTCGGCCGTGCGACGGCCGTTCTGATACAATACAGACTGCAGAGCCTCGTCTGTTCGGATTCTTTCGATCAGCGCTTTTGCCTGCCCTAACTCTCCCGCTTCGTACAACATGCAGTTTACCCCATCTTTTAGATACTCTGCATTCCCGCCATTGGGAACGGCCACCACATATCCGCCTGCCGCCATCATTTCTATGGGCGGATAGGAAAAACTTTCCAACAGGCTGGTCTTTAGCAAAATATCGCAGGCTTCATATATGGCAGGCACTTCATGGTAAGGTACCTTATGACAAAATCTGTCGATCCGATACCAGTCTTTCGGTCTCGCATTATAGGACATATACCAGACTTCATACATACTCTGATCCAACCCGTTCGTGATATGAAAGGCCTCGTCCACATTCTTATAGTCCACGGCACAATCCCCTTCCACCAGGATCCGTATTTTCCCTTTCATCTCCCGCCTGTGGCAGGTAAAGCGTTCAACCTCCAGACCATTCGGCGCATAAAAAGCCTCCTGTCCATATTTTTCTTTCAGCCATGACTGGCACCATTTTGATATGGTCAAAAAGCGAACGGAACCTGCCGGACGATAGAACCGATTTGCCTCCAGGCGTAGCGGATCTCCTTTTTTATAAAAATCTGTTTCAAAATTCTGGACGAGATAATACCGATGCAGGACTTTCGCATATTCTTCTGTTACCCCTACTGTCGTCCACATCGTTGCCACCATATGCTGAATTCTCGCCGAAATCTGTGTGTGCTCCAGACTGACTACCGGAAAGCTCCTTCCTTCAAACCGGCACCAGCCATTGTCTCCTTCCAAAACAAACAGCGTCACTTCCTTTCCTGCCTTTTGAAGCACAGCGGCATGTTTCAAAGCAACCTTGATCCCTCCGCTGATCTGCAGTCCCGGCAGAACAAATACATAATTATCGTTTTCTTCATTTTTCAGGATCTCCGCCAGGTACCCTCCCCTGTTTATCGTCGTATGCTTTTCCACACAATAACGGTATGCCTGTTCTCCCATTGCTTTTCTGTACGACTCATCTGTTATCAACCTTTCCAGAGCGCTTTCCCATTCCTCTTTGCTGCTGCATAATATTCCTGTCTTCTCATTTTCTATACAGTCATGGAACGCCCCAACATCGCTGGCAATGGTCGCCACCTTCACCAAGGCCGCTTCCACCCATTTATTTTCTGATTTTGCCCGATTAAATACCGTATCTTGCAAAGGAGCCAAATTCACATCCATCTGTCCCATAATAAAGGGAAGTTTTTTCCAGTCCATAAAGGGAAGCTTCCTTATTCTGCTTCGCAGCCCTTCCATCTGTTTAGGAAGATCCAGTTCTCCCGCCAGGTACAACTCTACCGCCGAATGACGTTTCATAATATCCAGGATCACCGGTCGGATCAGTTCAAAGTCTTCATTATGGGTAATGCTTCCGCTGAAATAGCCGATCTTCACTTTATCCCCGTCTTTTCTGCTATTTTCCAGAGCTTTTTGTGACAGTCTTACCATTTCCTCAGATGCAGCATTCCGATTGATATACACTCTGTCTGTATAGTCCTTCAGTTTTTCTGCCAGACAGTCCGTAGATACGATGGCAGCGTCGCAGTTTTTTAGCATTTTCTTCATCCGTCCTACATTCGCATCATAGGCCTCTTTCTCTTCCTGCTGCATTTCTCTGACATACGCTATAAGATCTGTGTATTTCGTATCCACCACCAAATCGTCTATATCGTAGAAAACTTTCTTGTTCAGCTCTCTTGCCGTTCCTACGAATTTTCCCAGTGTTTCCGTATATGGGCATCTGAACACAACAAACATCCTGTAATTTCGGATCTGCTCTGCTTCAAGATCCAGATAATACACCTCGTCCGTAGAATAATTGTACGCTTCCAGCTGTTCTCTTTGATGAGATACTCTGTACCTTCGCGGATGCGGAAGCTCTTCTTTACAGCCGCTGATAAACAAAATATCCTTATAAACATTCTCCGGCCTTTTCTGTTTTATGATCCGTTTTTTCAGATATTTTTTCGTCCTGGAAGCACATCCTTTGACACCTTCCTTTTTTAAAGAGTGATATGCTTTTTGTAAAATCGTTCCATGTATTTTCTGCATCTTCTTCCCCTTATAATTTGCCGAGTTGTTTTAAGAACGGATGGTAATACTCATCCTGCTTTGAAAGTTTCTCTTTCCAGATTTCTCCAAACTTTCCTTTTTGGCTCCAATGAGCGTACACCTGCTCTTTTCCTTCGTATTTCATCTGAGCGAAACAGGTCCATACATTCCAGTTGTTCTCTTCCCTTCCCCGCAGACACAGGTCTATATCCCCGTAATCTCCTGTTTCCGGACGGTACCCTGAAAATTCCAACATTTTTCGTCTAGATAGCATCATGCATAAAGAGGAAAGAAAAGTCGTATTCTTCACATGCTTCAGATTTGCTTCGTATCCTTCTTCGTTTTGGAGCCGCCCGACGTTTAAGACATGTATTCCGCTTTCTTTTTCCCCGTCCAGTACGCCTCCCGCAAAATAAATCCGTTGTTTTTTATGATTGATCTGCGGTCCCACCGCACATACATCCTGTCTTTGTGCAAACATAAGCAGTTCTTCTATCCAGTTATCCGTTTCCGGTATGCATCGGATGTTGCAATGGACAAAATACTCGCCCTTTGTCTGGGACGATACCCGGTTCAACCATTCATATCGGCCTTCTCTTGCTTTCTTTTCCACGCAAACAAACGAGACCATTTCAAAAAATTCTGTTATTTTTTCTATCGGATAGGGAACTGCGATCTCTAACGGTCTGTACTGTGTTTTTTTCAGGATTTTTTTTGTCTGATCTAAAAACAGCTGCTGTGATCCTTCCCCCCACAGGGCGATCATCACCAGCGGAGTTTCTTTTCTGACATAATCTACTTTGTAGATCGTCTGATATGGCAGATTGGAAGAAACGCTACCCGGTTCTTCCTGTCTGAAAAGCTGGTCAGAAATGGCACGCTTTGCTGCATCTACTGCATACTGCTTTACCGACAGATCCATTGATACAGATCCTCTGTGAACTCTCCAATAGTAAAGCAGCTTGGGAATGTGAGCGATCTTCTGCGCCTTCTCTGTGAGACGCAGTACCATGTCGTAATCCTGGCTTCCTTCACATTCCTGTCTGTATACCCGCTCCATTCCTTCTAAAAGTCTCTTCTGAAATACCACAAAATGGCAGATATAATTATGGGAACGCAGTTCATCTTTTCCGAACCCTGATTTGCACACAATATCTGTTGAATCGCCGATATTATCCCTGAATTTCAGCTCGTCTGTATAGATAAAGTCGGCTCCTCTCTGAATCTTGACTACCACCTCATAAAGGGCCGACGGGTGCAGCAGATCGTCATGATCCAACAGTCCGATATACTCCCCTGTAGAATGTTCGATACACCGATTGGTGTTGCCTACGATCCCCAGATTTTGTTCCAGTTTTCTATACCGGACCCTTCCATCCTGCTCCGCATATTCTTTACAGATTTTCCCTACGTACTCATGCTCTTCATCACTTCCATCCGCCAGGCATAATTCCCAGTTTTTATAAGTCTGGTTTTTTACCGACACCAGAAGTTCTTCCAGAAACCTTTGCGGGGTATTATACAGCGGAGTAATGATGCTGATGCGTGGTGAATTCGAAAAGGCATCCTCCCGCTGCACCTTTAGCATCTCCTCTGAACATATATGATAGCTCCTTACCTTTTCTAAAAAGCTTTTTTCTCGGGCTTTCTTGCCGATATAATAAATAGCAGTCCGCATAACTCCCTGCTGACGGATCAGCAGTCTGACTCTGTCTAATTTTCTGCGCAACATATCTCATCCCCATCCTTTTTATTTCCGTCCAGAAAGCAGACCAGCAGCATCACACGATACTGCTGTCTCTCCTTCGCACAATCTCCGTCTACCATTGTATCATCAGAAAATATCCTGTGCAATCCACATATTTCAGACTAGTTTTTCTTTGTCAGCAGCTGCTCTACGATTTCTTCCAGTGTTTTCGTCGTATAACGGCTCAATACTCTGGCATGGGCATTTTCCGCCAGTGTATCCCGCAGCTTTTCATCTTCTGTGAGCAGATCCAGTTTTTCCTGCCACTCTTCCAGGTTCCTGCAAAGATAACCTGTCTTTCCATCCTCTATTGCAGCCCCCAGTTCCAGATTGTAGGATGCAATCGTCGGAACTTTGACCAGTGCCGCCTCCATCCACTTGTTTTCTGATTTGCAGGCATGGAAAAAAGTGTCTTCCAGCGGCATCAGGTTGATGTCTACCCTCCCTATCAAATCGGGCAGCTTTTTCCAGGATACAAACGCAAAGGTCTCTATTCTGTCTCCAAATTTTTTAAACTCTTCCGGCAGTTCGATCTGACCTCCCACCATAAGATGAACATTCTCGTTCTTTTCCATAGCAGACAAAATGACCTGCTTCACGCTTTCAAAATCTTCATTATGGGTTTTGGAACCACTGAAATATCCCAGGCGTATTTTTCCGTCACGGCCGCCTTTTCTGTTGCTCAGAGAAATCGTTACCATTTCCATGCTGGCAACATTTCTGTTGATGACCACGGTTTTTCCCGGAAACGCTTCCTCTGTCGCCTGCTTTAACTGGTTCGTAGAAACAATATATCCGTCGCACAACGTCATTGTCCGGAAAATATCTCCGGAATATGTCTCAAATCCCACATAATCGGATCCTTCCAGAAAGTGCAGATCTTTTATGGCAGAATAATCAAAAATATAATCATCCATATCATAGTAGACTTTCAGACCCCTTCGATGCGCTCTGTCTATCAGCTTCCCTATTTCTCCATATTTGGAACTGCGATACACAACGACACTTGTATACCCCTCCAGGTCCTGCCTGGAAATCTCCCTAATCCCGATACAGTCCGAAGCAATTCCCCTCCAGATCAGCTGTTCCCGCAAATGATCCACTCTGTATCTGGAGGAAAAGGTAACTTCCTCTACAACAAACAGTACTTTCTGCTTCCGGTCAGGCTTTTCTAAAACTTCTCTGATCAGCGGCTCTTCTTTGACAGATTTAAGAACTGCCTGCGGCGAGATCTCAGGAATGATCAGTCCCTTTTCGTATTTCTTGATCCGTTCGGCAGGCGCTCCGATATCAAAACTCATAACAGGCATTCCCATCTGCATGATTTCTTCTGTCGTGTAGGAAAAGGTCTCCGGCCAAATGGATGGGATCAGGAAAATATCGATATCATTTTCCAGAATCAGCCTTGGAATGCTGTCTCTGGTGTAAGGACCTGTTTCCCTATAAACCGGGCTTTTTATCTTTCTGGAACTGCTTCCAATCAGAATGATCCGAATGTCCAGTCTGTTTCTTTCTATGATTTCCGCCAGTTCCCTGATCAGAGTCCGCCCCTTGTGTTTGGTCAGTACCCCCAGCAGGCCGATATTTAATGTCTTGCTGATTTTATGCTGCTTTTCCACTTTGGGGATGTAGGAGATCTGATGGGGACGCACTGCTATATTCTCCAGCCTTCCAAACGCCTTTTCTACGATCTGTCTGGAATCTTCGGAAAATACCGTCACTTCCTCACATGCTTTCAAAAAAGCTTTCCATTCTTTTCTCCAGCGGAACATCGTTCCATATTCCAGTGCCTGCAAAGATTCCGTATTTTTCAGACAGTTTTCACAGCGCTCCAACTCCGGGATCCTACAGTATTTTCCCGTATCATCCAGCAAGTTGATGGTTGGACATACAGAAAAGAAATCGTGCATCAACATTGTTATTCCTACATCATTCTGTTTCGAAAACTTTTTGATCTCCTCCAGAAAATCGTACAGCTCCGGATATGTAACTAATTCGTTGATCCAGATTTTCCTCACTGCAAGGTATTTCATGATACGAAATAGATCTTCTCTTGTTTTTACACGCAGTTCCACCTTATGTCCCTGACAGTCGTATCGTATCTTATAGGCTTCTTTCAAAAAATCAAATCTGACTGTGACAAATGCATTTCCTGCTTCCGCCGATTCCCTTCTTTTCCCTTCCAGGTAACTGGTGGCTCCGCCTCCCAGACTGTGATCAAATGCCAGGATCGTCCTGCCGCAAGCTTCATGACGCAACAGCAGATTCAGCTTGATAAACTCTCTGACTTCCCTGTTCGGATCCAGACTGCAGAATCTGGAAACATCCTTGTTGTAGTACGGGTGTTTTTTTAATAAGATCTCCCCGTTTCTTTTCAGATATCGTTTTTTATCCTCACTGAGAAAGCTTCCTCCATGATTGTGAAATACAAACAGATTCTCTACCTGAACATTCTTGTAGCCTTGTTCTATCGCTCTTTGACACCAGTCGTTTTCTTCTCCATATCCTTTCCCAAAACTTTCTGCATCAAATCCTCCCACAGACTGCAGTGCATGCCGGCTCATCCCCATACAAAATCCCACTCCTGTAGGCATTTCCGTGTACTTTGGAGGAATCTTTATAAATTCCTCATCAATTTCCTCCACACTCCGGCCTAAAAACAGCGGGTTATCCTGTCCGAATTCCGGAAAACTACAGATCGTACCACAAGTAGTATATGGAGTGGCAGACGCCACCTTCTCGTCCTGGAGAATAGGCAGCATCAGCCTTTCCAGCCACAGGTTCGGAAGCTCTACATCCGTATTGACCAGAGCCACATGGTTCTCACATAGCGAAAGCCCTCTGTTTACCGTTTGAACAAATCCAAGATTTTCCTCATTCTGCAAAAAAACCACATGTTCTTTCTCTTTCGCGTAGGCAGCCAGAAATTCTGCTACTCTGCTGTCCGGACTTTTGTCATCAATCAAAATCAACCGGTATGTCATCCCGGTCAATGGGATCGTTTTTAAAAGCTTATCCAAAAATCGGTATCCATTATATACCGGAACGATAATATCTACCTTCTCCGACTGGAATTTTTCTGGAAACTGAAACTGGTAGCTTTGCTGCTGATCCAACAGATCTGCTATATTGATCGCTTCATCTGTCTTGTCTATCTCTGTTACCCGTCCCGGCATTCCTTCTCTCCGTTTTGATCCGCTCTTCAGCGTTCCCAGATATACTTTATACTGCTTTTCTCCTTTCGCATATGTGATCCACACCTGATATGCTTCAATATCCTCCACAAATGCCTGTGCATAGAATCCACATTTTTTGGCATTGTCCATACGGAATTCCTGATAGACATCTGTACGCTTCAGTCGATAATGTCCGTCTATCCGATGCTCTGTCTTTCCATCTCTTACGATCAGACCTACCTGCTTTAATTCCTGTTGCGGAGAAAAGATCCACCCCTTTACTGTCAGCACATCATTTTCATGCTCCAGCACATCTATTGCCGCCTTGATATGGAACAGTTTTTTTTGTATCCTCAATAACATTTGCTCTTTCTCCTTTTACCTCTTCGTCTTTAACTTAAAATAATCCGGGGCTTCCAGAGTAATCGTTGCCAGATATCCCACCAGAATGCAGATCACACTCAGGATGATCGCTGTAAGAAGGAAACTCTCCTGTGCGATCCGAATAGTCCAGGAACTGTTTTGCAGCAAATTCGCCGCCACTACAAAGTGCCACAGATAAATGCCATATTGATAACGGGAAACAAATAAAATCCCCTTCATAGCAATATTCCGACCGGGAAGTTCCAGCCTGCTGACGGTCCAGACTGTCAGCCCCAAAAACACTGCCAATCCTGTATTCCAGATGTATCCCATTGCCGTATCTGAATACCGAAAAGCTGCCTGAGGCATCACGCACCAGATGACAGTCAGTCCACACGCCACTGCTCCCACTGCCAGATCCCAGCCTGTTTTTTCTTGCCTGCGCATACTATAGTCTGCCAGGAACATCCCTACGATAAAGTTATCCAATGCGGTAAACAACTGTCGCCCATATATGAAATAGTATGACGGTTCTACCTGCTGTACTCTTGGAAATATCACATGAAACACAAGTATCTTGCATGCAATGGTAACTAAGACGGAAACAGCAAGCGCAGTGACCGGACTCCTTTTCACCCATTTGTACAACAAAATGGAAACAAAGTAAAACTGGAAGATAACCCCCATCGTCCACAATACCGTACTGATAGATCCGCATGTAGACGGAAAGAAATTATGGATCAAAAGCGCATGTGTCACAATATGGAAGATCCCCTGCCTGCTCACCATCGCTCCTTGTGTCCCTATAAATATAATGATCAAAAGAGAAAGATAATAGTGCGGCAATACCCGCGCAAACCGTTTTTTCAAAAAGGTGCCCACTGAAAACACATTGTCTTTCTTTCTTCTGTCCAAAGACAGGTAAATCCCATATCCGCTTATGATGAAAAACAGAGTAACTCCCACTTCTCCGCCCATGGAAATAAGTCTGTGTATCAACGGATATGCCTCATACCTGTTACCGCCTACCAGTACATAAAAATGATAGACCAATACTGCCATAACAGCAAACGCCCTTGTTACATCAATCCCAATACTTCGCTTCATATGATTCCATCCCCTTGCTATAAAGTAGTATTTTTATCTTTCTCTCGAAAACCAGATCTTCCGCTTAGGCGATCCAATATCTTTGTATCAACTGGAAAAATACATATATGTACAGTACTGCCTCCAGAAGATAGACACACATACCGACAATGCGTTTATCTACACGGATTTTTCCGGGAAGCAGCAGAAAGAACAGGCTTAAAAACGGAAGGTAATATCTCCCCTGCATCCCGCCTATATACGGGATCTGATACAGAGCTTCCCTGATATGGTAGCCTTTGTTGGCCCATTCATCTCCATACAGGATCACCATGATCGTATGATCTGTTAATGCCATCGTCGTAAACACGGTCAAGATCACACAGACAGCCATCAATACCAAAACATCCCAGATTCTCATTTTCCTCTGTTCCGATCCGCTGTCAACAAAAGAAATACCTATCAAAGAGGCATAAATCAACGCCGCAGCTCCTGCCGGCAGCGTCACCTCCAGCCATCCCAGACCTCCGACTGCCGAAGTCACAATAAACTTCCACCAGGTTTTCCCTGTTACTGCCAAAAGATAGGCGCCTCTTTTCCACTCCATCAAAAATCCATACACAACCTGGACAAATTTATTTTCTCTGAACACATAAAATCCGCCTGCCGCTAAAAGACAGATTAACAGCACGCAGGGAATTCTGATCTTTTTGATGAAGTTTTCATCAATTTTTAAAAGTTTTAAATCTATATGAAACTTCTCCAGTGGAACCAGCAGAACCAGCAACGCCAAAAATACATAAGGCAATTTTACATAGGAAATCACAGCCCATGTCATCAGAAGGATCACGCACTCCTTTATTCCGACGACTTCTTTGTCATACTTCAGATAAAACACATACGACACAAAGAAAAAGCAAAAAGAGATCACAATAGAATCATATCCAATACTTGTTGCCTGCTGCATTGCCATAGGAAGCAGCATAAGCATTGCCATCAGCTCTTTCTTGACAGGCATGATCTTCAGTGCCCGGTAACAGATCAGCGTATACAACAAAAGTGAAAAAAGTTCTCCCATCTGCAGTACCCAATACGCAGGCAGCCCCAGAAGGATTCCCAGATACATTCCTATGATGGACGGAACATGCTTTATAACGGACAGGGAAACTTTCCCAGGCAACATATCCTTTCGGCTATACTGCTGTTTCTCTGTCAAAGCCTCTTTCTGCTTCTCCTTGTCCGGCTTTTCTTTCAGGTTTCCTTCTACCCTTCCATTTTTGATGGGCAGACTATCACATATGTTTTCTGCAAACTTTGGATTTCCAAGAGATCTCCCGATAATTCCCAGATGCGTATGCTCATCCGGCGTCTGCCAGGTCGGGATCATAAAAGACAAAATAAGTCCTATTATAAAAATGACAATCGCAATCCTTTTTTCGCTGAACATGTTTCTGTCTGTCATACGCTTGTTTTCCCCTCTGATTTTTGTACAGTCTCTTTTTCCGAAGGCAGATCTTCTTTTCCTTCTCCGGTCTTCGCTTTTTCTTCCTGTTTTCTGATCTTTTCTTCCAGAAACGCAGTTTCCTGTGCCAACTGCTTTATCCGGATAGACATTCTGGACAAGGCAACCGTCATAACAAAGATCAAAAGCAAAGAAAAGCAAAACCCTGCCAAAAACAGAAAGTTTATCGGACTTGCGATCCCCATTTTTTTTGCGGTCCATGTGGTGACCATGGGAAAACAATTCAATATCAGAATACCGACTCCTGCCCCCAGCCAGGCCAGTGCATAACGCAGTTCCAGCCTTCTCTTCCTTATCATATTAACGATCACAACCAGTAAAAAAATCACCACGATCCCAATGATTATCTGTATTCTCAAGTTCATCTGCCTATCCTCTCCTGATACATTCTATTAAGATTGCCAACGGTACTTTGATCATATAATATACGGATTTCTTCAGGGAAATAGAGGACACGCCTCCTTCTCGTTCTTTCATAACAACTGGTATCTCTCGAACCTGAAATCCGTTATTTAAGATCATTACCACACTTTCCGGTTCCGGATAATCTTTCGGATAATTGTTTGCAAAAATTGTCAGAACTTTTCGATTTACCATCCTAAGTCCCGAAGTAGGATCCGTGATCTTAGCTCCCGTCACCAAACGTATCAGCCCTGTAAAAATCCCAATTCCGATTCTTCTGGCTCTGGAGGACTGAAATCCCTGTTTTTCGATAAAGCGTGAACCGATCACCATATCTGCATCATACTTTGTCATGTATTCCATCATAGACTGAAGAAATTCCGGATCATGCTGTCCATCTCCGTCTACCTGTACAGCTCTTTCATACCCGTTTCTCAGCGCATACTGATACCCCATCTGTACCGCTCCGCCAATCCCCAGATTGATCGGAAGATTTATGTGATGATAACCTCTTTCTCTGCATATCTCACCTGTCCGGTCTGTAGAACAGTCATTGATCACTATATAATCAAACTGACCTTTGTGATTTAATATAGCTGTCACCGTTTTTTCTATATTTTCTTCTTCATTGTATGCCGGTATGATCACTAACAATTTCTTGCCCATTTCACTTTTTACTCCCGCTTATTTTTTCTATACTGTCCGCGACGATTTCCCATGTAAAACACTCTTCGATCCGCTTATAAGTCCTCTTTGCCGCTTCCTGCCGCTCTTCCTTACACATCAACAACCGTTTCAGTTCTTTGTACAGGCCTTCTTCCTCATTATCCGGCAAAACACTTCCATAGTTTTCATCCAGAAGCAGTTCCTTTGCCCCTCCCCGTGCTGTCGTCACAACGTAACATCCACATGCGCCGGCCTCCAGGATCGATGTTGAAAATCCTTCTGAAAAAGATGGCAGACAGAATATATCACTTTCATCCAGAAGACTGATGATTTCCTGAAAGGAAAGGCGTCCGAGAGGGATCAGGAAATCGGATCCCCGTTTTCTGATCTCTTCCTCCATATCGCCGTCTCCTGCGATCATCAGACAGCAGTCTTCCCCCTCTGCATGCAGACGGTCTATCACATTCATCAACTGTGGAAGTCCTTTTTCCTTTAACAGTCTTCCTGTAAATGTGATCACGACTGTCTCCTGCGAGATATGAAATCGCTTCCGATACGTGTGATCTGCCGTCCTCTGAAGCTCCTTTACTTCTCCCAGATCGATGGAATTGTAAAGTACGCCCTTTCCCTTGATCCCAAAATGCTCCAGCCATTTATTGCACGCCAGTGAAACTCCGTAATACTCCTTACAAAAAAGTCGTCCTGCCTGGGTCAGAAAAAACTCATAGACAGCCCCTATCGTATCCCACACTTTATGATGTACCGACAGATGGCTGGTTCCATGTTCTATGGTGATACATGGGATTTTCCTTCTTTTTGACTGGTACGCAGCATACAAAGAATGTATATAAAATCTCGTATTAATAATAACCATGTCATATGGAGTCTCCCAGATTCTTTTATGCAATTTCCGAAATCCCTTGTCGGGCTTTAAGACAGGATACCTTCCGTCCAGCAGACGATAACATGGAATTCTGTAGATAGAAATTCCTTCTGCCTGTTCATAGCTTTCGATATGGTAGGTATTAGAAGTCACGATAGTGACTTCATTTCCTCTTTTCACTAAAGTCTTTGCCAGATTATAGGTATATCTTTCCACTCCGCCCAAATGCGGAAAATACTGTGCTGAAAAAATGCAATATCGCTTCATCTGATTTCTTTCCATTCTCATTTGATCGTGTATACTCACAGTGCCTTATTATATCATATTCTGAAACAAATTTCCATCTGACGCATTCAAAAAGGGAGCTGTCTGGGTAAATCGTTCCCGTTTTTCAACTCCCTTTTCCTCTTTTATGATTCTTGTCATGGGCATTTCATGGGTTTCTCCATGAAACAAGGCATTTTTCTTACCTTCTCCATCTACTTTTTATAAGCTGTACATCGGCTCCAGATAAGTGGAATAAAGGCTAAATCCGTATCCCTTCGCCATTGCCCAACCCATTCTGCCTGCCGGATTGTCCTGAATTCCAAGCGCTTCTACACAGGGAGCGCTTCCTTTGGGCGACACATATTGAAACCGCTTGTCCACTGTTGTATTTTTTAGAGACTCTGTAGAAGCATAGGCTTTTAAATGCTGTACCTGTGCCCGCACGCCCGTCCTGACATCTGCAAACCGTTCACCGGAAACACCGTTTCCGGTAGCTCCCAGTCCCGCAAAATTAAACTGTTCGATTTTTACATCTCCGCCAAACTGAAGATAGCCCGTCTCCTTCATAGCCTGTGCGAACACTACTTCCGCTTTTACTCCTTCCGCTTCTGCTTCTTCATAAACGATCCTGCAAAAGTCCCGGATCGTGGGAGCATTTCCTGCAGACAGCTTTTCTGCCGGATAGTTTCTTCCGCTCTTCGCATACATCTTTACCATCTGTTCTACCGTGACGCCGGTCTTTCCCATAATGGAATGGCCGGTAAAGGTTAGGAGACCTTCCGGAGATTTCTTTTGGTTCAAGTAATACCACATCTCTCCCAGTCTGATCCAGCCGGTACACATCGCCCCCTTAGGTCCATACGGACTGTTTCCCGGATTCAGATAGTACTTTCCTTCCGGCTGTTCCAGCCATCCGGTACGCATCGCCCCTCTGGGGCCGTACTGATCCGCTTTTGTATTCAGGTAATACCAGACCGTTCCGTCCTGAAACCACCCGGTACGCATCACGCCTTTTTTCTGTCCTTCGGAAACGTCCTTGTTCAGATAATACCAGGCTCCGCCTTCCTGAATCCAACCGGTCTGCATCACTCCCTGTGCGTTATAATAATACCAGTCATCACCTACGTTCTTCCATCCGGATTTTTTTTCCGTTTGTTCCTTCTGCCATTCTCCGGAAGCATTGAAGATATGCGTCTTCCCGTCAATGCTTCTGGTTCCTGTTGCCATTTCTCCCGTAGGGAGCAGATAATACTTCTTTCCGCCCAGTTCCAGCCAGCCGGTCTTCATGGTTCCGTCTGTATTCATATAGTACCAGGAACCCTGATACTCTATCCAGCCTGTCAGGGCAGCTCCAACCGGTTTTGCCACTGTCGTCCCCGGATTAAAGTAATACCAGTTTCCTTTTTCCAGGATCCAGCCGGTGCGCATTATCCCTTCCGCCCCGTTCTGATCCGCCTTCTGATTCAGATAGTATCTGTTTCCTCCCTCTGTGACGATCCCGGTACACATAGCGCCCTCCGGTCCGTTTTTATCCGAGGTAGGATTCAAATAATACCAGGCATTTCCATCTTTAACCCAGCCGGTGCGCATCACACCTTTCTTCCCTGCTGCATTGTCTGTCGGATTCAGATAGTACCATTTGCCGTCTTGTTTCAGCCAGCCAACCGCCATCCTTCCCTGTTCGTCATAATAATACCACTGTTTTCCAGAATTTTTCCACCCTGTCTGAGGTTTACTCTGCTCTGTTGTCCATTCTCCCAGGTCATTAAACCGATATGTTTTCCCGGAAATATTCTGTGATCCTGTAGCCATTTCCCCGGAAGGAAGCAGATAATACCACTTTGTACCGCTCTGCAGCCAGCCTGTTTTCATAGATCCATCACTTTCCAGATAATACCAGGCGTTCTGATACTTTACCCAGTCTGTCAAAGCTGCACCAAACGGCTTCACTGTCGTAACGCCCGGATTGAAATAATACCACTTTCCTTTGTCCAGAACCCAGCCGGTACGCATCGCGCCTTCTGCCCCATTCTGGTCTTTCTGAGGATTCATGTAGTATCTGGCCCCGCCATCTGTCACGATGCCGGTACGCATCACACCTTTTCTCCCAAAGCTGTTCTGTTGAGGATTCATGTAGTACCAGTCTCCTCCCAGATTCAGCCATCCGGCTGCCATCTCTCCGTTAACGGCAAAATAATACCATCCGTTTCCAAGTTGCATCCAGTCTGTCCGCATCACTCCGCTACTCTGCAAGTAGAACGTCTTGCTTCCCTGTGTCAGCCAGCCGGTATGCATATATCCTTTGTCATTGAAATAATACCAGCTTCCTCCTATCTGGAGCCACTGGCTTACCGGATAGGAGTTATCCATATAGCGATACCACCATCCGGCTCCATCCTTGACCCAGGTTCCTCCGATCTTTCCGCCTTCCAGGTTTAGGTACTTGATAATTCCAAGCGCATCCGCCTGCCCCAGCTTCTTCAACTTCTCTTCCGAGTTCAAAAACTTTTCATAATCGCCTGCATTATCCAAAAAAGCATGCTCGATCAAAATCCCCGCAATGCCCGCCTTGGTGGTTTCTCTGACCACATGGAATATATCTCCTGCCTTTGTCCCTCGATCATACAGGCCCAAAGCCACCAGTTCTTTCTGAATACTTTGCGCCAGCCCTTTTGCTATGGTTCCCGCATCAGACCCATAAGAGCCTGCCGGGTAGTAGATTTCTGCCCCTTTTCCGGCTCCCGTTCCTGTTGCATTCAAATGGAGGCTGACAAAAATATCTGCATTCACGCTTTTAGCAAAAGCAACCCGGGGAGCCAGATCCGAATTGGCATTCGTGACACCGTTTCCCACCCAGCGGTCGCTGTCCCTTGTCATATAAACCTTCACTCCAGGGCACTGTTCCAGAGCCGCCTTGCAGTAACGCGCGATCTTTAATGCCAGATTTTTTTCTGTTTCTCCAAAATACGCCGCTCCCGGATCTCCGCCTCCGTGTCCCGGATCCAATACGATCACTATATTTCTTTTGGACCCTTCCAGTGGTGCAGGCGCCGGAACTGTTGCTGCGATCTTTGCCGAAACATCTTCCACGCTGCTTCCCACCACACTGTCACTGACGATTTCTCCCTCTGCATTTTCTGATGCCACCGTCACTTCCGTCGTTCCCTTTTCCAGCGGCTCCTCTGTGGTTTTTACCTCTTCCGCCGTCTTGATAGCACCGTCTTCTTCCATATAGGCATCCGGCTGTGTCTCTACACTTCGGTTCACTCCAAATTTTCCCTGAACCTCTTCTTCCTCTAAAGAAAATTCTGTTTCTTTTCCCTGACTTACGATCTTTGCTCCCGTCAGGGAATAAATACCGCTTTCCGACGTATCCACATACTCTTTTTCAAAAAGAATTGCTTCGCCTTCTATCTGAGAAGAAGCGATCTCTCCCGTCTCTCCCGTCTCCTGATTCTTATAAAAAAGAATTCCGTTTTCCGCCGTCGCTCCGTCCTTCAGTGAAAGCACGATCCTCTGCGTGTCAGGTGTGGTAATATAGGGCTTTTCCACATAAAGATACTCAAAAGCCTTCTCTTCCTTCGCCGGATCGCTCTGTGGGGTTTCCACATCGGTTCCCTCTGCCAGCACGCAGTATGAGCCCCATCCTGAAAACATCGTCGCCAATATCAGCAACAAACTCAGCAATACCCTTGTTACCCTTTTCGTTTTTTTCATACATCTCACAGATGCGCTCTCCCTTCACGCACCCATACCCCTTTCCCAAAATCCTGATTATCTACAATCCTCCTCTTTTCTTCGGATCATTCCAAAAGCAAATCACTCCCTCTTCCCAAAGAAATCTATTTACATCTAACGAGTATAACACAATCATCTCTTATTTTTCAAGATTATGCATAAGAACAGTCCTACTTTTCCTCTGCCTTCCCTCTGTTTTTCTTCTGTTTTTCCTGAAACAGCCCAAACCCAAACAAAAGCGTTGTCATAAGAAAGAAAAGCAGCATTGTGCTGGCGTATGATAACGCCGCCCCCTTCATCCCCATACGGAATACCAGGTTCTGCGTCACGATCTTACTGTAAATCCATGTGATTACATATGCAATGATCAAAAGATACTGTTTTCTGATCACTACCAGTACATTATCAAAAGCATTTGCAAACGTATAAATACAGCCTCCCGCAATAAGAATCAAAAGTTCTGTCCGGTACGGAGAAAGTTCCAAACTATACACCACCGACAGGATCGGAATCCCCAGCAACGCACTCCCTGCCAGAATGACCACCGAAATCGCCAGAAGCGCTCCCACCAGACGTCCCAGAATCTTCAGCATCTTCCTTTTTCGATTTGTGCTCCAAAAAACCGCCATGTGTGTTACCAATGGACGAAAAAATATGTAGGCCAGAGTCAAAAAAGAAGCCGGCATGAACAGCACTGTAAATTCTGTCTGTACTCCGTCTTTCAGTCGCCCCATACCGCTTGCTGCATCTATAGCCAGCTTCGGCGCATTTACGATGCTCATCATCAAAAATGCATTTACAAAAAGCGGGAAGCCTTCCACCGCCATCTGAAGCATCCATTTTTTCCCTGTTTTTTCTCTCTTTCGCCGTCGAAAACAGTCTACCAATATCGTATACCGATAATCAAACGCATAAAAACAGACTGCATATGCAGCAGTCAGAGACAAACTGGCAATCATGAGATTTCTAGTCAGAAACAGTCCGGCAGCAAATACCAGCAAGGCGGACCACACCCGCCCTACAATGGCTTTGCTGGCCAGATCCAGTCTCTCTTTTTGCTGAAACCACCCCTCATAAACATCCGCAATACAGTCAATCCCTCGAAACAGAGTGATCACAATTACCACCAAGGCTTTGTACGGCTCATAATGCTTTAGAAGCACATAGCCTCCACAACCGATCATCATCACAACGATCGTTACGATCCTGAACTGCAGATACTGATCAAATGTAAATTTTTCTTCCACATCCGTCGCCTGGAACATCCTGATCTGGAAAGTTCCAATGATAGCCATCAGCTGACTGACCGCCCATGCAAGGGAAAAGATGTCCGCTTCTCTTCCCTCCACGCCTCTGGTTAAAATCATAAAAGCCACAACGGATAGCAATGCGTTGGACATACTCCCAAGCATATTCCATATATAAACAGTCTTACTGTCCGGCTCTTTATTTATACTGCTCACTTTCATTCTCCTATCCTTCTGCTCTTTGCGGGCTATATCCTTTCTTCCTCTCCAAAATCCAACTGCAGGGGCATGTGGTTTACCCTGCTCTCCTCTGGCGGAATCTGCATGTATTCCCCATATATTTTGGTGAGAAACTCATGGTTGCATTTTGGAAGACATACCTCTATCCCCTCGAAACTTCCAGTCTGAAGCGGAAAAATATCTTCTTTTCGAATCATATCTTTCAAACATCCGGCATATTCAAAGGATGTTACATATTCACTTCTTTCTTCCGGCGTATTATAGCGAGTAGAAGCTTTCACAAACTGTCTGTAGATCCACCTTGGACTGATCCGAAGTCCCGCAAGGATCAGATGTATCCCCTGACAGATCCCTTTGTATAAAGTTCCCAAAATACCCTTGGTGGGAATTGACGGTTTTCCCGTTCCGGACAAAAAAAGCAGCCGCCCCCAAAAAATCGCTTTCCTCGCCTGGCGGCTCCGCTTTTTTTCCTCTTTTGCCACGTAATCAAGCGGAAAGATATCCATAAAAATTGCCTGTTCACATTTCAGGTGCTTGGATCCTTCCGTCACAAACACTGTTCCTTTTTTCTGGATGTGGGTTACTGTGCAGGCATATCTTTTATCAATTTCCGGCGTCAGCAGGCTGTATCTTTCCCCCAGTTCTTCCTGAAACACTCCGCAAAATCGATTGTAGTCTTCCCTTAACATTGCCACATCAATATCGTCATCCCAGGGAATAAATCCTTCGTGACGAACCGCACCGATCGCCGTTCCGTATATCACAAAGTATGGAAAGCCGTGTTTCTGACAAACATGAATAAAGTCCTCCAGCATATTCTTTTGCACTTTGTGCAGTTTCTCCAGGCTTTTTGCATCATACTCCCTGTACTTTTCTCCCACAGTCCTGTCTCCTTTTTTATCCATAGCTCTTCTCTCACAGCTTCTGTCAAAAATGTTTCCGTACAGACTTCCCCTGCCACATTTTTTCCTGCCTTCCTATAGCTGTTAACTGCTCCCATTCTAACCCATGCTACTTTCTCTGTCAATCTGGCGGTTTCGGGATGCAAAAGCGGCTTTGCCTATTTTCTCTACCTTTTACTTCTTTCTTACTGGCTCAGATTTGAATGTTTCGTATTCTTCCGTTCCTGCTCTTCTTGCAGATACTTCCTTGCATCCTTGAAAAAGGAAGCCACGATCAATATCACAATGATCCCCACAGGAAACGCCGCTATAACCGCTACTGACTGGAGGTTGTTCATGGAACTCTCCGAAAAGATCAGGGCAATGGGGAAGAGAATAAACAGGATCGCCCAAAAGGTCCGAACTCTCTTATCCGGCTCCTCCTCCGGCTTCAGATACCGGTAGGAATAGGAAGAAACCACCATCGTCAGTGCGTCAAAGGTCGTAGCGTAAAAAGCGATCATGGTAATGACCAGTACCACCAGCACCAGCTTAGCTGCCGGAAGCGTCTTTAAAATATTCAATATCACTTTGGATATCTCTTCTCCTTTTCCCAGCATGGTCACGGCGTCTATCTTTCCCCTCACCTGCTGGGACATCCCATAATTTCCCAGGATGATAAAAGACAGGAAGGTTCCTCCCAGCCCCCAGCCATAGGCACCCAGCACTGTGTTTTTTATAGTTCTTCCCTTACTGATCATTCCGATGAAAAACGGAGTTGCCACGCACCATGCCATCCAGTAAGCCCAGTAAAAGACACTCCAGTTTTGTACAAAGGCTGTTTCCCGCGCCGGATCCATCCAGGTAGCCAGTCCCACAAAATTCTGGATCAGATTTCCTGTGGAAGAAAATCCTGTTTCCAGGATGTACCTGCATTCCCCTCCGGCAAGCAACACATACGCCAGCAAAAAAAAGAACAGGTACGCACAAACTGTAGCCAGCCGGAACACTCCTTCCATCCCAAACCATACCGTCAAAGTATAAACGATTGCAATGGTCACCAAAATAGAGATGGTAAGCCCAAATCCCATTGGCAGACCAAACGCATATCCCAAGGCAGCTGCAAGAAGAGGGGTAGCAAGGGAAAAGGTGGTCGCTGTTCCTGCCAGCAGCGCCAGAACTGCCAGCAGATCGATCATCTTTCCCAGGATTCCGTCCACCCTGTCTCCCAGAATGGGACGGCAGGCCTCTGAAAACTTCTGTTTTTTCCTTCCACGGACATGGATCATGAATCCAAACGCTACTGCCAGCACAATATAAAAGCTCCAGGCAATCGGTCCCCAGTGAAACAAAGAGAAGGTGGGCGCCCATTTCTGCATCCCGCCCAATTCCTTTACGTAGGCTTCCCTGGCATAGATCGCCCACTCACACAGGGAATAGAATAAAATATCTGCTGCCATGGTAGAGGTAAAAATCATCGTTCCCCACTGAAACGTAGTATATTTGGGCTTCTCCTCTCCTCCTAAACGGATTTTTCCATATTTGGAAAATGCCATATACATGGAACAGATCACGGCTGCCACTCCCAGAAACACATAATAAAGCCCCAGGTCATCCCCCAGAAAATTTCGGACAGACTGCAGTGTCACCTTGGATGCTTCCGGAAATTTCATAAATGTGATACAAAGCCCGATGATTAGCAGCAACGGAATGATCATAATCTCCTTGTCCATCTGTTTTTCAATTCTCTTTAACTGATTGTTTTCTTTCATGCTTGGCTTTCCTTCCTTTAGTATGCGACCTTAGCCGCTTCTCTTTTGCCGACATTTTCTCCTGCTCCCGCCTTTTCAGAATGCGCCTTCTCAGATCCGGCAGCGCTCCAGCTTGCCTGATTCATAAAAATATCGGTAGGTCTGTTCCCGCAGCGAAAATGTTACGCCTTTTGCCACCCCGTTTTCTTTCAGCGGAACAAATCCTGTCAGCTCCCCTTCTTCACAGTTCAGAGTCGCCAGGATCTTCTGAAAGATCCGGCTGTCTTTCGCTGCCCGGTACCAGGGAAATGTTTCTCTTAATTCATCCAGACTGTCAAACTCCAGCACCTCTCCCTTTTTCTTTTGCTTCCCGTAAAGATCCATGGTTCCCAGGGAGGACACATACAAATCTTCCCAGTATGTCTGCTTTTCTTCCTCCCGCTCCATGGCCGACTCTAAGAGAGGGATCAGCTGCCGGGAAAATGTTCTGTCAAACAGGACTTCTCCCTGCATGACCCAGGCATCCTTCCCTCCGATCACCACTTTTTGGATTTTCCCGGACTCATCTGTTTCCACACACCACTCGGGGGTTTCTCCCTCCTGATAGGTCAGTCCATAGTAGGGAACCTCTTCTTTTCTTCGGAATGGATTTTGTGCAAAATAGTAATCTCCGCAGGAAATATAGGTATTTTTCAGTTCTTTTCTTGCCACAAACAGGCTGGAATGATTGTTTCGTTCCATGTAGTAGGGATTTTCGATCAGTTTGACTTCAAATTTCTCTTTCAGATACGCAAATTGTTCTTTTTTGTATCCCACGACTATGGTAATATCCCTGATCCCGCTTTCTCTCAGCTGAAGGATCTGCCGCTCGATCAGCACCTCTCCCTCTATTTTCAGAAGAGCTTTCGGTATTTCATAAGACAGGGGCGCCATCCTTGTGGACATTCCTGCCGCCATCAAAATCGCATTTTCTACTTCTATCATGTTACTCTGCCTCCATTTCCGCCTTCGCATACCGGTAATACTCCTTTGCATATCGGTATTGCCTCAGGGAATATTCCCCAAACTCGATTCCACAGGTCTTCTTATATTCGCACCAGTTGCTCCACAGCAGACCGCAAACGGCAATGTAGCAGTAGATCTTTACCCGAACCGCCGCAGAAGGCTCTCCCTGGAAATAGCACGCGATCAGCCAGTCCACCTCCTCCTTGGAATACATGGCATAGATGGCAAACATGGCGATATCTACATGAACATCCTGCATGCCCGCATATTCCCAGTCGATCAGATACATTTTTTCCGGCGTAAGGAGAAAATTGTCGCAGACTGCATCGATGTGACTCAGCGCGATTGTTTTCGGCTGCCTGTCAATGTACGCTTTCAATTCGAATACTTTTTTCTTTGTTTCCTCATAGTCTTCATAGTCCGAAGGGTAATCTCCCCTTAATCTCTCATAGTATTCGATCTGTTCAAACAGCTGGAATGTGTGTCCCACCTGAAGCTTACGATCGTGGAAGGCTTTCAGGTATCTCATACAGTCCTCCACCTCTTTTTTGTCTTCTTTTCTGCAGGGTCGTGCATTCTCTATAAACTTTGTGATCTTATACCCGCTCTCCGGAGATATGTAGACCACCGGATCACAGATGTCTGTCCCTTTCAGGGCTTCATATACTTCAAATTCCTGTCGCCTGTTGATCAGCCTGTCTGTCCCCTCTCCCGGGATCCTGGCAATATAGCGTTCTCCTCTGCAGGAAAATTCAAAAGAGCGGTTCGTCATTCCCTTCTTCAGCGCCTGGATCTCCTGGATCTCCTCCAGTTTGCATGACAGTACCTCTGCGATCTTCTCCAGGATATCTGTCTGCAGATGTCCCGAATGGCTGTCGATCTCCCTCAACTGCTCGTAGGTATTGATCTCGTAGACATCCTCTTCTTTTGCGATCCTGGATGCGATCCACATTTTCGATTCCGCAAACAGCACTTCTTCCCAGAACTTTTGATCGTAGGTTCTCTGTGATGCGTATAGACCAAGCAACTGTTTCAGCCGATCTGCCTCCTGATCCTGTATATAAGCGATTCCCACCATGCGGTGCCCCGACTTTTCTGCCTTGACCCGGACCAGCTCTCTTTTTCGATTGACCCTTACTCCACTGTCCTTTGACTCTTCTTCCGTCATCATATACCAGGAATACCACTCGTAACCGGAAAAGGGATTCTCCCCGCACCAGATATCACAGGGGAGAATATAGCTGTTTCCGATTCTGTCTGCCACTTTGTTTAAAGAGGAGAGATTGTTCTTTCTTCCGTATTCTTCATTAAAGATCAGACGGACATTCCACTTGTCTATCAGATATTCGTATCGCTCTTTCATAAATCCCACTACCACATCGATCTGATGTACACCCGCCTCCCGGAGCTGGCGGATCAGTCGCTCGATCAGCCTCTCTCCGCCAATCTCAAGCAGTCCCTTTGGCACCTCTACATTAATGGGTACCATCCGCATCCCATAGCCTGCTGCCAGGATAACCGCATGCCTCGGACGCTGCTTCTCTGCTTCTTTTTGCGCCTGTTCACTGATCTCCAGCTGCTCGTTCAAATACCCGTCTTCTATCAGTTCTCTCAGACAACCGTTCACCTTCCCCAGGGAAAGCCCTGTCAGGGCAGCCAGCTTCCTTTGATTCTTCTCCGACTTTTTTAAGATCATGTTCAGCAGATCATATTTCGATATGTTCATGTAATTATTCTCCTTCGTTTTTGTGAACAATCTCATTCTATTCCTTCCTTTCCGATTTGTCAACCATGGAATTTCTGGAATAGAATTCTCCATAAAAATCCCCCACAAACAATTTCGGTTTTCTGCTTTCCTTTCACCGAACTGTCTGTAGGGGTTCTTTTTTGTATGTATTCTTTTTTAAAGAGAGGAGGGATACCTTCCTTCCTGCAAAAGTTTTTGGATCGCTTTTACCACCGTATCCTTATCTTCTTTGTAAGTCACTCCAAACCATTCGTCTTCCGAACGCAGAACCGTCACCTCTATCTGTCCGGAGCGCAAAAAGGCATCCACAATATCAGGCAAAAGATACTCTTTTTTGTCCCAGGGATCCACTGTTTCCAAAAATCTTTCAAATCCCTGCTGCAGCCTTTCAAAAATTTCCGGTGAAAATCCCCACATATTCATAGAGACTTCCATATCGCCATCCAGGCTGTAAAAAGAGTCCGTCTGGACCCCGATTCCCTGAGACGTCTTTACAATATGGCTCGTTTCATCCAGTCCGATCAATTGATGCTTCTGGTTCATCCTGCAAAGCCCTCTCGTCACTGCTCCGTTCTCACTGACGGTATGCTTCAGCTGAAACGCTACCATACATGCCGAAAGCACATCTTTCTGCCGCTTCATCCCTGTCAGATGCTCATATGCTTTCCGATAGGCAGATCTCCCATAGTAATCATCTGCATTGATCACAAGAAACGGTTCCTGCACCAGATCCTTGCATACCAGGATAGCCTGTCCCGTTCCCCATGGCTTCTTTCTGCCTGCATACTTCTGACGAAATGGCTGCGGAATATCCTCCACTTCCTGAAACGCGTATTCTACTGCAATAGTTTTTGCGATCCGGTCTCCGATCCTGGCTTTAAATTCTTCTTCCAGATCTTTTCGGATCACAAAGACCACCTTGTCAAACCCCGCTTCTTTCGCATCATAAATGGAATAGTCAATGATCAGCTCTCCACTGGGCCCTACCGGCTCCAGCTGCTTGATCCCTCCGCCAAAACGGCTTCCGATCCCTGCCGCCATGACCACCAAAGTTGCCTTCCCCATAGTTTTTTCATCCTCCTCTATTCTCCCAGGCCTTCTTCGATCAAAGACACCATCGTATGCAGGGCTTCCGTTTCATCTTCCCCGTCACATACCAGTTCAATAGTGTCTCCCTTCTTGATGCATGCGCCCAGTACACTCAGCACACTTTTTGCATTGGCCGTCGTTTCCTTATATCGAAACTCTACCTTGCACCTGAAACTACTGGCTGCATTGCAGAAAACGCCGGCCGGTCTCAGATGCAGTCCTGTAGGATTTATGATCGTAACTTTCTGTGCTACCATACGAATGCCTCCCTTCGTTACTACTTTTTCTCCAGGGTAATGTCAGCCTTTACCTCATTCACCAATGCGCACCCGGCCGGAAGTTCCACGAAAACCGGCACCACATAACTGCCCGGCTCCGTATATCCTTTCAGATCAATACTTGCCTTTTTCGCCAGCTTCAGGCTTTGCAGCACCTCCTCCGGTCCCTGGATCTGAAGCTCCAGATCCACCACATGTCCATAACTTATCTCCAGTCCGTCTGCCAGATTATTGACTGTCAGAGAACTGGTTGACACTTCATAAATCTTTACACCAGGCTGCTCCACCAGAATAGAAACTACGATGTTTTTCGCATTTTCATCCAGAAGTGAAATCCCCTCCGGCAGATAGGCAGAAATATCCACCTGTTTTTCTGTCCGTTCTGTCAGATCCGTAAAACTCAGCTCCTCTGCCGGAACCATGATCTCATCCAGACTTTCCAGATTCTTTTCCGTTCCGGATACCAGGATCTCTTTCGGCTCCGGAGTCACCTTGGCAATGTTATATCCTTCTTTCGCCTGGATCCCGGAAGTATCCAGCGCAATGGGAACCCTTTTTACTTTATTTAGTTTTACTTTTACACTGACACCGTCTTTTCCCAGATTATTGGCCAGGATCGTCTGATCGATCACATTGTCATTGCCGTCGTAAAGCACCAGCCGTGCTTCCAAATCTGTGCTTTCCGATAATCCCGACACGTCTATTTCTGCCGCCACCCGATTGATGCTGTCGATCACCGTCTTAGGACCTCTTATGGTTACTTTTTCCGGATCTGCTTTCAGACTGCCAATGGTATAGCCATCCCGTACCGTTCCTGTGACGGTGGGTGTAATGGGGAAATTATTTTTGGTTTCATCGTCGATCTTAACCTGGAGATTCCTGGGAGAAGAGACAGCGCTTTCGTATCTGCCCTCATATCCCTTGACCGTCACCTGAATAGGAATCTGTGTTCCCAAAAGGAGCTCCTTCATATCCGCCGTTGCCTGGATATCTTCTGCTTTTATTTTGTTCAGCAGCGACCTTTTTGCAGTGACCGTTACGTTGACCTCTCCGGTGCCGTCCACGATCTGATACGTACGGTTACTGTCCTGCACCACTTCTTCATTGAGCACTTTTACCGCAATACCTACATACGTTTTGTCGGAGACCGGATCGTCAATGTTCACCACCATAAACCACATAAACCCTGCGATCAGGAAAGCCAGAATCTTAAGACTCAGATTATTTGTCAGTCTTTTTTTCATCTTTTCGCCTTCCTTTCCACCATTCAGCCACCTTCCAACCGGAAACCGCGGATCTGCTTTCTTTTTTCTCCTGTGCCAAAACCAGTCGGCTACGCAACTCTTCTTCCGTAATGCCCCAGAAAATACTGCCTCCCTGTGCCACAGAAACGGCTCCGGTCTCTTCCGAAACCACGATCACCAGAGCGTCGCTGACTTCGCTCATCCCGATAGCCGCCCGATGTCTCGTACCCAATTCCTTACTGATTCCCATATTATTAGATAAGGGAAGATAACAGGTGGCGGATACGATTCTGTTGCCGCGCACTATAATAGCTCCGTCATGAAGAGGAGTATTATGTTCAAAAATATTCAACAGAACCTGGCTGGAAAGAAGGCAATCCATATGGATCCCTGTCGCTGCGTACTCTGTCAGCTGGATTTCCCGTTCCACCACGATGAGAGCACCTGTCTTCGCCTTTCCCATAGCAAAAGCAGCTTCCACGATATTCTCTCTGGTACTGCCGCTGAACCTGACCTTTTCTTTGCCCGGCTCAAAAGGAAGGACCGAAGCCAAAAGCTTCCTCTCTCCCAGTTTTTCCAGCGCTCTCCGAAGCTCCGGCTGAAACACGATGATCGCCGCCGTTGCCATCACTGTGACAGAGTTCTTAGCCAGGTACAAGATGGTATTCATCCGGAAGATCGCCGCCACCAGAATAAATGCAGCCAGTACCAGAATTCCCTTTAAGAGCATCCAGGCCTTCGTATTTTTGATCCAGAGGATGACCCGGTAGATCAGGAACGTCAGTATCAGGACTTCTACAACATCCATCACCTGGATCCTTGGGATATAAAACGCCCCTGCGATATATTTTGTAATAAATCCCAAAATCCTTTGTTCCATCCTGTCACCTCCTCCTTTGGATCAATTTTTACGTTTTCCCCGCTATGTCCTGCCGTGGTCAAAGTTCTTTGTTCTATTCCTTCATTCCCAGTTCTTTTTTCAGACTCTCTTCTATCAGAGCCCTATCTATCTCTTCTTCCGCAGCGCTGTTTCTTGTTTCTTCTCTGGTGATTTCTGCCGTCTCCTGTCTTTCATGGATCTTCTTTACCTCTTTTTCTGAGGAGGAAAGAGAAATCTTCGGAACCGCCTTCACATAGTAATGATACTCGTCATCTTCAAACTCCAGCGTCTCGCTCCTGGTATAATCCACCGCAAAGAAGAACAGTTCCAGTCCCAGCCCCAGGAGAACTGCCAGCAGACCTGAAAAGATCATCATTCCATAAGAAACATGGATTCCCAGAGCAATATCTCCTGCCGCCGTTGCCACGATCCCTGCAACAACTCCTCCAGCCGCTCCTATCTTCCAGGCATGGTCCATCGCCTGCTTCCGCAAGGTATACACTACCAGAAAACTAATGGCCAATGCTACGATCATGACCCACATTTCCTTGCTTTGAAACACCTGCTTCAGATAGTCGGCCGACTGTCCTATCATATTTTCAAGACCGGCTCCCTGCGCCACTGCTGCAGCCTTTTTGAGATAGCTCAACATATAAAAAGCTATCGTCCCGCAGATGATCGCCACCAGGCAGACAGGCGTCGCCATCAGTCCAAATGCCACCGGGATCACATAAGGAATCTTAAGAGCAAATGCAATAGGTGTCAAAAGCACTACCACCGCCATCTTTGGTGTCAGCCGAAAGTAAAAAATGTACATGACCAAAAACACGGCAGCCGTCAGCACAAACAGCATCGGAGACAATGCAAATACATGGATCAGGACCAATGCCGTCCCCGCAATCACCGTCATTGTCAGAGGCAGAAATGCGCAAATGACCGCCAATCCCAGGGACACTACGGGAGACGCCAGTATCTTCATAAATCCGAAGGTTTGATTGATCACCAAAAAAACGATAAAAGCGAGTAAAAACTGTATCGCCTTTTCATAGATCTTTGAATTCTTTGCGTACATCCTCCGCACATTTTCTCTTATCATAAAAATTGTATCCATCTACTCTTTCTCCCTTTCGTACAGCTTGATCAGTCTGGTCAGGTGGTAATGGTATCGTTTCACGCGCTTTCTGGCATCCCGGTGCCTGCGGTTATAGATCCCTGCGGAAAGTAACAGATATACGGTCAAAACCGCCACATATCCTGCAATCACAGCAAGTCCCAACACCGCCGCCAAAGATACCGACAGATGCTTCAGCAGCACATCCAAAAAGACAATGCCAAGTAGTCCCATCAGGATTCCGTATCCTGCCGTCACCCATAGAAATGCGCAGATATTGTGCAGACCTACATAATCTTTTCTGTAAAACCCGCTGACCTTGAAGTCTTCTTTTCCTTTGGTCTCCTCATAATGAGACAAGTACGTCATGATTTTCACTTTTCTTTCATCCAGCATATCCCACCTCAATCTCCCACTGATCCGAACAATAGTAGTTTCAGTATAGCAAATATCAATTATATTGTCCAATACTTAGCGTCAAAAAAAAGACCTTTCCTGCACCGGATTTCCGCAGGATCCTTGAAGCTTCTTCCATTGTACTTCCCGTCGTATAGATGTCGTCCACCAGAAGCAGATTCCTGCCCCTTATGTCTCCTGCCGTTATTCGAAATGCCTCCTTTAGGTTTTTTCGTCTCCCGGTAGCTGTCAGTCTTTTCTGAGGTATCGTATTCTTCCCCCGTTCCAGCACAGGCAGCACAGGAATCCCCACATATTTTTCCAGCTCTTTTGCCAAAAGTTCACTCTGGTTATATCCCCGCGCTTTTTTTCGCCTGTGATGAATAGGAATGGGGACCAGATAATCGATCTTCCACTGACGGAGCAATTCCTTGTAGTTTTTTGCCAGCTCCCGTCCGTAGATCTCTGCATAAGCTCTTTGATTTTTGTACTTAAATCGGTAGATAGACGTACTAACAGGCGGCACATGTTCCCACACGGCCGCCCCCTGTTCAAAGGAATATGTATGTTCTTCACATTCCCTGCAATATTCTTTTTCTTCCGACAGGATCGATCTCCCACACTTCATGCAGACAGGCTGCCTGATCCGCAGCCTCTCTTCCGTTTCTTTGCATCTCTCACAGATTCCATTGCTGTTTGGTGCTCCACAAAACACACAGACGGTAGGCCATAGCAGGCACAAGAGTTTTTTTCCGATCCCTCTCCTGTCTTTCTTTTGTTTTACACGCCCGTTTTCCACTCTTCCAATTCCCGGATCCGTTCGGTTAAACTGGTGTTTCGCCTCTGTTCATTTCCATTTTGAACCATCTGGTCAAACACCGCTTCACTCCCCACCAAGGTCACACATCGTCTTGCCCTCGTAACTGCCGTATACAACAGATTTCTGTGATACAACTGCCTTGGTCCGTTCAAAAGCGGGATCACAACGGCGGGATATTCGCTCCCCTGTGACTTATGGATGGTAATAGCATAGGCCAACTCCAGCTCGTCCAGCAGTTCATAGGAATACCGCACAAGTTTCCCGTCTTCAAACTCGATCACAATCTCATCCCCGTAGACAGGGATCTCTTTTATGATCCCCATATCTCCGTTGAAAATCCCCTCTCCTTTATCTACCGTCATCCCTTTGGAAGTCCTGATCTCCCAGGGCATCTGATAGTTATTTTTGATCTGCATCACCTTGTCGCCTTCCCGAAAGATCCGATCTCCCTGTAGCTTTTCCTTCTTCTTTTCGGAAGGCGGATTCAGGTATTTCTGTAGCATCTCGTTCAGTTTTTCTACTCCCAGCACTCCCTTTCGCGTAGGCGTCAGCACCTGGATATCAAACGGTTTCGCCTGTACATAGGCAGGCAGCTTTTCCTGTACCAATGCAAGGATCACCCGCATCACCAGTTCCGGTTCCATTCTTTTCAAAAAAAAGAAATCCTTGCTTTTGTTATCCAGACGAACAGGAAGCCCCTGGTTGATCTTATGGGCGTTTACAATGATGTCACTTTCCATCATCTGTCTGAATATCTGTGTCAGCTTGACCACGGCATAGCAGCCTGAATCCACAATATCCTTCAATACACTTCCCGGACCGACACTTGGAAGCTGATCACAATCTCCTACCAAGATCAGCCGCGTCCCCGTCACCATCGCCTTTAAGAGAGCACTCATCAGAGGAAGATCTACCATAGACATTTCATCTACAATGACTACATCGGTCTCCAGAGGCTGCTCCTCATTCCTTTGGAATCCCCGTGCTCCCTTTTCCGGATCCCCGTTGATCTCCAACAGTCTGTGAATGGTCTGCGCTTCGTAGCCTGTGGCCTCCGTCATCCGCTTGGCTGCTCTTCCGGTAGGGGCTGCCAGACAGATATCCAGCCCTTCTCTTCTGAAAAAATGGATCATGGCATTAATGGTGGTGGTCTTTCCTGTTCCCGGCCCTCCGGTCAGAACCAGAACGCCCTTCCTGACCGCCTGTCTCACCGCTTCCCACTGCATCTGATCCAGCTTCATATCTTCGCAGACTTCCACTTCCTCCAGCCTCTGTCTCAGAACCTCTTCCGTTATTTCAAATCGGATATCCAGCGCCTTCAGCATTCCCGCCACATTCCATTCCATCTGGTAATATGCAGATGTATATACTCTTGTCTCATCCCCCACATTTTTTACCACAATCTTTTTTTCCACAGACAATTCTTGCAGATGAAGCCCGGGCTGCTCAATCACCACACCTAGAAGTTGCTCCGTCCGATAGAGCAAAACCTCTTCTCTCAGGTAGATATGTCCCTCTCCCACTCCCTGAAGCAGGATATAAACCATTCCGCATCGGATCCGATAATCCGAGTCTACATGGATCCCTGCCCGCATGGCGATCTCATCTACCGTTTTGAACCCTACTCCCTCTACCTTGTCTGCCATTTGATAGGGGTTTTCCTCCAGGATCCGATACACCCTGTTGCCATAATACTGAAAGATCTTCGCCGCCAATTTGGGAGAAATGCCGTACTTCTGCATGTACAGCATGGACTGCCGCATCTCTCTTTTCTCCTCCAGCTGCTCTGCGATCTCCCTGGCCTTCCTCTCGCTGATTCCCTTGATCTCCGCCAACCGTTCCGGTTCTTCCTCTATGATGCGGAAGGTCTCTTCTCCGAATGCCTCCACAATCTTGCGCGCCGTAGCTTCTCTTAATCCTCTGATTGCCCCCGATCCCAGATATTTTTCTATGGAAAGGGCGTCTGTCGGGGAGCACACTCTGGATGTCTCTACCTGAAACTGACTTCCATACATCTTGTGAACGGTAAAATGCCCATCCAGCTCTACCAGCTCGCCTTCTTCCAGGTAAGAAAGTTCTCCTACACAGGTGAGCTGCTCTTCTTTCTGTTCCAATTGGAACACTGTATATCCATTTGCCTCATTTCGATATACGATGTGATCCACATATCCTTTTATCGTTTCCATGCTGTTACCTCGGCTGTCTTCTTCCTCCGATCACTTCCTCATATCTCCCTGTTCCGATGGCTACCACCTTCATAGGATCATCTGCCACAATGGTATTGACTCCCGTCCTCTCCTGGATCAGTTCTTCCAGTCCGCGCAGCAATGCTCCTCCTCCCGTCAGAAGGATCCCTCTTTCCAGAATATCCGCGCACAGCTCCGGAGGAGTCTTTTCCAAAACCCCTACTACCGACTGGATCAGCTCTTCCGTTACTTCATGCAAAGCTCCTTCGATTTCTCTGGAAGAGACGGATACCTGCTTGGGAAGCCCCGTATCCAGACTCCTTCCTCTGATCTCTATCACCTCTTCCTCGATCAAAGGGTATACTGCTCCTGCATGAATCTTGATATGTTCTGCCGTCTTGTCTCCGATCAGCATATGATGTTCCTTTTTGATGTAATGGATGATCGCCTCATCAAAATCATCCCCCGCTACCCTGAGGGACTTGCTTGCCACCGTCCCTCCCAGAGAAATGACGGCAATATCCGTTGTTCCTCCTCCGATATCTACCACCATGCTCCCTGCCGGCTTTGAGATATCGATCCCGGCTCCTATGGCTGCCGCCACCGGTTCTTCCACCAGGCTGATGGATCTTGCTCCTGCCGCATAAGCCGCTTCTTCTACCGCCTTTTTTTCCACTTCAGTCACCTGGCTGGGAATGCAAATGCTCATAAAAGGCTTTTTCAGCATCCTTTTTCCCATAGCCTTCTGTACAAAATATTTCAGCACCTTTTCCGTCACGGAATAATCGGATATGGTTCCATGGAGAAGGGGCCGCATCGGCACTACGTTTCCCGCCGTTCTTGCCAGAAGCTGCCTCGCCTCCTCTCCAATAGCCTTTACCGTATTGCTATCCTTGTCAAACGCTACCAAAGAAGGTTCTTTTATGATCACACCTTTGCCTCTTACATACACCAGAATGCTGGAGGTTCCCAAATCTATCCCTATATCTGCTATCATCTGCTTCTCTCTTTCTTAAAATCCTCTGAATTTCCGGCACTCCGGAATTGGTTCTGTCATCCCAACTGCTATTATAGAAAAAAATCCACGAAATAAAAAGAGGTTTTTTCTTTTCATCCGCTCTAGCACAGCATCCGGATCCCCCTTTTGGTTTCCGTTCTCCTTCTGGCCTTTTCGTTTTCTAATGCTTCAGAAGAGGCGCAATATAATGACCGGTATAGGATCTTTCGCACAGGATAATCTCTTCCGGTGTTCCGGAGGCAATCACTGTTCCTCCCCTGTCGCCGCCCTCCGGGCCGATATCAATGATGTAATCCGCCGTTTTGATCATATCCAGATTATGTTCGATCACGATCACGGTGTTTCCATCTGCAGACAGCCTCTGCAGGATCTCTGTCAGTTTATGCACATCTGCGAAATGAAGCCCTGTAGTAGGTTCATCCAAAATATATATGGTTTTCCCCGTGCTTCTCTTACTCAGCTCTGTCGCCAGCTTGATCCTCTGGGCTTCCCCGCCCGATAGTGTCGTAGACGGCTGTCCCAGACGGATATAGGACAGCCCCACGTCGTGAAGTGTTTCCATCTTTCTGCGGATAGACGGAACATTTTCAAAAAATGCCAGCGCCTCCTCCACCGTCATATTTAACACATCATAAATATTTTTCCCCTTGTATTTTACCTCCAGAGTCTCCCTGTTGTACCTTTTTCCCTTGCATACCTCACAGGGAACATAGACGTCCGGCATAAAATGCATTTCGATTTTCAGGATCCCATCTCCGCTGCAGGCCTCGCACCTGCCGCCCTTTACATTAAAGCTGAACCTCCCCTTCTTGTATCCTCTGGCCTTTGCATCTGCCGTTGCCGCGAACAGATCTCTGATCAGATCAAACACTCCCGTATAGGTAGCAGGATTCGACCTGGGCGTTCTCCCTATCGGTGACTGATCGATATTGATCACTTTATCCAGCTGCTCCAGCCCTGTTACTTCCCGGTGTTTTCCCGGAATCACCCTTGCACGGTTCAGTTCCCTCGCCAGTTTCTTGTAGAGGATCTCATTTACCAGGGAGCTTTTTCCGGAGCCGGAAACTCCTGTTACGCAGGTCATCACTCCCAGCGGAAAAGATACATCTATGTCCTTCAGATTATTTTCACAGGCTCCTTTCACCTCAATCCAGCCCTGCGGACTTTTCCGTACTTCGGGTACCGGTATCCGCTTTCTTCCGCTTAGATAATCTCCGGTAATGGATCTGCGGTTCTTCATGATCTCTTTGGCCGTTCCTACAGCCACCACTTCTCCTCCGTGTTCTCCTGCTCCCGGACCGATATCCACGATATAGTCAGCCTCTTTCATCGTATCTTCATCATGCTCCACCACAATCACGGTATTGCCCAGATCCCGGAGATGTTTTAATGTGCCCAGCAGCTTGTCATTATCCCGCTGATGCAGGCCAATACTGGGTTCGTCCAGAATATAGGCAACCCCCACCAGACCGGAGCCGATCTGGGTCGCCAGACGGATTCTCTGCGCTTCTCCCCCTGACAGGCTTCCTGTCGCTCTTGCCAGGGTCAGATAGTCCAGCCCCACATCCATCAGAAACCGGATGCGGGAGCGGATTTCCTTTAGAATCTGTTCCCCGATCAGCTTTTGCTGCTGTGACAGCTTCAGTTCCTCCAGGAAGGTGTTCAGCTTTTCTATAGACAGCGCCGTTACCTCTGAAATATTTTTATCTCCGATCGTCACCGCCAAAGCTCCCGGCTTTAACCTCTGGCCCTTACAGGTATGACAGGGGGTGATCCTCATAAACTCCTCGTATTCTGCCTTCATCGTTTCCGATGCCGTCTCCCTGTATCTTCTCTCCACATTTCGGATCAGTCCTTCAAAGGCTACATCATAAACCCCTTCCCCCCGTTGCCCCTTGTAATGCACTTTCAGTTCTTTTCCGTTTGTCCCATGGATCAGCACGTCATAGATCTCCTGGGGATAGTCTCTAAACGGCGTGTCCAGGGAAAACCGGTATTCCTTACTTAAGGCGCTTAACACGGCATAGGTAAAGCTTTTTTTATCCGTGCAGGACTGCCATCCCATTACGGCGATTGCACCTTCCTGTATGCTCAGGCTCTGATCCGGGATCATCAGATCCACGTCAAACTCCATCTTATATCCCAAGCCATAACAGTCCGGGCAGGCTCCGAATGGATTGTTGAACGAAAAACTTCTCGGTTCTATCTCATCAATGCTGATCTCGCAATCCGGACAGGAAAAGCTTTGACTGAAATGGATCTCTGTTCCTCCTATCACTTCCACCGTCAAAGAACCTTCTGCCAGATGAAGTACCGTTTCCACCGAATCTGTCAGTCGTTTTTCCATTCCCTCCCGGATGACCAGACGGTCCACCACCACATCTATGCTGTGCTTGATATTTTTATCCAGCTGGATCTCCTCTGAGAGTTCATAAAGATTTCCGTCGATCCTCACCCGGATATATCCGCTTTTTTTCACTCTTTCCAGGATCTTGGCATGGGTTCCCTTTCTTCCCCTGACCACCGGAGCCAGAAGCTGGATCCTGGTTTTTTCCGGAAGTTCCATGATCTGATCTACCATCTGGTCTACCGTCTGTTTCCGGATCTCTTTCCCGCATTTTGGACAATGAGGAACACCTGCTCTCGCGTAGAGCAGACGAAAATAGTCATACACCTCTGTCACGGTCCCCACCGTTGATCTGGGGTTTTTGTTCGTGGATTTCTGGTCGATAGAGATCGCCGGAGACAGCCCTTCGATACTTTCTACTTCCGGTTTTTCCATCTGTCCCAGAAACTGCCTGGCATAGGAGGACAGGGATTCCATATACCGCCTCTGTCCTTCCGCATAGATCGTGTCAAATGCCAGAGACGATTTTCCTGATCCGCTCAGCCCGGTCAGCACCACCAGTTCTTCCCTGGGAATGTCCAGGTCGATCTGTTTTAAATTATGTTCATTGGCTCCTCTTATCCGGATCCATTGCTTTTGTTCCTGTTTTTTTGCCATGTTTTGTCCTGTGCTGCACGAATTGTGCTGCAATTCCTTTCCCTTATTGGTTTTCTTCTAAAAATTTCTTGGCTTCGACCAGCTGGTCCCTTAGGATGGCTGCTCGCTCAAAATCCAGTTCCGCTGCGGCCTTTTTCATATGCTTCTGCAGGTCTTTTATCCGTTTTTCCAGCTCCTTCTGGCTCATGGATTCCAGATCCTTATCCGGAAGATTCTCTTCTGCCGTCAGCTTTTTCGACACTGCGATCAGATCCCTCACTCCTTTTTTGATGGTGGCCGGCGTGATCCCATGTTTCTGGTTGTAATCCATCTGTATCTTTCTTCTTCGCATGGTTTCCCGGATAGCCAGATCCATGGAATCAGTGATCTTGTCTGCATACATCAGGACTCTCCCTTCAGCATTTCTGGCTGCTCGCCCAATTGTCTGCACCAGAGACGTTTCTGAACGCAAAAATCCCTCCTTATCCGCATCCAGGATCGCCACCAGCGTGATCTCCGGAATATCCAACCCCTCCCGCAGGAGATTGATCCCTACCAGCACATCAAATACATCCATCCGCATGTCCCGGACGATCTCCGTCCTTTCCAGCGTATCAATATCTGAGTGGAGGTACCGGACCCGAATCCCTACCTCCCGCATATAATCTGTCAGATCCTCTGCCATCCGTTTGGTCAGCGTCGTGACCAACACCTTATGTCCACCGGCCGCCTCTTTCCTTACTTCTCCCAGCAGGTGATCGATCTGTCCTTCCACCGGCACCACTTCTACCTCCGGATCCAAAAGACCGGTAGGTCGGATCACCTGCTGTACCCGCAAAAGCTCCTGCTCCTGTTCATAGACGCCGGGAGTCGCTGACACAAACAGCATCTGATTCACTTTCCCTTCAAATTCCACGAAGCTGAGAGGTCTGTTGTCTTTTGCAGACGGAAGGCGAAAACCGTACTCCACCAAGGTGGATTTCCTGGACTGGTCTCCGTGGTACATTCCACTGATCTGCGGGATGGTTTTGTGGGATTCATCGACCATGATCATAAAGTCATCCGGAAAATAATCTATCAGCGTATGGGGCGGACAGCCCGCCTGAAGCCCCGTCAGATGCCGGGAATAGTTTTCGATCCCGGAACAAAAACCGGTCTCCCGCATCATCTCTATATCAAAATTTGTCCGCTCTTCAATCCTCTGGGCTTCCAACAGCTTCCCTTCCCTCTTAAAATATCCGATCCGCTCCTGCAGCTCTTCTTCAATGCAGCGGATTGCCCGTTCCATACTTTCTCTGGAAACCACATAATGAGAAGCCGGAAAAACCGCCACATGACTCAGTTCGCTTTTTACCGCTCCTGTCAAAACATCGATCTGGGTGATCCTGTCTATCTCATCTCCAAAAAACTCTATCCGAACCGCCTCTTCGCCCGAACCTGCCGGAAAAACCTCCAGCACATCTCCCCGTACCCGAAAGGTGCCCCGTTTGAAGTCCATCTCGTTTCTGTCATACTGGATATCTATCAGCTTTCGTATCACATCATCCCGGTCTCTTTCCATCCCCGGCCTGAGAGACAGCACCATCTCCTGATAGTCGATGGGAGAACCCAGTCCGTAAATACAGGATACGCTGGCTACGATGATCACATCTCTTCGTTCAGACAGAGCCGCCGTAGCCGAATGGCGCAGCTTATCGATCTCATCATTGATGGACGAATCTTTTGCAATATAAGTGTCAGAAGAAGGTACATAGGCCTCCGGCTGGTAGTAATCATAATAGGATACAAAATATTCCACTGCATTATTCGGGAAAAATTCTTTAAATTCCCCGTAAAGCTGTGCCGCTAAAGTCTTATTGTGTGCAATGACCAGCGTCGGTCTGTTAAGCTGCTGAATAACATTTGCCATGGTAAAGGTCTTTCCGGAGCCGGTCACTCCCAGTAGTGTCTGGCACTGGTTACCTTCCTGAAAGCCCTTCACCAGTTGTTCGATCGCCTGCGGCTGATCGCCGGTGGGGGCGTATTCTGATACTAATTCAAAATGCTCCATGAAATCCTCCTATGAATCTGCTATCTGCATTTTCTGTTGCCATTATATCAGAATCCAAAGAAAATGTATAGAATGAATCGAATGTTTGTTCTGTTTGTTCCCAAAACTCCGCTCCGCAGATACTTTGTTTCTTCCTCCGTTCCAACTGATCTCGTCGGATACTCCGAAACCGGATAGAACTATTCGGCTTCGGATTCTTTATTCCATTATGCACCTGCCAGACAGAATGTTGCAACCTTCCTTGACAGGATTCCGGGCCGATGACAAAACAGGCTTCCGGATCACTTGAACGTACTCCGGAAACCTGCTCCCACGCAAATAGTATTCTTTTACACCGCAACCGGCTTTTTGAATCCTGCAACTTCCCTTGCTGTATGGAGGATATCCTGTTCCTTTTTCTGCTTAGGGTCCCTCTTCCGTGCCTCCGGTTCAACTAAGGCGCAAACTCACTTTCCACCAGTTGTGTACTATTTTTTCCTGTATGGTTTCATCATTTTTCCATCCGGCAGCAGATAGTACCATGTTCCTTTATATGGAATCCACTTTGAAAAAACTATGCTTCCATCTGTCTCTGCATAATACCAGTCTTCTCCCACCTTGATCCAGCCGCTTTGGCGGTAACCTTCTTCACTAAAATAATAAACCTTTCCTTCGATAGTAACAAACTTATTGCTGGGCCAGGATCCGTCTGCATAGCGGTACCACCAACCCACTGTATCTTTTACCCATTTGTCCCCCTGGATCTCCATGTAGCGTCCTTCTTCGTCCACTTTGTATCCATCGGGAGTCATCTCACTGACTGCCATCCTTCCATCTGCCTTCAAGTAATACCAAACTCCCCGGTAGAACAGCCACTGACTTTTCCGAAGGGCTCCGCTTGACTCTGCATAGTACCAGCTTTCCCCTCTTTTGATCCATCCGGTCTGCATATAGCCTCTTGCATCAAAGCTGTATCTTTCGCCACCGATCAAAGCTATACAATCCTGCGGCCAGGAACCGTTCGGATACCGATACCACCAACCGATCCCATCTTTGATCCATTTCCCCGTCTGAATCCAGACACCGTTTCCATCTACATAATATCCATCATCCGTCACAGCATTGGTCAACATAATATGGTCTGCTCCCAGATAATACCATTTGCCTCCGGAGTTGACCCACTTGAAGGTTGCCAGACTGCCGTCTTCATTGGCATAATACCATTTTCCACTGTCCAGAATCCAACCGGTTGCCATATATCCGTTTGGATGAAAATAATACAGGATTCCGTTTATCTCTTCAAACCCCTGCGCCAAAAATCTGCCCTGAAACCTGTAGCGCCATCCGCCCTGGACATTCATCCAATATCCATCTCGTATCGTTTCCTTCAGGTATCCTCCCTTTAGGTTTACCTGAAACATCCTTGCCAGATTCCTGTCTACTCCTATCAGGCTTCCTTCCAAGTCATCGGGAATATTGTTCTTCAACGTATCGTCCAAATGCACTGTAATCGCAAAATCTGAAGCCATGTCTCCGGCTGCCACCACTCTGGTCCCTTCTTTGAGCAGTTCCAGAATCCCCTCATATGCACTGTGCCATGGATCCTGTGGATCGTTTTCTGCCGATGCATAAGCTGGTGTTGCGATGGGCGCCAGTATGATCCTCGGGTGCAGAGCCTTCACATATTCATAAGTATTGGATCCTGGTACTCCATGATGGTTCATTGAACATACATCTACAGTTCCAATTTCGTTTTTCAATCGGGATTCCACTCCCCAGATATCATTGATATCGCCTCCAATGAACGCTGCTCTTCCATTGCTTCCGGTTATCTTCACGCCCAGAGAGATTTCATTCACATCATACAAGGATCCAGGCTTTATTTCTCTTGCACCGTTGAATATCCGAATCCTTGCACTTCCTAAAGGCACCTCATAAGGGTCTGTCGGAGTATTCAAAAGTATCTCTGCCCCAACCTCCTTGGCAGCATCCAGCATTCTTTCATACACATAGAGGTTATCAAAACAACCAGCCTCACTGAACAGAAACTCATCCTGATACTTGGGCGTTATGACTGTCTTTGGTCGAAATTCCCGGATAATCTCGTCTGCCGATCCGATATGATCAGAGTGTGCATGCGTTCCGATATAATAGTCAAAGTTATCTTCTGTCACTCCCAGTCTGTGCATGTAAGCGATCACTTTTTCTTCAATTCCTTGCCCGATCGTCACTCCCCACCTGGGATTTTGAGGATAGTCTTTATCCTCTCCCGAATCTACCACGGCAAAATGCCCGTCGCATTCCAATATAAATGCATTGGTACTCTGAGTGGAAGTGACCATATGAACCTTTACGATCCCAGTTTCACTCTCTGTATTCACGACATCTGTCTGCTGTGGAACTGTCTCTGCCGCCATGGCTTTCGGTTCGTTTTCAACCGTCACTTCCCGCAGATCTATTCCTTCCATCAAGCCTGGTGCATCTTGCTCTGATGCTTCTGCATCCCTGCTCTGCAAATCACTGTCTTCCGCATATACCGTTGGTATATGTACCGCTCCGGCAGCCACAGCAGCTACCAGTATGATTGCCATCCCTCTCTTTTTCCAGTTTCCTTTTTTCACGTTTCCTCCCTGACCCGCCGATCCACTCCTATTTCTGGCTTTTCTTCACAATTTCCTTGCTTTGCCTGTCGCCCTTATTTCATCTGCAGCACCACCGGACAATGATCCGATCCCATCACATCTGTCAGTATCTGTGCATCCTCCAGCCTGTCTTTCAGTTCCTCTGATACACAGAAATAATCGATCCGCCACCCTGCATTTTTTTCTCTGGCACGAAATCTGTAAGACCACCAGGAATAGATCTCTGTCTGATCCGGATAAAAATAACGGAAAGTATCAATAAAACCTGCCTCTATCAGTTCGGTGAATTTTTGCCTTTCCTCATCGGTAAAGCCTGCATTCTTACGGTTGGTCTTGGGATTTTTCAGATCGATCTCCCGGTGCGCCACATTCAGGTCGCCACAGAAGATCACCGGCTTCATCTCCTCCAGTCGTTTCAGATAGGCAAGAAAGTCTTTTTCCCACTCCATCCGGTAAGAAAGCCTTGCCAGTTCACTCTGCGAATTGGGCGTATAAACGGTGATAAAATAGTATTCCTCGAATTCCAGGGTAATCACCCGCCCCTCCTGATCATGCGCTTCTATCCCGATTCCATACTGTACCGACAGCGGCTCTTCCTTTGTGAAGATCGCGGTGCCCGAATACCCTTTCTTCTTCGCGTAATTCCAGTACTGATGGTATCCCGGAGTCGCAAGCTCCAGCTGTCCCTCCTGCATTTTAGACTCCTGGATACAGAAAATATCCGCATCCGCCTCCTGAAAAAATTCCAGAAATCCCTTCTGTACGCACGCTCTGATCCCATTCACATTCCACGAAACAAACTTCATCTATGTCCTCACTTTCTGTTTTCCTATGTATAGATTCTAGTAATATACCTTACGCAGGAACAATCCTCTTGCCGGCGCCAAAAATCCTGCCAGCCGACGATCTTCTGCCGCGATCACTACGGGAAGCATCGCCGGATCCCGTTTTCCCGTTCCCACTTCCAGAAGAGTTCCTGTCAGGATCCGTACCATGTGATACAAAAATCCTGATCCGTAGTAAGTGATCCGCACCTTTTCTCCCGAACTCAGGATCTTGATGTTAGTAATCTGCCGGACCGGATCGCTGCAATCCTTATCATCTGTAAAACTGGTGAAATTTCTTGCCCCGATCAGATAGGAGGCCGCTTTTCGCATGGCCTGGATATCCAGCTTTTCCGGATAATGATAACAATATCTTCGGGAAAATACATCCGGCTTTTCCCTGCAGTCAATATAATACTCGTACTTTTTTCCTTTTGCGCTTTTTCTGGCATGAAATCCGTTTTTCATCAGCTCTACCTTGATGACCCGGATGTCTTCCGGAAGGTAACGATTCAGGGATTCTCTGAATTCCTGCGTGTCATACAGCCTGCCCAGCTGAACACTTGCCACCTGTCCTCTTGCGTGTACGCCCGCATCCGTCCGTCCCGATCCGTCCACATGTACCCGATATCCCACCAGCTTTCCGATGCTCCACTCCAAGATAAACTGGATGGTGTTATCTGTGGTAGACTGCCTCTGCCATCCTTGAAACCTGCTTCCGTCATAGGAAATCGTCAGTTTATATGTTCTCATCTATATTCACCTTGCCTCTTTTCCATTTACAGTAAAAAGAAAGAAGCATACCTTATCGTACACTTCTTTCATCATTCTACCACCTTTTTCCGGGATTCGCAAATACTTGTTAAGCCCGCTCCGAAGCTTGCTCCAGGGCTGTTCCGAACCTGCCCCAGGCCTTGCGGCTTTGAATCCGGATGGCGGCTCTCTCCCCTTTTCAAGGAGGTTCTCACCGTCTCTTTTCTGTCTTACCCCAGGATCTTCTTCAGTTCGTCCATAAAGGTATTCACATCTTTGAACTCTCTGTACACAGAAGCAAACCGCACATACGCCACCTCGTCCAGCCTCTTAAGCTCCTCCATGACCATCTCACCGATACGGTTGCTGGGAATTTCCTTTTCTTCCAGGCTGAACACCTGCGTCTCGATCCGGTCTACTGCCGCCTTGATGGCTTCTGCTGAAATCGGCCTTTTATAACAGGCGCGCAACACTCCGTTTTCTATTTTGCCACGATCATACTGTTCCCTGTTATTATCCTTTTTGATAATGATGAGTGGGATCGTCTCCACTTTTTCATAAGTGGTGAACCTCTTTTTGCAGATTTCACAGGCTCTCCGTCTTCGGATGGAATTCCCGTCCTCCGTCGGTCTGGAATCCACTACTTTTGTATCCGGGTGATTGCAATAAGGACATTTCATGTTGTCTAACCTCTTCTCATTTTGTTGGTTTCAGTATAGCCTGTCCGGTTCGTGAAGTCAATCCATTGTCCCTTACAGTTCCGGTTCCTTCCGTTTTTCTTCCTTCAAATATCCTCCTATTTAGACATGACCTTCTCACTCTCAAATGCCTTCACGATCACCCCTGTCAAAATCACTCCCAATGCCAGTGTTTCCGCCACCGTGATCCCGTACTGGAACAAGGTGATCTCCTGACTCATGATTCCCTGAATCGCCATGGCATTGTTGTAAAACGGGACAAACCAGAGGCTTTCCTGGGGTTTTCCTGTTGAAAACATGGAGATCAGACCGATGATCAGCACCAGCATATAGGCCGGCATAATATAAGTTCCTGCTTCTTTCACCGTCTTTGCAAACACAGAGATCAGTGCAATGATGGTAGAATACAGGAAGGACATAAACAATAGCAGTACTCCCAGCATAGCGATCTGCCCCGCCTGAATATCCAGGTGGAAGTTTGCTCCCGACAGCTTGTCTTTAAAAATCGTATTCGCCGCCACTGCCAGGGCCGTCACATATACAATTGCGGAAATTCCGGAGATCGTCATAAGCGAAAACACCTTCCCCAGTACAATAGAGCTTCTCTGGATCGGCGTCACCAGAAGGCTGTACATGGTTCCTCTTTCCTTCTCTCCTGCTATCATATCCGTTCCGATTCCCATCGCCCCTGCAAACAAAAAGACGGTTACAAAGTAGGGCAGCATGGTTCCCGCCATCTTGCCTGTCGCCTTCGCCTTATCCTGAATATACATCTGAGAGTTGTCTGTGTTGACTTCAAAAACCGTCAATTGCCTCAGATCTTCCACTCGCTCTACCAGAAGTGTCTGACGATAAGATTCCAGCATTGTTTTCACAAAGGAGGACGTCTTGGCCGAATATTCTTCTGACGGATTTTCGTAGGTATTGACCCAGGGAAGAGGCTCCCCTTCTTTGTAAGCCTTTGTCTGCTCTTCAAATCCATCGGAAAATCTTACGATCAGATCGATCTCTCCCTCTTTGATCTTCTTCTTTGCCGCCTCAAATTCTTTTTCAGATTCAATCTGTGTATATTCGGCCAAAAATCCTGACGCTTCCATCTGTTGCTGAAAGTCTGTCGGCGCGTGAAGTGTATAAATCCTGGATTTGTGTGCCTCGATGTCTTTCTGCTTCCGTTCCGCCATCATTCCCACAACCGAAAAAATAACCAGCATGATCACCACCGGCAATACAAAGACAGAAAATACCATTTTTTTGTCCCTGAATATCCGCGCCATTTCTTTCCCGAATATTTCTCTGATTCCTTTCATGCCGCTACTCCCCCTTCTTTTCCCTGTAAAATTCGAAAAATGCGTCTTCCAGATCCTGTGCTCCGGTCTGCTGCAGAAGTTCTGCCACCGTACCTTCTGCCACCATTTCTCCATCCACAATGATCCCGATCCTGTCACACAGTTTTTGTGCTTCCGACATAATATGGGTGGAAACCACGATCAGCTTTCCTTCATTCCGCAGCTTTTTCAGATAGTCTGTTACCCCTCTTGCCGTGATGATATCCAATCCGTTGGTAGGTTCGTCAAAAATAACGATCCTGGGATCATGTACCAGACTCACTGCAATGGCTGCTTTCTGCTTCATTCCTGTGGAAAGCTCCTTGATCTGCTTATGGGCAAAGCCTTCGATCCCAAAATAGGAAAACAATTCCTCTTTTCTCTGTTGAAGAGTATCTTTTTCCACTTCATGCAGCCGTCCGAAAAAATCAAACATATAATCTACTGTAAACTGCTCATCCAGTTTAATGTCACTGGTCAGAAATCCAATCTGCGTCCTGACTTTCTTGGGCTCCTTCTGCACCTCGTATCCATTCACATAAATCTCTCCTTCGGTAGGAGGAATCAAGGTAGCGATACAGCGGAGCGTGGTCGTCTTTCCCGCACCGTTTGGTCCCAGAAGGCCATAGATCTCTCCCTCTTTCGCCTGAAAGCTCAGATTTCCTACCGCCGTCTTTTTAGGATCCTTCGTCTTTAACTCCATCATCTGCTTTTTGTTCAGACGATACACCTTCGTCAGATTTTTGATTTCTATCATCTTTGCACCCCTCTTCCTGCTCGTTTCTGATATTGTCTTATTGTATTGCTTTGTTGATACAATCATACTTCCTCTCTTTTTTCTTGTCAACCTCTTTTTCTTCCCCGGAGATGCTCCGGACGCCCCGCTTCCTTCCCTCTGGCTTTCTCTGTGCTTTCCCGCATGTTTGCAGGGATTTTCTTTGATTTTCATACTCACATACAATTTCCTGTAAAACAGAACCATCAGCCCTATGAGGTGAACTCCTTTCGTCAGGTTCCGTCTGACAAAAGAGGCCTTCACTGCTGATGGTTTCTGATTGACCCTATTATTTCCAATGTTTCTGGCATGTTTGATATTTGATGGCTTTTTACAGGATCCTTGTCCCTGTTTTTCCCTGAACCGCAGCTTTTACATGATCGAAAGAAGTGATGATCGCCCTTCTTCCCTCCCGTTTCTCCAGAAAGGAAATGGACGCCCGAAACTTCGGAAGCATATTATATACTCCAAAGTGTCCTTCTTCCATATAGCCTTTTGCTTCCTCCACGCTGATCTCCTCCAGCTGTTCCTCTCTGTCTGTCCCCATGTGGATCTTTACCTTTTCCACGCTGGTCAGGATAATCAGTTCGTCTGCATCCGTCTCTTCTGCCAGCTTCCCGGCCGCCAGATCTTTCTCCACTACCGCGCTGGCTCCCTTCAGATGATGCTCCTGCTCCAGCACAGGGATCCCTCCGCCTCCGGCTGCGATCACCACCTGATCTGCATCCAGGAGCGCTTTTATCGCATCAATCTCCACAATGGCAACCGGATTGGGCGCCGCTACGATTCTGCGGAAACCTTTTCCCGGCTCTTCCACCACATAATTTCCCTTTTTCCTCTCCTTTGCAGCCTCCTCTGCGTTCAGATAACGCCCCAACACTTTTGTAGGCGTGTAAAAAGCTTCGTCATAGGGATCTACGATCACCTGGGTCAATACGGTACTGACCGTCCGATAAAGACCTCTATTTAACAATGCTTCTCGAATGGCCTTCTGCAAGTCATATCCGATGTATCCCTGACTCATAGCCGAACACACTGACATGGGCGCTGCCGTATAGTCCTGGTGCTCTTTGCCAAATTCATTCATGGCTGTATGGATCATCCCCACCTGAGGCGCGTTGCTGTGGGTGATCGCCACCTGATACCCTTCTTCTATCAGATCTGCGATCGCTTCCGCCGTCTTTGTTACTGCCTTTTGTTGATCCGGCAGGGTGATTCCCAACGCCCTGTGTCCCAGTGCCAGTACCGCTCTTTTCTTCATTTGCGTTCCTCCTCACAGCTTTCTGTCATGCCGTTTCTATTGAAAATGATTATAACATACCTCTTAATGAAAAATAATACTTGCATTCTTTTTCCAAATTCGCTAGAATAGGTCTATCGGGGTATGGCTCAGCTTGGTCAGAGCGCACGGCTGGGGGCCGTGAGGTCGCAGGTTCGAATCCTGTTACCCCGACTGTAAAGAGAGCATCACACACTTTTGTCTGATGCTCTTTTTTGTTGTCAGCAAAACTACTGCTGCTCCATGCGGCCTCTTCTCTTCCGGTCCCCGCTATAATTGGATCACATCTTCTATCGTATAATAACCTGCCGGCTTCCCTTCCAGAAACGCCGCACAGTCGCAGGCTCCTCTCGCAAAGCATTCCCAGTTATAGGAGTGGTGGGTAATTTCCAAACGCTCTCCCATTCCTCCCAAAAATACAGTATGACTGCTGGGGATATTGCCTGCCCGCAGGGAATGGTATCCCATGGTTCCCTTTTCTCTGGGAGATGCTCCTTCCCGTCCAAAAACAGCCATTTTTTCCCATTCTTTTCCCAATGCCTTTGCCATCGCCTCTCCCAGCTCTCTGGATGTCCCGCTGGGAGCGTCGATCTTCCATTGATCATGCATTTCCAGGATTTCGACATCCGCCTCCGGCAGTAGTCGGACTGCTGTTTCCAGAAGCTTTCGCATAACATTGACCATCCTGGATGTATTTGCTGCGTAAAGAATAGGGATTTCTCCCGCGGCCTGTACAAATTTATTTCTCTCTTCTTCTGAAAATCCGGTAGTTCCACATACCAGCGCTTTTTTATGCCTGCGTGCGGCGTCCAGGACATTCATAGAGGTCTCTCTGGTGGAAAAATCAATGATCACATCACAGTCCTCTATGATCTCCTCCAGATCATCATAGACCAGCTTTCCCAGATTTTCCCCCAGCATAGCCGCCTGTCCCAGGTCTTTGCCTACATAGTCTCTTCCTTTGGGGGCGACTCCTCCCACCAGAATCATATCCTCTCTCTGTGCTGCCGCCTGTGTGATCAGCTTTCCCATTTTTCCTCTCGGTCCTATCACAATCACATTCATCTTTCTTCCCTCCCGTCTTTTCTTTGTTTTCGGATCCCTCTGGTAAAATTATAGCACATGGCAAAACTTCCAAAAATATTTTCTTGCTTTTTATTTTACAAGGATCTATAATTGTATCAAATTTATAATACAGACGAACAAAGGAGGAGTCTCATGATACTAGTAAATACAGATTACATCCCCGGAAAGAAGTTTGAGATCATCGGTCTGGTCAGAGGAACCATGGTACAGTCTGTACACATCGGAAAGGATATCCTGAATTCTTTCAAAACCATCGTAGGCGGCGAATTGACCTCCTATACGGAAATGATGAACGAATCCCGCGCCACCGCCACGCGCCGTATGGCAGAAGACGCCGCTTCCATGGGAGCTGATGCCGTTATCAACATCCGTTACGCTTCCAGTCAGATCGTTCAGAATGCTTCTGAAGTTATGGCCTACGGAACAGCTGTAAAATTTGTAGAATAATCCGGTCACAAAATGTTGCGGCCTTTGGAGCAGTTTTTCTGATCAACAAAAAATTTCAAGAGAGAGCCCTGCAAGTTGTCGCGTACTTGCAGGGCTCTCTCTTTTCCTATCACAGACATACGACGCTGATCCGGACGGGTCTTTGTTCTTTGTCGCCGCCTCTTTTATCAGATCAATGATTTTTCATCCATCCGCATTTTCTCCAGACGGCGTACTCTTTCATCTAGATGACGTTCTTTCATGTATTGATACACGCTGGGAGGTACATAGTCCGCCCACTCCTCTCCCAGAGCTATCTTTCGCCGGATGCAGGAAGAAGATACGCCTTTTTGCTCCGGCGTTTTTCTCCACAAAACCTCCGTTCTGACTCCCAGGCCTTCCAGTATCTCAAGCTTTTCTGCATCCCATTCTTCATACAGCCCCAAAAAATATGTGGCGTCCTTTGGTGCATACTGTAAAATATATTCGGGAAGGTTGATGGGAAACGGAATAATATCAAATTCATTCTCCGGAACTCTGAATTCCCGAAGAGCCATCCGCAGCATTTCATACCGTTCAAAATAGGTAAAGGGATTTGCCGATTTCTCCGACCGGTTCCTATCTGCCTCCGACTCCTTTGTATGCAGTGCATCCGGGTTATTGATCCCAATAAAGAGCTTGGAGCACTTCATCTTTGCCGCCAGAATATATTCCATATGCTTCAAATTCAACACCTGAAACCTTCCGTTTACCACACCTGTTTCTATCACAGCACTCTCTCCTTCCCGATGGAAATCCTGCCTTCCGCCGGGGAAACTATTTCTGATTTGCCGGCTCTACCGCCACTGATTTCCCTTTGATCTTTGTCCGGTTCATGTTGGAAAGGATCTCTCTTGCGTAGGACTCCGGAACCTCTACAAATGTATATTTGTCATACATATCAATGGTTCCTACCAGATCTCCAGGAATATTGCTTTCACCGGTCAGCGCTCCCAGGATATCTCCCGGTCTTGCCTTGTTCTTTTTCCCGATATTGATAAAGAGCCTTACCATTCCCGGTTCTTCTGCTCCTGTATCTCCAAATCCTTCTTCCTCTCCATCCGCTCTTTCTCCAAAGCAGATCTTCAGCAGAGCGGCAGCCATATCCATACTGGTATATTCTGATTCATTTATCTTGGATTGTATCAAATTCAGATAAGATGTCAACTCCCCTTCTTCTATGACTCCTTCCACCCTGTCCATTAAAAGCTCCAGCTTTGTGTTCGCCACATCGTCCAACGACGGAACTTTTTGTGCCAGGATCCTGGTTTTACAATACTTTTGGATCTCCCTCAGCTTGTATACTTCTTTGCCTGTTACAAAAGAGAAGGAGCGCCCCACTCTTCCGGCCCTGCCTGTTCTCCCGATCCTGTGCACATAATATTCATCGTCCTGCGGAAGATCATAGTTGAACACCGCTTCTACTTCATCTACATCGATTCCTCTGGCCGCCACATCTGTCGCTACCAAAATATCTGTCTTTCCTTTTCGGAACCCTTCCATCACCCGGTCTCTCTGTGTCTGTTTCATGTCTCCGTGAAGACCTGCTGCAAAATAGCCTCTTCCCAGCAGTCCATTTACCAAAAGATCCACCTGCTTTTTCGTATTACAAAATACTACCGAGAGCTTCGGGGTATAGATATCCAGCAGTCTGGAAAGCACTTCCTCTTTGTTCTTCGGTCTGACTTCATAGTAGAATTGTTCAATATTGGGAACGGTCAGTTCCTTTTTTGTCACTTTGATGATCCTGGCCTGTTTCTGGAAGCGTTTTGTCAGATCCAGAATGGGCTTTGGCATTGTAGCAGAAAACAGGACAGTCTGCCTTTCTTCCGGAACTCCCTCCAGAATCGTCTCAATGTCTTCCCTGAATCCCATATTTAACATCTCGTCTGCCTCATCCAGCACCACTGTATGAACCCCGTCCATTTTCATGGTCCGGCGCCGCATATGGTCCATCACACGCCCCGGGGTCCCTACTACCAGCTGAGCCCCTTGTTTCAGGGAACGGATCTGTTTCACGATCTCCTGTCCCCCGTATACCGGCAGGATCTTTATTCCATGCAGATAGGCTGCCAGATTTCTGATCTCATCTGCCACCTGGATCGCCAGCTCACGGGTCGGACATAAGACTACCGCCTGCAGCTTCTTATTTTTGGGGTCTATCTTCTCCAAAAGCGGGATTCCGAACGCAGCCGTTTTTCCGGTTCCTGTCTGCGCCTGACCGATCACATCCTGTCCTTCCATGACAGCCGGAATCGCCTGTGTCTGAATCGGCGAAGCCTCCTCAAAGCCCATTTTTTTCACTGCCTTTAAAATTTCGGGGCAAATCCCCAGTTCCTCAAATCTTACTGTTTCCATTCTCTAACCTGTTTCTTCCTTTCCAACGAGATCCTTCTACCTCATTTCGACCCTGACGCCATCCTTTGGCGCAGATCATTCATGCCATCCTAAAGCTTTCTCTCCTGCCTGCTTTCTCATATCTTTCCATGCCGCATCCCAAAAAACGGCAGATGCATCATATCTTTCATATTTTTCAACACTCGTTCTCCGCAAGATGCACAAAGCTTGACGGAATTTTCGTCCTATGGGATGCAATTTCCCATGAAATAAAAATACCCTCTACCCGAACCAGGTAAAGAGTACCTACATTTTCCTGTGCCATCATAGCACAGATTCCCTTCGGCTGTCTACTTTTTTCTTGAAAACTGCCGGCTTCTTCCCTTATACTAGTGCCAGTCAATACTGTTTTTACAAAAAAAAACATCCTGTTTACTTTTATAAAACCAAACATATTATCAAAGGAGATCTTTATGGAACAGCCTCATATTCCTACCGTACTCGCCGAACATCTGCCTTTTTGGAAGCAATTAACAGAACAGCAACGCTCGATTCTGATATCCGGCACTTCCTGCCTTTCCTACTCTGCAGATGCTACCCTGCACAGCACCGACTCCCAGTGTATCGGGATGCTGCTGGTGTTATCCGGTTCTCTGCGGGTCTATCTGCTGTCTGAGGAAGGCAGAGAGATCACATTGTATCGGATCTATCAGGATGAAGTCTGCGTGCTGTCTGCCTCCTGCGTCTTAAAATCCATTACGTTCGATGTGTTTATCGACGCTGTGGAGAACTGCCAGGTTCTGCAGCTGACCGCCTCTTCCCTGAATCGGATCGTAAAAGAAAATATCCATGCAGAATGCTTCTCCTACAAGATGGCAACAGAACGCTTCTCTGACGTGATGTGGGCCATGCAGCAGATCCTGTTTATGAGCTTTGACAAGCGCCTCGCCATCTTCCTTCTGGATGAATCGGCGATGTATCAGTCGGACGAACTCTCCATGACGCACCAGCAAATCGCCAGACTTATGGGAACCGCCCGTGAGGTCGTGACCCGTATGCTGCATTACTTTTCCTCGGAAGGTTACGTAGAGCTGTCCCGCGGAATCGTCAGATTAACCGACAAACCCGGACTGCGGAAGCTTTTATAGTCTTCCACAGTCCGGGGTTCCTGTACGCACTTTTCTTTCTAATCCCATTCTTCCTCAAAAGAAGCTTCTTCAAGGCTTGTCTGTTTCGCCTCGCCGGATACCACCTGATCCATCCAGTTCAGAATATCCTGAAAGACCTCTCTGCGATCCGTCTCATTTAGGATCTCATGTCTGTCCTCCGGATAAAGCTTCATCTGCACCTGGCGCATCTTTGCGTTCTGATAGACGTCTGACAGCTTCTGAATCCCTTTTCCGTATCTTCCCACAGGGTCAGCCTCACCGGATACCAGCAGGAGGGGCAGTCTTTTTGGAATCCTGCCTATGTTGCCCAGCTTCTGCGCCTGCTCTATACTGTGAAACAGATGATAGTATCCGTTTACTGTAAACTGAAAACTGCACCACGGATTCTCCAGGTAAGCGTCCACGATCTCCTCTTCTTTGGTCAGCCAGTCCATCTCTGTCCTTTTGGGAGAAATTCTGGATAAATATCCTGCAAATGCAATTTTTTCCAGGAGATTGCTTCTGTGTTTCCAGCCTTTGACTGCTAAAAGTATCTGGCTCAACGCTTTTCCTGCCCAGATGGCAGGTAGCGGCTGCCAGCCTGATCCCATTACGATCAGCCCCGACAACTGTCTCCCATACATAGAGGCATATTGTCTGGCCAGAAAAGAACCCATGCTGTGGCCAAGAAGAATATACGGAACATCGGGATACTTTTCCTTCGTGATCTGATGCAGTCTGTGAAGATCCTGCAGCACAAAGGCATTGCCCCGGGTTTCATGAAAATACCCGTAACACGTTTCATCTGCCACCGATCTTCCATGTCCCAGATGATCATTTCCCACCACATAATATCCATGTTTTGCACAGACTTTTGCAAATTCATCATATCTGCCGATATACTCCTTCATCCCATGGCTGATCTGAAGAACTCCTATCACCTGACCCTCCGGCTTCCATTCTATCCCATGGATCCTGGTCACCTTGTCTGCTGAAAGATACGTAAATTCTCTCCTCATCACTATACTCCCCCTCCTGTTTTCCATTACACGCATCGGAAATGCCAAAAGTGCCTTGCCGGTTCATAGATAGCCGCCAAGGCTCCCTGCAAAATCCGGAGCTTTGACTCTTTATAACCGCAAAAAGACAGAGGTGTGGAATCCTCCACGACACCCTGTGCTTCCTGCGCCGACTTCCTTTGTCCTGCTTCTATCTTTTTCCATCCGGCTCTTTAGCCTTCCGTCATTTAAGCCTCCTGCTGTAAAAGCTCCAAAAGCTCTCCCTTGCTTTTTCCGCCTACCACTCTCTTTACCGCCTCACCGTTACGGAACACGATAAGAGTGGGTACAGACATCACTCTGAACTTTCTTGCCAGCTCCGGACTCTCATCCACATCCAGCTTACAGATCTTTGCGTCTGTTACCTCTCCGGCCAATTCATCGATCACCGGTCCCAATGCCTGACATGGTCCGCACCAGGTTGCCCAGAAATCTACCAGCACCGGAACTTTCGCCTCTAACACCTCTGCCTGAAAATTATCGTTATTTACATGAACTACTGCCATCTCTATCTTCCTTTCTTGTTTGAATCCTTGTGATTGTTGTTATCTGCCACCCATTATAGCACATTTTTATGAAAAAACTGTGATTTGGTCACAATTGTAGATTTTTTCCATCCAGCTGCGCTTCCAGCAGGCAATCCTCGGCATCATAGACCAGCTTCAGAGAAAAAAAGCTGTCTCTTTCTCGCAGCAGCTTCAGAAAGATCCTGTCTCCCTCCCAAAGGCTAAGACTGTCGATCTCTTCCAGCGGAACCCATTTCAGCTCTCCCTCATCGCAGGAAATCTCCTGTCCGGTAAATCCGTCTCCGGTAAACAGCGACATATACTCCGTTACACCCTTCCCTGAAACAAAGGTAACCAGCCCCCGAAACCGAAAAGAGTACAGCTCGTATCCTGTCTCCTCCCGGACTTCCCGGATCAGGCACTCTTCCGGGCTTTCATTCGCCTCAAAATGGCCGCCGACTCCGATCCATTTCCCTGCATTTACGTCCTTTTTCTTCTTGATACGGTGGAGCATCAGGTAGGCATCGTCTTTTTCCAGATAACAAAGGGTACTCAGACTCACATTCTGTTCCATCTCTTCCTCCTTTCTTTGCTGCATCCTCGCAAAACCCGCCGTTTTTCTAATTAAAGCCCACCAGTCTCCTTGCCACGTTGTAAGCCAGAGAAGAAATCTTCCTTCCGGAGCTTCCGGGAATGTTCATCGTCTGCCCCAAAATCCCATAACGGATCTTAAAATAAGTACGCAGATCCTTTCGTTTCAGATACTGCCACAATTCCTTTTTTTTCTGCAGATTTTCTTCATCCTTGGATCGGATCAAAAGAATGGAGGAGATGGTCATCATGATCGCCAGATAGTTGGTCATATACCGCCGCAACTTTTTATTTCGGATTTCCCCCATCTCATATTGATCGATCATGGACTTGGTCACAAAGATCTGCTGATCCACACGCCGGATCATGTTTGCCTCATTGACGGACTGGTCCTCCCGTCCGATAAAATACCGATAAAAATCCACATCCAGATAATACATCCTGCGTACCCATGGTAGCGGATAATACACATAGATATTATCCACGTAAAACGTGTGCTTGGGCAGTCTGAGCTGTCCTACCTTCAAAAGATCTGTCCTATAGATCACGGAGTGCATCAGAATATACTGATCCAGGCGGAACCTGTTGGTGTCCTCCCACTTAAAGAAGGTGTCCTGAGGCAGAGCATTTCTGTAATGGATGACCTTTTTCCGGGGCGCACCCTCTTTTTCATACACATAGTTGGAGATCAGCATATCTACCGACTGTCCGTTTGCTTCCAGCTTCCTGAAAAAGTCCAGGATCGTAAAAAGGCTGTATTCATCTACCCAGTCATCGCTGTCAACCACTTTAAAATATTTTCCTGTTGCATTGTCAAGACCTGCGTTTACCGCATCCCCATGGCCTCCGTTTTCTTTGTCGATCACCCGGACGATTCCCGGGTAGTCTGCTTCATACCGATGCGCGATCTGCGAAGTGTTATCTTTGGAGCCGTCATTTACGATAATGATCTCAACCTCTTCCCCTCCTTTGAGAATACTTTCGATTGCCTTTTCCATATAAGCTTCTGAATTAAAGCATGGAATCGCAAATGAAATATACTTCATACCTTTCCCCTCTCTCTTCTTGTTCTGTCAAAGCCTGTCCCGCTCAGGGACATCCTTTCCCCGACGCCTGTATTCTTTTCATACAAGGTGTCTCCGTTTTCTGCTCCTGCCGAAACTGACGTCTGCTTCCATGACAGTATAAAACATTTTCTCTTCCTTTCCAATCCCCATGAAAAAGATTTGTCATTTTTCCCTTCTTCCGTTATAGTAGAGGACATAATGCAAAACAGGAGGATTCTTATGAAAAAGAATATGATCGTAGGTCAGTCCGGCGGTCCCACCGCCGTCATCAACAGCAGTCTGTACGGAGTGATCACCGAGGGACTAAAAAGCACTTCTCACATTGATAAGATCTATGGAATGATCAATGGGATCGAGGGGTTTCTCCACGACACCGTTGCAGATATCCGGAAGGAGGAACATCTTCATCAGCTGGATCTGATTCGCACCACTCCCGGCGCTTATCTTGGTTCCTGCCGGTATAAGCTTCCGGAGGATCTCACCGACCCTGTCTATCAAACATTGTTCCAGAAATTTTCTGCCCTGGATATCGGATATTTTTTCTATATTGGCGGCAATGATTCCATGGACACAGTGAGCAAGCTTTCAAAATATGCCGCTTCTGTGAACAGCACCATCCGCTTTATCGGTATCCCCAAGACTATAGACAATGATCTGATGGAAACAGATCATACGCCGGGGTACGGAAGCGCCGCAAAATATGTAGCCACCACCGTCAGGGAAATTGCTACGGACGCTAACGTCTATGATAATCTGAAATCTGTTACGATCGTGGAGATCATGGGACGGCATGCCGGGTGGCTGACCGCCTCCTCCATCCTTGCCAGAAAATTCAAGGGAGATAATCCTGTGCTGATCTATCTGCCGGAATCGGACTTTTCCACTGAAGATTTTGTAGCAAAAGTAGAAGCTTCCTTAGCGTCTACGCCTAATCTGGTGGTCTGTATCTCCGAGGGGATCCATGATAAGAACAAGACCTTCATCTGTGAATATACCCAGAGTGCAGGCGTAGATTCCTTTGGCCACAAGATGCTTGCCGGCGCGGGAAAATATCTGGAAAATCTGATCCGGGAGAGATTGCATGTCAAAGTACGTTCCATTGAACTGAACGTCTGCCAGCGCTGTTCCTGCTCTCATCTTTCCCGCGTAGATCTGGACGAAGCAGAAAATGCCGGAATTTTTGCACTTCACTGCGCCCTCCAGGGGCAAACCGGAAAAATGATCACCTTCTGCCGGAACAGAAGCATCCCTTATGAACTCTCCTATGGGACTGTCGATGTAAATCTGGTATGTAACCGGGAAAAATCCGTTCCTTCCGAATGGATCACCCAGGATGGCTCTGACATCAGCGATTCTTTTATCGACTATGTCCGCCCCTTAACCCAGGGCTATGTGGAGCTTCCTACAAAAAACGGGATCCCGCTTTTTGCCTATAGAAAATAATATCTTTTTAATTGAAAACAATTCTCAATAACTCTTTTTTATGCTATACTTCCCTCAAGGAGGGAAGCATCATGATTAAGATTACAGATTTACACAAATACTATGGAACCAGCAAAAATCGTGTAGAAGTATTAAAAGGACTCAACCTGGAACTCCCCGATGGGAGGCTCATCTGCCTGCTTGGACCTTCCGGCTCCGGAAAATCCACTCTGCTGAATATTCTTGGCGGAATCGAAGAGATCGATGCCGGAAGCGTCCAGGTAAACGGGGAATCTCTGGAACATATGACCCGGAAAGAGCTGAGCCTATATCGCCGAAGGCATCTGGGCTTCGTCTTTCAATTCTATAACCTGGTCAGCAATCTTACCGTGAAAGAAAATATCGAGGTAGGCGCCTATTTGTCCGACTCTCCGCTTCCTCTGGATCAGCTGACCGCTTCTCTGGGGCTGAAGCAGCACCTGTCTAAATATCCGAATCAGATTTCCGGCGGACAGGCTCAACGGACTTCTATCGGAAGAGCCATGATCAAAAACCCTTCTCTTCTTATCTGTGATGAGCCCACAGGCGCACTGGATTACGAGAGTGCAAAAGAAGTTCTCCGCCTGCTCGAACATCTAAATCAGACCTATCACACCACCATCATCATTGCGACACATAATGTCCAGATCGCAAATATGTGTCATCTCATACTAAAGCTTCATGACGGAACTCTTCAGTCGGTTTTGCAAAATGACCATTTGATTTCAGCGAACGAGGTGAATTGGTAATGAAAAATCCTGTAAATAAGAGAATCCCCCGAATCTTCCTGACCCAGCCCGGAAGATATTTCCCTATATTTTTCCTGCTGTTTTTAACCACGGTAATGATGTCATCCTTTTTTATCGTCCAGGGCTCCATCAAAAAATTGTATGAGCGAGATCTCCGGGAGAAAAAAGTGGAAAGCGGCCAGTTCACTGCCGCGCAAGAGCTAAACTCCGATACGATTGCTTCTCTGGAAAAAGAAAACATCCGCCTGTATCAAAATTTTTATGTAGAAGAAGCTTTTTCTCCAAATAAAGTCCTGCGGATCTACCAAAACAGAACTTCCATCAACCTGCCGTCTCTTTTTCAGGGAAGACTGCCCAAAAAGGCGGATGAAATTGCCATTGCTCAAAATATGGCTGCCGCCAACCACCAGCGCATCGGCGATACCATAAAGCTGGCAGGAAATTCCTTTAAGATCGTAGGATTTTTCTCTGTTCCGGATTACAGCTCTCTGCTGAAAAACCGTTCGGATCTGGTCATGGACACCGGCTATTTCGGGATTGCTCTGGTATCTGCCTCCGGCTTTCGCACCTTTGATCCCGCTTCCCTGAAATATTGCTATTCCTACCACACACAGGAAAAGCTCTCTGCTTCCCAGGCACACGAAAAGCTGAATACCTTAACAAAGATTGTTCACCAAAGCACCGCCGTTACAGACGGTGTGACCCGGTTCGACAATAAGTGTATCACCTATGTCATGGATGATATGGGAGGGGATGTCCCCATGATGATCACACTGATGACTCTGATTCTGATCTCTATATCTTTTGTGGTCACCATGCAGGCCAGAACTCTGATCGAAGACGAAGCTCCTGTGATCGGTACTCTCCTGGCTTCCGGCTATACGAAAAAAGAACTTCTTTTTCACTATCTTTGTATTCCTCTTTCCCTGACCATTCTTGCCTCAGCTTTGGGGAATCTCCTTGCTTACACCAAGGTCTATCATCTGTTTTCTGCTTTGTATTACAATTCCTTCAGTCTGCCTCCGTTTACTCCTGTATTCAGTCTGCGCGCATTTATCCTGACGACTGTCATTCCCGTTTCCATTATGTTTTTTGTGAATCTGCTGATGCTGTCCCTAAAGCTGAACCTGACTCCTCTGCGATTCCTGCGAAAAGAATTTGTAAAACAGAAAAACCGGAAAACCCTCTCTCTGGAAAAACTGGGCTTTGTTCACCGGTTCAGGATCCGCGTCCTTCTGGACAACAAACTGAATATCCTGACGCTGTTTTTGGGACTGTTTCTTGCAAATGTCATGTTGATCTTTGGACTGTCCTTTAAACCGATCTTTCACAAATACACGGATGATATCCAAAAAGAAATGAAATATAATTATATCACTTTGATAAAATCCCCTCAGCCGGTTCAGGAGGATGCAAAAAAAGCTGTCGTTGCCAAACTGGATCTGGATTCTCTAGGGAAAGAAATCTCCTTCTATGGGATGGAATCCGGCAGCAAATACGAATCCTCCGCCCATATCCGACGGCTGGCTCCCGGAGAAGTTGCTGTTTCCAGAGGATTTTCCAGAAAATACCAACTAAAAACAGGCAGTCGGATCCAGGTGAAGATTCCCTACACCTCCCGATCGGAAAAGTTGAAGATCGCTGTTATCATGGAGGACGTCCACGCCGTAGAGGTCTATCTCCCCTTGAAACACCTGAATCGCCTTCTTGGAAAAGATCCCTCTTATTACAACGCATATTTTTCTGATACGAAACTGTCCCTCAACAAAGACCTTCTGATCACAGAAATTGACAGAGCCGGCCTTTCCAAATATATGGATCACTTTTTGGATTCTTTCCAGTCAGTCAGCACAACTTTACTGGTAGTCTCCCTTTGTTTCTATCTGATCCTGCTTTATGTGCTTAGTAAGCTGATCCTGGATAAGTCCCGCACCGACATTTCTTATCTGAAGATCTTCGGGTTCCAGACCGGCGAAATTTCCCGGATCTATATTGCTTCTGTCAGAAATGCGGTGATCCTATACCTGCTCCTTCTGATGCCTTTGCTGGATATTTTTACAAAAAAATTGATACAGATTTCTTTCCGTAAACTGGACGCATACATTGAGGCTTCTATTCCCTTTTATATGTATCTGATCGCCTTTGTTCTTGGCATCGCCGTCTATGTGCTGGTACAGTTTTTACAGGCCGGAAAAATCTCAAGGCTGAATATGGCGGAAAATCTGAAGGAAGTCAGCGGATAAGCTTCGTTCACACTTTGTTCATCTTTCCTTTAAAAAACTTTCATTTGTAAAACACTTTTTTTTCATAGTTGCTCTTTATACTGAACGTATCAGTTAAGATTGATTTCATTCTTCTGATACGTTCTTTTGACCACTGACCAATAGTGCAAACTATTTTTCGAATAAACTTTTTCATAATACGTGCCGGGTGTCGCAAAGTCGATTACCCGGCATCCTCCCTTTTATGAGCCGGTTTTTTTCTCTTTTTATAAAGAACCGTTCCCCAGATCCCCCAAACCAGTGTACAGATTCCTGCAGTCCAGACAATTTTATTCCATTTTCTTTTGACAGGCTTTCCTGTTTTTCTGTTTGAGTTCTTATTTTCCTGCCAGACTTCCTCCCCTTTCGAATATTTCAGGCTGCGAATCGTTCTTTTCAGCCACCCTGCTCTTTGGACCACTGAAAATGACCGTGTCTGGACGGAAGTATTGCCTGCTGTATCCTCCGCCTCCACAGTCACCTTATAGGTCCCCGGATCTTGAAACCGCAGATCTTCTCTTTCTTTTTTCCCTTTTCTTTTTTGAAGTTCTCCATTGATCCAAACCCTTCTGATCCGGTCTGCCATCTTTTCTGTCCGGATCTTCAGATTTACTGCTTTTTCGTAAATCCCTTCCTCGTTTGCCCCTTCCCAGATTACGACGGGCGGTGTATGATCTATCATAAACTCTGCCTGTGCTTTCCCTGTGTTGCCGGCGGCATCCACCGCTGTTACCGTCAGTCTGTGCCTTCCTTCTTCCGTCACTTCCTCGCCTGCTGCATAGACTCTTTTGTCCAGTTCCATCACGTACTGAACACTGGTCATATCTTCTATCGTATCTTCTATGGGATATTCCCACACAAATTTTTTCCGGCAGCTTCCATTTAGCTGATCCACATATCGGATCACCGGATTTTGGCTGTCCAGGATCACGTGAAGTTCCTTCTTTGCCTGATGCCCTGCCAGATCCTCTCCCCAAAGCCTTATCTGATACTTTCCGTCTTTTTCCAGCCGGACACAGGTTTTTGTATCTTTTTTGTTTGTTTTCCAACCTTCTATTTCTACTTTTTCCTTTTGCTCTTTTCCTTCCTCTCTTTCCAGTACGCCTCCTGCTTCTTTCAGCCGGTTTTCTTCCGTGATCGTGCAGGTCAGCTCCAGCGCCCTGCTGGTGATCGTATAGTCCTCTCCTCCTTCGATAGTGATGGTCGGCGGCTTCTTGTCAACATAGGCCTCTATCCCTTTTTCCTGGATATTCCCCGCCAGATCTTCTGCTCTTATCAGGATCTGTATCGGTAATCCTTCCACCGACTCCCCTGTGACCATCCCTTTCACTTCCTCTCTCCCTCTTTTAATCTCCTTCCCGTTTTCAAAACAGATGGTTGTCTCTACCCCGCTTCCGGTGTCTCTGCTGTACGCCGTAAATGCAAACGGTTCCTTGCGCCACCCGTAAAGCTCCGGCTGCGGCAGCAGCCGTATCTGGGGCGGAACCGTATCTATCAAAAATTCTCTCTCCCATCTACCCGTTTCTTTGGAATTTCCTTCCTCTTCTGTTCCCTCTTTTTCTGTGCTTTCCTTGTCTTCTCTCCAAAGGATCAGGGTCTGCCTCCCCTCTTCCCATTCCTGCTGCGGAAATTTCATTTCTGTCAGCGCCCCCTCGCCCCCTTCTGGGATCTCTCCTTCCTTTTCCGTTTTGTCCTCCCTTATCAACCGATATCGGATCGTTCCTTCCCGGGTCTGCCTGCTTATCTTTACCTCCGGCAATGTCCGGTAATATCCGCCCTTTCCATCCGGCAAAGACGCCTCCACCACAAGCTCCTTCTCCCTTTCTTTCGCTTCTTCCTGATTTTCTTCTTCCTGATTTTCTTCTTCCTGATTTTCTTTTTCCTGCTCTTCCTCTCTCCCCTCCCCTTCCTTCCGGTCTTTTTCCTCCTGCCAATCTTCTTTTCCGGTTTCGATCCCCGACGGCTGTTGTCTCAAATCTTCCTCTAAAACCTCCATCCGGTTCCTCCCGGCAGAATCGCTACCACCCATTTCTCCCGTCATCTCCCCGCTTTTCACCACTCCTTTTCCTTCTGCTCCCAGGCTCATCAAAAAACAGACTATGATGCAAAAAATCATTCCTGCTTTTTTCCAGACGCCCTCTCTTTTTTTCCCATGTGGCGCTCTTATTTTTCTATCCATATCTTCTCTTCCTCCTCTCGTATCCCGTACTCTTCCTGCAGCTTTTGAAATCCCCTGTCCTCTCTTAACTCCGGACAATCTTGCAAATATTTTTGGATCACACCGGCACAGTCTTCCCTGGTTTTTTCCTTGCTGTCACAATACCATTTAATGTGAAGGTTCCGTAATTCCCTGGAGGTTTTCAGTTCCTCCGTGCCTTTTTCCAAAAGCTTTCCCCTCTCCTCTTCCTGCCCGGTCTGACGCATCAAAAAATCCACTTTCTTGTACAGACTTTCTTTTTTCTTTTCCTCCTTTGTCAGGCCGATCAGATTTTCATACACCTTTGCCGATTTTTCTGTTTCTCCCAACTCCTCCCAGGCAATCGCCATGGCTTCCATGATTTCCCACATTTCTTTTTCACTCCATGTTTCCTTCTGGCACTCCCGTCCGATCTCAATAACCTTTTCATATCCTCTTGTACTTTTTAACTGCAGATACCCCTGGATCAAAAATCGTCGATAATATCTGCTCCTGCTTTGCTTTTCTTGTCCTTCCAGTCTTTTTAAACTTGTTTCTATCTGTTTTCCTCCCTTTTTCCTTCGGATCCCCTCCGCTACAATCTGAATGTCTTTCCCCGTTCTTCCTCGCTCTGCCAGCATCCTTAAATACGCTTTTCCCAGCTCCTCATTCCCTTGCTCCAGCACATATGCTATCGCCATATCCCTTTCCACTTCCTGTCCGGCGTCTTTCTTCTTTTCCTTCTGTCCGGCTCCTCTGCCTTTTCTGTCTTCTCCCCTTTTTGGGTTTTGTGTTCCTGTTTCATCATTTTCTCTTACTGCCGCTTCCTTCTCTTCTCTTTTTTCAAAGCCGACCGCCTGCGGGATAAAAAGCCATCCTGCCAACAGGATGAGAAGGATCCCTCCTCCTATCCCGATAATTTTTCCTGCTTTTTTCCTCCTGGGAGAAACCAGTTTTCCTTTTTCATGCGGTATCTCTTTTTTTATCTTAGAAGAGCCCGATGTTTTTCGATGATTTTTCAATTGCCTTTTGTTTTTCCGGCTCAGCCCACTGATCCTTCGCTTTATCCGAAACAGCGCCCCATATGCAAATGCCGGAGACGGATGCAGACAGGCAGAAATGATCTTACGCAGCTGCAGTTCCTCTCTCTTCCCAAGTCCCGGTGTGATCTGTCCATAGGTCAGGATATATTGTAGCGTCCTGCCCAGTCCAAACAGATCCAGCGCCAGGCTGGGTCTGTCGTAATATGTGCTTCCTTCCGGAAGAAAAAAGTTTCGGATCTTTCTTTGATTGATAAAAAGAATAGTTTTGTGATTGGTTTCAGAGGAGTAATCTAAAAGAAACAACTCCCGGGATGTGCTGATGATGATAGAATAAGGATTTAAAAATTGATAGCAGGGCTCTTCCCTGTCTTTGTACAACTGATCCAGCTGTTTTGTCATGGTTTCCACCCACGAAAAGAATTCTTCCTTGGAAATCTCCTTTTCTTCAGACAGAAGGTCTGTCAGCCGCCTTCCTCTGACGCTGTCCATTCCTCTGTGACATGTTTTCTGACACTGGATCAGACGAAGTACATCAAATCTTCGACCTGTCTGCAAATGATACACCTCTCTGTTAAAACAATGTAGTGAGATCAACTGTCTGTCTCTCTGCTAAAATATCCCAATGCTGCAAAAGATATCGTCTCCCTCTCAAAATAACACAATGCGGCCAAATATATGCCGTTTCGCCAAAACCTTGTAAGGGGAGCAACTGTATACTGCTTTTCCAAAACCTTGTAATGAGAACAACTATACGCCGCTTCGCCAAAACACTATATTGGGAGCAACTGTATACTGCTTTGCCAAAACCTTGTAATGGGAACAACTATGCGCTGCTTCGCCAAAACACTGTGATAGGAACAACTGTACGCCGTTTCGCCAACCCAATACAAGGGGAACCAGCTATACCTCTTCATTAAGATCATGCAATGGGAACAATGATGTGCCGCTTCGATGGATCATACGGCAGGATCTGCTGACAAGCAGATAGACGCAGGTTTCCCTGCTAAGAATGAATTCATAGTATATGATTTTTTGTAAAAACACAAGGGAATTCCAGGATTTGTCAATTTTTATGAATGTTTTACAAAGGATATAAAAAAGGAATCGGCATTGACTTTGTAAAAAAAGCTCCTTCTCCCAAAGCAACCCGATCCCTCTAAATAAGTCGCCCCCCAAATGCCATGTGCACTTTGAGGGGCAATTGATCCGTCAGCGTCAGGACTTTCTGAAATGACTGCTTTCGATCCGTCCTGTTTCTTCTCTATCTGTGACTTAATTCCTTGGGAGTATACAGGTGTCTGGGGATCCCGTCTACCATAACAGGGGAAACATCTCCCTGAATCAGCGGTCTTACATAGGATATAAATTCTCCGGTCACGTAGGTTCCTTCCTCATTGACCCATGCTCTGGGAACCAGTTTTTCGTCATTGGCGATCTTGTGGACATCCTTGACCTCTGTACCGCACTGATACGGATCGTCTGAAAGTCTCTGCAACACTACCATTTTTCCGGAGTCGCCTTCATCCGCCGCCTTTACCGCTGCTCCACCCACCTGATACGCCTCCAGGATATCCACTCTGGACGCCGCATGGGAGGCTGATCTTTGCAGGGTGCTAAGCTCGATGGCTCTGGTCTTGCATCCTACTTCTCCCGCGATAAAGCTTGCCAGATAGGAAGCGGTCCCGGACAGCTGCTTATGCCCAAAAGCGTCTACAAAGTCAATGCTGCTTCCCATCTCGCAGACATACCTTCCGTCTGCCACACGGATCCCTTCGGATACGGCAACCACAATAGACGTTTTCTCCTGGAGAAGCTTCTTCACCTTCCCGCAGAATTCTTCCAGGTCAAATACGATCTCCGGAAGATAGATCAGATCCGGTCCTTCGCAGTCCTCTCCCTTGGAAAGCGCCGTTGCACCCGTCAGCCAGCCGGCATTGCGTCCCATGATCTCTACGATCGTCACCACGCCTTTTTCATATTCCAGACAAAATCCATCCCGGATGATCTCCTTCATGGAGGTTCCGATGTATTTTGCCGCACTTCCGTATCCCGGCGTATGATCCGTCAGCGCCAGGTCATTGTCGATCGTCTTGGGACATCCTACGAAGCGTGTGGAATGTCCGGTGATAATGGCATAATCCGACAGCTTTTTGATGGTATCCATGGAATCGTTTCCTCCGATATAGATAAAGGCTTCTATATCCAGCCTGTCCAGAATTTCAAAAATCTTATCATAAACCTCCCTGTTTTCATGGATCTCCGGAAGCTTATAGCGGCAGGATCCCAAAAAAGCCGCCGGTGTACGCTTCAGAAGCTCTGCATCCAGCTCCGTTTTAATATGATCTGACAGATCTATATACTTTTCCTGAAGAAGTCCCTGCACCCCGTGCAGCATCCCGTATACCTTGTTTGCACCTCTGTCCTTTGCTGTGCGGTACACTCCCGCCAGACTGGAATTAATGGCGGCAGTCGGTCCGCCCGACTGTCCTACGATCACATTTCTCTTCATGACAAACTCCCTTCCTTCTTTTCCTGTATTTTCTGATTTCATCTCTATTATTTTAGTATATTTTTATAGAAATGTCCATAAAACCGAACGTTTTTTTATTCATTTTTATCAATATGTTCCATCTGTTTTGCACGCTCTGATGCCCGGGCAAGCCCTCTCATGCAGCCGTTTCCCAACAGCTCCACCACTTCTCCCTTTTCCGCCTTTCCCCGCATTTCACACTGATTTCTACAGGCGGTGCATGTCATTACAAATTCTTCCACTTTCTCTCCTCCTTCTGTTCTGTCTGTTCTCTCGTACCCGGTCTCTTCTATCCCGTTTCCGGTTTTTATCCTGCTTCTATATCCTGTTTTTCGTTTTAACGTATCATGCTGCGGCGGATCGCTTTTGCCACACGGTTTCATACCGCTGCAGCGCGGTCCTGACAGAGTATTTTCTGTGATATGACAAAAGAGCCTACACCGGTAGGCTCCTTCCTCCTTAAAGCGTTCCGCTCCAATCGTAGGGCGTCGCCTGATACACATAATAATTCAACCAGTTCGTATACAGATTGTTGGCCGCCGCCCTCCAGGTGAGCAGCGGTTTTTCCCTGCTGTCATCCTTGGGGTAATAGTTCACCGGCATCTGAATAGCCAGCCCTTTCTCCAGATCCCTTTTATATTCTGCATCCAGTGTCACTCTGTCATACTCCGGATGTCCCATAACGAAGATCTGCCGTCCTTCCTTCGCCGTAGCGATAAACAGCCCCGCTTCTTCTGATTCTGCCAGCACCGTCAGCCTTTCATCCTTTCTGATTTCCTCCATGGGAACCTCTGTATGCCGGGAATGCGGCGCAAAAAACACATCGTCAAAGCCTCTGACCAGAGGGATTTTTCGATTTAGGACCCTGTGCTGAAATACGCCAAACATTTTCTCTTTCAGCGGAACCTTCTGGATCCCGTAGTGGTAATATAAGCCTGCCTGCGCGCCCCAGCAAAGATGCAGGGTAGACGTCACATGCTCATTGGTCCACTCCATGATCTCCTTTAATTCTTCCCAATAGTTCACTTCCTCAAAAGGCATCTGCTCTACCGGCGCTCCCGTAATGATAAAGCCGTCAAACTTTTCTTCCCGGATCTCATGAAAACGCTGATAAAACTTATTCAGATGACTGGTAGGAGTGTTCTTCGCCTTATGGCTTGCCACATTGACAAACACCACGTCCACCTGCAAAGGTGTATTGGAAAGAGAACGAAGAATCTGCAGCTCCGTGTCCTCCTTCAATGGCATCAGATTCAAAAGTCCGATCCGGATAGGACGAATATCCTGATGGACGGCGCGGTGTTCATCCATCACAAAAATGTTTTCCTGTTCCAAAATCTCTTTGACGGGCAAATCGTTCTGTACTCGAATTGGCATGTTTTCCTATTCCTCCATTTTGCTGTCCTTTTTGTCTTTGCCGTCTGCTTCTAAGTGCAGTCCTTTTTTTCCTTCTTCATGAAAATACTGTCCGGAATCATCCACATAGCTTTTCATATCGTAATAGTTAGAATCCAAAGGCAGTTCCTTCTTTTCCAGCCGCCCTTTGATCCACATATCGGCAATGTAGTACAATACCGCAAAGGTGGGCACTCCCATGATCATTCCTACAAATCCAAACATTCCGCCTCCCAGAAGAATGGATACCACCACCCAAAAAGCCGACAGGCCGGTAGAATCTCCCAGGATCTTGGGCCCCAGGATATTTCCGTCAAACTGCTGGAGTACCAGAATGAAAATGATAAAATACAGTCCCTTCATGGGATCTTCCAGCATGATCAAAAAGGCGCTGGGGATCGCTCCGATATAAGGTCCGAAAAAGGGGATCACATTGGTAGTTCCCACGATCACACTTACCAGTATAGCATAGGGCATCTTCAATACGCTCAGTCCGATAAAACACAAGACCCCTATAATGGCAGAATCAATTACCTTACCGATAATAAATCCTCCGAAGATCTCATTACTTTTTGTTGTGATGTGCAAGATCAGGTTCGCCTGTCTGAACGGGAAAATGGAATACACTGCTTTTTTGGACTGCTTCGCAAATGTTTCTTTTCCGGACAATAGGTATACAGAGATAATGACTCCCACTAAAAACTTAAAGATTTCGTTGAGGATGTTGAAAACTCCTACCGTTAAATTGGACATCACGGCATTGGCACGGCTGAGAAGATCCGTCCGGATCCACTTCTGGAACATCTGCGTTCCTTCTGTGATCCCCGTCTTCAGCAGTTTTCCCGTGGTAGAATCGTCCAGCTGGATCTCACTGACCTTCCTGACCAGCAGGTTCATTTGCCCCGGGAGATTATAAGCCAGCTTCAGGATACTCCTGTAAAGCTCCGGGATCAACAGGTTAAACAGCGTAATCACCACCACTACCATGATCAGCAGCGCCAAAAAGATTCCGGTCCCCCTGGAAAGCTTTTCTGCCCTCTTTTTGTTTTTCATCGTCTTTTCCAGAACGGGAAGCAAATACTTGTCCGTCTGCTTTACGATGGGATTGAGCAAATATGCCACCACACATCCGTAAATGACCGGCTTTAATACTTCTGCAATTTTTCTGGTCAGATCTGAAATATTGGTAAATCTAAGCAGTGCAAAATAAAACAGGATACTGGCTGCGATCACCAGAAAATAGGTCATACCTCTGGCAAACTGTTGCCGAAGCTTGGAAGGTTTTCCCCCTCCCAGCTTCGGCTTTGCCGTATAATAAGCCTTTTGCTCCTCCTGTGTCTGTTCCGTCATTTTTTTATCTTCCTGCATATCATCTCCGTTCTTCTCTATTCGTCCTTCTGAACTTCTCTTTGGATCTTTCCTTCAATTTCCTCCAGGATCCCGGATATAAAAGCTTCTGTTGATCTCTGTCCCTCGTCTCCGGCAAACCGGCTTCTTACTGCTACCAGACCTTCTTCCTCTTCCTTGGCTCCCACCACCAGCATGTACGGAACCTTGTTCATCTGTGTCTCCCGGATCTTATAGCCAATCTTTTCTGCTCTCTCGTCGATCTCTCCACGAATGCCTGCCCGGTTCAGCTGCTCCAGCACGCTTCTTCCGTATTCCACATACTTCTCCGAGATCGGCAGAACCCGCACCTGCACCGGCGCCAGCCAGGTAGGAAAGGCTCCTGCAAAATGCTCTGTCAGGATTCCGATAAACCGTTCAATGGATCCAAACGCCACTCGGTGGATCATGATGGGACGATGCTTTTCTCCGTCCGCTCCGGTGTATTCCAGTTCAAATCTTTGGGGCAGCTGCATATCCAGCTGGATGGTTCCGCATTGCCAGGTCCTTCCGATAGAATCCTCCAGATGGAAGTCGATCTTCGGTCCATAAAAAGCTCCGTCTCCTTCATTAATGACATAGTCCCGTCCCAGGTCGTCTAACGCTCCCTGTAATCCTTCTGTTGCGATCTCCCAATCCCTGTCGTCTCCCATGCTGTTTTCCGGCCTTGTGGAAAGCTCGATGTGGTATTTAAATCCAAATAGACTGTAAACCTCGTCGATCAGCCTGACCACTCCCTTGATCTCCTCTCGGATCTGCTCCGGAGTCATGAAAATATGGGCGTCATCCTGTGTAAAGCAGCGTACACGGAACAGACCGTGAAGGGCTCCCGACTTTTCATGACGATGCACCAGTCCCAGTTCTCCTGCACGCAGCGGAAGATCCTTATAGGAGCGGGGTTCCGATTTGTAGACCAGCATTCCGCCGGGACAGTTCATCGGTTTGATGGCAAAGTCTTCTCCGTCGATCTGAGTGGTGTACATGTTTTCTCTGTAATGATACCAGTGTCCTGAAGTCTCCCACAAATGTCTGCTTAGGATCACCGGAGTGGAAATCTCCACATATCCGTTGTCCTTATGCAACTGTCTCCAGTAATCCAGCAAGGTGTTTTTCAGCACCATTCCCTTGGGAAGGAAGAAGGGGAAGCCCGGTCCCTCCTCACACATCATAAACAGCCCCAGCTCTTTTCCCAGCTTTCTGTGATCTCTCTTTTTGGCCTCCTCCAGCCGGTGAAGGTATTCTTCCAGCTGCGCCTTCTTTGGGTAGGAGATTCCATAGATACGGGTCAGCATTTTATTCTTTTCACTGCCTCTCCAGTAGGCCCCTGCCAGACTGGTAAGCTTTACTGCCTTTACTGCCTTTGTTGACATCAGATGAGGCCCTGCGCACAGATCTACAAATTCTCCCTGCTGGTAGAAACTGATCTCCTCTCCTTCCGGAAGATCCTGAACCAGTTCTACCTTGTAGTTTTCTCCCTTTTCTTCAAAATATGCGACCGCTTCCTCCCGCGGCTTTGTAAACCGCCGGATCGGAAGATTTTCCTTTACGATCTTTTTCATTTCGGCTTCTATTTTTTCCAGATCCTCCGCTACAAAGGGAATCTCTCTGTCTACATCATAATAAAATCCATTCTCAATAGAAGGTCCGATAGCCAGCCTGGTATCCGGATACAGCCGTTTAATCGCCTGTGCCAGAATATGAGAAGAAGTATGCCAGAATGCTCCTTTTCCTTCTTCCTGCTCAAATGTCAGGATCTCCAGCTGACAGTCTTCCCGGATCTCTGTCCGCAGATCCACGATCTCTCCGTCTTTCTTCCCTGCTGTCGCTGCCCTTGCCAGCCCCTCGCTGATATCCTTTGCGATCTCCAGCACGGACATGCTCTGCGCATATTCTTTTACTTCTCCGCCTTTTAATTGTACTTTCATGGCTTCTTCCTCTCTTTCTTTTTATGTGTTCGGCTGTCTGGGATCTGATCCTTCGCCGTCCTGTAATGTCTGCTTTAGCTTCCTTCCGCAAAATATCGTTCCCACCGGAAGCTTTCTTGTTTCACAGGGTCTCTCTTTCTTATAAAACAAAAAAGCCCCTTACAGCATACTGCCGTAAGGGACGAGTTGACTTCTCGCGGTTCCACCCTGCTTGCACCGGAAATTCCGGTGCCTCTTCATTGTGACGATAACGGTGCCGCCGGGCTGTTTTGCAGCCACTCAGAGGTGGTTTTCAAATGGTTCCTGCCTAAGAAGCTCTCAGCCTGCGGCTTCTTCTCTCTGTAAAGATTTCCCATCCTACTCTTCGCTCTTCAACGTGTTTTCTTTTATACAGGATTATATAGGACTCATTATAGCACCGTTCCCATAATTGTCAACACCTTATTTTCCGCAGCATTTCTTATATTTCTTTCCGCTGCCGCAGGGACATGGTTCATTTCTTCCCACCTTCTTTTCCTTGCGAATAGTGCCGGACTCCTTCTGTTCCTTGTACAGTTTCTTCCGTTCTTCTTCCGTATAGATCCTTTCCCACTGGGGCAGTTCATACAGCCAGTCTGCCTTTGCTGCCACCATATTCTTATACAGCTTTTCCGTGTCAAATGCCAGGCTGACTTTTGTATCCTCGTCCATGGTCTCGATCGGATTTTCCGTTTTCAGACTTTCATTGATCCCATCCAAAAAACCTACCATGGTCAGCACTTCCTGCCCGTATTTTTCTGCCAGTTCCTTTACGCTTCCTTCGACTTCCTCCTCCGGATGCTCCAGCAGCTTTTCGTAGATCTCCTTTTCTATCTGAAAATAGGATCCCCAGAAATTCTGAAGCTGTCCCTTATCTGCCGTCTCATCATAGGCAATGCCTCTCCATTGCTCCAATAGTGTCTTGCTCATCGCTTTTTCTACGGCGGCGGTCGCCTGCCGTATCTCCTTTCATCTATTTTCTGTAAATAATGTCGTTCCTTCCCGGTCCGTTGGATACCATGGTGATCGAATACCCGATCTGCTCCTCCACAAATTCAATGTACTCTCTGCAGAGTCTGGGAAGCTTTTCATATTCCCGGATGCCGCTGATGTCACAGTTCCATCCCTCCAGCACCTTCCAGACAGGCTTTGCCTTTTCCAGCAAATGTGTGGTAGGAAATTCGGTGGTCACCTCTCCATTGATCTCATAGCCGACGCAAACAGGGATTTCTTTCAAATATCCCAAGACATCCAGCACCGTAAACGCTACGTCTGTGGTGCCCTGAAGTCTGCACCCGTACTTGGAGGCCACACAGTCAAACCACCCCATCCTTCTGGGACGTCCTGTGGTCGCTCCGTACTCTCCGCCGTCTCCGCCGCGTCTTCTCAGCTCGTCTGCTTCTTCTCCAAAGATCTCGCTGACAAATGCCCCTGCTCCTACTGCACTGGAATAGGCTTTGCATACCGTGATGATCTGCTTGATCTCATAGGGAGGGATTCCCGCTCCGATCGCTCCGTAGGCTGCCAGTGTAGAAGAGGAAGTCACCATAGGATAGATCCCGTGATCTGTATCCTTCAGGGAACCCAGCTGTCCTTCCAGCAAAACTTCCTTTCCTTCCTTCAGCGCTTCATGCAGATACAAAGACGTATTGCACACATAGGGTTCTATCATCTTTTTGTATCCTTTGAGTTCTTCCAGCAGATCCTCCGGTGTGATCGCCGGTTTGTGATACAGGTTTTCCAGCAGTACATTTTTCTGCTCTGCCACACGGACCACTTTTTCTTTCAGCAGCTCCTCATCAAACAGCTCGCTGACCTGAAATCCTGTTTTTGCATATTTATCCGAATAGAAAGGCGCGATCCCGGACTTGGTGGATCCAAAAGATTTGCCTCCCAGCCTCTCCTCCTCATAGGCGTCCAGCGCCTTGTGGTAGGACATGACCATCTGGGCTCTGTCCGATACCAGAATCTTTGGCATGGGAACCCCCTGCTCCACGATGGACTGGATCTCTCCAAACAATACGGGAATATCCAGAGCCACACCATTGCCTATGATACTTGTGGTATGTTCATAAAACACTCCGGACGGAAGGGTATGCAGCGCAAATTTCCCATAATCATTGATGATGGTGTGTCCCGCATTTGCTCCTCCCTGGTATCTTACGATGATGTCAGCCTTTTTTGCTAGCATATCGGTGATCTTCCCTTTTCCTTCATCTCCCCAGTTCGCTCCCACGACTGCTTTTACCATATTATTCCTCCTGCATCACTGCCTTGTTCCTTCATCCTTTGACTCAACGTGTGCATTATACTACATATTATTTCATCTGTAAAACAAAATTTCTCTACATCAGCGGCGCTGTCAGCCGCAGGATCCGCCCCGCTATTTTGGAAAACAGACTCATATTTTTTACTTCCATCAGCGTTACTTTATGACACTTCAGAAGTGTCCGCCCGAAATCCTCCTCGATTTTTTCAATCTCGGAATTGTTGTACAAAAAGGTTCCGCACTCAAAATGAAGATACAGACTCCTGTAATCCAGGTTGATGGTTCCCACCGTCGCTGTATCGCCGTCAGATACAAACACCTTGGCATGGACAAAGCCCGGTCGGTATTCGTAGATCTGCACGCCGCTTTCGATCAGTTCTTTGTAGTAGGTTTTTGCCAGCATAAAGGCATACCACTTATCCGGGATGGAGGGCATGATGATGATCACTTCAATCCCACTTTTAGCCACCCGAGTCAGCGTCCGCATCATCTCATTGTCCAGGATCAGATAAGGCGTCATGATGTGCACATATTTCTTGGCATGGTTCAAAATGTGGAAATACACTTCCTCGCCTACGTTTTCGTTGTCAAACGGACTGTCTCCGTAAGGGATCACATATCCCCATTCCCGCCGGAGTCCGGCGCTTTTCGGCGACAGATAGGCCTCATAGTTCTCCGTAGTCTTCTCGTCTACGTTCCACATTTCCAGAAACATCATGGTAAAGCTTTGTACCGCCTCTCCCCGCAGCATCACCGCCGTATCCTTCCAGTGACCAAACCGCTCTTTCCGATTGATATACTCATCCGCCAGATTCACGCCTCCGGTAAATGCCACCTTTCCGTCAATCACACAGATTTTTCTGTGGTCCCGGTTATTCTGAATGGTAGACAGGAAGGGTTTCAGCTTGTTTACGATCTTGCAGCGGATCCCGTACTGTTTCAGCTGGGACGGATAGTCGTATGGCAGCATGGAGATGGAACACATTCCGTCATACATAAACCTCACTTCTACGCCGGCCGCCGCCTTCTTCTTCAGGATGTCCAGCACGCAATTCCACATATATCCTGTTTCCACGATAAAATATTCCAGAAAGATGAATTTCTTCGCCTTTTCCAGTTCATGGAGCATTGCCGCAAATTTTTTCTCACCGGAAGGAAAGTATCTGGCCTCCGTGTTGCGGTAGGTGGGAAAGCCCAGACGGTTTGACAGATAGTAGGAAAGCTGGGCATTGGCTGACCGGCTTGCCCAAAGTGCTTTTACCACTTCCTCCTCCTGCCTGGTGTACTCTCCCGTCTCGATCTTCAGGGTCGTCAGTCTCCGTTTTAGAAACTGGCTTTCCAGCTGCGATTTTACAAACAGGTAAAACAGCGCTCCGAACACCGGAATGATCAAAACCACCAGCATCCAGGTCATCTTCGTCTCCGGATTCCCGCTGGAATTGATCAACTGGATCAGCACCACTACTTCCACAATGATCAATGCTCCATAAATGTACGGCGCATACATTTTCAAAAAATAGATACTGCCCACAAAGATCCAGATCTGAAGCAGAAGGAGAACGGCCATGATCCCGATACGGCTGAACACAACACGAAGCAGACCGCTTTTGGCCCGTTTCTTCATATCCTTTTCCTTTTTTCTTCCTTGTCTCTTCCTTCTTTCCATCGGTTTTTATTCCTCTTTCCAACAATCTTTCAGTCTTCGCACCGCCTGCCGGATTTCTTCTTCCGTTAAGGTCGCGTAGCCCAAAAGCAGCACGGCTTCCGTTTCTTTTTTCCTCCCGATATAAAATCCGGAAAGTCCATAGACCCGGATTCCTTTTTCCCCGGCTTTTCGGATCAGCTCTTCCTCCCTGTAGCCTTCCGAGAAACGTAGCAAAATGTGTACCCCGCTGTGTTCCCCTTCCACCTTGCATACCGGGAGCAGCGCCTTCATCTCCTCCAACAGCACGTCATGCCTGCCTTTATAGGCGGCGCGCATTTTATTTAGATGTCTCTCGTAGTATCCTTCCTCTAAAAATCTCTGCACGATCATCTGATCCACTTTGGAAACGGTAGACTGTATAAACCGGGCTTTTTTCCGGTATTCTTCTAACACCGGTTCCGGCAGGACCATGTAGCTTAACCGAATCGCCGGAGCGATGGATTTTGAAAAAGTGCCCAGATAGATCACTCTTCCTTGCCTGTCGTATCCCTGCAGAGCCGGAATCGGTTTCCCCTTGTAGCGAAATTCACTGTCATAGTCGTCTTCTATGATGTATCTTCCTTCCCGTTCTCCCGCCCATTTCAGCAGCTCCATCCGTCGTCCCAGCGGCATAATAACTCCTGTGGGAAACTGATGGGAGGGGGTCACATATGCCGTGTCCGCCTTCGTCTGCCTTAGTTTGGATACCTGCATTCCCTGCCTGTCCATTTCCACGGGAATCGTGTCATAATCCATACCTTTCGCCAGACGATAGGCCTGTCGGTATGCCGGATCTTCAAAGGCTATCACCCGATCTCTCCCCAGGATCAGGGAAAGGATCAAAAGCACACAGTCGCTTCCCGCTCCCACGATCACTTGCTCCGGTGTACATACCACGCCTCTTGCCTGATGCAGATATGTACAGATCGCTCTGCGAAATCCCGGTTCTCCCTGAGGATCTCCCACCCGGAACAGTTCTGCTCTGGCATCCAGCAGCACTTCCTTTGACAGCTTTCTCCATACCGAATAAGGAAAGCTGTTTAGATCCACGCCACTGGGGGAAAAATCAAACTCCACCGTTTCTTTTTTCTCCAGCTTCGTCCGGAAGCGGACTTCCTTTGTCGAAAGCTGATAAAGTCCCTCTATTTCTGCTACAAAAAACCCTTTGCATGGCCGCGATTCAATATATCCTTCCGACAGAAGCTGTTCATATGCCAGCACAACGGTGCTTCTGCTGACTTCCAGATACTGTGCCAAAGCTCTGGTAGAGGGCAGCCTTGCCCCAACGGTAAGCTGCCCTCTTTGAATATCTTTGCGGATATATTCGTAAATCTGTTCATACAGCGGCGCTGCTTTTTCCGGATTCAGATTTATCGTCAATTCATTCATCATCTTATTTTGGTAATTTAAAAGAAGACTTCAGGGATACGATCCTGTTAAAGACCAGATGCTCTTTTCGGGAATCTTTTGCGTCGATGCAGAAGTATCCGTTTCTCACAAACTGGAAGCTGTCATAGGCTTTTGCCTCCTCGAAGCTGTCCTCCACGTAGCACCTGCGTACCTGCAGGGAATTGGGGTTCAGGTTCAAAGAGCCGTCTTCCTTGTTGTAGACACCCTTTTCTTCGTCCACCAGATTCTCATACAGACGGACTTCCGCCTCCTTGCAGGAAGACGCCGGCACCCAGTGGATGGTCCCCTTTACCTTCCTTCCTGTAAATCCGCTTCCGCATTTGGTTTCCGGATCATAGGTACAGTGCACCACCCGGATCGTACCGTCATCATCCGCCTCATAGCCGGTGCAGGTGACAAAATATCCGTGCATCAGGCGGACTTCGTTCCCCGGAAACAGGCGGAAGTACTTCTTTGGCGGCTCCGCCATAAAGTCTTCCCGCTCAATGTACAACTCCCTTTCAAACAGAAGCTTTCTGGTTCCCAGCTCCGGATTTTCCAGATTGTTTTCCACACAAAGCTCCTCTGTTTTCCCCTCGGGATAATTATCGATCACCAGCTTGATGGGATCCAAGACTGCCATCATCCTGGGTTTCTTCATTTTCAGATCTTCCCGGATGCAGTACTCCAGCATAGCATAGTCCACAGAGCTGTTGCTTTTGGATACCCCGCACAGTTCTACGAACATCTTCAGGGATTCCGGCGTAAATCCTCTCCTGCGAAGCGCCGCTATGGACACCAGCCTCGGATCATCCCAGCCGTCCACGATCCCGTCTGTCACCAGCTTTTTAATATATCGTTTTCCGGTTACCACATTGGTCAGATACAGCTTGGCAAATTCGATCTGTCGGGGAGCCGGAGAGAATTCACATTCCCTGACCACCCAGTCGTACAGAGGTCTGTGATCCTCAAATTCCAAAGTACAGATAGAATGCGTGATCTTCTCCACCGCATCCTCGATGGGGTGTGCAAAATCGTACATGGGATAAATGCACCAGGTATCGCCCGTATTATGATGGGTCAGGTGCGCTACCCGGTAGATCACCGGATCCCGCATATTAATATTGGGAGAGGACATGTCGATCTTGGCACGCAATACCTTCTCTCCGTCCTTGTATACTCCCCTGCGCATTTCTTCAAACAGCTTCAGATTTTCTTCTATGCTCCTGTCACGATAAGGGCTGTTCTTCCCGGCTTCCGTCAGGGTACCGCGATACTGCCGGATCTCTTCTGCCGACAGATCACATACGAACGCCTTCCCTTTTTTGATCAGCTTTACGGCGCACTCATACATGGCCTCAAAATAATCGGAGGCAAAATAAAGGTGCTCTTTCCAGTCGGCCCCCAGCCACTCCACATCCGCTTTGATGGACTCTACAAACTCCATATCCTCTTTTAAGGGATTGGTATCATCAAATCTCAGATGGAAGGTTCCTTTGTATTTCTGTGCCAGCCCATGGTTCAATAAAATGGATTTGGCGTGTCCTATATGAAGATATCCGTTGGGCTCCGGCGGAAATCTGGTACACACGGTATCGTAGACTCCTTCTGCCAGATCCTTGTCGATCTCCTGCTCGATAAAATTTTTGGAAACTGCTGCTTCTCCCATACTTTTCCTCCTGAATCTCATTACTTACTGGGATTTATCTTACCACAGAAAAAAGCGTAAGACAATCTTTCCGGGATTTTTCTTGTCTTGTGAAACCTCAAAAAAATAAAGCCTCCTTCTTACGAAAAAGACCCTACTTTTGCAAGCTGCCTAGCGGACTTGAACCGCCGACCTCCGCCTTACCAAGGCGACGCTCTACCGACTGAGCCAAGGCAGCACATATGAAATCTGCAACAGTAGTACTATACAATAAATATCCGGGATTTGTCAATATCCTTTCTTTTATTTCATCTGACTTTCTTCTATCTGGTTGATTTTTTCATAGTTTCTGCCCGTCTGCTCACATGAAAACGGCACTGTCACACAGATCCCTTGCCCGTCTGCGCGACAGTACCTGTTCTCTTGTTTCTTACGATGTTTGCCAATCTGCTCTTATCTTATCTTTTCACTAATCGTATTAATTCTATTCATGGGAACAGCTTCATCTGTATCCATCCTTTTCTTTTAAAGCTCCATTGGCAGATTTCTCTTCTTCCCACTATCTTCTCCGCTATCCTAGTTCTGCAATATCCACCAGATCCATCTGCCCTTTTGTGGTACTTTCCAGGCTTCCGATCAGAGCCTCTGCCGTGTCAATGGCTGTCAGCACGTGAACTCCTGTTTCAATGGCACTTCGCCGGATCAGGAATCCATCCTCCGACCGGTCTGCTCCCTGCTGGGGCGTATCAATGATCAGGTCGATCCTGTGTCCCAGGATCAGATCCATCAGGTTGGGGGATTCCTGCTCGATCTTGTTGATCTGATCTGCCTTGACTCCCCTGTCTCGCAGGGCTTCAGCTGTTCCTCTGGTGGCAAAGATCCGATATCCAAACGCTTCAAACCTCTTTCCCAGCTCTGCTGCCTTTTCTTTGTCTGCATCCCTGACTGTTATGATCATATTTTTGTACTTGGGAAGGCGGATTCCCGCTCCCAGAAACGCTTTATACAAAGCCTCGTCAAAAGTCGGCGCGATCCCCAGACATTCTCCGGTAGACTTCATTTCCGGTCCCAGACTGATTTCCGCACCTCTGATCTTTTCAAAGGAAAATACCGGCATTTTGACCGCCACATAATCTGCTTCTTTTTGCAGGCCCGCCGTATATCCCAGGTCTTTTAACCGGTGACCTGTCATGGCTTTTACTGCCAGCGGCACGATAGGGATCCCCGTTACCTTGCTGATATAGGGAACTGTCCGGCTGGATCTTGGATTCACCTCGATCACATATACCTCTTCTTCGCACACAATAAACTGAATGTTGATCAGACCCACCACATGCAGGGATTTTGCCAGTCTCCTGGTATACTCTCCGATCTTCTCCTTTGCCTTTTCTGAAAGACTCTGTGCCGGGTAGACGGAGATACTGTCTCCCGAATGGATTCCCGCCCGTTCAATATGCTCCATGATTCCCGGGATCAGGATCTCCTCTCCGTCGCAGACCGCATCTACTTCGATTTCTTTTCCCTGAAGATATTTGTCTACCAGAATGGGATGATCCTGTGCGATCCGGTTGATGATCCCCATAAATTCTTCGATGTCATGGTCATTAATAGCAATCTGCATCCCCTGTCCTCCCAGCACATAGGAGGGGCGGACCAGCACCGGGTACCCCAGCCTGTTTGCCACTTCTTTTGCCTCTTCTGCCGTAAATACCGTTCCACCACTAGGCCTTGGTATCTCACAGTCTTCCAGGATCTTGTCGAACAGTTCCCTGTCTTCGGCAGCATCCACATCTTCGGCGGAAGTTCCCAGAATAGTCACTCCCATTTCCATCAACGCCTTCGTCAGCTTGATGGCGGTCTGCCCTCCAAACTGTACCACCGCTCCATCCGGACGTTCCAGTTCCACCACGTTTGCCACATCTTCCGGCGTCAGCGGCTCGAAATACAGCTTATCTGCAATGTCAAAGTCCGTACTTACCGTCTCCGGGTTGTTGTTGATGATGATGGTCTCATAACCTTCCTTTGCAAATGCCCAGGTACAGTGCACCGAGCAGAAATCAAACTCGATCCCCTGCCCGATCCGGATAGGTCCGGATCCCAGCACCAGCACCTTCTTTTTTCCGGATTCTGCTATCGCCTCGTTGTCACTGCCGTACACCGAATAATAGTAAGGTGTTTCTGCCGCAAATTCTGCCGCACAGGTGTCTACCATCTTGTAGGCGGCGGTGATCCCCATCACTTTCCTCTTTTGCTCTATCTCTTTTACCGTTACTCCCCGTAATGCGGCGATCACGGAATCCGGAAATTCTACCCGCTTGGCTTCCCTTAATAGTCCTTCTGTCAGTTCTTCTGTTCTCAGCCGATCCTCCATCTCCACCAGGCAGGCGATCTTGTCCAAAAACCACCTGTCCATCTTTGTAGCTTCGTAGATCTGATCCTTTGAAATTCCTCTTCGGATGGCCTCTGCGATCTTCCAGATATGCCGGTCGTCCGTGGTCCTCATGGATTCCATCAGTTCTTCCGTTTCCACCTCTGAAAAATCATAGGACAGCAAGCTGTCTACGTGTTGCTCCAAGGAACGGATGGCTTTCATCAAAGCTCCTTCAAAATTGTCACAGATGCTCATGACTTCTCCGGTTGCCTTCATCTGCGTAGACAGGCTTCTTTTGGCATTTAAAAACTTATCAAAAGGAAGCCGCGGCATTTTTACCACACAGTAATCCAGCATCGGCTCAAAGCTGGCGTAGGTCTTTTTCGTTACGGCGTTTTTGATCTCATCCAGGGTATATCCCAAGGCGATCTTGGCGGCCACCTTTGCTATGGGGTAGCCGGTTGCCTTAGAAGCCAGCGCAGAGGAACGGCTGACTCTGGGATTCACCTCGATCACACAATATTCAAAGGTGTCCGGATGCAGCGCATACTGAACGTTGCAGCCGCCTGTAATGTTCAGTTCACTGATGATGTTCAGGGCAGAACTCCGAAGCATCTGGTATTCTTTATCTCCCAGCGTCTGGGAGGGCGCCACCACCACACTGTCCCCTGTGTGTACGCCCACCGGGTCCAGATTTTCCATATTGCAGACGGTGATGCAGTTGCCTTTCGCATCCCGCATCACTTCATATTCGATCTCCTTCCAACCGGAAATACAGCGCTCCACCAGCACCTGCCCTACCCGGGAAAGCCTGAGTCCGTTTGCCAGGATCTCTTCCAGCTGCGCCCGGTTGTGTGCGATCCCGCCCCCACTCCCCCCCAGGGTATACGCCGGACGAAGCACTACCGGATATCCGATTTTTTCGGCAAAGGCCGCTCCCTCTTCCACCGACTCCACCACCAGGGAAGCTGCGCAGGGCTCCTTGATTTTTTCCATGGTTGTTTTAAATTCCAACCGGTCTTCCGCTTTTTTAATGGTTTCCGATGTGGTTCCGATCAGACGCACCTGATTTTCTTCCAGAACTCCCTTTTCCTCCAGCTCCATCGCCAGGTTCAAGGCCGCCTGGCCCCCCAGCGTCGGCAGGATGCTGTCCGGTTTTTCTTTTTTGATCAGCTGCTCTACGACTTCAAACGTCAGCGGTTCAATATAGACATGGTCTGCAATGTCTTTATCCGTCATGATCGTAGCCGGATTGGAATTTAGAAGAACGACTTCGATTCCCTCTTCCTTGAGAGAACGGCACGCCTGCGTTCCCGCATAATCAAACTCCGCCGCCTGTCCGATCACAATGGGTCCCGATCCCAGTACCAGTACTTTTTTAATGGATGCTATCTTTGGCATGACGTTTCTCCTTTCATTCTCTCGATGAATCTGTCAAACAGGTAATCCAGATCCTGCGGTCCCGGACAGGCTTCCGGATGAAACTGGACGGTAAAAATGGATTTCCCCACATACTCCAGTCCTTCATTGGTTCCGTCGTTGACATTGCAGAAGGATTCTTTCGCGATCTTTGGATCCATGGTATCCGGATCTACCGCATATCCGTGATTTTGGGCAGAGATATAAACCCTCCCGGTACTCAGATCTTTTACAGGATGGTTGCCTCCGCGGTGTCCGTATTTCAATTTGTAGGTGCTTGCCCCGTTTGCCAACGCCATCAGCTGATGTCCGAGACAGATTGCAAAAATGGGAATATCGGTATGATAGAGTTTTCTGACTTCCTCGATAATAGATGTATAAGACTCCGGATCGCCAGGTCCGTTTGATAACAGGATCCCGTCCGGATGATTTTGAATGATGAGCTCTGCCGGTGTAAATGCCGGATATACCGTCACCTCACACCCTCTTTTCTTTAAGGAACGTATCATATTTTCCTTGGCTCCGAAATCCATCAAAGCCACTTTCAGTCCTTGTCCCGATACCGTGTAGATCTCCTTGCAGGTAACCTGCTCCATTACAGAATCTATCCGGTGTGTTCTTAGCTGCCCGACCACCTCTTCCAGACAATAGGAAGAATCTGTAGTGATCATCCCGTTCATCGTCCCTTTTTCTCTTAGAAGCTTCGTCAGGCTGCGGGTATCTACTCCTGCAATTCCCGGAACGCCTTCTTTTTCCAAAAACTCCTGAATGCTTCCCTCACTCCGGAAATTACTGTGCGTTCTGGAAAGTTCTCTGACGATGTATCCGTCCGGCCATGCCCTCCCGGATTCCATGTCCGGCGTAACTCCGTAATTGCCGATCAGAGGATACGTCATAATGACTGCCTGCCCTGCATAAGAGGGATCTGTCAAAACTTCCAGATAACCGGTCATGGAGGTATTAAATACGATCTCACTGATCACGTCCTTTTTCGCCCCTATGGCCGTCCCTTCAAACACAGTTCCGTCCTCCAGTATCAGAAATGCTTTCATTCCTTCACCATTCCTTTCTGTTGTCTCCTGTTTTTCCCTAAAAGAGAATCCTGCAAGACAGGATCCTCTGCCTGCGGCAGACCATTTTTTCTAACCAGCCTGTTCCGCCGTGCCCTCTCCCCGCGGAGTCCTTTTTCACAGGGGATACTTTTCTGCAAAATAAAAGGCAGTCTGTGCAGACACAAAACCGCCTTATCCTTCCGGATGCTTCTCTGAAACAGTTATATCTGCCCAAATTGTAGAGATTATACTATAAAGCGTTTTCTTTTTCAATAGAATTTTTGATTTTTCCAAAAAACAATTTCCAAATCGCTTCCAGGCAATTTCTAAGCTGTTTCCAACAGCTTCTTCTTTGCCCACTCTCTTGTTTGTGGTATGATGGAGATAATCATAACAGGGAGGTTTTTAACATGAAAAAAGTATTAAAATGGCTGGGGATCGCCATCGGTATCCTTGTGCTGACCGTCGCAGGATACGTCGCCTACGTTTTCTTATCTTACCACAGGATTCCGGATCATCAGGACCTGACACCGGAAACAGCAGAGAGCCCCCAGTCAGAAACTGTTCTGACGGCGGGAAAGGAATATACGGCGGTAACCTACAATATCGGTTTCGGCGCTTATCTTCCCGATTACAGCTTCTTTATGGACGGGGGAAAATACTCCTGGGGAAAATCCAAAGCCAGTGTCACGAATGCCGTAAAGCAGGCCGGCGCCCTGGTAGGAGACATCCATCCGGATTTTGCCCTGATCCAGGAGATCGACCTGGACGGAACCCGCAGCTACCATGTGGATCAGTATCAGCTTTTAAAACAGGCTCTGCCGGAGTATCACAGTGCATTTGGGGTCAACTATGATTCTCCTTTTCTGATGTATCCCCTGCAGCAGCCTCACGGCAAAAACAAAGCAGGTCTGTCCACCTTCTCCAGATACGGCATTCTTTCTTCCGAAAGAAGGAGCCTTCCCATCTCCACAGGCTTTTCCAAGCTGTTTGATCTGGACCGGTGCTACACCATTTCCCGAATCCCGGTAGACAACGGCAAAGAGCTTGTCATTTTCAATCTCCATCTGTCTGCCTATGGAAACAGCGATGAGATCCGTACCGCTCAGGTAGGGATGCTCACAGAAGACATGAAGAAGGAATATGCAGCCGGCAATTATGTCCTGTGCGGCGGAGATTTTAACCATGATCTTAAGGCTGAGGAAGGACAGGCAGAAGATCGCGCCTCCTGGGCTTATCCCTTCCCCAGAACCAGTCTTCCCCGGCATTTTTCTTTCTGTATGGATACCCTTTCTTCTCAGGAGAAGGAACGCCTTTGGAACAGCGCGCGAAACGCCGACATGCCTTATGTGGAAGGGAAAACCTACACCGTCACTCTGGACGGTTTCATCATCTCGGACAACATCACCTGTATTACCTACGAGAATAAAAATACCGGATATGCCTACTCGGACCACGAACCGGTGGTCGTTACATTCCGGTTAGAAAACTAGCCGTTCAAAAACGCCCTTTCTCCGGATCCTGCATCGACTGCGGTTTCCGGAAAAGGGCGTTCTTTCAGGTTTCCTCCTGCTCCTTCCTGATTCAGTATGTGTGATCGAATATACGATTTTCTTTTCCTGTTCAGGAAAGATACCAGTTTTGTATCTGTTCTCCAAAACAAAATCCCAGGAAGATTCCTACACTCAAAAAAGGAACAAAAGGGATCTCTTTCTGTTCCCGGAAGGAAGGTGACAGAAGAAGCGCCACTCCCGCCGTCAAAATCGCTACAGCCAATCCCACGCCTGCTCCCACCGGCCCCAGCGACAGCCCCGCCGCTGCGTACAGCTTCACATCGCCTCCTCCGAAAGCGCCCGGAAACCACAGAAGGATCAGCACAAACAGCAGGAAGGCAACGCAGCCTCCCAGCAGGACATCCCACGCTTCCTTCCCCTCTCCCAGCCAGAGGCGGCTTATCCCTGCTCCTGCAATACACCAGATCCAGCCCTCCCGGACTCTTCTGTCTCGCAGGTCTTCATAGGACGCCATGCCCAGGCAGATCCACACAACAGCAAAGATGTGATTCTCCAATCGTCCTCCTTAAAAAAATATCCGGTAAATATCCTGAAACAGAACAAAGATCATCAATCCCAGAAGAAGAATGATCCCTACCAGGTGAACATACCCCTCTTTTTCCGGAGCGATCCGTTTTCCCCGTATGGCTTCCAGAATCAGAAACACCAGTCTTCCTCCGTCCAGAGCCGGAAGCGGCAAAAGATTCATAACGCCCAGGTTGGCAGACAAAAGGACTGCAATGCTCAGCAGCTGCGCCGCAACTATCTTTATCCCATAGGATTTGCTCTGTTGATAGGTATTATCTACTACATTTACGATTCCCACCGGTCCGGACAATTCTTTTACGCTAAGTTTTCCCGTAAACAACATTTTCAGGCTTTCCAGCGTATTGGAAACGCTGAATCTTACTTCGTACCAGCCATACTGGAACATGGTCCGCAGATTGGCTTTCTGGACGGCGCCTCCTCCGATTCCGATGCGGTAATACCCTGCCTCTTCGTCCAGCTTCGGCGTCAGCTGTGCCTGTTTTTTCTCCCCCTTTTGCAGATAAGTGACCGTTACCGTTTCTCCCTGATGGAAGCGGTTATAAATAGGGATCTCCCGATACAGATGGATGGTTTTATCTCCCATCTTCAATATGGTATCTCCCGCCCGGATCCCCGCTTCCGCTGCCGGATACCCCTCTTCCACCGATTTTATCACCGGCCTGTCGTAACCGGATATTCCCACCAGCACCACTGCAAGGATCATGGCAAGGATAAAATTAAAGAGAGGGCCTGCCGCAATGACCAGCATTCTGCCCCATACGGATTTCTCTTGAAAATTTCCCTGAAGCTCTGAATCGCCTTCATCCTCTCCCATCATGCAGGAGCCTCCAAAGGGCAGCGCCTTCAGACAGTACTTTGTCCCCTTGTATTCTTTGGAAAGCAAGGTAGGGCCCAGTCCCAGAGAAAATTCAAACACTTGGATCCCCTGCTTTTTGGCCGCCAGAAAGTGTCCCAGCTCATGAAACAATATAATAAAGCTAAAGATTAAAATTGCCAAGATGATTCCCAAACGCTCTGTCCTCCTTCTATCTTCCGATCCGTCTTTCCACCTCTTCGTGCGCCCATTTTTCTGTTTCCAAAATCTGTGCAAGATCCGGATCTTCTATGAATCTGTGACATGCCATACAGCCTTCGATCAGATCCGCAATGTCCAGATACCCTATCTTTTTCTCCAAAAACCGTGCAACCGCCAGCTCGTTCGCCGCATTCAGCACGGTAGGAAGGCTTCCTCCTCTTCTTCCGGCCTCGTATGCCAGCCTCAGTCCCTGAAAGGTCTCCAGATCCGGTTTTTCAAAATCCAGTCGGGAAAGCGTCCAGAAATCCAATCTCTCTCCTGAAAGCTCCCACCTGTGAGGATAAGAAAGGGCGTACTGGATGGGAAGTCTCATATCCGGCGTACCAAGCTGCGCCATCACAGAGCCGTCCCTGTATTCTACCATGGAATGGATCACGCTCTGCGGCTGGACCACTACCTGTATGTTTTCCGGCAGGACGTCAAACAGCCATCTTGCCTCTATCACCTCCAGACCTTTATTGATCATGGTAGAAGAGTCTATGGTAATCTTCCTGCCCATCTCCCAGTTGGGGTGGCGAAGAGCATCTTCCACTTGAATATGTCTCAGTTCCTCTCTTTTTTTCCCGCGAAAAGGTCCGCCCGACGCTGTCAGGAGGATCTTTTTCACCTCCTCTTTTTCATTTCCCTGCAGTGCCTGGAAAATAGCGCTGTGCTCACTGTCCACCGGAAGGATGGAAACCTGTTTTTCTTTTGCCAGGGGCATAATGATATGACCTGCCGCAACCAGCGTCTCTTTGTTGGCCAGTCCGATATCCTTTCCCGCTTCTATGGCTGCAATGGTGGGACGGATCCCGATCATTCCCACGACTGCCGTGAACAAAAGCTGTATCTCGGGCATCACTGCAACGGCGCAAAGCCCTTCCATTCCACTTTGGATCTCCACATCCAGATCAGCCGTCCGCTCTCTGAGATCTTTCGCCTTTTCTTCCTCCCAGACTGCCACCAGCCTGGGACGAAATTCTCTGATCTGCTGCTCCAGCAGCCTGATATTGCCCCCTGCCGCAAGTCCCCATACCCGGATATCGTTTCTGCTGCGTACCACTTCCAAGGTCTGCGTCCCTATGGAACCGGTAGAGCCTAAAATCCCTATCTGTTTCATTGCTTCTCCTTTATCTGTCCCGCCTTGTTTTTGTTTCCGGAAGCCGTCTTCCGTCTCCTCCTTTTCGGACATTGGAACGTTCTTTCTTCTGATACATCCGCTTCTGTCCTTCCCCTATCTTGTCAGGATGACCAGCAGGTAAAAAATAACCGGTGCCACAAAAATCACGCTGTCAAACCGGTCCAGAATGCCTCCATGTCCCGGGATCAGTGTGCCATAGTCCTTTTTTTCATAATTTCTTTTAATGGCAGACGCCGCCAGGTCTCCAATCTGGGAGATCATGCCGCCTACCCCGCAGATGAACGCACAGTGGAGAGGATCTACCCTGGATACCCCCAGCCTGATGGTCACATACCCGTACAAAAGTCCCAGAAGCGCAGCTCCTGCCACGCCGCCGATCCCGCCTTCCACAGATTTTTTGGGACTGAGTTTGGGCGCCATTTTGTGCTTTCCAAACAGTACGCCCACACAGTATGCACAGGTGTCACATCCCCAGGAGCTCAGAAAGATCAGCCATACCATCGCTTTTCCCATATGCGGGAACATTCGTGTCTGGTATACAAAGGAAAGCAGCACCGCCACATAGAACACTCCAAAAAAGGCCATTGTCACCTGATCCGCCCGGAATTTCGGGAAAGAAAAAACATAAACACCCAGTATCATTACCAGGGAAAGCACCAGAAAAAATGCCATAAACCTGGTTCCAAAGCGATACAGCATTCCATAATACAAAAGCGCCGATGCGTATCCTGCACAGGACAGAAGGCTTCGCTCCATGTCCGCCACACGATACAGCTCCCACATCCCCGTGAGACTGATCACAAGAAGGGCCCCGAATAAAATATTCCCCCCGTATCCTACCACTCCGATCAAAAGCAGCACCAGCACGATCCCGCTTAGCAGTCTTGTTTTAAACATCTCCTATTCTTCCTCCTTCACCCCGCCGTAGCGTCTGCTTCTTTCTTCATAAGCCCGGACAGCCTTCTGTAGCTCCTCTTTGGAAAACGCCGGCCACGGAACCTGGGTAAAATAGAATTCTGTGTAAGCCAGCTGCCACAGCAGATAATTGGACAAACGTAATTCTCCGCTGGTCCGGATCAAAAGATCCGGATCCGGGATCCCCCTGGTATCCAGACAGGAAGATACCGTCTCTTCCGTAATCTCCTCTGCCTTCAGATTTCCCGTCGCACAATCTGCTGCTATTTTTCTGACAGCCCGCACGATCTCATCACGGCTTCCGTAGTTGATGGCGATCTGGAATTTCAGTCCTGTATTTTCTTTCGTTGCCTCTTCCAATTCCCGGATCCGTTCCCGGATATCTTCATCCAGTCTGCTGATATCCCCGATCACACGAATCTTCATGCGGTTTTTTTCTGCCGTTTTTAGGCAGGTCTTCATATACCCTCTGAGAAGCTTCATAAGGGCATCCACCTCTTCTTTGGGGCGGCTCCAGTTCTCTGTGGAAAATGCATATACCGTCAGATATTCGATCCCCATGCGGTATGCTTCCTCACAGATTTTTTCCACATTTTTACTTCCCTGGGCATGTCCGTAGTTTCTCGGCATCCCTTTTTGCTTTGCCCATCTTCCGTTGCCATCTAAAATAATCGCCACATGCTGCGGTATACTCATACGCCTCTCCCATCTTTTTCATTGCCGGAGGTGATTGCAAAAACGAGGACAGTGCCGCACACTGTCCTGTCCTCCATCCTCTTTCCTATACAGTCATGACTTCCTTTGACTTCTCTTCTACAGCCTTGTCTACGTTCTTTACAAACTTGTCCGTCACTTTCTGCAGTTCGTCTTCCATATCCTTGATCTCATCTTCTGATACGTCCGAGCCTTTCAGTTTTTTCAGATGGTCGTTGCCATCTCTGCGGATGTTGCGGATCGCCACCTTGGCAGCCTCCCCTTTTTTCTTTACATCCTTTACCAGTTCTTTTCTTCTTTCCTCTGTCAGCTCCGGAAACACCAGACGGATCATCGTCCCGTCGTTGGTAGGATTGATCCCCAGATCCGAAACCTGGATCGCCTTTTCAATGGCTTTTACCATGCTCTTGTCCCATGGCTGGATCTGGATCATTCTTGCCTCCGGAACCGATACGTTAGCCACCTGCTGGATGGGCGTCGGACTTCCGTAATAGTCCACTACGATCTTATCCAGTACATGGGGATTGGCGCGTCCGGCTCTGATAGCCGCCAGCTCTCCTTCCAGATTCCCCATGGTTTTTTTCATCTTTTCCTCATATACCTGCAATTTCTCGTTCATTGTCCGCTCTCCTTCCTCGTCTGCCTATACAGTCACCTTCGTCCCGGAAAACTTTCCCGTCATCGTTTCCGTAATACTGTCAGGCTCATTCAGTCCAAATACCAGCATGGGCATCTTCTGCTCCATACAAAGAATCGATGCGGTCAGATCTACCGCCATCAACTGCTTGTCCAGTACCTCCTGTATGGAGATCTCCTCGTATTTCTTTGCATCCGGATTGACCTTGGGATCACTGTCATAGATCCCGTCGATAGCTTTTGCCAGAAGCATGGCATCCGCTTCTATCTCGATCGCGCGCAAAACGGCTCCTGTATCTGTAGAGAAGTACGGATGCCCGGTCCCTCCTGCAAAAAAGATGACCTTTCCGCTCTCCAGAGCCTCTACTGCTCGGTCTTTGGAAAACAACGTGGTAAACGCCCCGCATACGAAGGGAGTGAATACCTCCGTCTTCATTCCTGCAAATCTGAATATATCCGAAACATAAATACAGTTCATGACCGTTGCCAGCATTCCGATTTGGTCTGCCTTTACCCGGTCGATAGTCTCGCTGGTACGTCCGCGCCAGAAGTTCCCCCCTCCGGTCACGATCGCCACCTGGATTCCCTGATCTGTCAACTCCTTTACCTGCCGTGCCACTTCCAGACAGGTCTTCTCGTCAAACCCCGTCTTCTTTTCTCCGGCAAGCGCTTCCCCGCTGAGTTTCAGTAATACTCTCTTCATCGTCCTACTCCTTGGTCTTTTTTTCATTTTATCTGTAACAGAGTATACCATACGGAAAAGAAAAAGGGAATATTACTTATTTCTTTGGTGTAAAATTTCAAAGGCCAGCACGCCTGCCGCCACAGATACGTTGAGAGAATCAATATTTCCCTTCATGGGGATAGAAGCCTTAAAGTCGCAGGTTTCTCTTACCAGCCGGCTGACCCCTTCTCCCTCGTTTCCCAGTACCAGTCCCAACGGTCCTTTTAGATCCACCCGGTACATGGAATCTCCTTCCATGTCCGCACATACAAACCAGAGTCCTTTCTCCTTCAGCTCTTCCATGGTTTTTTTCAGGTTGGTCACTCTTGCCACCGGCGTATAGCAGACTGCGCCCGCCGAAGCTCTTGCCGCCGCTGCCGTCAGCCCTGCCGCCCTTCTTTTCGGTATCACGACTCCATGTGCTCCCGCCAGATTTGCCGTTCGGATGATCGCCCCCAGATTATGAGGATCTTCTACGCCATCCAGAAAGATCAAAAAAGGATCCTCCCCTTTTTCTCTTGCCGCTTCCAGCATCTCCTCCACCTCTTTATAGGGGTAGGCCGATACATAGCCTAAAACGCCCTGGTGCCTTCCCGTTTCAGACAGCTGATCCAGTCTCTGCCTGGATACCTGTTGTAGCGGTACCTGCTGCTTCTTTGCTTCCCGCAGGATCGTCATAACCGGACCGTCCTTGCACCCTTCCAGAACATAGAGCTTGTCCACACTCTGACCGGAGCGGAGCGCCTCCAGGACCACGTTTCGCCCCTCTATCAGGTTTTCCTGAACCGGAAGGGGTTCTTTCTGTTCTCTTTGTTTTTCCATTTCTATCCTTCTTCCTCCAAAAAGTCTAATCCCTGTTTGATTAGCAGCAGCAGCCTTTTCCACTCTCTTTTCAGATAGAGATAGCCTATCAGGGCTTCAAAGCCTGTGGCTCTCCTGTAATCTGTCACAGACTGATTTTTTGCCGTGGAAACGCTGCGGGTATTTCTTCCCCGCTTGTATACTCCTCTTTCTTCTTCCGTCAGCTCTTCCTGCAGGATCCGCATCATCTTGGACTGGGCAGACGCCTGTACCAGACGGCTGGTATCCTGATGCAGCTTCCCTACCTGCCTTCCTCCCCGGTTCAATACCAGAGTTTTAATGATAAGGTCATATACGCTGTCTCCAATGTAGGCCAGAGCCAAAGGAGAGTATTCCCGGATATCCCTGTCTTCCAGGGAAAATATCTCCTTCATGCAGTCCTCCAGCTGCCACTCTACGCTTTTTTCCATTTTACACCCTCTCTGGTATCCTCCAGGATGATCCCTTTTTCCAGTAGCTGATCCCGGATCCCGTCTGCTTTTGCAAAGTCTCTGTTTTTACGCGCCTGTTGCCGTTCCTCGATCAGCGCCTCGATCTCCTCTGCCAGAATCTCTTCTTCCTGTACCACGATCAGCCCCAGAACGTCTGTCAGTTTCAGGATCTGTTCCAGGATCTCCCGGATATAGGAAGCAGTGCTGTCTTCCGTCACGGTAGTATTGGCATGCTTCACCAGCTCAAACACAGAAGCAATGGCGTCCGCCGTATTAAAATCGTCTTCCATTGCCGCCTCAAATCCTGCGCTGTATCCCCTTGCCGTTTCCAGTAGCTTTCCTTCTTCCTCCGTCAGTCCTTCCTTCTTTGCATGCTTTGCCGAAAATTCCAGATTGCTCACAGCATTTTTGATCCGCTCCAGACCGTTTCCTGACGCTTCCATCAGATCTGCACTGAAATTCAGCGGACTTCTATAGTGAGCGTTCAGCATAAAAAACCGCAGCACCTGAAGGTCATACTGCCGGCTGATCTCCCGTACCGTTCTGAAATTCCCCAGTGATTTGCTCATTTTACGATTGTCAATATTCAGGAAGGCATTGTGCATCCAATATCTGGCAAAGGTCTTTCCGTTTGCCGCCTCGCTCTGCGCGATCTCATTCTCGTGATGAGGAAATACCAGGTCTTCCCCTCCGGCATGAATATCGATCTCCTCTCCCAGGTATTTTTTCGACATTTCCGAACACTCAATGTGCCAGCCCGGGCGTCCGTCGCTCCAGGGGGAGGTCCAGAAAGGCTCTCCTTCCTTTTTCGGCTTCCACAGTACAAAATCCAGGGTATCTTCCTTCTCATCCTGGCCGCTTACCAGAAGGGAACGTTCTCCGCTTCTTAGATCATCCAGGTTTTTGTGGGAAAGCTTCCCGTATTCTAAAAATTTTCTGGTCCTGTAGTACACTGTCCCATTCTTTTCATAGGCGTATCCTTTATCTATCAGATTTCCTATCATAGACAGCATTCCGCCGATCTCTTCCGTTGCTCGGGGATGCTTGGTGGCTGGTTTGATGTTCATGCCTTCCATGTCTTTTTTACATTCTGCAATATAGCGTTCAGAAATCTCGTCACAGGATACTCCTTCCTCGTTGGCCTTCCGAATGATCTTATCATCCACGTCCGTGAAATTGGAAACGTAGTTGACCTCGTAGCCTTTGTATTCAAAATATCTTCTTACCGTGTCAAACACGATCATAGGTCTGGCATTCCCAATATGAATAAAATTGTATACGGTGGGTCCGCAGACATACATCTTTACCTTTCCTTCCTCTAACGGGATAAACTCTTCTTTTTGCTTAGATAATGTATTGTATATTTTCATCATTTCCTCCTGTTTTCCCGGCATCTGTTCCTGACGCTCTTTTCTGTCATTTCTTTCTGCCGTTTCTTTTTCTGCTCTTTTCTTCTCCGGGTTTTCCCCCGGCCTATTCTTCCTTGGGAAGTCCGGTGCTTTCTGTGGCACGCCGTTTCTCTTCTTTCAACTGACTTTCCAGCTCTCTTACCCGCATACACAAAGTCTGATTGGATTTTCTCAGATGGTCGATATCACTTGCAATAGGATCGGGCAGGTGGATCTGATCCATCTCCATCCGGGGGATCTTCTTGTCTTTCCTCCGGACGATCCTTCCGGGCACTCCCACCACCGTGCAATCCGGCGGAACTTCCTCCAGTACCACTGCCCCCGCTCCGATCTTGGAATTTTCTCCGATGGTAAAAGAGCCCAGTACCTTCGCGCCTGCACTAACCATCACATTATCCCGGAGGGTAGGATGGCGTTTTCCCTTTTCTTTTCCCGTTCCTCCCAGCGTCACTCCCTGATATAGGGTGATATTATCTCCCAGTTCTGCCGTCTCTCCGATGATCACTCCGCTTCCATGATCGATAAACAGCCCCTTTCCTATGGTTGCTCCCGGATGTATTTCGATCCCCGTCTTGCGGACGCCTCTTTGGGAAACCCAGCGGGCCCAAAAGTATCTCTTTCTTTTATACAGCCAATGTGCCACTCTGTAGTGCAGGATCGCTTTAAAGCTAGGATATAAGATCACTTCCCAATTGGACTTGATGGCAGGATCCCGCTCCCGGATCACCTGGATTTCATCTCTGATGTAAGAAAGCACTCCCATTTTCTTCTCTCCTCTGTCCCAAACATTCTAGTCTCGGAATCCGCACTGTCACTTCTTTCGCACAGGACTTCTTAAAAGTTCCATAAAACAAAAAAATCCCGCCTCTTGCCTGAAGAGACGGGGTTCCCGCGGTTCCACTCTTTTAGAGAATCTGACATTCTCCACCTTAAGACACGTAACGTGTGTAACCCGTATCCGACTACTCGAAAATCCATCCCTTTCATCAGATCAGCTTGCGGAGGCACTTCACAGGTTTCCTCTTGGAGATGCTCTCAGCCGGCGGCACTTCCTCTCTGTCAGATTTCACGCTGCTACTCTTTCCGTTCAACGCCTTTCCCATTTTCAACATCATACGGTAAAGCGCTGCTTTTGTCAATTCTTGTGTTTGAATTGTTCTCTTTCTTCCGTTTGAAAAACAGAGAATAAATCAGCCACGCGATCAAAACACTTTGCACCAGAATACTGATCAGGCTTCCCTCTACCCCAAAGCTGCCTCCCGATATCCAGGAGTTTCCGCCGGGAGTCACTTTGATAAATGCTTCTCCCACTGCCGTCCCGCTGACCGGAAAGGCAAAAACGTTTCCCTGGAAGCAGTTCCATGCCGCGTGAAAGCCGCTGATCCCCCAGATGTCTCCTGTTTTCATCCGGTACAGCGCAGCAAAAACACCAAACAGGAACAGATCTAACAGAGGCAAGAAGGAAATTCCGTCATTGCCCAAATGAAGGACCGTAAAAAACACTGCCGAGACCAGGATCGCCAACCATATCCCGTTTTTTCTGGCCACGGAAGAAAGCAGCCATCCTCTTGCCAGTACCTCCTCTGCGTTTCCCTGAATGGACCAAACTACCAAAAGAGGCACAAGCTGCAGCACCATTCGAGGTGAGATCTGTATGCCGGTGATCCTGACGCCTCCCAGCAATATCATCAGCAGAACACAACCGGTCAGAACCGCAGCTCCTGCCGCCCATCCCAGCAAAAAGTGTTTCAGGCCTGACTTTTTTACAAATCCCAGCTCTTCCCAGGAAATTTTCTCTACTTTTCGCGCCCACAAAAGCGCTGCCATCGTAATGAACAAAAACCCGGACAGTTCAACGAGCGTTAGGATCCAGTCAGATGCCGGCAGCAGATACAGCAGAGCCATACTGTAGATGACGGTGACGATTTCCGCCAAAAACAGCAGGACTCCTCCTACCAGCGGCAAATATAAAAACCCCAGTTTATGATACTTTTTTTCTTTTATCCTTGTAAACTCCATAATTTTCTCCATTCTGCCGCTTCTTCTCTCACAGCATACGTCTTTTTATCTCCAGAAATAGAAAATGATCGAAAGTCCCACCATGTCTGCGATGGCATGCGCCAGGAAAAACGGCAGCAGATTTGCCGGTTTCATCTTCCGGTACAGCACATAGAAAATGCATCCCAGGAGAATCCCAAGCGCGATCCCGTTCCCCAGTCCCTGATACGTATGGAAGCTGCAGCGGATCACCAGTGAATACAAAAACGCCCATTTTGTGTACTGAGGCTTCACCGCCAAACAGATTCCCAAAAAGAAGATTTCTTCATAAAACCCATTTAGCAAAGAATATAGGAGTAACGACAGATCTGGCACCGAAAACAGTTGTTCCATGCTTGGTGTGACCGGTACCGCCAGGCTGAGACTGGCAAGGTAATACAGGTCCATTGCCAGTGCAGACACGGCAAAAAGTCCTATAACCTGCAGAGGGAGCCAGGGAGTCAGCCGGATTTTTTCCCGAAAGATTGAAAAGTCCACATTTCTGAAAAGCAGATACATCACGGCAAGAAACAGCCAGAGAGATTGCATGGCCAACGCCTGATAATTTTGCATGGTAGAAAAGCTTACATTTTCTTCCAGCGTTGTCGTCTGGTCTGCCAGTGCAAGATACTGCATGGTGGAATTATAAATTCCCTCTCCAAACATGATGATCGTCACGATCAAAATGTCAAACCAACGTAAGGTTGTCAGTTGTTCCCGTTTCATTTCTTTTTTCGACTCCTCTCCTTCTGATCGGCTCCGCTGCTTTTCTGATTTTTGCCTCTTCTCTGCCGTATTCCTTTGATTTCCGGAATCCTTTTCCCTTCCGGCCATTTTTCTATGGAGCCTATTCTATCAAAGCCGGCTGTCCTCCTTCTAACCACCGTCTACTTTTTTTCTGTTTTTCCCTCTTTTTTCCAGGCGGATTCCCCTTCCTTTCTGGCAAAGTCCTTGCAGATCAAATAACGAAACGGCAGAGAATTCTCCCTGCCGCCTTTTAATCGATCCAAACTCCTGTTGCCATCTACCACTTCTGTTTCCATCTGCCAGTGTGGTTTCTCCTGACAATCTGCTTTTTTCCTTTTTTATATCCCTATACCGTTTCATTCAGAAATATCCGGGAAACCGGCACAATGCTTTGTAGCCCGTCTATGGTTTCCTGCGTAAATCCTGCCTCCCCTGCCCAGCTTTCCAGGGACATTGCTCCAAACAGATAGGCTCCCAGCTCCTCGATTTTCACTCTGTCTTTCCCGGCCTTGTCACCTGGTTTGACCTGCAGCAGCCCTCCTTTTTTCCCGGACAAATACACGCTTCCGCAGTTTGCCTCGATCCAGGGATCCTCTATTTCCAAAACAAAGTCTACGTCCTGCCTCAGATACAGGGTCTCCAAAAAGCGGAGAAGATGTATGATCCGGATCATAATCTTTGGCTTCTTCAATGGCACAGGCTCTGTTTTGGGAAGAAGGATCCCATAGTCTTCCAGAATTCCATGTTTCCTGTACAGAATCAGCGCAGCTCCGTCGCTTTTATATTCCCGCAAAAGTCTCCTGTAATATCCCTCATCCCGTCTGGCATATATCTGATACCGTTCTTCCAGGCAGGCATTCACCCTTTCTGCCATTTCCCGGCAGTCCTTTTCTTCTGCAGGCTCTCCGGCTTTTGCCTCCTCCTCTGTCACATATTTTTTACATTGCTGATATACCGTACGAAATCCATAGGGAACATAGATCTTTTCCGAAGCCGGCATCAAAAACGTAAAGGATTCCCCGGATTGATACATCTCCTCCATTGCCTTTTTCAAAACCATGCCCATATAGCCCCTTTTTCGGTACGCCTTTTCCGTAGCAACCGCCACGATATAGTGAAGTATCTCCTGTCTGGGACCCACCTGCATACGATAAGGATTTAAATGCAGCATCGTCCGGATTCCTCCGTCTTCTTCCAGCACATACATCTGGTTCTCCTTTGTCTTTTCCTTGTAGTAATAGTCCACAAAAGAACTACTGTCCTCTGAAAAGACTGTTTCATACAGTTTCCTGGTTGTTCCATGCTCTTCTTTTTCTAATCTGCGCAGCCGCATCCTTCTTCTCCCACTCTTCCTGTCGTTTCCTGCTACACCTTTTTTACCGTTTTGGACAGCCGCATCCTGTACAGCCACCGCATGCCTGCCGGGGATCCACTGCATAGCTATAATTTTCCACAGTCTCCAAGCCTGCTATTGCCTGGGCGGAGATGCCTTCTTCTGCCCCGGTAAATCCCAGCCCCTCTTCCGTGGTCGCCTTAATATTGATCTGGGAGATCTGGATCTCCAAAGCTTCTGCCATGGTTTCCCGCATTGCCTGTACATATGGTTTTACCTTTGGCTTCTGCGCAATAATGGTTGCGTCAATATTGCCAATGATATACAGATTTTGATCCAGCAGCTCTCTGACATGCTTTAACAGCATCAGACTGGATATTCCCTTATAGGCCGGATCCGTATCGGGAAAATGTGTCCCGATATCTCCCAGCGCCGCCGCTCCCAGCAGGGCGTCCATCACTGCATGTACCAGTACGTCTGCGTCCGAGTGTCCCAAAAGACCTTTTTCCCAGGGGATCGTCACTCCCCCCAGTATCAGAGGTCTGCCTTCCACCAGACGATGAACGTCATAGCCCATTCCTATCCGCATCTTCTTCCTCCTTTTCTATCTCCAAGGCTCTGTTGTAATGATTTCCCATAGACTTTCTGCGCCTTCCATCTCCTTCTTTTCCGGCAGATTTTCCCGCAGGTTTCGTCATCAGTCCTCATCTTTTCTGGAAATCAGGTCTTTCACAGAGATCCCTATGGCCCAGATCCCCACCGCCACGCAGACCCCGCTGGCGATCAAAAAGAACGTGCTGTGTGCCGGATGGCTGGCCAATACCTTTCTGGCCAACTGAACCCCTGTAAAAATCAAATATCCTCCTGCCAGTATCCTAAGTAATTCTCTTCCCTTATTTGGCATAATATCTCCTCTTTCTACTTTCTTCTTTCTACTTTCTTCTTTCTTCTTTCTTCTTTCTTCTTTCTTCTTTCTCCATTCTATCTGTTTCTTCCTGTTTTTGCAATCGCTTCTCCTGTTGCCGGAAAAAAGGATTCAGACACGCAAAAAAATAAGAGAAACGATACCGTTTCTCCGAAAGTAGCGGGAACTGGATTTGAACCAGCGACACTACGGGTATGAACCGTATGCTCTAGCCAACTGAGCTATCCCGCCATATTGAAAAGATATGGGACCAATAGGGCTCGAACCTATGACCCTCTGCTTGTAAGGCAGATGCTCTCCCAGCTGAGCTATGATCCCATATACACAGTTCGTCTCCGAACCGACTCCGTAATTATACTATGGAGACTTTCTTTTTGTCAATCCCTTTTTTTCATTCCTGAGATTTTTAAACTGTCAAGTGTTAATGCGCACTTTCTTTCTGTCTTCTTGAGATTTGAGATTTCCTTAGATTTTTTAAAGGTCTGGATTTTTCAACTTGAAAAAGTGGGTTTCTTTCACCTACAGCCCGCATAGGAAAAGGCGTTTTTTGCTCTACAAAGAAAAAGCCCCGCAAACACCGGATTTACAGGACTTTCTTCTGTCATTCTTCTATCAAAAGCTTTCCACTAGCAGATTCCCTGCGCCAGCATCGCGTCCGTTACCTTCTCGAATCCTGCGATATTTGCTCCTACCACGTAGTTTCCTTCTGCTCCGTAACGCTTGGCGGCATCTGCCATGTTGTGACAGATATCTACCATGATCTTCTTCAGCTTACTGTCTACTTCCTCAAAGGTCCAGCTCAGTCTCTCACTGTTTTGCGACATTTCCAAAGCAGATGTTGCGACTCCGCCGGCATTGGCAGCCTTTCCCGGGGCAAACAGTACCTGATTGGCCTGCAGATACTCGGTAGCCTCCAGTGTGGTAGGCATGTTGGCTCCTTCCGCTACCGCCAGGCATCCGTTTGCTACCAGCTGCTTTGCATCCTCCAGATCCAATTCGTTCTGAGTTGCGCAAGGCAATGCAATATCCACCTTCACGGACCATACGCCCTTTCCCGGATGATATTCTGCATTGGGACGGTAATTCTGGTACTCTGTCAGTCTTGCCCGCTTCACCTCTTTGATCTCCTTCAGCGCCTCCACGTCAATCCCTTCTGCGTCATATACCCAGCCGGTGGAATCACTGACCGTCACAACCTTTGCTCCCATCTGCGTCGCTTTCTCTGCCGCATAGATAGCCACATTTCCCGATCCTGAGATGGATACCGTCTTTCCCGCCATTTCCTGTCCGTTTAACTTCAGCATTTCTTCCGTCAGATACAGCAGTCCGTAGCCGGTCGCTTCCTTTCTTGCCAGGGAACCTCCGTAGCTCAATCCCTTTCCTGTCAGTACTCCCTCGTATACTCCGCGGATCCTTTTGTACTGCCCGAACATATATCCAATCTCTCTTGCACCTGTTCCAATATCTCCTGCCGGAACGTCTGTATCCGCTCCGATGTATTTACACAGTTCTGTCATAAAGCTCTGGCAAAACGCCATCACTTCTCTGTCTGATTTTCCCTTTGGATCAAAATCCGATCCGCCCTTTCCTCCGCCGATGGGAAGTCCTGTCAGAGAATTTTTAAAGATCTGCTCAAATCCCAGGAACTTGATGATCCCCAGATTCACGGAAGGATGCAGACGCAGCCCTCCCTTGTAGGGTCCGATGGCACTGTTAAACTGTACCCGGTATCCTGTATTTACCTGTACGTTTCCCTTGTCATCCACCCAGGGTACCCTGAATTTGAACTGTCTCTCCGGCTCTACCAGTCTCTCCAGCAGGCCTTCTCTTCGGAATTCCTCTTCCCGTTCTTCTACCACCACGCGAAGAGATTCCAATACCTCTTTTACCGCCTGATGAAATTCCGGCTCCGCAGGATTTTTCTCTACCACTCTTTCCAAGACTTCATCCACATAAGACATAACTGTATCCTCCTAAAGTATGTATTTTGCAAAAAACAAGGTGCATGCTGTTTTTCTGTGCCTTATTGTAAAGGATTCCTGTGAAAAACACAACGAATTTCCTTCAAAAAACACATTTTTCTGCAACACGCACCTGTCATTCTTTCATTTTGCCTGTTTTTTTGGTTGTTTTTTACAGTTTTTATGTCATTATTGAAGCATTTTTATTTTTATGTTTCGTTTTCTTTTTCGCTCTACCTACTTAAAGTACAAAACTCCCGACTCAAATATCTTAAGATCCTGTTCTCCGTAAATATTTTTTGCCACGGACCGGCCTCTTCTTTCCGAATGCGCCATCTTGCCCAGCACTCTTCCATCCGGACTGGTGATCCCTTCGATCCCGCAGTAAGATCCGTTTACATTCCACTCTTCCTCCATAGACAGAACGCCTTCTGTATTGCAGTAAGCCGTAGCAACCTGTCCGCACTCTATCAGTTCCTTCAGACACGCTTCGGACGCTACAAAACGCCCCTCTCCGTGGGAAGCCGGATTGGTATAGACCCCTCCCAGCTCTGCCCCCGCCAGCCAGGGAGATTTGTTACTCATCACCTTCGTATAGACCATCTTGGAAACGTGTCGCCCTATGGAATTGTAGGTCAGCGTAGGCGATTCCTCCGTCTGTCCCGCCACTTTTCCATCGGGAACCAGTCCCAGTTTGATCAGTGCCTGAAAACCGTTACAGATTCCAAGGATCAGTCCGTCTCTCTTCGCCAGAAGATCTTCCAGCGCCTCTTTCAGTTTTGCATGCTGAAATGCCGTTGCAAAAAATTTGGCGGATCCGTCCGGCTCGTCTCCCGCGCTGAAGCCTCCCGGAAACATGACGATCTGAGCCTCTCTGATGCTTTTTTCAAATACGGCAACGGAATCCTTGATGTCCTGGGCGCTCAGATTCTTAAAGACCTTGACGTTGGTCTTTGCCCCGGCACGCTCAAAGGCTGCCGCACTGTCGTATTCACAGTTGGTTCCCGGAAATACCGGAATAAATACTTCCGGCACTGCCACCCTGTGTCTGCATACATAGACGTCTTTTGTGTGATAGAGAACCAGCTCCGGCACTTCCTGCTTCGGTGCTTCCTCTGACGCAGTAGGAAATACCCGCTCCAGGGTCCCCGTCCAAAAAGCCTCTGCCTCTTCCAGGGAAATCCTCTCTTTTCTATAGAGAAACTCCGGCGCCTCCGTAACCTGTCCGATCCTTCTTCCTCTGGAGCACAGCTTTTCCCCGGCTCCCTGTGAAACTTCCAGGATCAGATCTCCAAAGGCGGGTGCAAACAGTTCTCCCGTTTCCAGCTCGGCGTCTAAGCGCACGCCCTTCGCATTTCCAAAAGCCATTTTACTGATGGCTGCCACGATTCCGTGACGATCCACGGCATAGGCAGATATGACTCTGTTTGCCCGAATGTCTTCCGTCACCCTACGATATGCCTCTTTTACCTTTTCATAAACGGGCAGGTCGTTCTCATCTCTTGCGATCCGGATCCAAAGCAGCTCATTTCCTGCCTCCTTCAATTCCGGCGTAATGATCTCCCCTTCCCTCGCCACATCTACCGCAAAGGAAACCAGTGTGGGGGGAACGTCGATCTCTTCAAAGGTGCCCGACATACTGTCTTTGCCTCCGATGGAGGGAAGTCCGAATCCCAGCTGCGCCGCATAGGCTCCCAAAAGAGCCGCCACCGGCTGACTCCACCTTCTGGGATCTTCCGTCATCCTGCGGAAATATTCCTGGAAGGTGAACCGGATGTTTTCCGGATCTCCTCCTGCCGCCACGATCTTGGCTACCGACTCCGTCACGGCATAGACAGCTCCATGGTATGGGCTCCAGCTGGACAGATAGGGATCAAATCCATAACTCATCAAAGTAACCGTATCGCAGTCGCCCTTCTGCACGGGAAGCTTTGCCGCCATCGCCTGCACTTCCGTCTTCTGAAATCTCCCTCCGTGGGGCATCAGTACCGTTCCTGCGCCGATAGAACCGTCGAACCGTTCCACCAGTCCCTTCTGGGAGCAGACATTTAAATCTGCCAGTGTTTTCAGCCACCTGTCCTTCACTGCTCCTTCCGGTCTTTCCCGGAAAAGGCTGTCCTGCCTTTTGGGCGCCTCCACGATCACCTTCGTTTCCTGATGGGCTCCATTGGTATCCAGAAATCTTCTGGACAGGTTGACGATCTCCTTTCCTCTCCAGAGAAGTACCAGCCTCGGCTCCTCCGTAACCACCGCCACTTTGGTAGCCTCCAGATTCTCTTGTGCCGCATACTGCATAAACGCTTCTGCCTGTGCCGGATCTACTACTACCGCCATACGCTCCTGGGATTCTGAAATGGCGATCTCTGTTCCATCCAGTCCCGCATATTTCTTCGGCACCTGATCCAGATCGATCCGCAGGCCGTCTGCCAGCTCTCCGATCGCCACCGATACTCCGCCTGCTCCGAAGTCATTACACTTCTTGATCAGCCTGCTGACTTCCTCCCGGCGGAACAGGCGCTGGATCTTGCGTTCCGTAGGTGGATTGCCCTTTTGCACCTCTGCGCCGCAAACCCGGGTAGACTCTTCCGTATGAACCTTGGAGGATCCGGTTGCTCCGCCGCACCCGTCTCTTCCTGTACGTCCGCCCAGCAGGATGATCACATCCCCCGGGTCCGATGTTTCCCGGATCACGGCCCTTCTTGGGGCTGCTCCCAGCACTGCTCCGATCTCCATTCTCTTTGCCACATAGTCCGGATGGTAGATCTCTTTTACCAGTCCGGTGGCCAGACCGATCTGATTGCCATAGGAGCTGTATCCGGCAGCCGCCTCCCTCACCAGCTTTTTTTGAGGCAGCTTGCCTTTTCTTGTCTCTTTTACAGAAACGGTGGGGTCTGCCGCCCCCGTCACACGCATTGCCTGATACACGTAAGTACGTCCGGACAGGGGATCCCGGATGGCTCCTCCCAGACAGGTGGCGGCCCCGCCAAACGGCTCGATCTCCGTAGGATGGTTGTGGGTCTCATTCTTGAAATTCACCAGCCACTCCTCTTTCTCCCCGTCTACCTCCACCGGCACTACAATGCTGCACGCGTTGATCTCTTCTGATTCTTCCTGGTCGGAAAGCTTCCCTTCTTTTTTCAGCTTCCGCATAGCCATCAGCGCCAGGTCCATCAGGCAGACAAATTTATCCTTTCGTCCCCCAAAAAGTTCTTCCCTGTCCGTCAGATACTTCCGGTAGGTACCCTCCATCACTTCCCGGTAGTCCCCTTTTTCAAAACAAACCTCCGTCAGTTCCGTGGAAAAGGTGGTGTGACGGCAATGGTCGGACCAGTAAGTATCCAGCACACGGATTTCCGTCATAGACGGATCTCTCTTTTCTTCGGCAGCAAAATAGGTCTGAATATGTGCAAAATCCTTCAAAGTCATGGCCAGTCCCAAGGACTGATACAACTCCTTTAACTCTTCCGGATCTCGTTTGCAGAATCCCTCCAGGATGCTCACGTCTTCCGGCTCCTCAAACACTGTAACCAGCGTTTCCGGTTTGGTCTCCTCCGTCTGCCTGGAATCTACCGGATTGATACAATGTCCACGGATGGCGTCCATATCCGCCTCGGACACGTCTCCGCCGATGACGTAGGTCACTGCCGTCTGGATCACCGGCTTCTCCTCTTCCTTGATAAACTGTATACACTGTACTGCCGAATCTGCCCTCTGATCAAACTGCCCCGGCAAAAACTCTACGGAAAACGCCTTTTCTTTCTCTTCCATCGGAAACTTCTCCCGATAGACCGTATCCACCGGAGGTTCCGCAAACACCCCGCAGCAGGCCTTTTCAAACATCTCTTCTGTGACATGTTCCACATCGTATCGGATCAGTACCCGAACAGAGGTAACCTGTTTGATTCCCAGATAATTTCTGATTTCATGTTTCAGTTCCTTTGCCCGAACGGCAAACTCCGGTTTCTTTTCCACATAGATTCGCTTTACCTGACTCATTTTGTTCCTCCACTTCTAAACCACTGCATCTGTTTTCATTGTAGCATAAGGAATTTTATTATTAAAGTTAATATAACTTAATATTTTTATAACTTATACTTATTTATTGCTCCTCACTTTTTGTGGTTTTTCTGCAGCTCCCCCTGCGCTCTTTGCCAGATTTTTTCCTTCCTTCCGTCTGTACAACCAGGCTGCCAGATAGATGCCTCCAAAAAACAGGAAAAAGATTCCTCCGATCCGTTTTACCATATCAAAAAAGAAACCTTCCGGCAGCATTTGGATCATGTAATCAGTTTCCGGGTCAAACAGCCACAGATCGTTCCGAAAAAACAGCTTGTGAAAGATCACAAACACCTGGCTGAAATCGACGGCACACCAGACGGCAAGAATTATCGCTGCGCCTCCCAGCAGCCAGGCTGCATTTCGATACCCCACTGCTATCCGCCTCTTCCACTCCCTTTCTTGGAACCTGATCCACAGGCATCCCAGAAGCGCAAGGATCAAGCAGATGTTCTGAAGCCTCAGCCCTCCCAGAAACAGTCTTTGTACGTCTTCCATGTGGAGCCGGTCCTGGTCATTAAAAAAATCCTGCCGCTTTCCGTCTACTGTCGTCTCAATGGACAGCTTTTCCTCTTTGCCTATGAGATAGTCCATCATGTAGACCGTCACTTTTTCCAGGTCTTCTTCCCTCATATCCAATTGATCTGCCACCTGATATTTCCTGTATTCTTTTTTAAAAAACCCATATCCCCCATCTCCGTACATGGCGATCTGAAAGCTGGTAAGAAGCATGGCAAAAATCACCAGGACCATGCTTCCTGCTGCAACGCTTTTTGATAGTAGTTTCATTGCTTCCCCTTTCTCTCTTCTGCTTCCTTTTGTCCTTTTAAGACTCCCGAATGCTTTTCCACACTTTTTTCGGCTACCATTTTATCACAAACCCGGTTGTAATTCCCCGATTTTTCCCTTATAATGCATATTAGTTTTATAAGGAGGACTTATCATGGATATTAATTACGAATTATATAAGGTCTTTTATCACGTCGCTTCCACCCTGAGCTTTTCCGAGGCTTCCAAGCAGCTGTTCATCTCCCAGTCTGCCGTCAGCCAGTCTATAAAAACCCTGGAAAAAAAGCTGGATCAGACTTTGTTCATCCGAAGCACCAAGAAAGTACGCCTGACCTCGGAAGGGGAGATCCTGCTGCGCCACGTGGAGCCTGCCATGAATCTGATCCAGCGGGGAGAATCCCAGCTTCTGGATACCGGAGCCAACCGTGGGCAGATCCGCATCGGAGCCAGCGATACCATCTGCCGCTATTTTCTGGTTCCTTATCTGGAAAAGTTCCACCGGGAATTTCCCAGGGTACATATCAAGGTTACCAACGCCACCTCCATCCACTGCGTAGAGCTGCTGGAAAGCGGAGTGGTGGATTTCATCGTAGTAAATACACCCAACGCCCACCTGGGAAATGTTGTGACCACCAAGAAGATCCACAGTTTCCGGGATGTATTCGTCGGCGGGTCTTCTTTTTCTCATTTAAAAGAAAAACCGCTTTCCCTGAAACAGCTGTTGGACTATCCGCTTTTGATGCTGGACAAAAAAAGCACCACCAGTGAATTTCTTCATTCCCTGTTTCAGCAGCATCAGCTGGATCTGGTTCCGGAGATCGAGCTAAGCAGCAACGACCTTCTCATCGACCTTGCTCGGATCGGACTGGGGATCGCTTTTCTTCCGGATTACAGTCTTCCGAAAGACCAGAAGGATCTGTTTGTCGTTCCCACAAAAGAGGTGCTTCCCATGCGCAGCCTGGTGATCGCCCAAAACAGCCAGATGCCTTCTTCCAAGGCGATGGAGGCTTTCCTTTCTTATTTTTAGGCAGATTCCTTCACTTCTCCGTAGTTCCTGTCACTCACAGAGCATAAGGACAGCGGCTTTTGCCCGTCCTTTCTGTGCCTACAGCAGCTTTCCTGCACAAAAGGCTGCCCCGCAGGCCGCTTCTTCCCGATACCGTGGGATCTCCAGCTTTAGCTGAAACAGTTCTTCCGCCATTTTCTGCATCAACGGATTTTGCCGGAGACCATTGCCGGAGCCTGCCAATCGGCCGGCCCTTCTTCCTGTCAGCCGACACATACTCTCATACTGCTGATAAAGTTCCTCTAAAATCCCCCGGATCACTCCTACCGTCATAGCGCCCGGATGGAAGTTTTTGACGGTGATCCCGCTGATTTCTCCCGTCTGTCCGGGATCCTTTCGGGTTCCGGAAAAAGTCGTCCGCACCTTCCAGGCCTGTTCCATCCCCTGTTCCTGAAGAAACGTTTCAGCATCCCGGTACATGGTTTCATAGCAGCTTTCCTGCCGATTGCCTGTCACTTCCCGATAAAACTGCTCCAGCAATGCGTAAGCCCGTCCCCCACATAAGGAGGATCCTGCCAGGAGATACCCATCTTTCATGCAGGGACGAAGCTCTATTGTCCCGTCTCCCTCCACATAGTTCCTGGAAACAAAGGAGATCTGACTGCCTGTTCCCACGTTGATCAAAACAGTATCGTAAACATCCTCTACCGCTCCTAGAAAGCTTGCCTGATTATCCCCGATGGCTCCCATCACAGGAATCCCTTCCCTGGTTTTTCCCACAAGGAACTGCTCTTTTTCTACCCGGGGAAGGTAGCTCAGATCCATGCCTGTCTGTGTCAGTTTCTCCCTGCAAAACTCTCCTGCTTCCAGCTGAAAGCCTCCCCAACTTGCCGCCATATCCATCCCAATGGCAGGTTCTGTCAGACCGCAAAGCTTCATGGCCACATAGTCGCTGATTCCGGCGATCCTTTTCGCCTGTCCGGGGATCTGCCCCGTCTTTTGCAGATACAGGTGGGTGACCAGTCCATAGCCGGCCGCTGCCGACCCTGTTGCCTCCCGCAGGATATCCACGCTGCTTTTTCCTTCTTCCAGGGGCCTAAGTCCCCTCTCATCCTGCCAGGTATACAAGGGAGTGACCGCTTCTCCTCTGCCATCCACATAGAGGATTCCATGCATTTGTCCTGTCAGCCCTATCGCCTCCGGCTGCCCCTGTTGACAGATCAGCTCATCCAGCGTTTCTTTTACCAGACGCCAGATCTTTTCCGGATCCTGTATTTTTTCTCCTGGTTCTTTTCCCTCCAAAAAGGACTGATGATGGATCGTCCTGCTTGCAAGTAACTCCCTTTTTTCCCAGTCTATCAGTACCATGCTGATACTGGTCGTTCCTATGTCAATTCCTATGATTTTCACGATATCACCATCCTTTTACTTTCGTATCCCATCTGTTTTTCCACTCTTTCTCATTCACTATCGCATCAAACACAGACTCAAGGAATGTCTGGATTTCTTCCATGACGAGTGGAAGTTTAAGTATCCACGGAGCAGGAAATCGACATCAATTGTTGCTCGGCTTTCAAAATTCGTTAAAGTATAAATGAACAATCCCCCTTTGTGTATGAGCGTATCCTCACATCCAGCTTTTGATAGCTTTCTCAAAAATTCTTCTTGCACAAAAAGCTGCAAACATTGCTGGTAATTGATACCGGAAGCTTTTGCTTTATTTCTCAGCTTTGCCAAAACGGAAGCCACAATATCTGCCATTACAACCACACTCCAATCAATTCTTCCGCCTTTTTCTGCACACGCAGTTTTTTTGCATACCTCATAAGGTTTGGTATATTCTTTCTCGGGTCATTCACATACCCTCGTATTGCTTTATTGAAAATTTCTTTATCCATTTTGCTCATATTTTTCAGAACATCACAAATTGTTCGGTCACGGTCATAAATTCGCACTTTTGTGAAATCAATCTCCCCTGTTGCTTCACCAAGCGTAACCAAATCGGACTCAAGGCGATATGCTTTAATGAATGGGTACTCTATGTTGGTTCGTAATTTTGAAACATTCCTGTCTATGGCAAAATTCCACTCAGTGGGGTTCCTATCGCTGTATGCATAATAGAATAGTGCAGTTTCCATACAAAGAACCGCATCGGGAAACAAGCTATTAATGATAACGATTTCTTTGACTTCGCAGTTTTCAATCCAGTGATAATACCCTCGTCGTATTCTTTCAATAAAACCTTCCTCTAAAAGTTGTTTAATGTCTGCATAGTATAGCTTGGCTTCAAGAAGTTCGGCAGTAGTCATAACATAGTGATGCCGATTGAACAGCTTTCTCACACTTTTAATATCGTTTTCACGAAGCATTTCTCCACCTCTGTTTCATTGCCTCAAATTCATTCATTGATTGGGTACTTTACTATATTATGTGCGATTTTCATATAGAAAGTCAATAGTAAACTGCCCACTCAGAAGCAAATAAGTGGGCAGTTTGCTATAAAGAAACATCTTTTTATATGGCATTATTAGAAATAGAAATTGTAAAAATGTGTTTTTTAAGTCTCAATATTTATTTAAATCTCCATACTTTCCGGATTAAGAAGAAAATCATAAATACTCATTACCAATATGCCGTCTTCATTATAAAGTGGTGCCACAGCATCCTTTGTAATAATAATTTTTTTAAATCCATCTCCTGTCCTTACCAATGAGCGTTGCTCCTGTTCCATCTTTTCTTGATCAGGTAGCGCATAGGCGGATTGAATATAAAATCTCTTTGATCCCTTATTGCAAACAAAATCCACTTCCAGCTGTTTTCTGATTTTCTTACCATTCTTATCTACTTCATTCATAACAACAACGCCTACGTCCACATTATATCCACGAACTTTCAATTCGTTGAATATAATGTTTTCCATAGCGTGAGTCTCCTCCATCTGCCTAAAATTAAGTCTCGCATTTCTAAGTCCAAGATCGGTAAAGTAGTACTTTGATGGAGTATTAATGTACTTTTTACCTTTGATATCATATCGAATTGCACTATCGACAAGAAATGAGTCTTTAAGATAATCTATATATTTGATTATTGTATCTTTGCTAATGGTCTTGTTCTTAACACTTTTAAATGTCGCTGATAGTTTGCTTGGGTTTGTTAAGGAACCAATAGCCGAAGATAAAATATTTAGAAGCTCTTCTAATTCAGTCTTATTACGTATGTTATTTCTTCCTGTAATATCAGAAATATAGGTTTCCTCAAACAGAGATTTTAAAAAATCGGATTTCTGATCAGCAGTTTCAAAGCTCAGTACAAGCGGTATTCCACCAAACAGTACGTAATCTCTCCATCCTTGTTGTCTATCACCCTCATATACGCTCATAAACTCGCTAAATGTTAGCGGATACATATGAACTTCATCCCCACGTCCACGAAATTCCGTAACAATATCCTTTGACAGAAATTTTGCATTACTTCCCGTTACATATACATCTACATTTTTCTTTCTGCCAAGGCTATTAAGAACTGATTCAAAATCATCAAGCATCTGAACTTCATCTAATAGAACATAATACATTCCATCATCAGATATTTTTTCCATTAGATGTGGAAATAAAACCTCTGGATCTCGATGCTTTTTATTCTCAAAAGAGTCGAATGCAATCTCAATAATATGATTTTCAGAAACCCCTTCGTTTGTCAGATACTCTTTAAAAAGATTAAACAAAAGATATGATTTTCCACATCTTCGCATACCTGTCACAACCTTAATTAATCCGTTATGCCTTTTTGAAATAAGCTTATTCAGATATATGTCTCTACGTATCTCCATAATGTATCACCTCATTGATTATTGAACAAAATTGCGGAATCCGCACTTTTGTTCAATAGAATTATACATCACAATAAAGCCCTAATCAATACTTTAATCGACATTTTTGCGGAATCCGCAGTTTCGTTCACCTCAGTTGTTTTGATACTATTAAACATTGAACCTTCGTCCTCAAGAATCTGAATCTGCTTCAGCATAGCAAGTGCAGACTTCTTTGCCTTATCAGTTTTCAGATTATTGAGAATCTCTATTGCTTCATTCACAATAGGATCAAGATTATCCGGTGCATCACCGTTTAATATATAATCAGCAGATCCTTCTTCATAATCCGCACTCTTTCCGGTGCCTTCCAAAACAGAAGCAAACCGAAAAATGAGCGCAAGAAAAAAGAGGCACCCTTCAGCCAGTTTCTGACTTTCCGGATGCCTCTACGGCTATGCCTTATTTCACTCTGTTTCAGGCAAAGACTATTTGCCTGCCTTGATAGCTGCCTGTGCGGCTGCCAGTCTTGCGATCGGAACACGGAACGGTGAGCAGGATACATAATCCAGTCCCAGCGTGTTGCAGAACTCTACGGAAGTCGGATCTCCTCCGTGCTCTCCGCAGATACCTACATGAAGCTTGCTGTTTGCCGGCTTGCCCAGCTGAATGGACATTTCCATCAGCTTTCCAACGCCTGTCTGATCTAATTTTGCAAACGGATCATTTTCAAAGATCTTTGCATCATAGTATGCATCCAGGAACTTTCCTGCGTCGTCACGTGAGAATCCAAACGTCATCTGTGTCAGGTCGTTTGTACCGAAGCAGAAGAAGTCTGCTTCTTTTGCGATCTCATCTGCTGTCAGGGCAGCTCTTGGGATCTCGATCATGGTTCCCACTTCGTACTTCAGCTCTACGCCTGCCGCTGCGATCTCAGCGTCTGCTGTCTCTACCACAAATTTCTTCACATATTTCAGCTCTTTCACTTCTCCTACCAACGGGATCATGATCTCCGGGCAGATATTCCATTCCGGATGAGCCTTTTTCACATTGATCGCTGCACGGATCACTGCTTTTGTCTGCATTTTTGCGATTTCCGGATAGGTAACTGCCAGACGGCATCCACGATGTCCCATCATCGGGTTGAACTCATGGAGAGAGTCAATGATCGCCTTGATCTGTGCAACAGTCTTGCCCTGTGCATCAGCCAGCTTCTTGATATCTTCCTCAGAAGTCGGTACGAACTCATGAAGCGGAGGATCCAGGAAACGGATGGTTACCGGATTGCCTTCCAGTGCCTCGTAAAGTGCTTCAAAGTCTCCCTGCTGCTCCGGAAGGATCTTCTCCAGCGCTGCTTCTCTTTCTTCCAGTGTCTCAGAACAGATCATCTCACGGAATGCGTCGATTCTGTTGCCCTCAAAGAACATATGCTCTGTACGGCAAAGTCCGATTCCTTCTGCTCCCAACTCTCTTGCCTTTCTTGCGTCCTCCGGAGTATCTGCATTTGTACGAACTTTCATGGTTCTGTACTTGTCTGCCCATGTCATGATACGTCCGAACTCGCCTGCGATCTGTGCGTCTACTGTAGCAATGATGCCCTCATAGATATTTCCGGTAGAACCATCCAGAGAGATAAAGTCTCCCTCTTTGTATTCTTTGCCGCCCAGTGTGAACTTCTTGTTTGCCTCGTCCATCACGATATCTCCGCATCCGGACACACAGCAGGTTCCCATTCCACGTGCCACTACGGCTGCATGAGAAGTCATACCACCGCGGACTGTCAGAATACCCTGAGCCGCCTTCATTCCTTCGATGTCTTCCGGAGAGGTCTCCAGACGAACCAGGATCACCTTCTCGCCCTTCAGATCCCACTCTTTGGCGTCGTCTGCTGTAAATACCACCTTACCGCAAGCAGCTCCCGGAGATGCTCCCAGCGCCTTTCCGATCGGAGTTGCTTTTTTCAGCTCTGCCGCGTCAAACTGCGGATGCAGCAGTGTATCCAGGTTTCTCGGCTCGATCATGGCTACTGCTTTTTCCTCTGTGATCATACCTTCGTCTACCAGGTCACAAGCAATCTTCAAAGCAGCCTGAGCCGTTCTCTTACCATTACGTGTCTGCAGCATGTAAAGCTTTTTATCTTCGATGGTAAACTCCATATCCTGCATATCTCTGTAGTGATCTTCCAGCTTGTTGCAGATACCGATAAACTGCTCGTATACTTCCGGCATGATCTCCTTGAGACCTGCGATCTTCTGTGGAGTACGAACACCGGCAACCACGTCTTCTCCCTGTGCGTTCATCAGGAACTCGCCCATCAGCGCCTTCTCTCCGGTAGCAGGATCACGTGTGAATGCAACACCGGTACCGGAAGTATCTCCCATGTTACCAAATGCCATCATCTGAACGTTTACCGCCGTTCCCCAGGAGTACGGGATATCATTGTCACGACGGTAGATGTTTGCTCTCGGATTGTCCCAGGAACGGAATACTGCCTGGATCGCTCCCATCAGCTGCTCCTTGGGATCTGTCGGGAAATCAGAACCGATCTTGGACTTGTATTCTGCCTTGAACTGCTCTGCCAGTACCTGCAGATCTTCTGCGGTCAGATCCACGTCTTCTTTTACGCCTTTTTTCTCCTTCATCTCATCGATGAGTTCTTCAAAGTATTTTTTGCCGACTTCCATAACAACGTCGGAGTACATCTGAATAAATCTTCTGTAGCAATCCCATGCCCAACGCGGATTACCGGACTTCTCAGCCAGTACCTTTACCACTTCCTCGTTGAGTCCCAGGTTCAAAATCGTATCCATCATACCAGGCATGGAAGCTCTTGCTCCGGAACGAACAGATACAAGAAGCGGATTTTCTTTATCCCCGAACTTCTTCTCTGTGATAGCTTCCATCTTCACGATCGCTTCCATGATCTGATCCATGATCTCCTGATTGATCATGCGACCGTCCTCATAGTACTGTGTACAAGCTTCTGTTGTCACAGTAAATCCCTGAGGCACCGGAAGACCAAGCTTTGTCATTTCCGCAAGGTTCGCACCCTTTCCGCCAAGAAGGTTCCTCATTGTTGCGTCACCTTCTGTAAACATATACACCCATTTTGCCATGTTTCATGACCTCCTAAACAAAATTTTCTAAGTTGCACATAACATTTTACTGTTTTTGCCTATTTTCGTCAAGCTTTTCGGCAGAATACATAAAAGTCCCCCGGACCGCCTCCCAAAAGGATATCCGAGGGACTTTTTCCGGCAATGGCAAGCCGGAATTTCCTTTTATTTTTCTAATTGCAGACATAGAGGATATAATATTTGTCTTCCCCGATCTCCAGCTCATAATCCCTCTCTTTCGCTCTCCATTTGTAAAGATGGCCCAGCTTCTTTTCCAAGAGGATCTTTTGTCCATTACGACTGATTTTTACTTCCTGGTTTCCCAAGTATAAAAGGTAAAGGTATTTCGCCTCTCCACCATGCCGATGCTTGGTGTTGCTTAGATCATAGTGTCCATCAAATATCTTTACTTTTTGGATGTCCACAAACCCGCTTTTTTCGGTAAAGGCGATTGGCTTTGACAGCTTCACTCCCAACCATACCAATATCGCCAAAACAGAAAAAAGCAGTAGCATTCTTTTTAATTTTTTCTCCATATCTCCTCTTAAAATCGAACAATAATGCAGGTACTATTATTAATATCAATACCATCCCAGTCTTCGTTGTATCGATCCCCCGTATGCTGTGAAACATAAATTTTTCCGTTTGATTTACTCTGTACAAAAGTCACATGCCAAATCTTATAGTCCTTTTTATCCATGTAGCCTATAAGATCTCCCGGCAATGCGTGTCTTTTCGCATCCGCTTTCGTTAGGTAAGCTCCCCCATTATATCCTCTTTCCAGTGTCCAATACTCTATAAAATCATGTGCTACATTCCAACATCTACGTGCCTGCTCCGTTCCATTCCATTGCCATTGAGTTCTAATCGGAGTCATTCCTGCCCAATGAACAATCTGTGATGCAAAATTTGTACAATCGTACTCATAAGCAAAATAAGCCAGATTTCTCGTTAACGCAAATCTTTTGCATAATCCTGCGCTGCAGACACATTATACCCCTCTGCCCGTAATATGCTGTTCTGATTTGCTCCTTCTTCTAATTTTCGAAACTTCTCCTGGTTTCTCAGTCTTTCTTCCTGTATGGTACCATCCAGATCCATTCCTATACTTTCTGTATCTCCTGTCTCTCCCGGGCTTTCTACTTCTCTCCGCTGGTATTCTGTCACATACACCGCTGCATATGCCGCGAAATATTCAGAAACTTCATCGGAAATGGCCGGCACTTCGTTATACAAAATAGCATACATAAAATCTACATACGCTTTGGAATGTAGCGGAATATTTAAATGTCTCTCCTGAATCAACTGTAATATCTCTGCCTCAACTTCTCCAAACGTAACCGTCTCATCAAAACCTTGTGGCAATATTCTACTTTCGTAAATCTCTTCTTCCGATGCAGAGCTATTGCCTGCCAAAAACACCACAAGCATCAAAATCAGCCCTGCATGCATACATCTCTTTCCCACTTGCTTCTTCCTCCTTTTTTCCTTTCTCTACTCAGTAATAAGTAGTAGGGATACATTTTCCGGCTAACTTCTCTTCCATTTCAAGCTTCAACTTTGCTGTGTTCTTCATTGATTAAAATATATAATTATTTTTTGTCAATCTTTTGACTTTTCTTTGGCAGAGCAAAAAAGGGACTCCTGCGAATTGCCAATTCTGGTCTATTCACTGGGAATCCCTGATTTTAAGTCCGTTTCTATCCTCTTATTTCTGCGTTCCCGACTGCAGCGCCGATCTCTCCCTCTGTCCTGCATGAGAGGGCAGATGCAACGTCTGCCATTACAGGGAAGCTGCCTTCATCTCTTCCCGAACCTCCATAAAGCACTTCAGGATAAAGTCGATGTCCTCCTTCGTGTGGCTTGCGCACACCTGGGTACGGATCCTTGCCTTCCCCTTCGGAACGACCGGATATGAGAATGCCACTACATACACTCCCTTTTCCATCATTCGTTTAGCAAATTCTGCCGCCGTCTTTTCATCATAAATCATGACAGGCACACAGGGGTGCGTTCCCTTGATAATATCGAACCCGTTCTTTTCCAGTTCCTCTCTGTAATATTTTGTAACCTCTTCCAGATGATCCCTGAGAGAGGTGCTTTCTTCCAGCATATCCAGAAGCTCAATGCTGGCTCCCGCAATGGCCGGAGCCAAAGAATTGGAGAATAGATATGGACGGCTTCTCTGGCGGAGAAGATCAATGATCTCCTTCCTGCCTGACGTATATCCGCCTGACGCTCCTCCCAGCGCTTTCCCAAGGGTTCCGGTAATAATATCCACTCTGTCCTGCACGCCGCAGTATTCCGGCGTTCCTCTACCCGTCTTTCCTACAAATCCTACCGCGTGGCTGTCGTCTACCATCACCAGCGCGTCATACTTATCCGCCAGGTCGCAGACTCCTTTCAGGTTACAGATGATCCCGTCCATGGAGAAGACTCCGTCGGTAGCGATCAGCTTGATCCTTGCCCCTGCCGCATCTGCTTCCTTCAGCTTCTCTTCCAGATCTGCCATGTCGTTGTTCTTATAGCGAAAACGCTTTGCCTTGCACAGACGGACCCCGTCAATGATGGAAGCATGGTTCAGCTCGTCGCTGATCACCGCATCCTCCGCCGTCAGAAGGGTTTCAAACAGACCTCCGTTTGCGTCAAAACAGGAAGAATACAAGATGGTATCTTCTGTTCCCAAAAACTCTGACATCCGTCTTTCCAGTGTCTTGTGGATATCCTGTGTCCCACAGATAAAGCGCACGGAAGCTACGCCGTACCCCTTCTCGTCATAGGTACGCTTCGCCGCCTCGATCAGTCTGGCATTGTTCCCCAGTCCCAGATAATTGTTGGCGCACATACAAAGCAGTTCCCTTCCGTCCTCCATCCGTACGCGGGAGCCCTGCGGAGATACAAAAGGCGCCTCTCCCTTAAACAGTCCTGCTTCTTTGATCTCTTCTACCGTCTTTGCATAAAGATTTAATATTTCTGCCTTATTTGCCATGATTTGTCTTCCTCTCTTTTCTTTCTCCTTAGTCATGCAGATGTGTCCAGTCCAGCACTACCTTCCCGGACTGTCCGGAGATCATTGCTGCAAATCCTTTTTCATAGTCCCGCACGTCAAATCTGTGGGTAATGATCTCGTGTATATCCAGTCCTGCCTGGATCATCGTAGACATCTTGTACCAGGTATCCCACACCTTTCTTCCATAGATTCCGCGGATATTCAGTCCGTTAAAGATCACCGTCTCCAGATCCACCACTGCATCTGTCCGCTGCAATCCCAGAAGTGCAATGTTTCCGCCATGCTTCATGTTGTGGATCATGTCGTTTAATCCTGCCTGGGATCCGGACATTTCCAATCCCACATCAAACCCTTCCTGCATACCGATCTCTTTCATAACGTCCTGCAGCTTTTCTTCTTTCAGATTTACCGTTCTGGTAGCGCCCAGCTTCTTAGCCAGATCCAGACGGTAAGGATTCAGATCTGTTACCACGACATGCCTTGCTCCGGAAAACTTTGCAATAGCAGCCGCCATACAGCCAATGGGACCCGCTCCGGCCACAAGTACGTCTTCTCCCAGCATATCATAGGACAGCGCCGTATGGGTGGCATTGCCGAAGGGATCGAAAATCGCATACATTTCCTCCGGAACGTTAGGGTTGCACGGCCAGACGTTACAGGACGGAATCACCAGATATTCCGCAAAAGCCCCGTTCCGGTTGACTCCCACTCCCTTTGCGCTGCGGCAGTTTTCCTTGTGCCCCTCCAGGCAGTTCCGACATTTGCCACAGGTGATATGTCCTTCTCCCGATACCAGATCTCCCGGTTTAAATCCTCTGACTGCGCTTCCTACTTCCACCACTTCTCCCACATACTCATGACCGACTGTCATTCCGATGGGGATGGTATTCTGCGCCCACTCATTCCACTCATAAATATGTACGTCCGTCCCACAGATAGCCGTTTTTCTGATCTTGATCTTGACGTCGTTTTCCTTGACTTCCGGCACCGGAACCTGTTTCATCCAAAGGCCCTTTTCTGATTTTTCTTTCACCAGCGCCCACATTAAGTCTTTTGTTTCCACACTCATTTTGTCTCCTCCCTGACTTCCTGCAGAGGTTTTCCTTTATCGTCCCCTGCTTTTACATTTTCTTCGTCCATTATACCATACTCCCGCTTTTTGAGAAGAAAATTTCACAGGAAATTGACAAAAAAACAGCAGATTTTTGTCAATCTGCCGTCTTTTTCATTTCTCTTGTACTTTTTTCCTAAACGATCAGCATGGCGTCTCCAAAGGAAAAGAACCGATATTCCTCCCTGACAGCCTCCTGATACGCCCGAAGTACCTGGTCTTTTCCTGCCAGCGCCGAGATCAGCATGATCAAAGTGGATTCCGGCAGATGAAAATTTGTCACCAGCCCATCCAATACCTGAAAGGTGTATCCGGGATAAATGAAAATATCTGTCTCTCCCTTTCCCGGTCGGACCTTTCCTCCTTCTGCCGCCGATTCTATGGTCCTGCAGCTGGTGGTTCCCACACAGATCACCCTGCCGCCTCTTTCCTTGGCTTCATTGATGGCCTGTGCAGCCTCCCGGCTGATCTCATATGTTTCCGCATGCATGTGATGTTCCAGAATATTGTCTACTTTTACCGGCCGGAAGGTTCCCAGTCCCACATGAAGCGTTACCCTGGCAATGGTTACGTTCTTTTCCCTGATTTTTTCCAAAAGCTCAGGAGTAAAATGCAGACCCGCCGTAGGTGCGGCTGCCGAACCGGTATGTCTGGCATATACCGTCTGATAGCGGTTTTTGTCCTCCAGCTTGTGCGTGATATAGGGCGGCAGGGGCATTTCTCCCAGCTGATCCAGCACTTCCTCAAAAATCCCCTCAAAGGAAAATCGGATCAGCCGGTTGCCCTCTTCTGCCACGTCGATGATCTCTCCCGTCAACAGATTTCCGCCAAACTCGATCACTGCTCCCGGTCTGGCCTTTTTCCCCGGTTTTACCAGAACCTCCCAGACGTCTTTGGATTTTCTTTTTAACAGCAGAACCTCTACGTGCCCTCCTGTCCCTTTTTTCTGTCCCAGCAGCCTTGCCGGAATCACCTTCGTATCGTTGATCACCAGACAGTCGCCTGCCTCCAGATAGGATAAAAGATCCGGAAATTTTTTGTGAGAAGTCTCCCCCGTCTTTTTGTCCAGCACCAGAAGCCTGGAATCCGAGCGGTTCTTCAGGGGATCCTGTGCAATAAGCCGTTCCGGTAATTCATAATAAAAGTCCTGACGCTTCATAGAGCCTCCTCTTTGATCTGTATTGTTTCTCCTGCTTGTTTTTCTTTCTTTTTTTCATTTTGCATCGACGCCATCTCTTCTCTCACCGGTTTCCTGCAGCTTGACAGCGATTTTCTGCGCGGCTTTACCGCAATCGCTGCAAGCCTTCTCATACGGCTTTGAGGTCGCTTTTGGCCGTCTCTTCTGCCGCTTTACAGCGTCTATTTTCGCAGTTCCACGCCAATTTCTTCCAACTGGCTTAGGATCTTCTCCATTGCTGTCGATACTTCCGCCTCTTCCAGTGTCTTATCCTTTGCCCGGAAGGTAATGGAGTAGGCCAGAGACTTGCAGCCCGGCTTGATCTGAGATCCCTCATACAGGTCAAACAGGTGGTAGCTCTCCAAGTACCTTCCTCCCTGTTTTTCTATGATCTCTTCGATTTCTCCTGCCAGTATCTTCTTGGGTACCAGGATACTGATATCCCTGGTCATTGCCGGAAATCTTGCAATACCGGTATATTTTCGCTCAAAGGTTGCCTCTTTTACCACCTCCGGCATATCCAGGACTGCCACATACGCTCTCGTCCCGATGCCATAGGTTTCTGCCACCTCCGGATGTACCTCTCCCAGATATCCCAGTTCTCTTTCCCGGTATAGCAGCTTTGCCTGCCGTCCCGGATGAAGGAAGGGTTTTCCGGCCTCCGGCTGGAAGGAAAGCTTTTGATCCAATCCCACCTTCTCCAAAAATTCTTCCACCACACCTTTCATCGTGTAAAAATCTCCCTCCCCGTACATACCCAGGGTAAACTGCATCCGTTCCTCCGGCAGTTCTGTCAGGGGAAGTTCTTTCGGCAGATAGATATTTCCCAGTTCATACAGGCGAACATCCTTGTTTCTGCGGTTATAATTGGTTGCCAGAGAGGTCAGCATCCCATTTAGCGGAAGGGTTCTCATAATGCTGTAATCCTCTCCCAGCGGATTTAAGATCTCCACTGCTCTTCTCCCCGCATCATCCTTTTCCAGCCTTAACCGGTCAAATACCTTGGGACTTTCAAAAGAATAGCACATTCCCTGATGGAAGCCGCAGTACTCTGCCATATCCCGTGCAATCTGCTCGATCCGCAGCTTAAACGGAAGCTTGCCTGTCGTCGCCTCTCCTCTTGGGAGGGTGGTGGGAATATTGTCATACCCAAAGAACCTTGCTACCTCCTCTGCCACATCGGCGCTGCGCAGGATATCCTGGCGGAAGGTAGGCGCTACGATCTCTTCCGTTTCCGAATCCAGGCGCAGTTCCACTCTTTCCAGATAAGCCAGCATTTCTTCCCTGGTCAGGGAAGTTCCCAGCAGCCGGTTAATGCTGTCAGGCCGGAAAGGAACCCGGACTTCTTCTCTTTTCCGGGGATAAACATCCACGGCGCCTCCCACCACTTCTCCTGCTCCCATCTCTTCCAGAAGCTGGCAGGCACGATCCATGGCTGCCATGGCGTTATTGGGATCCAATCCCTTTTCAAATTTTCCGGACGCATCTGTCCGAAGTCCTACTTTTTTTCCGGATTTCCGGATATTGGTTCCATTAAAATTGGCTGCCTCCAGCAGAACAGTCTGTACGTTCTCCGTGATCATGGAATTTTCCCCTCCCATGATCCCTGCGATCCCAATGGATTTTTCTCCGTCACAGATCATCAGAACGGAAGGATCCAACTTTCTTTCCTGCCCGTCCAGGGTCACAAACGTTTCTCCTTCCTCTGCCCTTCTTACCACGATCCTTCTTCCTGCAATGGTATCCAGATCATAGGAATGCATCGGCTGTCCGTACTCTTCCATCACGTAATTGGTAACATCCACCAGATTGTTGATGGGGCGGATCCCCACTGACGCCAGCCTTCTTTGCATCCAAACCGGAGAAGGCCCTATTTTTACATTCTTTACCACTCTGGCGCAATATCTGGGACACAGCTCCTCTTCCCTGACCTCCACCGTAATATACTCGTTTGCATCTTCTTCATTTCCGGTGGGCGTCACCTGCGGCGGACAAAAGCTGCATCCAAAAGTAGCCGCCGCCTCTCTTGCGATCCCGGTCACACTGAAGCAATCCACACGGTTGGAAGTCACTTCATACTCAAACACCACGTCCCGAAGGCCCAGCAGCTCCACTGCGTCCTCTCCCGCTTTGGCATCCTCCGGGAAAATATAGATCCCGTTTTCCGGAGCTTCCGGATACATTTCCCTGGTTGCTCCCAGCTCCTCGATGGAGCACATCATCCCGAAGCTTTCTACGCCTCTCAGTTTTCCTTTTTTGATCCGGATTCCATTTGATTCCGCCCCTTTTTGATGTCCTGCCGCCACTGAACCTCCGTCCAGAACTACCGGAACCTTATGGCCTTCTCTCACGTTGTCCGCCCCTGTTACGATCTGGACGGTCTGCTCTCCCACATTGACCTGACATACTATCAGCTTGTCGGCGTCGGGATGTTTTTCAATAGACAGAATCTCTCCTACTACGATCTTCTCCAGATGCGCATCCATCTGCCGGTATCCTTCTACCTTTGTCCCTGAAAGTGTCATTGCATCCGTATATTCCTGTGCCGTTACAGCAAGGTCCGGCACATATGCTTTTATCCATGATAATGATGTATTCATTTTGATCCTCCTCTTTTCTGGTCTGTTTCTTTACTTTTTGGCCCGGTCGGCCGGGAGCCGCCTTTTGTCTGACGGCAACCCTGTTTCCCTGCCCGGCCGGCTGTCCTGTTTAAAACTGCTTCAAAAATCTTACGTCATTTTCATAGAGCAGACGCATATCATCAATCTCATATTTCAACAGTGCGATCCGCTCCAGTCCCACACCAAAAGCAAATCCTGTATATTCCTCTGGATCAATTCCGCACATTTCCAGCACTCTGGGGTGTACCATTCCACACCCTAAAATTTCAATCCAGCCTGTCCCTTTACAGAACCGGCATCCCTTCCCCTTACATTTGAAGCAGGTCACATCCACCTCTGCGCTTGGCTCTGTAAACGGGAAATGGTGGGGGCGGAATTTGGTCTTTGTGTCCTCCCCAAACAGCTCTTTTGCAAAGACTTCCAGCGTTCCCTTGAGATCGGAAAAGGAGATCTGTTTGTCGATCACCAGTCCTTCGATCTGATGGAAGGAAGGAGAATGGGTAGCGTCCACCTCATCGGAGCGGAACACTCTTCCCGGTGCGATAATACGGATCGGCGGCTTTTCTTTTTCCATCACACGCGCCTGTACCGGAGAAGTCTGGGTCCGCAAAACGATATCCTTTGTGATATAAAAGGTGTCCTGCTCATCCTTTGCCGGATGATCTGCCTCAATATTCAGCTTTTCAAAATTGTACAGGTCATACTCTATTTCCGGGCCTTCCACCACTTCATAGCCCATTCCCACAAAGATCCTCTCCACCTCTTCCAAGGCGATCATGTTGGGATGGCGGTGGCCGATCTGCTGCTTTTTGGACGGCAGGGTCACGTCGATCACTTCCTGTCTCAGCTTCTCCTCCAGCATAACCTTATCCATTTTTTTCTTTGTTTCTTCCAGAAATGCCTCGATCTCCTCCCGCACTTCGTTGATCATCTGACCCACCTGCGGTCTCTCCTCCGGCGGCACGTCCTTCATTCCTTTCAGCACCGTCGTCAATTTTCCCTTTTTTCCCAAAAATCTTACCTTGGCGTCATTTAAGGTACCCGGCACATCCGCCGCCTCGATCATCCTCATTGCATCCTCTCTGATCTGTTCCAGCATTTCTTTCATAATGTTTCCTTCCTTCCACTTTCCATGAATTAGGGTTCTCCCCGTTTTCTCCCATTTTCCTTGCTATCAGTCTTTATTTCACAGGATGTACTTTTCTATAAAACAAAAAATCCCCATCCCTGAAAAGGGACGAGGCTCACCCGCGATACCACCCTGATTCCCGCAATTATCTGCGGACACTCCAATCTGCGTAACGTGCAGTCTGCGTCATCTCTTACTGTATCGGTTCGGAGATGCGGCTCAGGTGGGAACTTGGATCATCATCTGAACCGAAAAGAACTTCCAGCCAATGGTTCCTTCTCTCTGTCGGAAAATGATTCTCTACTAACACCGTCTTTGCCTTTTATGATTCCTACTCATTGTACCACAAAGTCTTTTTCTGTCAAGCCGGATTTTCCTCTCCTTCGGGACTCTCTTTCGGGTACTCATTTTCCCTTTTTTTCGAAGAAGTCATTCCCTCTCCGGACAGGTTTCCTCTGCTACATGAGCGTTTTATTCCCCCTGGGCGGAAGCGTCCTTCTCTTTTCCCTTTCTCTCCTGCAGCACCCGGTTCAGATTTCCGCCCAGCAACACGCAATACATACAGAAATACATCCAGAGCATGATCAGAACGATCGTTGCCAGGCTGCCGTACATATCTGAAAACCCTTTAAAAATGTCCAGATACATGGAAAACACCCAGGACACTGCCATCCAGCCTGTGGCTGCCGCAAAGGCCCCCACGATCTGTTCCCGGATCCTGTGCTTTTTATTGGGTAAAAATTTGTAGATCATAAGAATAAACAGGATCAGCACCGGAAATGTAATCACTTCTCTCAGTTGGATCCACTTCGTTGCCATCCGTTCCATGACCGGTACATGCTCCTGTACCACCATCTGCAAAAGATTTCCAAATACTCCCAGTACCAGAAGGGAGATAATGACCAGCAGGAAAAAAATCGTATAGATGGTAGAGCGGATCCGAATCACCACATAATTCCTGGTTTCCCGGCACCGATAGACCCCGTTCAGCCCTGTTGCCATGGCCATGACTCCCTTGCCCGCCGACCACAACGCTACCAGCACCGTCAAAGGGATGATGGCTCTGGAACGGTTGTATACCTGATTGATGATAGAAGTGATCATCGTGTGGACGGAGCTGGGAAACACCTGCATGGCCGCCGTCATCACGTCCGCTTTAGTTACCGGCGTATACTGCACCATCGTGATCATCAGCAGTAAAATAGGGATCAGACACAGCATAAAAAAATAGGCAGACTGCGCGGCATAAGCTCCCACATGATTGTCTGCAATTTCCCGGGCGATCCCATCCAACTTTTCCAGCAGCCTGTTCCATACCTTCATGTCTGTTCTCCTCTCCCGTCTTCTCCTCATAGGAAAAGACAGCCAAACGACTGTCTTTTTCTTGTTTGTATCCCGAAATGCCGGTTCCTGTATTTTGACTCCTAGCTGGCGCCAGGTGGGTGTCCGCATCTGATTTTCTGTCTTCCACTGCAAAATCGGAGGCCTGACATATTACAGAGATATAAGAGTCCCGTTTAAAGTAATGTAGGTTCAAAATAACAGGAGTATCGCGCACCCCAGGTTCGTACCCTCAGTATATAATATTTTTACAAATTTGACAAGCCTTTTACAGGTCGGCCACCGGCAGGTCAAATTAAGCCAGTTCTTCCACCAGTTTTTTCAGTGCCTCCACTGCTTCCTGCGGGAGCTTGTCATAGCCGCCTTTTGCTTCTGCAAAACGCTCTACTTCGTTGACACGATCCTGCATCCGTGCTTTCAACTGCTCCCTGTAGGATGCATCTTCCAGATCCGGAACAAATCCTTCCCAGTCCATGATCTCAATGTCGGAGAAGGGGCCCCACTGTTTGAACTCTGCCTTCTTTTCCACGATCGCCTCCAGGATTCCCAGCGTGTCTGCCGGTTTTACCTTTTTGCCCATGAAGTCTCCTGTATTGATGATGTAGCAGTCTACCTGCTTTTCCTCTACCAGTTTTTTAAATTTCTCGTAGTCATTGACCAGCGGATATGTCCGGAAAGGATTCGCATAAGGCACCACCACCAGCTTATTGGGATCTACTCCCGGCGCCAGACGCTCTGCGGAAGAACGCTTGGTTGCCAGCGTTGCTCCCATGACAGACGCCAGCGCTGCTCCTTTTAATTTCACTACCGGCGGGATCGTAGGATCCTTCATGATCCAGAAGATCGCATTGACCGGAGCTTCGATCTTGTCCACACGGTTCGGAGACCACAGCTTGGACTTGATGGCACGTCCGTTTCCGTTACGGATATCTTCTGTAACCAGCTGCACCTTTCCGTCCTCGTCCAGCGTTGCCGAACAGTTCTGCGCAGTCAGAAGGTATTGATTATCCGGGCATCCCGTAGGATAGTCGGAGGTTTTGTCAAAGTAGGTCGGCTCAATGGCGATGGAAGCACAGGTGTCTGTATTGATGATAAATGCATCGTCATGCAGCACCTTGATCTCATATTTTCCACCGTGCTTTGCATGGGTCAGAGTGGATTTTCCGGATCCGGACAGTCCGTAAACGGAAGCTACAAACTTGGATCCGTCTGCCAGCAGATACTCTTTCTGTCCGCCGTGACAGGAAGCATATCCGTTTCTGTTGGCGATGGCCCATACCATGGTAAGGGTTCCCTTCTTGTGCTCTCCAAAGTAACGCATTCCCAGGATACATGCACAGTTTTGATCTGTGTTAAAGTAGCACAGGGTCTTGGGGTCGCTCAAACAGTCAAAGCTCACTCCCGGATTCTCCTCCGGCGTCCACTGCGGGTCTGAGAAAATATAAATATCCGGCTCTTTTCCATCTCCGATCAGCTTGGATTCTTTGTACATCTTCACGTACTCATCGGACATATACTGGAAGTTCAGCATCCAGGAATACATGATGTTTTCTTCTCCCTCCGGGATCAGAAGATGAACTCTTACCATAAATTCGGGATCCAGGCCTGCGTATACCGTTGCATGGTACATCGTCTTCCAGCGGGAGGTATAGATCGCATCCATTGCCACTTTGTCCAACGCCTCGCAGTCCACTCCCGGTTCTCCTGCGATCCTTCTTGCCGCAGCATAACGGCCGGTAATAGCGCCGTCGTTAAACAACAATACCTTGGCGTCCCGGTCAAGACCGAACTCTTCTCCTCTATATACTGGCATATCCGTAACGATCGTACCCGGCGAATTTTTCGCCAGCTCATATGCCTCCTTCAGTGTCTCCACTTTTACTACATTGTTTCCATAAAACGCAGCCTCGATGATAGAACGGGTTTTGGAAAACCCAGTCTTTCCCGCACCGATCTCGCTGATTGGATAATACGCTTTTGTAGCCATAGACCTTCCTCCTTCAAAGTTCAAAATTTTTTTCATTATGCCACTTTTCTCCGGAAAAGTCAACGATTTATCAAAAATTTAACAATATTTTTGAAGGTTTTTCTCTTCTATTATTCAGTTTCTGCGTTTCGTTTTTCCTCTAAAACATAAAAATGCAGGATTTTCATTCTGATCCTGCATTTTTATGTTTATTCTTTTCTATACGCTCGTCCGACCCTGTCATTTCCCGCCGTAAAACTTCTTTGCTTCGTCATCTCCCCGGATCCGTCTAAAAATATTTTCGGTTCGTTTTTCCCAGGCAGATGGTAAACGCTCCAAGGCCCACCATGCAAAGAACCAGCATGACTCCTAAAAGCCTGCCTCCCTGCCCTGTAAATGCGTGAAACAGTTCCACTGCCCCATACACCAGTAAAAGCACTCCCATCCCTCCCATGGGCAGCAGCATTTCCTTGATGTACTGCTCTTTGTTTCTGCAATTGTCAGGATTTGTGCCTTTGGGCAACAGGATACTGTGGCTGATCCTTCCCTTAAATTTCATATTGTAAAAGCTGACCATCCAGTAAGCGCTGCAGGCTACCGCCAATATTCCGTACAATTCTTTCATCTTTCTGCTTTCCATCCTCTCATTTTAGCCGATCCCTACACTTCCAGGATCTTTCTTACCGTTTCTTTCATTTCATCCCGGTCACATTCCATCGTATGCAGCACCGTTGCCTCCAGAATCTCCTTGACCGCCTTCGGCATGGCCGTCCTTGAAACCTTCTCTAGCTGGTACAGCAGAGACAGTTCATCCCCCTTCTCCTCTTTTCCCAGTGCAGCCAGGACACTTTTTACAAATTTATACGGGCTGGCAGTCGAGGCGATCAGGCAGGGGCTTTGTGCCTCTTCCCGGTACCGTCCGCATACAGTGGAAGCAACAGCCGTATGGGTATCCATAACATAGCCTGTCGCCTCATACACTCTGCGGATCTCCGCGGCGGTTTCCTCTTCTGTGGCATATCCGCCCTGAAACTCCCGCAGGTTTTTGCGCATCGTATCCGATATCCTATAGGAACCCTTTTCTTTCAGCTCCTCCATGCACACCCTTACTGCCTCTGCATCTTCCAAAGAAGCATGATACAGCAGCCTTTCCAGATTGCTGGAGATCAGGATGTCCATAGAAGGCGAGGTCGTCAGGATAAACTCCCTGTTTTTATCATAGCAGCCGGTTTCAAAGAAATCATACAGCACCTTATTTTCATTAGAAGCGCAGATCAGTCTGCCAATCGGCGCTCCCATCCGTTTTGCATAGTAGGCTGCCAGGATATTCCCGAAGTTCCCTGTGGGAACTACCACATCCAACGTCTCCCCGGGTTGTATCTCCTGATTTTCCAACAGCTTCGCACAGGCGTACACATAATATACTACCTGAGGAAGCAGTCTTCCGATATTGATGGAGTTGGCCGAAGAAAAACGGTACCCCTTTTTCTTTAGTTCTTCCGCCATTCTCCGATCCTCAAACAGTGCCTTGACTCCGCTTTGTGCATGGTCAAAATTCCCGTGAAGCGCCACTACATCCACATTTGCACCCTTCTGCGTGACCATCTGCAGCTCCTGCACTTTGCTGACTCCGTTTTTGGGGTAAAACACGATGATCCGCGTCCCTTCCACGTCTGCAAAGCCAGCCATGGCAGCTTTTCCGGTATCTCCTGAGGTTGCCGCCAGGATCAGGATCTCTTCTTCCACCTGCTGTTTTTCCGCCGACACTGTCATCAAATGCGGAAGGATCGACAGAGCCATATCTTTGAATGCGATCGTTGCTCCGTGGAACAGTTCCAGGTAATACTCCTTTCCTATCTTGACCAGAGGAGCGATCTGCGAAGTATCAAATTTGTCATCATAGGCTTTTTCCACACAGCCTCTTAGCTCTTCCTCCGTAAAATCTGTCAGAAAAGCTCTCAGGACCGCATAGGCAGTCTCCTGATAATCCATTTTTCCAAATTGTTCCATGGTGTATGGGAGGGGCGGGATCTCTTCCGGAACATACAGGCCGCCGTCCGGAGCCAGTCCTCTCAGGATCGCCTGAGACGCCGTTACCTTCTCTCTGTCCCCTCTCGTGCTTTTATAATACAATTGTTTCTTATTTTCTTCCATCCTGTCCTTCCTCTATCTCCTGCTTCCTGCCGTTGGTGTAGTTCACCAATCCGCCAGCCTGGATCAGCTTCTGCATAAACGCAGGAAACGGCTGTCCCTGAAAGCTGGTTCCCTTGGTTCGATTATAGATCTTTCCACTGTCAAAGTCTACCTCTACCTCATCTCCTGCTTCAATCCCTCTTGCCGCCTCCGGACACTCAATGATGGGGAGTCCGATATTGATGGCGTTTCTATAAAAAATCCGCGCAAAGGTCTCCGCAATGATGCAGCTGACTCCGGCTGTTTTCAGGCAAAGAGGCGCGTGTTCCCTGGAAGAGCCGCAGCCAAAGTTCTTGTTGGCCACGATCATATCTCCTGGCCTTACGCTTCCCGCAAATTCCGGATCGATATCTGCCATGGCATGACTTGCCAGCTCCTGCGCATCGAAGGAATTCAGATATCTTGCCGGAATGATCACATCCGTATCTACGTTGTCTCCATATTTGAAAATACGTCCTGCCGCTTTCATGTTATACACCTACTTTCTCTGGATTTGCAATATAACCAAACACTGCGCTGGCTGCCGCCACTTCCGGCGACGCCAGATAGATCAGGGACTCCACATGTCCCATCCGTCCCACAAAGTTCCGATTAGTGGTGGAAACACAGCGCTCTCCCGCCGCCATGACTCCCATGTGACCGCCCATACAGGGGCCGCAGCTGGGGGTATTGACTGCACAGCCTGCATCTACAAAAATATCCATCAGTCCCTCCTGAATGCACTGCTTGTAGATCTTCTGGGTGGCCGGAATGACCATGACTCTCACATCCTGATGTACCGTCCGTCCCTTCAAGATCGCCGCTGCTTTCCTCATATCTTCGATCCTGCCATTGGTACAGGAGCCGATCACCACCTGCTGGATGTAGATGGGATCCATCGCCTCTACCTCGTCAATCGTTCTGGCATTTTCCGGCAGATGTGGAAATGCCACCGTCGGACGCACCTGATCCAGACAGACTTCTACCACTTCGTCATAAACGGCGTCCTCATCCGCCTCATAAACGGTGTACGCTTTCTTGGAATGCTCCGCCATATACGCTTCCGTCTCCCGGTCTACCGGAAAGATCCCGTTTTTTGCCCCCGCCTCAATGGCCATGTTAGCAATGGTAAACCGGTCTGCCATGGAAAGCTGGGAGACTCCCTCTCCCACAAACTCAATGGACTTGTAAAGCGCTCCGTCCACTCCTATTTTCCCAATGAGATGCAGGATCACATCCTTCCCGCTGACATAGGGGGGAAGCGTCCCTGTCAGAACGCACCGGATGGCCGACGGCACCTTGAACCAAAGCCTTCCGGTTGCCATACCGGTAGCGATATCTGTCGTTCCCACGCCTGTAGAAAACGCCCCCAGCGCTCCATAGGTACAGGTATGTGAGTCTGCTCCTATAATGCACTCTCCCGCCGTGACCACTCCTGCTTCCGGAAGTACCGCATGCTCTACCCCTGATTTCCCCTGCTCAAAAAACCACTTCAGTTCCTGCTGCCTTGCAAACTCCCTGATAGCCTTGGAATTCTCTGCAGATTTAATATCTTTATTGGGTGTGAAATGATCCGGAACCATTACCACCTTATCTTTGTCAAATACCTTCTGTGCCATTTCCTTAAAAATCGGAAGTGCCATTGGCCCCGTGATATCATTGGCCATGACCACATCCAGTTCTGCCTCTATCAACTGACCTGCTTCTACCTGATCCAATCTCGCATGAGCTGCCAGGATTTTCTGTGTCATCGTCATTCCCATTCCAACTTCCTCCTGTCCTAAAGCTTTGGCTAGTATTCTAACATAGATCCACAAATTCACGCAAGGAAGAATGCCAAACAGCCTTTTCTCATCAAAGGTTGATTAAATTATGCAAAAGAGACTCCCAAAAGCAAGCTCCCACCTGCCCTTAGAAGTCTCTTTGATGTTTTATATCAGTTTCGTGTCAGTTTCGGGGAATCATCGGATCCTTATTCAATCCTTATCCGATCCATGCTCCGCTTCCGGCAAAGCGATAGTTGGTCCCACCTACATTGATCACGGTGCCGGCTGCCATAGAGCCGTCTGCTTTCAGATAGTACCAGGTATTTCCCTGCTGCAGCCAGCCGGTCTGCATGGCTCCGCTTTCATTCAGGAAATACCAGCTTCCTCCCGTCTGTACCCAACCGGTCTGCATGGCTCCGCTTCCGTTTAGGAAATACCAGTTGCCACTGTCCTGTACCCAGCCGGTCTGCATGGCTCCGCTTCCATCCAGGAAGTACCAGGTATCTCCGTCTTTGGCCCAGCCGATCCGCATCGCTCCGTTTTCTGCCAGCAGATACCACTTTCCGCCGTCCTGCAGCCAGCCGGTCTTCATGGCTCCGCTTCCGTCCAGGAAGTACCAGCTTCCTCCTGTCTGTACCCAGCCGGTCCTCATAGCTCCGCTTCCATCCAGGAAGTACCAGGTATCTCCATCCTGTACCCAGCCGGTCTGCATCTTAGCAGTCTTTTTATCGAAGAAATACCAGCTTCCTCCGATTCCTGCCCAGCCCTTCTGCGCCTTGCTTTCAGAAGTCAGATAATACCAGTTGCCATCTGCCTGTACCCAGCGGCAGCACTCCAGATATCCCTGGGCATTAAAGTAGTACATTTCTCCTTCAATCTCCGCGATCTGCGCCTTTGGATAAGTCCCATCCGCATACCGGTACCATTTTCCAACGCTGTCTTCTCTCCAGCCGGCCTTTTCTTCTTCTTTTTTCGGCTGTGTCACTTTACGCAGGAAAGTCTGCGCCCCCTCTGCCTTTAATGCTACGGTAATACGATATTCCAGTTCCTTTCCGGTTGTATTTGCCGGAACACGCACGATCACCTTCTCCGGTTTCTCGTGTCTTTCTACTTTTACAGAAACGCCGTCCACCTTATTTTCGGTATCTTTCTCATAAACTTCCACCACTGCGTCCCAGTTATCCTTTGTCAGATGATCGCCCACTGCCGTCACAATGATAAAGTCTTCTTCTGCTTTTACCTCTTTGCAGCAGGTCTTTACGTCACGGATCACCGGAACCTGTGCTTCCTCTTTCGCCTTCACCACGATAGTTGCCTGTTTGGATTCCCCGCCTGTTTTCGGTGCCACAGTGATCGTGTAGGTTTTATCTTCTTTCGTATCATTTTTCGGGCATTCAAATGTAATGGTCACCTTCTGGGCCGTTGTCATAAAGTCAGGTATCAGCTCTCCGGAGGGATCTGCCTTAATGGTAATATTGTCCGGCATATCGAAGTGACTGATCCCGAGGCTGTCCAAAGCGGTTCCTTCTATCTCCAGGACTGCCTGTCCGCCCTCTGCCGGAAGCTCTGCACCGGATTTTACCGTTACACCCGTTACTGTAGTCACTTCTTCTACATACCCATCCTGCAGGATAGATACCGTCTTTGCTTCTGCGCCTTCTTTCACAGATGTTACGATCAGACGATATTCTCTTTCTTTCTCTGTCCTGTTTTCAGGAATCGCTATCATGCCTTCTGTAGCGGAAATCATGATTGTCTTTGCTGTCAGATCTTTTTTCTCTACTCCGTCCTCAAAGACCTTCACTTCCCTTGTGTAGTTCTCCGTTGTCAGGTTTTCTCCTTCCACTGTAAAGTCTACACGCTCTCCCTTTGCACTTACACGGGTTTTGTCTGCCGTTACTTTTGTGATCACAGCATCGACCGGCTGAGGCGTAACCTCTTCCTTCCCTTTTACTACAATGGTAACCTGTTTGGATTCTCCGCCTGTTTTGGGTACTGCCGTAACGGTATAGGTCTTATCTTCTTTCGCCTCGTTTGCAGGCAATCTCAACGTGGCCACTACCTTCGTCTGTTTTGTCGTATAGGCAATCTCTGCAGATGGATCCACTGATACTGTAATTCCATCCGGTTCATTGGTATGTTCTTCTTCCCGGCTGTCCAGGTCGGTTCCCAAAATATTGACAACAGCCGATCCGCCCTCTGCCGGAAGCTCTGCGCCGGATTTTACCTGCATTCTCTGAATCTCAGCCTTGGCCGGTTCCGGTATGGGTTCCTCCGTCCCTTCCCCTTTGGCCTGCTTGACAACTGCTGTCTGCCCTGACGCTCCTTCTATCGTCGGTGTTACGGTCAGACGATATTCCCTTTCCTTATTGGTCTTATTTTCGGGAATCGCCATTACTCCGTTCCCCTTCGTCCCGTTATTTTCAACGTTGATCTTGATAGGGCTTACTACCACTGCGGAAGTTTCTGCTCCATCTTCAAATACCTTCACTGCCGCTGTGTAGTTGTCCTTCGTCAGATTTTCTCCCGTTACCGTAAAGTCTACCGGCCCTCCTTTTGCTTCTACGTTGGCCGGATCCACCTCCACCTTCGTGATTACCGGAAGTAGTACCGGCTCCGGTGTCACGTTTTCCGCCTTTTTCACTATCACCGTCACCGTCTTGGACTCTCCCCCCGCCTTTGGCGTTGCCGTAATGATATAGGTTTTGTCCTGATCCGTCTTGTTTTCCGGAAAGACAGCATCAAACATTACATACTTTGCAGACGTCATCCATCCACTCAGCTCCACCGCCTCATCCGATGCAGAAATCTGAACGCCGTTGGGCGCCTCACTGGTCATCAGACCGTTGTTACTGTTATCCAGATCTGCTCCTCTTAATCTCAGATTTCTAAGGCCGCCTTCATGTGTGATCTCCACCGTCTCTTTACCGGTACCTACATCCACGAAACCGGTTAATACGGATTTAGGGATTTCTACGGCAGAATTTGTACCTTTTACTGTGATTTGAACGGATTTTGCTTCTCCCCCATCCTTTGGCGTTGCCGTAATGGTATACACTTTATCCGCCTCTTCTGTATTGGCCGGAAGCTTCGCCGTAAACACCACTTTTGAGGGACGCACCTCCCACGCAGAGAAGGTAACTTCCTGAGAATCCGCCGTAATATCCAGTTTGTCCGGCGCCTCAAAAGCTACTCCCGTTCCTTCTTTTAGCTTTTCTCCCGTGATGGTAATATCCACATTACCTCCCGCACTGGGAACTACCGGAAGGCCGCTGGTAATGGTCGTTACTTTGGTCTTGTCATCCACCGACGGCGCAGGCAAGTTGATCGTTTTCTGAAACGCCCGGTACCCGCTGGTGTCCTCTGTCGGCCAGAACTGCACGGCATAATTTGCCGCATAAATGTCTGTGTTCTTAGGCACCACCACCGTCACCGTCTTCTCCGTGTCACTTCCGGTCTGCTGGATAGAGCATTCTTCCGGCGTAAACTCTCTGCCGTTGGCACTGATCCTTGCTTTTACACCGATGGCTCCAAGATTTGTTCCGGTAACCGTGTACACCACCTGTACTCTTTCATCAGACAGCGTCGTTCGCTCCTTTTCCTGCACATCCGTAAGACTGGCGATCGCACGCACCTCTCCTGCATTCTCCGGGGGTGTATCGTCCCCTCCTGCTGCAAATACCAGACTTCCCTGTGAAAACACAAGGGCTCCTGCCAGCAGCAGACTGATGATCTTCTTTTTCATTCTCTCTCCTCCTGTTTTGTCTTCTTGAATTTCTCGCTCTGAGAACTTCTTCCATTATACTGGATTCTTTGACCCCTCTCCACCGTTTCAATGCATTTGCTTATTGGTTTTTTTTGTATATCAGCTTATTTATTTGTATTTTCTATATGTGGGGTTGTTCTTTTTTGAAATGCCCCAACAGGTGTCCCAGGAAACGTTTTGTAAAATATCTTTTTTGATTGATTGACGCTTTTCCCCCTTATTCTTCTCTTCTATTCATTTCCATTCCGAGTAATAAAAAAACAACAAACCATTATGATTTGCTGTTTCATTTATTCCGGACATGGTAAACTTGCGGTTGTTTGTATGATCAGCGTTAGAATATCGCTGAATAAAACGGAATCAGCATATGAAGCAGAATGATCCCTAGTCCGTATATCCCACCCATCAAAGCTCCGACTGTACAAAGCAGAATGACAGTCAGATTCATAATGATAGCCGCATACTTATAAATCTTTTCTTTGGAAAAAAATGCGAGCAAAATACAGCCATAGAAGCCACACCACAACCCATATTTCAATCCGTTTTTGTAGATCTCGCCTATCCCGCTCCTACCGATGCCACTTCCTGTTTCTGGCATACTCTTTTAATTCGTTCAACATACTCTGATGCTCTCTGGACTGCATCTTCGGAAAAGCTTTCAGCAGACGGTTCCCCACCTTGCTTCTGTAATCCATCATCTCCTGGTAGCGCTTCCGCAGCTCGGCCTGCGCATCCTCCAGCTTCTTTCTGCCCTCCAGCTGCATTTCTTCCAGTTTCTTTCTTCCTTCAGCCTGCACATCCTCCAGTCTCTTCTTCCCTTCCTTTTGCACTTCCAGCGTATCCAGAACATTTTCCGAAAGACTTTCTCCTACTTTATTGGACAGCACCTTCAATTCTGCCGCGATCTTTTCCATGGCTTCCAGCTTTTTATTCAGCTTCAGGATGCCCGCCACCGTCACATACAGGTCGGCTAACAGCGCACCTGTTAACAGTACCAGCAACACCAGCCCTACTGTGGTGGGGATTAACTGAACGCCTTTTTGTATCACCGGATGGATCAGCAGGACGATCGCCACCAGTGCTACTCCCCAGATCAGGGAAAACAAAAGGCAGACATATCCGCCGATATTGAAGGGACGATTGGAATAATCCCACCACTTGTGATGGAACAGCTTGTCCAGCACATAGCCCGTGATCCCTTCAATGACAGTCACCAGAACCGTCCCCACTATGTATAAAAGTAAAAGATTCGTCCGCAGTGGTTCTAAAAACAGCAGCACCACCGCAACCCCCACTCCATAGATGGGACAGATAGGGCCGTTTAAAAATCCGCGATTGACAAATGTCTTCTGTACGACTGTGGCATACATGACCTCCACACACCACCCCAGGATCCCGTAAGCAAAAAAATACCAAATAAACTCATATACCCTCATGAACAACTACTCCGCTTTCTTGTGTTTTCCATTTTCAAGAAGAGGGATCTCTATGGGATCGATGGCGTTCAGCGGATTTTCTATCTCACCTTTTTGCCTTCTTTTTCTCCTTTTAATGATTTCCCCCATTTTATTGTAGATCCAAAAAGAATAAACCAAGATCTTATTGGCCCTTCCCATCTTGTCTTTTGTCGTTTTTCCGTACAGCCTGCCTCCTGCCTCAACAGGCGCCTTTTCCCTGATCAAAGAGATCAGCTCGGTTTCACAGGTCACCCTCCGGGGCAGTATGGTATAACCTGTACCGATACAGTCCGGCCGATGTGAATCACTTCCTCCGATGCCCACCTTTTTGTATCGACTGGCAAGCCTGGAGGCTCCTTCGTTGGATTCTTTTGATTCGCAGGCATTAAATACTTCAAAGAAATCAAACCGCTTGGCAATCTCCGGCGCCCTGAAATACCTCTTGGTCGTGGCAAAGCTAAGATACTTCTCTCCACAGGGATGCGCCGGTCCTAAAATACCGCCGTGCCTGTGTACGATATCGATCAAAATAGACACTGGAAGCCCCCTCAGCTCCAGGATCCGCATCTTCACCTCCTGTGGCATGATGCATAAGATATGCCCCGCATCGCAGGTGTCGTATTCAATCCCTTTTAACACCACAAAATCTTTGTGGCGTTTCCCCTTTATATGTTCCTTCCAATAACGGTAACCTTTATAGGTGTCATGGTCTGTGATCAGCATCCCGTCAAATCCACAGTCTTTCAATGTGGAAATATATTCTTCCAGACCAACTTTGCTGTCAACGGAACCTTCTTTTACATGACAATGCATATCTATTTTCATGAACGGTTCCCCCTTTCCTCTTCTGACATGCGTATTCTAGTCATCCAGATCAAAAATGACAAATTCTTCTTCCTGGCTCTCCTTCTCTCCCGCTTCTTCTTTCCCCGCCTTTTTCTTGCGGGTCTTCTTTTCTCCTTCTACCCCTTCTTTTTCCTCTGCTTCCTCTTCTGACCATACTGTCTTTTGTTCCAGCTCCTCCCCTTCCAGAAGGAGAATCTCCTGGGAATCTTCAAGGCTTTCCTCCTCTGTGCCGTCTTCCTCCAGGATCCTTCTTGCCTGTTCAATTTCCGACTCTCTGGATTCTTCCTCTTTGATCTTTCTGGCGTAAACTTTTTCGTGCCGTCCTACTTTCCTGGAGTGCAGGATAAATTGAATCCAGATTCCGAGAATTGCCAGAATCCCTCCTACCGCATATCCTACGATGGGCTGCAGAGTGATGTCCAAAACCTGTTCTGCCAAAAACACCAGTGAAGTGCCTGTCATGAGTCCGCCGGCAATACCTGTCACCGTCATGATCATAGGTGTCAGAAAGATTGCCGCCAGCACAGCCAGCACCGTGATGATCCCCGCTCCGATCAAAACGACGATCTCAGCGCTCCTTCCGAAGAACATCTGTATGGCGGCTACCGTCGCCATTCCATAAACGCCCGTAAGGACAAAGGCTCCGATCCTCCGAAACACTGCACAAAGTATGCACAGCAGTACGCTGCTGCCCAGGATCACTGCCGTAGCTGTGGTCCCTTCCAGATTCATCAGCAAAACAACTGCGCTCCCTGCTGCCATTCCTGCAATCAGGCCCGACAAAGCAGCAAAGATACGGAAAAGCTTATATCCAAAAAAGCACAACAACAATCCCACTACAATGCTTATGATTGCAGATGCCAGTACGACCTGTGTGAAAGTTCCTCCTATGCTGCGGCTGGACGGAACCAGCTCAAACAGCAAAGACTTCCCTTGTTCTATCATTTGATCCATTTCTATTTTCTCTCCTTTGTTCCTCCGGCTTTTACGCCGTCCTCTTATAATTTCTTTTGTTGAAACGCCATTATACCATTATCCGGAGATTTTTTCCATGAAAAAAATCAGTCTGTGCTTTTTACAGATGTATGATCCGGTCTGCCGCACACGCTTTTTCTGCCATCCCTATCCCAGGTATACCACTTCCTGCTCTGGTTTTCTTGCCGGTTTTATCTGTAAAAGATGCAGGATCGGCTGGTACTGGCCCCCTTCTCCCGTCGGCTGGAAATCGTACCTTACCCGTACCCGCACCCACTTTCCGTTTTTTATGGAAACCTTTCTGTCGTATCTGCAGGGATATCCATAAAACCTCACGTCTGCCGCGCAGCAGGTCATGATCTTACGCACAGGAGCAAAGATTCCCTCTGCCATTCTTTCCGTTCGGAAGCTCTGTGCTGTAAACTCGATTTCCTTATCCTGATACCGCTCCGGATGATCATAGGCGTCTGCATACCAGATGCCAAAGTCATCATCCTCCACAACGATCCTGGACCCGTCCGTCCTGTAAGGAAGATCTTCTTTTGTTTCCTGAATGATCTTTCCGTCAAGATCCTCAAAGATCACCTGGGTCGCAGGATTCTGGATCCTCACAGCCCGGCGGAAGCCCGAACGGTTGACCTCTTTTCCGCACCGGTTTACCACCACCAGATCGGACAGCAATAACTGCTCCATTAGAAGATTCCGCATATTATCCAGATACAGCTGCAGCGTCTGACCGTTGACTGTTGAATAGACTCCCTGCAGTTCCCAGTTCTCTGGAAATGGCACAGCCGTCAGATTTTTCAGACTCCACATTCCATTAAACTCCAGAATCACCTGTACCGGCTCCTGCTCTCTGTCCCATTTTTTCAGCATCTCCGGTGTCAATTCCGAAAAATCCCTGACTCTTACCAGCGTGATCTCTTTTTCCTTCTTGTACGCTTCCGGGTAAGACACTTCTCCTTCTTCACAGAGAATCAAAAGCGTCCTGCCTTTTTCCATCCATTCCTGCTCCATCAGAGTTTCTCTGATCAGCGTCGTCTTCCCGCTGTCCAAAAACCCTGTACATACAAATACCGGTTTTTTCATCGTTTCCTCTTCCCTCTGCGTTACACACAGAACAGTCGTCCCAGCTCTTCTTCTGCCAAGCCTGTTCCGATCACGCAAAATCTGCCCGTATAGTCTGCTTTTCCTTCTCTTACTTCATACTCTCCCGGAATCAGGTCAAACTGCTTCCACCCTCCGTCTTCCATCTGTAAGATTCCTTTGGCCCGCAGGATCGTCCCATATCCTTCCGCCTCCGAAAGCGCTTTCAAAAGGAACTCCAGTTCCGCCTCTGTGTATCTGTGTACTGTCTCCTTCCCCCAGCTTGTGAACACTTCATCTGCATGATGATGGTGGTGATGGTGATGATCGTGCGCATGACGGTGGTGATGGTGGTGTCCATGGCCACAGCACCCCTGCTGCTCTTCCGAATGTTTGTGATCACATGCTCCTTCCGAGTGATGGCGACCATTCCCACAGCATCCCTTCTGCTCTTCCGGATGTTTGTGACCGCATGCTCCTTCCGAGTGATGGTGCCCATGCCCACAGCATCCTTTCCCGTGCTCTTCCAAGTCATGCTCTCCCTTGCAGGTACCCGTTTCTCCCTGTCCATGGCCACATGCTTCTGCATGAAAATGCCCTTCGTGTCCGTAGCTGCAACACTCTCCGTGCGCATGTGCCTCCTCTGCTCTCAGAAATCCTTCCGGCTCCCGATTCCCTTCCAGCGCCCCCAGCAGTGCATCCTTTCCCAATTTGCTCCATTCTGTGGTGACAAAGGGCGCCTCTCCGTTGATGCGGCGCAGAACGGATACACATCTTTTGACAGCTTCCTCTTCCATCATCTGTGTACGGCTCAGTACCACTGTTGTTGCATGTCTCACCTGATTTTCATAGAATTCTCCGAAATTTTCCAGGTACAGCTCTGCCTTTTTCCCGTCTACGACCGCCACAGCGCCCTCTATTACAATCTCGTCCTCTTGCAGATTCCTTACCGCTTTTATTACATCCGACAATTTTCCCACACCGGACGGTTCGATCAGGATCCTGTCCGGTGCGTAGGTATCCATCACCTGCCGCAGCGCCTTTCCAAAATCACCCACCAATGTACAGCAGATGCACCCGGAATTCATCTCCGTGATCTCAATTCCCGCATCTTTTAAAAATTCTCCGTCTATCCCGATCTCTCCAAATTCATTCTCGATCAAAACCAGCTTTTCCCCCTGAAAGGCTTCCTGAATCAGCCGTTTGATAAAGGTGGTCTTGCCTGCTCCCAAAAATCCTGAAATGATATTTACCCGAATCATAAAAAACTCTCCTTTTGCCATTGGTTACTTGATACTAACTTTATGGTGTGACATAACTCATTTTACCACAAATCTTCGACACTGTACGATTCTTCATGCTTTTTTCACAATCCTTTTAGAATCCCGGAAGAATCTCCTATCCTGGCAAAGCGTCCGGTAATGAGAGATTCCCCATCTGCGGCGGCCCGATTTTGCGGTATAGTTTTACACGGTCGCAGCGCAGTTTTCCCAGAACCAGGTTTCCACGGAAGGTAATTTCCCGCAAAATGCGCAAGACCTCCGGGAACAGCTCCCGAAGGTCTCGTATTTTTCTTCTCTTTTTTTCTTTCATCTGTCCGGCAAAGCTGCCACGTATTTCTGCCGCTTGTCCCGATATCTTTCGCCGTCCTACAGGATTCCTCCTATACTTAAAAACAGTGGTGCAAATACCAGAGAAACGATGGTCATTAGTTTGATCAGAATATTGATGGACGGTCCTGAAGTGTCCTTGAAAGGATCTCCTACCGTATCTCCTACAACCGCCGCCTTATGCGCTTCGCTTCCCTTTCCGCCGTGGTTGCCTTCTTCGATGTACTTTTTAGCATTATCCCAGGCTCCTCCGGCATTGGACATAAATACAGCCATCATAACTCCGGTCACCAGAGCGCCTGCCAGAAGACCTCCCAATGCATTGGGGCCCAAAAGCAATCCTACTGCCAGAGGCGCCACTACTGCCATAATCCCCGGTACCAGCATTTCTTTCAGCGCTGCCGTCGTGGAAATGGCAACACAGGACTTATAATCCGGCTTGGTCTTTCCTTCCATGATCCCCTCTATGCTCCTAAACTGTCTGCGCACTTCCTCGATCATCTGATAAGCCGCCTTTGATACGGATTCCATCGTCATGGCAGAGAACAGGAACGGAAGCATCCCTCCGATAAACAGCCCGATGATAACTCTGCTGTCCAGAATGTCAATGTTTTTCAGCTTTACAGACTCCGCATAAGATACGAACAACGCCAAAGCCGTCAAAGCCGCGGATCCAATGGCAAACCCTTTTCCCATAGCCGCCGTCGTATTTCCTACGGCATCCAGCTTGTCAGTGATTTTTCTGACGCTCTTATCCAGTCCCGCCATCTCTGCGATCCCGCCTGCATTGTCTGCGATGGGGCCGTACGCATCTACCGCAACTGTGATCGCCGTAGTAGACAGCATCCCTACCGCTGCCAATGCGATCCCGTAAAGCCCGCAGAACTGATAGGATAAAAAGATCCCGGCACAGATCAGAAGGATCGGAATGGCTGTGGATTTCATTCCCACTGCAAGTCCGCTGATGATCGTGGTTGCCGTACCTGTTTCAGACTGCTCTGCGATCTGCTTCACCGACTTATAATCTCCCGATGTATAAACCTCTGTAATGATTCCGATCAAAACGCCTACCACCAATCCGGATACGATAGCAACCGCTGCCTTGAAGTCTCCAAATAACATCCGGCTTAGTACAAAAGCTGCTACTAGTACCAGCGCGCTGGATACATAGGATCCCATTTTCAATGCCTTGTGAGGATCCGAATTGTCATCGCCCCGTACAAAAAATGTACCCAGAATAGAGGCTAGAAGTCCCAGTCCGGCAATCGCCAGAGGGAAGATGGCTCCCTCGCCTTTAAAATATACGATTCCCAATGTCACGGCAGAGATCAGCGCTCCTACATAGGATTCAAACAGGTCTGCTCCCATTCCGGCAACGTCTCCTACGTTGTCGCCTACGTTATCCGCGATCACCGCCGGATTTCTCGGATCGTCCTCAGGAATTCCCGCTTCTACCTTCCCTACCAGGTCTGCTCCCACATCGGCTGCCTTGGTATAGATCCCGCCGCCTACACGGGCAAACAGTGCGATCGAAGACGCTCCCAGACTGAATCCGGAAAGCACCTCCACGTTCCCGGTCAGGATATAGATAGCGCTCACTCCCAGAACCCCAAGTCCTGCCACGCACATCCCCATGACTGTTCCGCCTGCAAACGCAATGGACAGGGCCTTGTTCATGCCGCCCTCCCGCGCCGCATTCGCCGTGCGCACATTGGCCTTGGTAGCCACATTCATCCCACAGAATCCTGCCAGTGTGGAAAATACAGCTCCTCCCACGAAGCAAACTGCCGTTACCCAGTTGCCGATCCCCAGTCCGATCAGCAGGAACAGCACTACCACAAAGCAGACCAAAATCTTGTATTCTGCCATGAGAAAAGCCTGCGCTCCCTCGCTGATCGCCTTGGCGATCTCCTTCATCCTGTCTGTCCCCGCTCCCTGTCTGCCGACTTTGACTGCAAGCATCCCTGCAAACGCCAAAGCGATCAGTCCCAGAAAGGGGACTACCTTCAGTAACATTTCCATTTTTTTCATCCTCCCACAGATTTATTGTACTATTATTCTATCATAAAACTTACTTTTGCAAAGATTTTTTCTGTTTCTTTTTCAGTCCATAAAAAATTCTGTCAATTTTCACAAAAAGAGAAAAAGCCCTTATCTGGACTTTTCTCTGGCCAACAGCATGGCTCCCCTTGCACCTGCGTATCTTCCCTTCTCCGTAGGTTCCACCGGATAGTTTAATTTTTCACTTAAAATTTGGGCAAAATATCTATTTTCGCTGAGTCCGCCGGTCAGGATCACTCTGGCCGGAAGCGTCTTTTTTCCCACCAGCTGGCTTACTTTCATTGCTACAGAATCCACTACTCCCGCCGCAATATCCTCTCTGCTCCTTCCCTCTCCGATATAGCTGATCACTTCGGATTCTGCAAATACGGTACAGAGGGAGCTGATGGGCGCTACTTTTCCTTTTTGTGCCAGATCAAACAATTCTTCCAGCGTGATCCCCAGACGATTTGCCATCACCTCCAGGAACTTTCCCGTCCCGGCAGAACATTTATCATTCATGATAAAATCCTTTACCATTCCATTTTCCACCAGGATCACTTTAGTATCCTGCCCGCCTACATCGATGATCCCGCAGTCTTCCCCCGCCAGTTCGCGTCCGCCTCTTGCGTGGCAGGTGATCTCCGTGATCACATGGTCTGCAAAGTTCACCGCAACCCGTCCATATCCTGTCGCCACCACTTTGCTGTCTGCTGCTTCCACCTCGATCTCTTTTTCTTTCAGAATCTGCCGGATCTTTTCCGTCGTCTCCCGGCTGTTCCATCCTGTCGGCAAAACGAAATAACAAGTCTCCTGCCCTTCCTTTTGTGCCACCACCTTGGAGGCCGTGGATCCGATATCGATCCCCACGTAATTCACCGTCTTCACCTCTTTCTTCGCCGGACTACCGGCCTTTTTTGATTCTTCCTGATTCCTCTTGCGAATCGTAGCAGATTTCTTCCAGCACCAGCCCTTCCGGCGGAGCTGTAACACCTGCCTCCGTCCGCAGCTTCTGCTCCAGGATCTCTCCCACTCTTTCCGGCGGATAAAAGCCACGGCCTACCCGGATCAGTGTACCGGCTATGATCCGAACCATATGATACAAAAATCCGTTTCCACATACCTGGATCGTGATCTCAGAGCCTGCTTTCTGAATCCGGATCTCATCGATCCTCCGGACGGTATTTCTGACCTGGGTGTGAATGTTGCAAAAGCTTGCAAAATCATGGGTCCCCAGCAGATATCCTGCTCCCTGTTCCATTTTTTCAATGTCCAGCGGAAACGAAACATGGGCGCAGTATCTGGATCTCAATGGATCGATCCATGCTGCATTCCAAATATGATAAGAGTATCTTTTAAGGATCCTCTCCTGGTATCTGGGATGCCAGGAAGGCTCCACTTCATCCGAATGTCGGATCACGATATCCTTTGGCAGCTTCCGATTGATCGCATGCGCCATCCTTTCCGGCGGAATGGTGGAGCAGGTATCAAACACCGCCACATTTCCCCGCGCATGCACGCCGGAATCCGTCCTGCTTGCTCCGATCACGCAACAGCTTTCTCCCGTAACCTTCTCTATCGTTTTATTCAGTACTTCTTCCACGGTAATGCCATTTGGCTGAATCTGCCATCCACAGTAGTCCGTTCCGTCATAGGCGATCACCAGTCTGACTCTTTTCATGTCTGTCCCTTCTAAAATATCCAAAGTCGTAAGGGCAAAAAGCGCCCTGCCGCAATGGCCGCAATCATATACGCACACACGATCCCATATGCGATCCCATCCCATTTTCTGTACTGCAGCGGTTTCATCTTTGTTCTCCCCGCTCCTCCCCTGTAGCATCTTGCTTCCATTGCCATAGCCAGATCATTGGCGCGCCGAAAAGCGGATACAAAAAGAGGCACCAGGATCGGGATCATATTTTTTGCCCTTTGCAGGATGTTGCCGTTTTCCAGATCTGCTCCTCTTGCCAGCTGCGCTTTCATGATCTTGTCGGTCTCCTCCAGCAAAATGGGGATAAAACGCAGGGCAATAGACATCATCATAGCTATTTCATGTACCGGAACCCGGATCTTATTCAGAGGGGATAATAACCTTTCGATCCCATCCGTCAGCTCATTGGGTGTAGTCACAAACGTCATGATAGAGGATCCCACGATCAAATAGATCAGCCGAACTGCCATATAGACTGCCGTCCTCAGGCCTTCGTCTGTGACGGTGAAGATCCACCAATGAAAGAGGATCTCCCCCTGGCGGCTCAAAAACAGATTGAACAGCACTGTGATAAGAAGCAGCATCACAACCGGCTTCAGCCCCTTTACAATATAGAAAAAAGGGACCCTGGAGCACCGGATGATCCCCCACAAAAACAGTGTGGCAACCAGATATCCCGGTATATTCCGAAACAGAAACAATGAAATTAAAAACAACATGGTAGATACCAGCTTCACTCTGGGATCTAACCGGTGCAGCGGACTGTCTGCCGGATAATACTGTCCTATGGTAATATCTCGAATCATGCCTTCTTCTCCAATGCCTTTAGGATCTCCTCTGCCGCTTCCTCCACCGTCGTTACATCCGGTGAAACAGAAAGTCCTCTTCTTTTCAGCTCTCCCATAACGTAGGTCACCTGAGGAGCCAGAAGTCCTATCTTTTCCAACTCCCTATAGTGGGAAAACACCTCCTGCGGCTTATCGTTATAGCAGATCTCACCCTGGTTCATAACCACGATCCGGTCTGCGTACTCCGCAATATCTTCCATGCTGTGAGATACCAGAATGACGGTCAGGTTTCTGTCCCGGTGAAGCTTTCTTATTTGATCCAGGATCTCCTCTCTTCCCCTGGGATCCAGTCCTGCCGTAGGCTCGTCCAGCACCAGTACCTTCGGCTGCATTGCCAAAACTCCTGCAATCGCCACCCTTCTTTTTTGCCCGCCCGAAAGATCAAACGGAGAGCGCTGGTAATACTTTTCTTTCAGGCCTACAGACCTTAGCGCCATCAGTGCTCTGTCTTTGCATTCCTCCTCCGTCAGCCCCTGATTTTTCGGGCCAAAACAGACGTCTGTCAAAACATCGGCCTCAAACAGCTGATGCTCCGGATACTGAAACACCAGCCCCACCTCCGTGCGAAGCCGCTTCATATCATATCCATCTTCGTAGACATTCTTTCCCTCATAATAATAGCTGCCGCCAGTCGCCCGTATCAATCCGTTCAGATGCTGTATCAAGGTGGATTTGCCCGATCCGGTATGTCCGATGACTCCCACAAATTCACCTGTTTGGATCTCCAGGCAGATATCTTTCAATGCTTTTTTTTCGTATGCTGTTTTCTGCCCGTAAACATACTCTATATGTTCTAGTCTGATTGACATAATGCTTCCACCAATTCTTCCCTTCGCAGGATCCCATGCGGTATATCTATTCCCTTTTTCCTCAGTTCCTCTGCCAGTATCGTCACCTGCGGAACATCCAAACGGTATTTTTTCAGCAATTCCACCTGCGAAAAAATCTCCCGGGGCGTTCCTTCCATGACCACATGGCCATGATCCATCACCCAGATCCGGTCTGCATCCACTACTTCTTCCATATAGTGTGTGATCAGGATCACTGTCACACGTTTTTCTCTTCTCAGACGCTGTACCGTCTTCAGAACTTCCCGTCTTCCCACCGGATCCAGCATGGCCGTAGGTTCATCCAGTACAATGCATTTCGGCTCCATTGCCACCACACCTGCGATGGCCACTCTTTGCTTCTGTCCTCCCGACAGCTTGTTGGGAGAGTGATGCCGATAGTTCAGCATTCCCACGGATCGAAGGCTGTCCTCCACCCTTGTCCATATCTCGTCCTTGGGGACTCCCAGATTTTCCGGGCCAAACCCCACGTCTTCTTCTACCACCGTTCCAATGATCTGGTTGTCCGGGTTCTGAAAAACCATGCCGGCCGTCTGTCTGACATTCCACAGTTCTTCCGGTTTTCTGGTATCTCTGCCGTCCACCCAGACACTTCCCCCCGTGGGAACCAAAATAGCATTCAGATGCTTTGCCAGCGTCGATTTTCCCGATCCGTTGTGCCCTAAAATAGCTACGAAGCTTCCCTCTTCCATCCGGATATTGACGTCATCAATGGCTCTGGATACTTGGGTTACGTTTCCTTCTTCATCCTGCTTTTCATATTCAAAAATCAGATGCTCCGTTTCTACTATCGGTCTTTTTTCCCTTTGCGTCATGTGTTCTATACTCTCTCCGGCTGTGGGTATTCGATTCCCTTTGTATCTACTGTGATGGTTTTGATCTTCTGCTCTTCCAATGGCCGGTCTCTGAAATCAGTCTGGACTCCCGCGATTTTATTCACAACCTCCATCCCTTCCGTGATCCTTCCAAATGCAGCGTAAGCCCCATCCAGATGCGGCGATGTCTGATGCATGATAAAAAACTGAGAACCGGCAGAATCCGGCACCATCGTCCGCGCCATGGAAAGTACTCCCGGCTCGTGCTTCAGCTCATTCTTGAAACCATTCTGTGAAAATTCTCCCTTAATACTATAGCCGGGACCTCCTGCCCCGCTTCCGTCCGGACATCCTCCCTGGATCATAAATCCGCTGATGACACGGTGGAAAATGATTCCGTCGTAATACCCCTTATTGATCAGGGATATAAAATTGTTTACCGTATTGGGAGCCACATCGGGATACAATTCTCCTACCATCTTGTCTCCATTTTCCATTTCAATCGTAATAACTGGATATTCCATCATTTTTCTCCTTTTCTCTTTTCAGTAGTTTTCTTCGTGTATGCACTATTGTAACGGATTTTCCGTTTATCGTAAAGAACCGACTTCTTTTTCCCTGAAAGAATACCGGATCATCCCTCCCTTTTCCTCACTGCCTGTATTCCACAGTTTCCAAAAAGGTAATCTATGTTTTTTGCCGTAAGTAGCTGCCAAAAGATAGATCCCTTCCGGGCTTTCCTCGTAGCCTGTGATCAGAAACCAGTGCCAGATAAAATCCCGAAACAGTGCTTTGTCCTTGTGCTGTAGCATCAGATACGGAATAGGAAGTTCCTGCTCCAACTGGCTTTTCACCATCTGTACGGCTTCCTCGTAGGAGCGGTCCCCCGAAAAGCCCTCCAGCGCCAATCTTCGCCCATCTGTCTTCCTCTGATGATCCTCTATATATTTTTCCATTCCGTCTATATACCAGCTTAATCTTTTCACCCCTGACATTCTCGGTCTGATATAGGGCTTCATCTTCTGACTGAATGTTTTATAGGCTTCCCGATCCAACCGATCTACCTCTCCCAGCGGATAGAGACTGGAAAGTCCTTTTTCTTTTGCAAAATAAATACAGCTGTCACAAGCAGTCGCCGCTGCACAGCCGCCTATACGCATGACTATATTGGTGAACCAATCCTGATTCCCTCCGTAGCTGTTCCCAATGGTAAAATATCTTACTTCCTTTTTCATATACGTCCTTATCCAAAATTTTTATCGATCAGCCTGCAGTATTCCTCATAGGCAGCCACTCCCTGAAAGTCCCCTCTCAGCGCGTCTCTGACCCCCTTATAGTACCAGCCGATCACTTCTTTTTCCTTCATCCGGAAACGGTTCCAGAGTTCCTCCCCTGCAACCGGATAATCTCGGTCTATATCCCGCATATTTGACAGCTTATCCGCCAGAGCGATCATCTTCACTTCTTTTTCACATTCCGCCATGTGCCTGATGGTAGCTTGCTTTCGTTCCATCCATCCCTTTGTCTTATCTTCACTTTCACTTGCCACCAGATCCGCTATCCGCTTCGTAAATTGGTCACGGAGCACTTCCCAGGTAACTCCCTTACAGTCTTCTATCGTATCGTGCAGAAGAGCCGCACAGATGACTTCTTCGTCTTCCGTCATCGTTTGCACGATTTCTCCTACTTCTATGGGGTGTACGATATACGGTTTTTTTGTGCCTTTTCTAACCTGCCCTGCATGTGCTCTCGCCGCAAAATCCAGCGCTTTTTTTAACATCTTGCACCTCTTTCTTTTGATCCTGACCGGACTGACAGATAAATCATATCACTTAGGACTTTAATTGGCAATGATTCCGATATATAATGGTAGAGAATCCCTGCAAAGAGCCCTCCTGCCACATCCGGCGGATTTTTCTCTGCTCTGGATCTACGATGGAAATGGCGTATGGCAGAAAAGAAAGGATACCTCTATGAAAGAAAAATTTGTATTGATCACAGGAGCCTCCGGCGGCATCGGCTATCCTACCGCACTCCTGTTTGCTGCAAAAGGATATCACGTCATCGCCCATTGTCACAAACACCCAGATCGACTGCTTCAACTAAAAGAGGAACTGTCGAATTCTTACGGAGCCCCCTGTCATATCCTGTCTGCGGATCTTAGCTGCCGGCAGGACGTACAGTCACTTTTTCAAAAGGTTTATGAAATCTGTCCTGCTTTGGATGTTCTGGTAAATAATACCGGAATTTCTTATGTTGGCTTGTTTACTGATATGGCCTCCGAAGATTGGGAAACTGTTTTACATACCAACCTGTCTTCTGTCTTCTATTGCTGTCAGGAGGCGCTTCCCCCCATGATCCGTCAAAAACGTGGAAAAATCATAAATATTTCTTCTATCTGGGGGAGCACAGGCGCTTCCTGTGAAGTAGCTTATTCCGCAGCCAAATCCGGCGTCAACGGACTGACCCGTGCCCTGGCAAAGGAACTGGCTCCCAGCAATATCCAGGTAAATGCTCTGGCCTTCGGCGCCATCGACACTTCTATGAACCATCATCTTTCCGAGGAAGAGCGGATGCAGCTTCAAGAAGACATCCCCATGGGACGATTTGGCACTCCCGAAGAGGCTGCTCTGGCCATCTATACGCTGGCAGAAGCTCCTTCTTATCTGACGGGGCAGATCATTGGGGTGGATGGAGGATTCTGTTAGACATTCCGTCTTCAGCTTCTCCTCCATTTCCTCTCAGCAAAAAGGAGGCTTCAGCCGCACGACACTTCTCTTCCGTTCTTGTTTCTTCTACTTTTGAACCTCGCAAAATCTACACCCTGTCCGATGCATCTTCTATCGGTTCATTGGGGTGGACAATCTTATGTACCCATTCTTTTTTGATCTCCCAAATATTTCCACAAACCCTGAAAATACTCCATTCCTCGATTTCAAAAACCCTCTTCCAACTGTCTATGATCCGTTTTTCTTCCTCCGGATATAAGCCTTTATACCTACCTTCAAAAAATTCAAATCGGCTCTTAAATCCTCTTTCCTTCAATTCCTGCTTGTACTTTGCATCATCTTTAGCATCTTTGGGAAGGTAGATTCGATTTAACACATAATCCCATTTCACTTCGTCAAAATACACAATTTGATTTTTGGGAACATCCAGCACATAAACGACTGTTCCGTCAATTGGTTTCAAACAGTTCTGTGCACTGATAGAACACCAGATAGAGGCCTGCGCATATTCCGGCTTGGGTACGATCTTTTGCGCCTCTTTCGTGAACCAGTCATAGCTCTCCAGAAACAAAGGTGCAATGCTGCCAAAATGCATTTCCACATAAGCTCTGTGATTTAAAATTCTTCCGTCTCTTTCTAGGGCTCTCAAGGTTTTATCATTCTGTCTGGTATACAGACGAACCGTTTCTTCCATGTATTCTCCTTTCTTTTCTCTTTCCTTTTTCTTTTTTGCCTTCTCGCTGTTTTTAACAGTATAGTCCCATCTGACCTTCTCCTCAAGGGAAATTTCTTTTCCTTACCCCTTCCCTTCTGTTGTCTTCTTTTTTAGTATGCGGAACTAGTATATAGAAAATCAAAAGATCCTACAGCTTTATCAGATACCTCATAAAATTACACAAAAAATCCTGCAGACAGATATCTGCAGGACAAAACTCCCCGAGTTGGGTTTGAACCAACGACCCTTCGGTTAACAGCCGAATGCTCTACCGCTGAGCTATCGAGGATCATTCTTCTATTCTCCATGTACCTTCAAAACCACATACAAGTTAAGCATCCGTCTTCTACCGATTCCCTTTCGGTCATGCCCTCGACCGATTAGTAGCAGTCAGCTCCATACATTACTGCACTTCCACCTCTGCCCTATCTACCTCGTCGTCTTCAAGGGGTCTTACTACTTTCGTAGGGATATCTCATCTTGAGGGGGGCTTCACGCTTAGATGCCTTCAGCGTTTATCCCGTCCCGGCTTGGCTACTCTGCCATGCACTTGGTAATGCAACAGATACACCAGCGGCCAGTCCATCCCGGTCCTCTCGTACTAAGGACAGCTCCTCTCAAATATCCTACGCCCACGCCGGATAGGGACCGAACTGTCTCACGACGTTCTGAACCCAGCTCGCGTACCGCTTTAATGGGCGAACAGCCCAACCCTTGGGACCTACTTCAGCCCCAGGATGCGATGAGCCGACATCGAGGTGCCAAACCACTCCGTCGATGTGAACTCTTGGGAGTGATAAGCCTGTTATCCCCAGGGTAGCTTTTATCCGTTGAGCGATGGCAATCCCACTTTCTACCACCGGATCACTAAGTCCTAGTTTCCTACCTGCTCCACCCGTCGGTGTCGCAGTCAAGCTCCCTTCTGCCTTTGCACTCTTCGAATGGTTTCCAACCATTCTGAGGGAACCTTTGAGCGCCTCCGATACCCTTTCGGAGGCGACCGCCCCAGTCAAACTCCCCACCTGACATTGTCCCCAGACCGGTTCACGGCCTCTGGTTAGAAATCCAATACTGCAAGGGTGGTATCCCAACAGCGACTCTGTGACAACTGGCGTCATCACTTCCTCGTCTCCCACCTATCCTGTACATACAATACCGAATCCCAGTATCAAGCTGGAGTAAAGCTCCATGGGGTCTTTCCGTCCTGGCGCAGGTAACCAGCATCTTCACTGGTATTTCAATTTCACCGGGTGCATTGTTGAGACAGTGCCCAAATCATTACGCCTTTCGTGCGGGTCGGAACTTACCCGACAAGGAATTTCGCTACCTTAGGACCGTTATAGTTACGGCCGCCGTTTACTGGGGCTTAAGTTCAAAGCTTCGACTTTCGTCTAACCTCTCCCCTTAACCTTCCAGCACCGGGCAGGCGTCAGCCCATATACCTCACCTTTCGGTTTTGCATAGACCTGTGTTTTTGCTAAACAGTTGCTTGGGCCAATTCTCTGCGGCCAGATTCCTCTGGCACTCCTTCTCCCGAAGTTACGGAGTCATTTTGCCGAGTTCCTTAACAATGCTTCTCCCGTCGGCCTTAGGATTCTCTCCTCATCCACCTGTGTCGGTTTACGGTACGGGCGCGATGAAAACAATAGCGGCTTTTCTTGACACATGGCTCACATACTTCCCTACTCTTCTTCGGTACGCGTCACGTCTTCAGATTGCTGTACGGTTTTTCCTTTACAGCTCCTACCTCGCTTGCGCCGGTCTTTCCATTCCCGGCTTATGCTTTCCACGTGTGTCCCCACAGTTCTGTCCCATCGCGGTACAGGAATCTCTACCTGTTCTCCATCGACTACGGCTCTCGCCCTCGCCTTAGGCCCCGACTTACCCAGAGCAGATCAGCTTTACTCTGGAAACCTTGGATATTCGGCCGGAAGGATTCTCACCTTCCTCTCGCTACTCATTCCGGCATTCTCTCTTCCTGATACTCCACAGCTCCTTCCGGTACTGCTTCTTCACATCAGCAATGCTCCTCTACCAATCAATTCTTCATTGATTCCTGAGCTTCGGTAGTGTGTTTCAGCCCCGGACATTTTCGGCGCAGGACCTCTCGACTAGTGAGCTATTACGCACTCTTTGAATGTATGGCTGCTTCTAAGCCAACATCCTAGTTGTCTTTGAAATCCCACATCCTTTTCCACTTAACACACATTTTGGGACCTTAGCTGCAGGTCTGGGCTCTTTCCCTTTCGACTGTCCAACTTATCTCGTACAGTCTGACTCCCGTTCATCATCTACGCGGCATTCGGAGTTTGATATTCTTCGGTAAGCTTTGACGCCCCCTAGGAAATTCAGTGCTCTACCTCCGCAAGACTTGATTCGAGGCTAGCCCTAAAGCTATTTCGAGGAGAACCAGCTATCTCCGGGTTCGATTGGAATTTCTCCCCTATCCACACCTCATCCCCACCCTTTTCAACGGATGTGGGTTCGGTCCTCCATTGCCTTTTACGGCAACTTCAACCTGGACATGGATAGATCACCCGGTTTCGGGTCTACTCCGACTGACTCTTTCGCCCTCTTCAGACTTGGTTTCCCTTCGGCTCCGTCTCTTCTAAGACTTAACCTCGCCAGCCAGCGTAACTCGCCGGACCGTTCTACAAAAAGTACGCGGTTCATCTCTTATGGATGTTCCACAGCTTGTAAACATATGGTTTCAGGTTCTCTTTCACTCCCCTCCCGGGGTTCTTTTCACCGTTCCTTCACAGTACTATGCGCTATCGGTCACTAAGGAGTATTTAGCCTTACGGGGTGGTCCCCGCTCCTTCCCACAAGGTTTCTCGTGTCTCGTGGTACTCTGGATCCCGCTGCCGTCTCCTTCTCTTCGCTTACGGGGCTTTCACCCTCTCTGGCTGGCTTTCCCAAAACCATTCTGCTCAAGTTGAAGTTCAGCTTCTGCGGTCCGAACCCGCCCGTGCTCGCACGGACGTTTGGGCTCTTCCGGGTTCGCTCGCCGCTACTTCCGGAATCACGTTTGTTTTCTTTTCCTCCGGCTACTTAGATGTTTCAGTTCACCGGGTTCCCTTCCTGACGTTATGTGTTGGCGTCAGGATGAC
>NZ_VULY01000018.1:445000-1167500 GCF_009696485.1 Suipraeoptans intestinalis
TAGAACATGGTCCTGTCCGTTCTGAATTTTTCTCTTAAGAAATTTTCAGGGTTGTTGTCTATTGTTCAGTTATCAAGGTGCTTTGCCGCTCTCGCTTGTCTCAAGCGACAACTACATCAAGATATCATATTTGTTTTGGAGTGTCAATATGATTTCTTCACTTTTTTATTTTATATGTTTCTGCTGCTTGTCCCATCCTAAATCTTCTGCGCATCTTCTGCGCGGTTCTGCTTCTCCTGATTCGATCCCCATCACTTCTGTGGCCACACAGGCAGAAAGACCAAGATGGACTTCCTACAGTAGAACCGAAAGCTAAGATGGACCTTTATAATACTATGCCTTTGTCAAATATGTCAATATATTTGTTTGTTTTTTAGATTTTTTAGTGATTTTTTACTTTTTATAAACTGGTATGGTTCACTTGTTTTAATCTGGACTTTTTAACCATTCCATTTTGGTGCTATGATTGCTCCACATACTTTTACGAAAGAGAGTAATCCTATGGCAAAAAAAGTCGCAGTTATTAACGATCTATCCAGCTTTGGCCGCTGTTCTCTGGTAGCCTCTATTTCCGTCCTCTCCGCAATGGGAGTACAGGCCTGTCCCTTGCCCACCGCCATATTGTCGGCACAGACAGGTTATCCTGATTACTTCTGCGAAGATTACACTACAAGAATGAAACATTTCCGATGCCACTGGCTGGAAATGGGACAACACTTTGACGGTATCTACACCGGCTTTATGACGGGAGAAGCACAATTTAATGAAGTATTTTCATTTTTGGACACCTTTCATTCTTCTTCTACCTTCCTTTTGGTAGATCCTGTTATGGGAGATGACGGAGAGGCCTATTCCATTTTTACGCCTCAGCTTTTAAGACAGATGAAGCAGCTCTCTGCCCGAGCACAGATACTGACGCCAAACCTGACAGAATTCTGTTTGCTGACAGATCTGGACTACCAAACGATTGCCGGATCTGCCACGCTTCAACAGCAGTTGGAGCTTCTGATTCCCATCGGGATCCAGTTTTGTCAAAACAACTTGCAGCATTTGATCATTACAGGAATCCGCAGTATGGATGCATACGGTCATTCTTTCATGGGAAATCTGCACATTTCCGGAAATCAAAGTCATTTTTATAACTTTCCGCAAAAAGGCTGCAGCTATTCCGGTACGGGCGACCTGTTTGCCTCTGCCATAGCGGCAGGTGTATCCCAGGGCATCTCTGTAGAAAAACTGATTCCACAAATCGGAAAGTTTTTGGTGGCTTCCTTGGAAGACTCCCTGCTTCATCAGGTACCGCGAAACGATGGCGTAAATTATGAAGCCTTTTTATCCATGTTGTCTCCGAAGCACTTTATATAGAACATTTATCGATAGTTTGTCAGTACCAAAGTATTTTGTCAGGGATAATGCCCCTGCATTTTACCGATGCCAAGGCATTTTCCCCAGGACAATTCCTCTGCATTTTACCGGTGCCAAAGCATTTTCCCCAGGACAATTCCTCTGCATTTTACCGGTGCCAAAGCATTTTGTGTCAGTCAAGCATACCTGTTCCATCCAGAAAGGGAGATCTCTGATCTCTGGCCTTTCACCTAAACATTCCATGATAAAAAGGAGGTTCCCTATGAAAACAACGTCAAAATCTGTTTCTTATCTTGCTTTAAGCGGCCTATTTGCTGCCGTTATCACATTGACCACCGCTTATTTTTTTCATATTCCTTATGGCAGTAACGGCGGATATATCCACGTGGGAGACGCTTTCATCTTTTTAGCTGCCGTCCTGCTTCCACGCCCTTATGCTTTGGCGGCCGCTGCCATCGGAGGCGGACTCGCCGATCTACTGACCGCCCCCGCCTGGGCCGTTGCAACTGTGATCATCAAAATGCTGATCACCCTTCCATTTACATCAAACAGCAATAAAATACTTTCTTCCAGAAATCTATTCGCTCCTTTTATTGCTCTGATGATTTCTGCTTCCGGCTACTATCTGGCAGAAGGCATTCTGTTCGGCTCCTTCCTCTCTCCTCTTGCTTCTCTGATTGGAAGCGCAATACAGGGCGGTGGAAGTGCCGGCGTCTTTTTCCTTCTGGCTACTGTTTTTGACAAGGCGGGTCTGAAACGCCGCTTCTTTTTTGAAAACACCAAAACTCTCTAACCGTAACCACAAAGCCCAACGATTGTATGACAGGAGGATCTTATGGCAGATATTCTTTACCTTTATGACGGACAGGTGTACGCCAACATTACCAACACATGCAACTGTAACTGTGTTTTTTGTATCCGAAGACAGCACGCTGGAATCGGCGAGGCCGCTTCTCTCTGGCATTCTTTTGCTCCTTCTTCCAAAGAGGTGATCGAGGAAATGGCACGCTTTGATTTCTCAAGGCAGAACACACTTGTCTATTGCGGATACGGCGAACCCACCTGCGCTTTGGACGTACTGCTGGATTCTGCTAAATACATAAAAAGCAATCATAACATTTCTATTCGTGTCAATACCAATGGGTTGGGCAACGTCTACAACAAGTTCAACATTCTACCTCAACTGGCAGAAGTGGTAGATTCTCTATCTATCAGCTTGAATGCACCGGATGCTGCTACCTACGAGGCAGTCAGTCTCCCTGTTTACGACGGAGCCTTTGATTCGGTTCTGGAATTTATTAAGGAATCCAAGCTTTGGATCCCCGATATCACACTGTCCATTGTGGATGTGTTACCAAAAGAGCAACAGGAAGCCTGTAAAGAGGTGGCCTCCTCTCTTTCTCTTCCCTTGCGGATCAGAAAATACTCCTGATCTGCGATCCCTGTTTTTCATGCATTCCCTTTTCCGCGAAGATCCTCTAAAAAGAATTTTTTCTTCCCCAAAGGGAATGTGTTTCCTCTTAAAGGGGGGATCTTTCTTCCCTTGAAAAAACACTTGTCAAACAGCCTGTTTTATGCTAGTATTAAATGCGTCGCTACAACAGCGGTATGCAAATTATACTGTGGCTCCGTGGTCAAGAGGTTAAGACATCGCCCTTTCACGGCGGTAACACGGGTTCGATTCCCGTCGGAGTCATTTGTTTATTTGCCGATATGGCTCAATTGGCAGAGCAGCTGATTTGTAATCAGCAGGTTATCGGTTCGAGTCCGATTATCGGCTTTGGATCCTACGAAGGATTCATTTAGTGATTTTGGACCTTTAGCTCAGTTGGTTAGAGCAATCGGCTCATAACCGATCGGTCCTGGGTTCGAGTCCCCGAAGGTCCATTATTTGGCCCAGTGGCTCAGTTGGTTAGAGCGCCGCCCTGTCACGGCGGAGGTCGAGAGTTCGAGTCTCTTCTGGGTCGTTTCCATTTCCTCTTTCGGGATGGAATCGATAATTTATTTCATATGGGATCATAGCTCAGCTGGGAGAGCATCTGCCTTACAAGCAGAGGGTCATAGGTTCGAGCCCTATTGGTCCCATTTTTCAACCGTATTTCCGGTTGATTTGCCGCAGTGGCGGAACAGGCAGACGCCCGGGACTTAAAATCCCGTGGGTAGTAATACCCGTACCGGTTCGATTCCGGTCTGCGGCATTAGTTAAAAATGGGAGAAACGTTGAATTTACAGCGTTTCTCTTATTTTTTGTTTTAAAATGTTTGAACACCTTTGAACACTTTATGATGAAATACCAAGATTCTGAAAAGCAAGCCTGTCATTCTTCCTCTTATTGACATTCCGCAAGTAATGCAATGTTGTAGCTGTCTCACTATGTCCCATTAAATAACTAAGGGTTGTAAGATTATTTCCGTCAAAAGCTGTTGAAGCATTGTAAAAGCGGATTTTATGACTGGAATGATAAGGAACACCGGCTTCTTTGCAATATTTCTTCAAACGGCGATTAAAGCTGTCTGTTGTCATAATCTCGCCGTTGGGTTCAAAGACATATATTCCATTTGGATTTAATTCCTTTGCTTTGTGAAGGATTTTAAGTGCTTCGTCTGTAAGGAACTGTTTACGGAATCCATGAGAAGTATTTCCTTTCATTTGATTTACTACTTTTACTTTTCGGCTTGAGAATGTTAAATCATCATTCAATGTACGTTCACAGGTCGCCTGCCTGTGAAGATATACAAGCCTGTTATTGTAGTCAATATCTTCCCAACGGATAGCTTTTGTTTCTCCAACACGGATAAACAGATAGAAAGATAACTGTATTGCAAGAGAATATGGCTCTATGATACACCGAAGATAATTTAATAACTTATGCGTATCATCACGGGAAAATACATTGTCACTTTGTACTTCTACTGGCTTATAGGTAAACTGTTTGAAATTCACATCAGAGACAGGATTATGTGATATAATTTCTTCTTCGATCGCATAACTCATTATTCCATTCAAAACAGAACGGGCATTACTGACTCGCTTGTGCGTGAACTGTCGGTCTTTTGTAGCTTCTCTGAAAAAGCGGATAAGCGTGATTGGTTTGATTTCGCCTATCTTCATTTTAACAAGTTCTGTATCTTTGAAAAATCTATTCCATTCAGATACATATTCTTGAATTGTTTTTGCTTTTACGGAAGTATAATCTCTTTTATACAAAAGCCATTCAGCATATAATTCTTCTAGTGTGACATTCTGACGGTTTTCAGCTTTCTGCTTTTCGATATAAAATCTGATGATTTCTTTTTCAAGGTTCTCTTTACTCTTCCTCTTAACAGGACGGCGTTTGTTAGGTTTGGTTTCATCGGGTAAATAAGTACGCCAGCTTTTTTCTGATTCCGAGTAATAAATTTCATATTTGTGATTCTTCAAGATTTTTTTATTTGCCATAATTTTAAAATCTTTGAAGACTTCATCTGTGGTCATGTTAGCACAGGTGGCTAACGTATTCAATAATGTTATATCTGAAAACGTAACGGGATTATCCATAAGATTCCCCCTTTACGCAAGGATTTTCTTTTTTAATTTTGATGTAGATAACACTGCTGTCCTTTAAGCATGAACCAGTAGATAAGAAAGCGTTGCAATAATACTTTTAGGAATTGCTGTGACAACAAATAATTTTTGGGGATATGTCCTAGGTGTTCTTGGATTTGGCGTCGCTGTAGTTGGCTGTTTGCTAAAAGATAATCACTGATAACTTCTTGTTTGAAAAATTGAGAAAACGTAATATTGAACAAGTCAGGACCACCGGCTTAGCCGGTGGCCTGCTCAGTCCCTATAAGGGACTATTACCTGCTTGCGCCCGGAAGGCGCACCGAAAGGCCTGCCAACTGCACCACATTTGCAGCTGCCCCTGAAGGGGCTGGTTCTGTGCTTCCTTACTCCGGCGTAGCTCCAAAAGGGGCTTGCTGGTTTGCTTTGATTTCCTACTACCACTCCAAGTGGTCTATTTCTTGTTTTTCTTTACCGGCGCACCCGTAAACGGGTCGATATATTCTACTAACGACATTTGATCGTATTCTAAATCCTCTTTTAACTGACCTTGAATATACTTCTTTATCGCTGCAGTATTCTTACCGACTGTATCTACGTAATATCCCCTGCACCAGAAATGCCTATTCCCATATTTATATTTGAGGTTCGCATGCTTTTCGAAAATCATCAGGGAGCTTTTTCCTTTTAAATATCCCATGATCTCTGATACGGAATATTTCGGTGGTATCCTTATAAGCATATGAATGTGATCCGGATATGCTTCTGCTTCTATTATTTCGATACCTTTTCTCCTGCAGAGTGTTCCTAATATCTGACCTACGTCTGCCCTGATATCCTTATAGATTACCTGCCTTCTGTACTTTGGTGCAAAAACTACATGATACTTGCATTCCCACTTTGTATGGGCTAAACTATTTTCTGTGCTCATATGGCACACCTCCCGTGTTTTTATCTGTGGTTTGCAGACCTACATTTATTATACACGGGAGGTTTCTTTTATCTAAAGAGACTCCCTCCACCTGCATAGCAGGTGGTTTATTTTTTGTCTGTGACACAAAAAGAAATGCACAGTTCTTAGCTTATCGTGAACTGTGCATTTTTGTAAATAAATACTTTTAATTAGCCGATTACGGCATCCTCTGCTGTAAAATGTTCCAGAGAATTTTCTTTTACCTGAATGCAGATATAAGTAATTCCAGAAATATCGGATGCAAAAAACTGACGCTTTGCAGCAGGTGCGATTTTTAGCCAGTCTCCAGTTGAAAGGCTAATTTCTTCTCCATCAATTATGGCTTTGCCGTTACCTGAAAGAATTCCATAGATTTCTTCATTTTCTTTATGAGAATGAACAAATGGGACATTTGCTCCTGCAGGTAGTTCATTTAAACTGATTTCTGCACCTGTTAAAGACAACTTTTCATGCAGCTCAATTCGGTTTTCCTTTCCAATAGTTGTTTTTGTGTAATTTGCCATAATAATACCTCCATAGTTAATTTGTAGTTTCTGGTTGCTTGGTATTAGTATAGTGTGAGACACATACAAAAACAAGTACGCACCTTTTTGTAACTGTACACTCAAAAATGAATGTGTTACAATAGACTCGGAGGTGAGAATTATGCGAGCAAAAGAAGAATTACCGGAATGCCCAGTTGCAACAGCAGTATCTCTTATCGGAGGAAAATGGAAACTGCTGATTTTGCGTAACTTGAAAGAGCGTCCATGGAGATTCAATGAGCTACAACGAAGTATAGATGGTATTTCACAAAAGGTTTTGACAGATAGTTTAAGACAAATGATGAGTGATGGGCTGGCATATCGCCACGATTACCATGAGCAGCCACCGAGAGTTGAATACGGCTTAACGGAACTCGGAACAAAAATGCTTCCAATTGTTAATTCACTTGCTGACTTTGGTAACTACTATAAATCAATTATTGAACAGAATTAAGGACGTTAGTATTTGAAAAGATCGAACAATTCCAGTTTGGAGAATTGAAAAAAACGGAATTTACCTATTAAGACATATAAACTCTTGACAATAAAGCTCCTATATAGTATGTTTTTAACAAATTACTATATAGGAGCTTTTGTATGGAAATGAATGGAGGATTTCTTGTCACCAAAATAAAACAGCTTGGAGACCGGATTTTCGAGAAGATTCTCAGCGAAAAGAATATTGATGCGTTTAATGGAGCCCAGGGGCGTATTCTTTATGTGCTGTGGCAGGAGGATGGTATCTCAATCAGGTCACTCTCGACTAAATGCGGATTAGCGATAACATCTCTTACTACGATGCTGGAAAGAATGGAAAATCAAGGGCTGATAAGCCGTGTTCAGTCTAAAACGGACAAAAGGAAAACACTTCTGTTTCTGACTGAGAAAGCACATGCCTTAAAGGGCGAGTACGATTCTGTATCTGATGAGATGGGCAGTATTTACTACAAAGGTTTTTCGGAGGAAGAAATTACCCGGTTTGAGGAATGCCTCGACCGCATCAGAAAGAATCTTGAGGAGTGGCAGAAGTCATGAGTATTTGTATCAAAGATCAGATTCAGAACATGAATATCGTCATTGGCTGCACAGTGGGGTGTGCATATTGCTATGCCCGCAACAACGTGAAACGCTGGCATATGATTGATGACTTCGCTGCCCCTGAATTCTTTCCGGGTAAGCTCAAGATGATGGAAAAGAAACGTCCGCAGAACTTTCTTCTTACCGGCATGAGCGATCTCTCCGGATGGAAGCCGGAATGGAGAGACGAGGTATTTGAAAAGATCCGTGAAAATCCACAGCATCAGTTCCTGTTCCTTACCAAGCGACCTGATTTGCTGGATTTTGATACCGATCTGAAAAACGCATGGTTTGGCGTTACGGTGACGAGGAAAGCAGAACTGTGGCGTATCGACGCCCTTCGGAAAAACGTCAGAGCAAAACATTACCGTGTTACCTTTGAGCCGTTATTCGACGATCCCGGCACAGTTAACCTTTCCGGAATCAATTGGATCGTTGTCGGCACCATGACCGGAGCTCAGAGCAGGAAGATTCATACGGAGCCGGAATGGGCATGGTCTCTGGCGGACCAGACACATAAGCTCGGCATTCCGGTGTTTATGAAGGAAGACCTTGTCCCTATCATAGGGGATGAAAATATGATTCAGGAAATGCCGGAAGAATTTAATAAAGTGTTAGAGGTACAGAAATCATGGAAGAAGTAATGAATGGAATCCTCATTCGTGAGGTGGAAACAAAGAACATCATGACTAAGTCTAGTCTGCCGGTAGGCGGTTACTCGGTCAACCCCTATGTGGGCTGTACACATGCCTGCAAGTATTGCTATGCTTCTTTTATGAAGCGCTTTACCGGGCACAAGGAGGAATGGGGCACTTTCCTTGATGTGAAGCATTGGCCGGAAATTAAAAATCCGAAGAAATATGCCGGACAGCGGGTGGTCATCGGTTCTGTGACAGATGGCTACAATCCACAGGAGGAGCAATTCGGGAATACCAGAAAACTTCTGGAGCAGCTGATCGGCAGTGACGCAGATATTCTGATCTGCACAAAGTCGGATCTTGTGGTACGGGATATTGATCTGTTGAAGAAGCTTGGACGTGTAACCGTTTCATGGTCGATCAACACACTAGATGAAAATTTCAAGAACGATATGGATTCTGCTTCGAGCATTGAGCACCGTATCGCTGCTATGAAGCAGGTATATGAGGCAGGTATCCGTACAGTCTGTTTCGTATCCCCGGTATTCCCCGGTATCACAGATTTTGAAGCAATCTTTGAGCGGGTAAAGAATCAGTGCGATCTGTTTTGGCTCGAAAATCTCAATCTTCGAGGCGGTTTCAAAAAGACAATTATGGATTATATCGCCGGAAAATATCCTGATCTTGTACCACTTTACGACGAGATCTATAACAAGCATAACCGCAGCTACTTTGAAGCACTTGAAGTAAAAGCTGAGAAAATGGCTAAGAAGTATGATTGTGCCTTTGTGGATAATGAAATGCCTTATGGCAGAGTCCCGCAGGGACATCCGGTGATCGTAGATTATTTCTATCATGAGGAAATCCGTGGGACAGAGAATACCGGAAAAAGAAATCGCTAACTTCCAGTTTGTATGCGACAAACGTTTGAACACTTTTTGAACACCGCAACCGTGATGAAGTCTTCAAAGCCCCTTTCTATCAGTATTTGAGATTAAGAAAAACGGTTCGATTCCGGTCTGCGGCAGTGAAAAAAAGTGAGAGAAATGTTGACTTTGCAGCATTTCTCTCACTTTTTTCTATGACACATCAAAAATGGGCTATCGAGCTTTTATCATTTTTTGAACACATAATTGTCACGCGCGCTTATAGAATCGGCACTGATAAAATGATCCCCTACATATGTAGGATCCTCCTGTGAAATATGTAAATACTTGTTCGGATTATGATCAGAATCATTCCAGGTGACGTCTACAACAAGCCATTTCCCATCTAAATAAACGAGATTCCATGCATGCCGTCCACCCGGCACATCACCTCTAACAGTTAGCACTTCAAGCCCGGCATAACCGGTCAGAATTCTATATGCATCCGCATATCCTGCGCATACGCCTTTTCCCTTCATCAGCACTCCCATCGCTTTGAAAGACTCATCATACTTCATGAAATCATTTTCAGCCTGACTGATCTGCGCACCGGTTGAAGCCGGGTTTTGCTCTACCGCTTCATGATTTTTCAGAGCTGTCAACGCATCGTAATCATATTCTGTATGCTCCGTCAGATAATCGTTTATCGCTTTTGATTTTTCTTCATCACTCATACCCTCTTTTATGACAGACTTTATAATCTGATCGACTTTTTCTGCCAAGTCCTTTTGTTTCTTAAATTCCGTCTTCGAAACTGAGATTTGCAAAAGCTTTTCAGAATCCGAATAATAATATCCGGGTATGGTTGCAATGATAGGGTTATTTTCCAAAACATTTCTAAATGCTTCCGATAACACAACTTTATTTTTTACTTCAGGAAATGCAGCCATATCCAGATTAAAGTTTCCTGCAAGCATATTGGTAACGATATATTCCTCCAGAGGCGAATAGGCGACATAATCGTAATCTACAGTGGCAACTGTGTTCACAACGGATGATTTATCAAGTTTTAATTTCGCTTTATATTCAGCATCTACAACCAAAGTGCTTACGCCGGTTTTGCTCAACCCTTCAACTTCTTTACTTTTTGCTTCCACAATGCCTTCATAGTCCTCGGAAGCGCCATATACCTTAATTGTGTCGGTAAAAGGAGTGTTTTTTATTGCTATCGGAAGATCATAAATATTTTGATTCCTGTTTTCGCTAAAGAAAAATTTGTCGTTTTCCAAATCATATTGAATTGCAAAATTTCTGATGGAGCCATCCATCATTATCACCGGAACCGTAGTCGGTATATCTTTAAGATCTCTCAGAACAAATCCACGATTATCCGTATCCTTCATAAATGTATTGAAGGCAATACGATAGGGCATAGCTCCCGTAAATTCGCTGGCATGGATCATGTTTGACGGAGGTGATAATTTGTCCCTGTCGTTTTGTGCTATCACAAAAATATCATAGTCCACAGGGGCCTTATTGATTTGTTCCACAACAAATACATCGGAAGCTTTTTGGGGATCCAGAAGATCATCTGCCGAATAGTTTTTCTGGTTCAAAAACTCCCTGCTTTGTTTGTCTGATATGAAATTTGTTTCCGTGCCCGTACCTATGAAAGAGTAATGGTAGCGGCTTGCTAAATTAAATTCACCGTTAGCGGAGTCCGCCAAGCGCTTTTCCTGTTTGATGACCCAGTACCCGGTTGCCCCTTTTACAGGTTTCCAATCCAGTCTGAGATTTCCATCATCTGTCACTCGCTTTGTGACTACCGGCGCCTCTAACTTCTCCTTCCCATGCTTGACATCTATGATATAAACGACCGGCCTGTCTAATTTCTTTCCGGTTTTCAGGTCATTATAACGCGCAAGATACAGTGTTTCATACATTCCCCAGGTTCCGCTTCCCGACAATGCATATTCCTTGTTCTGAAAGAGAAAGCTTTCGCCAATGATCTCTTTGGGATCAATATCAATGGTACCGCCCTCACCGCTTTCAAAAAAAGGAACGAACAACGGGCTCTCTAATTTATCGTCCGTATATACTATAAAAGGGGTTGGCGTGTGTGCTGATTCAAAATATTCTTCGAATATTACATTGTTATTTACTTTGATATTGATGCTTTCCGTTTGGTTTACCGTATAAATCTTTTCTGATAAATCATATCCGATTGAATCACTGTATTTTTTCCTTAAGTCTTCAATGGTCATTCCTGATTTTTGAGATTGTCCGGTACAGCCGATCAAAACAATACACAAAATTAAGATTGTGACTAAGAATTTCGAATTATATTTCCTCATAAAATTTCACCTCTCCCTTTCCTGTCTCTATTTTGTTTATACTTATTCTTGGTATTTCAATCTTTTTGCCCAATCCATGTTGAGATAAACCCACTGGTTCCTATATCCTTCGATTTATTTTGATTGTACCATAAACCAGTATAAAAATCATTTTTATCAACTTCTTAGTTATGCCTTGAAAATTTCAATAATATCCTCGATGTCCGACTTATATTGATTATAAATAATTTTCCGTCTATACTTTGAAGTGAAGACAATATGATATTTGCACACTCATTCTGTATGTGACAGTGTGTATTCTTTCTTCACCATAAATCACCTCTCCTTTCTGTAAATATAGCCCAAACAACTTTATTGTATATGGAAAGATAATTTTTTTATACAACAACCGTCGCGCATCCGCATAGCAAGTGATTTATATTTCGTGCACGCTTATTTCTCTGTTGAGAAACGCGTTTACGCACTCAACCGGGTCTATCCGACCCACAAAAGGAACGAAAGTTTTTACTCTCTCGCTCTGTGTTTTGCACCAAATGTTATATTATTTTTGGTGCATTTATTTGTGTCACAGACAAAAAAATAACAGCAGCTCCCCACATGGCAAAGCTGCTGTCTTTTTGCATTATATCGTTCGTACTTTTTCTTAATCGTTCTGATTCATCCACTTTTTCAGCACATCCACATACTTGTCTGTTTCATCCACAAAGCACATATGCTTGGAATACTCAAACAGCTCCCATTCCGAATTCGGAATGATATCATACATGGTCTTTGCAATCAGCGGAGAACAAAGATCCACCAAACCGCTTATGATCAGGCAAGGCGTCTGTACCTCTTTCAACTCTTTTGTATAGTCATAGTCCTTCAAAGAGCCAATAGGGGTAAATTCATTCGGTCCCCATCCTGCCACATAGGCTTCTCCGCCCGCCTTTTTCGGACGTGTCAGGCACTCGGGAGAATCCTCTGTCAGGGTAGCATAGCAATGTCTGTTCATAAACTCATCCACTGCTTTTAAATAAGCCTCTCCTTCATATTTACCGGTGCGCTCCGCCTCTGCGATCGCATCCTGCATTTCCTGTGGCAAATATCCCACTCTTCTCTTCTGTTCTTTTTCCCAAATGGCGCTGCTTGGAAGCGTACTGGAGAGGATGTAGCTCTTTACACCTTCCGGCTTGTAATCGCAGGCGTAGATCACGCACATCATCCCACCCCAGGACTGTCCTAACAGATGGATCTTATCCAATCCCAGGTGTTTTCTAAGGGCATCCAGCTCATTGATCCAGGTTTCCTTCGTCCACAGTTCGGGACACCCGTCCAAATAAGAATTTCCGCAGCCAATCTGATCATACATAATGATCTGCCTGTCATCCTCGTCCGCCACTCTGTCCAGCACCTCAAAGTAATTGTGTGTGGAGCCCGGTCCGCCATGCAGCAGCACCAAAGGCGCTTTTCCTTCTTTCCTCTCTCCAACAATCCGGTAATAGGTCTTATGCCCCAGATACGGCATATACCCTTCTGTGATTTTTGTCACTGTATTTTCCCCCAATCTTATTAAACTGTTTCTTTATTCTTCCGGAACTACGATCAGATCCTTGGTGTAATGGTTCAGCACTTCGCATCCGTCTTCTGTGATGATCACCAGATCTTCGATCCTGACGCCCAGTCCTTCGTCCGGCAGATAAATCCCCGGCTCTACAGAAAAGCACTGTCCCACCTCAATGATTTCTTCATTGACAGAGGACACATCTCCCACTTCATGATCCTCCAGACCGCAGGAATGTCCGGTACGGTGTGTAAAATACTGTCCGTATCCTTTTTCTTCGATATAGTTTCTTGCTGCCAGATCCACGTCTTTCATTTTCGCTCCCGGCTTTGCAGCAGCGATTCCCCGCAGATTTGCTTCCACTACAATGTCGTAGATCTCTTTTTGCCTTTCGCTGACTTCTCCGATAAACACAGTTCTTGTCATGTCGGAAGCATAATTCTTGTAGAATCCTCCAATGTCCAGAATCACACAGTCTCCTCTCTTTCCTTTGGACTGATCTGTCACATGATGAGGATCGGCCGCTCCTTTTGCATAAGCTGTGATAGGCTCAAAAGAAACAGATTCGATTCCGTGTTTCTTGTAGATCTCCTTTGTCTTTTCTCCCAGTTCGATCTCTGTCAGCCCTTTTGCTACCCAGGGAACCAGTTCTTTCATGACCTCATCATTGATTCTTGAGGACTCTCTCATCAGAGCGATCTCTTCTGCATCCTTGATCTGGCGAATCTTGTCTACGATAACGGATCCATTGACAAATTTGCTTCCGCCGCCCAACTCCTGCAGTCTCAGCAAAAATCTGGCCGGCCAGATCTTGTCTACTCCCATTACCTTATCCTTTTCCACAAAACGGCTCAGAATCTCCACTCCGTCTTCAATGTCATCATAATAGGTCAACGGCACTCCTACTTCTCCCTCCTGAGGGAACAGCTTATTGATCACCAACTGATGATTGCCATTTACATTCAGGTACAGTGCCAGCAGACGCTCTCCGGGGAAGATCCAGCGTCCTGTCAGATAAAAGATCGCCACCGGATCCGAGATGATCATCTGGGGAATTCCACTTTCTCCCATTTTGTCTAAAACTCTCTGCAATTTGTTGTTATTCATGTCCTTGCCTCCTGTAGATTTTATTCGGCACTCTTCATGCCTCCCTTATGAGTCTGATTCTACTTCTTTTTCTCTTCTCTGTCAAATAAGTTTCCCCTGCCGTCCTTTCTCTTTCCTTTCTTAATTTCTTCTGATTTTTTCATGAACACTGTTAAGATTTTCTTTGATATTTTTTCGTTTCTGTATTATAATGTCACTGATATGTCTAAATGTTTCAGAGAGAAAGAGGAGGTTCTATTATTATGGACAACACTGTTGCAAAAAAAGGAGGCGGGTTCGGCTTTTGGGTTTGTAACTTCGCTTTCAGTTTAGAACGTTTTTCCTTCTATTCCGCAAAATGGGTAATGACGGTGTTCATTGCCGTTGCTGTTGCAAAAGGCGGATTAGGATTAGACGCGAAAGACGGTGCGTTTGCTTCCGCAAACTTAGTTGCATTTACCTACCTGGCTCCGCTGTTCGGTTCCGTTATCTCTGACCGTCTGGTGGGCGCTAAGTATCTGGTTCCCATCGGTATGATCCTGATGGGCTGCGGATATCTGGTAGGCTGGAAAGCTACCGGCATGGTTTCTATCAATCTTATGATCGTCCTGGTATCCATCGGAACCGGACTGTTCAAACCGCAGACAAACGCCATCACAGGTCGTCTGTTTGCAGATAAGAGCAAGCTGGACGCTGCATTTTCCACCCAGTATTCCATGGTAAACGTTGGTTCCTTCATTGGAACGACCATCATCGGCGTTATCGCAAACGAGCAGGGCTATCGTTTCTGCTTCCTGGTTTGTGCCATCATTATGTTTGTAAACGCTCTCTGGTTCATCTTCGGATGGAGATTCCTGGGCGATGCAGGAAAGAGACCTTTCAAATTTGATGATGCGGAAAAGAAGGATGCCGCAAAAGAAAAATATGAAAACAAACCGCTTACCGGTATTGAGAAGAAGAGAGTTTGGGCGATCATTCTGATCTCCGCTTTCTCCACCATTTTCTGGCTGTTCTGGTATCTGGCTTACCTTCCGGTATACTTCCACTGGGATAATCCGGAACACATGAACTGGATGATCGGAAGCTTCAAGATCCCCAGCGCATGGTTCGATTCTCTGAACGCACTTTGCTGTATCTCCATGGGACCGCTGCTTGGTATCCTGTGGACCAAAGATGCAAAGCGTAAAAACGGAGGTCTCAGCATGTTCAAGCACACCTCCATCGGTATGCTGCTGCTTGGTGTTTCTTTCGTTATCTTTGCTTTGACAGATGTAGTTCGTGCCGGAAAACCGGCTTCCATCATCTGGCTGATCGCTTTTGGAATCCTGTTGTCACTTGGTGAGATGACATTCTCTCCACTTGGTAACTCCTTCATTTCCAAGTTTGCACCTGCAAAGCTTTTGTCCGCTATGATGGCTGTTTGGACATTCTCCATCTTCATCGCCGGAAAATCATACGGATATGTATACGCTTTGACTGAAAAACTTCCATTTGCCGCTACCTACTTTGGCGTAGCTATCATCATGATCGTAGCTGGTGTCGCTCTTTGGGTGATGGATGGAAAGCTGAATAAACTGGTTCAAAAAGAAGAAGACTAACAATTCATTGACCGAAACAATATAGGACAATCACAAAAACCCTGCCGGGATAGCGGCAGGGTTTTTTGTAGCTTATAATAGGGGCTTATAGAAACTTATCGGATGGCGCATCCTAATCACTTAATTTGCTTGCCACAAACCATCCTGCTCCAAACAGTACTGCTCCTGTGACCCCCGTAATCAGGGATAATCCCTGCCAGTCGGTCTTACTAAGGATGGCTAAGGGCGAGGCTGCGATCAGGCCGATAATCGCCCAGTAAGCATGGGTTCTGGCTTTTTGGAAGATGATCTCGATCATCTTGGCAATCAGGAAAATCCCTACCACCACACCGATCCCAAAGGGGGCCAGAATCATTCCGTAATGAAAGGCGCCCGAAATATCTACCTGGATCAATGCCTGAACAAAGTCATTGATCGTGTTGATGATCACTGTATAATATCCCATGATCATCAGCATCATAGATCCGCTGACTCCTGGAATCACCATAGTGGCCGCCGCCACCACGCCTACTCCAAACAGTTTCAGGCTGTTGACGAGATTCAGGCTGACATCCGCCGCCTGTCCTTCTTTTTCTCCCATCCACGCCATGATACACACAAGGGAAAAAAAAGCCAAAAAGGACAACAGCATCCCCACGCTGATCTTCTTCCCCTTTACCTGCCGGAACATGATGGGCAGGCTGCCTGCGATCAAACCACAAAACAACAGATTCGTCTGAATCGGGAAATTTGCAAAACAGTATTCGATGACCTTGGCAAATATCACCAGCGAGATTCCTGTTCCGATAAAGATCGGGAGGAGGAATTGTACGCTCTTTTTAAATTCACTTTTCAGGTGGGTAATACAGTGAATCAGTTTGTCATAAATTCCCATGACCACCATCATAGTTCCCCCGCTGACTCCCGGAATAATGTTTGCCAGCCCTATTACGCCGCCTTGCAATAATCTTTTTATCATAGTTGTCCACTATCCGTTTTTCGCTATGCGCTTCGGATTTTCCTTTCTTTTCAATCATCATGTCCCGCTGATCCAAATATGCAGAGCATCTCCTCCGCTGATGGACTGTTTCCTTGTCTGCCTTCTGAAACAGACCCAATCCTTTTTTCACGGCCGGGAGCTTTCGACGTGCTCGCTTTTTTTCCAGTTAAACAGCCGTCAGATACTCTTTTGCCAGTTTTTCAAATTGAGGAAGTGCGTTGCAGATTGTCTCATACGAAACACAGTAGGCCAGCCGGACATACCCTCCACATCCAAAGGCGCTTCCCGGCACCATCAAAATACGGTACTGCTTTGCCGTTTCACAAAACACCTTCTCATCCGGCACGGGAGATTTTACAAAAAGATAAAAGGCTCCCTCCGGCTTCACACAGGAAAATCCCAGTTTTGTCAATCCGTCGTATAAAGTGTTTCGGTTCCTTTCGTAGTAGGATATATCTGTCCTTTCCTCCACACACCTTGCAACGATCTTCTGCTGCAGAGTAGGCGCATTGACAAATCCCAGAATCCGGGTTGCCACTGCCGCTGCCATGATCAGTTCCCGGCTATCCTTTACTTCATCAGGAATCACCAGATATCCGATCCGTTCTCCCGGAAGCGACAGGGATTTGCTGTAGGAATATCCTACGATGGTATTGGCGTAATACTTGGTCAGATACGGTACCTGCGTTCCTCCGTATACCAGCTCCCTGTACGGTTCGTCCGAGATCAGATAGATCGTCGTGGAAAATTCTTTCTGTTTCCTCTCCAGGATCTCTGCCAGACGTTTGATCACAGACTCCGAATAAACCACCCCCGTAGGATTATTGGGCGTATTGATGAGGACCGCCTTTGTCCGGGGCGACAGCTTTGCTTCAAACTCTTCCAGCTTTGGCTGAAAGGTTTCCGTGTCGGGAGATACCTCCGTCAGGATCCCTCCGTAATTATTGACGTAAGCTCTGTATTCTGCAAAATACGGAGCGAAGGTGAGAACTTCCTCTCCCGGATTCAGAAGACTTTTCAGGATCACATTCAGTCCGCCTGCCGCGCCCACCGTCATGATGATGTTTTCTTTCGTAAAAGCTGTGCCAAACTGCGCGTTCAGATGACAGGCGATCCTTTCTCTTACCTCCGGGTATCCGCTGTTTGTGGTATAGCCGTGAAGAACCGTCGGCTCTTCCTCCTCCAATACGGAGAACGCTGCGGCTTTCACCGCCTCCGGCGCCGGTACATTCGGATTGCCCAGGCTGAAATCATATACATTTTCTTTTCCGTAGATCCCTGCCAGTCTGTTACCTTCTTCAAACATTGCCCGGATCGCCGAACTGTTTGCCACCATCTGTTTCATATTTTCTGCAATCATATTAGTCCTCCCTGCTGTCTTCCGCCTTCTGAGATCCCTTTCCTTTTTCTGAAACGACTCCCTTCTCTACCAGAAATACCGGACGATAAGAAAGCTTTGCCTTCCTGAGTCCTTCTGATCCTGTATCCTCTTCCCGGTTGATGTATGGATAGCTGTGACAGGCATGTTCTACAAATTGCTGGTTGATCATAGGGTACGCTCCCTGTATCTCTGCATACGCTTTCTCAATGTGCACCACAAAGGTATCCGGTGCCACCTCTTCTCCTATGGTAAACGCTACCACTTTCCCATCCAGCCGCAAAAGTCCTCCCGTCAGTTCCAGTTCTTCAAACAGCCGCAGGGAATTTAAGGTCACACAGATCTCTCCCCGCTTTTCCGGATCATCCTCACAGCTGTTTTCATTGCGCCACACAAGCGCCATCTGAAAGCACTCCTCCAGCGTGTCCTTGGACAGCGGCTCGTAGGCCCATCTTCCCTCATAAAGGGCTTTGAACTTGTTGATATGGTTCCGCTTTCCGTGCAGCTTCTTCCCTGCAAGAGAGATCAGCTTCTCCGACTCGTATACATAATCTGCCAGATCTCTGTTGTAGGTGATTTCAAATTCCCCCGGATACAACTGTTCCAGCTGTTCAAACTGCTCTGCCGTCACATTGTATAGCCGGAAGTCTCTCTGCCTGCTTCTGCTGTACTCCTTTGCCCATTCCAAAGCATTTCTGACGGCTTTTTCCTCTCCGATGGGATAGGCAAAGGCCAGATGCGTCTCATCCTCGCTTTTAAACACCAGCGCCTCTTTTATGACCGCCCACTTCACCGGATACTTCCTGGACCAGAGATACACGTTTGCAAAGGTTCTTTCACAACTCCTGCTGGGATATTTTTTAAAATAGGGGGCAATGATCTCCTTGTCCTCCAGCTCTGCCCGCTTAAATTCAAATGTTTCCATTATTTTTCCTTCTTTCTCCATCTTTTTATGATTTTTCCCAGGATCATCAAAAGGATCCCCAGAATCAGAATCCCGATTCCATAAACCGTCAATGCGATCCTGTTGGGATGCTTCAGGATATCCGCCGGATTTTTTCCTGTCTCCTGCGTTTTCCTTCCTTCCAATCGACTATACTTCTCGGAAACAGAGGGAAGCCCACTTTCATTTTTCTCAAAGGATTTCATGTAATTTGCCAGGGCCCACCATTCCTTCACTTCCTGACCCTCCGGCGTATGGAGGATGTATTTTTCAAAGTCCTTGATCGGCTTCCCGTTTTTATCTTTTGGCTGCACCTTCAAAATGCCTTTGGATACATCTTCCACTGCTCCCAGCATCTGCGCCGAATAAAGTCCTGCCACTACCCGATACAGCTTTTCTTCCTCCAGAACGTCTGCCTTTCCTCCAAATACATCGTCTGCCAGCGCGACTTCTGTCACTCTATTAAGAGGCATCCTGTTATTGTTATACGTCCAGTGCAGTCCGCTTCCGTAAAGCTGGGCAGACGGCATCAGGGGAGAGACAGAAACGTCGATCTCCGCTACCGTCTTCAGCTCTTTTCCTGTCAGATACACGCTTACCAGCGGATATCCCGGCACCCGGTCTGCTCCGATCCCCAGAGAGCTGATATTGAAAATGTCTGCCGTCGTCACATCTCCTGTGGGAACGCTTCCTCTTACGACTCCTGCCGGGATCAAGGACACCGCTACCGGCTCATAGGCTTCCTTCTCCACGTCTTTCACCGTATAAATATAGGAATCTGCGATCAGACTGCCCAGCGTATCTTCTTCCACCTTCTCTCCAAATCGGTAGAAAGGTGTGAAATCCACCTGGTTTTGTGCCACCACTTCATCAAATCTGTAGCCAAACTGCGCCAGATACTCCCGGTTCACCGCTTCTTCATAGGCTTTCAGCTTCTCCTTGACGCCCTCGTCAGAAGGTACGGTGTCGTCCATGGCATGCAGCTGATAGTCTGCCGCTTCCCAGCGCCCCTCTTTTGTCTGCACCAGCGCCAGCTCTCCCAGGCTCTGACCATATTCTCCTGCCGACACAATGTAGGTATCCTGTATCCGAATGGGCTTCTCCAGTCTGGTGTGGGTATGTCCGCTGATGATCACATCGATCTGCGGCACTTCTTTGGCCAGGATCTCATCTTCTGATTTTTTCGGATCCGGATTGGTACCGCTGTGCGACAGACACACGATCATATCCACTTTTTCCTGCTGCAGTTTCTGCACCATCTTTTTGGAGGATTCTGTAATGGATTGAAAGGTAAGTCCGCTCTCCGGCGCCGAGGCATCTGCGTCCTCACCCAGAACGCCGAATATGCCAATGCGCACTCCCTCTTTTTCTATGATGGTGTACGATTTACTGCCAAACTCTTCCATGGCTTTCTTTAACTGCTTATCCTCCCCGGATCGGTTTTCTTTCCAGTTGATGTTGGAAATGACCAGCTGGGGCAGGACCGTCTGATTTTCCGTTGCCTTTTCTTTTGCCGTGGCAAGCATGGCAGCCAGCCCCCGGCTCCTGTAATCAAATTCATGATTTCCCAGTGTCGTGGCATCATATCCCAGATATCCCAGCATCAGAAGCTCCGACGCTTCTTTTTCGAACAGGGTCTGGTACAACGTCCCCATGGAAAAATCTCCTCCATCCAGGACAAATACCCCTTCTTTCCCCTGCTTCTCTTGACGGATCCCGTCGATTCCGGTCTTCAGCCGGGAGAATCCGCCCAGCTCTTCGTCATCCATCCGTGAATGGAGATCGTGTGTAAATACGATGGTCGCTTTCTTTGTCTTCGTATGTGCTTCCGCCCTTGCTCCCATGGGAAACCCTCCGATAAGAGCAGCGATCATTGCAATTCCTGCCGCTATACGCCTGTTCAGCATCCTTTTCCTCCCTCTGTCGGATCCTTCCGATCCTTTTTCGGCTCTTTTCGATCAATATACAGGGAAAGACCTGATCCATTCCATGTGGATACAGGTCCCCGGTGCGACTTATTCATTCATATTTGCCAGCTTTGCCGACTGATCCGCCGCGATCAGGCTGTCTATTACTTCGTCCAGATCTCCGTTCAGGATGGAATCCAGCCTGTGAAGCGTCAGCTTGATCCTGTGATCCGTTACCCTTCCCTGAGGAAAGTTGTAGGTTCTGATCTTTTCAGAACGGTCTCCCGTTCCGATCTGGCTCCTCCTGGCTTCCGCTTCGGATGCCTGCTGCTTTTCCAGTTCCAGTTCATACAGCTTGGAGCGAAGCAGCCGGAACGCCTTCTCCTTATTCTGCAGCTGGGACTTTTCTGTCTGGCTGTAGATCACGATCCCCGTTGGGTAGTGCGTCAGACGTACCGCCGAATCCGTGGTATTGACACACTGTCCTCCGTTTCCGGATGCGCGCATCACGTCGATCCGGATGTCTTTTTCTTCAATGACCACATCGACCTCCTCTGCCTCCGGCATAATGGCAACCGTAACGGTAGATGTATGGATCCTTCCTCCGCTTTCCGTCTCCGGCACTCTCTGTACCCGATGTACTCCGCTTTCATATTTGAGTCTGGAATAGGCTCCCTGTCCCGTGATCATAAATACACATTCCTTAAAGCCGCCGATCCCATTTTCACTGAGAGAGATCATTTCCACTTTCCACCTGCGGCTTTCTGCATAGTGAAGGTACATCCGATAGATCTCCGCTGCAAACAGAGCCGCTTCATCTCCGCCGGCTCCTGCCCGGATCTCTACCATAACGTTTTTCTCATCATTGGGGTCCTTTGGCAGCAAAAGGATCTTTAATTCCTGTTCCAGCTCCTCCACCCGCTTCTTGGATTCACTCAGTTCTTCCTTCGCCAGCTCTTTCAGTTCTTCATCCGACTCTTCCTCCAACATCTGGAGGCTGTCGGAAATCGTCTGTTTACTGGCTTTGTATTCTTTGTAAGCCTCCACGATGGGCTGCAGATCGTTCTGTTCTTTCATCAGCTTACGGAACCGGGACGGATCGTTTGCCACATCCGGCTCCTGCAGTTCGCTCATTACCTCTTCGTACCGGATGAGCAAATCTTCCAATCTATCAAACATGTTTCTTCCTCCTTCAATCCTAAAATCTATTGTACATACCCAGTACAACCCGGTCAAGACCTGCCAAATCCTTTTTCACCGCCACTTGTATGTATCCGTTCTCCCGCATAAGATCCGCCACCTGCTGTCCCTGGTCGTGACCGATCTCAAACAGCAGCCATCCCCCCGGATGCAGATGATCTCCCGCTTCTTTTACCATCACCCTGTAAAAGCTTAGTCCGTCTTCTTCCCCATCCAGCGCCAGTCGGGGCTCATAGATCCGAACCTCCTCCTGAAGGGTCTCTATGACCCGACTGGGAATGTATGGCGGGTTGGATACGATCAGATCATACTTTCCTTCTATCTTTTCAAACAGGCTGCCCTGCCGAAACTCTACCTGCGCGTTCAGCCGTTTTGCATTCTCTTCCGCCACGGCAAGCGCTTCCTGCGACACATCACTGCCCACAGCCGAGATGGAGGGCTTCTGCAGTTTCAGGCTGATGATCACACAGCCTGACCCTGTACAAAGGTCCAGTACCCTTTCCTGTCCGTGCAGCTTTTTCAGTGTTTCCTCTACCAACAGTTCCGTTTCCTGCCTGGGGATCAGAACTCCTTTTCCCACCCGGAACGTTCTTCCGAAAAACTCCTGTTTTCCCAGAATGTACTGCAGGGGCACTCTTTTTTTCCGCTGTTCTAAAAGTGTTTGATACCTGTCCTTTTCTTCCCCGGAGATCCTTCTGTCTGGCTTCCCATAATAGGCAGCCTTATCGACTCCCGTGATCTCTTCTAAAAGATACCAGGCATCCAGATCGGCTTCCGCCACCCCTGCTTCCTTCAGCTGCCGCTTTCCCTCTTTATATAGGCTTTGAAGTGTGAAACTGCTCTGCTTCATAGGCTCTCCAATCAAATACTGCCTCCACGGCACAAATCGCAACTTCTATCATTCCCTCATCCGGCTCCTTCGTCGTCAGTTTCTGAAACTGCAACCCCGGTGCACTGAGGATGCGGATGATCCGACTGTCACTGCTTCCTGCCAGTTTCAGAATCTCATAGGAGATCCCCGCGATCACCGGGATCAGCAGGATTCTTAAAAGCACCCGGAAAATAGGATCCTCCACCCGGATCATCAGAAGCAGGACAACACTGATAAGAAACACAAATACCAGAAAGCTGGTGCCGCAGCGTTTGTGCTGCCTGGAACTTTTTTTAACATTCTCCACCGTCAAAGGCAGACCGTGTTCAATGCAATTGATACATTTGTGCTCCGCTCCATGATACATAAAGGTCCGCCGAATATCCTGCATCCGCGAGATCAGCAATAAATACAAAAAGAAGATCCCGATCCGGAAGATCCCCTCGATCAGGGTACGCAGCGTATAAGAGGGAACAAACTGTTTCAGCGCCATTGTCAACAGATAGGGCAGTACCATAAAGATCCCGATAGCAATACAAAGGGAAGCTGCCACGGTCAGTCCCATCAGAATCGATTCTTTTCGTTTTTCTTTGGGGTTCTTCGATTTTTCTTCCTCTTCCCCGTATATTTCCGCCGAAAAAGTCAGTGTTCTCATCCCCAGGATCATAGAATCCAGGAACTGGAAGATCCCTCTGACAAAGGGAATCCGAGTAAGGGCCGGCTGATTTTTTACAAGGCTCTCAAAGGTTTTCTTTTCTGTTACAATGGAGCCGTCCGCCCTTCTTACCGCCACCGCATATTCGTCTTTGTGCTTCATCATAATGCCTTCCAGCACCGCCTGTCCGCCAATGTTTGATGACTTCATCCTTGCTCCTTTTTACGATTTTTATAATACAAAGGAGCTGAGATACTTTTCGTTACCTCAGCCCCTGATTTTCCTTGCTCTATTTGTCCATTCCGTATTTCTTGTTGAACCTGTCAACACGTCCGCGAGCCTGAGCCGCTTTCTGCTGTCCTGTGTAGAACGGATGACATTTGGAGCAGATTTCTACGTGGATGTCTTCGTTGGTAGAACCTGTCGTAAATGTGTTCCCACAGTTGCAGGTCACAGTTGCCTGATGGTATGCTGGATGGATTCCTTCTCTCATGATTTTCACCTCTTCTTTATTTTGTCACAGATGTGCAGAATTGTTCTTTTAAACAGCCCTGTCATTGTAGCATATTATCCCCATTTTGTCTAGATAAATTTTGTCTTTTTTGCCATTTGGATAAACTCCCGGTTGTTTCGGGTCTTTCCAAACAGGTTGATGATATTGTCCGCGGCATCTTCCGGCTTCATGCCGTTTAGCGCTCTTCGCATCTGTTCTACCGTACTTCTCTCCTCTTCGGTCAGCAAAAGGTCCTCTCTGCGTGTTCCTGATTTCGGGATATCTATGGCCGGGAATACTCTCTTTTCCGACAGCTTTCTGTCCAACACCAGCTCCATATTTCCGGTTCCTTTAAATTCCTCATAGACCACGTCGTCCATCTTACTGCCGGTATCCACCAATGCGGTTGCCAGTATGGTCAGGCTGCCGCCCTCCCGCATATTTCTGGCTGCTCCAAAGAATCGCTTCGGCATGTGAAGGGCTGCAGGATCCAGTCCTCCCGAAAGAGTTCTTCCTGACGGAGGAACAGTCAAATTATAGGCTCTTGCCAGCCTGGTAATACTGTCCAGAAGGATCATCACATCCTTCTTGTTTTCCACCAGTCTTTTGGCCCGTTCGATCACCATTTCCGACACTCTCTTGTGGTGTTCGGGCAGTTCATCAAAGGTGGAATAGATCACCTCTACATTTTCTCCCTCAATGGCTTCTTTGATGTCCGTCACTTCCTCCGGCCGCTCATCGATCAGCAGGATCAGCAAATGTACCTCCGGATTATTTTCCCGTACAGACAGAGCCACCTGCTTCAAAAGTGTCGTCTTTCCTGCCTTGGGCGGAGAAACAATCATCCCCCTCTGCCCTTTCCCGATGGGAGACAAAAGATCCACGATGCGCATTGCCGTACTGGTCTTGCCGCATTCCAGTTTCAGCCTTTTATCGGGAAAAACAGGCGTCATATCTTCAAAATTCCTTCTTTTCCCTACCCGGTGCGTTTCTATGCCATTAATGTGCGTCAGATAAAGCAGCGCCCCGAATTTTTCCTGCTGTGTTTTTACGCGGCGGTTGCCCTCCAGGATGTCTCCCGTCTTCAGGTTAAACCTGCGGATCTGGGAGGGCGCCACATAAATATCATTTTCTCCCGGAAGATAATTATCGCTTCGGATAAATCCATAACCGTCGCCCATGACCTCCAGGATCCCCTTTACTTTGATCCCGCTGTCCAGCTCATCCAGGTCATGAATATCCCTGTCTCCTGTATTGGCTGTCATTTCCCTGGTTTTTACCCTTGCCTGATCCTCTTCTTTTTCTCTCTCTTTTTCGTCCTCTTCCACCATCCGGTCGATCAGCTCTGCCTTTTTCATTGCAGAGATCCCTTTCAACCCTCGCGCTTTCGCCAGATCCTTTAACGTTGCCAACGGCAAGGTTTCATATTTTTTTCTCATAGAACAGTTTCCTTTCATTTCATCATCTTACACAGTAACGGGGAAATCCAGTCCGACCAGACCTTTTTTGAATATCGTATACATTTCTTATACATTTTCTTGTCAATAAGCCACATTATACAACATCTTCGCTTTTTTTTAAAGCCTTTTATTGATTTGATTTTTTCAGAATGCTATGATGTTACAATGATGAAGAAAGGAAAAGGACGATTATGACCATTCAAGAACAAGCGCTCAAACTGCACAGACAATGGAACGGCAAACTGGAGACCATTCCAAAAGCCCCCCTGGCCTCCCGGGAAGATCTGGCTCTTGCCTATACGCCAGGAGTGGCAGAACCCTGCAAAGAAATTTTTCACCGTCCGGAAGCCGCCTATGAATATACCATGAAGGCCAACACCGTTGCTGTTGTATCCGACGGAAGCGCCGTATTGGGGCTGGGAAACATCGGTCCCCTTGCTGCCATGCCGGTTATGGAAGGAAAGGCTGCGCTGTTTAAATCCTTTGGCGGCGTCAATGCAGTCCCCATCTGTCTGGATACCCAGGACACGGAGGAGATCATCGAGACGGTGGTGCGGCTTGCCCCTTCTTTTGGCGGCATCAACCTGGAAGATATCTCCGCTCCCCGCTGTTTTGAAATCGAACGGCGACTGAATGAGCGGCTGAATATCCCCGTATTCCACGACGATCAGCATGGAACTGCCATCGTAGTTCTGGCAGGGGTCATCAATGCGTTGAAGCTGACGGGGAAATCCTCCGCCTCGGCCAAAGTCGTTATCAATGGTGCCGGCTCTGCCGGGATCGCCATCGCAAATCTCCTGCTGTCCTATGGATTTTCCGACGTTACCATGTGCGACATCCACGGGATCCTGGGAAGTGAGCCCGCCGATCTGAACTGGATGCAGCAGGAAATGCTCCCGCGTCTGAATCCCAGGAAGCTTCAGGGAGACCTGTCTCAGGCTTTGATCCAGGCTGACATTTTTATCGGCGTTTCCGCCCCTCATATCGTTTCCGGCGAAATGGTCGCATCCATGGCAAAGGATTCCATCTTGTTTGCCATGGCGAATCCCGTTCCTGAAATCCTGCCGGAGGATGCAAAAGCCGCCGGGGCCAGGATCGTCGGAACAGGAAGGTCCGATTTCCCGAATCAGGTCAACAACGTCCTGGTCTTTCCCGGAATTTTTAAGGGCGCCCTGGAAGCTCGTGCCACCCATATTACAGAGCGTATGAAGATCGCTGCCGCACTGGCTATTGCCGCACTGGTACCGGAAGCCAGGCTGTCGGAGGATTATATTTTGCCGGAAGCTTTTGACCCGCAGGTGTCGGAGGCCGTCAGTCGGGCAGTAAAGGAACATCTGTCATGAAACGCCGTCTGTGGGGAGAAAAGCCCTATTATTCCTTCGATTATTATCTGAAGACCACCTATGGGCAAAAGCTGTACAAGGTCGCTCTCAACGCCGGGATGACCTGTCCCAACCGCGACGGAACTCTGGGAGAGCGCGGCTGTATTTTCTGCAGTGCGAAGGGATCCGGCGACTTCTCAGAAAGCGCAAAGCTGTCCGTTTCCCGGCAGATCGACTCCGGATGGAAAACGGTGGCGGAAAAATTCAAGGCCTCTTCCTGCATCGCTTATTTTCAGGCGTTTACCAATACTTACGCACCGGTTTCCTATCTGCGGAAAATCTTTTGGGATGCAGCTTCCCATCCCCGGGTAAAGATCCTTTCCATCGCCACCCGTCCGGATTGCCTGGAAGAAGAAGTACTGGACCTGCTGGAGGAAATCAACAGGGTCAAACCTGTCTGGATAGAGCTGGGATTGCAGACCATACATGAGGATACGGCAAAACTGATACGGCGTATGTATCCTCTTTCCACATTTGAGGACTGTGTGACCCGCCTGAAGCGACGCGGGATCCCCATTATCGTACACACCATTACCGGGCTCCCGGGCGAATCTCTTTCCCGGATGCTGGAAACCATTCATTACCTGAATTCTGCCGGGATCCAGGGGATCAAGCTGCAGCTGCTGCATGTGCTGGAGGGAACAGATCTGGCAGAGCTTTACCGGCGCTCCTTCTTTCCCGTACTCTCTCTGGAAGAATATGTCTCGACAACCGGCAGCCTGATCGCCCATCTGGATCCCTCTATTGTGATCCACAGGCTGACAGGCGACGGCCCCAGCGACAGTCTGCTGGCGCCGCGATGGTCCACGAAAAAAAGACACGTTTTGAACCAGATACATTCCTATTTGAAACAGCAGGATATCTGGCAAGGAAAGGAAGTTGATCATGGATAATTCTTTAAAATTATATAAATTAATGGTGCTGTATATGCTGAGCCGCGTGGATTTTCCCCTGACCAACTCACAGATCTCGGAATTTATCCTGGATAAGGGCTATACCACCTATTTCAAGCTTCAGCAGACCTTTTCGGAGCTTCTGGATTCCCATTTCATTGTGGAAGAATCCACGCATGGAAGGACCCTGTATCACCTGACCGAAGAGGGAAGGGAAACTGCCTCTTTCTTTTCCCGTGATCTGTCTTCTGCTATTTTAGAAGATATTGATTCATTTCTTTTGGAGAAAAGGTATGATCTGAAAGACGAAGTTTCCATACAAGCGGATTATTTCAGAAATACCCCCTCCTCCTACACGGTAAGTTGCCGTGTGATCGAAAAAGGGCAAAGTCTGATCCATCTGGAAGTCACGGTTCCCTCAGAGGAGGAAGCCCGCCAGGCAGTCCGCAACTTCCGCAGGAAAAATCAGGAGATCTATTCCTCTGTCATGGAGCATCTTCTTTCCCTTGAGGAAAGGTTTGCATCAAAAGCGCCTTAAATATGCAATATTAGAAGGATTTCAGATCGGAAAGATCTGTCTGTAAAAAGAAAGGATGTCATTTATGAAATGCAAAACATGTCTTCGACTGTACGCCAGTTTTTTTAAGATCGGAGGTCTGCTGTTTGGCGGGGGACTGGCAATGCTGCCGCTTCTCCAAAGAGAAGTGGTGACGGAAAGACAGTGGTGTACCGAAGAAGAAATTCTGGATATGTACGCCATCGGCCAATGTACCCCGGGAATCATCGCCGTCAATACAGCCACCTATATCGGATACAAGCAGGCAGGGATTGCCGGGAGCATCTTTGGTACTCTGGGGCTGATCACGCCTTCTCTTCTGATCATCTGTCTGATCGCATCTGTTTTGCAGAACTTTCTTCATGTCCCTGCCGTACTTCACGCACTCTCCGGAATCCGTATCGTGGTCTGTGCCATGATGATTCAGACGGTGGTGACTATGGCAAAGAAAGGGATCACGGATAAAGCCGGCGCCGTCCTGTTTGTCTGCGTCTTTTCCCTGGCCTGCTTTACGCCCGTCCCCACTGCCGCCATCATTCTCCTGGCCGGTATCACAGGCGTTCTTTTACGCAGGAAAAAAGGAGGTTCCCTATGATCTATCTGACACTGGCTTATGAATTTTTTAAGATCGGTCTTTTTTCCGTGGGAGGCGGAATGGCCACCCTGCCCTTTCTTATGAACCTGACTTCCAGATACGACTGGTACACTGCGAAAGAGCTGGCAAATATGGTTGCCATCAGTGAGAGCACTCCCGGTCCCGTAGGGATCAACATGGCCACCTTCGCCGGCTATCACGCCGCCGGGATCCCCGGAGCCATCGTAGCCACCCTGGCTCTGACGGCTCCTGCCTGGATCATTATCATCCTGATCGCCCGGTTTTTGGAAAATTTCAGCGAAAACGCCACCGTACAGTCTGTTTTCTACGGGATCCGTCCTACCGTCGCAGCTTTGATCGGCTATGCGGTATGGGAACTGTTAAAGATCACGCTTCTCGTTACAAAAAACGGCAGAGAAGCCTTGGACCTTACAGGTCTGGCTCTCTGCCTGATCGTTTTCCTTCTTCTGCAGATAAAATCTTTGAAGAAACTGCATCCGGTCTTCTGGATCATAGCCGGCGCTTTTCTGGGGATCCTTCTAAAACTGTAGGAACGTCTCTCAGTCATCCAGAAGGAAGGCGCAGAAGATCTCATTGCTGACAGAAATCCCTTCCCTGGACAGCCGCACCATATCTCCCTTTTCTTCTAAGAGGGATAGCTTCAGAAACTTTTCTATTTCTTTTCCGTACACCTGTTTCATGGAGATTCCAAACAGCTTTTGGAATCTCTTTTGGGAAACCCCCTCCATTTTCCTCAGTCCCAGAAACATATACTCTTCCATCTGCTCCCGTCTGGTGACTGCCTTTCGTTCCTCCTGATAGCTCCATCTTTCTTCTCCCAAAAAAGAGGCCGCTCCCTTTCCGAATCCCAGATATTCCACGCGATCCCAATATCCCAGGTTATGCCGGCAATAAAATCCCGGCTTCCCATAGTTGGATATCTCATAGCGTCGGTATCCGTATCCTCTCAGGATCTCCTCTGTTACTGCGTACATACGGCGCTCTTCTTCCTCCCCCGGAAGATCTTCCTGTTCCTTTTGGTATCGATAAAAAAACGGGGTTCCTTCTTCAATGATGAGACTATAGGCCGAAAGATGCTCCGGTCCCCATCCTGCCACGGTGTGCAAAGATTCCTCCCAGGAGGAAAGCGTCTGAAAAGGAATGCCCGACATCATATCAATATTCACATTCCCAAAGCCTTCTTCCCTTGCCATTTCGTAAGTCTGCCGCCCTTCCCTGCAGGTATGGATCCTTCCCAGAGCCTCCAGCTCCTTTTGGTGGACAGACTGCAGTCCCATGCTGAGACGGTTGATCCCGGCCTGCCTGTACTCTCTTAACTTCTGCTTGGAAACGGTTCCCGGATTCATTTCAAGAGAGATTTCCGCCTGCTCTTCCACAGAAAACGTATCAAACACCGCCTCCAGCAGCCGGGTTACCAGTCCTTCTTCCAGCACGGACGGCGTTCCGCCCCCCAAAAAGATACTGGATACGCTATAAGCCTTTGCCAGAGATCTGTAGGTTACGATCTCCTGACAAAGGCTCTTTACATACGCTCTTCTTTCCGCCTCTTTGGAAGGGGCCGAAAAAAAGTCACAATACTCACACTTTGCTACACAAAAAGGAATGTGTATATAAATCTCCAATGGTTTTGCCACGATCCTGCCGTCCTTCTTTCTTCCTGCTGCTACTTGTCGTCCAGTTTCAGCACACTCATAAAGGCCTTTTGCGGAATTTCCACATTTCCCACCTGACGCATTCTCTTCTTTCCTTCCTTCTGCTTTTCCAGAAGCTTTCTCTTTCTGCTGATATCTCCGCCGTAGCATTTTGCCAGTACGTCTTTTCTCATAGCTTTTACCGTTTCCCTGGCAATGATCTTGCTTCCTACCGCCGCCTGGATGGGGATCTCAAACAGCTGTCTTGGGATCTCCTCTTTCAGCTTTTCACACATCCTGCGCCCTCTTTCGTAAGCGGTGTCCGCGTGAACGATAAAGGAAAGAGCATCCACCTCCTCCTTATTGATCAAAATATCCAGTTTTACCAGCTTTGACTGTACGTATCCATCCATTTCATAGTCGAAGGAAGCATATCCTCTGGATCTGGATTTCAATGCGTCAAAAAAATCATAAATGATCTCATTTAGCGGAAGGTGATATTTTAAAACTGCCCGCGTTTCCTCTATATACTCCATCCCTTCATAGACTCCCCGCCTTTCCTGGCACAGATCCATAATGGCCCCGATAAACTCTGAGGTTACCATGATCTCTGCCTTTACCATAGGCTCTTCCATAAATTCTATCAGAGAGGGGTCGGGGAGGTTGGAAGGATTGGTCAGTTCGATCACTTCCTGATTGGTCTTGTGTACCTTGTAAATAACTCCCGGTGCCGTCGTGACCAGATCCAGATTGTATTCCCGCTCCAGTCTTTCCTGGATGATCTCCAGGTGGAGCAATCCCAAAAATCCACAGCGGAACCCAAACCCCAGCGCAATGGAGGTTTCCGGTTCAAACTGGAGGGAAGCGTCGTTTAACTGAAGCTTTTCCAGGGCGTCCCGAAGGTCGGGGTATCTTGCTCCGTCTGACGGATACATTCCGCAATACACCATGGGATTTACTTTCTTATATCCCGGCAGCGGCTTCTCACAGGGATGCGCACTGTTGGTGATGGTATCTCCCACCTGCGTATCCTTCACATTTTTCAGGCTGGCCGTAATATATCCTACCATGCCCGCCGTCAGTTCCTCACAGGGAATAAACTGGCCTGCTCCAAAGTATCCCACTTCCACCACTTCTGCCCTGGCTCCGGTAGCCATCATCAGGATGGGGGTTCCTTTTTTTACCCGCCCCTCCTTAATCCGGCAAAATACGATCACTCCCTTGTATGCATCGTACAGGGAGTCAAAGATCAGCGCCTGCAGAGGATGATTTTGATCGCCCGAAGGCGCCGGGATCTTTTCCACGATCTGTTCCAATACCTGAGAAATATTCAGTCCTGTCTTTGCCGAGATCCTGGGAGCGTCCTCCGCTTCAATTCCGATCACATCTTCGATTTCCTCGATCACTCGCTCCGGATCTGCGCTGGGCAGATCTACCTTGTTGATCACCGGAAATACATCCAGGTCATGATCCAGGGCCAGGTAGACGTTGGCCAGCGTCTGTGCCTCTACCCCCTGGGCCGCATCCACTACCAGGATAGCTCCGTCACAGGCTGCCAGGCTTCTGGACACTTCATAGTTAAAATCCACATGACCGGGAGTATCGATCAGGTTGAAAATATATTCTTCTCCCTTCTTGTCCCGGTAGACGGTACGAACCGCCTGCGCTTTGATGGTGATCCCCCTCTCTCTCTCCAGTTCCATGTTGTCCAGAACCTGCGACTGCATTTCCCGGCTGGTCAAAAGTCCCGTTTCCTCAATGATCCGGTCTGCCAACGTGGATTTGCCATGATCTATATGGGCGATAATACAAAAATTTCTAATCTTACTCTGCTCTATTCCTGCCACTTTCTCTTCCCCTTAGTCTTACATATTTGTCCTGCTCGCATGGGCAAAGTATATCACGGAGAACTGTATTTTACAACGAAAAGTTCCACGCTCATCCGGTCTGCGATCCTCCCTGTCTTAACCCGTTCTTCCAGGTCTGCCCCCTCCTCCAGGATCCGTCTGATCTCTTCTTTTTTATACCGGCTTCCCTGCTGGATGTATTTGGAAACGGCATAGGGATGCACCCCCAGCTCTTTGGCGATCTGCCCCTTATCCAATCCCCTCTGTTTCAGGGCTATGGTCTCCAGAAGCCTTCGGAACTGACTGTTCAGCAGGTTTAGGATCTTCATCGGAGGCTCCTTCAGCGCCAGAAGCTCATAGTAGTAATCCAGGGCCTTCCTACGGTTTTTGGAAGCAACCGCCTCTATCATGGAAAATACCTTTTCCTCCATATTCCATGTGGTGATCGCTTCCACATCCGCCTTTGTAATCTCCGCCCCGTCCAGCCGGTAACAAATCAACTTTTCTATTTCTTTTTCCAGATTCTCCATGTTGCTTCCACTTCGCTCCAGCAGCCTGTACGCCGCATCTTTGGAAATCGTTTTTCCATCCTGACGGATTCTGGACTCGACCCAGCGAAGGAGGGTTCCTTCCTCCTGCCGCTTCATCTCCGCACTGTAGCCCAGCTTCGTTACCGCCTTGTACAGCCTTCCCCGCTTGTCTACTTCCCGCTCCACAAACAGGATCCTTGTGGTATCCGGAAGTTCCTGCAGGTAGTCCGTCAGCCTGCTCTCTCCCTTTTTAAACCATCCCGAATTTTCTATGACGATCAGGCGGCTGTCTGCAAAAAACGGCAGCGTCTCCGCCGTATCGATCACAGCTCCCACAGAAATGTCTTTTCCCTCATAGTAGGAATAATTCATTTCCTTCTGCTCCGGGAGTAACGCTTCCGCCAGTCTGTTCCGGTACTGTTTTTTCAGATACTCTTCTTCTCCAAACAACAGGTACATCCGCTCCCAGTTTCCTGTCTTTATGTCTTCTTGTAATTTTTTCATATGTTTCCCCGCCATCTCGCTTCTGATGCTCTTTGCTTTTCCGATTATACTAAAAATCCTTTTCTACTTCAAGGGCTGCCATCTGCTGCCAATATGCATCGTCTCCTCTTCCACAAGTATAAAAACTTCTCCTGTTTTTGACGTCTGTAAGATCCTGCTGCCCTTTTGCCTCAGCCGCTTCAGCACTTCTTTGTGCGGATGTCCGTATCTGCCCGACACCCCTGCCGAGATCACAGCGTACCTTGGATGAACGCTGTTTAAAAATTCCCGGGACGTGGAGAACCTGGAACCGTGATGCGCCACCTTGAGAACCTCTATCCCTTCTTTTTGGTAACGACGTCCAATCTCCTTCAGAAATATCTTTTCTCCTTCTTTTTCCAGATCTCCTGTCAGCAGCATCTCAAAATCCCCATAGCGAATCTCCAGCACCATAGAGGCTTCATTCCCCTTTTGTATCCCTCTTTCTTCTTTCGTGGGAAACAGGCAGGTCATCCTTAGTTTTCCTTCCCGGATCTCGTCCCCCTGATTTATGGTATACACCGGCACGCCTGCCAGCTTTGCTGTCTGTGCCAGCCGGGCAAGCCTTTCTTCCCAGTAGTTTTCCGGCGGCAGCACCAACTTTTCCACACGGATCCCTCCTTTTTCATCCTGCAGCAGTTCCTCCACGCCATTGTTGTGATCCATATCTCCATGAGAGATCAGCACATAGTCCAGCTTTGTGATCCCCTGAGATTTCAGAAAGGGACGGATCCGATATTTTCCCACTTTTTTCACATCGGTGCTTCCTCCGTCGATCAGATAGGTCCCTCCTTTTTCTCCCCGGATAAAGGTGCAGTCTCCCTGGCCGATATCCAGTACAAAGATCTGAAGGTTCCCTCCCCTTTCCGGTTTCCACAGTAGCAGGCTCATTCCTGCCAGAATACTGACCAGGGCAATCTTTCTTCTTGGATCTTTCCTTTTTCCCTTTAACGTCCCGGATCCTGCTGCCTTTTTCAGTAGAAAAAGACCTGCTGCCACCAGCACATAATATCCTGCCACCTTCCATGGCTCCGGCTGTCCGATTACCATATGTCCCCAGGGCAGCCTCCCAAGCCATCCGCTTCCCTTTTCATAAACATACAGGATCCCTTTACACAATGCAAAGCACCCTCCTCCCCCGCCTGCCATGTCCAGAAGACTTCCCAAAAAGCCTGCCAGCAGCAACAGGGATGCCAGCGGCACCACCAAAAGATTCCATAGAATAGACCAAAAAGAGTATTCAAAAAAGTGCCAGCATAGCAAGGGGAGAAGAGTCAGACAGATTGCTGCTCCCGAACAGATCCCCCGCCAGAGTCTTCCCGGGATATCGTAGCTTCGTTTTTTCGGAAAAAGCAGGGGAGCCACCTTCCACAAACTGAAAATCGTTCCGAAGGACAGCAGAAAGCCCACATCAAACAGCGCCTCCGGTCTGGTCCCAAGAAGGATGGCGGCGGACACCCAAAAGGTGATATCTTTGTCCCAGGCTCTCCCACTGACCTCTGCTCCGGTACGAAATCCGAAAAACAGAACAGCCCGCAGGCTTGATACGGTGACCCCTGTCATCAGCACATAGATCCCCAGACAGATCCAGCCTGCTACACCTCCTGCCAGAAAGCTTCCGGTAACCCGTCTTCCCATCTGATAGACCGCCCATCCCAAAAAAGAAATATGCAGTCCCGATATCACAAGGATATGTCCGATCCCTGCCATCTGGAACAATTCTTTGATTTCTTCCGGAATCTCTCTCTTCTCTCCCAAAAGGACTCCTGCCATCACTCCTCCGTACCTTTTTCCCATACGAAAAAGCAGCCTATCCTTCCACGCCTGTTTCCACTGCAAAAGCCTCCCCTGCAGCTCCCACTTTTCCGTACCGGTAACCGTCAGCTCTTTCCCCAGCAAGGTTCCCCCAAATCCGCGGGATTTATAATACAGATATTCGTCAAAATTCCCTCTGTTTCTGGCAACACGAAAATGCCAGAAGTCTCCCTTAACCCTGACCCGATTTCCCAGATAGACACTTTCTGGTTTCTTATTCTGCTTGTTTCCTTTTTTGAAAATAGAGGATGTGAATAGAAGCGCTTGAGCAGATTGCTCTGAAATGGTCCTGCCTGCTGTGAAATGAGATGTCTGTGCCGGCAGATCTGATCCTTTCCCGGTCGCCTTTTGGGAAATCGGACAATTCTTTTGTCTGAAAAAAACTATAAACTTTGCAAAGTGGTCTCTGTCCTCTTTTTCCAGAGCCCGTCCTTTGCATCTTCCTTTGATACAAAGTTTCGTTCCCCGGTCTGTCTTTTCTATCGCACAGACCGTCCCCTCCAAAAAAACATTTTTATATATTTTTTGATTACCTGCCAGATGCCGGTGTCTTTTCAGAATCTCCATCCTCCTCTGACAGGCAATCACTACTGTGACCAGTAATACTCCCATGCATAAGATCAGCACAGGCCGTTGTTTCATTCTTCCTCCTTTTCCAGCAGTTTCCAATCCGCTTTTAATGGTTTGCTTAAGTCAACTTTTTCTAGGTATTGGATATTGGTGTCTCCGTTAACAGAAATCTGCACACGGTCTACCTTTCCGTTTTCGATCACAGAATTGACAATTCCATAAATTGTGATCTTCGGATCCACTGCGTAGGTGTTTTTCAAAAATTCCTCATCCAGATTTACATAGCATACCTGGTTTCTGACGGAAACTCCCAGCACCTTTGTGTTTTCGGGAAGGATGGGATCTCCTTCCTCCCGCTTCAAAAGTTGTTCCAGAATGACTTTTTCAATGGAGCTGCTACTGCTGTAGCGTACCAGACGCTGCTCTTCCTCCAGGCGGTCTCCCTTTTTATTGGCATAATACAGCTTCAAAGAAGCGCTCTGGTAGGTCTGCAGAAGCAGTCCGGTATTTTCCAGAAAATCCTCCCGGTCCATCTCCCCCACTTCTCTTTGCTCCCGGTCTTTCAAAGGTTCCTCTCCCACCAGAAACAGAACCTTTTCCACGGATGACAGCTGTGTCATGGTCTCTACAAATCCCGCCCGAAACAGCACCTCTTCCTGAGGGGATATGTTCGCATACTCTTTTCCGAAAGAAACCACCAGCCTTCCCTTTTCCAGCTTCCAGCTTTCTATTTCTGCCTTTTCAGGGAAAATACTGCTTGCCGCTTCCTCTTTCGGGTCTTTCTTCAGTGCCGTTATCAGCTCTTTCACCTGCGCGTCTGCTGCCTTCGCTTTTATCCTGTAGGAAACTTTTTCCAGGCTTCCGTCATGGATACACGTCACAAATTCTTTTGGTGCTTCCTCCCTCTCCTGCTCTTTGCATCCTGATAGAAAGACTGTCAAAATGAGAAGGAACACAAGCATCCGGACATTCTTTTTTTCTGTCATAGTTTCTTTTTCTCCTCCTTTGCTCCCACATAGGTAAGGGGGATCCGAACGGTAAAGGTACTGCCCAGTCCCGGCTGACTGTAAACTTTCACCGTCCCTCTATGCATTACCACCGATTTTCTGGCAATAGAAAGCCCCAGACCGGTTCCTCCGATCTCTCTGGAGTGAGACTTGTCTGCCCGGTAAAACCGTTCAAAAATATGCTCCTGGTCTTCTTCTTTCATCCCGATTCCCGAGTCCGAAACCTCAATATAGCAAAATTTGTGATCTCCGTTTATGCGCACCCGCACCCAGCCGCCTTCTTTGTTATATTTGATGGCGTTTTCCACCAGATTGGAGATCGCCAGGGAGATCTTCACCTCGTCCACCTCTGCCTGAACCGGCCGTACACTTTCCAGGATCAGCTCCACATCAGCTTTTTCCGCAATGGGACGAAGTCTTTTCAATATCTTTTCGATCAACTGGTTCATCTGTTCCGTCTGCACATTGGGATGCTCCGCCGTCTTATCCATTTTTACCAGAGAAAGAAGGTCATTGATGATCTTGTCCTCCCTCTGGATCTCCTGGGAAAGATCCTGCATAAATTCCTGATACAGTTCTACCGGTACGTCCGGCTGTGCCAGCAGGGAATCTGCCAGCACCTTCATGGAAGTCATAGGCGTTTTCAGCTCATGGGATACATTAGAGACAAATTCATTTCTTGATTCATCCAGAGTCTTCATTCTTTCCAGCATGACATTCAAGGTTTCCGACAATTCTTTGGTTTCTGTAAACGTATATTCTTCCACACGCCCTTCTTCAAATCCTTCTGTCACGCCTTCTACCAGATGCCGGATCCTGCGGATGGGCTTCACAATGGTCGTTCCATACACAATTCCCGCCCCGGCCAGCAATACTCCGATCAGGATCAGGGTACTCTGCCCTTTTTCTCTCAGAAATTCCACCTGATCAGATATTCCGTCTGTCGTCATACTGACCAGCATAACGCCTTTTACTTCTCCGGTTCCCGGCTCTAAAACAGGTGTCGTCACTTCTATATACTTGTTCTTCTTATCATAATGGGAGGTTCCTTCTCCCTTCATGCAGTCCATGACGTCCTTTGAAACGATGGTTTTCCCTTCATCCATCTTGTATGTGTCCCTGCATATCCGAAAGCAGCTGTCGATCAGCATGATCCTGCCGTTATAAATCCCGGAAAGCTGCTGCACCTCTGCCTCCAGCATTTCTGACGGCACTCCCTCCAGATACGACAGATCCTTCCACTGTCCCAGAAAAATGGTACACTGGTTCTGGATTTCCGCCATGCGAACCTCCGCCGCCCTCTTTTCATAGCTGTTCAGCAGCACCGCTTCCATCAAGACTGCCGACAGGATGCCAAACAGAAGGATCGCTGCCAATATGTAAACCTGCAGGCTTTTTTGCACATTCCGCTTCAGATAGGCCTTAATTTCTGAAATAATATCCTACACCCCATTTCGTATGCACATATTTTGGTTCGCTTGGACTCGTTTCGATCTTCTCCCGCAGTCTCCGGATGTGCACGTCCACCGTCCTGGCGTCTCCCGGATACTCATAACCCCATACGATATTCAATAAATTCTCCCGGCTGTAGACTTTGGCAGGGTTGGATGCTAAAAGTTCCAGAAGATCAAATTCCTTCGCCGTCAGATTGACCTCTCTTCCTGCGATCTCTACCCGCCTGCTTTCACAGTCGATAGTCAGATCTCCCTTCACCAGAACGGAAGCCTTGTTTTCTGCTTCCTTCTTTTCCGTTCTCCGCAAAATAGCTCGGATCCTGGCCTTTACTTCCAGAATATTAAAAGGTTTTGTCATATAATCGTCGGCTCCATATTCCAGTCCCAGAATCTTATCCATATCTTCTCCCTTGGCAGTCAGCATGATCACCGGAACATCTGATGATTCCCGGATCCTGCGGCATACTTCAAATCCGTCATACTTGGGAAGCATCACATCCAGCAGGATCATATCATAGGAGTTCTTCTTTGCCAGACAGAGCGCTTCCTCTCCGTCATAGGCACAATCCACCTGAAATCCCTCCTGCTCCAGACTGAACCGTATCCCTTTTACGATCAATTTTTCGTCGTCCACCACCAATACCTTTTTCATTCCATTCTCCATTCTTGTTTGAATCGTTTCTGTACTGCCCTTTCCGCTATTTTGCTCTGTTTCTGTTACTTTCCAGGGAAGAATTTTTTTAATCGACTTGGATCCTTCCCTTTATTTTCTGAAATACCCCTTCTCCGATCCCGGAGACTTCCTTGATCTCTTCTACGCTTTGAAATCCTCCCTGCTCCTTCCGGTACGTCAGGATCGCCTCCGCTTTTGCCTCCCCGATCCCGTCCAGCTTCATCAGCTCTTCTTTGGAAGCACGATTGATATTGATCCCCTCCGGGCCGGATGCAGACAGGCTGCCCGCTTCCTCTCCGCTGCTTAAGGCGGCAGCTCCGGTGGCAGTTTCCTGCCTGCCGGGAACGTATAGTTTTTCTCCGTCCCTGATCTCTTTCGCCTGATTTAAATAATCCTGATCTGCCTCCCGGGTAAATCCTCCCGCCAGCCGGATCGCTTCCCAGATCCTTCCGCCGGCCCCTACTTCATAGACACCCGGATTTATCACTTCTCCGCACACATGCACCAGGATCTTCTCCCCAGACTTCTTTTCCGTCTTTTTCTCCCGCTTTTTCTCTTGCTCTTCTTTCTTCTGTATCTCAACCGCTTTTAGGGATTCCTTCTGGACAGGCTGCTTTTTTATACATCCTGAAGACAAGAATATGACCATGATTCCGATCAACAAACCTATGATTTTTGTTCTTCTTTGCATACTTTCTCCTTACAGTCTGTCGAAACTGTAACCCCCGCATACATGAACACCTTCATTTTACTATTCCCACCCTGAAAATGCAACCGAAACCATTTTTCTAATAATTATTCTTTTTTATTGCATAAATATTAATTTTGTTGTATAGTAAACGTCAGAAACATACAAGGAGGATATTTGATATGAAAGAAAAAGTAATCTTGGCCTATTCCGGAGGATTGGATACGACCGCCATCATTCCCTGGCTGAAAGAACATTTTGATTATGAGGTGATCTGCTGCTGTATCGACTGCGGGCAAGGGGAAGAGCTGGAAGGATTGGAAGAAAGAGCGCTGCTGTCCGGAGCCTCCAAGCTTTATATAGAGGATATCGTCGATGAATTCTGCGAGGAATATATCGTTCCCTGTGTTCAGGCCAACGCCGTTTATGAAAATAAATATCTGCTGGGAACTGCCATGGCACGCCCTGTGATCGCAAAAAGGCTGGTAGAGATCGCAGAAAAAGAAGGCGCCTCTGCCATTTGCCATGGCGCTACCGGAAAGGGAAATGACCAGATCCGTTTTGAACTGGGGATCATGGCACTGGCTCCTCATCTGAAAGTCATTGCTCCCTGGCGTATGACAGATCTCTGGACCATGAATTCCCGCGAGGAAGAGATCGCCTACTGCGAAAGCCACGGCATCCACCTTCCTTTCAGCACCGCACAAAGCTACAGCCGGGACCGCAACCTCTGGCACATCAGCCATGAGGGACTGGAGCTGGAAGATCCTGCCTGTGAGCCGGACTATTCCAATCTTCTCGTGCTGGGCGTCACGCCCGAAAACGCTCCGGACGAAGGAGAATATGTTACCATGACATTTGAAAAGGGTGTTCCCACCAGTGTCAATCAGGTTCCCATGAAGGTATCCGACGTGATCCGTACCCTAAACCGGCTTGGCGGAAAGCATGGTATCGGAATCTGTGATATTGTAGAAAACCGGGTAGTGGGTATGAAATCCCGCGGGGTGTATGAAACGCCGGGAGGAACCATCTTATATGAGGCTCACCAGCAACTGGAAGAGCTGGTGCTGGACCGCGCTACCGCTGAAGTAAAAAAAGAAATGGGGAATAAGCTGTCCCAGATCGTATATGAAGGAAAATGGTTTACCCCTCTAAGGGAAGCCGTGCAGGCTTTTGTTGCCAGCACGCAAAAGCAGGTAACCGGAGAAGTGACCTTCAAGCTTTACAAAGGAAATATCATCAAAGCCGGCACCACCTCTCCCTACTCTCTTTACAGCGAATCTCTGGCAAGCTTCACCACCGGAGAGCTGTACGATCATCATGATGCCGATGGCTTCATCCGCCTCTTTGGCCTTCCGTTAAAGGTGCGTGCGCTAAAAAAAGAAGAACCAGCAGCTTCTGACATCGGATAATTCCCGACAGTGCCCGGATGCATAAACAACGGACTACCGCAGTCCGGCGCTTCTTTTCCCAACATGTGATCCGCTCTGAAACAAAAGAGAGACCTCCTGCAAAGATCCGGCAGTTTCAAACCTTGCCGCCCTACAGGATTGTCTCTCTTTCTTATTCCTCCAAGATGCAGACCTCTTCCAACAGATTTCCGCTCATGCTATCTTGTCTGTTCTATCTTTTTCCTTATGCGATAGATTCGTGAAACTGCGACTGATACAGCTGCGCATAGAAGCCATTTTGCTCCAAAAGCTGTGTATGATCTCCCTGTTCCACAATATCTCCGTCCTTCATCACAAGGATCAGGTCCGCATCTCTTATCGTGGAAAGCCGGTGGGCGATCACAAAGCTGGTCCTTCCTTTCATAAGATTGGCCATTGCCTTTTGGATCTGCACTTCCGTCCTGGTATCCACCGAGCTGGTCGCTTCGTCCAGAATCAGGATCCTGGGGTCTGCTAGGATCGCCCTGGCAATCGTCATCAACTGTTTCTGCCCCTGAGATACATTGTTGGCCTCTTCATTCAATTCCATGTCGTAGCCTCCGGGCAGTGTCTTTACAAAGCGGTGAACGTGTGCCGCTTTTGCCGCCTCTGCCACTTCCTCGTGAGAAGCGTTCAGCTTTCCATAGCGGATATTCTCTTCGATCTTTCCCCGGAACAGCCATGTATCCTGCAGTACCATGCCAAACCTTTGCCGCAGCTCCTGTCTCGGCATTTCCCGGATATCCTTTCCGTCCACCAAAATACGTCCGCCTGTCACGTCGTAGAAACGCATCAAAAGCTTTACCATTGTGGTTTTTCCCGCTCCGGTCGGGCCTACGATGGCCACCTTCTGTCCCGGTCGGATCTTCACGCTGAAATCATGAATGATCTCCTGTCCTTCCACATAACCAAAGCTGACATGTTCAAAAGTCACCGCGCCTTCTCCTTCTCTCTCCGGTTCCGTCTTGGAACCGACCGTCAAAGAAGCGGTTTCTGTTTCTTCCTCTTCTTCCAGAAATTCAAATATCCTCTCTGCCGAGGCGGCTGTAGACTGGATCATGGTAGCCGCCTGTGCCACCTGTTGGATCGGCATGGTAAACTGCCGGACATACTGGATAAACGACTGGATATCTCCCACCTGTATCGTCTTTTTGATCGCCAGGTAACCTCCCAGGATCACCACCGCTACATAGCCAAGATTTCCCACAAACTGCATGATCGGCATCATCATCCCCGAAAAAAACTGGGATTTCCAGGCTGACCGGTACAAAGTGGCATTCTCCTTTTCAAACTGCTCCAGCACTCTTTTTTCCTGGTTAAAGGCCTTTACAATCACCTGCCCGCCGTAGATCTCCTCGATCTGTCCATTGATCACGCCCAGATGCGTCTGCTGCTGGGCGAAATATTTCTGGGAGCGCCCCACTACCAGCGACACAATGATCATGGAGAAGATCAGAACGGAAAGAGAGACCACCGTCATCAGCGGGCTGATACTCAGCATCATGATCAGCACTCCCAGGATCGTAGCTACCGCACTGATGATCTGAGATGCACTTTGATTCAGGCTCTGGCTTAAGGTATCCACATCATTTGTGATCCTGGACAGCACCTCTCCATGCGGCTGCCGGTCAAAGTAATTCATAGGCAGACGATGGATCTTTTCCGACATCTCTCTTCTTAGGCGATAGGTCATTTTTTGCGCGATTCCCGTAACCAGGATTCCCTGAATAAACGTCATGGCCGCACTAACGCCGTACAAGATAAACAGTCCGGTCAGGATCTGAGCGATTTTTTCAAAATCGATCCCGCCCTCTCCCGCTATCTTCTTTACCAGGCCCTGAAACAGCTCCGTCGTCGCTTTTCCCAGTATCTTGGGGCCTACGATCCCAAAAACGGTGCTCCCGATGGCAAACAGAACCACAAAGACGATCTGTATCTTAAATTCTCCAAAATAGGCGGCCAGTTTTTTCATTGCTCCGCTGAAATCTTTCGCTTTTTCCATCACTGGTTCATCGCCCATGGTCTTTCTTCTGGACATCTACCTCGCCTCCCTTCCTGCTTTGGAAAGTTCTTCCTCAGACAACTGTGATACTGCGATCTGATAATAGGTCTCACAGTTTTTCAGCAGCTCCTCATGGGTTCCCTTCCCCACCATCTGTCCGTCTTCCAGCACAATGATCTGATCCGCCTGCAAAATGGTGCTGATCCTTTGTGCAACGAGCAGTACGGTGCTGTCCTTGGTATCCTTTTTCAGGGCACGGCGCAGTGCCTGATCTGTTTTATAGTCCAATGCGGAGAAGCTGTCGTCAAAAATATAGATCGCCGGCTGCTTTGCGATCGCCCGGGCGATCGACAGTCTCTGCTTCTGCCCTCCGGATACATTGCCTCCCCCCTGGGAGATTTCTCTTTCGTATCCGTTTTCCTGCTCTTCAATAAACTCTGTCGCCTGGGCTGTCCTTGCCGCTGCCCTCATCCGCTCTTCCTTCTTCTCCGTCTCTCCGTACAGGATATTGGAGGCTATCGTACCGGAAAACAGCACTCCCTTCTGCGGAACATAGCCGATCCTGTCCCGCAGCTCCTTTTGCGATACGTCCCGGACATCCTCTCCGTCCACCAGGATCCTTCCTTCCGTTACGTCATAGAACCTTGGGATCAGATTGACCAGAGTGGATTTTCCGCTTCCGGTGCTTCCGATAAAGGCCGTCGTTTCTCCTTTTTTTGCCACAAAGCTGATCTGACTTAACACATCTTCTTCTGCTCCCGGATAACGGAAGGATACATTTTCAAAACGTACTTCTCCTTTCCTGTCGGAAGCAAATGGCTTTACTTCCTTTTTGTCCACGATCTGATTTTCACTTCTTAGGACTTCATCCACACGTTCCGCCGAAACAGCTGCTCTTGGAAGCATCACAGACACCATACACAGCATCAGGAAAGAGATGATGATCTGCATGGTATATTGAATAAATGCCATCATATCCCCCACCTGCATGGTTCCGTCCTCGATCCCGTGGCCGCCCACCCACACGATCAGCAAAGTGATCAGATTCATGATCAACATCATAATAGGCATCATAAAGGTCATCGCCCGGTTGATAAACAGAAAGGTCTTTGTCATATCTTTGTTGGCTGTATCAAATCTTTTTTCCTCGTAGGACTCGTTTCCAAATACCCGGATCACCTGAAGTCCCGTCAGGATCTCCCTGCTGACCAGATTCAGTCGGTCGATCTGTTTTTGCACCAGCTTAAAGCGGGGGATCACCATGGAAAACAAAACAAGCACCACCAACAAAATGGCACCCACGCCAAGCCCGATGATCCAGGACATTCCCACATCTGTGTGGATCACCTTCCATACGCCTCCCAGCGCCAGAACCGGCGCATACAGCACCAGCCTTAAAAACATTACCAGCAGCGTCTGGATCTGATTGATGTCGTTAGTACTCCTGGTGATCAAAGAGGCGGTAGAAAACCGGTTCATTTCCGCCCCGGAAAAACTGACCACTTTCTGGAACACACTGCTCCTTAGGCGCTGTCCTACTCCCGCCGCCACCCGGGAAGCCGCAAATCCGGCCAGGATGCTGGCTGTCATTCCAACGCCTGCCAAAAGCAGCATCTTTCTTCCCGTTTTCAGAATATAGGAGGTACTCTTTTCTCCTACATCGATCCCGATGGTTTCGTAGTTCTTTTTGATAAATTGCGCAACGGACTGTTTTGTGATAGATTCCGGCATTGCCTTTATTTTTTCTTTTGCCTGCCGGATCTGCTCCTGCAGCTTTTGTGCCATCTGGAGATTTTCCGCCGACGCTCCTTCCCCGGTCTGGTCAGCTTCGTTCATCTGCGCCTGCCCGACCTGCCCGCCTTCGGTCACCTGATCCTGCTCTGTCTGTAGTCCCGCCTTCTGTGCCTGTTTACTTTCGGCAGCCAGAGACAGGAGCATCGGTACCTCCATGGCTTTTTTCAGTTGTCGTTTTTTTGTATCGCTGTTTTTGACAGAAGCCTTTAGCTCCAGCACTTCCTTGTCATAGGAAAAAGAACGGCTGCTTTTTTTGTAGGAAGTTTCCACCAGCTGCCTCTGGTCTGCCTCTGTAAACAGCAGCAGCTTCTGATAGGCTTCCTTTGTCAGATAATACGGTACTTCCTCTTCTACTCCGCTTTGCTGGATCCCTACATTAACAATATCCGATGTATAGGTAGGAAGCGCCAGCTCTGTCATCGCCTGTATGGTCAAAGCCGCCAGAATCCCCAGCACCGCCGCCGCGTAGGGTCTTAAAAATCTTAATAATTTACTCACTCTATCATCTCCTGTGTTCTATTTTTGATGGCTCCTGCCCTCTGCCGGTCCACACCCCCGGCAGCCGGCATCTCCCTGCACGTGATACATGACCGATTCCACACTCATTCCCTGAAGCTCTTTTGTTTCCATCAGATTCCCGCGGATTCGGATCAGCATGTTTTGCAGCAACTCCTTGTCCTGCGGCAGGATCCCTTTGCAAATAGCGTCCTCTATCTTTTTGTTTGCGTTTTTCAAAAGCTTCGCCTGCTCTCTCCCTTTTTCACTGAGGAGGATCCTGGTGATCCTTAAGTCTTCTCCATCTCCCTCCTTCGTGATGTAGCCTGCCGTTTCCAGCTTCTTCAAGGCCGCTGTTACCGACGGTGCCGTGATCCCCAGCCTTTTGGAAAGATCCTTTTGGGAAATTCCTTCTTCTTTCTGCAATACACACAGGATCCCCGCCTGTCCCGGATTTAACCGGACAGATTTCAATTCCTGCATTCCGTAATATTTTGCCAGGTTGTGGATCTGATGAAACAACATAAATATCGAATCTCTTTCTTCTCGCACCGCCTTTTCTCCTTTCCATTTTGGCCTTACACCTTTGCTCTATTCTTTTCATCTTTTTCTTTCGTCCGGCTTCGCCTGTTATCAGCCGCCCCGGTTTTCTGTTGGCAGTTGACGCCAAAAATTCCCGTCGTCCATCCATATAATTAGTCGTCTAATAATTAGATAACTAACGGATATGATATTCCTAATCCACTTGAAAGTCAAGAGAAAATTATGCCGCTTGTTTCGGTTGATTGTTCCGACCCTTTTTTCCGGATATCTCTTCAGAAACAGATTCCATATCAATGCAGTACGGTTCTGGCAGGACCTCTTTGCTTTCACAGAATTTTTCCATGCAACAAAAAAGATGGACCTTCCCATCCATCTTTCTTTGCTTCTGTTCTGATTTTTTACTGTCTTTTCCCTTCTCAAAGCCATCGTTGTTCCTGTCTGTCCGTCTCCGGGTACGCTTCGTTCTTTACAACCCCCGTGCTTCTTCAAATATCCTGCTATCCGAACAATTTATCGGATTCCAGAACGATGGTAAAGGGGCCGTCATTTACCAGGCTGACTTTCATATCCGCTCCAAACTGTCCTCTTTCCACCACAGGAACCATGGTTTTGCACTGTTCTATGATATATTCGTACATTTCTTCCGCCATTTGCGGCGCACCCGCCTCAATAAAGCTGGGACGGTTCCCTTTTTTGCAGTTGGCATACAGCGTAAACTGGGAGATCAGCAGAAGTTCTCCGCCCACCTGTTCCAAAGAAAGATTTGTCTTTCCTTCTTCATCTTCAAAAATCCGTAGTCCCACCATTTTTTTGATCATCTTGTCTGCGATCTCTCTGGTATCCTCATTGCTTACTCCCACCAGGACCATATAGCCTTTTCCGATCTGGCCGATCACCTTACCGTCCACTGCCACAGAACTTTCCGCCACTCTTTGTATCACAAATTTCATCTTTCTGCATTCCTTTCTTTTACCATCTGAACATAGTCTAAAATCTCATATCCGATCTTCTCATAGAGTTCCTTCGCCCGCTGATTCTCCGGCTCTACTTCCAGCCGCAGCCTGGAAACCATGGAGGAAAATTCTCTTTCTACGAAGGAAAAAAACTGTTTTCCCAGCCCCAGACCTCTGTAGGCGCTGCGGATATACAGTTCTTCTACCCAGATGACCATCCCGCCTGCTTCCTGGGAAAAGGTCTTGCTTACCAGACCATATCCTACCGGCTCTTCCTTTTCTTCCAGAATATACGCCTGTACATAATCCTTCGACCGCATCACTTCTTCCCAGGCAGCCTTTCGGTGGCTTTCCGGTATCGGATGCAGGACTGCGTCCGACTCATAAAACTCCTTCGTCAGTTCCATGTATATCTCATAATCTTTTTCCTGTACTTCACGAATCATATTGTTCCTCCTGTCTCAATACTTTTTTGGGTTCCGGCAACTGAACCAGCAGGATGGCTCCAAACATCAGCAGGCACCCCAGCTTCTCCCTGGCTGTCAGCCGCTCTCCCAGGATCACCCAGCCTGCCAGTACGGAAAAGGTGGCTTCCAGACTCAGGATCAAAGATGCGATTGCCGGATTCATGTCCTTTTGTCCTACGATCTGTAGCGTAAAGCCCACTCCGCTGGACAGGATCGCCGCATACAGCAGCGGAATCAGTCCCTCCTTTAACATGGAAAGCTGAAAGGACTCAAACAAAACAGAAGGGATGACACAGATCAGTCCGCAGAAAAAGAACTGGACGCAGGCCAGCTTGGTGCCGTCCACCTTTGGTGCAAAATGATCCACCACAAGGATGTGGAAAGAAAATACAACGGCGCTAAGAAACGTCAGAAACTCTCCAAAGCCAATGGTGAGAGTCTCTGTCAGGCACAGGAAATACAGGCCTGCCAGTGCAATCCCCACAGACATCCAGATCTTCCAGCCCATCTTTTTCCCAAGAAAAATCCCAAAAAGAGGTACCAGTACAATATAAAAGGTTACAATAAACCCCGCCTTTCCTACCGTTGTATACTGAATCCCCACCTGCTGCAGACTGCTTCCCGCAAACAGGCACAGCCCGCAAAGCAGTCCTCCCAGCACCAGATCCTTTCCAGATTTTTCAGACGCCTTTTTCTTTTCTTCCTTCAGAATCCGGGGAAGCAGCCAGATGACAGGAAGCAGGGCCACTCCTGCTATGATGTTGCGAAGCCCGTTAAACACAAAGGGACCCATATAGTCCATGCCAAGACTCTGAGCCACAAAAGCCGTTCCCCATATAAATGATGTCAGCAATAACAGCACTGCATTTTTCATTTTCATAAACAATTCTCCCAACCTGTTGTAACATAAACATTTGCATTATATCACAATCCGTCGGGAGAATCATCTCTCTTATAAAATTTGTTTTTCTTCCTGTACTTTTCTTATCCGGTCAATCCGGATCTAATCTTTCAGTTTCCTGCTTTTTTTGTTTTTTGCGCCCTTTGGTTTTCCCTGATCCGTTTACCTTTCGACTATTTTCCGTCTTTTTATTTTCCGTCTTTTTCTTTTGTCTTTCCGATCGCTTCCGTCTTTGCCACAAACTGCACCGCTTTCACATGGGTGTTCTTTTCTGAAACAAAGGACCGGGGCGTAAATCCCTCTCCTGTCAGTTTATTCTTTATTTCCTCCAGTTTTGATTTTGCTTCCGCCAAAGCGCTGTTGCTTTCCCCCTGCAGGGCGGCGGTTCCCTCCTGCAAAGCGGCCGCTCCGCTTTCTGCACTTCCAAGTCCGTTTAAAAGTGTCCGGCTGCCATCCCGCAAAGCCCATGTGGCTGCCTTCAGACTTCCGGCGCCCTGATCCAGCGTCTCCATGCCTCCGGCAACCGACTCTATCCCCGGATACAGCTGATGAGAATAGCTCTGGTAAAGGGCGTCCGTTCCGTCGGTATACTGTATCACTGCCTGATGGAAAGACGGCGTCTCCTGATTGCCTTCACAGTAGGCTGCGTACAGTTGATGCACGCCCTGGCGAAGCGCTGCAAGCTTCTCCTGCGTCGATCCTAACGTCTGTATCTTCTGATTCATGGTCTGCAGGGCCTGTTGTGTTTGCTCCAGACCTTTCTGAATCCCGTTTTCTCCCTGATACCCTGCACTTAGCTGCCCCAGTCCTGCCACCAGCTGCCCGTATCCTGCTCCCAGGGTCTGATAGCCTCCCAGGACTGCACTGCTGTTGGTCAGGGCCTGGATCGCCGCCGTCTTTTCCGGGGAATCCTCCAGTTGTGCCAGCTGCGCTGCAGCCGCTTCATTTGCCGCGATGGACTGGCCAGCCAGCCCGTCCTGTGCTGTCCTTGCGCCTTCCAGCTCCAGACCGGTGTTGTATGCATTGGAAATCCCCTGCCCCAGTTGTGCCGACGCCTGCACCAGCGTTCCAAACTGTTCCGTCAGCTGTCCCACTGCCCCTATTGCTTCTGTCAGCTGCAGTTCTTCTCCTCCCTGACCATTCAGCTGTTGCTCCAGTTTTGTCAGTCCGGCTGCGATCTGCGCCGATGCTTTTTGCATCTGCTGTGAATTTCCTGCCACCTGCGCCAACCCGGACTGCCAGTTTTTTGCCCCTTCTTTCAGGTCACTGCTTCCCTTGGCCAGCGCAGCCGCTCCTACGTCCAAGCTGTCTGCTCCGTCTCCCAGCTGTTCCAGTCCCCGGGACAATGCCGTTCCTCCCCCGGTCAGTCCGGAAATCCCCGCTGCCAGCTGATGGCTTCCGGCATTCAACTGCTCCACCCCGCTTAAAAATGCATTCTCTTTTTCTTTTAAAACGCCGGTATCCATCTGCTCTTCTTTCACGTCAAAAGACAGAGGAACCGCTTTCAAAACGATACTGTCCATCTCAAAATCCGTAGCTTTTCCCCGGATCTCTATATCCGCATCCTGCCCCGGGATCACTGTGTAGGTCAGCTGTTTCTCTCCCGAAACATTTGCCTGCATGGCTCCTTCTGCCTGCACATCACTAAAATGCTTTCCCGACAACGTGGCCGTGATCTGAAGCAGATAATTTTCTGTAAAATCACTGTATGTTTTCACCGCTTTGGTCTGGATATGGATTTCTGTCTCTCCCGACTTTCCTGCGATCTCTCTGGCGGAAACCTCCTTTCCTTCCAAAACATACTGGATGCTTACCTCCCAGGGAAGTTCTTTTTCTTTTAAATTCCCCTGATAATAAAATTTCCCTTTTTCTCCCGCCACAGTTATTTTGTCTTCCTTCTGTCCTATCTTCGTGTCAGAAGACAGGTTTTTTACGGATTCATACTTTCCATAATCTGTGATGGTCTCTTTTTTATCCAGCTGATAGCCGTTGACCACATAGACTCCCGATACACTCCCGTCTGCTTTCAGGTTGGCGTACACATTTTCTTCCTTGTCTACAGGTTTCTCCTGTGCCAGAGCAGACGCCCCATTTCCCAGCAGCAATCCTGCCGACACGAAAACGGCCATCGTTTTTTTCCATACCTGTTTCATAGTTCTTACTCCTTTACAAATTGTTTGTCCAATGATGTTTTCTGAATAAACTTATCGCATGTGATCAGTAACTGCGGAAGTACGAGGATCACCAGTACCATGGAGATGGCTGCTCCCCGGCCGATCAGGATCCCAAGCTGGCTCAGCACCTGATTGGAAGAAAAATTTCCCAGGATCAGTCCTACGAAAGTCATGATCAGCCCGGAAGTCATCACAGAAACCGTGCCGGTCTGGATTACCTTTCTTGCCGCTTCTGTTTGCCGCATAGTCTTTCTGTTTTCGCAGTAACGGTCTGTAAACAGAATCCCATAATCAATGGTGGCTCCCAGCTGCACCGAGCTGACGATCAGGTACGCAATGTAGTACTGAGGTCTTCCGGTTAAGTAAGGGATACTCATATTGATCCAGAACGCCGCCTCGATCACCAGTGTCAGAAGCACCGGGATACTGGCAGATTTAAAATTCACCAGCAAGATCACAAACACAAACACGACTGCCATCGCCGTTACCTTTTCATTGTCCTGTGTGATGGTGCTTTTTAGATCTTCCGTACTTACGAGGCTGCCTGCATACTCCACATCCTTTCCATAATAGGATTCAGCCGCCTTTCGCACGCTTCCCACCGTTTGCTCCCAGTCTGCCTCCCCCTCCTCTGTGTCCAGATGAAGGATGAACCTACTGTATTTTGAGGAATACAGCTTCGCCGCCTGCTCTTTTGGCACAAACTCTGTCGGAATGGATTCTCCCACCGTATCCACATAGGAAATGACACTGGTCACCTTCGGCATTTGATGAAATGTCTGACTAAGCTCCTTTTCTTTTTTTACATCCCCTTTCGGCACCAAAACTGCCACCACGTTAGATGTCCCATATTCTTTTTCAATGGCCTGGATATCTCTTCCCATCTGTGTCTTGTTGGTGCTGTAGATTTTTGCGGAGCCGAATACAAATGTGTTTCTCCCCTGCATCAGAAAACACGGGATAACCAGGATCAAAAACAGGATCGCAGCCACCTTTCCCAGACTCTGCACCTTTTTGGAAAACCGATCCAGAGGAGGGATCAGTGGCTTGTGATGCGTCTTGTCGATCAGTTTGTATGTATTGGTTGCCAGTGCCGGAAGCAAAACCAGCACACTGGCCAGGCTGATGACGATCGCCTTTGCCATCACCCATCCCATGTCCGGTCCGATCTTAAACCGCATGAAGATGAGGGCTGCAAAACCGGTCACCGTAGTCAGCCCGCTGGATAAAATGGAGCCTGCCGACTGCCGGACTGCATGCTTCATGGCCGATTCCACATCTTCTCCTTTTTCTCTGTTTTCTCCGAAACGATGCAGAAGAAATACGGCATAATCCATGGACACTGCCAGCTGCAGGATACTTCCTGCCGCATTGGTCACGAAAGAAATGGTTCCAAACATCAGATTGGTTCCCCGGTTGATCAAAATCGCCATTCCCAGCGTAACCAGAAACAGCACCGGCTCATACCAGGAGGTCGTCGTGATCAGCAAAATAACAAAAATCAGCGGAACTGCATAAAGCATGATCTTTGCGATCTCCTTCGAGGTCTGTACCGGAGCCAGTGCATCTGTTACCGCTTCTCCTTCCATGTAATTCTTGTCCCCGATCACCTTGCGGATCCCCTGTACTGCACCGAGTCCTTTGGATTCATCCACCGTGACCTGAAACAATGCATTTTCATCCTTGTACCATTCTTGAACCGTATCCTGATCCAGCACCTCCATAGGCTGTTCTATATCCACTGCATCATCCAGCCACTCCACTGCCTCCACTCCATCTACCTGTTCTATTTTCTCCTTGTAGGACAATGCTTTGGCCACTGAAACGTCCCTGATCATCACACGCATATTGGGAACTGCCTGTGTATACTCTGACTCCATCACATCCAGCGACTTTGTAGACGGTGCATCGTCCGGAAGGTAATCTGCAAATTTATAATTCACCCCTACCTTCCCGGATAGGAAAACGGAAATCGCCGTACAGATCACAAAAACGGCGATCACTGTTTTCCTGTATTTCATAATGATATTTGTATATCTTTTCATTGCTGCCTCCCTCCATTACTGCTCTATCCTAGAAGTCCTCCCCTGCTTTTTCAATGGACAATTTCCCGGATTTGTCCTATTTTTAGACAAATCCGTCATTTTGTGGCAAAAAAATCAGGGCTTTTCTTGTAATTTCCCCTTTTCCCCTTTAAAATAGGGATATATTTCATTTGAGAGAGGATTTTCCGCCTATGAAGCAAAATATATCTTCCCTACAGACGAAAAAACTGATCGCCGAAGCACTGAAAAGCCTGCTTCGTACAAAGCCTCTGGAGCGCATTACCATCAGTGATATTTCCGATACCTGCGGGATCAACCGCAAGACTTTTTACTACCATTTTCGGGATGTCTATGATCTGATCGAATGGATCTTCAAAGAAGAAGCCATCCAGACCATCAAGGACTATACTCTGCATGACGATCCGAAGGGGGCGCTGACCTTTGTCCTGCAGTTTTTATCCGATAATGCGCAGATCTGCCGGGGGCTTCTGCAAAGCATGGGGCGCGACCATCTGAGACTCCTGTTGCACAAGGATGTGGCACATCTTTTTTATTCCTTTATCCGACAGCATTCTCAGGATCTTTCTGTCCCGAAAGAATACAAGGAATTTTTAGCCTGCTACTACGCCGATGCCATTGTAAGCGCGATCCTTACCTGGTTTGAAAATGGTATGAAGGAGTCTCCCGAGCGGCTGATCCAGTTTCTCGTGCTGACCAATGAGGACTCTATCCAGGCAGCTTTACAGCGTGCCGAAGCACTGTTATAAGGAGGGTATATCAGATGTTGCTTGAAAAACTTTTGTCTCATCCGGGATTTTTATACCAGATCGGACCGTCCTACTATTATCTGGGGAAATGGATCTGCTCTCCCTGTACGGATCAGGAGGCCAGCGACTGCCATTTCATGTTCCACATGAATCTGGACAGCCAGGAGCATCCGGAGGCCGCCTATTATTTTCTCAAGCTAAGAGCCATGTGTGAGTTTGCCCTGGAAGTCCCGTATAATCCGGGCAAGATCCGAAGGGATATGGAGGAGTTCCTGGCGCGCCTGTCTCCTTCCGATCTGGAACTTCTGACCCGGCAGTTTGAAAAGTTTCAGACAGCCTGGGAGAATTATGGTCAGGAAACCATCCGGTAATTTACAAAGAAAGGATCAAATCCTGCTGCGTCCGGCCCTGTTTTATGCCCGGTCCGGATCTCGCCAGCCGGCGCCATCTGCTTCTGCACCACAAAAAGGATCACACCTGTATCTTCATACAGATATGATCCCTTTTCTTTGCAGATTTCTTTCTTTTGTTTTCTATCAGACAGTCCGCCGTTCCCCGTATACGAGGTGCCATCTTCCGGTCGGTTTCTCTCCGCTCTCTCCAGCCGATGCCGTGTACCATCTTCTGCTTCTTTCCGTTCTTTGGGTGCCGTAATTATTCTCTGTCTTCTTCACACTTCTATGCATTCTTTTCTGTTCTTATGCACTCTCTTCTATAAAGTAACGCTTGTACCACACCAGGAACACCAGCACGGTGTAGATCTTTCTGGCATGATTGGCATTTCCTTTGTAATGTTCATCCAAAATGCGAAGGATTTCTTCCTGTTTAAAAAACTTCCCTGCAAAATCAGAAGCAAAGTATTCTCTGGCGTAGTGGTAGTGCTTTTCCTCTGTGAACCAGATGCGGATGGGCACCGGGAATCCCTTCTTGGTTCTCTGATACCACTCTTTGGGAATCTTCCCTTTGGAAGCCTCCCGCAGCACAAACTTCGTCGTTCCATGTGCGATCTTCTGGTCACTTCCGATTCCCTCTGCCACCTTCATCACTTCTTTATCCAGGAAAGGAACCCGAAGCTCCAGAGAGTGCGCCATACTCATCTTATCCGCCTTTTGCAGAATATCTCCTTCCATAAACAGTTTCAGATCCAGGAACTGCTTTTTGGTGACATCATCTTTTCCTTTCACCAGTGCATAGACCTTATCGGTGATCTCCTTTACCGGAGTCCCTCCCCGGTATGCATCTGTCAAAATCTGCTCTGCCTCTTTTTCTTCAAAGATCAGCGCTTCTCCGATGAAAGTCTCTTCTACCGGAAGTCCTGCGCGAAGGAGAGTCGTCTTCCCCTTGAAATTAGGAAGGTGCTTTGCCATCCTGGCGGCTCCCCGCACCAAAAAGGCCGGGAACTTTTTCAGGAACCTTTGCCCCTGGTCCATATCATACCATTCATATCCACCGAAGATCTCATCTGCCCCTTCTCCGGAAAGAACTACCGTCACGCCATTGTCCTTTACCAGCTTCGCCAGAAAATACAGCGGCAGTGTGGACGGATTGGACTGGGGCTCATCCATATGATACTGGATCTCCTCCAGCTTGCCCATACAGTCATCTCCGGTGATGGTCCGCTTGATGTTTTCAATTCCCAGAATATTTGACAGATCCTCTGCCATGGTGGTCTCATCAAAGCTTTCCTGCTCAAACCCTACGGAAAACGTCTTGTCCGGCATGAGACACGCCGTAATGTAGCTGGAGTCGATCCCTCCCGAAAGAAAGGATCCCAGCGGCACATCCGAATGTCTGTGCGCTTTGACAGAATCCTCCACTACCTCCTGGATCCTTTTTACATTTTCTTCCAGGCTTCTGTTTTCGTCTCGGAAATCAGCCTCCCAATACTGCCCCACAGACAGTGCGCCGTCCTTGTAGGTAAAAAAGTGTCCCGGACGAAGCCGCTTTACCCCTTTGAAAAAAGTCTCCTCCGGCTGGGAGGAATACTGAAATGTCAGATAGGGTTTCAGCGCCTTTTCATTGACTTCTTTTTCAAATCCGGGATGCTCCAAAAAGCTTTTGATCTCAGATGCGATCATGAGGCAGGGCTTTTGCGCCTCCGTATATTCGTACAGATAGTATGGCTTGATCCCGAAGATGTCCCGGGCGCCAAAAGCCTTTTGTTCTTCTTTGTCCCAGATACAAAAAGCAAACATCCCTCTTAACTTATGTACGATCTCTTCTCCATACTCTACATATCCGTGGATCAGCACTTCGCTGTCCGTATTGCTTTTAAAATGATAGCCTTTTTGCTTCAGCTCTTCCCGCAGCTCCAGGTAATTGTAAATCTCTCCGTTAAATACCAGCACCTTTGTCCCGTCTTCACTGTAGAGGGGCTGGCAGCCGGCCTCCGACAAATCCAGAATACTCAGTCTGCGAAACCCCAAGGCCGCTTTTTCATCGTAATACATGCCTCCCATATCGGGCCCTCTGTGCACAATACGATCCATCATATTCTGTAAAATTTCTTCTTTTTTTTCTCTCTCATCAAAAAAACCAACAAATCCGCACATATTCTCTCCTTTATTCTCCTATGAGCCCTGCCGACGGTCCCTAGGACGGATTTTTCGACGGCTCCCGCCGTCTGTCTTTTCGCCTCCGCTTCCTCTGAAAGAAGAAACAGGACGCTCTGTTCCAGAATAAGCATATCGTTTAAGAAAAAATCCTGCCTCGCAGGATTCTCCTGAAATAAAAAATACTGGTCATGCATCACAGCATTTCCAGCATCTTTCCAAAACAGGGGATGAGGGAATTGAACCCCCGCCAAAGGTTTTGGAGACCCCTATCATACCACTTGACCAATCCCCTACGGCTTGCGTACCTATTACTTATATCACACAGCCAACTTCTTGTCAAGTATTCTTCTGCTCCAAGCCTGTCTGTTATGGCCTGTGCTTTCTGCTTTCAAATACTGTATCTTCCTGATCCTGCCTAACTGTCATCTGACGGATCTCTTTTTAAACTACGGTTCTTTTTTATGATATCTATCGGCTCTTTTTCCCGATCCTTTATTCTTTCTCTTATTTTGAAACGTTTCTGCGCACCTTCAGCAAAACTTTTCCAATGGCCAGCACCAGCACCGCTGCCGCTGCCGCTTCCGGAATGCCTGCTGAGACAATCGTCCCCATGATCAATCCCCAGACCGCATTCATCCCTACTTCCCGCACACTGGCATACTCTTTGGCAAACAGCAGGTAAATGCTGCCCATTACTAGAATGGTATTGACCATAGATCCTGCAAACCCAATTACCGGAAGTGCGATCTCCTGTCTGATCTTCGTTCTGGACAGCAAGACCCAAAGCCATCCTGCCGCGATCCCGATCAGGCACCGACAGCCCACGGAAACCCAGATCGCCTTACATGCTCCCGGCAGCCCCGTGGTACTAAGAAACGGGGAAAACGCAAAGGATACCAGGGTAGGTGCCATGGTGTTGCTGATCAGGGAGCAAAGCCCAAATACCCCGCCCAGGATCCCTCCTGCCAGAGGCCCAAATAAAATACCGCCTAAAATTACCGGAATGTGTACGGTTGTCGCCTTGATCACAGGAAGCTGGATCATCCCCAGAGGCGTATTCGCCAGCAAGATAATGATCGCCGCCAAAAGTGCAACACCGGCCATCCAACGTGTGTCTTTCTTTTCTCTCTTCATTTTTTCCTCCTTGTTATCATTCTCATCTTCTGAGATACAATACAAATGTCGGTTTATTATATCACTTTCCGGAAAGGATAGAAAGATTTTGAATGGAAAAAGAGGAAAATTACAGCGGCTTTTTGTTAAACAGGGGAATGCTGACAGCAATGCAGATCACACTCATTGCCGCGGTGATGATCAGCGGTATGATGTATGTTTCTGTTTCCGCCGTACCATAGATCAACGAATTTCCGTCCATCAGAAGCGTCGGCAAATATTTTTTTACGCCAGGCAGCAGCCCCAGCAAATATGATCCGAAGACGATACCGCCTGTGGCAGCAAGCACACCTGTATTTGCGTCCAGAACAGTGGAGAATACGATCATCAGTGAAATGATCCACATCCCGAACCCCCACCAACACACCACGGAAAGCAACATGTTCTGCACCACAGAATTATCCCAGAAATATGCATTGTATCCATAAGTGATTCCAAAGCAGATCCAATAGCAGACTGTCCAAAGAGTACCCAGCATGATCGTTTTGGAAGCAACCACCTTATAGCGTTCCAGCCCTTTTGTCAGAGACAGCACCAGCGTACCCGTTTGGTATTCTCTGGTGAAGATACTGCTTTCCAAAAGAACAAAGGAAATAAGGGCTATTGGCATATTCCTGAAAAACTGCCCCCAGGAATCCATAGCACTCACGGTTACGGTTGTAACAGCCATACCAATTTCCGCAAGAGAATCCGACGACATCTCAAGCAGCCACGGTGTTAATTTTGCAACGGCAGGATTCATAATGCCGAACAGAACAAACAAGATGCCAAGAAGGATCACCCTGCCGGAACGAAGCTGTTCCTTTAACTCTTTTTTTATAAAGGCCAGAAGTGCTTTCATTTTTCGATCACCTCCATAAATAAAGATTCAAGGGTTGGTTCCATCCGTTCCCATTTCAAAAGGGGGATACGTTTCTCTGCTATAAAGCGCAGTATATCAAACACGGCGTAATCTCTTTCGTAAAAAGATACCCGGGTGCTGCTAATTTTCCGCATATTGGGAAAAGACTGTTGAAAAAGATTTATATCTGTTTCTTCTTTTGTTTCTATGGAATACTCTTCCCCGCGGTATTTTGCCTTAACATCGGCAAGCTTCCCCTGAATACTTACGGACCCGTTATGAAGAACAGCTACATCTGTACATATGCGCTCCACATCCGATAAAATATGGGTAGAAAACAAAACCGTTGTCCGCTTTCTTACAGCAAGAAGAATCTCCAGTATTTCTTTTCTTCCTACAGGATCAAGGGCGGAAGTAGGCTCATCACAGATCAGCAGCGCCGGATGATTCAACAACGCCTGTGCAATTCCCAGCCGCTGCTTCATTCCCCTTGAAAATCCTTTTATGCGGTGTGTTTCACTGTCAAGTCCCACCAGCTTCAGCAGATCTTTACAACGTTTCTCCTTCTCTGTTTTTTTCAGCCCGGTGATTTCACCGCAGAACAAAAGATATTCCCGGGCAGTCATAAACGGATAAAACTCCGGTACATCGGGAAGATAACCGATATAGCGGTTTGTTCCTGTCTGTCCGTAAACAACCTTTTCTCCACCAACCAAGATCTCTCCTGCATCTGCTTTTAGAAGCCCCAGTATCGTTTTCATCGTCGTTGTTTTGCCGGCGCCGTTTTTCCCGATAAATCCAAAGATACTGTGTTCTGGCACCGCCAGGTTCAGCCCTTTCAGCACCTCCTTGTCACCAAACCGTTTGTACAGACCGGCGATGCGCAGAAGATTCATCACGCATCCTCCTTTCCAAACAGGAAATAAAGGACCGGTCCGACAAAGCTCATCAGCACAACGGTAACAACAAGCCACCATGTGCGATTCCCCCGCTTATATGTATTGTGTGTCAAAATGTGATACAGCGTATAAGCCAGCAGTGTAAACTGTGCAATAATAAGTGGAATTAAAAACGGAAGATATTCCATGATCCTATTCATCCCTCTTCTCCTTTCCATAAACTTCTACACAAAAGCCGTGATGTCCGCAGCAGGTACAGGTCAGCTTTCGGAGTGTCGGCGTATGCTTTGCAAAAAGCACTTCTTTCAAATTGGGTCTGAACACGTTATGGCACTGCGGGCAGATGTACGCAACCCGCTTAAAGTAAAAGACCGACACCCAGACTGCATAGGGGATCGCCAACATAGCCCATACGACAAGAGGCCACCATATTCTTGAACCGATCAGCAAGATCACCGCTATCCACTGGGCGATGCAAAGGGGAAGCCCCGTAATCATCAGAATGGCGTGAAGCTGCTTTAGTTTTTTTCTATGTTCCATCGCATATGCTATGTCTCCTATAGATTCAACGGAGAAATTTTCTACACTTTTCAATTCTCGCCGGATCCCGTCGATTAATTCTAGTTTTGCTCTGCGGTCATTTACTTCTGTTTCAAGACATTTCGCCTGCTGCTCCAGTAAAACGGAGATGGTGCCGCCCGGATTTTTCTCTGAAAGCAGCTCTCCAATGCTGTTGATGGATAGTCCTGCATCGCGGAGAAAGCAAATAATCTTCATTTGCTTTAGATCCTGTTCAGAGTAGAGCCTGCGCCCGCTTTCAGAGAATTCGCTGGGAATGAGAATATTTCTGGAATCATAGTACTGTACCGTCCGAACCGATACGCCACAGAGCTTTGCAATTTCTCCTGTTGTATATTTGGGCATAGCTTTTCCCTCCTTTCGCTGCTTATTTTACAACATGACGCAGCGTCACAAGCAATCCCTTATGCAAGGAATTTTTTTCAAAACAGGTGTATTTCTTTCTACAAGAAACTTTTTGATTTACTGAAATTCTATACAGTTGTGTCCCTGATCCATATCTGTACATCTTAGGAACCACAAATCTGCCGGAAGCCTTCCTCGCTTTAACCGACCTTCCTTTCAATTATTGTCCCTCCACTTTTTCCATCTACCCAACCCCAATTCCTAGTCAGGTCTTTCAGGGAACCGACCCTGCCACAAACGAGAACTGCCATTGCTGTGTATCTCCGCTCTACTCCGGCCGGGTCTTTCTCACCGACACGACTCGACATGAAAATACTACCGTTTATTATTTTTACGATTGCCATATTCCTTCCTAAAAATACCACTCAATCTTTAGACTGGGTGGTATTATACAACAGCTTTTAACGCCTTTTCGTATTCAATTTTCAACTGTCGCTTAAACTCCTCGATTTCCTCCGGAGTCATGCCGGGTTCTGCTGTTGCGCATATCCACGGAGTTTCATCTGTTAATATCTCTGTGGCTTTCGGCTGATCCTTGTACATTTCATCGTAATCATCCACCAATGCATTCTCTAGGATAACGGAAAATTCGTATATATCATCCGGTGTGTTTTCCAGGAAGTCTTTGATGTAATGCATTATTTTTTCAAACATCCTTCCATCCCTCCTTTGTCTCTTTTGCTCTGATGATCGTCACAACCTTTTCGCTTTCTCTGCTTTTCACGGCAGCAAGTTGACATTTTCTGTCAATGTAGACCAGTTGCTTTTTCCTCTTTGTCGTCAGGCTCTCCTTTTAAAAGATTTATCAATTCCTTTTCTGATATGTCAGTATACTCAGATTTGTTTCACCGTGGCAATCGGCTTGAAAAACAGATGATGGGAGTCCAGCATGAAACAAATAAGGACCTCTCCAGAACTGATCTAGCAAATCTTGAGCTAACTGACGAAGAATTAAAAATGGTTATGGAATATGCTACATTTATTAAATCGAAAACATAGGAAAAATAAGGAATAAGTTAGGTTTCATGTTGCATTTCGTGTTGCATATCTGTCTAAAATACGACTTTTTCCCCCATTTATAAGAAATATTCCTAAAAACAAAAACAGCGCAAACCCCTGATTTACAAGGATTTGCGCTACTTTCCGGCTTAGAGCCACAGCGTGGGCGAGAAGATTCGAACTCCCGACCTTTTGGTCCGTAGCCAAACGCTCTATCCAGCTGAGCTACGCCCACACAATCATCTTTTTTACGACCTGAACCTGTTCCATGTCGCAAAAAAGTGCGGAGAAAGGGACTTGAACCCTCACAGGATTGCTCCCACTAGAACCTGAATCTAGCGCGTCTGCCATTCCGCCATCTCCGCTGACAAAGGTTATCCTACCACAAACTTTTCCTTTTTGCAACAATTTTTTATTGATAATTTTTACATGATACTTTTTAATTTTTCTGACATAGCTCCTAGACTCGCAGCATTCCTCTGAATCCTCTGCTTGCATAATAGGATTCCACTCCATTGTGGTAGTAAAATACCCTGCCATATCTCTTATCTCCAAACAGGCCTCCCCCCAACCTCCGCATTTCTTCCGGCGTCTCGATCCAGCTGGATGTCTTGAAATCATAATCTCCGGTCTTTTGCAGCAGGGCATACTCCGCCTCCGTTAGGATGGTGATCCCCATCTCTTCCGCCATGGTGTGCGTATCCCCGGACGGCTTATTTTTCTTTCTGGCTTCCAGCGCCTGTCTGTCATAACAAAGACTTCTTCTTCCGGAAGGACTTTCTGCCGAGCAGTCACAATACAGGTACCTTCCCGTTTTCTCATCAAAGCCGATCACATCCGGTTCGCCGCCTGTTCTTTCCATCTGGGACAAAGCCACCAGATTCTTCTCATCTGACAGGATCCGTTTCTTTACAGCCTCCCAGTTACAATCCTTGTGTCTCTCCATATGGGCAGAAAATCTTTCTTCCAGCTTTTCCAATATCCCTTCCATTATCGTATCGTTTCCCATATTTCTTCCCCTCCCGGTAAATATTTTCCTGTTTTCTTCCTGGTTTCTTCCCTCTCGCTTTCCCGCCAGGATCGTATCCTGTCACAAAACCTTCTCAGCCTCGCTTTTTGTACTTCTTCTCTTCTGATTATTGATCCTTTTCCGCTTATCGATCCTTTTCCGCCGCTCGGTACAACTGCTTTGTCTTGTAACCGGCCCCTAAGATCTCCACCATTTCCTTCTGCCTTCTTTGCAGGGTCGCCTCTGTTTTAGCCGAATACAGATACCTTGCCCAGTCCTTCTGATAGCCCGGCGTCAGTTGTCTGTAAAATTCCAGCTGCTTTGGATAGTCTTCAAGGTATGCTTTCACATCCTCCAGTCTGTCCACATAATCTTCCACACGTCCGGAAGCTGCCGCAGATGTTTTATTCAGAGATTGGGGCAAATACTTCATTCCCACCAACGTATACGTTTCATCTACAGCCGCCATCAGACAAAACTTTAATTCTGTTCCCTTTACATATCCGTCCTCTCCTACCTCCAGATAAGGAAAAATACTGTCTCTCCCAATAGAGGCATATCCTTTTTTATTTTTGGTCTTAGGATAGATCAGATACAGACATCCCTGCACCGGCAGGATTTTTTCCTTCCAAACAGTATCAATGACTTCCTTCATCTCACTTAAATCGTATACATAAGCGATCCCCAAATCTATTTTCTTTTCTCCGATCCGGAACATCTCTATCTCATCAAAAGGAGACGCCTCTCTCGCTTTCCGAAGTCGTCTGATCTGCTTAAATTTATCCAGTCTGATTTTCTTTCGCAGTGTCGCTTCCATCCTTTTCCCTCTTTTCAGGTTCTTTTGCTGTTTCGTCTGTCCTTTCTTTTCAGCCAGACGCCCGCTGTTCTCTCTTCTTTTTTTGGAGTTTCTCCATTGTACCCTCCCTTCTTCTTTTCCGCAACGAAAATTTCTTTGACGATTTCCCTTTGGCGATTTTCCACCGGCTTTTTTGATATTTTCTCTCCTGTATCACCCGATTTATCGGCTATTCCTTGCCCTCTGCCGCTTCCTGTGATAGACTGTTAAAGTTACAAACCCATATATTAGGTAGAAAATCACTAGGAAGAAGGATTTTATGAAAACAAAACGAGAAGAAATTCGTAATATAGCGATCATTGCCCATGTAGACCATGGAAAAACCACTCTGGTGGATGAACTGTTAAAGCAAAGCGGCGTATTCCGCGAGAATCAGGAAGTGGCGGAGCGTGTCATGGATTCCAATGATATCGAAAGAGAGCGTGGAATTACCATTCTTTCCAAGAACACTGCCGTTTATTACAAAAATACCAAGATCAATATCATCGATACTCCGGGTCATGCAGATTTTGGCGGCGAAGTAGAACGTGTCCTGAAAATGGTCAACGGCGTCGTTCTGGTGGTAGATGCATTTGAAGGAGCCATGCCTCAGACAAAGTTTGTTCTAAAAAAAGCACTGGAACTGCAGCTTCCCGTCATCGTATGTATCAACAAAATCGATCGTCCGGAAGCACGTCCCGACGAAGTGATCGACGAGGTTCTGGAACTTTTGATGGATCTGGATGCCTCTGACGAGCAGTTGGACTGCCCCTTTGTCTACGCCTCTGCCAAATCCGGGATCGCAGTCCTGGATCTGTCTGATGAAGAAAAAGATATGCAGCCGCTGTTTGAAACCATACTGGAATACATTCCGGCTCCCGAAGGGGATCCCGACGCCAACACCCAGGTCCTGATCAGCACCATCGACTACAATGAATATGTAGGCCGGATCGGCGTGGGAAAAGTAGATAACGGGGTTCTGAAAGTGGGAATGGAAGCAGTGGTGGTCAATGCTCATGACACAGCCCGCCAGGAAAAGGTACGGATCAGCAAGCTGTATGAATTCGAGGGTCTCAACCGTGTAGAGGTTTCCGAGGCTTCTATTGGATCCATCGTGGCTATTTCCGGAATTTCCCATCTGTCCATCGGAGATACCATCTGCTCTCCGGAGGAACCGGTGGCTATTCCGTTCCAAAAAATATCAGAGCCTACCATTGCCATGCAGTTTTTGGTAAATGACAGTCCCTTTGCCGGTCAGGAGGGAAAATTTGTTACCTCCCGTCACCTGCGGGAGCGTCTGTTCCGGGAATTAAATACAGACGTCAGCCTTCGGGTGGAAGAAACAGAAAACATGGACAGCTTCCGTGTTTCCGGCCGCGGCGAGCTCCATCTTTCCGTCCTGATCGAAAATATGCGCCGGGAAGGCTATGAATTTGCCGTAAGCAAGGCTGAGGTCCTCTATCAGAAAGACGAAAAAGGACATCTTCTGGAGCCTGTGGAGACTGCCTATATTGATGTCCCCGAGGAATTTACCGGCACTGTGATCGACAAACTCAGCCAGCGAAAAGGTGAGCTGCAAAGCATGAACATCTCCGGCAGCGGCTCTACCCGTCTGATCTTCCATATCCCTGCCCGCGGACTCATTGGCTATCGCGGTGAATTTCTTACGGATACCAGGGGAAACGGCATAATGAACACTGCCTTTGAGGGATATGTGCCATTCAAGGGCGACATCCAATACAGAAAACAGGGCTCTCTCATTGCCTTTGAAACAGGGGAAGCCGTCACCTACGGATTGTATAACGCACAGGAAAGAGGCCAGCTTTTTATCAGCCCTTCCCAAAAAGTCTACTCCGGAATGGTAGTGGGACAGAACGCAAAAAATGATGACATTGAAGTCAATGTCTGCAAGACAAAGCACCTGACCAATACCCGTTCCTCCGGCGCAGACGACGCCCTGCACCTGACCCCTCCCCGACTTTTGAGTCTGGAGGAGGCGCTGGATTTCATTGATACAGACGAACTCCTGGAGATCACTCCCAAAACACTCCGGATCCGCAAAAAGATCCTGGATCCCAAATTGAGAAAGAGAGGAAATAAGTCATGAGCTTCCTGTGGTTTTTAGAGGGACTTCGCACTCCCGTCATGAATGTGATCATGGAAGGTATCACCTGGCTTGGACAGGAAACTGTCCTCCTTCCTCTGATCTGCCTTTTTTACTGGTGTATTGATAAAAATTTTGCCTATGTGCTGGGATTTTCTTCCTTTACCTCCGGACTACTGGTGCAGACCTTAAAGATCACCTTCCGAATCCCCCGGCCATGGGTGCTGGACCCCGGGTTTTCTCCCGTGGAAAGCTCCGTTGCCCATGCCACCGGGTATTCTTTTCCCAGTGGCCATACCCAGTCTGCCACCAGCCTGTTTTATCCGTTGTCTAAAAATGCCAAAAACAGGCTCTGGTCCCTTCTGTCCGTCCTTGCCTTTTTACTGGTAGGCTTTTCCCGGATGTATCTGGGATGCCACACTCCAAAAGACGTGCTGGTTTCCATGCTGCTTTCTTTGGTGATCTCCGCTCTCATCTGGAAATATCAGCATCTCTTTACAGAATCCTCCAGATTTTTAAAACCCATTGCCCTCGTATTATGCGGCGTTGCAGTTTTCACGGCGGTGTATGCCCTGCTTCTTTACGGAAATGGTACGATCGAAAAAAAATATGCCCTTGACTGCTGTAAGGCGGCCGGAGCCGGCATCGGCTTCGCTGTCGGCTGGTATCTGGAACGTACCCGCCTGCATCTGGATCCCCGCTCCTCTTCCAAAAGTCGCCGGGCTGTCCTGTTCTTTTTGGGACTTGCTCTTACCCTTGCATTGAAGCTGACCTTTTCCCTTCTTTTCGGACAATCGATATTGGCAAACATCTTAAAATATTTTATACTTGTGTTGTGGGTTTTGTTTCTTTACCCGTATCTTTTTCACTTTAAATTTACAAGGAGAACGACAAAATGAGACATTATGTATCCAACCTTTTAAGACATCTTGCCGTTATACTGGAATTTTTTATCGCGGCCATGCTGTCTGTGGGCATTATCCTTCTTTGTTTCCGTATGGCTACCTCTCTTGGGCATATTCCTGACCTGAACGTCTGGCCCAATTATGATGATCTTCTGGAGACCTGCTTCAACCTGATCATTGGTGTGGAGCTGATCCGAATGATGTATTACCACACTCCCAACACCGTTTTTGAGGTGCTGCTGTTTGCCATTGCGCGTCAGATCATCATTGAACATTCTTCTCCCTGGAGCAGCCTGATCGGCGTGACTGCCATAGCCGTCCTGTTCGCCACCAGGAAATTCCTTTTCTGCGAATTCGATATTTCTGACCAGGTGATCTTCCGCGCCACTTCCAAAGTTAAGACCATCAATAAACTCATGGGACTTCAGATTCCCTTTGAACCGGGAGATACTTTGGGAAAGGTGCTGCTTGCCCAGCTGGAAAAGGAAGACATCGAGATCGGAACGGGCGCCTGCGTTTATTTCCAGGATTGTGGGCTTCGTGTTGCAAAAATGCATGACGGAAAAATTTCCCGAATTGAAGTAATCCGTGCTATACATTAGTCTAAAAACGTGCTATACTCTTTATATCAGATAGATTGTTTATATTTTTTTAATTATCTGAAATCTGTTAACAAAGGAGTTGGACAGTATGAAATTTATTATTATCGGAAAAAACATCGAGGTAACGCCCAGTCTGAAGGAACGGGTAGAATCCAAGCTTGGCAAACTGGAGCGCTATTTTACCCAGGGCACGGAAGTTCACGTCACCCTAAGTGTCCAGAAAGAAGCTCAGAAGATTGAGGTGACCATTCCTGTGAAAAACGGAATCATCCGCTCTGAACAGGAAAGCAGCGATATGTATGTATCCATTGATCTTGTGGAAGAAGTGATCGAGCGTCAGCTTCGCAAATATAAAAACAAACTGATCGCAAGGCACCAGGAAGGTGGATATTTCCAGGATTCCTTTCTGGAGGAAGAGGACGGGGATGCTCCCGAGGAGATCCAGATCGTCCGCACCAAGAAGTTTGGCTTTAAGCCTATGTATCCGGAAGATGCCTGCGTACAGATGGAACTGTTAGGACACAGCTTCTACGTATTCTGCAACGCCGAGACGGATGAAGTCAACGTAGTGTATCGTAGAAAAAATGGCACCTTCGGTCTCATTGAGCCGGAATTTTAACATTTTCTGAGGCACAGCCTTCCAGCGATGGGAGCCCTGCCAAAACTTGATGGAACTTCTTTTAGATATTGTATTTTCTATACTCCCTTTCCGGCAGGCGGGTCAGCCCCTGTTTCCCGAAGGGGAGTATTTTTTAATCCTGGAAAAAATCAGACTTCTGAAGTTGCGCTGTAGGACAGAACGTGCATTACAGAACACCCGGATAGAAGCCGCAAAAACAGAGCGCCGGGTCAAAAAAAGATGTATTCCCCCTCATGATTCCCGTAGGAGCAGGCTTCCTCCTCCAGGATCTTTACCTGTCCGTTGGTTGCTTCCATCCATTCTTTCAGCAGTTGCTCTTTTTGCTCTCCGGGAAATGCCACTTCCAGACAAACCTCCTGTGTATAATCGCACTTGAAAGGAACGATTCCCCGTCTTCCCAAAATATACTGGATCTTTCCCAGCCCTGTGTAGTCTGTTTGGATCTTCATTCGGATCCCCGCCGTTTTTTCCAGAATGACCGACTGCCTCAACCCTTCTTTTACTGCTGCCGCATAGGCTCTTACCAGCCCTCCCGTTCCCAGAAGAGTCCCCCCAAAGTAACGGGTAACCACCACGGCTGCATCATGGATCCCCTCCCCCAGAAGAACTTCCAGCATCGGCCTCCCTGCGGTTTGGGAAGGCTCTCCGTCGTCACTGCACCGCTGTAGATGATTCTGCTCTCCTACTACATAAGCAAAACAATTATGCGTAGCATTCCAGTATTTTTTCCGAAGCTCTTCTATAAACCGCAAGGCTTCTTCCTCATTTTTCACGGGCATGGTCGTGGCTATAAACCGGGACTTTTTTTCCACGATCTCCCCTGTTCCTCCCCTGTATAAAACTTTATGTTTCATATATCCCATCTGCCGTTTCCTACCTTCGGCAGTTTCCTTTCTTTTTTTCTTCTACTATAACGGACTTCCCCGGTTTTTCCTAGACTTCTTTCCTATTTTGTCTGTGGTTTTTTATTTTCCTGCTTTGTTCCCTCTTTCTTTCTGCTTTTTAGGATCCTTGTTTCTCTTTTTGGTATTCTTAGGAAAATGTGAAGTTTTCATTTTTGGCTTTATTAACCCTCCTCTTTTTGTTATAATAAGCAAACATAAGGAGGCCAGTATTCATGAATTATGGTAGAAAAAAAGCTTCTCAAAAGCGAAAAAAAATCACATCAAAGTCTGCGATGCAAAGCAAGCGTCTGGGCGTCCGTCTGTTCAAAGCCTTCCTGCTTTGCATTTTAGTGGTGGGACTGGTAGGCATGATCGGTGTCGGGATCTTTGCCAAACGGATCATCGACCGCACACCGGATGTTTCGGCGGCCGACATCAAGCCCAAGGGCTTTACCACCTTCGTCTATGCTGACGACGGTGTAACGGAGACGGCAAGATTTGTCACTTCCGGTTCTAATCGTGTATACAAAACTCTGGACGAGATTCCGGCATATCTTCAGCACGCTTTCGTAGCCATCGAAGACGAGCGTTTTTACAAACATAACGGAATCGACCTGCAGGGGATCGCCCGTGCTGCTTTCGTGGGCATCACTTCCGGTGACTTTTCCGAAGGAGCCAGCACGATCACCCAGCAGTTGATCAAGAACAACGTCTTTCCTAATTTCGTCAACGAAAAAACTTTTTACGACAGTCTGGAGCGGAAGCTACAGGAGCAGGTTCTGGCTCTGGAAATCGAAAAAAAGATGGATAAAAATACCATCCTGGAAAGCTATATGAATACCATCAACCTGGGACAGAATTCCCTGGGAGTGCAGTCCGCTTCCAAGCGTTACTTCAACAAGGACGTATCGGAGCTGACCCTTTCTGAATGTGCCGTGATCGCGGGAATCATCCAAAATCCTACCGGATACAATCCCATTACCAATCCTGAGCAGAATCAGAAGCGGCAGCATATCGTCCTGAAATATATGCTGAAACAGGGATATATCACACAGGAGGAATATGATGCGGCGCTGGCGGACGACGTGTATGCCCGTATCCAGAATGTAAATACCATCACCTCTGTAGAAAGCCCCTACACCTACTTTGTAGATGCGCTGTCCGAGCAGGTCATCCACGATCTTCAGGAACAGCTGGGCTATACCGAAACCCAGGCCTACAATGCCGTATACAGCGGAGGGCTCAGCATTTTTTCTACACAGAATCTGGGCATGCAGCAGATCTGTGATGAAGAGATGAACAACGATGCCAATTATCCCCGTTTGAAAGAATATGGTCTGGACTATGCTCTGACAGTGACCCGGGCGGACGGAACAGCCGAAAACTATGGGTCTCAGGATATCAAAAGCTTTGTAAAAGCTACCTACGGCAGTGAACAGGGTCTCCTGTACAGTACAGAAGACGAGGCGCGTGCGGTGATCGAGCAGTGGAAGGCTACCATTGCACAGGAAGGAGATACCTATGACGAGGTTGTCAACCTCTCTCCCCAGCCTCAGGCGTCCCTGACTCTGATGGAACAGAGTACCGGATACATCAAAGCCATGGTAGGAGGACGAGGAACCAAGGCAACCAGCCTCGCGCTGAATCGGGCTTACACCGGATCCAAGCGTCAGCCGGGATCCTGTTTTAAGATCCTGGCAGCCTATGCGCCGGCTCTGGATGCAAAAGGCAAGACTCTGGCTACCGTCGTGCGGGATGAGCCCTACAAGCTGACAAACGGCAAGACGCTCCGGAACGCCGAGGGTACCTATGGCGGCGATACTACCATCCGCCGTGCCATCGCCAAATCCACCAACGTTGTAGCTGTAAAGATCAGTGATGAGATCACCCAGCAGCTGGGATTCAACTATTGCGAAAAATTCGGTATCACCACCCTGGTAAAGAAAAAAGAGATCAACGGAGATATCTACAGTGATATCTCGCAGACTCTTTCTCTGGGGGGAATCACCGACGGTATCTATAATTTTGAACTTTGCGCAGCCTACGCTGCCATCGCCAATGGAGGCGTCTACCACTCTCCCACTCTGTATTCCAAGATTCTGGATCATGATGGAGGAGTGCTTCTGGAAAATGTAGGCGAAACACGAACTGTTATCAAGGACAGCACCGCAGCTCTTCTCACCAGCGCCATGGAAGACGTTGTGACCTCCGGCACCGGATACGGTTTCAAACTGCCCAATATGCCGGTAGCCGGAAAGACCGGTACAACTTCTGACAACAAAGACATCTGGTTTTGTGGGTTTACCCCCTATTACACCTGTGCAGTCTGGGCCGGTTATGACGACAACAAGGAGTTGAGCGGCGACACCTACTTCCATTCCAGAATCTGGAGCTCTGTAATGAGCCGTGTGCACACCGGACTGCAGACCAAGCAGTTTACCATGCCTGCTTCGGTGGAACGTAAGTCCGTATGCGCCATTACCGGGAAGCTTCCCACCAACGGATGTCCTGTTATCACAGAATACTTTGCGAAGGATACTCTGCCGACCCAGTACTGTCCCGGACATAAAAGTGAAAAAGACAAGGACGAGGAGGAGGAAGACGAAGACAGCTCCAACAACAGCAGCAATACTACTAACAGCACCAATACGGATAACACAAGCGATGAGGGGAATACTCCCGAGCCGGAACCAGAACCGGAGCCGGAACCTTCCCCCTAGCTTTCACAGATGGGGATATGAGACAGCAGGCAAATTACCGGATAAAGACATTTTGTATTGCAGAAATCCCTAAAATTAAACTGATTTCAGTCAGGGCTGCCGGCTTGGCCGGCAGCCCTGTTCTTGTGTTAGGAAAACCATGCGATAGTCGCGTGGTTCTATAGGAGCTTTTTCCGTGCGTGGATAAGCGTTCCGCGCAACAAAGGAATTTGCAAGCTAAGCTTACTCCTTTGCTTCAAATTCGTAGATTTCAAGAATTTCTGCGCTACCGCCCGATTGGCTGCCTACCGATACCATAACGTATTCGCCTTCTGCATCGGGAACAACGACTGTCCTTTCGCAAAGAATCAGATAATTTGTACCTGTACCCATCTGCTTCGCGATAAGCGCAACGGGGGAATACTCCACACCCGTAAGTCCTTCATACGCCTTTTCAAGCGCTTTTTTTGCCTCCTCTGTTACGATGGGACTGTCAACGGGTACAAAGTCACCCGTTATTTCCTCTTCGTGGGTTGCGTTCGCTTTGCTGGCCTTTATATCGACAATCTCCTCTTCCCCGTTCAGGCTCTCATAAAGAGTTACCAACGCATAGGTTGCATTTGCATCAGGAACTACAGGCGCAGTTTTGCAAAGCACCAGGTGATTGGTACCTGAAACTGTCTGAAAAGCAATATATGCAACCGGTGTGAAGGTGACTCCATCCATGCCTTTCATCGCTCTTTCAAATAATGCTTCTACGGTTTTCGTGATTTTGGGTGAATCTGCTTTCGTCCACCCTCTATTGATTTCACTTCCAGCTCTTTTTCCTTTTTTTGTTTCCTGTTTGCTGCACGCTGCAAAAACGATACAGCTTGTCACAAAAAGTGTAAGGCAGACTAAAACTGCAATCATCTTTTTCATTCTTTTGTCCTCACGTCTGAGCTTTTTTGAACCACAGTTTTTACCTTTTAGGTATCCACAGCCAGCAACGGTTAACTTTCTTGCAATATGTCCTGTATTCTTTCCCGTACATGTCTTGAAGCCATTTTTCTTCGGTATGCTTTATAAGCCACGGTCAACAACCGTCACCAGTCCATAATAGATTTTTCTCAATCTGTTTTTCACCGACATCCCTTCTTTCTAAGTAGATTTTCTGTCTTCTGCTTCTGACCATTTTCTTTTTAAAAAAAAGAGGCATAGAAATACATCATTTCTCTACCTCCCTATTTTACTACTCGTTTCTTGCTGTCTGTTCTCTGCTGTCTCTGCGTTTTGGGAAGTTCGATCTCCTGTCTTCTATTCCCCCAGCCTCTGTAGCAGCAGCTTGGCCGCTCCACAGATCCCTGCGTCGTTCCCCAAGCTTGCCAGTTCAAACCGGGTACCGCTGTTTGCAAAAAACTGCTTTTTCCTGAAATATTTTTCTATGTATGTAATGACGATCTCTCCTGCCTTGGAAACGCCTCCGCCGATCACGATCAGAGACGGGTCTGCCACTACCGCCACATTTGCCAGGGCTCCACCCAGATAGGCTCCAAACTCTTCCGCGATCTCCTCTGCCAGTTTATCTCCCTTTTTCAGAGCGTCAAATACAGACTTGGCGCTGTTTTCCCTTCCTCTCAGACAAGAAGGAAGAGTGCTTTCTTTCAGATGCTTCTCTGCCAGTCTTGCAATCCCCCGTGCTGACGCATACTGCTCCAGGCAGCCAAGCTTCCCGCAGCCACAAGGCTTTGTTTCTGTCTCATTGACACAGATATGACCAATCTCTCCGCCTGCTCCATGGCCTCCTACCAGTGGATGGCCTCCTACGATCACGCCTCCGCCTACGCCTGTTCCCAGCGTCACCATCACCATATTTTTCTGGCCCTTTCCTGCTCCCAGCCACATTTCACCCAGGGCAGCCAGATTGGCGTCATTTCCAACCTCCACCGTATATCCTGTCAGTTCCTCCAGTTCTCTTTTTACTTCTTTGTATCCCCAGCCAAGATTAGCGGTATTTTTTACGATCCCTTCTTCCCCCACCGGAGCCGGAATCCCAAGCCCGATTCCTGCGATCTGCTCCTTCGTCAGATGATGTGCTATCCTCTTTTTTTCCAGCGATCCTGCGATATCCGGAAGGATCTTCTCCCCGCCGTTTTCCGTTCTGGTCTTTATCTCCCACTTCTCCACCAGGATCCCTTCTGTGGAAAACAATCCTATCTTTACGCTGGTTCCGCCCACATCTACTCCAAAACAATACTCCATTTTTCTTTCCTTCGCTTTCTGTCAGTCTTTTGCCGAAATTTCCCGGCCCTTTGCACCCGTCTTTTTCCGTCCTTTTTACTGCCTTCTTATTTTGACATATTCTGCTGTATTCTTTTGTACAGCTCCTCCACGGCATTGTACCCCATCTGCTTCTGTCTGTGGTTGATGGCGGCCGTTTCCACGATGATCGCAAGGTTTCGTCCCGGCCGGATGGGAATCTGATGACACACTACTTTCTTCCCTAAAAACTCGGTGTATTCCTCTTCCATTCCCAGCCTGTCGTATGCCTTATCCTTATCCCAGTCTTCCAGTGTGATCGCCAGCTCAATGGCTTTGGTTTCCCGTACACTCATCACACCAAACAGCATTTTGACGTCTACGATCCCGATTCCCCGCAATTCGATGAAATGGCGCGTCACATCCGGCGCCGTCCCAATCAGAAGTTCGTCGCTGACTCTGCGGATCTCCACCACATCATCGCTGACCAGTCTGTGTCCCCGCTTGATCAGCTCCAGCGCCGCCTCGCTTTTTCCGATTCCACTCTCTCCCATGATCAAAACGCCTACGCCGTACACATCCACCAACACTCCATGAATGGAAATACAGGGAGCCAGTTCTTCATTCAGCCACCTGGTCAGTTCAGAAGTAAACTCAGAAGTTGCTCTTTCTGTTATAAAAACCGGAATTTCCGCTTCTTCTGCCAACTGTAAAAACAATTCATCCGGCACCAGATTTCTGCAGAAAATGATACAGGGCAGCTGATAATGCAGCAGTCCTTTGTACACATCTTCCTTTTTCTCCTGGGACAGCTTTTCTACAAAGGTGTACTCTACATATCCGATGATCTGTACACGGTCGGAATCAAAATGTTCAAAATACCCCGCCAGCTGCAACGCCGGCCGGTTTAAATCGGGAACCTCAATTTTTTTCCCCGTAAGATCCACATTCGGCGTCAGATTTTTCAGTTTCATCCGCTCTTCTAACTGTCTCAGCTCCACTCCTGCTCCCATAACCAGTCTCCTTCTTCTCATTCCTTTGTGATCGAACGTTTCTGTGTTTTATTATAGCATATTCTTCCTGTAAAGTGTATTTCATTGTAAAACATCGAACCCTTCTCTTGCAAGCGCCCAACATTTTCTTCCGAAAAGCATTCGGGATCTTTTTCCTGGAAAACCGCGAAATACTTACAAGAGATACAAAAGAGCATTGCAGATACAAGCGGCAATATTGCTTCCCCCTTTTCGTCCGCCGGCAACAATGTAAGGGGTGTCGGTCAGCGTCAGGATCCTTTCCTTTGCCGGAATCACATTTACAAAGCCCACCGGCGCTCCTATTACCAGCTCCGGAGCCACTTTCCCCTCCCGGATCAATTGATCTAGCCGCAGCAGAGCCGTCGGTGCGTTTCCAATAGCAAAGATCAGCTTTTCCGGCAAGGAGGAAGCTTTGTCCATGCTGGCAACCGCTCTGGTAGTTCCGTTTCTTTTTGCCATCATAGCCACATCCTCATCTGACATGAAGCAATATACCTTCCCACCGTAGGCTTCCAGCTTTTTCCGATTGATTCCGGCACGCGCCATCTGAGTATCTGTCACAATAGACGCTCCCTGCCGGATAGCCTCCAATCCCCGGTCCACAGCCGTTTCCGAAAATACCAGGTTCTTTGCATAGTCAAAATCTGCGCTGGTGTGGATGCATCGCTTTATGACCGGCGCTTCTTTCTCCTTCAGAAAGATTCCCTGCTCTTCCAGTTCTTTTGTAATGATCTCAAAACTTCTTTCTTCTATTTTTTCCGGAAGTATCTGTTCTATCTTCTCCATCTAAATTCCTTTCTCCAGAATCCTGTATATTTCTTTCATATCCAAATGTTCTCTCAGGCCGGCTGCCAGAAGGTCGTACTGCTCTTCCTTATAGGTCTTATAGTCCTTGTACCCTTCCTCTTCCAGCCGGATTCCCTTTTTCTCTGCCAGACCGTTCAGAAGAGCCCGCACCACCTCTTCCCGGTCAAAGATCCCGTGGACATAAGTTCCATAAACGTTTCCTTTGCTGTACCCCTCTTTCTTTTTTTCGCCGGTGATCCGGTTCTCTATCAGGCTCAGAAAGCCATTGTCTTCTATCGGCACAGACTCCCCCATATGGATTTCATATCCTTCTATCTCCGTATGGTTGATCTGCTCCAAAATCCCTGTTGCTCCTTTGAAGATCCCCGTCACCTGCGTCCTGATCTTTTCTGTAGAAAACACAGTTCGGATGGGCAGAAGCCCCATCCCCTTCATGCTGCCTCCTCCTTCTGCTCCAAAAGGATCCTCCAGCGTTTCTCCCAGCATCTGATAGCCTCCGCAGATTCCCCAGACAGGCACCTCTCTTTGGGCTGCTTTTTGGATCAGCACTTCCAGTCCGGATTCCCGCAGCCAGCGAAGATCCGCCATAGTACTTTTGGTTCCCGGCAGCAGGATCAGATCCGGGTCCTTCAGCTCCCGGCATCTGGACACATAGCGAAGGGAGGCCTGGGGCAGATTTTCCAAAGGCATAAAGTCCGTAAAATTGGAGATTCTGGGAACACGTATTACGGCAATGTCCAGCGGTTTTTTCTTCGTCTCCGTAAAAAACCGTTCTGTCAGACTGTCCTCTTCCTCAATATCCACCTGTAGGTAGGGCGTCACTCCCACCACCGGGATTTTACTTTTTTTCTCCAGAAACCGGATCCCCGGTTCTAAAATCCCCTTGTCTCCCCGAAATTTGTTGATGATAAGTCCTTTTACCATCCTTCTTTCCTCTTCCTCCAGAAGCATCAAGGTTCCCAGGATCTGGGCAAACACGCCGCCTCTGTCAATATCTCCCACCAGAAGTACAGGCGCTTTTGCCATTTTTGCCATCCCCATATTGACAATGTCTTCCTGTTTCAGATTGATCTCTGCCGGGCTTCCCGCTCCTTCCATTACCAGAATATCGTATGCTTCCAGATTTGCAAGAGACGACAGGATCTGAGGGATCAGTTGTTTTTTGTAAGCGAAATAGTCCTTTGCCGACAGATTGCCGATCGCCTTTCCTCTCACAATCACTTGGGAACCCACATCGCTGGAAGGCTTCAATAAAATGGGATTCATATCCACGCTGGGCGCGATCCCGGCCGCCTCTGCCTGCACCACCTGGGCTCTTCCCATTTCCAGCCCTTCATCGGTGATATAGGAATTCAACGCCATATTCTGGGATTTAAAAGGTGCCGTCTGATATCCATCCTGATGAAAGATACGCGCCAGTCCCGTACAGATCAGGCTTTTCCCCGCATTGGACATAGTTCCTTGTATCATGATTTTTTTAGCCATTTGATCATCCTTTCGTTTTCCCAAGGGCTGCGTACTGCGATCCGGTAATAGCCGGCAGAAAGTCCCGGATAGTTGGAACAGTCCCGGATCAGAAAGCCGTTTTCCAGCGCTTTTTGATACAGGTCTTTTTCTCCCTTCAAAAACAGGAAATTTGCCGGTGTGTCAAATACCTGCCTGCCTGTTTCCAACAGGGCCTTTTGCAATTTTTTTCTTTCTTCCTTTATCATTTTTCTGGATTGTTTTAAGTAGCCTCCCGGCGACTTTAAAGCTGCAAGTCCCGCTGCCTGCGCCAAGACCGATACGTTCCATGCCTGCAATGTCTTCCGTATGGCTTTTAACAGTTCTTCGTTGCTGCTAAGTCCATAGCCCAGACGAAGTCCCGGCATACAAAACAGTTTGGTGAATGCCTTTACAAGAAGCACATGCGGAAATTTTTTCATTTCTTTTTTTATATCATAACAGGAAGCATCCTCCAGAAAGTCCAGAAAACATTCGTCCAAAACCAGCCAGACTCCCTGTTCTTCGCATGCCTGTGCGACCCTAAGCAACAGTTCTTTTTTCATCAGTTGTCCGGTGGGATTGTTGGGATTACAAAGAAAAAGGATTTCTATATCCGGACGGATTTCTTTCAAAAGATCCTCCGTCACACAGAATCCGTCTTTTTCCTGCAAATGATAGTATACTATCCTTGCCCCTCCTGCCTGAAGGGCCTTTTCATACTCTGCAAAAGAGGGGACGGGAAGCAGGGCTTTTTTTGGTTTCAGTGCCTGCACGATTCCGAAAAACAACTCTGCCGCCCCATTGGTACATAGCACTTCTTCTGCTTCTACTTCCTCAAAGCGTCCGATAGCTTCGCACAGCCCTTCACACTGAATATCCGGATAAGCCGCGATCCTGTCTGCCTGCTGTCTGATAACTTCCACGACCTGCAAGGGTGGTCCCAGCGGATTGCTGTTGACAGAAAAATCTGTCACGCCCGGATTCCGATAAATATCTCCTCCGTGTATCTGCTCTCTTTTATATGACCTCAATCCGTTTCTCCTTTCTCCTGCCAAACCTCATCCAGGTTCTGTTTCCCAGATCCGAGATCCTCTGAACTCCAAAACCTACCGTCCCCAAAGACAACCTCTCACTGCGATTGCCAGAACAGCCGCCAGGATCCCTGTTCCATACAGTAATTTATGTGCTCTCAAAATATCCTCTGCCATAATGGCACGGATCGGATCTCCAATGGTAGGCTTTTCATACTTCTTCCCGAAATACCAGGCGTCCCCCGCCAGCTGCACCTGGAGTACCCCTGCCATGACAGCCTCTGTCTGCGCCGCATTCGGACTTTTATGCTTCCTTCTGTCTCTCCTGTATATGCGAACCCCTTCCCGCACCGGCATCCCAAGAAAATACGCTGCCAACAGCATCAGGCCTGCCGATATTCTGGCGGGCAGATAATTCAGAAGATCATCCAGCCTTGCTGACGCGCTTCCAAAATACCGATAGGTATCATTTTGGTAGCCCACCATGGAATCCATGGTATTTACTGCCTTGTACAGATAGCCTCCCGCCCCTCCGCCAATACACAAAAAAAGCAGAGGCGCCACTACCCCGTCGGAGGTGTTTTCCGCCACCGTTTCTACCGCCGCCTTGATCACACCCTCCTCTGTAAGGTTTGCCGTGTCTCTTCCAACGATCATGGCTACCGCCTTTCTGGCCGGCTCTATCCCGGTCTTCAAAGCCTCGTACACTTTTTTGCTTTCCGTCCTGAGACTTTTCATCGCCAGCATCTGATAGCACATGACGCTCTCGATTCCCAGTCCCAGTCCCCAGTGAAGCCTGTAACAAAAAGACACGAAAAAAAACGGAAGAACACCCCAAATCAGAAGCATCAGAATCACTAACAGACCGCCGCCTGCCCGCTCTCCTGTTTTTGTTTTGGGCAGGCAGGCTCTGATCCTGCCTTCCAGTCCTTCTATCGTCTTGCCCATCAAGCGGACCGGATGATACAGCCATACAGGATCTCCCAGAAGCAGATCCAGTCCCACTCCCACGCACAGAGGGAGGAGCATTCTCCACCATTCATTCATAACGTCCTCCACACTCCCACCTCGGAAACGGCTTCTTCCAACGTCAATTGGTATCCTTCTCCATTTCCTACATGATAGTCATAAAATTCTTGCTTTGGTCTTCCTACTTCCGTCAGGATACTCATGATCGTCCCTCCGTGCACTACCAGTGCGGCCGTTTCTATCTGATACTTTTGGCATTCTCTTCTGACTTTTTCAAACCCTGACAGACATCGCCTCGCAAAACCTTCTCTGCTTTCTCCTTCCGGAAACGGAAGACTTCCTCCGCTTTCGATCCATTTCCAATAAGCCTCCGACTCCTGAAGTTCGTCTGCATTTTTTCCTTCAAACACACCAAAATCACATTCTGCCAGTTCCTCTACGATCACCGGTTCCTGGTGCGGATACAGGATTGCTGCCGTCTCCCGGCAGCGAAGCCTGGGACTGACAAACACCTTCTCCACCTGAGGATACCGTTTCCCCTGAAGCTCCCTCTTTCCCTCTTTGCAGAGAGCTTCCTCTGTCTTTCCAATATATCTTCTCTCTTTGTTTCCCTGGGTCATCCCATGTCGGATAAAATAGATATTCATGCTGCTTCCATCACTCCTCCTGCTTATTTGATCCGTCTGCCTATGCCACAAATGACCCGATGGACCTCCTCCGCTTCCTTCGCCAGCCAGACACAGATCTCTCCCACCAGATCCCGGTACTGTCTGTCTGCCTGCTCTATGGGAACCAGACCGCAGCCCACCTCGTTGCAGATGATAACGATCTCCGGGTTTTCCCGCAGGATAGCTCTGCACTGTTCCAGAAGTCGCTCCTTCCCACCTTCTTGAAAAGGCTCCTTCTCTTCCTGCATCCGCTTTCGGATCCATAACTGAAAATCATAGACCCCTTTTTCCCGATACAGTTCCTCCCGGCTGCAGCAGCTTCCATCCAGGTATCTTCCCCTGCCAAATTGTTCTCTGGCATAGTCCCGTTTCCCCTGGGCCGCTCCCCCTATGATCAGTTTCATCGTCTTTCTCCTTCCTAGAATATGCTGCTTCCCAAAACCGCCGCTCCGGCCATAACGATCTCACAGGTCTGTAAAAAGTATCCTGCCAGATCTCCCGTTATTCCTCCGAACTGCCGAAGGCACATCCGGTAATACCGCCAATAGGTGATGCCTGCTGCCAGGATCACCAGGATCCCTGCTCCTTTTCCCAGCCAGACCATTCCGGCGCACAGGATCAGCAGGACTGCCAGCAATATTCTTTGTACCACCCTTTTCTTTGCCTTTTCTGCCACGGAAGAAAGCATCCCCTTTTCCCTGGCCATAGGAAAAGTCACCACAGAAAGTCCGCTAAGTGTCCTGGACAGGATGAAACCTGCGCTCACCAGAGTTACGCTTTCCCATGTGAGACAGGAATAGATCCCCGTATACAAAAGCAGGTAGCCTGCACATCCCAGCACCGCAAAGGCGCCTGTATGCACATCCTTTAAGATCTCTAATTTTTCTTCTTTCGGTCTACAGGATCCCAACGCGTCCAGAGTATCCATAAAGCCATCCATATGAATGCCTCCTGTGATCCAAAGAGGAAGCAGTACCAGCAGTACCGTGCAGGCATAAGCCGTGATGCCTGTCTCCTGGTGCAGCACATACCTCCCAAGCTGATAGACTCCCAGTGTCGCAGCGCCGATCACAGAGCCGATCAGCGGAAAAAAACACATCAGATACGACTGATCTGCCTGTTCCCAGTTGACCTGAAATACCGGTATCCTGCTGTATATGGCAAATGTCATCTTGAGACTTTCCCATCCCTTTTTCAATCTTCCATCCTCCCGCCTCTGTTTTCTTTTCTCTGCTGCCCGCTTTCCCGCATCCTGTCTGCCCAACAGTCCGTCACATTTTCACGGGAATCGGAATTCCTGCCGCCACTTCCGTCACCTTCTCTGCCAGACCTCCCAGATACTGGTTGATCCTTCCCAAAATTCTCTGATAAGTTTGCATTTCTTCACAGGAGGGCAGAAGATCCTGCGACGTTTCATTGGTTATGACTACCAGAAGCGGTGTATGTTCTCTTAAACAGGAAATATCCTCTCGGATCCGACGAATGGTTTCCTCTTCCGAAAGATACCCGGTCTTCTCCTCGTACCAGGTATTGGCTGCCAGGTTGGAGACACATTCCAGCAGGATCCCCCGGTTTTTCGGGAAAGAAAGCTTTGACAGTTGTCTGGGGCACTCTATTGTGGAAAATCCTTTCCCTTCTCGCAGTCTTCGATGTCTTTCCACTCTTTGACGCCCCTCCTCGCCCTGCGGGATCATGGTAGCCAGATACAAAAGAGGAAGGTCTCCTTTTGCCTTTTCAAGGATCCAATCCTCTCCATAGGAAGATTTCCCGCTTCCGCTGCCTCCCGTGATCACATGTATCATATGTTTCCCTCGCCTTTCTATTTCAGTTCCTGGTAGGATTCTATCTGAATCTGGGAAAACGTACTCATTTCCCGGTACACGCCCAACCCCATTTCCAGCACCGGTAGAAATGCCACCGCTCCCGTTCCTTCTCCCAGGCACATTTCTGCGTGTAAGACCGCCTGCTTGTCCAGATACGTCAGGATTTTTTTCATGCCCGGTTCTTTGGAGCAGTGGGATGCTAGCATGTATGCTTTTGCGCCCGGACACAGCTTTGCCGCCGCCAGAGCCGCCGTGGCCGATATAAATCCGTCGATCAGTACCGGAAGCCTTTCTGCCGCACAGCCCAGATAGAACCCGGCAAGCCCTGCCAGATCCAGTCCTCCCACCTTGTGCAGCACAGCCACCGGATCGTCAGGATCCGGTCGGTGCAGGGTGATCGCTTTTTTCACCGCCTGAAGCTTCCGCTCCAGGCCCCCGGAAGACAGACCTGCGCCTCTTCCCACCATCTCCTCCGGCTGACAGGAAAGAAGGACAGACGCCACTGCCGCACTGGTGGTGGTATTTCCAATGCCCATCTCTCCCGTTGCCGCGATCTTGTATCCCTTACGTTTCAAAACACCTGCCAGACGGATCCCGGTTTCGATCGCCCTGATCCCTTCCTCTCTGGTCATAGCCTCCGCCTTCACCATGTTTGCCGTTCCTCTTCGCACATGATAATCCGGCACCCCGGTCGCCCTTCGGATGCCCATATCGACAGGATAAAGATCTGCTCCTGCCAGCCTGCACATGACTGCCGCGCTGGTCTGACCCGACAGGAAATTTTCCGCCACGACCGCCGTCACTTCCTGCCCCGTCTGGGTCACTCCTTCTTCTACCACCCCATTATCGGCGCAGAACACCATCAGCGCTTTTTTGTCCAGCTGTACGTTACTGTCTCCTGTCATTCCTGCGATCTGACACACACAGTCCTCCAGTTTTCCCAGGCTGTGAAGGGGCTTGGCAATAGAGTTCCAGCGCTGTCTCGCTTCCTGCATCGCCTCCTGATCCAGGGGAGCGATCCTGTTTATGGTTTCTGAAAGCTTCATAGTTTGTCCGGCAGAACAACCTTTTACCGGGCTTCTGCCTCTCCCTTCTTCCGATGATATCTGCCGCAGGCGTTCATAAAAGCCTCTGCCATCCCCGACTGCGACCAGTAGTGAAAATGGGGATATCCCGCAAACAGGTTGTCCCGGCTAACCATACAGGGGTAAGTTCTGGCAGAAAGCGGCTTCCTCGCCAGACAATCTCTCCCCGGCTCTTCCGAATCAAAATAGTGGAATTCATGAAAGGGAAGATTCCGGAGCTTTTCTCCAAATATTCTTGCCTCATCCAGTACGGCATAGCCAAACCGCCTGAGTTTCCCCGTAAAAAAGCTGTCTCCTGAAATGGCTCCCACCATTTCCCAACGATTCCCCTCCTGATCCATGATGGCTTCCGTCAGGTACATAAAACCACCGCACTCTGCCATACAGGGAAGTCCCTGCTCCAGCTTTTCCTTGATTTCTTTTCTCAAGCTTTCATTGGCCTCCAAAGCCGGACCATGCAGCTCCGGATACCCTCCGTAAAGCACAAGTCCATCCAGATCTTTGGGAAGAGCCGGATCCCGCATGGGCGAAACGTACACCAGCGTCGCCCCCAACTCTTCCAGATACTCCAGGTTATCCTGATAGAGAAAGCAAAAGGCCTCGTCCCGGGCAACTCCGATACGAAGATCTCCCTTAAAGCTTCCCGCTCTTTTCAGAGCCGGAAAAAACGTTTTCTTCGTCTTTTCCGCCCATTCTCCTGCCAGTGCCATCAGCCCCGCCGTATCGATGGTGGTCTCCGCTCTTTTTCCAAGCTCCTTTAGCGTCTCCTGCAAGGTCCGGTATTCATGGGGCATTTTCAGTCCCAGATGACGGCTTTCCGGTAATTCTCCCACCAGTTTTTCCAGATATCCATAAACCCGGATCCCCAGTTCTTCTTCCACCAGTTTTTTCATAACCGGATAAAAAGAAGGGGACATCCGGTTGAAAATAATCCCTGCAATGTGACTGTCCTCTCTGTATCCCAAAAATCCTGCGATAAGAGGAAGGAGGGATCTGCTTGCTCCCTGGCTGTCCACCACCAGAATCACCGGAGTGTCTGTTATCTTGGCAATTTCGTAGGTGCTGGCCTCCAGGGATGTTCCTCCCAGTCCGTCATAATAGCCCATGACCCCTTCCAGCACCGCCAGCTCTTTTCCCCGGCAATGTTTCCGGAACAATTCTTTTATCTGCGCTTCTCCACAGAGAAAGCTATCCAGATTTCTGCTGTCTATGCCCAGGATCTCTTTGTGGAACATGGGGTCTATGTAATCCGGTCCGCACTTGAAAGCTGCCAGGGAATACTTCCGCTTCCATAGTTCCAGCAGGCTGCAGGTGACCAGCGTCTTTCCGGATCCGCTTCGGGGCGCTGCTATCAAAATCCTAGGAATTGCCATCACAGCCTCCTCTCCCGCTGATCACATACACCGGATTCTGCCCCTTCATCATGTGATAGGAGCCTGCCCTCTGCGCTTTGGATACCGTCAGCTGCACCACTTCCACATCCAGGAGACATCCCTTTTTGCAAAGTTCCATCACTTCTCCCACAGTCTCCAGCGCAATGGCTGTCAGGACGATCCGTGCCTGGGGATTCTTATGCAGGATCACCCGAAGGATGTCCTCCATCCTTCCTTTGCTTCCTCCGATAAACACGGCATCCGGTGCAGGAAGACCCGTCAGAGCCTCCGGCGCCATTCCTTCCACGATCTGGAGATTGGAGGCTCCAAATCGTATCTGGTTTTTTTGAAGCAGACGGACTGCTTCGGAGTTCTGTTCAATGGCATATACCTTTCCGTCCAGAAGAGAAAGCGCTGTCTCAATTGCAACAGACCCTGTTCCTGCTCCCACGTCATAGACAACCGCATCCCGGGTCAGACACAGCTTTGCAATGGCCAGTCTTCTGACCTCCTCCTTCGTCATGGGAATCCTGTCTCTTAGAAACGCTTCATCTTTCAGTCCGATGCTAAGATTTGCCCGTCTTCTCTGTTTGGGCTTCCGCTCCTCCGCCTCTTCTGACCTTTCTACCTCTCTCTTTTCCGCTATTCCTTCTTTTTCTTCTTTCTCGTTCGGAACCTCTTTCCCGGAAGAAGAGAAAGCCCCCATCTCTTCCGGTTTTGTCGCTTCCTGAATCAGCAGAATCGCCAGTCCACTTCCCTCATAGGTCTGAAGATCTTTTCCTGTGGTCCGGAAGATGCGTTCCTCCTCATAAGAAAGCCTCTCTCCTACCCAGACCTGTAGATCCCCCAGCTCATACCGGGTCAGTTCTTCTCCCAGGCTTCGGATCCCTTCCCTGGAATCTGCAAGAAACATGACCTTTCCCTCCTGCCTGAGCCGGGACAGCACGTTCAGCGATTTCCCATGCATACTTTCCAGCGGAATATCGTCCCAGCAAAGCCCCAGCCTGGCAGAAAAATAGGCAGCAGAAGAAATTCCCGGAATCCATCTGGTCTCTATCTTCTCTTCTTTCAGCAAGGCTCCCAGCTTCTTGGCGCCGCTGTAAAATCCGGTATCTCCTGACAGTACAATGGCAATACGCTCCAGTTCTCTGTGCGCCTTCAAATAGTCCAAGATAGCGGAAGGTCTGTATTCTTCCAGACAGATCTGCCCCTCTTTTCTGACAGTCTGTAGCATTCTCGCCGCTCCTATGACAACGTCCGCCTCCCGGCAGGCTTTCTGCCCTTCCGCCGTCATGCAGTCCGGATTTCCCGGTCCGATCCCCACCAGAGACACCGTCTGTTTCGGCTGAAACCCAATGTTCTGTCTAAGAAATCCCTGAACCTCCGGATAAGTCAGTCCCTCTTCTGTTTCGGGCCGCCCGATCACCACTGTTTCCACACCCGCTTCCTCAGCCGCTTCCAGCTTTTCCCGGAAGCCGCCCGCCGCTCCTGATTCTTTGGTAACCAGATAGCGGATCTCATATTCCCGCAGCATAGCCAGATTCAGTTCTTTGGAAAAGGGTCCTTGCATACAGATCAGATGCCGTCCCCGGATCCCCAGCTTTTCACAGGATTCCACCACCTCTTTGACAGATAGAACCCTGGCATAGATCCGGCTTTTATAATCTGTCAGTCGGGTAAAGGCTGCCAGTTCCTTACTCCCGGTAGTCACAAAAATATTTCCTGTTGTTCCTTCCAGAAACGCTGCCGCCTGATGGATATCCTCCACCCATACCCCGCTTGTGCTCTTTTGAGATCCGCGGACCAGGCGAAGATAGGGCAGTTTCTTTTCTTTACATACCTCCCGGACCGTTCCTGTGACTTCTCTGGCATAAGGATGGGTAGCATCGATCACCCAGTTGGGAGAAAAGTCTTTTAGAAATTTTTCTATTTCTTCTTTATTCATTCTTCTTCCCGACACGGTAAGAGTCGGGTAGCAGGACATCAAGGTTTCCCCATAGGCCGTAGCCGCACACACATGGGTCCTGACTCCATTTCTCCCCAGATACTCTGCCAGCTTTCGCCCTTCTGTCGTTCCTCCGAAAATCAAAATCTTACTGTTCTTCATGTCGATATCCCCTTGGTGTTACCATTTTGTTTCCAATGATCCTGGTCTGGCTGTTTCCGATAAATACGGTGGAAAACATATCCGTTTCCGCCTCCGTCAATTCTTCCAGTGTCAGGAGTTTTTGAGATTCTTCTGCTCTTCCGATATTGCGTACAATGGCGCATACCGTTTCCTTTTTCTGCTTGGTCAGGATCAGTTGACAGGCACGCTTTAAATACTCCTTCCTTTTCTTGCTAGAAGGATTGTACAGTACGATCACAAAGTCTCCCTGCGCTGCCGCCAGAAGTCTTTTTTCGATGGTCTCCCAGGGAGTCAAAAGGTCACTGAGGCTGATGATACAGCTATCGTGAGTCATAGGCGCCCCCAGGCAGGCTCCGCCGGAAAGGGCAGCCGTTACCCCTGCCACAATCTCTACCTCTACTTCCGGAAAACGCGGCTGCAGCTCCAGCATCAGGCCTGCCATCCCGTAAATTCCGGAATCTCCGCTGCACACCATGGCTACCTTCCTGCCGTTGTCGGCTTCCTCCAGCGCCATCAGGCATCTGTCCACTTCCCTCCGCATAGGTGTACTTTTATATTCCTTGTCCGGAAGCTTTTCCTTCAAAAGCTCTGTATAGACGGTGTATCCCACGATCACATCGCACTGCTTTAGTGTCTCTGCCGCCTTGATGGTCATTTCCTCCCAGGCGCCCGGTCCGGTTCCTACCACATAGACTTTTTTATCCTGCCTCAAATCTCACCCTCCATCTTCCTCCTGCCAGTGCCACCGTTACTCCATTTGCCGCCTGTTTCCGAAGGAGTAAGGATGCGTCCCCTCTTCCTTCTTCCCCCAAGCCGCAGACGGCGCTTCTTTCACACACATTTCCTACGCCCACTGTCTGCCTCACAAACGCTGACTCTGTAAACTGCCCTTCCAGCGCCTGTAACTGCCTTGCCGGATAGGTTTCCCAGCCCAGCCGGTTTTTTTCGCAATATTCCAGAATCCCCGCCTCTTCTGCTTTCTCTGTAATACTGGTCAGCTTTCCCAGGCTGGCCTTCCACAGGCATGCTTCCTGCAGCGCCTCCTCTATCGCCTTTTCTATCAGCAGGTACGGCGTGTCTTTTCTGCATCCGATCCCGGCCACCACCGTCCGGGGAACCAGGCACAGCACTGATTTCTCCGGATATGGTCTGCGCGTGCCAATGTAGATATGGGGAAGGATCGGCTGTCGGGATTTTTCTTCCTTCTCTTTTGCCTCTGTCCCATCCTCTTCTAACGATCCAGCTTCTTTGTTTTCCCAAAGAAGAGCGATCTCCTCCCTCTGTTCAAATCCTTCTGCCATTCCGCCTTCTTCTATCAGGATTCTGATCTGCTCGCCTCTCAGGATTCTGGCCGATATGTCTTTTGCCAGTTCCATATCCGAGATCCACAGATGATTCTCCCTGGCAAATACATCCACCGCCCATTTTTGATTTACATCTGTTCCTGTTGTCAGGATCGCCCGGCTCCCCAGATCTTCCTGGATTTCCCTTGCCATAGCATTGGCTCCTCCCAGATGTCCGGACAACAGGGGAATGCAGTAGGTTCCTCTTTCGTCCAGAACCAAAACGGCAGGATCTGTACACTTACTCTCCACGAAGGGAGCGATTCCTCTGACGGCGATCCCGGTCGCTCCGATGTAGATCAAAGCATCCTTCCGAAAAAATCTTTCCCGCGTCCATTCCACCAGGGAAACAGAAATACTGTCCGGCTGTCCTTTGCATTTGACCGCCTGTTCCACTTCATATCCTCTGTCCTGCAGCGCCTTCGCCACCTCTTGGGAAAGGTTTTTCCCGTTGGGGGTAAAGCTCAGGATAGAAACCTGTTTTTTCTGACTACGTTTCATGCGTCTTTCCTTTTCGGTATTCTGTGGTAAATGTAGCGTCATACAGCCTGGATTTTTCATAATATCCAGGAGCAAGCACCTCTCCCACAATGATCAGAGCCGTCTTGGTGATCCCATGAGCCTGCGCCATTTCTTCCAGGGTATCAATGGTGCACAGGATCTTTTTTTCTTCCGGCCAGGTAGCCTTGTACACAATAGCCGCCGGCGTCTTGGGTGCGTATCCTCCGTCTATGAGTTCCCTTGTCAGTTTTTCCAGCAGGCCTGTGCTTAAAAACAGGACCATCGTTGCCTGATGGGCTGCAAATTCCCGTATGTTTTCTTTCTCCGGCACTGCCGTTCTTCCCTCTGTCCGGGTGATGATCACACTCTGCGACACCTGTGGAAGGGTGTATTCCAGATTCAGGGCTGCCGCCGCTCCGCAAAACGAGCTGACTCCCGGACAGGAATCATACGCAATGCCCTCTTCATCCAGAATATCCATCTGCTCCCTGACAGCGCCGTAAAGGCTGGGATCTCCCGTATGCAGACGAACTGTTGTCTTTCCTTCTGCTTCTGCCGCTTTCATTACTCCCAGCACTTCCTCCAGCGTCATCGTCGCGCTGTTATAGATCCTGCAGTCCTTCTTTGCCTCTTTCAGCAACGCAGGATTGACCAGGGAGCCTGCGTAGATGATCACATCTGCCTCCCGGATCCGCCGTCTTCCTCGCACCGTGATCAGATCTTCTGCTCCCGGTCCTGCTCCCACAAAATGTATCATACCTCTTCTCCTTCTCTTACAAACACCAGTGTATAATAGCTTGCTGCATCCGGCAGTTCTTCTGTTCCATAATAGTGCTTCTCTCCCTCCATGGTACACCGCTCAACGGCTGTCACTTGTTGTTTTCTTTTCTTCAGCAATTCCTTCAATACAGAAAACTGACTTCCCATCTTCATAAAAATCTTCATTCCCTTCAGCTTCAACGCCTCCCTCACATCATAGGAGGCGGGAATGATATGAATTTCTTCCTTTCTTTCCCCAATACTCATCTGCACCGCAGCAGCCGCCGCACAAAAAGAAGGAACGCCGCTGATGATTTCCGTCTCGTACCCCATTTCCTTCAGATCCTGATGCAGATACATATAAGTAGAGTAGATGGTAGGATCTCCCAATGTTAAAAAAGCAATTTTTTTATTTTCTTCCAAAAGCTCTGCCAGTCTTTTTACTCCCAGATCGTGGCTGGTTTTCCACACCTTTTTGTCTTTTGTCATGGGAGAATCAATCCCCACCACTTCTTTTTCTGAAAGAAACGGGCAGGCCCCCTGTGCGATCTGATATGCCGTCGTCTGTTCCGGGATCTTTCCCGGCGCTGCTATCACATCACATTCCTCTATGATCCTCACTGCTTTCAGTGTCAGATACTCCCAGTCTCCCGGTCCTACTCCCACTCCGTATAGTTTTCCTGCCATTTTTTGCTTCATTCCTCTTTCTTCTTGGTCTGTCGTTTCCTCTATCTGCCTGTCTTCTCCTCTTGTCCGGTAGCCTGCTGCCGCCTGCGGCACTCCCAGATCTGTGCCGCGGATCTGGTTTCTCCCAGGATCCCATAGACGTTGGAAAACAGAATCGCTCCCAGCCGGATCTCTCCCTCTCCGCGGATCGTCAGATATTCCTCTATCTTTTCCATCACCGCCTGCATCAGCCGCTTCCTTTCTGCTTCCCCACAAAGCCCCAAAGCCTCGTCTGTTGTCACGCTGCGCAGGATCCTGCAGGCCGTTTCTTCTTGCAGTCCGCTTCTAAGTGCGGCCGCCGCCAGAATCTCCATCCGGCAGTCTCCCCATCTGGAATGGGTATTCATGATCCCGCCGGCCACCTTAACCAGCTTTCCAATATGTCCGGCAAACAAAAGTCCTTTTGCTCCCAGCTCTTTTGCCATATCTATCGTCTCTCCGATGTAATTGCTGCACTTGACTACTGCTTCCGACTGTACCTGTTCGTATTTTCTCAGAAAGTCCAATCCGTAATTCCCAGGTGCCGCAAGGATATACGTTTCTCCTTGTGCCAGCTTTACCTGCAGCTCTACCCGAATGGTGTCTTTTAGCGCCTGCTCGCTCATGGGCTCCACGATCCCGCTGGTTCCCAGGATCGACAGCCCCCCTACGATCCCCAGTCTTGGATTGAAGGTTTTCTTTGCCAGTTCTTCTCCTCCCGGAATCCGGATAGTGACCCGGACATCTGCTTCACAGCCGGCTTCCTCGCAGGCTCTTTTCACCTCTTTTTCTATCATCTTTCTGGGGATCCTGTTAATAGCGGCTTCTCCTATCGGTTGATCCAGTCCTGCCTTGGTAACTCTTCCGATCCCCTCTCCTCCACAGATGGACACGCCTTTTTCCCGACTCCATTCTACCGTACTGTAAACCAGAACGCCATTGGTAATATCCGGATCGTCCCCACTGTCTTTTTGGATAGCGCAGGTTGCCTTTTCCGGATAGCTTCCTTTTCCGTACAATATCTGCCGCTTCTTTGTCAAAAGGTTCAACCGCTTTCCTCCGGGAAGATCCACCTCTACTTCTTTTGGCTCTGTTCCTGTCAGAAGCTGCTGCATGGCCGCCTTCGTCGCTGCCTGTGCACAGGTGCCTGTGGTATATCCACTGGCCAGTTTCTTCATGCCGGCTCCTCCTCATCTCTTTTCTATGCTTTGCTCCCCCCACAGTCTCTACAGAGCCTGCTGATGGCAAGCGCCAGCTCCTCCGGATTTTCCCATGCCATAGAATGTCCCGCATTCTTTACAAGTTCCATCCGATCCTGTTTGCTTCTAAGTTCCTCATACACTCTGTCCGGCAACGATTTTTCTCCGTATATAAAACATCTCGGAAAATCAAAATATCTTAACTTAAACCCGCTTCCTCTCAGTGTATATTCTTTCATTCCCAATACCCTCTGCAAATCCGTGAAATCACTTTTTCTTCTCCTTCTATTTCGCTCTAGTATTTTCTTCCATCTTTATCAAAATTCTTTTTTAGTGCTCTTTCCGTCAGGCAAATAATAACGCCAAAACTTATCATCTGTATCATGGTAATGCCAAACCCGATCCAACCGATCTCTCCCATCTGCTTTCCCATGCAAAAAGGCATAATGCCGACAGACAACAGAAATGCAGGGAAAAACATCCGCAAAGAATTTTGAGAGCACTTTTTTTGAGCAAATTCCCAAGTATCCTGATTTTTCATGGAGCGTGCCGTTCTATATCCACTTGTCCCATTTATTTCTTTGAATGTAGGACAGATGTACCAGTTCCATAGCAAAGCCAGTGGTATCAGTAACGTTACTACAAACATAAATATCCAAAATCCCATGTCATACCCTCCTCGCAGATTATTTTTCTTTCCTGTTTCCGTAGTACCACAAACTGAAACTGGAATCAATAGCCGTGATCCACATGCTTCCATTTTCCGCCATTGCTTCTCACCAGGATCCAATTCCACTCATCATATGTACTGTTAGGATTCAGCGATCCGTCGCCACCTGATTCGTCAACATCAAATGACGAAAGTAAAACTATGACTTCATCCGCATGATTCCGATCCGCCCAATCCTGATGCTCGGAAGAATATTCGTCACCTGCATAATATATTTCTGTTAAAGTACATCCACTCCAGCTTGTTCCAAATTCCCTCTTAATGACATTGATGGCGTCTTCTATCTCATCACTTGTGTACATTTTGGAAGCAACATTTCTGGTCTGCACATTGCTTACGTCTCCACCACAGGCAGACAAACCGAACATTACAGCAACAGCCAGTATAAAAACCATCCATCTTTTCATGCCATCACCTCCGCAAATTCCACCTTTTTATCAAAATAACTGTTCATAATAGCTACTTCCTTAAGCATCATTTTACTCCATGGTGCCTATCGCTTTCATCGCCTCAGATTTCAGACTTCTATTTTTGTATACAGAAACAACAAGTAAAGGAACTACTACAACGGGGAAACATATAAGGCCTCCTATCAGCGCCACTCCTTTATAACGATTTCTTGTAGAATATCCCTTCGAAATATTGTTAAGAAAATCTGCTGTGAGACTGAAAATCTTACCATCACTTATTATAAACAGTAAAACACACTCCACAATAATTACTATAAAAAAGATAAGTTCCATTTTCTTCGCTACTTTATTGCATATCTCCATTTTGGTTTCCATACTGATGGATTCCGCATGAGGTACATTATAAAACCATTTTTGAGCCCGTTCTTCTTTCGTCATAAATTGTTCTCCTCAACAAACTGGGATTTGATGATTTATTTGCTTTGGTTATTTGAAGAAGTATCATCGTCTTTATTTTTATGTTTATTTGCAATAGATCCACCTATAGCTACCCATGATGACCCTAGGCATAGAAACATTATCCACATAGTATTGTTTGAACCTCTATTTAAAAAGCTTATAGCTGCCATAATATAAAAACATATTGCACCTATAAAGAAGCCTAATGCTACTTTATTATTTTTGTCCATAGTTTCCCTCCAAATTCAAATATGACTTACAGTTTTAGTTTAGCTATCTAATTGCGCCGAATACATGTTATACCGATTATTTTAGTGGTTAAATTAACCTTTTTAGAGTTGTATCCGAAATTTTATCACTTTGTTTCAGTAAGTCTCGTCTCATTAAGTTTAGTAAAGATAAATATCTATCAAATTTCTCTTTTGCTTGAACTTCTGTTTGTCCATTATTGGTGAAATTAATATCTCCAATATCTGCCAGCTTCCTAGTGATTGGCTCAGTAGAAAATAATATAATTTCTTGTTTGACAGCTATTAACCGCAAACGCAGTTCTTCCCTATCTGCACGTTGACTTGTGGACTGAGAAACGATTACCATAAGTTCTTTATATATTCTGAGTTTTTCTAAAAACAGTTGATGTTTCAAATTTGAACGATGATTCAAAAATATAGAAACCACTGCTACTACTGTTGTTGTAATTACTGCTGCTATAGAAATAATGTCTTTAAAATTCATGATCCCTCCTATAAATTCTAAATTTATAATACTGCCTCACATTTCTCATCTTATTGACCAGAGGTCAATAAGCATTCCTCGCTCAAAGAGCTCGGTCAATTCAAAGTTATCTTTTTCTTAAAAAATAGCATGAAAAAACATAGGAATAAGCAGAATTAAAATCGCACCTACTACACATATAGTAATCACTTTTTGAAAACTTCGTTTTTCCTGTTTATCCATATCATTGTACCATTTCATGGACAGACACCTCCACAACTTTCCATTTCAATCATACAGTAAGTTATTCTAAATTCTCCTGTATCCCAACAATATATTCGTCACTGTCAGTACCAATCACCACTATAAGATAGCCTGCCTTTTTCCAAAGTTCACCAAGTTGCCCGCAAAACTGCCCCACTTCTCCGAATTTTGGAAAAGCATTTTCATCTATGGGCAGCCCGGTTTTCTTTCCTCTGCTTAGATTCTTCATCATAAATACAAAGGTTTCTCTATCTCTTTTTATTCCAAAAACGCTGTATTTTCAGGAATCTCAACATCTGACTGATAAGCTATAATATGTTCATAAGCAATTCTGTGCCAATCATCCGTAACACTTCCATCTGTATTCATGAAAAAGGTAGAATTCATGTATCTTTCTATGATATATTCACTGGTATTTTGGTCAAATCCATTCCCCATATTGAAATCAATTCCCTTCCCGTTATTCTTTGCCATAACCGCCTCAAAAATCGGCAGTGTCAATTCATTTAACAAAATTTTCATGTCGGGCTTGTCGAAGAATCCACCTTTTTCTTTTTGATAAATAAGCAAATTACTTAAAGTACCGTTACTCAGGCACTTTACTCTTTTAATATCCGAAAGCTTCACTTGATGCTTAGAACCGACAAGTGCTCCTTCCTTTAATCTGATTTCTTTTTCCTTTAGCGAAAATCCTATTTGTAAATCAAGCGTATCTAGATTATCTGGGAACACTTCTGTCAGCTTATTCTCGGCAAAAGCGATTAAAATTGATTTTGTTTCCCACATATTGTTAAATTTATAGCCCACATTTTCTACATCTGTGTCAATCTCTTCCATATTTTTTCCTTCATGATTCCGAAATATCACAGTGTAATGAGAATTTGAGTTTAAATAGCTGGGAACAATAATAGAGCCGACATCAGCAAACTTGATATTCAAAGACTTTTTCCCATTTTCAGACTCATAGCTAACACCTTCACTGCTAACATGCAGTTGATATTTCCCTTTTTTGTTGAAGTTAATTCTCTCGTTTCCAAAAATTCGTTTCATTTACTCTTCCTCTTGATTCTATTTTTCTCACATCTATATATCAAAACCCTAAGTGAATGATCGGTATCCTGTGAATCTTATCTGCAAAATACATATATATCTTTGTCTTAAGCTTTAGGTTTTTACAATTTTCAAGGACTTCCTTAAAGAAACCGCCAACACTGATAAGTTCTGTCTGTGTTTTGTTTGCAAATTCAGCTGGATGATTTATGCCAAAGTACATCTGTGCGTCGGTATTACCTGTTTTCTTCACATATTTATTGGCAAGCTTAACCCCTTTGAATTTAGATTCAGCTTAGAGACATACTCACTGCTCAGTTCCTTACACTTGAAAACTGAAATTTATTCTTGTATCTCAATCAATCCTCCGTCTTAACTACTGCCCGCGCAACACTAGAAGCTGCCGCAAAGAGTACGCCTGCAACAGGCCAGAGGATCCACGTGAAATCCCATCGCATAGTCCAGAAGCTCCAGCCAAGATAAATCGCAGTGGCCAGGCACCAGTATGCACCGGAGAAGGCCCTCATCTTTCTCTGGATCTTTTTCTCCTCCAGGGTATATTCCCCCTCCTGAAGAAGCGTGTCATAACTTCCTTTTACCATACTCACCCGGATGATCAGGTCTACACCTACTGCGATCAGGACAAGCAGTACGCCTACAAAAATCGCACAGATGTAATCCGGAGCTCTCATTGAGCCTACGATGATCATCGGTACCACAGCAATAATGCAAAGTACAACACCAACTGCGATGCCCCTGGTATACGTCCCCTCATAGGTACGATTTTTCTCTTTGACCATTCCGGTGACGCCGTATTCCGTCTCAAACCCATCCCTCTCCAGATGTTCGCTGTGGCTTGCCTTTATTCCGTAAGTTATGAACATAAACACCGCAGCTGCGATCATAGCGAAGAGCACGGTACCTCCGAGGCCTACTGCCAGTCCCTCTGAGATGTGGAAGCGCGGCTCCTCAGATAAGGCTCCGAGAATGACTATCAGAACCGGACTCACTATGCAAAGTGCAGTCGCATTCGCTACGATCGGTGCTCCCTTCTTCCGCAGCTTCAGAAATTCATTTGCCTCTTCCATGGATACCCTGCGGAGCGTCCCACCTTTCTCTGTCTCATCATAGACAGTCGGCACACTCGTTTTCGAAACCATGTCGTCTTTGAGCAGGTAATCTGTAGTCACGTCAAACAGTGTGGCTAGCTGGATTACCTTTTGTAGATCCGGGATCGAACCTGCACTCTCCCATTTGGAAACCGCCTGCCTGGAAACACCGAGCTTTGCAGCAAGCTCTTCCTGAGACCATCCGTTCTTTTTTCTTTCCTCTGTAATCTTGTCAGCTAAAATCATGTTGCTTCTCCCTTCGTTGATTTTTACTGAAAGGATAGAATATCCTGCAGTTGCATACCACCATGCATGGCTGTCAATTTGTCAAATGCGGGTTGCAACTGCCGTTTTCTTCTATAAAGTCTTATGCAGTTTCCAGAAATCAATGGTCTCCTGCAGATCCGCCTCGTCTTTAAAGAGGTTCATCTTCTTTCCTATGGCGATCGCCATATCCACATACATATTGGCTCGTGCAGTAATTACATGTTCGCCCACCACCAGAGCTTCCTTAACAGAGTGCGTCGATTCTATCCCCTCAAGAATGCCTGCGTTGTCTAATTCATCAACGCCGTTGCATATACCGGCAACCAGTTGTTTATGATCCACAACCGCTCTAATAAAGGAATAAACTTCTTCATTAGCAATGGATGAGATGTTTCCACCGGGCACCAAAAGCAGTTCTACATCTTTTGGGTCAATATCCTTTAACGCACAGCTTGCATTCAGTGAAAGCTTTTCCTGTGCAGTGACCGGCTTTCCGTCTATGGTGGCAAAAAGCAATTCGTGGCCACACAGTTGGAGAAAGTAGTTGATGATCACGATCTCATAGATACAACATGTCTCGTAAAGTAATACAACTGTTTTCATTTTTCACTCCTTTCCGAGCAATAACGGAAGAGATATCTTTTTCTCAAAATTTTTATTGAAAGAGATTAACCACTTTTCAACGACAAAACACCTCTATAAACAGATACACTCCACATATGCGAAGCACCATACATATAAATCCAATAATTCCAAGTATCACCCTTGCCCACTTATGTCTTCGTGCGTGTTCCATAACAAAGGTGCTGACCGACACAACAAAAAGAAAATAACCTCCGAATATTCCAATTAGGCAAATGAGTGGGACGGTATCCCTCCAGTGTGTTAAAAAAGCTTTTCTTACAATATATTTTGTAAAAATGAAATAAGAAAATATAGCTACAAGATAACAAAACATATCCATAAGATATAAGTATTTAAGGACACTGCGTCTATGAAGACGTATCATTGCCAGCAAAAGAAATATCATAATTATCGGCACATGTAGACACCATAAAATATACCCATCATTTATAATAATATCCACCTCCAATCCAATGCTGCTATGAAACAAATCGGGAGTTGCTGCTTTATTCCTGAAGCCTATTCATTGATCAGGCATGGTTTCCCGTCTCATTGCACCATGTCGCAATCTTCGAGAGCAGCTCCGAATCGATTTTCCCATATGGGATACGGATGGTTCCTTTGTCAACATGGTAGTCCTGTAATTCAGTAGCAAATTCTGTTACGGCTTCAGGTCCAGGATAAAATCCGATATGCTTTTTACAAGCAGCGAAATGCAGGATATTATGTCCTTTCCAGTATGTCGGCATGCTCCAGGAAATACGTTCCTCAGCATCCGGAAGTGCTTCACGGAGAATCCGGCGTAGGAAGCAAAGATCATCCCTAAACTCCTCACTCTGGTTCTCAATATATTCATCTATGCTCTTTGGCTTTTCGCCGCAGGAATGATCCTGGTTTTTATTCCTGAACTTGCGTCCACACTTCGGACATTTCCATTTCGCAGAAGGAGCCTCGTTTCGCAAAATCTTATCCAGCGGTCTGCCTTTTGCGAGCTCATCCACAAGTTTATCCAGCCAGCGGATCTTCTGCATCAATGGATCTTCAATGCTTTCAACTCTGATCCCACATACACTGCCTGCGATCAGGCGGCTATTGGGATTGATTTGCGGCGCTTCATCAAAGAAAGTTTCATAGGATACATCCCTTGCAAGCTGCTGCGCTATCTGCCCAGGTGTGTACCCGGTCAGCCAGCAGCATACCTCATCCACTTCCTCTTTGGTTCTTCCTTTACGTTCTGCTTTTGCAATAAGCATTGGATATACCTTTGCCACGCTCATTGAAAAAATTTTTTGATTGTCCAATGATCTCACCTCGTCGTTAAGTTCAAAGTTACATATTCCTACAGGCCAAGATTTATCTTTCTCATCTGGCTTTCGCGGATTTCTTTTCCGGAAGCTCTGTATACATACCATCCAGAAGTTCCAGAACAAGTGCCGTATCTTCAAATCTATCAAATACATGCATCAGTGTCTTTGAGCCTTCATACGGATAACGCAGTTCGGAATCTGCAAGCAGTCTGTCCGATGTCGGTGTTCTTTTTAAAAACAGTTCATTGTTGCAAATGTCACCTAGCAGCTTACCGTTAAAATATACAAGGTATCCGCCCATCATAGATTTTATGACAATATCACCTGCTACGGAAAAAACCTCACGAACATACTCGTTAAATTCATTCACTATGATTACCTCCTTCAAATTAAAATTTACATATCCCTACAAACCGGAAATCCCATTTTGGGCACAGATGCAGCATAAAAGCCCAATTTATGAAAATTCTACCAGTCTAATATTTTATCCTCACTTGCCGCCTTCCAAGCAAATAAAATTTCTTTTGCAAATCCCACTTGATATTTTCCTTTTCTGATAACCCTCTTCAATCAGCGGATACTTTATTATACCACTATGCATCCATTATTTACATAAAAAATGGTCGATAGAACAATCAATCTCCACCGACCATCAAAATCTCATCCTTCTATTTCCATACTTCTTTCCCTTTGCCAGAGCCAATTTCAAAATGATATTTTACAATTCCAAGATCAATCTTTGTGTAAAACCCAAACCCTGACACTTTTGCCATAACTTGATCACCGTTTCTTTCAAAACGAAACTTTTGCTGATTCACCGCAGTCGGTGCAAGCAAAGCCGCCTCCAGACCGGCCTTATACCAGGCAGGATCTCCATTTTTATAATCGCTGATTTCTGTGATGGCTTTCACTTTGTGATCCGCTCCGCTGTTTTCTCCATAGCCCAGAGCCACAACCAGATACCGCTTCTCTCCGGCATTCACTGCTCCCTGGGTCTTTCCCTTTTTATAGGTCAGCGCAACCCAGCAGGAATTGATTCCAAGCTCCTGCGCTTTAAGTACTACTCTTTCACCATAATATCCTGCTTCCATCTCTTTTCCTCTTTGACCTATAATGGCCAGATAATTCCTGCATCCTTTAGATTGTCCATATGTTGGTTTCCCAGCCTGAAAAGCCTCCGGTTCGTCTGTTATCAGTTGGATGTGCATACCGCCCTCACGATTGCACGCATCAATTTCCTGTTGCAATATTTTTATTGCTCCTTCTTCAAGCGCTTTATCCGTAAACCGCCTTACAGAATGTCTCTGCTTCATTATTTCCATCATATCCATGGTTGTTTCCTCCTTACATCTTAAAGATTTACTTCTCACACCGGAAAGATGTGTTTGACCCTTGAACACTTAATAATATAAACAATACAATAGGATCTTTCAGGGATATCCGTAATTTCCTGACGAAAACAAGACGTCCAGCTTTCCGATCCTGCAGTTATTCGCCTGCTTCCTCTTGCAAATCAACCCGTACTTTTTCTTCTTTGATTTTCACATCTTTATAGGGTAACTTTATCTCAAATTCACCACGGTTAACTTGTTTAAAGCCTAATTTAGTCACTTCGTCCATCGTAAGATTAAATGTTAGGATGGAGACTGTTTTGGGTCTGAAACATCCATGAACAGTGTATAAGCCAAAATCTCGCCCCTTGTAATAGCAATGTTTCTCCCATCTATAGACATTTCCAAGCTCCTTTACATCTACGAGACGAAAGCTACCGTAGATGTACTCTGTGAAGCCAGGTGTTTTTAATCCACTCTTGAGGATAAATTTCCCATCCTGTTTGTAAACAGTACATTTTCTTTCATTAAAAATAGTTTCTCCGATATACATCGCCCTCAAAAATGGATCCTCTTTTATGCAGTCTTCCACATATGCAGCCCGTTTTCTCCCGGCCGGTCGTCTCAACGCTGCACCATAACGTATTGTACTCGAAAGAAAGAGCAAGAATAAAATAGACATAACCACTATTATCTGTAACCCACTTAAATGCGGAAAGTCAGCCCAATTATAGACCATGCCGTAACCGAAAACTCCAGCAAGTGCCAAAGACACCAAGAAACGTATTAAATTTCCACTCTTGAGATTGTTGATTTTCAGGAATAATTTATCCGATAAGTGCTTAAGAAATAAGCGAATAAGTCCCATCTGGCTTCTTCTCCTGCTACTACATATTCATGGTTGACACTCCAACATCCCGCCAGGATATTATCCCGCTAGCTGCTTGTGCTATGGAATGCGTAAAACATTCAGCCTGAGCACTGTCCCCTGATACCTTACATTCTTAACTAATTCAGCCATCCTGCTCCTCCTTCGCAACGTTCGTTTTACGCAGAACTCATCGTTCGTGTGTCTCCCGTAGATTGTGTAGGCAAAGAGTAAAACTGGGATTAGTGTTCCTTATAGAATATAACATCTAATTTGTCTAACAATAACTTTTTCTTTCTAAACCATTTCGCAAACCATCTATCTGTCTTTGTCAATTCATTTATTTTCACCTCTACAGCTCTGATTTTCTTATCTCTGCAAACTGGGATTTACTAATTTTTTCCAATATTTATATATCAAAAAAATTAAATCCAAAATCTTGGGCAAAATCTTGATACTCAAAAGACGAAATAAAATTATATAAATTTTCTATTTCATCATTAGAGCATAATTTTTTATATAGGTTTGGATGTATAATTGTATTTGATGTACATTTCATAACAATATTTTGAATGAAAAATCCACTATATTGGGAGCATTCGACTAATATATTAAAGATATCGCTATCTTCCTTATGTGCGATTATATAAAATATACTTGGTTTATTGTAAAATTCTGGTATTATACCAAGAGAAATTGGATATTTTGATCCACATAGTTCCTTACAAGCAATACTTGCAAATAGCAATTTCCTATCTATTGGAAGAATGAAAATTTTAAAATCATTAATAAATTCAGGTTTCACAGTGCCATCATCTACAATAAATTTTTCAAATATACCTTTCAAGTTCTCATGTTTTTTGAAATCAAAGTCCACAGACAATACTTCTGACATTTTATTTAATTTATCTTTAGTAAAAGGTTTAATATCATTTATTACGAGATTATTATACTGCTTTTCAAAAATATCATTATTAATTGTTAATATTGTTTTTTCTTCCCATAAAAGATGACACAAATTACGATATGCATATAGAAATGAATATTCCTCTAAAGACGCTTTCTCTACAAAATCTTTAACTTCTATTAATTTAAATAATTTTGCATCGTGATTTTCTTCGCAAAAACCTTTGAATACTCCCGCTTTATTTATATGCTCTTTAACAAAAAAGGATTCTTCACCCTTTCTAATTCCCTGAGATACTCCCTTAATGGTCCAACAATAAACCATACCTTCTTCATCAGACAAATTTTTCTCTAACATTGCCTTTTGAAAACAATGAGAATCAATAGGCTTATTGCAACACCCTTTGTACATACACCTACTATTTTGGCTATTTTTCAGTAATCTATTGGCTTCAGCATTCAAAACAACATTTAATTTAGTTTTTTTATCATACACAATCAATTTCTCCGATATAATTTTTTTGAGTGGTATTATAAAATGTAATACACATTTATAAATTCAAATTTATGATACTGCCTCGCATTTCTCATCTTATTGACCAGAGGTCAATAAGCATCCCTCGCTCAAAGAGCTCGGTCAATTCAAATTTTCTTATCTCTACAAACTACGAATTATCGGTTTATCCAATCTTCCTTTTTTAAGCAGGTTATATGTTCTGTTCTCATTTCGTTCAGCATAGGACATGGAACATTTTCCTTCGTGTACTGATATTGAAATCCACATTTCTCCTGAACTCTCTTCGACTTGGTATTTCCGTCAAAATAGCCACACCATACTTTTTTAAGATGCACTTCTTCAAAAGCATGGCGAAGGATTTCCTGTACGGCCTCCGGAATCAATCCCTGTCCCCAATATGGGACTCCGATCCAATACCCTACCTCTCCTTCTGTATCAGGTATTCCGATGTTGCTTGCTTTTCCAACCATCAACCCAATGCTTCCAATAGCACATCCTGTGCCTTTGTCAACCACTGCATATGTTTCTGGGGCTGATAAAACATTGCGGATAATATCAAGACTGTTTTCTATACTTGTATGAGCAGGCCATCCTGCGATAGGCCCTACTTCAGGAGCACTCGCATATCTATGTAAATTTTCCACATCGGATTCTTCCCACGGACGAAGAATTAGCCTGTTTGTTTTTAGAATCATCCGTATTCCTCCCAAAAGACTCTGATTTTCACCGTCAATCAAACTTGAAAATCTGCTTTTTCAGAAGCATCTCCAACCCTGTGAATATGCTCCATTGTGATGGAATCCCCCTCAGATAGATCTCTGCAATTAATGACAACTGCTTTTCCTATAAACTGTTCCGGTGGAAACTGGTCTAATGTTTTTCCATGGGCAAATAAATGTGCCGGAGGATCCATATGTGTGCCCGTATGGCAGAACATGGATAATCTTGTTTCTTTGAAACCGTCCTTTTCATATGTGTTGGCAGGTTCCAGTACTGGTGGTTCCGTTCCTGGATAAACGGGCATATGCTCTCTGATTCTGTGTGTTAAATCAATCACTTTCATAAATTTTCCTCCACAACTTCAAACTATTGATGCTGACAAACAGGGATCTGTTTGCCTATTCATAATCCTTCGCACTGGCATCATTTAGGTCTTGATTTAGCAGTAAACTCTGGCAGACTGACTTTGATTACAGAAACGGAAGACGCCATTTTTTCACTGATTTCAAATTTTCTGCCAGTCTGATTCTCCATAAGCAGTTGAAGTCCCTTCATTTTTTCGTATAGATCCTCAATGATCTCGGCATAGCCTTTTCCAATAACAGACGCATATGTGGAACCATATTTACAAGGATCATCTCCCCCGGATACCAATTCGATATCACATTCCAATTCCACACAGGCGTTGGGATTCATCTGAATCAAATCCAGCTTACGCCCTTCTCGTGAGCCATGCATATAAAATATAAGGTTGTGTTTCTCTTCCTCATACTCATATCCATAATGCAGGGGAACGATATATGGAAATTTTCCATCTAATAGTCCCAAATGAAGTATTTTGGCTTTGTCAACAATCTGCAAAATTTCTTGCGTGTCTGTCACTTCCCGGTCTTTCCTTCTCATTTTTCACCTCCGCAGTCCCTGATTTTCTTATCTCCAAAAACCAGGAGTTATCTGTCCCAATTTGTCCATTTATCCTGCTCTGTGATTCTCCGAATCACTCTACACGGATTGCCTACTGCTACACTGTTATCCGGAATATCCTTCACAACAACACTACCGCCACCGATTACCACATTGCTGCCGATAGACACCCCTGGCATCACCTGAACACCAGCGCCAATCCACACGTTATCACCGACGACGATGGGGTACGCGTATTCCAATCCCTGATTCCGTCTTTCAAAATCGATCGGGTGTCCGGAGGTATGAAAGCCGCACGACGGCGCAATAAAAACATTATCTCCAAAAGTTACCCCTCCCGCATCCAGAATCACCAGACCATGATTGGCATAGAAATTTTCTCCCACCTTGATACGATATCCATAATCACACCAGAAGTCTGGCTCAATATGCACCAAATCTCCTGTTTTTCCAAGGATGTTTTTCAATACCCGGTGACGTTCCTCTACATCCTCAATCGGCAAGGAATTATATATCTGACACTTGGTTTTGCAGCGAACACGTTCTGCTTCCAGTTCTATATCATAATTTGCATCATAGAGTTTTTGATTCTCCATTTTTTCCTTTTCTGTCATTTGTACCTCCTGTCTATTCTAATGTAGTATCCCTAACATGCTTTCCTGTATCGTTTTTTTCAGGACTCTATTTGCCGTTATCAGTATCGGTAAAAATAGTGGAGCTGCACTCACTATAAAAATCGGTATCAGCCGAAAGAATATCAGCAAAACGGTGCCCCGTTTCTCATTCCAGGAGCTTCCCCAATCGCCGGTAACAAGGGGAACTACAGACTCTATAACGCCAAGATACCAACTGACAAATTCATTGTTCCCATTGCGAGGATTCATGATCCATCCGAAAAAGAACAAAGAAAAGGCAGGCAAATATAGAAACGCAAATAGAAAGCTATAACTTCTTGTTCTTTCAACAGCCTTTAAGCAGATGCTGTCTTTTTGCTCCCGGCTTGCTCCTTGCAACTTTGCATCCTTGAAGCACTCCCTTTCAAGCCTGTATCGAATATATTTATATAGCCAGGATTTTTGTAAGTTCCGTTTCATCCTTTTCATTGATCCACTCTTTCTGTTTTACAGAACAGGAGCCCATATCGCCCTTGTGTTGCCATAGTCAAATACCTCCAGAGTCTTCTATGGCAAGGCTACCGTCTATTTCTCTTCCTAATATCGTTAGCTGTTCCATATCATCTGAATCACTTGTACCAAATGGATGGAACGAGGTGTTTCCTGTAAGAGTTTTGTATTCCCTTGGTCTGGCTCTAAATGAGATTTTTTCGTCTTCCGTCACGATATCCAGCATTACGAATTTATCTTCCACCAAAGCCGACTGCTACTTTATCGGTGTTACCAGAGAAAGCATTCTTTCGCCAAGCTCCTTGACTCCAAGTTCCTCCAGCAGAGGACCCTCATACCCCATTCTAAGAATCATCTCATGATTGATGGGAACATGCATAGTAAGTCGCAGGCCACAATGTGGACCTTCCGCCGGTTCTTCATAAGCATATCCCCTCATTGTGTCACTGCTGATCCAAAATCCATTGGAGGGAGCATAGGATTCCAGACTTTGGAAGTTTCCTCTCTCATTTGAAAACGTTTCAAAATAAAACCGATGATGTTTTTTTCTTTGCCTTTCGGATCTAAACTCTCCGTTTAATATTTTTCCACCCTTCGGGCCAAACAGCAGATAACAAAACGTATAGCTATCCAGCTTCTTCTCGTCCGTATACTTTTCCAACCGATCCCATCGTAATACAGAGTATCTTTTCAAGCCATCTTCATTGACCCCATCCCCGTAAATAAAGTAATTCTTCGGAATTTTTACGGTACAGCCACTCCTCTGCGTGTCGTCCATTTCTATTCCCATGGATACTTCCATGACTCCTTTACTGTCTACGTACACTCCGGTTTCATCCGGTTGATTGGAGCTACATCCTGCAAGTATCACCAGCATTCCTGCCAAGAACGCCATTCTAATTTTTTTCTTCATGCTTCTTATCCCCTTTTACATCCTGACTTTTAGATGCTCTATCTTCACAATCTCGTATGTTGGGAACAATGCTTTGTAACGGATCCGGCTCCTGTCTGCATTCCCAAAAGCCGCTACTCCGTGATTTCTATCTGATTGCCTTCGATTGCCACGATGCAGCTTTCATAATATCCGTCTCCGGTTGTCCTTGGTCCGCTGATCACCTGAAAGCCTTCTTGCTGAAGTCTCGCTGTCAACGCATCCACCCCCTCTTTACTCCCTACAGAAAAGGCAAGATGTGCATAGCCTGTACGTGCTAACGGCTTTTCCAGATCCCACATCTTTGGCTTTTGCATGAGTTCCAGCCTTGCTCCCTCCTCAAAGGTTATAAAATAGGAGCGAAAACCCGTCGTTTTATTGTGATATCCTGCGTTGGCATGTCCTCCTAAATACTTGACAAAAAAGTCTTTCGCCCGCTCCAGGTCACTTATATACATGGCAATATGCTCGATCCTCATGTTTCCTCCCTATGCTTCTTTTTAAAAAATTTTCAAGCTGTTTCTCTGCCTTCCTGTCGAAAGCAAGCCTCTCGATGCCCCTTTTCCCTTTTCCCTTTTTCCTTTTCCCTCTTTCCCATACCCTTGGAATTTTTAGACATCCTTTTTTCTGTTTTTTAAATTAGCTTATTATACCATGGTTCCTACCTGATACACAAAAGGATCTCTGGAAATTTTTGTGGAATTTTTTCTGAGTTTTTTCTCTGAACCTTTTCCCTTTGACGTTTTCTTCCAGGTCCTGCGTTCCCTCCGCTTCGCAACAAGGACATAAAAAGCGGTGTCCCTACGCTTCCTTTACAGAAGCAAAAGATCACCGCTTTTACGATTTCCTATTTTATTTCATTGCCTGTAACAAGCCTTATAACGCCTGTGGAAAGTCTCTCCTTCTGAACCCTTTAGATTTCTTCCAACAGTTTTGTTACCAGCTTCTTAAAGTCCTTCGCCACTCTGTCTGCCGTCTCCTGCACTTCCTTATGATCCAGCTTTTGGGGAAGGATTCCGGCTGCCATGTTGGTGATGCAGGAAATCCCGCATACCTGCAGTCCCATATGTTTTGCTGCTACGGCCTCGCATGCAGTGCTCATTCCGACTGCGTCAGCTCCCAGGATCCTGCTCAGCTTCACCTCTGCCGGCGTTTCATAAGCCGGCCCTGTAAACTGCATATAGACACCTTCCTGAATGGCAACGTCACATTCCTTTGCCACCTTCCGGATCACTTCCTGCAGGTCCTTATCATAGACGTTGCTCATATCGGGAAATCTGGTCCCCAGCTCTTCCAGATTTTTTCCGATCAGAGGACTGGGCACGGCAAAGGCAATATGATCTGTCAGCATCATGAAATCTCCTGCCTGGAACGCAGTATTCACGCCGCCTGCCGCATTGGTCAGAACCAGTTTTTTGATGCCCAGAAGCCCCATCAGACGGGTGGGAAGCACCACTTCCTGCATGGTATACCCTTCATAAAAGTGTACCCTTCCCTGCATGGCAACGATAGGCGTCTTTCCTACATACCCAAATACAAACTGTCCCTTGTGTCCTGCCACGGTAGATACCGGAAAGCCTTCGATCTCCTCGTAGGGCACCCGTTTTTCCACCTGGATCTCTTCTGCAAAATCTCCCAGACCGGATCCCAGGATGATCCCCACTTCCGGTACAAAATCCGTTTTTTCTCTTACGCTGCCAAGACAGCGCTGCAATCTCTCGTACATTCTTTTTCCTCCTGTTCTGTCATGTATGATGATATCTCTTACCCCTCATAAGAGATGCTGTAACCTTCTGCCCGCTCTTTCCCAGATACGGCGCAGCCCTCTCCCGGTTCTTTTCATTTGGACAGGAGATATTCATCCGGCTCAATGATGCGGTCTACGATCTCCTTTAATTTCCTGTACTGCTCTTCTTCGATCACGATCTGATTTCCCACCTTCGTGACCAGTCCCTGCTCGCTGAATTTTTTCACGGAACGATTGATGGTTTTGACACAAAGCCCCGTCTCATCCGACAGCCCCTGACGTTCTCCCTTCATCCGCAGAACTCCGTCTTTTCCATACATTTCAAAGCGGCGCACCAGAAGCATGGCCAGACGATCCGACCCCTGCAAAAACAGAAAGGCTCTGCTGTCTCTTCCCTGCTGAAGCAGATATCCGCCCATAAGGCGCGCCTCTCTTTGCAGCGCGGACACATCCGATTTGATCCATTTTTCAAACTTTGCCACCGGAATCTTCAGGATGGTACAATCTGTCACCGTCTGCAGGGTGGTGCGGTACTTGTCCAAATCCAGCAGAACCTCCATCCCGCCCATGGCATAGACTCCTTCAAACCGCATAAAGTCAAACTGAATGCCATAGAACCGGTAATCGGTAGCCTTGATGACGCCGTCACCGATCAGGTATACATAGTCCACCGGCGCTCCTTCCTGCACAAATATGGTCCCTCTTTTCATTTTGTCGATGATGATGAAAGATTCCAAAAGCCAGATAGGCGCCGTCTTAAAATACGTTTCAAACAATTCCCTTCTTTCCTCCGGAATCCGGCTAAGAAAAGGAATCGCATGCTCCAAATAATTTTCCTTCATGAAGATCACCTGCACTTTTTCCAGAGTTCCTGTTTGACGAGATCGGAAGCAAATGCTGTTTCTATCGCATTCTGCGTCAGCTTCCTGATTTCCTCCTCCGTTACTCCATATGCCCCTGCAATATGAGCCATCTCTTCTTCTATACTGGTATTGCTGACTGTACGGTTATCTGTATTGACGGAAACCAGCAGATCGTTTGCCAAAAATTCCTGAATAGGGTAAAGCTCTCCCTCTTTCACCGCTTTTGTCTGCAGATTACTGGTGGGACAAAGCTCTACTCCCACCTGATTTCTTCTGCACAGCTCCATCGCCTGCTTCTGCCCGCGAAGAGCGATCCCGTGACCGATCCTTCTTGCTCCCAGTTCAATGGCTTCCGTTACATTTTCCACACTGCCGCATTCTCCCGCATGGATGGTAAAAGGCAGTCCCAGCTTTCGCGCCTGCAAAAACACCTCCCGAAACAGATGCATGGGATAGGCCGCCTCATTTCCCGCAAGATCCATGGCACACACCCCTTCTCCCAGAAATTCTCTGGCCGCCTCTGCCAGACGTAATCCATCTTCTACACTATGGTGTCGCATGGCACATACGATCACGTTATAGTAAACGCCACATTCTTTCTTCCCTTCGGCAAGCCCCTCCAGCACGGCTTCTATCACTTTTTGCGCCGTCAGTCCCTTTGAAACGGACAGCAGCGGTGCAAACCGAACTTCGATGTAGTCGATATTTTCTTTCTTTGCGCCAAGGAGAAACTCTTTTCCTGCTTTTTTCAGATTCTCCTCTGTCTGCAGATACTGCAGGGGAAGATCAAACTTTTCCAGATATTCTGCAAGGCTTCTGCATGCTCTTCCCACCTGTATCTCACTGGTTTCTACACGTCTTCCCGTCACCTCTTCAAACCATTCCCTGCTGAGGGAACCGTCCAGATGACAGTGCAGATCTAATTTTGGAAGTCTGTTTTCTCTTGTACACATACACGAGCCCTCCCCTGACAAAACGGCTTCACCCATTCTGTGATCCTTTGGATCACCGGTCCTGCGGAAACTACGGTCAGCAGTGTCACCACTCCCAGTGTTCCCCCCAGTAAAAATCCGGCAATCATCATAATTCCGTCAAACAGCCACTTGGCCTTCTTAAACTCCCAGTGCAGCCTGTCCCGGATCACCAGTGCGATCCCCGTCATGGGATCTACCCCGATATTCACGGCAATATACAAAGCCACGCCCAGATACAGCAGCAGACACCCTGCCACGCTGGCCAGAATCCGGCACCAGAGCGCATCTGCCACGAAAATTTTGGTATAAAAAAAGGAGCCTATATTGACACATGTTCCATATGGTATCAGATAAATCAGTGTCCCTATGTTTAAATACTCCCTGCCTAAAAACCACAATATGACCGCTAAGACCAGATTCACCAGGTTTGATGCCACACCCAGTTGTCCTCTGGTCAGTCCCAGGGCATTTCTTATGCCGTCATAAAAAATGCCCACGGGATCATTTCCCAGTTGTGCCATGGCGTTGAATGCCACGCCGAATCCGATACAGCAGATTGCGGCGCAGGCAATCAAACACCTTCTGGCGTCTATCTTGTTTTTCATCACTACTGGATGTTTTCAACCTTTACGATTTCTGTTGCAATGCCGGAAGCATCCTCTGCGACATCATCCTTTTGAACGGTAATGCTTCCATCTTTCAGTTTTCCAAAGATCTCATCATAGTCTTTCTGTGTGAAGTTTTTGAATCTGTTGGTTTCCATTGCCAGCCCTACGCCATCTTCTGCTGCCGTAAAGGTCAGTGTCTTTCCGCCTTCAAACTTCTTGTCATAGAAGGAAGCGATCGCATCGTATACGGAGATGCCAAGTCCCTTCATAGCAGAGGTGATAACGGTATCAGACTCACCGGACTGATCTACGTCTACACCGATCACAGTAGTTCCTTCTCCCTCTGCTGCTGCCATAACAGAGTTTCCTACTGCGCCGCCGCATGCGAAGATACACTCAACTCCTTCTGTATACCAGGATTTTGCCAGTGTCTGGTTTTCCGGAGAAGCCTCAAAGTTTCCTACATAGGTGTATTTGATGGATACGTCCCCTGCGTTTAAGCCCAGCTCTTTTGCTGCTGCGTCTGCTCCCTGGATATATCCGTAGCCATAACGGATTACGGCCGGCACTGCAATACCTCCCATAAATCCAAGCTTCTTGTATCCTTCTTTTACTGCTGCATAGCCTGCCAGATAGCCTGCCTGCTCCTCGGCATAGTAGATTGCCAGTGTGTTGTCTGCGATATCCACTTTTCCGTCTGCATCCTTTGGCTCTGCATCGATCAGGATAAAGCTGACATCCGGATATTTGCTCTGTGCTTCGTGGATCGGTCCTTCAAACAAGAATCCCGGAGTTACCACCAGCTTTGCGCCGCCCTTTACTGCCAGGTCGATGGCTGCCAGACACGCCTCATCAGATTTTTCTTCCGGCTTGTAGTATTTGTGGGAAATGTTGTTTTCTTTTGCATACTTCTCCAATCCTTCCCAGGATCCCTGGTTAAAGGATTTGTCGTCGATGGTTCCTACGTCGGTGATGAGCGCCAGTTCATAGCCCTCTCCCTTTTTCTTGTCTCCGTCGTCCGATGCCGCTTTTTTGCTAACGCATCCCGCTACCAGACCTACGGTCATTGCTGCCACTAAGAACAGACTCACTACTCTTTTTTTCATACTTTTCCTCCTTTTGTACCTCTTAGTACCCTTTTGTTCCTTCGCCTTTGATAAATGAAACAGCCGAACTGGTCCCGATCCGGTCGCATCCCGCCTGAATGAACGCCTCCATATCCTCCACGCTCTTCACGCCGCCTGCTGCTTTCATTTTCACCTGGCTACCTATATGCGATTTAAACAACAATATATCTTCCATTGTTGCACCGCCCGTTCCAAATCCGGTAGAAGTTTTGATGTAGTCTCCTCCGGCTTCTGTCACAGCCTTGCACATTGCGATCTTTTCTGCTTCCGTCAGATAGCAGGTCTCGATGATCACCTTCAGAATATGATCTCCCGCCGCCTGTTTCAGTGCTCTGATTTCATCTGTGACATACGAAATGTTTCCGTTTTTTACTTCTGCAATATTGATCACCATATCGATCTCTGACGCTCCGTCTGCGATGGCCTGCTTTACTTCCTCCACCTTTGCTGCCGTGCAGCTGTATCCCAGCGGGAAGCCTACCACCGTACAGATATTGATCTGATCCCCGTAAGTCTCGTGGATCCTTTTGATGTAAGACGGAGGCACACACACGGAAGCCGTCCCGTACTCTATCGCTTCTTTGCAGAGGGTATCAATATCCTCCCAGGAAGCAAATGCTTTCAACTGTGTGTGATCCACATGGCTTAACAATTCTTTTCTGTCCATTTTTCTCTCCTTTTTTAAAACCTCTCAACTGCTTCTTTCGTCACTCTGGCGTAGATCAGCGGCTCTTTCTTCGGAGCCTCTACCTGTATCCTGACGGAGCTGACATACTTCTTTTGTGCCTGTTCCAAAAGGCTGGAATCGGAAGTATAAAGCACTGCGATCACATCCTCCTTGGTCACATAATCTCCCACCTTACGCTTCAGAACGATCCCCGCTGCCGGATCAATGGCGCTGTCTTTGGTCTGACGGCCTGCGCCCAGCATGGAGGAAGCGATCCCGCATCCCTCTGTATCCATCGCTCCGATGTATCCTTCTTTTTCTGCAAATACCTGCATACTGTAGGGCGCCTTTGCAAAACGGGACGGATCCAGGATCACAGAAGCGTCGCCGCCCTGGGCCTCCACCATGGCCGCCAGTCTTTCCAGGGCGCTTCCGTCCTCAATCTTTGCTTTGGCAAGAGCCATACATTCTTCTATGGTTCCCTTCCCTGCCAAATATAACATATTTCCTGCCAGATGAATACACACTTCCGTCAGATCCGCGGGCCCGTTGCCTTTTAGGGTCTCCACCGCTTCCATGACCTCCAGGCTGTTCCCGATATTGTTTCCAAGAGGGATATCCATGTCTGTGATCAAAGCTGCCGTCTTTCGTCCGGCATTTTCTCCGATACTTACCATTTCCTTCGCCAGAGCAATGGAATCCTCCAGCGTCTTCATAAACGCTCCGCTTCCCGTCTTGACGTCCAGCAGGATGGCGTCACTTCCTGCCGCCAGCTTTTTACTCATGATAGAAACTGCGATCAAAGGAATACTGTCTACCGTAGCCGTCACGTCCCGAAGGGCGTATAGCTTCTTATCCGCCGGCGCCAGATTGCCGGTCTGTCCGATGATGCTAAGTCCGGTTTGGTTGACCACTCGGAAAAACTCTTCTCTGCTCAGATCGGTGCGCATTCCGGGAATGGCCTCCATCTTATCCACGGTACCGCCGGTATGCCCCAGCCCTCTTCCTGACATCTTTGCCACCTTTACACCGCAGGCTGCCACAATGGGTCCGATGATGAGGCTGGTCTTGTCGCCCACGCCTCCCGTAGAGTGCTTATCTACCTTGATCCCTGCAATAGCGGACAGATCCACCATGTCTCCCGAATGTGCTACCGCCTCCGTCATGGCAACCGTCTCTTCCTCCGTCATTCCCTGAAAATAGACAGCCATCAAAAACGCAGACATCTGATAATCCGGAATTTCTCCTGCCACATACCCTGAGATCACTTCCCGAATCTCTTCTTCCGTCAGGACACCTCCGTTTCTCTTTTTCATGATCACATCATACATTCTCATTATTTTCGTCTCTCCTTTATCTGCTTCCCTTATCATACGGAATACCCACTGCCTTCGGCGCCTGGGAATTCTTGGATGTAAATGCCAGCACCACTAAGGTGGCGATGTAAGGGAACATTTTGTAAAACTCATTGGGAAGAGGAAGCCCCTTCAACATAGGAATCGCTGAATAAGCGCTCGCCAGCGTTTTCATTACCGCAAAGAAAAATGCCGCATAGAAAATCTTCTTGCTCCTCCACTGTCCAAAGATCAACACGGCAAGAGCCAGGAATCCGTACCCCGCCACGCTGGCGTTAAATACGGTAGAGGTGGGGATGATAAACACCAGTCCTCCGATTCCGGCCATCACTCCCGAGATGAAGACTCCCGCATACCGGATCTTATAAACGTTGACTCCCACCGAGTCCGCCGCGCTGGGATGTTCCCCGCAGGCTCTCAGGCGAAGTCCAAATTTGGTCTTTTGGATCACAAAGGCCGCTACTGCAAAAATAACCAGCCCGATATAGGTCGTAATATAGGATTTCTGGAAAAGCATGGGCCCGATCACCGGGATCTTTCCCAAAACAGGCACACTGTCGATCCGGAAGGTGTTGCTGAAGGGAATCTGCTGTACACCCAGGATCATCCTGGCCACCAGTACGGCAAAGGCCGGTGCGAACATATTCAGCGCCGTACCGCTGATGGTCTGATCCGCCTTCATGTTTACCGCTGCAAACGCATGCAGCAGGGAGAAAACGCCTCCCACCAGTCCCGCTACCAGAATCGCCAATATCAGCAGAGCCTGTCCGGTGATCTGATGCTGGAACAAATGGATAAATACCGTTCCTACTAAAGCCCCCATGATCATGATTCCTTCCAGAGCAATATTGACAACTCCGCTTCGCTCAGAATACATGCCTCCCACTGCCACGATCAGAAGTGGAATGGCAAAAAACATAGTCTGCTGCATGATAAAATACAAAATACTCATTTTACGATTCCTCCTTCTTTGATTTTTTCATCCGTCTGCTGTGGATCAGGTTCTGGATCAAAAGTGCAAACGCTCCGCAGTAGATGATGGCAGAGATAATAATGTCAATGACCTCTGGCACGAAGTCAAACAGCTGCATGTTGGATCCGCCCACGGTCAGGTGGCCGATGAACAGACCGGCAAACAGGATCCCTACCGGATTGGACTGTCCCAGAAGTGCCACGCAGATTCCGGAAAAGCCTTCCGGTGCGATAATATCCAGTACCTGCAGATATTTTCCCGTATTGGACAGGTACAAAAGAGCTCCTCCCATACCGGACAGGGCTCCGGCAATGATCATGGACATCACAATATTTCTCTTGGCGCTGATTCCTGCGTATTTGCAGGCATTGCTGTTTTTTCCACAGGCCTTCAGCTCATAGCCGAACACTGTCTTGTTCAAAATGATATGTACAAGGATCACACAGCCGATCACCAGAAGGATCCCCACATTTAGTTTTGTCCCGGCAAACAGCTGATCCAGCCCTGCCGTAGGAAGGTTGGCGCCCTTTGCAACCGGAAGAGACTGGTTTTTGATCTGATCATAGATGGTCTTTGCGATCAGAAAGTTCACCAGATACATTCCGATATAATTCATCATGATAGAAGAAATTACTTCGTTTACATTACGGTAAGCCTTTAATACTCCCGGCACCATTCCCCACAAAGCACCTGCCAGGGTCGCTCCCAAAATGCAGACCAGACAGTGGATCCCCGCCGGCAGGAAGGTACATTTTACACCGATAAATACTGCCACAAACGCCCCCGCCGTAAACTGTCCGGAAGCTCCGATATTAAACAGTCCTGTCTGGAAAGCAAATCCCACCGACAGTCCTGTCATGATGATGGGAATCGAATAATACAGCATCATTCCGATCCCTGTGATCCCATCTGTAAAAGATCCCTGGATGATCATCATAAAACCGCCGTAAGCCTGGGACGGATTGCTGACGATCAGGATCAACAGTCCAAACAAAAGACCAAATATAATGGCAAGGATGGAAGAACTCAGACGAACGGCTCCTTCTCCCTGCATCCACTTACTTTTTCGCTTCATGACTCACACTCCTTTTTGCTCCTGCCATGTAAAGTCCCAGCTCTTCTACCGTTACTTCCTCCGGCTTTACATCTGCTACGATCTCTCCCTCATACATCACGACGATCCTGTCGCTGACATCCATTACCTCATCCAGCTCCAGAGATACCAGAAGCACTGCTTTTCCTGCATCTCTCTGTGCGATCAGCTGTTTATGGATATATTCAATGGCTCCTACATCCAGACCTCTGACCGGCTGGACTGCGATTACGATCTCCGGATTCCGGTCCAGCTCTCTTGCGATAATGGCCTTCTGCTGATTTCCTCCGGACATTCCTCTTACTACACTGTCCTCTCCTCTGCTGGAACGGATATCAAACTGGTCGATCAGCTTTTTCGCATACTCCCGGATGGCATCAAACTTCAAAAACCCGTTTTTCTGGAACCGATCCAGGTAATAGGTCTGCAGAACCAAATTTTCCTGCAGGGTGTAGTCCAGCACCAGTCCGTCCTTATGTCTGTCCTCTGGAATATGTGCCACGCCGTCCAGGCATTTCTGCCGGATGCTCTCTCCTGTAATATCTTTCCCATTCAGGAATACCTTTCCTTCTTCCATGGGGATCATGCCGGTGATCCCATAGATCAGCTCCGACTGTCCGTTGCCGTCGATCCCTGCGATGGTCAGGATCTCTCCCTTGTGAACCGTAAAGGACACATCCTTTACCACATCTTTTCCGTGCTTGGAATGGATCGTGGCATTTTTCACCTCAAATACAGGCTCTCCCGGCTGAAAAGGAGACTTTTCCACATGGAGATTGACTTTTCTTCCCACCATCATTTCCGACATCTCTTCCTTGGAGGTTTCCGCCACCTCAATGGTTCCGATGCTCTTCCCTTTGCGGAGCACGGTACACCGGTCCGCCACCTGCTTGATCTCATCCAGCTTGTGCGTAATGACGATGATAGACTTGCCCTCTGCTACCAGCTGTTTCATGATCTTCATCAGTTCATCGATCTCCTGCGGCGTCAGAACGGCGGTCGGCTCGTCAAAGATCAGCATTTCATTGTCACAGTACAGCATCTTGAGGATCTCCACTCTCTGCTGCATTCCCACCGTGATGTCGGAAATGTGCACGTCCGGATCGATCTTAAACTTATATTTTTCGCTAAGCTCCATCACTTTTTTTCTGGCTTCATCCATCTTCAGGACGCCGCCTTTGGTGGTCTCATGCCCCAGCACAATGCTTTCCAGTACGGTAAAATTATGTACCAGCTTAAAGTGCTGATGAACCATTCCGATCCCCAGATCGTTGGCGTCGTTGGGGTTATTGATCTTTACCGGCTTTCCTTTGATCTTGATCTCGCCTGCTTCCGGCTGGTACAGTCCAAACAGTACGCTCATAAGCGTGGACTTCCCTGCGCCGTTTTCTCCCAGCAACGCATGAATCTCTCCTTTTTTTACCTTCAGCGTCACATCGTCATTGGCTTTGAATGTTCCGAACTGCTTGGTAATGTGATTCATCTCAATTACGTATTCCACGTTCCCTTCCTCCTTTAGAATCTACTCTCCTAAGTCCTCCGGTCCGAATCCGCAGGGCAGAAGCTCGCGAAGCTTCCACTCTTTGATCCCTCCCTTTCCGTCTGCCAGAAGAATGCAAAAGTCTTCCGGACTGCAGAATTCTCTCATCACCTGTCTGCACACACCGCAGGGCGCACAGACATTTGTAGGCTCCTCCCCTTCTTTGGCTCCCACAATGGCGATTTTTTCAAAAGCTCTTTCTCCCTCGTAAACCGCTTGAAAGAAAGCTGTCCTTTCTGCACAGTTGGTGGGCGTATAGGCTGCATTTTCGATATTGCATCCATGATAGACCTTCCCGCTCCTGGTCAGCAGCGCCGCTCCCACCTGAAAGTGGGAGTAAGGCGTATAAGCCTGAAGCCTTGCCTTCTTTGCCTCCTCAAATAATTCCTGGTTCGTCATCACATGATCTCCTTTTTAAAGCTGGTGCCGTCGGCGATATTGTTTACCTGGAAAATGTCCAGGATGGTTGCCGCAATATCTGCAAAGGTACTTCTGGTTCCCAGATTGACATTTTCTCTGATCTGACGCCCGTATGCCAGGAAGGGCACCTGCTCTCTGGAATGATCCGTTCCTTTAAAGCCCGGGTCACATCCGTGATCTGCTGTGATCATCAGGATATCCTCTTCCTTCATATCGGCTATAAAGGTCTCCAGCTGCTCATCAAATACAGTGGCCGCCCTGGCGTAGCCTTCTATGTCGTTTCGGTGACCGTACACCATGTCAAAATCTACCAGATTGACGAAACAGATCCCGTTGAAATCCTGCTGCAGCATTTCGATAGCCTTTTCCATCCCGTCCACGTTGTTCTGGATCCTCTGTGTATGTGCGATCCCTTTCCCCGCAAAAATATCATAGATCTTTCCGATTCCGTAAGTATCGTATCCGGCTTCCAAAAGAGCGTCCAGCATGGTGTCCCTGGGGGCAGCAGAGAATAGTCGTGTCTGTTGGCTGTTCTCTGGAAATTTCCCGGTTCTCCCACAAACGGTCTTGCAATGACTCTTCCCACCCCGTGTTTCCCCGTCAGGATCTTTCTTGCTTCCTCGCAGTACCGGTAAAGTTCTTCAATAGGAACGATCTCCTCATGTGCCGCGATCTGGAATACGCTGTCGGCAGACGTATAGACGATCAGCTTTCCTGTCTCCATATGCTCCGCTCCAAAATCCCGGATCACGTCCGTTCCGGAATAGGGCTTGTTGCAAAGCACGCCTCTTCCCGTAACCCGCGTAAACTCCTCCAGGATCTCCTCCGGAAATCCATCCGGATACGTAGGAAGCGGTTCTCTGGAAATCAGACCTGCAATCTCCCAATGTCCGATGGTAGTATCCTTCCCTCTGGACGCTTCCGTCAGTCTCCCACAGGCTCCTTCCGTCTTTTCCGGGGACGGCAGGTAATCCACCCCGTCTATCTTCCCCAGACCGATCCGGTTCATGCAGGGCGTCCTGTACGCCGCATTCGCCGCAATGCTTTTCAGGGTATTGGACCCTGCATCGTCAAAGTCTGCCGCATCCGGAGCATTCCCCACTCCGAAGCTGTCTAATACGATTAGAAACACTCTGTTCTTGTTTTTCATATATGTTCCTCCATTACAATGCCACAACTTATTTGGTCATGGTAACAATGACTTCCTTTTCTGACTTTTTCTGTCCTAATTATAGTAGACTTTACAATCACCAAAAAGGACAGGAGTCCTTTTTTACTTATTCGGTATCTTATTTGTAAGAAATATATAGTTTTTCCATTTTGTTTTTATGCACTTTCACTTTTTTCTTTCCTTTTTTTCTTCCATCCTTCATGTTTTTCACTTTTATTGCTCTGTAATTGTTTACAAATTTCTTTTTTTTCCTTATAATTTTACTATCGTTATCAGTGTGATTTTCACTGAAAAAAGAAAAGGAGAGAGAAAAATGAAAAATGTATTTCAAAAGTGGAACAGCATCAGTCTTGTAAAACGGATCATATGCGGACTTGCAGTCGGTATCATCCTGGGACTTCTGGTTCCGAAAGCAACCCCTATTTCCATGCTGGGAAGCCTGTTTGTAGGCGCCCTGAAGGGAATCGCACCCATACTGGTATTCTTTTTGGTTATCAGCGCTCTTTGTAACCAGAAAAAAGGACAGAAGACCAACATGAAGTTCGTTGTCTTCCTTTATATGCTGGGAAATGTTCTGGCAGGTCTTGTGGCAGTTCTTGCCAGCTTCCTCTTCCCCACTACGCTTACTCTGACAGACAGCGTAGAGGAAATGACCGCTCCGGGCGGCGTGGGAGAAGTCCTGACCAATCTTTTGATGAACCTGGTAAAAAACCCGGTGGCATCCATCTCAGAAGCAAATTACATCGGTATTCTGGCCTGGGCGATCGTATTTGGTATCGCGTTAAAAGGCGCCAGCGACACCACCAAAAATATGCTTGACAACGTAGCCGAGGCTGTATCTCATGGCGTAAAATGGATCATCAGCTGCGCACCCTTCGGTATCATGGGTCTGATCTTTACCACCGTTTCCGAGCAGGGTCTGGATGTTCTTCTGGACTACGGAAGACTGATCCTTGTACTGGTAGGAAGCATGGCTTTCCTGGCGCTGGTGGTAAATCCTATCGTAGTGTTCCTGTGCATCCGCAAGAACCCGTACCCACTGGTATTAAAATGTCTCAAAGACAGCGGTATCACCGCATTCTTCACCCGCAGCTCTGCTGCAAACATCCCGGTGAATATGGAGCTTTGTGAGGAGCTGGGCCTGGATGAGGACACCTATTCTATTTCCATCCCGCTGGGAGCAACGGTAAACATGGGCGGAGCTGCTATTACCATCTCCATCCTTGCACTGGCAGCCGCACACACTGTAGGTATCCACGTAGATATTCCTACTGCTCTGATCCTTTGTATCCTTTCTGCAGCAAGTGCTGCAGGAGCTTCCGGAGTAGCCGGTGGTTCCCTGCTTTTGATCCCGCTTGCCTGCAGCCTGTTCGGTATTCCAAACGACCTGGCAATGCAGGTGGTTGGTGTTGGATTTATCGTAGGTGTGATCCAGGATTCCTGCGAGACTGCTCTGAACTCTTCCACAGACGTTCTGTACACAGCCATTGCAGAACTGCGTGACAGAAGACTCCATCCGGAGCACTATGAAGCAAAATAATACATCCCAAGCTGTGATGTAACAATAATCGCTTACGCGTAAAAAAGTCCCCGTTTTCCTGCCTTAGGTCAACGGGGGCTTTCTTTTGAGGCGATAGCCCAACACCTCTTGTCCTATAAGCCTCCTATGAGCCACGACTCCTCTCTGCTTTTTATGACAAAACCGCCACCCTCCTGCTGTTCCTGGAGGATAGCGGTTTTTTACCTGCACCCTGTCTGTCTTTTCTGTCCTTTCGGCAGATCCTGACAAATCTCTACCATGCAAACTTCTTTTCGAAATAAGCAGGCAGATCTGCGATCTTCACTCTTTCCTGTTCCATGGTATCCCGATCTCTTACCGTAACTGCCTGATCTTCCTCTGAATCAAAATCGTAGGTCACACAGAAAGGAGTCCCGATCTCATCCTGTCTGCGGTATCTCTTTCCGATGTTTCCCCTTTCATCAAATTCACAGTTGTATTTTTTGCTTAACAGACTATATACTTTTTCCGCCCCTTCGCTCAGCTTCTTGGACAGAGGCAGAACGCCCACCTTTACAGGCGCCAGAGCCGGATGGAACCGGAGTACCGTCCGCATGTCTCCGCCTTCCAGTTCCTCCTCATCGTAGGCGCTGCAAAGGAAAGCCAGCACCATACGATCCGCTCCCAGAGAAGGCTCGATCACATAGGGAAGGTATTTGATCTTCTTTTCATCGTCAAAGTAGGTCAGATCCTGCTTGGAGGTGTTCTGATGCTGCGTCAGGTCAAAGTCCGTGCGATCCGCGATCCCCCAAAGCTCACCCCATCCAAACGGGAAGAGGAACTCCACGTCTGTTGTGGCTTTGCTGTAATGACTCAGCTCCTCCTTCTCGTGATCCCTGTAGCGCATCTCATCCTCCTTGATGCCCAGGGTCCGCAGCCAGTTCAGGCAATAGGATTTCCAATAGTCAAACCACTCCAGATCGGTGTCCGGCTCGCAGAAAAATTCCATCTCCATCTGTTCAAACTCCCGGGTACGGAAGGTGAAATTTCCCGGTGTGATCTCGTTCCGGAAGGATTTTCCGATCTGACAGATTCCAAACGGGATCTTCTTTCTGGAGGTTCTCTGCACATTTTTAAAGTTGACAAAAATGCCCTGTGCGGTTTCCGGCCTTAAATAAACCACATTCTTAGCGTCCTCCGTCACTCCCTGGAAGGTCTTGAACATCAGGTTAAATTCCCGGATCTCCGTAAAATTATGGCTTTTACAGGATGGACAGGGAATCTTATGCTCCGCGATATAAGCCTCCATCTGCTCGTGGCTCCATCCGTCAATGCTCTCCCCGATATCCAGCCCCGCTTCCTTTGCGTAGTCTTCGATCATCTTGTCGGCACGAAAACGCTCATGGCACTCCTTGCAGTCCATCAGAGGATCACTGAACCCGCCCAGATGTCCGCTGGCAACCCAGGTCTGCGGATTCATTAGAATGGCACAATCCACTCCCACGTTGTAGGGAGATTCCTGGACAAATTTCTGCCACCAGGCTTTTTTCACGTTATTTTTCAATTCTACACCCAGATTTCCATAATCCCATGTATTGGCAAGACCTCCGTAGATCTCTGATCCCGGATATACAAATCCTCTGGATTTTGCCAACGCTACAATTTTTTCCATCGTCTTTTCTGCCATACTTCTACCTCTCTTCCTTGTCCCTGTGTTCTTCGTTTATGTTTTATCATTATAGCCTGTCCCCCGTGCTTTTTCAAGGATTCCTTTCCTTCTCCGCGGCTTCCCCGGCTTTTCAGACTTCCGTCTTTCCTCTTTTTTCAGATCCCTGCTTTCACGGCAGAGAGTTCTCTTTTTGATCTGTCACTCTCCTGCGATCTGCTTTAGGATCTCCAATGTCTGAAACGTTTTGTCGATGTGGATCCTGCTATAATCTTTCCATAATGTTTCCAACTCTTCCTGAACCTGCCGGCTGACTACAAACTGATATAGCTGTTCCACCGGAGCGCTCAGGATATACTGCAGTGTGTAAACGGTAGAAGGGTGCAGCTTCCTCCCTTCCTCCTGACACTTTCCGCAGACCAGTCCTCCCCGTCTCATGCTAAATCGTTCCAGTCCTTCCTTTTTGCCGCAGAATACACAGCTAAATGCCTGCGGTCCTTCTCCGTTGATGGCAATGGCTTTCCATTCAAAAATCACCTGTACCAGAGAATCGGGAATGCTTTTTGCCGTCAAAGCCCGCAGTGACTGATACAAAAGCTTTAAAAGAAGGGTCTCATCCGTTCCTTCCCGCGCATAATAATCTGCCATTTCCAGGAAATACAGCCCGCGGCAGACCCATTTCGTATCGCCTCTCAGCTCCGAAAAATAATTGATGACTTCTGCCTGGACCAGCGTGTAGGAGCTTTTTCCTTCATATACTGTAAATTTTCCAAAGGTAAAGGCTCCTGTTGCCCCCAAAAGAGAACTCCCCTGCCTTCTTGCTCCTCTGGCAAATCCGGATATCTTTCCTCTTTCCTTCGTCAGCAGAACTACTCTTCTGTCATATTCTCCCACGGGCGTACTGGAAAGGATCATGCCGGTTACTTTGATTTGATTTACCACCTGTTTTCCCGCCTATCTTTCGTCTTTGTGATAGCCGAAATTCTTCATGAGAAATTCACTGTCACGCCATCCTTTTTTTACCTTGACCCACAGTTTCAGATTGACCTTTTCGCCCAAAAGCCTTTCTATCTCAAACCTGGCCGTGCTTCCGATCTTTTTCAGCATGGCCCCCTGCTTCCCTATGATGATCCCCTTGTGAGACTCTCTTTCACAGATAATGGCAGCGTCAATGTGTACGACCTTTTTCTGCTTCTGCATCCTTTCTATCACAACCGCTATTCCGTGGGGGATCTCCTCCTGCAGCGCATGGAGGGCCTTCTCCCGGATCAGCTCCGCCACGATCTGCCGCTCCGGCTGATCCGTAATAGTATCCTCCTCGTAAAATCTGGGGCCCTCCGGAAGGCAGCCAAAGGTTACCTTTAACAATTCTTTTGTGTTTTCTCCGCTTCTGGCTGAGACCGGAACGATGGCCGTGAAGTCGCACAGCTCCTTATAGGCATCGATGCAGGGAAACACCTCTTCTTTTTTGACGCTGTCGATCTTGTTGATCACCAGAATGACCGGCGTCCTCACTTCTCTTAACCGGGATGCGATCTGCCTTTCTCCTTCCCCGATAAAGGTAGACGGCTCCACCAGCCACAGGATCACGTCCACTTCCCCCAGCGTCTGCTTCGCTGTCTGTACCATATATTCTCCCAGCCTGTTTTTTGCCTTGTGGATCCCCGGGGTATCTACAAATACGATCTGTCCGTCTTCTGTCGTCAATACCGTCTGGATACGATTTCTCGTAGTCTGCGGCTTGTTGGAGGTGATCGCGATCTTTTGTCCGATCAGATAATTCATCAGCGTGGACTTCCCCACATTGGGACGTCCGATCAGGGTCACAAACCCTGACTTATATCCTGTCTCCATATTCTTCTCCTTCTTTTCCTTTATGGGAATCATCTTTCCTAAAATCCTGTGATCACGTCAAACAGTTCCCTGTCTTCCCGGAGCTTTTCTTCACTTCCCACTACACAGATCTGCCCGGCTTCCAGCACAGCTTCCACAATATCTGCCAGCGCCCGGATATCCTCCTGGCCGGCCTCCAGTATCTGCCTTCTTTCCTCATGGATTCGATCCAGTGTCAGTCCGCACATATGAAGGTTCATGGATCGGTCCCCTGCCGCCGCCGGCGTCATAGGCTGATCCAGATTACTGATGGTCCCAATGATGTATTTGGTCATGTCTCGTTCCGTCACCTGAAAAGTGCGGAGATACTCCACCACTCCCCGATACACTTCCAGGGTTTTTCTGAGATTGGGATCCCGGTAGGAAGCAAAATACCCCTCCCCTGTCCGGCTGAATCCGCTCATACAGCCATAGGCTCCGCCTTTCACCCTTACATTCTGCCACAGATAGTCGTAGCTTAAAATCACCCGCAAGATCTGCAGGGTTCCCACATAGTCAAAGCCTTTCTCCTGAAAATTTCCTGCCTGCGCCACATACTGAACCTTGGACGCTGTCTGAAACCCTTCTTTTTCTTTCTTACAGGACACCGGACGGAGCTTTGTCTGCGCCTGTCCCTTCCATAGCTTCTGTTCCAGGGTTTTGATACAGCCTTCTATCTCTGGCAGCCGTTTTTTGGGGGCTGTATAACTGATACACAGATTTTCCCGGCAAAACAGTCTTTTTGCCAGCTCCCTCAACTGCCTTTTCAGTCCTTCCTTTTCTTCTTCAAAGTGTTCTTCCAGCCGTTTTACCACCTCATAGAAGGCAATCCCGCCGGTCAGCTCCTTGACCCTGGATGCCGGGGATGCATAGGACGCAGCCCGCCGGATCGCTGTGGCATGCCCCGCCGACTGGAATTTCATCAGCAGTCTGGATTTCACCATGGACAGGATCTCTTTCAGTCGTTTTTCATCCTCCAGTTTGGAACGAAGCAGCATTTCTTCCGTCATGCGAAATGCCACCGGAAGCTTGGGGAACAAAGCCTTCGCTTTGACCTCAAAGGTGCACTGATACTCTTTCCCGGAAGAGCCGCCCAGATCCGGATACAGTTCCAAGGACGTTTCGATCCCTCCTGTATGTACGTTGATCTCATCAAAAAATTCTCCGTACTCAAAGTTCTCCGTATCAATGATTCCAAGAACCGCCTGCAAAATCCCCACATATGGCAGCAATTCTTCTTCTATTCCGGTAAAATAAAACAGAAAATCCACATATCCGATGCCGTTGGTCTCGATGTCATGAAGAATCACCGGCGTCTCGGAAACCATGATCTTTTCATTGTATACCGGTTCTACCTCCCGGGAAATATCCGTCCGTTTCAGCACCGGAATCTTTTGGATGTCTTCTTCTCTTTCGTCAGAGGACTGGTATTCCAAAAGCCTCTGTGTCTGCCGTACCAGGGCTTCCCTCTCTTCTTGAGACAGACTTTTTTTGTAAGTCTGCAGCTTCTCTTCCAGTTCCTTATCCAGCCTGAGCGTCCTTCCTTTTTCCGGCAGGACCGTCACCACCGCTCCATGTGGATTTTCCAGCAGGTAGGTTCGAATCAGGTCTTCATAATATCCTGTGCCCACCCTTTCCCGCAGCAGCGGAAACAACGCCTCTGCTTCCAGGTGGAGAAACGGCTCATTATCATCATACAGCCAGCTGTCCATCATCTGAAGTCCGTACATCAGCCCTTTGGGATAGTTGCCAAAATCCGCCTCCTTGCTCCGGAATTCATGATAGTTGATCCCTGCCTCCAGCGCTCTTTTGTCAATCCCCTTTTCCACCAGATGGCGCAGGGTATCCTCCACCGTCTGTATAAAAGCTTTCTTCTCCTTCTGGTTGGCATTCTTTGCCACTACGGAAAAGACAGGCTGGTAGGTGCTGTTATCATAGGATCCCATAATATCTTTCCCAATCTGTCGTTCCAGCAGCGCCTTCTTCAAAACGGCTCCCGGCGCAGAAAGAAGGACATAATCCAGAATCTGAAATGCCAGATACAGCTCCCGGTCCAGATTGGTTCCGATCACCTTGTTGTAGGACAGATAGGTGTTGTCTTCTTCCCCTTCTTCCTTAGTAATAGAATAAAAGATCTCTTTTTCTTTCATTTCTGAAAACGGTTTTTGGAGAGAAATGGCAGAATCCACCTCCAGCTTCTGGAAATGCTGCAGGTATTCCGTATCCAGCCATCTCAGTTTTTCTTCCATATCCATCTTCCCGTACAGATAAATGTAGCTGTTGGAGGGATGATAGTAGGTTCGGTGAAATTCCAGAAATTCCTCATAGGTCAGATCCGGGATACACTCCGGATCCCCTCCCGATTCATTGGCGTAAGAAGTATCCGGAAACAGCGTATTCAACACCACCCGGTCCAGCACTCCTTCCGGCGAAGAAAACGCTCCTTTCATCTCATTGTAAACCACTCCGTTGTATTCCAGCTTTCCATCTACGTCTTCCAGCTTGTAGCTCCAGCCCTCCTGCAGGAAGATCTCTTTTTTCTGATAGATGTTGGGATAAAATACTGCGTCCATATATACATGCATCAGATTCTGAAAATCCTTGTCGTTGCAGCTTGCCACCGGATAAACCGTTTTGTCCGGATAGGTCATGGCATTCAAAAAGGTGTTCAAGGAGCCTTTCACCAGCTCCACAAAGGGATCCTTTACCGGAAAATTCCGGGATCCGCACAGCACAGAATGTTCCATGATGTGGGGGACGCCCGTGCTGTCTTTTACCGGCGTCCGAAATCCGATCTGAAACACCTTGTTTTTGTCTTCATTCTCCATCAGAACCACCCTGGCTCCCGTCTTTTTATGCTCCAAAAGGGTAGCCTTGGCAGAAAGCCCCTCCAGCCTCCTCTCTTCTTTGACTCTGTATGCCTCCACTCTTTCTATACTCATGAACAGATAAATCTCCTCTCTTTTTTCTGTAAAATATCTTCTTAAGTATAGCATTCCCCCCTCAAAGGTGCAATAACGGAGCATTCCCTTTTTCCCGCTAAAAAGCGGCAGTTCCGAAGATCTGCCGCTTTTTTGACTGCTGTCTGTTTTATTTTCTAAGCCTCTTTTTCCTTTGAAAATCTCCGGATCACCATCAGGGTGCCCAGCATCAAAAGGATCCCTACAGGAAGCCCGATATAAGGATTCTGAACGAAGCCCACGATCACATAATTGACAAAGGACACTCCCGCCACCGTCAGCGCATACGGCAACTGCGTGGTTACATGGTTGACATGGTTGCACTGTGCTCCTGCCGACGCCATGATGGTCGTATCGGAAATGGGGGAACAGTGATCCCCACATACAGCTCCTGCCATACATGCTGAAATGGAGATGATCATCATAGTCTCATTGGTTCCTGAGAATACTGCCACTACAATAGGGATCAGGATTCCAAAGGTTCCCCAGGAGGTTCCTGTCGCAAAGGCCAGGAAGCATCCTACCAGGAAGATGATGGCCGGAAGCAGATTGATCAGGCCGCCTGCCGCTGAATCCATGACACCTGCCACATATTCTGCCGCGCCCAGGCTGTCTGTCATAGCTTTCAGGGTCCAGGCAAAGGTCAGGATCAGGATGGCCGGTACCATCGCCTTAAATCCTTCCGGAACACACTCCATGGATTCTTTAAATTTTAAAACTTTACGGACCGCATAGAACACAATGGTGATCACCAGTGCAAAAAAGCTTCCCAATACCAGCCCTACAGATGCGTCACTGCCGGAAAAGGCTTCTACAAAACTTGCGCCGGAGAAAAATCCACCGGTGTAGATCATACCGATCACACAGCACACGATCAGCATCAGGATAGGCAGGATCAGGTCGATCACGCCGCCCTTGCTTTCATCCACTTCCACCTCTGCATTGGCATAAGGTCTGTCCGGTGTCGTGTAGATATCCCCGTTGATGGCGTTCTTTTCGTGTACCCGCATCGTGCCGTAATCCATCTTGAGATAAACGATGGCCAGCATCATCACAATGGTAAGAATAGCGTAATAGTTATAGGGGATGGCACGGATAAAGATGGAAAATCCATCCTCTCCCTTTACAAACCCCGTAACGGCCGCCGCCCAGGAGGAGATAGGTGCGATAATGCAGACCGGAGCCGCCGTAGCGTCGATCAGATAGGACAGCTTCGCTCTGGAAACGTTGTGTTTGTCCGTGACCGGACGCATAACACTTCCCACCGTCAGACAGTTAAAATAATCGTCTATAAAGATCAGCACACCCAAAATGATGGTTGCCAGCTGTGCTCCTGTTCTGGTCTTGATCCGTTTTCCGGCCCAGCGTCCAAAGGCTGCAGAGCCGCCCGCCCGGTTCATCATGGATACCATGATCCCCAGGATTACCAGAAATGTTACGATCCCTACGTTGTAGCTATCGGACAGTACGCCTATGATCCCGTCCTGGAATACATGGGTAACTGTTTTTTCAAAGGTAAATCCCGAGTAAAACAAACCTCCCATTAAAATTCCCACAAAGAGGGAGCTATAAACCTCCTTTGTGATCAGCGCCAGCGCGATCGCCACCACCGGCGGGATCAACGACCAAAAGCTTGCATACATTTTAGGGACGTACTCCGCCTTTTCTGCTGCAAACGTTGTCATACAACTACATACCAGAAGCATTGTCAGCGCAAATGCTCCCCCTAACCATCTTCTCTTGTTCCTCATCGTAAAAACTTCCTTTCTGTATCATGATAATTCCGGGAATTTTCCACGAATCGTAAAATGCCATGAACGCACGCGCAGGCACACTCATGGCATAAACTTCTCTTACTTGAAATCTTATACTCTGATAGCGCTCCACGATTAGTGACAGTCCACGATATCTTCTACCGTAAACCAGAGAAAGGATGCGGGTCATCCCACCTCTTCGGCGATCTCCCCTTTCTCCAAAAAGCAGCTTCCCACGCTGTAGCTTTCCGGTTACTGATGAATCTCGCGCCTCTACCAAATTCCCTTTTAATACTTATAGCACAAAGAGGCCATAAAGTCACGCTTTATTTTTCTTTGGCTATAAGTTTTTTACTTTTTTTACTTTTGTCTTGGTTCCGTCTTTTTTGCTTACTCTGCATCCGGCTTGTAAAGCTCCACCAGTTTCTTCAGATGTGTGTACTGGCTCTTAGCTTCTGCCTCGTTCTTTGCAAAGAGTCTTGCAGCCTTTTCCGGATTTGCTCTCTTCAGTGCATTGTAACGAACTTCTCCGTCCAGGAATGCCTGATAGTCACCCTTAGGCTCCTTGCTGTCCAGAGAGAACTTGCCGCCTTCTGCCGCCGGGTTGAACCGGAAGTTGTACCAGTATCCGCACTCTACCGCCAGCTGCTCTTCTGTCTGCGCCTTGCCCATACCGGCCTTGATTCCATGGTTGATACAAGGAGCGTATGCAATGATGATAGATGGTCCCGGATAGGCTTCTGCCTCGGCGATCGCTTTCACCGTCTGGTTAAAGTCTGCTCCCATCGCGATCTGTGCCACGTATACATAGCCGTAGCTCATTGCGATAGCTGCCAGATCTTTCTTCTTCGTCTCTTTTCCGCCTGCTGCAAACTGAGCGGTAGCACCTGTCTTGGTTGCCTTGGAGGACTGTCCTCCGGTATTGGAATACACTTCCGTATCAAATACCATGATATTGATATCTTCTCCGCTGGCGATCACATGATCCAGACCACCGAATCCGATGTCGTAAGCCCATCCGTCTCCACCGAAGATCCACTGGGATTTCTTTGCCAGGAAGTCTTTGTTCTTTACCACTTCCTTGCATACGTCACAGTCAATGCCTTCCAGTGCCGCTACCAGTTTATCTGCTGCATCGCCGTTGGTCACACCACTGGCGAAGGTATCCAGATATTCCTGACAAGCTGCCTTTACTGCTTCCGATGCCTGATCGGATGCCAGGATGGTCTCCACGTTTTCTTTCAGTCTCTTACGGATGGCTTTCTGTGCCAGCAGCATACCGTAACCGAACTCTGCATTGTCCTCAAACAGAGAGTTGGACCATGCCGGGCCCTTTCCTTCCGGAGTCACTGTGTAAGGAGTGGACGGTGAGGAATTTCCCCAGATAGAGGAGCATCCGGTTGCGTTTGCAATGTACATCCTGTCTCCAAACAGCTGGGTGATCAGTTTGGCATACGGTGTCTCTCCGCAGCCTGCACAAGCGCCTGAGAACTCAAGCAGCGGCTGTTTGAACTGGCTTCCCTTTACTGTTTCCGGTTTGAATTTGGCAACGATCTCCGGCTTTACAGAAATTTCTCTTCCGAAATCAAAGATCTTCTGTGCCTCGTCTGCATTTGCTTCCATATTTTCAAGCACCAGTGCCTTTTCGCCCTTCTTTCCGGGACAAACGTTTGCACAGGAGCCACATCCGGTACAGTCATATCCGGAAACGCTGATCACAAACTTCATTCCCGGCATCCCGATCATATCAATAGCCTTTGTGCCTTCCGGCGCATTTGCAAACTCTTCTTCTGTCAGAGCCACCGGGCGGATTACCGCATGCGGACATACATAAGCGCAGCGGTTACACTGGATACAGTTTTCTTCTTTCCAGCATGGGATATCTACAGCGATTCCACGTTTCTCATAAGCGGCTGTTCCGGACGGCGTAGATCCGTCTGCGTATTCGGTAAAGGCAGATACCGGAAGATTGTTTCCTTCCTGTGCATTTACCTTTGCCTGCACATTCTTTACGAAGTTCACAACATCATCTGCCCCGCCCTTGATGCTGGGAGAGTGAAGGCCTTCGTCTTCACAGTTTTTCCAGGAATCCGGAACGGTGATCTCCACTACCTGCTTTGCTCCCGCATCGATAGCGTCGTAGTTCATCTGAACGATCTTGTCGCCCTTTCTTCCGTAGGTTGCTTTTGCAGCCTTTTTCATCAGGTCAATGGCTTCTTCTTCCGGAATGATGGACGCCAGCTTGAAGAAGGCAGACTGCAGCACGGTATTGATACGTCCTCCCAGTCCGATCTCTTTTCCGATCTTGATTCCGTCGATGGTGTACAGCTTGATGCCGTGGTTGGCGATAAATGCCTTCACCTGTCCCGGAAGATGCTTCTCCAGTCCTTCCATATCCCATGGACAGTTCAAAAGGAAGGTACCTCCGTCTACCAGCTCCTGTACCATGTTGTATTTGTCTACATAGGACGGGTTGTGGCAGGCCACAAAGTTTGCCTTGCGGATCAGGTAGGTGGACTTGATGGGCTCTTTTCCAAAACGCAGGTGAGACATGGTCACACCGCCGGATTTTTTGGAATCGTAGTCAAAGTATGCCTGTGCATACATATCTGTGTTGTCACCAATGATCTTGATGGAGTTTTTATTTGCTCCTACCGTACCGTCGGCACCCAGTCCCCAGAACTTGCAGTTGATGGTTCCCTTCGGTGTGGTAACCAGATGTCCTGCCGTTTCCAGAGACAGGTTGGTTACGTCATCCACGATACCGATAGTAAATCTTTCTTTTGCTTCGTTGTTAAATACAGCCACGATCTGAGCCGGAGTCGTATCCTTGGATCCCAGACCATAACGTCCGCAGTTGATCTTTACCTGGTCAAATTTAGTTCCCTTCAGTGCAGAAACCACATCCAGGTACAGAGGCTCTCCCTGTGCTCCCGGCTCTTTGGTCCTGTCCAGAACGTTGATCACTTTAACGGTCTCCGGAATCACATCCAGCAGTGCCGGCGTGTAGAACGGTCTGTACAGACGTACTTTTACAACACCTACTTTTTCTCCTGCTTCCATCAGGTAATCAATCGTTTCTTCTATCGTATCACAGACAGATCCCATGGCGATGATCACCTTTTCTGCATCCGGCGCTCCGTAGTAGTTAAAGAGCTTGTAGTCTGTTCCGATCTTGGCATTTACCTTGTCCATATACTCTGTTACGATCGCCGGCATAGCGTCGTAGTAGGAGTTGCTTGCTTCTCTTGCCTGGAAGAAAATGTCAGGATTCTGAGCAGATCCTCTGTGGCACGGATGATTCGGATTCAATGCATGATTTCTGAAGGCATCGATGGCATCCAGATCTACCAGATCCTTCAGATCCTCATAATCCCATGTTTCGATCTTCTGGATCTCGTGAGAAGTACGGAATCCGTCAAAGAAGTTGATAAAAGGAAGCTTTCCCTTCAGAGCTGCACAGTGTGCTACCGGAGTCAGGTCCATTACTTCCTGTACGCTGGATGCGCAAAGCATGGCAGCACCTGTCTGACGACAAGCGTATACGTCGGAATGGTCCCCAAAAATAGACAGTGCATGGCTTGCAATCGCTCTTGCAGATACGTTGAACACTCCCGGAAGCTGTTCTCCTGCCACTTTGTAAATGTTAGGAATCATAAGCAGCAGCCCCTGTGACGCTGTAAAGGTAGTGGTCAAAGCTCCCGCTGCCAGTGAGCCGTGTACCGCTCCTGCCGCGCCTGCCTCTGACTGCATCTCTGTTACCTGGACTGTCTGTCCGAAAATGTTCTGTCTCCCTTCCGTTGCCCACTCATCGATGTGCTCAGGCATAACTGAGGATGGAGTGATCGGATAGATCGCCGCAACTTCGGTATACGCATAGGATACGTGAGCCGCAGCCTGATTACCGTCCATCGTCTTCATTTTTCTTGCCATTTCTATTGTTCCTCCTTATAAAATATGATACTTATAGTACAACATACCGTATGGATTCATTATATCCTTAAGATTGACAAAAGTCTAGCTATTATTCCGATTCCTTTTGTTCATTTTCCCATACAAAAAGGTTTCTTTCCACCTTTTTAACGCCTCTTCCCTGCACCTTCTTCGTCGCCCGCTCTGCCAAGAGTCAGGACCACCGGCTAAGCCGGTGGCCTGCTCAGTCCCTATAAGGGACTATTACCTGCTTGCGCCCGGAAGGCGCACTGAAAGGCCTGCCAGCTGCACCACATTTGCAGCTGCCCCTGAAGGGGCTGGTTCTGTGCTTCCTTACTCCGGCGCAGCCCCAAAGGGGGCTTGCTGGTTTGCTTTGATTTCCTACTTCCACTCCAAGTGGTCTATTTCTTGTTTTTCTTTACCGGCTTACCCGTAAACGGGTCGATATATTCTCCTAACGACATTTGATCGTATTCTAAATCCTCTTTTAACTGACCTTGAATATACTTCTTTATCGCTGCAGTATTCTTGCCGACTGTATCTACGCAATATCCCCTGCACCAGAAATGCCTATTCCCATATTTATATTTGAGATTCGCATGCTTTTCGAAAATCATCAGGGAGCTTTTTCCTTTTAAATATCCCATGATCTCTGATACGGAATATTTCGGTGGTGTCCTTATAAGCATATGGATGTGATCCGGACATGCTTCTGCTTCTATTATTTCGATACCTTTTCTCCTGCAGAGTGTTCCTAATGTCTGACCTACGTCCGCCCTGATATCCTTATAGATTACCTGCCTTCTATACTTTGGTGCAAAAACTACATGATACTTGCATTCCCACTTTGTATGGGCTAAACTATTTTCTGTGCTCATATGGCACACCTCCCGTGTTTTTATCTGTGGTTTGCAGACCTACATTTATTATACACGGGAGGTTTCTTTTATCTAAAGAGACTCCCTCCACCTGCATAGCAGGTGGTTTATTTTTGTCTGTGACACAATAAAATCAGCAGCCAAGAAAATCTCCCGACTGCTGACACTCCTATAATCTATCTCTGTTTTTTTCTTCTACCGAACAAGAATAACACTGCTCCCAGAGAAACCACGGCTATGCTTCCGTAAAGCAGGAAATTACTGCTATCTCCTGTTTTTGGTGTATGTGTTGACTTGTTTGGCTTTTTCGGTACATCTTTGGTATTCGTGATCACAAAACCACTCTTGGCGTCCCCCGCCATCGTCATCGTGTATCCGGAGATTCTTTCTTCCTCCACCGTATAGATGATTTCTTTGCCGTCTTTATGCTGATCAAGATTCGTGAATGTTCCTGTCCAATTATTCGCTTTAGTCAAAATTAAGGTTTTATCTGTTTCTTTATCATCCGCAAACAGCTTAATCTTTACACTTTCAAGTCGCTTGCCATTCTGATTGTTTGCATCTTTCCAAGCCTTTGTTACCTGCACACTTGTCTTTCCTGGCGTGTATGAATTTGTAATATCATACCCATTAATTTCAGTTGAATATCCCTCAACCGCTTCTTCTGAAAGCGTATATGTTATTTCCTATCCATTTTCGTACTTGTCAAGACCTTCAAACTTCCATTTCCAACCGTCTGACTTCTTAACTACTTTTGAATCTATCTTTGTCCCGTTCTTTAAAAGATTAATGGTGATTTCTTCCGGCCTCTTTCCGTCCTGATTGTCGGTATCATTCCACGTTTTTTCTCCGGAGATTTTAATAACCTCAGGCGTGTGACTGTTGGTGATATTGTATCCACTAATCTGTGAGGTGTATTCCGCAACTGCATTCTCCGTTATGGTATACTTGATTTCCTGTCCATTCTCATACTTACGAAGATCATTGAAACTGTACTTCCATTCACCTGCTGCACCTAGGGTAATCTCTACAGATTTAACAGAATTTCCGTTTTTAAGAAGATTTACTGTAATCTTTCCAGGGCGCTTTCCGTCCTGATTATTCGCATCATCCCATATCTTTGTTCCCGCTATGTTGATCTTTATGGGGTTGTTGCTTATTGTCTTCAATGCTCCGCCTAGAGGGCTTACTTCCAATATATACTCCTCGCTATTTGGTTCATAACCGATCGGCGGAATCTTTTCTTTCACTTTGTATGTCCCCTGCACCAAAAATCCAGAAGTAACCGTTCCATCTGTCCCCGTTGTCAGTTCAAATACACTCCCATCCGGTCTGGTTACTTCAAACACAGCACCGGCAAGCACTATAGAGTAGTCTTCCGCATCTACTTTAAGCAATTTAATCTTATTTGCAAGATCTCCTTGCCCTTGTCCCCCTGAATTTGCAAAAACAGCACTGGAAGATGAGGTCCAGATTTCTTGTTTATTCGGAAGTGTAACCTTGTTGCATAACTCTACATTGGGTTTATAAGTTGTATCATAACTGAGAAAATATTGCTTGCCGGAAATATTCCCCAGTCTATAACTAAACTTCGTGTCATTGTCAAAAAATACTATCTGGTCGCTAATATCAATGACGGAGCCATGTGAAATTGTGTTGCCAAATTCATCTACCTAAAATTCCAGTCTTTTTTCATGCACAGAAAACTTGGCATTTGATATTGACAAGCAAACTTGGCAGTGATATTATAATGACACCAAGTAAACTTGGCAAAGAAAAATGGAGGTGTTTACCATGAAGAAAGAAGAAATTTTGGAAAAGAGCCGTCGGGAAAATGATATTTCTGACGAACGAACAAAGTACATTGGATTAAAAGGAGCCAATTTTTCCATTGGTGTTCTGGTGTTTTTGTGGATCGCGCTTTCAAAGCTTGTCGAACTGGATGATTCCACCCGGTATATTATGGGATTGTTGGTTCATACTACCTGTTTCTCCAACTTTGCATATCAGCTTACCCAAAACAGAACGAAGACAACCATTTTCTTTACGGTCATGTTTTGTGCTACTATGCTTTTCTATCTGGTGCTGTTTTTAAGATTTTATTTCAAAATTTTTTAAAGGTATGAAAAGATTATGGATGAAAAACTGACATTAAAAAATCGTTTGAAAGAAGCAAGATCAGAGCGTAAGCTGTCTCAAACACAACTTGCCGAAATGGTAGGTGTATCCCGCAATACCATTAGCTCGATTGAAACGGGACAGTTTAGCCCTACGGCCAAACTCGCACTCATCTTATGTATTGCTCTTGATAAAAAGTTTGAGGATTTATTTTATTTTTAAAGCGAAACCATTTTGGGCTTATAGGACAAAACGTGTTGGTCTATAACTCTTGAAATATAACTCGCAAAATGCCATTTTGACTGCAAGCAAAAAGCGAAAGCGTTTTTCCTTGAGCAGTTCTCTTCGTTCTGCCTGGAAAAACGCTTTCGCTTTTTATTCTTAAAATCCATCAGCCGTCTTTTCCCTGTCCTTTCCCTCACAGAAAACGACGCCCTGACGGCACTTTCTTTCTTCTTTTTCTACAGCACAAAATACTTCAGCACAAACAAAACGGCCAGTACATACATCAGAATGCTGATCTTCTTTCCTTTCGCCTTACCTGTCAACAGGTTCAAAGCCACATAGGAGATCACTCCCATTGCAATTCCTTCAGAAATGCTGTAAAACAGCGGCATCGCCACGATACAGATATAGCATGGGATTGCTTCGGAAATATCAGTGAAGTCGATCTCCACAATATTGGTCAGCATATAGAATCCCACGATCACTAGCGCCGGCGCCGTTGCGAATGCAGGGATTGCCAGGAAAATAGGAGCCAGAAGCAAAGACAGACCAAACAGGATCGCTGTTGTGACTGCCGTAAGTCCGGTCCTTCCGCCTTCTGATACACCTGCCGCGCTTTCCACGAAAGTCGTAGTCGTAGAAGTTCCAAGAACTGCTCCCGCCGTGGTAGCAATGGCATCCGCCAACAGGGCTCCTTTGATCTTCGGAAGCTTTCCGTCTTCATCCAGCATCCCCGCTTTGGAAGAAACTCCGATCAAAGTTCCCAGCGTGTCAAACATATCCACAAACAAAAACGCAAAAATAACCACTACAAAACTTGGGCTCAGCAGATTTTTAAAGCTTAACTTTCCAAAGATAGGCGCTATGCTGGGTACGACCACACCACCTGAAAAATCAGGAAGAAGAGAAAAGAATCCCAGCTCCGGATTCGGAACATACACACCCGTCACCTGGCAGATGATCCCCAGGATCCACGTCGCCAGAATTCCCCATAAAATATTTCCCTTTACATTTAAGATCACCAGGATCGCTGTGATAAAGATCCCCAGGATCGCCAGGATCACTGTGATCCCTACATCGTGAAAGCTTGCTTCCACTCCGTTTACCGCATTGTAATTTTCAAGAGAGAACAACTGTACCAGTGTCGCTCCTCCGATCACGATCTTCGCATTCTGCAGTCCGATAAATGCAATAAACAGGCCGATCCCTACACTGACTGCCGCCTTGAGATTTTTGGGGATCGCATTAAAAATAGCTTCGCGGACGTTGGTCAAAGAAAGCAGGATAAAAATGATTCCCTCTACAAATACTGCCGCCAGCGCCATTTGCCAGGAATATCCCATTCCCAGAACTACCGTATAGGCAAAGTAGGCATTCAGTCCCATCCCCGGCGCCAGTGCAAACGGATAGTTAGCCAGTACCGCCATCATCAACGTTCCCAGCAAGGAAGCGATCGCCGTCGCTGTAAACACCGCTCCTCTGTCCATACCCGTCGCTGACAACACATTGGGATTGACAGCCAGAATATAAGCCATCGTCATAAATGTCGTCACCCCTGCTACAAGCTCAGTCCTGACATCCGTGCCATTTTTACTCAGCTTAAACATTTTTTCTAACATACTGTTCCTCCTCTTCCTCTCTTCCTTCACTTCTTCATAACATAGTTATTCTAGCAAACCGGATTCTCAATGTAAACTAATCTACTCTGATGATTTTTTAATAGAATTTATAACCCCTCCTTATTAATTCAGCTTTTCTCCCTATGTTCCTTCATAACTTTTGGCTTATAGGACAAAACGTGTTGGTCCATAACCTCAAAAGAAAGTCCCTGTTGACCTAAGGTAGGAAAGTCCGTAGAGGCATACAAAAATAGGGGCAGAAGTCTAAGCTTCCACCCCTGCTGTTTTTCTTTTTATCTTTCGACAGTCCATCCATCGTCTTTTTGAATCCCCTTGTCCGTTTTTTCGCCGGACATTCCGATTGCTCCTGCCTTTTAAAGACTTTCCCTGACTTTTTTTCTCAGCGGAAGTACCATAGAGGGCGCCACCGAAAGTTCATCGATCTTCATATCCAGGAAAACCTCTGTCAGGCTCAGATCCGCCGCCAGCTCTCCACAGATGCCGATCCACTTTCCTTCCGCATGTGCGCTTTCTGCTGCCATCCGGATCATTCCCAGTACTGCCGGATGGTGCGCGTCATAAAAATCGTCCAGCTTCTGGTTCTGTCTGTCGATAGCCAGGGTATACTGTGTCAGATCATTGGTTCCCACACTGAAAAAATCCACCTCTTTTGCCAGGTCACGACTGACCATCACAGCCGCCGGCGTCTCGATCATAATACCCAACTCCAGATCCTCCCGGAAAGCAAACCCCTCTTCCCGCAGCTCCTCCTTGACTTCACGGACGATATCCTTTATCCTTCTTACTTCCTCCACCGAAATGATCATAGGGAACATAATGGCAATCTGCCCATATGCGGAAGCGCGGTACAGCGCCCTCAGCTGCGTCTTAAAGATCTCCGGCTGCTTCAGGCAGATACGGATCGCCCGATAACCAAGCGCCGGGTTTTCTTCCTGGGCCAGGCCAAAATAGCCCACCTGCTTATCTGCTCCGATATCCAGGGTACGGATGATCACCCGTTTACCCGCCATATTTTCCGCAACTGTCTTGTACACGGAAAATTGCTGTTCTTCCGTCGGAAACGTTTCACTCTCCAGATATAAAAATTCACTGCGGAACAGACCGATCCCTCCGGCGTCGTTTTTCAGAACAGACCCTACGTCGCCCAGATTACCGATATTGGCATAAATATGAATCTTCTGTCCGCTTTTCGTCACATTTTCTTTGCCCTTTAATTCTTCCAAAAGTGCTTTTTTTGCCAGCTCTTCCGCCTGTTTGCTCCGCATTTTTGCCAGAGTCGCATCATCCGGATCAATGTAAACGACGCCTTCCAGTCCGTCTACCACAGCCAGCCTGCCGTCATACTCCGGCTTCAGAGCTTCTCCCAGGCCGATGACTGCGGGAATATTCATGGTCCTTGCCAGGATAGCTGTATGGGAGTTGGCAGAACCGAACATGGTGATAAAAGACAGAACGTTATCCTTGTCCAACTGCACTGTTTCACTGGGCACCAGATCGTCTGCCGCAATGATCGCCGGTTCGACCAGCTTCATTCCCTCTCCGCCGTTGTCAGAAAGGATCTGAAGCAGTCTTTCCGACACATCCTTTACGTCTGCTGCCCTTCCCTGCATATAGGCATCGTCCATAGCTGCAAACATGGCTGCAAAGTTGTCCGCCGTCGTCCCGATGGCGTATTCCGCATTGACCCCCTGGGTGGTGATAATGTTTACCACAGATTCCTGATAGTCCAGATCTTCCAGCATCATCTGATGGATCTCAAAGATCATGGCGTTGGACTCTCCCACATCCTCCAAAGCTTTTTCATAAAGTGCCTTCAGCTGAGAAACCGCCTGATCTCTGGCGTCCGTAAAGCGCCGGATCTCCTGTTCTGTATCCTCGATCCGGTTCCTTTTAATGGTGATCTCATTTCTCTTGTAAAACACAAGAGGCCCGATAGCGATCCCGCCAAACACACTTTTTCCCGTCAATGTAATCATGGTCTTCATCCTTTCCTAAAAAGGGGCCGTTTTTCCTTTGCGCCCGTCACGAAGCGTCCGTCCTACAGATTTTCTTTCAAAAAGGCTTCCAGCACTTCCGCTGCATTCTCTTCGTCAGCGCCTTCCACTCTTATAAAAATTTCGTCTCCGTTTTTTACTCCCAGACCCATCACGCCGAAAATCCTTTTGGCATCCGCGCTCTTTTCCCCTTTTCCGATCACAACGGAAGATGCAAACTCACTTGCCTTCTTCACAAACAGTCCTGCCGGTCTTGCATGGATCCCCTGCGGATCTGCAATCACATACGTAAATTCTTTCATCTGTCTTCCTCCTTTGGCTTTTGCCCTTTGCTGGTTTTTGATAATTGCTTCCTTGTCTGTGCGCTCCCTGTCTATTGGATCTCCCGGATCTTCTTTCGCAGCGCCAGTACTTCATTGGGCGCTACGGACAGCTCGTCAATTCCGATCTGCAGGAAATATTCTGTCAGCTCCAGATCGGCTGCCAGATCTCCGCAGATACTGATATGTTTTCCTTCCAGATGGATATTGTTGGCTATGATCCGGATCATTTTCAAAAGCGCCGGATGGTGCTGATGATAAAACTTCTCCATCTTCTCATTCTGACGATCCACTCCCAGCGTCAGCTGTGTCAGATCATTGGTCCCGATGCTGAAAAAATCCGCATTGCGCGCCAGTTCTCCGCTGATCATAACGGCAGCCGGCGTCTCGATCATCACACCCACCGGTATGTCCTGACGGAAGGGGATCTTACTCTCCTTCAGTTCTTTCTTCGCCTTGTCCAGAATCAGCTTGGCACGGGTCACCTCTTCCACGGAAGTCACCATCGGGAACATCACCGCCAGATTTCCAAAAGCGGATGCCCGTAGGATCGCCCGCAGCTGGGTTTTAAACATTTCATCCTTTTCCAGGGAAACCCGGATGCCCCGGTAGCCTAAAGCCGGATTCGCCTCTTCTCCGATCCCGAGATATTCCAGTCTCTTGTCTCCTCCCAGGTCCGCCGTCCGGATGACCACCCGCTTATCTCCCATCGCTTCCGCCGCCAGCTTGTATACCTGGAACTGCTGCTCTTCTGTCGGCGGTTTGGTTCCCTGTCCCAAAAACAGAAATTCACTGCGGAACAGTCCGATCCCCCCGGCATCACTTCGGATTACATTTTCTATATCTTCTCTCGTCCCGATATTGGCACAGATGTCGATCTTCTGTCCACTCTGGGTGATATTTTCCTTTCCTTTCAAACGCTCCAGATTCTTATGCTTTTCCTTCGTGGTATCCTGCTTCTGGCGCATCTTCGTGATGGTGCCATAGTCCGGTTCAATGTAAACCTTTCCTTCAAATCCATCCACAATGATCATCTTGCCGTCATATTCATTTTTCAGCGCTTCTCCCAGTCCTATGACAGACGGGATCCCCTTGGTCCGTGCCAGGACCGCCGTATGGGAATTGATGGTTCCGTATCTGGTCACAAACCCCAGCACCTTGGATTTGTCCAGTTCGATCGCCTCGCTGGGAAACAGTTCTCCCGCCCCCAAAACAAACGGCTCATCCATCAGCATACGATCCTTCCAGCTCCTGGACAGGATCCGGAGCACTCTTCCTGAAACATCCTTGATATCTGCCTCATGTCCCTGCACGTAGTTTTTATTGGCCGCAATGGCGCTGGTCAGAAAGCCTCCCGCCACCTCCTGCACGGCATACTCGGCATTTAACTTGTCCTCTACAATAATAGCCGTGACCTGCCTGATGAAATCATCATCCTCCAAAACGGTCTGCTGCATCTCAAAAATAGCCGCATTGGCCTCCCCTACCTCCTGAGATGCCGTATCATAAAGAAGTCTCAGCTCCTGAACTGCCTTTTTTCTGGCTCTTTCAAAACGCTGTACTTCTTTTTCTACTTCCTTTACATAGATACGTCTGATCTCCTTATTGTCTCTCTTATAGAAGGAAAGCCTCCCAATGGCGATCCCTTCCGATATTTTCTTTCCGGTCAGTGTAATCATAGTCTTTCGTTTCTTTCTCCTCAAGATTTCCGGCGGTACTGGTACCTTCCGTCTTTTTATTACTTTACACGTTTCAAAGTTCTTCGTCAAGCAAATGTCTGCCCAAAACCCGAATCCCTTTTGGTTATTTTCTAAAAAATTTTTCTTTTATTCGTTGACTTTTTTATAAATATGTGCTAATGTGACATGGTATTGGTTGATTTTGTACGCCAATGCAGTTTCTAATTTATCTATTTATTTTTACGGAGGTAACACAATGAAAGGTACAGTTAAGTGGTTCAACAATCAAAAAGGTTATGGTTTCATCTCTGATGAGTCCGGAAACGACGTATTCGTTCACTATTCAGGACTGAACATGGACGGATTCAAGTCTCTTGAAGAAGGACAGGAAGTAGAGTATGACGTAACAGAAGGCTCCAAAGGTCCTCAGGCTGTAAACGTAGTTAAGCTTTAATTCTTTTTTTAATCAAAATTTAGATGTACCTTTTATCTAGATAAACACTTGGCTTTAGATATTTAAAAGTTATACACAAATGAGATTAGGCAGAAGAAAACAGCCGTCCTGAATGGTATTCCCGTTCAGGACGGCTGTTTTTGTATCTCATTGAGATTTACAGATCATCCACCAGTGCACTGCTCTTTGCGTAGGCGGTGCTTCTTGCTTCAAAAAAGTCGGTCTTGATCATGTTGGCGTTGGAAAACTGGCTGACCCAGGACATGCTGTCCGGCTCTTTGTCGTATCCCTCATAAATAGGATCGAATCCCAGATTTGTACAGCGAAGGTTTCCCAGATAACGGATATAATCCGTCACCATCTGTCTGTTCAGTCCCTGAATCTCATCGCCGATCACATAATGCCCCCAGCTGATCTCCTGCTCACAGCCTTCCCGGATCATATCCCGGTACAACTGCACCTTTTCCTCGGTAAACAGCTGCGGCATTTCTTTTTTCAGTTCCAGCAGGATGCTGCGGAACAGCCAAAGATGGGTGTTTTCATCCCGGTTGATATAACGGATCTCCTGAACGGATCCCGGCATCCTGTTATTTCTCCCCAGATTGTAAAAAAACATGAACCCACTGTAAAAATAGACGCCCTCCAGAATATAATTTGCTACCAGAGTCTTTACCAGCACCTCCGCGCTCTTTTCCTCCTGGAATTCATTGTACAGATTTCCGATAAATTCATTTCTTGCCAGAAGGTGCTGATCGTCCTTCCATTGATACAGTACCTCATTTCTTTCCTGCGGCTCGCAGATCGTATCCAGCATGTAGCTGTAGCTCTGACTGTGTACCGCCTCCTGGAAGGTCTGGATAGCAAGGCACAGATTGACCTCATTGGCTGTAATATAAGCGCCCACATGAGGAAGATTGGCCGTTTGGATGCTGTCCAAAAAGATCAGAAAGGACAGGATCTTGTCATAGGCCCTCCGTTCCGGCGCCGGAAGCTTCCGATAGTCCTTGATGTCCACTCCCATATTGATCTCTTCCGGGATCCAGAAGTTGTTCATCGCCTGCCGGTACCAGTCGCTGACCCACTCATACTTCATGTTGTTGAAATCGTTCAGATTGGTGGTATTTCCTCCCATCATCTTTCTTTTTAAGACCTCCGTGTCTCCCGACGGATTAAACAGAGGCTTTCTGGATAATGTCTCCATTTCTTTTCTCCCTTCCCTTCTTCTATGAGGAACAAACTTCACATTCTTCTACTTCCAGACTCTTGGAACGGATATAGTAAAGGGTCTTCACCCCACATTCCCAGGCCAGGATATACAGCTCCAGCACTCTGCGGAACGTATAATCATTGGTAATATAAAGATTCATACTCTGGGCCTGATCTATGTGCCTTTGCCGTACCCCGCAGGCACGCACCGACCAGGACTGCTGAATATAATGTGCGTTTTTGTAGTACCAGAAGGTGTCCTCTGAAAGCTCCGGCGCCACTCTTGGCATCAGCCCGTTCTTTTTCTCTTCCAGAAAATACCGGTTCATAATAGGATCCAGCCCTGCCGTCGTCCCGGCGATGATGCTGGTGCTGCTGGTAGGCGCAACAGCAAGGAGATAGCCGTTTCTTAATCCCTGCTCCTTCACTTCCTTCTGCAGGTTTTCCCAGCGCCCTTCCGTCAGATCCCGCTGTGTGAAATACTCGCCCGTCTGCCAGTCGCTTCCCTCGAAATAGCCGTAGCTTCCTTTCTCCGCCGCGATCCGGCTGCTTGCCTGTATCGCTGCATAATGAATGTTTTCAAACACTTTTTCTACGTACTGCAGATGCTCTTCGCTTTCCCACATGATACCTTTTTTCGCCAGCATATGGTGATATCCGCTGACTCCCAAACCAATGGGACGATACTTTTCATTGTTGACCTTTGCATAAGGTACCGGGAAGAAATTCAGATCGATCACATTGTCCAGTGCTCTGACTGCACTTTCTGTGACAAACTCCACCTCTTTTTCATCTTCCATGTCCAGATTGCCCAAAGACAGACTTGCCAGATTGCACACCACAAATTCTCCCGGTCTGGTGACAGTCACCACCACCGTTTCTCCGTCCACCGTTTCGATCCTTTGCTCCGTCTGCTGTATGGCGCTCATATTTTGTGCGATCTCCGTGCAGAGGTTGCTGCAGTAGATCATCCCCTTGTGCCGGTTGGGATTGGTCCTGTTTACGATATCCCGGTTAAAGGTAAACGGCGTTCCTGTCTCCACGGCGCTTTTAATGATCAGACGGATGATTTCCTTGATGGGGATGACCCTTTTGGAAATCCGGCTGTCCTGAATGCAGTCCCGGTATTTTTCTTCCCACTCGTTTCCGTAGCAGTCTTCCAGACAATATCCTTTTATCGTCAGCACTTCATGGGGGCACAGCAAATACCAGTCGCCTTCTATATTGTCCCTCGCCTGCTGCCAGAAATAATCCGGATAGCAGACCGCAGGAAATACATCGTGCGCCTTCATACGGTCATCTCCGTTGTTGGTACGGAGATTCAGGAATTCGGGGAGATCCTTGTGCCAGGCATCCAGATACACTGCCACTGCCCCCTGACGCATCCCCAGCTGGTCTACCGCTACTGCCGTATCATTGGCCAGGCGGATCCAGCGGATCACGCCGCCTGCCGCCCCTTCAAATCCCCGGATGGCGCTGCCGCTGGCACGGACTTTTCCAAAATACATGCCCATGCCTCCCCCGAATTTGCTTACTTTGGCAAAATTGTCAATGCTCCTGTAGATCCCGTCCAGACTGTCCGGCACGGTATCTATAAAGCAGGAGGACAACTGGTGATACGGTTTTCTTGCATTGGAAAGCGTCGGGGTGGCCATCGTCACCTGCAGCAGACTGAGCATATCATAAAACCGTCTGACCCAGCTGCTTCTTTGCTTTTCTTCTTTCATGGCAAGATGCATGGCGATTCCCATAAACATTTCCTGCGGAGATTCCATGGGAACTCCCTTTCCGGTACGGATCACATAACGGGAAAGCAAAAGTTCCAGTCCGGAATAATTCATTTTCTGATTCCGGGAATCCTCCAGCCAGGCTTCAAACTCCTGAATCTCCTCTCTGCTGTAGGCTTTCAGGATATAATCTCCATAAAGCCCTTCTTCCGTCAGATAGAGGATTTTTTCGTAGAAATTCTGAATATGGTATTTTTTCATCGTCCTTTCCAGCCCATGATGGAACTCTACCAGCCGAAGCCTTGCCGCTATCATCTCCCATCTGGGAGCCTCCTGGGTCGTCAGCTCCACCGCAGCCTTGATCAGCATGGTCAGCTTTTCCTCTTCGGAGGTGTCCGGCTTGCTGAAGGTATAAAACTTTCCATGCAAATGTTCCAGATCATACTCTTCTTCCACAAAATCCTTCTGGATCCGGGACAGGGCTTTCACCAGATCCGGCCGATTCGGAAACTGCACCTCAAACTTCTGCCTTGTCTTCCGTTTCTTTGTCCTTTCCTCCCGGTAAAGGATATAGCTTTTCATCTCCTTGTAGTAATTCCCCTCCATCAGGGTCTGCTCTACATAATCCTGTATTTCTTCTACAGACACATACTCTCCTGCGCCCGCTTTTTCTCTGATCTTTCTCTCCACTCCCTGAAGCAGCTGTTCTCCCTCTTCTGCAGACAAAACTCCGCCCACACTGTGAAAAGCCAGGGCCATGGCGCGCTTGATCTTGGCGGCACAATACTCCTCCTGGTTTCCGTTTCTCTTCCCGATGATCATAATTTCCTCCACCCATATCTACTATTTATTGTTTTGCCTGTACATGATAGCACAATATATGGTTTGTTTCAACTGATTTTCATATTGGTTCCTATTCTTAATATCTTTCTCGTTGAATAGCCGTAAACTTATGGATTTCGCGGGAATCAGCTTGTCCATTTCATCTTTATATAAATGCCAATCGATAAAATTTTCTCATCTGCCCCCGACTTTCGTTGCAAAAAAAAGAGAAGCAGGGAATCGCTCCACTTTATTCGTTGTGAAAGGCGCTGTCAACGACAAAAGGACCTAAACACGGATGTTTAAGTCCTCTTTGAAGTCTTTTGATTTACCGGTTTCATTTCGGCTTCAGATTTGATGTGTATACAGAAGCCTTCTCCCGGCCGCCTTGAAACTCCTACTGATTTGCCTTGTAGGCTTCCCCTGCCTGATAGACGGTAAATCCTCCCTCCTGCAGCACAGACACCGCTTTTTGCGGGTGGTCACTCTTTATCACAGCCGCCGCATCTCCGCCATTTGCGAAAGCATACATGTATTCAATATTGATCTGATTGTCCACCAGTCTGTGAATCGCCTTTGCCAGAGAGCCTGTCGCATGAGGTACACGAAGTGCCACCACTTCTGTAAGCATGGAGGTGATCCCTGCTTCTTTCAGCGCCTTTTTCCCTGTCTCCGGATCTGATACAATCATGCGGAGCATCCCGTAATCCTCCGTATCCGCCAGACTGAGCGCCACAATATTGACCTGGTGCTTTGCCAGGATATCCAGTACCTCTTCCAGTCTTCCTTCTCTGTTTTCCAGGAACACCGACAACTGCTTTACCAAACTGTTTTCCATCCTCTGCCTCCTTCCTGTCACTTCTGCATGACATTCCTTTGGGCACCGCCCCTTAAAGATTTCGGTTGTCAATGACTCTTTTCGCTTTTCCCTCGCTTCTCTGGATCGTTCTGGGCTCTACCAGTCTGACACGGACAGATACGCCCAGCGCCTGCTTCAGCACGGCTCCCACCTTTTGTTTCAGCGCATCCAGCTTCCGGATCTCATCTGAAAAATAGGCTTCATCCACTTCCACCATAACCGTCAGCACATCCAGATTGTTTTCCCGGTCTACGATCATCAGATAGTGGGGCGCCACTCCGCTTCCAATGGACAAAAGCGCCGTTTCCACCTGGGTCGGGAAGACATTGACTCCCCGGATCACTTTCATATCGTCTGTTCTTCCGGTAAATTTCTGGATCCTGGGAAGGGTTCTTCCGCACTCGCAGGCCTCCCGATGAATACTGGTCAGATCCTTTGTCCGATAACGAAGAAGCGGCATTCCCTCCTTCGCCAGCGTTGTAAATACCAGTTCCCCTGTTTCTTTGTCTCTACAGGGAGTATGATCGACAGGGTTTAGCACCTCCGGATAGAAGTAGTCTTCATAGACATGAAGTCCCTTATGATGGATACAGTCCATTGCCACGCCCGGTCCGGTGATCTCGCATAATCCGTAAATATCAAAACAGTTGACTCCCAGCATTTCCTCGATGGTATGGCGCATTTCCTCCGTCCAGGGTTCTGCGCCGTTGATCCCTACTTTCAGCTTCAGCCGATCCTGCAGACCTGCCTCCCGGATGGCCTCTGCCAGATACAGCGCGTAAGAAGGCGTACAGGCAAACGCTGTTGCCCCAAAATCTTCCATGCACATCATCTGCCTCTGGGTGTTCCCCGAAGACATGGGAATCGCCATGGCGCCCAGCGCCCTCGCTCCCATATCCAGACCGATCCCTCCTGTAAACAATCCGTATCCATAGCAGATATGGATCCGATCCTCCCGGGTCAGCCCTGCCATGGTCAAAGCTCTTGCCACACATTCTCCCCAGACATCCACGTCCTTTTGTGTATAAGAGGCCAGGGTCAGCTTGCCTGTCGTACCGGAAGTTCCCTGCACCCGGACGATCTCGTTTTGCGGAACCGCCAGAAGTCCGAAGGGATACTGATCTCTTAGATCCTCCTTGGTAGTAAACGGCAGCTTGCCGATATCTTCGATTCCCTTGATATCCCCCGGCTCTACTCCCATATCCTGCATCTTTTTGCGGTAGAACGCCACATTCTTATAGACTCTTTCTACCTGATTGATGAGCCTTTCGCTTTGCAGCTTTCTCATCTGTTCCGGATCCATGCACTCGATCTCAGGTGTACGGATCCGCTCTGTCCACTGTTCCAAACTTACCTTCGCCATGCCTTACTCCTGTTCTATGATGTGAATTCCTTTTTCCTTCAAAATTTTCTCCGCTCTGTCATACTCATCGGTATGGAACACCATGACCGGCGTCTTTCCATCCCGGATCACAAAGGAATAGATATAATTCAGGTTGATCTCATTCTCTGCCAAAAAAGACAGCATCTCATTCAGATTGCCCTGCCTGTCCACAAGCTCCACTCCGATCACCCGATGGATCCGCACTACAAATCCCTTCTGGGTCAGATAGGCCTTCGCCTCCTCCGGATGATCCACCACCAGCCTGAGGATGCCAAACTCCGGCGTGTCAAAGCTTGCAACCGCACGAATGTTCACTCCTGCTTCTTTTAACCGGGACGTAACATCCTTCAGACTTCCCGGCTTGTTTTCCACAAATACCGACAATTGTTTCATCATATCGGCGCTCTCCTTTCCCTTCTACCTTCCGTATCCGGCTTCAAATGCCTGTTTATTCAGTTCTACCGTTTTAGGCGGAACCGTCTTTTCAATAATATGATACCACTGCTCTTTGGTAAACTCCATCTGTCTTGCCGCCATTCCCAGTACGATCAGATTAAACACCTTGGGGTTTCCCAGTTTTTTTGCTTCCTCCGTGGCATTGATCCGATACACCCGGTGCTGCTTTTCCAGTTCCTCTATGATATTTTCCGGGTAGGTCTCTGCTCCGATCAATACCGGCATGGGATCGATCCGCCAGTCATTTACGATCAGCGCCCCGTCTTTTTTCAGGAAATGGGAATACCGGAGAGCCTCCATCCGTTCAAAGGCAATGATCACATCTGCCTGTCCTTCCTCTACGATGGGTTCTGCTACTTCTTCCCCATACCGGACAAAGGTTACCACGCTCCCGCCTCTTTGTGCCATTCCATGCACTTCCGAAAGCTTTACATCATATCCGGCCTCTATGGCAAGTCCTCCCAGGATCCGGCTGGTTAAAAGCGTGCCCTGGCCTCCTACTCCCACGATCATAATATTTGCTGCCATTATCTTCCCCCCTCTTCCGTCAGACGGATCGCCCCAAATTTGCACAGTTTTTCACAGAGGCTGCATCCGGTACACAGTGTATCGTCGATCTTTACGATTCCTTCTTCATCCTTCGTCATGGCAGGACAGCCCGGTTTCAGGCACATTCCGCATTTTTTACATTTTTCCCGCTCCACCTCATACAGTGGCTTTTTCCCTTTGATCAGAAGGACGCAGGGGGTTTTTGTAATGATCACGGACACTTCTTCCCGTTCCACCTCTTCTTTCAGCACCTGCTCCAATCGGTCAATGTCCAGCGCATTGACTTCCGTCACATGACGGACTCCGACCGCCTTGCAAAGCTGTTTCAGATCTACCGCTTCCGTTTCCTCTCCCTGCAGGGTCTTTCCTGTAGCCGCATGATCCTGATGGCCTGTCATTCCTGTGGTAGAATTGTCCATGATCAGCACCGTTCCGGTCGCTTTATTGTATACCATGTTCATCAGGGAATTGATGCCTGTGTGAAGGAAGGTAGAATCCCCGATGGCAGCAACCCAGTGTTTTACGTAGTCTTTTCCCCTCGCCTTTTCCATTCCGTGTAGGCTGGAAATGCTGGCTCCCATACAAATAGTAGTATCCACCACGCTTAAGGGCGCCACCGCACCCAGTGTATAGCATCCAATGTCTCCCGCCACATGCAGCTTTAGTTTTTTCACCACATGATACACACTTCTGTGGGGACATCCCGGACATAGGATAGGCGGACGCATGGACACTACAGCCGCCTTCTTTTCCTCCCGGGTTTCCTTCAGAATCGCTTTTCTCAGCAGATTGGCGCTGTATTCGCCCTCCACGGTAAAGATCTCTTTTCCTACTGCCGTGATTCCCCAGGCTCTTATCTGCGTTTCCATCACCGGATCCAATTCTTCCACGATATAAAGTGTTTCTACCTTGGAAGCAAACTCCCGGATCAGTTTTTCCGGAAGAGGATTTACCATTCCCAGCTTCAGGACAGAGGCCTGAGGCAGCGCTTCCCTCACATACTGGTAGGGAATTCCGCTGGTAATGACTCCGATCCTCCTGTCCCGAAGCTCCATCCGGTTAATGGGCAGTGTATTCGCCGCTTCTGCCAGTTCTGCCATGCTTTTTTCGATTTCCGTATGGCGAAGTTTGGCATTGCCCGGCATCATCACCGTTTTTCGGATATTTTTCTCATAGGCCTTCCTGGCGGCTTCTTGGGGTTCTTCCAGCTCTACGATCCCCTGGGAATGGGCCAGCCTGGTAGTGATCCGGAAAACAAAGGGTCTGTCAAACTGCTCACTTAAAGCAAAAGCCTCCTTCATAAATTCCTTGGCCTCCCTGCTGTCGGAGGGCTCCAGCACCGGAAGCTTTGCCGCCCGTGCCACCATACGAGTATCCTGCTCATTCTGGGAGCTGTAAAGTCCCGGATCATCCGCCACCACAAAAACCAGACCTCCATTGACTCCCATATAGGACACCGTGTAAGCCGGATCTGCCGCCACATTAAATCCCACATGCTTCATACAGGCCATGGCTCTGGCTCCCACTACAGACGCCCCGATAGCCACCTCTGCCGCCACCTTCTCGTTGGGCGACCATTCGCAGTACAGGCTGTCTTTATATTGTACCAGGTATTCACTGATCTCCGTACTGGGAGTTCCCGGGTACGCCGCCGACACTCCCACTCCCGCTTCATAGGCGCCTCTTGCGATCGCCTCGTTTCCCAACATGATCACCTTCGTATTCTCCGCCATTTTATAACCCATCCTTTCGTAAATCCGTGACTCTCTTCGCCTTGCCCTCAAATCTCTGCAGGGAGTAGGGCGCCACCAGCTTGATCTGTGTTGCCAGTCCCAACTGGGCCTTCAGTCCTTTTTTGATCCTCTGTTCCAGCTCGCTTAACTTTCCGTAGCTGTCCAAAAGCCTGTCATCCACCAGTTCCACCCGTATGCTCATCACATCCAGACGGTTCTTTCTTTCCACCACGATCTCGTAGTGTGGGCCGATCTCCGGAATCTGGAACAGTACCTCTTCTATTTGGGTGGGGAAAACATTGACTCCCCGGATCACCAGCATATCGTCTGCACGTCCGGACAGATTTTCCATCCTGACGGTTGTTCTTCCACATTTACACGGCTCATAAAACAGCCGGGTCAGATCTCCTGTGCGGTACCGGATCAGCGGAAGCGCCTCTTTTCCCAGACAGGTCACCACCAGCTCTCCTTCTTCTCCCGGAGGCAGGACCTCTCCCGTTTTCGGATCGATGATCTCCGGAATAAACCAGTCCTCGTTGATATGCATTCCGCAAAGCTCCTCACATTCTCCGGCCACTCCCGGTCCGCAAAGCTCGCTCATTCCATAATTCTGTGTGCAAAGAAAGCTCTCTCCCCACACCCTGTGCATCTCGTCCCGCATAGGCTCCGTCATTCCTTCGCCTCCAAAAAGCCCGATGCGTACCTTTAAGTCTTTCTCCGGATCCATCCCGTTCGCCCGAATTTCTTCTCCCAGATGCAGCGCATAGGAGGGGGTCGCCACCAGAAGCGTCGTCCCCATATCCTGCATAAACATAATCTGTTTTTTCGTATTCCCGGAAGACATGGGGATCACCGTCGCCCCAATGGTCTCCAGCCCTCCATGCAGTCCCAGCGCCCCGGTAAAAGTCCCGTAACCAAAGGCGATCTGTGCCACATCCTCTGAGGTCGCTCCTCCCATGCATGCGATCCTAGCCACGTTGTTCAGCCAAATGTCCAGATCCTTCTTCGTGTATCCCACCACCGTAGGCTTTCCTGTCGTTCCTGAGCTTGCATGGAATCGCACCATTTCTTTCGGCGTAACGGCAAACAGTCCCAGGGGGTAGTGTTCTCTGAAATCCGCTTTATAAGTAAAGGGCAGCCGGCTGAGATCCTTCAGACTTTTGATATCTTCCGGGCTGACGCCTGCCTCCTGCATTTTTTTCCGGTAAGGCTGTACTTTCTCATAAATATATGCCACCGTTTCCTTCAGTCGCTGTTCCTGGATCGCTTCCAGTTCGTTTCTTGGCATACACTCTTCTTTCGCCCAAATCATAGCCTTTTCCTCCCTTTATCTTTCTTGTTCTTTCAGATGTTTCTGCTGATGCCTACTAGTATAGCACAATACTTTTTCGGTTTAAAGCATTAATTTGCGAAATACTGCATGAATTTTTCCCTCAAATTTCCCCCGAAAAAAATAAAATGTTACAAGAAGTAAACAGGAGGAAGTGAATCCACTTCCTCCCGCCTGACAACCCGGCTGCATCTGCTTTTCTCCCGAAGAAAAAAGCGCTTTCCGGACAGCTCTATGTATTGATTTAGTTGTGTGTATTGATTTAGCTCTATGTATAGATTTAGCTGTATGTATTGACTTTTCCGTACTTTTTGATACTTTCTGCCCCTCTATCTGACCGCTTCAAAGGCAGCTTCCAGCGCAGCAAGCAGATCTTCCACCCGTTCGATCCCGATGGAAAGACGGATCGTCGTAGGCTTGATGCCCTGTTCCTCCAACTCCTCTGCCGTACACTGGCTGTGGGTCGTCGTAGTGGGATGGATCACCAGGGACTTCACATCCGCCACATTCGCCAGCAGGGAAAAGATGGCAAGATTGTCTATAAAATTCTTGGCCGTTTCTTCATCCCCCTTGATCTCAAAGGTAAAAATAGAACCGCCGCCGTTTGGCAGATACTTTTTATAAAGCGCATGGCTTGGCTCCCTTTCCAGAGACGGATGATGCACCGCCTCTACCTGCGGATGCTGCTCCAGATACTCTACGATCTTCAGTGCGTTGCTGACGTGGCGCTCCACTCTGAGAGATAAAGTTTCCAATCCCTGCAAAAACAAAAATGCATGGAAGGGAGAAAGGGTAGCGCCTGTGTCTCTCAGGATCACTGCACGAATGTATGTGACAAAAGCCGCCGCTCCCGCTGCATCGGTAAAGGACACGCCATGATAGCTGGGATTGGGTTCTGTGATCCAGGGATACGCTCCCGCTTCTTTCCAGTTGAACCTGCCGCCGTCCACGATCACGCCGCCAATGGCCGTTCCGTGCCCTCCGATAAACTTGGTCGCCGAATGCACCACAATGTCTGCTCCATGTTCGATCGGACGGATCAGATAGGGCGTGGCAAAGGTAGAATCCACTACCAGCGGAAGCTGATGCCTGTGGGCGATCTCTGCCAGTTCTTCCAGGTCCACCAGATTGGAGTGCGGGTTTCCCAGGGATTCCACAAAGATCGCCTTGGTGTTTTCCCGGATGGCCGCCTCAAAAGCGCCTTCCTCTTCCGGATCCACAAATGTAGTGGTAATCCCGTTGTTCAGTGGCAGCGTATGTGCCAGCAGGTTGTATGTGCCTCCGTAGATCGTCTTGGAAGCCACAATATGTTCTCCCGCCTTTGCCAGCGCCTGAAAGGTGTAGGCGATGGCCGCCGCTCCTGAAGCAACTGCCAGCGCCGCCACTCCTCCCTCCAGGGAAGCGATCCTCTCCTCAAATACTCCCTGGGTAGGGTTTGTCAGCCTTCCGTAGATATTACCTGCGTCCTTCAGGGCAAATCGGTCTGCCGCATGCTGTGCGTCATGGAATACGTAAGAGGTGCTCGCATAGATGGGCACTGCCCTTGCATCCGTTGTCGGATCTGCCTGCTCCTGTCCTATGTGTAACTGTCTCGTCTCAAATCCCCAGTTTTTTGAATCTCTGATATCTGCCATGTCGTCTTCCTCCATTTTCTTTGTTTGAATGCTTACAGGCATACTAGCACGATAGGGCTTTATCTGTCCAATACACAAAAAACATATCTGGTTATAAGAAAAACTTATAGCCAACCTCCTGTCTCTTTCACAGCAGCTTACACTTTGGCAGTCGGCAGCCGGTAAAATTTCCGTCAGATCTCGAACAAATCTCTGTCAGATCCCGGTCAGATCCCGGACAACTTCTCCCGCCAGGATCAGCCCTGCCACCGAAGGCACGAAGCCTACGCTTCCCGGAATATCCCTTCTGGCAGTGCACTTGTGAACTGCCCCCGGCGGGCAGATACAGCCTGTCCGACAGCTGGCAGACAGATCCTCCAGAGGGCGTCTGGGTTTTTCTTCCGAATATACCACCTTCAGCTTCTTTACCCCTCTTTTTTTCAGCTCTCTGCGCATGACTTTTGCCAGCGGGCACATCCTGGTCTTATACAGATCCGCAACCTGAAATCCGGACGCATCCAGCTTGTTTCCTGCTCCCATGCTGCTGATGACCGGAACCTGCTTCTTCTGCGCCTGCAGCACGATTTCGATCTTCGCCGTAACGGTATCTACCGCATCGATCACATAATCGTATTCTTCAAAGGAAAATTCCTCCGCCGTTTCCGGAAGAAAAAAACAGCGGTGGGTGTTGACCTTCGCATCCGGATTGATCTCCAGGATCCGCTCTTTCATGACTTCTACCTTGTATCTTCCTACCGTGTTTCTTGTGGCGATAATCTGGCGGTTCAGGTTCGTCAGGCAGACCTTATCGTCATCGATCAGGTCAAAGGTCCCGATTCCGCTGCGTACCAGGGCTTCACAGGCAAACCCGCCCACTCCTCCTATTCCGAATATTGCGACTCTGGCACGCTTCAGCCGCTCCATGGCCTCTTCTCCCAGTAATAGCCGTGTTCTTGAAAATTGATCTAACATTATCTGCTCCACTCTTTCTGTTATTTGTTTTTTCCATCATACTACACTCTTCCTCCCGTGCCAACGGTGGATTTCTCCTGCCGCAAGGGTAATTTCTTCTTCCCTGCAAGGGTAGCTTTTTCCTGCTGTCATAGCGGACTTTTCCCGGTGCAGCACAGGTTTTTCTTCTGCCGCGGCGTGAGATGCTGCCTCATCTTTTTCTATGATTCTTTTTGTTTTTCTGTGAATTATATGTCATACTTTATTAATCTGTTTACACGGTTATATTGATTTTTTTAAAAACTCCCAGTATAATGTAGCCACAGCAACCACATATGTGACTGGAGGTGACCCGATGATTTCAACAAAAGCCAGATATGCACTGCGCGTTATGATCGACCTTGCTTTGCACGAAGGACAGGGGTATATCCCTCTGAAGGACATTGCTCTTCGCCAAAGTATTTCAGAAAAATATCTGGAAAGCATCTTAAAAAAACTGGTGGCTGCCGATATGCTGAAAGGTCTCCGCGGGCGGGGCGGCGGCTATACCCTGGTCCGTCCGCCAAAGGAATACAAAATAGGAGAGATCATTGAACTGACGGAGGGATCCTTTGCCCCTGTGGCATGTCTGATGCCCGGCGCGGAAGAATGTCCCCGAAGCGAAAGCTGCATCACTTTGCCCCTGTGGAAAAAATTCAACGTCATGACTCATGACTTTTTTTATCAGATTTCTCTGGAAGATCTGATCGCCGGAGATTTTTAAAGGAAGGGTCTATCATATCAAAAGCCGAAAGACTGCGCTTTGAAGGAGTTCCGCCGCCAAAACGGATTATTTTGGCGACAGATCCTCTTTTCAGAGGCTGGATTCTTTCGGCTTTTCTTCTACTGTTTTTTGTTCCCTTTTTGGGATGTTTCCCTGTTGCTTTCCCTTTCTCTGCCGGCTTTTACCCGGCTCCTTTTGCCACCTTCCCTGCCTTTTTGTCACTGCCGGTTTCTGCCATGTTTCCGTATCAGATCTTCTCTGTCAGCGGATAAGCTTCCTCCAGTCGCTTCAAAAGCGCCAGGTAGGATTCCCGAACCTCTTTGTTTTTTTCTTCTTTCTCATAGGCTCTACATGCCTGATCCACTTCTTCCAGCACTTCCCCGGGAAGCTGACGCTGGGCAAATGTAAAAACCACCTGATTTTCTTTGTCGATATGTCCCGTCAGCAGATTCACATATGCCATCGCTCCCGCCAAAATGTCCAGCTTATGGTCCGCCGTCGGCTCCTTTTCATAATCTGTCAGAGCCGTCTCCAGTGCCAGCACATGTCCCCGCCCCAGGTCATGCTCCACCAGCATTCCGTGAGTGATCAGCTTCTGTGCCGGTCCTCCCAGATGTACCGTCATCTCAGGAAACAAAAATTTTTCTTCCTTTCCATGGTGATGGCGATCCGCATAATTACGAATGAAAGAGATCCCCTCCCGAAAATCTTCTGTGACCACTTCTCCCCCTTCCAGGATCCTCCTGCACATGGTCCGTAGTACCTGCAGCATACGGGTAATATTTTCATGCTCCTCTATCAAAATCTCAATGCTGTAGCCTTTCGTTGTCTCATTTCCGCTCATGTTTCTTTCTCCTTTTTCAGATGATCCTTTTTTCTATTTTCCCTGTTTCCTGATCTCATAGATTTTTCCGTCTCCGGATACCTGATAGCCTGTCTCCCACAAGATCCCTGCCATGATCTGCTGTCTCAGTCGGCGATAGATCTGAGGATCCGCCTCTTCCCGGATCCAGTATTCTTTGTGCAGATCTTTGGTTTCTTCCCACACGATACACTCTTCTTCCTTTTTCACCAACCGGTTCACTCTGTCGCAGGGCATCCCGTTCAACAAACAGTTTTCAAACTGCCTGTAAGCCTCCTCGGCCGTCGCTTCCCTGGAAAGGGCATGTTTTTTCCCAAAAGCAAACGCGATTTCTTCTAATTTCCGGATCCGATCCGGTTCTTCTTTCAACAGCTCTCCTGCCAGCTTTGCATACCGCGTTTCTGAATCCCGGATCCTTTCTTGCAGCCATCCGTGGATATTGCCCGGATCAATCAGCTCTTCCAGCGGTTTTTCCTCTTCCGCTCCTAAGACTGTCTCGCCGGAGGCTTCCAGCCATCCCGCCTGCTCTGCTTCTTTTTTTATGGCAGACAGCAGTTCTTCCTGCCATTGAATTTTTTCGTATAACCAATAATGGATGGGTCCTAATACTGCGCTCATTATGTTTTCTCCTTTTTCATCTTCTTTGCCGGGAAAACGTCTCTTTCCCGACCGCACAATGCTTTCTCTTTCGATCCGGCAGGGCTTCCTCTTCTCGGACAAATAAATTCCTCCCGGAAGGGATGCCGACCGTTCGAATGCAGCGCTCTGCTGCAGCCTGCCGCTTTAGCATACCTTACAGGAGGAGTTTATTCCGTTGTTTTTACAACATTTATAGGTTTTCAAGCGAATCTTTGCCAAAACAGCAACCCTGTTGCTACTTATCAAGGACTTTCTAATCATTTTTATCACTTTTTTGATGTTTTTCTCTCTCCATTTCTCTAAACGTTAATCAAAACCTTATTATACCAACGATTGTGGCACCTTTTTGGTGTCAGTTGGTGTTAATTATAGTGATAAGTCGTTTAAGAGACTTAAAGCATCGGCATCTTGCTGGTGCTTTTTTTCTGGCATCAATTCTAGATAATACTGTTGTGTTGTTAAGATTGAGTTATGACCTAGACGACGAGAAATATAGTCTAGGCTAATATCTTTTGAAAAGAGAAATGAGGCATGCGTGTCACGAAGTCCATGAAATGTCGTTTTTGTTAATCCCAACTGTTTTAACAGCTTTTGAAGTTGACCAGCTTGCTTGAATCCATTCCAATCAAAGATATAGCCTTCTTTTGTTTGTGCAAGTTTTGTCACGGCTTGATAAACATCTTCGTTGATAGAAATATCACGCTTAGAATATTTGGTTTTAAGCTGGGTATCGTCATTAGTTGGACTAATTGATCGAAGAATTTTGATACCATATTCAAAAATATCTTCTTTTTTAATTCCTAAAAGTTCTCCACGTCTTGCTCCTGTCTCAAGGGCGAGAGCAACAAGAACATTAAATTCATCCTCAGTATGACTTAGGCAGTATTGTCTGAGTTTTTTAAATTCTGTGATAGATAGTGGAATATTTCGTTTAGCTTGTTCTTGCCCTTTTGCTTTTAAAAGATGACCAAAGTCATTGCTAATCAAACCACGAGCATACGCATATTTCAATGAACCACGGATTTTAAGAACAAGTTCTTTTACTGTTTTTTTAGAGTGGGTTTCAGCATATTGATCGATTTTCTTTTGCATGACGAGATCGTCAAGGTGTTTAAGTTGAATACCATCAAAAAGGTCATCAACTACTACGAGAGTTCGTTTATAGTTTATAAAGGTGGCTTCGCGAACATCATTTTTCTTGACCGAATGGACCCAATTTCTATAAAAATCAGGAAATAGGGTGGATCGTTCGGCAATGTTCTTGCCACGACCTTTTTCAAGTTCCATTTCTAATGTCCAAAGCTCAGCATCTTTTCTGTTGCTAAAGGTTTTGGTTTCTCGTTTATATTCTCCTTTCTTATAAAGTGATACAGTTGCACGGTAAGAGTTACCACGTTTTGTTATTGTTGCCATTTTATCAGCCTTTCTATAAAATATGATTGATAAAATAGACTAGTCACATATAGGATATATGAAAAATCTAATTTTATCAATCATTATCCGTCAATCGCAGTGGCTTTCAATAAATTTAATCAGTTTTGACTTCAAATAGCGCTCTTGTTTTCCTACCATAAAGCATTGAAAGTCTGGGTGACTTCTGATGTACTTATCAAATGATTTAGGATCTATTCCAAGTAGTTCCGCTGCTTGTTGTCGATTTAACAGAAGAGGAGAATTATTTTGAGGTAACATATAGAATTCCTTTCATTTTCTAGATACAAGTATTATGCCACATGTGTAATGAATTGAGGCTAGATTTTTGAAAAATGTGCAATGTTACCTAGCGTTTCAATAATATATAAGCATAGGAACGAGGAAATTCCTCTGGTCTATTGTGTCCCAGAGCCTTTGTCACAATTTTACAAGCTTTTCTGTCGAGTGAGATGCCAACTAACTCTTTACGCAGATGGATAACTTCTTTACGATTTCTAATCTTGGAAATTTCGCGTGCTACACTGCGATAAACACGCTCTGCATACTCAGCACGATACTTATGTGGCTTTAATGCAGTGGGAACTTTCTTTCCATCAAAATCGTCGAGAATTAAATCTTTGGGAACATGAAACACTCTCTTTTCTCCTGCTCGTTGGAAAATAGCGACTAACCACTCTTCCTCCTCTTGACTAGTGGCCATGATTGGAGACCAGCGATCTCTGCGTCCTTTTGTGTGATGCTTATGGCCGTCTAAATTTAAATACCAACGGCCATCACGGCCACGTTGCATAGCGTCACCAGTGACGTGGATCAGTTCACTTTTACGTAAGCCTGTTGAGGCAACTACTTTATGCCAGTAGTCGTTATTTTTGTTAGATAAACGATAGTCTGTATGTAATACACGATTGTTCATGCGATTTGCACGTGTACGTGGTTGTGTAGCGATAAAATTAGTTGAGGAAACTCCGAGAACTTTGGCCAATGCTGCTTTGTAGGTTGCTTGTGTATATGGACTTAAACCAATCTCTATACAATATTGTAAGTATTGATTGATAAGTTCTATCCAACCTTCCGTATCTTTTTCAACATTACCTAATACCATTAACTGTTCTGGTGAAATGTGAATTGAAACCCATTTTGCAAAACAATGCCATGAACCCGAATAGTTATGGAGTGTACGATGAGTGTGGATTAACTCAATGTCATCTCCTGTTTCTTTGGCCTCTTTACGCTTAATGCCTTTTCCTTTTTTGAATCGTTTCTTTAAACTTGAAACTCCTTGAGAATTGACAAACTGAAGTCGGCCTTCTGGTGTTTTTAGCGCTTTGTTTTGTTTTTCTATCGCATGTTTTTTCATTTTTCTACGATCTGAACGTGATCGTCTTTTTTATTTTTAGTCATAACTGACTCCTTTCTTTTTTGTACCAATGGTTGAGGTGTTTTCGATTAACGCGATACTTCCGAAAACAGTGTCTTCCTGCTGCGGCAGGTGTTCTTTATGTTTTTTTGATTGGAGAAGACTACTCCAATGCTCAATTTGGATTCTAGAGCTTGAATAATTGAAACGCTTTATAACGTTTATTTTTTGTATTTTTTCGATTTGAACGATTTCTTGCTTTGGTTTCGCTATTCGTAAAACTGGATTATAACTATGGACTCAGTAATATTTCCTCCTTTATGATGCAGAATTTATTTAATAATATTTCAATTTGATTGTGACTATATCTTTGTTACTTTATCTGGACCTACGGCCTAAAAACTCCTTTCTATATTTTGTTAGTTGAATAACTGAGTCATTATTTTTGAAATAATTGAACCTTACGAATATGAAATCGCACTATTTCCTCCTGTCTATCTGATGTTGAAAAAACACCAGATAGTGTTTAGCTCTAGTCATTCAATTTTTACGATATTACTATGCCACATTTTCAAAATCAAAAAAACACAGAAATATTTTTCTGTGAATAGATAAGAAGCTGAAAAGTATTCGACATGCCAATTCTGTAGAAAGGAAATAGTATAACTTAAAAAGGTAAAAGATGACTTTTCAAAAATCCATTACCTTAACGAATCAATTGATAGTGAAACTAGTCCATTACTAGCTAAAAGATGGTTAAGTAGAGTTTCCCATTTTATCGCTAAATGTGGAATAGTAAAGAAGTCTAAGTTTTCTTAAAAAGTGGATTTGAATAGAGGTCCATTATGATAGAAATAATGGTGTATTAGAGTAGCCCACTTTGATTTGCGATATGGACTTTTAGAATAATCCATATTTTCAGTAATGTTGGAATACTAAAGAAAACCATGAAAACTTGACTTGTTGGTTCATAGAGAAATCCATTTTTCTATGAAAGATGAGCCAGTAAAGTAACCGATTCAGTCGTAAAAGATGGCTAACTTAAAACTGCCGCTTAGTTTATGTTTATGGACGAATATAACCATCCATTTTTTCTCAAAAAGTGGAATAGTAAAGAAGTCAGTGGAATAAGTAAAGGGCAGGAGATTTCGATATTTTCTGCCTATTTTTATTTATTCTACTGATGTTATTATTGAGATAATCTCATTTTGATGAGATACGTGTTTAGCGTGAGTAACGATAGTTTACTCACGCTAAACACGTAGGCTTGCAGCCCAAAAAGAAAGCTCGATGCTTTCTTTTTTCCTTGCAGTCGGTTCTAACGAACCGATGTTTTGCGAACCGCGCAAAACCTGCTCGCGAAGATTGCTCGCATAATAAAGTTGCTTGCCGGTATTGTATCTTACTAAAAAACTTGATATTATTCGGCTAACCGTCTATAATATAAGTAGATGGATTAAGGAGGACGGCAATGTTCGAGTATATGACTGTACAAGACGCAGCAAAACTATGGGGCTTGTCAGAACGACGAGTGCAGAAACTTTGTAAAGAAAACCGTATCAAAGGTGTAGTGCATTTAAATCGTATTTGGCTAATACCCAAACAAACACAGAAGCCCCTTGATCAGCGATATAAATGTAATTGGCATTCGGAGGAATAGAAAATGATATATTGGATTATATTTGGGGCTTTTACGGCTATATTTATAGGTTCATTTTTGAGGGAAAAACGTGCTTTCAGAAATTCAATCTTTCTTGCATTGAGCTTAGCATCGCTATTTGTTGCAGTGGCTTATGCTACAAATGGGACAATAGTTAATACTTTACTTAATATAGTTCTGTATACAGTCATCCCGTTGATTTTACTGTTTATTTCCTTTGTCTTTATCTATGCAGGAGTGATTGCAATAAAAAGAGAACGTTTCAGTTTGGCACACAGTTTATCTATTGCGTTTGGAGTTGGAATTTGGGGCGCATTCGTTGCTGTGGCAGTAACGATTTCAGCTAAAAATTTATCGACTATTACGATGTCAATGGTTGTATTGATTGCCCTCATCGCGATGTATGTTATTTTTACTTTTTCAGCACTCTTCATTTACTCACAGCTCTACCACCTTTTGCCGAAAAACAAAAACTGTGATTTTATTATCGTACATGGTGCTGGGCTGCTTAACGGCGAAAGGGTCTCCCCTCTGCTGGCTGGAAGATTGAATAAGGGAATTGAGGTATTTGAGAGTTCCGGGAGAAAAGCAAAAATTATAGTTTCAGGCGGCCAGGGCAGTGATGAAAATATATCTGAAGCCGAAGCCATGAAAAATTATCTTCTGGAAAAAGGAATCTCTGAGCATAACATTATCATGGAAGATCAGTCCACCACAACTCTTGAGAACATGATGTTCTCAAAAAAAATTATGGATCAGATGATGTCCCAGTACCGTGTGATTTTTGTAACAAATGATTATCATGTTTTTCGAACTGGGACATATGCAAAACAGGTTGGATTAAAAGCGGATGGTGTTGGGTGCAAAACAGCTTTTTATTATTGGCCGAATGCGTTTATCAGAGAGTATATCGCAATTATTCTCAAATATAAAGCAGTGCCTATCGTGTTATTTCTGCTTTGGTTGGCAGGTACAGTTGTTTCAATGTTAAATTTTTAGACGAAAAAGGAGATAAATATGAATTATAAAATTATGATAATAGAAGATGATCCCGATATTGCTGGACTCCTTTCAGACCATTTACAGCGGTTCGGTTTTTTAGTCTATCGGTGTAAAGATTTGAAAAATGTGATTGAGGAATTCAAGTTGGAAACCCCCCATCTGGTTTTGCTGGACATCAATCTTCCTGTCTATAACGGTTTCTATTGGTGTAATAAGATCAGAAGTATCAGTCCTTGTCCGATTATATTTCTTTCTGCCAGAAATACAGACTCCGATCAAGTTCATGCCATTATGAACGGAGGGGATGATTATATTACAAAGCCATTTTCTTTTGAAGTGGTCACAGCAAAAATTTCCGCCGTCCTCCGCCGCACATATGGAGAGTATTCAAGTTTCAACGCAGATGAATTACAATGTGAAGATTGTATTTTTTCAAAAAGCAAATTAACATTGTCTTGTCATGGACATATGACGGAACTATCCAAAACAGAAGCAGGTGTGATCCGGGTGATGTTTCAGAATTATCCGAATATTGTAAGCCGTGAGGAACTGCTGAATGAAATTTGGGATGATGAGAGTTTTGTAGAAGAAAACACCTTGAATGTGACAATCAGCCGGATTCGCAAACGATTAGAGCGCATTGGCTCCACCCTTGCTGTTAAACCCGTCAGAGGCGTTGGTTATCGCATAGGAGATTCACGTCATGAAAAATAAAAAACTTGCAAAACATTTAAAATGTTTTGTTTTGGATCACCTATGGGTAATTCTTCTTTTTTTAGCAGCGCCGGTTTCCATTATGATTGTTTATTTGACTTTAATTAGTGGAAATCCCGGAGGAACATGGTGGTATTATGTATTTTTATCTCTGTTTATTTTATTGTGCTTCTTGCTTTACCGGCTATATTCCACATGGGATTTTTATGAAATCCTCTGTAATGAAAACAAGACCTTGGAGGATTTTCTAATCAGCGAACCCAAAGGCCGCGAGGAACAGCACTATCGGAAGTTAGTTGAGGAACAGCACAGGTTATATTTAAACCGGTTAGCTCGTATGGAGGACAAGCAAAAGCAGAGTAAGATCATGATTTATCGCTGGGTGCATCAATTAAAAATGCCTTTATCCGTGATCCGTCTGGTTTCAGAAAACAAAAAAGGCGATTCGGATTTTCGTAAAATAGCACAATCAGCGGCGCAAATACAATATGATTTGGATCAGGTTTTGAATATGTATAAACTTGATGCAATAAAAAATGATTTTCATTCCGAAAAAGTGAATTTGCACAGTATGTGTAAAGATTGTATCAACGAGTTAAAAAGCTCATTTATTACAAAAGGAATTTTTCCAAAACTTGAGATTGCAGATGATTTGGTGGTGTACAGCGATTCCAAATGGCTTCGTTTCGTGTTGTACCAACTCTTAACCAATGCTATCAAATATAGTGATGAAGGAAAGAAAATTACCGTCCGTGCTGACAGATCAGAAGAATGTACTTCATTGAGTATCCAAGATGAAGGATGTGGCATTGATCCTCGTGACTTCAATCGAATTTTTGATTTGTTTTTTACGGGACAGAATGGACGCCTGCGCGGAGAATCAAGCGGATTGGGCTTGTATATGGTAAAACAAAGCCTGGATTATCTGGGACATACCATAATGGTGCAGTCAGAATTAGGAAAAGGAAGTACATTTACTATTTATTTTCATGCAAAAAGTGAAATATAGCATTTCGAGAAAGATTACAAAACTGTCATGTTCCGTAATCTTTCTCGATTTTTATTTTTTGAGATATCAGCTATACTAAATGCAGAACAATGAAGGAGGTTGTAAAGATGTCAATTTTAACAACAAAACATCTTGGTAAAGTATATGAGGGAAAAGTTCCATATACCGCTTTGAATGATATTAACTTTAGTATTGAAAAAGGAGAATTTGTCGCCATTATGGGACCATCCGGTAGTGGTAAAAGCACTCTTTTAAATGTGATTTCTACCATCGATCACCCTACCAGCGGCAGTGTCTGCATTGATAGTGAAGATCCCCACGAAATGAATGACGACCAACTGGCACATTTTAGACGGAATACCTTGGGCTTTGTATTTCAGGACTTCAATTTGGTGCATACTTTGACAGTGGGCGAAAATATCATGCTGCCGTTGACATTGGAAGGTGTTCCTGTTCCTGAGATTAAAAAGCGCACCGCGGAGGTTGCTGCACTTTTAGGAATTGAGCCTCTCCTTTCCAAACGCACTTTTGAAATATCCGGAGGGCAGGCACAGCGTACCGCGGTTGCCCGTGCCGTTGTAACCAATCCGTCTTTGCTTCTGGCAGACGAACCTACCGGAAATCTCGATTCCAAGGCTACGAAAGATGTTATGGAATTATTCCGGATGCTCAACGAAACGAAAAATTCCACTATCCTGATGGTAACGCACGATTCTTTTGTGGCGAGCTATTGCAAGCGCGTCCTGATTATCAAAGACGGACAGTTATACCAGGAAATTGTCTCCGATGGAAATCGAAGGACTTTTCAACAGGAGATTGTGGATGCTATGAGTCTTTTGGGAGGTGAACCGCATGACCTTATTTGACTTTGCCCGCAACAATATCAGCCGTGACAGAAGAAACTATATTTATTACTTCGTGAACTGCGTGTTTTCTGTATTTGTATTTTTCCTGTTCACAGTGCTGTCGTTTCACCCGGCCATGAGTATCATTGACCGAGACAGCACCATGGGGTTGATCCTTATAGTAGGCGAGCTTATTTCCATTGGATTTTCCGTTTGCTTTATTTCATACTCTGTGGGATGTTTTCTGAAGGCTCGAAGTCGCCAGTTCGGTTTGATCACTATTTTGGGCGCATCAAAAAAGCAGGTTAACAAACTTGTGTTTCTGGAAAACATGATTGTTGGATTTGCATCTATCGTAACGGGGATTTTGCTGGGATTTGTGTTTTCAAAATTCTTTTTGGACATTGCAAATAAAGTTATCGGCGTATCCGACTTTACTTTCTATTTCCCTGTTCAGGCAATCATTACTACTGTTATTGTCTTGGGAATTGTCTTTTTAGCGATTGCTTTTTTTACGCCAAGGCTGATTCGCAAGAAAGAGGTGGTACGTTTATTAAAAACCGAAGTAACCGGTGAAAAGCCACAGAAACTGTTACCCCTTCTTATTGTATTTTTAGTTTTATTTGGTTTTATGGTTTGGCTTTTTACAAGCGGGACACAGATGGCTAAACAGATTCAGGACAATAGTGTGACTGCTTTGGTGTTGGTTTTTACCATTATCACTGGAACTTATTTGATGTTTGCCTATGGAATGCGTATGGCCCTTGCCCTTTCAAAAAAAAGTCATGCAAGAGGACGTTTGCTTTATAGCAGCGATAAAAAAGCAAAACTGAGAGCAAATGCGCAGACAATGACAATTTCCGCTGTATTGTATGCCATTTCATTCTTTTCCATCATCCTCCTGTTTTCCATATCGACAAATGTGAAAACAGAAACGGAGAAGATCATGCCCTATGCTATAAGTTATAATGCCTGGACAGAAAATGCAGATGTTGCCGGCGACGTGGCTGTGATTGAAAAGGAACTGCAAGACTTGCCCGGTTATCAAAAAGCTGTATTTAACCTTTGGTACAATAAGGCTAACCCAACCCGTTCTGCGATGATGTCTGCAAGTGATTACAACATCATAATGAAGTTTCTCGGTAGAGAAACAGTGACAGTTTCAGAAGACGGCGTTTTTCTCGTTGCTGGAAATGCAGGAGAAACCGTCAAAAAGATTCCGTCAGATATTCAGTCCTTTATGGATGAAAATCGTTTTGATCTGTCTGTAGAAGGATATACAGAAGCAACCATTATGCTGTCCGGTTTCACAACCAATGTTTGCATTGTAAATGATTCAGTTTTTGATGCTTTGAAGCCACAGATGGACAGCAAGACTATCACAGCATTTGTTTATGATAACTGGGAAATGAATAGTCATAGTCCCGAAGCGGTTGAAAACTCATTGAAAACCAGTATTGAAAACAGAGATGCAAATGTGATAACTGCGTACAGCTACTATCGCACCAGCCAGCTGCAGAACAATCTGACGTTATATATCGGCAGTATGCTGTGCTTCACGTTTATTCTTGCAGTTGCAAGCTTTATATACTCCAGACTATATTCGGAGTTGGATGCAGAATGCAAAAAGTACAAAGGAATTGTAAAAATCGGGTTGTCCAAGAAAGAGTTATCTTCTGCATTGCGTAAGGTAACATCCTTGATTTTGTTGGTTCCTTTCCTTGTTGCTCTGATTTACCTTTGGATTGGAATTTTTATTAGCGAACGATTTGCGATTGTTTCAAATATTCCGGTAGCTTTCTGGTGTACAGTTGTGCTGCTTGTATTGCAGACGGGAATTTACTTTGGAATCGATGCTTCCTATCGAAAAGCTGTTTTCCGTAAAGTGTATCAGGATTATGAAAGGAGTTAAAAGAATGAAGAGAATATTTAGCGTATTGTTTGCCGCAGTTGTGGTCTTATGTATGCTATCAGGATGTTCAATGAAAAATGAAACTTATTCTGACGAGGAAAAACAAGTGATTAAAGCAGCAAATCAAATTATTTCCAGCGAGTACGATGTAACGTTTGATGAAGGCGATTTTTCCTATAGTGTAGGTAAACAAATCAAGGAAAATGAATTTGTATCACTTGATTCCGAAGAAAAACAGCAGGAAACTTTTGAAAATATTGTAAGTGTTTCTGCACTTAAAACCAGTCTCCATGAAAAAGGCGAAGTATATGCCTATTCTGTGATTTTCAACTCTCAGACAAAGGAGATTGTGAGTATTAGCGTGAATGTTGAGTAACAGTGATAAGATATGGTGATTCATGATGCCATCCCTTTGGCCACGGAATCAGCAAACAACAACTGCTCGGAACTCAAAAGTGAGTTTAGCTTTTATAAATTGTAACGTATGGATACCGACGGTGTGAAATTTTTTCTGTAAATTGAGATCTTCTATGATAATTAAGCGGCTTAATGGCAGTTTTCTGCGGTTAAGCCGTTGTCTATTTAATAGCAAAAATGAACGAACATGTCAAGAGCACCCAGAAAAATCTGGGTGTATTTTTCTTGGCATATTATTTAGACTTACATCATCAGTCGGTCGGGGTACATGATTTCCAGTTCACCACGTACTTTTCCCCAGTTGCGGATCGACATTGTCCATTTTTTTGCAATTTCAAAAGTACCCAGATATAGTGCCTTCATCAGCGCCTGGGAACTTGGAAATACGCTTCTCTGCTTGTTCAATCTACGATAGCATGAATTTAGTGATTCTATGGCATTCGTAGTATAAAAAGCGGTACGAACATCCTTGGAAAACTTGAAAATTGGAGAAATCGCATCCCAGTTATCATGCCAGCGGTTCATGGCACTCGGATATTGCCCAGACCATTTCTTTGTCACAGTCTCTAACTGCTTTCTAGCAGCTTCTTCGCTTGCTGCCGTATAGATTGTCTTTAAATCCTTTGCAAAGGATTTCATATCTTTGTTTGCAACATATTTCAGCGTATTTCTCACCATATGTACAATACAACGCTGTTGCTCTGTTTTTGGAAATGCGGTAGAGATTGCATCCTTGATTCCTGTTAATCCATCTGAGCAGAGAATGAGAATATCCTGAACTCCACGATTCTTCAAGCTGTTCAATACAGAAAGCCAGTACTTACTGCTTTCATTTTCGCCCACTACGATGCTTAAGACTTCTTTCATGCCATCTTCATTGATGCCAAGTACCACATATGCTGCCAGCTTTCTGATCACACCATCATCACGTACAGAGAAATGCACAGCATCAATAAAAACGATTGGATACACAGGTGACAAGGGACGATTCTGCCATTCCTCGATTTTGGGAAGGAGCTTATCTGTGATATCGGATACCATTCCTTCACTGACTTCAAAACCATAAATATCCTCTATGGTTTCTGAAATCTGTCGTGTAGTCATCCCCTTTGCATACATTGCAATAATCTTGTCATCAATGGAAGAAATATCTTTTTGACGTTTTGGAAGTACCTGTGGTTCAAAAGAACTTTGACGATCCTGAGGTACATCTACTTCGAATTCACCGTATTTACTACGAACAGTTTTAGACTTTGTTCCATTACGGTAATTAGGCTCACTAGATCTTTCATAACGATCGTATCCAAGATGATTGTCCATTTCTGTTTCAAGCATATCTTGAAGGGTTCCGGAAAGCAGATCTTTAAGTGCCTCCTGAATATCATCTGCTGACTGGATATCGTATTCCTGGAGCAGTCCCTGAATAAGATTTCTTTTTCCTTCTGTCATCGGTTTTGGTTTGTAAACTTCTTTTTTTCTGTTTGCCATAATAAAAGGCCTCCTATGATTTAATATATTTTATCATAGAAGACCTTTATAGTGTTTAATTTACAGAGTTTTTTTCACAGGCTCATTTACAGAGTTTTTTTCACAGGCTCTTTTAATTTGTCTTGCATTGTCTCAATAGCATTTTCATTAAAGTGGACAACAACCTCATAGGTTACTTTCCCAATCTTCTTTATCGTTTTTGTTCCTGTATTCTGTTCATTTTTATTTTCGTGCATATTATTTTCCTCCTGTTTGTTGCAATTAAAAAGACGATAGATTTTTTACTTCTACCGCCTTACTTAAAGCTCATATAACTATCTAATCTGTTATCTGTATATTAAATTTTCAAATTCTTATTGTTTAACATTCCGCCAAACATTATATGATACATATCTTTAGATGATTCTTCTATCTTGGTAATGCTTGATATTTTATTTCCAGCATCTTTTGATGAAGCTCCGCAAAGATAAAAGACTTCATTTTCTGTTCCATAGTCTATTGCAATATATCTATCGTGATATTTTTTGCCTGCAACCTTCATTTTTAAGTTGATATTTGGATAATCTCTTCTAAAATCATTTAGGATGTTTTTTGTAAGCATATCTTTATTTCTGACATTGTCGCTAAATAGGATGACTTCAACATTATCTTTTGCAGTTCTTAAAAGTTCCAATGTTTTTAGTCCTATATAGTTATCTATAACATAAATGCTTTTCTTTGCTGACTTATATATTTTTGTATAGGCAACATCCGCCTCAATCTTATCTCCATTCATCAAAAGGAAATGCTTGTAGGTGTCCGGATCTATAAAATTATCCATTACTTTTTTCAAATCTTCTTTTGTTGCTAAGGTGCTAATTTTATCATTTATTTTTGCTATATCATTTGTATTCCGATTGGTTTGTATAGCTATTTGTACTAATTCTTTTGAACCGATAAAATCTTGATTTTCAATAATGAAGTCTTTCATCTGCTTAAATGTTCTAATTAAGGCTCTGCTTTGCCTAATCGCAAGTTCACCTCTTAATACAGTCATAAGCATGTAAATACCTTGTTCTGTAAAGGCATTTGGTAGGTACCTTGAACCGCCCCAACTTGAGGTGAAATTTTTGCACCTCAAGTTTTCAAACTCATTTTCTGTCAGTTGAAACATAAAATCTTCGCCTTCAAACTTCTCAATATTATTTTTTACCTGTCTATTGAAATTTTTAGTTTCATAACCATATATTTCAGCTAAATCTACATCAAGCATTACTTTTTGTCCACGGATAAGATATATTTTATTCTTTATCGTTTTATCATCTACAATAACTGTCTCTCTATTTTCTTCTGTCACAAAATGCACCTCCAAAATCATCTAACTATCTTTTCCAAGCCGCCACGCACTGCTTGGCTTTTTGAAATCAATGTCATATCCTTTTATATTTTTCTATTCCACCTTCAGCTTTTCCGATGTGTTCCACATTTTTTACAAGTCCACTACTTACATTTTCATAAAACCATCTACCAATCAAAGCTGGTGGCGTTGCGATTAACTCTCTTAAAACAAATTCTTTGTCCTTCAGGAAAGAGCTTATTTTGTTTAATAAGGTGTTATATAGAGCGGCATAGCTTGTATTTTCTTGTAAACTTTTGTACTTACAGTATTCGCTAATGCTTGGGTAATTACCCTCTTCTGCTTTTTCAGTTAAAAAAGAATTAAGAAGTACATATTTCACTAAAACAGTGATCAAGTGTTCTCCTTAATTCTATTACTCCAGCAGCGGTTTGCTGCTTCGTGAGCTTCCGGATATTACTCGTCTTCACTTCCGTCCTCTGCCCAGGCCAAAGCACAGGCGACTGCCCGCCTCCAGCCTTTTAGCTTCTCGCTGCGTGTCCCTTCTTCCATGTTGGGAGAAAACGTTCTGGAAACGGCAAAATTGGCGCATACCTCTTCCCTGTCCTTCCAGACCCCCACGGCGATCCCTGCCAGATAGGCAGCGCCCAAAGCTGTCGTTTCCACACACTCCGGTCTTTGCACTTCCACGCCTAAGATATCCGACTGGAACTGGATCAGGAAATTGTTCCTGCTGGCTCCTCCGTCCACCTTCAGACTGCGGATGGGAGCCTGGGACTCCTGCTCCATCACTTTTAGGATGTCGTTGGTCTGATAGGCCATAGCCTCCAGCGTTGCACGGATAAAATGCTCTTTTTTGCATCCCCTGGTAAGGCCTACGACCATCCCTCTTGCCCGCTGGCTCCAGTAAGGCGCCCCCATGCCGGTAAATGCCGGAACCACATAGACGCCGTTGGTATCCTCCACCGATTCCGCATATTCCTCCGACTGCTGGGCGTTTTTCAGCATCCGCATCTCATCCCGCAGCCACTGGATCCCCGCTCCTGCCACAAACACACTTCCTTCCAGAGCGTACTGCACCTGTCCATCTGCACTGGCTGCTATCGTCGTCAAAAGTCCGTTTTCCGACGCCACCGCCTTTTCTCCCGTATTCATCAGAAGAAAACAGCCTGTCCCATAAGTATTCTTCACTTCTCCCGCCGTAAAGCAACACTGGCCAAACAGGGCTGCCTGCTGGTCTCCCGCCGCTCCTGTGATGGGAACGCTTCCGCCAAACACACTGGCTTCCGTATATCCATAGAGATGGCTGGAGGGCCGTACTTTGGGAAGCATAGACGCCGGGATCCCAAAATAATCCAACAGCTTCTGATCCCAGCAAAGGCGATGAATGTCATACATCATGGTTCGGGAAGCATTGGTGTAATCCGTTACATGGACAGTGCCTTTGGTAAGGTTCCAGATCAGCCAGGTGTCGATGGTCCCAAACATCAGATTGCCTGCTTCTGCCTCTTCTCTGGCTCCCTCCACGTGATCCAGGATCCACGCCACTTTTGACGCGCTGAAATACGCATCCGGTATCAGTCCGGTAGTCTTGTGGACATAATCCGCCAGCCCATCTCTCTTTAGCTGTTCGATCCTGTCGGAAGTCCTTCTGCACTGCCATACAATAGCATTGTGCACCGGCACTCCCGTGTGGCGGTTCCAGACGACCGTCGTCTCCCTCTGGTTTGTGATCCCGATGGCGGCGATCTCTTCTGCCCCGGCTCCGATCTTGCTGATAGCTTCCACCACTACCGCCAGCTGCGAAGCCCAGATCTCCATGGGATCATGTTCTACCCATCCTGCCCTGGGATAAATCTGTTCAAATTCCTTCTGTGCCATACTGCAGATACTTCCCTGCCTGTCAAATAAAATACATCTGGAACTGGTCGTCCCCTGATCCAACGCCATCACATATTTTTTCATGAATCCTTTCCCCTTTCACGCCCGTTTATCCACACGCCGTCGCCACCACAGGCACTCCCGTTCCTGCCGCGTCTTCCAGCACTGTTTCTCCGATATGCACCGGCTCTTTGACTTCCAGCGCTTTCAGCTCTTTTACGATCTCCATCATCTTCCCTTTGGGAATCTCTCCCCTGGTCTTGACCGGAACGACTCCGCCCCCTTTCAGGCGCACGGTAGTGGTGACAGTCCGCACAGGATTGGTGACTTCTTTCTCTCCATAGACAGCTCCGCGTCTGCAGCGGTTTCCTGCAACTTCCACACCGCCGTCCTTTTGCCGTACCTGCAGACTGCAGCCCATGGGGCAGCAAATACATGTCAGTTGTCTGATTTCCATCAAAACTCTCCCGTCCCTTCTGCTGTTTCCAGGGTAATTCTTATTTTACCAACATTTCCCTGTTCTTCCAACTGTTTCTTTCCAATTTGTACCTCTTCCATTTCTCCCGGCGTCATGATCTGTTTTTTTCTGCGGGAAATACAGGTTCCGTCAAAGTAGATGCCGATATTGCAGTCCCGGTACACTCCGTCCACACGAAACCGTATTTTGACACGTTCTCCCATACGCTGTGGATCCAGGGTGGACGGCACGGTATAGCGAACGCCTTTTTCTCCTTCGATTTCAATGGAACCTCCTTCTTCCGCCCGGTTTCCCAACAGGTAGGCTGCCGCACTTTCTCCTGCCTGCCTTGCCTCCTCTGACACAAAGTCCACCAGATCATGTACATGCAATACATTCCCACAGGCAAACACGCCTTCTACGTTACTTTCCAGGCTTTCATCCACCACCGGCCCGTTGGTCACGGGGTTGATCTTCACTCCCATCTGGAGGCTCAGTTCATTTTCCGGGATCAGGCCGCAGGAAAGAAGGAGCGTATCACAGGCATATTCTTCCTGCGTCCCTTCTATGACGGTTCCTTCTGCGTCTACCTGCGCAATGGTCACGCTCTCCAGCCGTTCCTTCCCTTTGACGTTGACCACGGTGTGGCTAAGCTTCAAGGGAATGTCGAAGTCGTCCAGACACTGAACAATATTTCTCTTTAGTCCGCCGGAATACGGCATCAGCTCTGCCACTACCTTTACTTTCGCTCCTTCCAGAGTCATCCGCCTGGCCATGATCAGCCCGATATCTCCGGATCCCAGAATCACCACTTCCCTACCGGGAAGATATCCGTCTATATTTACCAGCTTCTGGGCTGTCCCCGCCGAGTAGATTCCCTGCGGACGATACCCCGGAATGTTTAGGGCTCCCCTTGGCCGTTCCCGGCATCCCATAGCCAGTATGACCGCCCTTGCCTGAATCGTCCGGATCCCCTGGCGGTTCAGGAAGGTGATCTGCTTTTCCGGCGTCACCGCAAGAACCATGGTTTCTGTCAAAAACGGGATCTTCGCTTCTTTTAGCTGCTGCACAAACCGATGGGCATATTCCGGCCCCGTCAGCTCTTCCTGAAAGGTGTGCAGCCCGAACCCATTGTGAATACATTGATTCAGGATCCCTCCCAGCTTTTCCTCCCGCTCCAGAAGAAGAATGTCCTGTATCCCTTTTTCTCTGGCTGCGACCGCCGCCGCCAGCCCCGCCGGTCCGCCGCCTATAATCACCAGATCATATTGCTTCATGCCGCTTTCTCCTTCCGCTCTTTCTTACCTCTTTCAGTTCTATCTGTAATTCTCTGGCTAACAGCTCCATCAGCTTTGGCGTGCAAAAGCCTGCCTGGCACCGCCCCATCTCCGCCCTGGTCCGCCGCTTGATCCCATCCAGAGTCCTTGCTCCCAAAGGTCTTCGGATGGCGTCCAGAACCTCTCCTTCCGTCACCTGCTCGCACCGGCATACCATGGTTCCATAAGCCGGCTCCTTCTGCATGACGGCATGTTTCTCTTCCTCTGACAACTCCATAAAACGCAGGATATCTTTTCTGGTCTCGATAAACTGTTGCTTTGGTTCCGGCAGCAGCTTCTTTACCAGCAGATCTTTTACGTAAACTCCAATGGCCGGCGCGGAGGAAAGTCCCGGAGATTCGATTCCTGCCACGTCAATAAAGCCTTCTGCATCCGGTGCCTCTCCGATCACAAATTCTCCTCCCTCCTCATGCGCCCGCAGCCCTGCAAAGGATGTGATGATCTTTCTTTTTGGCACCGATCTTACCGATCTTCCGCTTTTTTCCAAGACTTCCTTCAGCCCCTCGGCTGTCGTAAAGGTTCCTTCTTTTTCCTCTATATCCACCGCAGTGGGACCTACCAGCAGATTCCCGTGCACCGTCGGCGTTACCAGAACCCCTTTTCCCTTTTCTGTGGGAAGCTGGAAAATGGTGTGATCTACCAGACCGCCCACCTCTTTGTCCATGAGGCAGTATTCTCCTTTTCTGGGCGTGATGTGGATCTTCTGTGCGCTGACCATATTGTGGAACACGTCGGCATATACCCCTGCCGCATTGACCACACATCTGGTTTCCAGATCTCCCTGATCTGTCTGTATGAGATACCCTGTTTCCAGCGGTCGGATGGCCAGCACTTCTGTTTCCAGTAGAAATTCCACCCCGTTTTCCGCCGCGTTTTCCGCGTAGGCAATGTTCATTCCAAAGGGGCAGACGATTCCTCCCGTGGGAATATGCAGGGCGGCATAGATCTCGTCCGACAGATTCGGTTCCAGCTTTAACGCCTCTTCCCTTTCCAGAAGCTGCATTCCTTCCACATGATTGGCTTTGCCCTGCTCCAGCAGGTTTTTCAGCGCGCCTACCTCTTCCTCCCGATGACAGATCACCAGGGAACCATTTCTCCGAAAGGGAAAATCCAGTTTTTTGGCCATTTCCTCCATCATCCGGTTGCCTTCCACGTTGAGCTTTGCCTTCAAAGAACCCGGCTTTGCATCAAACCCGCCGTGTACGATCCCACTGTTGGCTTTGCTGGTCCCTTCTCCCACGTCGCTTTCTTTTTCTATCACACAGACAGACAGCTCATATCTTGACAGCTCTCTTGCTATGGCGCAGCCCGATACCCCGGCTCCTATAATAATTACGTCCTTCATGCCTTTCCTCTTTCTGGGAATTTCTCCCACTTCTGTTTCCTTGACTTCCGTCTCTTCCCTGCCTCTGTCTCTTACTCAGAGGGTCCATACTTCCTGATTGGTGGAGGAAATTGCCACCGCCCCCGCCGAAATCGCTCCCATAATGTCCTCTTTGTCTGCAATCAGCCCTCCGCAGATCACCGGAATTTCCGTCTCCTCCACGATCCTCTTTGTGATCTTCGGCATGACGCCGGGCAGGATCTCGATACAGTCCGGCCGGATGTGATCGATCTGCTTTTGAATGTTTGTAAATGCCATCGAATCCAGAATAAACGCCCGCAGCACCGTAAACAGCCCCAGTTCTTTTGCCCGCTTCAAAAGGGCGGGACGGGTGGAAATGATCCCTTCCGCCTCTGTCTGCTCTTTCATAAAATCTACTGCGATCTCCTTATTTCCGATCCCTCCCAGAAGATCCAGGTGGACAATGGGGATTTTCCCTGCTGCTTTGACCTCTCCTACGATCTCCGGTATGGTACAGATATCTCCAAACAGGATAAACACCAGGCCTGATTCTGTTTCCAGACACGTTTTCAACCCTTCCCTGTTTTTCACAGCCGTGATGATCGGATTTGTTCCGATCACTTCCAATATTTGTTCTGGTCTCATGGACATTCTCTCCTTCTGCTCCCAGCGGTTTCCCACTGACACAAAAAGAGCAAAGGGACATATAGGATCCGTAGATCCTATATAATCACTTCGCTCCTGGTCTCCTAGTAATTATCTGAGATAAGTTTAGCACATTTTAAAAAAATTATCAAGCTTGTCGGATTCTTTTGATAGCTTCCACCGTGTTTTCATAGCTTCCAAAGGCCGTCAGCCGGAAATACCCTTCTCCGCTGGGCCCAAATCCGGAACCGGGCGTTCCCACCACATTCGCCTTCTCCAACAGGAAGTCAAAAAACTCCCAGGAAGTCATTCCCTGCGGCGTCTTCAGCCAGATGTAAGGCGCATTCACTCCTCCTGATACCTGATAGCCTGCCTCTCTTAGGCCTGTCTCGATCACAGATGCATTGTTCATATAGTAGGCCACCTGCTTTTTCAGCTGTTCTTTCCCCTCCGGAGAATACACGGCCTCCCCTGCTCTCTGCACGATATAGGGGGCTCCGTTGTACTTGGTGCCGTGTCTGCGCGCCCAAAGAGAATGCAGGGTGGTATCTCCACATTTCAGCTCCTTCGGAATGACGGTGGCTCCCAGACGCACTCCCGTAAATCCCGCATTCTTGGAGAAGCTTCTCAGCTCGATCGCACAGGTTCTGGCTCCCTGGCACTCATAGATGGTATGGGGAACCCCTTCTTCCGAAATATACGCCTCGTAGGCCGCGTCATAGATGATGACGGATCCGTTTCGGTTGGCATAGTCCACCCACTCCTGCAGCGCTTCTCTGGAAATAGTCGCCCCTGTCGGATTATTGGGGAAGCAAAGATAAATGATATCCGGTACCTGATCGGGAAGGGACGGTGCAAATCCGTTTTCCTCCGTGCAGGGCATATAGATCACGTCGCTCCAGGTCTGGCTGTCCGGGTCATAGATCCCCGTTCTTCCTGCCATCACGTTGGTGTCCACATACACCGGATAAACCGGGTCGCACACGGCAATCCTATTGTTCTTTGCAAAAATCTCCTGAATATTCCCGGAGTCGCATTTGGCTCCGTCGGAAATAAAGATCTCATCTGCCCGGATCTCACAGCCTCTGGACTGATAGTCTTCTTTTGCCATGACGCTTCTTAAAAATTCATAGCCAAGATCCGGCGCATACCCGTGAAAGGTCTCGGCATGCCCCATCTCGTCCACCGACCGGTGGAGGCTTTCGATGATAGCCGGTGCCAGCGGCTGTGTCACATCCCCGATTCCCAGGCGGATGATCTGTTTCTTGGGATTCTGTTCCTGAAAGGCCGCCACTTTTTTTGCGATATTGGAAAACAGATAGCTGCCCGGAAGCTTTAAATAGTCTTCATTGATTTTAAACATACTGCCACTCCTTATTCTGCCAGAGACTTCACGATCTGATCTACCACCTGATTAAGTTCCTCTTCCCTTTGTCTGGGAAGCACCGATTTCAGCGAAAGCATTTCACCCAGTACGGTCATCTCTTTCATTTCCTCCAGTTCTTTCGCCATACCTTTTCCTGCAGACAGCGCCCAGCTTCCGTTCTCGATCAGAACCACCTTCCGGTTCTTGACCGCCAGTGCTTTCATATCCGTCAGGAGGTTCTCCATTGGCGGGAACATGCCTGCGTTGTAGGTTGCGCTGGCCAATACTACGTGGCTGCAGCGGAAGATCTCTGAGATCAGTTCTGACACATGTGTGGAGGATACGTCGTATACTGCCAGGTTGGAGACTCCCGCGTCCGCCAGTCTGACTGCCAGAGCGTCCACAGCCCTTTCCGTATTGCCATACACAGATCCGTAGATCAGGACCACACCTTTTTCCTCCGGCCGGTAACTGCTCCATGCCTGATATTTCTCTATGAACCAGTCCAGATTGCTCCTCCAGATGGGGCCGTGCAGAGGACAGATCTTCTCCACTTCCAGCAGCGCCACCTTTTTCAGCACGTTCTGCACCTGTATTCCATATTTCCCCACAATGTTTGCATAATATCTTCTCGCATCATCCAGCCAGTCCCGTTCAAACCGTATCTCGTCGTTAAAGATGGAGCCGCTGAATGCACCGAACGCGCCAAAAGCATCCGCAGAAAACAGCGTCTTGTCCGTTACGTCGTAGGTCATCATCACTTCCGGCCAATGTACCATGGGTGCCATGTAAAACCGCAGCGTATGTTTTCCCAGAGACAGCTCTTCTCCTTCTTTCACCGCAACGGCCCTTTCCGTCATATCCGCTTCATAGAACTGTCCGATGATCTGGATGGCCTTCGCTGTTCCCACCACCTTCATATCCGGAAAACGGGACAGAAACTCGACGATCCCGGCACAATGATCCGGCTCCACATGATTGACCACCAGATAATCCAGCTGTCTTCCATCCAGCAGGTAATCTACATTTTCGTAAAGCTGTCTTGCCACCGACTCGTCTACCGTGTCCATCAGCACCGTCTTTTCATCCTCAATAAAATACGCATTGTACGCGATCCCCCGGGGAATCGGAAATAAATTTTCAAATCTTTCAAGTCTGCGATCACTGCTTCCTACCCATACAATATCTTCCGTTATCTTTCTGGTACTTTGCATTTCTTCACACTCCTATAATCACTTTTCTTCCGGTTACATGGGACTTCCCATAAAGCACACTCATTATAGCACAGTTCACAGGAAGTTGCACTTCCAAAAATTCCCCGAAAAAGCGCCGTTTCTTCATCCTTTTTCACAAGCTTCGGCCTGATTATTTGTTCTTTGGAAATGTGATCCGGATCCGGGTTCCTGTCCCCTCCCGGCTCTGCAGACAGATCCTCCCCTCGTGTACCAAAGCTCCGTGCTTCACAATGGACAGACCAAGTCCTGTCCCTCCGCTTTCCTTGGATCTGCTTTTATCCACCCGGTAAAACCGTTCAAAGACTCTTTCCTGATCTTCTTCCCGTATTCCGATTCCTGTATCCTTTACCTGTAGAAACAGTTCCTCCTCACTGCTGCCTGTCAGGACGGTCACCTTGCCTCCTTCCCGGTTGTATTTGATGGCATTTTCACAGAGATTAAACAGCATTTCTTCCAGCACCATCCGAATCCCTGTAAAGGCTGCCGTCTCCCCCAGGACTTCCAGCGTGATCCCCTTCCTGTCTGCCAGAGGCTTCAGTCTCTCTGCCGTCTCCTTTGCGATCTCCATAAGATCCACCGGTTCTTTTTCCATCTCCGAGCCGCCTTCATCCAGATGTGACAGCTTCATCATGTCGTGGATCAGAGTGATCAGCCGTCTTGCCTCGTGATAGATCCGGCCCGAAAACCGCTCCACGTCTTCCTTTTTTACCATCCCTCTCTCCATCAGCTCTGCGTAGCCGGAAATAGAGGTAAGGGGCGTTTTCAGTTCGTGGGACACATTCGCCGAAAATTCTCTGCGGATCTTCTCTGCTTCTTCCTTTTCTTTGTTCCTTCGATCCAGACTTTCCAGAAGCGGCACCAGTTCCTCATAGATCTGATTTTCCAACGGATGCTCCAGATCCATGTGATTGATGGGCCGGATCAGTTTTTTCACCTGCCACTGGGACAGAGCTGCCGCCACCAAAAACATCAAGGCCCCTACCGCTCCCATGGCCGGAAGGATCTTCAAGGAGGTCTGCAGGACCGTGTCCATATTTTTGGAAACCCGCAGGATCTGCCCGTTTTCCAGGAGAACGGCGTAGTACATCATCTCGTTTCCCAGCGATCTGGACCGTCTTACATCCGTTCCCTCTCCGTGTGCCTTCGCTTCCACCACCTCTTTGCGGCCTGCATGGTTTTCCTTTACCTTGCTTTTCTGCGAATCATACTGCACCGTTCCGTCTGAATCGATCAATGTCACCCGGGTCCTTCTCTCCACCCGGTCCATCTGCTGCAGATGCTCTGTTCCAAACAGCTCCACCGTCCGTCTGATATAGGCCGCCTCCTGTGCCATATCTTTTCGTATGACATCCATTGTCTGGCGGTACATGACCCAGGTAGTGCAGCCGCAGGTGATGATAAGGGTGACAAACACGATCAGTATCATGCTTTTGCGCAGCCTTTTCTTCATGCTTTTGTCCTCTTTTCTTCTTTCCTAGCTCTCCATCTGCTTCCGACTGTTGATACGATATCCCACTCCCCGTACTGTTTCTATCATACCTCCTGCTCCCAGAAGCTTCTGTCGCAATGTCCGGATATGTACGTCCAGTGTCCTGGTCTCCCCTGAAAACCCGTAGCCCCAGACGGATTCCAGAAGCTGTTCCCTGGTGTGAACCGTATCCGGCTGTCTCATCAGATGTACCAGAAGCTGATACTCTTTCAGCGTCAGGGTAATTTCCTCTCCTTCCAGCCTTACTTCATGTTTTTTCCGATCCACTTCCAGATTTCCGATCCGCAGGAGTTCTTCCTTTTCTGCTCTTCTTGTTAGCCGCCGCAGGACTGCCCTGATCCTAGAGATCAGTTCCATCATCCCGAAGGGCTTCGTGATATAATCGTCCGCCCCTGCATCCAGACCGACCACCTTATCGTACTCCTCTCCCTTTGCCGTTACCATGATCACCGGAATATCCCTCCACCTCTCGTCTGTTTTCAGCCATCTCAAAACGGAATATCCGTCCTCTCCCGGCAGCATCACATCAAGCAAAACAAGCTCTGGCAGTTCCTTTGCCAAAGCTTTTCTGAATGTTTTCGCATTTTCAAATCCTGTTGCCTGAAACCCCGTGCTTTCCAGGGTATAGACCAAAAGCTCCCGGATGTTCCTGTCATCCTCCACACAAAAAATCATGCCTTCCTCCTTCTGCTTCACAGGCCATGTCCCCCGCCTTATCCGTTAGGGTTCCGGTGTACGCCGGTAATGGAGAACTCCACCCAGGCGGAAATATTGACAGCATGATCCGCGATCCTTTCCAGATACTTTATGATCATCAGAAGATCCACGGCAAATTCCCCGTTTTCTCCTCTTTCTTCAGCGATCAGCTCCACCAGCCGCTCCCTGTTCCTGGTAAACAGCTCATCCACCTCATCATCGGCCTCCATGACTCTCCGGGACAGCTCCAGGTCCTTCGTCACATAGGCCCGAACGCTGTCATTTACCATTTTGGCGGCCTTCTTTGCCATCTCCCGGATCCCCTCCACGTCCACTGCCCCTGTAAACTGGCCGGACAAAATGATCTCTCCGATATCCGCCGCCTGATTTCCGATGCGGGACATGTCCGTTACCATCTTCAGCGCCGCCGATATCTGCCGCAGATCTCTTGCTACAGGCTGCTGCTGCAGCAAAAGCTTCAGGCAGAGTCTTTCAATGTCTTTTTCCATCTGCGAGATCTCTTCATCGAGCTCCATCGCCTTCCTGCCCTGCCGATAGTCGCCTTCCCAAAGTGCGCAGACCGCTTTGTCAATGGCAAATCCGCACAGATCTCCCATGTCGGTCAACTGCTCATTCAAGTATTTTAGCTGCATTCCGAATCTGTCTCTCATCTTACCCAAACCTCCCTGTGATATAATCCTCTGTTCGTTTGTCCGAAGGCATCGAAAACAAGGTTTCCGTGTCTTTGTACTCGATCATCTCTCCCAGCAGAAAGAAGGCTGTATGGTCCGAAATGCGAAGCGCCTGCTGCATATTATGGGTAACCATGACAATAGTATAGTCCTTCTTCAGTTCCACTGCAAGGTCTTCTATCCTGGCCGTAGAGATGGGATCCAGAGCAGACGTAGGCTCATCCATCAGCAGAACCTCCGGCTCCACTGCAAGCGCCCTGGCGATGCAGACTCTTTGCTGCTGTCCTCCCGAAAGCCCCAGTGCACTTTTTTTCAGCCGGTCCTTGGTTTCCTCCCAGATCGCTGCATTCCGCAGGGATTTTTCCACAATGGCGTCCAGTCTGCTTTTGGATCTGACTCCATGTGTCCGGGGACCATATGCCACATTGTCGTAGATGCTCATAGGAAACGGATTGGGCTTTTGAAACACCATTCCCACCCGCTTTCGCAGAAGATTTACGTCCGTATCCCGGAAAATGCTTTTTCCGTCCAGCTGTACCTCCCCCCGGATCCGACATCCCTCCACCAGATCATTCATCCGGTTCAGGGTTTTTAACAGGGTGGATTTGCCACACCCTGACGGCCCTATAAAGGCTGTGATCCGATTGACCTCCACATCCAGATTGATCTGTTTCAATGCCTGAAATTCCCCGTAATGCAGGTCCAGATTTTGAATCTTTATTTTATTCATGTGCTACCCTCTGTCTTTCATTAATTTTTTTGCCACAAACACGGACAGGCTGTTGATCCCCAGTACAAATACCAGCAGTACCACCGCCGTTGCATACGCCTGATCCATATACAGTCCCTCGCTGGCCAGACTGTACATATGCACTGCCAGCGTCCTGCCTGAGTGCAGAATGCCTTTTGCGATGTGAGGCACCGTCCCCGCCGTATAGATCAAAGCTGCCGTTTCTCCCACGATCCTTCCTGTTGCCAGAATGATGCCCGACAGGATCCCCGGACCTGCGCTGGGAAGGATCACCGCAAAGATCGTCCGGATTTTTCCTGCTCCCAGCCCAAAGCTTCCTTCCCGGTAGGCGTCCGGAACGGATTTTAACGCCTCCTCCGTCGTCCGCAAAATCAAAGGCAGGACCATGATGGACAGGGTGCAGGACCCTGAAAGAAGAGAAAATCCCCAGTCCAGATAGGACACAAAAAACAGCATGCCAAACAGTCCGTAAATAATGGACGGGATTCCTGTTAAAGTCTCCGTTGTCAGCCGGATCCAGTCCACAAACCTGCTGTCCTTTTTGGCATATTCCACCAGATAGATCGCTGCTCCCACCCCCAGGGGGATCGCCACCACAAGGGCCAGACCGATCATTTCCAGGGTATTGATCAGCGCCGGAAAAAGAGAGGCATTTTCCGTGGTATAGGTTATGGCAAACAGGGAAGGCTTCAGATGAAAGATCCCCTTCCAAAACACATATCCCATCAAGCAGAACAGGGCTCCGAATGTGATCAGCGCCGAGCCCCCTACCAGAAGCATCAACAGGGCAGATCCCGGCTTTTTTCCGTACATTTCTCCCTGCTCTTTCAAAAAACCGGCTACACTTTTTTTATGTTTCATGGCGACTCCTTCTCTTTAGCAGGGCTACCTGCCCATTCATGATCAATATAAACACAAAGAGGACGACTCCCGTCCCGATCAGGGCTTCCCTATGCAGGTCTGTGGCATATCCCATTTCTATTACGATATTGGCCGTCAGCGTCCGTATGCCGCGGAAGATCCCGTTTGGCATCCTGGCCTGATTTCCCGCCACCATGATCACCGCCATCGTCTCGCCGATGGCCCTTCCGATCCCCAGCACCACTCCTGCGATCACTCCCGACTTTGCTGCCGGCAGCACCGCTGAAAAAACAGCTCTTTCCTTTGTCGCTCCCAGCGCCACCGCCCCCTCATAATAGAAGGAAGGAACGGCACGGATCGCTGCTTCCGAAACTCCGATCACCGTAGGAAGGATCATCAGTCCCAAAAGGAAGGATGCCGTCAGGATGCTGTTCCCATTTCCCGGATATCCCATGGCCCGTCCCATCTGCCTGATCCAGGGAACCAGCACCACCAGCCCAAAAAAGCCATACACCACCGACGGGATACCTGCCATCAGCTCTGTGGCGGATTTCAGCGGGCGATAGAGCCCCTTCGGACAATAATAGATGAGAAAAACGGCTGTGAAAATCCCGATGGGGATTCCCACAAGCGCCGCTCCCGCAGTTACATACAGACTGCCCAGTATCATAGGAAACAAACCATACCTGTCATTTCCCGGTCTCCATACCTTCCCCGACAGGAAATTACCCACTCCTATTTTTTCAATGGCCGGAATCCCCTTGGCAAACAGAAAGATACAGATCAGCGCCACCGCCAGGATGGAAGTTCCGGCAGCTGCCAGAAACAACAGCTTCAGGCCTTTTTCTCTGCCTTTTTTCTTTTGCATCTATTCGTCCACCTCACTCCAGGTATATGCCTTTCCCGTAAAGATGTCTTTTACCTGCTCCTTCTTCAGTTCTGTGACAGGATTGGACGAATTGACGATCACTGCGATCCCGTCTGTTGCAAGGACTTTTGTCTCCACACCTTTAGATGTTTCAGAATCCTTCAGTTCTCTGGAGGCCATTCCGATGTCATAGCTTCCGTCTATGGTCGAAGACACTCCTGTGGTGGAATCTGTGGTCTGCAGTTCCACATCAACCTTGGTATTTTTCTTCTCATAGGCTTCTGCCAGCTTTTCCATGACCGGAGATACAGAAGAGGATCCTCCCACCACCAGCTTTCCCTCCACGCTGCCCGGCTCGTAGGGCTTTGCGTCATCCTCCGGTATGTATCCGTTTTCTTCTACGACCTTCTGCCCTTCCTCACTGAGTACAAACTGTATAAAATCATTCACAAGCGGATTCGTTTCTCCTTCCTTCACCACCAGATTGAAGGGTCTGGAGATCGGATAGTCTCCCGACTTTACCTTGTCCGTCGTAGCTTCTGCTCCATCGATCTTTACCGCCTTCACTTTATCATTCAAGGCTCCCAATGACACATACCCGATGGCGTATTCGTCTTCCTCTACCGTTGTCAGCATGACCGATGTACTGTTGGTGATCTGCGCCTCGTCCGTGGTCTTATCTACTTTCTCCCCGTTTTCCTCTTCCTCGATTTCAAACAGTTCCACAAAAGCTCCCCTGGTTCCGGAGCCTTCCTCCCTGGATACCACAGAAATATCCATTTCCTTATCCCAGTTTCCTGCTTCCTTCTGGTCAGATCCTTTTCCCTTACATCCTGCCACGAGCATCGCTGCCAATCCGATCAGAGCCACTAATTTTCCATACTTTTTCATCTTTTTCCTCCTTATGTCCTTCAGGATCCGGCGGTTTTTATCCACCTGCACCGCATCCTGTCATCCGACATCTGGTTTTTCGTTACAGTTGTATCTTAAAGGAGCAATGTTAAATCCAAAATCCTGTTCCTGTTAAATCTTTGTAAAATCCATCTGTTTTGACAGGTTTTTCCTCTTCTTCCATTTAGCGATAGAATCTGTCCCCCCTTCTGTGCTATAATAGGAACAATCGGAAATTCGGAAAGGTGAGGACAGATAGCATGTGGATTGCAGAAAATTGGAAGGATTATGAGGTATTGGATTGCAGAAAGGGAGAAAAACTGGAAAGATGGGGCGACTTTCTCCTGGTGCGCCCGGATCCTCAGGTCATCTGGGAAACTCCCAAAGCCTGCCGGGGCTGGGACCGTCCCAACGGCCATTATCGTCGCAGTAAAAAGGGGGGCGGTGAATGGGACTTCTTCCAACTGCCCGACCAGTGGCAGATTCGCTATGGTTCTCTTGTTTTCCATCTGAAACCTTTCAGTTTTAAGCACACCGGCCTTTTTCCGGAACAGGCGGTAAACTGGGATTGGTGCCAGAGTCGGATCCGCCAGGCAGGAAGACCGATAAAAGTCCTGAATCTGTTCGCCTATACAGGAGGTGCCACCCTGGCCGCAGCTGCAGCCGGCGCCAGCGTCACCCATGTGGACGCTTCGAAAGGCATGGTGGGATGGGCAAAAGAAAATGCCGCTTCCTCCGGACTTTCAGACAGACCCATCCGCTGGCTGGTAGATGACTGTATCAAATTTGTGGAGCGGGAGATCCGCCGCGGCAACCATTACGACGCTATCGTCATGGATCCCCCCTCCTATGGCAGAGGCCCAAAGGGGGAGATCTGGAAGATCGAGGATGCGATCCACCCTCTGATCCGCCTCTGTGCGCAGCTTCTGTCTCCTGAACCCCTGTTCTTCCTGATCAATTCCTACACAACAGGTCTTGCTCCTTCTGTACTGACTTACATGTTGTCTGTAGAATTGAAGGACAAAAAAGGGCAGGTAGATGCCCAGGAGATCGGACTGCCGGTTTCTTCTTCCGGGCTGATCCTCCCCTGTGGCGCCTCCGCCCGCTGGGAATGTTTATAATTTTTTGTTTTCGTAACATTTGTTACAGAAATAAGCCTTGTTTTCCTGTATCCTAAGAGCAACCTTAAGACGACAAAGAAGGAGGGATCGTATGACAAGATTTTTTAAAGATACAAATTCATCAAATATTTTTAACCAGCTGACAAATGCTCCTGTAAACGGTGATCTTGCCCTAACGGAACTGACTGCTAATACGACGGACGCGGCGCAGGAAAAGCATGTGCCTGAAGTTACGGTGGAAGGCAATCGCGTGGAGGTCTGTGTCGGCTCCGTGATCCATCCCATGCTGGAGGAGCACTTTATTACCGGCATCTACATCGAAACAGAACAAGGCTCCCAGTACAAAGCCCTGAACCCGGGAGAGGAGCCAAAGGCAGTCTTTTTGCTGACGGAAGGCGATCGGCTGATCGCTGCTTATGAAAACTGTAATCTTCATGGATTATGGAAGAAAGAACTATAAATACACACAAGAGAACTGGAGGAAATGACAATGAAAAAGTATGTATGTGAACCATGTGGCTATGTTTATGATCCTGAAGTAGGCGATCCGGATGCAGGAATCGCAGCAGGAACCGCTTTTGAAGATCTGCCGGAAGACTGGGTATGTCCTCTTTGCGGCGTAGACAAAAGCGCATTTGTTGAGGAATAAAAAGATCTGAAGGATCGTTTGTTCCTGCTTTTACAGAATCGTTGAGATCATTAAAAAAGAGTTTCTTGCGGGACCGTTTTACCACTTCCCGGAGAAACTCTTTTTTTATCCTTTTCTTTTTTACTCCTTTTATTTTTCTGCCCTTTGCACTCTTCTGCGTTTCTATTCCTCCACCTTGTCTATCTCGTCCTGTAAACGTCCAAAATCTAGGATCGCAATACGCCCTCTTCCCTGGATCTTCAGTACACCACATTCCTGCAGATACGATAATTCTCTGGAAAGAGAAGGTCTTGTAGTATTCAGATGGGCGGCCAGCTCTTCCCGCTTCATCGTCAGCTCTACCTGGGGATTTCCTCCGCTTTGCTGCATCAGATAATAGGATACCCTCTGTCTTAAAGTCCCGCAGGTCAAAAGATACAGCTTTTTTGACATTTGATCCGCCTCGTTGGCGAAGATCCTCATCATGTTGTAGATGATCTTTTTATGATAGGCACAGTTTTTTGCGCAGGTGCTGTAAAAAAAGTGGCTGGAAACCGACAGGATGGTCGTTTTGGTTCTCGCCAAAGCATAATACTCATAGGCGGAATGCTCCAAAAACAGATCCTTCTCTCCAAAGCTTTGCCCCTCTTTCAGATATTCCGCATAATTCTGTCTGCCCATGGCGTTGACCTGTCCTAACAGGACATTTCCCTTCAAGATGAAGTAGAGCTTCCTGGGCACGTCCTCCTGACAAAAAATATACTCATTTTTTTTATATTCCTGTACCACCGATCTGGAACATCCCATGCTCCGTGTGATCTCCTCTTCTGACAAGTCCCGAAACAGACTCAGCTCCTTCATTTTCATACCTTGTCCCTCTTTCATTTCCCGATTTCCTTCATGGTATAGTACCGGCTTTCTTCTGTCAATTCCCTTTTCTACCGCATTCGACTTTCATGTTTCCCTTTTTTATTTATTTATATTTTCTATAACCTATAATCGAATTTTTGAATAAATAAATTGTTTTCTTTTATTTTTTTCTATTATTCACAGAATATTGCTTGAATTTTCCTGTTATTTTTGCTATCATACGAATAGAAAATACGGCGGACAGACATTCTGTCCCAAACGCAAAGGAGCAGGAGGATCTATCATGAAAAAGAGACTGGTAATGCTGTTGGTCGCTGTTTGCTTCAGCGCCATGCTGTTTAACGGATGCAGCAAGGATTCTGAAAAGAAAGAAGAAACCAAGACAGAAACCACAGAAGAAAGCAAAGACGAAGCCAAGGCGGAGGATTCCAAAACAGAGGAAAAGCCCAAGGCTATGGGAAGCGCAAAGGACGGAAATGAAGTTTCTGTAGAAACCGTTTCCATGAAGCTTGTGAAAGCAGTAGAAGAAGGCGGCTACACCATGGTAAACACCGAAGAGTTAAAATCCTGGGTGGATAACAAAGAGGACATGATCCTGATCGATACCATGCCTGCTGACCATTACAAAAGCAAACGGATTCCTACTGCCGTCAACGCTGAGCTCCCTGTTGCCTATGCCGATGTGACTCCGGAGCAAAGAGAAGCCTTTGTCTCTCTGCTGGGCACTGACAAAGATAAAAAAATCGTTATTTACTGCGGATTTGTAGGCTGTGAACGCTCTCATGTGGGCGCTTTGATCGCGAAAGAAGAAGGCTTTACAAATGTAGTAAGACATCCCGGCGGAATCATCGCCTGGATCGACGCAGGATACGACATTGAATCCGACGACTAATCACTCACAGTGTGTCCCTATTTTTAGGCTCTCCCGATCCGGGGGAGCCTTTCTCTGTCCTTGACAGTTCTTTTTCGCCGTCCTTGGCAGCCCTTTCTCTCCCGTTTGACTTTCTCTGTAAAATCCTTTACCATCGAAAGAAAACACACCATAGAAAGATGAGGATACTGCAATGAAATTAATGATCGCTTCTGATATTCACGGTTCGGCCTATTACTGTCAGCAACTGGTTGCGGCCTACCACCGGGAGCAGCCGGACAGACTGCTGCTTTTAGGTGATCTTCTGTATCATGGGCCACGAAACGATCTTCCCCGGGACTATTCCCCCAAAAAAGTGATCTCCCTGCTCAACCCTTTGCGCAGCTCTGTATTGTGTGTGCGGGGCAACTGCGAAAGTGAAGTAGATCAAATGGTTCTGGATTTTCCTATTCTGGCAGACTATGCCTTTCTGGAAATCAATGGACACACCATTTTCGCCACCCATGGCCATCTGTTTTCTCCGGACAATCCGCCTCCGCTTAAGGCAGGCGATACTCTCCTGTGCGGACACACCCATATCTCCGCCAATCGGGATATGGGGGGATGGTACTACCGCAATCCCGGTTCCGTCTCCCTCCCGAAGGAAGGTTCTTTTCATGGGTATATGGTATTGGAAAAGGATTTTATCTGGAAGACGCTGGAGGGAACGCCTGTAAAAGTGTAGCAATATTTCATCAGAAAAAGAGACCTGCTGTTCTCTAAATGCCAGCAGATCTCTTTTTTTAGTCAGGTAGCTGATGCCCCTGCAGCTCATAATAAAACATATACTGCTGCAGGATCCCCTCTATCCCTTTATACTTCCGTTTGGGAAATCCCCGCTTATACTGTCGCTTTAACGCCTGTAAAATATGGGTATCTTTTGGAAAGGCCTCCAGGTGATGCAGGGCAAACAGGCAGATGCAGTCTGCCACCTTGTCTCCTACCCCGTACAGCTTCAGCAATTCTTTTTTTGCTTCCTGGTAAGAAAGCTGTGAAACAGCGGAAAGATCCACCTCTCCGCTGTATACGGATTTTGCCGTCTGCCGGATATATTTGCTCCGATATCCCAGCCCGCAGCCTCTCAGCTCCTCCACACTGAGTCCTGCCAGCGCTTCCGGCGTGGGAAAAGCATAATATGTTTCGCCCTGTGGCCCCTCTTTTGGCTCCCCGCAGGAAGCGCAGAGCGTCTCAATACATTTCCTGATCCGTTTGATGTTATTCTGTTGTGAAATCAAAAAGGAAATGATCATCTCCCACAAATCCTGTTGCAGGATCCGGATGCCTCCGCCCAGACGGGCCGCTCGGGTAAGGTACAGGTCCTTCTCATCGATCCGGTCGATACACGCCTGATAATCCCGGTCCAGATCAAAATAAGGCTCCCAGTATGTTTCAAACTCCTGCGACGTGCAGCCAAAGCGACAGACCTCCTTTTCCTGTTCCATCTCCAGATATCGATCTCCTGCAACCAGGATGTAACTGCCTTTTCCCCTCTCTTTCATACGAAAGCACTGTCCGGACCGGCAGATTTGAGACAGGCTGAAATTCTTAACGGTTTTCTCTATCATAATGACGTCTTTAATCCTTCTATGATCCGGATCCACTGTTCCTTATTTTTAGCCCCCAAAATGACGTCTCCCACCTGTTTTCCTTCCTTGTCCACAAAAATTGTTGTAGGCACCACATTGATCTGTGACAGGATGCCGGACGTCAGATCTTCCGATGCAATGATCTGCAGATAATCTGCCTGTGTCTTCTCTACGATCTCCTTTGCGGTAGCGTCCTGCACCTCGCTGACGTCGCTGACCAGACCAACGATCTGCAGCCCCTTCCCCGCATATTCCCGACTGATTTCTCCCAGCTCGGGCATTTCGTTGATGCACGGTCCGCAAAATGTCCCCCAGATATTTACCATGGTCAGATCTGCCTGCTGAAACAGCTCCTGTGTCACATCCTCCCCCTCCAGGGTCTTGGTCTGAAAGGTTCCAAATATGACTTTGCCATCCTGTGCCGTACTATCCTTTGCATCACTTTCCACTTTTGTTTCTTTGTTCGCACTGTTTTCTGTCTGCTTTCTTCCGCAGGCCCCCAGGATCAATCCACCTGTTATGCCGATCAAAAGCACGACTGCTGCCCATTTTTTCCTCAATGTTCTTCCTCCTTCTGACTGTTTTGACTGTTGACAAACCTGCCGGAAATACGAGACGCACCGCGCACCCTTCCCTGCTGCAAAACTACGACAGTCTATACTCCCGCTTTCTTACAGATATCGTTCAGGCAGCACCTGTCGCAGTACGGACTGGTTCTTGCCGTACAGACATCCCGGCCGTGGAACACCAGGCGGTGGCAAAAATCACTGCCCTCTTCCGGCGGTATGATCTTCCACAGTTCCATTTCCACCTTTTTCGGTTCCCGGATCCCTTTTACCAGACCGATCCGGTTGACCAGCCGGATACAATGGGTGTCTGTTACGATAGCAGGCTTCCCATACACGTCTCCCATCACCAGATTCGCGCTTTTTCTTCCGACTCCGGGAAGCTTTAAAAGCTCTTCAAAGGTTTCGGGGATCCCTCCGTTGTATTGTTCTTTCAATATCTTCATACAGGCGCTGATGTCCCTCGCCTTACTGGCTCCCAAACCGCAGGGCCTGACAATTTTTTCTATTTCACCGACCTCTGCTTCTGCCAGCGCTTCCACCGTCGGAAATTTCTCATACAGTCCTTCTACAACTACGTTTACTCTTTCGTCTGTACACTGCGCTGCCAGACGCAGGCTGACAAGGAGCTTCCATCCTGCATTATAATCCAGTGTACAGGTAGCATCGGGATATTCTTTTTTCAATCGTTCGATCACTTCTATTGCCAGTTCTTTTTTTCTCATGATTCCTCCTGTCACTTTGTCTGATCCTGGTATTATAACACAAAACGACCGGAAATCAAACACGGTCGCTTTGTGAATCGTCGTTTTGTAAATCGTCATTCTATGGCAGTTCTCCCCAGCGTTTTGTGATAGGACGTCTTCTTTTCTCTGCCAAAACGTTTCTGTCGTCGAAAGAAACGGCGTCTCTTTTCAGGACAGCCTTCCGCTTTCCATCTCATAGACCACATCTGCAATCTGCATGGTAGAGGCTCTATGAGACACCAGTACCACCGTTTTCTTCTGTGCCGACTCCTTCAGGGATTTCAGGATCATTCCTTCATTCAGGGAATCCAGGTTGGAAGTAGGCTCATCCAGCAAAATAAGGTCAGTGTCGTGCAGGAATGCCCTGGCAATACCGATCCTCTGTTTCTCTCCGCCGGATAAGGTGTCGCCAAGTTCCCCTACTTCCGTATCATACCCTTTGGGAAGGCTCCTGATGAAATCATGGACGGACGCTTTCTTCGCCGCCTCTATGATCTCTTCCCCGGATGCTCCCGGCTTTGCAATGGCAATATTGTTTGCAATGGAATCATGAAACAAATGCGTTTCCTGCGTCACATAGCTTTCCATGCTTCTAAGGCATTTTGTAGGGAGTTTTCTTACATCCTCCCCGTCTACAGACACGCTTCCTTCTTTTACATCCCAGAAGCGCATCAGCAGTTTCAAAAGGGTCGATTTTCCGGAACCGCTTGCTCCGTGGATCCCCGTGATCCTGCCCGGCTTCCATTTCAGGGAACAATGCTCCAGAATCACGTCCTCCTCATATGCAAATGTCACATCCTTTGCCTCTGCCCCTGCAAACTCCTGTTTGCGCTCTCTGGCGTCCTCTTCTCCCGGAATCTCCTCTGTCATCGGAGTTTCTTCCAGCAGGGAAAGAACCCTCTCTCCACTTGCCAGTGTCTGATTCAGATTGTTGGAAAGGCTGGATAATGCCACCGTCGGCCCAAAGGATCCCATCATTGCGATCGTGCATGTCAGGATCCCTTCAAATCCCATCTCTCCTCCCGCATACAGCCACACCGTCAGCGCCAGCATTCCAAAAGAAGCCGCCAGGATCGTCAGGTTTGTGAAGGACCGCTGTGAGCCTTCCATCCTGCTTAAAGCTTCCTGCATATCCGCAAGCTCCTTGGAGCGCTGCGACAGCTGTTCCTTCCTCCGGTCTCCCTGTCCGTACCGGATCGTCTCATCCAGACCGCGAAGAGAATCCAGCACGAAGCTGTTCAGTTCCCCGAAGCCGGTTCGAAATTCCATGCCTCTTTCGCCTCCACGCCTGCCGTTCCATACGGGGATCACGGCCCCGACCAGCAGATACGCCGACGCGGCAAGCAGCCCTGCCATCCAGTGATAGTTTCCGATAAACAGAACCATGATCAGTGACGTCAGTGTCGCGATGGCGATCGGAGAGATGGTGTGCGCATAGAATACCTCCAGCAGTTCGATATCTGTCGTGATGAGCGAGATCAGATCCCCCCGGTCCCTTCCTTCCAGCTTTGCCGGACACAGCTTTCGCAGAGCTGCAAATATCCTGTGCCGGATGATTGCCAGTAGCTTAAACGCAATGAAGTGGTTGCAGTACTGTTCTGCGTAATGGAGGATCCCGCGAAGCACCGCAAGCAGGAGCATTCCCGTAAGAATAGTTTTCACCGGAGTAAAAACCAGCCACATATGTTTTACCGGAACGCTCATTCCTGCCGCGCCTGTCAAAAGTCCGTGTACCACCACCTGTCCGGCCAGGATCGTCAGGAAAATGGCGCACAAATACCCTGTCGTCCCAAAGAGGATCGCCGCCAGCATAACATGGAGCAGCGGCTTTACCAGCCCTATCAGGCTCCCCATGATCCGAAGCGCACTCCTGCGGTTTTGAAAAACACCGGAAGTATCTGCCTGTGTCCTTGTTTTTCCTGTACTCATGCGCCGCTTCCCTCCTTTCCATACTGTTCCAATGCCATCTGCCTGTCGTACAACTGCCTGTATGCACCGTCCGCCTGCATCAACTCTTCGTGGCTTCCATTCTCAGTGATCCTTCCGTCTTTTAGAAAGCAGATCCGGTCAGACTTCACAACATTTGCCAGCCGGTGGGAGATCAGCAGGACTGTTTTTGTCTCTGCGATTTTGCGGATCACATCCATGATCTTCTCCTCACTTTCCACGTCAATGTTGGAGGTGGCCTCATCAAACAGATAGATCTTTGCTTCTTTCAGCAGGGCTCTGGCAATCGCCAGTCTCTGGCGCTGCCCTCCGGACAGATTACTTGCCCGTTCCGGCAATTTTGTCTGTAAGCCCTCCTGCGTCTGTAAAAATCCCAGAAGATTTACCTGTTGCAGGACATCCTTCATCTCCTCTTCCGTCGCATCCGGGTTTGCCATGCGCAGATTTTCTTCTACCGTTCCCTTAAACAGATAGCTGTTGTGGCAGACGAATGCCATCTGCTTCATCCACTCGTCTTCACACACCTGGGCAAGGGATGCTCCTCCGATGGTGATTTCTCCGGAATATCCCCGGTTTTTCCCGGCAAGAATCCCGGCAACCGTGCTTTTTCCACAGCCGGATTCTCCCACCAGTGATACGAAGCTTCCTGCAGGAAGTTCCAGATCTACCCCCGCCAGGATCTCTCTGTCCTTCTCATAGGAAAAACGCACATCTTTCAGAGAAATGTCCCATGGCTCATCCGGCAGGGCACATTTTCCTTTTTGCGGCTCCGGCAGATCCAGGATCCTGAAAATCCTGTCGCTGGCCGCCATCCCATTCATGGCAATATGAAAAAACGAACCAAGCAGGCGAAGAGGCAGGAAAAATTCACTGGCAAGCAGGATGATGCACAAGGTTCCCGATATGCCCGTTTCCCCCTTCAAAAATTCTGATACCGCCACCGCCATTCCAATGGCTGCGCCGCCGTAGGCTATCACATCCATCACGCTGGTAGAATTCAGCTGCATGCTCAGCACCTTCATGGTGATCCTGCGGAAATTCTGTGATTCTGCGTCCATCTCGTCCGCCTTTTGCCGGTCTGCCTGATAGATCTTCAGGGTGGTCAGTCCCTGCAGGTTTTCAAGAAAAGAGTCTCCCAGTCCCGTATAAACGCTCCAGTACCTGTTCAGCAGCCTTTTTGCCAGTTTCTGTACCACCACAATGGAGACAGGGATCAGCGGCACACAAAGCAAAAGGATCCCGCTGGCTCTGAAGCTGATCCTGCAAAGCACGAAAAACAGAGTAAGGGGTGCGACCAGGCTGTAAAACAGTTGCGGCAGGTATTTCCCAAAGTATGTTTCCAGTTGTTCTACCCCCTCGGTGGACACCTGTACCACCTCAGAGGACGGTATCTGCTCGCTGTAGGACGCTCCCAGCCTCAGCATTTTTCCATAAATCTTTTCCCGCAGGACCTGTTTTACATCTACACAGGCCAGATAGGAGGATCTTGCCCCCATCCGCTCACAGACAAATCGGATCCCTGCCACCAGGGCCAACGTCAGTATCGTGCGCTCTATCACAGGTATCGTCACTGTACGGTATGCGATCCGTTCCAGCAGTCCTGCAACGGAGAAAACGGCCAGTACCTGTGCCAGAAGCGCCGTCCACTGCCACAGAACCGTATATGCGATATACTTTTTTGCATGGGACAGAAGTCCCACCAGTCTTGTTTTGATCATATGCTTTCCCTTGTTCTCTGTTTTTTCTTGTTTTTTCCTGTTTCTTTCTTATTTCTTTCCTGCTTCTTTTTTCAGTCCGTTAAAAGCCGGACCGAAGGACAGATCCTGTTTCAGGACTCTCCCTCCGGTGTTTTCTTTTCCGGTTTTACCGTCTTTACCCGCAGGGAAAAATACAGCAGATGGCATACCCATACCACCACAATACAAAGTCTTCCCACCGGTACCTGCTTCATGCAGAGAAATCCAATGGCCATCACCGCCGTTACCATCCCGATCATCTTGCACTTGGTTTCTATCGTCATTGCTTTTTTTTGAACAAAACTGTCCAGATGCTTCCGGTACAGCTTCGTTCCTACAAACCAGTCATGCAGTTTTCTTGAACTTTTGGCAAAGCAGACCAGCGTTGCCAGATAAAACGGAGCTGTTGGCAGGATCGGAAGCAGGATTCCTGCCGTACCAAGCCCCAGGCAAAAAAAGCCCAGCGCTATCCACACTATTCTCAACGGATTTTTCATCTTTTTCCTCCCCGGTGTCATTGTCCTCCTCCTGTTTCTGTCCTTCTACACCGCCAATACAAACTTACCTCCGGCAACCTTTGTCACTCCAAGCTCAATTCCATACAGTTCCCGGATGCTCTCTTTTGTGATCACTTCCTCCGGATCTCCCTCCACCAGCACCTGTCCGTCTTTCAGTCCGATGATCGTATCCGAGTAAGCGATGGTCTGATTCATATCATGCAACACCATGACGATCGTCATCCCAAATTCCCGGTTCAGTTTCCGGATCAGCTGCAGGATCTCGATCTGATATCGGATATCCAGGTAAGTCGTCGGTTCATCCAAAAACAAAAGCCCGGTTCCCTGACAAAGTGCCATGGCGATCCACACCCTCTGACGTTGTCCTCCTGAAAGTCTGTACACCTCTTTGTTCCTGTAGGTTTCCAGATCCGTCACCTCCAGCGCCCACCGGATCATTCTCGCATCTTCCTCGCTTTCTCCCTGCATCATCCTTTTATGGGGCGTCCGCCCGAATGCCACCAGCTCCTCTACGGTAATATCCTCTGCCGCAGTATTGTACTGCCAGACGACAGCGGCTTTCCTGGCCAGCTCTTTCAGGCTCAGATTCTGGATATTCTTTCCCTTCAGGAAAATATTTCCCTTTTTCGGATACAGGTTTTTCGTCATCAGAGAAAACAGTGTGGATTTCCCGCATCCGTTTGCCCCCATGATGGTTGTGATCCTTCCCTCCCGGATTTTAAAGGACACACCTTGAAGCACCTGATTCCTGCCATACGCAAAGTGCAGATCCCGTACCTCCATGGCCGGCTTATCCGCCCATTTTCTTTTTTTGTCGTCTCTTCTTTCCGCCTCTTCCACAGGAACAGAAATTCCTCGTTTATCTTCCATATTTTCCGGACCTCCTTAACAGGATGATAAAAAACGGTCCTCCCGCCACACTCATGATAATGGATGCCGGCACTTCATAGGGAACGGCGATACTCCTTCCTATGGTGTCTGCCAGCAAAAATGTAAATGCCCCCAGCAGCGCACTGAACGGCAGCAATACCTTATGATTCCTTCCTACCAGAAGCCTTCCGATATGGGGGACGATCAGACCCAGAAAGCTGATGGCTCCCACCACCGCTGTGGAAATGCCTGCCAGCAATACCGCAGTCAGAGAAATGAGGATTCGCATCCTGTTCACCTGGATCCCCAGACTTCTCGCCGTCTTATCCTCCAGCGCCAGCAGGTTGCACGTCTTTGCAAACAGGACCGCCAGCACCAGCCCCGGGACAACATACGGAACCAGGATTCTTACATCGTCCCAGGTCTTCATCGTGATGTTGCCGTTGACAATGGCAGCCACTCCCGACATATTGCCGCCGTTCATCGCATTCAGGGCACCGGACAGACCGGTAAACATGGCGTTTACCGCCACGCCTACAAGGATGATCCGAAGGGGGCTTAATCCTCCTTTCCAGGACAGGCTGTACACAAGCGCAAAAGCAATCACGCCCCCCAGAAATGCAAACAGTGGTACAAAAAAGAAGAAAGCAGGTGCAAATGCCGTGATCATCACTGCCGCAAAGCCTGCGCCGCTGGAGATCCCGATAATCCCCGGATCGGCAAGCGGATTCTTAAGCACCGCCTGAAACAGTACGCCGGATACTGCGATCGCCGCCCCTGCCAGCAAAGAGAGTACGATACGCGGAAACCGCAGGTCATAGATTGTTGCTACCTTCTCATTATATGCTGTAAATAATCCTTTCGCCAATTCCAAAAAGCTGACTTTCAGGCTCCCGATATTGACTGCCCCAAAGAACAGCGCCGCCAAAAGCACCGTCATCACGACAAATGAAACAGCCGCTTTTGCCGTCCGGCTCTTCGCCTTCGCCTGCCCGGATGGATCTTTGGCTGCCTTTCCGGAAGTGTTTTCCAACACCGTTTCTGTCATCCGCTTCCCTCCTCCCTATCTGCCGTCCTTCTGTTCCTCATAGATTTCCGTCGCCTTGGAATCCTTTGCTTTCTTCTGTGCCCCGTCGCTGTTGTCCCTGGCTTTCTGTGCATCCGCCTCACTCTCCGGATACAGGATCGGCTGCAGTTCTTCCAGCGCCTGCGGATATCTGAACGTGGCGCTCATACCGAAATATTCATAGGTCAGGTCATAGACCCTGCCGTTTTTGACCGCTTCAAAGTGCTGCCAGATATCATTTTCTGCAAAGTCCTTCTGGAACATTTCCACCACCTGATCCGGAAGCGCATGGGCAGCCCGCAAAATAATATCCGGTTCTTTGGTCTTCATATCTTCGGTATTGACTGTCAGAAATTCCTGTTCCTCATCGGAATACACATTCTCTCCGCCTGCCAGCTCCACCAGACTTCCCACGTAAGAATTTGGCGTTGCAATGATATAGGAGCCTGGAAGTCCCATCAGGATCATTACCTTGGGACGGTCTTTTCCCCGGTTCTTTTCCTTGTACTCTTTGTAAAATTTTGCAAACTCATCCACCAGTTTCTGCGCCTGCTCTTTTCTGTCAAAAATTTCTCCCAGTTCCTGAATGGAGCGGTACATCCCCGGTACGCTCCTGAGATTTAAAAACGCCCAGTCCGTATCGATCGCCTCGTATTTCGGCTGCAGATCCCCCTGTAAGGATATGGGGCTCAAGATCCAGTCCGGATCCAAAGACGCCACCGTTTCCATGTCCGGACTCATGGCTGTCCCCACGGTTTCCACATTTTTATACCGCTTTGGGATCGTGGATACCGTACTTGTGCACACGCCTGTCAGAGAAAGTTCCAGTTTGTCACAGATATCTGCCGTCGCCGGAGACGTTGCAATGATCCTCGGTTCTCTTTTCATGGACTGTACTTTTTTCTTCGCCGCTTCCACCGCTGCTTTTTCTTCCTGATCGTCGATCTTCAGCAGCATGTTTACATCGCTGTCTGCACCTGCAGCGTTCTCTGAAGAAGTTTTTTTATCGGAACCGGTCTTTGTTTTTCCCCGCTTCTGATCCACACAGCCTGCCAGAGACAGCAGCAGCACCAGAGCAAGAAAAAGAACGGCTGCTCTTTTCAGATAGTTATTCCCTGTCATCTTCTGCGCCTCCCCAACGTTTCCAGTTTCTACGGAAAACATACACGACGCCGGCTGCCGCCCCAAGCAAAATGAGGCCGGACACTACGACGGCCAGTGCGGTCTGAAAGATCCGGTTCCCGGAAGCGGCTGCTCCTTTCTTTTCTTTCACGTTTCCCGCCTTATTTTTTGCCGTGGAAAGACTCAGCCCTTCCGCAGAATCCAGGGCGCTGTCCCCCTTATTGGCAGAAGAAGTATTCTCTCCTCCCTTCGCTGCCTTCGTAATACTGCTTTGCAGCTTTTTCCCCGACGTAGCAGAGGAACTGCTTTTATCCCCTGCCTTCGCACCTGAAAGAGAAGAGCCTCCGGCTCCCAGACTGCCGCCTCCCGATGCTCCCGGCGTTTCTGCGGAGGCTTCCGGCCCTGCACCTCCGGTCGCCGCCTCTGTTCCATCCGAAGTCCCTGTTACCATTGTCGCGCGCATATCCGTCTGGTTTCCTTCCCTGTAATCGCTGGGGTACAGATAGAAGACCACAGCCCTTCCCATGGGATTGACATACATGGTCCCTCTGACAACGCAGTTTTCACTCGGCACGCGCATACAGATGTCTCCTGTCGTTCCGTTGCTGTCCGTACCGTTTCCTGTCACTCCCATTTCCGATGGAACAGACCATCCGGAATCTCCCACATTCTGCACCTGAAAACTATGGTTGCTGGTGTAGTCCATCAGACTCATGCGGATGGTCAGATAATAGGCGCCCTCCTCCGTCACCTCCAAAATCCCGTTGCCGTAGATGCAGCCTTCCACCATACCCTGACCGGTGGCATAAGCGCTTTCTCCGCCGGAATCTTCAATGACGCCTGTCACCGGATGCGCATAGCACCTGTTGACTGCACAGCTATACACCGTTCCTCCGGCTGCATACGCCTTTATCGCAGGAACGCCGACCGGCAAGGCAACGGCAAGCAGGAGTGCCATGATTACGGACAATATCCTTTCCTTTTTCCTTGTTACTCTCATTTTTTATCTCCTGTCAGGAGCCGGACGGATGTCTCTTCTGACCGAAGAGAATCTGTCCGGCTCACCCTCTTTTCTATTTTTCGATGGTTTTCTTTCTGGAATCTTCCATCCTTCCTGCCAGCAAAGCCACTCCGCTCAGAAGCAGAAGAGCCGCCCACAGAGTAAAGTCCTGCGTCTGATCTCCGGTCTTAACGGAAGACGTTGGCTTCAGGCCGGAACCCGGACTGCTTCCAAGTCCGGAGGTTCCGGGTTTCAAAGAAGCGCCCCCCAGGGAAGAAGCGCCAGGCTTCCCGCTTCCCAACGTATTATTCCCCAGGATATTGTTTCCCGGCGTTCCTCCCGGACGGTTTCCGTTTGTATGATCGTCGTTTCTGTGAAAGTTTGGATCATCTGCCGTGGCAGCCTTCAGAGAGCTCCAGTCCAGCTTCAGGAATACCGGCTGTGTCCCTGCTCCCGGAGAGATCGCTTCCATGATGGGAACAAACACCTGCAGCGGCGCATATCCTTCCGTAACAGCCTCCGGAATCAACTCAAACGTCACTTCATCCGGATACTTCGTTCCGTACTGATCGGATACCAAAGAGCCGTCGCTGTTTTTCTGATAACTGTCTACTGCGGCATCTGCCAGACTGCCCTGAGGATTGCCATATTTGTCCGTGGTATAGCCCGTCGTAAAATACTTCAGCGTTCCCAGATACCCCAGCTTCTGTCCTACCTTCAAGCCGTTAAAGTTCAGGGTGATATAATACTTTCCGTTCTTTACCGTCAGTTTCATGGTATGGTTGACGGCTTCATTTGACATGGAGGCGGTCTTTTTGTCTACCTTCACCATGGTTCCGTAAACGGAGTAGATCCCCTCCGCAAGATGATGAACGTCTGGTTTGTCCTTGTTTTTCTTTGTTAATTGCTGAACGGCTTTTGCAAGCTTTGCTACCTGCGCGTCCACCAGTTCCTGAGAGGCCTCGTTATTTTCCAATACTCTCCTGGCATTGGCAACGGCACTTTTTAATTCTGTAAGCGTATCTTCCGTGTAGAGATCTGTCTGGCTTAAATAGCTCTCTGCTTCTGTGATCTTCCCTTCCAGCTTGCTCTTGTCTGCCGTCTTTTTCTTTGCAAGACCGCTGATAGCTGCATCCAGCGCCCGCTTTGCCGCAACCACCTGGGATTCTTCCGCCTTTGGATCTGCTGCAACCTTTTCTGCCAGCGTGATAGCTGTACGCAAAACCGCTATGCTGCTGCTTTCATAAAGATACGTCTTTTCTGCCTCTGCCTTTGCCCGCTTGATCAGATCCTCCAGTTCCGTTTTGTCTACCCTTCTCAAACTGTCCAGCGCCGCCTGCAGGGCCGTCACCTGCGCCTGCACTTCTGCCTTCGTGGCGTCCGTCCGTTCCGATACTGCCTGTGCATTGGCAATAGCCGCCTTCAACGCCTCCAAGGTTGCCGGAGTATACACCACATCGGTTTGTGCCGCTTCCGCCTTTGCTTTTTCCATCAGCGCATTCAATTCCGTCTTGTCCGCAACCTGTATCTCTACCGCATCCACTGCCGCCTGGAGAGCCTTTACCTGAAGATCCACCTCTTCCTGGCCTGCATTCATGTCGCTGTAAACGTCCTGCGCCGTCTTGTAGGCTGCGTGCAGAGCAGTCCAATACTCCTGCGGCACACCGCCCTGCTCCATTTTGGACACCTGACTCAGCAAAGCTTCCAGGATCCTGTTGTCTCTCTTGATCCCCGTTTCCTGCCGGATGTTTGCCCAGTCAATGGAAATTCTGGCCACCTTTGTCCCCTGACCCTTCCCGATGCTCTCCATGACCGGAACATACACTTCCACGTAAAACAGATTTTCATTCAGATTGACCGGAATGGACAATGTTTTGGGATACCAGCTTCTTTCTATATTTTTGTCGTAGTACTCAGAATTTCTATCATTGAACACATCATAGACGTCTGTGTATTCCTCCAGGATGTCCGCATCCGAAGCCTTGTATGCTTCCGGATAGTGGTATGCATTATATTCTACGGAATCCATATCAACTTTTTTCAGGTTGTACAGATACCCGGTCATTCCGGCAAACTTCATGGGCCGGAAATGCATTTCCAGAGCCACCTCTCCTTTTCCGGATACCCGTATCGTTCCGGTCTGATCCATGGAAGCGTTCCCCATGGAAGGATCATTGGTCGTCGCATGCAACAGCTTCACCGGTACCGAATACGTTCCTTCAAAAATCTGTGGGTATTCTTTAAAAAGTGTGCCTTGCCGGTTTTTGGGAACAAGCGCTTCGTAGGAAGCCGTAAGTAATTTTATCTGTTTTTCTACCTCCGCCTCCGTCGCGTTTACATCCTCGGAGACTTTCCGGGCAGATCCGATGGCTGCCTGAAAGCTGTTCCAGCTGTTTTCTGTATAGGCATCATCGTTCTTCCTGGTTAACGCGTCTTCGATGTAGCCGTTTAATGTCGTCTTGTCTACTTCGTCTTTCCGGCGGACAAGTCCCTTCACCGCTTTGTCCAGCTTGTCCATCTGTGCCTTCATTTCGTCTGCGGAGGCCCCGGCATTGTTTAATACGGCTTCTGCCTCCTCCATCGCCAGCCTGAGTTTCTCATAGCTTTCCTTCGTATAGTTGGCTTCTGCATACTTATTTTTTGCATCCGACACTGCCTGATCCAGCTCCCGTCTTGCTTTTTTCTCCGCCTTCATTACAAGCCCCGCCGTCGCCGTATCCAAAGCCGTCTTTGCTGCCGTGATCTCCGCCTGGAAGGCCACCGGATCAGCCAAAGTCTTTTCTGCCCCGGCTATCGCCTCTTCCACGGCCGCAAAGGAATCACCGGTATAGTCATTTCCTTTCAGTGCCTTTGCTTCTTCTAGTCTTTCTTTTAACCGGGAGGTTTCCACCTCCTGCTTCTGCGCAGATTTCAGATCCAGTTTCAAAAGATTCTCTGCTTCCCCTTTTTCTGTCGTGATCTTTACTTTCTGGGTTTCTACGTTGGCAGGTAGCACAACTGCAAATCTGCCCTGTTCAGCGTCTGCAGAGCTATATCCGGCTCCTTTACGATACCGGATTCCGGTAATCCCTTCTACGTACAGGTAGGCTGTCACTTTGCCCTCTTTATCTGCGTACAGACGAACCGACTTCAGCGCCGTATTCAGGTCACTTGCCGTCCCGTCCGGATTGGTAAACGCTGCCTGCGCCTCATAAACACCTTTTTCCAGGGAGACGGCCTCCGCTGCCGGTACAAGCGCCTGCATTGCCGACTGCAGCTCTTCCAGCGCACTGTCTGCATTGTCTTCCGTCACCTTTCCCTCCTGGGCTTTGAGCACTGCCTGCAGGTCTGCCCAGCTTTCCGCCGTATAATCCGTCTCCTTTAATGCTTTGGCATCCTTTTGGAGCTTGTTGTATCTGTCAAGTTTCTTTGCCTCTTTTAATCCTCTGACTACCTCTGCAATCTCTTTTTCCAGCGCTACAATCTGTGCATCTTTGGCAGATGTTGTTCCATTGATGATCTTCTGTGCCCGATCTACCGCATCAGACAACGGCCGGTAGGACGCCTCGGTATAGTTTTCCGCCTTGTATTTGGATGCCTTGTCTACCGCTACCACCAAAACCGATCTGTCGTGCACCGGTTCCACGATCTCCGCCACCTTCTTCAATCCGGACAGCGTCATAAATGCCGTCCGGCTTCCTTCGCCGGATCCGGGGGTCTTTCCCTGAAGCTCGTCCATGATCGGAACATAAAAATTCAGATACACTCCGTCATCTCTGTCTGCCGATTCCGGAAGTTCAAATCCCACCGTTTTGGGGTAGTAGAGATCGTACTGTTCTGCATAAGTATCCATATCTGTACTTCCCGCATCATTCAGGTAATAGCTGTAATATTCCAGAGGCGTGTATGTGCGCAGCACCGGCGGCTCACCCTGCTTCGTCTGTTCATTATTGGCCTGAAAAATCCCATTGGAATAGCCGTATCTGCCGGCAACAACAATTCCCTGTGTATCAAAGTAGATCTGCTTCTTTCCGCCTTTTACCACCAGACGTGCCGAATCATTTACCACGGCTGCATTGCTCATGGACAGTCTGTCCGGCTGGTTCTGCTGCCACATCGTAACATTTACGTTATAAACGCCTTCCTGAATTTCAGAGAGGTCCGCCCGACTGGACGTTTCTGTAACCGCAAGGGTATTGTATACACATGTAGTCCCTGTGATAACCAGCTCGTCCCCGTCCATCCGAATACTTCCGTCTTCATTTTTGTAGGAGGACGATCCAAACTCTTCAATCGGATTGAAAATCTGGTACACCGGAGCTTTATACCACTGTACCTTTATTTTACTCGTATCCCAGTTTTTCGGGATCCTGACTCTGATTTCTACTGCCCGCAAAGGCTTGACCACCGAACCGTTTACAGTGATCGCCAGATTGTAAATGAGATTTTTGGAAGAGCTTCCCGCCAGAAGAGAGTGGTATTTGTTATATTCGCTCTCTTCATCTCCCGTTTTCTGTAAAAGCTCTGCTTTAAATTCCGGATGCGCGCTTCCCACGTTATAGCTATCCGTTATAACGGTCACATCTCCGTCTGTTAAGCGCAGCTTCTTCTTTGGGGTATGCCTTACTCTAAGCTCCCCATAATACGTTTCTCCTTCCGTCGTCTGGATCTTGATCTCCTTTCCAAAAACGGCTTCCTGCAGATTTGCAAAAACAACCGATAGTTTTCCATCCGACAGGATATTCTCCGAATACACTGCAATGGTTTTATCCCCCGCAGATTCGGCGGAATAGGCATACACATACTGTGAAAACGCATCATTGTCAGCAACAGACGTTGATTTTTTCCCTATATCCCGGATCGTCTGAAGCACCTGTACAGATGCGATCCCCTCCGGATCCGCAAGCTCGGCAAGGACTTCTATTTTCCCGTCTTTGATAGTCACCTGGCTGTTTCCGCTAAAATAATCATTTACCTGATTTCCTGCAACGGCAGATTCATAAAAATCCGACGCTTCTCCCGCTGTTGTGGAAACCCTGGAAACCTCAAGCCCCGGCGTTTTGTAATTGGAACCGGTAAATTCCTTTACCGCCTCCGCATGGTTCAGATCAAATACAAATTTCCCATACTCCAGCCCTGTGGTGTAGGTATATCCTTTTTGTCCTTTTTTGTATTCATAGCTTCGGAAAGCGTTCACATAGATGGAGCTTTCCAAGGTCTCCACGTCAAAGGTACACCAGGAAACTCCCGTTTTCCCTGTTTCCACCGCAACATTCTGAATATATTTTTCATTCCACCCTTCACTGATGTATGCTTCTATCGCCTTTCTTACATCCTCTGCCGTATCTTTCTCAAAAATATATGAATCCGGCAGATTGTACGTTCCCAAAAGCACTTTCGACGGCTCTGTTTCATCCGGAATTACCCCCGGCTTCGAAAATTGCAACACGTCTATCTTGTCATAGTTTTCAACCTGTATCGTCACGCGATAGGTTCCGTCCTCCTTTTTGCTGACAATTGCGATATTATCAATAAATTCAGGGATCCCTCCTATTTGCTGATAGATCTGATAGGCCTCCCCGCTCATATCATAAAAGGATAGGGGAACAAGATAAGACTCTCCTGCTTTTATCTCGGAAATGCTGTGTTTTGTTTCGGGTCTGTCTTCTGTCTGTGCGCTTGCCGCTGCCTCCCATGTGCCTGTCAGCATGCCCAACAGCAGCACAAACGCTGTTATTTTTTTTATGATCTTCATGTTTTTTCCACCTCACCAAAAAGAGAGGCTGCACACAAAGCGCAGCAACTCTTTTTTTCCATCACATTTTTAAGTTGTGCCGTTTTCTATTGGATTCCGGTCAGTTTCAGATATCCGGTAGCCCCCATCGGCATGATCCCGATGTATGTTGTAAATCTTCCTGTGATGGTGCAGCCTTCATAGAACGTAGACGCGTCCAGTCCCGTAAAGGTAAAATAATAATCTTTTACACCATCCACCGTCTTTGTCTTTGGTTTTTTTACGACTCCGTTTACCTCCATTTTCCCCAGATGTCCGGTAATCCCCAGATACTTGATCTCATGTGTGTGGACCACTAAAGTGGCTTTTCCTCCACTGATAGAGATATCCGCCCGCATATCGTTGACTGCAGCATCTCCCATGGACAGGGTCGTGCACTCCTGATTCTTGTAAAGATTCTGCCGGGCGGTATACTTTCCGTCACTCAACGGCCCTGCGGCAAACGCAGCCGCGCCCATGGCAGATACCATAACTGCCGTCAGCAGTGCGGCAACCAATTTTTTGATGCTTCTCATAACCATGATCCTCCTTTTCTTTTTTTCGGCATTTCATCAATGAAATCCAGCTATGAAATACTCTGAAGTTGCACAAACTTCTTTTAGTTATTTGCAACTAACTATATGCCCAAAAGATAGCATGTCCTCTTGTGCATCGTCAACACCTTTTTTCGTGCAGCAATGCACGGTTTTGCCTTGTTTTTCACGGTATGATCGCCTGTCTTTTCGCTCTTTCCCTGAAATTTCCTGTTCTTTTTTATAGTTTTTAAGACCTGTTCTTGCATGATTTTTTTCATTCATTTCTTCTTTCCTTCTAAGAATCTTATTTCGTGCATGCTTGCACAATAACCGTTTTTCAAAAAACACTGCCGTGTGATTCTGGCAAAGGCCTTTTTGTTTCGGGAAATGGGATAAAATGTGTTGATGGACGAACCCGTTCATGCGGAATTTCGTCCTATGAAACAAAAAAACAGGCGGGATTGCCTGCTCTTTTGCTTTCCGTACTATTAAAATATAAATACAAGCCTTGCCGTACTTTCCGGCATATGGGCCGTCCCCAGAGAACACGCCACCGTTATCATAACGTTCCCCCACATGATTCCTCTTCCAAAGTCCTGATACATACATGCCGTCAGGGGAATCTTTACTTTTCCATCCAGGATTTCCGCATTCTGCACCATTCCTGCGTCCAGATACTTTAAGGACGCCAGTCGTCCCGTCATCCTTTTTCCGTTTACACGGGAGACCGCATGCATATCTCTTGTAGTAAGTTCCAGGTAGCTCTCTTTCTCCCCATAGACAAGCTGCGCATACCGCTCAAAACCTCTGTCCGCCATGGACTTCTTCGTTTCGCCCCTGGCGTCTGTCTGAAAGATGGCGATTCTTACCAGATGTCTGCCATGGCTTAGTACATCCCTGACATCTGTTACGATAGTCCTTTGAATCTTCGATGCGTCCGCCTCGATCCTCGGATATTCTGCGATCGTTTTTTCCAGGATCTCATAATCCGCATTTTCAAAAAGTGCTCTTGCCAGATCATCGATCCCTTCCTTGGCTCCCGTCCGGATAAGATAATTCCTGACGTCCTTCTCCAGCCGCCGATTCCATTCCAGAAGTCTTCTCCCTTTTTCCGTAAATTTAAATTCCTGCGTAAGGTATCCTTTTTCCACACACGATTTAAAAAACCGACTGACTTTTGAGTGAACCAGTCCAAATTTTTTCGATACCGCTTCCACCGCCCCGCGTCTTTTGTCCAGCTTTTCCAGTTCTGCCAGAAAACCGATCTGCTGGACTGTAAGTCTTATGGTATCCGCCGTTTCCGTTGTTTTCTCCATGTTCCCCTTCCTTCTTCCTACCATAGCTCCACTTCCAACTGGCAACTGTTCCAGATATCCGGTTCTTCCCCCGGTTCTGTCAGGGCGATCAGCAGGCTCCCTTCTACCAGGGTCTCACTTGCTTTTACGATAAACTCGAAAGCATTTGCCGGAATCCGTTCTCCCAGCCTGCCTTTTTCCGCTTCTGTCCAGTCTTCCGTCAGTTTCCCTGCATTTTTGTACCACAGCTTTTTCTTAAACTTGTATTCTTCTTTTGCGTACTGCAATTCAAACCATCCGGAATCCGCGATCTCCAGCGTGATATCCCCGGTGTACCAGAAATTTTCTTCCCGAAAGGTTCTCGGGCGATTCTGCCCCATACTGTAGATCTGCATCATAAATACATAATTTCCCTTTGCATACCTGTCTGTCAGCTCCGAATTTTTGATTCGCCTTTCGTACCCTCTGATGTCCGCATTTGCGAACGTACAAAGCGCCTTAACGGTCTCATCCGTAAAGAAATGTTCTGCGCGACAGGCATCCTGCTCCGCCGTTTCTTCTGTCACCCCTATATACTGCAGAAACTGGCTGATGGAAGAATGTCTTTCAAAGCATTCATTTCCTTCTGAAATCCCGTAGGGAGTCAAAATGATCTCTTTATTTGGGGCATACGGGTAAATATATCCTTTTTCTATCATCTGTTTCAACAGGGCGGCCGCTGTTTTTTTCGGAATGTCAAATTGTCGTCCTATCTTGACTTCCGTGGCTTCTGTCCCCTGCTTTCGCCAGATATATAATTGCTCCAAAATGTCCGTTTCCCTCTCCACCTTTGAATAGGGCGACATCTCTATTCTGCTTCTGTCTTTCGTCTTTTCTTCCATAAAACCTCCCGCTTATCCCCATCCTGTTTTTTCTGTTTTAACTGTTTTCTCCGTACTTTTTGTCGCCTGCCCGGCGATCTGTTTCCGATGGAGCTTCGATTTTCTTCACAGAACCTTTCTTGCCAAGGAAGATTCGGGTGTGGTAACATAAAGGTACATTATGGAAGCGAGGTGTAGCATATGAAACTTCACGAATCTGCCGAGAACTATCTGGAAACCATCCTGATCCTGAGCAAGCGCCTTGGTAATGTCCGCTCCATCGACATTGCCAACGAGCTTTCTTTTTCCAAACCAAGCGTCAGCGTAGCCATGAAAAATCTGCGACTCAACTCCTACATTGAAGTGGACAAGGACGGACATATCTCTCTCCTGGAAAAAGGCCGGGAAATTGCCGAAAAAATTTACGAACGGCACACCTTCCTGACCGACTTTTTGATTTCCATCGGCGTAGACCAGACTATCGCCGCAGAGGATGCCTGTCGGATCGAGCACGTGATCAGCTCCGAATCTTTTGCCGCTCTGAAAAAACATACCCAAAACTGTATAGGATCCATGTAGGGAACAAATTCTGTTTCCGTCCTGTTTCATGGCACCACAAAGCCGGCGCCGATCTTGACAGGTCCCATCGGCGCCGACTGTAACAATATAAGAGTCCCTCCTGCCGGAAATCCTTCCGGTCTGTTGCTTAAATCTTCCCTACAAGGTCAAGCCCCGGCTTTAGCGTATCCGCCCCCGGCTTCCATCTGGCCGGGCACACCTCATCTCCATGTTCGCGGACAAACTGGCTGGCCATCACTTTTCTGAGCAGTTCTTCTGCATTTCTTCCTACATTTCCTGCGTTGACTTCATATGCCACGATTTTTCCTTCCGGATTTACGATAAAGGTTCCTCTTTCTGCCAGTCCGGTTTCTTCTATATACACCTCAAAGTCTTTTGCCAGAACATGGGTGGGATCCGCCAGCATGGGATACCGGATCTTTCGAATGGTTTCGGAAGCGTCATGCCATGCTTTATGCACAAAATGTGTGTCACAGGACACCGAATATACTTCACAGTCGATCTTACAAAATTCTTCATACAATTCTGCCAGATCTCTTAGCTCTGTCGGGCAAACAAAGGTAAAGTCTGCCGGATAAAAGAAAAACACGCTCCATTTCCCTTTCAGATCTTCCTTTGATACCGTCTTAAACTTATTATCCTGAAATGCCTGTACTGAAAAATCACTGATTTCCTTGTTGATGAGTGACATTCTTTTCCCTCCTTTGTTTTCATTTTTACAAAAGTTAGTGTATGCTAACTTTTGATCCAGTATAGCAATCTCCCGAAGCAAAGTCAAGTACCGATCCAACCAGCGCACTTTTCTTTCTATTTTGATTTCGAAAAGTTCTGTATAGTCTGTCCTTAAGATTTTTCTTCTGTAGCAGCCCTCCTTTTATTCTTTAAAATCTCCCATTTTTCTCTGTTATTTATATAAATTTTCGATATTCTTCATAAAAAATATCAATTTTACATTTTAATATATGTTTTCTATACTTAATCTGAGTTGGTTTATTTCGTGACTAAATATCATCGTTTTATAATGTCAGAGGAGGTTTTTATGAAGAAAAGGATTCTATCTACACTACTGATTTTTGCAATGGGAGTTTCCATAGCAGCAGGTTGCTCTTCCAGATCTGCCTCATCCTCAGATAAGGAAGATGCTTCCAAAAAGCCAATCATTATTTCCACTACGGGGGAACATGCATTTTTTTCGGAAACCAACAAAAAAGGAAAATTAGAAGGCTTTGAAATTGATGTCTGGACAGAGATCGGCAAGCGTCTAAACAGAGAGATTCAATGGAAAACAGCTGGATTCCCCGGCATTATTGAATTATTAGATTCTGGAAGAGTGGACACTGTTGCAGACCAAATCGGAATCACAGAAGAACGGAAAGAAAAATATTATTTTACAGATGTCTATTTTTATGTTCCTTATCGGATTGTAGTTGCCGAGAGCAATAATTCCATCCATTCTGTAAACGACTTATATGGGAAAAAATTGGGACTTCTTAGTAATGATATTGCTTACTCTTATTTTGATGAGCTGGATCCTGAACAAAAAATTGAATATGTTAATTACGATGACAGCACCGGTGTCCCTGCAGACGTAGCTATGGGACGTCTTGATGCAACTTTAATGTCCTCGCTCCACATAGACACTGTAAAAAAAGAATCCGGTCTCAAAATAAAAGGAGTTGGAGAACCCGTATACACTGAGGATAATGGGTATCCCTTCCAAAAAACCAAAGAAGGTAAATTGTTACGAGATCAGGTAAATGGAGTATTAAAGGAGCTGAAAGAAGAAGGCTTTATGAAAAAAACTGCATTAAAGTGGTTTGGATTTGATCCCATGGAATAGTATGCTGCATTACAAGAGAGTGAGATCTCACTCTCTTGTCTTTCTTTCCCCGGTCAACGAAAGGATACAGACTATTATGGATATTTCTTTTAAAATACCCTATTTTATTTCTATGTTCCCTAAAATCTTACAACTGTTTCCCGAAACCATAAAAGTAGCCTTCTGGGCCTTTTTTCTGTCTCTATTTTTCGCTTTAGTCTTGGCCATAATCCGGCAATATAAGATAAAAGGACTATACTTTTTAAGTTCTGTTTATGTCTCTTTTTTTAGAGAAACACCCTTTATCGGGCAACTGTTTCTTTTCTATTATGGCTTTGCACAAGTTAGTAAAACCATTCGAAGTATGTCACCTTTTACAGCTCTTATCATTGCTCTCAGTGCTAATTATTGCGCATTCATGTCGGAAGATATACGAGCAGCTCTTAACTCTGTTGAGAAAGGTCAATATGAAGCAGGACTTTCCATTGGTTTAAAACCACTTTCTGTTTTGAAACGAATCATTCTGCCTCAGGCTGCACGAATTGCCATCCCTGGACTTTCCAACAATTTTATCAGTCTGTTAAAATCTACTGCTATAGGATTTATGATCGGCTACAAAGACATGATGGCTATTGTCAGCATGGAAACATCTCGATCCTATCGTTTTTTGGAGGGTTATACAGCTGCTATGCTTTTATATTGGGGAATCATTTCTCTTCTCTCATACATACAGACGCAAATAGAATTTCGATTAAATCGTATTTACTAATTTATACAGGAGACGCTATGGTAGATGTGAAAGAATTAAAAAAAAGTTTTGGAAAACTACAAGTTTTGAATGGAATTTCGTTCCACTTAGACCCAGGTAAAATTTTAGTTTTAATCGGACCTTCTGGTACCGGAAAGTCAACACTACTACGCTGTTTAAATTATTTAGAAAGACCATCGAACGGAATCATCACTATCGGAAATGTAACTGTAAATGCACGGGCGGCGAAGAAAAAAGAAATTTATCACCTTCGTTCAAATACCTCTATGGTTTTTCAAAATTATCACCTGTTTAAAAATAAGACTGCTTTGGAAAACATTTTAGAGCCCCTTCTTTCTGTAAAAAAATTAAGTCCCTCTTTTGCAAATGCAGAAGCTCTCCGTATTTTAGATGAAATCGGTCTTTCGGAAAAAAAAGACAGTTATCCTTCTCAATTATCGGGCGGGCAGCAACAGAGAATTGGAATAGGACGAGCGATTGCCGTAAATCCAAAAGTTATGTTGATTGACGAACCCACTTCCTCTCTTGACCCCGAATTAGTCGGAGAAGTCCTACATCTCCTTTACAAACTGGCCGCAAAACACACCACCATGATTATTGCCACCCATGAAATGGAATTTGCAAGGCAGATTGCTGATCATGTTCTGTTCATGGAACATGGCCAAATTGTAGAGGAAGGAGATCCTATGACATTGTTTACTGCTCCCAAGAAAGAGCGCACACGCCAATTTCTACAAAAATTTTCATTAAACTTATAAAGGAGAAAAATATGAAAAGAGTTCATTCTCAAAGTCCAATTTACAGACCCAACGCCATTGATTTTGAAATTAATGAAGAGGGTGAATTCATCCGACAACTCCCTAGATTTTCTACTCCCTTCAGTGAAACTCCTTCTGAAACCTCAGTAATTTCACAAAAATATCGTTTGATTTTATCAAAGGGTTGCTGCTGGTCTAACTGTCTGTCCATCCTGTGTGACCTACTTCATCTTTCTCGCATTGTCACTATAGGATATGCCGAAATTCATCCAAAATCTCCCGAGCTTGGATGGAGCTTTTTTCGCGAAAAAAATGGTATGGATCCTTTTTTAAATGTTCATTTTCTCGGCGAGCTTTATCTTCGAACAGACCCCTCTTTTTTCGGTAGAGCTACTGTTCCAGCTCTTATTGATGTTTCTACCGGAAAAATAGTCAACAACGACTTTCGAAATCTTCCCTACTATCTGGAAACATTTTTTCGTTCCTTTGATTCAAATAACACCCCTGATCTGTATCCCGTTTTTCTGCGAAATGATATTCAACAAATGAACGATTGGCTCTATTCTCATATCAATAATGGAGTTTATCAAATGTTTTTCGCACAAAAAATTACCGCTTATGAAAAAGCCTTCTCTCATTTCTTCGATGGGCTTTCGACACTTGATCTCCGTCTAAAAACACAAAGATTCCTATTTGGTGACTATATCACAGATAGTGACGTCCGGCTCTTTGTTACGCTCACTCGATTGGATTGTTCCTATTATAGATTCCTTGGTCCTATTCGTCAGAGGCTTGTGGACTACAAAAATCTTTGGGACTATGCCAGAGATCTGTATTCTGTCAAAGCATTTCAGCGGCATACCTTCTTTTCTGAATATGCAAAAGAGAGGCGAGTTCCCGGGAAAGAATTTCAAACCTTTAACGCTCGTTTCTGGGATCAGATAGATTACGAAGCACTATGGAACTCTCCTCAACAAAGAAGTCTTCTCAGTCAGACTCCTTTGAAACTGTTCTTCTGATCTTTTTTTGCAGGTTTTCACTATTTTTTCCATATTTTCCATCATCGTATTTACTGCAAAGTTTCTTCGCATCATTTTTATATTGTACTATCTTTTTAACTTGCTATAATAAAGGTGTAGTTTAAACCGAAATGAAAGGAGAGTGGAACTGTCCCTTTCTCGGGCATCTTCCACGATAGTTTTTATGGAACAACAGACTGAACAGATACGCAGAATCGGAACCATTTCCATGGGGCTTCGGGCTCCCATCGTTCAGGAAGGAGATCCTCTGCAGGACATTGTGGTCAACACCGTGCTAGAGGCGGCTGCTTCCGGAGCATTTCAGGTGGAGGACCGGGATATACTGGCTGTGACAGAATCCATTCTGGCACGCTCACAGTCCAATTATGCCACGATTTCCCAGATCGGCGCAGATGTCAAAGCCAAACTGGGCGGTGATACGATTGGCGTGATCTTTCCCATCCTAAGCCGGAACCGCTTTTCCATCTGTCTGAAAGGCTTTGCCAGGGGCGCACGAAAGATCGTCCTGATGCTAAGCTACCCTTCTGATGAAGTGGGCAATCATCTGGTAGACATCGACCTGATAGATGAAAAAGGGATCGATCCTTATACGGACACCTTGACGCAGGAGGAATTTGAGTCTCTTTTTGGCAAATCCTGCCATACCTTTACGCAGATGGATTATGTCACCTACTACAAAGAGCTCATCCAGGCAGAGGGCTGTGAGGCGGAAATTATTTTTTCCAATAACCCAAGAGCCATTTTAGATTTTACCGATACCGTTCTGACCTGCGATATCCACACCCGTTTTCGGACCAAACGGCTGCTGAAAAAAGCGGGCGCCAGGCTTGTACTGGGCATGGACGATATCCTGAACGCCTCTGTCGATGGCAGCGGATTCCATCCGGAATACGGACTGCTGGGTTCCAACAAATCCACAGAAGAGACCATCAAACTGTTTCCCGTTGACTGTGATGCCTTTGTAAAGAATGTGCAAAAACAACTTCTGCAAAAGACGGGAAAGCAGGTGGAGGTTATGATATACGGAGACGGCGCTTTCAAAGACCCGGTAGGAAAGATCTGGGAACTGGCGGATCCCGTGGTATCTCCCGGTTATACGGACGGCCTTTTAGGTACGCCCAACGAAGTAAAGCTGAAGTATCTGGCCGATAATGCGTTCAAGCATCTCACCGGTGATGCGCTGAAGGAAGCCGTGCGCCGGTCTATTTCGGAAAAGCAGGAGCATCTGGGAAACCACATGGCAGCTCAGGGAACCACACCGCGCCGTCTGACCGACCTGATCGGTTCTTTGTGCGACCTGACTTCCGGCAGTGGAGACAAGGGGACTCCCTTCGTCTACATTAAAGGATATTTCGACAATTACACGGCATAGGCAGCAGACCTCCTGATATCTGCCGGCGTTGTAGATCCGTTTGTACCAGAAAAAGGAATCTCTCCTTGTCATACTCTGACCGGGAGGATTCCTCTTTTTTGTTTTAAGAAGCAGCAGGATTTTTATCTTCCAAAAGATGTTTTTTACTTTCTTTTATTCTTATGTTTTTATATCTTCCTTTTCATTCTTTCAGCCCCAGAATTTCTGCCAGCACTTCTATCAGGATCTCATTGGTGCAGGACTTTACATAGCCCAGCAGGTGCAGGGAAATCTCATCCTGCTTCTGTGCTTCTGTCAGAGCGGCGTCTTCCTTGGTCTTTTGAATCAGCTGCACCACCTGCGGCGTCATTTCCTCGTAAATATCTACTGTCGTCCGGGACACAAGTTCCCTTAATTTTTCGTATGTTACCGGTACCATATAGCCTCCTTTTCCCTTCTAGTCCAGATTCCTCACTTTAAATTCCCTCTGAGCCTCCCTGGCCTGGTCTTTTTTCGCAATGTCCTGGCGCTTGTCATACAGCTTTTTCCCTTTTGCAATGCCGATCTCTATTTTTACCAGACTTCCTTTGAAGTATACCTTCAAGGGCATGATGGTAATCCCTTTTTCTTTTGTTTTCCCCACAAGTCTGCGGATCTCCCATTTATGCATCAGAAGCTTTCTCACCCGCAGAGGATCCTTATTGAAAATATTTCCCTTTTCGTAGGGGCTGATATGCATTCCGTAGATGTATACTTCCTCGTTCTCCACCCCCACAAACGCCTCTTTGATGCTGCATTTGCCCATGCGAAGGGATTTTACCTCCGTTCCGTGGAGGGCAAGGCCGGCCTCAAATGTATCCAAAATAAAATAGTCATGATAAGCTTTCTTATTGTTGGCGATCAATTTTATTCCTGTGTTTGCCATTTTGTTTTTCTCCTTTTCCCACCAGCTCGAAATCCACAGTACGTGTCCGCGTATCGGCGGCTGTCACCCGGACTTTCAGTTCCTCTCCCAGGCGAAATCTCCTGTGTCTGTGTATCCCCACCAATTCTCCCGTATTCTCCCGGTATTCATACTGGTCATCGTACAGTCCTGCTACAGGGATCATTCCCTCTACCGTGTTCGCAAGCTCCACATAGATGCCCCATTTGTTCAGTCCTGAGATCCTTCCCTCATAAACCTCTCCCAGATGAGCCTCCATAAACTCCGCTTTTTTTAATTTTTCTGCTTCCTGCTGGACCTTTTCCGCCTTTCTCTCCATTTCTCCTGCGTGTAAAGCCACCTCCGGCAAAATCCGCCGATAATGCTCCGTTTTTTCCTCATCCATCCGGCCTCGCAGCAGATCCTTTATGATCCGATGGATCTGCAGATCCGGATACCTCCGGATCGGCGAGGTAAAATGTGTATAGCAGGAGGACGCCAGTCCAAAATGTCCTGCATTTTCCGCTTCATACTTTGCCTGCTGCATGGATCGCAGCACCAGCCTGCTGATAAACGGCTCTTCGGATTTCCCTTGAATACTGCGCAGCAATTTTTGAAACTCTCTCGGCTTTACCGTTTTTTCACTTTTTCGCAGAGGATATCCCATCGCATGAAGATATGTTTTTAATTCTTTTATTTTTTCCTCTTTTGGTCCCTTGTGATTTCTGTAAAGGAAAGGCAGCTCTCTCCAAAAGTATTCCTCTGCCACCGTTTCATTGGCAAGGATCATAAAGTCCTCTATCAGCCTGGTTGCCTCGTTTCTTTCTCTGACTCTGATTCGGCTGACCTTTCCTTCTTCATCCAGTTCTATTTTCGCCTCCGGAAAATCAAAGTCGATGGTCCCCCTTGCCTGCTTCCTTTTTTGGAGAAGGTGCGACAACTGCCTCATCTCATTCAGCATCTCCTGTATATCCCCCGGGATCCCTTCCGCATCTTCTTCGGTAAAAAAGCGTTGGACCGCCTCGTATGTCATTCTTTTTTGAACCCGGATCACCGTTTCTGCAATTTCATGACTGGTGACCGTTCCCTTTTCGTTGATCCGCATCAGACAGCTAAGAGCCAGCCTGTCCTCCCCCGCATTCAAAGAACAGATGCCGTTGGAGAGCGCTTCCGGCAGCATAGGCAGTACCCGGTCCGGAAGATATACGCTGGTTCCCCGCTTTTTTGCTTCCTTGTCTATTCCACTGTTTTCCTGTACATAATTGGCAACATCTGCAATATGGACTCCCAAAAGAAATTCTTTTCCTTCTTTTGTTAGTGAAACAGCATCATCAAAATCTTTGGTATCTTCCCCGTCAATGGTTATCAAAAGCCATTCTCTTACATCCTTCCGTCCGTTGTAATCGCCCTCTTTCACTTCTGTAGCCGTCTTTTTTGCACGGTTCAGGATTCTTTCAGGGAAGGTATCTTCCAGTTGGTTTCCCCGGATCAGGGAAAGAATATCCACACCTTTCTCCCCCGCAAATCCCAGGATGTCTGTCACTTCTCCTTCCGGCTTTTTTCGGTCGTTTCCGTAATCCACCAGTCGGACAGTTACCTTCTGTCCGTCTTTTGCTCCCCCAGACTTTTCTTTTGGCACAAAAATATCCTGTCCCAGTCTCCGGTTATCCGGCAGCACGAATCCATAACCCTTTTCCGGCTGCTGCTGATACAGCCCCGTCACTGAGGTCACTCCTCTTTTCAGGATGCGGATCACCTCTCCTTCCCGCCGTCTCCTTCCGGAGCCGCTCCTGATTCGGATACACACTTCATCCCCATCCATAGCGCCGTTTCCGGCCTCTTCCCCGATAAAAATATCGTCCTCTTCTCCCGGTACACAGACAAAGCCAAAGCCCCTGGCATGTCCCTGAAAGAGCCCCACGCAGGTCTCCTCTTTCTGCTTTTCATACCTTCCCTGCCTTGTCTTTCTGATCCTGCCTTCCTTCTGCAGTTCTTCCAGAATCTGTCCAAGTTCTTCCTTCTCTTCGGCCTTCACATCCAGCATAACTGCCAGATCCCGAAACCGCATAGGCACATAAGACCGGTCACAGATCCATTCGTAGACCACTTCTTTTCGTTTGTTTTCTTCTTTTTTCATTCTTTTCCTTTCCTATGTGCCTTTTTCTTTCTTCCTGCCGCGTAGGAAAGAATCCCACATGGCAGGATCTTCTGCTTGCGGCCAAGTGCTTTTGCAACGCATATCCACATCGCCGCAGTGCGGTCCCGGCGAAGTATGTTTGTTTCATAGGACACAGGTTCCTGTGAAACAAAAAAGACACTCCTCAAAAGTGCTCCCACCGCCAGAGTCTTTGCCTGACTGCGGGGCCACTTCACGACGGAGCGCCTCATTTCCCTATCTGCCGGATCGGACCTTGTCGCATCCGTATCCTCTAGCCAAATACCTTTAAATTTAAAACTGCCGCTAAAACAATGAACAATATCGCCAGAAACTTGGTGGACTTCTCCAGGGCTCCTTCCATGGAACGTCCCTTATTCTGTCCCCAGTAAGTATCTGCAATTCCGCTGATCGTCCCCAGTCCTGCCGACTTTCCTTCCTGCATCAGCACGATCGCCGTCAACGCAATGCAATCCATCGCAAATAAGATCATCAATACCGTCTTTAAAATTCCCACTTTCTGCACCTCCTGCACATAAACACTGTTATTCTATCACAGAGGGTCTGTCCTTGCAAGCTTTTTATACTGCCAAGCCCTGCTCCTGGATCACCTCTGCCACCTGGTTTACATACTGCTCGCACAGCTCATCGCTGGAAGCCTCCACCATAATACGGACCACCGGCTCCGTCCCGCTTTCTCTTACCAGGATACGTCCGTCGTCTCCCAGAGCGGCTGCCACCTTTTCCACCGCCGCTTCCACCGCCGGATTCTCCCGGGTTTTTTTCTTATCCTCTACCCGAATATTTTTCAAAAGCTGCGGATAAATCTTCACTTCCTCCGTCAGCTTGGACAGGCTTTGTTTCTTTTCCAGCATGACTTCCATCATCATCAGGGAGGTCAGGATCCCGTCTCCCGTAGTTGCATGTTTGCTGAAAATAATATGTCCGGACTGTTCTCCCCCCAGGGAATACTTATTCTGCACCATGTTTTCGTAGACATATTTGTCGCCCACTGCCGTTTTCTCATAGCGCAGTCCCGCCCGGTCGCATGCTTTATAAAGTCCCAGGTTGGACATGACGGTAGTAACGATGGTGTCCTGGTTCAGGCGGTTGTTTTCCTTCAGGTATTTGCCGCAGACATAAAGGATCAGATCCCCGTCCACCACATTTCCGTTTTCGTCTACCGCAATACACCGGTCCGCATCTCCGTCATAGGCAAAGCCTACATCCAGCTTGTTTTCCCTGACGCAGGTCTGCAGCTTTTCAATGTGGGTGGAGCCGCATTCTGCATTGATGTTGGTTCCGTTTGGCTCACAGTGGATGGCATAGGTCTTGGCTCCCAGTGCGTCATACACACTCTTTGCAATGGAAAACGCACTTCCGTTGGAGCAGTCCAGTCCTACCCGCATATTTTCAAAGGATCTGGTGGCCAGAGAGATCAGATATCCGATGTACCGGTTCCTTCCCGCTGCGTAATCCACCGTACAGCCAATGGCTTCCTTTTTGGCAAAGGGGAGTTCTCCCAGTTCCCCGTCGATATACTTTTCAATCTCTGCTTCCACTTCTGCTTCCAGCTTATGTCCTTTTCCGTTGATCACCTTGATCCCATTGTCATAGAAGGGATTGTGGCTGGCAGAGATCATGATCCCGCAGTCAAAGTTCTCTGTCCTTGTCACATAGGATACGCTGGGCGTGGTCGTCACATGAAGCAGGTAGGCGTTGGCGCCCGACGCGGTAAGTCCTGCCACCAGCGCATACTCAAACATGTAACTGCTTCTTCTGGTATCCTTTCCGATCACGACCCTCGCTTTGTGGTCCTGTCCATAATACCATCCCAGAAATCTGCCTACCTTAAATGCGTGCTCCACCGTCAGCACTTCATTCGCCTCTCCGCGAAATCCATCCGTTCCAAAATATTTTCCCATATAATTATCCTCTCTGTTTTTCTTCTAGTGATGAAACAGGCGGATGCCTGTAAAGGCCATGACCATGCCGTAAGCATTGCATCTTTCGATCACGTGGTCATCTCTTACAGAACCTCCCGGCTGTGCAATATATTTTACGCCACTTCTTTTGGCCCTGTCAATATTGTCCCCAAACGGGAAGAAAGCGTCGGACCCCAACGTAACCTCCGTCAGCCGATCCATCCATGCCCGCTTCTCTTCTTTTGTGAAGACCTCCGGTTTTTCCCGGAAGATCTTCTGCCAGGCTCCCTCTTCCAGCACATCCAGATAGTCCTCTCCGATATAAAGGTCGATGGCATTGTCTCTGTCTGCCCGTCTGATATCCTCCCGGAAGGGAAGCTCCATCACCTTTTTGTGCTGTCTCAGCCACCAGTTATCCGCTTTTCCTCCTGCCAGCCTTGTGCAGTGGATCCTGGACTGCTGGCCTGCACCGATACCGATAGCCTGCCCGTCCTTCACATAGCAGACGGAGTTGGACTGGGTGTACTTTAATGTGATCATGGCCACTTTCATATCCCGGATCGCTTCCCCGGGAAGCTCCTTTTTCGCGGTCACCACAGAAGAAAACAGCTCGTCCCTGACAGCCAGATCGTTTCGTCCCTGCTCAAAGGTGATCCCGTACACCTCCTTCTTTTCCTGCGCCTTGGGGACATAGTCCTGATCTATCCGGATAATATTATAATTTCCTTTCTTTTTCTTTTGCAGGATCGCCAATGCCTCCGGTGTAAATCCCGGCGCGATCACGCCGTCCGACACCTCTCTTGCTATAAGTCTGGCCGTCGCCTCATCACACACATCAGACAATGCGATAAAGTCTCCGAAAGAAGACATTCTGTCGGCTCCTCTTGCTCTGGCGTAGGCACATGCCAGAGGAGACAGCTCTCCCATATCCTCTACCCAGTAAATCTTCGCCAGGTCTTCTGTCAGCGGAAGCCCCAGCGCCGCGCCTGCCGGAGACACATGCTTAAACGAAGTGGCTGCCGGAAGTCCTGTCGCCTCCCGAAGCTCCTTTACCAGCTGCCAGCCGTTGAAGGCGTCCAGAAAGTTAATATATCCCGGCCTCCCTCCCAGGATCTCCACCGGGAGCTCTCCCTCTTCCATGTATATTCTTGAAGGTTTCTGATTGGGATTACATCCATACTTTAATTCCAGTTCTTTCATGATCTTCTCCTTTACCGGCCGTTTTTGTTGATGATCCTCGTCCTGCTGCTTCCCGTCTGCAGGTCTATAAACCGCACAAACAGGGATACTTTATTTTCCTCATTCAGACTGCTCCAGATCTTTTCTGTAAATACATCCAGATCTCCCTCGACTTCTATGGTCTTAGGTTCCCCGCTGTAGCTGGGAAGGGGATCTGCGTCCCTCTCGTATGTATGGATAAAGCGCCCCTCTCCCGGCAGCGGATTCTCATAGGCAAAAGTAAATCTCTGACAACTGTCAGGATTGCCCTGACTGCTTTTTAAAATAGACAGCGCGTAGTTGAAGGTGTCGGCCTCTATATGAACGATCCCCGAAATCCTGGGCGTATAATTGGGGGCGTCCGGCTCAAAGGTCCTCTCTCTTAAAGACTGCTCAAAGGTCAGCTGCCTGTCCATTCCCCGGTAGATGGTATCCGTCTGATCTCCGTTGGTCACGATCAGCTTATTGCCCAGTACCCTGACCGGAGCATAAATAATCAGGCTGGGATCTGTCATCTTGGACGGATCAAATGCCTGTGTACGGATTCCCTGGCCATCCTCCACAAATATCCGGTTACGACTGTTCTCACTGCGTCCCATGATAAAATAGACCACGACTGCCTGGGATCCGTCTTTTGATCTCCCCAGGATGATCCCTCTGCCCGGGTATGTATTTTCCTGCAACAACTGTTCAATCTTATCCATGATACATCCTTTCCTTTCCCGATCCTTTTGTTTGCCTGATTGCTTTTTGTCTGGTTCCATTATATAGAACCCCCGCCTGGTTTACCAGTAAAACTTAATACTTCCGCAGCGTATCTTTTTCATCCTCCTGCGTGTTTTCTATCTTCCTGACCCGGACATGGATCGTCTCCGTTCCCAGCGGGATCTCCACCCGGTCCCCCTCCTTCTTTCCCAGGATCGCTTTTCCAATAGGGGACTCGATGCTGATCAGTCCTTTCAGGGAGTTTCCCCGTATACTGGTCACCAGCCGGTAGGTCTGGACCTCCTCCTCTTCTTCAAAATACAGTTCCACCGTGTTGTTGATCCCCACCTCTCCTTCCCGGGAATCGTCCGAAACCACCACGGCATGCTTGAGAAGCTTTTCCAGGTAACGGATTCTGCTTTCATTACGGTTTTTATCCTGCTTTGCCGCCTTGTATTCAAAATTTTCACTCAGGTCTCCGTGAGCGCGGGCCTCCTTCACCGCCTCCAGTTCTTTTTTTCTGACTACCAGCTTCCGGTATTCAATTTCTTCCTTGATTTTTGCAATGTCGCTGTCTGTCAGTCGCTCTCTCATTTTTTTCCTTCCTTTCGCTCTCTCAAGTCTGCAGACCCTGTATCTATTCTCTTCCTTCCTGGTTTTTCAGAATGGCTTAACAGAACCATTCCCTTCGAAATGTGCTGCGTTTTATCATAACACATTCTGTTCCGGATTTTCCATGGGATTTTCAAAGTACCCGCTTCTTCTTTCCCCCTCTGCAGGCTTGCAACCCTCTGTCAAACAGAGTATAGTAAAATCAGCTTATTTTCAGGGAGGATATTTTATGTTAAAAGGAAAAACCATCATACTTGGCATTTCCGGCGGAATCGCCGCCTATAAAAGCGCGGCCCTCGCCAGTCTGCTGGTGAAAGAAGGAGCTGACGTCCGTACCATTATGACTGCCAATGCCACACAGTTTATTTCTCCTTTGACCTTTGAGTCTCTGACCGGACACAAATGTGTGGTGGACACCTTCGATCGGAACTTTGAATTTCAGGTAGCTCATGTTTCCCTGGCACAGAAGGCAGACGCCATTTTGGTGGCCCCTGCCACCGCCAATGTTCTGGCCAAGCTTGCTCATGGTCTTGCAGACGACATGCTGTCTACCACTCTCCTTGCCAGCAGGGCCCCCAAGATCGTCGCCCCCGCCATGAATACCGGAATGTATGAAAATCCGGCCACCCGGCGCAATCTTTCTCTTCTGGAGGCGGACGGATTTACCATCGCCCACCCGGTTTCCGGAAGGCTTGCCTGCGGCGACGAGGGCGCCGGAAAGATGCTGGAGCCTGAACTGCTGCTACAGTATCTCCAGCGTGCCTGCACCGCTCCGAAAGATATGGAAGGACTGAAGGTTCTGGTGACGGCAGGTCCCACACAGGAGGCGCTGGATCCGGTTCGCTATCTTACCAATCATTCCTCCGGAAAGATGGGATATGCCCTTGCAAAAGCCTGCGCACAGCGAGGGGCTTCTGTCACTCTGGTCAGCGGCCAAACGGCTTTGACCCCGCCTTTGTTTGTCCATACCGTTCCGGTGGTTTCGGCGCAGGATATGTTTGAAGCCGTGAAAGACCACCATTCCCGTATGGACATCATCATAAAAGCCGCTGCCGTGGCAGACTATCGTCCGTCTTTTATCAGCGATGAAAAAGTCAAAAAATCCGGGGATGCTCTTTCCCTTCCGCTTGCGCGGACCCGGGATATCCTTTCCTTTTTGGGAGAGCAAAAACCAGCCGGACAGTTTCTATGCGGATTCTCTATGGAAACACAAAATCTTCTGGAAAATTCCCGCAAAAAGCTTCTAAAAAAACGTCTGGACATGATCGTTGCCAATCATCTGAAAGAACCCGGCGCCGGTTTTCAGACCGATACCAACAAGGTCACTTTGATCGGGAAGGATTTTGAAAAAGAGCTTCCGCTTCTTTCAAAAGAGGAGGTTTCCCATCAGATTCTGACCACGATCCTTCAACAGCGAAAAAACAGCTCCCTCCATGACTGACAGCACTCTAACTGCCTTTCATGAAGGGAGCCGGACAGATTCTTTCTGTTTTCCAGACTCCGTATCTTCCTGCTGCTTTTGGGGCAAGGCCTCAAAAGCAGCGTTTTTTATTGTTTCGGAAGGTTCTCAAACTCTTTTTTCTTTTTCGCTACGATCCCCGACAAAAGAAGGATCCCCACTACGTTGGGAATGACCATCAGTCCGTTAAACAGGTCCGACAGATCCCATGCCGCCTGTGCTTTCAGTACCGTTCCCACCAGGATGGCAAGGATGACCGCTATCCGATAAGGAAGGATCCCCTTTTTCCCGAACAGATAGGAAATATTTGCTTCGCCAAAATAGTACCAGCCGATCACTGTGGTGAAGGCAAAGAAAAACAGGCTGACTGCCAGGAACATGACGCCCTTTGTCCCAAAGGCCAGTTCAAATCCCTTCTGCGTTACGGCTACGGAGGTCAGTCCCAGCTTGCCGGAGACATTTTGTGCGCCTGTCAGCAGTACCACCAGCGCCGTCATGGTACAGATAATCAGAGTATCCACTACCACGCCTGCCATAGCGACCAGTCCCTGGTTGACCGGATGCGGCACATTTGCAACTGCATGTGCGTGAGGGGTAGATCCCATACCCGCTTCATTGGAAAACAAACCTCTCGCCAGACCAAGCTGCATCGCCTTTTTCACTGCAAATCCCACGCTTCCTCCCAGCACTGCCCTGGGAGTAAAAGCTGCCGTAAAGATCCCTGCAAATACCGATCCCAGCTGTCCATGGTATTTTATGATTACAACCACTCCCGCGATGATGAAAATGGCTGCCATAAAAGGAACCACCAGCTCTGCAATCTTGGAGATCCTCTGGACACCTCCTACCACGATCAGTCCCACCAGCACCGCCAGCAGAATACCTGTATATAACGGCTTGATCCCAAAGCCCTGTTCCAGAGAAAGTGCGATAGAATTGGACTGCACCATATTTCCGGCGATTCCCAGCGCCAGGATAATGAATACGGCAAAGCACACAGCCATCACTCTTCCCAGCGTCTTATTCTTCAAACCTTTTGACAGATAGTATGCCGGTCCTCCGTAAACCTGCCCGTCTTTTTCCTGGCGGAACACCTGTGCCAGAACCGCCTCGGCAAAAATCGTGCTCATTCCCAAAATTCCCGATACCCACATCCAGAAAACCGCTCCCGGTCCTCCCGTCATAATGGCAGAAGCCACTCCGCCGATATTTCCGGTTCCTACCTGTGCCGCAATGGCCGTTGCCAGCGCTGCAAAGGAGCTGACCTGTCCGACTTCTTTTACGCCTTTTTTCTGAAAGACTCCCCCGAAGGCCTCCTTCATTGCCTGCGGCAGCTTAACGATCTGCGGGAATCCCAGACGAACGGTGAAAAAGATTCCGGTTCCCAACAGCAGATAGATCAGGATCTTGTCCCACAAAAAGTCCTTGATCAAATTCAGTGTGTCCATACATTTGTCCTCCTCATCTTTCATTGTAATTAGGAATCACTCACTTTGTTAATATTGTAACACATTCTGGTTTTCTCAGCAATCCTTTTTGTCTGTTTTGGCTGTTTTTCTGCTATTTTTTTATCAATCTTTTTATCCCTCCGACTTCGCAAATCTCTTTTTTGCTCCCTCTTCTCCCTCATTTAAAAAGATCTGTCCAAAATCCGGCAGCGGTTTGCTTTTCCGACGGTCTTCTTCCTTCTTCCACATGTCCGTTCTTTTTCCTTTTGAATAAATTTTTCTTTTATATTTCATTTTTGTTTATTATTTATGCCGATTTTGGAATTTTAAGCCTGTATTTTGCAGGAATCTATTGACCTTTCTGCATTTTGTGCTAGAATGAGGTACTAGATAACAGGAAGAGAAACGGAGGAAGTGTTGTGAAACCATACGCAGAATTATCCAAAGAAGAATTGCAGGAACTAAAGACCGCCCTGGAAGCACAGTTTGAGGAAGAAAAGGCAAAAGGACTTTCCCTTGATATGTCCCGCGGAAAGCCCTCTGCCGATCAACTGGATCTTTCCATGGGGATGATGGACGTGCTGGGAAGCGACTCCCAACTGGTCTGTTCCGAAGGTGTAGACTGCAGAAACTATGGGGTGCTGGACGGCATTGCAGAGGCAAAGCAGCTTCTCTCCGATATGATGGAGGTTCCAAAAGAAAATATTGTGATCTTTGGCAACTCCAGTCTGAATATTATGTTTGATACGGTGGCGCGCTCCATGACCCACGGCGTCATGGGCAGCACTCCCTGGGCCAGACTTGATGCGGTCAAGTTTCTCTGTCCCGTCCCCGGATATGACCGCCACTTTACCATTACCGAATATTTTGGGATCGAAATGATCCCGGTTCCCATGACCACAGAAGGGCCGGACATGGATATGGTGGAAGATCTGGTACAGGCAGACCCCGCTATCAAGGGGATCTGGTGTGTTCCCAAATATTCCAATCCTCAGGGGATCACGTATTCTGACGAGACCGTCCGCCGATTTGCCCGCCTGAAGCCGGCGGCTGAAGATTTTCGCATCTATTGGGACAATGCCTATGGCATCCACCATCTCTATGAAGACAAGCAGGATACTCTTCTGGAAATCCTGGAGGAATGTAAGCAGGCGGGAAATCCCGATCTGGTATACAAATTTTCTTCCACCTCCAAGATCAGTTTCCCCGGATCCGGAATCGCAGCGGTGGCTTCCTCCGACGGCAATCTGGCAGATATCCGCAGACAGATGCAGTGTCAGACCATCGGGCACGACAAGCTGAATCAACTGCGCCATGCCAGATTTTTCAAGGATATCCACGGTATGACTGCGCATATGAAGAAGCATGCGGATATTCTGCGTCCCAAGTTTGACGCTGTTTTGGAAACTCTGGAGAAGGAGCTGGGCGGACTGGGGATCGGATCCTGGATCGCTCCCCGGGGAGGTTATTTTATCTCCTTTGATTCTCTGGACGGATGTGCCAAAGCCATCGTTTCCAAAGCCAAAGAGGCCGGACTGATTATGACAGGCGCCGGAGCTACCTTCCCTTACGGAAAGGATCCCTGTGATAAAAATATTCGGATCGCCCCCTCCTATCCTACTGCCGGAGAATTGAAAGCTGCCGCACAGGTCTTTGTACTGAGTGTGAAGCTGGCCAGCGTAGAAAAGCTTCTGGCAGAAAAGGCCTAGCTATTCCACTGACGTTTTCCTTCTTCTCTTTTTGAAATGCTTCAGTGTTGTACCACCAACTTCAAACAGGGACAGTTCCGAAGCGTTTTTTCTCCATCCTTGTGGAGGAAATGCTTTGGCTGCTGTCCCTGTTTCACTTTCTGTTTTCTGTCTTTCTGGTTTGTCCGGCTTATCTTCTTACCGGTCTTCCCCTTTCAGATATCTCTTTAGTTCGCCTATCCTCCTTTGCATATCCGCTACTCCCAGGTCATAGACCCTCTGGAGATTTTCCGGCGATTTTTCCACCCGGCTGATTTGAATCGCCTGAGAAGGGCGAACCACAAACAGCTTCTTCTCTCTTTCCTGCACCCGGATCTTCTGGATGGTGCTGTTGTACATATTGTGACGTTCTTTCAGACATTTTCTGAGATGGGGGTACTTCCGATAGGTATATTTCCAAAAAAGGGGCGACATAGGCTCCTTGCGGTACCCCAGATTCCTGGTCAGTACCACCACGATCCTGTCATATCCCATCCCCTGAAACTTTTCCACCGGAATGCTGTCTGTGATCCCTCCGTCCAGATATTTTTTTCCGTTGATCTCCACCGGCTTTGACACGAACGGCATGGAGCCGGAAGCCCGCAGAGTGTCCATCTGCTCATATCCGCTTTCGATCCGAATGTATTCCGGCTTTCCTGTTTCTATATCCGTCACTACGGCATAAAAGGGAACCCCGCTTTTTTGAAACGCCTCATCGTCAAACTTGTCCCATTCTTTGGGAATTTTTTCATAAGCCAGCCTGGTGCTTACAATATTGCCCTCCCGCAGCAGAGGCCGAATTCCCATGTAATCCTTATCCCCATTGTATTTTTTGCTGTAACGAAGCGCCCGCTTCTTCTGTCCCGACAGAAAGTTTACGCCAAACAGCGCCCCTGCGGACACACCGATCACCCCGTCGAAATGTATCTGATTGTCCAGCATCACATCCAGCACTCCCTCGGTGTACATTCCGCGCATGCCTCCGCCTTCTAGAACCAGTCCTGTCTTCATACGATCATCTCCTTTTCTGTATGAGGAAGATTATAGCAAAAAGAAAAGGCGGAAGCAAATTCGTTCCTGCGCAGCCTACTGCTTCAAGAGTCGCGGAGGATCTGAGACGGAAATCGATTATATGCAAGGAAAGGACGCAAAAACCAGGCTTTTTGACACCTGGTTTTAGAGCCGGATGTTACAATCCTTCTATACCTATTTGCAACATCTGCCGCCTGCTATTTTTCCATCTCCGGAATCGTTCCGCCCAGTGACTTCCACAGTACTTCCAGATCTCTTTCCTGATAATGGAAGTATTTTCCGTTGGACAGCGCAACTGTATTTCCCTCCATATCTGCCTGAGAGAAGAAATATCTCTGATAGGTTCCGTCCGTGTAATCCAGTCGGATATGATAGTTGCCGCCCATAATCTGCGAAGACTCTTTCAACCGGATCTGTTTCAATCCTCTGACATACTCTGTTACTTTTTTTACTGCTTCCTTCTCTTCTGTTTCTATTTTTTCCTGTGCGCTTTCCGCACTTCCATACTGCATGCAAACACTGACCTTTTTTACGGTCTTCGTTTCCGAATATCCCGGGATCCAGGCTCCGCTTTCTCCTACATAATACGGACCTACCCAGCATTCTTCCCGCATGGCTCCATCTTCGACGTCTCCCAGATAGTACCAGAAACCACGGATCTGTTGCCAACCGCTCTTCATGCTTCCGTCATTGGCGTCTCCCAGATAATACCAGGTACCCATAATCTGCTGCCAACCGCTCTTCATGCTTCCGTCATTGGCATCTCCCAGATAATACCAGAAATTTCCCAGCTTCTGCCATCCTGTTTTCATAGCTCCATCATCGGCAGTTCCCAGATAATACCATGTTCCACCTACTTGTTGCCAGCCGAACAACATCCAACCGGCAGCATCAAACAAATACCATTGGCCAGCTATGTACTCCCATCCACCACGGGTATATGTCCCGTCTGCATGTCTGTACCACCATCTTCCATCCGAATTCTTAATCCACTGCCCCGATACAGATGCCTGCGATCCCATTTCATTAGATCTATATACCTCACTTAAATCTGTCTTCTCACTGATAATCTTTTCGGGTTTTGCTGCATCCCGCTCTTTTGCCAATACAAATAGCTGGGAAACACAAATTGACACGATCATACTTATGACCCCTATTTTTCTCATGAAAACTCTCATCTTATCTCCCTCCTTATCTATATTTTTATGATGTTATATTATCATATCGTTTTATTTTTGCCAATGTTTTTTGTTTAATATTTCATAAAATAATTATTTTTCAGAATATTTTTTGTTTATATTCCCCAATCTTCCAGGTCTTTGCCACTTCCATTTTCTTCATTTTTAAATAACTTCTTATTTAATCCATTTTCGGTTTATTTTTTGTCAATTTTTATGTTTTTGTCAGTGCCATTTTGTGAGGCCATTTTGTGTGCTTTACATTGTAATAAAGAAAACACAGGGGCAAATTATTTTGCTATGCCAACATTGCCTTGTTCTTCCAGGCAGTCCTGCTCTTGTATCCTGTTTCTTTTCTATTTCCGCGCATTTAATCCCTGCGTCTGTATTTGAAGTTTACAGCAGAGAGGATCATCGCCAGTCCTATGATGAATACACCCAAAAAGCTCATGCTGAGAAGCAGCCGTTTATCGGCTGCGCAAATATACAACAGAAAATACAGGACATTCAGTAAAAAGGACAGACCGCTAACCAATTGGCTTGTTACACGCAACTGCCTTTCATATCTGGAAAGATCCGCTTCATATGCTTTTTTATACCCTGCAAGCATGGTAAAATCCCTGTTCTTTATACTATTTTCAAAAGCAGCGTACATGATCAGAGAAATGACCGAAGCCAGCATGACGGAAATCATCACTCCCACCGGATTTAGAAAACCCTTTAGTGCCAAAGTGAAATGAACCACCGAAAGTAGCATGGAAAGTAGCGGGACAAGCCAGTGGTACCTTCTGTGTTTTTCCTTTTTCACAATTCTGTTTTGTATGATCTCATCTACCGTCACCTGAAAAACAGCGCTTATCTGGATCAGCGTCTGTGCGTCCGGTTGCGTTTTTCCCGTTTCCCAGTTTGAAACCGCCTGTCTGGAAACATTCAGGCGCTCTGCCAGTGTCTCCTGGGACATACTGTTTTCCATACGAAGCTTCTTGATTGACTCACCTATCCTGCTCATAGTTTTCACCTCCTGAAAAAAGGATACCTGACTCAGAGATTTCATTCCAGTTACACTGGTTTACATCAAAGCAACAAACTGTTGCATCAAGATCGCAAGGACTCTGTTTTCTGTCTCCCTTTGATTTTAAATGGTTTACCCACTTTTATCATACACAAACCGTTTAAAAATTCAATGTGGATTTTTGTAGCCTTCAAAGTCCGATTCTCCTTTTAAATCTCTCATTCCAAACACCTATTCCAATATTTATTGTTCCGGGAATCCTTTATCCGGCAGGCCTTTTCTCATTCACTCCCTTTCCTCTCCTCTGCCGTCCGTTCTTTTCTAAGCATCAAAAAAGAGCCTATCCGCTTTGTGATCTATCTCTTTTCGGAATAGGCTCTGTTTTTTGTATGTTTTCTACGGCTTTTCCACAGAATCATCCACGTCGATTCTATGCTTTTCCATTTTGGCAACCACCTCGTATGAGGAAGATTATAGCAAAAAGAAGACACAGGGGCAAATACGAATAATGACCACCCGCACACATGCGGACGGCCATCATCGATCGTTTTGCACCTTTTTTTATTGTGCATCACTATGAATAAAGTTTCCAAGGTAGATATCAATATACGTTACGCCTGTTTCCATCTCTTCCTTCACTTCCCGCGAATACTGTATTCCGTTTACAGCATGTAAAACAAACTCTGATCTGTTATACCCTCTCCAGTCCTCCAGATACGACAGATATACCCAAGAATTTTTTTGAGCGCTAAGAAATTCTCCCAATGCGGTGGAATTTCCTGCCGCATCTGCCTTAATGTCCAGTTGAGAAACCACTTCTCCAGAGTCAGTCAGAAACTGTGTCCCACTGGAAAGCGGGTGTAAAGCGAAGCTGTCGATCGTCCCTGACGCGGGAACATTTGGGAAAAAGCCCTTTACTTTGTAGTATTCCCTCTGACCCATCACCTGCTCTATATTCTGCGCCCTATCGACCAGATGCTGATATTTTGCGTCATAACCACTATAAAACTCTTTGTTTGGGCGAACCTCATCTGCAAGCCTTACCGCCTCTTCTGCTACCTTCTTATAGGCGGAAATGAATTCTGCCTTCTCTGCCGGAGACAGGGGAACTGCCACGTCAGTCATCCCGATGCTGCCAAGATAAGCTGTCGCTTCGTTTTCTACCTGTTCCTTTCCTCCTGTGGGACTGCCTGCGTCTCCTTCCCGTAAAAGCTTTTCCCGCAGCTTCACAGAATCTTCCGGGAACCCTGGGGCCCCCAGGAAATATCTGGCTATGATCTTTCCCTGTGTCTTGCTCTGGATGATGTATCCCACATAATCATAGCAGCGTACTTTTTCCGGCTTGTAAGTAACCTGGCTTCCCGACTGCAGCGTTTTCCCCTCTTTGGGGAGTTCCGCCAGCATTGCATCCTTTGCAAAGATCGCAGGCGCCGACAGGGAGGAGAGTACTATCACAAGCGCCAGTCCGCCTGCCGCCAGCTTCCTCTTTCGAACTGTCACGAATATCACCGCTCCGCTGCCCACGCACAGGGCAAAAACTCCCGGCACCCGGGATGCATCTCCTGTCTTCGGACGATCCTTCTCTTTGGAAGCTTTTGTGATCTTTGGCTGACCGCTTACCTTCTCTGTCGTCTTACCAGGGGTTCCCGGTGTCTGCGGCGTTTCCGGAGTCGGGTTTTTGGGATCTTCCGGTGTTGGATCCTTGGGATCCTCCGGCAGCTCACAAACATCCTTTGCCTTATAGATCAGTTTGACATCTGCGTCGCTTTGTACTGTTTCGTTCACATCTCCCGTCCGGATCAATGCCTTTTCTGCCTCCGTCAGCGAAGACTCCTCCACGTATTCGTAGTGAATATTGTACGACTCTTCTGCAGACACCTTTGGAGTTGCCAACAGACAGCCCGCCACCGCTAAAGTCATTCCTGCAAGTATTTTTAAACGTTTCATAGCAGCTTCCCTTTCTTCCTTTAAATATTTTTTCAGAAACCCATTATATATATATATATATATATTGTCAATGGATTCTTTTTCAAAAAACCTTTGACTTTTCCTTTTTCTATTTGTTATACTTACTTCATCGCGTAGCCAAAAGGTGTAAATCCAGATCCTGGATTTGCACCTTTTTTGTGGTTGGCCGCACGCGGGAGGCTCCCGGAAACGCTTTCGGAATCCGCCTCTGTCGTCTCCTTTGCTACCGAAATACAGGTTGTGGCAGCTTTCCTTAAAAAAGTCTCCTGTCTATGTAAGGAGGTATCATGAAACAAGAACCAACAAACAAACTGGGAACCATGCCGGTAAGCCGACTTATGCTGTCGATGGGCATTCCCGTGATCCTTTCCATGATGCTGCAGGCAGTTTACAACATTGTGGACAGCGCCTTCGTTTCCCATATGCCAAAGACGGGGGAGCTGGCGCTGAATGCTCTGACCCTGGCCTTCCCTGTGCAGATGCTGATGATCGCCATCGGAATCGGAACCGGTGTCGGCGCCAACGCCCTCTTGTCCAAAAGTATCGGGCAAAAGGAATACGAAAAGGCCAGCCTGGTATCCGGCAACGCCCTGTTTCTGGGCTTTCTGATCTATCTGGTCTTTCTTCTGTTCGGTCTTTTTGGGACGGTCTTTTATGCCGCCAGCCAGACCGACAATCCTGCCGTCCGGCATATGGTGGTGGTTTATCTGCAGATCTGCTGTAACGCTTCCTTTGGCATTGTATTCTTTTCTATTTTTGAAAAGCTGCTGCAGGCCACCGGACGCTCCGGCTTTTCCACCATCGCCCAGGTCAGCGGCGCACTGATCAATGTATGCCTGGATCCCGTCCTCATCTATGGCTGGCTTGGACTTCCTGCCATGGGCGTGGCCGGCGCCGCCTATGCCACCGTGATCGGACAGATCTTCTCCGCCCTGCTGGGTCTGATATTCCACCTGCGGCAGAACAGAGAGATCCGTCATGCTCTCTCCTGTCTGAAGCCGGACGTGGGCATTCTAAAGGCCATCTACGCCATCGGCCTTCCCGCCATCCTTGCACAGGCGCTGATGTCTGCCATGACTTATGGGATGAACCTTATATTGGGCAGCATCAGTGAGGCGGCGGTGACTGCCTATGGCCTGTATTACAAGATCCAGCAATTCATTCTCTTCGCCGCTTTTGGACTGAGGGACGCCATCAGCGCCATGCAAATCATTTCCATCAGCTTTCTTTTTGCCGGAGTCAATATTGCATATCAGGGGATTTTTCAGGCGCTGGACAGCGGACTGGCTTCTTTGCTCCTGTCTGTGCTCAGACAATGTCTGCTGGTCCTGCCTGTTGCCTGGGGATTTTCTTTTCTGGCCCGCAGATCCCCCCATCTGATCTGGACGGTCTGGACCACTTTTATTATTGCCGAAGGCCTTTCGTTCCTGTTTGCTTCCGTCTGCCTGAAGCGGATCTATCGTACTATTCTATCAAAACTGGAGGAGTCTACCTATGAAAAACATCATCACCATCAGCCGTGAATTTGGGAGCGGCGGACACTTTATCGGGGAACGCATCGCAGAAGAACTGCATATCCCGTTTTATGACAGGGAGATCATTTTCCAGGTCGCCCAAAAAACCGGGCTGGCCGAAACATACATCGCAGAGCACGGGGAATATGCCCCCAAGGGAGGTCTGTTCTCCTATTCTTTTGTCGGCAGGGATCTCCAGGGCAGCTCTGTTGACGACTATATCTACCAGGCACAGCAGACCATCCTGCGGGAGCTTGCCCAGCAGGAATCCTGCGTCATAATCGGCAGATGTGCCGACTATATCCTGCGGGACCGGAAAGATGTCCTGAATGTGTTCATCTACGGAGAACAATCCTCCAAGTGCAGAAGGATCATGGAACTTTACCAGAAAACAGAAAAAGAAGCCCTGGCCCTCATGAAGGAGACGGACAAAAAAGAAGGCTGCATTATAGCTACCACACGGAGCAAAAATGGGGGATGCCTGCAAACTACGCCCTGTGCCTTAACAGCAGTCTGCTGGGCTATTCCCAGTGCGTCTCCTTTATCCGGCAGGCCTTTTCTCATTAACTCCCTTTTCTCTCCTCTGCCGTCCGTTCTTTTCTAAGCATCAAAAAAGAGCCTATCCGCCTTGTGATCTCTCTCTTCGGAATAGGCTCTGTTTTTTGTATGTTTTCTACGGCTTTCCCACAGAATCATCCACGTCGATTCCATGCTTTTCCATTTTGGTAACCACCTTTCTCTCACGCTCCTGGTATTCCTTCAGCTTTTCGTTCCATTCCACATATACCTGATCTTCTCTGCGGTCCTTCAGAGAAAAATTCTCTTTCAGATATTTGCCCAGAAAACGGCTGACCTTCTTTGCACCTGTAATATTCAGGTGATCCCCTCCATCCAGGCTGTCCTTTTTCCAATCAATCCCCAGCTCCTGTGTCTGCAGGTTCATGTCCAGAAATGTGAGACCATGCTCGGCGGCGTACCCTGCTATGGCATTGTGCCTGCGAAAATTATAATTCGCCGGAGAAGGAGTTCCCACCAGTACCAGCCTGGCTCCATGCTCCCTGCAAAGCTGTTCGATATCCACCATCGTTTTTAACACAACATCCGGAAATTCTGCGCTTTCTTCGGTCTGCGTCATGTAGGACCCTCCCCTATAGGGACGGATCTTCGTTCGGAAACTATACCCCTTAAAACTGTGATCCGGATATTCTTTGTTGATCAGACAGGCCTTCCACACGTCATGGAACCGTAAAATGGAAATGTGATTGTTTCCCCATTCTTCAATGGATTCCTTGATCGCCGAAAGTCCCGGCCCGCCACGGAACATGATATTTGCCTCCAGCATAACGATCTTGGGCGACTGGGTTTCCAGCGCCGTCTTTAACAGATAGTAGGTCTCCTGTACCTTTTGCCCCGCCTGCCCGCAGACAAAGGTGGGGATTCCCTCTTCGTCCCAGATCTCCATGGGAGAAATGGCCGAATAACTGAGACTGTCCCCCAGCACCAGAACGTCCACCGTATCTTTCGGTTCTTTTTTGATCCGTACCAGACTTTTATTCCGTCCCTGCACCAGTTTTTCATCCTTGAGGGAGATTGCCTCCAGCTTCCGCGAAACCCCTTCCAGCATCAAAAACAGTATTGCAAAAAACAGCAACGGCTTCCCTATTTTTTTTCCTATTTTTTTAAAATCCCGCATAAATCAAATCCACCTGTTGATATCCTATTCCATAAGCTCCAAAAATCACCACCGCAAGGATCAGTGCATAGTACACTGCCCAGCGCACCGGAAGACGGAAGGTGGTGATGCTTTCCTTCTCCAGTAGCTGATTCTCCTGAATAAACCCTACGATGCCTACCACCGCACAGCCGATCAGGATGACCCCGTAGTCCGCTTTATCCAGCCCAAAGTTCAGCAGGGTCCCGTCGTAAAGAGGCCGCAGTTGAAAATCCCGGAACAGACTGAGAAACATGTGGATCCCGGCCTTCAGCCCATTTGCCCGGAAAAACAGTTCTCCCGTAAAAATGATCAGCCATGTTTTCAGCATCTGAGGAATCCGCCAGTACAGGGCATTTTCATCCAGATGCAGTTTTTTCAGCACCTGATTCCGTACCGGCTCCAGCGCTTCTCCCACAAGCAGGATCCCAAAGTAGTACATCCCATAAAAAATATAGCTCCACCTGGGTCCATGCCACAGGCCGTTACACAGCCACACCGGAAACAACGCCATTGCGGAAACGCCCAAACGCGTGAGATACTTCCCGCAGTTCTTTTTTCCAAAGCGGTTCCACTTTTTCACGATACCGGATACGGACGCCGGATAAAAGACGTAGGTTTTCAGCCAGACTCCCAGGGTAATATGCCATCTCCGCCAAAATTCCGCCGCATTCTTCGCCGCAAAGGGCTGACGGAAGTTCTCCGGCAGCACCACGCCAAACATCCTGCCTGTTCCGATGATAATATCCATGGAGCCGGAAAATTCCATATAAAGCTGAATGGTATAAGCCACCGCTCCTACTGCGATCATAACACCGTGGTACTGCTGATAATTGTCGAAGATCATTTTCACCAGCAAAAACAGCCGGTCGGCGATCAGCATTTTCTTAAACAGTCCCCACAGGATCCGCAGGCAGCCTTCGGAAAGATTTTTCCCTGTCAGGGCTTCTCCCTCCCAAAGCTGGTGAGCCGTCTGATCATACAGAGCGATCGGCCCCTCCATGATCTGTGGAAAGAACGCCAGAAACAGCGCCACTTTCTTCAAGGGCTGCTGCGCCGAGATCTTGTCCCAGTACACATCCACCATATAGCCGATGGCCTGCAGGGTATAGAAGGAGATTCCGATGGGTACCAGAATCCGTTTGATCTCTATGGCTCTTCCTGTTCCCAGCGCTTCCAGCAGTCCGTTCACATTCTGGAAGAAGAACTGATAATATTTGACATACGCCAGCACGCCCAGAAGCGTCAGGATCCCAAAGGTCAGGATCCGCCGTTCTTTTTTCTTGTAAGCGCCTTTGATCTCTTTCTTTTTCGCTTTCTCTCCACACTCCGCCAGCGTCTCCCGTTGCGCCGCCTTTACCTGCCCCAGCCAGACGCCGATATAATGGGTAAACAGCGTCGTTCCCAACAGGTAGATCAACAGATTGCGGCTGATGATCCAAAAGAAGCTGTAGCCTGCTGCCAACAGCGTATATCCCCTGAATTTTCTGGGTGTGATCTGGTACGCCAGAAGCACTGCCGGAAGAAAGATAAACAAATATATCGCTGTATGATAAGCCATTTTAGTTCTCCTGCAATCTTGTGATCATCTCCCACATTGCTCTCGCCGAATTAAAATTCGGGGGAATGATCTCTGCCGCTTCGATCTCAATGTCAAACTGCTCCTCCAGCTCTGCGATCAGAGAAACTACACTGAGCGAATCCAGCACATGATCATCGATCAGCGCCTCTTCGTTTTTCCAATCAATACTTTCATCAATTTCTTCCAAGATCTCCAACAACTGTTCCATTATGATTCCCTCCTGCTTTCTTCTGAATTCAGACCATAGGTCTGTATTTCCTCTCTTATGGTTTCCAGTCCTGCTTCCCCGTCATAGATCACTACCTTCGGCAGCTCATGACTCAGAAACAGACTCATTCCTTCCGTCATGGCATAGGCACCGGCCCTCTCAAAAACCAGTATATCTCCGCACTCCAGATCCTCTGCCTGAAGCTTTTGTACCAGTACGTCATTGATGGTACAAAGAGATCCGCATACGATCCACTCCTTCAAGTCTTTCCTATTATGCACGGCTTCTTTTCCGGTGTCAACCTGCATACCGGATGCTTCCTCTTTTCCGACCGGCACTTCCTTCTTCTGCGGATCTTTTTTCAGGAGCTGTACCTTCGGGATGTACATGCCCCGGATCTGCCCGTCATAATTGATCTGATGGATCCCTCCGTCTACCAGGCAGTATCGTTTTCCCTGGCTTTGCTTTAATTCCCGCACCGTAGTCATATAGTACCCGCAGGTTGCCGCCAGGGCTCTTCCCATCTCCAGCGTTGTTTTTCCCTGCCATCGCATCTTTCGGATCGCATCTGCCAGGATTTCCACGTCCTCCTGCGTTTTATCTTCCTGATTTTCAAAATACGATACGGCAAAGCCGGGACCATATTCCACTTCCTTTATTGAGACGGACGCCTCCTTTTCTGCCCGCTCCAAAAAGTCATCCAGATATTCCAGCTCTTTTCCTGCCTTTTTCATACTTCTCTTCTGGGTTCCGGAAAAATAGTGAATCCCCTGTAGCTCCAGACAATCAGTTTCCCGGATCTCCTGCAGCATCCGGATCATTTCTTCCTCATCTACTCCAAACTGGTTACCGCTGGTCAGCCTGGGATAGACACGAATCTTCTGTCCGTGCGCCTGCCCCCAGGCCTTCAATTGCCGCAGCTGTCCGTAGGACTCCGCCGTATAAAAGCACCGGCTACCGTAATGTTCCAGGATCTCTTCCAGATCCTCTTCCTTCTTCAGAACCCCTGAGATCAGCACCTTTTCCGGCGGTATCCCAATCTTCTGACAGATCCTGTATTCCCCCATGGAGCATACCTCGATCCGATCCACATCCTGGTAGATCCTTCCTACCAGAAAGGGGTTTGCCTTCATGGCAAAGCACAGTCCCGTCTGTTCTCCCATTCCCCGGCGAAACAGTCTTACCCGTTCCCGAAACAGCTCCAGATCAAACAGGTACATGGGTGTTTCCCAGGGACCCATCTTTCTCAATTCTTCTACTTTCATATCCATTCCTCTCATGTTTGCTCTTCGTCGTGTGGCTATGCGTCCCCTTCTAATCGTGCCCGGAAATATCCCCGGTCTGTCTTTCCGTTTTTCGTCAGGGGCATCTTTTCCATCTGTACAAATTTCTGGGGGATCATATAAACGGGAACCGCTTTTTTCAGTCGGGTCCTGATCTCTTTTACTTCTGCCTCTCCCATGTAGAAGGCCACCAGCTTTCCACGCCGTGTATCCAGACCGCAGCAGCTTCTCTCCACGCCCGGGATCTGTTCCATACTTCTTTCGATCTCTTCCAGTTCGATCCGGTGTCCCATATGCTTGATCTGGAAGTCCTTCCGTCCGGCAAAGTAAAGTTCCCCCTGCTCTCCGTAATAGCCCAGATCTCCGGTACAATAGCACCACGCCTGCTTTCCGTCCGCAAAGGTATGGGTCAGAAATCTCTTGTCTGTTTCTTCCTGGTTGTGGTAATACCCGTCGGAAATGGATTCTCCTGCCACGCAGATCTCTCCGATCTCCACCGTCTTTCCCCCCAGCTCCTTTTCTTCCGTGTTGCGCAGAAACACCTTACGCCCCTCAAAGGGGATCCCCACCGGAAGCTTTTCTCCATCTTCCACCATCCGGTCTATTTTATGATAGGTACAGTTACAGGTGATCTCCGTAGGTCCGTAGATATTGGCAAACTCGGTTTCCGGTAAAGCCTCCTGCCAGATCCGAAGCTGTTTTGCCGGCATCACCTCTCCGCTGAACATGATCTTTTTCACCTGAGAGGGTACTTTATACTGCAGTCCTTTCAGAGAAGATACCAGCGTCAAAGCCGATACAGCCCACACCAGAACGGTTGCCTGCTTTTCTTCCAGGTAATCCAGAAGCCCTGCCGGTGTGGAAAACAGTTCCTTGGGGATCAGGATCAGCGGCGCCCCCACAGCCATGGAGCTGTAAATATCCTTCACCGACACATCAAAGTCAAAGGGAGCCTGATTGCCAAACCGTTCCTCCGCCGTCAGGTGGAAAGTATCCACAAAGTGTGTGATAAAATCCAGCACTGCCCGGTGGCTGACTACGATACACTTTGGCACCCCGGTAGAGCCGGAAGTAAAGATTCCGTACAGGATATCCCGGTCTGTCGCCCTTTGTCGTCGTTCTTTCAGAAAGTCGCCTGTGGCTGTCCCCTGCGGCGTTTTGTTCTCTCCCGCTTCCATCAACTCTTCCAGCTGCAGGATTTTCCCTGTATACCCTGCCTCTGTTGCTTTTTCCCGGTGCTCCCTGCCTGTTATCAGCACTTTTGCATCCAACACCTGAAAAATGTGAGCTCTTCTGTCTATCGGCTGCCCCGGGCTGATTATGACGTAAAAACAGCCGGCGTAAACAATTCCCATCATAGCTGCCAGTACTTCTGTACTTTTATCCGCCAGGATAGCAACCGGCTGTCCCGGGCTGCATTCCTCACAGAGAAGTTCCCCGATGGCTCTCGCCCTTTCCGACAGCTCTCTCCACGTGTAAGTTTTGTTGCCGTCATCTACCGCCAGCGCATCCGGTCGTTTCTCTTCCTGCTGCTCCAGCCATTCCAATATGTTTTTCATACTTGCCTCCCCTTCTATCGTATGCTTCTATTATCCCTGATCACTCTTAAAGAATTATGAAGAAAACTTTAAAATTATCTAAGTTTTCCTATCACCCTTCTGCGAAAAATGTCAACCGTTCTATATCCTATCACAAAAAGGTGGATTTGCAAAACAGCCTGATGACGTCTCCATTCCGCTGCCCGCCTCTTCCTTTTGCCTTCCGCTCTTTTCGGTTTCCCGTTTCTGGAATCCAAAACGATGTCGTCTGACACCTTTTCCGGCTTTCTGTTTTATTGTTCTATGCTATGTTAGCATACCCCATCTTCGCCTGCCTTTACTTAAGCTTGCATCTTTCTTACAAAATTGTAATCTTGCCTCCTGCCCCCTTTCTTTTTCCCGGATCCGAAGATTTTTGCCTCTCGCAACCTTCTGTTTTCCTTCCTGCAAAAAGTATGGTATTTTCTCTTTTCCTGTGCTATAATTCCTCTAGTTAGTTTTTGCTAACCTTGTTGTGTCATTGTACTTCATTGACAGAAGAAAAGATTCGGACAGAACATCCATTCCTTTCTTCTTAAATTATGAAAAAAGGGGGACCATTATGAAACACCAATTATCGGTAACTTTGTGCGGCCTTTTTCTATCCGCCGCATTACTTCTTACTAGTACGCTGCCTGTATTTGCGGTAGAGGATCTACAGGACACAGGTACGGGCGGCGCCGCACAGGAGCAGCCTGCTGCAGACGCATCTGATCCTGCAGCCAAAGAGGCGGAGCCTTCCGACACAGAACCGGAAGGGTCTGCAAAGCATCCAGGAGAGCCTTCTTCGGAAGCCGCATCTGCACATACGCTTCCTACGTTGGATCTCTCCACGCCTGCCAAAAAATATCTGATCACATTTTCTTCCGAACCTGGCCCCTTGCAGGAACAGGTGGAACAGGCCGTCCTGGAGCTGCATCTGACCGCCTCTTCTGAAGCGTTTGCCTCTTATGATCAGTTGCTTTCCCATCCGACGGCAGGTACCTCGTTTGATATCCGGGCAAGACGAGTCGCCGCCCTGCAGGCAACGGCCATACTGGCCCAACAGGAAGCCCGCACTCTTTTGCAGGATATTTCCACAAAATATCCGGAGGCGGATCTGGAATACAATAGCTATTGGATTTCAAACACTCTGGCTTTAAAAGCGCCTCAGTCTGTGGTGGATCATATTTCTGCGCTGTCCAATGTGCGGGAATGCAAAGAAGATCAGCCGCTGCAGTCCGAACCGGTGGCAAAGCCAAACAGATCCCAGGCTTTTAGCCTCCACAGCGTGACTGCCGCTTTCCGTCCGCAGGAAGTGGAAGCCAATCTGGATGCCATCCGTGCCTCAAAGGTCTGGTCTGATCTGAACATCACGGGAAAGGGCGTCGTAGTAGGAATCATTGATCAGGCTGTAGACTATGAACATCCGGCGCTGATCCGCCACTTCAGAGGATTCGACCCGGAGACCAACCAGATCTCTCTGGAGGGCAATTATGTAGACTTTGTGGAGGATGGTTCCGTAGGCGGTGATACCCACGGTACCCATGTAGCCGGCATCGTAGTCGGCGAAGAAACCCGGCTTACGGAAAACGGAGCTGCCGTCTCCTACAACCAGACCGGCGTGGCTCCCGGAGCCAAATTTATCGTGGCGAGAGCCTTTAAAGAAGGAGCGGGCGGAACCAACGAAAACATCATCAAGGCCTGCGAGTGGATGATGGCTCCCGGAGGCGATCCTGCAAAAGCGCCCCAGATCGTAAATCAGAGCTGGTCTGACGGAAAGCAGGATATGGATCTCTGGTTTGAACAGACGGCAAAGGCCTTTCGTTCCGCCGGGATCTTAAACGTCATGTCTTCCGGCAACAACGGTTCCACAAAGGCGCTTCCCGGTTCCGTGGATAACCCGGGAAGCTCTGATCAGGTCTTTACCGTGGGCGCTTCCGACAATCAGGGGGGATTGGCTGATTTTTCCCGAAGGGGGCCATCGCCCTACCCCAATGCTACATTTAAACCGGATATCGTAGCTCCCGGTGTTCAGATCCGAAGCGCTGTGCCCGGCAATGCTTATACCTCTTTTAACGGCACCTCCATGGCTGCCCCACATGTAGCTGGAACGGCCGCCCTGATGCTGGAGGCCAATCCTTCTCTCAGCCTTTCGGAGCTGGAGGATCTTCTTCGAAAAACGGCGATCCCTCGCACCGATAGTGATTATGATACCTCACCCAATCAGGGATATGGATATGGTTCTGTGGATGCCTATCAGGCTGTACAGGCCGCACTTCATGCTGCCGGAAAGGAAGGAACTCCCTCCGCAGATTACCGTGCAGTCAAGGGAACGGTACAGGCTGCAAAGGATCCGAAGGCGGTGCAGTCAGCCATCCCGGAGGTGGAAATCCGTCTTCCCCAGAGCGGCTATACGGATCGTCCGCTTGTGGCTTCCGTAGATCTTGGGGCCGGCGCGTTTTCGCCAAAGCAGATCGCCCGCCTGGAATATCTGCTGGAAGGATCAGAAAACGGAGCGCCTTTCACCAGGAAAACAGAACTCAAAAGAGAAAGCTCCCATTCCCGGAAATTTTCCGGCGCATTTTCCAAAGAGGAGACTCCTCTTCCGGGAAATTATTCGCAGAAGATCCGTCTGACCACGAAAGACGGAGCGACATTTGAAACTGCGTCGGCCCACCTGACGGTCTTTGCTTCTGTTCGCCCCGGGGAATACCGGACAGATTTTGAATCCGGCGCTCCCGGCTTTGCCTACAGCGGCAACTTCTCTCACGGTGTGGCAAACCTGAATGTTGATCCCAAGCCTGTCAGCGGCAATTTCCTTGCGGGACTGAACATCGGAAGTCCCTATCTGGGCGCTTTGAAGCAGTCTCTTTTGGAACTGCCGCGCCTGGATCTCACCGGACTTGGTGAAACAGATAAGCCGGAACTGGTCTTTCAGGAATACGCCTCCTGGGACAGCGGCGTTCTGGGCATTCAGGCGGAAATAAAGGGCGAAGGAACCGTTAAGATCTATAACTATCCCACAAAAATAAACAACACCTGGCAGGAGCGCCGCATTGATCTGAGTCCTTTGAAGGGAAAAGTGGCAAACATCTTTTTCTTCCATCTGACGGCAGGGGCCTCCGATGGGTACGGACTGTTTCTGGATGACCTGTCCTTTACACTGAACGGAACGGTACAGGATTCTTTGCAGTTAAAGGAGCATCTCCTTACAGAATTTACAAACACGACCCCCGGCGGTTCGGATTCTTCCGTGATCCCCTTAAGCGCCACCATTCAGCTTGAGGGAGAAGGACTTCAAACCTCCTCCAGTGAAATGGACGGAAGTTTTACTCTGGAAAAGGTTCCGTTTACAAAAAAACAGCTCCTGGTGGGCGCAAAAGGCTATAAGACCAAACGGATCCGGCTGGAGGAGGGAACAGATTCTGTTGATCTGGGAACCATCCTTTTGGAAAGAGACAATTCCTCTCTTCCTCTGGATGAGCCTCATCTGAAAACAGGAACTCCGGGCCCCGGAATGAAACAGCTGGGATATGACAACAACAATCCGCTTAGCGGCGGCGCTGCCCTTTCCCGTCCTCAAACAGGTGTGGCAACTGAGATCGATGCCCCCAAGGACGGAGTGCTTTCCCACGTTATGGTATATTTTGCCGGGGAAAATCCTTATTTCCGAAACGGAAAGGTATCTTTGGAAATCAAGCAGCTAAATGAAGCAGGAAGGCTCATTGACCTGATTCCTCCGCAGACGGTGGAAGGGAAGGGGGGACAGTGGAACAAATATGATCTGTCCTCTTTGCAGATTCAGTTAAGCGGAAAGGCGTATGTGATCGTCCGGCAGCTCCTGCCCAAGGGAGAAGGGCCTGCTGTCGCCATCGACGCCAGTGTACGCCCCGGCACCCTGGATTATGCAAAGGGAAAGTATTACAACGGTTCCTTTGAATCTCTGTTTGGACAGGGGATCTTTGGAATGCCCATGATTCGTACTTATGTGAGAACCCATGAAAATGTACAGGATCCGGATGCCATAAATCCGGTATTTGACCCAAGCATTCCAAAAACCCCTCATGCGGAGACGCTCGTAGGGGAAGGACAAAAGCCCAAGGATCTGATCACCATCGGCGACTACGAGATCAGCCCTTCCCGGGGCATGATCACCGAATATCTCAAGAAGGACGACCTCTTTCAGCTTCCTTTGGAGGAACGGATCCTGAATATCCCCGCAGAGATCGGCGGCGTGAAGATCGTTTCCATTGGAGAAAGCGCCTTCGGTTATTCCTGGGGCAGCTATGAAATGCAAAAGATCGTGCTTCCGGAAGGTATCAAAGAAGTAAACGAATCTGCTTTTTCCATGCTGGGAAGCCATGAGCTGTCCCTGCCCGGTACGCTGGAAAAGATCTACCCCCGTGCGTTTAAGCAGCAAAAGCTCTCTTCTTTGACTTTGCCGGAGGGACTGCGTCATATTGGTATGGGTGCTTTTGAAAATTGTTACCAGCTGGAACAGCTAAGCATTCCGGATTCTGTTGAAACCATCGAAGCCGGCGCGTTTCAGGTAAGTGCCTGGGGAGACGATTCTCACCTGACTGCGATCCGCCTTCCGGAAAACCACCACTTTACTACGATTCCGGCAAATGCATTTGCCAACCACAAGCTGATAACCCAGCTTACCATTCCTTCCCAGATAACGGCGATCCGCCCCGGTGCATTTACCAATCTGGGGATTCGCCAGCTGGTGCTTCCCGACGGACTGACAGAGCTTGGCTCTTCTGCTTTTGAAGGATGCTCTGCCCTGGAAGAAGTCACGCTTCCCAATACGTTGACGGAGATCGGCTCCAACGCCTTTTTCAAGTGTGCCTTAACCTCCGTCCGGCTACCGGTAAATCTGGAAGTGATCGATCGAAGCGCTTTTGAGGGCAACCGGCTGACCTCTGTCGTCATCCCGGAAAAGGTTCGATTTATCAATTACCGTGCGTTCGCAGGCAATCCTTTGCACACCCTTCGCCTGAACACCACGCTGGTTCCAAGGACGCCCCAGCAGGGGACTGCAAAGCAGGGATATCCCACCGTTCCACATCCTTTCGGAGACCAGCTGCTCCGGCTGGAGGTGTATCGTCAGGAGCAGGCGGACAAGGAACTCCGGGCCGCTCTGGAAGCACAGACGCCAAAAGGAGAAGTGATCCTCCTGGGGAAAGAGGCACAGGAGCCAAAAACCTTTACCTCGGCGGACGGGATCGTAAGTCTGAGCACGTTATCTGCTTCTCTTCCTTCGGATACGAAGCTGGTGGTGGAGCCTGTTTCCTTGGAGGAAGCAGATTATGCGGCAATCTCCAAGCTGGCCGGCGGAAGGACCATTTACAAATACAGCGGTTACCGCTTCCATCTGGCCACACCAGACGGCAAAGAGCTGCCGCTGCCTTCCGAATATCAAATTTCCTTTAAAAAGAACGGGTTTACAAGGATTCGGACGGCCTCCACGACTTCTGTCAGAAAGGATCCCGTCACCGGTATCCCCCAGCTTATCTTCCAGCCAAGAGGCGGAACCTGGATGCGCATCCCGGCAGATCTGGATCAGGAAGCTTTCACCTTTCGCGAAAACCGTTTTGGGCAGGTGTCTTTGCTGGAGGTTTCCTACCAGCCGGGCAGTGCGCCCTCTGCCGATCTGTACTACGGCGCAAAGGTTTCCGATAAGCTTGCTCCGCCGAAATTTGCTCTGATTACCCGGGTAAAGGGAGGGCATGGAAGCATTTCCGATTCCAGGAAGGATCTGACAGACGGTTCAGATACAGAAGTACATTTCTCACCCGATCCGGGATACGAGGTGGACTCTGTCACCATAAACGGTCAGCCTGTAACTGTTTCAGGGTTGATTTCCCTGATCCGAATGGACGAAGATAAGGAGGTGGTAGTCACCTATAGAAAATCCGCCTCCCACACGCCTATCCCGGACACTCCTTCTCCGGATATGACGCATCCCGGCGGCGATGTCCTGCCTACAGATAAAAACGGTCTTTCCGTAGATTTTGCAAAAAGAGCCGCAGCAACAAGCACGTCCGGAAAGGCTCCAAAGACAGGAGATACTCCCATCCGGGGGGCTTTGTACCTTTCCCTTCTTGGCTGCTTCGGACTGGCATTGGCAGATTTGGCAAAAAAGAGAAAACAAAATAGGAATTAGACAATCAGATCCATCATTTTTAAGTGGTGCTGGAGATTATCTCTGGCACCAACCTTGTCTACAGTCTGAACGGCCTGCCCTTCTAAATCAAAGGGCAGGCCGTTGCTGTTTTCTCTGTTCGTTTTCCTGTTTTTCTTTATCCCTTTATTCCAACGCCCCTTTTACCTTCTTCCGGGACAGGCATCGCTCCTCTCTGTTTGCCAATGCCTTCACCCTTCCTTCCAGTAGCAGCTTTCTTCCTGCTTCATTCCGCGTATAAACACAATCATAACTGCCAATGTATGGTTTCATGCATTTAGCAAAGGCCTCTGCCATTTCTTTTTTTCTGGCAAAACACTCCGGAACCGCGTAGAAGCTGTCGATTCCCCGGCGTTTTTCTTTTTTTACAAGAATATACCTCTGGTTGTCGAGAGCCGTAAAAAATTCATGTACACACTGCGCAAACAGCGCCTTATCCCTCCCTGTTCCTCCTGACAGGTAGAGGGTATGCACCTCCGGCGAAAAGGTCTCTGTCTCCACTTTGCAGCGCGTCTCTGCCAACATCTGCTGCTCCTCCATCGCCCTTCGGATCCCCTCCCCAAATGCCTTCAGCCTTCTTAGCGGGCTTCCCAGCATAAATACCTTGGGAAATCGTGTCATCGCCCAGCCGCCTCCTATAACAACCAAAAAGTACCCGGCAAAAGTAAGCACGGGATTTACCGGCAGGAGTAGCAGCACTGTCGCCGCCATGGTAAGCCCGATAGCCAGTACCAGATTTAAAAGTGCATCGAAAAAGGCAACCTTTGTGACGAAGGTTTCTTTTACTTCTGTCTCCACCGCCACTTCCATGGCTTCGTAGATGACCAGCGCCTTCTCCCATCGCTGCTTCAGACAAGAACGCTGGCTGGACATTTCCAACATCCGCTTATTGATCGACTGCACCTGCGGCTTGTGAAAAGGCGGTTTGATAACAGACAGCCTTTGTATCCCGCTTTCAATGGTTTCCTCCCTGTCATGCAGTCCCAAAAACTGTTCCATCCTGCGACCCAGCAGGCGAAAGTCTTCACTGATCTCTTCCTCCGAATCCTTCCTTGCCTCTTTCTGCGGCTTCAGACAGACCAGATGCCAGATGTTGCTGGTTTTGTCCGGGTTGTCCTTCCATACCCGAATAGCACGTCCCCGCATCTGATTACTCAGCATGAACGAACCCACGAAGCTGGCCAAAATCAGTGCATTCACACACGGAGAATCCCAGCCCTCTCCCAGCAGGGATTTCGTCCCGATCAGGGTCTGTATATATCCCTTTGAAAAGATAGCTGTGACAGCCGCTGTTAAGAAATGTCCCTCTCCCACTGCTGTCACTTTCAGATACTCTGCTTCTGAAAGGCTTCCGGCTCTTCCAAACGCTACCCGGTCTGCCTCCCCTATTTCCTGCAGGAGAGCCTCTTTTGCCTCTGCCGGAATGATTACAATGCTTCCGCACAGGACTCCCAAGCGAAGAGATGCCTGCCTCTTTGCGCTTTCCCTGCGCAGCATCTCAAAAAAGGGCAGGACTCCCAACAGATTCACATCACTGCCGGAATCTCCCAGAATCCCCTCACACTCTCGCCGGATATAGTCTGTCAGCACCAAGAGACGCAGTCCTTCTCCCATGGTCTCATACTCGTGAAACACGATCTTACGAATACTGTTGATTTTTCCCAATGAATTTGTCAGAAGCTTTTCCACTGCGGCGCTGGTAGTCAGAATCACTTTCTTCTTTTCCAGCAATCCCTGCCTCTTCAGGCGATCTTCCAGCATTTCACGGTACATCTTGTCGCACAGGTAGGATTCTGCATCATGGTACAGAAATCCCTGCAGCAGCCGCTCCATCCAACCGACATCCATTTTGGGAAGACGTTTTGCTCCCAGCAGTCTTTGCAGCCGCTCCGGAAACGGAACGCCTTTGCTTTGCAGATAGATCAGAATAGAAGACAGATACGCCGGATCGCTTAAAAGTAGTTCCTCTTCCATCTGTCCGATCAGCCCTTTGTGGCCTCTGACAGCGTTCAGGAGCTCCCCGTCTTCCATCAGTGTCTGCAGCATGGCTTTGCTACGTTCCTGAAATTTCTTCCATTCCTTTTCTTCTTCTGATGTCGGATAGTTGAAGTACACATAATCCTGATGCGGGCAGAGGCTTCCTTCCTTTACCAGCTCCGGAATCGTGATTTCTTCATCGATCTCCCCGCACATATCTATGTATTTGGTCCACATTGCCGGCGTCGAATCATATGGCGGCGTCGCCGTCAAAGCGATCACCCGAAGCCCCTTCATTTCCCGGCGGAATTCTTCCAGGGCCTTCCACCATTCATTTCGCAGATGGTGGCACTCATCTAGGCATAAAACCCCGATCCCGGTCTCTTTCATGACTGCTGTCAGATCAAATCCGGAGTAATCCACTTCCTGTCCGGCCTCCACCGGTTCCTCCTTTTCACTTTCCGTTTCTTCTCTTCCCCGGAATCTTGTCATGGCACTGTGCAGCGCCTGATATGTTGCCACTGTAATCTCTTTTGGTTCCCTGAGATTCTGCGACAGGTATACCTCTTCCTCCACGCCTTCACACAGGAATGCCTCCCGGATCCTGGCAATCCACTGCTCGCGGATCGTAACGGTGGGAACCAGAACAAGCGCTTTCTCCTTTTGCCTGCGGATCAGCTCAATCCCTAACGTCGTCTTCCCGGATCCCGGCGCCGCAACAATGTGGATCCTTCCGTCCGCCATATAGTGTTCTGCATTCCGCAGTACCCGGGTCTGGTAGCTGCGCCAGGTTCCCCCGAAACTTTAAGATTCCCTCGTAATCCATATCCTTCCCCTTTTTCTCTTTTCTTCTGAATGCAAGCAGCCGCTCCTCCTGAAGCGGCTGCTCTGCAAGTGTGCAATAACCAATAACCATTCTAGCTATTCGATCAGAGCATCATATAAACGTTTCATATCGTCTGTATTTCTTTCACAGATGACTAAATTAAAATGACAGTACACTAAATTTTTATTTTTAATTGGTACAAGCTTATAATTCCCTTTCGTAATGTTAAAACTAATAAGCATAATCAACTTTTTTATTCTGCTTCAGTCTTATAAGCGTCTAAATTTATACTACTCACCTCACCACAATCCAGTTCCCATGACGCTTTGATCCAATTCTTTCTATTATCTTTTTTCTTGTAAAGATTTAAATGCTCTCTCAATAGTTCTCTTTGTTACGCCTAATTTTTCTGCCAGTTCAACGGATGTTATACTTGGATTTTCTATTAAGAGTTCTATCACTTTCTTTTCAGTCTTATTCAAACCGACATTTTTCTTAAGGCTTTAGAGCCTGTTTTTAACTATTCAAACTCGATATGTACATTGATATTGTTTTGTATAAATGGCATAAAATCAAGGTTTTTGTTATCAGATTTAGCCTTATTATCCGTTTTATTTCTGTTTATCTGATTTTTTGCAAGCATATTGCAAGCACGAAAGCATTTTATCATTTTATAAAATTCAACTGAACCTGTATCCAATACGGGAGATTATCATAATGTTGTTTAATTATTTCTCTTATGTTTTCTTCTGACAATTCACTTTTTTCATTTCCTTTAAAATTCAGAAAAATTTTTTCAAATAAATAAAGTGATGTCTCACGCGGAATCCCCATTTCAATCATCGCTCTTGTAATATTATTTATTGCACCTAATTGCATACAAGCCAAAAAACAACTATCCGGATTTTTTATATCATATATAGGCTTTAATAACAAAGGAAGATTAAAAGATATTGTTTGTTGCAACAACTCAATTGTTTCATCAATTTTTTCTGCACCACTATCCCCTTTATATCTATCATTATTAAATATGTCATATAACTTTATGCCGTTAGCCCAATGTAACCCAAGTGAAACCATTATACTTCTTGATTGCCCGTTCTGATATAAAGAGGGGATATATTTTTTATACATAAATGCTGTTTCTTCTTTATCTCTCAGCCATTTGAGTATCTTGTCTAGTTTATTTTTCACACCTTTTTCAGATGGAGTCTTAGGAACAGTCAAGTCAAAATCCGTATAAATTTTTTCTAAAACAAATGGATCCCAATATCGATTTTTATAACAAACTTCTTTGGGTATAGTTAAGCTTTCAAGCTTTAAGATTATTGCAGCTACTTGTTTTTGTGTAAGTTTTATTCCGACATTATCCATTCTATGTTTCGAATCTTTTCCATATCTCAAAACTGACTGTCTTATGTATGATATTATATATCCATATTTTTTCATGGTTTCATCCACAATTTTATCATTCTTAAGAGCATCTTCAATTTCCCATTTATACTCTTGAAATCTTTGTTCATAACCAGTCGATAGTTCTTTACTTTCATCCTCAAATAATTCTAATTGTTCATACCCTTCTGTTTCTGCAAATGCATCCTCATCCATTACAAAAGTTCTTCCCACATAATCTTTTAATAATCTACCCGCCCTACCGCGAAGATTAGCCATTTCATAATTCGTTAATTCTACTGCTTCCGAAGTTTTATTGATATATAAATGCGGGTTCCTAATAAATATATTTTGTGCAGGCAAATTTACTCCTTGAAGTAGCGTAGTAGTGCATACAACATTAGATACATTTTTATTCGTTATAGCCACTTCCAAAGTTCTTCTGACATGCATAGGTAATTTCCCATGGTGATATGCAACACCTTTCATAAGTGTTTCGCATAAAGAATAATTTTCACTTACAGAATTCCGATAATACTCTACTAAATCTAAATTACATTTCGTTACAGGAAACTCTAACGCTACCGCTATTTTTCTTGCAGTGGATGATGTCGGTGCAAAAATAATATTTTGTGAGTTCCTGCCGATTTTATTTACAATACAACTCAAATATTCCAAATAATCATTCGTATATATTTTCTTGCCATAACACTTTATAAGATTAGTATTTTCAATCCCTATTACTAATGGATTTTTAGTAAGAATACAGTACTGTTTTAAAAAATATCTTTTATCTTTTTTCTTTATACTGTAAGTCAAATTTAAAACTGGACTAATATTCGTTGTATGATCAATAGTCTCAGTACCAAAAATACTCTCTCCTACCTTATCAATTTCTTCTATCCTAGGACCAGAAATAATAATTTTGTCAACATTATCTTTGTATCTAAATTCTACTAATGTATCAAATAATATTTTCGCTCGTTGATCTGAGTCTTCTTCAATCCTTTCTATATTTTGAATTTCATCTGCCACAAGTATAAGTTTTTTAGAAAAAGCCTCATCAAAATTATCAAATGCTGCAATAGCTTTTTCTTGTGTCATTACATAGATATTCTTTCTATCTTTTACTTGCTTTCCATCGAAAGAATTAGTAATCCAATAATTCTCTACACCATTAGCTTTTAATTCACGATTAAAGTCTTCCATCACTTGATTGAGTAGACTCAATGTAGGAACGATGTATACAATGTCAATATTTTCAGTTCGCAATCTATTTACTATTTTTAATAGAATTACAAATGATTTTCCTGCAGAAGTTGGAGCAGAAATCCCTAAAATCTTATCATTATCCATACTATCCCAAATTTTCTTTTGAAAATTTGTTAACAAATACTTCCGATTACCTATATTGACCTCATTATTTAACTGATTTATTGTTGTTGTTATCTCATCAATATAACTGTCTAGTACAGTAAATTTGCAATTAGCTCTATCAAAATTCTCATCACATATAATAGCTGAAGTTGGATAACCTATTCTGGATAAAAATTTTACAATGATTTTTCTCAAATCATATTCTTCAAAATTAATATGTTCCCACATTAGACCAATAACAGTAATAATATAATTAACATCGGGAGAAGCAATCATAATAGATTCATAATCCAAGCATCTAACAGAGTTATATATTAATGTTTCATTATAGCTAACTACTCTGTCAGCATTTATCAGCCCCATTTTATGAGCAACTGAAGTAAACTCAATATTTAACCACTGTTCAAGAATATCATTCTTTAGTTGCTTCATTAATTTGTTCCCCCTTTCTCTATATTAATTTCTGAAATTTTCCGGCTAGTTCTTTTAAATCCCAAACAGGAAATACTATATAAGTAATTCTCGACAATATTGGATTTTTAATAATATCAATCTTAGTATTGTCATAATTTCTATATCTTTCTTCAATTATTTTTTCAATATCATTTCTAATGCTATATTCATCTATTTTATTAATATTAGATAACTCATTATAAGTTACTATACTTACCAGCTGAATTTCTACAGGTTTCAAGGTATTATTTAGATATTTTTCAGCAATTTCGTTCATTTCATCATCTAAAAAATCTTCATGTACATATAAACCCACCTCTGATCTGTGCTTATTATATGTATTTAATATGCTATCTAACGCATCAGAAAATGCTTCATTAAATTTATATTTAGATGTATATGTTTTCGCTTCTCCTAATATGATTATATTTTTACCATTTTCTATTTTAAAATGTATTGCGTCCGCTCCAAATCTTTCATGGTCAGGTGATGTGGCTATATTCATTTTTCTAAGCAAGGGAACTGCTTTCATACATTTTTGGATGAAATGATATAATAGCAATTCTCCCATTTGACCTTGTATTAAAATATTTTCACTATTTTTATTAGCTCTAAATTTATTTTTAGCTTTTCTGCTAATATGTTGCGAAGCTGAGGCCTCGGATTTGCCGGTTTTAACTAACTTTTTCTTAATTTCTTTATATTTTTCCGAACTATAAATCCAATCAACAATAGTGTCAGATAGTTCTTCAACAAATCCATCTCTAAGCTCTTGTATATCTTGATATTCTATATATGCACCAATATGTTCTTTGTTATTTGGAAGAATATCATATTGCTTGACAACTACGCCAATCATATTAAATAAAGAATCATTTTTTATTAACCGTTTTAATATATCTTTTTCTTCCAAAATTACCATCCTCCTTTAATAGTACAGAAGACTTATGCCTTATACTCCCCAGTAGCCTCTCTTATCATCCCATCATGCCAATCTACTGTCTCTAATGGCATTTCGTGGTATTTGTCAAAGACCTCATACAAATACTTATACTTGACCTTATTTTCAATAATCTTCTTCAGAGAATCTGTATCCATTGAAATAATCTTCATGCCTGTAATGGTTTCTTCATCTCTGGTATATGGGATTATCTTTCTATACCTAAAATCTGAAATCACATTTTTGTCCAGATAAGTGCTAACAAACAAGCTATAATCGAATGGATTATTAAATCTAATCCTATAATCTCCTAAATGTCTTGAAACAGGCTCCATTTCCATTCTTCTTTGATTATTTCCATCTGCAAGAGTTGCTTCAAGTAATAGCGAATGTTTAGGATAAGAAGTACATGCCTCATATTCATATATAATATCTGCATAGCCTCCGGCTGCATGTGTCTTAGGTAATAAATTTGCTTCTAATGATAATTTCATGAAATCTAAAATATTTCCCTGTCTTTCGCTTACCTTGTACCATATAATTCCTAAAATATATTCAAAAATAGTAGGTATTGCAGCCTCATCTGTAACAAGTTCTTCAATCCTTTTATCATCACGTTTCTCAAAACAATTTAGTAACTCTATAAGCACAGAATCGTTAAATTTCTTATCGATCAAAGCATTAAATCTTCTGTATCGTTCATCATTTACATAAGTTGCAGCTTGTTCCGGACTCTTAATTGTAATTCCTAAATCTTTACTTAAAGCTGCATATACTTTGCTAATATCTAACTTGAATGCTTCTGATATAGTTTCAAGTGGGGCATCAGCCCTGAGATTATTATCTCTACTAAAAGTTTCTGTATACAGAATATCAATAATTTCTTTAAAATAATACTTTGGAATCATATCCAACTTAATCATACGATCTTCAAAAATTAGAGTATCTGTAATATTAAAATATCTTCTATTTAAATCAAAATAATCAGATAACGTCGCCATTGCTTTAAAAACATGTAAATATTTGAAAAACACTTCTTTTAGTTCTGTTTCATTTTTACAGTTTATAAATGGGCATTGTTTGTGAATTGAAGACTTCCCATTTTTTCTTACAACACCAATATTGGTTGTTTTAAATAGTAAACTTCTCCACAATGTTCCAGGTTTTTGATTTATATTCTTTGCAGAATTTAATAGTGATTCATAAATGTTTTCACCATCAAGAAATACCTTCTTTAAATTCTCATACAATTTATAGTACGGCTTGTCATAGCTTCTGCTTTTACGATTCATTCCCACTAAACATATTAGATTTTCATCAACATCAGAGGCTATAAATTCTTCTTGTGCAAGTTTGTAGTTTTCCATTTGCATAAGCCTCTTATAAATTATTTCTTCCGGCAAAATTTTACCTTCTCGATATAATTTAATATCTGATATGATTTGTTTTGCACTTTCGTCATCTCTAATTAGCGGAACAAAATAAGTAAACTCGTCATAACTTAAAAACTCAAGTTCCGTCAGGCACTTTACAACCGCAATAAACGGTCTAACGATACTACCACTTACATCTATACTTGTTTTAAGAAGCTGTTTTAGATAGATAAAGCTATCTCTATTAATATTAAACACATTATTAGTTTCAAAATCCCCACTACTTGTTATTTTAAGGAGTTCTCTTCCTGCATCCGTAATCAATCTATCTTCTGTAATTAAACCAATATCAACCAGTCCTGATGTTTTTTCTCTGGCATCTTTGTCTTTTCTTTTTGCTTCTCCTGTTAGGAAAGCTCTATCTTTCATAAAATCATAATATTTTTCTTGCAATTCATTGTTCCAGTTCCAACTTGATTCCTTTATGACCTCATTATAAAACTCATCAAGAAGCAACAACTGTGCCTCGATTTTTAAATTTAGTTTTGCAGTTCTAAAACTTGTAGTTCCTATAACCCAACAAAAACTTTGATATGGAATACTTTTATTTACCATTTACTCATTCCTCCAATCAACTGGATAATTAGTAATCAAAACTTCTTCAGATATACTATTCTTATTTCTTCTGTGATAACTGCTATTTGAATAACTTTTATTCAGACGATTGCAGGAATAACCCTTACTTTCAATCCAATTATATAAAATATCATTTCTTTTATTTTTACTTTCCAAAACATTAGACAAAGCAAAACTAAAACCTTTTTCATTGGCTTCGTCCAAAAATTCAAGTAAAGCTTTTTCTTCTATTTCAGTCCACATTCCATTTTCATTATATGTTGCATTTGTAATCAAATAAGGTGGATCACAATAAATAAAAGTCTCCTGAGAAAAATCATCTAACGAGATTTCTCTAAAATCCTTTTTCATAAACTGGACATCTTTACTTTTTAATTCTTCAGAAAATAATACAAGTTTACTTCTCATTTTGGAATTAAAATCTCTCTTACCTACCGGAAGATTAAAAAGTCCCTTTCGATTAAACCTAATCTGATTATTAAAAGAGAACACCATAAGTACATACAGCATTGGATAATCTATTTCTCTAGCAAGAACTTTAGCATTAAAATCATCTCTTAACTTGAGAAATCTTCCTTTATTGTATTCGGCTAAGCCTCTACTACTATCACAATCATAATAAGAATACCCATATAATGATGTATTGGATAAATTATACGCCTCAATAATATTGTCTATTTGTTTTAATAAAGCATCAGTATCAGTGTCTTTTATAAATTCAATTAAATTTATCAAATTTTCATTCGTATCATTAAAAATAACTTTTGAAGAAGATGAATTTATTCCAACATTTCCTCCTCCGGCAAACAAATCTAAAAATACTTCCTTTTCATCAAATAAAGGTTGCAACTGTTCTAGCAACTTAAATTTTCCACCTGTATAATTAAACGGGCAAGGTATATTCATTTTCTTTTTTTCTTCGCTAAATACTTCACATAAAAATAGTCTTTCTTTATTATCTTTTATATCTGATTTCCCCGTCGAAAAACTCTTGTAGTCTGATTCAAATATAATAACTTTCCCCTTTTTACTAAGAATTCTCATAATATCTTCATCTGATATTTTCGCATTCGACCTATCATTTCCCTTGTCGGACATATTGTTATATGAAAGTAAGATATACTTTGTATCAGCCATTTCAATAAGTTCTTCAAATGCTTTTGTAGCCGTAATCATGCAGTAATCACTTTTAAGTGAAGTCCTATCCATCTTTCTTGCAACTCCATAAACTTCAGGTTTTTCCCATCTTGCCACATTTTCAAGTAAATGATATGCATCACAATACTGCCTTGAATTATATGGAGGATCCAAGTACAACAAATCACCCCTAATACTTTTAATAAGTTTATTGGCATCTAAGTTATAACAAATATTATTAGAATTTACCGTTTCTTCAGGTAATAAAACATTCAATACTAATTTTTTCTCAAAATCAACATTTTTTCTATATGCATCGTAGTGTCCAACTGTGTTTGCAATCTTATCCATTGCATATAGAAGCGATGTAATAAGTATTGCATATTCCTTAAAATTTATTTCTTTGTTTTTATACTTTGTTTCTATATCTTCTCTTATATATCCTATCTTGCTACAATCATCAGCAGAAAAGAATGTATCTGCAAAATTTTCTCGCATATAATTATTTTCTTTTGTTTTAACTTGATTATAGTCGTATATAAGCTCAATTATCTTTTTACTTGAATATTTTTCATATCCAAACCATGCATAATTGGAAATATAATTACTATACAGTAAATCATTTGTGATAAGCATTTTATCCTTAAAAGTATTCGCAACTGCACCAGTTCCACTAAATATGTCAATAACAATATTTACACCTTTACAATTTTCATCAACTGTTTTTCTTATAAAATCGGAAAGAGAATATTTATTTCCTAAATATCGTCTATTGTTTATGAATAACTGCTTTAATCCTAATTTAGATATTAAAAAATCTGTGTCATCCTTATCCTGTAAACCATCTATATGCAAAAATCTTTTTATAATTTCAACTGTATTTTCATCCCAAAAGTACCTTCCTGTATCACTTCTCGGAATTAAAATATTTTTTTTATCTATTAATTTATATAAATATGACTTAGAAATGTCTAATTCTTTTATTACATCAGTAACATTAAGACTTGCCATCTTTATTCCTCCTTGCCACATTTTAATCTATTTAGTAGACATTATAGCATATTTCACCCATTTTTTCTATATTTTTATTAAAAAATCAGATGCTAATTGCATCAAAAAATGGAGAGTATCAAATTTATAATACTCTCCATGTATTGCTATAGCTCTATATCGTTACTCATACTATGACTCTGCTCAATTGTTTTATCTATTTTCCTTTTATGTTTCTTAATTGCCCCAATAACTGATTCCTTTTTCTCTGTTTTATCCTTACCAAGATACTCATTCATATTATTTTTCAGATGCTCCAATTCATGATACTGTTTTAATAATGAATTATGTTTCTTCATAATCTCCTCTTGTTTATCTTGCAATTCTTTAGAATGCTCGTTTAATCTCCTAAAAAGATTTTTACTTGATTTTTTCTTCAATCCTTCTAATACAATATCTTTCAAATGCGGAAATTGCTTAAGAAAAATATCTATTTCCTCATAGGATTTCTGATAGGCTTCTATATCTTTTCGGTTCATCATCATATAAATTTTATCATTCGGATTTTTGCGATAACCCTGATAATGCTCTCTTTTGCTGATACAGATTTGAATATGCTTTACTACTTCTTTTATCCTCTTTTGTTCCCACGAAAGTTTATCAAATTCTTGTTTCAATTCATTTTTTGAAATGATATTTTTTGAATTCCTTTTTCCAATGCTTCCATAGAGTTAAAACCTTTATCTCTTATTTTTAATAGAATTTTGGATGCTACTTGCATGTTGGTGTGAACTACCCAATCCTGATTTCCATATTTGGTTTTATCAACAAATTCTCCTATTTCTTTATCTTTATTTCGGATTCTTTCTTTGATTTTTTCTTCTGTGTAATTATCACCTATGGTTTTCGCTCTGGTAAATCTCTGCTGATTTTTCTGTTTGAAAGCAATATACTTTCCAAACTTAATTTCATATCCATATTGTTCCATTATTTTAAGAAAATGTTCCCAGTTTATTGCTTTTTGAATTACTCTATCCATATCAAATTGAAGTCTTGATTTATAACTTTTACCTTTTTTATCTTCATTCCAGTCATACCAATTCACGAACTTTCTTCGCTTAATCTCGTTGATTTCCTTTTGCGTTTCAACATCTATTACCGATAAATTATGTTCCTTGCACAACCTGTCACTCTGATTTCGGATATTCATATAGGAACCGTAATAGGAATGGTAAACTTTGCCCTCATCAACATCTATGGAATTAAAGATTATGTGATTATGAATATGATCTTTGTCGATATGAGTGGCTAAGACATATTCATATTTTCCCTCTAAAATCTTTTCACAAAGTTCGATTCCCACTTGATGTGCTTCGTGGGCGCTCACTTCTTCCGGCACGAAGGATTGGATCAGATGATGAGCCAAAGTCTTTGTCCTTGAGTTAAACTGCTTTTTGGTGAGTTCAAATTCCTTATGAGCATTTTCTCTGCTACAAAGATGTGTGGTAACATAGATTTCATCATCGGTTTTATTTCCATTGCAGATATAGTCTATCGCCTTTTTAAGAGTTGTTTTAATGGGATGTATCTTTGTAACTGCCATTACCCTATAACCTCATTGATAATATAGTCGGAAACTTTTTCTCTAAATTCTGATAGAAAAAGTAGTTCCACTTGCAAAGTTTTCTTAATACTTTCCATATCATCTTTGTAAATAACTCCTGTGCTGTTTACCACTTTGGCTATCTGATTTAAGTTAGCTGAATTACGACTTACAAGAGAAGATAGTTCTCTTAGTTCTTTTCTAAGAGCTCCTGATATATCAATGCTGATAATTCTGTTCTTGAAAATACTATTTCGGTAAAACTCTCTTTTACTCTTGAAACTGGTCAATGCAAATCTTCGGTTAAGCTCATTCATATCTTCTTCATTCACCATAAAGTGAACGGTACAATTATTTTTACGATTAACTGTCTTTGACATTTTTCGTCTCTCCTTTCATCTTCGGGGTATTAGGGCTCTCCCTAAATATTTCAAATTTGATTCTTCAAATTTCAAGCCTACTTTTTGGACTGTGGTCAAAAAGTATATGCTTGCTATCTACCTATAATTCATGATTTTTATAAATTCATCTTTAACTTACACAGAAAAAATAGATGTTACTTCTTCATTTACCGTTTACACCGTTCATACCGCACGACATTCTCTTATATACGAAACATCAAACGGTACGAACGGTTTGAACGGCATTTTAATAAATCACATCCTCCGAATTATATTTAACTTGGTAATTGTTATTGTTTTTACCTCGCTTCATCGTAATGCTGATTCCATTTTTCTTTAGAATATCCTTATTACGACTTAAAGTTTTCCCGAATTGTTGCGGACTTTCAACATCAAGATTAATCTTAGAGCAAATATCCACTATCGTTCCTTCCATCATTTTCAGCTTTGGCATCATTTGAACCAATTTCTGAATAGACGGTTCCAATGTTTCAATCGGATCTATTTTATCAAGTTCCAATATCTTTCTCACAGGATGTATTTTTACCTGATAGGCTTTCGATTCAAAGAGCCTGCTTGTTACATCCAACTTGAATTCCGTATCAAATTCCGAAGCTTTATCAATCGCAATGATGGTATCTACCGAACCAGATAAGGCTTGAGAACCTATAACCTTCTCGCTGACACTTTTTACCGAAGAATCTTTTTTTGTGTGATACATCATGATAAAAGTACAACCGTATTTGTCAATGAGTTCATAATATTTCGCCATGACTTCATAGGTATCATTGTAATCATTTGCATTGTATTTCCTGTCATATTTTATCTTGGAAAAAGTATCGACAATAAACACCTCATAGCCTGATTCAACATCTAATTTTATGATTTTTTCAAACTCATCAAAATCCACATAACTTGTGCCTTCATAGAATTTCATCGTACTTGAGCAAGGTAAATCCAATCTGCCGACTCTCTCTTGAATAAGACTTCCGGATAACTCATTGCAATAATAAACAACCTTTGTTTTCCTCACCTTGTTTTCCAGAAAATCAATTCCCTCATTGATACATATTCCAAGATTAAGTCCCAATGCAGTCTTTCCTTTTTTGGGCGAAGCAACAATCAGGGTTATACTTTTCCTTGCAATAATATTATCGACTACATACTTACCGGAGACATCAAATACCGTATCTATCGTGTATGCTTTCAATGAATCACCTCCTTGTTTTTCCTGTGGTAGTTGTAATCCCAATAATTCGTTCCTCCGACTTCCTGTGCTTTTTTTATACTTTGATTCAGATACTTAAGATACGCCGCTTCCGTCCTCCTTTTGCTCATATCTCCCATACGATTCAATGCGGATTTTAAAAAGATTTCCAACATCAAGTCGGCATTTCCATGTGTAAAGCTGTTCAACACAAGAAGAAGCTGAAAATCATCTTTACTTGGATCTCCCGTAGAATATCCTCCGGTGAAAAGTCCGCTTCCCTTTCTGTTAGTCCGATAGATTGCTTTCATAATATCTTCAATATCCGGAACATCACTGCCCACATTTCGGTAATATGAAATCTGTTCTCCGATACTTTTTTGATTGCATATCTTTCATAATGAATACTCAGCTTATATTGTTCTTCTTTTATTTCTGTGCAAGTTCCTATCACATTACCTGTCATAGCAATGCACTTATTTGATTTATACATTTCAAATAGATCGTCCTGATTATTGAGATTTTTCGGAATGTTCCCCTTAGCAAAAATATGCACTCCGTTTCCTGATACGGATATTTCCTTATAGGTATCTGCAAAATCACTTATAATTGCTCTCGTTTTATCAAAATTCTTTTCTTTCACCTTGTCCAAATCTATACAAACAAGGGAATCGTCCTCCGTCAATACAAAAGACAAACCATCGCATCCGCTTCTCTCCAAACCTGCAAATGCGGTTTCAAAATCCGACCAATTCTCTTTTTTATTCCAATCGTTTGAATCACAAGTAATCGGACTGATCGGTATCTTAATCATTTTTATATTCCCGTTTTTATCCTTGTTTCGATAAATCTTAAACCATAACCATTGCTTGTGTTCTTTTAATTCCTGCGGAATATTGTTAATATATTTTTCCTTGTTTATCATTGCTACCTCCATATTTTTGTTGATGATGGAAGTACAACCTGATAAAATATTATTTGAGAGTTGCAATCTTATCAGGTTGCTTCCCGGCTCTATCTATCGCCGTAGATAGAGTCATTTTTATTTCTATTCACCGTTTCGAACATTTCTAGAATATATGCAAGAAGTTCAAGTTTATTTTCATCCATATCGCAGTCCAAATTTACATTTTCAAAATATTCTTCAAGCACTCTCAGTTTCTCTTTTAATTCATCAAACACTCTTATATTTCCGAACACTTCAACGCTATGATTTAAGCTCATTTGAATCATATAATCCTGTTTGTTCAATCCTGATAATGCTATTTTCTCTTCCAATAAACTTTTTTCTTCCGGAGACATTCTGAAATTCACTATAATATTTCTCTTCCTGTTTTTGTCGACTTTCAGCTTTCTACCTTTTGTTCGTAGACTTTCTCTTTTAAAAATCTTACTCATCTTAAATTTCCTAATTCCTTTCTTTTTCGATAATGTTCACAATCTCCAACTGCTTTGACGGATACAAATGTGCGTAATTTAGAGTGATTGAAATGCTTTCATGCCCTAAACGATCCGCTATTACCACCGGTGAAAAGCCTTGCTCTATTAAATAAGCAACATGGGAATGTCTTAAATCATGAACCCTGATTCTTTTTACTCCCGACAACTTACATCCCCTATCCATCTCGTGATGCAAATGTGACTTTGTAAAATGAAACAGCCTTGATTTTGAACCCAAATGATAATACATTCCGAAAAAATCAGCCATTTCATCACATAGAAACTGCGGTAATTGAATCACACGATTGCTTTTTTCCGTCTTGGGTGAAGTGATATAGTCTTTTCCTTTGATCCTCTGATAGGATTTATTGATGCTCAAAGTTTTCTTTTCAAAATTAAAATCCTCTTTAGTCAAAGCCAGTAACTCACCTTCTCTAATACCGCACCAATAAAGTATCTCAAAGGCATAATATGAAGCCGGCTTGCTTTTAATACTTTCAGCGAATTTTTCATACTCCTCTTTCGTCCAAAATAACATTTCCTGTGCCTTTGATTTTCCTATTTTTGTCGTTTTATGAGTAGGATTGCTTGTCAGTCCGTAATATTTGCTTGCATGGTTAAGGATTGCATTCAGTTGATTCTGAATCGTTCTTAAATAAGTTTGAGAATACTGTTTCCCTTCACTGTCCGACTTTTTAAGCAACTCATTTTGCCATTGTAAAATATCCGGAGCTGTTATTTCAGCTATAGATTTCTTGGCAAAGTATGGTATTATTTTCGTTTCTATAATATGAACCTTTGTCAAATAAGTGTTGTATTTAATCCTCGGCTTTAAATCGCTCAAATAGATTTCAACAAAGGATTCAAATAACATATTCAAATCTCTTGACTTACTCGCTAAAAACTCCCTTTCATATTCCAATGCCTCTCTCTTTGTAGCGAATCCACGTTTTGTATGGATTTGTTTTACTCCTTGCCAATCAACATACCTCAAATAAATTTTCCAGGTACCTCTTTCTTTATCCTTGCTTGCTGACACAGCACCACCTCCTACACTTCTTTCGATTGTCCATAACAGTTCTCTTCATAAAATTTTCGATTAACCTTGCCTGCAATCACTATCAGATTTGGATTGCCTTTTAACATTCTCTCATTTAATTCTTTTATCATTTTGTATGCCTTAGGTTTTGAAACTCCCCAATCTTTGCTGACTTCTTCAGCATCAACATACATTTTTCTCATATTTTTCCTCCTTTCTCGTTTATTTGAACTTGCGATATATATTAGTATACTGATTTATATAATATAAGTCAATAGTTATTTCTAATTTTTATCAGAATTTCTCTTTATTTTTAGTATACGATTTGATATAATAAGATATAATAAATATAGGAGATTATAATATGAATAATAAAACTGTATCGGAACGATTGAAATATCTTCGTTCTATAAATAAAAAAACACAAAAGGAGTTTGCAGAATTTTTAGGAATACCTCAACCGTCAATGTCTGCTTACGAAAATGGTAAAAATAATCCTACAATAGATGTGCTGATAGATATTGCCGATAAATGCAAAGTATCTTTAGATTGGCTTGCCGGAAGAAGTGACTATACTTTAGGTCTTTCAAGCATGAGAGATTTTGTATTATTTATGTATGAACTGGCAATGAAAAAAGAAATCGGATTTGAAATAATTGTGGAAGATAAATTCCCCAATAATGACATTGAAACCGATGAAAATAAATGGAATGTTAAGCTTGTGTTCTATGGTAATGATAAAGAACACGCTTTTAATGCTGACGTATGTAATATTCTAAAAGAATTGTCCGATAATCTGTTTGACTTGGAGTCTTACTCTATTACAAAAGAACAATTTGATTCTATGAAAAATAAGTCTGTAGAGTATTACACTCTACCACTAACACAGAAAGAATTTGAGGAGCTGTCAAGAGATGAAATTCTAAAAAAGAGAATTGAGTATTTGAAAGAAAATAATTTGCTATAAAAACGGAATCGTTAAAACGACAAAATTTTATAAGTCATGCAGGAGGTATTAAGTTTGAAAAGAGATATGGACTTATGCAGAAAAATTTTATTTAAAATCGAAGAACAATATATTGATACGGCATTGTCAAATCTTGAACTAGAAAATTATGATAATTTACAAATTGCTTATCATTGTAAAATTTTAAATGAAGCTGGATTGATCGATTACTATAATGCTCAGTATGCTGATAACTCATTATACTTTTTTTCAGTTGGTTCATTAACTTGGGAAGGACATGATTTTTTAGATAAAATTAGAGAAGATACTACATGGAATAATGTCAAGAAGATAATTAAAGATAAAGCTCTGCCGTTTACATTAGAAGTTGCTAAAACAATCGCCACAGATTTGTTGGCAGTTTCGATGAAAGCAGCATTAAACTTATAAATGATAAAAAACAAAAAAGCAACTAGGATTTTTCTCTTAGTTGCTTTTTGTATTCCTTGAAAATTATTCTTCAGGTGACCAATTTCTAAAATTTGCAAGCATTTCGCAAGCACACCAATCACAAAATGGCTATTTATAAGGCTTTATAGCCTATTTTTAACTATTCAAACTCGCAAATGAGTTTTTGTCACTATACAATTTTGTATAGGCGTTATGGTTCTATCTGGTTTTATATGTGTTCCACTATCCTTAGTCCACGGACTGTACTGAACGGTGTTATCAATTTGTTATCATATTTCTGTTATCAATCAAAAATTCTTGTAATATCCTGATACCGATTGATGACACGATAAATTTCTACATACTCGTTGCTTACCTTGTAGATAATCACATAATCTTCCCATATCGCATATTTATAGTCTGTCCGAAAGCTGACTCGCTTTGAAAGGTCTGAACCCATTCCCGGAAACATCTGGAGATTCTCAAATTTACCATAAATTTCCTTTATAGTCTTTGCGGCATATTCTTCACTATCTTCAGCGATGTAATCCCGGATATTCTTCAGGTCCTTTGCAACAATCGGGTTAATCCGTAATTTTAACATCTTATTCCCCACAAGTGCCTTCAGTTCATCTAACTCCAGCCATCCCTCGCCGTCTTTCACTGCTTCTTCGGCTTCCTGCAGCTTCATTAAAAGCTTCTTTTCCGCACGATCACGTTCATAATCTTCAAAATCCATAACCACAAAACGTCCTCTACCATTCTTGGTAAGATATACAGGCTCGCCTTTATGGCAGTTCTTCAGGACTTCGTTATAATTTCTCAAATCAGATACTGGTAAAATACTTGCCATATTCTTTCAGCTCCTTCCTTGATTTTATATTGTTTCTGCTACTTATATTATACACAAAAAGCTGTAAAATTCAACGTGAATTTTTACAGCTTTCTATTATAACTATTCCTATTTTTTAATTCGACAAACTTGAAGTTGTAGGGGACAATACCTGATCAGCCTGCCTTGGCTTGTTTATAAAGGAGACCACTTTTGATCAGTAATAGCAGAAAAGCAACTATTATTGCATATGGTTCTTTCATCATTGCCAAAAACAAAACATCGATAACACTGCATCCTATAGACAATGCAGTAATCACCTTTTTGCCTTTTTCAAATTTGAAATAGACCATCAATATTTTCACAATCCCGATAATCGTTAAAGTGATGAACATTATCCAATAAATGGTAATAATCCATTTATTATTATCTACATACTCAAAAAGATTTACCGAATAGATATAACCATTGACCGGCTTGGGATACAGCGGAAGAAAAATAAGCATCAAAGAAAGCAAGTCAACAAATCCCCATAATAAGTCACATACACTATTGAGATTTGATTTGTTTTCTTTTTCTGCAATCAAAATCAACTGTTCTCCAGATAACAGATCATCAATCGACACAGAAAAATATCGAGATATTTCCTTTAATGAATCTATGCTCGGATATCCTCTTCCGGATTCCCATTTTGAAATTGCAGTTCTAGATACAAATAATGCCGCAGCCAGTTCTTCTTGTGTCATTCCCCGGCTTTTTCTTAATTCCTGAAGTTTTTCATGAAATTCCAAAACCTCCACCCCTTGCTCGTTTTATTTATTCTTTATTGACAGTATAACCGCTCCCTGATAAATAGAAAATAATCCAATGCTTAACAATACGCCACCTACAATATCCGTGAGCCAATGTACTCCCGAAATCAATCTGCCAATAACCATGAATGCCGAAAAAGCGATTGTTACAATCGTTATCACTTTTTTGACTGCAATGCTTGACAGCCTGCGCTGAGTCTGTTCGATCAAAGTCGGCATCACACACAATACCAATAGTGTAGTTGATGATGGATAAGATGCCTCCATTACTCCGTTAATTAAAATAGGTCTGTAATTGATTGGAATCATCTCAAAAAATATATATGCCAGGATCACGACAATATAATAAATACCCAGAATAATGATATCCGGATCCACCTTGAAAAGACTTCTTTTCTTAATCAACTGAACTAGTCCCACACCTGCAAAGATCAGGCATACTACGACAGGCACCAGCCCCATCCAATCAGTAATCGAATAAATCATCATGTGTACGCCTGTGAAGCGGTGAAACCAGCAATTGAGTGTTGCAAATCCAATATTCGTTCCGTTTTGACCATGAGGCTGCACATCTACCATCTGGATCAAAACTGTCCATAATACAAAAGTTGCAATGAATATTCCTCCAAATAGTAAATTCTTCATTCCGTTCTTTTTCATCATTCTACGTCCTTTCTATATGGGTTTGTCTTTTCGACACATTCACCTTATCAAAAAACATAAAATGATGATAGAATCGCTCGGTCACATACGTGATACGATTCGTATCATACCCGTAAATGCTTGTTTTTTCAGTATTTCCTTCTGATTATCTATCCCTGCAAATCCGGATTTATCTTTTAGCATTCTATCATGTTCTATTCTGAAATTCCACTCTTACATTTACAAAGAGTCGCCTTTCGGCAGCCCTCTTAACTTATATATAAACGATCTCTTTCAGTACATTTTTTTCAGCACTTGTTCTGATATTATTCATCAACCCGACCCACTTCATCTGATCCCGTATCTTCAATGTTTCTGTCACACTCTGTTCTTCTGCCATCTGCTTCATTAACATTTCGACCTGCTCTCTTGCATCCCGATCAATCTGATTCAGATGTTCAGTCAGCTTTCCAGTCAATAACAGGCACTGATATCTTGCTGGTCTATACTCTTTCAGATATTGTTTCCGCAACATTCCATATTTCCCATATGTCGGTTCTTCCTCATTCAGCACCAGACCCGGCAAATAGTAATCTCCATGCAAGGTATAGCTTAATCCGTTCTTTTCATCATAAATGTGTTTTTTCATGCACTTATATCTCCATTCCTCTGTTCTTTGTTTTATTTTTCTTACGCTGCTGATTCTCCATCTCGCTCTTTTTCGCACCCCATGCTAATCTTTCGTAAATGCTTCCTTTTGGCATTTGTTCCATCCGTCGTTTTTCTTCCAGTGCTTTCTGATTATGAATATCCTGCAGTACCGCAGCCTCCACAGTGTCTATTCCCATGACACGCACAACACGATCATATCTATCAGAAACACTTTGCAACATATTCTTTTCTTCTAATAATTTCTGATTGTCTTTACGCATATCATCCAACTCTTTCTGAACACTGTTATATGCCTGTTTTGTCTTCTGGTATTTATTTTTCCATTTCTCCACTTCTTTCGTAAGTTCTTTTACCTGGGCAGCCATTGCAGCAATCTTATTCTTCATTTGAATAAATAATGGTTTAACTTTTTTATCCCGATAGGTTCCTGCACGTTCCAATGCTCCTGCTTCCGGTAGAAGCGTTTTAACCGTCCCATATTCTTTTATTTCCTTACTGACATTATCTATGATCGGCTGTAACTGCTCCCGACGTTCTTCTAGGCTTTTTAATTCTATTTCTGCTTTCTCTGCCCGCTTTTCTGCAGCTTCTTTATCCCTGACCGCCTGTTCCTTATCTTCTTTCAAAAGCTGAATATCTGCCTTGGATTCTGCAATCTGTGCAGTCAGTCCCTCATTCTCTGCTGTCAGATACTCTTTTTCCTGCTCCAGAGCCTGAACTTCCTTCTTTCGTTCTTTTTTCTTGAAATTATAAACATCCAGATGTTCCTCATGGGTACCTTTCTGTTCCCATTCAATCCCATACTGCTTTGCAATATCTGCCAGCACTTCTTTTTCGTGGTTTATCCACTGATTTAATTCTGTGTCATGTTTATTTCCACCTTGAAATCCCAAACTTTTTAATGCCTGCTTCAGTGAAACTCTGATATCCATCCCTTTTCCTTTCCAACCAGTCACATAGGGAACAAAATCAATATGCAGATGTGGTGTAGCTTCATCCTGATGAAGATAACAGCAAAATACCCGGAGAGTTGGATTCCTTTTCTGAAAATCCTGCATATATTCATTCAACACCTTCACTGCCAGTTCTCCTTCTACTGTCCCTACAGCCATGTCTTCACAATTTCCAATCTGGAAAATGACCTCATGGAATAGTTTTTCCTGTTTTCCCTGCCGGATTTTTTCATAATAATTTGTAATCTGACGGTCTTTTCTTTTCCCCACATTGTATCGCTCCACAGAATCATCAAACAACTCTTTATAAACATCTTTCAGATTTTCATTCTGGTAACAAATATTCAAGTGTACTCTGTCCGGATCTACATTTTCTGCTATGAAATCCCTTCTGTTATGAGCCAGAGAACCAGCTCCGATCATACCGCTAATTGTTCTTTTCATGGTCATGCTTCTCACCTCCCCTTCTGAAACCAGTGCCAGACATGGCACATAAATTTGTATCTTCGCCAGTTATGGCGATAAAAAGAACTCTTCGCCGGATACGGCGGTTTTGTTACTTTTGTCAAAAGTAACGCAAAAGCACTTTCGACAGCCGTACCGTCCATCAAAAGTCCCCTTGCGCCCTGCCGGGGGCAAGACGTCCGGGGACGTCTGTTATGCACCGACCGAATCGGAGCGAAGACCTATTCCTCCCGTTGGTCGGTTTACTCCTGCGTTACTTGTATGACTGACTTATCCCGTTATTCTCGCCCGGACATATTCCAAATCTCCGCAGTATGGTGTCCCCACCAGATACCATTCCCTTGCCGGATTCATTTCCATTCTGGTCTTGACCCACTGATCGTCAACCAGCACTTCCAGCCCTTCTCCGCAGTGAAATCCTGTGTCAATCCATAAATCTGATGATAATAAACCGTATCTTCCGTTATTGCTGTTATAACCTAATCTTCCTTCTCTCATTGTGTCACTCTCCCTTCATTTATCGTTTTCCATAGGGAGCCCCGTTTCAGGGCATCCTTCACAGCCATCAAACCACCAACGCACTGTCGTTTTATCCACAACCTTCCGTCTTGCATCTTACCAGCTTTCTCCTTGTCTGCTATCTACAGGTGCGTGACACGCTCCTGTCATAGGACAGACAACAAGAACTGTTACCATCGAAAGCTTTCCGGTATTCCCCGCCTGTCCAGATATTCCTGACGGGACTTTTCCCGTTCTTCCTCTGTCGGAGCAGTTTTCGACTGTGTATATAACTGCCGGTTTGCCATACGCTCCACTTTCTCCATAAGCCCTTTGCAAATTTCCTCCGAACAGCTTTGATCTTCCATCAAATGATAGGAAACCAGCTGTCTAAACAAGGCAAATGGTATCTGTACATTTTTTATTTCCATGTTGTCTCCTTTCAAGGTGGCAAGATGCCCTGTTCTTAAGAAATAGTCATCTTGCCATCTTCCTTTTATTCTGGAAGCATCCAGAACCATTGATTTCCACGTTTCACCGAATCAATCTCCAGTTCCAGTTTTGCGTTCCGTAGGGTTTTCTTCTTAATTCCTCGTTTTTCCGCTTCTTCTTCAATCTTTTTCTGTGCCATGCCACCATCAGCCAATATTTCCAACAGAAACTCCTTTGCCTTCCGGCTTTTCTGACCTCTGCTGTCACCACTGAGCAGATCATCCGCACTAATGTCGTATTCCCCGATCCACTCGAATCCAGTATCCTTATCTAATCGGAATGCAATTGATTTCCCTTCCGGTGCAAGGGAACTTTTCACATGGCATACCACACGGATTTCCGGTTCATCTTTAATCCGCCCAACAATCAGCACACTTCTGGCTGCCGCCTGAAAATCAATCGAACCCAATCCACGGTAAGAAGATTTTCCGTTACTGTTTTTGTTCATATGCCCGATCAGAATGATTGCACAGTGGTATTTCTCTGCAAGCACTGCCACACGCTTCATTAACGGACGGATTTCATTTGCCCGGTGCATATCCACCTCTGCTCCAAGAAATCCCTGTATTGGATCTAAAACTACCAGACGGGCTTTTGTCTGTATGATAGCTTCTTCCAATCTGGCATCCATCATGGTCAATGCCCGATCGTTATCATCAATTACCATCACTCTGGAACAATCTGCACCAGCTGCAAGAAGTCGAGGCTTGATAGTATCGCCCAATCCATCTTCTGCAGTCTGATAAATAACATTCACAGGTTCTATCGGGCTTTCCACTGGATTCGCATCAGAGTCAACGTTCTTTTCTGCTCTATCCTTCTCGTCTGTTGCCTGTTGTTGCTCTGGAAGAATTTTTTCGCCTTTGGTCAACTTCGCAATAATCTGAAGTACCATCGTAGTCTTTCCTTCTCCCGGATCTCCCTGAATAATCGTTACTTTTCCAAAAGGAATAAACGGATAGAACAGCCATTCAATCTGCTCTACTTCCACTGATTCCATATTTATCAGCTTCAGATCCGACTCCGTCCTTTTTATTTCTGTTTTCTTTGTCTCTACTCTGTTCGTTTCCATCGTTCCTCCTTATTTTCCCGTTGAAAGGAAGTGGAGATTTTGATAGAATACTCGTAGAAAGTTTTTGGTGAGTATTCTACCAAATCTCTGCCTTTAGGTGTTTGCCGACACTTAAAGGCATTTTCTATTCTTCCTTCATGCCATCCATCGTCACTGTGATCAGCCGGATTACTTCCAGTAAATCCTCCGGCACATCATCACCCTTTTTCAAACGTTTCAGTTCATTCAGAACCTTTGCCAGTTCATTTTTCAACGCCTTATACACTCTCGGATTTCCTGTCACTACAACCTCTTTTTCCTGCAATCTTCGGATAATATAATCCTGTTTAGTCAGACCGGACAATTTAACCGCTGTTTCCAGAAGTTCATCCTCCTCCGGTGATACCCGAAAAGCTACCGTTTTATTTCTCCAACGCCCCTGTCTATCCAAACATTTAGCTGACATACGCAAGTCCTCCTTCCCTATCATTTGGTTCTTCATTCATGTTTTCTGCATCCAACTGGTCTGCCATATCCTGCTGTACGGACGGGAACAGATGCGCATATCGGTAAGTGATCTTTTCTGCTGAATGACCAACCCTTTTTCCGATTGCCAGTGCTGTATAGCCCATGTTAATCAGCAAAGAGACATGGCTGTGTCTGAGATCATGCACCCGGATTTTTTTCACACCGCTTGCTTTGCATCCTCTTTCCATTTCATGGTTCAGATAATACTTAGTTACAGGGAAAATACGGTCATCCGGCTGCAGGCTGTAATATAACTTCAAACAATCCTGCATTTCGTCACATAAGAACTTTGGCATAGTTACAGTACGGACACTGTTCTTTGTTTTCGGAGTGCTGATCACATCTTCTCCCTTTAAACGCTGATAGGATTTGTTGATCCGCAACGTTCTCTTCTGGAAATCGAAATCCGCAGGAGTTAAAGCCAAAAGCTCCCCGGATCTGATTCCGCACCAGTACAATAACTGGAACGCATAGTAGGAAAGTGGTTTATCCATCATTTCTTCTGAAAACTGTTTATACTCTGCCTTTGTCCAGAAGAGCATTTCCTTGCTTTCTTCTGAGCCGATTGTGCCAGCTTTCCTTGCCGGATTCATGCTAAGATCATAAAACTTGATCGCATGGTTGAAAATCGTACTCAACTGTCCATGGATTGTTTTCAGATAAGTAGGGGATAAAGGTTTTCCTTTCCTGCTTGTCAATTTGCGAAGCTCATTATGCCAGTCCAAAACATCCTTTGCGGTGATTTCTGACACCTTTCTTTTTCCCAGATAGGGTAAAATCTTGGACTTGATAATATTTTCCTTTGTAAGCCAGGTACTCTTTTTCAGCCTTGGTCTCACATCTTCCTCATATAATTTGCAGAAGCTCTCCAGTTCCATATCCATACTGGCTTTCTTCTGGAGTATGAACTGCTGCTCCCACTGTGCAGCTTCTCTTTTTGTTGCAAATCCTCTTTTGCATTTCTGCTTACGTTCGCCGGTCCAGTCCTGATACCGTACCATAACGTACCATGTGTTATTGCTTTCAGTCTTGTAAATTGCCATTCTTAATTCCTCCCATCGTTTGATCTCGTTCCGTAGAACTGTTCGTAAAAATACTTCCGGTCAACTTTTCCTGCAATTGTCTGGCATCCCATCGCCTGTAATTCCCTGTTCAGCCTTTTCATCAGCTTATAAGCGTAGGATTCCGATACTTCCAGAACTTCCATGACCTCTTTTACATTCATAAACATTTTACTCATTGTAAAATCCCTCCTTCGTTTCTCACTATACATTTCTGTATAGTCCGTATGATACTATACTTTTTTGTATTGGTCAAGTGTTTCAAAACAAAAATTCTATACTTTTTTGTATGGTTTCTCCTTGTCTGTACTATACATATATGCTATACTCAATTTATCAAGTAAAAGACAGGAGATATGAGCATGGCAATAGGAGAAAGAATTCATCATTTTCGACTTCTGCGTGGATTCACGCAGAAATATTTAGGTCAACAGCTGGGATTCAGCGAATCACAGGCTGATGTCCGCATTGCACAGTACGAAAAAGGCTCTCGCAGTCCAAAGGAAAACTATCTGAATGCACTGGCTGACATTTTTGAGGTCTCCCCTCATGCACTCGCTGTACCGGACATTGACAGTTATGTTGGGCTGATGCACACCTTATTTACATTAGAAGACCTTTACGGACTTCATATTGGAGAAATTGACGGAGAACTCTGTCTCCGGCTGGATAAGTCCAAAGGAACCACCTACCTTTCTATGTTTGATATGTTCTACGCATGGCAGGAACAGGCAGAAAAACTAAAATCCGGGGAGATCACCAAAGAAGAATATGACCAGTGGCGGTACAATTACCCGAAAAAAACAACATAAAAACCAACGAAAAAAGGCCTTACCAAATTGATTTCACTCAATTCAGTAAGACCTTTTTTGTTGGTTTCACACATATTACCTGACAACCACCGGATTGCTGATAAATACTACCTAAATATCCGGTGTTATCATTTTGTTATCAAATAGAACTTCTTGTGCCCGGAAATGCCCTGTTTATAAGGGTTTCCAGAATTTTTTCATTATTCAAACTCTATCGTCCCCGGCGGCTTACTGGTCACATCGTACAGTACCCGGTTCACATGATTTACCTCATTGATGATCCTGCTGGTGACTTTCTGCAGAACCTCCCAGGGAAGCTCCGCGGCTTCTGCCGTCATAAAATCAATGGTATTTACGGCTCTAAGCGCCACAGCGTAGTCATAGGTCCGTTCATCGCCCATAACCCCTACGCTCCTCATATTGGTCAGCGCTGCAAAGTATTGTCCGATTTCTCTTGCAATACCTGCTTTCGCAATTTCTTCCCGGTAGATGGCGTCTGCCTCCTGTACGATGCGCACCTTCTCTGCTGTTACTTCGCCAATGATACGAATCCCGAGACCCGGTCCCGGGAATGGCTGGCGGAACACCAGATGCTCCGGTATCCCAAGCTCCAGTCCGGCCTTTCTCACCTCGTCTTTAAACAGATCTCGAAGCGGCTCGATGATCTCTTTAAAATCCACATAATCCGGCAGTCCTCCCACGTTGTGGTGCGATTTAATCACAACAGATTCTCCGCCTACCCCGCTTTCCACCACATCCGGGTAGATAGTTCCCTGTACCAGAAACTCCACCGCTCCTATCTTTTTCGCCTCTTCTTCAAAGACGCGGATAAACTCTTCTCCAATGATCTTTCGCTTTTGTTCCGGCTCTGAAACCCCCGCCAGCTTCTGATAGAATCGCTCCTGGGCGTTGACCCGGATAAAGTTCAGATCATATTGTCCCTTTTCTCCGAACACCGCTTCCACTTCATCCCCTTCATCCTTGCGAAGAAGGCCATGGTCCACGAACACGCAGGTCAGCTGTTCTCCCACTGCCTTGGACAAAAGAACGGCCGCCACAGAAGAGTCCACGCCTCCGGATAAGGCGCAGAGCACTCTGCCGTTTCCTACTTTTTTTCTGATCTGCTCAACGGAATCCCTCACAAAGGAGTCCATCTTCCAATCGCCGCTGCAGTCACACACCTTTCTTACAAAGTTCCACAGCATTTGTGTCCCCTTTTCCGTATGCAGCACCTCCGGATGAAACTGGATCGCATAGAGATTTCTGTCGGCATCTTCCGCCGCTGCCACCGGGCAATCTTTTGTATGGGCTGTGATTTCAAAGCCCGGTGCCACCTTGGAAATATAGTCAAAATGGCTCATCCAGCAAATAGTGGATGCCTCCACCTCAGAAAAAATAGGAGAATCTTCCCGGTCGATCCGCACTTCCGTTTTTCCATATTCCCGCACCGGTGCTTTTTCTACCTTTCCTCCCAGCACATGCATCATCAGCTGTGCTCCGTAGCAAAGACCCAGCACAGGGATTCCTGACTCAAAAAGCTCTCTTGTATAGGTGGGAGCCCCTTCCTCGTAACAGCTATTGGGGCCTCCTGTCAGAATAATTCCCTTCGGGCGTAGGGCTTTGATCTTTTCTAATTCTGTTTTATAAGAATAAATTTCACAGTATACATTGCATTCTCTCACCCGTCTGGCTACCAGCTGATTATACTGTCCTCCAAAATCAATCACAACCACCAATTCTCTGCTCACGCTGTTTTCCTCCTTCACTCATCCCGGTATTTCCGTCTTTTCCTTACTTTCTATTCGGCAAGCTTTCATCCGCCCATCTCATGCGCTTCGTAATGCTTTACAAAGTCCTGCCCTTTCTCCCGGTTCGTTCCTGTATTTCTTCAAAAACCTTTTGTTTCCCCTTGATATCCACCAGGCAAAACCGCTTTCCCAAGTGCGCTTCCACATGAGTCTTTCCTTTTTCAAGTGTTTCTATTATACGGGAGACCTTCTTCTTTTACAAGTATTCTCTCCTTCCATCTGACATTTCTTCTCTCTTCCTGTCCGATATGGATTCTCTCTTGCTGCCTGGTATGAACTCTCTCTTTCGTTCAGTATAAATTCTCCCTTTCGTTCGGTAGTTATTTTAATGTGTTTTTTTCTCTGTTTTCCCATATTCAGAAGGCTTCCCTACACCAGCGCCTCTTTTTTCCACTTTCCACTGCGATATCGAAGCAGAAAGCAACTGGTTCGAAACACCCAGTCGATCACCATGGCCACCCACACGCCAAATACTCCCATGTGGAAATAACTTCCCAGAATATAGCTGAAAGCAATGCGGAAAATCCACATGGAAAAAATGGAGATGTACATACACACCTTGGCGTCCCCCGTCGCCCGGAAGGTACAGGGCAGTGTAAAGGATGCCGGCCAGATCAAAACGGCGCAGATTCCGTGAAATGTCAATATCCGGCCCGTCACCTCCGCCGTCCTTGCAGACAGATGATATGCCTCCAGTATCTGAGGCCGGATCAGAAACAGTCCTCCTACCACAACAGCCATGCTGATGTGTGTAAGGATAAGAAATTTTTTATTGTAATATGTCACCTGCCTGTAATCTCCCGCTCCTACACACCTGGCGATAACCGGTGTGACTGCCAGTGTCATTGCCATTCCCGGAAGGATCTGAAAAAGCGCCACTGCATTGCTGACTGCATTTGCAGCAATGGCATAGGTGCCAAAGGTGGAGATGAGACTTAGCACCAGTATTTTTCCCAGCTGGAACATACTGTTTTCCAGGCCATTGGGGATTCCAATGCTCAAAATCCGACCGATCATGCTCCAGTCCGGCCGGTATCTCCACGTGGCTTTCAGATACAGCTCCCGCTTTTTATTAAACAGCAAAAGAAGCAGGATCAAAGCTGCGATCACCCGGGATGTCAGTGTGGGAATCGCCACCCCCGGGGTTCCCAGATGTACTCCGTAGATCAAAGCTGCATTTCCCGCCACATTGATCAGATTCATCAAAACGGACACCTGCATCGGTGTCCTGGAATCGCCCATGGTCCGAAAAATGGCCGCAGTCAGGTTGTAGATAGCCACAAACGGAATAGAGGCTGTTACGATCATAAAATAAATATCTGCGTGGTTTCGCACATCTGCCTGTATTTTTCCGAAAACCACCTGCAAAACAAACGTTTTTCCCATATAGAGAAGCAGCATGATCCCAATGGCGCAGAACGTACCGAACCAGACCATCTGCCAGGAAGCCTCCCTCGCTTTTTCTACCTTCTTCTGTCCCAGATACTGCCCTACAACGACGGCTCCTCCTGTTGCCAGCGCCGAGAACAAAGAAATCCAGAGTATCATCACCTGATCCACCAAAGACACGCCGGATACCGCCGATTCTCCTACGCTGGCGATCATAATAGTATCGGCCATCCCCACCAGAATCACCAGGAACTGTTCTACCATCAGCGGCAGGATTAAAAAAGCCAGATCTCTGTTACTGAACAAATATGCTGTTTTTCCTTTTTGCTCCTTTGGGTTTTTCATTCCTTTTCCTCTTCCTGCCACATGCCTCTGTTCCCAAAAATCTCCTGTCGTCCGGCAATTGTTCCTGTCGTTTCTGGAAATTTTGCGTAACCTTTCTCTTTTTTGCATCTTTCTTTTTTAGAAAGCTTCCCCTTCTTCTTTTTTTTGGGGGCGCCTTCCCTTTGAAAGCTTTTCCCTTTTTTGGAAATCCTCCGTCCTCTTTTTCCTTATGTCTACAGATGGGTTTCTGCACAGGTCAGCGCAGATTCGATGACCTGATCCATATCATAATACTTGTATTCTCCCAGCCTGCCTCCAAAAATCACCTGTTTTTCCTGGTCTGCCAGCTTCTTGTACGCCACGTACCTCTGACTGTTTTTTTCGTCATTGACCGGATAATACGGCTCATCTCCCATCTTCCATTCCCTGCTGTACTCCCGGCTGATCACTGTTTTCTCCAGGTCATTTCCTTCTTCATCTTTTCCAAATGTAAACCACTTGTGCTCTATGATCCGGGTCCAGGGCGTCTCCCTGTCTGTATAATTCACCGCTGCATTTCCCTGAAAATTGGGAATATCCAGTACTTCTGTATCAAACTGAACAGAACGATACTCCAGGCAGCCAAGCCGATAGTCAAAATAAGCGTCGATCGCTCCGGTATAAACAATATGCTCTGCCTGCCGGTCCCACTTTGCCTTCTGTTCCAGATAATCTGTTTCCAGACGCACCTCGATCCCTTCCAGCAGATTCTCTGCCAGTTTGGTATAGCCGCCCACAGGGATCCCCTGGTGCTTCGCATTAAAATAATTGTTGTCGTAGGTAAACCTGACCGGCAAACGCTTGATGATAAATGCCGGAAGCTCCTTGCAGTCTCTTCCCCACTGCTTTTCTGTATAGCCCCGGATCATTTTTTCAAAAATATCCCGTCCCACCAGGGATACTGCCTGTTCCTCCAGGTTTTTGGGGGTTCCTGTGATCTCCTGTCTTTGCCGGCGAATCTTTTCCTCCGCCTCCTGTGGTGTTGCCACTCCCCACATTTGATTGAAGGTGTACATATTAAAGGGCATGGAATAGATCTCTCCCTTATAATTGGCGATCGGCGCATTGGTAAAACGGTTAAATTCCCCAAATTGTGTAATATAATCCCAGACCCGCTGATTGTTGGTGTGAAAAATGTGCGCCCCATACTGATGCACCTGAATACCTTCCACCTTTTTAGTGTAGATGTTCCCGCCAATATGCGGCCTCTTATCCAGTACCAGCACTTTCTTCTTCTTTTTTTTCGCCTCTCTTGCAAAAACGGATCCAAACAGACCCGCTCCTACAACAATATAATCGTACATACTTCCTCTCCTGTCTCCCGAACTTCCCTCTATTTTCATCCGTCGGGCCTTCTGCAAGTTTCCCCTATCCTTATCTGCCGAGCCTTCTGTAGGCCTCTCTCTCCTTATCTACCAAGCCTCTTACAAGTTCTATCCTCATCTCCCAGGCCTTCTGTAGGCTTCCCCATCCCATCTGTCAGACCTTCTACAGGCTTCTCCATCCTTATCCGCCGGGCCTTCTGCAAGCGCCGTTACCGCCGCTGCTTCCGGCGTCCTTTTCCTCCAAACGCAGACAGGACGGCCCCTGCCAAAAGATAAAGATCTGCCAGATTTGCGGTGAAGCCTTTGGGAACTCCTTTTACTTCCTCGATTCCGATGTAGTCTACCACGTATCCACGCACCAGGCGGTCGTACAGATTGCTGGCTGCTCCTGCCAGAGTAAGTACCAGCCCCGCCTTTGCTTTCCTGCTTTTCTCCTTTCGGATCCCTTGTAGCGCAAAAAGGCCCGCCATGCCCGCTGCCAGCATGGATACGCCTTTTATCAGTCCGGGGAATTCCTCCAGTTTCCCAAGAAGGAATCCCCTGTTATGCACTTTCCTAAAAAACAGCCGCCGGGAAAGCCGAATCTCTTCTGTCTCTTCCATTTGCGTTTCTACGTACTGCTTCACGGCCAGATCCGTACCGGTCAGGAATAAAAACAAACCGATCCACATGCTTTTAGTTCCCTTCTTTGATCCTTGCGATGGCTTCCTTCTGATGGGCAATCTCTTCTTCCCGTTTTTCAATCGCTTCACACAAGGCAATATATTCCGTATCCATCAGCTCTCCGTTTTTAAACTTTTCGTAGATCATCCTGCCGATATCTCTGATATCTCTGTCATTGGCCCGATTCAGCAGACCGATCTGACTTTTCTTCCGCTGGATCTCTACTGCATTTTCCGCCTTTTCCCGCAGATCCGAAACCACATCGCTCACCTGCTGCCCTAATCCTTCCAAAAAATCACTCATGTTCCCTGCTCCTTTCTTCTGCTTTGTTGACTGCACGGCAGATCTGCTTCCTGCCGCCCTGTAACCTCCTGTTGTGTTCCGGAGATCCGGAACCTGTCTCTTTTCTTTATTTTAAAGCTTTTCTTTTCTTCTGCCAAGACTATTCTTACAGATCCCTTTAGCGCCCAGTATCAAGGACCGGCTGCATCTGATCCGGATCCTTGCTTTCCCTTCCACAAATCACCTTCCAAAGCACATTTTTCAAAGCATCGCTTTCTCTGCAAAGCTCTTCCACAGCCAAATCCTTTTTCCGGCTGACCTTCTATCAGATTCCGACGCCGCTTCCTTCCTGTCGGATGGGAGCGTCTGTTTTTCGGAACACGACCTTCAATAAGATCGGCGTGATGATGGTGGTCGCCACCACCATAATTACCACCGGTCCCAAAAACGAACTGCCAAGCAGCCCCATCTGCGCTCCCTTTCCCGCCACGATCAAGGCTACCTCTCCTCTGGAGATCATTCCTACTCCGATCCGCTTGCACTGATAAGGCTTATAGCCGCAGGCCTTTGCTCCCAGCCCGCATCCGATGATCTTTGTCACGATCGCCACTACGATCAGCAGGAGGGAAAACAGAACCACCTTGACTGTCATTTTGGGAATCACTACCTGAATGCCGATACTGGCAAAAAACACCGGTGACAGCAGCATAAAAGAAACCGTATCAAACTTTGTTTCTACCTTTTCCACATTTGCCGTGTTGGAAATGATCAGTCCGGCGATGAAGGCGCCGGTAATATCTGCCACGCCAAACCACTCCTCTGCGATATAGGCCATCAGCAGACAGAACACAAACGCCATGATCGCATGCCGGTGAAGAAACTTCGGCGCGGAATCGATCCAGAATTTGTATAATTTGTAGAACAGAAATCCTGCCACAAAAGCAAAGGCAAAAAAGCCCACGATACGAAGGATCACTTCTACCAGATGTACCTTTGAATCCGCCAGGCTGGTAACAATCGTCAGGGCAATGATTCCCAGAACATCATCAATGATAGCCGCTCCTAAAATAGCATTCCCCGATCTGGTCTTTAATTTTCCCAGTTCTTTCAGTGTTTCTACTGTGATGCTTACAGATGTGGCTGTCAGCACAATGCCAATAAAGATATTTTGCAGAAATATGGTACCGGACGCATCCGACGGGATCATCCCAGGCCGGTTAAACAGGTATGCCAGGCCAAATCCTCCCAGTAGCGGCACCGCCACCCCGCAGACGGCGATCACTAGAGAAGCCTTCCCACTCTGCTTCAGTTCTTTGATATCTGTTTCCAGCCCCGCTGAGAACATCAGCACGATCACGCCCAACTCCGCCACAGAATTAATAAAATTGGTGGAAGACAGAACGCCCGCCACCGCCGGCCCCAGAAGCAGTCCGGCCAGAAGAGCTCCCACCACCTGCGGCATATTTACCCTCCTGGTTGCCAATCCCAGTACCTTTGTGCACAGCAGGATCACTGCCAGATCCAGCAAATATCCATAGTCTCTCATCGTCTTACTCCCCTCCCGTCTGACTCACTCTCCCCGGGTTTCTGTCAGACCTTCTTGTCGTGTATCTTTCGGAGCCTTTTATCGATTTTCTCCGCCCTTACCCGCATCCTCCAGAGCTTCTGTTTTCTCCGGAAGCGCAGTCTGGCCTCTCAGAGAGATGACAGGTCCCCCCGTCCCCTCTATATAGGCTCTGGTAATAGTCACTTCTCCGATGCTGTCATCTTTTGGAATCTCGTACATGATGTCCAGCATAAATTCCTCGATGATCGCACGCAAAGCCCTGGCTCCCGTATCCTTTTTCATGGCTTTTTCCGCAATGGCCAGCAATGCCTCCGGCTCAAATTTCAGATTTACCTCATCCAGCGCCAAAAGCTTCTGGTACTGTTTGATAATGGCATTTTTCGGCTCCTGCAAAATCTGGACCAGCATCTTTTCATCCATGGCCCGCAGGGAAAAAATGATCGGCATACGTCCCAGGAATTCCGGGATCATCCCAAAGCTGCGCAGATCCTCTACCGCCACCTTTTCCAGAAGGCTCCTGTCCTTGTCGTACTTGTCCTTCAGATCTGCGCCAAACCCGATGGAGGACTGTTTGGTCAGTCTCTCCCGAATGATCTTTTCCAGGTCTGGGAAGGCACCTCCGCAGATAAACAGGATATTCTTCGTGTTGACCGTGGTCAACGGCACCATGGCATTTTTACTGTTGGCTCCCACCGGTACTTCCACCTCGCTTCCCTCCAGAAGCTTCAGCATCCCCTGCTGTACCGATTCGCCGCTGACATCCCGCTGGTTGGTATTTTGTTTCTTGGCGATCTTATCGATCTCATCAATAAAGATGATGCCTCTCTCCGCCTTCTCCACATCATTGTCTGCCGCTGCCAGCAGCTTGGATACCACACTTTCAATATCGTCTCCTATGTATCCCGCCTCTGTCAGGGAGGTGGCGTCTGTAATGGCCAGCGGCACATCCAGAAGCTTCGCCAGCGTCCTGACCATGTAGGTCTTTCCGGAACCGGTAGGGCCTACCATCAGCATATTGGATTTTTCAATCGCGATCTCATCCATGGTGCCTGTTGCCACCCGCTTGTAATGGTTATACACTGCCACCGACATAACTTTTTTGGCATGCTCCTGTCCGATCACATACTCGTCCAGCTGCGCCTTGATCTTATGGGGAGGCGGGATATTTTTAATATCCAGAACCGGTTCTTCCCGCTTCTCCTTTTCTTTCTTTTCCTCTTTTTTCGGCAGGGTCTCACCGGTGTTCTTCTGTTGGAAAAACTGCATTTCCGGCAGGTTCATCAGGCGGCTGTAGTCGATCTGTCCGCTGCTCATTGCATCAAAGCTTCTCTGGATACAGTCCTTACAGATAGACATTCCGTTGGGAAGCTCGATCATCTTTCCTGTGACCTTTTCCGGCCTTCTGCAAAGGGAGCAGAACTTCTCCGGTGTTTTCTTCTGCTCTTCTGCCGGTTCCTCCTGCTGCTTCAGGCTGCTTTCTTTTTCTTCTGTTTCTATGTCAAACTGATTGTCTTTCTCACTCATCCTGTCTGTTCCTTTCCTAGTGTTCTGCAACGACCTGTGTTTTGTTGAGACGTACATCAAACCGGCTGCACCGGGTCTGTCTCTGACTGTCCTGCCATTGCCAGCAGCTCTTCCTCCGACAAAATGGGAATATTCAATTCCCTTGCCTTTTTATTTTTGGAAGAGGTCGATTCTGCGTCATTATTGATCAGAAAACTGGTTTTCGAGGTAACGCTGCCCGTCACCTTTCCTCCCCTTGCTTCGATCCATTCCTTCAGTTGACTGCGATTGGAAAATCTGGCAACACTTCCTGTCACCACAAATACCTTTTCCCGGAAAAGGTAAGACGCTTCCTGTCTGTTTTCTTCCAGCCGGATCTCTCCTAAGATATCCAGATACCTGCTCCGGTTTTTTTCCTGGGCAAAATAGACCTCAAACGCAGATGCGATCACAGGGCCGATCCCGTCGATCTTCCCCAATTCCTCTGCCGTTGCTTTCATGACCTTTTCCGGATCCTGGTCAAAATGCCTGCAGATCAGCTTGGCATTTGCCAGTCCGATATTGGCGATCCCCAGGCTGTAGATCAGTCTGGGAAGGCTGGTATCCCTCGCCTTTTCTATGCTATCTGCCAGATTCCGGAAGGACTTTTCTCCGAAGCCTTCCATTTGGCAGATTTCCTCCCGGTACCGGGACAGCCGGAAGATGTCTCCCGACGTTTGAATAAAGCCTCTTCCCACAAACTTTTCCAGGCTTGCCTCCGACAGCCCTTCTATATTCATGGCGTCTCTGCTTACAAACAGGGTAAACGCCTTGATCTGCTTTGCCTGGCAGTCCGGGTTGTCACAATACAGGGCTCTGGCGCTTCCTGTCTGCCGGATAGAGGTTGTTCCCTGACAGACGGGGCAGGCTGACGGAATCTCCAGGTTCCCGCTTTTGGTCAGATTTTCTGCGATCTGGGGAATGATCATATTGGCCTTATACACCAGAAGCCGGTCTCCGATCCCCAGCTCCAACTCCTCCAGTATGCTGATATTATGAACGCTGGCCCGGCTGACTGTCGTTCCCTCCAGCTCTACCGGCTCAAAGATGGCCACCGGATTGATCAGTCCCGTTCTGGAAGGACTCCATTCTATAGAAAGCAGGGTGGTCTCCCGCTTCTCATCTTCCCACTTAAATGCCATGGAATCCCTTGGAAATTTGGAGGTCTGTCCCAGGGACTCTCCATAAGCGATGTCATCATAATTCAGCACCAATCCGTCCGAAGGAAAATCATTTTCTCCGATTCGGGAAGAAAATTCCTCCACGGTTTGTCTCAGCGTATCCTGCGTTACCAGACAGTGCTCCACCACTTCAAACCCCTGCTCTTCCAGCCAGTCCAGCTGTCGTTTTCTGGAATTTTCAAAATCGATTCCCTCTGCCTTTACTACTGAAAACCCATAGAAGCTCACCTGTCTGCTTTTTGTGATCTGACTGTTCAACTGTCTGACGGATCCGCTGCAAAGATTTCTGGGGTTCTTGTATTTGGCCTCCACCTCCGGCAGCTTGCGGTTGATCTCTTCAAAATCCCTGTATCCGATCACAGCCTCTCCCCGAAGGATCAGCTCGTTGGGATACTTGATCTTCAACGGAAGATTCCGAAACGTCTTTGCATTGGGCGTCACGATCTCTCCCGTCTCTCCGTTCCCCCTGGTTACCGCTTTATAAAGACGTCCTTCCCGGTAGGTCAGCACGATAGTCAGTCCGTCCATCTTCCAGGACAGCACTCCTTTTTGTACTCCCAGAAACTCTGCCAGTTCCTCCGCACTTTTCGTTTTGTCCAGGGACAGCATAGGACGCTCATGCCTCTCTTTGGGCAACTGACTGACCACTTCATAGCCTACGTTTACGGTAGGACTGTCAGTCCGGGTGATCCCTGTTTCTTTTTCCAGGGCAACCAGCTCCTCGTACAACGCATCATACTCCAGATTGCTCATCTGTTCCTCTGCCTGCTGGTAATAGGCGTAAGAAGCTCTATTTAGTATTTCTATCAATTCTTCCATTCTGGCTTTTTTTGACCTGCTCATATAATTGTGTTTTCTCCTGCTCTGATAATTCCCGTATTTGCCCGCACTGCATCGTATCCAGAGTAATATTGACCACCCGTGTCCGGATCAGCCGCTCCACCCGGCATCCCAAAGCCTGGCACATCCTGCGGATCTGCCGGTTCAGCCCCTGGGTCAGGATGATGGAAAATCGCTTCTCTCCCAGTTGTCTGACCCTGCACGGTCTTGTAAGCGCATCCAGCCCCTTTTCCCGATCCACCAGCCGAACGCCCGCCGCCATCTGTTTCAAAAATGCTTTTGTCACCGGCCGGTCGATCCAGACCTCGTACTCCTTTTCATGGCCATTCCGGCTGCGCATCATGCTCTGGATCAGCTCCCCGTCGTTGGTCATCAAAAGCAGTCCCTCCGACTCCTTGTCCAGTCGTCCTGCATAGGTGACTCTCTGTGGGTAATTCACAAACCGTATGATGTTATTTTTTTCTCTTTTTTCTTCCGTACACACGATCCCCACAGGCTTGTAAACGGCAAGCACCACTTTCCCGGGGCTTTCTCCCACTTCTTTTCCGTCGATGCACACCGTCTGCCCCTCTTCTATCTGCATACCTAAAAAGGCTACACTTCCATCGACTGTAACCTTTTTCTCTGCGATCCATCTGTCCGCCTCTCTTCTGGAGCAAACGCCTTTTTCATTTAAGTATTTGTTCAATCTTATCATTGTCATCGACCCGCGCCGCTTCGCCCGCACTTTTCTGCAGCCTGGCGCTGCCTGAATCTTCCTATTTATTCCATGTAATCTTATACCCTTTCCCCCTAAAAGTCAAACTTGTGTTATACTGGAAAAAGGATTTATTTCAGGCCGGAATCTTTCTTTTTCTGCCCGTGAAAAAAGGAGAATTTTATGAACATTTTTACGCTGTCTTCCAAACTGTGCATGTCCCATCTTTTGCTGCGGGACACCTTTGATTCCTTTTCCTTTTTGGAGGGGGAGATCGTTACCTTTAACCGCTTTTCCATCGACGGTTTCCTCTGCCCGGATTTTTTTGACGAACCACAGGAGCGCTCTCATTCCCTTTGGAAGGAGGTAAAAAGCTTCTGTCTGGAACTGATCCGCGGTAGCCGTCCTCCGGTGGAATTCCGCCTGGTGCTGGCTCTTTCTCCGGTGGATCTGGAACACTTCTTTTCTGCCTGCTCCCTTTCTTCCCGGGAACAGGAAAACCTGCAGGGACTGTATCTGAATTTTCATTTTAAGGAACATGTCCTCACCTGTACCACCGGAGTGTCCACCCGCACCTTTTCTTTGGACAGATCCCTGGAAAGAGCTTGGGATTCCTATGCGGAATCCTTTTTAAAGAGCATCCCTCTGGAGTTAGAAAAAAACTGAATCAGCGAAGGAGCAAACGTTTCCCGGTCGGTTGTCTCACGATTCCCTCCGGTGTAAATTTCAGATGCTCCCGCATCCCGCGCCTGCAAAATCCCCCTCTTCTTCTCCTGCCCGGTCTTTTAAAGACCTTTCCGGAAAAGAAAAGGGGGATTTTATTTTTTGTCGTTTTGTGATTTCCCGAATGGGTTGCCTTCAATATCCCGAAAGCTTGTCTTTTTTACTGCGTCAAAAGCAGCAGGATCTCATTGCTTCTTTGCACGAAAGCAGTCATTTCTTCCGGCGACAGCGGCTTATGTGCCATAGCCGCCAGGTCGTACAGCTGTCTGCAGATCAGCGCCGTGTGCTCTCCCTCTTCTTTGGACACATACTGCACCAGCGGATGATTGGCGTTCAGGATCAGCGACCCCTCCTGGCCCATCCCCAGATCAGCCATCCCGTACATCTTCATCATCTCCTGCATACGGCGGCTTTGTTCGGACAGCACCATAACGGACGCTGTCTTTTCATCCTTCAGCCGTTCCACCTGTACGTCCAGCTGTTCTTTTCCCAGCTCCTTCCGGAAGATCTCTTTCAGCTTTTCAGACAGCTTTGCAAAGCTTTCTTTTTCGTCTTCTTCTATGGTTTCCTTGAAATCGCCTGCCACTTCCGCATCGATCCTCTGGAAAGACAGCCACGGAAATCTCTGTTCCAGCTGTGTTACAAAAGGCGTATCTATGTTGTGGCCAAAGAGGACGGCATCCTTTCCCTGGCTCTTAAACATCTGGATATACTGGCTCTGCTGGATCTCATCTGTCACATAGGAAATGGAAAATTTTTCTGTCTCCTCCCCTTCCTTGGGCTCCTCTGCTTCTTTTTCCAGTTTCTGCGGATCGCCTCCCAGTGCTTCCACCAGCTCCTTCAGTGTGAGATAGTTTCCTTCCAGATTTTTAAACAGGATAGCATCTTTCATCTTATCACTGAATTTTTCATCCTTCAGGCATCCAAACTTAATGAAGGGACTGATATTATCCCAGTACTTCTCATAGTCTTCTCGCTTGGTCTTACACATCCCCGTCAGCTTATCCGCTACCTTTTTAGTAATGTAGTCCGCGATCTTATTTACAAACCCGTCGTTTTGCAGAGCGCTTCTGGATACGTTCAAGGGCAGATCCGGACAGTCGATGACTCCCTTCAGGACTCTTAAAAATTCCGGGATCACTTCTTTGATATTGTCCGCGATAAACACCTGGTTGTTGTACAGCTTGATCATCCCTTCGATGGAATCATACTCTGTGTTGATCCTCGGGAAATAGAGGATCCCTTTCAGGTTAAAGGGATAATCCATGTTCAGATGGATATGGAACAGCGGCTCTTTGTAGTCCAAAAAGACCTTCCTGTAGAAGTTCAGATAGTCTTCTTCGCTGCATTCATTGGGGTGTTTTCCCCACAAGGGAGCCGTATCACTCAGGGAAACCGGTCTTTTTACGATCTTTACCTGATTTTTTGCCGGTGACACTTCCACCAGCTTCTTTTCTCCGTTCTCGTCCTCCTGCTCCTCTGTCTTGGCTTCCTCCTGTATCCGTTCGATGACGGTGTCTGTTTCTTTTTCTTCCTCCGCATCGATCACTTCGTATTCCGGATCCGCCCCTTCTTTTTCCAGGAAGATCTCTACCGGCATGAAGGAACAGTATTTTTCGATCACTTCCCGCATACGGTATTCGTTGGCAAATTCCAGGCTGTCTTCATTCAGGTACAGTGTGATCTGCGTCCCGGTCTCTTCTCTGGTACCTTCTCCCATTTCATACTCGGTACCGCTGGTGCTTTTCCAAAGAACCGGTGTCGCATTTTCCCGATAGGAACGGGTATGGATCTCCACCTCGTCCGCTACCATAAATGCCGAATAAAAGCCCAGGCCAAAGTGGCCGATCATGTCATCCTCTGTCGTCTTGTCCTTGTATTTTTCCAAAAACTCTGTTGCTCCGGAAAAAGCGATCTGGGTAATGTATTCCTCCACCTCTTCCGCCGTCATGCCAAGTCCGTTATCCAGAAATTTCAGCGTCTTATTCTCCGGGCTTACCAGGACCTTGATCTTCGGACGATAATCGTCCGCCAGCCGGTATTCCCCCATCATGTCCAGCTTCTTCAGCTTGGTGATGGCGTCACAGCCGTTGGAGATCAGCTCTCTTACAAAAATATCATGGTCAGAATATACCCATTTCTTAATAATAGGGAAAATATTCTCACTGCTGATGGACAGGTTTCCTTTTTTTATTGTCATAAAATCACTCCTCTTTTTTAGTCTCACCTGTATGATAATACACTCATTTTTAAAAGTCAACCAAAAATCAGCACTCACCTCGCCAGAGTGCTGATTTTTCTTTTTAGTTCGGATCCTTTATGGCTTTCCTTCTCTTCTTTTTGTTTCCTCTTTGGAGCTTCTGTTCCTCTATTCCACACTTTTCAGAGATTCCACCATGTTGATCTGTTTCAGCTTCCAGTACATGACCAGGTTCACCAGCAGTGAAAATAAGATAGTCAGCAAAAAGCTGTACAAATAGCTGCTGGGCTGGATCAATCTGCCAAACATGGCGTCATCTGTTTCCACGGTCCGGATCATAAACTGGTGCAGAACCGTTCCCACTCCTGCTCCGAATGCCGTTCCAAACAGCGTCAGGATCACATTCTCCCGATAGACATAAGCGGACACCTCCCGGTCATAAAAGCCCAGAACCTTTAATGTTGCCAGCTCTCTCTGTCTTTCTGTAATATTAATGGTATTCAGGTTGTACAGGACGACAAAGCTTAAGGCCCCTGCCGCCATGATCAGTACGCCCATCACCAGATTCAGACTGCCGATCATATCCTGGAGTCTTTCTTCCACTGCATTCATATAGGAGATCCCCTGCACCTGTTGGTTTTTCAGCCAGGCTTCCCCCAGCTTTGTAATCTGACTTTCCGAGACGGAATCTTTTACAGTAAACAGGATGCTGTTGTAAACCGGCGCCTCTTTGTACAGTTCTTGATAGGTCGCTTCATCCATATAAAGAAAATGCCCCATGTAATTTTCCGCAATCCTCTCGATCTTCAGCCGCTTATCCGCATGCTTCTGATCTTTAAGCAGCAGTGTTTTATCCTTTTCCCACTTCAGCAGCGCCGACGCCTTCTCCGTCAGAACCGCCCCTTTCCCGAGATCATAGGATCGTTTCGTTTTCCTGTTTCGCAGGGAAAAGGCATTCCGGTACTGCTCCTTTGGCAGCACCATCAGATAGGTTTCCACCTGCTTTCCGGACAGCTTCAGAGTCACCTTGCGGACAGAAGCCTCAAAACAGGACTTCACTTCCTTTTCCTGTTTCATTTTTTCCAGAAATGCCTCTCTGTCTTCTGCTGAGGTATTTTCCGCAAAATACAGGCTTCCGTCGTAGGTCTGCAGTTCTTCGTACTGCACATCTGCTACCTCTACAATAGAATCCCGCAGCCCAAAGCCCACCAGCATCAACCCCATACAGCCGCCGATCCCTGCCACCGTCATAAAAAACCGTTTTTTATACCGAAACAGATTTCGGACCGTAGACTTCCATGTAAAATTCATATGCGACCACAGGATCCGGATCCGTTCCAGAAAGATCCTGGTTCCATTTTTCGGTGCTTCCGGCCGCATCAACTGCGCCGGCTGCTCCCGCAGCTCCTTGTGACAGGCCAGGGCCGTTGCCCCCAACGTACAGACAAGCGCCGTTCCCGCTGCAAGAATCCCGTATCCCCAGTGGTACGGTACCAGGATCTTCTCCATCTGCGGGTAAAGAATCCTGTAAGAATAGATGATGATATATGGGAAAAATTTTTCGCCTACCAGAACGCCCAGTACGCTTCCGGTCACTGTGGCGCACAGGGCATACCCCCAGTACTTGGCAGAAATCTGAAATTCCCCGTATCCAAGCGCCTTCATGGTTCCGATGGAGATCCTCTGTTCCTCCACCATACGGGTCATCCCCGTCAGACTGATCAGTGCGGCCACCAGAAAGAAAATCGCGGGGAACACCTGACCGATGGCCCCCATTCTCCGGGCGTTGTCCCCAAATCCGTCATACTCCGGAAGGGAGGTGCGATCTTGTACATACCACGTTCCTTCCTTTTGTTCCACCTGCTCCTTGATCTTCGTTTTCACTGCCGCCACCAGCTTCTGATAGCCTTTTGTATACGCCACTTCTTCCCTGGCCCGGTCCACTTCCACATACGCCTGCGTGTAGGATGACAATGCAAAGGTTTCTTCCGGAACCAGGAGAAAACCGTCTAGACTGCCGGAGCCGATCCCCGTGCTGCCCCTTTCTGCGGAAATATAGCAGGGGCTGCTTCCGATTCCCGTTATCGTCACTTCCGTTTCTTTCAGCATCGTCTCCAAAGGGAGCTGACTGCCGGATTCCAGTTGTATCTTATCTCCGATCCGGTATCCCAGCTTCGCATCTGCCAGACATTCCCACCGGTTTTCAGGAAGACGTCCTGTTGTTACCTCCGGCCTGTTGAATACGTCATTTAGCGCCGTTACCCGGACGGTTAGCTGCTCTTTTCCTTTTTTGCTAAGAAAATCAGCGCTGTAGCCGCCTTTTGCCTGCTTCACTCCCCGGATCTTTTCTATTTCTCCTATCAGATCCCCGGAAATCCCTTCCGGATGAACGATCTCCAGATCCATCAGATTCCGGGCATCAAAATAAGCGTCGCCGGTGATCTGCATGGAAGGCTTCGCCGAACGCAGTCCGGAAAAGAAGGCCACTCCCAGCGCCACGATAAACAAAATAGACAAAAACCGCCCTCTGCTTTTATACAGTTCTCTGAAAAAATCTTTTCTTGTTGCCAGACGTTTCATATCCTTCCCCTACCACTCAATGTCCTCCACCGAAATAGGAGCGGAGTTTTTCTGAACGGAAGCCACCTTTCCGTTTTTTACCTGGATCACCCTGTCTGCCATAGGTGCGATAGCAAGATTGTGGGTAATCAGCACCACCGTCATATTTTTTTGCCTGCAGGTGTCCTGCAGCAGCTTCAATATGGCCTTTCCTGTGTGATAGTCCAGCGCTCCTGTAGGTTCATCACACAGGAGAAGCTTGGGATTTTTGGCCAGCGCCCTGGCGATGGATACCCTCTGCTGCTCTCCCCCGGAAAGCTGTGCCGGAAAATTGTCCTTTCTATCCTTCAGTCCCACTTCCTCCAGCACAAGGTCCGCATCCATCGGGTCCTTACAGATCTGCAGCGCCAGTTCCACATTTTCTTTGGCCGTCAGATTTGGGATCAGATTGTAGAACTGAAAGACAAAGCCGATTTCTTCCCTGCGGTAAAAGATCAGCTCTTTTGGCGTGCAAAGAGCAATATCCCTTCCATCCACCAGCACGCTTCCGGAAGTCGCAGTATCCATGCCGCCCAAAATATTCAGCACCGTCGTCTTTCCCGCTCCGCTGGGTCCCACGATCACGGCAAACTCTCCCTGATCGATCTGAAAATCGATCCCGTCGGCAGCGGCGATCTCGATCTCTCCCATGTGGTATATCTTTTTTACCTGCTTCAGTTCTACAAATCCGTTCATTCTCTTCCCTCTACTCTTTTCCGTTAAAACAGTAGGTACACAGCTTGCAGGCAGGAAGACCGATGGATTCTACCAGATCATCCAGCCTGTGGTATCTTAATGTGGTAAAATTCTGCTGCTTTCGTATTTCCTCGATCATCTGCTCATAGCGGCAGCTGCCCGGCTTTGCGTACTCTTCCAACACCTCCGGCGAGCATTCTCCTCCTTCTTTTTCCAGGATCACCCTCCTGGTGATAAGATCCATCTCTGATTTGGATCTGGAAAAATTCAGATATTTGCAGCCGTACAGCAGCGGAGGACAGGCCGGTCTTACGTGTACCTCCTTTGCTCCGCTTCTGTAAAGAAACTCTGTCGTTTCCCGAAGCTGAGTTCCCCTTACAATGGAATCGTCGATCAGCAGCAGCTTTTTGTGCTCGATCAGTGCCTGTACCGGGATCAGTTTCATACGGGCGATGAGATTTCTCTGGTTTTGAGTAGTCGGCATGAAAGAGCGCGGCCAGGTAGGGGTGTATTTGATGAAGGGCCTTGCGTAGGGAATGCCCGCTTCATTGGAATATCCGATCGCATGTGCCACTCCCGAATCCGGCACGCCCGCGATCACATCAGGCTCCACCTGATTCCCGTCCCGCTTTGCCAGCATGCTTCCACATTTGTAACGCATTTCTTCTACATTGATCCCTTCATAGGAAGAGGTGGGATACCCATAATACACCCAGAGGAAGGAGCAGATCTTCATTTCTTCCGAAGGCTCTCCCACCGTTTCCACGCCCTCCGGCGTGATAAAGGCGATCTCCGCCGGCTTCAGCTCTTTGTAGTCCCGGTATCCCAGATTGATGTAGGCGAAGCTTTCAAAAGAAACACAGTAGGCGTCTTCCTTACAGCCGATCACCAAAGGCGTTCTTCCTTTTTTATCCCTCGCCGCATAGAGTCCTTTTTCCGTCATGACCAGCATCGTCATGGATCCGTCTATCACATCCTGCGCATAGCGGATCCCCTCCGCAATACTGGCCTGCTTGCAGATAAGAGAAGCTACCAGTTCTGTGGCATTTACCTGCCCTGTACTCATTTCCTGAAAATGGGTGTGCCCCTGGCTGTAGGTCATATCCAGCAGTTCTTCCGTGTTGTTGATCTTTCCTACCGTCGTGATGGCAAAGCTTCCCAGGTGGGAACGGATCAGCAGAGGCTGCGGCTCAAAATCCGAAATACAGCCGATCCCCAGATTTCCCTGCATTTCCCCTACATCTTTGTCAAACTTTGTCCGAAAGGGGGAATTCTCTATGTTGTGGATCGCTCTTTCAAATCCCTGTTTCCCAAACGTTGCCATCCCGCCTCTTCTGGTTCCCAGGTGAGAATGATAGTCTACTCCGTAAAACAATTCCAACACACAATCCTTTTTTGAAGCTACTCCAAAAAAACCGCCCATTTTGTTCTCCTTTTCCTCGTCTTATTCTGTTGTTTCTTTCCCGATTTTATCACAAACACCAAAGCGGTGTCTAATGGAAGTTCACCCGGTTCAGTGCTTCCATCTGCGTCCGGATCCAGGGAGCATCCCTTTCGTCGCACATGGTAACGATCAGATCGCCTGTTACCAGTCTGGTCTTGCCCTTGGGGATGATCTCCTCTGTTCCTCTCTTTATGGAAATCAGCAGGCAGTTATCCGGCCAGGGAACCTCTGCCACCTGTTTTCCTTCCATTGCGCCTCCCTGCTCCACCACAAACTGGGTCAGCAGCTTTTCTCCTTCCTCCGCCGGCGCTTTCGTCCGGCCCTTCACTATCCGTTCCAGAAGGCTTTCGTAGATCGGCTTGGATCCTAAAAGTTCCGCCGTCACATAAGCTGCCACAGAAACTACCGCCAGAGACAGTAGCTGGCTCATAGAGCCTGTCATTTCAAAAATCAAAATGATCCCTGTCAAAGGGGCTCTTACAATGGCTGTGAAATAGCCTGCCATGGCAAGGATAATGAAATTGCTGATGTAGCTGCCATCCAGCCCCAGAAGCTGATGACAGATGGTTCCAAACGCGCCTCCCAACAAAGCCCCCAGCACCAGCAGCGGAAAAAAGATTCCTCCCGGAGCGCCGGATCCAAAGCTGAAGGTAGAAAAAAGGAACCTGCCCACCAAAAACAGCAGCATGACTCCCACCGTCAATCCTCCTCCGGCCAGGCTGTCGATCAATTTTTGCCCGCTTCCTAATAGTTCCGGTACCCAAAGCGCCAGAAGTCCGGACAGCAAAAACGGAAGCAGCATTTTTTTTACCGGCGTCTTCAGGGTTCTCCCATACCACTCCTGTACCTTCAGCGTTCCGTGGTTATACAGGACTCCTCCCGCGCCCAGCACGATCCCCAGGAGCAGGAGCAGCCAGTAATTTTCCAGAGGAATGGCTCGTGTCACCTGAAACCGGAAAACAGAATGGACTCCCAGGATGGAAGAACACAAAAAATCTGCCGTCAGCGATGCCGTCATGACCGACAGCAGCACAGAAACAGAAAAATTCTTATGGATTTCTTCCAGAGAAAACATCACGCCTGCCAGGGGAGCATGGAAGGCCGCCGAGAGCCCGGCGCTTGCCCCGCAGGTCAGAAGGAATTTTTCTTCCGTCTTTCCCACATCCAGTCCTTTTGCCACACCCTTCCCTGCCATAGCTCCCAGCTGGATGGACGGTCCTTCTCGTCCCAGCGCCAGTCCGCCCAGCATGCAAAGGCTTCCCCCGAGAAATTTGGTCCAAAGGACCCGATACCAGGTCTGATTGATGGATCCTTGCATCTCTCCTTCGACCTGCGGGATCCCGCTTCCGGAAGCCATCGGCTCCAGAGCCACCAGCTTTCCCGCAAGTACTGCCAGAAAAAAAAGTGCCAGAAACCATGCGATAACATAGAGAGGCTTTCCTTTTATGAAGGAAACGATCCTGAAAAGCCACTCTCCCGCCTGTTCCAGACACAATCGATAAAGCAATACTACGACTCCCGCTGCGATCCCCACCAGTATCCCTTCTCCCATAAGGATCGCCGGAAACCGCTGCTGTCGTCTCACTGTGTGTTCAATACTCTTTTTCTTTCCTCTCTCTCTCACCACTTCACACGTCCTCCCTGCCTTCTATTATAAACCAGCCACGTGGCTTGTCAACGAATGGGACCGCCAAATCTCATTTCTTTTCCCGTTTTCTGTCTGACTTTCCTCTCCGGTTACGGAACCTTCAAAACACCTTTCGCCGGATACAGGTCTTCTCCTTCAATCGTATCTTCCCTGTTTGAGAGGCTTCCCTTTTGATTTTTTTACTTTTTTCAAATTTTGCTTGCTTTTTTCTTCCTGGAATGATACTATACCTTTTGTTGAAAATAATATTTCATGCGGGTGTAGTTCAATGGTAGAACACTAGCCTTCCAAGCTAGATACGTGGGTTCGATTCCCATCACCCGCTTATTTTATTGCAATGCAGCTCTTTATAGAGGACCGAATCTTTGATGTAAAAAAGGTTCGGCCTTTTTAGGTTTCAAAATTTCCTTTTTTGCACAGCGAAAACCCGCTTGCCATACGGCTCGCGGGCTTCGTTGTTATTATCGTTATCTAAAGGAATGAGAGTAAAGTGCTACACCGTGTTTCACTTCCGGTGTTCACTTTTGTGAGGGGGATGATAGTTGATGTGTTCTTCAACTATCTGAGTTCATTATAGAAAAGAAATATGTCTAAAGTATGTTCCTTTTCTAAAAGAAATCGAAAATTCCTTAAGCACCTCTTAAGAATTCCTTGCGTTCCCTCTTCTTTTTCCTAAGAACTCCCGGATTCCACAGGTTTTAAGAATCCGCCGATGTTGTTGTCCTGAAAAAAAGTATTGCCGCTGTACAAAAACAGCACCTCATTGATCCCATAGGTGTCCATCAGTTCGTCCGCATTTCCCGCATAGTATCTGGGGTCCACCATAACGATCTCCTGGTAAAAAGGCGTCAGAAACGGGACAAAGCTGTTGGCAAACGAATCCTTCACCAAAAGCAGTCTCCTGGTATTTTTCACATCGGTTCTAATGTCCAGCAAGGAATAATTTCCTCCCTGGAAAACCTGATATCCGTTCTGGGTATCCAACTGCTTTTCGTCATAGAGAGAGGTCCGTTTTTTCTGATTTTCAACATAACTGACAACATACTTTGTATGGTCTTCCTTGGGAAGATACAGCTCTATCTTTTCCTTTTCTCCCCTTCTGAAGCCGCTGGTCTTGGAAAGAGCTCCATTAAACTGCGTCGTTACCGGATATTTCTTGTAGGCGCTTTCATCCAAAGGCAGCTCCGCCTCTTTCCCATATTCCAAAAAAGCATAAAAAACGCCCGTGCCGGTCCAGTGATGGTCCGTTTTATAATAGATGTTCTCCTCCTTGTGATCCTCCATCACCCGCTGTGCCTCCACCCAGCGGATTCCCGGAGACAGTTCTTCCCGGACGCCCTCGATCATATCCGTCTGGCTGGCCTGACGCACCAGAGGCGGCAGCTTCTCCTGCAAGATCTCTCCCGCATCCGGCACCAGCATCATGCGCATCGTCACCTCCGGATATCTGCCCTGAAAATCATTCATTCCCCGGACGGTATTCTCTACATACTCTTTTTTCGGCGGTTCTATTTTTTCCAGCAACTGTCCGTTTTTTCCCAGATAGACCCCGTTTTCTTCCCGGTTTCCGCCGATTCGCTTTAAGGAGGCGTGAAAAATTCTCCAGACACTTCGCCCCACAAACTGATCGGATACATATGCTTCGTACTTTTTCATAAAATTTCCCGACAACACGCCGTGGAAGGTCAGCTCCGGTCTTTGTGCCAGCGTCCGGTTTTCTTCCTCCGAGATCTTTTTATCCCGGATCACAGGCCCCAGCACTGCCAGCGCCAGTATTACTGTCAAAAAAATGATGCCTACTCGTTTATTTCCCCTTTTCATTGCTTTGATCCCTTTTCCTTGCACAAACAGTTAAAATCTAAAATACAAAAACGGATTAAATGTACTGGACACCAGGCAGGACAATGCCACCAAAAATATCCCGGCATACAAAGACAGCGCCATCCATCGGGGATTCCCCTCATACTTGTCACTGTTCAGCAGCCAGACTGCCGCCGGTGTGCTTCCGATGATACAGCACAGAAAAAGCAGCCAATTGGATGCCAGATAATAGACACTCATACTATCCAGTACGCCTTTACTTCCCACTCCAAACAGGATCCCGATATAGCGGATGGCTCCCTGCAGGCTGTCACTGAAAAAGAACACCCAGCCGATCAGCACCACTGCCAGCGTATAGATCCTCTGCATCCATCCGGAGCCTCTTTCCAGCGCGTTGCCCCACACAAATTTTTCCAGGATCAAAAATACTCCGTAGTACAGTCCCCAGAACAGAAAGTTCCAGGCCGCCCCGTGCCAGAACCCTGTCAGCGTCCACACGATCAGAAGATTGATGATCTGCCGTTTTCCGCCTTTTTTGTTGCCTCCCAAAGGGATGTACACATATTCCCGGAACCAGGTTCCCAAAGAAATATGCCATCTTCGCCAGAACTCGGTAATGCTTCTGGACGTATAGGGATAATGAAAATTTCTCCGAAAATCAAAGCCAAACATTTTTCCAAGTCCTATGGCCATGTCCGAATATCCGCTGAAATCAAAATAAATCTGAAGTGCGTAGGCCACCGCCCCTATCCATGCCGTCAGCACATAGGCGGTTCCCTCCTGCAAGAAGCTGCCATGGATCATGTCGAAGACTGCGCCGATCCCATTTGCAAGAATCACTTTCTTTCCCAGTCCAATAATGAAATACCTGGCTCCTGCCCCAAACTTTTCCAGAGATTCCTTTCTCTGGGCAAGTTGCTTGTCTATGTCAATGTAACGGACGATAGGCCCTGCGATCAACTGGGGAAACATGGAAATGTACAAGGCAAAATTCATCACATGCTTCTGCGGCTTTACTTCTCCCCGGTAAATGTCAATGAGATAGGAGATCGCCTGAAAGGTGTAAAAGGAAATCCCTATGGGAAGCGCGAGTTTCCTGTAAGGAAGAGGAACCGGAGAAATCTGGTTCCATATCCCTGCAAAAAAGCCGGAATACTTGAAAAATCCCAGCAGCGCCAGATTTGCAGCCAGTGCAAAGACCAGCTCCCGTTTCCCGGATCCTCCCGCCTCTTTGGCCAGATAGATATCCCTTCCACAGACGTAATTCAACAAGATGGACAACAGCATCAGCCCGATATAGACAGGTTCTCCCCATGCATAAAAAACCAGGCTGGCCAGCAGCAGCACCACATTTTTCAGACGCTTGGGAGCAATGGCATAAGCCAGCAACGTTATCGGAAAAAATACGAACAAGAATGTCACACTGCTAAATAACATGCCCTTCCTCCTTAAAGACTTTTTGAAAAAGTATCCCGGTAAACAGAAGCTTTCGGCGACACAGCCAGAAAAATATAGGTTCCCCGGATGCTGATCTCTGCATGCTCCAGCAATTCCACCTGTTTAGGGGCATACCCTGCGAAATCATTTTTCCGATCTGCCAGTCGTCTCTCAATGGCCGTCTCTACCTCCTGCACCTGGGATTCCTCTTTCACCTTGATAACCAGAAGCTCCTGTGCGGACATACTGGTGGTCGCCACATAGCAAAGAACGCCTTCATAATCTGTGCCGTTTAAACCATAATATCTCTTTAAGCCCTGCTCTCCTGCGTTTTTCAACCTCCGCGTGTCCACTACCTGTTCCATTTCTTCCTTTACTTTGGAAAATTTCTGGTCGCTCCCTCCCACATAGTGCAGCAGAAAGCCTATATACACGGCGATCCCCAGTATCACTGCGTATTTTAATCCTTTTACAAGGACTCTCTCTTTTCGGTTTCCCTGCTGCTGCAGCATGTGCTTCACTGAATATTGTTCCATCTTTATAGTCCTGCCCCCTCTACCATCTGCTGCAGCCATTTGGGATAAAATTCTATTTCAAAGTGATACCCGTCTTCTGCATAATCTGTTTCCTGTGCCAGTCCCTCGTTATCCAAAAAGGCGACTCCCTGTTCTTTGCACATGCTTCGGATGGCTTCGTTGTAGGGCTGCAGATCCTTATAGGCTTCATTTTCCACCACATCCAGAGACAGTACCGGAAACAGTCCGTTCACAAAAATCTCCGATTCCGGAAGCGCCTGCTTTAGTTGTATGATAAAGTCTGCGTATTCCTGTCTGAACAGTTCCACGTCTCCGTGCACATGCCCCACATCATTAAACCCATAATAAAGAAATACACACCTGGGCTTCAGCTCTGTGACGGTTTCCAGCTGCTTGTCGTAAGAGGTCAGTCCGGTTCCTACTTCTGCCACCACATTCGTACTATCCAGAACGTTGTAGGTAGAAAATCCGGACGCTACCGAATCTCCCATAATGACACACCCCGAAAAGGCCTCCCGGTAATCTCGCTGCGCTGCCGCACCTTCCCCCTGCAGCTGCTCCTGCCGCACCTTCCGGACAGCGTCTTCCGTTTTTAAAAGATCTCTTTTTTCCAGCTTTTGAAGGAGCTTTCTCCCCTCCGACACATCCTCTTTCTGTGGGAGCAGAAGCCTGATCCCCATCCCCAAAAGCGCCAGGATCCCCAGAAGTACAAACACGGTCAGAACCTGATATTTTCTTTTGATCCCCGCTTTGCCCCCGGTCCTTTTCCTGCCCTCCACAGCGTTTCCTCCCCTCTTTTTCTAATCGATCCGCTCTTTTTTCCCCAAGCGCACTTCCTCTACCTGACCTGCCAGAGATTCTTCCACCCCATCAAACAGATAGGTTTTTCCTTCCGGTCTGCTCTTTTGATATGCCAGACCCTCTTTTTTGATACGAAGAATCTCTTCCAGGAATTCCCGGGAAGAAAGAAGCGTTCCTCCCTGCCCCTGGATGATCACCTGTTCTACCCAATCGGACGTCACCACAGTCACATGATGCTTCCTTCCCATCCGATGCACCGTTTTTTCAATATACTGATCCGCCGTCTCTGCCTCTTTGGTATAAACTACAAAAACATTGTGGTATTTTTCTACTTTTGTCGGGTTTCCCTCCACCTTGTAGGCATCAAATACTGCGATGACCGGAATCCCCCGGTATCCCTGGTAATCACTTAGTACATCCAAAAGCCTCCATCTTGCCGCACTGATATCTTCCTGCGCCAGTTCCTTCAATTCTTTCCAGGCAAAGATCACGTTGTATCCATCCACCAGAAGGTATTCCTGCACCGGTTCCCGGGAAGTAGCGTAGTTTCCTGCGGAAACCGTCTGCTGCCGCCTTTCTTTGCCACCGACTCTTCCATAGGTGCGAAGTAAAATCTCTTCCATTTCCTCCTGGGTGATCTCCCGGTTTCCGGAAACGCTCCTTCCGGTCCTTACGCCCGTACCGGTATCTTCCCCCGGTTTTTGTCTGCCTTCGTCTGTATGAACGTGCATCCGTTCTTCTGCTTCCTTCCATGATACCGAAATCCCGGATCCCTGACAACAGAAAATCGACCCTGCCGGCCACTCCTTGTCCTCTTCCGGAGAATATCCTGCCATTTCTATGACCTGTTGCGGCTCCTGACAGGTTCCGTATCCTTCCACCGTCAGAGAACAGCTTCCTCTCCCACCGGTAAACGCCGCCACTTCTCTGGCGTACTGCTCCAGAGCTGACACCGGCGCCTCTCCCCGGATCAGCACCGTTTCTCCTGCCTGCTCCAGCGGAAAAAGTCTGGCGCCTCTTCGATCCAGATCGGTCAGGAGCCTTCCTGCATTCTCGGAAGGCGCCTGTATCCACACGCTGTAATAGGGCTCCAGAAGTACCGATCTTGCTTTTAAAAGCCCTTGGCGCAGGGCCCGTCTTGCAGCCTCCCTGAAGTCTCCGCCCTCTGTATGCCGGATATGTGCCCGGCCGGCTATCAGGGTAATGCGGATATCCGTTACCTCCGCCCCCGTCAGCACCCCTTTGATCCCTTCTTCTTTGAGAGCTGTTACCACCAGCTTTTGCCAGTGCTCCTCCAGCATATTCGTATCACAATCTCTCTCTATCTCCACTCCGCTTCCTCTGGGAAGCGGTTCCAGTTTCAGATGTACCTCTGCATAATGCTTCAGCGGTTCAAAATGACCTCTTCCCACCACCGTATCTGCTATGGTTTCCTTGTAGAGGATGCTCCCTTTTGAAAATCGCACACGCAAGCCGTACTTTTCCTGTATCCATGCCTGCAGGATCTCCACCTGCACCTCCCCCATCAAACGGACATACATCTCCTGCGTCTTTCTGCACCACTCCACCTTCAGCATCGGATCCTCTTCTTCCAGTTTCTGAAACGCCTGCAGTACTTCGTGTATGTCTGCCGTTTCTTCCGCTTCCACCCGGTATTTCAACACCGGCTCCAAAAGGGGGCGACCTTTTCCCTCCTCCCATCCCAGGCCTTCTCCGGCTCTGGTATGGGTAAGTCCCGTGATCCCGCAAATTTCTCCGGCTGCCGCTTCCTCCTGGCAGGTATATCTGTCTCCCGAATAAATACGGATCTGATGGATTTTTTCTGTGTAAAGAGTTCCTTCTTCATCCCTGTAGGGAATGGATTCCCGAAGTCCGATCCGGCCTCCCGTGATCCGTACATGGGTGATCCGACTGCCTCTGTCATCTCTTGTGATCTTAAAGATCTTTGCTCCAAAGCTTTCCTTCTGCGGAATCTCTGTCTCTTTTTGTCGGGATTCTCCTGTTCCCTTTTCTTTTCCGGCTTTTTCTTTTTTCTCTTTCTTCGTTTGTGACCAGTCTTTTGTCTGACCATATGTGAAGATTCCTTTCAGGAACGCTTCTGTCTGCCAGAGTTTTAAGGCGGAGCCAAAATAACAGGGGATGAGTTTTCTGCTTCCGATCAGCCTCCTGATCGTCTCCGTTTCCAGTCGTCCCGTTTCCAGGTATTCTTCCAGCGCCTCCTCGTCACAGGTGGCTGCCTCTTCCCACAATTTATCTTCTTCCTTTTGGAAATCTATGCATCCTTCCTGCAATTCCCCGTTTAGCTGTCTTTGCAGCTGTTCCCGGTCAACGCCCGGAAGATCCATTTTATTGACAAAGATGAACACCGGCACCTGATAAAGTTCCAGAAGGCGCCAGAGGGTTCTGGTATGAGCCTGTACGCCATCCGTTCCGTTGATCACCAGGATCCCGAAGTCTATCACCTGCAGTACCCGTTCCATTTCTGCCGCAAAGTCCACATGACCCGGTGTGTCCAGAAGGATGATCTGCGTATCTCCTTCCTCGATCCGCGCTTCCTTTGAAAAAATCGTGATCCCGCGCCTTCGCTCCAACGCAAATGTGTCCAGAAAGGAATTTTTCTCATCTACCCGCCCCAGCTTCCTCAAAGCTCCCGCCTGGTACAGCAGGGCCTCTGCCAGCGTCGTCTTTCCTGCATCCACATGGGCTAAAATCCCTGCTGTCAATTTTCTCATTCCCTAACCTCCGTTCTTCCTGCCTACAGTGTACCACGAATCCCTTTCTTTTGTATGAAAAAGATTCCCTTTTATGATTTCAGTTTTTTCTTTTCTCTACAATACGATCTTCTTGGAATATTTTTTACTTCATAGGACCTCATTCTCTTTGAACTAAAAAAGCGTCGGACTTCCTGATAGCTGCAAGTCTATCCGATCATCCGACGCTGATTCACATCCCTTTCTTACTCTACATTCCTGTGTCTTTCTTCCATTTCATCATGAGAAAGTTTCATTTCTCTCTCCAACATCATAATAAGTACGTCATATAAAAGGAATGCATGCTGTTCAAATAAATTCCCCATAGGCTGCATGGAAGGAACTGCTCTTTTATCCGTTCCGTTAAAAACATGAGCCGGTATAAACAGTATGCAATCTGCTACAGCATGTACTTCCTCTCCCGGAGATCCTGTTACAACAAGGGTCTTTGCCTGGGCTTTTTTCGCCTGTCTTGTCACATAATCCAAATGTCCGATCTTTCCCGATCCGTTTACAATCATACACAGGTCATCTTTATGCATCCCTGGCGTAGTATCATCCCAGATCCAATGAACCGTTTTCCCTAGATGCATCAATCGCATCGCAAATGCTCTCGCTGCAATTCCCTCTCTTCCTACTCCCAGTATGAAAATGCGTTTTGCCTCTTTCAGTACAGTCATGACTGTTTCCAATTCATCTAGATCCTGCTTTTCAAATACTTTTTTGTGCTCCTCTAAAATAGTTCGATATAATTCTTCATACAGTTGTCTGTTCATCTTCTTCCTCCCTTTATTTCGTACTTGCTTTCAACAGTTTTTTCATGGAATAATTTTTCAACAGATGATTTAACCCCAATACCAGGGTCAGCATAACCCCCCAGATCAATTTTTGCGTATAGGGAGACAGTGCCATGATAGTAAATGCGCTGGACATAATCTGCATCATTACGATCGCAATCAATACATCTCCTACCTTTCCTTTTCCTCCGTTCGGATCAATTCCTCCGATCACACAGACAATCAGCGTCTGTAGCAGATAGGAGTCCCCATATCCCACTTTCGCAGAATTCACCCGACTTAAAATAATCAGCCCTGCCATTCCTGCCAGTAATCCTGTCAGGATAAATGTCCACATACACATTTTTTCATTATGAATTCCTGAAAACCTTGAAGTTGTCGCATTTTCTCCATACAGATACAATTTTCTTCCAAATCCTGTCTGCCACAGCACGACTCCTAAAACGGCGGCTGTTATGATAAACACCCAAAAAACAAAGGGAACATTTGCAATCAATAATTTCCCCAGCAATGCAAATCCCTTGTCAATCTTCCCTACACTGCTTCCTCCTGTAATAGCCATTCCAATTCCTTTAAACAAAGTCATGGTGCCAAGTGTCGCAATCAATGGCGGCGCCGCCGTTTGAGAAATCAAAAAACCATTAAATCCTCCAAACGCCACACTACACAGGATCGCAAGGAAAATTGCAAACAAAATTCTTGCCGATCCTCCCAGTCCCAAAGCCCATGTTCCGTTCAGAACATACGCAGTTAAAATTGCCACTGTGTTTGCGTTTGCAATAATGGATAAGTCAATGCCTCCTATCAGGTTGGATAACATCATCGCCAATGCAAACATCCCAAACTCCGGTATCTGAAATGCCATAGACTGTATATTTCTGGCTGAATACATGGAATTTCCAAAGGCAACCCCTGACACCAGGAGTACACACACAGTAACTCCTATCAGAATGCTCCTGTTCAGGTTTTCATTTAGTCGTTTTCTTAGTTTTATCATGGCCAGTCTCCTACTCCGTGAAAATCAGATTTTTTCTGTTTTTTACCTTCTCCTGCAGGGATGTAATAGCAACAGACATTACAAGAATCGTTCCAATAAACAAATTATTCCAGGAAGCCGATAATCCGATCATAATGAGAGTCGTATTTAGAAGATTGATGATCAAAACTCCCAGAACAGCCCCCAAAACTTTCCCTTGTCCTCCTGTAATCTTTGTCCCTCCGATCACAACTGCTGCTACAACGATCAATTCATCTCCTACCAGTTTGTTCGGATATAAAGCATTCGTCTGCGCAACATAAAGAATTCCCATAATTCCCGCTAAAACCCCCGAGTATGCATAAACGAACAAACGAATCTTTGCCGGATCAAATCCAATCCGTCTTGCAGATTCCTCACTGTTTCCAATTGCAAAAATCCCTCTTCCTACCATAGTCCTGTGTAGCAGAAACCATGTGACTCCTCCAATACATATCACCGGTATCACTGCTGCCGTAAGTTTTGCATCACCTGCTTCCAAAATCGCCAGACTTCCAAATCGATGAATACTCTTGGGAAGCACCCCTGCTCCGAACGATCTGTCTCCTATAAAAGTTGTCATAATTCCATGAAACAAATTTTGTGTTCCCAGCGTGATGATAAATGGCGGCAATTTCAGCCAGTTGATCAGTCCTGCATTTATGAGTCCCAATGCTCCGCCTATCACAGAGGACAGGAAAAAAGCAAACCACAGATGGTCGATTCCTGTCTGTATCATAATATTGATCGCCGTATAACTTCCAAACAATGCGATGGACATAAAAGAAACGTCAATTCCTCCCGAGATCATTACAACCAGCAGTCCTATCGTCACGATCATCATAGTTGAAGCAACCCTTGCAATATCAAAAATCGTTTCTGCCTTCAAGAAGGAGGGATTTTTTGCTGCAACAAAAATGCTGTATACTATTACAATAATCAGCAATACTGCCTGAAACCTGTCTATCCTTACCCGCTTCATACAATCGCCTCCTTCCTTTTTTGCTGTCCGATCAGAGCCTCCATCTCACTCTCTGATTTTTCTCTTAGATCTTCCTCCTCTAACATGCAGGAGCATTTTCCATCTGCAAGTATCATAACCCTGTTGCAGTTTGCCAAAATTTCCTGAACTTCATCCGAAATTAAAATAATCGCCATTCCTTCTTCTGCAAGACGATGGATTTGCTCATAAATCTCTGCCTTAGACCCTATATCGATCCCGACTGTCGGGGTATCCATAATGAAGATTTTAGGTTGAGTAGCAAGCCATTTCCCAATAACAGCCTTCTGCTGATTTCCCCCGGACAAAGTCCCTATGATCGTTTCCTCGGAAGGAGTTCTGACCTTTAGTTTCTGTATAAACTGTCTGGCTGTTTTTCTCTCTTCCTTTTTATCCAGCCTTCCTTTCCTCACAAGCCTCTTTATAATCGCAGAGGAAATGTTTTCCATTATCATTCGATTCATAAAAAGTCCCTGCACGGACCGGTCTTCCGGAAGTAGTGCAATTCCATACTTTTTAGCGGCGATTGGCGATGTGATCTTGCACTCTTTCCCTTCCACTTTTACGATTCCGCTATGACTGGGATTCAGCCCAAATAAAGAAAGCGCCAATTCGGTTCTTCCTGCTCCCAGAAGTCCTGTCACTCCCAAAATATCTCCTGACCGAAGGGAGAAAGAAATATCTTGGAACTGCCCATTCCTTGTAAGATGTTCTACTTCCAAAACAGGGGTGTCATTCTTTGTCTTTCTTTCGTACCTTGGGTACTCTACTTCCCTTCCCGTCATATAATAGGACAGGCTTTTCTTGTCCAGTTCTTCACTTTTAAAATCTCCGATCTTCTCCCCATTTCTGAAAATCGTAATCACATCTGCAACAGAAAATACTTCATCCAATTTGTGACTGATAAATACAATAGACATTCCCCTTTTCTTCAGCTCTACCATAATATTCAGCAGTCTGTCTACTTCTGTTTTTGTCAAAGCAGTGGTAGGTTCGTCCATGAATAAAATTTTACATTCCTGCGCCAGTGCTCTGCAGATTGCCACAATCTGCCTGTTGGCCATGGAAATTTCTTCCACCGGTTGTTCCAGATCCAATTGAACCCCTATTCTGTTCAAATGTTCTTTTGCTATCTTTCTGACCCTTCTCCAGTCCAAAAGTCCTGCTTTTTCATTTTTCAGTTTTCCAATAGCTATATTTTCTTCCACCGTCAGATGCGGAAATAACGACAGATCCTGGTAAATAACCTGGATTCCTTCCCTCATTGCCTGTGTCGGTGTCAACTGGTCATAATTCTTCCCATTTACAATAATTTTTCCGCCATCAGGTACATACACTCCGGAAAAGCATTTTACCAAAGTAGATTTTCCACATCCATTTTCTCCGGCCAGACAATGGATTTCTCCCTGTTTTATTTGAATCGTAATGTCTTTCAATGCCTGTACTCCAACAAAGGACTTACTGACCTGTTTCGCTTCTAAAATCGTTTCCACCCTTCTCCAATCCTTTCTGTATTTTGTAAACACCCGGAATGCTAAAAGGTACATTCCAGAATCGCAGACAGTTGTCAAGGCCTTGCATAGTCGCAACTTTTCTCTTATCGCCATTACAAAAAGTTACTGCCCGAACTCTGTCGGGCAGCAGTTTTTCATTTGCTAGAACTTATAGTCGTTAATATTTTCTGCTGTAAACTCAAGAGGTGCGTTTCCGTATGCCACTCCATCCTTTACTTCTATCGCATCATATCCTGTGATCTTCAGATCTGTTCCCGTTTTAATCTCCTGCCCTGACGCCAAGAGGTATGCTGCGTAACAGGTAGCATATCCCGCATCCGCCGGACGCCATGCCAAGCCCGCCTGCATCGATCCATCTTCCAAATAGGTTGCCGACATACTGGGAAGTGCCAGTGATACTACCTTGACTTCTTTTGCCTTATTTTTTTCCTGCAAAGCTTCGCAGATTCCTCCTCCATGTGCGGAGCAATCAAAGAACCCTGCTATATCCGGATAGGTTTTTAAGATTTCAAGCGTCTTGTCATGAGCTCCTTCTACACTGTTTCCATCCTCATAAGGTTCTTTTGTTACACATTCCATCTCCGGATAATTCTCAGTAATGTAGTCCACTGCCGACTGGTACCATTCCATATGGGTTTCCATCGTCAGACCGCCTACAAATCCCGCATACTTTCCTTTTCCACCCATTGCTTTTGCCAGTTTTTCTCCGAACAATTCTCCAAAAGTTTTATTCACGAACGCTTCCACATCCAGATCTACCGTATCTGCTATTCCCGGCGCTTCATGCGACACTACTACAATCCCGGCTTCTTTTGCTTTCTCAATGGTCGGGATCAATGCAGACGGATCGTTGGGAACGATACAGATAGCATCCACCCCCTGTGCAATCAGATCTTCCATAATGGAAATCTGACTTGCTGCGTCTCCCGTTTCCGGAACCTGCACCGTCACATTCAGACCGGTATCCTTTTTTAACTGCTCTACTCCTGTCGCCATGTCATCAAACCAGGAATCACTTTGTTTGACAATCATAACCACTTGGTAATCTTCCGGATCTGCACTCTTGTTTTTAGAATCCTCCGTTTCCTTTGTAGACGCGGTCTTCGTTGTACTTGTGCTGCATCCCATAAGTAATGTGGATAACATCCCTATGCACACCAGCATTGAAACAAACTTCTTTTTCATTTTTCTTTCCTCCTATCACGATCTGTTTGATAAGGATATTATATCTGGCTTTCCCGCAAAATCATATAAATTAAACCGATGCCTTTTTTTAAAAATCCGACTTTTTCCTGTGGCAAAATTGCTTTCATTTTTTCTTATTGTTATAATAATCCTCATCAAAATACTGCTGCGAGGATTTACATCATGAAGACATTTTTTACCGCAAAACAGAATTGGAAACTAAAAACAAAAATCCTTTCTATGAGCCTCCTTCTGATTTTTTTGTTGCTGATTACAGCTTTTGTCAGTCTTCTTGCAGTCATGCATTCTGAAAATCAATTGCTGTACAAAGCCGCCTCCGGCTCCCTCAATTACAGCGCAGACGATATTGAAAGCAAACTTTCCAACATTGAATACATGACCAGTTCTCTTGTTTCAAATTCTGCTATCAAAAAGAACCTGATCACACTTGGAAAAGAAGGAGAAATCCTTCAGGATCCCACGGCAATCGTTCGATCAAACAACTCTAAATCCGCCATAGAAGCTACTTTGTCCGACTTTCATCAAATCTACAAGGATGACAATATCAGTTTTATTAACATGTATTACAGTAATGGCATGACCTCCAGCTACAATGCCAGGATCAGTGATATCCCACAGGAACAGCTTGCCGTTATTACTGCTCGTGCTCACAATAATTCCGGATACCCCGTCTGGATTACCGATTACTGTTCTTCTTCCGGAATTCTTTACCTTGCACGTGATTGCAGACAGGTAGAGGATCTACAATTCCATACCCTTGGCACTGTTGTCGTTGGCATTCAAATGGATCGGTTCATTCAGGATTCCACTTCTTCCGTCCTTTATGCGGACAAGGTGCATTATGCGTTATTCCGGTCCGGCAGACTATTTTATCTGACAAGCGACATCAACAAACAGCAAATTGAACTCGCTCAGTCGCAGCTGGACAGTAGTTACGGAATCATTACGGCTTCCGGAAAACGTTTTTTTGGTCTCCGCGGAACTCTGGAAAATACTGGCTGGAATTTTATCTGCCTGATTCCGTATGATGCCATTTCCGAAACGATAAATTTGACGCTTCGTACTGTGTTTATTATCATCACGCTCGCTGTAGTGATTTCCTATCTCATTTCTCATCAGATCACAAAATCTATTAACAATGATTTTATGCGGCTGGTAGATAAAATGAATACTTTTGCTGAAAATGAGACTCTAATCCCGGTTTCTCCTTATGATTACTCGGATCGCAATGATGAGATCGGAATCCTGCACAAGCAATTTGACAAAATGGCTCAAAAAATCCAGACTTTAATTCAACAGAACTATGTCTATGAGATTCTGGCAAAAGACGCAAAACTCAAAGCCTTGGAAAGTCAAATCAATCCTCACTTTTTATACAACACGCTGGAAACAGTGAATTGGCGCGCAAAAGCCATTGGAGAAAAAAGCATCTCTTCCATGACAGAGTCCCTCGGCATTCTCCTTCGGGAAAGCCTCGGCTCTTCTCCCGCCTTTCCTACACTGAAAAAAGAACTGGAAACAGTAAAACACTATCTGACTATTCAGAAAATACGATACGAGAACCGGTTGGACTATTGCGAAGCGGTAGACCCTTCTATCTTGTCTGTACACCTGCCTCATTTAACCTTACAACCGCTGGTCGAAAATGCAATTCGTTATACCATTGAAGAAAATGCGGAAGACTGTTCCATTATGATCCACGGAACATACACAGCCGACCATTCCATTGTGTTGGATATCATAAACAGCAACTCCCAGTTTTCTCCAAATATGCTGGAGAAACTGGAGCAAAACCTTATCGAACCTCATGGCTTCGGTATCGGCTTGCTAAACATCCATAAACGCCTTCAACTTATTTATGGCGCTAAATATGGATTGACTCTCTTTAATTTGGATGAAGAACATGCTGTCGCACGAATCACTTTACCGGGAGGAACCACATGCTGAAACTATTGATCGTAGACGATGAACGAATTATCCGGGAAACTATGGCAACCCTCATTGACTGGGAATCCCTTGGCATTCAATTGATCGGTACTGCAAAGGATGGAATCGAAGCCTACAATATCATATTGGATGAATATCCGGAAATCATTTTAACGGATATAAAAATGCCGGGACTGTCCGGTCTGGATCTGATTCAAAAGATAAGTGAGATCCATCAGAAAGCACATTTTATCATCTTATCCGGCTACAATGAATTTGAGTATGCAAAAGAAGCCATGAAGTACGGGGTAAAGCATTATATCCTAAAGCCGTGCAATGAAAACCAGATTATAGACAGTATTAACAGTGTGAAAAAAGATTATGCCGACGCCATGCTATTTTCCCCTGTTATGCACCAGTCTGATGCTCATTTGGATGTCTACCACAGCATCATGGTCAACAGTCTGAATCTGTGTTTGAGTGCTCCTCCCCACGCCTTGCCGCTGGAATCTATTAGCAGAACCTTTTCCAAATATTTTGATTTCATCCATATTTCTTACGAGCTATGGTATCTGTATTATGTCACGCCACAGGATTATCCACAAATATTGGAAGCACTGCAAAAGTATAAGTTTCACGCTTTTCCTCACTTGCTTATGGATGCTCTTTATGTGCAAAACACTTTGATCCTCTACTATCCTTCCTTTGCGATTGCTCCAGATTCTGTAGCGGAATTATTACATCGCTTTACCGATGACTTTGATGTTCTTCCTGAATTTAAACACAAAACATCCGACAATCTGCTGGATGTTCTAAAAGAACTGATTCCTCATATCCGAAGGTATGATACCATTTACTATACCAGCAGCTTGAATGCAAAGACCGCCACATCATTAAACAACTATCAAAATATCATTCAGGAAACACAGACACTCGTACTTCAGGTATTTTCACCTGATCCATCTGTTGGTAAGAATGCTTTAACTTCTTTGCTACAATTACTGTCTTCCATTTCCAGCACAGACTTTTTGAAACAACTGTCTACTTCCATCATGATGACAGTCGTTACAAAAAGCAGAACGCTTGACATCTCCGGAATGAGAGAAGTTCTTCTTCGCCTTGACACCGAAACTTCTCTGCCTGAAATAAAAAAACAAATAAAAGTTTACTTGGAAAATCACTATCTTAGTTTTCAGTCAAATCCAGTGTCACTGTCTCTGAGTTCCAAAATCAAAAAGTTGGTGCAGCAGCATTACTGCAACTCTAACCTGTCCTTGAAATGGATTTCAGAAAATTATCTTTTCATGAATGTTGATTATTTGAGTAAAAAATTTCTGCAGGAAACCGACTGCAAGTTTTCTAAATACCTGACAGACTACAGAATTTTGAAAGCAAAGGAGTTTATGCTTTCCTCTAACATTGAATCCATTCAGGAAATCGCCGATCTGGTTGGCTGTGGAAATAATCCTCAGTATTTTAGCCAGATTTTTAAAAAAGCAACCGGCCATACTCCCAGTAAATACATAAAGACGCTCCGCCAACCTCTTTCAGAAATGTGAGAAACACTTATTTGGGGAAGTAAAAAATTCCCTTTTATTCCCCCAATCTCCATGCTAAACTAAGAAGGCATCACCATGCGGAAAGCAGACGCATTCTCGCTGCCGGCAGGATCTGCGATCCTCTCGGCAATATTGATTCTTAAAAGAAGAGAGGTTACATGTATGAACAAAAAAGAAATTTTGGAAATCCGCCGTCAGTTTACACCGGAGAACTGCTCCATTACCCGTATCTGCGGCTGTTATGTAGATTATGAAAAAGAAAAAAAGGCGCAGATGTCCAAAACCTTCCTGACTCTCCCGGAGGAAGAAGCGTTTAAATATTTTGATATTTTCAGGCACACCCTGTCCGGCACTTTTGGAAAGCATCTGTTGTCCGTAGATTTTCCCTTGGAATCTGAGCTCTCCGGCGAAGCTTATCAGCTTCTTTGCCAGCTTCGTACTTCCCGACTGGAAGATGAGGAATTGGTCCATTCCTTTTTTGATAAGGTGATTGAAAATTATGTGTTTGCGGAAAATTACTATATCACCCTGATCCATGCTGTCTACGATGTTCCCGGAAAATCCTCCGACGGCTCCCAGATGTTTGACGCTTCGGACAATGTGTACGAGCACATTTTATGCAGTATCTGTCCTGTAAAGCTGACAAAACCGGGACTGACCTATAATGCGGAGACGGATCTGATCGAAGAACGGATCCGGGACTGGTTTGTGGACGCTCCTGTGGGAGGCTTTTTATTTCCTGCTTTCTCCGACAGACTCTGTGATATGCACCATGCCCTGTACTATACAAAAAAACCGGAAGAGCTCCAGCCGGTTTTTATCCAGAATGTGCTGGGCGGCAACGTCCCCTTGAGCGCCATGGACCAAAAAACCTCCTTCCAGGCGCTGGTCAGCGATACGCTGGGAGATGCCTGCCACTATGAGGCCATCCGAAACATCCATGAATCCATCCAGGAAATGTTGGAGGAAAGCAAGGACGCTCCGGAGCCTTTGGAGCTTTCCAGATCGGATGTAAAAAAACTGCTGGCGCAGGAAGGGGCGTCGGAGGAATCTCTGCTCACATTTGAAGAAGAATTTGATCAGATGGCAGGAGAGTCCCGCACTCTTCTGGCTTCCAATATCGCAGGCACCAAGCACTTTCAGGTGGAAACCTCGGTAGTATCTGTGAAAGTACCTGCCGACAGAAGCGACCTGATCTCTGTCCGGGAGATCGACGGACGAAACTGTCTGGTGATCCCGGTAGAGGACTATCTGGAAGTCAATGGAATGCCGGCGCCTGTCTTTAAAAACAGTCTGGAGTAACACCCATGATAAAAGACACCTCCTTTCAGTTGATCTGCTCCCTTTTCAGTAGGCATGACGATAGATTTCATTCCGGCTGAAAGGACACAGATCAGATTCGATGAGGTGTCTTTTGTGTCTTTTGTATTTTTGTGTCTTTTTTGTTTTTCGTATTTTGTATTTTTCGGATCTTATGAACCTGCCTTTTTATATCACACCTTTTTGCAGCATGATATTGGCATACAGGGCCGATTCCCCGGTTGCGATAATGGCATATGCTGTTTTTGCCGCCTCGTAGAAAGCAAATCTTTCCAGATTTCCTACCACAGCCTCTCCTCTGGCATCATACTTCTTCACGATTTCCCTGTAGGTATCCCAGATGGGTGTCTCCACCGTATCTCCCGGAACTTTTTCCATCAAAGTCACCGGTTTTTCGGTATAGGTATCCAGAGGAAACACCTCCAGGATCGCTTCTAAAAGTTCCGGAACATTGTGTCCGTCACAGCGGATCACAATCGCATCTTTCCCCATGGATTCCGCCGGAAAATTCCCGTCTGAGATCACGATCCTGTCACTGTGCCCCATTTCACACAGCACCTTCAGAAGCTGCGGCGATAAGATTTTTGGTATTCCTTTCAGCATGGTTCTCTCCCTCTTCTTTCTGTCTTTGATTCTGGGGGTTCTGTTTTTTCTTATTCCCCCATATTTTTCCGATATTTTTTATGTATTCCCGCGTTTTTTGTTCCCGGGTTGTTCCTTCAACGATACGGAGGGTGCCAAAAGCACCCTCCGTATCCGTATCCTGACAACCGATCTGCCTTCGTTTTATTTCATGGAAAATTACATTCCGGGAAATAAAACCGTTTCGCAGGCCTCACAGGATTTTTTCTTATTCATACAAGCAAGGAGCGATTTCCTTATCTTCCATGTTGTCTGCTGTATACCACAGGCATCCGGTATCTACGTCAGATACTTTCTCACCTTTGGAAGCCTTTACAGCCAGCTCTACTGCTTTATAGCCGATCTGTACCGGATTCTGTGTGATGGAACCAGCCAAAACTCCGCTTCTGATGGCATCCAGCTGAATCTTTCCAGCGTCAAATCCAACACCGATCACCTTGTCTGCGCCCAGCTTGTTCAAGCTTTCATTTGCCGTTACCAGGTTCTTTGCAGAGAACTCGTTGGAACCATAGATCGCTACCAGATCATTTTTGTTCAGCAGTGTGTTTGCTACCGTTACGCAGGCTGCATCTTCTACGGTTGCCGGAATTCCAACCTCAACGATTACTTTTGCACCGTCTACTTTTTTGTTGTATTTGTCATGTCCTTCTACAGAAGCTTTATCTTCTCCAATCAGTTTTACCATCTTGTCGATGAAACCTGCCGTTCTGTCGCCGATAGACTGAGATACCGCATCCTGTGCAACAACGCCGATACGTACAGTGTCAGCCGGATCTGTTACCTTATCTTTGATCAGTTCATACATTTTCTCTGCTGCCAGCTCTCCTGCTGCATAGTTGTCTGTGGAAGCGTTAGCTGCGATCACCTTGCTTCCCGGAACACCGGAGTCAAATCCGATCACAGGAATCTCGCTGGACTGTGCGGTATCCAGTGCACTCTTTACAGAGTCCGGATCCAGAGCTGCCAGACAGATTGCGCTTGGCTTCTTGTTGATGGCGTTGTTCAGCTGCTCTACCTGCTCTGCCACTGCAGACTCGTCCTTCGGTCCTACGAAATTCACTTCTACGCCGAACTCTTTTCCAGCCTCTTCTGCACCCTTGTTTACCGCTTTCCAGAAATCGTGCTGGAATCCCTTTGCTACGATTTCTACCGTGCCGCCCTTTGCACTGTCCTCATCGGAAGCTTTCTCTTCCTTTTTGGATCCGCATCCCATTACCAGTGCGGACACCATTGCTGCACACAACAACACGCTAAGAATTCTTCTCTTCATTTTGAAATCCTCCCTTTTTCTTTTTTGTTTTCTATATTTACATCTGCCACAGCAGACATAATATCTGTTTGCAGGATCTTCTCTTTGAGAAGCCTCCATCTCCTGCCGCTGACCGGAACCTCTCCCGCATCGGCTTCTTCTGCCTCTTTAGACAGACGCTGCTTTTTTCCTGTTCAGCACGTCTGCAAATACTGCGCCGATCAATACAAATCCGGTAATGAACAGCTGATAATGCGGCTGCAGACCTACGAAAGGAAGTCCTGTCTTTAATACCGCCATGATAAATACACCGATCAAAGTTCCTGAGATAGATCCCATACCGCCTGACAGAGATGTTCCTCCGATCACGACACCGGCAATGGCATCCAGCTCAAATCCGTTTCCGGTTCCCGGCATCAAGGTGGAATACACTGCTGCGTAGGAAATTCCTGCCAGCGCCGCAAAGAATCCGCTGAAAATGTATGCCAGTGTTTCCCATTTTACTACGTTTACACCAGACAATCTGGCTGCTTCCTTGTTGCTTCCCAGCGCCAGGATATAGCGTCCCGGTCTGGTCTTATTCAGGATAATGGACATTACCACTGCCAGTACGATCAGAAGAATGAATCCTGTGGGGATCCCTGCTCCCGGAAGTCCTTCTCCCTTAAATTTGAAGATATTATGGAACCATGCCCCTGCATCCGTTCCCTGCGGGTATGTGATGCTGGCTGTTCCGGTTACGATGGATCCAAAGCCTCTGGTGATCATCATGGTGCCAAGCGTTGCGATAAATGCCGGAAGTCCCATGATGGATACCATCAGTCCGTTTGCCAGTCCCAGCAGAACGCCCAGCAACAGGATAACCAGCAGGACTACTGCCATAGGCGCTCCTTTTTTCAGCAGGACGCCTCCGATCAGGGAGCAGCAAATGCAGACGGTACCGATGGACAGATCGATTCCTCCGGTGATGATGACAAAGGTTACTCCGATCGCCATGAAACCGATGTAATAAGCTGAATCAAAAATACTGATCAAGGTACTGTATTGAAAAAAGTTGGCTCCAAAAAAGCTGAAGAATGCATACAGGAGTATCAATGCCAGTACCGCCACAAATTTTTGTGTTTTAATTGTCTTTTTCATGTTTCCGTACTTCCTTTCTAATCTCTCAGTGTTGCTGCCGTCATGATTCTTTCCTGGGATGCCTCCGAAATGTCGATCTCTCCCGTCTTGCGGCCTTCGCACATTACCACGATCCGGTCACTCATACGCAGCACTTCTGTTAATTCTGAAGAAATCATAATGATGGATTTTCCCTGTTTGACCAGTTCATTCATCAATGCATAGATCTCACTTTTGGCTCCTACGTCGATTCCTCTGGTAGGCTCGTCAAAGATCAGGATATCGCTGTCTCTTGTCAGCCATTTTGCAATGACAACCTTCTGCTGATTTCCTCCTGAAAGGTTTCTGACCGCCTGTCTCACAGAAGGCGTTTTGGTCTTTAATGCCTCCACATATTTCCCGGAAATCTCTTCTTCCTTCTTTTTGTCTATAAAAAGTCCCTTTGTAAACTTTTCCAGGGATGCCATGGTGGTGTTCTCTGCTACCGTCTTCTCCACGATGACGCCGTATCTCTTTCGATCTTCCGAAAGATATCCGATCCCGTGTCTGACGGCATCCTGCGGACTTTTGATCTCCACCTTTTTTCCGTGGATATAGATCTCTCCGCTGTCTATCTTATCTGCCCCGAAGATGGCCCGCGCCGTCTCCGTCCGCCCGGCGCCCATCAGCCCGGAAAATCCCAGGATCTCGCCCTTTCGCAGCTCAAAGCTGACATTTTTCACCAGCTTTCCTGCATTCAGCTTTTCCACCTTCAGCACCACTTCCGCATCTTCCGGCACATTGCTCTTTTGTTTCGGTTCCTCGTATACCACACGGCCTACCATCATGTTTATGATATCGTCCTTGGTACAGTCTTTGGAAACCAGGGTTCCCACATATTCTCCGTCACGCATAACCGTTACCCGGTCCGTGATGCGCTTGATCTCATCCATCCGGTGAGAAATATAGATCAGTCCCAGTTCCTTCTTCCGAAGGTCGTCTATGATCTTAAACAGCTCGTTGATCTCCGTCTCTGTAAGGGCTGCCGTAGGCTCGTCAAATACGATGATCTTCGCATCTGTGGAAATGGCCTTTGCGATCTCGCACATCTGCTGCTTCCCAACGGTCAGTCTTCCCATGGTCTCCCTCGGGTCGATGTCGATGTTCAGCAGGTCAAACAGCTTCTGCGCTTCCTCCACCATTTTCCTGTCGTTGATGAATTTGCCGCTCATATTTTCCCTGCCCACAAAGATATTCTGGGCTACCGTCAGATGGTTCATCATGTTCAGTTCCTGATGTACGATCACGATTCCTGCATTCTGCGCCTCTTTCGGGTTCTTAAACTCGACTTCCTTCCCCTCGTAAACGATGGTTCCCTGATCTTTGCTGTAAATACCGGTCAGGATCTTCATCAAAGTGGATTTTCCCGCACCATTTTCACCCATCAGTGCGTGTACTTCTCCCTTTTTCAGTTCCAGCTGCGCCTGTTTCAGTGCGTGTACTCCAACGAAAGATTTGTCGATCTCTTTCATTGTTAAAATCACTTCACCCACTCTCTCACCTTCCATTCTATCTTGTCTGTTCTGCCTCTTTCTTGGTTCTTGTTTATTATAAAATCCCCCATCTTTCACCGGAATGGGAAATCTTACAAAAAAAGGTAAATATCTTACGCAATCCGAAAGATAATTACCTTTTTTAGTAAAATATTCACTTTAATCCATCCAGATGGGGAACAGAAGCTTTTGATTTTCCTCCGTGTACATGCTTTCCTTTGTGATCAGTCGAAAGCCGGAGTGGATCCGTTTTTCCACCTGTTTTCCCTGGGCGATCGAGGTGGCAGCCTGGATTCCCAGATATCCCATGTCAAATGCCCTTTGCACTACGATCCCGTCTATGATCCCTGCTTCCAGCATCTGCAGTTCCTTCACCGAATTATCAAATCCCAGTATTTTTACTTTTCCCCCCTGCTCCGTCGCCTTGATGTAGGTAGCGGCTCCCACCGTGGCATATTCGTTGGTGGCGATGATCACCGTGATCTCCGGGTGCGCCTGCAGCATCTGTCTGGTCACTTCATAAGAATACTCGTAATCGGACTTCCCGTATACCTGATCCACCACCGGCGCTTCTATAACGTTTTTGATCCCGGTCTCTCTGTCGATGGCGGTAGAACTGTCCTTTACATGGCTGACCAGTCCCACGCTTTCTTCCCCCTTACAGATGGTGTTCATATAATTTCCCAGCTCTTCCCCGGCTTTTACATTGTCTGTTGCCACGATGCAGTCGGCGATCTCCTCCTTTAAGATTGAATCCACCAACACCAGGGGAATCCCTTTTTTCTTGATCTCTTTCGCCGCTTTCAGCGTTTTTTCACTGTCTGCCGGTGAGAGGACGATCACATCCGGCTTCATCCGGATGGCCTCCCGGATCAGTGCATTCTGTTTCTGGTAATCGGTTTCCTTTAGAGGTGCCAGAAAGGTATAGTCGATCTCATATTCTTCTGCCGCCATGGCCGCCCCCTCCGTCAGAGAGTGCCAGAAATCAATACTTTGCTCATTGCTTTTAGAAATGTAAACGATCCGGATCTTCTGTCTGCCCTGCTCCGTCAGGACGCCCAGGAGCAGCAGCCCCAGAAACGCTGTCAGTAAAAGCAGTGCATTCCGCTTCTTTTTGTTCATTCCGTCACCTCCCTGCTCCCTCTTCCTGCCGGGATCCGCACATAGACTGTGGTTCCTTTTCCCGGCTGAGACACGTAGGATAAGCCGTAATCCTTTCCGTAATACAGCTTCAGGCGGTTTTGGACATTGCCCACGCCCAGCCCTGTTTTTTGCAGGGATGACGCAGCTTCCGACAACAGCGTCCGAAGCCGTTCCTCCTCCATTCCGATGCCGTTGTCCGACACCTCCAGAACGATATCCTCCTGCTGATAATAGCCCCGGATGGAGATCCTGCCCGGCCCTTCTATGTACTTGATTCCATGATAGATCGCATTTTCCACCAAAGGCTGGAGCGTCAGCTTCACGATGGTCTCCTGCGCCACCTCTTCTTCCACTTCCATGGTGTAGGTCAGCTTATCCCGGTATCGCATTCCCTGGATCGTCAGATAGGTACGGACATAGTCCATTTCCTTTCCGATCGTTACCATCTCCTCCTCGTTTCCGATGCTTTGCCGGAACAGTCGGGACAGGGCGGAGGTCATCTCTACCACTTCCCCGTTATGTTTTCCGCTTTCTGCCATCCAAATGATAGAATCCAGGGTATTGTACAGAAAGTGCGGATTGATCTGAGACTGAAGCGCCCGCATCTCTGCTTTTCTTTTTTCCCTTTGCTCCTTTACATTCTCTGCCATCAGGTTCTGGATCTCTTCTGCCATCAGGTTGAAGGATTCCCCCAGCCTCCTTACTTCCGCCTGTCCTTCCGTCTCTACCACAGCCTCCTTAAAATGCCCTTTTTCCACTTCTTTCATAGCCTGGTCCAGCCGTACGATAGGGCGGGTGATGCTCTTGGATAAAAATACGGACAGACTGATCCCCAGCAAAAGCAACAGCACCGCCATCATCAGATATGCCCTTTGCAGATGTCTGCTTTCCTTCTGGAATTCCGACATGTACGCCACTCCGATCACGGTCCAACCGGTATTGGGAGAGGTAGACATGGTGTACAGCTTTCTCTCTTTTCCCTTCCCCCGGATCACGCTGGTTTCGGATTTTTCACTGAGGAAAGCAGCTACTCCCAGTTCCTCCTGCTTCAGTCCGCTGTGAAAAAGCTGCTGTTTGGGATGGTAGATGATGTTTCCCTTCTGATCTACCACATAGATATATCCCTTGCTTCCCAGGCTGACGCTGCCGCACAGACTGGAAATGGTCCGATAGTTCAGGTCGATCAGGAAGACCCCTCCTACCCGCTGGGTATCGTCATGGACGACGCCGCGGCTTAAGGTGATCACCCAATCATATCTGCCAAACACCATGTTCTGAATATGCGGCCTGGACAGCACCACTGCCCCACCTCTTTCTTTTGCCTGGGTATACCACCCCTGTTCTGACAAAGCGGCATAGGGATTCAGCAGGGAGGTTCCTTTGTTCAGAGCAATCCTTCCGTCGTCTCCGATCACCGCAATATTGCGGATGTCCTTCCTGGTATCCATGATCGTTCCAAACTGTGCCAGCACCCGTTCTTTTTCTCCTTCCTCCCACTTTGGCTCCCGAAACAGGAAGTTCTGGATATCCTGACTGTCAAACACCATGGAAGAAATGTCTTTCATGTGGTTCATATAGGTGTCTATCTCATTGTTGACCTGGTGGATCAGCTGTGTCGTATATTCCCTGGAATTGTTCACCATACTTTTCTGGGTATACCGGAATGTTAAAAAGAAAAACAGCATGGACGACGCCAGAAGCAGTACCACAAAGTACATCATCAGAGCCGTCTGGATCTTCTGTCTCTGCAAAAACTGTTTGTAGCTTGCCAGAATCTTTTTCATACTTTACTCCGTTTTCTCGCATATTCTTTCGGCGTCATTCCCACATTTTTCTTGAAAATACTGCTGAAGTAATGCGCATCACTGTATCCGACAGCCTCCGCCACTTCGTAGCTTTTCATCTGTGTCGTTGAAAGCAGCTCCTTCGCCGCCTCGATCCGGCAATCTGTCAAAGCTTCCACGAAGGTTTTCCCCGTTTGATTTTTGAACAGGGTACTGAAATAGCTGGTACTGATCGCCAGAAACTTACAGACCTGCTGCAAAGACAGACTGGAATCCTTATAATTTTTCTGGATAAACTCCATTGCACAGACCGCCATGTTCCTTCCCAGGTCGTCTCTTTCCGCAGACAGCTCCTGTGCAATCTCCTCACAAAAGGTATAGAGAAAGCCTTCCATCTCGTCTAAATTTCCCCGGTAAAAAGCTTCTTCCAGACATTTCTTTTCCCAGTCGCCTCTCACTTCCGGGCGGATCCCCGCTTCTTCCACAAAAAACAGAAGCTTCATCAGGATGCTCTGAAGGTAGATGGCCGCCCTGGTTCTGGTCATCATTTCTGTTCGGATATCGTCAAAGCAGGATCGAACCTCTTTTTGCAGCTCCGCCTTTTCATTTCGTTTGATGATCGGGATCAGCTGCGCCGCCCAGTCATTTTCTCCGGAGATCCTCTGCCTGTAAAAACCCGTCAGCTCTTTGCCAAACACGATGGAATTATCTTCAAATAAAAAGCCGTATTCCTTTGCCTTCTGCACGTTATCGTAGGATACCGAGAGATCTTCCGGATCCGTCACGCTTTTGCCCACCACCATCAGAAGCGGCTGCCGGATATGGCTGGTCAACACCGACAGAATATGATTTCCCACCTCCTGGATCCTTTTTTCCAGATGGTACTCGCTTTCCCCGCTCAGGATCAGGGTCGCCGTATTCCCCATATCCAGGAAAGCAATACAGCCTGCCTCCTGCTGCACCAGTTCCTCCGTAATATTGAATAGAATAAACAGCTTCAGGTCGTCGCAGTCTTCCGGATGGGCAAAGCAGATCTGGATCACACTGAAATATTCTCCGGAAAATGCTATGCCGTACTCTTTCTGCTGCCGCTCTCCCGTCTTCCCCAACTTTTTCCCCCGTATCATCTGGTTCAGAAGCCGTTCCCTGAAATATGGCTTATTTCGTTCATATACGGCCCGGATCTTCTCCAGCTGCTCTTCCTGCTCTTTTTCCTTATCCAGCTCCTCCTTCGTCTCCGTCAGAAGCTTCTTCAGTTCCTGGGCCGTCACCGGCTTCAACACGTATTTCATGACCTGATAGCGGATGGCCTGCTGTGCATAATCAAAGTTATCATACCCACTGATAATGACCACCTTGCAGTGGGGACAGTGCTCATAGACATACCGGGACACCTCCAGTCCATCTGCAAAAGGCATACAGATATCTGTGAGCACCAGATCCGGCTGCTCTTCCTCAATGGCTTCTATGGCCTGCTTTCCATTTTCACAGGTTCTTTTCAGTACAAATCCGAGACTTTCCCAGTCTATGTTGTCACGGATGGCCTCCCGGATCAGAATCTCATCGTCTACTAATATTGCCTTGTACATCCTTGCCTCCACTTTCTCTTCCCGTTTCCCGACAGAGTCTGCCCGCCTCTGGCGTCCTCTGTTTCCCTGGTCACATAGGCAGATTTTATCATGATTTCTGTTTTGTGACAATGAAAAGCCCAACCGGTATCCCTGCTGCCTGCAGCCTTCCGATTGAGCTTTTTTTCTGTATCTGGTCCTATTTTCCTATGACCTTCTGAAATCTTTCGTAAGCCTCATCCCAGTCTCTTTCGTTCTCCGGCTCAAACTGCCTGATCTCCTGGGAGCGTGCAATGATCTGTCTCGCCTCTTCCAGTGTGGAGATTTCCTTCTGCGCCAGAAGCTGGAGGGCAATATTGCCCAGTACGGTAGCTTCTATGGGACCTGCGCTGACGGTGCAGCCGCAGGCATTTGCCGTGCATTCACAAAGCAACCTGCTTTGTGTCCCGCCGCCTACCATATAGAGGGTTTCGTAGGTCTTTCCTGTACATTCCTGGATCTCTTCCTTGACATAACGATATTTCATAGCCAGACTTTCGTCGATACATCTGACGATCTCTCCTACCGTCTCAGGAATTTCCTGTCCTGTCCTCTGGCAGAACTCCCGGATCCGTCTGGGGATGTTTCCTGCCGGTGTAAATTCCGGTGCGTCCGGATCGATAAAGCATTTCAGAGGTTGGGCTTTTCTTGCCAGCTCTTCCAGCTCTCCGAAACCATATTCCTTGCCTTCCCGCATCCACTGTCTGCGGCTTTCCTGGATACACCAAAGGCCAATGATATTTTTCAGGAAAGAGACTTTCTTTTCATAGCCTCCCTCATTGGTGATGTTGTAGTTTCTGGATTTTTCGCTGATAATGGGCGCATCCAGCTCCGTTCCCAGAAGCGACCAGGTTCCGCAGCTTAAGAAGATGAAATCCTTCTCCTTCGCCGGAACAGAGATCATGGCGCTCTGGGTATCGTGTCCCGCCACCGCGATCACATCCATCTTGTCCAGCTCCAATTCCTGACAGACGGCGTCGGACAGCTCTCCTACCCTGGTGCCGCTGGGAATGATCTCCGGAAAAATATGTTCCGGGATCCCTAAGGCTTCAATCACTTCCTTCGACCAGCATCCTTCCTTTGCATCCATCAGCTGCGTGGTGGATACGATGGAATACTCTGCTTTTTTTTCTCCCGTCAGGAAGAAATTAAACAGGTCCGGCATTAAAAGCATCTGGTCCGCCCTCTCCAGCAGTTCTTTTCTCTCTTCTGTCAGGGACAGCAGCTGAAACGCCGTATTTAATTCCATAAACTGGTTTCCGGTGATCCGGTAAAAGCGTTCCTTATCTATCTTCCGGAAGCTCTTTTCGATCATGCCGGCGGTACGCACATCCCGGTAATGAACAGGGTTCTCCAGAAGCCTTCCCTGCTCATCCACCAGTCCGAAATCCACCCCCCAGGTATCAATTCCCAGACTTTCTATTTTCCCGTATTTTTTTGCACGGATCAATCCCTGCTTGATCTCATGGAACAGCCGCAACACGTCCCAGTACATGGTGCCGTTCACCAGCACCGGGTCGTTGGAAAACCGATGCAGCTCTTCGATGGAGATTTTCTCCCCATCGAAGGTGCCGCACATAGCTCTTCCCCCTGATGCCCCAAAGTCAAAGGCCAATACTCTTTTTTCCATAGCACACCCCTCTATTTGTAAAGTGGTCCGTATGTAGCGCAGGCTCTGTAGTCCTGTCCTTCCTTATCTTCTCCAAATGCATTCCATGCTGCCGGTCTGAAAATCTCTTCTTCCGGTACATTGTGCATGCATACCGGGATCCGAAGCATAGACGCCATGGTGATCACGTCTGCCCCGATATGTCCGTGGCTGATGGCTCCGTGGTTTGCTCCCCAGTTGTTCATCACATCATAGGCAGATCTGAAAGCGCCTTTTCCTGTGATCCTTGGTGCAAACCAGGTACAGGGCCAGGTATAATCCGTCCTCTTCCACAGGGCGTCCGATACTTCCTCCGGAAGATTGACCGTCCATCCCTCTGCGATCTGAAGCACCGGTCCCAGTCCTTTCACCAAGTTCAGACGAATCATGGTTACCGGCATTTCCGCCTTCGTTTCAAATCTGGAGGAATATCCGCCTCCCCGGAAATATCCATTATTTGCATAGTGCCAGGTCGTGGCATCCATGATGGCTTTCTGGTCTTCTTCCGTTACTTCCCACCACTGCTTGATCACGCCGTTGCCGTTTTCATCCTTGGCAGCTCCGCTTCCGTCCAGACAAGCCGCTCCGGAATTGATCAGATGGATGAATCCGTCCGACTCCTTTGCCAGTCCTGTCAGTTCAAATCCGGTCGCCTTTTTTACTGCCTCCGGGCTCCAGTAGGTGCGAACGTCTGCAAATATCTGAGCCTTTCCGGTAAGAAGCTTCATAAACATCATGCCCAGTCCGTTCAGAACATCGTTTTCCGTTGCCAAGATATACGGTTCTCTTGCTCCGTTCCAGTCAAAGGATGTATTCAGCAGGGCCTCCGGGTAGTCGCAGTTGGGATAAAAGTCCGTCCACTGTCTCTGTCCCTGGAATCCTGCCGCCAGCGCATTGTGTCCGATGGCTTCTTCGGAAAATTCCTCCGGAAGATTCTTGTTTCCATTCATCAGATCTTTGATGATCACCATCATCTTCACTACAAATTCCCAGTCGGAATCCTTCTGCTCTCTTGATTTTTGCAGATGCTCCGGATTGGTATCAAAGCCTTCCTTGCAATATTCCTTCGTCCATGCAAGAGCCTTTTCATATTCTGCCTGATCGTAAACACCTTCTGTCATACGGCGGATGATCTCCACCTCATCTACGGATTCTACCCGCATACCCAGATAGGATTCAATGAAGTCGGAATCAATGATAGATCCGCCGATCCCCATACAGATGGAGCCGATCTGCAGGTAGGATTTGCCCCGCATGGAAGCCGTCGCCACTGCCGCACGTCCGAAGCGGAGAAGCTTTTCCCTTACATCTGCCGGAATGTCTGTATCATCTGCCCCGCACACGTCGTGTCCGTAGATCCCGAACGCCGGCAGTCCCTTCTGTGCATGCGTTGCCAGCACGGAGGCCAGGTAAACTGCTCCCGGTCTCTCGGTTCCGTTAAATCCCCAGACAGCCTTGATGGTATGAGGATCCATATCCATGGTTTCTGATCCGTAGCACCAGCAGGGTGTCACCGTCACCGTGATATCTACGCCTTCTCTGCGGAACTTTTCCGCACAGGCGGCCGTCTCTCCCACGCGTCCGATGGTGGTATCTGCAATGACCACCTTCACCGGTTCTCCGTTGGAATATCTTAAGTTTTCTTCAAACAGCTTTGCTGCTGCCTTTGCCATATTCATGGTCTGCTCTTCCAGAGACCCTCTTACATCCAGCGCTCCTCTTCTGCCGTCAATGGTGGGACGGATCCCGATCACCGGATAAGCTCCTACTAATCTGCTCGCTGCCATATGAATTCCTCCTTTATGACTATTTTATACATTTACTACATTATACCTCTGCTCTTTTCCCTTTTCTTGTGTTATAATAGAGAAAAAATATAATAATATTCACTTTTGCATAGGAGCCCAAAATGAAATATATTGAATACCATGAACGAAAAAAACACGGAACCTTTGACTTCCCTGTGGAATTTTATCACGTGACGCCCAGCCATCCCCGCTATGAGATGACCTACCACTGGCACATGGAATGTGAGCTGATCCGCGTGCTGAAAGGAGAGTTTCTGATGACCATGGAGGACAAGGAATTCCTGATCCGCGCCGGCGACCTAGCATTTGTCCCCAGCGGCGCCCTTCACGGCGGGATCCCCTCCTCCTGCGTCTACGAGTGCATCGTGTTTGATCTGCACGCCCTTGCCAAAAGCAATACAGCCGGAAAGAAACTGCTGGGCCAGGTGTGCAGCAATGCCGTCTGGGTCAACTCCTGCTTTCCGGATACCCGGGACGATCTTCATCGAATCGTCTGGACGCTGTTTGACACCATGCGCAACACCTCCTCCGGCAGAGAGCTGATCATTACCGGCGCCCTCTATCAGTTTTTTGGGTGTGTGTTTGAGCGTCACTATTATACGGAGCGCCCCCTGTCTTCCCGGAAAAATCACAGACGGATGGAGCAGCTGCGGGCTGTCTTTGACCTGATCGACGACCGGTATGCCGACTGCCTGACGCTGGAGGATCTTGCCCGGACCGCCGGCATGAATCCCCGGTATTTCTGCCGGTTTTTCCAGGAAATGACCCACCGCACCCCCATAGATTATCTGAACTATTACCGTATCGAGCAGGCCTGTTTCAAGCTGGTCACCTCCGATGAGTCTGTCACGGAGATCGCCCTTAGCTGTGGCTTTAACGACGTCAGCTATTTTTCTAAAACCTTTAAAAAATATAAGGGGCTGACGCCAAGAAAATACCTGCGCCTGCCCCTGCAATAGCTGTTTCTGTTTTTTCCCTCTACTCCGGATAGAGGCATGTTACCTGCGCCGCATCCAGCAGACGCTGCATTCTGGCGTCCGGCTTTTCGTCCGTCACCAGGATGTCGATATCCTTCAGATCTCCTACCTTGGCAAAAGCAAACCGGTACAGCTTGCTGCTGTCTGCCGCCAGGATCACCTGTCTTCCCGCTTTCATCATGGCCTGCTTCATCTGGGCAAACTCCACGTTGCTCTCGGAAAATCCTTTGTCCCCGTCCAAAGCCCGGCAGGAAATAATGGTTTTTTCTACATGATACTGCTGCACTGCCTCTGTTGCCTTGGCTCCCACCAGCGCCAGATATCTGTCCTTTAGTACGCCTCCGGTGGAGATCACTTCCCAGCCCTCCGTGTCTGCCAGCTCCAGCAGCACCTCGATGGAATTGGTCAGCACAGTCAGCTGCTCCTTTTTTTTCATTGCCTTGGCAATAAATACCGCAGTCGAACTGGCGTCCAGCATAATATGCTCTCCGTCTTCTACCAGATCCGCCACCAGCTTTGCGATCTTCTGCTTCCCTTCCACATTGTGCTTTTTTCTTTCATTGAAGGGCAGCTCAATACTGGTGCTGTCGTTCAGTACCGCTCCGCCGTAGCTTTTTACAGCCAGTCCTTCTTTTTCCAGCTTCTCCAGATCTCTTCGGATGGTCTCCTCTGAAACGTCATACTGACGGCTCAGCTCTCCCACGATCACTTTTTTTTCTTCCTGCAGCTTTTTTAAGATCTCTTTTCTTCTTTCCAGTGCCAGCATTGCCTTTCTCCTTTGATCCGTTTCTTTACAGGATTGTACGAATCAGCTTTGCATCAGGATTGGCAATCACGGAAGCGTCCAAAAGCATTCCCTTTTCTCCCACGCTCCTTTTTCCCGCCTCGATCGCCGCCTCCACTGCCGCAACCTCTCCCGTCAGAAGTAGATAGGACTTTCCGCACATCCCTTTTGCCACCCTGACTTCGATCAGTCTGACCATTGCCGTCTTGGCCGCCACGTCCGCCGCCACGATCACTGATGCCACATCATACGTCTCCAAAATTCCCAAAGCACGCATGTCTCCCACCTGGGAGCTTCCATAAAGTGCCGGGAAAATATCTTCGTGTGGATTTCCCAGAACGAAATCGCCGATCAAATGCATGGGGTACTGTGTCTGCACCAGTTCAACGGCCGCCTTTACCCCGCTTAATTCTCCCGCTACGATCGCAATGTATTTTCCGGGACAGACCGTCTGCGCTTCTATGATCTCCACCTGCGCCGCCTTTACCATTGCGTCGGTAGCTGTGATCCCCGATGCGACCGTCTTAAACTCGATCATTCCTATTGCCTTGTTCACTGCACGTTCGTCCTTTCTATCCTACGCTTCTTATTGTAACATAAGTTTCCGTCACTGACACTACCCTTCCGCTGATAGACGCATGAATCCCCACACTAAGCCCTTCGTCCGGTTTGGCGATCATCTGCCCCTTCTCTACCTGTTCTTCCGGCCGGACGATTACTTTTGCCGGCGCTCCGATATGCTGTGAAAGAGGGATCCTCACTTCTTTTACCTGATATCCCGTCTCCTCCACAAGGGGCGCTTCCGTATCATACCGGGTCAGATCCAACCTTGCCATCAGCCGTTCCTCCGGAAGCTTCCTGTATTCCCGGATCGCACGGACCGGCTCTGCCTCTGCCACCGGCGGCCGGACTCCTGATTTTCTCAGTCCGCCCTTATAAATTCCCATCAGCGTCCTGGGGGATAATTCCTGCGGACAGGCATACAGTTCGCAGACCCCGCAGGAGGAACAGAACAAAGTGTTTACAAAAGGATGGTTGTCCTGAAAATCCTGATTGGAAGCCGCCCGCATAAACAGATGGGGCGTAATGGGATGTCCCAGCATATGCCGGGGGCAAAGATCCGTACAGGCCTGACACTGACAGCAGATAGACGCCGCCCGTTTCAGCTCGATAGACGGATTGCTTTCCTTTTTCCGGATGAGATAATGCTCCCTGGGCAGTACCAGGATCGCATTGGTGGTTTTGGTTACCACATCTTCTGCGGTTTTGACTGTTCCCATCATAGGGCCGCCCACCAGGTAGACCGGATCTTTCAGTGTTGCCCCTCCGGCCATCTCTGCCGCTTCCCGGATCGATGTCCCCAACGGAACCGAAACGGTGGATGGATGCTTTACTTCCGCCACCACAGATACCAGCTTTTCTACCACCGGCTCCTGTTCCTTCAGCGCCCGGTAAATATTAAAAACGGTTTCCACGTTCAGTACCGCTACCCCTTCCTCTATGGGGAGGCCTCCCGGCCTTACCACCCGTCCGGTAGCTTCATAGATCAGGACGATCTCGTCTCCCATGGGATACACCCCGTCCAGCAGATGGATCCGGATCTGGGGAAATGCTTCCTTCCATCGCTCCAGTTCTCTGACCGTGGAAGTATATTCCCGCTTGATACCGATAACCACCTGTTTTGCCTGGACTATCCGGGCAATCTCTGCCAGTGTTTCCAGGATCTCCTGCGCCCTCCGGGACAACAGCTGCCTGTGCAGCTTCAGCAAAGGCTCACATTCTGCACAGTTCAGGATCAGTGTATCCACTTTTTCATCCATCTTCACATAGGTAGGAAACCCTGCGCCTCCTGCGCCCACCACTCCCAGGCGGCGGATCCGGTCTCTTAGTTCCTGAATCTCTTTCATCTTTTCTATGCCTCGTCTACAATTCCCACAATCGCCGCATCCACCGGCGCCGACTCCATGCCGCATCCGATCCTTGCCGCACTTCCCGTTGCTACCAAAACCGTTTCTCCCACTCCGGCTCCAATATGATCAATGGCTACAAAGCTTCCTCTTTCCGAGCCGCCTCCTTTTTCCAGCGGCTCTACGATCATAAATTTATTTCCTATGAGCTTTTCACTTTTTCTCGTGGAAACGATACTTCCCACCACTTTTCCAACCAGCATGAATCTATCGTCCTTTCTGCAAGATCGTTACCGTCTGCCCCTGGCGGATCCCACAGGCATTTGCCTCGTCTGTATCTATGTGCATTTCCAGCGTAAAGCTTTCATCCACCCGGATCTTCACATGCCTGAGGATCGTTCCTCTCTCATTGTCCGCCTGCACGGACACTTCTTCCTTATCTCTGACCCCTGCCGCCTCTGCATCCTTTGGGGACATATGGATATGGCGCATGGCCACGATACAGCCCTCCTTCAGATAGATGGCTCCCTTGGGTCCTACCACCGCAATGGGGGCGGAGTCCTTCGTGTCTCCCGACTCTCTGACAGGCGCCTTAACTCCCAGCCGGACGGCGTCTGTGGCGGAAATCTCCACCTGGGAAGCTTTCCGGGCCGGTCCCAGTACTCTTACATTTTCTATCGCTCTAAGCTTTAAACCGACGACGGTCACCGTTTCATTTGATGCAAACTGTCCGCCCATCAGTTCTTTTTTCTTCGTCAGCTGATATCCGCTTCCAAACAGGGTTTCTATATGCTCCTGCGTCAGATGCACATGCCGCGCAGATATCCCTACCGGGACTTCAAAGCCCGGTTTCTGAGGCCGTTCTTTTTCCATCGCCTCCAATACCATTCTCGTTATGACTGCAATTTCTTTCGTTTCCAAACTAGGTTCCACCCTTTCCCCGGCTGTCTGCCCGTTATGGTTCCATACCCTGCAAGCAGCTGCGTTGCAGGGTATGGCCGGAATTCGTTTTCTCTTTTATTTTACTTTTGGCAAAATCTGTTCTACATCTGTATGAGGTCTTGGGATCACGTGTGTTGCCACCAGCTCTCCCAGTCTTCCCGCACTGTCTGCTCCTGCTTCCACAGAAGACTTTACAGCGCCTACGTCTCCTCTTACCATTACCGTTACCAGCCCGGAACCGATCTTTTCTGTCCCTACCAGTGTTACGTTTGCTGCTTTACACATTGCGTCTGCTGCTTCCACTGCCGCTACCAATCCTCTGGTTTCTACCATTCCCAATGCTTCCTGTGCCATGTTCATATCCTCCTTTTGTTCTCTGTGTCTGCTTTTCCCTGCGGATCCGTCTCATCTTTTCGGATCTTTCCCGGGGCTTTCTTTACCGTTTCGGTTGATTCTTCTTCTGGTATTTCTTCTGCTCCTTTTTTTGAGCCTTTTTTTCAGGCTTCTTTTCTGCTTTCTGAAGCGCTTCTTTTTGTACTTCTTTTGTGCTGTCTACCGGTTCTGTTTCTTCTGCCTCTCTCGCGCTTTCTGCCGATCCTTTCGTCCCGGCTGCCTGCTTGTCTGTGCTTTCTGTGGGCGTTGTCTCCACCGCTGCCTGTGTCCTTGCTTCCGTCTTATCTGTCCGGAACCGGCTGGCGCTAAGCGCCACCAGACGTTGTATCTCCATGTGGGGACTGGCGATGACCCCGGATGCCACCGGCTTTTTGATTCCCTGGGTATTTGCGGCTTCCACTGCTTCCTTGACGGAGGCAACGTCTCCGCTGACGATGATGGTAGCCAGTCGGCCTCCCAGCTTTCTTTCCCAGGTTTCCAGCGTAACTCCCGACGTCTTGCACATAATGTCCAGTGCGTCAATCGCCGCCACCACTCCGGTTATTTCTACAAATCCATATGACTTTCCCATGGGTCCTCTCCCTGTCTTTGTATTATACGCCCGGCAGGATCTTCTCTACGTCTGAGTGAGGTCTTGGAATCACATGTGTTGCTACCAGCTCTCCCAGTCTTCCTGCCGCTGCACTGCCGCTTTCTACTGCTGCCTTTACCGCTCCTACATCACCTCTTACCATCACCGTTACCAGACCGGAACCGATCTTTTCTGTCCCTACCAGGACTACCTCCGCTGCCTTTGTCATTGCATCCGCCGCCTCGATCGCCGCCGTCAGTCCTCTTGTTTCTACCATTCCCAATGCTTCCTGTGCCATGTGACATTCCTCCGTTTTCTTTTTTACAAGTTTTTTTACAAATGCGTTCTAATTTTTGTCAAAAGCATTTAGCTTTAACATCTTTTCCGTATCCCCGGTGGGATTAGGGATCAGATAGCTCTGTACCACTCCCGTTACCTGGGATGCCTTTTCCTTTGCCGCCGTAAGCGCCGCTTCCACGTCTGCCACAGCACCTCTGAACTTTACCGTGACCAGAAGGGGTACCGGCAGCTCCTCTGCATTTCCCGGCTTATTTTTATCGAAATATTCCAATCGTACATTCCCGGCCTTGCATCCTGCATCCGCTGCAAGGAAGGCGCAGACCAGACCATATACTTCCAGGATTCCTACTGCTTCTTTCATATCCATGCGCTCCGTTACCGATTAATGATGGCGATCTTCAGTCCCGTCATTGCCAGATTTTTCTGGTGGGCCTCATTGATTTCTTCCAGAGAATAGGTGTCTGTGATCAGCTTTTCCATCGGGAGGCCGATCCCCTTTGCCCGTTTCAGGAAATCAAAGGTGGTGGCATAATCTCTCAGCGTATATACCCAGGAACCTACCAGCGTAATTTCCTTGGAACAAAGATCAAAATGAGGATTGATGGTGGCGTCTCCTCCGTTGATAAAGAATCCCAGCTCGCACAAGCCTCCTCCGTTCCGGATAAACTTATAGATATTGGCGTGCGCCATGGGGTTTCCGGTGCACTGGAAAGCAAAATCTGCCAGATGTCCGTCAAACTGCTCCTTCACTCCCTGAGTCAGCGCTTCCAGACCCTTGTGCTCCTGGAAGTTCACCGACTTCATCGCTCCCATCTCTTTTGCAAATTCCAGCCGTTTTGCATTTCCGTCTACTGCTACGATATTCTCAATTCCCATCGTCCGCAGCACCGCGATACAGATCAGTCCGATGGGGCCGCATCCTTGTACCACGACTCTGGAATTGAACCGCAGGATCCCGGTAGTCTTTGCCCGTTCCACCGCGTGGATCAGTACGGCAGAGGGCTCGATCAGGATTCTGGAATACAGATCCAGGTCACTTACGTTAAATACAGTAGAGCCTTCTCGGATCAGGATATAGTCGGAGAACCAGCCGTTAAAATGGATCTCGTCGTCCGGAAGCAGGCCATATACATCTGCCCCGCCTACGTTTTGCTTGTTCATATCAAACATGGTAATATCCGGATCGTCCTTGAAGATCATGCAAGTTACCACCTTGTCTCCCACCCGCAGATCCTTTCCCGCACTGTCCTTTTTTACATGTTTTCCCATTTTTACGATCTCTCCGGTACCCTCGTGTCCCAGCACTATCGGGATCAGTCCGAAGGGATCTCGTTTAAACTCATGGGCGTCCGTTCCACAGATCCCACAGCCTTCTACCTTTACCAGAATGTCTCCGTCTCCTACTTCCGGAAGGGGGAATTCCTTGATGTCATAATGCTCCAGGTCTGTCAGCATGGCCACCCTTGCCGTCTGGGGAATGGCTTCCTGTCCCTTTGCCGGAGCAGTCATGCCGGAGGGCTCCGCCATCATGTTGGCCAGCACCTGTTTTACGATTTCTTCTACATTCACATTGCTATTCATTGTTTCCTCCTTACCGAATACAAAGACTTTCGGACATGACACACTTACGCCGTTTTGTAAAGGTGCTGGCACTGGTCAGTCCTTCGCCGGTTCTGCTGGCTATGGTGAAGGTACAAAAGCCTTCGCCGCCAAATCCCAATGCTGCGTAAGAGGGCCCGTTTTTTACCAGGATCGCCGTGTCCAGCATCCTTGCGTAATGGGTGATCCGATCCACATTCTTGGAATGAATGTGTGCGGAATGCCTGTTTCCATGCTCCAGCCAGAGCGCCTGTTCTACCGCGTCTTCAAAGTCCTTTGCCCTTACGATCCCCAGAATAGGCATCATCAGTTCCTCCGCGATCAGGGGATGCTCCTTTGGTCCTTCAAAAATAATGCATCGGATCCCGTCAGGCACAGACACGCCGATCATTTCCAAAAGCGTCTTTGCATCCCTGCCCACACACTTGCGGTTCAGCCTGCCGCCTTTTAGCACCAGCTCTGTCAGCTTCTGCTGTTCTTCCTGACTGATCTGGTAACATCCCTGTTCTGTCTGCATATAATGGAGCAGCTCATCTGTGATCTCGCTGACAGCCACCACCTCTTTTTCTGCAATACAGGGAAGATTGTTGTCGAAGGTACATCCGTTTACAATATCTCTTGCCGCTTTGGCAATGTCCGCCGTTTCGTCTACCAGTGCAGGAGGATTTCCTGCTCCTGCTCCGATCCCCCGCTTCCCGGAAGAAAGTACCGCCGTTACCACGCCCGGTCCTCCGGTCGCCGCGATCAACGGAATGTCCGGATGCTTCATCATCACATTGCTGCTGTCCATGGTAGGCTTTCTGACAGTCACCGCAATATTGTCCGGCCCGCCTGCCTCCAGAGAAGCCTCGTTGATCAGATTGACGGCATAGATGGATGTCTGGATCGCTGCCGGATGTGGATTAAATACCACCGTATTTCCGCCTGCCAGCATTCCGATGGTGTTGCAAAGCACCGTTTCACTGGGATTGGTACAGGGTGTAATGGCTCCTATCACCCCAAACGGTCCCATTTCTATCAGGGTCAGCCCCCGGTCTCCCGAATAAGCTTCTGTCTTAATGTCTTCTGTCCCCGGAACCTTTTCTGCCACCAGGTGATGCTTCAGGATCTTATCACCCACGTTACCCATTCCGGTTTCCTCTACGCCCATGCGGGCCATGACCTCTGCCTGCTCCTTTGTTTTTTTGCGAATGGCAGAAATGATCTTTTCTCTTTGATCCATGGTCATCCGTTTTACGATCTGCTGCGCTTTTTTCGCCGCCTCGATGGCCTCTGTCATCTCCTCAAACACTCCGTGCTTCGTGGCTGCATCTTTCCGGATCTCCAGCTTTGCCACCACTTCCTGCACGATATTTTGCAGCAGTTCCTCATTTATCGGCACGAAACCACCTCCTCTAATAACTTCTTCCCGTACACAGCCAGTCCTTCATCCTGTTCTGCACTTCCGCCGCTGATTCCCAACGCTCCGATGATCTTTCCGTTCTCCTGCAGTATCTCGCCTCCGCCAAACAGAACGATCCTGCCATGGTTGGTAAACTGTATCCCGTACAGAGACTGTCCCGGCTGTGCAGCTTTTCCCAGTTCACTGGTAGACCTTTGAAAGGCAACGGCTGTGTAGGTCTTATTGACCGCCACATCGTAGCTTCCCCGGTAAGCCCCGTCCATACTGCGCACCAGTATGGGATGGCCCGACGCATCTGAAACGGCGCTGACGATGGCAAGTCCCAGTTCTTCTGCCCGGTCTTCTACACATTCCACCAGGGCAGCCGCCAGTTCCAGGGTCATTCCCAGACGCTTATCCCGGCTTCCGCCCCAGGCTGCTTTTACAAGCCTTGCTACCCTTTCTTCTTTCATCTGTCTGCCCTGCCTGCACTACATTCCCAGCTGTTCCATCACTTTTGCGGTAATGGAGGCTACCAGATCGGCATTGCTTGCCGCCTCTGTCTTCGGCTTGCTCTGACTCTGGCATCCGCAGCTGTGGCAGTTCTTTCCGTTTTTATTCTGGCAAAGGTCTGCCGGGTGTTTTCCCGGAATTCCCATCTTTCTTCTGATCTCGTACAGTTTTTCTACCGTCTGGCTGTCAAACTCCTTCGGTCCGCCCAGCATTTTGGACTTGTACAGCAGTTCTGCATAAAATTCTACCGACTCCATCTTGTGGTAAGCAGACAGAAGATCCTGTGCCCAGGTCAGGGCGCCATGGCTTTCCAAAAGTACGGCGTCATAGTACGGCAGGTACTTTTCTACATTGTCCGGAATCTCTACCGTAGAAGGAGTTCCGTATTCTGCGATAGGAACACATCCCAGGGAAATGACTGCTTCCGGCATAATGGGCTGGGTCAGCGGGATCCCGGCAATAGCAAAGCTGGTGGCAAAGGTTGGATGGGCATGTACTACCGCTCCTACATCCGGCCGTTTTTCATAGACCCTCATATGCATCAGAATCTCAGAAGAAGGACGGAAGCCTTTGTTTGCCTGGATCACTTCTCCCTTGGCATTGACCTTGCAGATATATTCCGGCGTCATAAATCCCTTGGATACTCCGGTAGGGGTACACAAAAACTCATTGTCGTTCAGCTTTACAGAAAAGTTCCCGTCGTTTGCGGCAACCATGTTTCGGTTGTAGACTCTTCGTCCGATCTCACACATTTGTTTTTTTATTTCGTACTCATTCAACATCGCTTGTTCCTCCCTGGAATGATCATTTTATTTGTTTTTCTTGGTTCTTTTTGTATTTTAATCTAAATACAACATAATGTCAACTGTTTATGTGTTGTTTTATGTTGTTTTTAACCGTTTCAGATCTTTTTCCCGGATTTCTATCCCATTTCCCCGTCATCTAGGTTCTGGTGATCTCGCACACACTGAAATCCAGCTTCCTGCTGGCATACTCCAGAATGGCACAGACCGAGGCTTCTACCTCTGATACACTTCCTGTGATCACCAGTGATCCGCTGACATGATCCAGGAAACCGATCTGGATCCCGGAAGCCTTCATTCCGATATCCGCCAGGATAATGGCCGTCTCCGCCGGAGTCACCGTCAGCACCCCAATGGCTGCTTTTACTTCCTTTCCGGGAGCCAGCCCTACTTTTTCATAAAGGCTTCGATCCGGATTGGCGATGATATGTGCCAGCGTCAGCTGTTTTCCCGGTACCAGCTCCTGTACGATCCTTTGTTTTTCACTGTCTCTGTATTCCATATCACCCTCCGATCTGACACGCCAGCATGGACGCCGACTCTGCCGCCTGTTTCAGTCGTTCCATCTTCTCCGTGGTGGGAGGAAGTACGTCTCCCATCAGATAGTTTCTCCCAAGACCTTCGTATTTGTCCTGCCCCAGTCTGTGATACGGCAGGAGAAACAGTCGTTTGACTTCCGCCAGTTCTTTCGCAAAGGAGGCGATGGCCCGGATCTCTTCCGTTGTGTCATTGAAGCCCGGGATCACCGGAATCCGGATATTCAGTTCTGTCGCTTTCGACACTGCGATTTTCTTTGCATTTTCCAGGATCAGCCGATTGTCCTTTCTGGTGTAGGCCTTATGCTTCCCAGGATCCATGTGCTTGATATCCAGCAGATACTGATCCAGATACGGCAGAAGTTCCCGGATGGCCTGATAGGGCGCGCAGGCGGTGCTTTCCATGGCAGTAGAGATCCCCGCATATTTGGCAGCCTTCAAAAGATCTCTGGCAAACTCCGGCTGACAAAGGCTTTCTCCGCCGGAAAGGGTCAGTCCCCCTCCGGAGCGCCGGTAATAGGGGCGGTCTTTTTCTACTGTTTCCATGACTTCTTCCACCGTCACATCCCGTCCCATGATCTTTTCCTTCCCGCCTACTATCATGGTCTGGATCCGATATTCCTGGGACTCCGGATTGCAGCACCAGCGGCATCTTAGAACACATCCCTTTAAAAACACAATGGTCCGGATGCCGTAGCCGTCGTGGATAGAGTATCTCTGGATATCAAAAATCCTTCCTTTTGTCTGTCTGTAGTCTTCCATAATTAGATTCCCTGCTCTGTTCGGTTGATGATGTCGTCCTGTAAGGACTTGGAAAGTGTGGTAAACAATGCGCTGTATCCTGCTACCCGCACGATCAGATGCGCATATTTTTCCGGATGTTTCTGTGCATCCAAAAGCGTTTCCCGGTCTACCACATTAAATTGCATGTGGCTTCCCTTCTGGTCAAAGTAGGAGCGGATCAGACTGACGAAGTTGTCCAGTCCCTTGATCCCGCTAAGGGCGGAAGGATGCAGCTTCTGGTTAAAAAGAGTTCCGTTGGAGGCAATTCCGTGATCCAGCCTCGCCACCGAGTTGGCAGCCGCCGTGGGCCCATACACATCCTTTCCAGCAGAGGGAGAAACTCCGTCCGCCACCGGTGTGTGCGCCAGCCGTCCATCGGGGGTTGCTCCCGTCTGGGCTCCCAAAGGAACGTTGGCCGATACCGGATACAACCCTGCCTGATAGGTTCCTCCTCTTGGGTTACGGTAGTATGGAAGCGGCTTTGTATAAAGGTATGCCACTTCTCTGGCAAATTCATCAATTTCCTCCTGATCGTTCCCGAATTTGGGAACCTCGTCGATCCACTGCCGCAGCTTCCTGTATTTCTGCTTTTCTTCTTCCGGGATCAGATCCTGACTTAAGGCTTTGACCACAGCTTCCACTTCCTTTGGCCCCGTCTTTTGTCCCTGTTTCTCCAGTTCTCTCAGGATGTCCACCGCCATCTCTGTCATGCTGACCGCGTCCAGGCCTTCTCCGTAATTCAAGGCCATTGCCTTTCTATATTCTCCCAGAGTCACCTTCTTTTCTTCAAATACCAGCTTCTTGATGGCATACAGGGAGTCTGCCATATTGGCGATCCCAAAGCCCTGGGGACCGGTAAAGTTATAGACGGCTCCGCCTTCCTGTACCGTCTTTCCTTTCTTCATACAGTCGTCCACCATCGACGACAGGAAAGGAAGCGGACATCTCTGTGCATGCGCCACGTCGATGGCATTGTCTGCATTGACCAGAAGAGAGATCTGGTAATTCATCTGCGCTTCGTAGGCTTTATAAACTTCTTCAAAGGTGGTCATCTGCTCCACATCGCCCGTCCTGACGCCTACCAGCTCTCCTCTGTCCATTCCGTTGGAAAACACCAGTTCCAGCGGACGGCACATATTAAAGAATGCTGCGTCATGCCACCCTTCCGTTTTTCCTGCCTTCTGAGGCTCCACACAGCCGATGATGTTGTAATCCCTGGCGTCCTCCAGCGTCAGCCCCCTGCTCATCAAAGAGGGAATGATCACTTCATCATTGTAATAGGCCGGCAGCCCGATCCCCGTCCGGGTCAGTTCTGCTGCCTTCATCAGAAGATCCTGCGGCGAACCGTTCCACACCCGGATAGACAGAGACGGCTGCGGCAGAAATACATGGTGAGACGCCTGAATACACATAAAGGAAAGATCATTGGTCACGTCACGCCCCTCTGTATCCTGTCCTCCCACGATCAGGTTCTGGAACAGGCTGTAGCCGGCAAATCCCTCCGCACTGGCAGCATCACGGCATTTGTTCAGGTCGTTGAGCTTGACCCAGATACAGTCGATCAGCTCCTGTGCCTGTTCTCTGGTCAGCCTTCCCGCCTCCAGATCCGCCTTATAATAGGGATACATATACTGATCGAATCTTCCCGGAGAGATGGAATGCCCACTGGATTCTATCTGGATCAGCTGCTGTACAAACCAGAAGCTCTGGCATGCTTCATAGAAGCTTTTTGCCCCCTTTTCCGGCACATTTTTGCAGTTTTCTGCGATCTTAAGAAGCTCTTCCTTCCTCCTTGGCTCCCCTTCTTTGGCAGCCAGCTCTCCTGCCAGCTTTCCGTATCGTTTCCCATAACGGATCGCAGCCTCACAGCTGATCAGAACCGCCTGCAAAAATCTGGACTTGGAGGCATAGTCAGGATCACCCACCTGACAGCTCTCCAATTCTTTTTGTGCCTCTTCCATAATGCCCTGATACCCTTTTTGCAGTACCATTTCATATTTGACTGTTACATGACCCACTCCGTTATAGAAATAATTCCCGGCAGTAAACATATTGTGAGCGATGGCTTTTTTGGTTTCCTCCGCCATATAATGCTCGGCCAGTTCACTGGTGGTTTTTCCTTTCCAGTAGCGGTGTACCTCCCGCAGCTTCTGTTTCGTTTCCTCTGCAATGTAAAAAGGATCTGCCGCTCTGGTCTCTACCGTATCAAATTCCTCTTCCAGCCAGGTGTAAGAAAATTCCGGATAGGTCTGGCACCCTCTCGGAGCCAGCGTGGTGCTTCCTACGATCAATTCCTGGGGACGTATCAGGATTGGAATGTGATCCAAAATATGGGCGAATGCTTTCGCCCGGCGCAGGATCATCGGTTCTCCCTCTGTTTCCTTGTAGGATTCCGTCAGCAGCACCGCTCTGGCGGATTCGATCTCCGGCATTTTGGCATACAAATGCTCTACCAGGGCCGGAATCCGGTCTGTCTTTGGAATGTCTGTACTGTTATACTTTCCCATTCTTCCCTCCATTTTGTGTGTTCTATTGGCTTTTTATGAATTATATGTTGTTTTTATTGTATTTTATGTTGATTATATGTTGTTTTTATTGTCCTGTCAAGGATGTTCTATCGCTTTTCCCACCACAACCCACAAATACACCACAAAAAACAGCAGCCAGACTCTTTCTCCTGACTGCTGCTATTACGAACTACCTTTCTTTTTCCCGTTACGCCCAAATTTTTCTTACTGAAAATGCAATTGCCTCTTCCGACCTCACCGGGCTGTCTGCCGATTCCTCTCTGGATTTCCTGCTACAACTGCCGTTTCAGAAACTCTCTCACGCTTTCCATGACGCAGGCGCTTTCGTAGCCCGCCTCCCGCCGCACCTCTTCCTTTGCCCACTTCATGGCAAAGCTGTCCGGCACCAAATGAAACATGGGAATATCATTGGTATTGTCCCCGAATACCAGAACCTCTTCTACGGACAGCCCTCTCTCCTTCAGCAGCCACTGCAGCGCGCTTCCTTTATCTGCTTCCGCCAAAACCAGATCCAGCCAGCTTTCATCCTGAAAGCTGATCCGTACCTCGTGATCTTTCTCCCCCTTCCTTCTGATCCAGCCTCCTTTTTCCCCCGATCCCAGAAAAAACGACATTCGAAGCACCGGTTCTGTCACTTCCCTGACGTCCCGGACGGGCATGACTGCTCTTCTTTGTTTCTGATACCTGCTTCTTAGCCCTTCATTTTCGTATTCTGTGTAGCAGGTGTGTTTCCCTGCCAGCAAAAGCTCCGCTTTCTGTCGTTTTGCCTCCTTCACCCAGTGTTCTACCGTTTCCCGGGAAATGGGTCTGCAATGGAGCATCTTTCCCTTCTGTATGATCGCGGCTCCCTCCTCGCAGATCATGGTCACTTCATATAGCACCGGCGCAAGCAATTTTTTCAGATCTCCGTAAGATCTGCCGCTGGCTACCACAAAGTCTATTTTCCGGGATCTCAGCTCCCGAATCCCGTCGAAAAATTCTTCTGGAAGCCTCTCTTCCCCCTCTTTTAACAGGGTTCCATCCAGATCACTGACAATACATTTCTTTCTCATGCTTTCTTCCCTTTCCGTCGAATTCCTTTCCCCGCTTCCCTTCTTTGTCCGTTCTATTTTTCAGGGCAGACCTATCCTTCTTCCTGTATTTCTTTGGATCTCTTTGCATTTCTTTGGATTTTCTGTACATCCAGCGTCATTATAGCAAACTCCTGCGGAGATTTCTACTTTCAAAAAGTCACAGGCTCCTCGGACTCCTCGCAAGAACCCGTTGGCACATCTGCTCTTCGCTTCCCTTAAATGTATTCATGATCCGGTTACATTATCTGACCCGTCAACTGTTTTTCGCAACAGATCCGCTTTCTCCGTCCCTCTGTTAAAAAACACCTTGAAATTCCGCTCGTTCTTTTCTACAATTTACCTAGGCTGTACCCACCGCCTTTTTACAGGCAGTTTTCTTCTGCAACAGACAGCCTTGATAGATTCCAGGCAAAAAGGAGACGAACTATTATGCTGAAAACAAACGTGATGCGCCTGCTAGATCAAAAGAAAATCCCTTACACTACCCATGACTACAGCGATACCGACGCCCTCAGCGGAACAGAGGTCGCCTCCATTCTTCATCAGGATCCTTTACAGGTATTTAAGACGCTGGTCGCTGTCGGCGCTTCCAAAAAATATTATGTGTTTATGATCCCTGTCTGCAAGGAGCTGCAGCTTAAAAAAGCCGCTCAGACAGCGGGAGAGAAAAAAATAGAAATGCTGAAGGCAAAGGAACTGCTGCCGCTAACCGGATATATCCATGGCGGCTGCTCTCCCATTGGTATGAAAAAGTCTTTTCCTACCTTTATCGATCAGCAGGCTCTCGCCTTTCCTACCATCATTTTCAGCGGCGGAAAGATCGGCCATCAGGTGGAATTGTCTCTTGAGTCTCTCAAACAGATCCTTCCTTTTGGCGTGGCAGATCTGACTTAGGGGAGAATTCTTTCCTGTGCCTTCTGATGTTCTTCTCTTGCTTCCGAAAGCGCAATAAAAAAAAAGGATACGGCAACTGACAAATTGTATCAATTACCGTATCTGTTCCGATGCGGATGACAGGACTTGAACCTGCACGTCATGGACACTAGATCCTAAGTCTAGCGCGTCTGCCAATTCCGCCACATCCGCATGCCTGTTCCAGGTCAAATGATGAAAACAGGGCACTCCCTATTCTACTTTTTTTAGCGATTTTTGTCAATTCTTTTTCAATAAAGAAGGCTCATGAAAGCCTTTTGAAAAGCCTTTTTGTCCTATCAGCCCAAAAGGCATCCTAGGATCCCGATCACAAATCCATTTCAAACACAAAACGAACGTCAAAACTGCCATCAGCTTTCGCTGATGGCAGAAATTGTGTCTGTTTCTCCGGTGATCCGGCTGCCAAGGCAGTCAAGCAGGATCTTTCCCGCTTTCAGTGGTTCTATATTCCCTGTTCCTCTTTTCTTTTCGTGAATACCAGGATCCCTCCTGCGATCGAAAGCAGCATTGCCCCGGAATAGAGCAGAACCTTCGGAGAATCTCCCGTTTTGGGAGCCGCTGTTGATTTCTTCACGCCGGCAACCTTTCCCGGAACTTCCGGCTTGGAAGGTTTTTTTGGATCCGTCGGCTTAGAAGGTTTTTTGGGATCTGCCGGCTTGGAAGGATCTTTTGGATCTGCCGGAACATCTTTTTCCGCAAGACATTTTACTGTCAGTTGAATGGCATCTGTGGTCGGATCTGTGGAATCTTCTCCCCCGTCCAGCTGAACTCCCTTCCACTTATAATCGAAACGGATCACATTTCCCGTCAGCTTGTGCGTTGCCTTTGCCTGGAAGACTCCTGTCACATCCCCTTTTATCGTGTAATTCTGTCCGCTCACTGCATCGTCTGCAAATGTCACACCGCCAACTTCCACTTTTAAGTGATCTTCTACTCCATCTACCGCTTCCTTGATTTCCTTAAATGTATTTACTTCTGCGGCAACCACCATAGTAACGCTTAGTTTCTTTCCCTCTATCTTCGCATCGGAGATCTTGAACTTTCCATTGGCTCCCTTCAGCTCAATATGATCCTTTGCATTCTCCGTAAACCGAAGTCCTTCCGGAAGCTCCATAGATGCTGTAAATGCATGATGTATATCGCTGATGGCGATATTCGTGGCAACCTGGTCTGCCTGATAGGCGTCCTCTACCTGCTTCATTTGCGTCTTGATCGGCCTTACATTCAGAAGTCCCGTTACCTTAAACGTATCTGCTTTTTTGAATACCGGAACCTTGGTGTGCTGGGTATCCTCATTTACCAGCAGGTCTCCGTCCAGATTTCCCGTCTTCTGGATCGTCTGCTCCGTCGCTGCCGGATAATGCACGGAAATTGCGATCTCTCCCGGATTGGCTACGCTTTTTCCGCCTTCCGACTGCTTTCCGTCCCACTGTAAATTAAAATTGATCGCTTTTCCGGAAACGGTATGGGTTGCCTTTGCTTCCATCCGTCCGGTCACCAGGCCCGTTACCTCATAAGTTTTGCCGCCTTCCGCCGCTTCATTAAATTTAACTGTCCGGAAGGTGACTTTCAGCTCATCGTCCATTCGGTTGATGGCATCCCGAAGCTTATCATAGCTGGTTATGCTTTCGGCTCCCGCCAGCTTGAGGGTGACTACCGCCACCCTGTCAGCATTCTCCAGCGTAGTCTGTCCGACCTCAAACACCCCGTTCGCGCCGGAAAGCGTCGCCTCTGTTTTTGTGAAGCTTAACTCGTATGGCAACATCAAGCTGGCTGTAAAGGTACTCTCCAGATTTTCCAATTTGATATTTGAGGCTTCTGCACCTGCGTAGGTATTTTCGATCTTTGCCATCTGTTCTTTGATGGCTTTTACGTCCAGTGTCCCCACAAAATCCATTTCTTCCGTCTTCTGCTTCGTGACTGCCGTATTTCCCGTATCATCCCCAAGCTTCAGATCCGCGTCCAGATCCAGCTGCTGCTTTACATCCTCGTTGCTTGGCTGTCCAAAGCAGTTGGCCGCTGAAAATCCCGGCGCCAAAGGCTGCGAGCTGACATCTGTTCCATAAACCACCTTTGAAAACGCCCAAGGAAAGCTTCCTGATGCATGCGTCTCAAACTCTCCCTTAGCCGTGACAGTCTGCTTCTCAAATTCCTTTGCTTCGTCCAGACTCCCCGCTGTAACGGTATAGGGAATAGTGATATCGATCGTCTTGTCTGAGGCTCCTCCCCCATCCTTGAGGTAATATTCGTAGATGCCCGGCCAGTTTACATCCTTCAACGGAAATTTGAAGGTCACCGACTGTCCGCTGACATTATGCGAAAATGCAGCGGTATTAAACATGGATGTGGCGTTGGTCTTCTGAATGGCAGCGCTGTCAATGACGGCGCCTGCCGGAAAGGTTACCGTGTATTCCACATAGGCAATCGTGTTGGCTCCATCCTTTCCGTGCGGATAGAATCCGTTAACTGCCGCCAGTCTCATTTGGGTTTCAATCCCCTGCATCACCTTTCCCATAGGAATGGAGGCCTTCCAGCTTCCATTGAATGTGGCGGTATTCTGAGCGGCTCCACAGCTTGCCGTCCCGCTCGTCTGAGTGTACTGTGCCACCTGTAGTTCATCCGCCGCCTGGACGACCACCGCTTTTGGCAACAGCATCCCCAATGCCACTGCCATTGCTGTCAGAAAAGCGAATCCCCTGTTTCTTTTCTTGCAATTTTTCATTTCTTTTCCTCTCTTGACTTTGAATCCTAGCTCCTATATATGAATCATTCCTATACTACTCCGAAACCTTCGGCAATGCAAGCGCCTTTCTTCCGCGTTCTTCGTCTCCCCTGACGAATTCCTCTTCCGCCGGCACTAATACCTGTCATATTTGCAGCTGTATCGCTCCCTCGATCTGGCCAGATGCAGCCGCATGCCTTCTCTTGCCCCGTCCCCGTCGTGGATCAGGATCGATCCATAAATTTTCTGGTGCTCTTCGTAAATTTCCTGAATCTGCTCCTCGTACACCATGCCCGTTCCACTGATGTGACGCATCAGATTGCTGATGGTCTGGATCATGGTGTAGATCACATCATTCCCGGAGCATCTTGCGATGCAGATATGGAAATCCAGATCCCCCTGCAGAAATTCTCCATGATTTCCTTCCAGCAATGCCCTTTGCATACTATGGCAGATGGAAGACAGATGGTGAAGCTCATCCACATCCTCGCAAAAAGCCGCAAGCTCTGCCGCCTTCGTTTCCAGGCTGTTGCGAACCACAATAATGTCTTCGATCTGGCTCCGGTTCAGAAACAGAGACCAGGACAGAGGGATCCGGAAAAAATCCGCCTCATCGCTGCTGATGTAGGTTCCCTGTCCCGGCCGGATGTCTACCATCCCAAGAACCTCCAGCACCTTCATGGCTTCCCGGATCGCCGAGCGCCCTACATTCAGCAGGACCGCCAGCTCTCTGTCCGCCTCGATCTTATCTCCCTTTTGCAGTGTGCCGTTCATCATCTGCTGCGCAAAATGCATGGTCAGCTGGTTGATCAGATGGTTGATCCCAGTTTTTTTGCCTCCCTGCCCCGGAATCTGCAGTCTGTCTTTTTTCTTCGGAAAGAGGGAAGCGATCTGCTCCGCAAATTCCTGTGTGTCCAGAGCAAAGAGCATCGGATCTATCGACACCTTGTCCGCTATCTTCAACACCACATCATTCAGTCTTACTCCGCCTTTCACTTCCAGATTGGAGAGAGTCGCAATACTGATGGGTCTTTCTTCCTCGTCCAGGAAGTGATGGATCAATTCTTTTTGTGTCAGTCCCAGATGTCTCCTGAAAATTCTGAGATTTTCATGTTTGTATAATGAACTCAAAGCTCGTCCTCCCACCATTCCGATTCTTCCGCACCCCCAGCAGCTTTCTATCCTATTTTACTCACTTAACAGCTGCATTGCAAGCTCTGTTATGATGACGGTTGCCTTTGCAAACTCGCTGTACTTTGTAAATTCGACCGGACAATGGCTTCTCCCGTCTCTGCTGGGCACAAACAGCATCGCAGTTGGAATGACCTGCCCGATCTCAAGGGAATCATGTCCTGCTCCGCTGGGAAGATATTTATAGCTGTACCCATGCTTTTTGCAGCCTTCTTCCATTCTGCTTAACATTTCTTTTGAAAGAAATACCGGTGTGATTTCAAGTTTTGCATTGATTTCATAGCTTCCGCCCATCGCCTTGACTTCCCGTTCCAGGGCCGCCCGGATCCTGTTTGCAATATCATTGATATTGTCGTTATTCATGGAACGGATATCTACCGTAAACTCCACCCGCTCCGCAACAATGTTCATTCCTCCCGGTATGGTACGGATATAACCTGTAGTAGCCACCGTTCCATCCGCTTTTTCTCTCGCCCAATCCGGAATCTTGGAAATCACTTTAGTGGCTGCGTCTACCGCGTCCATACGCATATCCATCGGCGTCGTTCCTGCATGGTCCGCCCTTCCGTGTACCGTTACCTGATACCTCTGGATCCCCACGATTCCTTCTACCAGACCAATCTCAACATTTTCCGTATCCAGAACAGGGCCCTGCTCAATATGCAGCTCCAAAAACTGTCCGATGGAGCCCTCCGCCCATGCGGCTTCCCGGATCTTTTCCGGAACCAGTCCATATTCTACCATGGCGTCATAAATCGAGACGCCGTCCTTGTCTTTAAAGCTTTTGCAATACTCCACGTCACGGTCGCCCAGCATGGCTCCCGATCCAAAGTATCCCGTTCCAAAACGCATTCCTTCCTCGTCGCAGAAGCCGACTACCACAAAGTTCCGGTCCTGCATGATTCCGCTGTCTCTTAGCTGTCTTGCCACCTCGATCCCACACACGACTCCTGCGATCCCGTCAAAATCTCCTCCGTTGATCACAGAGTCATAATGGGAGCCCATCATGACACAGGGAGCTTCGGGATTTTTCCCCTCCAGGACCCCGATCACGTTGCCGGCAGCGTCTTCTCGTACCTGCATTCCTGCCTCTTTCATGATCGTTGTCAGGTAATTCACGGCATCTCTTGCTTCTTTCGTGAAAGGAAGCCGTGTACACCCCTCTCCCGGCGTAGCCGTATACTGTTTTAAATGCTCTAAATTTGTCGCGATCCTTCCAATGATTCCATCAATCTCCATCATGCGTTCTTTTCTCCCTTTCAAACGAACCATGCCTTCGGTTCTTTCTTCTGTTTCCCTTATTTTTTCCGTTCTATGATAAATACCCTGATGGGCGAATAGAGCATGGCTGCAATGACCATCAGGAATCCAACGGTACACAACACGTCGTTTGACAGGCCAAGTCCTGCCATGATGATTCCAAACGCCAGCATCATAATCAGAAATACAAGCGTCAGACCGCCCGCCTTCGTCTTAAAGAAACTTTGATTTTCCATTTTCCTGCCTCCATTCCTTTGTGTTTAAATGACAGTTGCCGCATACAAAATGATTCCGATCACAATGGTGGCAGGCACTGTGATCACAATGATCTTCTTTAGCACCTGTCCTTCGCTTCCCAGAATATTGGCGGTTGTTGTTCCCAGAATAATCTTACTGGGACTGACGGCGCTTCCGATCGCTCCACCGGCAGACTGAGCCCCCAGTACAGCCGGGGCGTTGACGTCCAGCAGCTTTGCCGTCTGTACCTGAAAATCTCCAAACAGGATATTGGAGCTGACATTACTGCCTGTCATAAAGGTTCCCAGCAGTCCCACGAAGGGAGCCAGCACGATATAGATCCTTCCCAGTACCCTTGAGATCCCGTTGGCAAGAACCACTGTCTGTCCTGTTCCGCTCATGATCTTGGACATAATAACAAGGCCGATGACTGCGATCCCCGACGGCATCGTCATGGCGACAGACTTCCCGAAGATCCGCTTTACGCCGCCTTCTTTGATCCAGCCCTTCTGTCTGTAGTAGAAAAGGCCGATCAGGGAAGCCAGGAGCAAAAACATACTGGCATGCGTAAATGGCTGGAATGGAGAAAAGCTCTCGTACGCTTTGTTCACAAATCCATATCCGGTAGTCGTCTCCGGGAACGGGCAGCCAAATTCCACCTGTTGCAGCAGGTTATGCACCGGCTTTATCAGCAGTACGGCCAGCGTCATTGCCGATAAGAGAATGTAGGGGACGAACGCCTGCAAAAGCGTCATATCCGTCTCTTCCTTCTCGGAGGACCGTCCTGTAAATTCCCGGTTCATCAGATCGCTGTCTTCCATCATCCATTCCTCTTTGTACCGTTTCATTTTTCCCAAAAGCAATACTACCACCAGTGAAATACAGGAAGGAATAAAGCAGGACAGTGTCGTGTTGACCTGCGTCAGAAGAAGCTCTCCGCCTCCCTGGATCAGAGACAGCAGGACCACTGCCGGAAATCCTTTTTTGACGGCTTTTCCTTTTCCGTAGAACCAGCAGATGGCAAATCCGGTAATCGCGTTCCAGAACCAGAGGAAGCCTGCCGTCCAAAGAGCCGTCACCAGGTATTCCCTGCTTCCTGCCGCCAGATTTGCCGACATAGCAAGGGCGTCCCACGCCGCCGCCAGTGTTCCGAAGGTATTTCCCCATGCCTGTCCTAACAAAGGAAGAATCACGGCCCATTTCGGCTTCATCCCGATCCCGATCAGCAAAGGAGCTCCCACTGCAACCGGAACACCGAATCCGGTAATTCCCTGCAGGAAGCTTTCAAAAATCCATCCCATTGCGAGCACCAGCAAAAGCTCATTGGGAAGAAGCTTCCGCATTCCGCTTTTGATCACCGAAAAAGCGCTGGCTTCTTCTCCTACCTGATACATCAAAATGGCGGTCCACACGATTACCAGAATGGTGAGGGCGCTCCAGATCCCTTTTGCACTCTCCGCCGCCAGAAGCCTGATATCCGCCTTGTAAAATACCATGCCCGCAACGATCGTGATCAGAAGTCCTATGGGCGCGGCTTCAGTCGCTCCCCACTGGTATTTGATCATCAGCACCAATAAGACCACGATGGGAAGAAATGCCATGATCCACATAAATAAGTTTGTTGGTATATTCATAGTTATCTCCTACTTGCTGTTTCTGTAAATTTGTCCGAAAGCCATACCCCTCAGCCCCGGAAGGAGCTGCAGAATATGGCCTTTCTCCGGACTCTTAAGAATGTATCACAGTACCTGTTTTGCCCGCGATCCCATCCGATGCTTTATCCAGCAGCGTGATCAGCGTCCGGCGCCCCGGAGCAGATCTGGCAAAGCGGATCGCCGCCTCTACCTTGGGAAGCATGGAGCCTTTTGCAAACTGCTCCTGTGCAATGTACTCTTCTGCCTGTTCTACCGTAATATCCGAAAGCCATTTCTGATCTTCTTTTCCCCAGTTGATGGCCACCTTTTCTACCGCAGTCAGGATGACCAGGTAATCCGCGCCGATCTTCGCCGCCAGAAGGCTGCTGGCATTGTCCTTATCTATCACTGCGTTGGTTCCTACCAGTCTTCCGTCTTCATCACTTACAACGGGAATCCCACCGCCGCCGCAGGTGATCACGATGTGCCCTGCGTTTACCAGTGTTTTGATAGTTTCCAGCTCACGGATCCGCATGGGCATGGGAGAGGCTACCACCACACGGTACCCTCTGCCGGCATCCTCCATGCACGCCACTCCATTGGCTTCATTTTTTTCCGCCTCTTCCTTCGTCAAAAACCTTCCGATGGGCTTTGTGGGGTTCTGAAAGGCTTCGTCCTTCGGATCCACTTCCACCTGCGTCAGGATGGTGGATACCTTTCCGTCGATCTTCCGGTTGTGCAGTTCGTACTTGATGGCATTTTGCAGATCGATGCCAATATACCCCTGGCTCATGGCCACAGAGGTGGGAAGCGGGATCTGCTTATCCGTCTCTCCCGCCACCACCAGATTGTCCATTGCATTCTGGATCATGCCTACCTGCGGCCCGTTTCCATGGGTGACGATGATGTCCAGTCCCTGCTCCGCAAGATCCACGATCACCTTTGCCGTTTTTGCAACTGCTTTCTTTTGCTCTTCGATATCTTTTCCCAGGGCATTTCCGCCAAGAGCAATGACCACTTTCTTTTTCTCCATAGCCATCTCCTATCTTTCTATATTTTATGCCTCAAATCCCAGTTTCTTAGCATATGCCACGATTGCCTTCTCGAAGCATTCGATGGGAGGATGTACCGTACCTGCGCCGATCTGTCCCTTTCCTGCCACTTTGTTTGCAATTCCCGTGTTGATGACCGGTGTGATTCCCTTTTCCACTACCAGTCTCGCGTCGATTCCCAGACAGATTCCCTGGAAATTCCAGGTAGGAACAGTAAAGTTGGGATTCCTGTCGATCACGATCTCCATCATCTCATTGCTGGTCCTCAGCGCATCTTCATATCCGCCGGCTCCCACAAATCTTGTTACGGCAGGCGCGGCGATCATTGCCATGCCTCCTACGCCAAAGGTCTCTGTGATCGCACTGTCTCCCATATCCGGGCATGCGTCCTCTGCGTCATATCCCGTAAAGTAAAGTCCCTGCGGTGTATTTACCGGGCCGGTAAACCATTCGTCTCCCATTCCGGCAATGCGGATCCCAAACTCATATCCGTTCCGGCACATGGCTGTTACGATGGTTCCGTCCGTTCCTTCTCTTGCTGTATCCATGACCACCTTTCCTGTCGCCATCATAATGTTCAGGAAGAACTGATCTGTATCCGAAAGGAATTTGATCACGTCATAGCGGTCCTTTTCTTCCAGATCCATCGCTGTGATGATGGGCGCCACCTCTTTCAGGAAAGCCAGGGATGCCGCGATATTTCTCTGATGGAATTCATCTCCCATGGCAATTGCCTTTGCCACCAGCGGATTGACAGCCAGACCGTTTTCCATGGATCGAAGGGCTTTTCCCAGTGTGGGACCCAGTACGTCCCGCATCCAGCGCAGTCTGTCTACTACTTCCGCATCATAAGCGCCAAAGCGCAGCACCTTTCCAATCCCTTCGTTCATCGTACAGTAAGCCTTGCGTCCATCTACTGCATTTTCCACTACAAAGACTGCCATGTTGGGAGAGGTGATCCCTCCCATCGGCCCTACTGCATTGCAGTGGTGGCAGGGAATAAACCGGATCTCGCCCGCCTCCAGCATCCTTCTTGCTTCTTCTTCCGTCTCTGCCCATTCTTCAAACATGACGGCCCCGACGCAGGATCCCTGCATAGGATCCGGCATATTCCGGTACGCCACCGGAGGTCCGGCATGTAAAATGACTTTTCCGCCATTCTCTGAAAATTCCGGGATCACATCTTTTGCCCGGACATTGTCTTTTAGGATGGGCTGACTTCCCACAATCTTTGCGATCACTTCCCGGTTCTTCTGATCGATCTCCTGGCAGGTTCTTAAAAAATTCAGGGTTTTTATCAGCTTTACATTTCCGCCTGCCGGTGGCATCCAGTCGTACTGTACCACCTGGCAGCCAAACTGATCCGCTACTTCCGCAAAGCTTTTCAGCCCTATATTGATGATCCCCGGTTTTTCTGACAGCAGTCTGCGAAGCATGTCAGAAGGAGCTTGTTTCTCCCTGGGAGCCACTTCTTTTTTGCGGATCTCCTTTTTCGGTTCTGCAAAATCTCTTCCAATGGCACGAATCGCCATACGGCACGCCAGCTTATTGTTTTCGCAGACCATCACGCCTGCCTGCTCCAGCTTGCTTACAGCTTCTTCATATCCTTGTACATCTTTCTTCGTTCCGCACACCGTTCCGATAAAGAAAACCTTTCTTCCCGCCGACTCTGCCTTGGCCTTTAATTCCACAATAGTGGGAAGAAGGGCGCCTGCCATGTCCCCATGGGATCCATAACCCAGCATGATATCAAACAGAACCACTCCCGTCGTCTCATCATCCACTGCTTCCTGCATGCATTCGATCCGTTTTGCCGGGTCGATCATCGGATGCGGTTTGCCCTGCGTATAAGCGTCGTCTCCCAGATCTACCACAACATTTCCGTCCAACTGCAGCATATACCCTTCAATATCCTCCGGCGGGACCTTACATCCCATGGCGTCCTTGATCAGCATGGCCGCCTCATTTGCCAGGGTTCCTCCCGAATAATATGCCTTGATGGTCTTTCCATCCTCTGCCCGGAAGAACGCGGAAGTGTCTGCGTTTATCTCCGCCTCCGGCACTTCTTCGCCTCTCACCAGACCTACGGCAAGCCTTGCCGCCTCATCCAGCGTATAGGCATGATAGAAGTTTTCTTCGTGATAGTCCGGTTTTTCTCCTACAAATAAGGTGACTACCGGTTTGCTGAAATTGGAAAGCCTTGCAGAGATCTTGTCCCTGACTTCCTTTGCCGGCGGCTTGGATACGATCACAAGCACTTTTACCGCTTCGTCCTCTTCCATTCCGTCGATCATATCCATCATCGTGATCCCGCCAATGGCTGCGTTCAGATCACGGCCGCCGATCCCGATGGCGTTCGTTACTCCTTCTCCCAGCCGGTCAATGATGGTGGTCAGCTCCTGGATCCCGGTTCCGGAAGCTCCGATGATTCCGATGGACCCGGGCGTCACGTTGTTGGTAAAGGCAATGGGAACTCCCTGGATGATTCCGGTACCGCAGTCCGGCCCCATCACTGCAAGCCCTTTTTCGTGCGCCTTCTCCTTCAGTTTCTTTTCGTCTTCCACCGTTACATTGTCGCTGAACATAAATACATGCAGCCCCTCATCCAACGCCCGGTCTGCTTCCAGCGCCGCATACGCCCCCGGAATGGAGATCACCGCAAGATTTGCCTCCGGCAGCTTTTTCAGCGCCCTTTCCCAGGACTTGACACTTTCTGCCCCCTTTTTCTCCTCGTTGTCTCCCGACTGCTTTTTCAAGAATGCTTCACACTCCTCCAGGATGACGTCCAAAATCTCTTCCCGGTCCATATCCGCAACCACTACCATATCGTTTGCCGTTGCGGCCATCAATTCTTCTGTATCCAGCCCGCTCTGCTTGAAAATATCCTTATTGGCGGGCGTCGCCATCATGATGGATACCTTTTTTACTCCCTCGATCGCTGAAATATGGTTGGTCAAAAGCATCAGCACGACGGAATCATGATAGCTTCCTTTTTTTACGACTGTTTTTAACATAGTTTTTCTCCCTAATCGGCAAATCTGTTTTTGTGATCATATCTGTCAAAATGAAGCTGGTCGCTTTTCAGGTAGTCCACGATCTCATCTACCACCTCGATGCCGCCCTCTTCATAGGTTTTGTCTCTTCTCATCACAGCTCTTTCTCCCGGATAATACACCTTTCCAAACCCGGGTGCCGCCTTCATTCCGCTCAGCTCATCGCAGGACTGGGACATGTTTTTCATAAACTGTTCCGCCCCGCAGAATCTTTCCGGATCCATCACAATGATCATCTGACCCAGCTCCCGTCCCTTGGAGCAGTCTGCATACATGGAGCTTACATGCTTTCCGAAGGGAACTCCCAGCAGGATTCCTGAGAAAATGTCTACCATCATCATCAGCCCGTATCCTTTTGCTCCTGCAATCGGCACCAGAGCGTTCACTTTATGGGGATCTGTTACCGGGCTTCCTTCTTCATCCACTGCCCAGTCACTGGGGATCTCTGCTCCCTGTGATCTTTTATCCAGGATCTTTCCCCATGCCTGCACGGTAGTCGCCATATCAAAGACCACCATTCTTTCGTCTGCTGTCGGCGCCGCAAAAGAAATGGGATTGGTTCCATAGTAAGGCTCTGTCCCTCCATAGGGCACTGCCATGGGATCAGACTGACAGAAGGTTATGGCAAGCAGTCCCTGCTTCGCACACATTTCCGTGTAATATCCGATGGAACCTGTGTGTGAAATATTCGCCATCCCAACCACTGCAACCCCGTTTTCTTTCGCCATTTCGATAGCTTTTTCTGTTGCCTTTGTCGCCACGTAATAGCCGATCCCGTTGTCTCCGTCCAGGATCCCGGAACAGGGGCCCGTCTGTTTCCATGTGATAGCAGGGTCGTGGGTGATCCCTCCTTTTGCGATCCTTTCTGTGTAATATTCCACACGTACCGCTCCATGAGACGCATATCCTCTCTCGTGTGCCCATGTCAGGATCTCTGCCGTCTGCTCTGCGTGTTCTTCCTGCAGCCCTCCCTGCATCATTTTATGCTTCATTAAATCTTTCAACTCTTGACGTGCAAGCTTCATAACTTCCTTCCCTTTTCCTTTATTTTATTCTACCTGATTACAGCCGAACCTCTCTGTTACAATCCTTGGAGTACAGATAGGCAAGCTCCTCTTCTCGTCCTACACCGTAGCATGCCTGCGGACAGTAAGCGTCCAGGAACATGTAATCCCCCTTCTTTACCGGGATCCATTCGCCGTCCACACGATACATTCCTTTTCCGGAAAGAAAATACATCCCATGCTCCTGCAGGTGTGTTTCGATATATCCATGGGAAGCTCCCAGCTTGAATTTCAGAATGTGGAAGTTCATGTCAAAGCCAAAATCTCCCGCAGCCGGAAGCAGGTCTTTAATGTGGCAGTTGTCCATGCCTTCGTATTCCACCCATTCCATGTCATTTGTGTTGTTTACCACCGTATGCGCCGCATATCCCTCTACCGCATCATATCTGCGCCGGTAAACAAACAGCTTTGCCGTGTCCTTTCCTGTATTCTCAAAGCAGATGTCCTTCCCTGCCGGAGAAAACAGGTAGCCGCCCTCTGTCAGGTCTGCTTCCTTATCTGCATTTTTTACATGAACCTTCCCGGAAAGAACGTACAGCAGTGTCTCGATTCCTTCTCCACCGATCCCCTTCAGGTTCTTTCCGCCTTCGTGTACCGTTACAAGATAGTCTGCAAAAGACGCGCCCATGGCCGGAGATGCAAGAATGGTCACATCACAGTTTTCATATCCCGGAATGGCATTTTTTACCAGTCCGTCCGGCTCAAGAAGTACCCAGTTATCCTTCTTGATCACGGAACGTGTCTCTAAAAGATCCTCTCTGTATCCTGTCTGATTGTTTAAATAACTCATAGCTTTCATCCTTCCTTTCTTGATTTCCCAATAATTTTTATGTGTTGTGGTCAACCGGATTCTAATAGTTATTATCCTCTTAGTATCCTATTTTTTCAATAGTCATTTTAAACAAATTCATGAATTTTATTTTATCTATTCTGTATTTTTTATTTCCAATGCAGTTCCTCTTTATTTTCTCGCTGTTCGTGTTATAATATGTATTGAAATTTTCTTTTATTTATTAACCACATTTTAATCAACGGTTTCTGGAGGTTTTTTATGTTTCAGTCTAAAGAAGTCTGTTTACAGCAGCTGCCTTATCCCAAAAACGCCATCGTCTATTCCCATTCCTTCCGTAAGCCTCATGCCGTCCTTTTATATTTTCATGGCGGAGGACTTTTGTACGGAGATAAAAGGGATCTGCCCGACTGCCATATCCGCCGGCTTACCGAAGCCGGCTACAGCATTATTTCCTTTGATTATCCCCTGGCGCCGGCCGCAAAGCTCCCTCTCATTCTGGAGGATGTCTGCGCGTCCATCCGGCATTATCTGGAGCATCCGCTTTCCTATGTCTGCCGTCCTCTCCCCTACCTGCTGTGGGGACGTTCTGCCGGCGCTTATCTTTGCCTGAGCGCCGCTGCCTGTGGGCAGCTTCCCAGTCCACCGTCAGGGATCCTCTCCTACTACGGCTATGGGTTTTTGTGTGACAACTGGTTTCAGTCCCCCAGCAGTTTCTACCGCACATTTCCACCGGTGTCGGCTGACTGTCTGCAGGCCATCCCGAAAGAGATCCATCCCACCGGCAGCCTGCAGACCCATTACAGCGTCTATGTCTACGCCAGGCAACAGGGCTGCTGGAAGGATCTGATCTACGAAGGACGGGAAAAGTTTTTCTTCCTGCAGCACTCTCTTCGCACCTGCGACCGGCTTCCCTGCCCACTTTTTTGTGCCCACAGCACCGGAGATACCGACGTCCCTTACGAAGAATTTCTTGCTTTGCGTACAAAATACAACGCCTCTTCCTATGTGGCTCCCTGCAGTGAACACGATTTTGACCGGGATCCCTCCTCTGCCTTTACTGCCGCTCTTCTGGATGCCTCTCTGGCTTTCCTGCATCAGCTCTTTGCAGTCTGATCCTCTTCTGCCTCAAGCAGGAGCCTTCCGTTTATGGATACTCTCCTATAAACGGAAGGAGAGTGCCGCTTTCCTTCCCATCCGGACACGAAAACGACACCTCCTCTCATTCTGTTCTTATGCTTTATTTTTCAAAGATAGTTCCCTTGCAGAACTTCCTGGAGGACGGCAGCGTCTTCATCAGGAAATAATACAAAACCCCTGTCGGAATCAGGCTGACGTACCAGGACAGCTTCATGATAAACAGCGAGCAGATGGAGCCTATCAGAATCGCGATGATCCCTGCCCAGTTGATTCCCTTGAAGGTTCCCTGTTTGTCGTAAATATCATTGACATCCAGCTTTTTCTTTCGCAGGATAAAGAAGTCCACTGCCATCACCGCAAAAATCGGTCCTAAAAAGGCAGAGTAGAATTGGGTAAACAGGTTCAGACCTGCTGCCGAATCTGCCGTAACCAGCTTCCACGGCATCACACATACGGACAACACACCAACCAGTACGGTTGCGTGAGACCACTTCATTTTAAAGGATTCCATCAGAACATATGCCGGAGGTACGATATTGTTCAATACATTTGTGGTCACCTGTGCAAATGCGATAAACAGCAGGGTCACAACCGTCAGAAATTTACTTCCCATCGTGGTAGAAAATACTTCCACCGGATCGCTGTTGCCTGTCGCCGCCGTTACCAGAAGCCCGATCAGGCCCATGAACAGGGTTACCGGCAAAATGGAGATGGTGTAGATGCTTGCCGCTTTTACCGGCTTGATATCCGGCGTTGCATTCCGGGAATAATCGGAAGCATTAATGATCATGGTCGAATAGATCCCAAGGAAGGAAGTTGTCGCTGCCCAAAACGGCATGCCCCAGGTTCCCTTCACCTTGGAGAATACGTCTCCGATCTCTGTAGAAAACTGCGTATTTACCACATACAGCATGTAGATCAAAATTCCGATGATAAAGACACAGGAAATATTTTCCAGCCACTTGATCCCCTCAAACCCCTTAATAGCAAGAGCCACCTGAAGGATCGTAAACAATGCGTATACCACCGGCAGATTGTCAAACCCAAACAGAACCTTACAACAGCCGTTGATGGCGCCGGCTCCTACCCAGCTTTGGAAGCCAAACCAGACAATGGCAGGCAGTCCCCGAAGAACACCGGGGATTTTTACTCCCGTTACGCCAAAGCTGCTGCGCAACTGCACGGCAAACGGTATGCCATAAATATGTCCGCATTCTCCGATGATCGCAAGCGCCACTGCAATGACAACACATCCGATACACATCGCAAGGATCGCCTGTGGTACGGTAAGTACCCCGATCAGACCCGCTCCCATAGAAAATGTCCCTACCGATACACAGCCGCCCATAAAGCTTGCCCCGTAGGAAACGGTACCCATGATCCTCTTTTTTGTCGGCTGCAGATCCGGGTCGATCTGCTGCGCCAGATCCGCCCTTAATTCCTTATTTTCTATCAGATTACTCATCCCTTCTTCTCCTTTTTCCCAACTTTTTTATTTTTGCTTTTTTACCAGCTCTCCGCATCCTTTTTCCGCTACGATCTTGCCGTCCTGTGCTACCACATTACCCCGGACCATCGTCAGGATGGGAAGTCCTTTTCCCTTCAATCCCACAAAAGCAGAGATCTTGTTTACATAAAGGAGGGAATCACCTGTGATCTCCCATTCTTTTTCAGGATCTACCAGCAGAAGATCCGCATCAAATCCCACCCGGATATCTCCCTTCTTTCCATAGATCCCAAATGCCTTTGCCGGCAAAACCGCCATGGCATTTGCCAGCACAGTGGGGCATACTCCCCGCTTTACGACTCCTTCGCTGAAGGACGCCTGAAATCCGCTTTGGATCCCGGAGCAGCCGCCCCATACATCAAACGCCGTCTCTATTTTCTGCCCCAGGATCTCCTTGTATTTTTCATCATAGGAGCAGGGAGAATGATCCGAAGCAATGCCGCTGAATACGCCCGCCTTTACATATTCCCACATCTGCTCCACCGACTCCTGGGAATGCAGGATCGGCGCGCATTTATAAAGCGGCCCCTTTTCGATCACATCCTTCGAGGTAAAGGTCAGATAATGGGTACAGGTTTCTGCCGTAATATCATATCCCTCGTCCTGCGCCGCCTTGATATGTCTTGCCACCTCCGGATGCGATACATGGCAGATATGCGCCTTACAGCCGGTGGCCTTCGCGATCTCTATAATGGCATCCGTCGCCACGATTTCCGCCACTACCGGACGGGACTCCAGAAAGGCTTTCCAGTCGGTACGTCCGGCCTCCTTCATCCTCTTTTCCTGGTTTTTGATGATGGAGTAATCTTCACAGTGAAATCCTGCGCGTCCGTCAAATTCTTTGATGATCTCCATGGCCTCCATCGCCTGTCCATAGTTCAGCGACTCATAGTCCGGAGAAACGGGCCCGATAAAGGATTTAAAGGAAACGCATCCCTTTTCGTCCAGATCCTTCAGATCTCCCAGATTATAGCTGGTCAGTCCTCCCCAGAAGCAGTAATCCACATAGGCGTTGGGAGACACTTTCGCCTCCTTAAAATCAAAAGCCTCTGCATTTGTCAGGCAGGGATCGTTTTGCAGCGGCATGTCGATCACTGTAGTATAGCCTCCCAGAGCCGCTGCCGCCGTTCCATGCGCGTAGTCCTCCCGCCATTCAAACCCCGGATCATTTAGATGTGCATGGGTGTCAATGGCTCCCGGAAATACATACTTTCCTTCTGCCTCAATCACCTTCTCTGCCGGCGGAGCGATCCCCGCTTCCAGGATCGCCGCAATTTTCCCATCTTTTATTCCAATATTGCCCTTGCAAACAGCCTCTGCCGTCACAATGGTTCCATTTTGGATCAATACGTCAAACATTCCTCATTCCCTCCTGTTTTTTCTGTACGTCTGTTATTCTAAAGAGGTTCCTTTTCTGAAACGGGCACAGGATGGCATCTTTTTCATACCAAAGTAGTAGATCAGACCCGTCGGGATCGTTGCCGTAAAAAATGAAATATTTACGTTCAGCAAGCCGATGACTGCCCCCACTGCAATGGCAAGGATCGCCGCCCAGTTGACCCCTGCGTGATCTCCCTTTTCATCATAGAGATCCTGCAGGGCTTCTTCGGTATATTTTCTTCTGCGAAGAATGAAAAAGTCTGTGATCAGCACCGCAAAAATCGGTCCGAAAAATGCCGTATAAACTTTCACAAATATATCCAGTCCCGCCGCAGAGCTGTTGCTGGTCAAAATCCAGGGGCAGGTCGCCACCGCAAGTACTCCTACCAGGATCACCGCCGTCCTGTGTTTCATCTTAAAGGCGTCCATGAACGCATAGGCCGGAGGAATGACATTACTTGCCAGGTTTGTGGACAACTGTGCAAAAATGATGAATCCCAACGTTACAACCAGGACAAATTTATTTTCCACCATCTGCGCGAAAGCATTGATAGGGTTTGCAATTCCGGTCGCTGTGGAAACCATGGCTCCGATCAGCCCCAGCAGAACTGTCGCCGGCACCATCGCAAGAAAGTAGGAAACCCCGCGCGTAACGGCGGAATAGCCGCTTTTCATTTCACGGGAATAGTCCCCCGCATTCAGCATAACGGTGGTACTGTTTCCAAAAAATGCGATCACCGCCGCAATAAACGGCATTCCCCAGGTTCCCTCTTTATGCAGGAGTTTTTGTCCGATGGTATCTCCGTACTGTGAAATGCAGATGTACAGCAGATAGATCATGGCAAGAGAGATTACTACACCGCCAATGTTTCCAACCCACTTTGCTCCCTGGAACCCTTTGATGGACAGCAGGATCTGCACCACCTGAAAGAGGACAAAGTACACCCAGATATTATCATAGCCAAAGAATGCAATGGAAATATTGTTCAGAGCCGCTCCTCCCAGCCATGTCTGAAACCCGTACCAGACGATACCGGGCAGTCCCCGGATCATGACCGGCACGATACTTCCCTTGGTTCCAAACGCGCTCTTTAACTGTACGCTGTAAGGCGCTCCCGTCTTATAGCTGAACTGGTCATTCATGGCAATTCCCACGATCAAAAGCAGCGATCCCAAAAGCACAGCTGCAAACAACTGAACCAGATTCAGGCCTTTCTCCAACTGGGCAGATCCCATGGTCAGTGTTCCGATGGAAATACAGCCTCCCAGCCACAGCATGGTGTTGGAGCCCCAGCCCATGATACGGTCTTTTTCTTTGATGGGCGCCAGCGAACTGGCTTCTTTTTTCACTTCCTTGTTTTTTACTTCACTCATAATTCCCTCCTGTTTTCTCTCTCCCACAGTTCTATTTTACCGGTGTAACATATTCTCCGTGTCCGATGGCCTCTTCCCTGTATGCTCCGTCTTCCGCCACCACCTTGCCGCGAATAATGGTACATACCGGCGTTCCTTTTCCTTCCAGTCCGTTGAAACAGGAAACATGCCCTTTCGTCAGCAGCTTTTCCTGTTCACATTTCCATGCTTTCTCCGGATCCAAAATCACAATATCTCCGTCAAACCCGATCTCAAACGCACCCTTTCGTCCATAAAGCCCAAACACTTTGGCAGGATTGTAGTCCATGACTTTTGCAATGAGACTGGGAGACAGCCCTTTTTGATGCACCACCATATCAAACATCATTGGGAGGAAATACTGGATCGCATTCAATCCGCCCCAGGCATGCCAGATATCCTTTGTGGCATTGTCTTTCTCCTCGTCAGCCGCCGGGGAATGGTCGCTTCCTACACAGGACAGGGTGCCGTCCAGCACATAGTCCCACAGCTTTTCCATATCCTCCCGTGTCCGCATGGGCGGCGTACATTTTGCCGGCGCACCCTTCTCAAACACAAAGTCTTCTGTGAATCCCAGATAATGCGGGCAGGTCTCCGCCGTGATGGGAAGCCCTTCATGGATGGCATCCTTTACCACCTGCGCCACCATCGGATGGCTGACATGGCAGATATGCACCCTTCCTCCTGTTGCCCTTGCCATATCGATCACATTTTTTGTGGCCACATATTCGGTCCATACATCATGGGCATCTAAAAAGTCGCGGATCTTCTCTTCATTGGTACGGCCTTCCTTTGCCTTTGCTTCTTTTTCTCTTTCATACACCTGTCCCCATTCCTCACAATGGAATCCGCAAAGCGCCCCATAAGGCTTTAAGGTCTCTAACGCTTTTCTTACATTCCCCATATTCACCGTTGGAAACAGGTCTCCGTTTGGACAGGTAAATCCCTTGAAAGCCGCCACGCCGCAGTGATGCAGATCTACCAGATCCTTTATATTGCTTTTGATCCCATTGGGATCGTCGCTGTAGTCTCCTACAATGCCGCCCCACAACGCATAGTCGATCACAGAATGCTTGCTGACCTTTCCCATTTTCAAATCAAAAATTTCCTTGTTTAACAAAGAAGGATCATTGTTCAGAGGCATGTCGATCAACGTTGTACAGCCTGCTACCGCTGCCGCACGGGAACCTGTTTCAAAATCTTCCCGATATTCAAATCCCGGCTCGTTTAAGTGGGCATGACAGTCGATGATTCCGGGGAAAATATAGTTTCCCTTCGCGTCGATCACTTCCTTTGCCTCCACCTCTGCTTTCGGATCAAGAAATGCTGCATACTTCCCGTCATGGATCGCTACCGTTGCCTCATAGATACGATCCGGAGTTACCAACTTTCCGTTTTGAATTAATAGATCATACATAACTTTTTCCCTCCTGCTTGCCTGCTGTTGCGTTTTTCTTCCTTGTCTGCTACCATACGTACATATCTATAGATAAAATACTCAGGAAATTCCTTGGAGATAAGATACTATGTATTACGACATCATACAAGCCTCAGACCTCACATTGCACCTGTTAAAAACCAGACAAGACGGATTCGTGCATTCCGTTTATCGAAAAACTGTGAACCTTTGTATTGATAAGACACTGATCGCCTTACAATCGAACGCTTCCCCTCTGTCTCCCATCAGCCTGATCGCTGATCTTTCCGAGGAGTCCCTGCGCAAACTGAACCTCTCAGAAGGTACACCTGTCAGAGTTACCGACACTTCCCTTCTGATCGGCTCTTTCCGCTTTCTGTTTCAGGGAGCCAAATCCTATTCCTCCTGTCTGCAGGAAGAACTGACGCCTGCTCAGATAGCCCTTTTAAAGGAGCGTCTGGCCGCCGTCCTGCTCTCCTCCCACACCGGAGGATTTGACGCCATCTTCCACGCCTTTCAGAAGCCCGGCCGCCCCCTTCCTTCCCCGATCTTAGAAGGCGGACGGCAGTATCTTCTGCAGGCCCGACAGGCGTTATCCCAAAAAGAGTATTCTTCTGCCTCCGTCTGCCTGTCCCGGCTCCTGGGACTGGGCATTGGTCTGACTCCCTCCGGCGATGATTTCCTTTGCGGCGTTCTGGCCGGCCTGATCCTTTCCGGAAACGGAAGCTCTTCTTTTGCTTCTTTGCTGAAGGAACAGGTCGCAGCCGGCTTACACCGCACCAACACCATCAGCCAGGCCTTCCTGCGCTGCGCGCTGAACCACCGGTTCAGTCCTGCCGTTCTTTCTCTTGCAAAATGTCCGGATCCCGGAGCCGTTCGGGCTTCTTTTGAAACCATCGGACATTCCTCCGGCATAGATACCCTGTACGGGATCTTCTTCATCCTGGACTTTATAGAAAACGGGCGGGTGTAAATGCACCTGCCCCTTTTCGCTTTAGTAACTATGCACAGTTATCTTACTCCACCATTGTATCTCTTGTATATATCGCCAATTATAATATATCTCACACCGTAACACATTGGCTAATACCGATAAATTTCAAAATATTTTATATCCGTTTCGGATAAATTTTATTTCTCTATTTTTCTTTAAGATACTCTGCAAGAATTTGATTCAAGTCTCCCACGATCCCATAGTCCGCAATCTGGAAGATCGGAGCCTCCTCATCCTGGTTGATCGCGATCATCAGCTTTGTATCCTTGATCCCTTCCGTATGCTGGATCGCCCCGGATACCCCCAGAGCAATGCAGATACGGGGACGGATGGTACATCCGGTCTGCCCCACCTGATTTTCAAAGGGAATCCACCCTTCATCTGCAATGGGTCTCGTTCCTCCCACCGCCGCATCCAGATGCCCGGCGAACCGCCGGAGCAGTTCAAAGCTTTCTGCCGTTTCCGCTCCTCTTCCGGCGATCACAACTGTTTCCGCCCCAGGATGCTGTCCGTACAAGAGACGGCCGGACGCTTTGTTACCACCCGGATCCCGGATTCCGGCACTTCTACCTCCAGATAGCTGATCCTCGGTTCTTTTTCTTCCGTCGCCTCATAGGGCTGATACACTCCCGGTCTTACCGTCAGCATCTGCGGATATACCCCCGGTCTGGTCACAATGGTCACGAATACATTTTCCCCAAAGGAGGGCTTGTTCTGCTTGATATAGAAAGAGCCGTCCTCCCCTGTTCCCACCAGCACCTCTGTACAGTCTGCCGTCAGTCCACATCCCAGCTTTACAGCTACCCGTGAAAAAATCGAGCGCCCTGTCATTGTTGCAGGAACAAGCACAACGGAGGGATCGATCCTGCGGAGCATGTCTGCGATCACCTGGCTGACTGCATCGTCCTGAAACAGGGGATCTCTTTTTGTTTTCACCGCATAGATCTCATCCAGCCCCAGCTTTTTCAGTTCTTCGATCAGCTTCTCACAGTCGTCAGAGACAACCATGGCCGATATCTGTTCCTTCGTCGTCTCCTGTATCAAATGTGCCACCGAAACAAGCTCCGCTACCACCGCTTCTATATTCCCCTGAAAGTGTTCCGCAAAAACGCAAATTCCTTTCGCCATTTAATTCTTTCCTTTCTCAATCTCTATCCACTCTCGAATTTTTGCCGCCATCTCTTCCGGTGTTCCCTTTAACATGACAGCTTTCCTTGTCCGCTCAGGAACAAAGGAATCCGCTACCAGAGTGGGAGATCCCTTGAGCCCGATCTCCTCCTGCGCAAATCCCAGATCCTCATTCGTGTACAGCTTCAACGGTTTCTCCTTTGCCTTACGCTTCGTGCGAAGCGTTGCAAGGCGCGGCTCATTGCATCCGAAGCATACCGTCATCAAGGCCGGAAGCTGCGCCTCCAAGGTCACCTCTTCTCCCTGACACTGTTTGATTCCCCGTATTCCTTCCTGCCCGTCATACTCTATGCCCGACACTTCTGAAATATGAGGGATCCCCAGATATTCCGCTACCATTGCACCCACCTGTCCTGTTGCTCCGTCACTGGACATCGCTCCTCCTAAAATAAGTTCGAACGTTCCGTATTTCCCGATGGCCCTCGCAAGAGGCTTCGCTGTCGCCAGTGTGTCTGCTCCTCCAAAGCACCGGTCTGAAATCAGCACTCCCTCCTCACAGCCAAGCGCCATGGCATCCCGCAGTGATTTTTCCGCCTCTGTCGGTCCCATGGTAAAGGCAACTACCTTCCCGCCTACCTGCTCTTTTAACAGCATGGCAGCTTCAATGGCATTCAGATCGGCAGGATTCAGCATCCCTTCCATGCTCGTGCGAACCAGCGCATGTGTTTCCGGATCTACCGATACGTTGTTGGAAACAGGAACCTGTTTTATCAGAACTGCTATATTCATATGTCTCTCCTATCTACTCTTGCAGTGTCTTTCACTTCTTATTGCTCTAACAGACGCTTAAACGCCCAGTTTTCCAATAGCGGCGTGGATTCGCCCACCATGATCAGTTTCGCAAGGTCTCTGCTTGCTGCGGGCGCTTCGATCACTCCATTTCCGCCATAGCCTGTTGCCAGCAGATAGCCTTCCACCGGTGTCTCTCCAAGGATCGGCCAGAAGTCCTTTGGCTCCGCTCTGTAGGACAGCCAGGAAGATACCAGTCCGCTGTCTACGATTCCGGGTACCTTCGCTTCCAGCTGGTCCAAAAGGAAATCAATGAAATACTCGTCCGTTCCTCCCGTTGCCGGCAGCTTATCCGGATCCCACTGTCCTGCGTGCATTGGATTGTTCAGATCCATCGAAAGGTGAGACTTGCAGATGAAAATATTATTTCCTGCCCGCAGTGCATAAAATTCCGGGTATTTTAATACCGGGAAGGTATAATCCAGCTTCTTTCCCGGAGGGCAAAGGAAAAAGGCTTCTGCTTTTGTGTGCCAGATCGGTACGTCAACACCTGCCATTTCTCCGGTAAATTTGCTCCAGGGTCCTGTACAGTCTACTACCACATCAAAGGTATACTCGATTCCTTCGCTGGTTTTCAGCCCCTTGACCTTGTTGTCTTCTACCTTTATTTCCGTTACTTCCACACCGGTTTTTACGACGCCGCCGTTTGCCTGCAGTTTTTTTGCATAGGTGTTGGAGATCATGGTGCCGTCAAAATATCCGTCATCCTGGGTATAACCTGCTCCCAGAATATTTTCCGTGGAAATATCCGGAAGGATTTCCTTGATCCGGTCTTTATCGGTGATATATTCCCCTGTATAGCCTGCCGCCTTTGCAAGAGCGATCCCCGTCTGAATGACCTTTTCCACTTCCTCATTGGTAGCTACCACCAGTGTCCCCGTTTTATCAAATCCTGCTGATCCCTTTTCTTCCGCCTCCATTTTCAGGTAAGACTCAAACCCATAGAGACGCACGTCCCAGTATCGGTTTTTCAAAGAATCGTCAAACAGGCATACTGTTCCGGCAGATTTTGCCGTAGAGGCGCCTCCCACTGTATTCTTCTCAAACACCGTAACTTCCGCCTGATCGTAAAGACTCAGATGATAACCCAGACAGGTTCCTGAAATTCCTCCGCCGATGATCCCAATTCTCTTTTTCTCCATTTGTGTGCCCTTCCTTTCTTTTTTATTTCTAACATGAGTTATTTCATGTTATCTACTTTTAATACGGTATGTAATAATACCTCACAGCCTTTTTTCATCTCTTCTTTTTCTGTCCGCTCATATCTGGAATGGCTGATCCCGCCCTTGCTTGGTACAAAAATCATGCCTGTGGGAAATGCCTGTGCCATCGCCAGAGAATCATGAAACGCTCCGCTGGGAAGGATCGTGTAGCTATAGTCCATCTCCTTGGTCGCCTCCTCGATCTGTTTCCTCAGCCAGTCCTGCATTGGCTGCGGATCATGGTCCGAGATTTTCTGCACCCGAAATTCCAATCCGCTTTTTCGGCAGACTTCCTCCAGATATGCGAAAGCGTTTTTCTCTACCGCCTCCATGATTTCTCGTTCCTGATCCCGGATCTCCAGATGAAACCGGCAGTTTCCCGGGATCACATTGACAGAATTGGGAGAGACCTGTATGGTTCCCACCGTCGCTACAGTAAACTCCTTTCCGGTTTTCTTTACGATTTCAGGGATTTCTCCGATCAGCTCCGCCGCTGCTACCAGCGCATCTTTTCTGTCCCCCATGGCTGTACTTCCTGCATGGTTTGCCTCGCCGAAAATCTCCACCTCAAATCTTACTACTCCGGCGATAGAAGAAACGACTCCGATTGCTTTTTCTTCTCTGTCCAGCCTCGCTCCCTGCTCCACATGAAGCTCCAGAAAGCATTTAACATCCTTTGGCTCCTTCTTTGCTTTCCACACGTCTTCCATCCGGATCCCATAGCTCTTTTCCATCACTTCCTTCTGCCTGTTTCCGCATCCGTCTGCCTCTTCCTCTGACACCTCCAGCGGCTGTCCACAGATAGCGCTGCTTCCAAACAGTCCGCTTCCGAACCTTGCCCCTTCCTCATCTGTAAAAACGATTACTTCAATGGGATGATCGGGAATATATCCTGCTTTTTTCATAGCCTCACATACCGCCAGGCCTCCCACGCAGCCGGCAGCGCCGTCATATCTGCCTCCATCAGGAACGGTATCCAGATGAGAGCCCAGCAGGATCGCCGGCAAAGCCGGATTCCTTCCTTCCATTCTGGCAATCAGATTCCCCGCTTCGTCTACCCGCGTGGAAATTCCCATTTCTGCAAACCATCCCGCAAACAGCCTTCTTCCTTCCTGATCCTCTTTTGAGTAGGCGATCCTGGAAAATGTGCCGTCCGGCTGTTTTCCACATTGATAAAGTTCCTCCAAATAAAACATGACTTTTTCCACGTCAATGACCATTCTCTTTTCCTCCCTGTCAGGTTCCACAAGAACAGAAGGTTATTTTTGTGCAATTTATCCTATTATTCCCTTTTCTTTTTCTTTCCCCTGTGTATATTCGTCATTGTAGTTTATTTTTTAACAATTTTCATCGTCATTTCATGATAAAAAACAAAAACCATTTTATCTTTCTCAGATAAAATGGTTTTTGTTTTGCTCCCCGGCAGTACGAAGAAGCAGGCATCCTGCTCCTACCCCTTCTTTAATTTGTCCAGGATCTTACATGCTACAAGCCCGATTCGCACACTCAGCATTTCTCTTGCATCATCAAAGCGCATTCCTGTCATCATTCCGATTTTTTCGATCCGGTAAGCCACCGTCTTGTAGTGAATGTGCAGCTCCTGCGCCGTTTTCATCAGATTTTGATTATAATCCAGGTAGGTGGAAAGCGTCAGGATCCATTCCCTCTTTTGACTTTTATGATCCCTGTACAGCTTCTGGAGAGTCTCCGGTATATATTCCTGTAATTCTTCCTCCTTCAATCCCGATAGCAGCTTCAGGATTCCCATGTCGGAAAACAACAGGATATCCGACTTCTCCTTTCCAAAGATGCTGCCTGCAATATCCAGGAATCCCAACGCATCCTCCGCTTCCCGGTAGCTATACTTCAAATTGACGATACCGTCTACTTTTTTCCCCACTCCCGCCTTGATTTCAAAGCCTTTTTTCTGCTCCCGCAGAAACTCTTTCAATTTTTCTATGGCAGCCTGCATGTCTTTTCTAAATTCACATTCATGCTTTTCCATTTCTTCCGTTTCTACTACGATGACCTTATCCAGGTCATTGGATATCACGGCTCCCGGGAACACCCTGCGGATTCTTTCTTTCAGAAGGTTTACATCATCCATCCGGACGTTGATGTCTTTTGGCTCCTTCCCTCTCTTATATTCCATCCCGAAAACAACGACCCGGTACATCCCTCCAAAGGACATGCCAAGCAGGCTTACATTTTTCTTCATATCCTCGATGAAGTGGATCTCTCCGTGCAAAATGTTATGCAAAATATCATTTTGATACTTTTTCTCCAGTTCCAGTACCGCATATCTTCTTGACAGTTCATATTGCAGAGCAGATACCGCACTGTCGATCGCAATATAATCCATGGCGTCCAGTTTTTCCCCGATCTCTGTCACCACCAGATACATCTGGATCCCAAACATCCTCTTCATGCGGACTACGTACTGGTCAACCGCTCTTCCTTCTCCATAAATGTATACACTTCTCTTCATGTACTGGTAGTTGGAGGCGATTTCAGGATCTACCTGGATCAGTTCTCCCGAAACCTCCAGATCAGTGGGAACGGTTTTTGTCTCTCCGATGCAAACCCCATTTTGATCATACACCCCCGTCGGATTGCTGATGAGCTTTCCCAGTACCGTCAGCAGCTTCACGATCCCGTCCTCTTCCGGCTTTAAAGACAGTACCAGCGCCTCGAAGTTATCTCTGGTCGTCTTAAAATATTTCAGCCGTTTTACCTCGTCACTAAACAGCTCCCCCATGATCACTTCCATAATGTCCTTAAACGAAGTATCAAAATCCACAGACAGACAGGGAATCTCCCTGCGATTCGCATAAGCCTTGAACATTTCTACTTTTTCTTCTGCAAAGTCAATGTTCCGTCCTCGTTTCAGGATCACCGCACTGATCTTTTTTTGCTCCAGCTCCCGGATATAGCCTTCCATTTCCAACAGGCTGCAGGATTTGAAGGCATACAGTCCCGTCAGAAGCACTTCGCCGCCATTGATAAATTTGACAATATCCGGCGCTTCAATGATCGTCACTCCCCCGATCTCATTATCCAGATGATCTTCTCCGGCAATCACCCTCATTTTCCCCAAACCACTCTGCTCCATCAAATCTCTCACACGATATTTCATGCTTTATCCTCTCCTATCCTTCCACCTGGTCTGCAGTCGTCTTTTTGTCTGCTCCAAAACCCGCACAGCCTCTTTTGCGGGAATCTGTTTCAAAGTTTCTGCAAGCCCGGCAAAGCCGGTCATGGATGTTTGCCAGAGTTTCTTCTACCGGTAGGTTTCCGTCCTTGGCATCTAAGCTTTTCGGATCATATCTTTTTTAATCTCCGCCAGCGAATCTGCTCCGCACATTTCCATAGTATCCTTCAGTTCCCCGCCTATTTTCTCCACGTAAAGCTTCACCCCTTCTTCGCCGCCTCCGTATACCGCCGTTACGAAAGGCCGTGCCAGGATCACTCCGTCGGCGCCAAGAGCCAGCGCCTTAAATACATCCACGCCCGAGCGAATACCGCCGTCTACAAAGACGCGCATACTTCCCTCCACTGCCTCTACAATCTCTTCTAACACCTCCGCCGTAGCAGGACACTGATCCAGCACCCGTCCGCCGTGATTGGATACGATGATAGCCGATGCGCCTGCCTGCTTTGCTTTCAGTGCGCCCTTTCCTGTCATGATCCCTTTCACGATAAACGGAACAGAGGCGGCGTCCACAATTTCCCGCAGCTCCTCTACGGATTTTCTTCCTGCCGGAGGCACCATGTTTTTCAGGAAGGGAAGTCCTGCTGCATCTACGTCCATCGCAACCGCAAACGCGCCCGAATCCTGCACCTGCCGCATTTTCTCCCGAATGGTTTCCAGGTTCCACGGCTTTATGGTGGGGATCCCCAGTCCTTTCGCCTTTTTTACCGCCTCCGTTGCCGCTTTCATCACCTCTGCGTTCACGCCGTCTCCCGTCATTGCCACGATCCCTGCCTGCGCACAGGCGGATACGAGAACGTCATTGTAGGAAGCGTCATTGTATTTCTCTCCATAATGCAGGTTGACCGCGCCTACAGGACCTGCAAAAAAAGGATAGCGGAACTTACGTCCAAACATTTCAAATGTGGTATCCACTTCCTGTTTCTCTGTCAGGGTGTCCATCTGCACCCGAATTTCCTGCCACTTCTCATAATTACGGATGGCCGTATCTCCAACGCCTTTTGCCCCGGGTCCCGGTATCTGATTCCTGCAGGCTTTCCCGTTACACACCGGACAGGCTTTGCAGAATTTTCCAATTTCTCCCTGTGCTGTTTTTAGCATCTCTTCGTATGTCATTTGCCTTCCCTCTTTCTCTTGAAATTTATCTTGATCTGTTTTTTACAAAACAGCAAGTATCTTTCTCACTCTTTTTTGCTTTCTTCTTTCACGGTTCCCTTTCGCGGTTTTCTTTGTGGTTTTCTTTCTCCGTCCTTTTTTCCGTTTTCTATTTCGCACTTTTTAAAGGGTAGCTTCCGTATGTGAACTGGCTTCATCTTACTCTGAAAAGCGGCGCAATGCAAGCCCGTTATTTCCATCCTTGGGATCTTCACTAAAAATCCCGGATGGTTCGGATTTTTGGGATTCTTGTTCTATTTACGGTACTTTTGGGTCATCCCCGATGAATCGTTTTGGAAAAACATTGAGAAATCAGCAACAATAGCTTTTTTGGTTCAGTTGTTCGCTCTTCAGGAAGAGCCGGCTCAAAAAGTCGGCGTAAGAAGAGAAACCATAGGAAATCTGGAAAACGGAAGATATAATCCTTCCCTCGTGTTGGCCTGGAATATCGCAAAGCAGTTCCAGGTATCCATCGAAGAAATGTTTACAGTTGAGAATGATCTGTCATGAAATAAAAATAACGGAAACCCATATAGTATTGGATTTCCGCTGTTTGCTTTTATGAGCGTGCGGGGATTCGAACCCCGGACAACTTGATTAAAAGTCAAGTGCTCTACCGACTGAGCTACACGCCCGCAACTGGGCTAGTTGGATTCGAACCAACGAGTGCAGGAGTCAAAGTCCTGTGCCTTACCGCTTGGCGATAGCCCAATAAAAGAAAAAAGGGTGGGTAGTGGGACTCGAACCCACGATATCCAGAACCACAATCTGGCGCGCTAACCAACTGCACCATACCCACCATGTATCTACCTACCGGACTAAGACCGATGAAGTACCCAATATTAAGTTGTGTGGTTCCAACGAGCCTGGGGGGATTCGAACCCTCGACCTACGGCTTAGAAGGCCGTTGCTCTATCCAGCTGAGCTACAGACTCACAGGCCAAACAGAAACCGTCTAACCATTTTCCCGGGCATTTCTGCTCCAAGAAAAGCGGGTGATGGGAATCGAACCCACGTATCTAGCTTGGAAGGCTAGTGTTCTACCATTGAACTACACCCGCACACGATCGGGGTGACAGGATTTGAACCTGCGACCTCCTGGTCCCAAACCAGGCGCTCTAGCCAAGCTGAGCCACACCCCGACATTGTCGCACGATCGTCATCAGGCAATTTGCCGTGACACATTAGTCATTATATAGTACCAACTTTTAAATGTCAATCATTTTTTTCTTGAAATCTTCTGCTTTTTTATGATACAATGGTTCGGTATGAGAGGTGGATAATTTTGTAGTCCTGCCTCCCTGAAAGGAAATGCAACATTTCCGCTGGAGATGTACCCAAGTGGCTGAAGGGTCCGGATTCGAAATCCGGTAGGTCGGCTTCGCCGGCGCGAGGGTTCAAATCCCTCCATCTCCGTCTATCCCAAAGCCTGCTGATGATTTTCCGTCATCGGCGGGCTTTTTATGTACAGCCTTCCGGTCGCTCAAGATCGGATCAAAAAAACAGAAAATACTTAACCTGTAAGCATTTCCTGTTTCTCAAAAGCGGAGAGGGTGGGATTCGAACCCACGCGCCCTTGCGGACAAACGGTTTTCAAGACCGCCTCGTTATGACCACTTCGATACCCCTCCGTATCCTATTCTGCCGCGATCTGGCGACATGGTGTATTCTATCACACCTGGCAGGTTCCGTCAATATTTTTTCCCGCCTCCCATCTATCGTCTATCGTCCTGTTCATAGACTCCCGTTTATCATCTCCCTTTTATAACCTCCTGTCCCCTCTTTATGGACCAGGCACAAAGCCCGGTTTTCTTCCCTTGTGCCTGATCCTCTTTTTGCCTGCCTGATTTTTCTACTTCTATCATCCGATCCATTTGCCGTTTCCGTCAAATCGGTAGCTTGTCCCCGATACGGACAGCGCCACCCCGGCTGCCATCACTCCATTGCCTTTCAGATAATACCAGTTGCCTTTCTCCAGAAGCCATCCCGTTTTCATGGCTCCGTTTTCTTCCAGGTAATACCAGGATCCTCCTGTATAGAACCACCCTGTTCTCATGACACCGTTTCCTTCCAGGTAATACCAGGATCCTCCCGTATACAGCCACCCTGTTTTCATAACGCCGGTGCCTTCCAGGTAGTACCAGCTGCCACCTTCCCGAAGCCAGCCCGTTTTCATGGCTCCTGTCTCATCCAGATAATACCAGTTGCCTCCCGTGTGCAGCCAACCTGTCTGCATGATGCCTGTTTCTCCCAGGTAATACCAACTGCCGCCTGTGTACAGCCAACCTGTCTTCATGACGCCGTTTCCATCCAGAAAGTACCACGCATCACCTTCTTTGAGCCAGCCCGTCTGCATCTGCGCCGTTTTCTTGTCAAAGAAATACCAGCTTCCGCCGATTCCGACCCATCCCTTTGCCGCTTTGCTTTCGTAAGTCAGGTAATACCAGTGTCCGCCTGTCTGTATCCAGCGACAGCATTCCAGATATCCGGCCGCATTGAAATAATAGATTTCTCCTTCTATTTCTACCGCTTCTGCCTTCGGATAGCTTCCGTCTTCATATTGGTACCATTTCCCGATCCGATCTTCTCTCCACCCTTCCCGGATCTGTGGATCTTCCTCAATCGGCTCCGTCTCGGCTTCCTTTTTCTGTTGATACAGGTTCTTCAGAATCGGCTCCGTTCCCTTGGCTTTTACACCGATCCAGATCTGATATTGCAGTTCCTTCCCCGTCTTATTTTCAGGAATATGCAGAACTGCCGAGGTAGCGGATGTCTTCTCCACCGTCACCTCCATCTGCTCCACCCTTGTATCCGTTCCTTTTTCAAAAGCCTCCACCGTCACATTCCAGTTGTCCGTTTTCAGGTTTTCTCCCTCCAGCGTCAAGGTCGGCTCACCGCCTTCTGCCGTGATCTCCTCACAGCAAAGCCTTGCATTCTGAATTACCGGAGGCAGTGTAGGCTCCGGCTTTACATCCGGTTTCGGCGCATCCGTATCCGCCGTCCCATACTGGGTCAGCTTCATGGTTTTTTCATATCGCCCTGCCTTTGCCGTGATAATGTGCTCTTTTCTTCCCGCTTCCGGATTTTCCTGAAAAAACAGGGTATACGTCAGATTTTCATCGTTTGGATGCTCCACCTTTTCAATCATGACACTTTCCGGATGAGAAAACTCCAACGTAACGTTTTCCTTCGTCAGATGCTTGCCCTTTACCCAGACAACCACTTCATCTCCGGCTTGATACAGGTCTCCAAAGCACATGGCATTGCGAACCCACCAAAGCTCCGGCTCTCCCGTTTCTTCCTTTCTGGGAATCCGAACCTCATAGCTTGTTTCAAAAGCAATTTTTCCCTTTGTTTCCGGAGTAGGGAAAAACTGCACCTCATAAACCTCCTCGCCGCCGGTCTCATTTTCAGGGAATAGGATCTTGATGCTTTGGGATTCTCCCTCCCCTTCCCTGACGATCTGAAACAGATCCAGCTTCTGAGCAAATAACCCCATCTTTATGCGTACACCTACCTCTTTCAGGTTTTCTCCCTGTACCAAAAACTCTACCTGCTTCCTGCCTTCTGATATGGTTTCTGTTTTCCGGGTCACCTGCCTGATCACAGCTTCCTGCCCCGCCGTCTGTTCCTCTTCCAGACTTTCCTTCGCCGCCGGGCTGCTACCGGTCTCTGTCTCCCTTTCTGCCGCCAGCGCTGCCACGCTTCCCTGTGTTGCCAGCAGTGCAAACGCCAGCATCCATCCCACTACTTTTTTTCTCATCTTGTCCTCCTCTTTCTGCTCTCCAAAAAGTGGCTGCCTGTTTACTCTGTGCCGCCCTTTCTTCTGATTTTTCTTCTGCTATTTTAGCAAATTCCCCGGGCTTCCTCTATAACATTCAGGCGTCTGACCGATTGTTTTTTTTAATAAAAAAAGTAATTTATAGGTTTTTTCTATTCTGATTTTTTCTGCTTTTCCACTCTGTTTATCAGGTTTTTATCTATTTTCCTATGGTGATACATGCTTTCCAGTATCCGGTCGATTGATCCGCTACTTTGCCATCTTACTTCTTTTTCCCACATCTCCCTACAAATACTTGATCCAAGCCTCCGGCTCTTTTCCCTCCTCCAGCACCAGGATCATATAACTGGGTCTTCGCCCCTCCTGACGGGGATGCGTCAGACTGCCGGGGTTGAGGATGAGAAGATTTTCTTCCCTGTGGATCACCGGTCTATGTGTGTGACCATAAAGGACAATATCCGCCCCCCTGCCTCTTGCTTCCCGCTTCAACTGCTCTTCTCCTACAGAAACATAGTACGCATGCCCATGGCACAAAAAGAGGTGCCAGCCCTCCAGAAACAACTCCTTCTCTCTGGGAAGATCGGAAAAAAAATCATTATTTCCCCGGACAAAATGCGCCGGACAGTTCACGGAATAGCGGATAGCATCCTCTCCTTTTTCCACATCTCCCAGATGGATCAGAAGATCCATTCCCTCTTCCTTCTCCAGCACTTTGTCTACATTGATATGCGAACCATGTGTATCACTGATGATCAAAAGCTTCATGCTTCCTTCCTACTCCTTTGCCCCTTCTCTTTCTTCCAGAATCTGCCGCATTTTTCGCAGTCCCACTCCTCTGTGGCTGAGGCTGTTCTTCTTTTCCGGTGAAAGCTGGGCGCTGGTGCATCCATACTCCGGTAAAAAAAAGATCGGATCATAGCCAAATCCATTTTCTCCCGCAATCTCTTGCGCAATCCGCCCTTCCATCGTTCCCCGCACTACCTCCTGTTCCTTGTTGGGAAATACCGCCGCAATGGCACACACAAACCGTGCTGTTCTCTGGGAAGGTTCTGCCTTCGCCAGTCTCTCCAGAATCACCCGGTTTTTTTTGTCATAAGAGGTGTCTTCTCCCAGATACCTGGCAGAATAAATTCCCGGTTCTCCTCCCAGATAGTCGATCTCCAGTCCGGAATCATCTGCCAGCACTATCGCTTTCGGATATCGCTTATGGGCTTCCTTCGCCACCGCCCGTGCTTTTATGATCGCATTTTCTTCGAAGGTCTGACCGTCCTCCACAACATCCACAAAAATCCCCGCTTCCTTTTGAGATAAAATCTGGAATTCCCCCTGTTTTTCTCCCAGGATCATCCGGATCTCTTCCATTTTGTGTGCATTTCCCGTGGCAAAAATAATCTCTCTCATTATCCTTCTCTCCTTCTTGGCGGTTTTGGTCCTAAAAACTGATAGAAATAGGTTTTCAGCATCCCATTGTAAATTTTTCTATTTTTGTCTGCCTTTCTCCCGAAATATTGCTCCGCTTCCTCATAAGAAGTGATCATATAGGTGGACCAGGTGGGCATCTCTTTCATCCGTTCCCCTAAAGTCCTGTACAGCGCCGGAAGATCTTTCTTTTCCTCCAGCCTTTCTCCATAGGGCGGATTGGTAATGACGAACCCGTATTTTCCCGAATGACTCAGCCTGGATACTTCCCTTTCCTGAAAGTGGATATATTCCTCCACACCTGCTTCTGCAGCGTTGTTTCTGGCCACCCGAACCACCTGTGGATCTGCATCATACCCCTGAATATCCATTTCCACCTGCTGCCGGATCCCGTCATGCGCCTCGTCGATCGTCCGATACCAGGCCTGCCGGGGAATCAGGTTGTCCCACTCTTCCGATAAAAATGACCGATTCATACCCGGTGCGATATTTGCGCCGATCATCGCTGCTTCAATGGGAAATGTCCCGCTGCCGCAAAAAGGATCCACCAGGATCCGGTCTTTTCTCCAGGGAGTCAGAAGGATCAGGGCTGCTGCCAGCGTTTCTGTGATGGGCGCTTTTCCCGCTATCGCCCGGTATCCTCGCTTATGCAAAGAGGCTCCGGAGGTCTCGATCCCCACCGTCACCACATCTTTTTTCAGAAAGACACGCACCGGATAAGAGCTGCCGTCTTCCTGAAACCAGTCGATCCCGTATTTGGCCTGCAGCCGCTTTACCATGGCCTTCTTCATGATCGACTGGATATCCGAAGGGCTAAACAGTTTGCTTTTTACAGAAGCAGCCTTGGCTACCCAGAATTTCCCGTCTTTGGGAATATAATTTTCCCAGGGAATTTCCCTCGTTTTTTCAAACAGCTCTTCAAAGGTAGTGGCACGAAAGCTTCCCACCTTCCATAAGATCCTTTCTGCCGTTCTCAGAAACACATTGGCCCGGCAAACCGCCTCCACATCTCCGCAAAATGTAACTCTGCCGTCCTCCACCTCCGTGATCTCATATCCCAGATCCACAATCTCTTTTTTCAGCACCGACTCCAGGCCAAAGTGGCAGGGTGCGATCAGTTCTATCCTATTCATGCTTCTCCCTATTCTGCACTTTTCTCCCTTGAAAAATGCTCTTTCTGTTTTTTAACTTTTTCTTAATATTTTTTTACTTTTTCTGCTTGCTTTTTCAATTCCTCTATATTATACTGAGTCTTGTAGGAAGGATACTTCCTACACCCCTTATTAATTATTTATACTCCCCTCAAAAGACCGATGGCTCCCCCATCGGTCTTTTACTGATCTGACGGATTCTGTTTCAGGCTCCAAAGCAGCCTTTTTTCAGGTATCTTTCCTGCCGCTTCACTTTTCGATCCCGCTTCTCAAAAAGATCCGGCGCCTCACAGGGCGCCTTTTTGTCAGGATCGGCCGGCAAAGATCCGCACGATCACCACGATCGCAAGGATGGGAAGCAGAATCGGAAGCAAGGTACTGATGATCCCCGCGATCAAAGCTCCGATTGCAATCACAGCCAGAATCCCTATCACCAGCCACAAAATACAGCCCCAGCGCCCTGTGTTGATCTGGACAGAGCTACCTCTGGATTCTGTTCTTTCTTCTTCGTAATCCGCTCTGTGCTGCGGGCTTCGGGGCTCCTGGGAGCCCGTCTCTGCCATATCCGAAATGGTCCTTGCAATCGCCCAGGGATCCCCCAGCTCTTCCAACACTTCTTCCTCTGTCCGGCCTTTCTTTACCTCTTCACCAATATATTCCTCGTAGTATTTCAGATTTTCACGTATCACAGAAGGCTCCACCTCATTGACCAGCGCCTCCTCCAGTCTGCGTAAAAATTCGTGTTTTGTCATGAATTCCTGCTCTCCCTTTCTATCTGTCCTTTACACTTCAAACATCAGATCTCCATAAGACGGCATTGGCCACACCTCTTTATCCACCAGCATCTCCAGCTGATCCACCGGTCTGCGGAGTCTTTCCATAGCCGGAACCACTTTTTCATAACAATACCTGGCTCTGATCTCACTTTTTGCTTCCTTCGCCGCCTCTTCCGATACTTCCCGGAGAACCTTCAGGGCATCCTTTGTCTGCTTCAGCAAAGCGGACACCTCCGTCAGAAGCTCTGCCTGTACCTGATGATCCGCGCCAGCCTCCCTTACAGCCAGCACCGTATCCGCCAGCACTTTGGTGTAGCCCACCACCGCCGGAAGGATCTGCTTGCTTGCCATATTGATCATGACCTGCGCCTCTATATTGATCGCCTTCGCATAATTTTCGTACTTGATCTCTCCTCTGGATTCCAGCTCTGTCCGGGTAAACACTCCGAATTTTTCAAACATGGCCACCGTCTTTTCAGAGGTCAAGGCCGGGATGGCATCCACCATACATCTCAGATTGGACAGCCCGCGCCGCTGCGCTTCCTCCACCCACTCCTGCGAATACCCGTTGCCGCTGAATACGATCCTCTGATGCCTGGTGGCGTATTCCTTGATCAGATCATGCACCGCCAGATCAAAGTCCTCTGCCTGTTCCAGTACATCACACGCTTCTGCAAAAGCCTCCGCCACAATGGTATTGATCACCACGTTAGCCCCTGCCACGGAATCTCTGGAGCCTACCATACGGAACTCAAACTTGTTGCCTGTAAAAGCGAACGGAGAAGTGCGGTTTCTGTCCGTTGCATCCTTTGCAAAATCCGGCAGTGTACGCACTCCCGTATGCATTTTCCCCTTATCCAGACTGTGGGTCGCTTCTCCCGTACTGATCAGCTGTTCCATCACGTCCTCCAGCTGCTCTCCCAGAAAGACGGAAATGATCGCCGGAGGCGCCTCATCCGCTCCCAGCCTCTGATCGTTTCCCGGATTGGCTGCCGATTCCCGCAAAAGATCTGCATGCTCGTCCACCGCCTTCAAAATACAGGTCAGTACCAGCAAAAACTGGATGTTTTCATGCGGTGTACTTCCCGGTTCCAGAAGATTTCTGCCGTCATCCGTGGTCAGAGACCAGTTGTCATGTTTCCCGGAACCGTTGACTCCTGCAAACGGCTTTTCATGAAGCAGACATTTCAGCCCGTGTCTTCCGGCAATCCGCTTCAAGGTCTGCATAATGATGTGATTGTGATCCACTGCGACGTTCGCCACTTCAAAGATGGGAGCCAGCTCGTGCTGTGCCGGCGCCACCTCATTGTGCTGTGTCTTGGAAGTAACGCCCATTTTCCACAGCTCCTCGTTAACATCTTTCATAAATCCGGCCACCCTCTGGCGGATGGTCCCGAAATAATGATCATCCATCTCCTGTCCCTTGGGGGGCATTGCCCCAAACAGGGTACGTCCGGCATAGATCAGATCCTTTCTTTCCCGGAATTTGCCGGCATCGATCAGAAAATATTCCTGCTCGATTCCCACGGAAGGTCTCACCCGCTTGGACTGAGTATTGCCAAACAACCGGATCAGACGCATGGCCTGCTCATTGATCGCTTCCATGGAACGAAGAAGAGGCGTCTTCTGATCCAGCGCTTCTCCCGTGTATGCACAAAAAGCCGTGGGAATACAAAGAGTCGCTCCCGCAGCATCCCTTCTGACAAAGGCAGGAGACGTACAATCCCAGGCTGTATATCCTCTCGCTTCAAAGGTTGCCCGAAGTCCTCCCGACGGAAAAGAAGAGGCATCCGGCTCCCCTTTGATCAGCTCCTTTCCGGAAAAGGTCATCAGTACTTTTCCGCTTTCCAGCGGGGCCGAAATAAAGGAATCATGCTTTTCTGCCGTCACGCCTGTCAAAGGCTGAAACCAATGGGTATAGTGCGTCGCACCTTTTTCAATGGCCCATTCCTTCATCTCATGCGCAATCACATCTGCCGTATCCAGTTCCAGTTCTTTTCCCTCTTCTATCGTCCTTTTCAATTCCTTGTAGACCTTTTTAGGCAGACGCTCCTGCATTGCCGTGTCATTAAACACATCCTGTCCGAATATTTCCGCTACATTCATACCCTTTTCCATCTATTATCCTCTTCTTCCATAAATTCTATCAGTTATTACAAAAAGGCACTCCAACCATCGTCGGAATGCCCTTAGCTGTTCTATGCACGATCGACAGAACCAAACAATTCCATCTTCTCTTTTACCGTCTTCATGATCGCTTCTGTACCGGGCTTCAAAAGTTTTCTCGGGTCAAATCCTTTTCCTTCCAGATCTTTCCCTGCTTCGATATACTTTCTTGTCGCATCTGCAAAGGATAGCTGACATTCTGTATTTACGTTGATCTTCGCAACTCCCAGATCAATAGCCTTTTTGATCATATCTTCCGGAATCCCTGTCCCACCATGAAGAACCAGCGGAAGCTTGCCTGTCAGCTGCTGAATCGCATCCAGCGTCTCAAAGCTGAGGCCTGCCCAGTTTGCCGGATATTTTCCGTGAATATTGCCGATTCCCGCTGCCAGCATGTCTACTCCAAGATCTGCAACCTGCTTGCACTCTCCCGGATCTGCACATTCGCCCTGTCCGATGACTCCGTCCTCTTCTCCGCCGATGGAGCCTACTTCTGCTTCCAGAGAAAGTCCCAACTTCTTGCAGGTCTCTACCAGCTCCTTCGTCTTGGCAACATTCTCTTCGATCGGATAGTGAGACCCATCAAACATGATGGAGGAGAATCCTGCTTCGATACATTTCTGGCATCCTTCGTAGGAGCCATGATCCAGATGGAGCGCTACCGGCACGGTGATCTTCAGTTCATCGATCATCGCTTTGACCATATCTGCCACGGTCTTGAAGCCTGTCATGTACTTGCCTGCTCCTTCGGATACTCCCAGGATCACCGGGGAATTACATTCCTGAGCTGTAAGCAGGATCGCCTTGGTCCACTCCAGGTTATTGATATTGAACTGGCCCACCGCATAGTGTCCTTCCACTGCTTTTTCAAGCATCTCTTTTGCTGATACTAACATTCTACTACCTCCACTTTTTCTGCCTGCCAGGAGTCCCCCCCTGTCCGGCAATTTTCTGTGTCACTTGCTTTTCCCATTATATCTCAAAGAATCCAAAAAAACAAGTAACCTCTCTTTTGGTTCTGCTTTGTGTAAAATGTTTGTGTATCTGCGTCTTTTTTACGGCGTCACAGGCAACTGTATCATTTGATGCAACACTTCTCCTATGTCTCCATTGATGCATATGCTTCTATTTTCAATTTCCACCGGACAGAAGGCCTCCCCATAATTGATACAGGCATATGCTGCTTTTTCATTTTCCATCACCATCTGCCAAAACGGATATTTGATGATCACCGGGGTGTTCGCTCCTACTCCCAGTTCCAAAAACAGAACCGGCGTCTTCTCGTGATTTTTAAGGAACTCCCGGTATGCCTCTGACGCTTTGTGCCAGCCTGCGTCTTCTACAAAAGAACTGTCCACACGAAGATTTGTGGTTACTTCCAAACCGTCATCCGGACACCGTGGGAGCAGTTCCGGTGGAATCTGCATGGAAAGTCTTCCATCCTCTGGAATTTCCCACCTGCCTCTGACATCCCTTACAAAGCCCTGTGCTTTCATCGCCTCCATCACCCATTCTTCATTGTCATAGGTCTTTGGAAGATCCGGCGCCGCCTTTTGGAACAGTCCGTAATCTCCTTGCGTGTAAAATAGTCTTTCCTTGTCAAACCCCGCTCTTTGAAACTGATGATCCACGTTGGTTGTAATAACAAAGTAGTCTTTTTCCTTTAAAAGGGAAAGCAGCTCTTTGTATACGGGCTTGGGCGGATCAATATAGCGATTGTAGTAGATGTGCCTTGCCCACCATCCCCAAAAGGTTTCCTGATCGGGAAACGGATAGAATCCGCCGGAATACATATCCCGAATGCCGTATGCCCTTGCAAAATCAAAAAAATACCGTTCGAACCGTTCCCCGCTGTAGGTCAGACCGGCAGACGTTGACAGTCCCGCCCCCGCACCGACAACGATCGCTTCCGCACGTTTGATCGCATCTTTCAGATCTCTGATCTGCCATCCTCCCGCGCTTCTCCCAAAAGATGTTTTTCTTCCCAGATACCGCGCCGCTTTCAGGCCCTTTTGAATGGTTTCCCGGTATCCGTTACTTTTTTCATAAAAATTCTTCATAATATATTTTATCCTCATCCTTAAACACGTTGAAAATGATCCTCTCCATTGCATCCGGATGTTCCAAGGACCATTCTGCCACTGTATCTACGGCAATTTTTGCCGCTCTTTTATTCGGGAACCGAAACACTCCCGTGGATATGCAGCAAAATGCCACACTTCTCAATCCATTCTCCGCACACAGATCCAATGTGTTTCGATAGCAGTCCGCCAGCTCCTTTTCCAGCCTTGGCGTAAGCTGAGACTCCACGATCGGTCCTACTACATGGATCACCTTTTTGGCCGGAAGGTTGTAAGCATCCGTAAGCATCGGCACCGCAGTCGGCTGTTCATACTGCCTGCCATATTTTATCCGAAGCTTTTCCATCTGTTCATAGCACTCCTGCCTGAGCTGTATTCCCGCATAGGTATGGATACAGTTGTCAATACAGGTATGCATCGGTATGAAACACCCCAGCATCCCTGCATTTGCCGCATTCACCACCGCATCTACCTGGAGTCTTGTAATATCTCCCTGCCAAATAGACAGATTTCCCTTGATCACAGGAATGTCTGAAAGACGGACGATCCCTTTTTCTTTCGCACACTCCAGCAAATATTCATTCTGTAGCTTTATTACGTCATCTGCCATTTTCTTTGGCATGCGGATGTTCATGAGAGAACGCAAAATGCGCCGCTTTTCATCCACACCTTCCGGAATCTGTATATGTTTGTACTTGTCAGAGTCCTCTTGGAACGCCTTTAAAAGATCGTTCAGCCGCTGCTCCTGCACCTTATTCTGATTCATATCCTCACCTTCCTTCTGTTCTGTCATGTGCCAACCGTTCAAATAACTTCTGTCATTTTAACGATGTTTCCTACGGGTGTATTGTAACTTTATTTATTACATTTATCACCATCATGCTAGCATTATATTTATGTAATGTCAATGGTTACATTAAAATTTCTTATGTTTTTTAGTTTTTTTAGTTTTCTTCACGCTGCTCTTTGGCTACACAGTCCTATAAGAAAAAGCGGAAAAAGTCGGCGCAGTCCCACAACTGCACCGACTCTATCTTTCAATCTCTTTCCCTGTTTCTTTTTTCTGTTTCTTTTTTCTGTTTCTTTTTTCTGTTTCTTTTTCTATTTCTTTTTTCTGTTTCTTTTTTCTGTTTCTTTTTTTCGTTTCTTCTCTCTTATTTTTTTCTTCTAAGAAGCCAGATTCCTCCCAAGGAAGCAAGCAATGCTCCCACATATACTTCCGGATGTCCTTGCTCCCCTGTTTTGGGAGTTCTCATTGATGTACTGGAACTCGTCTTTTTCGGTGAAGGTTCCACCAGGATGGACTGCTTTGGTTCTTTTCTGGTATTGGTTACCGTAAACCCGGTTTCCATATCTCCTGTGATCTTTGTTTCATACCCCTTCTCTTCCTCTTCCTGAATGGTGTATGCAATTTCTTTTCCATCCTGATACTGCTCCAGATCGGTGAAGGTATGCTGCCAGTGATTCTCCTCACGCAGTACCGCCGAATCCACTTCCCTGCCATCTGCCAACAGGCGGATCGTAGCGGACGTTCCCGGCTTTCCTACCCATTTTTTCGTTACCGGCACAGATCTTTTTCCCGTGATGGTGTTAGTAATGGTGAAACCGTCCTTCTCCGTGCCGCTGATCTCTGTATGATATCCGGGCACCGGCTCCTCTTTTACACTGTATGTATTTGCTTTTGTGTCGGTAATGTGATCTACCACTGGCAGATTTTCAAAGCTTCCCGTCCACTGATTTCCCTGATTCAGCTTCAGACTCTCTTGGGTCTTTTCGCCATTCTTAAACAAATATACCGTTATTTCCGGCGCTTTATCCGGAGATACTCCCCTCCATACCTTTGTGACTTTGATTTCAGTCGTGGCCGGCACAAGCGGGACCATCTCTTCTTCTTGTTTGTTGGTAATCACAAGGCTTCCATTTTCTGCCTTCCCATACGTCACCTGAAACTGTTTCCCGCCTATTTCGATTTCTCCCTTTTCTTCTCCCACTTCCTTGACTGTGTAACGATAACTGTTTCCCTGATCGTCTGCCAGATCCAGTCCCCTCCAAATATGGCTTGTTTTCTCCTTTGTCAAGATCACTTCCTCTGAAACAGGAAAATCATTTTGATACAGCCTTACCTTCGTGTCCATTCCCTCCCCTGGCTGTCCGTCTGCCTTGATCCACTTCTTTTCTACGGAAACCTCCGTCTTTTTCTTATCGTTTTCAATCAAAAACCAAGCTCCCACTTTGTCATCCGCTTTCATTTCAAACTCTCGCACAACGGGGTGATCCTGGTCATAGGCGATCCATTGTGGCGCTTTCGTTTCTCTTATCTCATATGTCTGGGCTTTTAGTCCTTTGATCTCTGCCATTCCCTGATCATTTGTCGTCAGCCGGACCGACGGTCCTTTGTTTACATAACCGTCTCCTTCTTTTACCTGAATGTCCTGCCCATCCTTTCTGGTGAGCGTAAATTCTACATCCTTGATGGGAATCTGCGTTCTTTTTATGACTTTCTTAATCTGCAGTTCTCCCGGTTTCGTTCCGGATATCGATCCTCCCTGACGCTGGATCTTTACCCTGTCCCCAAATTGTGTGGGATCCAGTGTCCAGTCTGCTCCGTTTAATACCGGTTCTGATGTATTCTCTACGTATTCCACCGCTTCATTCTCCAGGGTTTCCCTGGTGATCTTTGCAGACAGCCGGACTGCCACCTCCGTCTCGTGAAGCGTTGCCGTGTAGCCGCCCCCATAATTTGCATATCCCGGTATCGTAATGGTCAGATCCTGCCCGGCAAATGAGATCCCGATCCCCATTTCTTTCGCCTTTTGCAGATCCACCCATCCGCCGGTTGCCGGGAACAACGTGGGAAGATATCCTCCCTGAAACTGCACCACATAAGGACTGCTGTTTATTTTGTCCAGATCCCACGTCATGGTCTCCGGCAGCTTGTCTGTCACCACAAACCCTGCGCTTCCATCGCTTTGATTCCTGGCTGCATTAAAGGTAAAGACCCAGTCCACGCTGCTGCCGTCATTTCCGGACACTTCTACTCCCTTTTTGCTATATACGTTATTGGTAGAGATTCCGCCTTTTTTATAAGTGACCTCTATGGTCTTTCTGTTCCCCTCGTAATCTATATAGATCCTTCCCGTTCCATCCTGATCCATATCTCCTTCGTAATATCCGGTAAAGCTGAAATAAAAGCTTCCTTCCACGTCATCCAGCTTTGCTGCATTTTCATTAAAAATCAGCGTTCCCTTGCTTTCCGAAAACTGCACCTCTCCCAGAAGCTGTCCTTCCCTGTTGTATAAAGGAATGGGGGAGGAGGGCAGCTTGACCTTTGCCCCGGCTGTGCCAAAGCTGATATCCACCCTCTGCCCCGCCTGTACATTCGTTCCCTGTCCTCCAAATTTCACCGTCACTTTGCTCGTTTCCGCATGACCGATCTGCTCTGCTTCCACCTGTACTTCTTTTATGATCGCTCCCTGTGCAGCAACCCTTCCCATCGCTCCCCAGCCGCTTAAGACGGATGCCGCCAGTAGCAGTACCCCCATGATCCCCGCCAATGTTCTGTTTCCTTTCATAAAAACCTCCTTCATATTCATCTTAAAATACTATTTATTACGTCTTTATATTTTTAATATCCGGCATCGCATCGCTCTTTAAACCTGGATGCTTCTGCTCCCCTATATTCCATAAGATGTGATACCGAAATTTCCTTTTTTGCTATTTCATATATATCTTGTCATATTTATTATGTATTAATCGTATCAATTTTATCATAGAAAGTCCATGAGAATTTTTTCGGAAAAACCGCCTGGTTTTGGGCAAAATAAACAAAATCCAGCCTGGGGATTTATGCAAACTCTCTTTCTCTTTCGTTCTTCTCCTGTCACAAAAAATCCCAAATCACCTAACACCCTGTAAAAAAAGGATGTCTCCTTCCTACGAAATTTTCGTTCATAGGAAAGAAACATCCTTATAATATTTTTCATTTTTTACGGAAACCAACCGAATTGATTCCCTTTGTTTTAAAACACTCTTAGAAGTCCCTTCAGAAATTCCTGATTATTCTCCAAAGAACAGCTTTAGATCTTCCTCTACCGTTCCAATGCCCGCGATCCCGAAGTTTTCTACCAGCACGCTGGCTACATTGGGAGACAAAAATGCCGGCAAAGTGGGCCCCAGGTGAATGTTTTTGATCCCCAGATACAGCAGCGCCAGCAATACGATCACCGCCTTCTGTTCATACCAGGCAATATTATAGATAATGGGAAGTTCATTGATATCGTCCAGCTCAAATACTTCCTTCAGCTTCAACGCGATCAGCGCCAGAGAGTAGGAATCGTTGCACTGTCCGGCATCCAGCACCCGCGGGATACCTCCGATATCTCCCAGATCCAGCTTGTTGTATTTGTATTTGGCGCAGCCTGCTGTCAGGATCACCGTGTCTTTCGGAAGCTGTTGTGCAAATTCTGTGTAATACTCTCTTTTCTTCGCTCTTCCGTCACAACCGCCCATTACTACAAATTTCTTGATGGCGCCGGATTTTACGGCTTCTACCACCTTATCTGCCAGCGCAAATACCTGCTCATGAGCGAATCCTCCCACAATGGTACCTTTCTCGATCTCCTGCGGTGGCTGGCAGGTCTTTGCCTGTTCGATCAGCTCTGAAAAGTCTTTTTCTTCTCCATAGCTGCCGGAAATATGGCGGCAGCCCGGAAATCCTGCAGCTCCCGTCGTCCAAAGCCGATCCTTATACGAATCCTTCGGCGGAACGATACAGTTGGTGGTCATCAGGATCGGTCCCCGGAAGGTTTCAAACTCTTCCTTCTGCTTCCACCATGCATTTCCATAGTTTCCTACAAAGTTGTCATATTTTTTAAAGAACGGATAGTAGTGCGCCGGAAGCATCTCAGAATGGGTATACACGTCTACTCCCGTTCCCTTTGTCTGCTCCAGAAGCATTTCCAGATCTCTCAGATCGTGCCCGGATACCAGGATCCCCGGTCGTGTTCCCACTCCAATGTTCACCTGCGTGATCTCCGGATTTCCATAGGCTCCTGTATTTGCCTGATCCAGCAATGCCATTCCCTGCACTCCGTATTTTCCGGTTTCCATGGTCAGGGCCACCAGCTCTTCTACGCTGAGGCTGTCATCCTGCACTTTGGCAAGCGCCTCCTGAATAAATCCATCCACATCGCCATCTTCCTGCAGCAGTGCATTTGCATGCTTGGAATAGGCTGCCAGACCTTTCAGCCCGTAGACGATCAGCTCCCTCAGGGAACGCACATCCTCATTTTCCGTTGCCAGCACGCCTACCGTTGCCGCCTTCGTTTCATATTCAGCCTCGCCGCCTGACCAGAGCGCTGCCTGGGACAGTTTCTCCTTGTCCTGCACCTCCGGCAGCAGACTGTCTTTTTCTTTTAGTGTCTCTGTGATTCTTGCAACGATCATTTCCCGGTCAAAATTGGCGTTTGTGATCGTCATAAACAGATTAAATGTTACGGTATGATTCACACTTTCGGCAATCGTCTTTCCTTCGGCTCTCAGTTGTGTTGTTACAGAAGCCAGTCCTTTCGTAACATACACCAGAAGATCCTGCATCATAGCCACTTCCGGCTTTTTCCCACAGACGCCGGACACACAACAGCCCTGGCCGCCTGCCGTTTCCTGACATTGGTAACAAAACATTTTATGTTCCATTTGGTTTCCTCCATACATGTTCGGGTTGTTTTTTGTTCCTGCACAGTATAGACGAATTTTCTTCTTTGTTCCGTTGTTATTACCACTTTTTTCTCTTTTTTTGGATATCTTTTTTCCCGGACTGCCGCATCTGCCTGCAAGACTTCTGTCTGTAGTCGTCGCCCCAAGGTCAGATTTTATCTGTTGGGATCCGATCCTATCCTTTCTTTTCCTCCGGGCAGACGTCTGTCAGTACCAGCGCCGAATACGCTCCCATGTTTACTACCAGCTCTCCCTCTTCCACCAGATATTCTTCCGCTTCCCGGGTATAGCCTTCCGCGTAGGTGTACATCAACCGGTACAGCCTGCATTTTTCCGCCACTTCCGCCTTCCAGACAGGCACCGTCACTCTGGCCAGCGTCTCTCTGTTGTTTAACACGACGATGATCCTCTCGTCCTTTCCGAACCTTCCATAGCTCAGAATATTGTTTTCCCAATGAAGCAGCAGCAAAGAGCCGGTCTTCAAGGCTGTATACGCTTTATGAATCGCAATCATATCCCGGTGAAATTCCAGAAGCTCCCTGTCTTCCCTTCCCCACGGATACGTTCTTCGGTTGTCCGGATCTGTAAAACCACAGACGCCCGCTTCATCTCCGTAGTAGACGGTAGGCGCTCCTACCCAGGTCATCTGCATCACTACCGCTTCCCGCATAATGGCCTTGTTGACATATTCCTCGGCCGCTTTACTTCCCAGCTGCCCCACGCGTCCCACCATATGATTGGTTCTGGTAAGGAATCTGGAATGGTCGTGGTTGGACAATTCGTTCATGGCCACCTGCAGGGAAGGCGTCAGCATATTTGACATGTGATGTAGCATGGCTCCCGCAAAATGATCTCCGTTGCCGCGAAGCTCCGGCCTCTCCTCGTCACTGTGCTTTTCCATGCCCGTCAGAAACCAGGTGACCGGCTCCATAAAGGCATCGTAGTTCATCACGGTATCCCATTCATCTCCCTTTAGCCATTCTCTCGGATCGCCGTAGTGTTCTGCCAGGATCAGTGCATTGGGGTTGGCATGCTTCACAGCCTTTCGGAATTTCTTCCAGAACTGATGATTGTATTCGTTGCTCCTCCCCAGGTCCGCCGCTACATCCAGACGCCACCCGTCTGCGTTAAAAGGCGGTGACACCCATTTGACAGCCACCTTCAGAATATAATTTTCCAGCTTGACAGATTCCTCATAGTTCAGCTTCGGCAAGGTATCATGTCCCCACCAGCCATCATAATGGTAATTGTAAGGCCATGCTTCTTCAAAAAACCGGAAATAGCTGCGATAAGGGCTGTCTGCCGACACATAAGCGCCCGGCTGATAGCCTTCCTGCCCTTCATAGATCCTCTCCCGATCCATCCACTTATTAAAAGAACCGCAGTGATTGAACACGCCGTCCAGGATGATCTTCATCCCCCTTTTGTGCAGTTCTTCTACCAGTCGGATAAACAACTGGTTGCTGGCTTCCAGATTCCTCCTGTCTCCTGTGCGCTTCTGGTATTTGGTAGCGTACAGGTTTTCCGTTACCCCTTCCTGCAGCACCTCGCCTTCGTCCGCCACGATCCGGCCATAGTGCGGATCAATATAGTCATAGTCCTGAATATCGTACTTATGATTGGAAGGGGACACGAACAGAGGATTAAAATACAACACCTCCACTCCCAGTCCCTGGAGATAATCCAGCTTGTCCAGAACCCCCTGGAGATCGCCTCCGTAAAATTCCCGAACGTCCATACTGTTGGGATACTGGTACCAGTCCGCCACCTTGCTGCTGTAATCTCCGATATAGAAGTATTCTCTGGTTTCTACATCATTACCGGTATCCCCGTTGCAAAATCTGTCTGTGTAGATCTGGTACATCACCGCCCCCTTTGCCCAGTCCGGGGTGGAAAATCCCGGAACCAGAACGAAGCGGTAGTAGTCTACCGGCTCCCTGCTGACTCCGTTTCTCCCATAATAGAGCGTCTCTTCTCCTTTGGTAATGGAAAAATAATAAGAGAACGTCTCTTCCTTCAATTTCCATTGGATGGCATAATAATCAAAATATCCTTTCGTTTCGTCCTTTTCCATAGAAAAAGTTCCGGTGTCTGTCACAAGACAAACACCGTCCGCTTCCTCCCTTGCTGTACGAAACCGCAACGTCACCACAGAATCCTCCTCCGGTTGCGGAGGAATCACATATTCCCCGGTGCCGTCACAAAATAATGCTTCTTCTTTCATGTAACCTAACTTCCTTTTTTCTTTATCCCTGCTGCGCTTCAAATAACGCTTCAAATTCTTCCCTTGTGATTTTTTCTTTCTCCAAAAGAAGATTTGCACATGCATGCAGCACCCCTTCGTATTCCTTCAAGAGGGCTTTTGCCTTCCCGTAGCACTCGTCAATGATCCGCTTGATCTCCTGATCGATGGTAGTCGCCACGCTTTCCCCGTAGCCTCTGGAGGCATGGGCCAGATCTCTTCCGATAAATACCTGGTCGCTGTCATCGTCATAGTTGATGAGCCCTACGGTGTCGGACATTCCAAACTTGGTTACCATGGATCTTGCCAGTCCGGTGGCCTGCTTGATGTCCTGAGACGCTCCTGTGGTAATGTCGTCGAACACTGCCTCTTCTGCTACACGGCCTCCCAGAGATACAATGATCTCCTGCATCATCTGTCCTCTGGTATAGAACATATCATCTCGTTCCGGCAGCGGCATCGTATATCCTCCTGCTCCTCCGGTAGGAATGATCGAAACGCTGTAGACCGGTCCCACGTCCGGAAGCACATGGAATAAAATGGCATGTCCTGCCTCGTGGAATGCCGTGATCCTCCGTTCCTTCTGGGAGATCACACGGCTTTTCTTTTCTGTTCCGATCCCTACCTTGATAAAAGCCTTCTGAATATCTGTCTGCTTCAGATATCCTCTGTTGTCCTTTGCTGCCAGGATGGCCGCCTCATTCAGGAGGTTTTCCAGATCCGCTCCCGTAAAGCCTGCCGTTGTCTGCGCCACCTGTGCCAGATCTACGTCTTCACTCAGGGGTTTTCCGTCTGCATGTACTTTTAAGATTTCTTCTCTTCCCTTTACATCCGGCGATCCTACCATTACTTTTCTGTCGAAACGTCCCGGACGGAGAATGGCCGGATCCAGGATATCCACCCGGTTTGTGGCCGCCATGACAATGATCCCTTCGTTGACGCCGAAACCATCCATCTCCACCAGCATCTGATTTAAGGTCTGCTCTCTTTCATCATGTCCGCCGCCCATGCCGGTTCCTCTCCGGCGCGCCACTGCATCGATCTCGTCAATAAAAATGATACAGGGCGCATTCTTCTTGGCGTCTTCAAACAGATCCCTGACTCTGGAAGCTCCCACTCCCACAAACATTTCTACAAAATCAGAACCGGAGATGGTAAAGAAAGGCACCCTCGCTTCTCCCGCCACGGCCTTTGCCAAAAGCGTTTTTCCCGTTCCCGGAGGGCCCACAAGCAGCACTCCTTTGGGAATCCTGGCTCCTACCTTCACATATTTCTGGGGATCCTTCAGGAAATCCACCACTTCCTCCAGTTCTTCCTTTTCTTCTGCCAATCCTGCCACCTTGTCAAAGGTGATCCGATGCTCCTCGTCATTGTGAAGCCTTGCCCTGCTTTTTCCAAAAGACATGGCCTTTGCTCCGGCTCCGCCTCCCTGACGGTTCATCATCAGGAAAATCAGAAGCACTCCTCCCACCGTCAGAAGAGTAGGAACTAAAGTCGTTCCGATCCAGCTGTCCTTTGGAATATCCGGCATTCGGTAAACCAGTTCCTTCTCCTGCAGATATTTCTGGATCTCATTCACATCCGACACATACAGATACCGGATATCTCTGGTCTCTCCCACACGGATGCCGATCTCCAGCCGCCCTGTAGGAACCGCCTTATTCTGGCGGATCGTCACATTCTCTACCTGTCCTTTTTGTACCAGTTCTTCAAAATCCTTCCTGGTGATCTCCCGGCCGTTCTGATTCAGTTTATCCGATAGCTGAAATGCCACGAACAGCAGGAGTATGGAAAACAGGAGTACGATCCCTCGCAGTCCCATATTTTTCTTGTTCATATGATAAGTTCCTTTCTCTTTCGTAATTCCGTCGGATTAGTTGACCCCTTCCACTACTCCGATATAGGGAAGATTCCTGTACTTCTGCGTATAGTCCAGTCCGTATCCCACCACAAATTCATCCGGGATCTCAAAGCCCACATAATCCACCCGGATATCCTTGACCCGCCGGTCCGGCTTGTCAAGAAGGGTACACAGCTTCATACTGTTTGGATGACGCTGCCCCAGGATCTCCCACAGATAAGACAAAGTCCTTCCCGAGTCAATGATGTCCTCTACCACCAGCACATCCTTTCCTTCCAGGGACTCGTCCAGGTCCTTTGCGATCTTTACCACTCCGCTGGAAGAAGTGGCATTTCCATAGCTGCTGACACTCATGAAGTCCATGGAAAGAGGCACGCTGATCCGCTTTGCCAGCTCGCACATGAAGAATACCCCGCCCTTCAGGACACAGATCAAATGCACCTGCTTTCCTTCATAGTCCCTGCTGATTTCTTTCCCCAGCTCTTCGATCCTTTTTGCCACTTCCTCTTCCGAGATCATTACTCTAATCTGCTCTGCCATTGTGATTTCCTCCATCTACTTTTATTTCAAGAATCCTCTTTGTCCTGTCAGTCACCTGATACCCTTGATTCTGCCTGTAACCAATCACCCAGAGAATATGGTGCCCGTCAGCCGCCAGCCATATGGCGTCTCTTTGCCTCTGCGGAATCTTTTCATTGATGAAATACTGCTTCAGCTTCTGCCTGCCGCCAGCCCGGTCAATGGTAAGATAGTCTCCTGCTTCTCTGTGTCTGATTTTTACATTAGATTCTATTTTATCATAATCAAACCACTTCGTGTAGGGATTTTGCGGAAATATTGTGACTTCTTCCTGCTTTTCAAAGATCCGCATCTGGACTGCCGGCGGTTTTTCTTCTCCCGGTCTCTTCCCCTCCTCTTTTTCTGCCGGGTACAATTCTATCCCTTCGGGAGTCCTAAGCGCATCCAGCCGGTAAGGCAGACAGTGCTTTCTCCCGGACTGCTTTCCCCAAAGCTCTTCCAGAAGCCCGATATGAACCGCCGTAATGTCCTTTCTTTTTCCCGCCCCTTCCCACAAAAACTTTTGCAGGACGTATTCCCGCAGTTCCTCCGGAATCTTCCGGTACTCTTCTTCCTTCAGAAGCAGGCGTCCTTCCTCCTTCTTCCGGCAAAGCCGATACCATCTGTCCGCCTCTTTTTCCAAAAACGCCCATGCCTTTTTTGCCCTCTGGGAGGTCTCCCAGAAATGAAGAAGCGCCTTCTCGTTCACCGTCTCCAGCTCCGGAAGGATCTGTCTTCGGATCCGGTTTCTTGCATATGCAAGATCCTGATTGGTCGCATCCTCCCGGTAGGGGATCTGGCGCTGTTTCACATATGCTTCTATTTCCCTTCTTTCCAGGCACAGAAGGGGACGGATGATCTGTCCTTCCACCGGCGCGATTCCTCCCAGTCCTTTCAGCCCGCATCCTCTGGCAAGGTGAAACAGCAATGTTTCCGCATGGTCGTTTCTATGGTGAGCCAGTGCGATCTTGCTGCCTCCCCACCTTTTCTGTTCGCTTTGGAACAGTTCTCTTCGAATCTCCCGGCCCGCCTCTTCCACGGAAAGCTTTTTCTTCTTTGCGATCCCTTCCACATCCTCCCGAAAGAGTCGATACTCCACGTTCTTCTCTTTACAGATCTGCTCCACAAAGGCCGCATCCTTTCTGGCCGCCTCGCCCCTGATCTGGTGATCCACATGCACCGCCAGGATCTCTAGCTTCCTTTCCTTTCGCCATTGCAGCAGTAAAAACAGAAGGCACATGGAATCCATCCCTCCCGACAGCCCCAGTACGATCCTGTCTCCTTCTTCCAGCAAATGGTACTGTTTTACAAATGTTCTAACTTTCTGCTCCATTTTTCTCTCCACCCGGTGTCTTGGGACAGACGCCGCAAACGCAGCCTCTCCCTGTTATACAAAGAAAAGCTTTAGGAGAGTTACTTCCTAAAGCCATTTATCTTTCTGCTACTCTGCTTTAAATACAATTTCGTTCTCGTGAACCAGGCCAAGCTTCTCCCGCGCCACATCCTCCACATAGGCGTCCGTGCCTACATATTCCTTCAGCTCCTTGATCTCTTCTGTGCGAGCCTTCTCTTCCTTTATTTTTTCCTGCAGTTCCGTCTCCTGTGCCAGAAGCACTCTCTCCTTTTGCTTCAGCGATATGCTTCCGACTCCGCACACGCCGCAAAGCAAAAGCAGCACCAAACAGATCCCTCTTACACTGCTTTGGTTGCGCCTGACTCTTTTTTTCGGCTGTTTCTTCCTGCCCCTTTGCTTTATGCTTCCCATACTTATACTCACCCTTACTTCTATTTCCCCATACTGCCTATCCCACTAGGCTTTCATTAAGCCTACCTGTTTTTCTCTGTTTCCGCAAGGGATTTTTTGTGTTTTTTTCCTAAAAAAACGTAAATTTTTTTACTTCTTTTTTGGCTTCTTTTTCTTTTTTCTTTAAAAAAAATCTACAAAAACACAAATTGTAGTGTCGGCCGTCTGCATGCTTTCTAAATTTTGTATAGTAAATATGCACAATGCCTTTACAGGTACCGAAAAAGCTCCTTTGCTTCCTCCTTTTTGGAGGTGTCCCGAATGTCCAGGACCTCTGCCCGAACACTCTGATTTCCAAACTGGATCTCTATAATATCTCCCGCCTTGACCTTCACGGAAGCCTTGGCTGTCACCCCATTGACGGTCACTCTGCCGGCGTCGCAGGCCTCGTTGGCCACCGTCCTTCGCTTGATCAGTCTCGATACCTTTAAAAACTTGTCTAGCCTCATCTTTCTTCTCCCTCTTCTTGTCTTCCCTCATTTCTGCCGTCGTCAGACTCCTGCGCAGGCACAGGATTCTGACTCCCCATGATCGCAGATTCCCGGAATGTCAAAAGTTACATTTCGCTGTAAAAAATAGAGAGTGGATCTCCACTCTCTACCTTCCTCTCTTCTTATGCAGTGATTATGCGTTCAGCGCATCCTTCAGTGCCTTTCCTGCTTTGAACTTCGGAGCCTTACAAGCCTCGATCTTCATGGTCTCGCCTGTCTGAGGATTTCTTCCTTCTCTTGCAGCTCTGTTGCTTACTTCAAAGGTTCCAAATCCAACCAACTGTACTTTCTCGTCTTTCTTGAGTTCTGCGGTTACCACGTCAACAAAAGCCTTCAAAGCCTTCTCTGAGTCTTTCTTGTTCAACCCTGCTGCCTCTGCAACTGCTGCGATCAATTCTGTTTTGTTCATGAAAAATATCCTCCTCTTATCTACCTTGTCGAATCCTGTCTTAATATATATTCAGATCCTCTGAGATGTTATCGGCTCCTTTAAAAAAAGAAACTCTTATAGGTATTGTTATACCTGTTTTCCCTCTGTTTGTCAAGAAAATTTCACCTGTCTCACGATTTTAAAGAAATTTACTGGTTTTCCTATCTGTTTACTTTTCTGACAGCATTGTGTCTATCATGGAAAGAACTTCTTTTCCCAGCGTATCGGATCTGTTCTGTGCATCTTCCAGGGACTCTCCCTTTACGCCATAGTAGAACTTCACCTTTGGTTCTGTTCCGGATGGGCGGACGCAAAGCCAGTTGTCTCCCTCCAGCTCGTAATACAGTACATTCGATACCGGAAGTCCGGTGTCTGTTGTTTCTCCCGTTCGGCAGTCCAGGATAACGGACGTCTGGTAATCCCGCACCCGTTCCACCTGATATCCTCCTACCTGCCTGGGCGGATTGGCGCGAAGGCTTCCCAGAATTTCCTGTATTTTCTGTAATCCTTCCATTCCCTGCAGAGTAATAGACTGGATATCGTCTTTGTAGAACCCATACTTTTTGTACAGATCCAGCATGGCATCCCACAGTGTCTTTCCCCGCGTCTTGTAGTACGCTGCCGCCTCGCACAGCGCCATGGTGGCCGCCACAGCATCCTTGTCTCTTGCGTAGGTACCGATCAGGCAGCCATAGCTTTCTTCAAACCCAAACAGGTAACTGCCCTTTCCTTTCGTTTCAAAGCCCAGGATCTTCTGCCCGATAAATTTGAATCCCGTCAGAACTTCCATCAAGCCGATCCCATATCCCTTGGCGATGGCATCTGCCAGGTTGGAGGTTACGATCGTCTTGATCAGGTATCCGTCCTCCGGCAGTCCCAGCTTCTCTTTTTTCTGTCCGATCTCATAGTCTGCCAGAAGACAGCCGGACATATTCCCCGTCAGCTCCTTATAGGTCCCCGTCGCCGTATCTTTGACATAGACGCCAAGTCTGTCTGCATCCGGGTCGGTCGCCAGAACCAGATCTGCATCTACCTTCTCTGCCAGCTTCAGTCCCAGCTCAAACGCTTCCTTTGCCTCCGGGTTCGGGTAGGAAACGGTGGGGAAGTCCCCGTCGGGAAGCTCCTGTTCCTTGACCACATAGACATTTTCAAAGCCCAGCTCCGCCAGAATCCTTCTCACCGGCAGATTTCCGGTGCCGTGCAAAGGACTGTAGACGATCTTCAGTTCTTTTCCCATCCGGCAGATGGCGTCCTGATGCAGGATCAATTTTTTCAGTTCTGCTAGATAGCCGTCGTCGATCTCTTTTCCGATGGTGATATACAGACCTTCCTTCGTAGCTTCCTGCAATTCCATCGTTTTCAATGTATCATAATCCCGAAGGGCGTTCACCTCATCCATGATTCCTTTGTCATGGGGCGGCGTGATCTGTGCTCCGTCCTCCCAGTACACCTTGTATCCGTTGTACTCTGGCGGATTGTGGCTCGCCGTAATGTTGATGCCTGCAATACATCCCAGAGTTCTGACCGCATAGGACAGCTCCGGGGTGGGACGAAGAGATTCAAACACATAGGCCTTGATCCCGTTGGCCGCCAGACAAAGCGCTGCTTCCCGGGCAAATTCCGGAGACATTCTCCTGGAATCGTAGGCGATGGCCACTCCTTTCTCCTGCCCGTCTTTCTTCCTGATGTAGTTGGCCAGTCCCTGCGTTGCTTTCCTGACAGTATATACGTTGATCCGGTTGGTTCCTGCTCCTATGATCCCTCTTAGTCCTGCCGTTCCAAACTCCAGTTCCTTATAGAAACGCTCCTGTATCTCTTTCTCATTTCCTTTCAGCTGCTGCAGCTCCTTTTTTGTCTCCTCATCAAAGCACGGCTGGCTCAGCCATTCTTCATACTGTTTCATCACTTCCATAGGCCACCTCCTTGTGGGTTCATTATATACCATCCTCTTTCTGTTGAAAAGATTCTTTTCTTTGAGCGGCAAGCTCCGTCAACTTTTCCCGGGAATTCCATTGCGGATGTTCCAACACCTGCTCCAGCATCCACTCCAGCGTTTCTCCCATCTCTTTCCCCGGCTGCATCCCCATCGCTATCAGATCTTTTCCCGAAACCGCCAGCTCTTTCAGGGATACACATTCTTCTTTTTGAATGATATCCTCGTAAATCTCCTGAACCCGCCGCAGATTCTCCAGCTTTTCTTCTCTCTTATAACTGCTCTGTGCCAGGGTATCCGCCATTCTGACCTTCAGGTAGTCCAAAAACAGATCTTTCCCGATCCGGTGCATTCCTTTCCTGACGGCAAGAGGCTCCGCCTTTATCCTATCATCATGAAAGCGGATCAGTTTCGTTACCTTCTGCCGGGTTTCATTGTCAAACTTCAGCCGCTTCAAAATATGTTCCGCCATTTTTTCACTGACGGCTCCATGTCCTTTGAAGTGCGCCACTCCGTTTTCATCCATGGTTTTTCTGGCAGGTTTTCCGATATCGTGCAGCAGCATGGTCAGACGCAGACTTTTTTCCGGCAAAATGTTCTCCATACTGTGTACGGTATGCAGCCCTACGCTGCAGTTGTGATGCGGCGTTTCCTGTTCGGTTTCCATCATCGCATCAAACTCCGGCAGGATGGCGCCTGTGATCCCCAGCTCATAGCCTTTCAGGATCATTTGCGGATTGGGCGACGTTACCAGCTTGACCAATTCTGCCTGGATCCGTTCTGCGCTGATCTCTCGGAGGGTGTCTGCCAGCTCCTTCATGGCAAAGGCCGTTTCCGCTTCCACCTGAAATCCCAGTTGTGCCGCAAACCGGATCCCTCTTAAAATGCGAAGCGCATCCTCTCTGAGACGTTCCCTGGGGTTTCCCACGCACCGGATCCTGCCTTCTCTTAGATCCTGTATTCCCTGAAAACAATCCACCAGCCCTCTTGTGGGATTGTATGCCATCGCATTGATGGTAAAGTCTCTTCGGCGCAGGTCTTCCTTCAGGCTCTTGGTAAATTCCACATGGTCCGGATGGCGTCTGTCCGAATAGGTTCCGTCAATCCGGTAGGTGGTTACTTCAAAGCTCTCTTTTTGCAGCCGCACCGTCACCGTTCCGTGTTCGATACCGGTATCGATGGTTCTGGAAAACAACCCCTTTATCTCCTCCGGGGAGGCCGACGTGGTCACATCCCAGTCCTGCGGCCTTCTTTTCAGCAGCGTATCCCGCACACAGCCTCCCACCGCATAGGCTTCATGCCCGCTTTCCTCCAGCCGGCTTATGATCTGCCTTACCTTCTCCGGTATGTCTATCTCCAGTTCTTTTACAGGCGTTTCTATCCGTTTTTCCTGCTCCATTCTTTCCTCCCGAATCTCCCCGGAAAGTCCCTTGTCCCTTTCCGTCCGACACTAGAAACTTTTCCTCTTAGCATACGGGGACGGAAGAGTCTTCCTGCTCCCCGTCCCCTCTTTTTGCAAGGTTCTTCCCCAGATTCCTGTTTGCCGAAACTGCCTGGCTCTCTCTTCTCCTGCCGGGCGATGCGCTTTGGCATCTTCAGGAATATCCGGCAAGCTTAATAGGATTTTCCCCAGTATGCCATATGCTTCGCCGGCTTGCCACACCAAATACAGGTATCTGAGATCATTTCTTCATCTTCGATCAGACATCTGGTGGAAGCTCCTCCGGTTACATATTTTACTTCTCCTTCACATTCCGGATCCCCACACCAGCATGCTTTTACAAATCCGCGGTTTGCCTTGAATTTTTCTTCCATCTCTTCCATGGTCACTGCTGTGTCAATATGGCTGTCCAAAAATTCTTTGGCGCGGTCATACATATCCTGCTGCTCCTGCTCCAGGATCTCCCGGAGCCTTACGCTTATGGCATCCAGAGACACCACTTCCTTTTCCCTGTTGTCACGACGGACTACGATCACCTGGTTGTTTTCGATATCCTTCGGTCCGATCTCGATCCTGGTGGGGATTCCTAGCATTTCCTGCTCGGAGAACTTCCATCCGGGACTCTTCTCGGAATCGTCGATCTTCACCCGGTATCCTGCCTTCTTCAGCTCATCCAACAGGGCGTAGGCTCTGTCCAGAACCCCTTCCTTGTGCTGTGCGATAGGGATAATACGGCATTCCACAGGCGCCACATGCGGCGGAAGCACCAGGCCGCTGTCGTCTCCGTGCACCATGATCAGCGCTCCGATACTTCTGGTGGACCATCCCCAGGAGGTCTCATACACACTGTGCAGCTCGTTGTTCTTGTCTACATATTTGATGTTAAACGCATCCGGGAATCCGCTTCCGAAGAAATGACTGGTAGCGGACTGCAGCGCCTTTCCGTCGTGCATCAGCGCTTCAATGGTGTAGGTATCCTGTGCTCCCGCAAATTTTTCGTGCTCTGCCTTTCTTCCCGAAACAAAAGGAATGGCAAGCGTATCACGATAACAGTCCTCATACACTTTCAGCATCTGGATGGTCCGCTCTTCCGCCTCCTCATAAGTGGCGTGGATGGTATGGCCTTCCTGCCACAAAAACTCCCTGGAACGCAGGAACGGTCTGGTGGTCTTTTCCCAGCGAAGCACTGAATTCCACTGGTTCCATACCTTCGGCAGATCCCTGTAGGACTGCACTGTTCTTGCCCACAGGTCGCAGAACAGCGTTTCTGAGGTAGGACGGATGCACAGTCTTTCCTGCAGCCTTTCCATTCCTCCATGTGTCACCCACGCAACCTCCGGAGCAAATCCATCTATGTGATCCGCTTCTTTTTCCAGCAGATTTTCCGGAATCAAAGTAGGAAGGTAAACGTTTTCTACTCCCGTTTCCTTAAATCTTCTGTCCAGATCCGCCTGGATCAGCTCCCAGATCGCATAACCGTTGGGCAGATAGTTCAGACAGCCCTTCACACTGGAATAATCGCAGAGCTCTGCTTCTCTTACTACATCTGTGTACCACTGCGCAAAGTTCTCGTCTCTGGACGTAATGCTTTGTACTAACTTCTTGTCTTTTGCCATAACTGTTCTCCTTTTCTGTTTGATATACGATAAGGAAACGCAAAACGCCGAATCCTGCGCTCCCCAAAGGGACCGAAGGACTCGGCGGTACCACCCTAATTAACTGCACTTTTGCAGTTCTCTCTGCTTGCCGTTAACGCCGGCATCTACGCTGCACTTTCATGCAGTGGCTCCAAGGCGGGTTCCAAAAGACTTCTGCGGGAGCCTCTCACCTATCTGACTCCCTCTCTGGCGCAGGTTTCTTCTGTACTGTTCCTCTTCATCGCCGTTTTTGATCATGCTTTATTCTAATAGGTGCCGTCTTGTTTGTCAAGCATTCTTCCCGCTTGCCGGCTTTCCTGATTTTTTCCATTTCCTCTCTGTTTTCTCTTTTTTTGCAGACAGTCCCTTCTCTTTTCCGTCTTATTTTATTTTTCTATAATTGTGTATGGTTCATAGAAATTATCAATTTTCCTCCCTTTTTTGTTTCTGCTATACTGTTTAGGCAAAATGCAATGTCTTAACAGTAAGAGGAGGACTATATGAAAAAAAGACAACTCAGCCTGATACTGGCTGCTGCGCTGACGGTAGGCTTATTATCTGCCTGTGCAGGAAAAAAAGAAGAGGTTGCTTCTTCCGAAAAAGCAGAAAAAGTCACTTATGAAAGTGTCTCCACAGAGGATCTGGAGAACGCACTGAAAGAAGAGAACACCATCGTGCTGGACGCCCGTTCCCAGGATTCTTACAGCGGCTGGGCCTTAAACGGCGATGCACGCGGAGGACATATTCCGGGAGCCGACCTTTTTTCGGCCTTCTGGCTGACCTGTGACTATGATGACAAGGAAAACCTGGAGGGTCTGACCCGGAAGGAAGTTTTGAAAAAAGCTTTAAAAAACAAAGGCATCACCTCCGACAAGCAGGTGATCGTCTATGACACCAACGGAAAGGATGCCAAGGAAGTCTGCGATTACCTCGCAAAGCAGGGCATCAAACAGCTTTCCACCTATGACGCCAAACAGTGGCTGTCCGATGACTCCAAAGAAACCGAATCCTACCTCAACTACGATATGTATGTTCCGGCCAGTGTCGTAAATGAGATTGTTTCCGGCAATATACCCGAAGACTTTACTGCCTCCGATAAGATCGTGGTGCTGGATGTCAGCTGGGGAAGTGAAAAAAAGAGCGGCTACCTGGATGGACATGTGCCCACTTCCGTACACATCAACACCGACAGCTTTGAGCCGCCGAAGGTCTATGCCAATGACATCGAAGAATGGCGGCTTGCCGATCCCGCTACCCTGGAGGCTCTCCTCCTGAAAAACGGGATCACAAAGGATTCCTGTGTCATCGTCACAGGTCCCGAACCTATGGCAGCCTGCCGTATGGCCGTAATCTGCAAATATATGGGAGTAGAGGATGTACAGGTGATGAGCGGCGGTCTGGTCACCTGGAAGGGCGAAGGCTACCAACTGGAAAAGAAAGCCAACAAGCCGGAGGCAGAAAGTGACTTCGGCACGGAGGTTCCCGCCAATCCGCAATGGATCACCACCATCGAACAGGCAAAAGAAGGACTTCAGGATCCCGGCAGCATTCTGGTGGACAACCGTACCTGGGAAGAATACATCGGAAAAAGTTCCGGCTACGACTACTATGATGTTGCCGGAAGGATCGAGGGCGCCGTATTCGGCCATGCCGGAATCGGAAGCTCCAGCTCTGTCTATTACTATCGGAATATCGACAAGACTATGCGGACCTCTTCCGACATCCTGAAGCTTTGGGAAAAAGACGGGATCGATCCCCAGAAGCACCTGATGTTCATGTGCGGAAGCGGATGGCGGGCCGCTGAGATCCTGTGGGACGCCAAAGTCATGGGGCTGGAAAATACGTCTCTTTACAGTGACGGCTGGATCGCATGGAGCAACGAAGGAAATCCCTACGTAACCGGAGATCCCACAAAATAAGACACCTGCTCCTAAACAAAATAAAAAAGCATCTCAAACCACACCGTCTTCTTGCTCCGGTTGTGGAATGGATGCTTTTTTTATTTTGCCGGTACATAACCTGTAAAAAACTCTGTCAGTGCGTCTAGCGTCTTCATCAGCACCGGAAGCTCCTTCTCGTCCAGCCGTTCCAGGATCACTTTGGTCATCTGCCGGTGATAGTCCTCGTGGTGGAGGTAGGCTTTTCGCCCCTTCTCTGTCAGCCGCACATAGACGACGCGTCTGTCCGTTTCACTTCTTTCCCGTTTTACGTATTTTTTCTTTACCAGACTGTTCATTGCCGTAGTCAGGGAGCCCACCGTGATGTTCAGCTTTTTGGCCACCATGGACATATTGCTGTCCTCCCCCAGCCCGATCGCCTCGATCACGTGCATATCGTTGTTGGTGATATCCCTGAATTCTTCCGTAATGATCGCCTTTTCCTCCAGTTCCCAGATTTCGTTGATCAGGTTTACCAACACCTCATTGATGGTCCTGTATGCATCCTCCATGAATAATATCCTCTCCTCCTGCAGCTTTTACCTCTCTTCGCAGTCTATAGTATACTCTCCCTTATACCAAAGAATCAATCACTTCTTTTACCCCTTCCATTTTTTTCACCGACGCTACGTTTCCTCCGCAAAACAAAAGGCCTTCTTCTATGTCTCCCTCAGCGGCGCGGATCAGCGCCTCGGTAATACAGTAAGGCGTACTTTTAGGATGGCAGCTTTTCAGACACCGGGTACAGCCGGCGGGCGGAATCCTTTCTGTTTTCAGCCTTTTCGTCAAGGTATTGGAGATGGCTCTTCCCGGCATTCCCACCGGACTTTTGATCAGCTCCACCTCTTCTTTCCCGGCCGTCACATACCTCTCCTTGTAGCGGGGATGTGCGTCACATTCCCAGGTGGCGATCAGCCTGGTGGCCACCTGTATTCCGTCTGCTCCCAGACGAAACGCTTCCTCTGCCTGACTTTTTTCTCCGATTCCCCCTGCCAGAATCACGGGAATAGGTACCTGGTAAGCATTTTCATAGCCTTTCGCCACTTCCATGATCTTTCGGATCTCCGTTTCGTATCCCACTGTCTGATAGAGGTCAAGCTGCTCCTTCTGAAAGCCCAGGTGTCCTCCGGCCATGGGGCCTTCTATGATTAAAAGCTCCGGCATTCTGCGGTATTTCTTTCCCCAGTACTTTAGAAGGATTTCTGCCGATCTGGCCGTGGAGACGATCACCCCCAGACAGATCGGGGAGTCTTTTACATATCCCGGCAGATCCATGGGAAGCCCTGCACCGGATATGATCAGGTCTGCTGAAAGCTCTTTTGCCTTTTCCACGGATTCCCTGTAGCAGGACATGACCGTCATAATATTAAAGCCGATCCAGCCCTTTCCTGCGATTTCTCTTGCCTTCCGGTATTCTCGCTCCATGGCAAGCAGATTGGCTTTTTGCGGCTCTTTCCGAAAGTTCTCCTCCCGGAATCCGATCTGTGCCGCCGATATGACGCCGATCCCTCCTTCTTTTGCCACAGCGCCCGCCAGACCTCCCAGACTGATGCCGATCCCCATTCCTCCCTGCAAAAAGGGACGTTCCACTCTTCGCCCTCTAATCTCCAGTTGCTTTGCCATAGCTTCTCCTACATCTTTCGAAATCTTTCATATCGTCTCTTTCTCAGTTCCTCTGCACTCAGCCTTTCCTGCCGATTAAAAAAGTCGTGCAGCTCTCTTCGCAGCACAGTCGTTACCGGCTCCATCGTTTTGGCAGTATAGGATTCCGGTTCCCGGATGATTTTTTCTACCACTCCCATGACATACAGATCTTTTGCCGTCAGCTTCATCATTTCTGCCGCTTCCTTTGCCCGGCTCCCATCCTTCCACAAAATACTGGCAAACCCTTCCGGGGACAGAATGGAGTAAACGGCGTTTTCCAGCATCCATACCTCGTCTGCCACTGCCATTCCCAGGGCCCCGCCGCTTCCGCCTTCTCCTATCACGATGGCTACCACCGGCACTTCCAGATCCGAAAACTCTGCCAGGTTCCTTGCAATCGCCTCTCCCTGGCCTCTTTCTTCTGCAGAGGTCCCACAAAAGGCTCCCGGCGTATCCACCAGACAGACAATGGGCCGGCCGCACCGCTGTGCCTCCTTCGCCAGCCGCCTTACCTTTCGGTACCCTTCCGGCATAGGCATTCCGAAATTTCTTTCTACATTTTCCCTGGTAGTCCTGCCTTTTGCCTGAGCGATCACTGTGACCGGGCGCCCCAGAAAGCTTGCGATCCCGCCCAGGATCGCCCTGTCTTCTCCCGATTCCCGGTCTCCATGCAGTTCGAAAAAATCCGGAAACAGAGCATCGATGTAGTCCCTTGCCACCGGGCGGTCTTTTTTTCTGGACAGCTTTACCCTTGCCCAGGCGCCTTCCTTTTTTCTGCCCGCCGTTTCCTCTTTCCTGTCTGTTGTCCGTTCCCATCTCGCAAGAGCTTCCCTGCCGCTTCCTTGTCTGAAGTCCGCAAGATCTCCCTCTGCTTCTGATTCTGATTCTCCTGTCGCTGTCCCGGCTGTGTTTTCTTCGCCCTCATATCCGGACCCCAAAACCTCTTTGACGGTGCCCTCCTCTGCCTTCCTGCCATGAAGCCGCAGGAGAAACCCAAGGGTCTCTCTCATCTCTTCTCTTTTGACGATTCCGTCCAGAAATCCCTTTTCCAGCAGAAATTCCGATTTCTGGAATCCCTCGGGAAGTTTCCCCCCTATAGTCTGTTCTATGACTCTTGGCCCCGCAAACCCGATCCGCGCCCCGGGCTCTGCCAGGATCACATCTCCCAGCATGGCAAAGCTTGCCGTAACCCCTCCCATGGTGGGATCTGTCAGCACACTGACGTAGAGGTTTCCGGATTCCTTGTGTCGTTTAAACGCCGCTGCCGTCTTTGCCATCTGCATCAAAGAAACGATCCCTTCCTGCATCCTCGCTCCGCCGGAGCAGGTAAACAGTACTACCGGCAGTCCTTCTTTGGTGGCTCTTTCTGCCAGTCGGGTGATCCTTTCCCCCACTGCATATCCCATACTGGCCATCAAAAAACGTCCGTCCAATGCTCCGACAGCCACCGGCTGTCCGCAAATTGATCCTTTTCCTGTGAGCACCGCCTCTGTCAGCCCCGTTCTTTTTCGCAGTTCCTGCTTTTTTTCTTCATAGCCGGGGTATTCCAGAGGATCCGACACCGGCAGTTCCTCTTTCCATTCTTCAAAACTGTCTTTGTCCAGTATGATCTCCAGCCTCCTTTTCGCAGAGATATGAAAATAGCCCCGACATTTCAGGCAAATGTACTGCTGTTCTTTTACATCCTCCGTTAAGATGGCTCCGCCGCATTTCGGACATTTTTTCAGCAATCCTTCCGGCACTTCCGGAGTCGGACTTTTTCCCGGTGTGACATGGCTTTTCTTCCCGATCTGAAAAATTGGTTTTTTAAATACGCGATCCAGTTTCATCCCACTCACCTCTTACCAGTCTTTCTGTATCTGCTCAATAAATTCTACATCCGTCTCCCCTGCCAGATAGCGGGGATGGCTCATGATCCCATACTGGTAATCCACATTTGTATCGATCCCTTCTACGATCACCTCTCCCAGGGCACTCTGCATCCGACAGATGGCTTCCTGCCGGCTTTCTCCCCACACGATGACTTTTGCGATCATGGAATCATAGTAAGGCAGCACCTCATATCCGCTGTATACTGCCGTGTCGATCCGCACTCCCATCCCTCCCGGAAAATGGAGACCGGTAATGACTCCCGGCGACGGGCGAAATCCCTTCTCGGGAACCTCCGCATTGATCCTACATTCAATGGCATGTCCTTTCAGTCGGATATCTTCCTGTAAGATCGACAACAGTTCTCCCGATGCGATCCGAATCTGCTCTTTTATCAGGTCCACCCCGGTCACCCACTCTGTGACCGGATGCTCTACCTGGATCCGGGTATTCATTTCCATAAAGTAAAACGCTCCCGTCTCCTCCAGAAGAAATTCTATGGTCCCTGCATTTTCATATCCGGCGGCCTTCGCCGCCTTCACTGCCATCTTTCCCATCTTTCTTCTCAGCTCCTCCGACAGTGTGGCGCAGGGCGCCTCCTCTATCATCTTCTGATGATTCCTCTGGATCGAACAGTCCCTTTCTCCCAGATGAATCACATTCCCGTATTTATCTGCCAGGATCTGAAATTCAATATGCCTCGGTTTTCGGATATAGCGCTCCAGATACATGGTATCATCTCCAAACGCCTGCCGGCTTTCGGTCTGTGCTGTCAGAAACTCAGAAGAAAACGCCTCCTCTTCCCATACGACCCGCATTCCTTTTCCTCCGCCGCCCAGCGCCGCCTTCACCATAACCGGATATCCGATCCTCCTCGCCGCTTTTTTCCCTTCCTCTACCGTCCGGATCGGCTCTTTGCTTCCGGGAATCACCGGGATTCCTGCCGCCATCATGGTTTTCCTTGCTTCCTGCTTGTCTCCCAGTTTTGCGATCACAGCGGAAGGGGGGCCCACAAAGCAGATCTTGCAGGCCTCGCACAATCCGGCGAACTTACTGTTTTCCGACAGAAAGCCAAAGCCGGGATGGATCCCTTCCGCTCCGCTTGCAATGGTAGCGCTCAAGATGGCTTCCATATTCAGATAGCTGTCCTTTAAGGCCGCCGGTCCGATGCAAATAGCCTCGTCTGCCAGCTTTGTGTGAAGAGCCTCTTTGTCTGCCTCCGAATAAACTGCCACCGTCTCGATCCCCATTTCCCGGCAGGCACGGATGATCCGCACTGCAATTTCTCCACGGTTTGCGATCAATAGCTTTCTCATTCCATCACCTACCCTACTATAAAAGTCAGTTCTGCGCTGACAACCGTCTTTCCCTCTACGCTGGCAACCGCTTCTCCCACGCCTACCGGCCCTTTTTTCCGGATGATGCGGGTCTCCAGACGCACTTTATCTCCCGGGGAGATCTTTCCTTTGAACCTGCATTTAGAGATTCCTCCAAAATAAGCGGTTTTTCCCTGATTTTCCTCACAGCTTAAAATAGCCACCGCTCCTGTCTGCGCCAGCGCTTCTACCGTCAGAACCCCCGGCATCACCGGCTCTTCCGGAAAATGCCCCCGAAAAAATCCTTCTCCGTAGGAAACACACTTGTATCCCACTGCATATTCTCCCGGCTGATAATCCTCCACATAGTCCAGTAGCAGGAACGGGTAGCGATGCGGCAGGATCTCTTTGATCTGCTGAATGTTCAGTCTGTTCATCGTTTTCTCCTTCTTCCTAACTTTTTATCCGAAACAACGGCTGCTGATATTCCACCAGCTTCCCGTTCTCTGCCAGGATTTCCAGGATCTGTCCGTCGCAGTCGCTTTCGATTTCATTCATCAGCTTCATTGCCTCGACGATTCCAAGGATCTGTCCCTTTTTGACCCGGTCTCCCACCTGTACATAGGGAGCGGCATCCTCTGCCGGCGCCGCATAAAAGGTTCCCACCAGGGGAGAGGTCACCACATTTCCCTGAAGTTCTTCCTGCTCCTGCCTCTTTTCTTCCGTACCGGTCGTCTGCTCCCACCGGACCTGTTCCGTTATCTTTTTCGGCAGTTCTTCCAAACCAATCGGTTCTTTTTCTTTCCGTAAATGCAGTCTCACTCCATTTTCTTCATACTCCAGCTCCGAAAGCCCGGACGCCGACATGGAAGAAATCAATTGCTGCAGCTGTGTCACTTCCATCTCTTTTCCCTCTACCCTTCATACTGCTTTGCCAATAAAGTTGCATTGTGCCCGCCAAATCCCAGAGAATTGGACATTGCAAAGCGGACGTTTCTTTTTACCGGACTTCCAATAGCATAGTTCAGATCACATTCTCCTTCCGTTTCCCTGGTTCCCATCGTCTGATGGATCAGGCCGTTTTCCAGAGTTTTCATGCATGCCACAAATTCAATGCCGCCTGCTGCCCCCAACAGGTGGCCTGTCATGGATTTGGTAGAATTGATCACTACCTGATCTGCCCCTTTTCCCAGCGCTTTTTTAATGGCTCTTGTCTCAAACAGGTCGTTATAGTAGGTGCTGGTTCCATGGGCGTTGATGTAGTCCACGTCCTTTCCTTCTATCCTGCCTTCTTCCATGGCCAGCTCCATTGCTCTGGCTGCACCGCTTCCATCCTCGCAGGGGGAGGTGATATGGTATGCATCTGCCGTTGCCCCGTAACCTATCAGTTCTCCGTAGATTTTTGCCCCTCTCTTTTTGGCATGCTCCAGCTCTTCCAGAAGTACCACGCCAGCCCCTTCTCCCAGTACAAAGCCGCTGCGGTCTTTGTCGAAAGGGATGGACGCCCGAAGCGGATCCACCTGTTCTGACAGGGCAGTCAGTGCCATAAAGCCTGCCACTCCCGTGGGACAGATACAGCTTTCCGCTCCTCCTGCCAGCATCATGTCTGCATCCTGATACTGAATGGCGCGAAAAGCGTCTCCTATGCTGTTGGTTCCGGAAGCGCATGCCGTCACCACGCTGGTACATTTTCCACGAAAGCCGGTCTGAATGGACACGTTGCCCGCTGCCATGTTAGAGATCATCATGGGAACCAGAAGAGGGTTTACCCTGCCGGGACCCTTTGTCTTTAGTTTTTCACAGGCCGTTTCCACCTGTGTCAGACTTCCGATTCCTGAGCTAATGATGATCCCTGCGCGAAACGGATCCTCCTCTTCCATAATAAGTCCGGCATCCTCCACAGCTTCTCTGGCCGCCGCCACGGCATATTGGGAAAACAGTTCCATCCTTCTTGCCGCCTTTGCATCCATCCTGTCTGTCGGCGAAAAATCTTTGACCTGCGCTGCCAGTTTTACTTTATAGTCCGCAGTGTCAAATCTTGTGATCCTGTCAATCCCTACTTTGCCCCTGCACAGGCCGTCCCAGTAGTCTGCCACCGTATTTCCTATCGGGGTTACTGCTCCCAGTCCTGTTACTACCACTCTTCTTTTCATGCGTCCTCCTTACATTGCGATCCCGCCGTCCACCTGGATCACCTGTCCTGTGATATAGTCTGCCTCTTTGGCTATGAGAAATTCTACTGCCGCTGCCACATGCTCCGGCCGGCCAAATCTTCCCATCGGTATTTTCTTTGCCGCCATATCCCTGACGTTTTCCGAAAGGTCTTTGGTCATGTCCGTCTCAATAAATCCAGGCGCCACCGCATTTACTGTGATCCCCCTGGAAGCCAGCTCCTGCGCCGCCGTTTTGGTCATCCCGATCAGTCCTGCCTTTGCCGCCGCATAATTTGCCTGACCTGCATTTCCTGTGATCCCTACTACAGACGCAATATTTACGATCCTGCCTTCCCGCCTCCGGACCATCTCTCTAGCTGCAAACCGCATGGTGTGAAACGCTCCTTTCAGGTTGACTTCCAGCACCCGGTCAAACTCCTCTTCCGTCATACGCATCAGCAGATTGTCTCGTGTGATCCCTGCGTTGTTGATCAACACATCGATCTTGCCATAGGTGTCCAGAATCATTCCCAGCATTTTTTGTGTTTCCTTCCAGTCAGAAACGTCACAGGACCAAATCTTTGCTTCCGCTCCCCTTTCCTGCACCTGCTCTGCCGTTTTTTCCGCCCCTTCCCGGTTCCCCTGATAGTTCAGGATCAGGACGGTATCTTTTTTTGCCAGCCTGACTGCAATCGCTTCCCCGATCCCTTTGGATGCTCCGGTGATCAAGATCACTTTTTTGTCCGTCATGCTTCCTGCCTCCTTTGTCCTATTTTTTCTGTTATCGTCTCCATATCTTCCCATGTTGCAATATTATAAACAGGAATCTCTGTTTTCATTTTTTTCAAAAATCCGGCCAAGGTGTTGCCCGGCCCAATCTCTATCACAGCCTCCACAGCTTCTGCCTGCAAAGTTTTCATACTCTGCATCCAGAGAACCGGATGGCTGATCTGGCGGATCAAAAGCGGACGGATCTCTTCCTTCTTCGTTACTTTTTTGGCCGTCACATTGCTGATATAAGGAACCTGCAGGTCCCGGATAGGAATTTCCTCCAGCTTCTGTTCCAGCCTTCTTCCTGCCTCTTCCATGTAAGGAGAATGAAAAGGACCGCTCACCTCCAGGAACAATGTCCGTCTGGCGCCTGCTTTTTTCAACACCTCTGCGGCTTCCTCTACCGCTTTTCTTTTTCCGGTAATCACAATTTGCCCCGGACAGTTATAATTAGCGACAGTGACTCCTTCTACCGACGACAAGGCTGCTTCCAGACGGGTTTCCTCCAGTCCCAAAACGGCGCACATAGCTCCTTCCCCTGCCGGAACCGCCTTCTCCATCAAAAGGCCTCTTTCCCTGACCAATCGGACAGCATCTGTCGTTGTCAGCCCTCTTCCCTCTGTAATGGCTGCATATTCTCCCAGACTCAATCCGGCTGTCACTTCCGGCCGGATTCCTCTGCTTTCTATCTCCCGAGTCATGGCAAGCATGGTAGTAAGGAGAGCTGCCTGGGTATACTCGGTCTTTTTCAAAAGCTCCTGCCCTTCCAGGCATAGTTTCCTGATATCCAGCCCGATTGCCTGGGACGCTTCCTCGTACACCTCTTTTGCAAAATTTCCTTTTTCGTAAAAATCCATTCCCATTCCTGTTTTCTGCGTACCCTGTCCCGGATAGATAAATGCGATCTTTCCCATACTATTCTCCCTTTAACAGTCTTTTGGCTTCCCGTGTGATCCCTTCCAAGATCTCCTGGCAGGACAGTTCTTCCCGGATCAGTCCTGCGATCTGCCCTGCCATGATACTGCCTTGTTTCACGTCTCCTTCTACCACAGCCTTCCTGAGACCGCCCAGCGTCAGATATTCCAGCTCTTCCAGGGTAGCTCCTTGTTTTTCCAGCTCCAGATAGGTTTTCGTCATCTCGTTGCGCAGAGCCCGTACAGGATGTCCTGTACTCCTTCCCGTCACCCTGGAATCAATATCTTTTGCTTTCAGGATCCGTTCTTTGTAGTTTCCATGTACCTGTGACTCCTTTGCCGTCACAAAGCGGGTTCCCATCTGAATCCCCTGTGCGCCTAAAAGAAAAGCTGCCGCCATCCCTCTTCCGTCTGCGATCCCCCCGGCTGCTATGACCGGGATCTGTACCGCATCCACGATCTGCGGAACCAGCGCCATGGTGGACGTTTCTCCAATGTGTCCACCTGCCTCACAGCCTTCTGCCACCACCGCATCCGCTCCGCACCGTTCCATCCGCTTTGCCAGTGCTACAGACGCCACTACCGGAATAACCCGGATACCTTTTGATTTCCACAGCCTCATGTATTTTTCAGGGTTTCCTGCCCCTGTCGTAACCACCTTTACGTCCTCTTCCGCCACTACTTCTGCCACTTCGTCGGCATAGGGGCTCATCAGCATCAAATTGACTCCCACCGGACAGTCCGTTTTTTCTCTTGCCGCTTTGATCTGTTCCCTTACCCACTGTGCCGGTGCATTTGCGGCTCCGATCAGCCCCAGCCCGCCGGCTTCTGACACGGCGGCTGCCAGATGGTGCTCCGCTACCCAGGCCATTCCTCCCTGTACGATGGGATATTTTATTCCTAACAACTTGGTGACTTCTGTCTGCATCTGTTACAACCTCTTTCCTTTATTCTTCTTATCCTTTGTGCTGTTCTATGTAGGCCATCACATCCCCCACCGTGTCCATCTGCTCCAGATCTTCTGTGGGGATCTCGATCCCGTATTCTTCCTCCAACGCCATCACCATCTCAAACAGATCCAGGGAATCCGCTCCCAAATCTTTCTTAAAAGAAGATCCCAGTGTAATGCTGCCTTCTTCTACTCCCAAATTTTCTGCTACCAGCTTTCTTACTTGTTCAAACATCCTTGTTCCTCCTTTTTTGTATCATTTATTCATAAACCAAATGATCGGTTTATTTCCACTCTACAATAACGGCTCCCCAGGTCAGCCCGGCCCCAAATCCTGCCAGTATCAGTTTGTCTCCCTGCTTGAGCTTTCCGTCTCTGTTCATTTCGTCTAATAGAATGGGAATACTGGCAGAGGATGTATTCCCATATCTGTCCAGATTCATGGGGAATTTTCCAATCGGTTCCTCCATCCGTCTTGCAACGGCCTCTACGATCCTACGATTCGCCTGATGCAGGACATAATATCGAATCTCCTGCTTTTCCAGACGATTCTTCCTCAGAACCTCCTCCATTACTTCCGGAACCTTTTTTACTGCGAATTTAAAGACGGCCTGCCCGTCCATCTTCATAAAGTAGGCAAAAGACTCTTTCCGGTCTTTTGGGATCTCACAAAACGCCTCTTCGTTCCTATCTTTATCCGACGGTAGACTGTTCTTCGTTCCTGTGACGGCAAATCGCTCCCTTCCTTTCCCGCCTCCCAGGAAAGGATGTTCCGTCTGACACAGGTTACTATGCACTCCGTCATTCCTGCTTCTGCAGGTCAGAGCTTCTCCCTTTTCTCCATCGGAATGGATGACCGAAAGGTAGGGACGGCTTATGCTTTTTTGAAGAAGGACGGCTCCTGCCCCGTCCCCGAACAGGATGCAGGTTCCTCTGTCCGTCCAGTCGGTGATGTGGGATAGACACTCGCTCCCAATGACCAGCACCGTCTGATATCCTCCCGTTTCCAAAAGACTTTCTGCCACATGATATGCCAGTACAAATCCGGTACAGGCTCCATTTATGTCAAATGCAGCGGCATGCTGTGCCTTCAGCAATTTTTGCACTCCACAGGCAGTCCCCGGAAAGACCTGCTCTCCCGATATGGTGGCCACCAGAATCAGATCCACCTCTTCCGGGGAACATTTTGCCTGTTCCAACGCTTTTTTCCCCGCCTGATATGCCATCATAACTGTAGTTTCTTCTGCTGCGATCCTCCGTTCCCGGATCCCGGTCCGTTCCCGGATCCACTGGTCGCTGGTATCCACCCAGGTACTTATCTGATCATTGGTGATCCTGCACTTTGGAAGACAGGATCCTGTTCCTGCTATGATCGCCATGTTTTTCTCCTTGTTGATTTGATTTTATTTTGATTTTAATATATTTTTACTTTAATATATTTTGACTATCAAAGTATATGCCTGTCTGCTTTTCTTGTCAAGCCCTTTTTCATGGAACCCCTCTGAGAACTTTTTCGAAGAACCCTTTCGGAGAACCCTTATAGGGCCCCTCTTTTCTGCAGGTCGGCAATTTTTTCTCCATGCCGACAACCTTTTTTTCCATGATAATTGACAGATTTCTTTTTATCTCTTATACTGGGAAATGATCATTGCATCAGAAATGGGAAACAGAAGGAATCTCTTCTATCCGTATTCGGGCTTGTAATGGTTTCGACGGGGATCAGGAAGTCGAGGAAGCCATCCGTAGCGGGACACTACGTTAAAAGTTCCATCTAAATATAAACGCAGATAATAAATTAGCGTACGCTGCCTAACAGGCAGTAGTCGGTCCAGGGTCATCCGCTGCTTTGGGTACCGGCTTCAACGAGGCGGAGCACTTCGTTTCCAAAGCTTTGAGGAAATGGAAGATCTTATGAAGCTACTGAAACCGGAAACCTGTCATTAGGTGTCCGGCAGAGGGAACGTCAGATTAATGACTGTGATGGGAGATGCTTTGATGAAATGATGTTCGGACGCGGGTTCGACTCCCGCCAGGTCCATCCGGGGCATTAGCGCAGTTGGGAGCGCGCCACAATGGCATTGTGGAGGTCAGGGGTTCGAATCCCCTATGCTCCATTGATGAACAAGGCAGAAGGTCAGGAATTTTGTGAAAACAGAGTTTCTGATCTTTTTTCATTTTACAGAGGCACTTTTCGGTGAAGGGAAACAAAAAGCCCCGGGGGCGGTTTGGAACCACACGCCCCTGGGACATTCTGTTTTCGCATTTCGCTCTGTCTTTTACTTTTTTATATAACCAGCCACAGGCTCTTATCCTCTCCTGTATCTGTCGGATACAGGCATTTACCCGATCCATGCTCCGTTGGCTGCAAACCGGTAATTGTGTCCACCCACCGAGATCGTGGCATTCGCTGCCATGGCTCCGCTTCCCGTCAGGTAATACCAGGTATTTCCCTGCTGCAGCCAGCCTGTCATCATGGCTCCGCTTCCTGCCATGTAATACCAGTTGCCTCCATCGTTGATCCAACCGGTCTGCATGACTCCGTTTGACGCCATATAATACCAGGTTCCGCCGGCGTTGACCCAGCCAGTTTGCATCGCTCCGCTTCCTGCCATATAGTACCAAGTGCCTCCGTCATTGACCCAGCCGGTCTGCATCGCTCCGCTTCCTGCCATATAGTACCAGGTGCCGCCGTCGTTGACCCAGCCAACCTTCATATTGCTATTCACTTTGTCAAAGAAATAGTAGACGCCACCGATCGCTTTCCAGCCTTTTGCAGACTTATTATCGTTTTCAAAGTAATACCACTGTCCGCCATCCTGCAGCCACTGATTTTTCACGGCATACCCTCTTGCGTCAAAGTAGTACCATTCTCCTTCAATCTGCTTCCATGCAGAAGCCGGATAGCTTCCGTCTGCATTTCTGTACCATCTGCCGGTTCCGTCTATCTGCCATCCTTCTTTATCGTCCACATCCGGGGTTTTGGTCTTCTTGTATTCGTATACAAATTCTCTTCCTGCCCCGATAAAGTCTTTATCCCCTTTCGGAATCGTCGGCTCTGAGAGAAGCTCATAGCCTTCCAGCTCCTTCTTCTCAATGGGATATTCGGAGATCATATGATATTCGTAGCCTCTGAAGATCTCCGGCTCTACGATATCTTTTTTTGTCGCGGCATCTATGTAGCGTACCTTGATCTCTCTGATATCCTCTTTTCCTGCCGGGAAGAATCCGGTTTCCCCGGTAATCCCGTTGTTGAGTACCTGCAGCGTTGCTACCGGCTTCTCTAAAAAGTTTTTTCCATCCAGTGCAACCTGGAGTGTGTAAGTTTTATCCGTTCCCGCTAATCTTGCCGGAAGTATTTCGATCAACTGTGTGTTCCCTGAACCGATCACACCCGTTTTATACTTGTAGGCAATTCCCAAGAAACGATTGCTGCCATCTCACTCCGGTACGTGGATTACCGGCCATACAATGCCGTTCTCATCCACTGCACGAATCTTTGTTTTCGTATCATCCAGATTGGTTCCGCTTAATTTCAAATGGACCTTCAGTTGTCCCAGAGACTTGCGGACCGTTACCACTGCATGGGTAGAGGTTGCTCCCTCCTCTGAACCGGATAATACACTGATGCTCATATGACTTAAAGTCTGATCCCCGGCGGTCTTTCCCTTGGGAAGTACAGACACTACGGCCGCCTTTGCCGGATTTTCCACCGTCGGCTCATAAATCGGCACTTTGTCTACCTCTACCTTCAGCAGATAACTGATGGTGTTGTCTGTTTCGTTGGCCGGTAATGTATAGGTCAGAGTCGGCTCTGCTCCCGGTGTTACTTCAATGGGGATTTCTGCCGGAGATGTTTCTGCTCCCCGGATCAGCTTGGCCTGGATCTGATCTTTTGACAAGGTGTCCAGCCGAACGCCCTTCAGGGTAGCCACCACCTGACCGCCTTCTGCCGAGAGGATGCCCGGTGTTACCTGGATATCATCTACATGAGGTCTTGACATAACCGCCCATTTAAAGTCTTTCACAAGCTTTCCGTCCGCCGTTTTCAGAGCTCCCTCTTTTACATAGAGAGCCGTGTCCGCCTTTGCATCGTATTTCTGGGCCAGCTTGATGGTCACGGTCTTTCCTTCTACCGTCACAGTGTCTGCCGCTTCCAGATTCCTGCGGTTCGCCTGATCGTCTCCATCCGATGCCAGATAGATCAGCGGCTTGATCTTCTCTGCTTCTCCTCCGGCTGTCACATCCTGCTCAAAGGTTGCCACCACCGTTGTATCGTCTGTCATGGCAACTGTGGAAGGCAGCAGCGAAACGGTGCTTGCCGCTTTCCCATCCTGCATGACCTTTAACTGCTGTATCTCGCTACCGTTTGAATCGGTTACCAAAATGCGATATTCCAGGCCGTTTTTCATTTTGTTGATCGGTATGGTAATAGTCGCTCCATCCGCTCTTTTTTCCTTTACTGCCGCCGGATATCTTCCCGTCATCTCCATGTTTCCGTCCTGCGTGTATGTTTTTACGTCTACATTCCACGCATCTGCCGTCAACCCCTGTCCGTTCAGAGTCAGCGTCACATCTCCCCCTGCTTCTCCAATCTGTGTTGGATTTACGGAAGCTGTAATCGACTGATCCTGATTCGTGACAGCCCCTGACTCTTCAGGTTCCGCCGCCCGTACTGCCAGACCGCCCTGCGAAAACAACAGAGCGCCCGCCAGCACAAGACTGACCAGTTTCTTTCTCATGTTCTTCCCTCCTCGTGTGTTTTTGTTCCCTCTCGATTTTCTCGAAAATAAACTTCCTTTTCATTATAGCGGATGTTCTCTTCTCTTTTCTACCATTTTACTTATTGTTTTTTCTGATAAGGCCTTCATTTATAGGTATTTTCTATATGTGCTTATAGGAAAATCCCGATAATGCAGGCAGAAATACCGACGCAGATTCCCCCTTCTATCAAGCAGTTCTCTGGATCTCTGACAGTCAAAACTGCCGCTCCCCAAAGGAGCAGAAAAGAGGGACGGATTCTATCCCGCAGGAATACAATCCGTCCCTCTTTTCTCTCTTTCTTCCCTATGATTCCTACAACATTCCGAATCTGAAATCTCGTTTCTTTATCTGTCATTTGTCAGTTTTAACCGATCCAGCACATGGAAGATCAGGCTCAGCACCATTCCTACCACGCAGGCCAGCACCATTCCCTTTAGCTGAATGCTGCCCATTTTTACCATAACGCCAGACAGACCCGTCACAAATACGATAGAGGTCAGCGTAAGGTTCCTGGATTTTCCATAATCCACTTTTGAATCTACCAGAATGCGGATTCCGGATGCTCCGATCATTCCGTACAGCAGAAACGAAATGCCTCCGATCACAGGATTGGGAATCGTCTGGATCAGGGCGGACAGTTTTCCCACCAGGGAGCAGATGATAGAAAGGATGGCCGCTCCGGCAATCACCCTAACGCTGTAGACTTTCGTCACAGCCATGACTCCGATGTTCTCTCCGTAGGTCGTCGTCGGCACAGATCCAATCAGACCTGAAATCATGGTGGACAGGTTATCTCCCAGCAAAGATCTGTGCAGTCCCGGATCCTTCAGAAGGTCTTTTCCTACGATCTTGCTGGTCACTACCTGGTGTCCGATGTGTTCCGAAGCGATCACCAGCAGCACCGGAAGGATGATCAAAACAGCTTCCAGACTGAACTTTGGTGTCTGAAAGTTTGGCAGAGCGAAGAAAGGAGCTGCTTTGACTGCCGAAAAGTCTACCATTCCTGTTGCGATCGCCGTTACGTATCCTGCAACCACTGCGATCAGGATCGGGATGACCGATAAAAATCCTCTGAACAGTACCGTTCCAAACACGGCAACTCCCAAAGTCACTGCAAATACCAGCACATTTGCCATGGATATTTTTTCATCCAGAAGTCCCGCATTCTGTGCGGCTGTCCCCGAAAGTTCCAGTCCGATCAGCGCCACCACCGGTCCCATTGCCGCCGGCGGAAGTACCACATTGATCCATTCCGAACCGAATTTATAGATAATGAGAGCCAGGATACAGCCTCCCAGGCCGACTACCACGAATCCGCCCAATGCATACGGATACCCCATTTCACTGATCACCACTCCTGCCGGAGCCAGAAATGCAAAGCTGGAGCCCAGGTAGGCCGGCGCTTTTCCTTTTGTGATGGCAATAAACAGCAGGGTCCCCACTCCGTTCATAAACAGAACGATTGCCGGATTGATCCCAAATAAAAAAGGTACCAGCACTGATGCTCCGAACATTGCAAACATGTGTTGCAAGCTTAGCGGAATCAACAGCTTTGCCGGTACCCGGTCTTCCACCTGGATAATTTCCTGATTTCCCATAATTTACCCTCCTAATATCTCATTCCTAAATTGTAGCCTCAACCATTCTATCACACCGCATTTCCAAAGAAAACAAAAATTTTTGATAATTCCCTCACAAAATTTATTTCTTCCTATCCAGAAGCATTCCCGCATCCGTTTTCATCTAATTTTTGAAAATTATAAAGCTGTTTTGTAAATCATGCGTTATTCTTCGTATTATAATATCATAATATTTATCTCTTTATGTTGTTATTTAGATAATATTATGATATTATAAAGATATTAAAAGGAGGTTATGATTATGATTACAATTCGACCGGTATCTGACTTAAGGAATAAATTTCCCGAGATCGAGGAAACTGTTATCTCTTCCAATGCTCCCGTCTTCCTCACAAAAAACGGATATGGAACTATGGTTTTAATGAGCATCCAACAGTATTCCGCTCTCACTGACACCATCGAACACAAGCTTGATGAAGCCGACCTTTCTGCCCAGGAAAGCCCTCTTCGCCACTCTAAGTCTGAGGTGTTTCGCCGGGTAAGGAGTAGAATAGATGAATCAGATTCCCTATAAATTAACATTCCTTCCTCTTTTTGAAGAAGATCTAAATGAAATCGTAGACTATATTACCCATACTCTTAAAAATCCGACTGCTGCCCATCGACTCGTTGATGAGATAGAGCTTGCTATTATGAAAAGGCAAAATCAGCCCCTTGCTTTTGCTCCCTATCGCTCTTCCATACCAAGAGCTCTTTTATATTACAGAATCAATGTTCGTAACTTTTCTGTTTTCTACGTTGTGATAGGTGACACCATGGAGGTCCGACGAATCTTATATTCCAAAAGAGATTTCGACAAATTTCTGGACTGATCCTTGAAACAGTCGCAATGCTGTAGAACCAGCTAGCAGACATGCTTCTCCAGTGCAATAAAATGCACTGTCCGGAATCATTTGAGACTCTAAACAGCGCATTTTTCATTTTTGTTATATTCCTTTTTCACGCCAAGATGATATGTACCTAGCGATACAGTCCTTTCACTGCTGGATACATCTCCCTGAACCGGCGGTATCTTTCTTCATATTTTGCCACCAGTTCCGGCTCCGGCTCCACCGTATCTGTTACCTTTACCAGCTTCTGGGTAATGCTTTCCACATCCTTGTACACTCCGCAGCCTACTGCGGCCAGCATGGCTCCTCCCAGTGCCGGTCCTTCTTCGCTCTCCAGAACATCCACCTTCAGATTCAGCACATTGGCGATGATCTTTCTCCAAAGTGGACTCCTTGCTCCGCCTCCGCAGATCTTTGTCCGTGTGATGGGCACACCCAGAGATCTTGCCACTTCCAACGAATCCCTCAGGCCAAAGGCTACTCCTTCCAAAACCGCCAATGTCATATCCTCCCTTGCTGTGTCCATGGACATTCCAAGGAATGCCGCCCTTACATTGGGATCATTATGCGGAGAGCGTTCTCCCATCAAATACGGCAGATAGAACACCTGGTTTTCTCCCAGCTTTTTGATCTGTTCCTGTTCTTTTACAAAATCTTTCGTCCGCAGGATCGCTTCGTTCCACCATTTGTTGCAGGATCCGGCGCTCAGCATACATCCCATAAGGTGATAGTGTCCGTCTGCATGCGCAAAAGAATGCAGGGCATTATTGGCATCCACCCCAAAGGTCTTGCTGGAAATAAAAATCGTTCCGGACGTTCCAAGAGAAATATTGCATCTGCCCTCTCCTACCGTTCCCGTCCCGATAGCGGCAGCCGCATTGTCTCCTGCTCCCGCCACGATCTTCACCGTCTCAGGAAGTCCCAACTCTCTTGCAAAAGCAGGAACCAGCGTCCCTACTACTTCATAGCTTTCATACAGTCTGGGTAGCTGGCTCTCCCGGATCTGGCAGATCTCCATCATTTCCCGGGACCATTTTCTGTTCTTAACATCCATCAGTAGCATCCCTGACGCATCCGAAACATCTGTACAAAAGACTCCTGACAACCGGTAAGCCAGATAGTCTTTTGGAAGCATGATCTTTTCGATCTTTGCAAATTTCTCCGGCTCATGCTTTTTCATCCACAAGAGTTTGGGCGCCGTAAAACCGGCAAAGGCAATGTTCGCTGTACACTCTGACAGCTTCTCCTTTCCGATCTCCCGGTTCAGATAATCTGTCTCCTCCCCTGTTCTCCCATCGTTCCAAAGGATCGCCGGTCGGATCACCTGGTCGTTCTGATCCAGGGCCACCAGTCCATGCATCTGACCCCCGAATCCGATCCCGGCCACCAGCTCTTTCTTACAGTCTGCTGTCAACTCTTTTATTCCGTCTATCGCCGCATCCAGCCAGTCCTCCGGATTCTGCTCGGACCATCCTGACTTTGGAAAGAAAATAGGATATTCTCTGGATACGATCTTGTGTATCCCCCCCTCTTCATCCATCAATAACAGTTTCACAGCCGACGTTCCCAAATCAATTCCTATGTAAAACATTGTCTCCTCCTTCCCGTTCCGCCCTCCTGCCGTCATTATAGCAAGTTTCCTTTTTCGTCACGACCAATTTTTTGCCTATCTTATGGCACTTTTTTGCCTTTTTCCCGCTTCCGTCTCTTTATTCGGATACACCGGCAGATCCAGCGTTTCCCGATCGCTGCTTTTCAAATCCCGACTCTGCTTTCAGATATGTTTTAAACCTCCATTTCTGTGAGGCGGATCTGTTTCAGAATGTCTTCCATATCCTCCCGCAGAAAATGTCCGGTTTCTTCCCGTAGCGCAGAGGCTGTGGACATGGCCGCTGCCCGTTTCAGGATCTCCTCCGGCTCCAGCTCCCTGCTGAGTCCTGCTGCAAATCCGGCCGTCATGGTATCTCCGCAGCCCACCGTATTGACGGCTTGTATCTGCGGTACTGTCAGCCGGAAGATCCCCTTTTTTGTTGCCGCCACTGCTCCGTCTTTTCCCAGCGATACCACCACCATCTCTATGCCGTCTTCCTGCAGTGCTCTGGCTGCTTTTCCGATCTCCGCTAGATCCTTACACGCACTCCCCGTCAGCATACGGATCTCGTCAATATTGGGCTTGATCAGGTATGGTTTCTCCTTGATCCCTTCTTCCAGAAGCCTGCCGCTGGTATCCAGTATCACTTTTTTCCCGGCCTCTTTTCCCAGTCTGATCAGTCTTCTGTAAGTACTCTCATCCAATCCTTTGGGAACACTCCCGGATAATACGATCACATCCGCCTTCGGCAGCTGCTTTTGATACCGCTCTAAAAATCCCTGAAATTCCTCCGGTGATACCGCCGCTCCCGGTTCCAGGCATTCTGTTTGCAGCTGCTTTTTTTCATCCCAGATATTGATGCAGGTACGGCTTTCTCCCGACAGGTGGAAAAAATCATGCTCCACCCCATATTTTTCCAGGGCTTCTTCGATGTAGGCGCCTGCGTGACCTCCTACAAACCCGGTGGCAACCACCCGTTCCCCTGCGATCACTGCCGTTTTAGACACATTCAGACCTTTTCCGCCGGGAACATACCTGCATTCCTTTACCCGGTTCACTTCCCCCTCCCGGAAGTTTTCTATCACATACCTCTTGTCGATAGCCGCATTCAGCGTCACTGTCAAAATCATACTCTCTCTCCCAACTGCTGCTTCTGTCTTCTTCTCCCTGTCTGTTAAGCTGCCGGTTTTTTACTTTTAGATTCTTTTCGCTCCTTGCCGGTCTTCTGCTTTTTACACACTTTTACACTTCCTGCTCCCCGCTTTCATTTACCAGCAGAATCTTTCCTTTTACCTTTCCCGGCTCCTTAAACAGTTGAAATGCTTCCTGCGCCCGGCTCATAGGAAACTTTTGGAAGATCAACGCCGGATCAAACCGTAGCTGTCCCGTGGCAAAATAGTGGGCCGTCAGTTCCCATTCCCGCCCTGGAAACGGCGCACTGTAAGACATCCAGGATCCGGTCAGCTTAAATTCCTTCCGGTTCATCTGCTCCCAGACTGCCGGAGAGAATGTCAGATCCTTGTGCGGCGTTCCGATAAAGCAAACGGAAGCTTTGTTGGCCGCCAGCAAAAAGGCCGCTTCCATGGTAGCTGTCTGCCCTGCCGTTTCAAACACGTATCCAAATCCGGCTCCTTCGGTGATCCTGCCTGCCTGCTCCATATAGTCTTCCTCCAAAGAACAGATGGTCTCGTCTGCCCCCAGTCGTTTGGCCAGCTCCAGCCGCTTTTGACTGATGTCAAATACCACTACTTTTTTTGCTCCGAAAATTTTGGCCCACTGCATGGTAAACAGACCGATGGTACCTCCTCCCAGGACGGCTACCAGTTCTCCGCCTCTGTAATCATTCTGAAAAAGACCATGGAGCGCTACCGTGGACGGCTCAAACATCGCTCCCTGCTCGTAAGAAACAGACGAGTCAAACACGACTGCATTCTTTTCCGGGATCACCACATAATCTCCGTTGCTTCCCTGCTGTCTGGAACCGATGAAGCTGTAGTGTCTGCACAGGGAATAGTTTCCTTTCTGGCAGTCCTCACATTCCATACAGGGTAAAAGGGGCGCCCCCGATACCCGGTCTCCTACGCGGACCTTTGTGACTCCCTCTCCTACTTCCACCACATCTCCGGAAAATTCATGTCCCAGCACAATAGGATAGAAATGGACACCATGGTGCAGGACCCGCGGAATGTCCGATCCGCAGATCCCGGATACTCGGACCTTTACCTTTACCATCCCCGGCTGCACCTGTGGTTCCTCATAATCCATATATCTTACATCTTCATTTCCGCATACGACTGCTGCCTTCATCAAAACTTATCCCTTTCCTTTCATCAGGTCTTTCAAATTCTCATAGATGCCCAAATAGGTTTCATAATTTTTATCATATACAGCCCGATGCTTCGGGTTCGGCTCATGCACTCTCCTGTATGTTACCGTCTTTTTCACAGCCTCTTCAAAGCTCTTATACATGCCGATGCCTACTCCCGCCAACATGACTGCTCCCAGCGTGGTTGCCGTATCCGAAGACGGAACAACAATCCTGGTTCCTGTTACATCCGCCTTGATCTGCGTCCACAAAAGAGAGTTTGCCGAACCGCCCATGGCCCGAAGCTCCTTGACGGCTGCATGCGCTTCTTTGGCCGTCTCCAGATTGTGGCGAAGAGACATGGCCACCCCCTCCATGGCAGCCCGCACCAGATGCCCCTTTGTCGTTTCAAAATCCAGACCGTAGAAGACCCCTTTTGCGTCCGGGTCCCAAATCGGAGAACGTTCTCCCGCCATGTAGGGCAGAAAGATCAGGCCGTCACTGCCTGCCGGAACCTTGTCAGCGATCTCATTTAACAGCTGAAACGAAGAAGTCCCTCTGTTTTTCGCCTCTATCCTCTCCACATCTCCCAGCTCTCTTTCCAGCCATCGGAGGACTCCGCCGCCTCCTACGGTTCCTCCCTGCAGCAGCCAGCTATCCGACGTGGCGTGGTAGCTTAAGATCAGCCGCCGATCCGCCCGGTACTCTTTGGTGCAGATGCTCATGCCGCCTGCCTGGCCGCCCTGCTCCTGGGTCTCTCCCTCCTGCAAAACCCCTGCTCCCAGCGTGCCACAGGCAGCATCCAGCGCTCCTGCCGCTACAGGGATCCCTTCCACCAGTCCACACTCTTGGGCCGCTTTTTTCGTAACGTTTCCGATGATGGCATGACAAGGGAAGATCTCCGGCAAAAAAGAAGTGTCTATTCCCATCTCTTTGCAGAGTTCCTTCTCCCACGTTCCCTTTCGCATATGAAAACACTGCCATCCATATCCCTGGGACAGCTCCTGTGTCATCTCTCCTGTCAGGCAAAAAGCAATATAACTGTTGGACTGCAGGATTTTTTCCGTGTGTTTATAGACCTCCGGCCTATGCTTTTTATACCAGAGCACCTTCGGCATGGAGTAGGAAGGCATAAATGGATTTCCGCTGACTTCAAACAGCCGTTCCTCTCCGAACGACTGCCTGATCTCCCTGCAGATTTCATCTGCACGGGTATCCATCCAGATAGGCGTATGACACAGGACGCGCCCCTCTTTGTCCACCGGGATAGCTGACCAGCTCTGCCCGTCGATCCCGATTCCTGCAATCTTAGAAGCTTCTATCCCGGAGCGCTCCAGCATTCTCCTGACCGCCCTGCAGACAGCCTCCCACCATTCCTCCGGGTTTTGTTCTGCCCACCCCTTCTTCGGATAATAGACAGGGTAGCCCTCGCTCTCTGTGGCAGCTACTTCCCCATTCTCTGTAAAAAGTGCCGTTTTGCAGGCACTGGTTCCAATATCGATTCCCAACAAATATTGTTTCATTCTGCACGCTTACCCTCGTTTGCTTTTCCGTTGCATCCACAGACTTTTATCCGGTCTTTTACCAGCTGTTTGACTGCTTCCATCCCCACCTGTCCCAACTTTTTCGGATCGATGGTTCCCGGCTCCTCTTCCAGCAGCTTTTTCACCGCTCCCGTATACGCTGCCCGCAGCTCCGTTGCAAAGTTGACCTTGCACATTCCTCTTGCGATGCAGTCCTTTACGTCTTCGTCGCTAAGTCCGGAGCCTCCGTGAAGCACCAGCGGAACAGAGACCTTGCTGCGGATCTGGGAAACCCGTTCTTTATCCAGAACCGGTGTCCCTGCATAGAAGCCATGGGCGGTTCCGATGGCTACCGCAAGAGAAGTGACGCCCGTCCTCTCCACAAATATCCTAGCCTCTTCGGGATCCGTATTGGTATCCGCCTCTGCCTCCAGGTCATCTTCTTTTCCTCCGACCTTCCCAAGCTCTGCTTCTATGGGGATCTGAAGGGCATTGGCCACATCCGCCACCCGTTCTGTCACCGCCACATTCCCTTCAAAATCTTCCTGGGATCCATCCATCATCACAGACGTATACCCTGCCTTTATGGCACGAACAGCCAGTTCAAAGCTGTTTCCGTGATCCAGATGCAGGCATACCGGAACGCTGGCCTTTTCTGCCTCTGCCCGCACCATAGCAAAGTAGGTTTCCAACGTCCCGTATTTCACCGTAGACGCCGTAGTCTGCAGCATGACTGGCGCCTTTAATTCCTCTGCCGCCGCAATCACAGCCTTTACCATTTCCATGTTTTCTACATTAAATGCTCCCACCGCATACTGCCCCCTCTGGGCGTCTGCCAGCATGTTTTTTGACGTAACCAATGGCATATCCTTTTCCTCCCTGCTTTTCAAACTGCTTGTTACTGTTCTTCCTAAAAAATCCCTTTCATTATACAACACTTTTTTCCCCTTTGCACTGATAAAAAAACAATTCTGCAGCTGCTTTTTGCGTATGGGAATGAACCCCGGCTCCCGTATGATATCTTCTGAGAATGAAAAAAGGCGATATTTCTACCGCCTTTGTATTGCATCAGATTTCCACCGTTTCCTTTACGTTTCAGATGTCTTGTAGGTCTTATCCGGCAGTCTCCTTCTCCTTTTTTCCTGCTGCCTGGGCTTTGTTGATCTCCGACAGCTTTTAATCCAGTTTCATGTCTCCCGCTTTGATCCATCCCCATTTTTTCAGGATGTAGCAAAATACTGCGGAGAGCACGGCCGGAAGGATAAAACAGATCAACCCCATTCCTGCCCAGTCCATGGCGGTGATCCCCTCTTTGACGCCGTTTGCCACATCGGCAGCCCATCCTGTATAGACACCGATCTGTCCTACAAAGCCACAGGTCCCCATTCCGGAAGAAACAGCAGGTCCGTTCATCTCCAGACGGAACACGCAGGTGGCGATAGGTCCCGTGATGGCCGATGCCAGAATAGGCGGGATCCATATTTTGGGATTCTTCACAATATTTCCCATCTGGAGCATGGACGTTCCCACCCCCTGTGAGATCAGTCCCCCCACTCCGTTTTCCCGAAAAGACATCACTGCAAATCCTATCATCTGGGCACAGCAGCCTGCCACCGCAGCTCCTCCTGCCAGGCCGGTCAGGCCAAACGCCGCACAGATAGCAGCGGAAGAAATGGGTAGGGTCAGTGCGATCCCCACCAGCACCGACACCAGAATTCCCATCAAAAACGGCTGAAGGTCTGTCGCCCACATGATAAGGCTTCCCATCTTGATAGCTGCACCTCCGATAGCAGGCGCCCACCAGGCAGAAAGCAGGATCCCCACTCCGATCGTCACAAGAGGTGTAATCAAAATATCAATCTTGGTTTCTTTGGAGATCGCTTTTCCACATTCCGCCGCAAAAATCGCCACAAACAGCACAGCCAGCGGCCCTCCTGCGCCTCCCAGTGCATTGGATGCAAATCCTACGGTAATCAGAGAAAACAACACCAGAGGCGGACTGTTCAGGGCATAGCCGATGGCCACCGCCATCGCCGGCCCGCTCATTGCCGACGCCATAGACCCTACCGTGTATTCTGTCTCATTGATAACGGCAACGGTTCTGGTCAGCCAGGAAATTCCCAGCTGCGTACCCAAGGTATTAATGATGGTTCCTATCAGCAGGGAGCAAAACAAGCCCTGCGCCATGGCCCCCAATGCATCTATTCCATATCTTTTGACAGAAATAACAATATCTTTTCGCCTTAAAAACTCCTTGACTGTATCCATTTGCTTCTCCTCTTTCCTTCTGTGCTCTACTTTGCTGTCTGTTTGTCTTTCTCTCTTCCTTTTCCCGGTCTTTCACTAAAGATCCGGAAAAGCGATGTCATAGATCTTCCATGTGTCTCCCTGCTGTATGTACCAAAGCACTGCCGCATAGGTTCCTTTTTTGGCAGATATGTTCTGGCCTTCCTCATATTGGCAGGTGTATTCCCCGGAAAGATCTACCCGGATGATCGTTTCCCCTTTCTTCCCTCTTGCTTCCGCCCGTGCTGTCGCTTCCCCACGGGACAGCAGCAGTGTCGCCACCTCCGTATTTTTTTCTTTCCCGCACAGGACATGATCCCGAAATCCCCGATATTTCTCATGCACCATCTTTTTACAGGTTTTATGCATCTTTCCCAGGATTTCGATCTTTCCGACCTCGTCCTTTTTAAGACTTCCTTCCATCAGCGTCTGAAATTCCTGAACTGCCTGTGAAGATACCTGCTGCACAGATTCCGGCAAAATATTCGGATCTGCCGCGATCTCTACCGGATTTTGAACTTCATCATAGCCTCTTTTGGACAGATCTACGATTTTTTGAATATCTTCCATTCCTTCCCGTTTGATCTCCACATAGTGCACATAGCCAAATATTCCCGGCACTCTGTATATATCGCAGGTTTCCGTCTGGACCGGCTTTACCCGCTGACTGACAGGCACGGCATCCAGCCTCAATCCGGCGTTCCGGGGCACCTTCAGGTCTACCTGACGGATCAAAAGGCCCTTGTCTTCTACCTTCCAGAATAATCCCTTCCGGACCATTCCGATCTCTTCCCAAAATTCTTCCTGGTTTTTCTCATAACAGATGCAGAATCTCGCCCGCTTTCCCGTCTGTGCCACTTTCCGGATCTTTTTTGGCTCTCCTACCTCCCTGCCTCCTGCTACCGTCATGGCTGTCACAAAGGCCCGCTTTCCCAAAAAGCCTTCCGGGACATCCCGGTACTCTAACATCTCGTACATGGCATTCCAGTCTTTGTCCGACCTTGCCTCTGCATAGCGCCTGACTGCGCTTTCTGCCCCCAGCACATTCGTCAGCACCAGGATCATGACTACCAGCGTCAGAGCAGCCACTCCCGCCTCCAGGATCAGGATCCTGGCAAGGACTGTAGGAGTCTTCCACTTTTTCTTTTTCCCCTCTTCTATCTCCAGCTGGTCAAATTCAAACTCTTCCGGGAGAAAAGGCCCGTAAACCGTCTCTTCAAGGACTTCCCATTCTGCTTTGCCACAGCTGCCCCGGCTTTCTTTTGGGATCTCTTCTTTTCTGCTTGCCCGGTTATCCTGCTTCCACTTTTCCCAAAACATCCTTCGTCTCTCCATTTTCTTAGCGATACGTCGACAACAGGTTTACGTTATAAATTTCTACTTCATTGAGATACAGGGTACGATTGGCATCAAATACTTCCGGCGCTATGGTTCCCATGTACCAGCTTTGGCTGTCGAAATATGCCTGCAGCTCCGGCTCCTGAAATCGCCGCCCTCTTCTTGCCAGGATCTCATTGATGGCCAGCTGCGCCTGCTCCGGAGAAAGGGCTGATGCTTCTTCCTCTGTGATAAAAGTGGTATCACTGGCAGGAAAACAAAAGGATTCCTCCGCCGACGGTTCCTCGGCTGCCTCCGATGATGGCTCCGTCGCTTCCTGTCCTTTCTGACCTGCCTTTGAAAATTCCATGACTTCGGGAACCGCCGTGACCATAACGCCTTCCGGAGCCGGAAGTGTCCCCTGGTTCCCCTCCCTGCTGCTTGCCAGATTCATCTCTCGTACCTTTTCCGTAGACAGAACTGACTCCTGCCTGGGTGCGTTTTCAGAGCCTTTTGCCAGCACATAGACGGTCACTGTTACCATAAGAAAAATAAGGATACCCAGCGCCGCTGCCGCAATTTCCTGGATGCGTTTTTTTCTCGTCATAGCTTTCTCCTTTTGTCTGCCCCTCTTTAAGTACCGTCAAAAAGATTCTCCTGATTTTGTCCTGCCGGCTGGCCGTCCCAGGGTCTGTGGAACCTCTTCTTTTCCATCAGACGCCCAGACGCTGTGCAACGGCCTGACCGGCTGCGGTTCCTGCCACTCCTCCGATCCCTGTCTCCTTCAGGCTGCTATCCATCTTATCTCCCACTTCCTTCATGGCGTCTATCACCTGATCCACCGGAATCTGGCTTTCGATCCCGGCCAGCGCCATATCGGCGGCAGCCATGGCGTTGACGGCTCCGCCCACATTTCTCTTGACACAGGGAACTTCCACCAGACCCGCCACCGGATCACAGACCAGCCCCATCAGATTCTTCAGCGCCATGGCACAGGCATGTCCGATCTGGCTTACGGTGCCTCCCCGCAGGTAACAGATGGCTCCTGCCGCCATCCCGGAGCCGGATCCGATCTCCGCCTGACAGCCACCGGATGCCCCGGCCAGATAGGCCCGGCTGGCGATCACCTGCCCGATTCCTGCCGCCACATACATGGCCTCTATCATATGTTCTTCCGGGATCCCGTATTCTTTTTTATAGGGAACCAGTACCGCCGGCATCACTCCACAGGCTCCTGCCGTGGGAGCCGCCACGATCCTTTTCATACAGGCGTTATTGCAGCCCATTTTCAGAGCTACCGTCATGACTTTTGCCATGTAATCTCCGCATAGAGCCTCTCCCTTCTTCTGGTAGGCTTCCATTTTCGCTCCTTCGCTGCCCACAAGGCCTCCCGAAGATACCTGATCTTCCTCATACGCCTCAATAGCACTTTCCATGGTCCTCCATATCCCACACATTCCGTTCCAGGATTCTTCCTCTGACGCTCCTCTGTCTTCCATATCTTCCAGTTGTATGGCTTTCCAGAACTCTATCCCTTCTTTCTCACATCTTTTTGCAATGTCTTCTATTGATTGGTATGCCATCTCTTTTCCTCCACTTACTCTGCGTGATACGCTTCCAAAAACATAACCCGGAGTATTCCCTCTTTTTTCTCCAGTTCTGCGATCGCTTCCTTTGATACCTTCTGATCTGTCTCCACCACCATAACAGCCAGTCCTCCCCGCTTATCACGGAACACCTGCATCGTGGCGATATTCACATCTTCTTTGCTGAGAGCTTTGGATACCTCCGTGATCCTCCCCGGCTGATCCACATTCCGAATGATCAGAGTATTCGACTCTCCACTGAAATTCACGTCCACATCTCCCAGCTTGCTGACCCGTATCCTGCCTCCGCCGATGGAATATGCCTGTATTTTCAGTGTCTTTTTTCCTTCTCCTTCCATCACCAGAAGCGCCGTATTGGGATGTGCTCCCTTCAGGTCTTTCTTGACAATAGAAAATTCCATTCCCTTTTCCTTTGCGATCTCAAAGCTGTCCGGGATCCTCATATCATCCGGCTTCATCCCCAAAAGTCCTGCGATCAGGGCCTTATCTGTCCCATGCCCCTTTCCTGTAGCGGCAAAAGAGCCGTGCAGATACACCGTCACCTTATCCGGCTGTCCTCCGAACAGCTTTCTTCCCATAAATCCGATCCTCGCGGCGCCTGCCGTATGGGAACTGCTGGGTCCCACCATAACCGGTCCCAAAATATCAAATATGTTTGCCATCTTCCCTCTCCCTTCTTTTCCTCTCTGGTTTTCCTTTCTGTTTTCTGTGACGTCTCTTCCTTTTTTTTTCAATTTCTATCTGTTTTCTCTACTTTATACACTATCACATTTTCCTTCTTTACAAAAGACCTATCTGTCGGAAAGCCCTTCCTTTTCCCTTGGGAAAGATCATGGCTCGCAAAAAGGAGGATATCCCCTTTCCATGGAGCTTTTTCCATAGGTTCGGACACCCTCCCTTTATCTTCCTGTGATGAAGCAACGGTCAACCTTTTCCGGATCCCCGGCAATTTACCGTCCCTTCAAACTGTGCCTCCCGCACTTCCCCGGGATCTGTTTTCTCTTTCGCTTTTTGCGGGAGCCTTTCTCGCTTTTGCCGCTTTCCTGCTTAAGTCATCTGATGCTCTGTATGAAGCAGAAGGTGTGCCTTGTGGGATAATGGCTTTTCCAGATATTCCGCATACAGCTTCTTGATATCCGGATTGTCATGGGAACAACGCACTTCGGAGCGATCGTCCAGATAGTAGAGATTCTTTCCTCTCTCAAACGCCAGCTCCTTCCCGTCGTGGATCAACTGCCCACCGCCGCCTACGCAGCCGCCGGGACAGGCCATGACTTCCACAAAATCATACTGTACTTCTTTTCTTTCAATCTTCTTTAGCAGTTCTCTGGTATTGCCCAGTCCGCTGACAACCGCCGTTCTTACCTTCACCCCGTCGATATCAAACTCTGCTTCCTGTATGCCGTTATTTTCCTGGAAGCCTGTGCTTCTTACCTGTTTGAAGGTGCCTGCCGGTGGATTTTCCTTTTTCAGGGTAAAATATGCGGTACGAAGAGCCGCCTCCATCACCCCGCCTGTTGCGCCGAAAATGATTCCGGCTCCCGTTCCCACACTCATGGGATTGTCTCCCGGGATATCCTCCAGCGTGTCCGGTTTGATATGGGCAGACCGGATCATTTTTACCAGCTCTCTTGTGGTGATCACCACGTCCGTCTCATGTCCTGCATATTCTCCGTAAAACAGTTCCATCTCCCGTTCGCTCTTCTTTGCCAGGCACGGCATCACCGAAACGGAAAAGATCTTTTCCGGCGACACTCCAATGGACTCCGCAAAATAGGATTTCATTACCGCGCCAAACATCTGCTGAGGTGACTTTGCCGTAGACAGATCTTTCACCATATGAGGGAACTGGGATTTTACGAAACGCACCCAGCCTGGGCAACAGGAGGTAAACATAGGCCTTTCCTTCAGCTCTCCCGCCGTAAACCGTTCCAAAAATTCGCTTGCTTCTTCCATAATGGTCAGATCTGCAGAAAACGCCGTATCAAACACATAGTCTGCTCCCATCCGCTTTAGGGAATCCAGGATCTTTCCTACCTTGGCTTCCTCCGGACTCAGCCCCAGCTGCTCTCCCCAGGAAGCCCGTACCGCCGGCGCCACCTGCACTACCACGATTTTCTCCGGATCTGCGATGGCATCCCACACCAGTTCTGTGTCGTCTCTTTCACTAAGGGCTCCCACCGGACAATGGGTGATACACTGTCCACACAGAGAACAGGGCGCCTCTTCTATTTTTTGTCTCCTGGAAACGTTAACGGTCGTTCTGGAGCCGGTTCCTTCCAGGTCCCACACATTCAGGCTTTGGACCTTGTCACACACCTGAATGCACCGCATGCATTTGATACATTTGGAGGAATCCCGGATCAATGGAAATTCCTTGTTCCACTCCTGTTTCTCCGGCGTCTGTTTGTAGGGAAGCTCCAGGATGTTCAGATCGTTTGCCACCTTCTGAAGACTACAGTTTCCGCTTCTGGAACAGATCACACATTGATTGTTGTGCTGGGACAGAATCAGTTCTACCGTCGTCCTCCGATGTCTTCTTACCTTGGGGCTGTTGGTATACAGTACCATCCCTTCCTCTACCACATTGTTACAGGAAGTGATCAGCTTTTCCTTTCCTTCCATCTCTACCACACAGACACGACAGGCTGCGATCTCATTCAGTCCTTTTAGATAGCAGAGTCTCGGAATCGGAATCCCATTCTGCTCAGCCGCCTCCATGATGGTGGTATTCTCTTCCACAGATATTTTCTTTCCGTCAATGATAAGATTTACCATAACCTCTCTCTGCCTCCTTTAAATATTCCATATCCGAAATGATCGCACCTCAGGCAGCGCCCCGCCTCCTGCTGTGCCTCGTTCTTCGTCATACAATTTTCCACGCCTGCAAAATCCTGGACTCTCTCGCAGCCTTCTCTTTCTGTCATATTGACTCTTCCGCATGGGATCTTGTCTTCCAGGCTTGGCTCCGGAATTTCCACATCGCAGGAAATCTCATGGCGATATCCGAAATATTCATCAATATTTGCCGCAACCACCTTTGCCGCCGCAATGGCTGTGATCACTGAGGCCGGACCGCTGGCGCAGTCTCCTCCCGCAAACACGTCCGGCATGTGTTCTACAGCTCCTGTGCTCTTGGTATGGATCTTTCCTTTTTCTACCGGGATCCCGGCTTCTTCAAAGTGTCTCGTTTCGATGTTCTGCCCAATGGCTACGATCAGGTAGTCGCACGGAATATAGACGTCCTCTTCCCCGGTGGGTTTTACACTTGCCCTCCCGTCCCGGATGGCGCTGATCATCTGCGGCGTCACATAGATGCCTTTGATATGATTCTGCTCGTCCACTTCGATAGAGGAGGGAGCCATCAGTGTCTGTACTTCGATTCCTTCTGCTACTGCCCCTTCAATTTCGGCGGGAAGCGCTGTCATATCTGCCACTCTTCTCCGGTATACGATGCTGACTTTTTTTGCGCCCAGACGTCTTGCCGTCCTGACTGCGTCCATCGATACATTCCCGCCTCCGATGACTGCCACTTCCTTCCCGGTCAGATCCGGATGTTCATTTTTTCCTACGCTCCGCAAGAACTGGACTGCGGACACCACTCCATCTGCATCTTCTCCCGGCAGTCCCAGCTTTTTGTCAGTGCTCGCTCCGATGGTGATCAGCACTGCGTCATACTGCTTTCTGAGATCCTGCAGACTGATATCCTGACCGATCTTCAGGCCATGTCTGACTTCCACTCCCGTCTTCAAAATGGCGCGGATATCCTCATCCAACCTGTCTTTCGGCAGCCGGTAATTGGGAATTCCATAGCGGAGCATCCCTCCCAGCTCCGGAAGCATTTCGTATACAGTTGCCTGATGTCCCATCAGCTGCAGATAGTAAGCTGCGCTTAAGCCTCCCGGACCTCCTCCCAATACCGCCACCTTCTTTCCGGTGGGCGCACTACAGACAGGGGGATCCACCTCTCCGGCATAATCCGCCGCCATTCTTTTCAGGCCTCGTATGTTAATGGCATCATCCATCATATTTCTTCTGCATCTTGCTTCGCACGGATGCTCACAGATAAATCCGCAGGTGGTTGGGAAGGGATTATCCTTCCGGATCAGGCGGATAGCGTCTGCATATCTCTCCTCGCGGATCAGGGCAATGTACCCCGGAATATCCACGCTTGCCGGGCAAAGAGCCACACAGGGTACCGGCTGGTGATAGGTACAGGTACACCGGCCGTTTTTAATGTGTTCTTCGTAGTCGTCCCGATAACCGATCAGGCCCTTATACACCATGTTGGCAGCCTCATACCCAATGGCACAGTCGGAGGCCTCCATTGCATTCAGCGCCGTCTGTTCCATGATATCCAGTGTCTTCATGGTCGCCTTTCCGTCCAGCACCTCCTTGATGCACTGGTTCAGCTGTCCCAGCCCGACTCTGCAGGGCACGCACTTTCCACAGGTCTGGGCGTGACACAATTCCACAAAAGCTCTTGCCATATCCACCGGACATAATCCCGGAGGACTGGACTCGATCCGTCTTTCCAAGTCTTTATACAGCCCCTCCATCACGATTTTAGCTCTTTTTGGCGAAGCAATTTCTAATCGACTCATTTCCATCTCCCCTTTTCCAAGTATTTTTGAAACAGTATTGGTAATAATATACCATTTTCCCTTCTTTTTTGAAATATTTTTTAGTAAAGTAGATAAATTAACATTTTGGTCAGCATTTTAACAAATATTCGTATAAATGATTTTTATTTTCAAAATAGAACTCCTCTTTTCTCACCTCTCCCTGATCCGAATCGGTAGACATGTGAATCCACACCGGAATCTGTAGACACATGCATCTGCACAGGCACGAATACAGACACAGATTCTGTTCAGACGTCAGAGCTGAGAATTCTCCGCACATTTTGTCCCATACCCTCATTCCACCTTTATGCAAACTGAAAAAAGGCTGCCGCTTTTTGCGACAACCTTCTCTTTGACAGATCCTGTATAGTCTGTTTTATACCAGCTCGATCAGAACTTCCATGGCAGCGTCACCTTTACGCTGACCAATCTTCACGATCCTGGTGTATCCTCCCTTGCGGTTTTCATATTTGGGAGCTACCTCGTCAAACAGCTTTGCAACCAGATCCACTTCTTTTGTATTTTTCTTTCTTCCTGCCTGTGCCGCCGGAACTTCTTTCACCGGATACAGCACCTTCAGCATCTGACGGCGTGCGTGAAGTCTGGAAGCAAGATCCTTCTTTACTGTCTTCTCCACTTCGTCGTAAACGGTAACTTTCTTTCCGTCTACTACCTCTTTCACTCTCTTTCCGTCTTTATCCTTGCGGGCAACTTTTGCTTTTACTGTTACCTCTTCGAAGTTATCCTTTTCTTTTACTGCCAGAGCGATCAGGCCTTCTGCGATTCCACGGATCTCCTTTGCCTTTGCCTCTGTCGTACGGATGCTTCCGTTATTTAACAGTGCTGTTACCTGATTTCTCAGTAATGCTTTTCTCTGGCTGGATGTTCTTCCAAGTTTTCTGTATTTTGCCATTTTTCTTCCTCCATCTCTTTCACATCGTCAGCGCTCTTCGGACTTACCTGCCGATGCTCTGTCATGCTTCTTCGGACTTACTGACAGATTTTTCTTATTCTTCGCCTCTGCTGAGGCCCAGTCCCAATTCGTCCAGTTTTGCAAGAACTTCCTCCAGGGACTTCCGTCCAAGGTTTCGCACCTTCATCATATCTTCCGAAGTGCGATTGGTCAGTTCTTCTACTGTGTTGATGCCGGCACGCTTGAGGCAGTTGTAAGAACGGACAGACAATTCCAGTTCATCAATGCTCATCTCCAGCACCTTTTCCTTTTCGTCATCTTCCTTTTCGATCATAACCTCTGCTGCCTGCGCCACCTCCGACAGATCTACAAAGAGTCTCAGATGCTCGTTCAGCACCTTTGCCGCCAGGCTGATGGCTTCATCCGGAAGCAGGGTTCCATTGGTGTAAACATCCAATGTCAGCTTATCATAATCTGTGATCTGACCGACACGGGTATTTTCCACCGTCAGGTTGACTCTCTCCACCGGAGTGTAGATGGAATCGATAGGAATCACCGCAATGGGAAGCTCCTCGTTTTTGTTCTTATCTGCGCTGACATAGCCCCGCCCCTTTGTGATGATCAGTTCCATGTACAGCTTGCTGTCTGTGCCTCCGTTCAAGGTGGCGATCACTGTTTCCGGATTGACGATCTCGATATCCTGGTCCACCTGGATATCCGCTCCGGTCACTACGCCCTCTCCCTCAAATTCAATATAAGCAGTCTTCGGCTCATCTGTCTCAGAAGTGTTTCTGATCGCCAGTGACTTCAGATTCATGATGATCTCTGTGACATCTTCCTTAACACCCGGAATAGAACTGAACTCGTGAAGTACCCCGTCTATCTTAACCTGGCTGACTGCAGCTCCGGGCAGAGACGACAACATGATCCTGCGCAGGGAGTTTCCCAGCGTCGTTCCATATCCTCTCTCCAAAGGCTCTACTACAAACCTTCCATACTTCTTATCTTCTGAAATCTCAGTTATCTCAATATTGGGTTTGTTAAAATCAAACACTAAGTCCACCTCCTGTGGTGCTACGGGTTATTATTTAGAATACAACTCGACAATCAGCATTTCGTCTACCGGAACTTCGATCGCTTCTCTCTTTGGAAGCTCTTTTACTTTTCCGGTCAGTCCTTCCAGATCAGACTCCAGCCACTCCGGAACAAGACGTCCGGCTGTTACTTCCACGATCCCTTTGTATCTTGTAGAGCCCTTCTTGTTTTCCTTGATCTCGATCACGTCTCCTGCCTTGATCAGATAAGAAGGAATATTGATCTGTTTACCGTTTACCAGTACATGCTTATGGTCTACGATCTGTCTTGCTTCGCGTCTGGTTCTTGCAAATCCCAGGCGGAACACAACGTTATCCAGCCTTGACTCCAGCATAACCATCAGGTTCTCACCTGTCATACCGCTCATACGCTGAGCCTTCTTGAAGTAGTTTCTAAACGGTTTTTCCAATACACCGTAGATGAACTTTGCCTTCTGCTTCTCACGCAGCTGAAGACCGTACTCGCTCATCTTTTTATTTGCTCTCTTTAATTGTCTGTTAGACTTTTTATCAATTCCCAAGTATGTAGGATCCATACCAAGTGATCTGCATCTTTTGAGAACCGGAACTCTATTTACTGCCATGTTTTCCTTTTCCTCCTGTTTGAAATTCGGATATTACAATCTTGCCTGCGGGTATCCACTAGACTCTTCTGCGCTTCGGCGGACGACATCCGTTGTGCGGTACCGGAGTCACGTCTCTGATGCTGGTTACATCGATTCCGCAAGCCTGCAATGCACGGATCGCAGCTTCTCTTCCGGATCCCGGTCCTTTTACCATAACGTCCACGGATTTCAGTCCATGTACCAATGCCGCTTTTGCCGCTGTCTCTGCTGCCATCTGTGCCGCATATGGAGTAGATTTCCTTGAACCTCTAAAGCCCAGACCACCTGCACTTGCCCATGAAAGAGCATTTCCCTGTGCATCTGTCAACGTAACGATCGTGTTGTTGAAAGATGACTGAATGTGTGCCTGTCCACGTTCAACGTTTTTCTTGACACGTTTTTTTGTCACTTTTTTTGTAACTTTCTTTGCCATAATAAAACTAACCTACACTTTCTGATTTAATCATGTTTTATGAGTACCTATTTCTTTTTGTTTGCCACAGTTCTCTTCGGGCCTTTTCTGGTTCTTGCGTTTGTCTTTGTCTTCTGTCCGCGAACCGGAAGTCCCTTTCTGTGACGGATTCCTCTGTAACATCCGATTTCCTGTAATCTCTTGATGTTCAAAGCGATCTCTCTTCTAAGATCACCCTCTACCATCTGACTTTCGTCGATCACTGCGCTGATCTTCTTCACATCTTCGTCTGTGAGGTCTCTGCAGCGAATGTCCGGATTTACTCCTGCTTCTCCCAGAATCCGGTTAGAGCTTGCTCTTCCGATCCCGTAAATATAAGTCAATCCGATCTCAACACGTTTGTCTCTTGGTAAATCTACACCTGCTATACGAGCCATGTGAATTTCCTCCATTTTCTTTTCTTAGTTTAATATTGTCTTTAACTGGGGATATGATATCCCAGGTGTGTCGGTATCCACACCCTTTCCGGCCACCGGTAGCCTCCGGTAATGACGGGCCGGTATTAGAAGCAATATACGAGGACGTCCACCAGCCGCGCAGGATTCCTTGTATATTTGATACAGTCTCCCCCCGTAGGGATCCACTGTCAGCCGCCTAAATCATCTGCATAACTTTGCCAAACTCCAAGGATTAACCTTGACGCTGTTTATGCTTTGGGTTCTCGCAGATAATGCGAACGCTTCCTTTTCTTTTGATTACTTTGCATTTTTCGCAAATTGGTTTTACTGATGATCTAACCTTCATGTCAAATCCTCCTTTCATCCATTGCTCTGCCGTTGTTTCACCCATTTTTTCGCTATTTTCCGCCTAAAAAGCAGAAATATGCCCAAAAACGTGCTTATACATTATAGCACTCGATTTTCCTATAAGTCAATATCTTTTTTATGGTTCTTTCCGAGCCCTTTCCGGGCCTTCTCTCCGAATACGCTGACCGGACCTTTTTCAGCCCTTTCACGGTTGTTTCCAGAGCTCTTTTCCTGCCTCGCCTATTTGTCTCTCCAGATGATCCTTCCTTTAGACAGATCATAGGGGGACAGCTCCAGTGTCACCTTATCTCCGGGCAATATCTTTATAAAATTCATCCGCAGCTTTCCGCTGATGTGAGCCAGAACCTGATGTCCGTTCTCCAGCTCTACCTGGAACATGGCGTTTGGAAGTTTTTCCACAACCGTTCCTTCAATTTCGATTACGTCTGCTTTCGACATATATTTTCCTCCCTCTTAGGTTTCCTTTTTTCGTAGACTTAATATTACAGGATCTCCTTCTGTAATCAGAATGGTGTTTTCATAATGAGCCGACAGGCCGCCGTCTCTGGTCACTACCGTCCAGTCATCGTCCAGCCAGTCTACTTCCCAGGTTCCGGTGTTGATCATCGGTTCGATCGCCAGCGTCATTCCCGCCTTCAGCTTCACCCCTTTTCTTCCTACATCGTAGTTGGGGATTTCCGGCGCTTCGTGCAGCTCCGTTCCGATTCCATGTCCGCAAAGATCCCGGACGACTCCGTATCCTCTTGATTCTGCATAGTTTCCGATGGCCTTTGAAATATCGAACAAATAATTTCCTTCTCTGGCATACTCCAGTCCCGCAAAAAAGCTGTCGCGGGTCACATAAATCAGTTTTCTTGCCACATCGGATACGGTGCCTACCCCTACCGTTCTTGCTGCGTCGGAGTGGTATCCTCTGTGTATCACTCCTGCATCCAGGCTCACAATATCGCCTTCCTGAAGGATCCGTCTGTCTGACGGGATCCCGTGCACTACCTCGTTGTTTACGGAAACGCAGATAGACGCCGGATATCCGTGATAATCCAAAAAGGAAGGAATACAGTCATAACTTCTGATCAGCTTTTCTCCCAGCCGATCGATCTCGCCGGTGGTGATTCCGGGGCAAATGGCCTTCTCCAGTTCTTCATGTACTTTCGCCAGGATCTGCCCCGCCTCCGCCATCAGCCGGATTTCTCTGTCTGATTTGATCGTGATCGGCATCTCTACGCCTCCAGCAGCTTCAGTATGTCCTGAAACACGTCCTGAATATCCTTGGTGCCGTCCACCGAATACAAGATTCCTTTTTCTCTGTAATAGTCGATCAATGGCTGTGTCTGTTCGTGGTAAACACGCAGGCGTTTTTCCACGGTTTCGGGTTTATCATCTTCACGCAGGATCAGCTCTTTTCCGCAGCTATCACAGATTCCTTCCTCTTTCGTCGGCGCATATTCCAAATGGTAGGTTGCCCCGCATCCCACGCAGGCTCTTCTGCCTGACATCCGGTGAACGATATTGCCATCCGGAACCTCCACGTTAATGGCGAATCCCAGTGCCTCTCCCATTTCGTCCAGAGCCGCCGTCAAAGCCTCTGCCTGGGGAATGTTTCTCGGAAATCCGTCCAGCACATATCCTGTCTTACAGTCCTTCTGAACGACCCTGTCTGTTACCAGGCTGACCGTCAGCTCATCCGGAACCAGAAGTCCCTGATCCATATATGCCTTTGCCTTTTTGCCCAGTTCCGTTTCGTTTTTGATGTTGGCGCGGAAGATATCTCCTGTAGAGATATGAGGAATCCCAAATTTTGCAGCGATTTTTTTTGCCTGCGTCCCTTTTCCCGCTCCGGGTGCTCCCAGCATAACAATCTTCATGTCTCTTCCTCCTTATAGCATTTTAACCCGCAGAAAAATCTGCGAGTCAAAATGTTAATGATTCAAAAATCCTTTGTAATTCCGCACAAGCAATTGAGATTCCATTTGCTTGAGGGTTTCCAGGATAACACTTACGATAATGATCAGGGAAGTTCCTCCAAACGACACATTTGCTCCCAGCCATCCGCTGAAGAAAATGGGAACTACCTGCAGGATCACCAATCCGCACGCTCCGATGAAAATGATCCGGTTCAGGATCTTCGTCAGATATTCCACCGTCGGTTTTCCGGGACGGATCCCCGGGATAAACCCGCCGTTCTTTTTCATATTGTTGGCAATTTCCAACGGATTGAATGTGATCGATGTGTAAAAATATGCAAAGAATACCGTCAGTACAATGTAAACGATCAGTCCCCAGGAATATTTCAGCTGTGCCGGGTTCAACCAGTTCCCCTGGTTCAGCCCTCTGAGGATCTCGCTGCCGATTCCGGCGCCCTGTCCTTTTCCGAAGAACGTGGCCAGCACTACCGGCGTCTGCATCAGGGATGATGCAAAAATGATCGGGATCACACCTGCGGTATTGATTTTTAATGGAATGTTGGTAGACTGTCCGCCATAGCTTTTTCTTCCCACGGTCTTCTGTGAGTACTGCACTGCAATCCGTCTTTCCCCCCCTTGAAGGACTACTACGAACACCACCAGCGCTACGATGATAGCCAGGATGATCACAACTGCCAACGTTGCTTTTGCTGGCGTTTTTCCTTTTACAAACTGCTGGAACAGTGTGGTCATATCACTGGGGATCCTTGAAACGATATTGATCACCAGTACGATGGAAATTCCATTGCCCACACCCTTCTCCGTAATCCTCTCTCCTATCCACATGAGGAAAGCGGACCCTGCCGTTAATGTCAGCACTACGATCGCTGCATTTACAAAGTTATAGTGAGTCAGAAGCCCCTGTCTTCCAAATCCCACCGCCATGGCTGTAGATTCGATCAATGCCAGCGCCACCGTCACATAACGGGTAATGGACATGATCTTCTTTCTTCCATCTTCTCCGTCCTTCTGCATCTCTTCCAGCTTGGGAATTGCGATGGTCAGAAGTTGCATGATAATGGAAGATGTGATATAGGGAGTAATACTTAGTGCAAAGATGGACATTCTCTCCATAGAACCGCCGGTAAAAGCATTTAACAGATTAAATGCTTCTCCGGTATTCTGTGCAAAAAAGTCCTGAATGTATTTGGTATTGACTCCCGGCGTGGGCAACTGTGACCCAAGCCGGATGACTATCAGCATCAGGAAGGTATATAGGATCCGTCCTCGCAGATCTTTTACCTGAAATGCTTTACGTAATGTCTGCAACATTAGATCACCTCTGTTTTTCCACCCAAAGCCTCAATTTTCTCTACTGCACTGGCACTGAATGCGTTTGCCTGTACCGTCAGTTTTTTTGTAAGTTCCCCGTTTCCAAGAATCTTAACCCCATCTCTTGGATTTTTTACGATCCCCTGCTGGATCAGTGTTTCTACAGAAACAACAGAATCGTTCTCGAACACTTCCAACGCTCCCAGATTGATCCCAACGATCTCTTTGGAATTTCTGCTCTTGAAGCCTCTTTTTGGTATCCTTCTATACAAAGGCATCTGTCCGCCTTCAAATCCTGGTCTTGTACCTCCGGAACGAGCCTTCTGCCCCTTATGCCCTTTTCCGGCTGTCTTACCATTTCCGGAACCGTGTCCACGTCCTCTTCTGAAATTATCACTCTGCTTTGCACCATCTGCTGGTCTTAAGTTTGATAAATCCATTGTGACACCTCCTTCTTCGCGATTTGTCTATACTTCTTCTACTTTTACCAGGTGCTGCACCTGTTTTACCATTCCTCTTGTTGCTGCATTGTCCGGAAGTTCTACTGTTTTGTTCAGTTTTCTGAGTCCCAGCGCTTCCACCGTTCTCTTATGCTTTGGTACAGCACCAATTGGAGATTTTACCAATGTAACTTTTAAATTTGCCATTTTTTACCTCCTTAGCCTAAGATCTCTGCAACTGTTTTTCCGCGAAGTCTTGCAACTTCTTCCGGAGTTTTGATGTGGCGAAGTGCATCTATCGTTGCCAATACTACGTTCTGTTTATTGTTTGATCCCAGAGATTTGGTACGGATATTTTTGATCCCTGCCATCTCGATCACGGCACGCGCCGGTCCTCCGGCGATCACTCCGGTACCTTCTGAAGCCTTTTTCAAAAGAACTTCTGCTCCGCCAAACTTTCCCACATAATCATGCGTAACACTGCCATGTGCATCCAGTGCTACGGAGATCAGATGCTTTGCCGCATCTTCCTTTCCTTTGCGGATCGCTTCAGGAATTTCTGTCGCTTTCCCTAAACCTGCACCAACATGGCCATTTCCATCGCCTACAACAACTAAAGCTGTGAATCTCATGTTACGGCCACCCTTAACAACTTTGGTTACACGTTTAATTGACACTACTTTTTCTGTTAGTTCTAATTGACTAGCATCAATACGTTCTTGTCTCATGTGTGCTCCTCCTCCTAGAAATTCAACCCAGCTTCTCTTGCTGCGTCTGCTAATGCTTTTACTTTTCCCTGATAAATAAATCCGCCTCTGTCAAACACTACGTCTTTGATCCCTTTTTCAGCGGCTTTCTCTGCAATCACCTTACCCAAATACTTTGCTGCATTTACGTCGTTGGTCTTTTCCAGGTTTGCTTTCACTTCTTTCTGAAGAGTGGAAGCAGAAACCAAGGTGTTTCCAACGGTATCGTCAATAATTTGAGCATACATATGATTGTTGCTTCTAAACACAGCCAAACGTGGGCACTCAGCCGTACCGCTAAAACGGTTACGTAACTTCATGTGTTTCTTTCTGCGAACTTCACTTCTGATTTTTTTGCTAACCATTTTCACACTCTCCTTACTTATTTTTTACCGGTCTTGCCGACTTTACGTCTGATCACTTCATCAGCATACTTGATTCCCTTGCCCTTATATGGCTCAGGTCTTCTCTTATCTCTGATCTCTGCAGCATACTGACCGACTTTTTCTTTGTCGATTCCCTGAACGATGATCTTGTTCTGTCCTTCCATTGCGGTTTCCACGCCTTCCGGATCGATCATCTCAACAGGATGAGAGTATCCAAGGTTCAATGTAAGCTTGTTTCCGGATTTTGATGCTCTGTAACCCACTCCGTTTACTTCCAGAACTTTTTTATAGCCTTCTGTAACGCCTACTACCATGTTGTTCAGAAGTGTTCTGGTAAGGCCGTGAAGAGATTTCATTCTCTTTAAGTCATTGGGTCTGGTTACAACGATCTCTGCACCTTCCTGCTTGATCTCCATCTCTGCCGGAAGTTCTTTTTCCAACGTTCCCTTCGGGCCCGTTACCGTTACTTTATTATTCTCTGCAATTACGACAGTCACTCCCGCCGGAACCGCAACTGGCAGTCTTCCTATACGTGACATACCTGTTCCTCCTTAACTTAAATTTTCGGAGCAGAAGCTAAAGTCTGCTCTGTTTTCAGTTTCTTCATTCGCTAAGCTCCAAGAACGCCCTCGCACTAAGGCTCGTGAAATACCTCGCCAAGTGCCTCTTGCGGATGTTCTTCTCGCTAGCGCTCGTGTGGTACCTCGCTAAGCTCCAAGAACGCCCTCGCACTAGGGCTCGTGAAATACCTCGCCAAGTGCCTCTTGTGGATGTTCTTCTCGCTAACGCTCGTGTGGTACCTCGCTAAGCTCCAAGAACGCCCTCGCACTAAGGCTCGTGAAATACCTCGCCAAGTGCTTTCGGGCTACCATACGAAGCAGAGTACTTCTCCGCCTACGCCCAGTTTTCTTGCTTCTTTGTCTGTGATCACACCTTTGTTTGTGGAGATGATCGCTGTTCCAAGTCCGCCGAATACCTTCGGTACATCTTCGCATCCTGCGTAAACCCGCAGACCCGGCTTGGAGATTCTCTTAAGACCGGAGATAACCTTTTCATTCTTATCTGAACCGTATTTCAGGGTAATTCTGATGGTCTTGAAAACGTCTTCTTCGATCAGATCATACTTCTCTATATATCCCTCATCCAGCAGAATGTTTGCAATAGCCAGCTTCATTCTGGATGATGGCACGTCTACTGTATCATGTTTTGCAGTATTTGCATTACGAATTCTTGTAAGCATATCTGCGATTGGATCACTCATTGTCATTATCCTTTTCCCTCCTTATCGTGAAGTTCTTCTTCCAGCTGCAAACTTCTACCAACTTGCCTTCTTAACGCCCGGAATCTGTCCCTTATATGCCAATTCACGGAAGCAAACACGGCAAATTCCATATTTTCTCAAATAAGCATGCGGACGTCCGCAAATTCTGCAGCGGCTGTATTCTCTGGTAGAAAATTTCTGCTTACGCTGCTGCTTAATTTTCATCGCTGTCTTAGCCATAATTTCCCTCCTTATTTTGTAAACGGCATATTGAACTGGGTCAGCAGTTCACGTGCTTCTTCGTCTGTTTTTGCTGTGGTAACAAAGATAACGTCCATACCTCTTACCTTGTCCACCTTATCGTACTCGATTTCAGGGAAGATCAGCTGCTCTTTGATGCCCAGAGCATAGTTTCCTCTTCCGTCAAATGCGTTAGGGTTTACACCTCTAAAGTCGCGGACACGGGGCAACGCAAGGTTGATCAGACGGTCTACAAACTCATACATCTTCTCTCCCCTCAAGGTTACCTTACATCCGATTGCCATTCCTTCTCTCAGCTTGAAGTTTGCCACTGACTTTTTGGCTTTGCAGATCACTGCCTTCTGTCCTGAGATCTTCTCCAGATCAGCGATCGCTGAATCCAGAATCTTGGCATTATCCTTTGCCTCGCCAACGCCCATATTGATGACTACCTTGTCAAGCTTTGGCACTTCCATAATATTTTTATAACCGAACTTTTTCTGTAATGCGTCTACGATTTCGTTCTGGTACTGCTCTTTTAATCTACTCAAAACCGGAACCTCCTTCCTTCTCTTTCTTAATCAATCACTTCTCCTGTTGATTTTGCATAACGCACTTTCTTATCTCCGTCCATTTTGAAGCCCACACGGGTAGCCTTCCCCTTGTGTACATACATAACGTTAGAGATGTCCACAGGACCTTCCTGATGGATGATTCCGCCGTTTTGATTTGCTGCACTCGGCTTTGTGTGCTTGGTCAGCATGTTTACGCCTTCCACTACCACTCTGCCGGTCTTGTGGTTGACAGCGGTCACTTTGCCCTCTTTGTCTTTATCTTTTCCGGCAATCACCTTTACGGTATCGCCTTTCTTGATCTTCAGCATCGACATATTCGCACCTCCTTACAGTACTTCCGGCGCAAGCGAAACGATCTTCATAAACTGCTTGTCACGCAGCTCTCTTGCTACCGGCCCAAAGATACGGGTTCCTTTTGGTGTCTTGTCTTCTTTTATGATGACAGCGGCATTCTCATCGAAACGGATGTAGGATCCGTCTTTACGACGAGTGCTGTTTACGGTACGAACGACTACTGCCTTTACTACATCACCTTTTTTTACAACGCCGCCTGGTGTTGCATCTTTAACACTTGCAACGATGATATCGCCGATTCTGGCATATCTTCTTGTTGAACCGCCAAGTACCCGAATACACAACAGCTCTTTTGCGCCTGTGTTATCTGCCACTCTCAGTCTGCTTTCTTGCTGTATCATGCAGGTTCCCCTCCTTATACTATTTCACTTTTTCCATGACTTCCACAAGGCGCCATCTCTTGTCTTTGGACAACGGTCTTGTTTCCATTACTTTTACCTTATCGCCGATATTACACTCGTTTGCTTCGTCGTGTGCTTTCAGCTTATATGTTCTTTTTACGATCTTTTTGTAAAGTGGGTGCTTTACATGATCCTCTACTGCCACAACAATGGTTTTGTCCATCTTATTGCTGACAACTCTGCCCACTCGTGTTTTTCTAAGATTTCTTTCCACGGTCTATACTCCTTTCAAATGAAGTTCTATTCGCCGGACTTTGCCGTTAACACGGTCTGGATTCTGGCAATATTTCTTCTAACCTCTTTGATCCTGCTTGTATTGTCCAACTGATTTGTTGCGTTCTGAAACCTTAAGTTGAAAAGTTCCTTCTTAGCAGCTACTAATTCTTCACTCAGCTCTGCAGCTGATTTTGTTTTTAAATCTTCTACAAACGCATTAATTTTCACTGTTATCACCGCCTTCTAAGTCTGCACGTGAAACCACTTTACATTTACATGGCAGCTTGTGTGTTGCAAGACGAAGCGCTTCTCTTGCCACGTCCTCAGGCACTCCTGCGATCTCGAACATCACACGGCCTGGCTTTACCACTGCTACCCAGTACTCCAAAGTTCCTTTACCGGAACCCATACGTGTTTCAGCTGGTTTTGTAGTTACCGGTTTATCTGGGAATATCTTGATCCAAACCTTACCTCCACGCTTGATATGACGTGTCATAGCAATACGGGCAGCTTCGATCTGGTTGGAGCGAATCCAGCAGGGCTCTGTAGCCACGATACCGAACTCACCATGTGAAATTGTATTCCCACGCAGCGCTTTTCCTTTCATCGTGCCGCGGAATTGTTTACGACGTTTTACTCTTTTTGGCATTAACATTATTTATCGCTCCCTTCCTTTGCCGCCTTCTCGGGAAGAACTTCGCCCTTATACACCCACACCTTCACACCTACTTTTCCGTATGTGGTGTCTGCCTCGGCAAATCCGTAGTCAATATCAGCTCTCAATGTCTGAAGAGGAATGGTTCCTTCGCTGTAAAACTCTGTACGAGCCATATCTGCTCCGCCCAAACGTCCGGAAACAGAAGTCTTTACTCCAAGAGCTCCTGCCTTCATGGTTCTTGACATACAGGATTTCATTGCACGTCTGAAGGAAATACGGTTCTCCAGCTGAAGCGCGATATTTTCTGCTACCAGCTGCGCATCCTTATCCGGTCTCTTGATCTCCTTGATGTCTACCACCAGCTTCTTGTCTGTAAAACGGGAAAGCTCGCTCTTTACTTTTTCAATCTCAGCTCCGCCTTTTCCGATCACAACTCCCGGTTTTGCTGTATATACGATTACCTTTACTCTGTCAGACGCTCTTTCGATCTCGATCTTGGAGATCCCTGCGCTGTACAGTCTCTTTTTGAGATATTTTCTGATCTTGTGGTCTTCTACCAGGCAGTCTGCAAAATCTTTTTCTGCATACCATCTGGAATCCCACTCTTTGATAATACCCACTCTCAAGCCATGAGGATTAACTTTTTGTCCCATGATTGTCCTCCTTATCTTTCATCAAGCACAAGTGTGATGTGGCTGATTCTCTTCTCGATTCTGTAAGCCCTTCCCTGTGCTCTTGGTCTGATTCTCTTCATTGTCGGTCCTTTATTTGCGTATGCCTCTGCAACATAAAGCTTTTCCACGCTCATGCCATTGTTGTTCTCGGCATTTGCGATGGCTGACTCCAACAACTTCTTTACTAAGCTGGAAGCATATCTTGGATTATAAGTCAAAATACCAAGTGCTGTCGTCACATCTTTTCCTCTGATGGCATCCAACACGAAGCATGCTTTCTGTACGGATACTCTTGCGTAAGAAAGCTTTGCTGACGGTCTGGTATCTTTATTGGCATTTCTCTCTCTTTTAATTTGGGATCTGTGTCCTTTTGCCACGGATAAACCCTCCTTTCACATTCTTACTTATCTAACTCTGGATTTCTTTTCGTCTTTTCCATGTCCTCTGTATGTTCTGGTAGCCACAAACTCACCAAGCTTGTGTCCTACCATGTCTTCTGTCACATACACCGGTACATGCTTTCTTCCGTCATGAACGGCGATTGTATGTCCAACCATACTCGGGAAAATTGTAGAACGGCGTGACCATGTCTTTATAACAGACTTGTCCCCTGCCTCGTTCATCGCATCAATTTTCTTAAGCAGGCTTGCATCTGCAAATGGTCCTTTTTTAACTGAACGTGCCATAGGTTCTAACCTCCTTGTGAAAATTATTTGATCGCTTTACCATCTCTTCTTCTTACAATCAGCTTGTTAGAAGACTTGTTTTTCTTTCTCGTCTTAAGACCCAGTGCCGGCTTGCCCCATGGTGTACATGGACCCGGACGTCCGATACCTGTTCTTCCTTCTCCACCTCCGTGCGGATGGTCGTTGGGGTTCATAACAGAACCACGAACGGTAGGTCTGAATCCCATATGGCGCTTGCGTCCTGCTTTTCCGATGTTGATGAGGTTATGATCTCCGTTTCCGACTACTCCTACAGACGCTCTGCACTCGATCGGAACCATTCTCATTTCTCCTGACGGAAGTCTGAGGGTTGCATACTTCCCTTCTTTTGCCATCAGCTGTGCGCTGTTTCCGGCAGAACGAACCAACTGTCCGCCTCTTCCGGGATGCATCTCGATGTTATGGATCTGGGTACCAACCGGAATCTCCGACATAGGCAGGCAGTTTCCGACCTTGACTTCCGCTTCCGGTCCGTTCATGATCTTCATGCCGTCCTTCAGTCCTTCCGGCGCCAGAATGTATGCCTTCTCTCCATCTTCATAACAGATCAGAGCGATGTTTGCCGTTCTGTTGGGATCGTACTCGATTCCGATAACCCTGGCTGTAATACCGTCTTTTCTTCTCTTAAAGTCGATGATTCTGTATTTTTTCTTTGCTCCGCCTCCACGATGTCTTACTGTGATCTTTCCCTGATTGTTACGTCCTGCCTGTCTGCTCTTTGGAGCAAGCAAAGACTTCTCCGGTGTCTTTTTCGTAATTTCTGCGAAGTCAGAACCTGTCATTTGTCTTCTGGAAGGCGTATATGGGCGATAAGTTTTAATTCCCATGGTTACTTCTCCTTTCAAATCTGCTAATTATTGTTTTCACGGATTTGCACCGTATATCTGTTTCTTTTACAGACCTTCAAAAATCTCGATGTCTGCACTGTCTGCCGTCAACTGCACGATCGCTTTTTTGGTCTTGGAAGTTCTTCCGTACTTCATGGAACCACGCGCTCTTTTTTTCTTGCCGTCAAGGTTCATCGTGTTGACGCTCTTTACCTTTGTTCCGTTGAACATTTTTTCAACAGCTTCTTTTACCTGTGTTTTTGTTGCTTCCGGATGTACCAGGAATGTGTATTTCTTATCTCCCATCATTCCCATACTTTTTTCTGTCACAACCGGCTTAAGGATCACATCATAATATTGAATATTAGCCATTATGCGTACACCTCCTCAATATTGGCAACGGTCTCTTTCGTCAGGATCAATGTGTTGTATTTCAGGATATCGTATACATTGATCGTGTTTGTTCTTGCCGTCTTCACTCCTGCGATATTTCTTGCGGAGATCTCTGCGTTTTTATTGTCTTCTCCCAGAACCACCAGCGCTTTTGAAACGTTCAGGTTCTTCAGGATGTTTGCGAAATTCTTGGTCTTGATCTCGTCAAACTTGATCTCATCTACTACGATCAGCTTGTTTTCTGCTACTTTTGAGCTCAACGCTGACTTCAGAGCCGCTCTTTTTTCTTTTCTGTTCATCTTAAAAGAGTAGTCTCTCGGCACCGGAGCAAATACCACTCCACCGCCTGTCCACTGCGGAGATCTGGTGGATCCCTGTCTTGCATGACCGGTTCCTTTCTGTCTCCATGGTTTTCTTCCGCCTCCGGACACTTCAGAACGGGTTTTCGCCTTCTGTGTTCCCTGACGCTTATTTGCAAGCTGGTTTACGACTGCCATATGCACCAGATGTTCGTTTACTTCTACGCCGAACACTGCATCGCTTAAGTCGATGGTTCCAACTTCTTTTCCTTCGATATTATAAACAGCTACGTTTGCCATATCCGTATCCTCCTTCCTTCACCAAGTCCTAGTTCCCTTTTACCGCTTCTTTGATCGTTACCAGAGACTTTTTCGGTCCGGGTACAGAGCCTTTTACAAGAATCAGGTTCTTGTCTGCATCTACACGGACGATCTCAAGATTCTGAATGGTAATTCTCTTGCTTCCCATATGCCCCGGCATCTTCTTGCCCTTGAACACCTTGCTGGGATCAGAAGCAGCTCCGTTGGAACCTGCATGGCGATGGAACTTTGAACCATGAGTCATCGGTCCTCTGTGCTGGTTATGTCTCTTGATCGCACCCTGGAATCCTTTTCCCTTGGAAATTGCAGTTGCGTCGATCTTATCCCCTGCCGCAAAGATATCTGCTTTGATCTCCTGCGCCAGCGCAAAATCTGCTACATTCTCAAAACGGAACTCTCTTACAAATCTTTTCCCGGAAACGCCCGCTTTTGCAAAATGTCCCTGCAAAGCCTTGGTCAGACCATGACGGTGAACGATCTCTTTCTTTCCATTTTTGTCCTTGTTGACTGTCTTGTCTTTTTTGTCAGCAAACCCTACCTGCACCGCATCATATCCGTCGTTTTCAACTGTCTTGATCTGTGTTACCACACAGGGGCCAGCCTGAAGGACTGTTACCGGCGTCAGACTTCCGTCTTCATTGAACACCTGGGTCATACCAACTTTGGTAGCTAAAATAGCTTTTTTCATTATGATTTCCTCCTTAAATTTACAGCGGAACGCCGCCTGGACGTTCATCCTAAATGTTAGGAATTACTGCTTTTGCTTTTGAAACTTACTTGTTCTTCATCTTGATGTCGATATACACACCTGCCGGCATCTCCAGTCTGGACAACGCCTCTACCGTCTTCTGGGTAGGAGTGATGATATCGATCAGTCTCTTGTGTGTTCTCTGTTCAAACTGCTCTCTGGAGTCTTTGTACTTGTGAACAGCACGCAGGATCGTTACTACTTCTTTCTTTGTCGGAAGCGGAACCGGCCCGCTCACCTTAGATCCGTTCTTCTTAACTGTCTCGATGATTTTCTTTGCGGATGCATCCACCAGCTGATGGTCATACGCCTTCAATGTGATTCTCATTACTTGTTGACTTGCCATAAAAAAAGTCGCCTCCTTTTCGTACTTTGTAACTCAGTACGACAAGCGGTGACTGTACACTCTCCCGTGTGTGTCGTGAGAAACTCACACGTCGTTACCATATTTCAATGGTCAGTTGGTTCGTACAGTGACTTGTCGCCAGTTTCCTAACTTGACATTCGCTCCTCGGAAAACCTGCCACAACGGGCAGCAACCTCCGGTATCATAGCTATCATGCCACAGCTTTTTCAGTATAAAGGAAATAGTTTCCCTTTGCAACCATTAAACAAGAAAAATTGTACTTTTTTCAGTACAATCTTTCTTCTCTCCACGCCTTTCCATCGCCATCTTTTTTTGCTGTCAGTTTTCTTTTACAAGTCTCCTTTTCCCGGCGCTTTCTCTTCTTCAATCAGACGCCAACTGCCTTTTCGTCTCGGCCTCGCCTGGCTGACTCCTCTTTTCTAGCGGTTTTTCCAGGCTTCCTTCAGGATCTCCCACTTCATTGCCCAACTTAGCCGCACCGGCACAATGGTTTTTCCCGTCTTATGGGATAAAAATTCGTAAAAGCCTTCCGCTTCCCCCTGCACAAAGTCATTCTTTCCTATTATATGCAGGTCGTTGTTATTCACGCTAAGGTAGAAATAGGTCTCATCCGCGTAGATGTAAGCAATTTCTCCATACTGCACCTTTATTTCTTCTTCCTGACGCAGGATCCGGAACTCTCTTTCGCCAAAAACAAAGCGGATATCTGCATGGCTTTGGTAATAAGGATCCGTTTTTCCCAGGTTATACACAGAAAGCGGGCGCTGGATCAACGCCAGTAGAAGCATCACAATCCCGATCACTGTAAAGATCAGGGACAGCCGCGGCGTCCTGGCAAAAAACCGCAAAATAATACTGCACACCGCTATGATCAAAAGTTGCCTGCTGGGGTGTTTTCCTCCCACCTGCTCTTTAAATCTCAAAAATGCTTTTAATGTCTCCTTCGTGTGTTTCGTCACCGCTTCATACACTACCGTCATATGTCCCCTCCCCATTCACTCACGCAGAAATTCTATCCGCCGTGTTCTTACATATTTTCATTATATTATAAACGCCGCACCACAGCAAGCCGAACCGCCACTTTCCGCCAAACAAACTATTCCTTCCCGCCAAACCCGACGCACGATTACACACAGGGTTCCATAGCAGACCCGTCCCTTGCTTTCAAATCCGTTTTTCATGGCACTCCAATTTTCTTGTTTTCAATTCCTTTTCCTTTCTGTTTTCTGCATCTCCACTTTTTTGCGCATCCGTTTTTATGCAGAAACTATCACAATCTTTCCTGCTAAGAATCCACTCCTCTCTTTCAATTCTTCGGTTTTCCCGATTCGTTTTCATGCGTTTTTGAACAAAAAGATTGACTTTCTTTCTATTTGTTGGTAAAATTAAACAATAACAGATAGTATTTTTTTTAACAATGAGCGCGGCAAATCGGGGTGTCGCCTCCGTTAACTCAGTAGTTCTGTTAGCATCAGCAAAAATTTAATCTGGAGGGATGAATTATGAACGTTGTAGCAATTATTCGTATCGTACTTATTGTGTTCACGTTAGCATCGTTACTTTATTTTGTGAAGGATTTACTTGCTCACAAAGAAGACCTGAAAGGCAAACACTGGGTTGCTCTTGCCATCATCGGTCTCTACTCTAACTTCCTTGATACGTGGGGAATCGGAAGTTACGCAACCACACAGGCAGGATTTAAATTCACCAAATCCACCAATGATGAGACGATCCCCGGAACCCTGAACATCGGAGACACTTTCCCCGTTGCTTTGGAAGCGATCCTTTTCCTTGGATTTGTGGATATCGATCCTCTTACACTGGTTCTCATGTTGGCAGCCGCTACACTCGGCGCTGTAATCGGAGCAGGTATTGTATGTAAGTGGAATCTGAAGGTGGTTCGTTATGCTCTGGGTATTGGTCTGATCATCCTGGCCATCGTTTTGTTCTGCAAAAACTCCGGCTTCGGACCTTTCGGTCTGGTGGGAACCGCTACCGGACTGACCGGAATCAAGCTGGTAATCGGTGTTGTGATCAACTTCTTCCTTGGTGCATTGATGATGATCGGTGTTGGTCTCTATGCTCCTTGTATGGCGCTGGTATCCGCGCTGGGAATGAACGTAGGAACCGCTTTCCCGATCATGATGGGATCCTGTGCATTCCTGATGAACGCAGCTTGCTTCAAGTTCATTAAAGAAGGAAAGTATGACAGAAAAGCCGCTCTTGCACTTGCAATATTTGGATGTATCGGTGTTACCTTGGCTTATGTCCTGCTGAAATACGCAATCGACATGAAGATGCTGACCTACGTTGTTTGTGTCGTTATGATCATCACTTCTCTGATGTTCTTCAAAGACGCAAGAAACAGCTAATTTCACACACAGATATTTTGAGGAGGCGTGATGTATCTCGCCTCCTTTTTCTATGCACTCCTCTCCATCCAAGACAGCCGATCCGAATTCTTCGGACTTTTCTTTTTCGAGCTTCTTTGTGGATGTTTTATCACACCAACGCACCAATCTGTTAACATGTAAAAGTACACAATTTCCTTTCAAAAACATCAAGAGAATTTATTCATTTTACCAAAGTTATTTCTCTTTCTTTTCTTTCGTTGACAGTTCTCTTTTAAAGTGCTATATTGTTTTCAACTTAAACGCACACACTGTAAGTAAGGGCTTTAAGTGAAGGATTTCCATACTACTTTTTATGGAAGGAAAGGTTTTCTTCCATATCGTGAATCGGTTGTAATTGCAGTTACGCTTTTGCCGGTCATTTCCCCAAGTGGCCTTGCGTATGGCGTACTCAATTCATATATACTATCTCAGTTTGAGAAGCATTCCCCAGCTTTGTATATAAGACAAAACTGCAATGCAACAAAACCTCTCAATGACATACCAAGAAAGAGCACGGCATCCCCTTGCCGTGCTCTTTCTTCGTCCACTTTTTCTTGTTTGCGCCTCTTATCTCTCGTTCTGTCTCATTTTCAGTTTTAAGAGAGCCGTCGCTTTTCTACAGTCCAGAGTCACCATGTTGTTTTCTCCCACCACATTGGTCTCCACTCCCTCTGCGCTTTTATTGATATCTACAATTCCGTCCAGGTAATCATTTACTACAACAAACTGTGCTACCGTACCGCTGAAATTCAGCCCGGTCACCGGAATCCCACGGATCCCCAACTGTTCACAGGTATTGGTGTAGTCCACGTCGCTGTTGCCCCAGCCATCCGAGGACAGGATCACCCCATCCGCTCTCATGGCCTCTGCCCATACGGCAGTTCTGGTTCCCACCAGCATTTTTTCTTCATTGCCATCCGGCGTTCCCACGATCACGATCCCCATCAGATCCAGATCGGTATCTGCTGCCACAACCTCTAAAAGAGGGTCTCTGAAATGATGCAGCGATGTTTCCTTTGTCGATGGTCCTATTCCCATAGTTTCCCTCCTTTACTGCATGGAACGGATAATTCCGTCGCGATACTCGTTTGGTGTGATCAAGATCGGCATGTTCCCCATATCTATAATGGAGCGCCCGCCTTCCACTCCCGAAGGCTCCTTGGAAAACAGGTGGGTATCATACATCGCTCCCTGTCCTGCAACCTGTCTTACGATCAGGACTCTCTTCTTTCCCGGGCGTACCACATCATGATATTCGTGCCTTTCCGTGCATTTTTCTCCCTTAAATTTTTTCAGCTTATCCCGATATCTCTGAATAAATTTGTCACATACCCTATGCGCCGCAGTCGGACCCGGACGCTCCTGCCCCATACCGGACGCCAGCGTTACGTCAAAGGAAATGATATAATCGTTATCCCCCGGTGTTCCGGCTCTGTTTAAATACAGCTGCTCCTTTAAATTCCCTTCTGAAGATCCGAACTCGTGGCACTGCTTTCCATCCACGTCTACTCCTGTCAGCATCACATATACGCCTGTAACTGTATGCGTAATCCCTTCTCCCAGTTTTCCCAGAACCTTGGTTGAGATGGGAATAATATCCATAATCGTATTGGTCCATCTGTCATGTTCGCCCGGCTTGATCAGCTGGATGTCTATCTTTTCAATAAACTCTTCTGAAGCTGCCAGTTCTTCTGCAAGCTCATTGCTTACCGTCATTTTCCCGTCTACTGTGATATCATCAGACTCCCCCCATACCACTTCATTCATATGGAAGGCTTTGATCACAAGTCGTCTTAAATCTTTCACTTCATCTGCCATCTTTTCTACCCCCAATAAGGTTTTTCCTTCTTAACAAGAACGGGCAGATGCCAAAACATCTGCCCGCTGCTTCCTGGACCCTTTCGGCCACTGATTCACTGCTATTAAACTTTCGCGATATACTCGATCGGCAATGGAACGATCTTTCCTGGTGTCTGGATCTCTACCAGATTTTCCAGAGCCAGCTTCACGATCTGAGTCTGCTGCTCAGGATTGTTCGGAGCACCGGCATTTGCTCCCATCGGTACCAACGGCGCTACCGCACGCGGTGTACCTGTCTGACGAACTACCGGAGGAAGAGCTGCGATGATGATCGTCGGAATTCCAGCTTCCTCAATTGCTCTCTGCACCAATACTGCAGAGCGGTGGCAGGTTCCTCAGCCAGCTGTCAGAAGAACGCCGTCTACGCCTTCTTCTTTGAACATTGCTGCGATTGCCGGACCCGTCTCGTTTTTGAACTTCTCCTGGTTTCCGCCACCGCCCATGAATCCAGCGTGAACCGGTGCGCAAGCTTTGATAAAGCCTTCTTTTGCCAGCTCATGGATTCTGTCGATCGGGAACATACAGTTGATGTCTTTGTTTACGTCTCCGTTGTCATACCCACCATGTGATACCATCAATTCGTTGGACGGCATCTCATCTGTAACTTTTCTCCAGGTAAAGTCACCTGCAAGGTTGAATCTCTCCTGGTCTTTATGATGCACACCTGCTGCTGTTGCAAGAGCGATTGTCATGTCCTTCAACTCTTTTGTAACAGGAGCCCATACAGACGGCGGAGTAATAGGAACGAATATCTCTGATTGCATTCCTTTAACTAATGTTAAACTCATTGTTATACCTCCTTATTATTCTGGTTCTGTTTCTGCATTTCTGCCTGACGCCTCTTATAAGTGTCCAGATTACTCACATATTTTTCATTGGCTTCGGGGCCAAGCTGCTCGATGAAACTCATGTTCCACGCAACCTCCTGTCCCACCTGAATCGGATAGTCCGTGATCAGCATCCGCATAGGAATCTTCAGATATCCCAGGCGTCCTTTCAGGTCGATGGCTACACTGCCGTCGTATACCTCCACTATGATACCTTCCATCCTGATAACCTTGTCGCCATACTTCATGTTTTTCACCTGTTCTTAGTCGTATTTTTCTTTTCTCTTCTGGCTCATCGGCAGGGACTGCTCATTTGCAACCAGCTCAAGCTTCTTTCCTGTAGCGTTTTCGATCAATTCTACGTTCGTAGATTTTACGTTCGGATTCCACTTCTTCTCAGCAGCTTTTACTTCTTCCTTGCCCATTGCATTCTTCAGCATCTGGATCGCACGAACTGCATCCTCATGGCACAATGTGTTGCAAGCCAGTACTTCGTTTTCGATACCGGACTCGGACTTGTTGTTATCTACCATGTGAGTCATGTACTTGTTACCTACTACCAGAGCTCCCTGTACGGAACAGAAGGACATTCCCACTACCGGGATTCCACGCATACCGATCTGCTCATGGTGGCTTGCGAAGTCAATGTGGTTGTTTCCGAAACCTTCTGTTGTAACGAAAGCTCCGTCTACGTCCAGCATCTCGCACATCTGACCTACACGTCTGGATACATAGAACTTCTCCGCATTGATCTGCGGGCTTCCTACGAATACCACACCGCAAAGGTCGATTTCTTCGTCATGAAGCGCTTCCAGTACCAGAGGCTCTCTCCAGTAATGTCTGGACATTTCCTTGGATGCAGGTCCGATACAGGTCAGTGCATGGATACAACCATCCAGAACTTCCAACGGAGATACTGCTACCGGAACGTTTCCAAGGTCTACGTTCGGCTTTCCTCCCAGGATACCAACCGGCTCTACTGGAAGGATCAGGTTGTCGTGCATAGCTCCCTGTCCCATGATCTCTTTTACGATCACGACTTTTTTCTTTCCAGGTCTTCTGTACTGTTCAAATGTCTCGGTATCAACGATCAGGCTCTCATCCAGCTTCTTCAGAGCTTCTCTGATTTCCTGTGTGATCACGTCAGTTGCGGAGTGAGCTGCCAGCGGGCCTGGTCTCTCCATGTTGGTACCTTCTTTGATGGTTACCTGTGTCTTAATGAAGATCTCACCCTTTTCAGCTGCTCCCGGACGTCCCCACATCATGTTCTCATCCAGATATCCTTCGGAAGATCCGAACTCACCGATCTGAACGCCGTTTGCATCTGTACCTGTTACTACAACAACTACACCGTCAAGCACTCTGGTTGCTCCGGATCCCAGCTCGTCGTCGCCGTCTTTGGTAGCGATCGGCTGAATATCCATAACCGTCTCAGAATATGTATGATAGTTATCCGGTGTAATGATATCGATCTTCAGATCATAAACCAGTTTCTGGGAATCGATTGCTTCCTGCTCGATTCCTTCACGGATGTAAAGGGTCGTTCCTTCGATCTTTGTCTCCGGTCCTCTCTTCACCTCTGTGATCTTAAAGTGCTTTCTGGTCAGGCTTCTGATCAGCTTCGGCTCCTGGTCTGCTGCCGGCGCTACTGCCGCTCCTGCTGCTGCCACAGGCGCTGCTACTGCTCCTGCTGCCGTTCCTGCTGCTCCAAGTCCTCCAACCGGGATCTCCAGGTTGATGTCCTTTCCTTCTCCAATGTGGATCTTCAGCATTCCGCCCGGTGCTGCTGTTGCTACCGGCGCTGCAGCGGGTGCTGCCGCCTCTTCTGCTACTTCCTCTGCCACTGCTTCTTCTGCAACAGTTGCAGCCTTTGCACCTTCTACCACGTCTGCAGTGATCGGTGTCAAAGAGTCACAGGTCTTTGTAAGCTTCGCTCCCAAAACCTGCTCGATGGTCAATGCTCCATCCAGATTCAGTAATCCTGAATCTACCAAATCATCAAAGATCGCGGGATCTTCCAGATTTGCAGCCTCAATTGTGATGCCAGCTTCCGCTCTGCAGCACAATACCGCAGGGTCATGAGCATGTTCTTTTGCTGTTTCAGCTGTAATTGACATATTGTTTCCCTCCTTGTTTCTTTTTGAATTCCCATTTGGGGTTCTTTTGATTATATATACAGCCACATGCAACCTACATACCTGGAATAAGGGATCGGGGGCCCCATTCTGTCACACGTGACGGTAATACCGCTGTTGTTATTTGCCGTTTGGCAGCTGATCCACCTGTTTGGAGACTGTCAGCCTTCTGTAAAGCGCATGGCCGATGGTCCTCATGACATGGTCTGTCTGGTGGAAGGTCTTAAGCTTCATCTTCGGAGCGGATCCCATAACTGTGTTGGAACAGTCGGAGCAGTTTCCGATGATGATGTATTCTGCCTTATCCTTCTTAAACTGGAGACACTTCTGTGCCTGTCCCGGACAGTTCCCCGGGTTTTCGCACTTCAGCGGAGCGCCTTCTTTTGGCGAAACAGCCTGCTTGCAGGCTGCAATGGATACTACTTTTCCATTCATCTTCTCTGCCAGCTCATACATACGCTCGCCGCTTCCTCCACAGGCACAGACCAGAAGTCCTACATTGGCGCCGTGAAGATCCGGGAACTCTATGGTAACGATGATGCCGCCGGTGGTCTTTGTGATCGGCGCATCCAGCGTGGTGGATTTTCCTGTGAAAGGTCCGCCCATGATGATCTCTCCGTAAGGCTCTTCAATGCCGCCGGCTCTCTCGATCAGGTCGCCTACGCTGGTTCCTACCGGAACATCCAGGTATACGTGAGGCTCATTGCCTCCGTTCAGCTTTCCGATCACCGTCAGATGTTTGGAGAAGCACGGCTTTCTCATCTCGATGGCCTCTGCGATACGAAGCAGGGTCTCGCAGTTGATCACTACTGCATTGGCTGCTGACGGAAGCTGTGTGGGATCCAAAAGGATTCCCAGACATTCTCTGACTACCGCTCTTTCCTCTCCCATCGGATAGATGTCGGGAAGCAGATGGATGGTCAGGTTCTCTTCTTCCTTAATGGCTTTGCGGAGAATCTCTACCGCTTTTTCATTTTTCTTCTTGATCGCAATAATTCCCTTTGATGCATTGCAGATTTCCATACAGTACTTCAAACCGCGAATGGTAATGTCCGTCTGTTCCTCCAGCTGCACCATATTGTGGCGGAGTCCCGGCTCACATTCTGCCGCATTTACCAGTACATATCCGCCGTTCAGGTCCGTTCCGATCTTCACTCCTGTAGGAAATCCGGCTCCTCCCATTCCAACGACGCCCGCCGCCTTTACCATATCCAGCTTGCTGCCTTCTTCTATGGGAACAAACTCATCTTTTTGTTCCGCATCCGGTTTGATCACAATCCGATCTTCCAGCACTTCTTCTACCACTCCGTAAACACTGGAGAAGATGTTGGCTCCCAGTCCGGTAGGGGTAGCGATCAACGTTCCCTTTTTCACCTCGTCCCCAGCCTTAACGATGGGGGCACAAGGAGCTCCTACGTGCTGACGTAGTAAAATCTGTACATTTCCCATGATCTTTCTCTCCTTTTCTTTATAGTTGTCTTTCAGTCCGGCCCTCAGAAACGGATCCGGTCTGTAAACATAAGTAAAAAACGCATCATCTCTGTACGTTTACTTATCTTTTTCAAATGTGACAAATACAGCACTTTCCTTCTGACTCTCCCTGCTGTCCTCCCTGCAGGTCCCCTCCAAAGTCGTGTGTGCTGTAATCGTTGCTGTCTATGAGTGCGTCACTTATAAGTTTTATCTATAATTATCCGTTAATATTCTGTAGCAATTTCGCTATTTAATTAACGTGATTCGGGCATTTTTTGGCGAGGGCATGTGGGAATCGAACCCACCCAGGACGCTCCTAACGCCCTACACTAGTTTTGAAGACTAGGAGGCACACCAGTCACCCATCTACCCCCGTACATTGGTTTTATGCACAACAACTGTATCACACTTCCCCGGTCTTTTCAACCATTTTAACAGAATTTTATATATTTTTATATTCCCAAAAAACATTGACTTTTTCTGGCTTTTCGGTCATAATGCTATTAGAAAGATGAACAATTGACTAGAATGCGTTCTGATTGTTAATTTTATGTCGTTTTTTTGTTTCTTAAAAAAGACATGGTTGAAAAAATAACGGTCTTTCTCCATGTTTTTATACGATTCATAGATATTTTCTATGAACGAGAGGTAACCCTACATTATAAGGAGGTAGAATTATGGACTTGAAAGCAAATGTAAACTTTGAGCGTTTTGAAGCTGCATTACAGGTAGTGGACGCTCACACCGTTGGGGAATTCTGTCGTGTCGTGATCGGAGGGTTCCCGGAGCCAGAGGGAAACACCATGATCGAAAAGAAAAAATGGATGGAAGAAAACTACGATCATGTACGTACCGCTCTGATGTTTGAGCCAAGAGGACACCATGACATGTTCGGCGCTTTCCTTTGCAAGCCGGTCAGCCCGGAGGCAGACTTCGGCGTTATGTTCCTTGATACAGGCGGATATCTGAACATGTGCGGACACTGCACCATCGGCGCTGTGACCGTTGCCCTGGAAGCAGGTCTTCTGGAGTGCAAGGAGGGAGTGAACCAGGTAGTTCTGGAGGCTCCTGCCGGAATCATCCGTACAGAGGCCGTAGTAAAGGACGGCAAGGTAGAAAGCGTTACTTTGACAAACGTTCCTTCCTTCGTTTATAAAGAGAATTGCTCCGTTGTGGTAGACGGAAAAGAGATTCCATTTACCATTTCTTTCGGCGGAAGCTTCTTTGCACTGGTAGATACTACAAAGATCGGCTTCGATTCCATCGATCCCAAGACCGTTCCTGCACTGACAGACCTTGGTATGAAGATGATGGAGATCATCAACAAAGAGATTCCGGTACAGCATCCGCTTCTGGACATCACGACGGTAGACCTGGTAGAGTTCTACGGACCGACTCCAAATCCGGACAAGGCAACCATGAGAAACGTTGTTGTATTCGGTGAGCACATGGCTGACCGTTCTCCCTGCGGAACCGGAACCAGCGCAAAACTGGCTACCCTGCACAAATGGGGCGAGATCGGCGTAGGCGAAGAATTCATCTACGAAAGCTTTATCGGCAGCCTGTTCAAGGGCGTGATCAAAGAAACCACGAAAGTTGGCGACTTTGACGCTGTCGTTCCAATGATCACAGGATCCTGCTACCTGACAGGTGTGGCAACCTACCTGATCGATCCTACGGATCCATTGAAATATGGTTTCCAGGTAGGCTAGTCTTTGATCTATCAAAGTCAGATATTTTCTACAGAGCGGGCTTTCGCGAGCTCGCTCTTTTTGCAACAGCGGTAAGCCGACGCCTCAGAAGCTCTGAGACCCCGGCACCCGTTTACCCCCGGAACTGCCTTTTGGCACTTCCGTTTATCCAGAATCCGATAGGAGGAGGTTTATCATGCCCCGAAAACGGCAATCCACCAAAAGCAGAATCGTAAAGGCCGCATGGAACCTGTTTTTCAAGAAAGGTTACGATAATACCACAGTTGAGGATATCATTGTCGCCTCCAAAACTTCTCGCGGTTCTTTCTATCACTATTTCAAAGGCAAGGAGTCTTTGCTGAATTCCATGTCCGATCTGTTTGACGACAAATACCGGGAGCTGGCTGCTGAAATGGATCCTTCTCTTTCTTGTTATGACAAGCTTCTGCTTTTAAATCATGAGCTGTTTTACATGATCGAGCATGACGTCAACCGAGAGCTTCTGGCTCTTCTCTATTCTTCCCAGCTGGTGACCAAAGGCCAAATGTCCCTCAGTGACAAAAACCGGTTTTATTTTGAATGGGTTACACAGATCCTGGAAGAAGCGTTGGAAAAAAAGGAATTTGCAGCATCCTCTTCCGCAGAGGAACTGATGCATTTATATGCCATGTACGAACGGGCGTTGCTTTACGACTGGGCTCTGGCCAAGGGAAGCTATTCCCTTTATCAGTACAGTGACAGGCTTCTGCCGCATCTTTTGGATACATTTATCACCGGAGTGTAGATGGATCTGAAACATGCATGTTTGCTGCCGGGATGTACACGCATCTGCGGCGGCTCTTTTTTATGTCCTGTGCGGCGCAGTTTCCCTGCAATCAAAAAAGTATGGAGCCTTTGCCTTTTCCGGCAGCAGCTCCACACCCATCTGGACTTCCTTATCTTGTATACCGTTTTTGCTTCTATCGTCATGAAATAACCGGGAGAACACCTTACACCATACATTCCTGAATGGCGCTCGCCTCGATCCCGGCCCGTTTCAGCCCTGCCTCGATCACTTCCTTCTGCTCCGGTTCCGTGCACCACGCAAGACCGCAGCCCGCCGAGATGGATCTGGGAACCGGGATGATACGCCCCGGCAGCCCTTCTTCCTTACACAGCTTCTCCATTCCCATGGCGTCTGCCGTTGTATAAAAGGTGACAACCAGCTTTCGTTCTTTCTTTCTCATTCTTCTTCCTCTTCTGCCAGCGTTCGTACCGCCTGTATTCCAAAATCTACTTCTTCTTCTGTATTTTCATGGGAAAAACTGAAGCGGACCGCTCCCTGCTCTTTTGTTCCCAAAGCCTCATGCATCAAAGGCGCACAGTGTCCTCCTGCCCGGGTACAGATTCCAAACTCTGTCAGCAATGCGTCGCTTACGTCTGCCGAATCATAGTCTCCTATATTGAAGGTAACGATGGGACACCTGTTTTGGCTGGTGAAATCTCCGTATATCTTTATGCCCGGAATTTCTCTGATGCCTTCATAGAACCGCCACATCAGCGACTGCTCCCGCTCCCGGATCCTATGGATCCCTTCTCTTTCCAGATACCGGAGCGCCGCATTCAATCCCGCGATCCCGTGTCCGTTCAGTGTCCCAGCTTCCAAAGCGGTGGGCATTTCTCCCGGATGCGTCCTGTCAAATGTCCGGATCCCGCTGCCTCCCACCTTCAGAGGTCGAATGGAGATTCCCTCCCGCACATACAGTCCTCCTGTCCCCTGCGGCCCCAAAAGACCTTTGTGTCCGGTAAAGCACAGCACATCTATCTTCATTTCCTCCACGCAGATGGGAAATACTCCCGCCGTCTGAGAGGCATCTACAATCAGACAGATCCCCCGTTCTCTTGCGATCTCTCCCACTTTCTGTATCTCTACATAATTTCCCGTCAGATTGGAGCCGTGGGTGCAGACGATCACTTTCGTATCTTCCCGACAGGCATCCTCAATTGCCGCCGGATCCAACACTCCGTTTTCCTTGCTGCGCACGATCGTCAGCTTTGCCCCTCTGCTTTCCATCAGATAAAGCGGACGAAGTACCGAGTTATGTTCCAGTTCCGTCGTGATCACATGATCTCCCGGCCTCACCAACCCCTGGATCGCCAGGTTCAGGCTTTCCGTAGAATTAGCCGTAAATGCGATCTGCCTGGGACTCGTTCCTCCAAACAGGCGGCACAAACGTTCTCTGGTATCATACAGCAGTCTGGATGCGCTCAAAGACGCCTCGTTGGCCCCTCTTCCGGCATTTCCCATAGACGTCAATGCATTTACCACAGCCTCCACCACTTCTTTTGGCTTCTTCATGGTAGTTGCCGCATTATCAAAATAGATCACTTTCTCCACCTCCTAGATTCCATAGACTTCCCTGACCACCCCTACGAATCTCTCCGTGGCTTTTGTCATGGCCTTGTTCTTATTGTAGACCAGATTGATGTCTCTTCCTCCATTTTCTGTAGGAATATGAAATACCAGCATCTTTCCGCTTTTTTCTTCCTCTTCCACTGCCAGCCTGGACAGAACCGAGATTCCCATCCCCTGCTGCACCGACTTTTTGATGGTTTCCTGGTTTTCAATGCTGGCGATCACCCGCATGGATCCCACATCGACTCCTGCCGCCCTCAGCTGCTTTTCCGCCTCTTTTCTGGTGCCGGAACCTTCTTCCCGCATCAGGATATGTTCCTTCTGGATCCAGGAAATATCCGTCTCTTTTTCCTGGAGCTGTTGATACTTGGAAGTACAGGGTGTTACGATCACCAGCTCATCCTTATAGAAAGGAAGGTATTTGCAGTGCTTCTTTTCCAGTACCGTTCCCGTAAATCCCACATCCGCCGTCTGGTCGATGATCCGCATAACCACCTTGGCGCTGTCTGTTTCCATGATCTTGATCTGATCCTTAGGATATTTCTCATTGAACCGAATCAAAATCTCCGGAAGCAGATACTGGGCCGGAATAGTAGAAGCCGCAATGGTGATGCTGCGCTTTCCTTCTTTTTTCTCCGCACAGAACTTTTCTTCTATCTTTTTCTCCAGATCCACCATCTGCCTGGCGTATTTATACAAAGCCTGTCCATCCTCCGACAGGCTCACCTCTTTTGTGTTCCTGACAAAAAGCCGAACTGCCAATTCCTTTTCCAGAGCGGAAATATGCGCGCTGATGGTAGGCTGCGTCAAAAACAGTTCTTTTGCCGCCTTGGAAAAGCTTCCCCCTTCTGCAATTTGAACAAATGCCTCCAGCTGTTTTAAATTCATTGATATGCTGCCCTTTCACTTTCTGCCCCTGTTTTCTTGGTTACCTTGATTCCGTCCATATACTCCAGGATCGGCTTTGCACTTTTCCGACTGGTCTGGAACATATCTCTTACCTGCGCAATGGTGATCATCCTGTCCTCTTTCAGCTTTTCCAGGATCTTCTTTTTCGCTTCTTCCATCAGAGAAAACAGGGTGTAGAGATCTTCCATGACCTTTACCGCCTGCTTCTCCTCTAGAAGCACGCTTAAAATGTCATCCTGCACGGCAGGCTCCACTCCCGGCGCCTGGATCTCAGAATACCGCAGAAAATCATATCCCGCCCGTTCAAAGGTTTCCAGCAGGAACCGGGAAGTCTTTTCATAGAGCGCGTCCCGGCGGATCTCAAAGGTGGGACGGCTTACAAATTCGTCTTTTCGCTTCAGCACCTCATCTGCTTCCATCTGTTCGATCACTTTATCAAAGACGATAGGCTTCATCTGCTTGAAGCATGCCCCCTGAAGCTCCGCCTTCTTCATGCCATATCGGTAGGGATGCGCCTCCCCGTAGGCGTTTAGAAGCTCTTTGACCCGATCCTTCTGCGTCTGATAGTCCTCCCTGTGCCATACATAAACGTCCTTCCGCATGGGAAATGTCAGGATCTGTCCTGCCTCCTGTAGTTCTGCCAGATCCGTCTCCACCTCTTCCATGGACAAAGCCGTCACCTTGGCCAGCTCTGCCGCCGTGACCATGGTTTCTTTGTATTTTCTGATATGCAGCTCCAGGACATCCGCTGTCGACCCGGATTCCTTTCGCTTCAATTCCTCGATCACTTCCGTCTGAAAGCGCCTCTTGATCGTAGGATTCGGTTCCAGGATCACTCCGCCCCCTATGGTTTCCATGGGAGAATAGAACCGTACCACAAACCGGTCTCCTCTTCTGACTGCCACTTCCTCTTCCAGGCGAAGCTGCACATAGCCGCTTTCTCCCGGTCCGATCTCCTCTTTGTCCAGCAGCACCGCCCGGCAAAGAATCTCACTGGTTCCGGTGAACAGATGCAGCCTGGTGTGATTTGTCAAAACACGCATAGAGGAGGGAAGCACCTGCATGCGTACATCCAGCAAGTCCGTATTTTTCATGCTGTTTTCCCGGGAAAGCACACAGCCCCGGTAGATCTCTTTCTTCTTCACGTTGGACAGATTGATGGCCACTCTCTGTCCGGCATAGCAGGTAGCCTTATCCTCTCCGTGCACCTGAATGCTTCGGATCTTACAGCTTTTTCCTACCGGATACATTTCCAGCGTATCCTCTCTGGAAATAGCGCCGGAGATCAGCGTCCCTGTGATCACCGTCCCAAATCCGGACAGGCTGAACGCCCGATCCACCGGAAGTCTGGGGATGGTAGAAACATCCTTTTCCCCGGATTTTTCCCAGGTCAGCTCCACGATCGTCTGCACCAGTTCCGGAAGTCCCTGCCCGGTGGCAGCCGAAACCCGAAGAATGGGAGCCTGCGCAAGAAAAGTGCCTTCCAGCTCTTCCCTCACCTCTTCTTCTACCAGCTCCAGCCATTCTTCCTCCACCAGGTCGCATTTGTTCAGCACGATGATACTCCTCTGGATCCCCAGAAGTCCCAGGATATCCACATGTTCCCTGGTCTGCGGCATCATCCCTTCGTCTGCCGATATCACCAGGAGCACCAGATCCATCCCTACTACCCCTGCCACCATGTTGTTGATAAACTTTTCGTGGCCGGGAACGTCTATGATCCCCGCCCGGTCTCCGTTGGGCAGATCAAAGTACGTGAATCCCAGGTCTATGGTGATCCCTCTTCGCCTCTCCTCTTCCCACCTGTCGGTATTCCGTCCGGTCAGCGCCCGGATCAGAGTGGTCTTTCCATGATCGATGTGTCCTGCTGTCCCGATAATAATGTTATTCATCGCTCTTCTCCTAATTCTATCTCCGGTTCTTCTTCCAGCACCTTCAGCTGCGCCAGCTGGTCTGCAATCTCGGCAAACCATTTTCTTTCAATGGTTCTGACATCCAGCAGCAGCAGATTGTTTGCGATCCGGGGAATGACCGGTATCGGAAGATGACGCATCCGAGCCTCCAGCTGTGCTACCGTGATCTTCTCCGGCCTAACAGCCACCGCCACGCTGGGGATCCGCTCCAGAGGAAGCGACCCTCCCCCAATCTGGGATTCACAGTCCACAAGAAAAATCTCTGCCGGAAGCTTTTTGGCCCGCAGCATACGCCGGAGCGCCTTTGCTTCTTTTTCTATTTCTTCTTTCCTTGCCGTCATCATACGCAGCACCGGAATTCTTTGAACCGCTTTTTCTTCCGACAGGTATTCCTGTAATACCAGTTCCAGTGTCGCCGCCGTAAATTTGTCGATCCGCAGCGCTCTGGTCAGCGGGTTCTTTTTCATCTGATCAATATAGGCTTTTTTTCCGACGATGATGCCGGCCTGTGCGCCACCCAAAAGCTTATCGCCGCTGAAGCAGACTACGTCGGCTCCCTGCCGGACAGAATCCTGCACCGTCGGCTCATATTCCAGTCCGTATTTGCTCAGGTCGATCAAGACTCCGCTGCCCAGATCTTCGATTACCGGCAGCTGATATTCTTTTGCCAGCCTGGTCAGCTCTCCTACCTCTACCGTTTCTGTAAACCCTACGATCCGGTAGTTGCTGGTGTGTACCTTCAAAAACGCCTTCGTCTCCTCCGTCACGGCGTCTGCATAATCCTGATAGTGGGTCTTGTTGGTCGTTCCCACTTCTACAAGCCTTGCTCCGCTTTGCTCCATCACATCCGGGATCCTGAATTTCCCGCCGATCTCTACCAGTTCTCCCCGGGAAACCACCACCTCTCCTCCTTTTGCCATGGAGCTGAGGATCAGCATCACCGCCGCCGCATTGTTGTTGACCGCCATGGCGCTTTCTGCCCCGGTGATCTTGCACAGCAGCTTTTCAAAATGCGAATACCGTTCCCCTCTTTTTCCTTCTTCCAGGTTGTATTCCAGGTTGGAATAGCCGGTGGCAATGGCTGACAGCCTTTCCATATGCCTGTCGCTGATGGGCGCCCGCCCCAGATTGGTATGCAGGATCGTCCCCGTTCCGTTGATCACCGGTTTCAGGTTGGGCTGGTGGACCTTTGCCACCTCCCTTTCGATCTCTGCCGGAAGCCGATCAAGCTTTCTTTCCGCCTGACTCTCCTCCTCACACGTTTTTATAAATTCTCTGATCTCATCCAGCTTCTTTTGTATGGCACAAACCACCGTATCTCTGCTGTAATGCCGGATCATTCCCTGAATCTCCGCAGTTTCCAGAAGTACATCCACCTTGGGGATCCTGCGGAACCATTTTCTTTTGTCCATGTCTTGTCTGTCCCTCTTTATTTTTTACCACAAGCGGATCAGCCGCTCGCTCTTTTCCGCCACTGTCCCAATGACAGAAACGGTCGTATCCATCTTCATCTTTTTAAAATCCTCCAGAATCGGCTTTACCTCTTCCGGCGCCACACTGATCAGCAGGCCGCCTGACGTCTGGGGATCGTACAAAAGATCCAGATAATGTTCTTCAATATTTCCTGCCTCCACCTTGCCAAGCGAATATCCCTTGTTCTTGTAGGCGCCTGCAGGAATCAGCCCCATCTTGGCATAATCGATAGCATCCTCAAAATAAGCGATATCCCTTACCCGCAGGTCAAAGGTCACCTCGCTTGCCGAAGCCATCTCCACACAGTGTCCCAGAAGGCCAAAGCCCGTAATATCCGTACAGGCAGAAACCCGATACCGGTCTACCACCTGCTTCGCCTTTTTATTCAGCGACGCCATGACCGTCTGCGCTTCTTTGATGGCGGAAGGAGAAGCAATCTCTCCCTTGATGGCCGTATTGACCACTCCGCTTCCGATCTGCTTGGTCAGGATCAGCACGTCTCCGGGTCTGCATCCGAAATTTTTAAAGATCTTGTCCGGATGCACAAAGCCGGACACGCAGAGCCCGTACTTTGGTTCTTCGTCCTGTACGGAATGTCCTCCTACCAGGACGGCTCCCGCCTCTTTTACCTTGTCTGCTCCGCCTGCCAGGATGTCCCCCAAGATAGCAGGATCCAGGCAATTGGGAAAGCCAACGATATTTAAGGCCACCGCCGGCTCCCCGCCCATAGCCCATACGTCGCTCAGCGAATTGGCTGCTGCGATCTGGCCAAACATATACGGGTCATCCACGATCGGGGTAAAAAAGTCCACCGTCTGAATCATGGCAATCTCATCCGTCACCTTGTATATGGCCGCATCATCAGATGTTTCAATCCCCACAAGCAGGTTCTCGTCATAAAATTTAGGTAATCTGCCCAATACTTGAGCAAGGGTCTCAGGACCTATCTTGGCTGCTCAGCCGGCAGTCCTTGCTAATTGTGTCAGTCTTACATCTGATTTCATGCGTACTCCTCTTTTCCTCCGGCAGCCTTGTGGTCTGCCTTTTTCTTCTTCCGTCTCTCTTTGTGTTGCCTTGTTTCTCCCGTTTTCTGCCGGTTGTTCTCCCGGCGCGGCAAATTCCCTGTCTCCGCCATCCTCCCTCTGATTCCGGGGATCATGGGCGCAGTATCACGTCTGCTACCGCCATGCCCTCTGCCACGGAAAGCATCATGGACGCAGTACCACGTCTGCTGTCGCCATTCTCTCTGCCATGGAAAGCATCATGGACGCAGCACCACATCTGCTGCCGCCATGGTTTCCACGATGCTGTACATATTTGTTACAGTACCGACCGCCAGCTTCTCTTTTAATCCATAATAATCCAGGCAGGTGCCGCAGGTTCTGATCTCTACGCCCTGTGCTTCCATTCCCTTCAGATCCTCCAGAGAGTCCGAACCTTCTGCCGTCAGGGTCGCTCCGCCATTATAAAAAAGAATGGTCTGCGGAAGCTCATCCAGCTGGGAAACGGCAAACAAAAAGCCTTTCATCAAAACCTTACCCAACTCGTCGTTTCCTGTCCCCATACGATCCGAGGATACTACCACGATCTTGTTTTTCCTGGCCGTTACGTCACAGGACACCTCTGCCTGCGCGATCTGCTCCTCTTTTCCCTCTCCCATTTGGATGCGTACCACATAGGCGCCTTCTCCCGTCTTCTCCGAAGTCACCTCTCCGCCGGACTCCCTGCCCAGCTTCGTCACATTCTGTACCGCGATCTCATTGTCCACCTGCACCTCTACCACGCCTGCTCCTCCTAATTCCTGGAGCGCTTTCTTTGCCTTGATCACCGGGATCGGGCAGGCATCACCCATTGCATTTACCTGAATCATTGTATTTCCCACCTTTCTGTTCTTTTCTGAACGGTTTACTTATAGAAATATTCTATCACTAAACCGTTAAAAGGTAAACGGATTTACCGTATTTTGTGAAACTATTTCGCAGATGATCTCCCGCCGCCGTTTTCTGCGGGCAAAATAGCAGACTCCCTCCCGAACCGCACAGGAATCCGTCGCTTTCCTGTACCGTCCGGGAGGGAATCTCTCTTGCCAGATTGCCTCTTGCGGCAATCCCTTTTTCTTCTTTGGCCGATATCTTTTTCTTTCGTATCAGACCTCTTCACGACTCTTGCGCCGCTACGTGCCTCTTTTTCCGATCCGTCTTCCTACAGTCTCTTTTCAAAGTTACCATCCACGGAGCATCCTTCCGTAAAGATCATAAAAGCCTCCGGATCGATGCTTTTTACAATCTGTTTGATCTGCGCCACCTCATATTTGGAAACCAGTACAAACAGAATGTAGGACGTCTTCTTTGTATATGCGCCTTCTCCGTCCCAGTTGGTCACCCCGCGCCCTGTCTGCTCCATGATCGCCTTGGAGATCCCAAGCTTTTTGGTAAAGATCATCACGCTCATGTTGATGTTCTGGATATGTACTCTGTCGATAGCCACCGCCTGTACCGTCGTGTAGATCAGAGAATATACCACGATCTCCACATCAAACAGAAGAAGGCAGATGGCATACACCATAATGTTGATGATGATATTGATCTGCCCCACGCTGATATTGGGATACAGCTTGGCACAGCACAGACCGATAATATCCTGGCCGCCTCCCGAGGTCCTTCCCCGCAACACAAAGCCCACTCCGATCCCGGCAATGATCCCGCCGATGATACAGCTGGTGAGGTAGTCTTCGATCACCGGGGTCCTTGCGATGGGAACCAAAAGAAGAAACGCACTCTGCATGGTAACGGTCACCACCGTCTTTAGCGCAAATTTCTTGCCTAATACCCGGTATCCCATGTAAAACAGAGGAATATTCAGAGTAAAAAAGATGGCTCCCGTCATGTCCATTCCGGCAGGCAGCGGAAGATGGAGCTTTTCTTTTAAAAACAAACTGATCAGCTGGGAAATACCGGTAAACCCTCCGTTGTACAAATTCAGCGGGATGATCAGCTGATTTACCGCAATGGCAAACATCAGACTGCCGCCGATGGCGTAAATCGCCTGCGTCAACAATTCTTTTCTTCTTTTTGTCAGTATGCTGTTCATTTTTCTTTGCTGTCCTCTCTGTCCTTTGTCTATTTCCTCTCCTGCTCTCTGGAACAGGCAAGGATCTCCTCATTTAACGATAACATCTTTTCATCCAGGGTGGATACCATATCCGCGCACTCCCGCAGTTCCCTGCTGATATGAGCCGGCGCATTGCCTTCAAATTTATAGTAGATCTTGTGCTCCAGACTGGCCCAGAAATCCATGGCAATGGTCCGGATCTGGATCTCTACCTTGGTGTCCACCATCCCGTCTGACAGATAGACCGGAACCGACACCAGCATATGGTAGCTTTTGTATCCGCTGTCCTTTGGCGACTTATTGTAGTCCTTGATCTCGATGATCTTCAGATCTGTCTGGCTTGCGATCATATTGGCCAGACGGTAGATATCCGAGGTGAACGAACAGATCAGCCGCACTCCTGCAATGTCATTGACGTACTTCACCATATTTTCCACGGAAATTTCCTTTTCATACTTCCGCAGCTTCTTTACGATACTTTCCGGCGTCTTGACTCTGGTCTTGATATGCTCAATGGGATTGTACTGGTGGACATGCTGAAATTCATCGTTTAAGATCTCCAGCTTCATTTCCACCGTTTTGATCGCCGATGTGTACAAAAACATGATCGTCTTCCAGCTGTCCACATCCTCATAATTCTTAATCGTCTGCTCTATTTTCTCCATGCATTTTCCTCCGGCAGCCACCTTGCTTCGGACTCAGTATAGCATAAAATTTCCCTTTTCAACAGCCGACTTCTCCGATTTTCTTTGTTAAAATTCTATCCCTTCCCGCGCCATGATCCCCTGGTCATAGGGATGCTTGACCTTTCGGATCTCCATAGCATAATCCGCCGTTTCCAGCATCTGCGCAGACACTTTGTGTCCCGTCAGGACGATCTCCAGTCCTCTTGGCTTGTGCTGCAAAAAGCTCAGCAGTTTTTTTTCACTCAACACGCCCAATGCAACTGCGCAAAGCGCTTCGTCCAGCACCAGGAGATCAAATTCCGAGACGCCGCAGAATTTTACGATCTCATCCAGCGCCTTATTATTATAGTGGAACAACTCCTGCTTTTCCTCTGTGTTCATCTGACTGACAAACTTTACCGGTTCTCTCCCGTACAAACAGGTGATGTTCTCTATGCTCTCCAATACTTTTCTTTCATTCGACTGATTGTCCTTCAAAAACTGGAACACCAGTATCTTCAGACCGCTGCCTGCCGCCCGGACAGCAAGTCCTACCGCCGCCGTCGTCTTTCCCTTTCCATCTCCGTAATACAGATGGATCCTTCCTGTGCCCCACATCACTTTTTCTTCTCCTCCATTCCACACGTTATATAATACATACAACACATCCCGAAAAAAAACAAGCAGAACCTGATTTCCTGCTGACAAATCAGGAAAATATGGTACAATGGGCGATAGCAGGAAACAAAGAAGGAGGCTGTTTATGTTTCGATTATGGGGAAAAGAAATGAAAGACGGGCGTTTGCTCCGAGATACGGTGATCTGTGATGACTCTGCATCTTCCCGCACGCAGAAAGTCCTGTCCGCTTTGGAGGCTGTCTGTATCGCCTTTGATCTGAGTAAACCTATCTGGCTGGATTCTAATATTGCGGAATTCCGGCGACTGGATAAGACCCGCTTTCATCAGGATCATTTTGTGGAAACCATCGATTTTGACTATCTGGAAATCCACGTGATCGAAGAATAAAAGATGCTACCGGCTTCTTTTTCGCAAAAAACACCTTTTCGCCTCCCTGGTATTTTTCTTATCACCAGGGTAACGAAAAGGTGTTTGTCGTACAAACGATAGTTAATTGTTACGGATCGCTTCCAGCGGACTTAACTGCATTGCCCGCTTTGCCGGAAAGTATCCTGCAAGGATCCCCACCAGCATGGCAAATCCCATGGACACCGGCACCATCCACCAGGGAATATAAGAAATGCTGGAATCCAGTCCGATCTGTTCTCCGCTGACCAGAAAATTGATGGTCCCGGATATCAGGAAGCTGAAAGCATTCCCCAAAAGGCCGCCCAGCAGTCCGATGAACGCCGCCTCCAGCAAAAACATCTGTTTGATATTTTTCAGGCTGCAGCCCAGTACCTTGATCACTCCGATCTCCTTGGTTCTTTCATAAATGGACATCATCATCGTATTGGCGATCCCGATGGCCGCCACCAGAAGGGACACGGCTCCGATCCCTCCCAAAACAGCCTGGACAATGGCAAACTGACTCTTCATGGCGTCCAGATATTCCGCATTGGTCTCCACTTCGTATCCCATGTCCCGGATCTGGCTGGCAATGGCGTCTACATGCTCGATCTCATCCACATGTACCTGTGCATAGGTATAGACAAATTCCTTATAGGGCTTTCCAGATTTCGTTTTGGGCTGTCCCGGTATGACGCGGCCGGCAAATTCCTTCTTCAAGATCCTCTGAAGGGAATCCAGATCACAGTAAACGCTTCCATAATGCATATTGTACTTCTCGATGCCTCCGGCGATCACGCCGCTGGGGCGGACCACATATTTGCTGCTCGATTTCTGCGGCGCGGTCTCCGCCGCATTTCCCGTCTTATTCTTATCGGTCGTCACCATGCTGTCCAGGACGTTGTTGCCGGAATGATAGTTTTCCGGATCAAATATCACGAACATGGAATCTCTGGCAAAATTAATATCCGGAAGTCTTCGGGTATCATAATACCCCTTATTCGTTGCCTTCTCATAAAACAGAGTGGGAATCCCATTGCCATACAAAAATTCCAGAGAGCTTCCCGGTTTTGGCAGGCTGCCGGAGGCCAGCTTGATGTTCATCTCTTTCAATTCCTCCGGCTTCATGGCAATCAGGTCCGCAGTTCCTTCATAGATTCCTTTCAGTAGCAGGATATTCATCTGGTAGACAGGAGACACCTTTTCCACATGTTGGATTTCCGACAGATGTTTCAACAGTCTTCCGTCTATGTATTTCTCTTCTTTCTTGGAACTGCCTCCGTCTCCTTCCGTTCTGCCTCCATACATGACTTCTCCGGCATTGCTCCCCCGCACCTTGATGGAAGTCAGGCCGCCCGATTCCTCCACTTCCTTATAGAGGGATCGCTGCATTCCCATCCCCAGCGAGATCATGACTACGATAGAGGCGGTACCTATGATAACGCCCAGTACCGTCAGGAACGTTCTGAGTTTGCGCCTTTTCAGATTGCTACTGCTTATCCTCAGAAGATCTATCCACCTCATCCAGCAATCCCTCCTCTTCGTTTGCCTTTAGTTTCTTTTTTCTCCTCCTTATGAGAACGACTGCTGCGATCACCGCTGCCAGCACTCCCACACCGCCTATTATCAGTTTTGCAGGAGATTTTGGCTGCTCCGCCGGCACTTCCATGCCAGCCGCCATATCTTCCTGACTCTCCTGGGTCACCTCCAGCTGAAACTCCTTGGTTACTGTAGAAACATTTCCCGCTTCGTCCTCATAGCTGACCGTCATAGTGATCTTCGCCGGCCCTTCCGTTTCTGTTTTTCCCTTCAGCATACTGTCAATGCTGCCTTTTCCGCCCGGTTCTACATTTCCTACAAATATTTCCGACTTTTCAATGGCCGCCCCTTCAAACGTAGCCTTTACGTTGTACAGCTTGATCTTTCCCAGATTGTACAGCGTCGTCATCACATTCGCTTCTTCTCCCACCGCAATGGATTCCGGGCTGATCTCAAACTGGCTGAACTCAAATCTTGCTTCCTGCTTTACAGGAATAGAAAGATTCGATGTCGCCTGAATCTGCGCCGCATTGGCATCTTCATATTTCATACTCAGTTCAATGTTATAGGGCTTTTGTACCAGATCTGCTTTGGCATTCATGGCGATGGAAATATCCGCTGTCCCTCCTGCCGGGATCCCTTCCAGATAGATGGAACTGGATCCGGAGGACGGGAGAAACGCCGGAGAGCTGGTAGCCTGCTCGCTGCCCTCTGCCGGGGCGTTCAGGTCGAACAGCATATTATTGACCCGCATGGTTTTGGAAGTGTTTCGCAGATGGATCGTCAGGGTAAAGTCCGTTCCGGCTTTCACTTCTCCCGGATTGGTGGTAAATCCTGTCACGATCACACGGGGAACGGAAGTATTTCCGCCTCCGCCGCCTCCTGCGCCGACATAGCTTGCCTCTGCGTTGCTCACTCCTGTTTCTGCCATGCTTTCTCCTCCTTTTGCAGCTTCCGCCGCCTGTCTCGTTTCATTGGCTGCTGTGCCAGCCGGTATTTCCTGTGTTTTTGCCGTCGTATTGATATAAATAGTCTCTGACTCCGTTTCATTTCCGCCGGAACGAATCCGGAATCGAATCCGGGACGTGCCCGTAGGTATCTCATCTTTCTGGGTGAAGGCAAAGTTGACTTCTTTCTTCTCTCCCGCCTTTAGTCCGATCTTCTTTGCGCTCTGCTCCTCCTGAAACGGCCATACATCATTTTTACTTGCCAGCTCCGGCGTCACGGATACTTCCTCCAGATCCTGCCCGGAAGAGTTTGTCACCACTATCCTGATATCCTGAGATCTTCCTGCCTGGAAGGTAAATTCTTTGTTGCTTTTTACTTCTACCGCCGCCACCGGGTCTGCCGCCAGAGGCATCAGTGGTATCCCTACGCACAGCAGGACTGCCGCCAGCAAAATCGCTCCGCTCTTTCTAAGTGTTTTCATGATTCTTCTCCCCTCTTTTCCCTGTTCTCTTCGATTTTTAATATTTTTCCGTCACGGATGTGGAAAATCCGATCTGCATAAGAAGCCAGCTGTACGTCATGCGTCACCATGATCAAGGTTTTGTTTTGCTTTCTTACCACATCCTGCATCAGTGTCATCACATCCTCTGATGTTCTGGAATCCAGATTCCCGGTAGGCTCATCTGCGAAGATGATCTTGGGATCCAGCACCAGCGCCCTTGCCACGCCCACTCTTTGCTGCTGTCCTCCTGACATCTGATTCGGGAAATGCTTTTTATGCTTCTGCAGCTTCACCAGATCCAGCATCTGATCCGCCTTCTTCATGCGGCTGTTCCTTCCCTCTCCCCGGAATGCCAGAGGAAGCGCCACATTCTCCCTGGCGTCCATCGTTCCCAGAAGATGAAAGGACTGAAAAATAAATCCTACATTTTCTCTTCGGAAGCGCACCAGCTCTTCCTCGTTCATTTTTTCCATATGCTGTCCCGCGATCACGACTTCTCCTTTGGTGGGTTTTTCCAATCCCGCCAGCATATTCAGCAGCGTCGATTTTCCCGATCCTGAAGTTCCTACGATCGCGCAAAACTCGCCTTCATACACTTCAAAGCTCACGCCGTTCAGCGCACGCACCACTTCCTCCCCCACGCGATACAGCTTGTACAACTCTTTTACTTCGATTACTCGCTTCATAGACCCCCTCCTTGCTTCAATACACTCAGCATACAATACATTTCTAAATTTATCCCTTAGAAATTCTTAAGATTATCTGAATTTTGCCAAGCATCTTTTTATACTTTATCTCTAACAAACCCATTCCTCTATTTGATTTCATCCCCGCATTGAAACCCTTAAATATTTTAGTTATAATATAAGAAAATGTGTACACGAGGGGTTTTATGGAACATATAAAGTTTATTTTTGTATTAGTACTGGGCATTCTTTCTGTCCTGGTTTTTTTAGTCATAAGAGTTTGCAAATGTGGGATTCCCGGAATCCTGTCCAAGACAATTGCCAGTCTGTTTTTTGTTTTCACCGGCCTATCGGCATCCTTTGTTTCCTCCGGCCATCCTGGCGTGAAATTTGTACTCATCGGTCTGCTCTTTGGTATGCTGGGCGACATTTGGCTGGATCTTAAAGTCACCTACGCCCACGATGGAAAACCATGGCTGTATTCCGGTTTTGTTTCCTTTATGCTGGGACACCTGTTTTATATCATCGCCATCATCCGTATCAGCCAGATGAACTTTTTCTTTGTTCTGTTCTCTCTGATCCTCGGAATTCTTTTGGGATACCTCGCCATTTCTCTGGAAAAGGTCATGAAACTGCAGTATGGGCCTTACAAAAAGGTCTCTCTGATTTATGTGTCCCTCCTGTTATGTACATCCATGACCGCCTTTTTGGCCTGTTTCCAGACAAATTTCAAAAATACCACCCTGTTGCTTTTCTTCCTGGGAAGCTTGTTTTTCCTGGCATCGGATTCTATTCTCTCTGCCACCTATTTCGGAACCAAACGCAAAGAAGCGCCTGCCTGGATCATATTAAACCACGTGACCTACTACGCTGCGCAATATCTGATCGCTTCCTCCCTTTTGTTTTTGTAAAAGCGGCTTGGGAAAGCGTTTCGTTTCAGAAGATTTTTTTAAACAGCTTCCATTTTTTGTCGTCAAAGGGCTGATAGCGGAACGGCAGGTCTATCCCTCTGATGCTTTTTACCACCCCTTTTTTGTGGCTTAACGCATCAAATCCATATTTTCCATGATAGCTCCCCATCCCGCTCAGTCCCACCCCTCCAAAGGGCAGCCGGTGGTTTGTAAAATGCACTACCACATCGTTGATACAGCCGCCTCCGTAGGAAATGGAATGGATCACCTGATCTGCCACTTCTTTTCTGTTTGTAAACAGGTAGCAGGCAAGAGGCTTTTCAAGTTCCTTCACCTTCCTGATTACTTCCGCCAGATGACGGTATGAAATGACAGGCAGGAGAGGACCGAAAATTTCTTCCTTCATAATTTCCCTGTCAAAATCCGAATCGGGAAAGATGGTCGGCGCTATTTTATTCGCTGCTTCATCCGTCTGCCCGCCAATCACATGTTCCTCCGTGCGTATCAGTTCACACAGCCTGTCAAAATGATGTCTGTTTATGATCCTGGGGTAGGTCTTGCTGCCGATATCATAACGCTCCTCCAGTTCCCTTTTTAACTCCCGGATAAACTTTTCTTTTACACTTTCGTGGATCAAAACATAATCAATAGAGATACAGGTCTGGCCTGCATTTAAAAACTTTCCCCAGGCGATTCTTTTGGCAGCCAATCGGATATCCGCGCTTTCTTCGATAATGCACGGACTTTTCCCACCCAGCTCCAGTGAAACCGGGATCAGATGTTGACTGGCGGCGCTCATGACTTTTTTCCCGACGCCGGGGCTTCCGGTAAAAAAGATATAATCATATTTTTGATGCAGCACAGCATCATAAGCCGTGTCTATCTCCAGGCAGGAAATGTAACGACGTTCAAAGGTTTCATCCAGGATCTCTTTCATCACATTTGCAGTGTGAAGGCTGGTTCTGGAGCACTTAAGCACGGCGCAGTTTCCCGCAGCCATCGCAGCCACCAGCGGAGACATGGTCAGATTGAACGGATAATTCCACGGCGACATGATCAATACGACTCCATAGGGCTCGCTGTATACATAATCAACAGAGGGAAATGTCCCCATACTCCCCCACACCCTCCTGGGTCTGCTCCATTTTTTTACCTGTTTCAGCGCCGTATCGATCTCACTGTATACCATTGCGACTTCCGTCATAAACGCCTCTGTTTTAGACTTCCCCAAATCTAAGTACAGGGCTTCCAGGATTCTGTCTTCCTTTTGCCGGATCGCATACTTTAATTTCTTTAATTGCCGAATTCGAAACGTAATGTCCTTCGTCTGGTCTGTATGGAAAAATTCCCGCTGTTTTTCTACTATTTTTTCAACCATGTTTCTCTCCATCCTCTCCTGAACTTTTTTATTCTTACTCATCCAAAATAGACAAATATAAATCTAGTCTCTGATTCAAATATCTTGCAAACATATCTGCCATTGCCGATATATTATGTTTTAAATGATATTCATCAAAAGCTTCATAATACTTCAAGCGATCAGTAAACTTTATATCTATCGACGGATAGCCCGCTTTCATTAGTTCCAAGTTAACCAGTAATCTTCCAGTTCTTCCGTTTCCATCAATAAAAGGATGTATTCCTTCAAATTCGATATGAAAACGTGCAAGCTTAGTCACAATATCTTCCTTGCTGTTTTTATATTGCTCCAGTAGTTCTTCCATCTTAGGAATAATCAAATATGGCTGTACAGGTTCATGTGTTGCCCCCATAATTCGAACAGGGACTCTTCTGTATATTCCTCTGTCCTCTTTTTTATCAGCCAAAACTAAATAGTGAATATCCTTTATTACCTTTTCAGAGATTGGGGCATTTTCACTAACAAGCTGCCTGACATAGTCAAAAGCTTCTTTATGTCCAATAACTTCCAAATGTTCCTTTAATGATTTTCGGTCAATAGTAAGTCCTTTAAGAACCATGTCTGTTTCTCGCAAAGTTAAGGTATTGCCTTCGATTGCATTTGAGTTATAGGTATATTCTGTTAGAAATTCTTCATTTAATCTCTCCAACTCACCTTCTGTCAAGGGTCTTCTTTTTCTGAGAACTTCTAATTTATCTTCTATGATTGAAATCAGTGATTCCTTAATTTTATATCTTCCATCAGTTGGCTTTGTTGCATCATATGGTATTTTCCATACTCTTCCTTCTTGATATACCCCGGGAATCTTCCCTTCTGAGCATAAAATCCTTACTCTTCTATCGGATATACCCCATTTTTCAGCTGCTTGTTTCACTGTAATATACATAAATTACCCCTCCAGTCCTTCATATTATGCCATTTTATCGGAATAATATCAACTAAATAGGAATAACATAATCAGATTATCGGAACAATGGCACTTTATGGAACGATAACTTGTATATGGAATAATATTATCCACTATAACGGAATAATAAATTTGAAATAAAAAAGGGATAAAACAAAAGATTTCTCTTTTGCTTATCCCTAATGGTCATCTCCTGTAAGTTTCTCAGTTTCAATAGTTTGTTTCTTTGCTTTCGCATCAATTAACAATGATTCTATCCTTATCTTTGACAGTATCCATTTAAACCGAATTTCTTCAGCAGGAAAGTCTTGGCGTAAATTTTCTTACGCTCACTAAGTAATTAAAAGTCCCGTCATGGTCTATTCTTTGTAATAAGAAAACTGCTTATACTTATAACGATAACTATGAGAAATAAAATATACGAATTTGCACACTTTATTATATTTTTAAATTCATTTCCAAACTTGAAAAGAACTAACATAAACAACAAAACTATGTAGGAAGAAAATTGAGTTTTAGAATAATCAAATTTATAATTCATAAAAATATATATCGTGTTATATACGATTAAAAAACACATAATAATTAACATTGTGTCCACATCAAAAAACATATCTGATTTCCTAAAAAGTATATTAACAATCCAAAACACAACATTTACAAGACAAAATCCCACAACAATGCAAATTTGACCAATTATATTTTTTTCTAAAGCTATATCTCGCTTTAATATGGGCATTGCTAATAAAAATTCTTTAGTAGCTTTGGAATCCTCTTCATAGCACATCTTTCCAACAATAAAATTAAACAGTAATGATGGAACCATAAGCAATGCTACTGAATAATACTTGTTACTATCAAATGCAATCAATGCAAAAAAACAAGCACTTAAAACACCAAAAATCAAATTTCTATTATTTAAATATATATATTTAAAAAAGATTTTTTTCATATTTTGACTCCTCATTCCCAATTAACCTCTCCAAGTACTCATCTATCTTACATTTCTTCTTTTTCATCTCATCCATTTGACATTTACCTAAAATCTTTCCGTGGTTTAGAAAAATCAATTTATCAGCTATTTTATTCATATCTTCTGTTATATGAGATGAAAACAAAATTGCAGTACCATTTTCTTTTGAATACGCCCTCAGTATTTTTAATATTTTACTTCTTACTATCGGATCTAATCCTGAAGTTGGTTCATCCATTATTAACAGTTTAGGATTATGAGATAATGCTAATGCCAATGAAAACTTTACTCTCATTCCTTTTGATAACTCTTTTATTTTCATGTCACCACTTAATTCAAAAACATCATTAAATAAATATTGATATATTTGCTCATCCCAATCTTGAAAATACATTTGATAAAATCTTTTTATATTTTTTATCTTTTGATTTGGAAAATAATCAATATATTCACCAACATAACCAATTTTTTCTTTATATAACGGATTTTTTGAATTTGAAATATCTTCTCCTAAAAAAATGACTTCTCCACTATCACTTTCAACAATGTTTAATATTAATTTTATAAGAGTCGATTTGCCTGCACCATTCGGACCAATTAACCCAACTACTTCTCCTCTTGATAAAGAAAATGAAATATCATTGAGTTTAAACGATCTATACGATTTGCATAAATTATTAATTTCAATAATTAAATTGTTGTTTTCCATATATTCTCCTCTCACTTTGGCTTTCTATTTCTCATTGATATTCCAAAAGAAATAATCAACAAGAAAATAATTTGTATCATATTATAATCATTATCAGGATTTATTATTTTAGGCAAAGCCTGAGTTACTATCACCAAAAAGACAAAATACATAATTGTCTTAAACATCATTTTCATGCTCTATTTCCCCGTTTAATCGTCCAACTTCTTCCCAAAATAAATTTATTGCATAAGCTAATTTTAAAGGCTGTTCAATATTAATTTGGTGATTTGCTTTTTCTATCTTTACTAACTTTGCATTAAATATATCCTTTGACAATTCAAATGCTGATTTTTTATTAGCATGATCTCTTTCTCCATAAATAATTAAAGTTGATGCCTCTATCCTTTCAACAATAATAGAATTATTTTTCTTGATAGCATCAAGTATTTTTAAGGAATCTGTTTTAGAAAACCCTTGTTTAAATAAGACAGATGGCATAAACCTAAAAATATTTTGTTGTAATCTTAATAATATATTTGATACTTTATATGGTGAGTTTATTAGTACCAATGATCTAACTTTATTCGGGAATTCAGTTGCATACTGCATTGCTAACAATCCCCCTAATGACAAGCCACATAAATCAACTTTCCCAGCTTCATCATTGCACTCTTTGCATATCAAGTTATATAACGCCTGATATACATCTTCAGACTCCACATCACACTCAATCAAATCAATATATTTAGCTTTTCCCTCTATATGCTCTTTTATGCCATCCCACGCAGATACTGATTGCCCTAGTCCATGGATGAAAATTTTTGTCATAAATCATACCTCTATTTTCTTAACATTCTTCAGCAAATATATAATGGAAAAAGCTATAATAAACAACGCTGCTAAAATTGATATAATTTTAATAAATATGTAATTAACCTGAATCTGATTTCCAACCATGCAATAACAAGCAAAATTTGTAACCATTAATATTACAGGAGATTTTTTAATCCACCCTGTCGCCAAAGAAAGGCATCCAATTCCTATTACAGTAATCAATGTATAAATTAAATTTCCAATTTCATACATAAACAAACTATGTTTCAAATCATTCTCCACTACTTTAAAAATTATATTTCCATAGTATAAAATCACATCAGTTGTAATAAGAGATATTGTACAAAAGGTTGATATGAACAAAATGCAAGTCAAAACTTTAGAAAGGAAAATATTTTCCCTACTAACGGGATATCCCAATGTTTTACATAAACACAATTCCGAGTATGGATTTATGATATATTTTACAAACATCGCTCCTAACACAAACGAAAAAAGACCAATTATAAACATTGCGTTCATTTTCAAAATAAATGTGATTGAATTGAGTTCGGAAGTATTTACGTCAAATTTAGGGATAAACGAAAAAAACACTGACAATAACAAACATATTATTGTACCAATCACAATTACTATCATGTAAGGTTTGCTTTTATGTTTTTTATATTCAATCCTAATCAAATCTATAAGTTTGAGTTTCATCATATCCCTCCATTTTTTTAATTAGAAAAGCTTCAAAATCTTTTGTATGTTCTTCTACGAGCTCATTAACATACCTATCTAAAACAATAGTTCCCTTCGCAATTACAATAATTCTTGTTGCAGCCTGCTTAATCTCTGATAATATGTGGCTCGAAATCAATATAGTCTTTTCTCCATTAGCCATATTCCGAATAGTGTTTTTTAATTTCACAATTCCTTTTGGGTCTAATCCATTAAATGGTTCATCCATAATAATTATTGGGGGATTTTTTATACAGCATTCCGCAAATTGTAATCTTTGTCGCATGCCAAAGGAATATTTTTTTACAGGTTCATTGTTATATGGATCCAATCCTACAGCTCTAAGAACGCTACATATATTGCTTTTATCTAATTTGTAATATTCACATTCAATACTCATATTCTCAATTGCATTGAGATGTTCATAAAAAACAGGAATACTCATACAAAATCCTATTTCTTTTCTTAAACTATCAGTGTAATCAGGTTGCCCTAAAACAGCTATTTCTCCCTCTGATTTTTTCGCCAACCCGAGAAGGACTTTAAATAGAGTTGTCTTTCCTGCTCCATTTTTCCCTAAAACAGCTATTACCTCTCCCTTTCCGGCATTCAGAGATATATCATTTAAAATTCTTTTATTCCCATAACTCTTTTTTAAATTTTTTATTTTTATCATTTCTTCCTCCATTACATACCTATGGTATGTATAAGCCTAAAAAAATAAACCGTAGACAGCTTATTTTTTTGTTGTTGAAATATACTTTGCCAAATCCAACATAGTACTAAAAATCTCATCTGAAATAACAGGTACATTCAGCCCTTCTAAAATATTTCTAATGAATTCAAATTTTCTAATCAACTCTTGCTGGGTTAATTCATTAATTCTCAATCCTATAATCAGATTAAAATATATAACTATGATTTCAGCAACCTCTTCTTGAAAATTTGTTTTAATAGAGCCATCTGTGATTCCCAGTTTTACTACTTCATTTATCTTAGGTATCAAAAAATTATATGATACATTATACTGTTCAAATAATATGCTTGGACTTTTTAAGGAAATCTTCATTGCATATAACGTTGAAAATTTTTTATAATCACTTAAAGATTGAACTATTGCATACTGAAGCTTCTCCAAACCATTACTTCCTATCCACTCTTCATGCAATAGTTTGTCGTCATCAATACCTATAATTGCACTTAAAATGTCCATTTTAGACTTAAAATGATGATAAACAACGCCTTTAGTCATTCCACCAAGATGATTAATAATATCTTGAATACTTGTTTTATCAAAGCCTTTTTCGATAAACAGACTTTTAGACACTTCAATTATTAACTCCCTACTTTTTTCAGGATATTTATTTCTTGACATAAAACCACCTCGAATTTTACATACTATTGGTATCTATATATTAGCACGGTTCATCCAAATAATCAATTAGTTTTCCGTGAAAATTAGAACTACATTAAAACAATCAAAGACTATAAATGTCCCATGAATTGTGATATAACACGATACAAATTTAAAAATAGCTTAATGCTTACTATCTTTTGTAGTAAGCACAGTAAGTGTACGGACACTTACGAAAAAATTGAGGAAGCAGCCCTTTGGGATCTGCTTCTTTTTTTATCAATTTTTAGCTTGTTAGGGAGAACCCTAAGACCCCGGAATACATTTAAAGGAGGAAATATCTATGGCAAATAGAATACGAAATGAAAGACTTGAAATTAAACTGACCAAGGAAGAAAAGGCTCTTTTTAAAGAGAAAAGAAAGCTTGCAAAGTGTAGAAATATGAGCCACTTTATTAGAAAATGCGTTTTGGAAAAAGAAATATATCAAGTAGATTTAGAACCTTTCAGAGATTTACAAGGCTTACTTTCCAATGCTACAAACAACATCAACCAGATTGCAAAGCGAGTAAATTCAACAGGTGTAATTTACAAAGAGGACATTAATGATATAAAAAACAAATTGAACATTTCTCAAAAGAGCTATGGCAAAATTCATGACGGTGTGAAATTTTTTCTGTAAATTGAGATCTTCTATGATAATTAAGCGGCTTAATGGCAGTTTTCTGCGGTTAAGCCGTTGTCTATTTAATAGCAAAAATGAACGAACATGTCAAGAGCACCCAGAAAAATCTGGGTGTATTTTTCTTGGCATATTATTTAGACTTACATCATCAGTCGGTCGGGGTACATGATTTCCAGTTCACCACGTACTTTTCCCCAGTTGCGGATCGACATTGTCCATTTTTTTGCAATTTCAAAAGTACCCAGATATAGTGCCTTCATCAGCGCCTGGGAACTTGGAAATACGCTTCTCTGCTTGTTCAATCTACGATAGCATGAATTTAGTGATTCTATGGCATTCGTAGTATAAAAAGCGGTACGAACATCCTTGGAAAACTTGAAAATTGGAGAAATCGCATCCCAGTTATCATGCCAGCGGTTCATGGCACTCGGATATTGCCCAGACCATTTCTTTGTCACAGTCTCTAACTGCTTTCTAGCAGCTTCTTCGCTTGCTGCCGTATAGATTGTCTTTAAATCCTTTGCAAAGGATTTCATATCTTTGTTTGCAACATATTTCAGCGTATTTCTCACCATATGTACAATACAACGCTGTTGCTCTGTTTTTGGAAATGCGGTAGAGATTGCATCCTTGATTCCTGTTAATCCATCTGAGCAGAGAATGAGAATATCCTGAACTCCACGATTCTTCAAGCTGTTCAATACAGAAAGCCAGTACTTACTGCTTTCATTTTCGCCCACTACGATGCTTAAGACTTCTTTCATGCCATCTTCATTGATGCCAAGTACCACATATGCTGCCAGCTTTCTGATCACACCATCATCACGTACAGAGAAATGCACAGCATCAATAAAAACGATTGGATACACAGGTGACAAGGGACGATTCTGCCATTCCTCGATTTTGGGAAGGAGCTTATCTGTGATATCGGATACCATTCCTTCACTGACTTCAAAACCATAAATATCCTCTATGGTTTCTGAAATCTGTCGTGTAGTCATCCCCTTTGCATACATTGCAATAATCTTGTCATCAATGGAAGAAATATCTTTTTGACGTTTTGGAAGTACCTGTGGTTCAAAAGAACTTTGACGATCCTGAGGTACATCTACTTCGAATTCACCGTATTTACTACGAACAGTTTTAGACTTTGTTCCATTACGGTAATTAGGCTCACTAGATCTTTCATAACGATCGTATCCAAGATGATTGTCCATTTCTGTTTCAAGCATATCTTGAAGGGTTCCGGAAAGCAGATCTTTAAGTGCCTCCTGAATATCATCTGCTGACTGGATATCGTATTCCTGGAGCAGTCCCTGAATAAGATTTCTTTTTCCTTCTGTCATCGGTTTTGGTTTGTAAACTTCTTTTTTTCTGTTTGCCATAATAAAAGGCCTCCTATGATTTAATATATTTTATCATAGAAGACCTTTATAGTGTTTAATTTACAGAGTTTTTTTCACAGGCTCAAATTCATTCCCTGCTGCTTAACAGGACTTCCGGAGGTGATTAGTTTTTATGGCTATTACAAAAATACACCCTATCAAATCGACTCTTATCTTTGATTGTTTCCGACAACTTCTAAGAGCTTTAGATACTCTGCTTCATTATGCAGGACATCTTGTTTTACAAGCTCCAAAATGTTATGAAAATCATTTATTCGCATTTTTACCTCCTTCTTTTTTACAAACAAAAAAGGTGGTTAGATTTTACTCTAATCACCTTTTGATTCTGTAATTTTGTTTATTTCATCACTACCCATTTACCTGATTTGGTAGAGCCTTCTCTTTTAATAACTCCATGAGATTTAAGATTCCTTATATGGTATCGTACCCCATCTGCTGTTATTTCTTTAATCTCATTTGCTATCTGCTCCGCAGTAATACTTGGATTGTCTTTCATAAGAAGCACTATCTGTTCTTGGATGCTGTTTTTTTCTTTGGTAGTTTCTTTGGTAGTACTACCATTAAAGTCTTTCAAAAATTCTTCATTCACACCCATAACTGCATTGGTATAGTTATCTTCTTCATTGTCCGGATAAAACTTAAGCTCAGGAGAACCATTTTCTAATAGTGCATCTTTTGCACGCCTTATCCCGGATCCGTATGACTCTATCAGATTAAGAGAAAAGAACATATCTTTAAGTTCTTTATTAAGATACTGCCTTCTATCAAAACTTCTATCTCTATTAAGAGCTTCAATAGTTACAGGAGGAAGTGGTCTGTTATGGTTTACAAAAGAAATTCTATCCTTGTAAATATATATTCCTACATATTCAGGCGTATCATATTCTTTATGCAAAATAGCATTAGTAGCAAGTTCCTCAAATGCCGTAAGAGGATAGTTATAGATAATCTTATGCTCAATTTTATCAGCTTCCCTTATGGTATACGAAGCCATAATATTATCTTCAAAATATTTGCTGACTTGTTTTGCCTGTATCCAAACCGGCCCATCAAATCTTTTTGATTCCATTTTATCCGTTCCGTCAATTTCTCTTATGATTTCAACATGGGCATTTGGAATAAATTTATTCGGTGTTTCCGCAAACATCAACACAGCAAAATTTTTAGCTCTATAACCACCATACTCGCTTTCACTGACAAGTCCCATACTCTTTGCCATATCCAACTTAGACATTTCTCTAATATCTTTCTTTGCTCCTGTCTGAAGCAGATATTCTTTCATGTATTCATAGCTTAAATCATCTATGGTAGCTGTATCGTTCAAATTAGAACTAAAAGAAAAATTTGCAAATTTCTTCAAAAGCTCAAATTCTTCAGTTGGATTTGGCAGTCTTGAATCTCTACCGACTCTAATATATCTTCCTGCCTTTAGCCTAATATCTTTATCCCTTTCCGCTCTTTCACTTGTTTCAAACGGACCGTTACTACCACTCTCTACCGCAACGATAATATAGTATTCATCATCAATTTTATCCGTAATAATATGGTAGTTTATTCTAGGATGGATATTGGAAAGCAGAGATTTTAATTCATTTTCAATCCCTTCAACTTTGGACTCTTTTATCCCCTCTATCGGTCTTTTGGGAATTGCCTTTTCTCCCGTTTCTTTATCGTCAACTTCTTCAATTCCAACAAACAACAATCCAATCTCATTGTTCATATAGTTATTGGCAAAGGCACAAGCAGTTTTTAGAATTTTATCTTTAAAATTTGCCGACTTTTTATATTCGATAAAACTGCTTTCTATGTTTTGATTTTCAAGAATGCTGTGAGCCATTCTCTTTATGTCTAAAAGCTGCATAATACCTCCTTTTCAAAAAAATATTTCAATATATTATAGCACTTTTAGGATATTTTTTCCACTCTGAGATTAGTCCCTACTTACTTACGTTACTGTCAAGTAATCGTTGGCAACTTTCTTTTTGATTTATCTTTTTGTTGAAATAGCATGTTTTGTCCCAGTTTAATATCCAGCCATGTACAACAGTCGTTTTCTCTCCCCCTGTATCTTTCCATTTAATCCAACCACATGCCCAATCGCCGGATATTCATATCCTTTTCCGTCTTTCTTTGGCGCTTTCGCTGACATCAGAATCGCTCCATACAATTCTTCTACTTTTTCTTCTTCAAATACCGGCCGACGCAGACGTTCGGTCACTTCATACAGTTTCCCACTGCACTTTTTTGCCAGGATCTTCGCCAGATGATTTCCTCCCCGTTTACTCCAGCTTCTATGTCCATGCTTCATTCGCTTTGCGATTACGCTCCATACATGGTTTTCCATCGTTCCCATATTCCGATATGACAACCCTTCCGGTGGCTCTGGAAGATTGAGATTTTGAGACTGGTAAGGCACGAGCCCTTCCCGGTTGTTTTCATAATAACGAATCAGGTCTTCTACATCTTCAATCTCTGCCTCATCACTTAAACTGTTTCGATAGATTTCCAGATACCGGAATACTTCTTCAATCTCTTCAGCTTTTATCAACTCTAAAACAGCATCCCTCGCAGCCTGTTCATGGATTTTCTCTTTCACAGCCTTATTCCGGTGGAACGGGTCTAACTGAAAACAGGTGCTTTTATCTTTCACTTTCTTGATCCAGGATGCTCCGTCTGCGTTTAAGATTCTTTGATCCACTTCATCCAGGTTAAACTCCTGCGCGATTGCTGCTTCCCGATATTCTTGAAACTCCTTTGCTTTGGAAAATCCGGCAACGACTACTTTATTTTCCAGCGCATAACGATCCGAACCGGTTTTTCGCCATCCTTCATAAGCGATCCCGATCTTAATCTCTGATTTATCCTGTTTTTCCTCTTTCCGGTCTTTTCCCTGCAGCCTGATATAAACTCCGTCCGCTTCTTCAAATAGGACGGGAACCTCTCTTTTTCCTTTCACATGCCCTTTCTTATATTCTTCTGTCAGTTCAGCTTCATCCTCACAGACTTTTTCCCCTAACGCCTGAATGACGTTCCATACTCCCATCGCACTGATGGTCTGTCCAGTCATCTCACTGACCTGACGGGCACATTCTCTGTAAGATAGTTCTGTAATCCCCTTTACCAACAGTTCCGCCATATTCGTTGAAATTAAACCTACATGATCCAGATCCAGTGTTTCGTCCAGCAGATATACAAAACGCTTTCTTCCGTCCTCTTCAGTCACTTCATAAACATTTCTCTGATAGGTTACCTCACCATATACGGTCTTTACGGTTGTTTGTCTGCCTCCTTTATCCCTATACTTCTTCTTGTCTCTGTCCTCCAGCAGCATCCGGTCATATCGTTCCAGGAACTCTTTTGTAAACTCCCTGCCGATCTGGCAGACCCACGCATAAATATTTTTCTCCAACTGATTGAATGTTACGCCGTTTTCCTTTATCATTGAATTCATCATACAGACTCCTTATGTTTTTTTCAGCAATTAAACAATAAGATAAATCTGTATGATTGGGAAGAGGTTTCGATCTCTTCCCTTTATTTTTGCCAACTATAATTTTACTCTAAGCTTACTTACTATATGTCAGAACCGCCTCTTTTATCTCATTTTCAATATCTTTCAAAAATTCTTCTTTTGAAGATTTTCCCTGAGCAATATCGGATAATTCCATTTCCCACTTTGCGGTAGTTTCTGCCGACTTAAAGTTATCAGCTACAATCGTTACAAGACTGATTCCTTTATGCGTGGCTATAAGATTTTTCTTATCTCTTTCTACAAATCCCTTAAAGATTAGATTTTCAATAATTCCTGCTCTTGTTGCAGGTGTTCCAAGTCCCTTTCTTTCAACCTCTACACCTTTTTCTAAGGCATCATTTCCTGCAATCTCCATAGACTTTAAAAGCGTATCTTCAGTAAAGTGTTTCGGAGGATGGGTAAATTTCTCTTTAACTTCCTTACTTTCAATAGCAAGTATATCCCCTACACTTACATCAGGCAAAACTATATCTCCGCTTTTTTTAGTCATATATTCTTTGCCTGTGCCGACTCAAAGAGATTATCGTAATCTTTTCCGTCTTTTAGATGATCAAAGCCATCTGCAAATATTACATCGGTAAGATTTAGAAGTCAAGTTATCTTTATATAAAAAGGCTTCTGCCTGTAAGTATCATACATTTTCGCAAAAGTGATACCTTTTAGCAAAAGCCTATTATTCAGCAGAGTCTCAAAACACCCCACTGTTTTAATATTCAAATGTTTCATTCAAAAGACCTGAAAACACACATTCATTTTCTCCCCTTAATATCCTACAAACCGCAGAAAATCAAGGTTTCTTTGAAAGCAGACAAACGGTTTCAATATTTCCCTGAACTTTGATTTTATACTGCATAGCGAAAGTATGCAATAGGTTTTCAACGTGGGGTTATGACTTTATCCCCTTATCATACAGAATATTGTCGGTATAATATGTCATCAACCGTCTTCTTGATACCCACTAAAATCTCAAAACAAGTAGATAGCATTTCAAAAAAGCATCTCCAGTAATTATCATATAGACCACAATTATCGCTTTGATACGAGAAATTCAAATAACTACAATAATTATTTATTTCTTCGCATATCTCTGGTCCTAAATCCAGTGAATACTCCAATAGCACCTCATTTAAAAGCACTCTTTTCTCTTGAAATGTATAAATTCTTTTTAAATCATCTTCATACAGAACCCAATGTTCCATTAGCTCATTTTCCAAAAATGAACCATAATGTCGATTCTCAAAATTATGTTTCCAATATTCGTATGCGTACTGCAATATACCGTGCAAATTATCTAATGCTTCTTTTGCCTTCCTACATGCTATGTTTTTTCTACTTTCAAATACCACATTTGATTTTAACCAGTTATCCATCTGATTAATAATACAAAATTGTTCATACTCGGCCATACTTTTCCATGTATATAACAATTCTGCCGGATACTGATTTTCATCACTGTCTATCATTCTTGCACACAACTTGCATAACCAAATTCCATTTTCTATACTACTTCTCTCTTCTGGCGTTAAGTCAGGGTTGTATCTTGGTCCACCTTCAGCTGCTGCGGTTATATGTGCAGCCTCACCGATTGATACTCGCTTTTGTGGATTGCTATGAGGACCTTTTGTTTCTTTTCTACAGTTTGGATTAGAACACTTTCCTCCCACTCTCTCACATAATCTATTTATAGTTTCTTTCGAAAAGTCATCTCTTTTATTCATTCGTAATGCTCCTTACCTATCTCCAAACATGAACTCAATAACACTTAGCGCATTCAAAATCTGTATACATTCATATCTTTCAATACTTCTATTCATTCGACCATGCATTAACCAATTTCTATTCAAATACGGAGGTTCGATGCCATTTTCGAACTTGTATGGGCCATCTATAAATATCCTATTCAAATATGCTATTAACGAAGGATACATTTCCAAAAAGTATATTTTCTTTGACATGAATCCTCGTTTTTCGGTAAGCTGTCTAAAGTCCTCCGCCTTTTGATTTGCAAAGCCTGCATTAGAATATTTAGCTTTGTAGCTCATACGTTGATTCGGAAAATCAACTAATTTATTCACCCTATTATCAAGTAATGAAAGCAAGTACATAGCTGCAGTCATATAATCTTCATTTTCAAAAGCCTGCATGCCATTCTTAAAATATAACCGTGTCTCGTCCGAAACGTACTTTTCCTGTAACCCCTCTATAATCACATCAAGAATTACAATATCTTCTCCATCAAAAAACTCTGCTACCTTTGCTTCCCCTTCACATAATAATTGTTCCCAATTCTTAATATCTGCAGGATTTGAATGCTCAGAAATAACCCAACCATTTTTTCCGAACTTTTCACTCCACTCAATTTCAGTTCTATATTTTTCTTCAAATTCAGCTTCAGTTAAACCTTCCGTTTCTCTGACCTCTCGCTGATAATTTTTGAGCATTTCTGCAAACTTTAGAAGCCCCGGCATATTATTAAGTGAATTCTTCCATTCGTTTAATTTGTCACTGAGTTCTTGAAATTTTGCTAATGCTTCTGGAGATATCGCTTTCGTCACATTTTTATACAATTCTTGCTGCTTCTTAGCTATCTCAAGTGCTTTCCTATACTCTTGTGAATTTTCAAAATCATTACTCATCTTATCTTCCTCGTGACGTAAAAAACTTTTGCCCAAAAGTATCCTTTCGCCAAAATGTATACTTCCCGTTCTCCAAAGCCTATCCCCTGGGGTAAATCTCCGATTATATCATCACTCTACGGAAACAGAAACACACATCTATTTTACTCCAAAAATGGCGAAATCCTTTGATTTATTGGGCTTTTCTTGACAGAAGGCACACCGTCTCCACATGCACACTATGTGGAAACTGATCCACCGGCTGTACCTTTTCCAGCCGATATCCCCGCTCTTCCAGAAGCTTCACATCTCGCGCCAGGGTGGCGGAGTCGCAGCTGACATACACCACTCTCTCCGGCGCCATATCTGCGATTGTTTGAAGCAGACTTTCCTCGCAGCCTTTTCTGGGGGGATCCACCACGATCACATCTGCCTGCGCTTTCCTTCCACATTCTCCTTCGTGATTCCTATAATATTCCGGCAGGATCTCTTCCGCTTTTCCTACATAAAATGTGGCATTTTCTATTCCATTGATCCTTGCATTCTCTTTTGCATCCTCGATTGCCTGCGGCACGATTTCCACTCCATAGGCCTGTCTGGCTTTTTTTGCCAGAAACAGGGAGATCGTTCCAATTCCGCAGTAAAGATCCCACACTACTTCCTTTCCCGTCAGTCCCGCATAATCCAGGGCGGTCTGGTAAAGCCGCTCCGTCTGAACAGGGTTCACCTGATAGAAAGACAGCGGCGAGATCCTGTACTGCAGCGTTCCGATGTAATCTGTGATCGTCGGGCTGCCCCAGATAGTCCTGATCCTGTTTCCCATGATCACGTTGGTTTTTTCTGTGTTGATGCTAAGAGAGATGTTTTTCATTCCTTTTATCTGCTTTAGAAGCTCCACCAGCTTCTCCTTCTGCGGAAGCTGCCCGCCGTTGATCACCAGGCAGACCATGATCTCTCCCGTGACAAACCCTTTTCGGATCAGCACGTGACGGACCAGACCCTCGTGACGTTCCTCCTCGTAAGGCGGAATCTGATACCGTTTCATGAACCCTTTTATCTGTTCCAGTATAACGGCATTTTCCTCCACTCCCAGCATGCAATCCTCTATGGGCACGATACAGTGCGTCCGTCCCGCATAAAATCCTGTGATGATCTCTCCGTTCTTATCTTTTCCCACCGGAAACTGCGCCTTATTCCGGTAGCGCACCGGCTCTTCCATTCCCAGGATCGGCTGCAGGATCCTTTCCAGCCTTGCCCGCTCAATCCCTCCAATGCGGATCAGATTATTTTTCACTTTTTCCTGTTTAAACTCCAGTTGATACGCATACTTCATCTCCTGGATCTGACAGCCGCCGCACTGTCTGGCAACCGGACAGACTCCTCCTGTTTCCCGTTTAGGCGACGGACTGATCAGTCTCATCAGTCTGCCATATCCATAATTTTTCTTCACTTTGGTAACTTTTACCTCTGCCACGTCGCCGATCACAGTATCTTTGACAAAGAGAGGGTAGCCGGCCACCTTGCCGATACCCTCTCCATTTACTCCCATATCCTCAATGACGAAAGAAACCACTTCATTCTTTTTCATGATGCTCTACCTTTTTACTTTCCCTCTCATTCTTTTCCAAACCAAAATTCACCTGGTGAAGCTGACATCGTTCACAAATAAAGCCTCAGCCCTTCCCGCAATCAGCATCCCGTCTGATTCCGAACTAAATCACCGTTTTTCGTAGATTAGATTCAAACAGCCGCTGATAGCCCAGCCAGCATGCCGCCTGATTCCGGACTAAATTACCGTTTTTCGTAGATTGGATTCAAACAGCCGCTGATAGCCCAGCCAGTCATTTCCCGGTTTATCCTTGAAGATTTCCGTCAGCGTCTGCATTTTTGCATCGGTACTGTCTGCAAAATTTAGCGCCAGGGCCTCTGCCAGCGCCGGTTTTTTCGGCGATCCATACTCCAGCTCTCCATGGTGAGCGATCACACAATGTTTTAATTCACTTGCCAGACGATCCGGGAATCCCGGAATCGAGCGGACTGCCTGGCTGATCATCTCTACGCCGATGATGATATGCCCCAGCAGCTGCCCGTCGTCTGTATAATCATTTTCCGGAAATGCCGAAAGCTCCTTCGTCTTTCCGATGTCGTGGCAAAGCGCCCCTGCGTACAGCAGGTCCCGATTTAAAATGGGATAAGCTCCCACCATGTATTCGCAAAATTTTACCACGCTCAGCGTATGCTCCAGCAGCCCTCCTGCAAATCCATGATGCACACTTTTTGCTGCAGAATGCCCCTTAAAAATCCGGATAAATTCCTCATTCTTCACAAAATAATATTCCACTGCCTGCCTAAGGTAGGTGTTTTCGATCTGACGAATGTATCCCAAAAGCTCCTGATACATGCTCTCCGTGCTTTTTTCGCTGGTAGGCATATAGTCTGCCGGAAGGTAGTCTCCTTCCTCCGCCCGTCTGATCTGGCGGATATTCAACTGGAGATTGTTGTTGTAGCTGATCACATCTCCAAACACCTCTATAAAGTCCATCTCGCCGTAATCCGCAATCCCGCTGGAATTCGGATCCCATACCTTTCCGTCCAGGATTCCGGTTTTGTCCTGCAGCAGCAGATTGTCATACGGCTTTCCGTTGCGGGTTTCCGCCGTCCGTTTTCCTTTGCATAAATAGATATTCCTGATGGTTTCTCCTTCTCGCAACGTGTTGATATATCTCATTTCTTCGTCCTTTCATTCCTTCGTCTGTCTGTTTCTGTCTGTCGTTTTCTTCCGGTTCTGCGCCTTACTTCCTTCTGATTTCCAACGCTTCTGTGCTTCCGGTCTTTTCAGCCACGGCTCTATGCTACTCCTGCTTTCCCACCGTGACCTCAAACTCTATGTCCACATACCCCTCCGCCCCCTGGCGCAGGCCCTTCAAGCGGACCTTCTCACCTGCGTTCAGCTTCAGCAGGCAATTCCTGTATTCTGTCAGAGTCGTTACCTTCTCCGTTCCGATCCCCGTCAGGATATCTCCATTTTGGAGTCCGGCCGCCATCGTCGGAGATCCCGGCATGACCTCCTTCATATAAATGCCTCTTGGCACTCCCTGCTCCTGAATCTCTTCCGTCACTTCCAGCCCGCAGATCCCCAGGTAGGGAATTCCCTGTCCGTTAGAAAGAAGTTCCATAGTCCGCTTCAAGTCGGAGATCCCATAGCCTGCCACCAAAGCACTGTCCGTAGATGCTACCGACTGGTCGATCACCCCTACGATTTCTCCTTTCAGGTTCACCAGCACTCCGCTTCCTTCCTCTCCTGCTGCAATATCTGTCTGCAGGATCCCATAGCTTCCATCTACCCGGGACACCCGGTTGTCCTTGGACATAATGCCGCCAACGCCCAGACTCTGCCCATCTCCCAACGGACTTCCCAGCGCAAGCACCGGTTCTCCCAGCTGTATAAAATTAGAGCTTCCCAATACCGCCACTTTCAACTGCTTCATGGTAGACGACTTCAGACGGCTGGTCTCCACGGCATAGATCCCCATGCCCAATCCGTCGTCCTTCTGCTTCAGGGTGACGCTCCGCTTGCTCCCATCTGAAAAAACAGCCTGCAAAGACGCTCCCTCTGCAGCCGCCATCGTTTTTCCCCAGATCAGGATCTCCCTTCCGTTATCTGCCACCACGATTCCCGTGATGCTGTGTGTCTGTGCCGTCTGCTCTGTCCAGTCTTCCTTTGACGTCAGGATACGGATCTCCACCACCGATCTTCCGGCTTCTTTTGCCACTTCTCCCAGCGCCTGCTGCATCTGCAGATAACTTTCCGAGTCCAGCTCCTGCGGCTCCTCCTGCCCGGGTGCTTCCTCCTCCTTTGGGATCGTCACTTCTTTTATCCGGGAGGATGACAGCCTGTTTGTCCACGCAAAACCAAGACTGGCTGCTATCCCAAACACCAGTCCCCAGCCCACCAGGCGGATCCATCGCTTTTTCAGCGCTCTCCACCGTCCGTTTTCGTCCTTGATCACTTCCTGAAGGAAGGAGTATTCCCCGCTTTCCCCGGAAGTCTCATCTCCCGTGTTCTGCTCCTCCTTCGGGCGGCTGTCCTCTTCCATAAACAACTCCTTCTTTTTTCAAACTTTACATTTTAGTATACCCCATGCCGTCCTTTTCTTCAACATTTTCTCCTTTCCTTTGCCCTCCAAATAAGGTAGAATAGGCATGGGTGAACGATATGAATGAAAAAACATTAAACAAACTGGAATATCCAAAAATCATAAAACGACTGGCGGGACTGGCCTCCTCTGCCTCCGGCAGAACCTTGTGCCAGGCTCTGACGCCGTCCGTCGATCTTGCAGAAATAGAAACGGCACAGCAGCAGACCGGCGCCGCCTTTTCCCGGATCATAAAAAAGGGACGCCCTTCTTTTTCCGGTGTTGTTCCTGTAATAGATTCCGTCCGAAGGCTGGAGATCGGCGGAGCATTAAGCGCCAAGGAGCTGCTTTCTCTTTGCCGTCTTCTGGAAACCGCAGCCCAGATCAAGGCTTATGGCAGAGCAGAAGATCCCGATCAGGAGCCGGACTGTCTCTCTGTCTTTTTTGACAGCCTGGAGCCTTTGACTCCTCTGTCTTCTCACATCCGTTTCTGCATTTTGCAGGAGGATGAGATCAACGATGAGGCAAGCAGCAACCTGAAGCAGATCCGCCGGCAGATTTCACAGCTGAACGACCGTGTCCATTCTGCTCTGGCCTCCGTCTTAAACGGCTCCTCCCGGCAATATCTGCAGGAGGCCATCATTACCATGCGGGGAGACCGGTACTGCCTCCCGGTAAAGGCAGAATATCGAAACCAGATCCCGGGGCTGATCCACGATCAGTCTGCCACCGGCTCTACTATTTTTGTAGAACCCATGGCTGTTGTACGGCTGAACAACGATCTGAAAGACCTGTTTGCCAAAGAACAGGAGGAGATCCAGATCATCCTGGCCACTCTCAGCCAGGAGGCGGCGCCTTACGCTTCTTTGATCCTCTCCGACTTTCAACTGCTGACCCAGCTGGATTTTATTTTTGCAAAAGGAGCGCTGGCCCTTGATATGAATGCCTCCCTGCCCCGTTTCAACACAGAAGGCAGGATCCATATCCGCCAGGGAAGGCACCCTCTTCTTCCCGCCGCCTCTGTTGTTCCTATCACCGTCACTCTCGGCGATGCCTTCCATCTTCTGATTGTGACCGGACCCAATACCGGCGGAAAAACTGTCTCCCTCAAGACGGTGGGGCTGTTTACCCTGATGGGACAGGCAGGGCTTCATATTCCCGCTTTAGACCGTTCAGAGCTTGCCCTGTTTCGCTGCGTCTACGCTGACATCGGAGATGAACAGAGCATTGAACAAAGCCTCAGTACTTTTTCCTCCCATATGACCAACATCGTATCCTTCCTGGAAGAAGCAGACAAAGATTCTCTGGTTCTGTTTGACGAATTGGGCGCCGGGACGGATCCTACAGAGGGCGCCGCTCTGGCCACAGCCATTTTAAAGCATCTTCATCAGAAGCAGGTCCGCACCATGGCAACTACCCACTACAGTGAGCTCAAGGTGTTTGCCCTTACCACAGAGGGTGTGGAAAACGCCTGCTGCGAATTTGACGTAGAAACATTAAGACCCACTTACCGCCTTCTGGTGGGGATCCCCGGAAAAAGTAACGCCTTTGCCATCGCTTCCAAGCTGGGGCTGTCCGGGCAGGTCATAGACTCTGCCAAACAACTTTTAAGCCGGCAGGACGAGGCCTTTGAAGATCTCCTTTCCCGTCTGGAGCAAAACCGCCGGACCCTACAGGAGGAAAAAGAACAGATTTCTGCTTACAAAAAAGAACTGGAGCTTTTAAAGTCTCAGGCTCTCTCCCAGCAGGAAAAATTGGACGCACAGAAAGACCGTATTCTTCGGGAAGCCAAAGAAAAAGCACGACTGCTTCTGGAAGAAGCCAAGGATGTTGCAGACGAAACCATCCGCAATTTCCACAAATTCGGAAAAGAAGGGATGTCTGCCTCTGCAATGGAAAAAGAACGGGAAAAGATCCGAAAGCAGCTCTCTTCCGTCCAGCCCTCCATGCCCGCCGCCTCCCGAAAGAAGAAGCCTCAGGATCCTGCTTCCTTCAAGCCGGGAGAAAGTGTGCGCGTCATCAGCATGAACCTGACCGGAACCATTACCTCCAAGCCTGACCCAAAGGGTAACATATCGGTACAGATGGGAATCTTTAATTCTCAGGTTCCTCTCTCCGATCTGGAACTGTTGGAGGAGCCGGTTTCCTATTCTGCCAAAAAGCTTCATACCACCTCCAAAGGGAAGCTGAAAATGGGCAAATCCTTCTCCGTCCGCCCGGAAATCAACCTGTTGGGACTGACGGTAGACGAGGCGGTCGCCCAGCTGGATAAATACCTGGATGACGCGGCTCTGGCCGGCCTGTCCCCGGTGCGCGTCGTCCACGGCAAAGGGACCGGAGCCTTAAGAACCGGCATCCACAGCTATCTCCGCCGTCAAAAACGTGTGAAAAGCTTCCGTCTGGGCTCCTTTGGAGAAGGAGATGCCGGCGTGACCATAGTCGAATTAAAGTCCTAGGAGGAGTTGCCATGAACAAGCAAAAAATTCTGATCGTAGATGATGACGAAAATATTGCCGAGCTGATCTCCCTTTATCTGACCAAGGAATGTTTCCATACCCACATGGTCCATGACGGAGAACAGGCTCTGTCTGCCTTTGACAGCTACCGGCCTGATCTGATCCTGCTGGATCTGATGCTCCCCGGAATGGATGGGTATCAGATCTGCCGAGAGATCCGTTCCCGCTCCTCCGTTCCTATCATCATGCTTTCTGCCAAAGGAGAAGTGTTTGATAAGGTGCTGGGGTTGGAGCTGGGCGCGGATGATTATGTCATCAAGCCCTTTGATTCCAAGGAGCTGGTGGCTCGCGTCAAAGCGGTCCTGCGGCGGTACACCTTCCCGCTTCCCACCTCTTTTTCTGAGGAGAAGGGAAAGTATGTAGAGTATCCTGGAATCTGCATCCACCTGACCAATTATTCTGTCATGGTGGACGGTACTACGGTAGAAATGCCCCCAAAGGAACTGGAACTTTTATATTTTCTCGCCGCCTCCCCCAATCAGGTATTCACAAGAGAGCAGCTTCTGGATCAGATCTGGGGATATGAATATCTGGGAGATACCAGAACGGTGGATGTCCACATCAAGCGGATCCGGGAAAAAATAAAGGACCACGACACCTGGAGGATCAGCACCGTCTGGGGAATCGGATACAAATTTGAATGGAAGCCGGAAAAGAAATGAGGTTTTTATGAAAAGTACACTCCATCTGAAATTTCTGATCGTCTATATCATTTTTGGATTTCTTTGCCTGTTTACCACAGCGATCCTGACGCCGGAATTGATCACTGCTCCGGCAAGGGACTATGTAGCCTCCGGCATGTTTCAGGAAGCCAGCCTGATGTCCGGCGACTATTTTCCTCTGTATTTTTCTGAAAAAATCGACGCCGGAGACCTGCATCTGCAGCTAAATGCCATGCAGACCCAGCTGGATGCAGCCGTCTGGTTTGTGGACCGGGACGGGACGCTGATCGCCTCTTCCCGCCCGGAGAACTACCCGGCCGCCCCTGCCTCTGTTCCTGATTTCGATCCAGTGGAGGCCGGAGGTTCTAAGTATCTTCTGGGAGATTATCACCAACTGTTTTCCCATGATGTGATCACTGTCATCGCTCCGGTTCTGTCCGGTTATACGCCGGGAGGATATCTGGTTCTGCATAAATACGCTTCTGATGTGGGCGGGCTGACGCACCTGTTTCTCAGAGGGATCTCCATCATCCTGGTCCTGGTATTTTTCTTTTCCTTCCTGATCCTTCTGGCCTTTCATTTTTTTGTTTACCGACCTCTCCGAAAGATCACAGAAGCTGCCACCCAGTATGCTACCGGCAATCTGGAGCATGAGATTCTGGTCACCTCCCAGGATGAAATGGGATACTTATCTGCCTCCCTGAACTATATGTCCTCCCGGTTACGGGACGCCGGAGACTACCAAAAACAGTTTGTTGCCAATGTTTCTCATGATTTTCGTTCTCCTCTGACTTCCATCCGAGGCTATGTCACAGCCATGGCCGACGGTACGATCCCGCCGGAGCTCCACGAGAAATATCTGAATATCATCCTGTTTGAAACGGAGCGCCTCACCGATCTGACAAACGACCTTTTGATCCTGAATGAATACGACACCAAAAACCGGATTCTGAACTGGGAAGCCTTCGACATCCATCAATGTATCAAGGAGGTTTCCGCCTCCTTTGAAGGCACTTGCACCCGCAAGAAGATCTCTATCGAGCTTCTGTTAGCCACCAAGTGTCTGCTGGTGTATGCCGATAAACGAAAAATCCAGCAGGTGCTCTACAACCTGCTGGACAACGCCACTAAATTCAGCGACGACAATTCCTCTGTCGTCATCGAAACGACGGAGCGGGGGGACAAAGTATATCTCTCCGTCAAGGATGACGGAATCGGTATTCCCAGAAACGCTTTGAACAAAATCTGGGATCGCTTTTACAAAACCGATCTTTCCCGGGGAAAGAACAAAAAAGGAACCGGCCTGGGGCTTTCCATCGTAAAAGAAGCCATTCAGGCACACGGTGAAAACATCCATGTGGTCAGCACGGAGGGCGTAGGAACAGAATTTACCTTCTCCCTGCCGAAAGCCCCCGCTTCCTAATACAGGATCTGCTGTACGCTTTTTTCTTTCAGATTCTTTTTCGTCACCCAGGTATAGCCGGTATTGACTTCTGCCTCGTTCCCCAGCCCCAGGTAGGCTCTTGCCGCCGCTATCACCGTCGCATATCCCATTCCAAACGGATTCTGCACGATCAGGCCTTTTATTTTTCCTGCCTCTAATTCCTGCAGATTCCTTTTCGTTACGTCAAAGCCGATCACTGACAGATCCGTATCGGTCCTTTCCATGGCCTCCAGTACGGCAGGTACCGCTGATCCGTCCATAATAAAACACCCCTTCGCTTCCGGATTCTTCTTCAAAAGATAATCCATTATCATCTCCTGGGAAATGCTGTCCGGCTGTACTCCTTCTTCCGTCTTCTCTACCCCTTCCGGTTTCTCGTAGGTTCCGTTTTCTATCTCCTGAATCATTCCTTCCTTTTGTTCTTCCAGCCGGTTCAGGTAGTACACTCCCGCCACCGGAAGGTTGGGATATTCCGCCGCCGCAGTCTGAAATCCCTTCTCCCGCAGGAGTAAGGATTCTGCCCGAAAATCTGATGCAAATACCAGGACGCTTCCGCCCTCCGGCAGTTCTTCCGCCATGTGGGCTGCCGCTTCTCCTGCCGCCCCTTCATTATCCGTCGCTACCATAGACATCAGGCCCTCATAGGAGTTCCCTGAATCAAACGCAATGATGGGAATATCATTCTCTGCCGCCATATCGAACTGTACGGTTCCCGCCTTTACGTCGGCAATGGCGATCCCCACTGCGATGGGATATCTTGCGATCTCCTCGTCCAGAATATTGATCTGCTCTTCCACGTTGTTTTCTGTACCGGATCCGCTATATGTGACTTTGATCTTTTCTTTTCCCGTATATCCCAGGATCCTGTTCAGATCCTCCTTTGCCGCCTCGGCTCCTTTTTCCACGGTATTCCAAAACGGTCCGCTTTCTCCCTTTCCGATCACAGAGATGTAGGCGCCTTTTTCCAGATTCAACCCTTCTGCATTGCTGTAGGCAGCCGGCTGGATCATTTGCAGCCACGCCTGTCTTTTGATCTCCTCGCTGCTCACCTTTGTTTTCTGTCCGTTATCTGATGCCATGTCCTCCTGAATCCTGCAGCTGCATAACAGCAGGCTCATCCCCAAAAGGACTGCAAGAACGCCGGCCATTCTCTTTTTCATTCTAAAACTCCTTCCAATCTGTCTGTTTCTGTGACAAATTTTCTACTCCAACACTATACACCAATTTGACCGGAAAGTCTTGAAATTTTTCTTAATTTTTCCGGTTTGCCTGTCCTTTCCCTTGTATATTTGCCTGTTTTGTATTATGATAAGTCAAAGGAAATCTAAAAAGATTCCCTATTCTTCATTATGAAAAAGGAGGTTTTACCAATGGCACATGTAATTAGCAGTGATTGTGTAAGTTGTGGAGCTTGCGAGCCGGAATGTCCAGTTGGAGCGATTTCTCAGGGCGCTGATCAGTACGAAATTGATGCAGACGCTTGTATTGATTGCGGAGCCTGTGCTTCTCAATGTCCTACAGGATCCATTTCTCAGGCTTAATTGATCCTGAATGAATGACCGGAACCGCCGCAGGGCGTGTTTCGGGATTGTGGGTGATCGCCCAGGTTTCAGATGGATTGGGACTTTGACGCATCGCCATTATAAAAAAGATATTACTCGGAAGATGCCGGTAATATCTTTTTTATTTGGATTGATAGGATAATATCCCTCTTGTTTACTTCTCCCTGACTTCCTCCCGGACCATATTGGCAAATCTGGTATATTCTCCCAGCCACACCAAACTGACGGTCCCCACCGGACCGTTTCTCTGCTTTGCGATAATAACCTCCGCCTCCTTTTTATGCTCGGAGTCTTTGTTATAATATTCGTCCCGGTAAAGAAACATCACCACGTCGGCGTCCTGCTCAATGGCTCCGGACTCCCTCAAGTCCGAAAGCAGCGGTCGTTTGTCATCTCTGCGTTCTACCGCACGGCTTAGCTGTGACAGTGCGATCACCGGCACATTCAATTCTCTTGCCAGTCCCTTCAAAGCCCTTGAGATATCGGAAATCTCCTGCTGTCTGGATTCAGATGCCCGTCCTGTCCTGCCCGTCATCAGCTGCAGGTAGTCGATGATCACCAGATCCAGCCCATGCTCCAGCTTATATTTTCTGCACTTGGAGCGAAGCTCTGAAATAGAAATTCCCGGCGTGTCATCAATGATCAGGCCGGAGGTTCCGATCACTCCGGCTCCCTCGATCAGCTTTTCCCAGTCAGTATCCTGCATATTTCCGGTACGCAGCCTCTGTGCATCCACATTGGATTCCATGGCGAACAGACGGTTCATCAGCTGCTCGTTCGACATCTCCAGACTGAAGATCGCCACCGCCTTCCCCGAACGGAAGGCAACATTTTGCGCCACATTCAGCACAAACGCCGTCTTTCCCATGGAAGGCCTGGCCGCGATCAGGATCAGATCCGATGGCTGAAGTCCCGACAATTTGTAATCCAGGTCGTGGAAGCCGGTAGGGATTCCCGTCACACTCCCCCGGTTTTTCGCCGCTTTTTCAATCTTCTCCAGCGTCCGCATCACCACCTGACGAATGGGAACAAAGTCCTTGCCTCCCTTTCGCTGCAGCAGCTCGAACATCGACTTTTCTGTCTGCTCCAGGATCACATCCAGAGGCTCCTTGCCCACATAGCAGGTGTTGGCAATTTCTTCATTCAAACGGATCAGCCTGCGCATCAATGCCTTCTCCGCCACAATCTCCGCATAATATTTGACGTTTGCCGAGGTAGGCACCGTCGTGATCAGATCCCGCACAAATTCCATGCTGGCCACCTCATCCGACACGTCTTTTTCCTTCAGCCGTTCCTGAAGTGTTACCAGATCTACCGGTCTTCCCTCGTTGAACAGCTCCACCATGGATTCAAACACGATACCGTAGGGCGTCTGGTAGAAGTCCTCCTTGCTGATCAATTCTGCTGCCGTCATAATGGCATCCTTATCCATCAGCATGGAGCCTACCACAGAGGCCTCCGCCTCCACGCTGTGCGGCATCGCTTTTTTTGCAAGCGCTTCTTCCATGCCGTCCTCCTACTCTTCCGCTACGCTGACTTTCAGATCTGCCGTCACTTTGGGATGCAGTTTGATCCCTACCGTATGCTCTCCGATGGTTTTAATCGCGTCTTTCAGCAGCACCTTCTTTTTGTCGATCTCCAGATTCATCTGGCTTTTCACCTCTGCCGCGATCTCTTTGGATGAGATGGACCCGAAAGCCTTTCCGCCCTCTCCCGTCTTGATGGCCAGCTGTATCTTTCCGGCCTCGATTTCCTGCTTCAGCGCCAGCGCCGCCTCGTATTTTTCCTGCGCCACCTTATCTTCGTTGGCCTTTTTCAGCTTCAGGTCATTCAGGTTCCTGCTGTTCGCCTCCAGACCTTTTTTCTGCTTCAGAATAAAATTGCGGGCGTATCCGTCATTGATCTCCACAATGTCTCCTGCTTTTCCCAGTGCTTTTACGTCTTCTGTCAATATAACTTTCATCTATTCGTCTCCTTCCTCCTGCAGATATTCATCAATCTTCTCTTTCAGTTCTTCCATTGCCCTCTCCATGTCCGTATGGTCAAACTGGGCTCCCGCTGCGTTCAGATGTCCGCCGCCCCCCAGCTTCTCCATCAGATACTGTACATTGACTTCATCAATGGATCTTGCGCTGACATAGATCTTGCCATTATGCTCCGTCAGTACAAAAGACGCCTTGATCCCGTTGATATCCAGCAGCTCATTTGCCGCCTGGGCGCCTGCAATGGTGGGGCTTTCAATGGAAAGATCCTCTCCCATCGCCAGTGCGAACATTCCTTTGTACACGGAAGCTCCGCTGATGATCGCCGCCTTGGCGCGGTAAGCCTCCATATCGTCCCGCAGCAGCTTCCGCACCAGCGTGATATCCGCTCCGCTTCTTCGCAAAAAAGCCGCCGCCTCAAAGGTCCTGACCCCTGTCTTATTCAAAAAGTTATTCGTGTCAATGGTAATACCGGCATACATACTGCTTGCCTCTATGCTGGGAATGTTGACATCATCCACAATGTACTGCAGCACTTCCGCCACCATCTCACAGGTGGAGGAGGCATAGGGCTCGATGTAGGACAGCAGGGCATTTTCAATATGGTCGCTGCTCTGCCGGTGATGATCCAGTACCACGATAGTCTCTGTCTTCTTTAAAAGCTCCGGACATTCCGTCATATAAGGACGGTTAATGTCTACCACGATCACCAGGGAATTTTCATCTGCCAGATCCACCGCTTCTTCCGGTTTCAGAAAGAAGTCTCTGGGATAAGAGATATCTTTCAGAAAACTGTCATACAGCGGCCTTACCGTCGTTGATATCTCGTCGATGACAATATGAGCCGTCTTTTCCAGCGCCGCCACCGCCCGGTAGATTCCGATAGCCGCCCCAAAGGAATCCATGTCCGCCATCTTATGCCCCATGACGAAGATCTTGTCTTTCACGGTAATAAATTCCCGCAGCGCCTCTGCCTTTACCCGCGCCTTCACCCGGGTGTTCTTGGCTGTCTGTTCCCTTTTTCCGCCGTAATAGGTGGTGCCCGTCCTGTCTTTGATCACCGCCTGGTCGCCGCCTCTTCCCAGCGCCAGATCAATGGCGACTCTTGCATAATCATTACTCTGGGCATAAGCCGTCTCGCTGAAGCCCAGCCCGATACTGAGCGTAGCCGGGATCCGGTTGCCGATGTTGACCGACTTTACATCCTCCAGCAGGGAAAACCGGTCGTCCTCCAGACCTTCCAGATATTTTTTCTGGAAAATCACAAAGTACTTGTCATTTTCCATCTTTTTCACGATTCCGTCGATCCTGGCAATATACTGATTGATCCGTCGGTCCACCAGCGCCACCAGAAGGGACTGGCGCACTTCCTCCACACTGACCACAACCTCGTCGTAGTTGTCAATATAGATCAGCCCGGCTACCAGCCGTTGTTCCTCATTCTGCCGGATATACCGGTTCATATCCGTCACATCCCGCAGGGATACTGCTATAAAATACTCTTTTTCCGACGGCATCTGCAGCAGCTTTTCCGTATCGCTGAACCCTTCTGCCCAGACCCGCCTCAGCTCGGCGATATACTCGCGTCCCTCATAGGAAACTTCGATCTGCGTCCGTTCGTCCACGTCCTTCGGGAATACCCCCCTGTTCAGCTGTGGGATATATTTGCTCAGATACAGCTTTTGCTGCTGGAACACCCCAAACGACTCCTGAAAACAGTCGTTCATCCAGACAACCTTTCCGTCCTCCAGCAAAATCGCATAGGCGATGGAAAGCTCCTTTAAAAGCGTATTCTGCACGATCCCGTACTGGGCGGCAAACTCGATCAGATCCTTCATGACTGCCGACTTGCTGTACACATAAAGCGCCACAACGATCCCTGCGTACACCGCCAGCAGGATAAACATCAGCGTCCCCGCCTTCCGGTCAATCTGGTAGATCCAGATGTTCATCAGCACCAAAAGCACTGTCATGACCATGGGCATCTGCAGGTAATATTTTAATTGCCCCTTCAGCTTTACCTGTTGCTTCTCTTTTTCTGCCATCTTCTCATCCTCTAAAAATGAATCCAGTTCTCACTAATAACATATAGTATACCATCTTTCGACCAAAAATAAAAGATGATACTTCCCTGACGACTCCCATGCACACTTTCCAGTCGCACCTTTGCCGTCAGGGAATGTATCATCTGTGTTTCTTTATCGAAATCCTTCCGGATTCATGGACTGCCACCGCCAGGTATCCTCGCACATTTCTTCCAGACCTTTTTCTGCTTTCCAGCCCAGAACCTTTTCTGCCTTTGCCGGATCTGCGTAGCAGGTGGCGATATCTCCGCTTCTTCGCGGACGGATCTCATAAGGGATCTCCTTCCCGCAGGCCTTGGAAAAGGCTCTGACCATATCCAGTACAGAATACCCTGTTCCGGTTCCCAGATTGATGATCTCCAGGCCGGGATCTGTAAACAGGTAGGCAATGGCTTTTACATGGCCTTTTGCCAGATCGACCACATGGATATAGTCCCTTACTCCCGTTCCGTCCGGCGTATCATAATCGTTCCCAAATACCCCCAGCCTTTCCAGTTTCCCTACGGCCACCTGGGAAATGTAAGGCATCAGGTTATTGGGGATCCCTCTGGGATCCTCTCCGATCTCTCCGCTTTTATGAGCGCCTACCGGATTGAAATATCGCAGCAGGATCACATTCCATCTGGGGTCCGCCTTCTGGATATCCATCATGATCTGTTCCATCATGGACTTGGTCCAGCCGTAAGGATTGGTACACTCTCCCTTGGGGCAGGCTTCCGTAATGGGAATCTCCACAGGATTTCCGTACACGGTAGCAGAAGAACTGAATACCAGATTCCACACTCCCGTTTCCTTCATCACTTTGATCAGGGTCAGGGTTCCCGTAATGTTGTTGTGGTAGTACTCCAGCGGTTTTTCCACCGACTCGCCCACAGCCTTTAAAGCCGCACAATGCAGCACCGCGTCAATCCTCTCCTGAAGGATCACGCTCTTTAAAAGCTCTTCCTCCAGCACATCTCCCTTGTAAAAGGTCACGGCTTTCCCCGTGATCCTCTGAACCCGCCTTACAGATTCCTCCGAGGAATTGGACAGATTATCATAGATCACCACTTCATAGCCGCTCTCTAAAAGCTCCACCGCCGTGTGGCTTCCAATATAGCCTGCGCCGCCTGTGATCAGTATTTTTTTTGCCATGTGACTACCTCCCTGCATTTCCGTACTTTCTTACGATTTCCTTCATGGTATCCCACTTGCGCTCCATGTCCTCCACCAGACAAAACTGCGTCCGGCATCTGTCCAGATTCTGTCCCTCTCTGTGGATCTTAAAGTAGGTATCTCCCTCCAGATAATCTGTCAAAAACCGCATTCCGCACTCAAAGGTCATGACTTTCGCCCCCATAGGCAACAGCTCGATCTCTTTTTCTGTCAGTTTTCCCTGACAGCCCTCAATAAATCCTTTCACATAGATTTCAAACAGATGCATATCACAGGAGACCTTTGACAGATCCCTCTCATCCTCCGTGGCCGTGCTGGCTCCAAATCGGATGGAATCGCCAAAATCAAACACAGCCAGTCCCGGCATCACCGTATCCAGATCGATGACGCAGATCCCCCTTCCCGACTTGTTGTCGATCATAATATTGTTCAGCTTGGTGTCGTTGTGGGTCACTCTGATCGGGATCTTTCCTGCCTCCAACAGCCGCGAAAAATATTCTGCCGTTTCCTTTCTCCGACGGACAAAGGCGATCTCTTTTTCCACCTCTTTCGCTCTTCCCTTTCGATCTGCCAGAACCGCCTGTTCAAAGGCTTCATAGCGGGCGCATGTATTGTGAAAATCCTTAATGGTCTCATGAAGGGTTTCCGCCGGATAATCCGACAGCAGACATTGAAACGTCCCGAAAGCCACGGCGCTTTGATAAAAATGCTCTTCCTTTTCTACCTGATCGTAGCTGGTGGCGTCTGTGATAAATTTGTAGGATCTCCAGTAATCTCCCTTGGAATCCACATAAAACGGATCTCCGTCCACCGTGTGGATCACATTTAAGGTCTCCCTGTCGGGATCTCCTCCCTGGCAGATAATCTTTTTTCTCAAGTGGGATGTGACGCCCACAATATTTTCCATCAGACTCCTGGGATCTGTAAACACATCCTTGTTCATCCGCTGCAGGATCACCTTTAGCGTTCCCATTTCTGCAATTTCAAATACCAGCAGATACGTATCATTGATGTGTCCGCTTCCATACGGCTCTTCCCTTGTCAGGATCCCTTCATACTGGAAGCTTCCGATCGCTTCATCCAGCTGCTGTCTTGTTACCTGTGCCATGTTATGATTCCCCCCAAAGCTTTTTCGGATACCGTCCCTCTTCCGTCATTTTTCTGACGGCCTCCATCACTACCGGTTTATCCTCTTTGTATGTAACTCCATACCACTTGTCTTTTGATTTTAAAACATCCACCGTTGCCTTTTCTTCTTCCAGCAGCCTGCTGACTACTTCCGGCAGAAAATACTCGCACTTCATGGGATTTTCCTGCAGTCCCCTGTCCAAAAACGCCGGGAACCTTTTCTTTAATTCCTGCAGAATACTGGCAGAAAATCCCCACATGTTCATAGACACCGTGGTTTCCTTTGGCACGAAATTCCAGGTCTCTCCCTCGTCTTCCGTGAAGGCGATCCCTCCGTCTCTTTTTTCTACCCGGGTTCTCTCACAGATCCCCACAAGCCGTCCGGCCTCGTCCATCTCACAGATCCCTCTGGCAACATGTCCGTTATCCGTTACCGTGTTGCCCAACTGGTATCCCACCATGGTATAACGGTATTTTTCATCATCCTCATGACTTTCCAGATAGTGATAGATCAGGCGGAAGGCTTCTTCCCCGTAATAATCGTCTGCATTGATCACTGCAAAGGGACCGTCTATTTCCTCCAGACAGCTTAACACTGCATGACCGGTTCCCCATGGCTTGACGCGCCCTTCCGGCACCTGATATCCCTCCGGCAGGTTGGCAATATCCTGGAATACATAGGCAACCTCCATATGGTCTGCCATTCTTTTCCCGATCACCTGACGGAAATCCTCTTCGTTTTCCCGCTTGATGATAAATGCCACTTTTTCAAATCCTGCTCTTTTTGCATCAAACAGGGAGAAATCCATAATGATCTGCCCCTCTTCGTCAATGGGATCGATCTGCTTTAGCCCTCCGTATCTGCTTCCCATTCCCGCTGCCATAATGACCAATACCGGTTTTTTCATTTTCCTTACCTCCAAACTCTTTCTATCTGTCATTCTTTCCGTCTGTACTTCCTCTATCCTTTGATTCCGCCTGTAACGCCGCCGATGATTTTTTCCGACAGGAACAAGTATAAAACAAATGTGGGAAGAAATACAATGATAACCGCTGCAAACATTCCCGCCCAGTTACCGGTGTACTGCATGGACTGCAGCATTCCGTAAAGCCCCACTGCCACCGGACGCAGCTCGTCACTGTTGGCAAAGATCAGAGACAGGAAATATTCGTTCCAGATATTGATAAAATTAAAGATCGTTACCGTCACGATCCCGGACTGTGCCATCGGAAACATGATCTTCCAAAACGTTCTGGCCGGCGGACATCCGTCGATCGCCGCCGCCTCCTCATACGTCCTTGACAGGTTGGAAAAAAAGGTCAGAAGAAAAATCGTCGTATAAGGGATATTGATCCCCGTATACAGAAAGATCAGCGTCACCTTGCTTGCCAGAAGACTGTTTAAGATGCCCATATTTGCTACTACGCCAAACAGCGGCAGGATGATCATGGTGATCGGCACTCCCATCGCCGCCACAAATCCCGTCTGGATCACCTTGTTTCCCAGAAAGGTAAACCTGGAAAGCACATAGGCTGCCGGCGCGCAGATCAGGATCAGAAGAATACAGGAGATCACAGAATACAGCAGTGAATTCTTAAAAAAGGTAGCCACACCGCCGGATCCCCACGCCTGTACATAATTTTCAAAATGAAGTCCTGTAGGAAATTTCAGCGCATCTCCCTTGAAAATATCTGCCGTGGTAGACAGACTTGCCGCTGCGATCCATCCCAGGAGCAAAAGGGTAAATCCTACCCACAACAACACCACCAGATACCCGGGGGCCAGCTTTAACTCTTTTTTCCAGTTCCATCTTTGTTTCATCAGTTGCTCCCCCTTTCTAAAATTCCAGATCGTCGTCTTTGATCAGCAGGTTGCAGACGGTAAACACCAGAACCACGCAGAGGCAGAGCACGATCCCGATGCTGGCTCCATAGCCTGCATTTCTCTCTGTTACCGCATTCCCCGCCCCGAAAATGTTCATGTACATATACTGCACCGGAACAATGGTGGCCTTGTTGGCCGTCACGGAAGAAAACAGCTGGGACCATACAAAAAATGCCGCCGTGCTGACTGACCACATGGTAATGTTGGTCTTAAACACTCCCTTCAGCAGAGGAAGTGTCATATATCTGAACTGCTGAGGCTTATTGGCCCCGTCAATTGTAGCCGCTTCATAAAAATCCGGACTGATCCTTTCGATCCCGCTCATCCAGATCAGCATATGATAGCCCACCATTCCAAAACAGTAGGCGATCAGCAGCGCCCAAAATACATTATCCGGCGCTGTCCACTGGGTCTTGGCCAGCTTGTCCAGCCCTACAAACTCCAGTACACTTTTTAACAGTCCGAACTTAGGACTGTACACATACTGCAGCCACATAGTTGCCAATGCAACTGCACTCACGATATTCGGAAGATAAATGATGGCACGAAATACTTTTTTCCCTTTGATCCCGCTGGTCAGGATCACGCCCAGAAGGAGTGACAAAAGCATGACGATCAGTCCGCCAAACAGCCAGATCCTTCCAATGTTCCACATGGCTGTACGGAAAATATCCGTCGACAACAGTTTTTCGTAGTTACTGATTCCCACAAACTGCCACATATCCGCGGTATCTGTAACCGACTCGATCTTAAAAAAGCTCATCAGGACCGTTCTGATGATCGGATATAGAAATACAGCCAGGAACATGATAACTGCCGGCATCAGAAACCCAATTATCATTCCCTTATTTTTCTTCACGCAAATCCCTCCTTCTTCTTACAAAATATGGTGGCGAAGGCAGTCTGCCCATGCCACCATATTCCCCTCACTGCTCTCTCAAACTTCAAACAGTTTTTATTTTTCTGCTGCGGTCTTGCAAGCCTTTACGAACTCATCGGCTGTCATCTTGCCGCCCATCAGCTTTAATACGTTTTCGCTTAATGCCGGTGTCAGGTCTCCGTTATTTTCTACACCCACTGCCCAGTCATAGAAAGTAGTGGTTGCATCAAATCCCGGTTTTACTTCCTGCAGCTCTGTCGGCCATGCATCTGCATTTGCCTTGTCGGCCGGGATGCAAAGAGCTTCCTCTGTCATCTTCTTATCGAAATCTCCTGCCGCGATATAGGTGATCAGTTCAAATGCCTGCTCTGCCTTCTTGGAATCCTTGTTGATCGCAAATACCTGGTTTGCAATGTTGTTTGCCGTTGCATCATTGGTTCCGCCGGATACTGCCGGATAATTGAAGTATCCCCATTTCAGATCCTTGGATACCGAATCCTTGATCTCGTTGGGCAGCCAGGATCCGCAGATGATGATTGCTGCATCCCCCGGTGCAAATTCCTGATTCTGTCCTGCCGGATACACATTGGACTCTATGTTCTCGGAGAAGTATCCCTTACTTGCAAAGTCTTCCAGATCTTTCGCTGCCTGTGCCACTCTCGGATCATCCCAGCTCACTGCCTCGATCTCCCCTGCTTCCACCTTTTCCTTCACTGCCGGATCTCCCACCAGTGCCTTTACGCCATCCTGTCCCAGATAACGTCCCAGGTGATAGCCAAGGAAAGAGGTTGCATAGGCTCCGTCGCCTGTGATCGGTGTGATCTTTGCTTCCTTCAGCTTTGCGCACACTGCGTCAAACTCTTCCCAGGTAGTCGGAACCGCCTCGATTCCTGCCTTTTCAAACAAGGTCTTGTTGTAGAAGAAACCGAAAATAGACGGCTGGTAAGGAATAGAATGCAGCGTTGCATCTCCGTCGTGAGTCTGTCCGTATGCGTTTCTTGCAATCTGGAACAGCGTCGTATTTCCGTGCTCTGCCTCAAAATCTTTTGCCAGATCTTCCAGATCCAGCAGATATTTTCCCCAGGATCCGTTGACTCTGTTGACATCCTCATCAAACAGGTCGATCTGCTGCTTTGCGTCCAATGCCGGCTGCAGACCTTCTCTTTGTCCGCTCCGTCCCTTGAACTGCAGATCTACCTCTACGCCTGTGTCCTTTGTGTACTTTTCTACCGCTTCCTTGATCACTTCTGCCTGGGGCTCTTTCTCGCTCCACATAGACCAGTACACAAGCTTGTCGCTGTCTTTGCTATCAGAGGAAGCGCTGTCAGACTTCTTGCCGCAGCCTGCCATTGCAGCGACAACCAGTGCTCCACACAGCAATACGCTAACCAGTTTCTTTTTCATACTACTTTACCTCCTATAAAGTGTTTTCTCTCGCTGTCCTCATTCTATTACAAAACTGCACAAAAATCTTTGTATTATATTTTCATAAATTTGCACTATCGGTATTTTTCTTTTGATTTCCCTTTCTTTTTCCTGTATACTGTTGGTAAGAATCCATAATATTTTAAAAAAGCAACTCTTTTTCAAGACAAATCGCGAGGTATCTTATGGGATATGACGGAATTTCACTGCAAAACGAAGTATCTGTTGGTAAAATTTACAGCATCCACTATTTTGAATATATGAATGATTTTTCCTTTGATGGAGAAGCCCATGATTTCTGGGAATTTATCTGTGTGGACAAAGGGGAAGTTTCCATTACCGCCGGGACCAGGCTGCGGACTCTGAAGCAGGGAGAGATCGCCTTTCACGAACCCAACGAATTCCATGACGTACACGCCAACGGAACCATCGCCCCTAACCTGGTGGTCATCTCCTTCCAGTGTGACGATCCGGCGATGGACTTCTTCCGCAAAAAAACGTTTTTGATCGACGACACGGAGCGCAACCTTCTGGCAGATATCATCATTGAAGCCCGGCGCTGTTTCGACTGCCGGCTGGATGACCCCTATCTACAGAACATGCCCCAGAAGCCTGCCGATATGTTTGGCGCCCAGCAGCTGATCCGGCTGTATCTGGAGCATTTCCTGATCCACCTGATCCGCCGGCATTCCAACCCGGTGGTTCTTCGCAGGCTGCCCGGTCGGGATTCTTTTGGCCCTATGACGAAAAAAAGTGACACGGAGCTGTTTCACCGTGTCACCGACTATCTGGAATCCCACCTCTGTTCCCACATTGCTATCCATCAGATCTGCAAGGACAACCTGATCGGACGCTCTCAGCTGCAAAAGCTGTTCCGGGCCCAGTGCCATATGGGGATCATCGAATATTTTTCCCTGATGAAGATCAACGCCGCCAAGGAAATGATCCGGACCAACCGGCTAAACTTCACCCAGATTTCCGAACAGCTGGGGTATACTTCCATCCATTATTTTTCCCGTCAGTTTAAAAAGCTCACTGGAATGACTCCCTCTGAATATGCGTCTTCCATTAAGGCCATGACAGAGCGAAGGCGCTAGAGCTTCTCTGTCACCTTAGACAGCGCTGCCTCGTCTGCCACCAGGATTACATCCGGGTGCAGCTGCAGGATGGAGGCGGGTACCTGCGGGGTAATGGGCCCCCAGAAGGCTTTCTTTACGATATCCGCTTTATCCTCTCCGCTTACGATCACCAAGATCCGGACGGCTCTTAGAATGGTGCCGATCCCCATGGTATAGGCCTGTCTGGGTACCTCTTCTGCCGATTCAAAAAAACGTTTATTGGCCTGTATCGTACTTTCCTGCAGATCGACACAGTGGGTTTCTTTTGCAAACGCCTCCGCCGGTTCGTTGAATCCGATATGCCCGTTATGCCCCATTCCCAAAAGCTGAATGTCGATCCCTCCCAGGCTTTCCATCAATTCTTCATATCGTCTGCATTCTTTTTCCGCTTCTGCATTGGTTCCGTCCGGCAGGTGGGTCTGTTCCTGCGGGATGTTTACCCGGTCGAACAGATGCCTGTGCATAAAGTAGTAATAGCTCTGTTTATTTTCTTTGTCCAGTCCTTTGTACTCGTCCAGATTGACAGTCCTGACCTCACTAAAATCCAGATCCCCTTTTTCGTACCACTCTACCAGCTGTTCATAGGTTCCGATCGGCGTAGAACCCGTAGCAAGTCCCAGCACACTGTCCGGTTTGGATATGATCTGCGCCGACAGGATATTGGCCGCCTTCCTGCTCATTTCCCGGTAGTCTTTCACTGCATATACTCTCATAAGTGTCCTCCCATATGTGTTCTGCATGATCCCAGGCTCTTCGCCCCGTCGTTCCTTCATGCCCCTTTCTTTCTTTTATAGCAAAGAATATATGCGAAAACAAGACGGTTCCGAAAGTCTGTCCAAAAAGACAAAAAAAGTCGACAATCGTGCTATTGCATTCTTGCCCTTCCTCTCCTATACTCAAATCCAGAGAGTCATTTCAGGGCGGTCTTTGCCGCCCGGTAATATAAGGAGGTTTGCTATGTCTAAAGCGAGAGGAAGAGTCACTTTGCCCAGCCAATCCGGGTTTTTGACTGAAACAAAAGAAATCATGGAAAAATGGGGCGCCGACGCCCTGCGGGACAGTGACGGGACCAAATTGGACCAGGAACTGAAGGAGCTGGACGCCAAAATCTACACCACCTACTTTGTGGCAAGAGGCCACAACGACTTTGCCAGAGAACATATGGATGAATGCCAGCAGATGCTTTTGATGTCCAAAAGGAATCTGGCCACTTCCACGGAACTGACCATTGATTTTCTTGACGGATATTTCAGGGAACAGGTGGTTCCGGATTATCGCCACGATCCTCATACCTGGTGGGAAGTCATCGACCGCACTACGGGGGAGGTCCTGCCCGTCTCCTGCTGGCAGGTGGACACACAAAAGCATCTTGTTCTCCTGGAACAGGCCATCCCTTTTCACGAATACACCGTCTCCTTTTTCGTGTACGCCATCTGGGATCCCACTCAGATGTACAACCATATTACCAACGACTGGGGCGACAAGCCGCACGAAATTCCTTTTGACGTCCGTCTGCCCCATTCCGGCAGATTTGCAACGGATTACCTGACTTCCTGGCTGAAGGAAAATCCGGACACAGATGTGGTTCGCTTTACCACCTTCTTTTATCATTTCACTCTGGTATTTAATGAGGAGGCCCGAGAGAAATTTGTAGACTGGTTCGGATACGGCGCAACTGTCTCTATCCAGGCTTTTGAAGAATTTGAGGCCGAATATGGATACGCTCTGCGACCGGAAGATATCGTGGATAACGGATACTATAACACCGCCTTTCGTGTCCCCACAAAGGCTTATCTGGATTACATGGATTTCATTCAGAGATTTGTCGCAAAGAAGGCAAAGGAGCTGGTGGATATTACCCATGCAGCCGGCAAAGAGGCTATGATGTTCCTGGGGGACAACTGGATCGGAACTGAACCCTACGGTCCTTATTTCCGGGAAATCGGGATGGATGCCGTCGTAGGAAGTGTCGGCGGCGGCGCAACGCTGCGCCTTATTTCCGATATTCCTCATGTGAAATACACAGAAGGCCGCTTTCTGCCCTATTTCTTTCCCGACACCTTTTATGAAGGAAATGATCCCTGTGTGGAAGCGGTAGAAAACTGGTTGAGCGCAAGACGCGCCCTGATGCGAAGCCCTCTGGATCGGATCGGATACGGCGGCTATCTCAGCCTGGCCTATCAATTCCCCAAATTCATAGATTACATCGCGCAGGTTACGGAAGAATTTCGCACCATCTACGACAACGTAAAAGGAAAGCGCCCCTACTGCGGTCTGAAGGTCGCTGTCTTAAACGCCTGGGGCCGGCTTCGTTCCTGGCAGACCCACATGGTGGCTCACGCCCTCTGGTACAAGCAGACCTATTCTTATTTTGGTGTGCTGGAAGCTTTAAGCGGCGCTGCCGTGGACGTTTCCTTCCTCAGTTTCCAGGATATCCGTACCGGAGGCATTCCGGCAGATGTGGATGTGATCCTGAATGTAGGAGATGCCGGCACCGCTTTTTCCGGCGGGGAGGAATGGCTGGATCCAAAGCTTGTGACTGCCATCCGTCAATGGGTCTATGGCGGCGGCGCTTTTCTGGGGATCGGGGAGCCTTCCGCCATCCACCATCAGGGACGCTTCTTCCAGCTGGCAGATGTGCTGGGGGTAGACAAAGAGCTGGGTTATACCTTATCCACCGACAAATATTTTCACACGGCTCTTTCCTCCCATTTCATCACAGCCGACGCAAAGGACGCCTTCTGCTTTGGAGAAAGCCAGCACAATATCTACGCCCTTTCCCGGCAGACGGAGATTCTGGAATACTCTGACAACGAAGTGCATCTGGCTGCTCATCCCTACGGAAAGGGAAGAGGGGTCTATATCAGCGGCCTTCCCTACAGCCACGAAAACACTCGTCTACTCATGCGGGCGATGTATTATGCAGCACACAAAGAAGAGGCTTTCCGTCGCTGGCACACAGACAATCTGTTCTGTGAGGTACACGCCTATCCCGAAACCGGGAAGTATGCTATTGTCAACAATTCTAACGATACTCAGTCCACCGTCTTTTATGACGGAAATGGCGAGGCAACACAGGTGACGTTAAAGCCCTGCCAGATTTTATGGAAATAACGATTCGTTTACGCAAAAAAGCAGTGTAGCTTCTGCTGAAACTACACTGCTTTTTTGTATCTTCTGTTCCGGTCTGCGAAACCTTCGCCTGCTCTCTGAAAGCTCCGATTAGTCCTGAACGTATGGCATCAATGCCAGGTGGCGCGCACGCTTGATGGCTACTGTGAGAGCTCTCTGGTGCTTTGCACAGCTTCCTGTGATTCTTCTGGGAAGGATCTTTCCTCTCTCAGAAATGTACTTTCTCAGCTTTGCCACATCCTTGTAATCAATCGTGTTGTCCTTGCCGCAGAATACGCAGACTTTTTTTCTTCTGCGCATACCGCCTCTTTTCTTAAATCCGCCTTCCGGACGGTTTCCTTTTTCAAAAGCCATGGTCTTGTCCTCCTTACCACACACTAATTAAACGGTAATTCATCGTCGATTCCATCTGGGATATTCATAAAGCCGTCTCCGGCGTCTGTCCCTGCCGCAGGTGAAGGCATCCCCTGGAATCCACCGCCGTGTGCTTCACTGGCAGCTTTGCTCTCCGCAAACTCCTGGTCTTCCACCACAACATCTGTCGTATATACCTTCTGGCCTTCCTTGTTGGTGTAGCTGCCGGTCTGGATCCGTCCCGTTACCAGCACCTTCAGTCCCTTTCTGAAATACTTTTCCGCAAACTCAGCCGATCTCCCAAATGCCACGCAGTTGATAAAATCCGCACTCTGCTCGCCGTCATTATTTCTCCGGAACCTTCTGTCCACCGCCAAGGAGTATCTTGCGATCGCCATAGAGGTGTCGCCTGTAGAATAACGAACCTCCGGATCTCTCGTCAAACGTCCCATTAAAATCACTTTATTCATATTAATCCCTCTGCTTCCTGCTTATGCTTCCTGTCTTACGCATAAATATCTGAGTACATTGTCCATAATACGAATTCTTTGCTCGATCTCGCTTGGAACCTCTGCATCAGATTCAAAGTGGATGAAATAATAAAATCCCTCTTTCATTTTCTGAATCTCGTAAGCCAGTCTTCTCTTACCCCATTCATCAACGTCAGAAATCTTGCCGCCGAAACGCTCTACCAGAGCCTTTACTTTCTCGACAACCTGTTCTCTTTCATCATCTTCGATTTTTGCATTGACAACAACAGCTAACTCATACTTGTTCATGTCGCCTTGCACCTCCTTCTGGTCTTTTTGGCCCCTACTCTTTCGTAGGAGCAAGGATATCCGGGGAAACTTCCCCAAATTACACTGTGTCACAGTGGTTCATACTACCATATTTTTTAGCGGTTTTCAAGTGGTTTCTCTAAATCTCTTGTGCTTTTTTCCACCAGCGGTCGGGCCATCATGATCTGATGTCCGCAGCCTGTACACTTTAGGCGGAAGTCCGCCCCTACCCGCAGGATCTCCCATTTTTTGCTTCCGCAAGGATGCGGTTTTTTGAGAGTTACCACATCTCCTACTTCATACTTGTAGTTTGCCATACGATCACCCTTTGTCCGATTTTTCCTTTTTTGAGGATGTTTCTATTCTTCCTTCACTCTTACGCCCCGCACCACAAAACGATTCTCATCGCCTGCACTGGTACAGGTCGAAAGGGTCACGATCCTGCTGGAGGTATCCACTGCAATGCCCGTATCATACTGTGCCACATCTTTGGTCATGGTCAAAAACTTCTGAAAAGCCTCATCCGTCGCAAACTGTGTCAGGTAGCTGTCCGATGTGTCTTTTACCTCCCCCACCGAATAAATCTGGTAGGTCAGCTTCTTCCCATCCGGCGTATACAGGTAAAAATAGGGGTTCGCCTCCCAAAAAGACTGTTCTCTGTAATCCTCCAGATGCCGGAACATGGAACCGTCCCGCATCCAGTGTCCGTAGATCAGGGTGTGCCTGTCTGAAAAGTCCGCACTGGCATTGGCATCCAGGAAAATGGCGCCCACCGTATTTTCATTCTCGGAAAAGGTTTTGGACAGATACTTTTCATTGTCGCTGCCCTGAACCACCGGATAGTTGATCACAGACGGTTCCGGGTCAAACCGGATCCACGCTACCGTATCCGGATTGATCTTCTTCAGTTCCTCAAAATTCACTGAAAATGTCTCTTCTCCCTTTTCGTCCTTTTTGGTCTCAACAGCCAGTTCCCGCACCTTTGCATACTCCTTCTTCCCGGTGTTGTATCCCTTCCAGATCTTAAACAGTTGGAATCCCGAAAAGCAAAATACGCCGATCGCCACCAAGAGGATCAGGTTTGACAGGATGCTCCTGCCCGTCACCTTTTTCTGCTTTTTTTTCTTTCTATGGTAATAAGGTTTTTTTTCTTCTTTCATCTTTTTATATCTCCCGCCTTCTTTCTATTCCCCGCCATTATAGCACAAGGCTCCCCTTTTTGAAAATATTTCGGAGCATTTTCCCTGCGGGTGAAAATTCCGGTGATTTTAAATTGACGAACCCTTTATCTTTTGATAGAATGAGAAAAGATAATCTTTGGCGCCATAGCCAAGTGGTAAGGCAGAGGTCTGCAACACCTTCATCACCAGTTCAAATCTGGTTGGCGCCTTCGCATATTTTCAGGGACATCGATCATCCAAAGCGGATCGGTGTTTTTTTATTTTCCGCCGTTTCTCCGCTTCTCTTTTGTTTTGCCCTTCTTTGCTTTAAAATCCCAAGGTATCGTCCACCAAAATGACTTTGATTCGGTTTTTCTCTCTGGAATATCTGGTGATCAACATCTGGCAGCAGATGGTAGAAGGCGTCTTACAGTCAAAGCAGGTTCCCAGTCTGCAACAGGGAGTGTCCAGTCCCAGCCGCTGTGTATTAATGGGCGCCGCCTCATTCCTTGTCCTGGAAATGGCATCCTCTACGCTTTTTACCACTTTATTCATCCCCGCAACCACGATCACGTTTCTGGGTCCGGATGCAATAAAAGAAACCCGGTTCCCCAGTCCGTCCATATTGACCAGTACGCCGTCCGAAGAGATCCCATTGGCGCTGGTCAGGAAATAGTCGCATCCATAAGCAGCTATTTCTATGTTCCTTCTTTCCTCTCTGTCTTTTCCCAGATCCCTGTTGAACACCTGAAAATCTCCTTCACAGACCGCCTGCTTCAATCCGATCTCTGCGATTGACAGGGATCCTCCCCAGGACACGCTGCTTCCTTCTTTGATCCACTCCAAAGCCTTTTCTTTCGCCTCTTCTCTGGTTTCCACGTAACAGGCTTCCATATTTCTGCTTTCCAGCGCCTTTACCACCTGTTCTCCTAATACTTTATTTCTTTTTCTGCGGTTCATCTTTTTTCCTCCTTCATGCGTTCGTTTGTGCTCTTCTTTACAATCCCCTTCCCCAACCTGTTTTTATTTTACACAAAATCTCTCCACATTCAAAGCGTCTTCTTTTTCTCGGCATTCTTTCCTCCTTTTATCTGATGCTTTACTCCTTTTTCCGGCAAAACCCTTTGTTAAAAAGAGTTTCGGATGATTTTTTTGTCCATTTTTCATAAATTTCTATTGCATTTTCCTCATTTCTTTTATATAATCAAGAAAATAACAATAGAAAACAGTTACTATTATCTTTATCAGATCAGAAAAGGAGTGATTCAATTGAAAACAGTCATCATCGGAACCAATCATGCCGGCATCGCGGCAGCAAACACTTTACTGGATACCTACAAGGATCAGGAAGTCGTTATGATCGACCGCAACACCAACCTCAGCTATCTGGGTTGTGGAACGGCTCTGTGGGTAGGAAGGCAGATCGAAAGCTATGAGAATCTTTTCTACACCAACGAGAAGGCGTTTGCCGAAAAAGGCGCAAAGATCCACATGGAAACATCTGTCACGGAAGTAGACTTTCAAAATAAAGTTGTCTGCTGTGAAAAAGCAAACGGCAGCAAGTTCCAGGAAAGCTATGACAAGCTGATCCTTGCTACCGGTTCCCTCCCCATTTCTCCCAAGATTGACGGACATGACCTGGACGGCATCCATTTCCTGAAGCTGTTTCAGGAAGGACAGGCAGTGGACGCAGAGCTTTCCAAAGAAGAGGTGCAGACGGTTGCCGTGATCGGAGCCGGATATATCGGCGTGGAAATTGCAGAAGCAGCAAAACGCCGCGGCAAAAATGTGTTGCTGTTTGATGTGGAATCCACTTCTCTTGCCAGCTACTATGACGAATGGTTTTCCAAAGACATGGATGAAAATCTCAAGAAGCACGAGATCGACCTTCACCTGGGCGAAAGAGCCACGGCTTATCTGGGCGAGGAACGTGTTCAGACTCTGGTAACGGATAAAGGCTCTTACGCCGTAGATCTGGTGATCAACGCCATCGGATTCCTCCCCAACAATGCTTTGGGAAAAGATCATCTGAAATTATTCAAAAACGGCGCCTACCTGGTAGACCGTCATCAGCAGACCAGCGATCCCGACGTATATGCCATCGGCGACTGTGCCAATGTGTATTCCAATGCCCTACAGCAGCCGGCCTATATCGCACTGGCCACCAACGCAGTCCGTTCGGGCATCGTAGCTGCCCACAATATCGGCGGCACACCTTTGGAATCTATTGGCGTGCAGGGATCTAACGGTATCTCCATCTTCGGATACCACATGGTTTCTACCGGCCTTTCTGTAAAAGCGGCAGAAAAGTTTGGCCTTTCTGTAAAATACACGGATTTTGAGGATTTACAGCGGCCCGGATTTATGACGCACAATGCCAATGTAAAAATCCGTATCGTATACGAAACTTCCTCCCGCCGTGTCGTTGGAGCACAGATGGCTTCCTTTGAAGATATTTCCATGGGAATCCATATGTTCTCCCTCGCCATTGAAGAAGGTGTTACCATTGATAAGCTGAAACTTCTGGACATCTTCTTCCTGCCCCACTTTAATCAGCCCTACAATTACATCACCATGGCTGCATTAAGTGCAGAATAGAACCCACTCGTACAGACAACCAGAAAAGACACAGGCTTCTGTAACCGGATCCGGCGGCGGATCTTCCCCGCCGGGTCACAGAAAATACCCTGTGTCTTTTTTGGTTGTCACGATTTTAGATTTGTGGCGCCGGAAAGAAAATCACGTCCTTCTGCTCCGATGACATCCACAGTCATCGCCCTATCCTTTGATTCCGGATTGCGCTACCCCTTCAATAAACTGCTTCTGGAAAACAAAAAACAATAAAATGATAGGAATGACCGCCATAACGGCTCCTGCCATCTGCATGGGATATTTTGTCGTATACTGTCCCTGTAAGGTAGAGAGCGCCGGCCCAAGGGTCATCATCTTTGGCGATGTATTCACGATCAGTGGCCACATAAAATCATTCCAGGCAAATTTAGCTGTAAAAATGACCAGAGACACAATGCCCGGTTTTACAAGAGGCAGCATGATTCTCCAGAAAATCTGAAATCTGCTGCAGCCATCCAAAAGAGCCGCCTCTTCCAGCTCCTTTGGAAGCGAAAGAAAAAACTGCCGCAGCAAAAACGTCCCGAAAGCGCTGAATAAATTTGGCAGAAACAGCGCCGGTATCGTATCCAAAAGCCCCAGTTTTTGAATGATCTGATACTGGGGAATGAGAAAAATCTGTCCCGGAACCATAAGCACCGACAAAATGATCACAAAAATAATATTTTTAAAAGGAAATTCGATCCGTGCAAACGCATAGGCAGCCATAGAGCAAAACACCACCTGCGCGACCGTTGTTACCGCCGTAGAAATAATCGTATTCAGATATACTCTGGTAAATGGCAGCGCCGTTATGATCTGCTGATAAGCCGTCAAAAGAAATTTCTTCGGAAAGATCGTAGGCGGTATCTGCATCGCTTCCCCTACCGTCTTAAAAGAGGTCAGTACCATCCACGCAAAGGGAAATACCGTAATCCCAATCCCAAGGAGGAGCAATATATGGATCCATATCTGTTTTCCTATCCTTCTGTCTTTCATCTTTTCCCCTCCTTAGTCATAATTCACCCATTTTTTCTGTACAATCAGCTGTGCGACCGTAATGACCATGATCACAGCAAAAATCAAAACAGAGATGGCTGCCGCATATCCCTTGTATCCATAATCAAACGCCTGCCGGTAGAACAGCATTACCACCGTCTGCACATCCGCATATGCCGGATTTGTCTTTGTCACCATCATATACACTACGTCAAACACTTGAAAACCACTGATCACAGATGTGATCATCACAAAAAAGATCGTGGGTGTCAACATCGGTATGGTAATCTTGAAAAATCTCTGCAGAGGTCCCGCTCCGTCAATGGCTGCCGCCTCATAGTAGGTTCTTGAAATTCCCTGCATTCCTGCCAGAAGGATAATCGTGTTATATCCCACCGTCATCCATAATCCTACGATCATGATCATAAAAAGCGCTGTTCCGGAATCGGTCAGCCATCCATGCCCCTTTCCGCCCAGTGCCCTTATCACACCGTTTAGGATCCCCATTTTTTCATTGTAGATCCATTTCCATACCATGGCTACAGCCGCAGCCATGGTAACGGATGGTAAAAAATATAGTGTTCGATAAACAGAGGTTCCTTTGATTTTTGTGTTCAGTAAGGCTGCAATACAGATAGACAAAAACATTCCTGCCGGCACCGTTATGATTACATATTTCAGCGTATTCCCAAAACTCTTCCATACCTCTTCGTCCTGTAGCAGCTTTTCATAGTTCTGCAAACCCACAAAATTCGTTACATTAAACTTATTTACGCTGTTGAAGCTAAACCATATATTCTGCAAAAACGGCCAGATGTAAAATACCAGCAGTCCCAGTGTAACCGGCGCAATGAAAAGATAGGCTGCGATCCAGTCCTTTTTCTGTCTCCTGCTCACTCCTTTTTTTGCGCCTTTTCTTGCTTTTCTTTCAGCCATACGATCACCCATTTCGTTTTTCTTATTTTGTCAACAGTGCATCTGCCTCTTTTTTCAGTTCCTTACAAACTTCTGCCAACGGCTGCTCTCCATTGTATGCCTTTTGAAGATACGTTGCCTCCAGATCATACAGTTCTGCCGCCTTGGGGCAAACAGGAAGAGGATATGCCTTCTCTGCATGATTGGTATACGCTGCAAGATGATAGTTCGGATTTGCATTTGCAAAATATTCCTGTGCGTCCGTCCTTGCCGAGATTACAACTCCTGTTTCTCCCTGTATTTTCATTGCTTCCTTGCTTCCCATCCAGGTGGCAAACGCGATGGCTTCTTCCTTGTTCTTGCTTCCTTCATAAACTGCATACCCAAGACCATTGATACAGTTGTCTTCTATCCCGTTGAACGTAGGAATCTCAACACAGTCGATCTTTTCTGCGATCGCATCATTTCCCGCATATTCCGGCACCATGTACGAACCGGCAAAATTCATTGCAAGCTGTCCTCCCTCGAACATGGCGTCTGCGGTTGTCTCAGAAAGTGCCGCCGCACTAGGTGACAATCCCTTGTCTATCATATCGATCCAGCACTGGATTCCCGCCTGCGTTTTTTCGTCTGTATAGCCGGTCTCTGTCTTGTCTTTATTCAGGATATATCCTCCGTTTGCAAATACTGTCTGGTAATACCAGGTCTGAAAGTCTACGGGGCACGCAAACGGATACACCCCATCCGGGAGTCCTGCTGCCTTTAATTTTTCCGCCAGCGCCACCAGGTCTTCATAGGTCATATCGTCTGTCGGATATTCTACGCCTGCCTTGTCAAAGATCTCTTTGTTGTACCACAGGGCATTGGTATCAAAATCCTTCGGCACAGCGTAGTTCACACCGTCGCGGACATAGTTTGATACCAGGGTTTCCGGAAAACTGTCTGCAATATCCGTCTTTTTAACCGCATCTGTCAGATCCGCCAAAATCCCGCCTTCCACATAAGCATCCAGATGCAGTACATTCAGCCAGAATACGTCCGGCGCCTTCCCGCCTGTCGCAGCTGCTTCCAGCTTTGTCCAATATTCTCCGCCCTTATATGGCGTCAGTTGAATCTCGATCGTAACATCCTTTTGCTCCTTTTCATATGCTTTCGCCAGCTGTTCCATGGCATCCCTTTGTTTTTCATCCCAGATTCCCAGGGTCAGGGTCGTCTTCCCGCTTTTTGCACTTCCTCCCTCGCCTTTTCCTCCGCAGGCTGCCAGCATCGTCACACTCATTGCCGCACATACACAAACGGCTGCCAGTTTTTTCCAGTTTCTTTTCATAATGCTCCTCCTTTTCTTTTCCGTTGATAAGACATCTATTATGAAGCCGTTCCGGTCATACCCGAAGGGCTCGCATACGCTTCCTGTAACGCTTTTACAAATTCTTTTAAAACTACCGGTTTTCCGGCGCGGAGTCTGGACTGCTCTGCCGCCAAAGCACAGTAATGACTTTCCAGAGAACGCTCCAGGGATGTGATGTGTCCACTTTCTTCCTTTTTCCCGGAAACCAGTTCCAGAAATTCTTCCACCATACGCCGGTCTCCGCCGCCATGTCCGGAAAAGTCGTCGGACAATCCCATAACATCCACCTTTATCTCCGTGACTTCTGCATCAAATCTGCGAATACAGATTTCTCCTTTTTCCGGTTCCTGGGAATCCATATTTACAGTAAGCTCTCCCCGCGTTCCCATGAATTTTGCATGGCGGGAAACCGAGGAGGTAAATCCGCTCATGGTAAAGCTCATCGTCGTTCCGTCCGTCATATTCAGATTGACCACCTGGTGGTCTACCACGTTGTTGTTGCACCGATAAACGCAGCGGCCATATTTTCCGGTCCGCAGCGCCTCCATCAACGTTTCTTCACTGGGTCCTTCCGGAACAAGCACATCCAGCGGCCACTGGCGGTGCCCTGTCCGGTACCCGATGATCCGGTTGTCCATATAGATTTTTTCTGCGTCAAACGGACACTCCCGTCTTGCCTGACACCCATCCAGGCATCGGTCCGTACTTCCCTCCGGAGCGTTGTCTTTTTTAAAGTGACACATGCTCCCGTAAGAAGACACGGACTCACAGGTTTTTCCTGCCAGCCACAGATACAGATCCATATCATGGCAGCATTTCTGAAGGATCATCGGGCTTGTTTCGTCAGAATTTGACCAGTTTCCACGAACGAAGCTATGTGCCTGATGAAACCACCCCACGTTTTCCGTTGCTGCGATAGATACCACCTCTCCAATGGTTCCCGTTTCCAGAAGTTCCTTTACCTTTTGATAAATGGGTGTGTACCGCAGCACATGACAGACTACTACCCGCCGCCCATATTTTCTCGCAGCCTCCTCCAGTCGGATACATTCCTGCAGGTCGGGAGATACCGGCTTTTCCAACAGCAGATCATACCCTTTTTCCAAAGCAAGCAGCGCCTGCGGTACATGCTGACGATCCTGTGTTGCGATGATCGCTGCATCTGCCATCCGCGTGCAGGCAAATAATTCTTCTGCGCTGGTAAAACAACGCTCCTCCGGGATATGATACTCTTTTGCCGTCATTCTCAGCTTTTGAAGATCCGGATCCGCTATGGCAACAATCTCCATTTTTCCCGGATCCAGTCTGGCAAGCTTTGCATACTCTTCCCTTCCTCTGCTTCCCAGTCCTGCGATCACAACCTTTACACCTTTTTCCATTCTCCCACCTCTGTTTTCGTTCCTATTCTGTAGATCTGTTGGTAAAAGTCCACGGTTACTTCTGTTCCGTCTGCAAATTCCGTTTTCTGGATCCCCGGATCCTTGTTCACCATCGTGTGCCTTACCATTTCACATTTTGCAATTTTTTGGTGCAGCCTTGAAACAGCCTTACATCTTTCGATTTTTTCTTCCAGGCTGAGCCGGATTCCCTCGTCAAATGCACCATCCACATTCGGGTAAGCCCCGTCCCTGCAAAGATACGGCGCTCCTCCGTTTAAGAGCGCATAGAGCATATAGTCTTCCGTCTCACTGACTTTTTCCATCATCCACGGCACGATCAGACAGTCGTGATAAACCAGACTGAACAGGGGCACCGGAATCCCGTACCTGGGACTTCCCGGCTGACGGAGCATAAAATCATAAGGAGCATAATGACTGAATACCATGCTGGGTACACACCAGTCGCTTACTTCTTCGGAGCTTGGAAGGATCCCTTTTGACATCAGATAGTCAAAGCAGCGGTTTCTTTCCTCCTGACAGTCTTTTCTGGTCATCCTGTGGCGGGGATTGTTACATTCATCTCCCTCATTGCAGGTGAACACATCCAGATACGCACAGTCCAACTGGATCCCCTGCTCTTCCAGCGCCGTGAAATTTCTTCTGACATAATAGGGCGCCTGCGTTCCGCACAGGTAAGACTGCGGTCCGCCTGCCCATCTCTGATGTGTCGGGATGCTGCCGTCTACCAGACGACAGGCGTACTCTTCCTCAAAGCTGGCTGCCGATCTGTAATAATCCCTATATTGATCGTGAATCCCAAACAGATCGCCACACCGGTGCATGGTATCTGCCAGCTCTTTCATTCCTTCCCGGCCTCCGGCTTCTTTACATGGGGGCATATAGTCGGGATGATTGTTGTCGTACCCCGGCTCTGCCCATCCATCCAGATGCAGATACAGCTTTCCCGCGCCTTTTTGATGCAGGTCAGCGATCTCTTTTGCCCTTGTGGCAAATCCGGTCAGCCAGTTATTTTTATCCGGATGCTTTGCATCGTAAAAATCTGACTGTGGCTGCACATAGGTCTTAATTCCCTTGTGCAAAAAACTGCAGCCGATCAGCTCATCCACCCGCTGTACTCTGGCAGCCTTTTCTGCTAGCGTGCAAAGCCTTCCGTCTTCCTTTACATACCTTCTGTAAATTTTGCAGGCAGTATTGTAGTCTCCTTCTTCTATCAGGGTATACCGGGTTATACGCCTGTACTCCATCTTTCCCAGGCTGGGCTCAAACCAGATCCCCACCTGCGTATACGGTCCTTGTTCAGGGTGCTTCACTCCATACCCTGCGTTCCACGGAGTCGTACAGATCGCCACATAGCCTTCTTCTCCTCTAAACTGTGCGAACCACGGCATATATCCGCCGGCTGTTCCAAAACGTCCTTCAAACGGAATCTCATCCAGCTTTGTTTCCCATGTGTTTGGGATCAATACTCCCTGCTGCATATTCAGTACCGTATACCAGTCAGGGCTTGCTTTCTCAAAGGCCATATGTCCGGGCCAGTATACCCGCCGGATCTGCATCCCTTCTTCGCACAGAGGGATCCATTCAAAAAATACGTCTCCTGTACAGGCTTCTATCCAGACAAGGGTTTCAAATTCATAGGAACAGCTCTTTCCATCGCTCTCAAATCCTCCAAAGTGGCTACGGATCCCTGCCCCTACTCCATTTTCCACAATTTCATGCCGGATAGTTGTTGCATCTGTGAATTTCCACGTGTTCTCTTCACTTTCCATCCGGGGAACATATCCTTGGTCCCATTTCCAACAGGCTTCCCCCCTTAAAAGTGTAACGTTCAAGGTTGTCTCCTCTATCCTGATTTCTGTTTCATTCTTTTTTACGCTTAGCATGATATCCCCTTCATTTCATTGGTAAAATCACCAATTTTCTGTCAGCTTTTTACACATTATATTATAACTTGCACATAATTGTTTGATATTTCGTCCTTGCTTCTTGTCTAATTATCCACACCCTATTACAATATTGTCAGGAGGGCTTTTATGAGCTATGTAAAAACAGTACTGGAACATTCCATTGTTATCGATTCTATTATTACCATCCATTATTTCGAATACATGAAAAATTTTGAATTCCGCGGAGAAGCTCATGATTTTTGGGAATTTCTGTATGTGGACAAGGGAACCGTTGCCGTCTGCGCCGACCGTACCTGGGTCACACTCCATACCGGTGATATCATTTTTCACCAGCCTGACGAATTTCATGCGATCAAATCTATCGGAAAAGATTCTCCCAACCTGGTGGCAGTTTCCTTTACTTCCGCTTCTTCTGCCATGGATTTTTTTATTCACAAAACCTTTACCCTCAGCAGAGAGGAACGCTCTCTGATCTCCGGCATGATCGCTGAAGCCAGACAAACTTTGTCTACTCCCTTACATATTCCGTCCATCGAGCAGATACAGATAAAGGAATGTACCCCCTTTGGCTCCCAGCAGATGATCCTTCTTCACCTGGAGCTGTTTCTGATCACGCTGGTGCGGGAACACCAGGATGAGCACCAAGCCTCCCGCCCTGTCCACAGATTTTCTCCGGTACAGGAATCTGCTGAGCAGGAACGTCTTTCTGAAATTTTAAAATACATGGAATATCATATTTGTGAGCATCTCCATGTTTCCGACATCTGCAATACCTTTTCCATTTCCCGATCCGCCCTTCAGTCTCTGTTCCACAAACAGCTCCACTGCGGTGTGATCGACCACTTTAACAAAATGAAGATCCAGCGGGCAAAGGATATTATCCGGGACGGTACCATGACCATGACGGAGCTGGCCTATTTCCTTTCGTACGGCTCTCTTGCGTATTTCTCCAGGCAGTTTCGCATCTCTACCGGAATGTCCCCTTCCGCCTATGCTTCTTCTGTCAAGGGCATCAGCGATGGACTTCGAAAAGTCGATGACGACGCAACTCCCTAGCTTCGGAAGCCTGCCTGCTTCTTCCGGCATTCCATTTTACAAAAAGGACGCCTCCAAAAATGCTTTGTAGCATCTGACGGCTTCATAAATATCCGCTTTGCTTGTCGTTTCCCAGGGGGCATGCATACTTAATACCGCTACTCCACTGTCGATCACTTCCATTCCATACACAGACATCAGATACGCAATCGTACCTCCGCCGCCTACATCCACTCTCCCCAGCTCTGCCGTTTGAAAACGTACTGAGGCCTTTTCCATAATCCCGCGAATCTGTGCAATATACTCCGGGTTGGCATCATTGGATCCACTCTTGCCTCCCGCTCCAGTATACTTGTTGAAGACAGGTCCCTCTCCTAAAAACGCTGCGTTTTTCTTTTCAAAGGCGTCCTCATACATAGGATCGTATCCGGCGCTTACATCAGATGAAAGCATTTTTGAATTTGCAAGGGTCCTTCGAAGCAGCAGATCGCTGTAGTTTTCTCCCTCACGCAGCAGCAGATATTCCGCCACCGCATTTTCAAAAAACCGTGATGTCATTCCACTGGCTCCCACACTCCCGATCTCCTCTTTATCAACGAGAAGGCAGCAGTTGGTTCTTGTAATCTCCTGCGCCTCCAGCATGGCAAACAGGGAAGAAAATGCACACACCCTGTCATCCTGTCCATATGCCAGGATCATGCTCTGATCCAGCCCGCACTCCCGCGCTTTTCCTGCCGGTACGATCTCAAATTCGGCAGACAGAAAATCTTCCTCTTCCATGCCGTATCTGTCCCGCAAAAGCTTCAGGATCCCCTGGCTTACCGGATGCTCCCCTTCCTCCTGTGCGCGGTTTCCGATCAGAAGATCCATTTGTTCCCCATCCACAAACTTGTCTGCGCTCTGCTCCCGTCTTTTCTTGTCCAAATGTGGAAGCAAGTCTGTGATAACCAGAACCGGATCTGTTTCTTCTTCCCCCACACATATCTCTATCTTTTCTCCGGATGTTTTGACGACTACCCCGTGTATGGCCAGCGGCAGAGCCAGCCACTGATATTTTTTCACCCCGCCGTAATAGTGCGTGTCCAAATAGGCAAGTCCTTCTGTTTCATGCAGTGGATTCTGTTTGATATCAATCCGAGGAGAATCAATGTGCGCACCCAGGATATTCATTCCCTGCTCTATGGGCGCCGCCCCTGCGTGGAATAAGACAAGCGCCTTTCCCATATAATCCAGATAGGCTTTATCTCCCGGCCGCAGTTGCTTTCCGGTTCCTATTAGCTCTTTCATATCCTGATAGCCTTCTTTTTTTGCCAGTCTGATTGCTGTTTTTACGCATTCTCGTTCTGTTTTCCCTTCATCCAGACAATGCCGGTAATTCTCCGCTGTCTTTTCCAGTTCTTCTAACTGACTGTTTGTGTAAGTCTGCCAAAGATTCTTTCGTTCCATCTTATTCCCTCTCTTTTCTTATATTTTTTGTTTCCCGAATTAGGTATCTGCCTCTATTATAGGGCAACCTTTTTTCAGACGACTCTCTGGATTATCCTGCCGAATTGCACAATCGTCCTGATCCTCCCTTTCTTGTACCACTCCTCTCCCTTTCGGAACAGATGCTCCGTAATTCCTGCCGATAGCTCCTCTCACCAGGGGATATACAAACGTCCCGGCCGGTGTTATAATAAACGGGATATCTATAAAAGGAGGCGAAATGTATGGACAGTTGTGATAGTCGAAGTATGTATGACGATGAAAAAGACCTGCCTTCCGTTCCAAGTGTCCGCAGCGGCGCCCTTTTGTAACGAAATTCCAGGCCTTTTTCCATCGTCCTTGAAACCGCACCGATGTGTGCCGCGTTTATGCGATGGATTTTTTATGCCCTTTTTTAAGGAGAATGGAGGCTGTTATGGAAAAAGAAAGACGAGAAGAAATTGTAGTTCGCAGCGAAATTTTGGCTATTATAAGAGGACGGCTGTCAGATCGGGACCTGGCCGAAAAGCTGCATGATTACCACGAACATGATATTGCGCAAAGCCTGGACGAATTAACAAAGGAAGAGCGTATCCGCCTGTATCACATTCTTGGGCCCGAATGGATATCCGGGATCGTTTCTTTTATGGACGATCCTGCCGAATATGTTGCAGAGCTTGAAATCCCTCAGCTTGCCGCCGTCATCAACAAAATGGATTCTGACGATGCCGCCGATCTGCTGCGGCTCCTGGATGAGGACACAAAAAGCAGGCTGCGTCCCATCCTGACGGAAGATGTAAAGGCCGACATCAAACTGATCCATTCGTATGAGGAAGATGAGATCGGCAGTCTGATCACAAATAATTATATCTGCATCAAAAACACCTTAACCGTTCGCCAGGCCATGCACGAGCTGGTAAAGCAGGCAGGGGAGCATGACAATATTTCCACCATTTATGTCGTCGATGAAAAAAACACCTTCAGCGGAGCTATCGATCTGAAGGACCTGATCATCGCCAGAGAGCACGACCATCTGGATTCTCTGATCAGCTATTCTTATCCGTATCTGCCCGACCACGCAAAGATCTCTGACAGCATCGAGCGTATTAAAAATTACGCAGAAGCTTCTCTTCCTGTCCTAAACGCAAAAAAAGAGATCATCGGAATCCTGACTGCCCAGGAAGTGATTGAAGCAGTAGACGATGAACTGGGAGAGGATTATGCAAAGTTTGCCGGTCTGACCGCCGAGGAGGACCTTCGGGAAACCACCGGGATCAGTATGCGGAAACGGCTTCCCTGGCTGATTATCCTTTTGTTTCTCGGTATGATCGTATCTTCTGTCGTCGGTGCTTTTGAAGCTGTCGTGGCTGTTTTGCCCATTGTCATCTGTTTTCAATCGCTGATCCTGGATATGGCCGGGAATGTGGGAACACAGTCCCTGGCGGTAACGATTCGTGTTCTGATGGACGAAGATCTCAGTGCCAGAGATAAGGGGATTCTGGTTTGGAAGGAAATGAAGGTGGGATTTTGCAACGGACTGCTTCTGGGAGGCCTGTCCTTCCTTTTCCTGGGACTGTACATTGATTTTTTCAAAGGCTATTCCCTGCTTTCCGCGTTTTTAATCTCCGGCTGCGTAGGCACTTCCCTGCTGCTGGCCATGGTCATTTCCAGTCTGGTAGGGACTCTGATCCCTTTGTTCTTTCATAAAGTCAAAGTGGATCCGGCGGTTGCATCCGGCCCTCTAATCACCACCATCAACGATCTGGTGGCAGTGGTCGCCTACTATGGTCTGACTTGGATCTTTCTGATCCAGATGCTTCACGTCGCCTAGTCCTCTGCCTTTGTCCTGCGCATACAAAAAAGACGATGAGGCCGCTTCGTCTCATCGTCTTTTTTGTATGCCTGCTGCAGACCGCCGTGACGGTTTCCTTACAGCCTCTTTGTAAAAGGCGCAGACCGGATTTGAACCGGTGAATCAGGGTGTTGCAGACCCATGCCTTACCACTTGGCTACTGCGCCATACATAACAGTGACTCCGACGGGAATCGAACCCGTGTTACCGCCGTGAAAGGGCGATGTCTTAACCTCTTGACCACGGAGCCAGATTTGGTCTCTCAAAATCGACCGAATTTTATCCTACCACACCTTCCACTCTTTTGCAAGAGTTTTTCTTTATTTTCCTAATCTAAAAATGTCAAGTGCTCATGGGCACTTTCTTTCTGTCTTTCCCAATCTTCATTACGCATTTGTGCATGTTCCCTTTCCTTTCTTTTTTCTAACTACCTTCCCTGCTTTCTCTAACAAAAATGAAACCGTAAAGCCCTGCCTGAGCCCTACGATTCCATTCTAATAGCCGTTCCTCTATTTTTCTGCGCAGATCTGTCCGATCTCTCTCCATTCTCCTGTCTTTCTCTCAGGAAAAGTCTGAATTTCCCCCGAGCGTTACACGGACACAGCCTCCTGTGCAGCTACCGCCTCTGTCTCTTTCGATCTGCGCCCGGCTTTCGCCAGCCGAATGGCCTCCATGTCTGTTTCACTGTATTCAATTTCGATGTCCGTATGGTGTCCGAATTCACTGCCATACTTTTTCTTATTGGCAACGTAGAATACCAGACCCAGAAACGCCCAGCCTCCTGCCATGCACCATTCCTGGATCGTCAGCGTACTTCCCGATCCCGGTATCAGATACATCAGCACCATGGCTCCTGACATGAGAACAGCCGTATATCCTACAAGCTTGTAATGCTTTACCATATAGGGTCTTGGCATATCCGGAGCCTTTTTTCTCAGGATCAGGAACGAGGCAGACACCATACAATAAGCCAGGCAGCATCCCAGATTTCCCGCGTCGCAGATCCAAACCAGCATCTGCCTGCCTGCCAGCGGCGCAAACATGGAGATGATCCCGATCAGCAGCAATGCATTTACCGGCGTTTTATATTTGGGGTGCAATTTGGCGAAAGCCTTCGGTATCATATTGGAATCCGCCATAGAGTACATGGCTCTGCTTCCGCCTATCATGAAAGAATTCCAGCTGGTAATGATCCCGCACAGGCCTCCGATGATCACCACGTTGGAAACCGCCTTTACTCCAAAAGCTTTTACCATGGCATCTGCCGTTACCAGCCCGCTTCCCGCCATAGAAGCATTGACCTCTGCCGGATCCAGCAGATATCCCACTGCTATGATCACCAAAGAGTAAAATGCGACTGCCAAAACAATCGATAATATCAGGATTTTCCCTATTTTTTTCAAAGAACCCTGAATCTCTTCCGCCGCCTGGGGGATTACGTCAAATCCGATAAAGAAGAACGGCGTCATTACCGCTACATGTAGGATATGGCTGATTACCGATCTGTTTCCACTTCCTGCAAACATCTGTGGCACCAGGTTGCTCGTATCTCCGCGAACTGCCGATGTGGCGATCAGTACGACCCCTACCGTAAAAATAATCGCAGTCAAGATGGTCTGTACATTGGCCGCCGTTTTTGCCCCCAGAATGTTGATAAACATCATAACCGCCGCTGTAACAGAGGCCAGCGCCAGCCAGGTGGCATATACATCAAATCCTGCTACCGTATAAAGATACCCTTTCAGGAAGCCTGGGAAAATATAAGATACGATGGTGGGAAATGCGCAGGCCTCAAAACAAACTACCCCCACATATCCCAGAATGATTCCCCAGGTACAGATGAAAGAACCGGTGGGTCCCATTGCTTTATAACTAAAAACGTGCTCTCCTCCACACTGTGGAAGTGCCGCCGTCAGTTCCGCATAGGTCAGTCCTACAAAGAAGATCATGATCCCTCCAAGGACAAACCCCAGTGCGGCGCCCAAAACGCCTCCTCTGTGGATCCAGTCGCCGGTAGAGATGACCCATCCCCATCCGATCATTGCTCCAAACGCGATCACCAGGATATCCTTCGATGATAATACCTTGTTAAACTCTGACTTCTTTGTTTGTCCGCTCATACAAACGCCTCCTATCCTTTCACACAATACGATCTTCCCGCCACCGGTCTATGGCTAAAAACGGAAGCAGCACCTTTGTTTCCTTCAAGCTGCTGCCCCTGTTTTTCTATTTTTGCCCTTCTTTTCGTTTAAGTGACAACTTTATTATAACTCCATGTTGTCACTTTGTCAAAAGTTCTGTAATTTTTTTTCATTTTGTGGTAAATTATTTCTATACAATATTGGAAATGAGGTGAGATCATGTCTGAATCGAAAGCAAAACACCCAGACAAATACATATATGAATCCAGATATCACCAGATCGCAGTGGAACTGGCGGAAAAAATTGCCGAAGGCTGGTATGCGGTGGGAGAAAAACTGACGGTACGCTCCATGGTAGCCAACACTTTTCATGTATCCCCCGAAACTGCCCGAAAGGCAGTTCAGATCCTTGTAGATATGGGAATCGTCACCAGCCGGCACGGAAGCGGGACCTACGTAGCCTCACGGGAAAAGGCACAGTTGTTTTTTGACCGGTATCAAAGTACGATCTCTATCAGTAAAACCAGGGAGAGTCTTTTGGACACCATCCATGCCCAGAAACTTCACCTGGATAAAATGGTCAATTTGCTGGACGAACTGATCGCCCAGACCCAGAGAGACCACAGTACTGCCTATCTGATCCCCTACGATATGAAGATAGACCAGCAGTGCAACTTCCTTGGCCATTCCATCGGCGAGATCAATATCTGGCAGCAGACGGGTGCAACCATCGTTGCCGTCAAACGCGGAGATTCCATTTATGTTTCTCCCGGCCCTTACGAAAAGATCCAAAACGGCGATGTTCTCCTCTTTGTAGGAGATGAAGGCTCCCGCCAGCGGATGCTCGGATTGTTTAACGTGACGCCGGATCTTTCCACTTAACATACGCCTTTGTTTTCTTGCACGCACGCCCCTATTATCATATATTCCATCAAATGGAGGATACGCCCATGCATCTATCTGATGGTCTGGCCAACCAGATCGTCCACGCAATCCATGAAGTTGTCAAAAGAGATACCAATCTGATCGCTCCTTCCGGGAAGATCATTGCCAGCACCGACCCTGAGCGCATAGGTACCGTTCATGCGGCAGGAGCTTCTGCCATCCACAGGGGACTTCCCGTATTTGTAGATGACGCACATCCTTTTCAGGGATCAAAGCCTGGTATCAATTACCCTATTTTTCTTGATCATGCTCCAATTGCTGCGATTGGGATCACAGGTCCGCCTGAAGAATTGAAATCTTATGGATTTCTCATCACAAAAATCTCTGAAGTTTTTTTCAAAGAACAGCATCTGAGCGAAGAGTTTCTGTCTGAAAGCAGGGCGATCCACTACCTTGTCACCTCGTTGATCTACAACAACATACAGGATCCTTCTCAGCTGCACCTGTTGCTGGACAAATACCGTATTTCCTCAAAAAAACAGTATGCCGTATTTGCTCTCTACATGAACGATATCTCTTTAGAAACGTCTCTTCGGTTTTATTTTCGCGGTTTAGCGTGTCCGCTCTTCCATTATCTGTATCCCAACGAGTGGATCGCAATTTTTGACGAAGCATCCTTTAGAAACTTTATTCCGGGAGATTTTTCTGCCCGTTTCCACGGACAGGTCGTTTCCGGCTTGGGCAGCTTCACTCCTATCCATCAGCTTCATCATTCCTACCGCAGCGCTTCTCTTGCAAGAACCCATGCCGAACGGATCTGTTCTGATTTCTACGACAGCCGCTGCCTGTCTTTAGAATTTGTGCTGGAACATCTCCCTCCTGAAGCCCGGCAGATACTTGCTTCTCAGGTGCTAAAATCGCTCACAGACAAAGAGTGTCATTTGCTGAACTGCTATTTTTCCAACAACCTCTCCCTGACAAAGACTGCCGGACAGCTTCACATTCACAAAAATACCCTGCAGTATCAGCTGAACTGCATTGCCCAGAAAACTTCCTGGAATCCCAGAAAATTTCAGGATGCTGTTTTTCTTCAGCTGGCACTCTGCTGCCTTGAAGCCTAAGGAATTTTCATTGTTTCATGTACCTGTTTTTCGTTTCTTGATACGTTATTTTTTGGTATAAATACTATGGTCTTTTCTTCTGAAAGCCGATATACTGTCTATATTACTTCATAATTATGGAACTATATATGCAGATTATCTATTTAGGAGGACGCCTATGAAAGTTGTTGTTGCAATCGATTCCTTTAAGGGGAGCCTTTCTTCCATGGAGGCCGGCATAGCTGCAAAAGAAGGGATTTTGGCTGCTCATCCCTCTGCACAGGTGGTTGTCAAGCCTCTTGCCGATGGCGGAGAAGGAACCGCCGACGCTTTGATCGCCGGACTCGGCGGGCAGACGATTTCTTTGCGTGTTTCCGATCCTTTAGGAGCCCCGGTTTCCGTACACTACGGCTATTGGCCAGACAGACAGCTGGCTGTTCTGGAAATGGCCAGCGCCGCCGGAATTACTTTGATCCCGGAATCTGAAAAAGATCCTCTGGCAGCCACTACCTACGGAGTCGGAGAGATGATCCGGGATGCCATCCAGCGTGGATGCCGGCATTTCATCATTGGGATCGGCGGAAGTGTTACGAATGACGGTGGTGTCGGCATGCTAAAAGCCCTGGGTTACAGATTTCTTGATCAAAACGGAACTGACGTGGGTATGGGTGGAAGCGCTTTGTCTAAGATCTTCTCCATATCCGCAGCACATGTACTTCCGGAGTTGAAACTCTGCCAGTTTCAGATAGCCTGTGATGTGTCCAATCCCCTTTGTGGTCCCACCGGAGCCACCTACATCTATGGCCCGCAAAAGGGAGTCACAGAAGCATTAAAAGCCCCCTTAGATGCCGCTATGGCACACTACGCCTCTGTCACAGAACAAACAATGCACAACTGTTTTCGTGATACTCCTGGTTCCGGGGCAGCCGGAGGTATGGGCTTTGCATGTTTAAGCTATCTGCAGGCTTCCTTAATTCCCGGAATCCAACTGATCATGGAAGCAACCCATCTTACAGAAGAGCTGAAAACAGCGGATGTTGTCGTTACGGGAGAAGGGCGTCTGGATGCTCAGACAACCATGGGAAAAGCTCCTGTAGGCATCGCCAAACTGGCCAAACAATTTGGCGCCACCGTAATCGCTTTTTCCGGCAGCGCCACAAAAGATGCCACCGCTTGTAATGCAGCGGGCATTGATGCTTTTTTTCCTATTTTGCGCAATGTTGTCACCCTAGAGGAAGCCTTATCTCCCGAGACAGCAAAAGAAAATTTATCTCTGACAGCAGAACAGGTTTTTCGGCTGCTCCAATGTCGGCCTTTACGATGATCTGCTTTCGTCCATTCTGTTTATCCGTATTACAGGGCGATCCGCTTGCAGCGGATCGCTTTTGCGGCAGGAAAATGTGCCACAAGAGTACAGTCCCGGTGAAATACTTTTTTGTTTGACCAAACACATCTTCGTAGGAATAAAAAAAGAGTTGTTCCCCGACAGTATGCCTTCACTCTCCGTCGAAAACAACTCTTTTTTCTTCTCGCCTATTGATTGTATAGATCCAGGTCCAGTTCCTTTTCTTTTGCATTCACGATCACGTTTGTTGCCGCATCCCCTATTACATTCAGCGGCAGTAAAGCCATTTCCACCGGTCTGTTAATAGCAACTACCAGTGCGTATGCAATCATGCAGGCATCTGTTGTCCACCCCATTCCGGAGAGGACTGTCACGATCAGCGTGGTTCCCGCGATCGGAATAGCTGGACACCCCATCGCAGCACAGATCGACAAAAAGGCTACTACTGCCAGATTTGCCGGCGTCACATCAATTCCCGACGCTGTCGCAATAAAAGTCACTGCAAACATGTGCATGATTGTTGTTCCATTCATATTGATCGTCATCCCCGTAGGAAGCACGAAGCTGGTAATTTCCTCCGAACAGCCCAATTCATCCAGATTTGTCCGGGTATTCAGCGGCAGTGTTGCTGCGGAAGAATTGACTGAAAATCCAAACACTCCTACCTTTGCGATCTTTTTGATAAACTGCCATGGATTCAGCCTTGTCGTTACCCAGATTCCCAATGGATACAAGACTATCGTCAGTACAAATAATGTGATCATTGCAGATACAACATAGGAAGCTGCCGGTGCCAGATATTCCACTCCATAGATTGCAAAGGTCCTTGAAATCAGACAGAAGATTGCAACAGGTCCCACCTTATTGATCAAAAATGTCAGATACATCTGTATGATCTCATTTCCGCTTTCCAGTACTGCCTTCAGCGGATCCGCCTTCTTTCCCAGCGCATTCATACTCAGTCCCATAATGATCGCAACCACCACAACCGCCAGAATACTGTTATTGCTGCTGAAAGCGGCTGTGATATTAGACGGAACCGCCTCCACGATGGTCGCCAATGGGTTGAAAGCTGCGATCGTGGCTGCTTCCGTTACTGCTTCTTTGGGAAGCTTAACATCAAAGAAACCGCCGCTTTTTACGAGATATGCCACCGTTCCTCCTAAAAACGCACCGCATGCATAGAATAAAAAGAATCCCAGGAGCGTTCTTCCTGCTATCCTTCCTAATTTGGAAGAACTGGATATGCTGCACATGGCCAAGCTCAATGATACCAGAACTAAAGGTACGATCGCCAGCTGTAATCCTCTCATAAATACCTGTCCCACAATATAAAACAACCCGACTGCTCCAACACCCTGCTCTCCTGTGATATCCTGAAATAGCAGGCGATTGATTCCATCCCAGACGGCTTCTCTTCCCTCCGACAGGAGATAACTTCTTAAGAGCATGAACCCAAGGCCTACCACCAGTCCCCCCGCCAGCGCTATCATCATCTTTCTTACTACCGATGCCGATTGTTTCTCTTCTTTTTTCATCCTTCCGCTTCCTTTCCTGGTTTACTTATTTTTTGAAACACACTGTCTAACTCTCACAAAAAAGGTTAAAAAAAGCACCGGACAAACCAAAGATCGTCTTCTTACGTTATACTCTCTATCTTCTTTGATTCAGCCGATGCCTTGCATCCTGACCTTTTTACATGCTCTGCTATAAAGGTTTGATTTCAATTCCCTCCTGCACAAAGGCCGTTCTGATTTTTTCTACAAACTCCAGCGCTTTTGGACCGTCTCCATGTACACATAGGGTATCGCCCCGGATAGCCAGTTCCTTTCCGCTGATGGAAGTTACCTTCCCCTCCTTCACCATGCGGATACATCTTGCGATCGCAATTTCTTCATCTGTGATCATGGCCCCTTCCATCTTTCTGGGAACCAGGGATAAGTCGTCCATATAGGCCCTATCTGCAAAGATCTCGGATGCCGTCCGAAGTCCTCTGCTCTCTGCAATCTCTCCCAAAACAGCGCCTGCGCAGTAATATATTATAAGTTCCTTGTCAAATTCCAGCACCGCTTCCACGATAGCTGTGGAAATCTCTTCATCATACTGGCACTGGTTTCCCATTGCTCCGTGAGGCGCCACATGGTTGAGCCTCATCCCATAACTTTTTGTAAATGCCGCCAACGCTCCTATTTGGTAGCGAACATAGTTTTTCACTTCCTGAAAGGACAAGACCATCTTCCTTCTTCCAAATCCCATCAGATCCGGATAACCCGGATGTGCCCCTACCATAACACCTCTTTCTTTTGCCATCCGCACAACGGTATCCATGACCACAGGATCGCCCGCATGCCATCCGCATGCCACGTTTGCCGTAGTCACATACTGGATCAGTTTTTCGTCTCCTCCCAATTTATAAGCCCCAAAGCTCTCTCCCATGTCACTGTTTAAATCGATGGTGTACATAGTTCACCTCCTCACTGTCTTTCTGTCCTAAACTACCGCCTACTATGGGTTCACAACATTTTGCGGTGTTCCGTTTTTGAATGCTTTTAAATTTTCCACTGCAATATCCATCAGCCTCTGTCTGGATTCTCTGGGTGCCCAGGAAATATGTGGCGTAATAAAACAGTTCTTTGCCTTTAACAGCACATTGTCTTCCCGAATCGGCTCTGTAGAAACCACGTCAAGCCCCGCTGCATAGACTTTCCCCGATTCCAGCGCAGCCGCCAGATCCTCTTCTACGATCAAAGGTCCTCTGGAATTATTTAAAAGGATAACGCCGTCCTTCATTTTTTGTATATTTTCCTTGTTGATGATTCCTTCTGTTTCCGGGAACAGCGGACAATGCAGCGCTATGACGTCTGACTCTCTTAACAGGGTCTCCCTGTCCACATAGGTTGCTATTTCTCTTCCCGCCTCGCTTTCAAATGCGTCATTTGCGATTACCTGCATTCCAAGTGCCTTCGCAATACGCCCGGTGCTTTGCCCGATTCTTCCAAACCCTATGATCCCCATTGTCTTTCCTGCCAATTCGATCAAGGGATAATCCCAAAAGCACCAGTCTGCACTACGGCTCCACTTTCCATCACGCACCGCCTGAGAATGATGTCCAATATGATGACAGATCTCCAACAGCAGCGCAATGGCGAATTGTCCTACCGCATCTGTTCCATAGGTAGGGATATTAGAAACCGGAATCCCTCCTTCCTTTGCCGCCTCTATGTCCACCACATTGTACCCCGTCGCCAGTACTCCAATAAACCGGATCTGCGGGCATGCCTCCAACACCTTCCTGGTGATAGGTGTTTTGTTGGTATAGACCGCCTGCGCGTCTCCTATACGCTCTATAATCTCCTCTTCTTTTGTCCGATCATATACTTTTACTTCTCCAAAAGCTTCCAGCCCCTCCCAGCTAATATCTCCGGGATTTAATGTATATCCATCCAACACGACAATTTTCATTTCTTTCTACTCCTTTCTGTTTAAATCAGCTTCCAGTTGATTCAACTCCTCAACTTCCCTGATGTACAAGCTTTGTGCCAGTTCGATTCCCACCCTTACGAAACGTACTCTGTTGCCCGGAACACTTTGCACAAGTCTGGGGAGGTCTACGGAAATAACTGTTCCGATCTTTGTATAGCCCCCTGTACTCTGGCGATCTGCTAACATAATAATCGGTTGTCCGTTTGTAGGTACCTGGATAGAGCCAAATGCAATGCCATCTGTGATGATGTTTCCATCCTTTTTATGTCGAAGAGGCTCTTTTCTTTCCAAACGACATCCCATCCTGTCAAACTCGTTGGTAATTACTGCGCTGTACCAAAAAAATTTACGAATCTCTTCTTCCTCAAATTCTGTATCCTGAGAACCGGTAACCACACGTAACACAATCTCCTGTCCCCAATATCTTTCTGGTTTCAAGATTCTCCTGTCCATCTGGTTCAATCGGCTTTTAGGACTCCGGAAGCCGATCCTATCTCCTTTTTCCAGTTTTCGCCCTTTCACTCCACCCAGTTGATTTCGCATTAACGTAGATTTACTTCCCATCACCACCGGTACTTCCAGGCCTCCTGAAACTGCCACATAGGCCCTGCATCCATTGCCTGATGCAAACCCGAAGGAAAGTAAATCTCCCTCTTTTACCTCCAAAGCCCTATACATATCCACCGGGTTTCCATTGATCCTGGGAGACAGATCCCCTCCCGTTATAGCGATTATATTTTCCTGCTCAAATACAAGATCCGCTCCCTGAAAGGTCATTTCCAGCGCCGCTTCCGTTCTGTCATTTCCTGCCAAAATGTTTGCAATATGAAATGCTCTTCTGTCCATAGGACCTGCCGGCGATACTCCAAACTGCTGATATCCAAATCGTCCTTCATCCTGCACCGTCGTCTGGATCCCCGGACTTTCCACCCGTATGCCCATTCCTACACCATCCTTTTTTCATAGGTTCTGACCCGGTAGTTTCCCTTGCAGTCCTGTTCTTTTATTTTCTCATATTCTCTGCGGCTCACCGGAATATATTTCACCCAGTCTCCTGCATGAATTAAAAAAGGATCTTTTCTTCTGTAATCACACAAGGCTACCGGGGTCGCTCCGATCACATTCCAGCCGCACGGCTGGTCAAAGGGAATCATGTTTGACAAATTCTGAGCAGCTACCACGGAATGGCCCGGTATTCTTACACGAGGACTTTCTCTTCTTTTAAAATGAAAAGGTCGTCCAAATCTTGCCATATACGGGTGCCCCGGAGCAAATCCCAACATATAGCAATAATATTCTTCCCCCGAATGAACCTGGATGAACTCCTCTTCTGTCATATCTTCCATTGCCGCACACTCTTCCAGATCTAACGCAAATTCTTTATCGTAGCAAATGGGGATTTCTTTCACCATCTGAACCACTGTCCTGATATTTTCCACACCGGAGAGCCTTTCCCCCACCAGTGCTTTCAACTCCCCGAAACGAATTTGAACCGGGTTGTAATGGATCGTCAGTCCCGCGTAAGTAGGCACCATCTCTAGGATTCCTTCTATCGGCTTTTCTGTCAGTCTCAAAAAGAGCTGCCTTACCTTCTGATTCACTTCCAGGCTGATTTCTTCTCCCAGTTGGACGGATATGGCACAATCTCCCACAATTAAAAATTTTGCTTCCATCCCTCTTCCTCCTCTTTCGGAAGTATTCTTCGATCTCAATTTCTGACTTGAGTATAGCACATCCTGTTTTATTCTAAAAATAAATTATTTATCTATAATATATTAACATTTTTTATTTATCTGTCTTCCATCCCTTTTTCTTTAAATAAAGCTCCATCCGCTTGTCAAGCATTTGCACCGCTTTTAATGTCGCCTCGCTCATATGCTTATGTGTAACCTTATAGGTCACTCTTCTAGGCGGCCGTATTTCATTTGCAATTTTACTCACATGGATCTGCTTCAGTTTCTGAATCCGCTCCACTACCGTTGAGGGCGCAATGGCCCACATGCCTTTTCCTGACAGTAAGTGAAACAACAATTCAAATGTATCCACCTGCATTCTTGGTCTCTCTCCCTTTGTAATCCACTGGTTGTGCCAGATCTGATAATCAGTCTCCCAACTCAAATAGATCTCCCTCTCTTTGTTCAACTCGTCTGTATGGATCTCCTCTTTCTCAATCTCCGGCTGCTCCGACTGAATGATATACATCTCTTCGCTCAGCAGCGGTTCTGCAAGAATATTCTTATAGTGAAGATAATGGTGTACAAATCCAATATCTATCTCGTGTTTTTCCAGATAGTGATAGATCTCGGAAGAATAGTGGGTTTTGATCCGTAAATTTGTCATCCGGTCCGCTTCGTCCAGCATTTCTCTGTATAAATCATACATCATGGCACTATTTAGGGTATCTGTGCAGCCCACTGTCAGGTAATATTTTTCCTGTTTCTCTTTCAAAGACTGTGTTTCCTGCCAGAGATACAGCCACCGTTCTGCAATGGGCACAAATTCCTCTCCGTAGGTAGTCAGTTCTACCTGTTTATACCCTTTTTTTCTGATTAAAAGGCTGACGCCCAGTTCCTCTTCCAGAAGTTTTAATCGATGACTGACTGTCGGCTGGGACACGAAGAGAGTCTCTGCCGTTTTCGTAATATTTTTTGTTTCCACAATCATCAAGAATGTTTCTATTTCCGCCAAATTCATCTTGCACCTCCAAATATAAATTTTATTAATATTATACAATCAAATTATTCATTTCTCAACTTTTTCTCTCTGTGTTATGATGAAATAGATAGATACATTCGTGTAAAGGAGGAAAAATCAATGAACGAAAAACACGGAAAGTTATTTTCGGATGAATATCAAGCCCATTTAAAGGAAAAGTTTTTCCATGCAGACGCAGATCCGGAACATGGAAACCGCCTTTTTTTTGAAAATTCAGGAGGATCTTTACGCCTGAAAAAAGCTGTTGAAAGAAAGGCAGAGGCAGAGGCCTTTCCTGATTGCCCTGAAAGAGTACGTGGTCGAGGATTTGAATTGTCCTCCTATATAACCTGTGGTACACAGGACATTTTAGAAACTGTATTCGGCGCAAAGGATGGAGCTTTAATCACGGAATTATCTGCTTCTCAAACCATGTTTCATGCCGTCGGCACGATCCTGGAAGGAATCGATTGGGGAACCAATGCTGTTACTTCTGCTTTAGAGCATCCCTCTGCTCATGATGCCGTTGAATATTACTGCGCCCGCACTCACAGAGAATTTCGGGTAGTACCTGCCAATCGGATTACCGGAGGGCTGGATGTCGATACCATTTTAAGCCATGTAGACGAGAACACCTGTCTTTTAAGCATCATGGCAGCTTCTAATATTTCCGGAAATGTAATGGATATTAAAGAAATTTCCAGACGTGCCAGAGAAATCAATCCGGATATTTATATCGTGTCCGATGCTGTACAGCATGCTCCGCATGCTCCTATTGATGTAGCAGACTGGAAGGTAGACGTAGCCAATATTGCCCCCTACAAATTTTTTGGTGTGAGGGGCTGCGGATTTGCCTATGTCTCTGATCGTGTTGCAAGTCTTCCTCATCGCAAGCTAATCCATAAGCCTGCTAATGTATGGGCTCTTGGAACTCCCACACCGGGAAATTTTGCTGCGATGACAGCGGTCATCGATTATGTGTGCGACATTGGATCTGATAGCTTCCTCTCTGAGAACACTTCAGTTCCGACAGACCGACGAACACTTTTCGTAAAAGGAATGCACCGCATCCATATGCAGGAACGTGCTCTTCTTTACCGAATGTTGGAAGGCACCGAAAAAACTCCGGGATTACGCCACATTCCAAATGTGGAGGTCTATGTCGATACAGAGGATCTGACTGCCAAGGATCTGATCATTGCCATGGGAATTAAAGGGCTCGACTATTCTCTCTGCTCTCAACTGTATCTGGAACATGGCGTAACTATCTTTGAGCGTCTGAAAAGCAGTCCTTATTCACAGCGGATCATAGAGACATTGGGGTTGGAGGGTGCTCTTCGTGTTTCTCCTTTACATTGCCACGGACGAAGTGATATTGACCGCTTTTTAGAAATCACTTCTACAATTGCCTCTTCCGTCTCTCTTTCCTGATCTTTCCTGTTGTTTGATGGGGGCTGTCATCTGGAGGCACTTTTCGTACGCCCTTTCGTGAAGCACCTCTTTTCCAAATGAAAAATCACTGCCACCGGTTTTGCTTAGCCAGTGACAGTGATTTTTTACTGATAATCCATAATATCAATCCAGTTCATCAGAAACTCTTTTTTCAAAGCTCCCTTTTTCCCCAACTGTGCCGCCGCTACCAACGGAAGCCATTGCTGCACATACTGCATTGCCGTATCGCTCTTTCTACAGTAGCACTTCATGTAAAGCTTTGCCATCTCCTGGTCTTCCAAGGCAAACAAGAGATAGGTCATGGCTGCGTCTGCGCCTCCGTTTCCCGTGACGGCATGGGCCCAGTCGATCGCAGTAAGTTTTCCATTTTTCCCTACGATCACATTGCTGGGATTAAAGTCTCCGTGGCATAGCTTGCTATGTCTTGGCATGCTCTCCAGGCGCGTCAAAAGATCGTATCTGGTGGTCGCATCCAGTTCTTTGGTGCTCTGGATCTCCCTGGCCAGTTTGTCCCTGCCATTTTCCAAAAGATAGGCCTCTTTTCCGTGGATCTCTAATTGCAGATCTACAAAATCCTCCATGTACTTGTCCATGTTTGCCGGATCCACACGCATCATCTCTTCCAGCGTTTTCCCTTCCTTGTACTCAATGAAGATCGCCCACTGTCCATCCACATGCTCCACCTTCTGAAGCTTCGGAATGGCAAGACCGGTCTCTTCCACCCGCGCCATCTTCAGTGCCTCATTAAACACATGGGACTTGGGATGCGTCCTGTCGAATATCTTGACGATACTCTTATCCAGACGATACACTTTTTTGTAGGGCCGTTCCACGATCAGTTTTCCCTGCTCCATCCTTTGCACCTCCTTTAGAATCCGTTCCGTTCTTTTTTACTGATCTTATTATACGCCTTCCTGCCGCCTCTGAAAAGTATTTTTGTATATTTTTTAACTATTTTATTTTGTATTTTTATTTCGTTATTTTATTAACTATCCATGTTGAAATTGTTTTCTTCCCACCGAAATCTCAGCGGAAATGATTTCCGGTTTATATGAAAAACAGTCTGCACGGTGAAAGATTTTATTCTACCCTATCCATGCTCCATTTCCTGCAAAATGATAAAGACCGCCTTCCATCTGTAAACTCACTCCCGCTGCCATAGCTCCGTTTGCTTTCAGATAATACCAAGTAGCTCCACTCTTTATCCAACCTGTCATCATCGTGCCGTTTTCTGCCAGATAGTACCAACTGCCGCCCAGGCTGACCCAGCCGGTTTTCATAGCTCCGCTTTCATCCAGATAGTACCAGCTGCCACCCTGATTTAGCCAACCAGTCTTCATAGCTCCACTTCCATCCAGATAGTACCAGGTAGCCCCATCCTTGATCCAGCCTGTCATCATCATGCCATTTTCTGCCAGATAGTACCAACTGCCGCCCAGGCTGACCCAGCCGGTTTTCATAGCTCCGCTTTCATCCAGATAGTACCAGCTGCCACCCTGATTTAGCCAACCAGTCTTCATAACTCCATTTGCATCCAGATAATACCAGGTAGTCCCACCCTTGATCCATCCTGTCATCATCATGCCGTTTTCTGCCAGGTAATACCAGTTTCCTCCTACGTTCATCCATCCTTTTGCCATCCTGCAAAGCCCGTCAAAATAATACCAGTTTCCACCAAATGGAAGCCAACTATTTCGTACTGCATACCCCTTGGCATCGAAGTAATATGTCTCGTTATCCAGAGTTTTCCAAGATGCAGTCAGATAGCTCCCGTCTGCAGTTTTATACCGTTTTCCTACAGCATCCTCTCTCCAGCCTTCCGGCTGCTTTTCCGGTTCCTGTGTCTCCTTCTTATGAACCGTAATATTCAAAGCCTTCCTGATCTCCTTTACTTGAACGATAACGCTCTTGTCAGTTGCTTTCAGAGGTGTATTTTCATCTGGAAGCAGTTGGATTCCATACGCTTGAAGCTCATCCGCTTTCACAGTTTGGACAACTCCGTTTTTATCCTTTAGCAGCAAGATCATCCCTGCACTACTAAACTGTTGACCTTCCTGATAAATTGTGGTCTGAGGCAACTGCGTGACCTCCAGTTCCTGAATCTCATTTTTATCAAATTTCTGAATGGGCGCCGCATCTGACAGCACATATGCCTTGTTCTTCTTCTGGATCCGGTATCCTCCAATGGTCTGTAAAAACGAAACGCTGACGCCTTGATGGATATTTCCTTCTGCCTTCACATATTCCCATCCTGTCTTTCCTGCAAACTGTGTTTCAAATCCACTCAATCTGATATTCGATGCGTCTCTTATATCTTCCCCCACCTGCAGGGATGTGTCTGGTGACAGAACAATCTCTCCTGTTCCTGTGATTCTTCCAATCCGGACATCTCCCTTCAGATTGATCCATAGCTGTGCTCCCTCCTGCACATCAACCGTCCTATCAATTCTGTCCAGACGGTCCAGATTCACTACCGCTCCATCACGCAATGATAAATTTTTTACTCCTGTCAGTTCTATCCCTGTCAAACGAGAAGCGGAAAAAGTAACTTGATTTTGAATACTGTCCTCTGCCAGAATTTTTTTTACAGCTTTTGCATTGGAAAGCAGTGTCACCTCTTCCGTTGTCTGATTTCCGTTTACACCGCCCAACACAATCCCTTCGTCTACTCTTGCGTACTCCGATTCTATTCGGATTGTAACCGGGACATCCACATCTTCTGTTTCTCCTCCCGCAATAATCTTATGAAATCTTGTAGAAGAATCTCCATTTAAAATGGAGATCTGTACGTGATTTCCACTGAGATTTCCTGTCTTAGAACCACCGATCAGTACTGGTCTCAAATAATCCTGCAACTGGCTAACCGTCGTGGAAACCTCATCAAAAGTCACCTCATTTCCAGCCGCATAGATTCTGGGTAACTCACCTCCGTTTACGATCATATTCAGTGTCATATTCTGGAACCGGACATTTTTCTTCAGTTCCAAATCAGCTCCCCGAAAGGTCAGGCGATATCCCTGTCCATCAATTACAATATTTTTGTCAATAAAAAAAGTTCCCTCCTGTCTGTACAGGACATCCCCTGTCAGTTTTAATGTATCTCCATCGACAGATCTCTGAATTGCATAAGACAGGCTCTGATAGGGATTCTCCTGTGTCCCGTCTCCCTCTATAGAACTTTCCTGTCCATTTGCCACATAGATCGTACTCCCGTTACTATCCGATGTATCGTTTCCTGCAGCCATTGCTTTCCTTGTTCCCATTGCCAAAAAGCTTCCGGTAAAAAGAAGGCCAAGCAGGATCCTTGTTCCATATTTTTTTAAGTCCTTCCACGTTTTTTTCTCTCTTATGCTTTCTCCCATATGATCTCCCTTCGTTTAATTAATATGATTTCATATGCATTTTAATATATCATCAGAAACCCTCTTATTCAAGTCAGATACTGGCTCTCTTCTTGTGGTCCAGAATCTGTCTGTCTCTTTTTGTCAGTCTGGCGATGAGACATATCAGGCAGATTTTGTCCTATAGATTTCCGATTCATGTGAAAAACAGCGAAAGCTCTCCTGATTCCCTACAGACAAGATCTTTCTTTTCCCTGCAGAGAAACTTCTCCAAGGAAATCTCCCGCTGTCTTTTATTGGTTATTTGTCATATGCCTTGTCGCTTTTGACTTTTTAACCTCTGTCTTTTTAGCGTTACCTTTTGATCCTGCGTCTTTTTTCAAAGAACAGGGTTCCGAAAGCTGCTACAGAAAGCATCATCAGGATATATGGCGTACTCTGGCTGGAATCTCCGGTTTTCGGACTTCCTTTCACTTTTCCTGCCGAAGCCCCGGTGACCTCAACGGTCTGTGCCTTATCCTTTGGATCTTCGTGCGTATGCACATCCTCTTTATCCAAAACTCCGTCTCCGTCTGTATCGATCAGCTTTTCCACAGAAATTGCTCGCTCAAATACCACATAGGTTTCTCCTGCTTTCAGTCCTGTCACCGTTCCGAAATCCAGTTCCCAGCTGCCTTTTCCGCTAGGATCTGCCGTAAACTCTGCCGTCGCTTCCGCCACGGTCTGAACTACTTTTCCATCTTTGATCTGGTTCAGCTTTCCGGTGACTTTATACACTTTGCCGCCTTTCAGTCCTTCATAGTGGATGGTATCTACAAGCTTTACGCCCTGTCCGGCTTCTTCTTTGCTGACTTTTGCCGACTGGTCCGCACTTCCTACAGAGTTGTTTGCTTTCACCGTAGTCAGAATCTTTCCGTTCTCTTCGTCCGGCTGCGGTGTGTCCGGTTTCACTTTGACTGTCTGCGCCTTGTCCGTTGGATCTTCGTGCACACGGCTGTGAGGAGCGTCCGGTTCGTTATCATAATCGGTATCTACCAGCTTCTCCACAGATTTTGCACTTTCATATACCACATAGGTTTTTCCTTCTTCCAGTCCTTTGACTTTTCCGAAGTCTAACGTCCAACTGCCGCTGCCGCTTTGCTCTGCCGTAAATTCTGCCGTGGCTGTCGTCACTGTTTTTACGACTTTTCCGTCTTCTATCAGGTTCAGCTTACCGGTTACCTTGTAAGCTTTTCCTCCTACCAGTCCGGTGTAATGGATCGTATCTGTAACCGCAGTACCATCCTCTGATGCTTTTGCTTCCGCCGCTGCATTCTCGCTTGCCACAGCGTCGCCTGCCTGCACCGTCGTGCGGATCTTTCCGTCAGGATTTTCATATTTTGGTTCTTCTCCACCCGGTTCCTCCGGCTTCACCGTAAAGGTCTGTGCCTTGTCTTCCGGATTTTCATGGGTATGCTCATCCGGCTGATCCGAAATACCATCCCCATCTTTATCAATCAGTAGTTCTACGGATTTTACCCGTTCAAACACTACATAAGAGCTTCCCGGTTTCAGATCCTGCCTTGTACCAAAATCCAGCTCCCAGCTGCCGCTGCCACTCTGATCGGCTGTCTTTGTAGCTTCCATCGTATCCACAGCTCCTACCGGCTGACCTGCCTTCACTTCCATCAGAGTTCCGCTTACAGTGTAATCTTTTCCACCTACAAGCCCCTCATATGCAATGGTGTCCACAACATGCACACCTGTCTTGGCTTCTTCGGCTGTCACTCTTGCCTTTTGCTCCGATGTTGCCGTCGCATTGTTGGCCTTTACCGTCGTCTTGATCTTACCTTCCGGATACACCGGATTTCTGGGTACTACCGTAATCGTCTGCGCCGGATCCTTTGGATCTTCATGTACCGGATTCTGTGGCGTGTCCGGTATGTTGTCGTAATCTGTGTCGATCAGGCGCTCCAAGGATCTGGCGCTTTCATATACCACATAAGATTTTCCTTCTTCCAGCCCGGCAATCGTTCCAAAATCCAGCTCCCAACTGCCCTTTCCGCTTTCGTCAGCCTTTAATTCTGCCGTGGCGGTTACCACCACTTTTACCGCTTTTCCATTCTCCACAAGGTTCAGGCTTCCTGTCACTTTATAAGTCTTTCCGCCTACCAGTCCGGTATAAGAAATGGTATCTGTTACAGTCACACCGCTTTCCGCTTCATTTTCTGAAACCTGAGCCGGTGCCGTCTCGTTTCCGGTACTGCTGTTTGCTTTGACCGTCGTGCGGATTTCTCCGGCAGGATTTTCGTAGCCCGGCTGTTCCGGATCAACCGGTTTTGCCTTATCTGTTACTACGACTTTTCCCTCTTTCCATTCTACAGCATCTTCCGAAGCAATCTCGCCCAGCTCCACCGTTCCGTCTTCTTTTACGGTGAAAGTGAAATCCGTCACCTTCAGATACCCGGTAGGCGCCGCTTCCTCATGGAAGGTATAGGTGCCTGCTGCCAGCTTGACCGTCTTGCTTTCTCCTTCTTTGGAGGTCCAGGATTCCACTGTCTGACCATCTTTTTTGATCTCAATCTTCGCTCCTGCGATCTCTTCTCCTCCCAGGTTGGTCTTGGAGAAGATGACCTCCTTTTTCGGCGTCTCCTTTATTATAAAGGTCTGGGATTTATCTGCCGGGTTTTCATGCTTGACTTCCTGCTTGCTTTCCGGCTTCTTGTCTCCATCGGCATCTACCAGATTTTCTTTGGAAACGGCTTTCTCATAGACCACGTAAGATTTCCCTACTTCCAGCCCTTCTACCGTTCCAAAATCCAGCTCCCAGTCGCCTTTGCCGTCTTTTCCCGCTGTCAGAACCGCCGTCTTGGTCGCCTTTGCATCACCGACTACCACTCCGTCTTTGACTTCATACAGCGTTCCTGTCACATCATATTCCTTGCCCTCTACCAGACCTGTATAGTGGATGGTATCTACCACTGCCACCCCATCTCCGACGGATGCTTCCGCAACCTCTGCCAGAGCCGTCTCGCTGGCCGTGCTGTCGTCTGCCTTCACGGTAGTACTGATCTTGCCCTCCGGGTTCACATAAGGCTGTTCCGGATGGTTCTTTACATCTACCAGCCATCCGTCTGATACCTGTTTTGTGGCGACATCCTGCGTATCTTCAAATACGATCTTGCCGTCTGCCATGACTTCAAACGGCTTGTCCGAAAGGCCTTCATACCCTTCCGGTACCCCAATCTCTTTCAATGTATATTTTCCTGCTTTCAGGGAAACACGGATCGGAGTGCTGTCTGCCCCCTGAGAAGTCCACACCATACCGGGAACTGCCTGCCCCTTTTCATCAAAAATCTGCAGTCTTGCTCCTGCCAGCTTGGTATTTTTCTCGTCCACCTTGGTAAATCCAAATGTAAAGACCTGCTCATATACATTGACGCCAATCGTCTGATTCTCGTCATCGTTCACCACATGTTCCGCTATCGGCAACCTGCCTTCCTTTGGCTGTCGATCCGCTCCCAGATCCTCTGCGCGGTAAACTCTTTCCAAAACGGTAAACCTCTGCAGTCCCGGAGTCTTCAGCATAGTAGCCGGAATCTTCAGATCTTCCACAAGGACAGATCCTCTTCCGTCAGATCCTACCGTAAATTCCTTGTATGCCTTGGTGATCTCCTGCGTTCCGCTGTATGAAACCAGCGTAGCGCACGCTACATAGTCTCCCTCTGGAAACCCGGAATAGTCGATTCTGTCATCTACCATCACCTGTCCCTCAGAAGTCATCGCGTGGTCCACCGTCTTCACGTCTTTTTGATTGTCTTCTTTTCCTGTCGCATAGGTTCCGATATAGGGTTTTTGATCATTTTGTACCACCAGCGTACTATTTTCTACCGTTACTTTTTCTCCGCTGGTAACTGCCACCTGACCGCTTTCACTTACCGTAAAGACAATATCCTGCTGCAGTGCCACATGCCCTGCCGGCGCTTCCTTCTCTTTCAGGCGGTACGTTCCCGGTTTCAGCTGGAATTCTTTTGCACTTCCTGCCATGGAAAACCAGGACTCGATCTTTGCGGCACCTTCTCCCTCTGTCCAAAGCTCCAGCGACGCGCCATTGATCATCACGCCTTTGTTATCTACTTTTTTGATGGAAACCAGCTTCTTTTCCGGCTCCAGCTTTTTGTCCAAAAGAACGATGGTGTCTCCTTCCAGAAGCTTTCCATATGTAAAGATGCTTCCGTCTGTACGAACCGTAAAATCTACCGCTTCTACCTTCTGGTATCCATCCGGCGCCTTCTTCTCGATCACGCGGTAATTTCCCGGCATCAGGCTGACTCTGGCAGGGTTGGCATTCGATGTCCATTCCAACGGCTCCTGTGTATCCAGATTTACCAGAATTTCTCCGTTCTCATCCGCAAGGATCATCTCTGCTCCCGACAGACCGCCTCCGTTGTTGATGTTGTAAGACATTTCTTCATCGGTCATTCCCTGTTTGTATTCCTGTTTACTGAAATACACCTTCGGCTTCTGACGTACATGTCCACTTACCAGAGACTGTACTCCGCCGGAAACAGAAGCATAGGTACGCACCTCCACAAACTTTGAATTGTCCGGGAATACGCTTCCATTCATGTAAGCTTCCGCTTTTTCCTTTAGCGCCTTCTGCACCTCATTCATGCCCGGAAAGCTTCCCTGATTCGCCATCTCTCTGCTTTGTGTAAAGTAGTACACTACCTCCTGCGTCGCTACCCAGTACTGATACGGAGTGATCCCATGCGTTCCCATCAGATTCTCCGGATCCTCAGAAAACTGATACAGCAACATTTCTATCGCTTTGTATGTCTTTTCTGCGTTATAGCGCGGATAGGATTTGTTCACCTCCTGCATCAAAGCCTGCGAATCACTGCCTGCCAGCCGATACGTCCCCACGTAGTACCCGTTTCCGTCATAGGCAGGCGTTCCTTTCATTCAGACAAAATGCCCAGGTCTCTGCTTCCTTCTTATCCTTGGTCCACACCTTCAGCATTTTAGTCTTATCTTCTGCATAATACTGATTTTCTGCCGAAATATTCGTTCCTGTATTCGGGACTCCCTGGGCGTTTACTTTGCCCATCTGTCCCAATTGTCCAATTCCCACCAGAGTCAGTACCGCCACTATGATGATGGCTGATAACCTCTTCTTCATACTGTTTCTCCTTTTCTATCCATATCTGACATCCATAGGCTTCCCCTTGCTCTCTCCATACAACCGCTTTGTCTGCCTTCTGCTTTTCCTGTGGTGTTTTGGGCCTGCACAGATAAAATCCCTTTCCCCCCTTCCCTTAAAAACGAGCAAAAAACCGCTATGATATATTCATATTACACCTTGATTCTTTTTTCTGTCTATATAAAATCAAGATTTTCCTATGTACTTCATAGGTTTTGGGATTTTTCTCAAAATTTGACAGCCCTATGCATAGATATTTGTGAAATTTTTTCAATTTTTCTGCAAAACTCCAACTCTAGGGTATTAGTGTGGTTCCCTTTCTTTTGCTCACACAATCCCTTCCTAGTTTCCATGGGACTGAAAAAAGCGACTATTTTTCAGTCGCTCTTCCCCCTATTCCCGCAGTCGTGGAAATAACGTTGATCGCTGTTTGAATCCTCCTCAAATGGACACGACTTTCAAACAATGTTTCCTTAAATCATCCAAATAGGTACAATATAATTCTCCCTGTCAATCGCACCGAATCCGGGTTTCATACAGACAATCGCTCCCTTGGAGCGTGGTGTTGACGACCTATCAAGCAACCCAAACACCTTTATCAACTCTGTTCCCGGATTAGATGTTTTCTTAATTTCAATTGGGTTCAGAACCCCATCATGTTCCAAAACAAGATCAATCTCCTTGGCATCCTTGTCACGGTAGTAATACATATATGGTTCCTTCCCGCAATTGAGATACGTTTTCCTAATTTCAGCGACCACATAATTCTCTAAAATCGCACCATTCATAGCACCACTTTCCAATGTTTCTGCGCTACTCCACTTTGTCAGATAGCACACCAATCCCGTGTCGTAAAAATATAATTTTGGCGTTTTTACAAGACGTTTTAGCAAATTGTTGGAATACGGATGAAGGTAAAAAATAATACCCAGCGTTTCCAAAATCCCCAACCAATCCTTTGCTTGTGTCTGATTGATCTCAGCATCTCTTGCAATCTCCGCTACGTTAACCATTTGGCCACACCTTGCCGCTGCCGCCGTAATAAACCGAAGAAATTTGAGCGAATCAATGGCGTCTGATAATTCTTTCACATCGCGCTCAACATAAGTAGACAAATAACTGCTGTAAAAAATCTGACTGTTGCTGTTTGTGCCACTTACAATCGCAGGCATGGACCCTTTATAAATACGTTCAAAAATACCTCTTGTATCCATTTCCACTCTATCTGTCTTTCTTGCAGTTAAGGCCTCCCTCTCTACGGTGAATGGCTCCATTTCTCCTCCCACCATTTCCGCCTGTGATACTGCGGTAAGAGAAAGCACTGCCACTCTGCCTGCCAATGACTCCCGCACTCCACGCATCAGTTTGAACACCTGTGACCCGGTCAGCCAAAATGCTCCTGGCTCATGGTTTTTATCTACATTCATCTTAATGTAAGCAAACAATTCCGGTGCATACTGAACTTCATCAATCAGTATAGGCGGCTTATGCAGTTGCAGGAATAATTCTGGGTCAGACTTTGCAAGAGTTCTTTCATTCAAATCATCCAGGGTAACATACCCCCTGTCCGTTCCCTCCATTAATTTCTGCAACATTGTAGTCTTGCCCACCTGTCTCGGCCCCGTAACCAAAATCACCGGGTACTCCTTTGTAACCTGACTTACCACTTTTTCCAAATTTCTTTTTATATAGCTCATATTCGCAACCTCTTTTCGGCCATTCTATAATTTGATTATATTTTAGCCGAACTCATACAAAAAAGCAAGCGCCCTTCGGCTGATTTCTCTTGTGATTATATTTTAGCCGAAATATGTTTGTTTTATTTTATGAATGATTGCCTTTATTTTACAATAAAACTCCTTTTTCAAATAGATGCCCATCTCACAACTTCGTCGTTCGCCTGCGGATACCCCTAAAGCTCGCTTCCAGACACCAAAAAAGAGACTTGCAAGCAAGCTTACAGTCTCTTTTTTGGCGCCTGAATTGGCACTTTATTCATTGTCTCCGCGTATATTACTCGATGATGGTAGCTACTCTACCAGATCCTACAGTACGTCCACCTTCACGATATCAGACCGGTGTATTGCGGTGTGCAAATGGTGATTTTTCGTGTGATTTGTGTGGAAAAATCCGCATTTTCCACTGTGTCCGTATGGTTTTTGGGGATTTTGTTATCATGGTGTTATCACTGCATTTTTAGTTTTTCTGGCATATTTTTTCTCACATTCGTAATCTCTTTATTTAAATCTTTTATATATTCTTTACACACATCTATATATAATCCTGTTTTATATTCTGGATTTTTCAAAAACTGTAATTCAACGGGATATTTTGTAATCTCCGTAAGTAACTTTACAAATATGCTTTTCAAATTATTTTGGCTTTCATCATTATTAAGGCATACTTCTGCAACTTCTTCAAAGCCAAATACTAAATAATCTTTATTTTCTCTTTTCTCCAAATGTACATTAATCGCTTTGCTTTCCTGATTCATAAATATCCTTCCTATCATAAAATGCAGTTTTACCGCCCTCAAGAGTATGCATACTTTCTTGAGTCCAGTTTTTAGTGTCTGTTTCATCATCTATATTTCTAAGTTCATCATAAAAAGGATTACCAACATACGTTTTATATATTCCATTCTCATGAGTTCTTAGTATACTAATATACGGAAGCGTACCAACAGCAATATTAAGTGTTTAATGTCATCTGAATATCTTTGTGCCCCAGTCTTTCCTTGATGATCAGTGGCTCTACACCCTGATAAATCAGATATGCTACATGGCTGTGACGGATATCATGCACTCTGATTGGTTTTACACCGGTCAATGCTTCATACTTCTTAAGCCGTTTCTGCAGTGTTCTCGCTACAATCGGAAACAACCTCTGATCTTCTGGAAATCCATAATGCTTCTTCGCATACTCCTGTACCTCTTCTTTAAGAAAATTGGGAATATCAATAGTACGGGCCGAATTCTCTGTTTTTGGTGTATCAATCACATCTCTCTTACTGACCCGGTTATAAGTCTTATTGATATGCAGGAGATTTCCACTCATATCAAAATCCGAAAGTCTCAATGCCAGAAGTTCTCCTTCCCTGATTCCTGTCCAAAACAGAATTTCAAATATCAGATAATCTTCACTCCCCGGCTCAATCCCGGCAATAAATCTGTCGTATTCTGCCTTCGTCCAGAATTCCAGCTTGTTGGCATCTGATTTCCCCATCTTTTTTACTTTCTTACATGGATTTTCCTTCAGATTGTAAATTTTCTGTGCATGATTAAACAGTGCATTTAACTGATTCTGGATCATACGCTCATAAGTCTTGCTGTATCCTTTTTCTTGAATGGTATTCTGCCACTGGATAATCTCTGCCGGTGTGATCTCATTCATTTTTCTTGTCCCAAAATACGGAACAATATGCTTGTTCATCATGTGCTGCTTATTACGGATTGAATTTTCTTTCAGTTCATTCTTTTTATCTTCAAAATAAACTTGAATAAAACTGTTCATCTCCATCTTCATATCCGCTGCAGTCTTTCTTATGAATTCCTTCTCATAATTCAATGCTTCTTTCTTAGTCTTGAACCCTCTTTTCAGCTTCTGCGTTTTCTTTCCTGTCCAGTCAACATAACGGAAGCTCACATACCAGGTTCCCTGTGTTTTGTCCTTGTAAGCTGACATCTTAACTCCTCCTTCATACTGCTCTCTGAGAGCATCCATAAAATTTTGTTTCCCAGTAGGGACGTGGAATTTTTCCACGAACTGCCACATATCCTTCCTTTGCCAGTTCATCATTGAACTGCTTCAGAATGGAATATGCTTTACTGCGTTTCACACCTAATTCTTCCATGACATCATCAACAGTCATCATATAATTAGTTCTCATAGCGTCCTCCTTTTCAGTCACCTTTGTGACTCTTTTGATGTTTTTACTATGATTCACTTTTGTGACTTTGTCAATATCTTTTTGCGAATTTTATTTTTATATTCCATTCTACATTTTCATAGTCTGTGAAAATCAACCTCTTTCGCATCATTCACTTTTGTGCTAGAATAGAATCACAAATATTTTTAAGGAGGCAGCATATTATGGTAGGTAAAAAAATCCGAGCATACCGAGAATTCAGAGGATACAGTCAGATACAGTTAGCCGAGCTGTCCGGCATTAACGTAGGAACAATCAGAAAATATGAACTTGGAATCCGAAATCCAAAACCGGATCAGTTAGAAAAGATAGCAACTGCACTGGGATTAAATGTAAGTGTTTTTCTGGACTTTAATATTGAAACGGTCGGAGATGTACTCTCTCTCTTGTTTTCTATTGATGATTCAGTAAACCTCTCACTTGCAGAAACGTCTGATCAGAAAATTTCGCTGACGTTCGATAATCCTACGATGCAGGACTTTTTCAGGAAATGGTGTCAATTTAAAAATGTCTACGAAAAGGAAAAAGCTGAAATATTAGCTATCGAAGATGCTGATAAAAGACAGGAAGAACTGGATAAGCTGAATGCTACCCAGGAAGAATGGAAACTGCGTGCTATGGGAACTACGATAGGTTGTCATACTATAGTTAACAAAAATGAAGGAACCACTCTCAAAACTCAAAATCTTATTTGAAAGGCAGGATTATTATGGCATTAAATAAAAATATTATTACACAGGTAATCAATTTTTGTAACCGGGATTTAGTACCAGATGAACAATTTAAAGCCGGATCCGCATATCCGATAGAATGGTTTAACGACTATTTCTCATTTTTAGGAAATTCTAATTTACAAAAGTATCTTGGTGAAGCATATTATCAAGCAAGATTTATGTACAAGCTTATGAATGGATTAAGATTACCAATTGCCAAACATAAAGCCATTGTTAGATTTCAAATTATTCAATATACCTCTATTTGTGAAGCAGTTTTACAGGCCGCAATAGAATCATTTTTTAAATCAGAATTTGAAGACAAATATGCTGTAATACAATTGACAAAATGTCACAATGCCCTTTCTTCTTCAACCAAAATTACTTACGACAATAAAACAGTTTACCTATGTAAAGAGAAAAAAATTAAAGCTGACATTAAGAGAGAACGTATTGATCACAAAACTGATTTTGCTGTGCAGCATAATATTATCTCTGCTAAAACAAAAAAAGAATTTGATTCATTGTATCAGTCACGAAACAATATTCATATATTGAAAGCTGCTCAAAATAATTATACTCCAAAACTAAAAGAGGCTAAAGAAGCCTTTGCACTGATGCAAACATTTGTATCTGAAGTAAAAAGCTTTTATTCGGCTTATAGGACAAAACGTGTTGGTCGTTAGTCCCAGTTCCGAAACGATTTATCTACCTTATGGAAATCGTTCCAAACAATAGCATCACCCCAAATCGAGAGACTCTTTTCCAATTTTTGCCTCTCATTCATTCTTTGATATATGGCAGCTATACTTCTATCTGTTGGCATTATCTTTATTATTTCAGACGAGGAAAGCGGTTCTGGCGAGTGCATATAGCACCACCAGTAAACCGCTTTTATTCTTCTTTCTATTGAAAGTCCTCTATGATTTCTGAGCAGTTCTCTCAGTCTGGAATTAACACCGCCCTCTATTCGATTATTCGTTGCTGGCGGTTCAAAATCAGCCTTTAGTTCCTCTTCCAGGTATGTAAATAAGGTGTTCTCTCCAAACAACTTTAAAATTGATTTTTCAGCCTTTAAAAGTCTCTCATGAGTAGGCCTTTCATGACCTCTTTCATCTATTGTTTTCTCATTCAGAAATTTTTGATATCGTTTCATCCAATCAACAAATCTTTTTCCCCATCTGTCAGCTTCTTCGTGACTCTTAATCTTTAATAAATCCTTTGCAAGACTATAAAGCTCTATACCAGCCAGAGTGTTTGGTCTGGTAGTTGTATAGCGCCTCACCTGACAGAATACATGAAATAAACATCTTTGATGCTCTGCATTAGGCCATGCTGCCTTTAGTGCTTTTGCAAACCCGCTTCCTCCATCAGAAACCACCATTCTCGGTTCAGCGATACGCTTCATCAACGCCATCCATGCCCCAGAATGCTCATATCTACACAAATACCAACCAAGTACATTTTTCTCGTCACAGCAGATTAGAATGCACGCTTTACGACCAAGATATATACCGTCTAAAAACAGCACATCCTTAGACTCTTCTATCTTTGGAGGCATAGGCCATATTTCCCAGAACTTTGCCGTCCTCCTTCTAAATGTCCTTCCTTCTCCGGGCATTTCTGACTGCGTTTCTTTTCCAAACAACCATTTTAGAAATAAATGAAACGCTTTAGTTTTGTTGTCTATTTTCTGTGTGAAAGTCATTTTACATCTGTTGCAAAACCATCTCTGAGATCCTGCTTTCGTTTTTCCGTATCTACCACATTTTTCTCCGCAAGCAGGACAATTGACCTGATACATTTAACCTTCCTCCCGTGACCATTATTTCAAGGAAGATTAAACCCCTTTAACTACAGTATTTTCAAGGCTTCAAGGTACTTCATACCAACACGTTTTGTCCACCCTCAAACTTCTTTCAAAAAAGATTAACCCGTAGAACCGAAGTTCTACGGGTATCTTACGTTTGGACACAACGTTATCTTGCGATAACAAATCCATATTCAGATTGTATTACTCGATGATTGTAGCAACACGTCCTGATCCTACAGTACGTCCACCTTCACGAATAGCGAAACGAAGACCCTGCTCCATTGCTACCGGGTGAATCAACTCGATAGTCATCTCTACGTTATCTCCAGGCATGCACATTTCTACACCGTCCGGCAGGTTGCAAACACCTGTAACGTCAGTTGTTCTGAAGTAGAACTGCGGTCTGTAGTTGTTGAAGAACGGAGTATGACGCCCACCTTCATCCTTTGTCAGTACATAAACCTGAGCAGTAAACTTACGATGGCAGGTGATAGAACCTGGTTTTACCAGAACCTGTCCTCTTTCGATCTCGTCTCTCTGAACTCCACGAAGCAGCGCTCCGATGTTGTCTCCTGCCTGAGCCTCATCCAGAAGCTTGCGGAACATTTCAACACCAGTTACAACTGTCTTCTTGCTCTCTTCTTTGATACCAACGATTTCTACTTCGTCAGATACATGAAGAACTCCACGCTCTACTCTACCGGTAGCAACTGTTCCACGTCCTGTGATGGAGAATACGTCCTCGATCGGCATCAGGAACGGCTGATCTGTAGCACGCATCGGATCCGGAATGTAGCTGTCAACTGCAGCCATCAGCTCCATGATCTTGTCTCCCCAAGCTCCGGAAGGATCTTCCAGTGCTTTCAGAGCAGATCCCTGAATAACCGGAGTATCATCTCCCGGGAACTCATACTCATCCAGAAGCTCACGGATTTCCATCTCTACCAGCTCAAGAAGCTCTTCGTCGTCTACCATATCGCACTTGTTCATGAATACTACGATGTACGGTACACCTACCTGACGGGAAAGCAGGATGTGCTCTCTGGTCTGAGCCATAACTCCGTCGGTAGCAGCAACTACCAGAATAGCTCCGTCCATCTGAGCCGCTCCTGTGATCATGTTCTTAACGTAGTCAGCATGTCCCGGGCAGTCTACGTGAGCATAGTGACGGTTTTCTGTCTCGTACTCAACGTGAGCGGTAGAAATCGTGATACCACGCTCTCTCTCTTCCGGAGCCTTGTCGATGTTCTCAAAATCAACTGCTGCATTTCCTGCTACTCTCTCGGACAGAGTCTTTGTGATAGCTGCTGTCAGAGTTGTCTTACCATGGTCAACGTGTCCGATGGTACCAATATTACAGTGTGGTTTTGTTCTTTCAAATTTAGCTTTAGCCATTTTGAATGTCCTCCTTATTCATGGTGCCGCAAAGGCATTTTTATTCTACATATCTAGCCTGACTTTGATTATATTTCAAAGCCCGCCTTTTTTCAAGCCTTTTCGGCTATTTATTATTGATTCTTCCCTGCCAGTACCTTCTCCTGTACAGACTTCGGAACCGGCTCGTATTTCTCAAAGAACATAGAGTAGTTTCCACGTCCCTGTGTCCTGGAACGAAGGTCTGTGGAGTATCCGAACATCTCAGACAAGGGCACATAACCTCTTACGATCTTTCCGCCGCCCAGGTCGTCCATTCCTTCGATACGGCCACGACGTGAGTTGATGTCTCCGATTACGTCTCCCATGTACTCTTCCGGCATGGTCACTTCCACCTTCATGATCGGCTCAAGAAGCACCGGTGCAGCTTTTTTCATAGCATCCTTAAATGCCAGAGAACCTGCAATGTGGAATGCCATTTCACTGGAGTCTACCTCATGGTAGGAACCATCGTAAACATTTGCCTTCAGTCCAACTACCGGGAATCCTCCCAGCACACCTGACTTCATAGCTTCCTCGATACCCTCTCCGATCTTCGGGATGTACTCCTTCGGGATCGCTCCACCTACAACGGTAGATTCAAAGAAGAATACCTGTTCGCCATTGGCATCGGTAGGCTCGAACTTCACCTTACAGTGTCCGTACTGTCCACGTCCACCGGACTGCTTTGCATACTTGCTGTCTACATCCACCGCCTTGGTAAAGGCTTCCTTGTATGCAACCTGAGGCGCACCTACGTTTGCCTCCACCTTAAACTCACGGAGAAGTCTGTCTACGATGATCTCCAGATGAAGCTCACCCATTCCGGCGATGATCGTCTGTCCTGTCTCCTGATCGGTGTGTGCTCTAAAGGTCGGATCCTCTTCTGCCAGTTTTGCAAGAGATTCTCCCAGTTTGCCCTGAGATGCTTTCGTCTTGGGCTCGATCGCCAGCTCGATAACCGGCTCCGGGAACTCCATGGACTCCAGGATTACCGGATTCTGCTCATCACAGATGGTATCTCCTGTCGTTGTTACCTTGAATCCGATCGCAGCCGCAATATCTCCGGCATAAACCTTGTCCAACTCTTCTCTCTTATTTGCGTGCATCTGAAGGATACGTCCCACACGCTCTTTCTTGCCCTTCGTTGCATTCAGTACGTAGGAACCGGAGTTGATCGTACCGGAATACACTCTGAAATAAGCAAGCTTTCCTACGAACGGGTCTGTCATGATCTTAAATGCAAGCGCTGCAAACGGCTCTTCGTCAGAAGAATGTCTAACAGTGTCGTTTCCGTCTCCGTCTACACCCTCGATCGCCGGGATGTCGGTCGGTGCCGGCATATACTCCAGGATCGCATCCAAAAGCTTCTGTACACCCTTATTCCTGTAAGCAGATCCGCAGCAAACCGGGATCGCCTGACACTCACAGGTGGCCTTTCTCAAAACTCTCTTCAGGTCTTCCACAGACGGTTCATTTCCTTCCAGATATTCCATCATCAGATCATCGTCCAGGTCGCAGATCTTCTCTACCAGTTCAGCCCGGTACAACTCTGCATCCTCTTTGATGTCCGCCGGGATCTCTCCCACAAAGATGTCATCTCCTTTGTCGTCACGATAGATATACGCCTGCATCTCCATCAAATCTACGACTCCCTGGAAATCGTCCTCTTTTCCGATAGGCAGCTGCAGACAGATGGCGTTCTTTCCCAATCTTGTCTTGATCTGCTCCACGGCATTGTAAAAATCAGCACCCAAAATGTCCATCTTGTTGATGAACGCCATTCTCGGTACGTTGTAGGTGTCCGCCTGACGCCATACGTTTTCTGACTGCGGCTCTACTCCGCCTTTTGCACAAAATACACCCACAGCCCCGTCTAATACACGAAGGGAACGCTCTACTTCTACCGTAAAGTCAACGTGTCCCGGAGTATCGATGATATTGATACGATGTTCCGCAGCACCGGCTTTCTGCTTTGCGTTTTCCTGAAGTGTCCAGTGGCAGGTCGTAGCGGCAGACGTAATGGTAATACCTCTTTCCTGCTCCTGCTCCATCCAGTCCATGGTAGCATTTCCTTCATGGGTATTACCGATCTTATGGTTCACACCGGTATAATACAGGATACGCTCTGTCAGCGTCGTCTTTCCCGCATCGATATGGGCCATAATACCAATATTTCTGGTCTTATCTAATGGATATTGTCTTCCAGCCATTACTTCCTCCTAAATCCTTAGAAACGATAGTGAGCAAACGCCTTGTTTGCCTCAGCCATCTTGTGCATATCTTCTTTCTTCTTCACAGATGCGCCTGTGTTGTTGGCTGCATCCAGAATCTCATTTGCCAGTCTTTCTTCCATTGTTTTCTCGCCTCTTTTACGTGAGAACAATGTCAGCCAACGAAGCGCTAACGCCTGTCTTCTGTCGGCTCTTACCTCGATCGGCACCTGATAAGTCGCTCCACCGATACGCCTTGCTTTTACTTCCAGTACGGGCATGATGTTGTTCATTGCCTCTTCAAATACTTCTACAGCCGGCTTCTCAGCTTTTGCTTCAACTCTGTTAAATGCTCCGTATACAATCTTCTGTGCTACACCCTTTTTCCCATCCAACATAATGTTGTTGATGAGCTTGGTAACCACCTTGTTGTTGTACAACGGATCTGCTAATACATCTCTTTTTTGAGTATGTCCTTTACGTGGCACGGTCCTTCCCTCCTTAAACATAGTGGCGCAACCTGCAGGTCGCGCAGATTAATTCATCGGTACTCACTCACATAGCTTCCACTGATCGTGCAGTGCCAGGCATACGATCTATACCTTGCAACTTACTTAATCATAGTTTACGTTTGTGATAACGATCTGGTTACACTTTACTTTTTGGCGTCTTTCGGTCTCTTAGCACCGTATTTTGAACGTGCCTGCCTTCTCTTTGCAACACCTGCTGTATCAAGTGTACCTCTGACGATATGGTATCTGGTACCCGGAAGGTCTTTTACTCTTCCTCCGCGGATCAGAACCACACTATGCTCCTGAAGGTTGTGTCCTTCTCCCGGAATGTAGCTTGTTACCTCGATTCCGTTGGATAGACGAACTCTGGCGATCTTTCTAAGAGCGGAGTTCGGCTTCTTTGGTGTAGCAGTCTTTACAGCTGTACACACGCCTCTTTTGTGAGGAGCAGAAAGATCTGTACTTCTCTTTCTCAAAGAGTTGTAACCTTTTTGAAGTGCCGGTGCGGTAGACTTCTTTACAGATGTCTGACGTCCCTTTTTCACTAACTGATTAAATGTTGGCATTCTTTTCACCTCCTATGATTATAATAAGTTGCATATTCATTTACTGAATATTGGCATACAAAAAATGCTATGCATAATTTTGCACGCTTGTTCAGTGTATTACGATTTTTCCGTCTTGTCAAGAGTTTCCTGTTTTGTCACATACATTTGTCACATACATTTGTCATGTACATTTGTCACCTATATTTCGTCATGTACATTCGCCACGTATCTTTGTCCTTTACAGTCCCAGCGTATCCGAAATGGCACCCATCTCCTCCAGCGCCACATCCACCAGATCCTCCAGACGCAGTCCGGTAAATTCAATCGCCTCCATATAGTCCCTGTTCGCCCCGGCTGCAAATCGCATCTCATTAAATCGTTTTAACACGGATTTTGGCTTCACACTTGCAATCTTTTTGTCCGGATAGATCTGTGCCACCGCCTTCACAAATCCACTCATGGGATCTGCCGCCAAAAGCGCATACTGGATCGGCGTCTTTGCTTTCACGCCGCATTTGGGGTTATGCGCACAGATGGCGTCAAACAATTCCTGATCCTCCACTCCTTCTTTCTTCAGGATCTCCACCGAAGTGGGGCCGTGTACCTTCATGTCATTTCGCCAGTCGCACTGCTCCTCATCCAGATCGTGGAGAAGTCCGGCAATTCCCCATTTTTCCACAGAATCCGGATCCAACCGCTTTGCCAGCCCTCTCATGATCGCCTCTACTGCGTAGGAATGGAGGATATAGTTTTCTCCTTCCATATACTTCATCAAAATAGTATGTGCCTCTTCCCGTGTCATAGTTCTTCCTCCTTTTTCCATGCCTGCCTGATGCGCCTTTTCCCGGCGGCTCTTTGTTGAGCAGTTATCTCCGCTTTTTTCGCATTCTTCTGCCGGCTTCTTCTTTGTGAATGAATTGACATTTGCTGCTATCATACCATTTTTATCCTCTGCCGTCATCTTTTTTGCCAACTTTCCTCTTTTCTCACCCTCTTTCTGTTCACAGAAAAATCCCGGCACTGACAGTCCTGGCCTCTCACGCCCTCTTCCCATTTAAACAAAGGGGTTGAGGCGAGCTAGACCAACACATTTTGTCCTATAACACAGTATGAATATCTGCATACATCGCCAAAACTCCTGTAGAACCACGCGACTATCGCGTGGTTTTCCTAATACCAAAAGCTCCCGCTTGTGACACAAGCCGGAGCCTTTGCTTCCTCTATTTCCGGGCAAAACGCCGAAGAAACCGTTATTCCTGTTCTTCTTCCTGCGTATGGGAAGGGCAGGAGCAGCAGCCTCCGCCGCAATCTCCACAACATCCACCCGATTTTTTCTTTTTCCAGATACTTCGTACAATGGCGATGACTGCAATCGTCAGAATTCCGCCAATGATCCCGGTAGACAGCACACTGCTTGCCGCTAATGCCATGTTCATCCCTTCTTTCTACACTCTTGCTCCGTCCACGCTTACACTGGACAGATTTTTACTTGTACTTCTTTCCTTCGGCTGCGGACGGAACAGCAGGTACAAAAAGATAACGGTCAGCAGGATCGCCACGATCGTTCCCACTCCAAAGGTTCCGCCTGTCAGCACCGTTCCAAACTGGTACACACACAGGGATACTGCATATGCCAGGATCGTTTGATAGCCGATGGCAAACCAAAACCACTTTTTATTGTTCATCTCTCTTTTGATTGCTCCCATTGCCGCAAAGCAGGGGGCACACAGCAGGTTGAACACCAGGAAGGAATACGCCGCTATCGTTGTGAAGCTTGCCGCCAGATTTCCCCATACTTCCGATCCGTTTTCCGCCACTTCCTCATATCCATAAAGGATTCCGAAGGTACCTACCACGTTTTCTTTCGCTACCAGTCCGGTAATGGCTGCCACGGCCGCTTTCCAGTTGCCCCAGCCAAGAGGAGTAAAGATCCATGCAATCCCTTTTCCAATGTTTGCCAAAAAGCCCTGATCCAGACTTTCTACCATCTTGATCTTTCCACCTACCATTCCAAAGCTGGATGTAAACCAGATAAAAATGGTGGACAAAAGGATGATGGTTCCGGCTTTTTTAATGAAGGACCAGCCTCTTTCCCACATACTGCGGAGTACATTGCCTACTGTAGGCATATGATAGGCCGGAAGCTCCATCACAAACGGTGCGGGATCTCCCGCAAACATCTTTGTTTTCTTCAGAATAATTCCGGAGCAGATGATGGCTGCGATCCCTACAAAGTAAGAGCTGGGGGCAACCCAAGACGCTCCGTTGAACAAGGCTCCTGCAATCAGCGCAATGATCGGCAGCTTCGCCCCACATGGAATAAAGGTTGTGGTGATGATGGTCATCTTTCTGTCTCTGTCATTTTCAATGGTCCGAGACGCCATCACTCCGGGAACTCCGCATCCTGTTCCGATCAGCATGGGAATAAAGGACTTTCCGGACAACCCGAATTTGCGGAAGATCCTGTCCATAATAAATGCAACTCTTGCCATATATCCACAGCCTTCCAAAAACGCCAGCATGATAAACAGCACCAAAATCTGTGGTACAAATCCCAAAACCGCCCCGACTCCGGCTACGATTCCATCCAAAACCAGACTCTTCAGCCAGGCAGCACAATTGACAGACGTCAGGAAATTCTCTACCAGCACAGGAATACCCGGAACATCTACCAGCCCAAACAGCTTCCAGCCGTCCCCAAACACGCCTTCATTGGCCCAGTCTGTGGCCCATCCGCCTACCGTAGACACGGAGATATAGTAAACCAGCCACATGACTGCCGCAAAAATCGGAAGCGCCAGAAAACGGTTGGTTACAATCCTGTCTATTTTATCGGATGTCGTCAGCTTTCCCTTCGCCTGTTTTTTTACCAGACTTTTTTCAATCACGTCTGTGATGTATTCATACCGCTCATTCGTGATGATGCTTTCCGCATCATCATCCATCGCCGCTTCCAATTTTGCGATCAGATCCTCTACTTCCGGCACCTGTTCCATTGTCTCGGTGATCTTGGAGTCCCGTTCAAACAGCTTCACTGCAAAAAATCTCTGCTGTTCCTGTGGCACCCCTAACAGCTGCCGCTCGATCGTCTCCAGTACGGCTTCCACTTCCGGCGCAAACCCATGGACATGTTTCTGCTTCTGTTTGCTTTCTGCCAGTTTTTTTGCCCTGTTTGCAGCTTCCATGACCCCTTCCCCTTTTAGGGCAGAAATCGTTACCACTTCACATCCCAGATGCTCTGCCAGCTTTTCAATACGGATCTCGTCTCCCGATTTTCTTACAATGTCCATCATATTGACAGCCATCACGACCGGGATTCCCAGCTCCAGAAGCTGGGTGCTAAGATACAGATTTCTTTCCAGATTGGTTCCATCCACGATGTTTAAGATGGCGTCCGGCCTTTCCTGCAGAAGATAATTTCTTGCCACTACCTCTTCCAGCGTGTACGGTGACAGGGAATAGATCCCGGGAAGGTCTGTGATGGTTACCTCTTTATTCCCTTTTAATTTCCCTTCCTTTTTTTCCACCGTTACACCCGGCCAGTTTCCTACAAATTGATTGGATCCTGTCAGTGCGTTAAACAGTGTCGTCTTTCCACTGTTCGGATTTCCTGCCAGAGCGATTGTTACTCCCATTTTCATTCCTCCTAAATTTCTCGATTACTGTACTTCTATCATTTCTGCATCTGCTTTTCGCAAAGACAGTTCATAGCCACGGACTGTTACCTCAACAGGATCTCCCAAAGGCGCCACCTTACGGACAAAAATGGAAGTCTTTTTCGTGATTCCCATATCCATGATCCTTCTTTTTGTCGCACCTTCCCCGTGGAGCTTTACCACCGAAACGGTTTCCCCACATTTTACGTCTCTTAACGTTTTCATCTTACTCTCCTCCTACACCATGATCTTATTGGCAATCCCCTTGCTGATGGCAACCCGGGATCCTTTTACCTGTACGATAATGTCTCCTCCATTACTGGATATAACCGTCACTTCCTCTCCTGGTACAAACCCCAGATTTTCCAGAAATTTCTTTGTTTCCCCTGCCCCCTGCACTCTCTGAATGACAGCACTTTCGCCTTCTTTTAACAGTGTCAATGGCACTTTATCCACTTCCTTTCTTTTTTGTCTTTTCAAGTACCATCCATTTTTCATGAATCCCTGCGCCTTTGCTGTCCGGGAGGTGTTCCCGCTTTACCGTCGCTGGGCAGCCTTTTTATTCTCAATAACTTGATACTGATTATCATTTACGAAGATATTGTAGTGGAATCTTTCCCGTTTGTCAACCAGAACCCGAAGAAATCTGACGAAAGAAATGTTTTGAAAACGTTTCTTAATTCATATCCACACGCAAAGCGGAGCAGAGTCGGTTCGACTCTGCTCCGCTTTTTTACGATTTCTTATCTGCTCTATTCTTCTATCAGCATTTCTTCCGTCTGTGCATCCACTTCTTCCAGAATGTCGTCCCAGTCGCTTCTCTCCTGGGCTCCTTCGGAGGTCAGTTTTACATCCCGGTATTTCCGCATACCCGTTCCTGCCGGGATATGCTTTCCGATGATGACATTCTCCTTCAGACCGATCAACGGGTCTACTTTTCCCTTGATGGCCGCTTCCGTAAGCACCTTGGTGGTTTCCTGGAAGGATGCTGCCGACAGGAAGGAATTGGTTGCCAGAGATGCCTTGGTAATACCAAGCATGATCTGTTCGCCTGTCGCCGGCTCTTTGCCGTCTTTTTCCATTTCGGCATTGACATCTTCGAATTCCAGCCGATCTACGTTGATGCCCGGCAGGAATTCGGTGTCTCCCGCCTCTTCCACGCGAACCTTCTTCAGCATCTGACGCACGATCACTTCAATATGCTTGTCGTTGATCTCTACACCTTGCAGACGGTATACGCGCTGTACTTCCTGGATCATATAATCCTGTACGGCACGAAGTCCTTTGATCTTGAGGATATCATGCGGATTTACGCTTCCTTCCGTCAGCTCGTCTCCTGCCTCCAGCTCCGCTCCGTCCTGGATCTTGATCCTGGAACCGTAGGGAATCAGGTAAGCCTTGGATTCGCCCGTCTCGTTGTTGGTTACGATGATCTCCCGTTTTTTCTTGGTGTCGTTGATGGTCGCCGTTCCTGCAAACTCCGTAATAATAGCAAGTCCCTTGGGCTTTCTCGCCTCAAACAGCTCCTCCACACGAGGAAGACCCTGGGTAATATCGTCTCCTGCCACACCTCCTGTATGGAAGGTTCTCATGGTCAGCTGAGTTCCCGGCTCTCCGATAGACTGTGCCGCAATAATACCAACAGCTTCTCCCACCTGCACCGGCTCTCCCGTCGCCATATTAGCTCCGTAGCATTTTGCACACACGCCGCTGTGGGAACGACAGGTCAGGATGGTACGGATCTTGATCTTCTTCAAGGTCTCGCCCTTTTCGTCTACACCCTTCTTCATGATCAGCTCTGCGCGTTTCGGCGTCACCATATGGTTTGCCTTTACCAGAACGTTTCCTTCTGCATCTTTGATATCTTCGCACAGATAACGTCCGGTGATTCTCTCCTGCAGGCTTTCAATCTCTTCATTTCCATCCATGAATGCCTTTACATACATACCCGGAATCTCTTTTCCTTCTTCCCGGCAGTCGATCTCGTGAATGATCAATTCCTGGGATACGTCTACCAGACGTCTGGTCAGATATCCCGAGTCCGCTGTACGAAGCGCCGTATCCGACAGACCTTTTCTTGCTCCGTGGGCAGACATGAAGTATTCCAGTACGTCCAGTCCTTCACGGAAGTTGGACTTGATAGGAAGCTCGATGGTCCGTCCCGTCGTGTCTGCCATCAGTCCACGCATACCCGCCAGCTGTTTGATCTGCTTGTCGGAACCACGGGCTCCGGAGTCCGCCATCATAAAGATGTTGTTGTATTTATCCAGTCCTGTCAGAAGCGCTTCTGTCAGAGCGTCGTCAGTGGCTTTCCAGGTCTCTACCACTTCTTTGTAACGCTCTTCCTCTGTGATCAGACCACGGCGGAAGTTTTTGGTGATCTGATCCACCATCTCTTCTGCCTTTCCGATCATCTCCGGCTTCTGTGGCGGTACCGTCATATCTGAAATGGAAACGGTCATGGCCGCCCTGGTAGAATATTTGTATCCGATGGATTTCACTGCGTCCAGCACCTCTGCCGTCGCTGTGGATCCGTGGGTATTGATAACCTTCTCCAGAATCTGCTTCAGCTGCTTCTTTCCTACGTGGAAATCCACCTCCAGCAGCAGCTCATTGCCTTCCACCTCACGATCTACAAAGCCCAGATCCTGCGGAATGATCTCGTTAAACAGGAATCTTCCCAGCGTAGACTCGATCACACCGGATTTCACGGTGCCGTCCGGCATCTTTTTGGATACCCGTACCTTAATGATCGAATGAAGGGTAATGGCTTCATTTTCGTAAGCCAGGATCGCCTCGTTCACATTTTTAAAGGTTTTTCCCTCTCCCTTTACGCCCGGTCTTTCCTGCGTCAGGTAATAGATGCCCAGAACCATGTCCTGAGACGGTACTGCCACCGGACCTCCGTCGGAAGGTTTCAGCAGGTTGTTGGGAGACAACAAAAGGAAGCGGCACTCTGCCTGCGCCTCCACCGACAGCGGCAGATGGACTGCCATCTGGTCTCCGTCAAAGTCCGCATTATAAGCGGTACATACCAGCGGATGCAGCTTGATGGCCTTTCCTTCTACCAGGATGGGTTCAAACGCCTGAATTCCCAGACGGTGCAGGGTAGGGGCACGGTTCAGCATAACCGGATGCTCCTTGATCACATCTTCCAGCACATCCCAGACTTCCGGCTGCAGCCTCTCTACCATCTTCTTTGCATTTTTGATATTGTGCGCGGTACCGTTTTGTACCAGTTCTTTCATTACAAATGGTTTAAACAGTTCGATCGCCATTTCCTTGGGCAGACCGCACTGGTAGATCTTCAGCTCGGGGCCTACTACGATAACGGAACGTCCGGAGTAGTCCACACGCTTTCCAAGAAGGTTCTGACGGAATCTTCCTGATTTTCCTTTCAGCATATCTGACAGGGATTTCAGCGCCCGGTTTCCCGGCCCCGTCACCGGACGGCCTCTTCTTCCGTTGTCGATCAGAGCGTCTACCGCTTCCTGCAGCATTCTCTTTTCATTGCGGACAATAATATCCGGTGCTCCCAGCTCCAGAAGTCTTCTCAATCGGTTGTTACGGTTGATGATCCTTCTGTACAGGTCGTTCAGATCGGACGTGGCAAACCGACCTCCGTCCAACTGTACCATCGGTCTCAGATCCGGCGGAATCACCGGTACTGCCGTCATGATCATCCACTCCGGCTTGTTTCCGGACTCTCGGAACGCTTCCACTACTTCCAGGCGCTTTACGATCCTTGCGCGCTTTTGCCCGGTAGCGCCCTTTAAGCCTTCCTGAAGTTCGTGATATTCCTTATCCAGGTCAATGGCCGCCAAAAGCTCCTGTACCGCCTCGGCTCCCATCCCTGCACGGAAACCGCTTCCCCATTTTTCTCTGGCCTCCTGATACTCCTGCTCAGAAAGTACCTGCTTGTACTGAAGGTCTGTCTCTCCTTTTTCCAGTACGATATGGGAAGCAAAATACAGAACCTTTTCCAGTGTTCTGGGAGACAGATCCAGGATCAGTCCCATACGGCTGGGGATTCCCTTAAAATACCAGATATGTGACACCGGGGCTGCCAGGGCAATGTGTCCCATTCTTTCACGTCTTACACTTGCTTTCGTCACCTCTACTCCACAGCGGTCACAAACCACGCCTTTATAGCGGATTTTTTTGTAGCGGCCGCAGTGGCATTCCCAGTCCTTGCTGGGTCCGAAGATCCGCTCGCAGAACAGTCCGTCCCGCTCCGGCTTCAGCGTTCTGTAGTTGATGGTCTCAGGCTTTGTCACTTCACCTCTGGACCATTCCAAAATCTTATCCGGCGATGCCAATCCGATTTTGATCGCATCAAACGTCATCGGCTGATAGGATTGTTCTCTGTTAGTTTCTGGCATACTGGCACCCCTTCCTACTCTATATCTGACACGTCGTCAAAGTCTGCATCCTCCTGGAACAGTTCTTCTGATTCGATGTCTACCAACTCTTCATTCTGGAATTCCTGCTCGGTAAATCCCTGTGCTCCGAAGTTTTCCTCTCGGGTCTGCTTCCAGTCTCCTTCGATCACGGAACGCAGGTCTGACTCTTCGATCTCTACCGTCTCCACGATCTCCACCTCCGTGTTGTCCTCGCGCAGAACTCTGACATCCAGTCCCAGCGACTGCAGTTCCTTTAGCAGTACCTTGAAGGATTCGGGGATACCCGGCTCCGGAATGTTTTCTCCCTTGATGATCGCTTCGTATGTCTTTACACGTCCGATCACGTCGTCAGACTTCACGGTCAGGATCTCCTGCAAGGTGTAAGAAGCGCCATAAGCCTCCAGCGCCCATACTTCCATCTCTCCGAAACGCTGTCCGCCAAACTGGGCTTTTCCTCCCAGCGGCTGCTGTGTAACCAGAGAGTACGGGCCGGTAGAACGGGCATGGATCTTGTCGTCTACCAGGTGGTGGAGCTTCAGGTAGTGCATGTGTCCAATGGTAACCGGACTGTCAAAGTATTCCCCGGTACGTCCGTCTCTTAAGCGAACCTTTCCGTCTCTGGAAATGGGTACGCCCTTCCAGAGCTTTCTGTGTTCTCTATTGTCCGACAGATACTGCAGTACCTCCGGCAGCAGTTCGTCTTTATGCTTTGCTTCAAACTCCTCCCAGGTCAGGTTGACATAATCGTTTGCCAAATCCAGCGTGTCCATAATATCATTTTCGTTGGCTCCGTCAAATACCGGCGTTGCGATATTGAATCCCAGCGCCTTGGCAGCCAGTGACAGATGGATCTCCAGCACCTGTCCGATGTTCATACGAGACGGCACTCCCAACGGATTCAGCACGATATCCAGCGGGCGCCCGTTTGGCAAAAACGGCATGTCTTCCACCGGCAGCACCCGGGAAACTACACCCTTGTTTCCGTGACGTCCCGCCATCTTGTCTCCCACAGAAAGCTTTCTCTTCTGGGCGATGTAAATGCGCACCGCCTGATTGACTCCCGGAGACAGCTCATCTCCGTTTTCCCGCGTAAAGATCTTGGCGTCCACCACGATTCCGTATTCTCCATGTGGCACTTTCAAAGAAGTGTCCCGGACTTCTCTTGCTTTTTCTCCAAAGATGGCCCGCAGCAGTCTTTCCTCTGCCGTCAGCTCCGTTTCTCCCTTCGGCGTTACCTTTCCTACCAGAATGTCTCCCGCACGCACTTCGGCACCGATGCGGATGATTCCTCTCTCGTCCAGGTTCTTGAGGGCGTCGTCTCCCACTCCCGGAATATCTCTGGTGATCTCCTCGGATCCCAGCTTGGTATCCCTGGCTTCTGCTTCATACTCTTCGATATGCACAGAAGTATATACATCCTCCTGCACCAGTCTCTCACTGAGCAGGACTGCATCTTCGTAGTTGTAACCTTCCCAGGTCATAAATCCGATCAGCGGATTTTTCCCCAGCGCCATCTCTCCGTTGGAAGTAGACGGTCCGTCTGCGATCACTTCTCCTGCCTCTACCTGATCCCCTTTCAGCACGATCGGTCTCTGGTTGTAGCAGTTGCTCTGGTTGCTTCGCAAGAACTTGGTCAGCTTGTATTTTCTCAAATTGCCGTCTTCTTCACGAATGGTAATCTCTGAAGAAGTGGATCTTTCCACCACGCCCGCCTTCTCTGCGATCACACATACCCCTGAGTCAACGGCCGCTTTTTCTTCCATTCCCGTTCCCACTACCGGTGCTTCCGTCACCAGAAGCGGCACGCTCTGACGCTGCATGTTGGATCCCATCAGCGCACGGTTGGCATCGTCGTTTTCCAGGAAAGGAATCAGCGCTGTCGCCACGGAGAATACCATCTTGGGTGATACGTCCATGTATTCAAACCGCTTTTTCTCATACTCCTGCGTTTCGTCACGATAACGTCCGGAAACGTTCTTATGAAGGAAGTGTCCCTCCGCATCCAGCGGCTCATTGGCCTGTGCCACATGGTACTTGTCTTCTTCGTCTGCTGTCATGTAGACAACTTCTTCCGTTACCACCGGATTTTCCGGATCCTCCCGGTTGATCTTACGATAAGGCGCCTCAATAAAGCCATATTGATTGATCCTTGCGTAAGTTGCCAGGGAGTTGATCAAACCGATATTGGGACCTTCCGGCGTCTCGATCGGACACATTCTTCCATAATGGGAATAGTGTACGTCACGCACCTCGAATCCTGCCCGGTCCCTGGAAAGTCCTCCCGGTCCCAAGGCGGACAGACGCCTCTTGTGGGTCAGCTCGCCCAGCGGGTTGTTCTGATCCATAAACTGGGACAGCTGGGAAGATCCGAAGAATTCCTTCACCGCTGCCGTCACCGGCTTGATATTGATCAGAGACTGGGGAGAGATCCCCTCCAGATCCTGCGTCGTCATTCTTTCTCTGACTACCCTCTCCAGTCTGGACAGACCAATCCTGTACTGGTTCTGCAAAAGCTCTCCTACTGAACGGATCCTTCTGTTGCCCAGGTGGTCGATATCATCGTCGGTACCAAGATCGTACTCCAGATGCATGTTATAGTTAATGGAAGCAAAGATATCTTCCCTTGTGATATGCTTTGGTATCAGGTCGTGAATGTCTCTTCTGATAGCCGCCTTCAGCTCTTCTATGTCTCCTGCCGTTTCCTGCAGAATACCCTCCAGCACCGGATAGTATACCAGCTCTGTCACGCCCAGCTCCGCCGGATCCACATCGACAACGGCAGACAGATCCACCATCATATTGGAAAGAACCTTAATGTTTCTCTCCTCTTCTTCATTTTTGATCCACACATAGGGAACTGCCTCGTTCTGAATCTGATCTGCCAGTTCCAGCGTCACCTTATCTCCTGCCTGTGCGATCACTTTGCCTGTCACACGGCTTGCCACATCCTCTGCCAGGACCCGGCCCGTAATACGGTTCTTCAACGCCAGCTTCTTATTGAACTTATATCTTCCCACCTTTGCCAGATCATAGCGGCGAGGGTCAAAAAACATACTGTTGATCAGGCTTTCTGCACTGTCCACCGCCAGAGGCTCTCCCGGCCGGATCTTCTTATAAAGCTCCAGAAGCCCTTCCTGGTAATTGGTAGCCGCATCCTTTTCAAAGCTCGCCAAAATCTTCGGCTCCTCGCCGAACAGTTCTATGATTTCCGGGTTTGTCCCTACGTTTAATGCACGAATCAATACGGTGATGGGTACTTTTCTCGTTCTGTCTACACGCACATAGAAAACGTCATTGGAATCCGTCTCGTACTCCAGCCACGCTCCTCTGCTGGGAATCACTGTTGAGGAATACAGCTTCTTCCCGACCTTATCATGTGCAACCGCATAATAGATCCCCGGAGAACGCACCAGCTGGCTTACGATAACACGCTCTGCTCCGTTGATCACGAAGGTTCCCGTGTCTGTCATAAGCGGCAGGTCTCCCATAAAGATCTCATGCTCGTTGATCTCTTCCGCTTCCCTGTTGTGAAGCCTGACTCTGACCTTAAGAGGCGCCGCATAAGTCGCATCTCTTTCCTTGCATTCCTCGATGGTGTACTTCACATCGTTCTCACACAAGGTAAAATCAACAAATTCCAGACTCAAATGACCGCTGTAATCAGCAATCGGGGAAATGTCTTCAAAGACTTCTTTCAGTCCTTCATCCAGAAACCACTGATAAGAATCCTTCTGGACTTCTATCAGATTGGGCATCTGAAGCACTTCCTTTTGTCTGGAATAACTCATGCGTGAACTTTTTCCGCTTTTAATGGGATAAATTCTGTTTTTCTCCATATGAACGTTTCACTCCTCATCTATTTTTTCGTGGCCGACAGGTGGCTTTAACGTAAAGCAAAAACCCTTAAAATATCTTGAGTTTTTATAAATCACGCAAAATTATGGCATAACTTGCCACAATAGTGCATTTTTAAGGATAACACAAATTATTTTCTTCTGTCAAGGCTCTTTCTCCATCTTTTTTCTCTCTGCTTTTTCCCGGATCCTCCCCTCTTTTCTTTCCCTTTCTCTTGGCATCACAGGCTTTTCCCTACAGTCTTTTATACAGCAGTTCTTCCAGTGCTTCCCTGCTTTCCGTATGGTTGATCTCATCCCGAAGCTTGGAGGAGCCCTCCAGTCCTTTGGTATACCACGCCACATGCTTTCGCATTTCCCGCACTGCCAAATACTCTCCCTTCTGTTCCATTAAAAGCTCCATATGCCGCAGCATCATATCCCGGATCTGACATTTTGTAGGTCTGTCCGGGATTCTCCCCGTCTCGCTGTATGCTTTTAATTCCCGAAAGATCCAGGGATTCCCCTGGGCCGCACGCCCGATCATCACTCCATCGCAGCCCGTTTCTTTTTGCATCTGCACCGCTTTTTCTGCGGACGTTACGTCTCCGTTCCCAATGACCGGTATGGATACCGCCTCCTTCACCTTTCGGATAATATCCCAGTCCGCCTTTCCGGAATAATACTGTTCTCTGGTCCTTCCGTGGACGGCGACCGCCGCTCCTCCTGCCTCTTCTATTACCCTGGCAATCTCCGGTGCATTGATGCAGTCCTCATCAAATCCTTTTCGGATTTTTACCGTTACCGGCTTTTTCAACGCCCGAACTGTCTGAGACACGATCTGATACACCAGTTTAGGCTGCTTCATCAGAGCGGATCCCTCTCCGTTTTTTACGATCTTTGGCACCGGGCATCCCATATTGATGTCCAGGATCTGAAAGGGCAGCTCCTCGATCTCCTTTGCCACCATACTGATGGTATCCGGTTCCGAGCCAAACAGCTGCAAGGATACCGGCCGTTCCTTTTCATGAATGGAAAGCAGCAGCCTGGTATTGGCATTTTTGTATTTCAGCGCTTTGGCGCTGATCATTTCCATACACAAAAGACCCGCTCCCTGCTCCGCACACAAAAGGCGGAAGGGCAGATCCGTCACTCCCGCCATCGGCGCCAATATATAGGGATGTTTTAATGTAACCGTTCCAATCTGCAGCATCGTTTTATCCTTCTTCATCTCTTTTTTCTTGTTTTGTCCTGATCTTTGTCCGTTTCCCCCGGAGCCATACATATCCCCGCTCTTTCCGGTTTTTTTCCTTGCCCCTGCCCTTTAACGGTTTTTTCTGAGTCCCTTGTTTTTTTCATACAGGATCCTGAGACCCTTCAGTGTCAGCTCTGCGTCATAGATGTCAATACAGTCTGTCTCCGCCGCAATGATTCGTCCCAGTCCGCCACTGGCAACGACCTTTGCCTGCTGGTAGCCCGATTCTTTCTTGATCCGGCTGACAATGTATTCTGTCTGTCCGATCTGGCCGTAGACCAGTCCCGCCTGCATACTGGAGATCGTCTCCTTCGCCAGGATGGACTCCGGCTTTTTGATCTCTATAGCCGGAAGAAGCGCCGCCTGCCCCCACATCGCCTGTGCAGAGGTGCGGATCCCCGGTGCGATCACCGCCGATTCAAACGTACCGTCCGGTCCTACCAGATCATAGGTGGTGGCTGTCCCGTAGTCAATTACGATCACCGGACCGCCGTGAAGCGTGTAGGCCGCTACCGCGTCCACGATCCGATCCGCTCCCACCTGTCTGGGATTTTCTGTGACGATGCGGATGCCTGTCTTGATCCCCGCCGACACCACCAGCGGAGTTACATGAAAATATTTAATGATGGCGCTCCCCAGAGAATGCATGATATCCGGAACCACCGACGCAATGATCACCGAATCGATCTCATCGCTGGGCAGCCCCTGCCGCTCCACCATCTCCTTCAGCGTGATCCCGTACTCATCCGAAGTCCTCTTGATCTTTGTGGTCAACCGAAAAGTCCCGTACAGTTTTTCCCCCCGGAACACTCCCAGCGTAATATTTGTATTTCCGGCATCAATTACCAGCAGCATGTCTATTCCTCCTCTTTCTGAACAAATACCCGGTAAAACATCTGTAAGGATTCCAAAAGATCCTGCTGGTTCCTTTGTATCTCCTTGATCTTCAGCTGACTCCCGATCTCGTCAAATGAAAAGTCGTCCGGTTGGCTCATCACCTCAAACTGCAGCGTTCCTTCCTCATCAAACACCAATGTCAGAATCCCTCCCACATCTGCCACATAAAGCACACAAAGAATCTGCAGCTCTTCCTGTACGTGGGTGGGAAGCTGCGCAAAGTCGGGATTGAAATAATATTTTTCTTCGTAAGAATTGGCTCCGCAGAGCACCACTTTTTTGTATCCGTCTTCTCTATATGTATCCATATATCCCCCTTACCGAAACTTCTCCTGCAAACACGCTCCGTATGCTCTGATCTTCCAGCCGGACCAGCAGATCCCCTTTTGGAGAAATCCCCAGTGCTATGCCGTCAAAGGATTCCTTGCCATCCTGTACCCTGACCGGTCTTCCTGTGTTGACCAGTCGCTTCTCATATTCTGTTCGAAACCGTGACAGGCTGCCTCCCTCTTTGCAAAAGACCTCATAGCTTTGCTCAAATTTTTCCAGCAGGGCGGCGATCAGCCGGCTTCTGTCTGCCCTGATCCCTGTTTCCAGCCAGAAAGAGGTTGCCTTTTCAGACAGCTCTCCCGCAAATTGTGTCTGGTTCAGATTCATCCCTACCCCTACCACTACGTGATGGATATAATCCACCTGTGCCGTCATTTCCGTCAGGATCCCGCAAACTTTCTTTCCATTCATTACAATGTCATTGGGCCACTTGATTTTCACCGGCTCCGTCGTCAGTTCCTGCAGGCTTTCTGCCACACAAAGCGCCATAAGGAGCGTGATCCCGGAAGCATGGTCCGGCGGTACGGTCGGCCTTAGAAGCAAAGACATATAGATCCCGCCCTCCTGAGGCGACTCCCACTGCCGCCCCCGCCGGCCTCTGCCTGCCACCTGCTCCTTTGCCACCACTAAGACCCCTTCCTCTTCTCCTCTGCTTCCTGCCAGGGCAGCCTGTATATTGGTGGAATCTGTGGATTCCAGAAAAAGGATCTTCTTTCCGGCCCACTTCGTTTTCCGCCTGCTTTCGATCCCTACTTTGGAAAACTCTTCCGGCTCTCCCAGTAAACGGTAGCCTTTATTACGCACCGCCTCGATGATATATCCTTGCTGTTTCAACTGTTCCACGACCTTCCAGACAGCCGTCCTTGATACCTGGAACGTTTCACACAATTCCTGTCCCGAGACATATCCCTTCCGTTCTCTTAGGACCTTTACGATAGCCGCCTTCATAGTCCCTCCTGTGTTTTTATGATTTGTCCCGCCCTTTCCAGGTATTCCATAAATCTGGGCAGTCTTCTGTCTTCCTTGCTCCGCTTCTGCTCCACCTTTTCCAGCAGTTCCTTCACCGTATAGACGTGGTACTTCTGTACCCGCAGAAGCTTCGCTGCCGCCTCCAGCATTCCAAGAAACAGCTCTTTGTCCGTACTTCTGGGTGGAAGCTTCAGTTCCAGAAGGATCTCCGCCTTTTCTATGTCGCGAAATCCGCTCATCACTTCCCTGTAAAATTCATCGTCCCAGCACTGCTCTAGATAATAGATGTGCCCTTCCAGTCCGTACAGCATCCGTTTGGCGTCATAATAGCCGATCTTCAGGTTCTGGGCACTCCTCTTGGCAGAAAACTCCAGGATACTTCCCAAACGAACCCGGGGCGCTACCCGGTAAAACGTTCCGTCTTCCGGAAAATGGACTTTCGGGATTCTTCCCGGTCCGTAAATCCTCACTTCGATAATATCCTTGTAGCCTCTTTTCAAAAGAGCATTGACAGGAACATTGTTCACTGCGCCTCCATCCACATACCGGCTGCCATGCAGCGGCTCATTTTTAAATCCGATCAGGTAGGCACTGGCCAGCAGAAAGTCACAGAGAAGTCCTTCCGGAATCTCTGAAAGAGACAGATCCAGTTCCTCCATGTCCGAAAGGCAAAACGTCTGCAGGCAAAATTCTTTTCCGCAATTTCGAATGCGGTCTTCCTCCACCACACTCCGGATCAGATTTCTTAAGGGGGTAATATCCACTCCTCCCTCCCGTATCACACGCAGTCCTGCATTCACCACTTCCTTAAACGGTTGCCCCTTTTGGAACAGGCTTTCCATCCAGGCATCGTCCACATCCATGACCTTGGAAAAGGAGATTTCCTTCCAGATGCTTTCTGCCAGTTCCACGTCTCCCATACAAACAAGGGCGCCGTTTAAGGCGCCCACGGATGTTCCTGCTACCGCATTGATCTTCAGGCCGGCCTCCGCCAGAGCTTTCCAGGCTCCTGCCTGGTAAGCTCCTCTGGCTCCGCCCCCGTCAAATACCAGACCGTATTCCTTCTCCATGTCTATCACAGGTTTCATCTCTACTCTTTCTCTCCTACTTCCGTCAACGATTTTACAAGCCCTGCAAGCCCCTGGATCTCTGATGGGATAATGATCTTGGTAGCCTGTCCGTCCGCTGCCCTCTCAAATGCTTCCAGGCTCTTCATAGTCAGGACCGCCTTATCCGCTCCTGCTTCTTTCAGGAATCGGATTCCGTCTGCATTCGCCTGCTGCACCTTCATAATGGCCTCCGCTTCACCTTCTGCCCGGCGGATCATTGCCTGTTTCTCTGCTTCCGCACGAAGGATCGCCGCCTGCTTCTCTGCCTCTGCATCCAGGATCGCGGACTCCTTCTTTCCTTCTGCCACCAGAATGGTGGATTTCTTTTCTCCCTCCGCACGAAGGATCGCTTCTCTCCGCTCTCTTTCCGCCTTCATCTGCTTTTCCATCGCATCCTGGATCGCTGCCGGCGGAATGATATTCTTTAATTCCACACGGTTTACCTTGATCCCCCATGGATCCGTCGCCTCATCCAGAGAGGCCCGCATTTTGGTGTTGATGGTCTCGCGGGACGTTAATGTCTGATCCAGTTCCAGATCTCCGATAATATTTCTAAGGGTAGTTGCCGTAAGATTTTCGATCGCCATAATAGGGCTTGCCACTCCGTAGCAAAACAGCTTGGGATCCGTGATCTGGTAAAATACCACCGTATCTATCCGCATGGTTACATTATCCTTGGTGATCACCGGCTGGGGCGCAAAATCCACCACCTGCTCCTTCAGATCCACCCTTCTTGCCACCCTGTCCAGCACAGGGATCTTGAAGTGGATCCCGGTATTCCAGGTTCCCTGGTAAGCTCCCAGTCTTTCAATCACCAGCGCCTGCGCCTGCCTCACCACCCGCACGCAGGAAACCAGGATCAAGCACACCAAAATCAATAGCACCAAAAACAAAAAATTTCCTAACATGTTGTTTCCTCCTCTTCTACCAAAACCTTAACGCCCTGTATCTCTACCACAACGACTTCCCGCCCTTCCGGGATCACCCTGTTTTCTCCTGCCGGTCTCGCAGCCCACTCCTGGCCCTTTACCCGCACGCGTCCTACACCTGTCAGGCCGTCTATCTCCTCTATCACCAGACCGTGCTCCCCTTTGATCAGCTCCAGGTTCGTTTTTTTTCTTTCTGTGTTAAAGTGCTTCATGGCCCAGGGTCGCGTCAAAACTAAAAGGATCAAAGATGACACGATGAACACCGCAAACTGAACGACCGTCCCCTGTCCTAAGAGTCCCGCAACAAATGCAAGAAGCGCGCCTGCCGCAAACCATATGGTGGTCAGTCCCAGCGTACAGAGCTCGATCACCAGCAACACAATAAAAGCGATCAGCCAATACATTGTCTGCATCCTGCTCCCCCCCTTCCTTTTTATCTGCCGTTTCCTGCTTTTATCTTACTACATCCCCTCTCCCTTTGCAAGGTCACAGACAGGGATGAAAAGCAGCTTACAGGCTCCGCTGACGGCTTGCCTCAAAACTAAGAACCGCTGCCGCGATCCCTACATTCAGGGATTCCACCTGTCCCTGCATGGGGATTTTGATCCGAGCATCCGCCAGCGCAGCGGTTTCTTCCTTCAGTCCGTTCCCCTCATTTCCCAGCAAAAATCCGCAGGGCTTCGTGAAATCCTGTTGATAATACGGCAGGCTGCCTTCCAGGTGCGCCGCATATAGCCGGATCCCGCTCGCCTTTACGCAATGGATCGCCTCTTTCAAATCCGCCACCCGCACAAACGGAAGACGGAATACCGATCCCATGGTGGACCGGATCGTCTTGGGTGCAAACAGATCCGCACAGGCTTCATCCAGAAGCACGCCGCTGACTCCGGCTCCCTCCGCCGTCCGAAGGATCGTCCCCAGGTTCCCCGGATCCTGGATCCCCTCCAGCAGTAACAGCTGCGGACACTCTCCTCTTACGATCTCCGCCAATGCATGGCAGGGTTTTTGCACCACACACAGAACTCCCTGAGGCGTCTGTGTGTCCGAAACATATTCAAATACACGGTCGGCAAGTATCTCTATCCCGGCCTTGCATCTGTTTTCCAAATCTTTCGCCAATTCTTTCTGCTTTTTGAGAAAGCTTTCCGATACATAGATTTCTCTTAAAAGCCCGGCCGGCGTTTCTTTCGCCATACGGCTTCCTTCTGCCAGAAATACCCCTTCCTCCTCCCGGCATTTTTTCTTTTTCTTTAGCTGTATCAGTCGCTTTACCTTCCCATTGGATGTACTGGTGATCATAGATTTTCCGTCTCCTTACACTTTAAACCGATATCCCACGCCCCAGATCGTTTCAATATACTGGGGATTGGAGGTATCCATCTCCACTTTTTCCCGGATCTTTTTGATGTGTACCGTAACGGTGGCGATATCTCCCACCGATTCCATATCCCAGATCTCCCGGAACAGTTCATCCTTGGTGTACACATGATTGGGATGGCTGGCCAAAAACGTCAGCAAATCATACTCCTTGGTGGTAAAGGCCCGTTCCTCCCCATTGACCCAGACTCTTCTGGCAGTCGTGTCGATCCGAAGTCCCCGGATCTCGATCACCTTGTTGCGTTCCGCCACGCTTCCGGTCAACCGGTCGTACCTGGCCAGATGCGCCTTTACCCTGGCCACCAGTTCGCTGGGACTGAAGGGCTTTGTGATATAATCGTCGGCTCCCAGACCCAGTCCTCTGATTTTATCAATATCTTCTTTTTTTGCAGACACCATCAGGATCGGGGTGTTCTTGATCTGACGGATCTGCCTGCAGATCTCAAATCCATCCACCTCCGGAAGCATCAGATCCAGGATATACAGATCAAACTCTTCCTTCAGTGCCCGATCCTGTCCCGTTCTTCCGTCGTTGCATACTTCCACCTGAAATCCCGCAAGCTCCAGATAATCTTTCTCCAGATCCGCAATCGCCTCTTCGTCTTCTACGATCAGTATTCTATTCATGTATCGGCACCTCCTGATATTTTCTAAGCACGAAATACATGGTCGTCCCTGTATTTTCCCTGCTGGTCGCCCATATCTTTCCGCCATGTTCTTCAATGATCTTTTTTACAATAGACAGCCCGATCCCGCTGCCTCCCTTGGAAGAATTTCTGGAGGTATCGCTCCGAAAAAACCGATCGAAAATATTGGGCAGATCCTTCGCCGCAATCCCTTTTCCGTTATCCTCCAGCTCTATCTGGACAAAATCTCCCACGTCCTTGATCCGCAGATTGATTTTTCCCTTTTTCTTATCCATGTATTTGATGGAATTGTTCACGATATTGTGCACCACTCGTTTGATCTGTTCTGTGTCGGCAATGACCTTCACATCTTCCTCCACATAATTGAAATAGCCAAATTCTATTCCGGCAGGCTCCAGCTCCATCGCCAGATCCTCCGCACAGTCATTGAAATATCCGTTGACGGAAATGGTGCTGAAATTATAGGGGATGCGGTTGGTATCGATCTTGGTGTAAAAGGTCAGCTCATTGATCAAAAGATCCATCTCATTGGCTTTGTTGTAAATGGTCTTTACATATTTGTCCACTTTTTCCGGAGTGTCCGCCACTCCGTCCAGGATCCCTTCCGCATAGCCTTTGATGGTGGTGACCGGCGTTTTCAGATCATGGGAGATATTGCTGATCAGTTCCTTGTTTTCCTGGTCAAATTTCAACCGCTCTTCCGTGGTATCCTTCAGCCGTTTCCGCATGGCTTCCAGATCCCGACACAGGCTGCCCAGCTCATCCTTGGATTCCTGCTTCAGTTCAAAATCCAGATTCCCTTCGGTAATATTTTTTGCCGCCACCTGCATTTTGGCCAGCGGCCGCATCACCCCTCTGTAGATCCAGTAGATTAAAACGGCGGCGGTCAGGATCAGAACGATCATCACTCCGTATACCATCCGCACCAAAAATGTTTCGATCTCCGGGATCATATCCTTCATATCCGTCACCAGAAACAGGCTGCCCTTTTGACCATCTGCATAGGTTACGTCGATCTGCTTTAACAGTACCTGCTCTTTGCCCCCCAGATAGATCCCGTTCTGGGACGCTTCCGACGCTTCCCCGTACTCGGGTAGCTGGGAAAGAATGGCGTCTACCTGCTTTTTCCCGGAGCCCACATAAGTGATCTCTCCTTCCCTGGTTGTCAGCAGGAAGCTTTTCTTCTTCTGCAGCCGCCGGTTCCACTGCTCCAGATAGGAAACTTCCTCCAGTCTGGCCGGCTCTTCTTCCGCCACCTGACTCAATTCCTGAAATGGTTTTTCCGTCAGGGCGGACATGGTTTCAACGGAGTTGGACAGACTTTTTACCGTCGTCCCTTTCAATTCATAATTCTTCTCAATGGAATGTATCTGATGCGTTCCCAGCACGAATACGATAACCGACGTCAGTATGACAGGAATCAGTATCACCGTCAGAAACGCAATGATCAGGCGTGTTTTTAATTTCATGGCAATCCCTCCGTGGAAAGTATAGCATGAAAATAGGTGCTTCATGACAAAGCACCCATAAACTTTTCTAAAATTTTTATAAATATCCTTTCAGAACCTCTGCCTTATCTGTCTTTTCCCAGGGGAATTCCACGTCTGTCCTTCCAAAATGCCCGTAAGCCGCCGTTTTTTTGTAGATCGGCCTGCGCAGATCCAGCATCCGGATGATCCCCTCCGGCCGAAGATCAAACTGTTCCCGGATGATCTCCACCAAGGCTTCGTCCGACAGGCGCCCCGTTCCAAAGGTATCCACCATGATGGAGGTGGGATGTGCCACCCCGATGGCGTAGGACAACTGGATCTCGCATTTCTTTGCCATCCCTGCCGCCACAATGTTTTTTGCCACATATCTGGCTGCGTAGGCTGCGGAACGGTCCACCTTTGTACAGTCCTTTCCGGAAAACGCCCCGCCTCCGTGTCTTGCCATGCCGCCGTAGGTATCCACGATGATCTTTCTGCCGGTCAGTCCGCTGTCTCCGTGAGGACCTCCGATCACAAACCGTCCTGTGGGGTTGATAAAGAACTTGGTCTGTTCATCCACCATTTCTTTCGGGAGAATCCGGTTAAATACGTGGGTGGTGATGTCCTGATGGATCTGCTCCTGAGACACCTCCGGATCATGCTGTGTGGAAAGCACCACCGCATCCAGTCGTTTCGGCACTCCTTCTTCATCATACTCCACTGTTACCTGTGTCTTTCCGTCCGGTCTCAGATAGGGCAGCGTGCCGTCCTTTCTCACCTGCGTCAGTCTTTGTGCCAGCCGGTGTGCCAGAGAAATGGGGTAGGGCATCAGCTCCTCTGTTTCGTCTGTCGCATACCCGAACATCATCCCCTGGTCTCCTGCCCCGATGGAATCTGCATCCTCCGGCTTCTGCTGCTTTGCCTCCAACGCTTTATCCACTCCCATGGCAATGTCCGAGGACTGTTCATCGATAGCCAGGATCACGCCGCAGGTATCTGCATCAAACCCGTATTTTCCTCTTGTATATCCGATCTCCCGCACGGTGTCCCGCACCAGCTTCTGCATATCCACATAGGCATTGGTGGTAATTTCTCCCATCACCATTACCAGCCCTGTCGTGGTACAGGTTTCGCATGCCACACGGCTCATGGGATCCTGCTCTACCAGCGCATCCAAAATGGCGTCTGAGATTTGATCGCACATCTTATCCGGATGTCCCTCCGTTACAGATTCTGATGTAAATAAATGTCTTTCCATTTGATTTCCTCCCGTCTTTTCCTGTTTTATTTCTGTTTCATCTGACATTGTGCAGATCTGCACAGTCACCAGGCTTTCCGCCAAGCGCAGATCCCGCATCGTTGCCGCTAAAAAAGCAGCCCGACAAAGGACTGCTTTACATACATAAATCAATCCTCTTATTGTTCGAATGACTCGCTCAGGTTGGCACCTTCCCTTCCGGGGGTTGCCGCAGCTTCACAGGTCCTTTGTACCTCCACTGCTCTGAATAAGAGAAATTTTATTAAATTCCACTGGAACTATACTATTTTTTCTTTCGTTTGTCAAATACACAAAACGATTCTGTCATTTTTCTAACCGATTCTCAGGCAAAACTTCTGGATCGCTTTTTCCGAATCCACCCGCTCAATGATCCCGCCGATCCCTCTTAGCTTTTCCTCAAACCGCTCATAGCCTCGTTGGATATATACGATATCATCGATGATAGTGATTCCGTCCGTTGCCAGACCTGCAATGCAAAGCGCCGCACCTGCCCGGAGATCCGGAGCGCTGACCCTTGCTCCCGAAAAGCTTTCCACGCCTTCAATGGTAGCGGAATTGCCCTCTATCTTCACGCTGGCTCCCATTCTCGCCAGCTCATCCAGATACTTAAACCGGTTTTCAAAAATACTCTCCACGATAGTGCTGGTTCCCTGGGAAAGCGCCAGCGTCACGCCAATCTGAGGCTGCATATCCGTTGGAAATCCCGGGTACGGCAGTGTCTTTACATGTGTGCTGTTCAGCCGGCCCTTCGCCACCACACGCACCGCATCGTCAAACTCTTCCACCTCACAGCCCATTTCCACCAGCTTGGCCACCGTTGCTTCCAGATGCTTGGGAATTACGTTCAGCACCGTCACGTCTCCCTTGGTAGCCGCAGCCGCAAACATAAACGTTCCTGCCTCGATCTGATCCGGGATCACGGAATACTCCGTCCCGTGAAGCTTTTGCACGCCACGGATCCGGATAATGTCCGTTCCGGCTCCTCTGATGTTTGCTCCCATACTGTTCAGGAAGTTGGCCACATCCACCACATGGGGCTCCTTTGCGACATTTTCCAGGATCGTCAATCCTTCGGCCATGGCCGCTGCCATCATAACATTGATGGTGGCTCCCACACTGACCACGTCAAAATAAATATGTTTCCCCCGAAGCCTCTCTACCTCCGCCAGGATCTTTCCGCCGTGGATGATCACTTCTGCTCCCAGCGCCCGAAATCCCTTCAGATGCTGGTCAATAGGACGGCTGCCAATGTTGCAGCCTCCCGGAAGCGCCACCTCCGCCCTCTTGTATTTTCCAAGAAGGGCTCCCAGCAGATAATACGAAGCGCGGATCTTCTTGATATATTCATACTCTATGGACATGTCGCTGATGTTCTTCCCGCTGATCCTCACCGTATGCCTGTCTACTCTGGAAACAGACGCGCCGATCCCTGCGATGGCATCCAGCATCACGTTGATATCGTTTACATCCGGAAGGTTATCTATCAAAACCGTATCGTCGGTCATGATAGCTGCAGAAAGAATCGCAAGAGCTGCGTTTTTTGCTCCTCCGATCTCTACCTCTCCCACCAACGGATGACCGCCCTTAATAATATATTGCTCCATACTCCACCTCAATCGCCAAGATTTATCTCCGTGTCATTATACCACAGAATCCCTGTTTGTAAAATCTTTTTTACAGACTCGTAATTTTTCTGTAATATTTCTCTACTTTTTCAGTGCAGTTATCACGGCTTCCAGCGTCTCTTCCACCGTCCGTCCGTCTTCACAGATGGTAATGTCCGCATACCGTTCAAACAGCCGGACCCTCTCCCGGTAGAGATCCAGAAGTGTCTGTCCTTCTCTTAACACCACGCCTCTGTCTTTTACATTTTGAAGCCTGGCTGCGATCGTTTCATAGGAGGCCTGCAGGTAGACCACACGGCCGATTTTTTTGAAATGCTCCATGGCATTGGGGCAGTAGACCACGCTCCCCCCCGGGGAAATCATCGTTTTCTCCGCTTCTATGCCTGCGTTGACCCGGTCTTCCACCTCCAGAAATCCCTCAATCCCCCGCTCTGCAATGATCTCCTTCAGGAGCTTTCCCTCCTGTTCCTGGATCAAAAGATCCGCATCTAAAAACTGATATCCCAGCCGTTTTGCAGCCACCACGCCGATCGTGCTTTTCCCCGACGACGGCATTCCGATAAAAATTACATTGTCCATGCTTTTGCTCCTTGTGTCTGATGCTTTTTCCGGAGAAAATCGGGGCGAATGCTCCGCCCCGATTTTCTCTGTATTTTCTTGTCTGCCGCCTTGCTTTTCCGCTGTCGCTTCCAAAAGCCGCGGCCCTTCGCCGCATCCGCTTTCGGAAAACGTCAGCCGCTGCCCGGCCCTCTCTTTTCCGGAATATCCGAAACGCTCAAAAGATACGCTTCTGATCCAATCAGGCTCTCTCGCTATACTTGTGCGCTTCCTCCAGCATCATGTCCTTTACTTTCATCAGGCGGATCTGAGAGCTTCTTTCATTCTCGTCCAGCTTCATGGTGATATACTTGATCGTCCTTCTGGCCTCCGGAATGATCACATGCTCCAGCGCGTTTACCCGCCTCCTGGTTTTCTCAATCTCTGCCGCCATCAGCTGGCAGGCTTTTTCGATCTCCGCCAGCCGCAGCATCTCCGGCAGGATGTCTGCCAGGGATTTTACTGCGTCGTCCAGATCTCCCGATGTAAATGCAAACCCATAAGAATAGATGTCATTTGCATCTGCTGTGCGGGTTTTGGTGGTGAATGCCGGAATATTTACACTCATGACATTCTTACTTCCCACTTCCAGATTGACTTCCTGCTTGGGCGCCATAAATGCCGTTCTCAGAGTCACTTCATCCATTCCCGCCTTGGCGATCACAAAGTTCTGGTTGGCGGCCTTGATTCCCGCCTCCACCTTTAGACGAAGTTCCATGTTTTCCTTGACCAGTTCCAGAAATTGACGCATCAGCTCATCTCTTTTGTCTTTTAGAAGCTTATGGCCTTTGACGGCTGTGACCAGTTTTCTTTTTGTCTTCGTCAACTCCATACGGGTCGGCGTAATCTGTGTGGATGCCATATCCTACCACCTCCGTCTATTTTCCGTAGTATTCGTCCAGATATTTGTCATCAATTCGCTTCAACTCGCTTCTGGGAAGCAAAGACAACAGCTCCCACCCGATGGTAAGCGTTTCCTCAATGGAACGGTCTGCCAGATAGCCCTGCGATACATATTTCTTTTCAAATTCCTCTGCAAATTTTGCATAGAGCAGATCGATCTCTGTCAGCGCCGCCTCTCCCAGGATAGTCATCAGCTCCTTGGCATCCTTTCCTCTGGCATAGGCTGCAAACAACTGGTTCATGGTATTGGAATGATCCGCTCTGGTCTTTCCGTCTCCGATTCCCTTGTCTTTCAGACGTGACAGAGAAGGCAGTACGTCGATAGGCGGCTGGATCCCTTTTCGATACAGCTCACGGCTCAGGATCACCTGTCCTTCTGTAATATAGCCTGTCAGGTCGGGGATGGGATGCGTCTTATCATCCTCCGGCATGGTCAGGATGGGGATCATGGTAATGCTTCCCTTCTTTCCCTTCTGCCGTCCGGCTCTCTCATACAGGGTTGCCAGGTCTGTGTACATATATCCCGGATATCCACGGCGTCCCGGCACTTCCTTTCTGGCTGCCGACACTTCCCGGAGGGCGTCTGCGTAATTGGTGATGTCCGTCAGGATGACCAGTACGTGCATATCTTTTTCAAACGCCAGGTATTCTGCCGCCGTCAAAGCCATTCGCGGCGTGGAGATACGCTCGATGGCCGGGTCGTTTGCCAGGTTGATAAATAATACCGTTCTGTCAATGGCCCCCGTCTCCTTAAAAGACTCCACAAAGAAGTTGGACTCCTCAAAGGTGATCCCCATGGCAGCAAACACTACCGCAAAATTTTCATCTGTGCCGCGAACCTTTGCCTGTCTTGCGATCTGCGCCGCCAGATTGGCGTGAGGCAATCCCGACGCCGAGAAGATCGGCAGCTTCTGCCCTCTTACCAGGGTATTCAGTCCGTCGATGGAAGAGACTCCCGTCTGGATAAATTCCTCCGGATAGCTTCTTGCCGCCGGGTTCATCGGCAATCCGTTGATCTGTCTTCTTTCTTCCGGAAGGATCTGAGGGCCTCCGTCAATAGGACGTCCCAGTCCGTCAAACACACGTCCCAGCATGTCTTCGGACACGCCCAGCTCCATGCTCCTTCCCAAAAAGCGCACCTTGCTGTTACTTAAATTGATTCCCGATGCACTCTCAAACAACTGGACCAGTACGTCGTTTCCGTTTACTTCCAGTACCTTGCACCGTCTTCTTTCGCCGTCTGCCAGCTCGATCTCTCCCAGCTCGTCGTAGGCAACCTGTTCCACCCCTTTTACCAGCATCAGTGGTCCGGCAACTTCCTGTATTGTTCTATATTCTTTTGGCATAGCTTAGAAGTCCTCCTTCCCGGCAATGGCTGCCACTTCTCTTTCCAGCTCGCTCTTGATGGCCTCATACTCTTTGTCTAACTCTTCTTCTTTTGTATACTTGAATCTTCCGATCCGCTCCCTGACCTCCATGTTGATGAGCGCCTGCATCTTTCTTGGATGCTCTGCCAGCGCCTGTGAGGCTTCCTCATAGAATGCCAGTACCAGCCGCATCATCAGATGCTGTTTTTTCAGGGACGTATACGTATCGATCTCGTGGAAAGAGTTCTGGTGCAGGAAGTCCTCCCGGATAGAACGCGCCGCTTCCATTTTCAGTCGGTCTGTTGCAGACAGCGCATCCATTCCTACCATTTTTACGATCTCTTCCAGTTCCGCTTCATCCTGGAGAAGGCTCATCATCTTCTGGCGGTTTTCCATCCAGTCAGACGCTACTTCCTGATCAAACCACGGCCCCATATGATCCACATACAGAGAATAGCTGGTCAGCCAGTTGATAGCCGGGAAATGCCGCTTGTAGGCCAGCGCCGAATCCAGTCCCCAGAACACCTTCACGATCCGAAGAGTTGCCTGAGATACCGGCTCTGAAATATCTCCTCCCGGAGGGGATACGGCTCCGATTACAGACAGGGCTCCCTCTCTTCCATCAGATCCCAGGGAGATCACGTGCCCGGCTCTCTCGTAAAACTGTGCCAAACGGCTTCCCAGATAAGCCGGATATCCTTCTTCGCCCGGCATCTCTTCCAGACGTCCCGACATCTCTCGCAGCGCCTCTGCCCATCTGGACGTAGAGTCCGCCATCAAAGCCACCGAATACCCCATGTCCCTGAAATACTCTGCAATGGTGATTCCCGTGTAAATGGAAGCCTCCCGTGCCGCCACCGGCATGTCGGAGGTGTTGGCGATCAGAACGGTCCTCTCCATCAAAGACTGCCCTGTTTTCGGGTCCTTCAGCTCCGGGAACTCGTTCAATACGTCCGTCATCTCGTTTCCACGCTCTCCGCAGCCGATGTATACTACGATATCCGCTTCCGCCCATTTTGCCAGCTGGTGCTGGATAACGGTCTTTCCGCTTCCAAACGGTCCCGGAACAGACGCTACTCCTCCCTTGGCAATCGGGAAAAAGGTATCTACCACTCTCTGCCCTGTGATCAGCGGTTTCTGCGGAGGCAGCTTTTTCACATAGGGACGTCCTTTCCGAACCGGCCATCTTTGCATCATGGTCAGTTCCTTTTCTCCATCCTCTGTTTCCAGGACCGCCACTACCTCTTCTACCGTAAATTCTCCTGCTTTGATCTCCTTGACCGTACCCTCTACGCCAAAAGGAACCATGATCTTCTGCTGTACTACGATGGTCTCCTGTACCGTTCCCAGGACATCTCCTGCAACCACCTTGTCGCCCGCTTTTGCCACCGGCACAAATTCCCATTTCCGGTCTCTTTTCAGAGAAGCCACTTCCACCCCTCTTTGCAGGCTGTTTCCCGATATTTTCATGATATCGTCCAGCGGACGCTGGATTCCGTCGTAGATGCTGGCAATCAGCCCGGGGCCCAGTTCTACGGACATGGGTACCTGCATGGATTCTACCGGTTCGCCCGGACCCAGTCCTGATGTTTCTTCATATACCTGTATGGATGCTTCGTCTCCGTGCATCTCGATAATCTCTCCGATCAGCCGCTGGTCGCTTACACGCACCACGTCAAACATGTTGGCATCTCTCATGCCCTTTGCGATGACCAACGGTCCAGCTACTTTTTTGATTGTTCCTCTGCTCATTTGAACGAATCAACCTCCTTTATTGGTTTCCAAACAGAATGTCCGATCCAACAGCCTGCTCTACCGTTTTCTTTACGCCTTCCACACCGGCTCCTGTGTTGCCGGAAATCCCCGGTACCCGGACGATGGCAGGCATTACCTGTTCTTCGTATTTTTCCAGTTCCTTTGACAGCTCTTTGGCCAGCGCTTCCGTGATATAAATGATTCCATACTGCCCGGCCGCCAGTCTGGCCAGCCTGTCCTTTCCTTCTTCTTCATCGGCAACAGGAAAGGTATCCAGCCCCAAAGCAGCAAAGCCGTAAATACTGTCATAATCGCCTATTACCGCTATCTTATACATACATTTCCCTTATCCTTTCCCGAATGGACTCCTCCGGCAGCCGGTTCTGCTTTCCTGACAGCACCATCCGCACCGTCCTGATCTCATTTTGTCTTGCGATCACATACGCCACGACAGGTCCCAGTGTAAACGCCTCATACTTCTGGGATTTCATAGTCTCTATGATCCTGTTATCGCACCATCGTTCAAAGGCCGACATCGACTGGCGCAGCACTTCTGCTCCCTGGGAATAGGATGTTTCCTGAAGGTATTCGCAGATGCCTTCTATGCCCGCCAGCGCTGCTTTCGCAAGCCGCTCCCAGCGGATCCCTTCACAGTCTGTCATTGCTTTTTCCATAAAGTCCAAAGACTTCCCTGTCTTGGCAGACCGGACGGCCACCTTGATGTTGGCTACCGCCACATAGGATTCCGCGTATTCCCGGATAACCGGTTCCTTCGTCTCTTTTCCCGCCTGACAGATCGCCTCCAATGTCGCCTTGTCGATCATAATGTCGCACAGCTGTCCGTCTCTGGTGTGCAGAAGACTTTCATAGGCTTCCCTTGCCACTTCCTGCAGCACTTCGGGAAGCTCCTCAAATCGCCTTTCCCGCACCAGTGTCAGCATCTCTTTGCCCATAACCATCCCGTTTTCATAAAAAATCTGATGGTTGGTCTCCTCTGTACACACCTCTTTGATCGCCGCCTTCAGATTGTGGAACAGCTTGGGGTACATCAGCACGTCAAATCGTTCCAGCGGAATACCCAGCTCTCTTACCACATCCCAGATCTTCTCTTCTTCTCTGGCCAGAATCCCTTCCATATCCTTTTGTAGCGCTCCGTCGCCCCAGCCTTTTTCTTCCAGTAACTGAAGGCATTGTTCATATGTCTGACAAGCGATCAGCTGGTCTACGACCTCTTTTGAAAATAAATTCACCTCCATTGCACGGATCCGTGCAACCGCATAGGTATATTCTTCCCTCATGCCTTCCCTCCTACGCAAACAACAGCCGGTGAACCTTGTCGGACAGCTCCTCCTGTCTGGCATCAAACAATGCTTTCAGGGTACAATTTTCTTCAATCCCTCCGTAAACGAGAATGAAACCGTTCTTTATCGCACCCTCCTTCTCAGAGATACGGAGTTCTCCACCTTTTGCCTTTGCAATCTCTTCTATTTTGTCTCCAAATCCCTCCGGCAGTCTGCCAAGATCTGTTTTTCCAAACAGGATTTCTCCCGTTTCCGGCAGCGCATACTTCTTTACAAGGAGAAGCAGTGCAGAAAAATACTCTTCTTCGCCCAGGTTTTCCAGCGCTTCATACGCCTGTTTCAGCACATCGGCGATCACACCCTGTTTTGCTTCCAGAATCTTTGTCCGCTTCTGCAGATCGATAAAAGAAGCTGTTTTCTCCTGCTGCTTCTTTTCTTCTGCCTCCGCCTTCCGGAGCATTTGCTTCTCACTTTCTTCGGCTTCTTTCTGAGCTTGTTCTATGATCTCTCCTGCCGTCAGTTTGGCTTCCGCAATCTTTTCTTCCGCTAAAGATCTGGCTTCATCCATGATCTGGCTTTTTATCTTGTTTAATCCGCTCATTGCCTGGCTCTCCTTTTTCTTTAAAATGACACGTTTCTTTTCGATCCTGTCCGCTTACAGCTGAATAGATGTTACTGCGAGGACGGAGATCAGAAGCGCCAGAATGGCGTAGGTCTCTACCATGGCCGGGATCAGCATCGCCTTACCAAACTGATCCGGTTTTTTTGCTACGATTCCGATAGCTGCCGCAGCCGTTTTTCCCTGATGCTTTCCGGAGATCAATCCTACGATCCCGATAGGAAGACATGCCGCCAGGATCAAAAGTCCTGTCTGTACGGAAATCTCTGCGGCTCCTCCGCCCAGGATCCCTACCTTCGCCAGTGTAATGAAGCCTACCAGAAGTCCATAGATCCCCTGGGTTCCCGGAAGCAGCTGCACGATCAGAACCTTACCAAACTTAGACGGGTCTTCTGATACGACTCCGGACGCTGCCTGACCTGCGACTCCAACTCCGATAGCAGATCCGGCTCCTGCCAGAAATACTGCTACCGCTGCTCCCAACAATGCATAAACGATTCCTAAACTACTCATCTTACTTCTCCTCCTTGATTTCTACATATTTTGTTTGTTGTGTAAAGGGATGGAAGCCTCTTCCGCTTCCCTCATAAAACTTACCGAAAAATTCCACAAATTGAAGACGATTGGTATGCACATAGGCTCCCAGGATATTGATGGCCATATTCAGACTGTGTCCTACCAAAAATACAATGATGAAGATTATCACGCCTACTACGCTCTTTCCTGCCATGATCCCCATCTGGTTCACCACCGACGCGATAACTCCCGTTGCCAATCCCAGCGCCAACAGTCTGGAATAGGAAAGCACGTCACTGAGCCAGCCGGTAATGTTGTACAGGTCATACGCCCCCAGCGCCAGTCGCAGGGCCGGGTTCTTGCTCTCCCGTCCCGACATGAGAAACAATCCCGCCGCTCCTCCGATAGCCAGTCCCTTTGCCAGTAGATTGACTGCCGGTGGGAAGGTCACTTCCATCTGGGAGATCGCTACAAATACCTGGCTGGGTATCAGAAGAAGGATCAGTCCGATCACAAAGGCATACCAGAGTACTACGTCACAGAAAAAGTCCAGTATCCGCTTTTCCTTCAGGCAGATATAGCCTTTGATTCCCAGTCCCACAAACAGGTGGATGGTACCGAACAGCATGGAATATACCAGCATCTTCATCGGATTGTTCAAAGGAACAAACCAAAGGGCTTTCACTTCTACCGTTTTTCCCAGAAACGTCTTTGCCGCCACCGTGATCACGTCTCCGAAGTACCCTCCGAACAGAACGCCCCACACCAGTGTGGACAGTCCGCAGTAGAAAAACAGTTTCAGTGATTTCTGCATACTTTTTTCCATCCGGGGAAACTTTTTCAGAAGTACGAAGCAGCAGATAGAGATAATGGCTCCATACGCCGCGTCGGAAAGCATCAGCCCAAAGAAAAATACGTAAAAGAAGGACATGACCGTTGTCGGATCAATCTCTCCTTTTCCAGGAAGTCCGTAGGATTCCACCACGCCTTCCATGCTGGAGGAAAACCGGTTGTTGACCAGTACCGTAGGCGGCACCTCGTCCTCTTTCAGATCTTCCTCATCCAGGACACAGCTGTATACCTTCTCGATCCGTTCCCTGAGAAGCGGAACCTGTTTCTTTGCCACATACCCGCTGATGCAAAATACCCGTTCTGACTGCGGGAGCGTCCCCAGCACCTGATACTTTTCTGCACGGATCCTGTAGTAATCCGAGGCGATCTGAAGCTCCTCCCTGGCAGAAGCCAGCGCTTCTATCTCTTTTTCCTTCTTTTTGATGGTCTCTTCCAGGTCGTGAATCTTCTTTTCCCAGTCTTTTATCTGCTCGCCGGGAGATTTGCAACTTTTCACCGTTGGTCTTGCAAAACCCAGACTGCGCAGCGCTTCTTCGATTTTTTGTTCATCTTTTTTCAGACAAATGATCAAAAGATAGATGCCGTCCCGGTCGCTGGACACCTCTTCCAGATGCACCTCTTCCAATTCAGGCTCTGCCTCTTTCAGGCTTTCCTTTACCATTTCCAGCGTCCACTGTCCGCTTAGAGTCCCCAGTATCACCGCCGTCTTGTCTGTCCCTCTGCTGTTCATGGGAATGTCCAGGCTCTTCCACGGTGTCAGACTTTCTATCTGGTTGTACAGTCCATGGATCTCATTTTTCAGCTCTGCGATCTCCTTGCTTATGCCCACCAGAGCACTTCCCGTTTCCACCGCCTGTTTTCTCTGCCGGATGGTCTGCTCCAGTCTTTCCTTACCCAGTAGCGTCTTTCCTTCAAAGCCTGATAAGAACGACTTTTTCTCCGGTGTGTACGTCTCCAGAATATGCAGCGCCTGCTCAAAAAGATGTACCTTCTTTTCAAAGCTCTGTCTGGCGTTTGTGGTGTCCATCTTTTCAAAGCCGCCGTCATCCTGCCGGATCTGATCCATCTCCATGACACCCAGAGACTGTATGGTTTCCAAAATCGCTTTTCGATCCCGTTTTAGCCCGCAGATACTTACTCTTTGCATCTGCAATACTGCCATAACATTCTCCCTCCTTTCCCCCTGCTGTCTGTTACAGCAATGCTTCTTTCACAAGTGTAACTGCGTCTTTTTCCTTTTCTTTCGCCCGTCTGGTGAGTTCTTTCGTTTCTTCTTCCGCCGCAGCCTCCGCCTGTTCAATCGCCGCCTGGGAAAGTTGTTTCTGACGCTCCAGTCCCTCTTTGACTCTCCGGCTCACAGTCTCTTCCTTTTCCTGCCGGATCTTCCTGGCTTCCTCTTTTGCCTCTTCCAGAATCCTGGTACAGGCCTCATCTGCCTCCTGCAGTACTTTTGCCGCCTGGGCTTCCGTTTCCCGAATTTCCCGCATGGTTTCCTCTACCAACTCATTCACCTCTTTTCCTTCATGAACCTATTTGGCTAAAATTATAATATATTCCAATTCATAAGTCCATGAAATTTATGCTTTTTTAATGATTATATCTATCAGTACTTATAAATATTATGAATAGTCAAACGAATTTTCCTGCATTTTAATCCTTCCATTCCAATCGATGCAGTTTTCCCTCCCTGCACATGCCGTCAAACCCCTGCTGGCGCAGCGCCTCGTAGAGGACCACCGCTACAGAATTCCCCAGATTCAGGGACCGGATCTCTTCCAGCATGGGGATCCTGATGCATGTTTCCTCTGAATCCTGCAGGATCTCCTCCGGAATCCCCGCACTTTCCTTGCCGAACATGATATAGCAGTCTTCTTCGTAGGAAACCTCTGTATAGATCCGTTTTGCCTTGGTCGTTGCCAGATAGATCTTCGCTTTCGGATTCTTGTCCAAAAACTCCCGGTAGTCTACATAGGTGGTGACATCCAATCGGCTCCAGTAATCCATGCCTGCCCGTTTCAGATTCTTTTCTGTCAGCCGAAACCCCAGCGGCTCGATCAGGTGCAGCCTCGCCCCTGTCGCCACGCAGGTTCTTCCGATATTTCCGGTATTTGCCGGTATTTCCGGCTCCAGCAGTACAATATTGATCATTCTCTTTCTCCTCCCAGCCATTTCAGCCATTCATCCGGCGCCGGGCGATCCAGACACCGGATCTCCTCCCCGTTTTTCAAAAGCTTCTCCTTTCCCTCCTTCAGGCGACCGATCCTTTTTACAAAGACCTCCTGTTCTCCCAGTTCCTGCTCCAGATCCGTCCCGGAAGTCACTATCATGCAGCCCGCCGACTGCATCAGGTAGGGGTTCAGACGAAAATGCTCACAAATCTCGATCACCTCCTGCAGGAGAGGGATCTGCTTTAATTCCACTTCAAATCCACAGCATTTGGATTCCGCCATCTTCCACAGAGCGGCAAAGATCCCGCCCTCTTCCGTCTGATACCAGCCGGTGATCCCATTTCCCTGTAAAAAACAGCGATCCTTTAAAAACTGCTCCTCTTTCCACCGTTCCATTTCTTCCAAAAAAGCAGAAGAAAATCTTTGTTCTAAGATTTTTTTCTCCTGCCTTTTAAGCTGCAGGGCGGCAGATAAGGCAGGCAATCCTACACAGTAAATCTCCTCTTCCCCTTGGCTGTACGGTATACACTTTTCCGATTCCCTTTTTTCCCAGATATCTTTTCTGTCCTGCGTTTCCTTTTCCCTGCCCGCAGCAGTCTGTGCGCAGACTTCTCCCGCTCCTGTCACAGTCACTCCCGGACTTTTCAGCAGGGGATTCACCCGCCGTTCAACGCCATGACAGGGAATCTGTTTTTGCCCGCAAAGATCCCGCAGTCTTTTTTCCACCCGGATAGAAAGCATCTTATATTCTCCGGAAGGGATCTCCACCGACGCCGTTACAGCAAGCTGCCGACACCCTCTGCTTTTCAGATGATTTGCCACCATGGCAAGAGCCGTATCTCCCACACGCTCTTCCTCTCCGTAGGCGGTATATGATTTCCACGCAAGTTCCATGTTGATTGCCTCACTTTTCTTCTTCCTGTCACGCTACACGATCAGATATGGGATCACCATCGTGGCGATCATGGCCACGATCACCGTTACCGTAATGATCGCTATGATTCTTTTCGTCCGTTTGTCATGAAATTTCATCTCGTTTCCTTCTTTCCCATCACAGCATCCGCTGCTTTTCTACGGCAGTCCGCTTCCCCTGCCGGTTGGTTCTATGCAGACGCCGCCTTTCCCGGCCGCATCTTTTTCGCCAACTATAACGCCCATTATAGCACATGTACTTTTTTTTGTACAATATGGAAGCCTTTTTTCATCTACTTTTTTTGTACTGTTTTGTACAGAGATATCTCCTCTTTCTATGCAGATCCGCACGGTGCAGCGTTATAATTTCAAGCTAAAATTGGGAGGCTGTTTTCTTACCCAGTATAGCGGCAGGAAAAACATAGAAAAAGCGGTGTATGGGTTATTGGAAGAAATTTTTCCGGAAGGAGGATTACTTCCGGTGACGATCCGAAGCTCCAAATGGATTGAAGAAAGCACTTTGGAGCAACAACCACTACTGGCCAGGGATCCGAAAAAGAAAGAGAAGATCACACGAGAATATCTGGCGCTGACACGGCATATCATGGAAGGAGAATAGCTATGGGAAAGTTTAATTTATCAAAGATTCGAGGGACGGAAGGCCTGTTGAATGAAGACGGTGGAATGAAAGCGGGACTTGGACTTTTAAATGATGTATCCAGAGGGGATATGGATCTTCTGTATTTAGACAGGCGTCAGATTGAAAAGAATAAACGGAACTTTTATAAGATTGGAGAGATTGAAAGCCTGGCGCAGTCTATCGCAGACGTAGGCCTCAAGCAGCCGCTGGAGGTAAAGCCGATTGAGGGAAATAAATTTGAGCTATTAAGTGGGGAAAGAAGGCTGACTGCCATTGATCTGCTGATCGAAAAAGGGATCTGGCAGAAAGTGATTCCCTGTGTGGTGACGGTACTGGATAAAATTGATCTGCCGCTGGATGAAGAAGAAAAGGAAATGTATTCTATCATCACAACCAACCGGGAACAAAGGGATTATACCGATGGAGAGATTGCAAGAGAGCTGCAGGAATTGAGACGAATCTACAAAAAGCTGAAAGATCAAGGAGTGGAGCGTCTGAAGAAAGCGGATGGAAGTGAAGTGGAACTAAAAGGAAAACGAGAAAGAGAGGTGCTTTCCGAAACCCTGGGGATCTCTACTGGGAAGGTGGCACAGTTTGACAAAGTGGAACATCAGGGCAGCCCTGCGTTAATGGATGTCATGTTGGAAGATAAGATTTCCTCCAACACGGCAGCACAGGTGGCAGATATGCCAGTGGAGGTACAGGAAGATTTCCTGCAGAAAATGCAGGCGCAGAAAAAAATCGAAGGGAAGGACTTGAAAAAATATCAGGAGGAACAGAAGGGACTATTGAGTAGTGAAAAAGAACATGCTACACTACAAAAAAGAGAAGTAGAGGTTCCGGAAGGGTATTGCTATTTGGACGGAGAAAACTGGAAACAGGATACAGAAGGGATCCGCAAGCAGGTTCGGATTGGGATGCTGCTGCAGGAGGAACAATACTTTCAATATCTGAATGTCATTCGCCAGTTGGAGGAACTGATAAAGAATGGAGAAAGTGTCATTGGAAGCACAAAAGAAAATCATCACAACCTATAAAGTGACCAGATCTATGTTTATCATTGAGCATCGGCTTTTGAAAGAAACGGGAGCAAGCCTGGTGGCATTTCAGAAAAAGGCGATTGCTACTTTTTTGAGAGGAGATTGTAAGGTGAACCCCCGGTTGAAGATCCGTGCTTACACAGATCCGGATTATGTAAGGAAAACGGTACGGGAACAGATCATACTGACAGAAGCGGAAAATGAAGCGTTAGAAGAAGTGGCGGCAGACGAAAAGACCACGAAAACAGTAGTAATCTTTCAGGCTATGCTGAACTTCTGCGAAATGCAGGCACGGTTATTATGGGGTTAGAGAAAGACGCCGGGAAGCTGTGTGGAGGAAAAAGAAGAGTACGTGTCAATGTTGACACGTAAAACCAATGGGAGAAAATTGTAAGAAGGAGGAAGAGCAGATGGCAAAATCGGAATTTAAACTGATTATAAGAATCGACCCAGAAAAAACAGAAAAATATGGGTATGACTATCGGGAAGTAATAGAGGCAGTAGAAAAAACCTGTGAGAATTACCAGTGCATCAATCAGGGAGATGGTGTTTTTACAGGAAGAGGGGTTCCCTCTGACGTTTCCCATGTAGGGAATGCAGCACATCATTTATGTCATGCAGACTGGTTTGAAAAATGCGTGAAATCGATAGAGTGGTTCGCTCCAAGAGGAGAACATATAGATTTAATCCAATATTACACAGAGAAAAAAGGAATAATGTTTGGATAGGAGATTGAATATGGAGAAAAAGTCTCGATATTCCATGAACTTTGATTTGGATACAAAGAAATTAGAGAAATTCTATCCAGGCAAAAATTGGCGAAAAGCTTATGAAGATATTCGGGAATATTTAACTGGAAAAGAATTTATTCATGTGCAAGGATCAGGCTATCACAGTAAAGAAGAACTAGCATTGTTGGATGTTTATGAATGTATTCAAGAAATGGGAGAACAGTTTAGCTGGTTGGAAGATTCATTGTATACAATTTATGCGACAGAGATAGGTGACACTTATGATTTTTCCGAATCTTTAAGAGATGCTTGTAAACAGAAAGAACAAAACCCTCAGACTTATATGCAAAAAGCCGTGGAAAGAGCAGCAAGACAGGCAGAAGGCCAGCAAGAATTTATAAATGAGGAAGAGTTGGATTTTTAGATAGAGTTATACGGGATAGAGAATAGGAAATAAAGGAGGGAAAAATAAATGAAAAGACTGATATCGGCAGCTTGCGTGGCAGCTTTTCTTGTTGCTCTGGGCGTTGGCGCACAGATGGAAACCGGGGCGGAAACGAAGCAAAAAATGAAAGTGGAACAGACAGAAAAAAAGAAGGAAGAAAAGAAAACGAAAAACAAGGTAGAAGTCAAGAAAGAAGAAGCTGCAGATAAAGAAGAGGTGGAGGCGGTCAAAGAAGAGGAGAAAAAGGCAGAAGTTTCATCCACTGAAGGAAGCGAAAAGAAGAAAGAAGCGGAAAAAGCTGGAGGAACCGGGGTAGAGGCGAAGCAGAAAGAATCAGCAAAATCAGCGGAAACTTCTGGTTCAGGGAACACGTCCCAGACAGAGCCAAAAGCACACAGCCATAACTGGCAGCCAGTGTATACCACGATTACGGTAACAGATCAGGCAGCATGGACAGAACAAGTTCCAGTGTATAGGCAAGAAGCATGGAAACAATGCAATACATGTGGAGCAGACATAACGGGACAAACTTCAAGACAACATGAGGAGGCAACGGGGTGCCCTTGTGGTGGATACGGAACAGCATATCGCCAAGTTTTGGATCATTATAATACGATAAATCATCCAGCAGTAACACATCAGGAACAGCAGATCACCGGGTATCGATGCAGCTGCGGAGCAACCCAATAAAAATGGATAGAAATGTGAAGGAGAACAGGTCAAAACCGTTGAATGGTTGGCCTGTTTTTTGTTATAGTTTTCTTAGAAGTTCTAGGAAAAGGATCGAAAAGGGATGGGGAAATTCTATAGTCATCTAAGTCGGGATGACCGACTTAAAATCGAATTGATGTTACGGCATGGGTTTGGAAAAAGGGAGATCGCCGAAGAATTACAAGTTCACATATCAACCATTTATCGGGAAGTAAAACGAGCGACTTATCTACACAGGAATACAGACCTGACGGAAGAAGAACGGTATAATCCGGAAGAGGCACAAAGGAAATATCGAGAGAAGCTGAAGGAGAAAGGAAGGGGGCTGAAGATCGGAACAGATAGAAAGCTGCTTCGGTTTTTGGAGCATCAGATTATAAAGGAAAAGAAGTCGCCCTATGCGGCGCTAGAAGCAGCCAGGAAATCAGATCAGGTGTTTCAAACACAGATCAGCTTATCTACTTGCTATAATTACATCAGGAAGAGGGTGTTTCCTAATATCGTATTGGCTGATTGTCCCATGCCACACAAAAAAAGGAAAAAGAAGGTACAGGTGGCAAAGAAGGTCAGCAGAGGAACCAGTATTGAGAAGCGACCGGAAAAGATTAACCGCAGAGAAGAAGTGGGACATTGGGAAATGGATACGGTTCTGGGTGGAAGGGGAAGCAAAAAAAGCCTTCTGGTATTAACAGAAAGAGCGACGCTTCTGGAAGTGATAGAACCACTGAAAGCACATACGGCAACGGAAGTGGTGCGAGCATTGGATCGGATGGAACGCAGAATCGGAGAAAAGGCTTTTCGGGAGTTATTCCGCAGCATTACAGTAGATAATGGGGCGGAATTTAGCGATTACAAAGGGATTGAGCGATCCCGAAGAAATAAGAAAAGCAGAACAAAAATATACGTCTGCCACCCATACAGAAGTACAGAGCGTTCCAGGAATGAGAATCAAAACAGATTTATCAGAAGATACCTGCCAAAAGGAATGAACCTTGATGGGATTTCCAGAAATCAAATCAAACAGATAGAAGCATGGATGAATCAATATCCCAGAAAAATCTATGGAGGGAGATCTGCAGAAGAAGTCTTTCTGAAATTGATTCAGGAAGCAACAGAAAGGGGGTGGATTGCATAACACAGGAGACAATTTTTTCGGGAGACGACAGCCACTTGTATAAGTGGCCACTTTGCGTGTTCTTCTCATACAAAGCACAAAATATTCGGGGAGAAAAAAATATAAAAAAAAGATAGGAAGAAAGTGAGCATTAACACTTGACATTTTCACTATGCAGATGCCTTTCCTTTTTCATTGACATTTTATGCAAAATCCTTTAGAATGAAGACCTGTGCAGCCGGGGTGGTAGCGGTACCTTGTACCTGCAATCCGCTATAGCAGGGGTGATACTGTGCCGAGGGCATCGCATTGCAGAGCTGCCCTTGATCAGCTGATGCCGATGTTCGGGTCTTACGCAGCGGAACTTCATGAACCGTGTCAGGTCGGGAACGAAGCAGCACTAAGTGAAATCTTCCGGGTGCCGTAAGGGTGCCTGGACTGAGTCAGCTGCCAAGGTAACGTCTGGGATCGATCGTTCGACGCACAGTGCACAGAAAACAGACCATAAAAAATCCATGACAGAAAGGATCTGGTGATCCCGGTTCATGGATTTTTTTATTGCCCTATTTTGTTTTAACAGGAAGTCTCCTGCCCTTCTTTTTTCTTTTCCCGAAGCTCCTTAAAAAATGCTTTCATCATCTCGCTGCATTCCTTTTCCAACACTCCCGTTTCCACCTCCGCCTGATGATTAAAAGCTTCTTCCCGAAGCAGATCCAGGACAGATCCGGCGCACCCCGCTTTTGGATTCATGCAGCCGATCACCACCTTGTCCATTCGCGCCTGCACAATGGCGCCTGCACACATCTGGCAGGGTTCCAGTGTCACATACATTTGACATCCCTCCAGCCGCCAGTCTCCCAGCCGCCTGCTGGCTTTTCGGATGGCGATCATCTCGGCATGTGCCAGGGGATTTTTCTCTGTCGTCCTTCGGTTGTATCCTCTTCCAATGATCTTCCCCTCGTAAACGATCACGCAGCCAATAGGAACCTCCCCCAATGCGTAAGCCTTTTTTGCCTGCCGAATGGCTTCTTTCATATACTTTATCGTATCTTCCGTCATTTAGATGATCCCTTTCATTTCCTGATACAGCCGTTTGGCGTAGCTGTCCGTCATTCCACAGATATAGTCTGTTGCCAGAAGCAGACGAAGATACAACTTTTCTTCCTCCGATCTTCCTTCCGCCTGTCTGTGATAGGCTCTCTTATAATTGCTGGAAACAAAGGACATCAGTCGTTTCCCTATGGCATCCAGAGACGCCTGCGGATCATCATACCGGATCGCCGCCTCTAAAAATCTATCCATCAGATCATTCAGAATGCTGGACTCTGCTACTTCCATCCGGTAAATGGTCTCCGAAGTAAAGACCTCCCGGTATGCCAGTTTGCCCAAAAGTTCCATCAGGGACTGGGCGAAGGTTCCATGAAAGAGGTCTGATGGATACCGTCCCTCCATGATCTCATGATAATGGGTGTTGAATCCATCAGTGGCACACTGGATCAAAAATGCCTGCAGCCTTACGATCCAGTTTTTGATGGCATACTCTCTGGGATCCTCCACTCCTTTTTCCAGTCCTCTCTGGTACAGCTCCTCCAGTTTGTCCGCTCCCTTAAACCCGCCAGATACCGGCGGCTCTTCACTTTCCAGTTTTCTAAGGACCTCTAACAGCTTATCAAACCCGATAAATCCTTTTACAAAGGCGTCTTCAATATCTGCCGTTTTATAGGCAATATCGTCTGCCGCTTCCAAAATATACACCAGCGGATGCCTCGCTCCATTCGTCCCTGTCTCCTTGACAATGTCCTGAAACAGTTCTTCGTCCGCCAGATAATAGCCCATTTTTTTCTCCTTGATGTCCCGGGAGGCCGGATTTACCTCCAAAGAGGACACCGGATACTTAATGATAGAAGACAGCAGCCCGTAGGTCAGGTTCATCCCATTTTCGTCCACCAGAAAATGCAGGCGGCTGACCAGCCGCAGCGCCTGCGCATTTCCCTCAAAATGATAAAAATCCCGGATCATTCGTGGCGTCAGTACCTGCTCCAATGGTTTTCCGTGGTATTGCAGTCTGGGAAGATTCTCCTTAAACCAATGCCGAATAGCATACTCTCCGAAATGTCCAAAGGGCGGATTTCCAATATCATGGATCAGTCCGGCACACTGCAAAATGCTGCAGATATCTTCTTTCATTTTCTGCGTAAATCCCGAATCCTTCCGATAGGTCAGAATGTTTTCTCCGATATTTTGCCCCAGAGACTTTGCAAAAGAAGAAACCTCCAGAGAATGGGTCAGCCGGGTGCGAATAAAATCGCTTTTATCCAGGGGAAAGACCTGGGTCTTATCCTGCAGCCGCCGAAAGGATGCGCTCCCGATGATCCTGTGGTAGTCTTTCTCAAACTCGCTTCGCAGATCCGTTCCTTTTCCGTACTTGCTGCTGCTTTCTCTTCTTCGTTTTGTCGATAACAATTGTTCCCAGTTCAAACCTGCTCCCCTTTTCTAATCCAGAAAGATCGGCTCTTCATAGTCCTTTCCAAGTTCCGCTTTTAACCGCTCCTGTTCTCCTAAAAACGCCCATTCCGTCATATCCTTCCAACTGTGGGTTCTTCTGCTGTAAACCTGAACATAACCCAGCCGTTTCGGATGGATCCGAACACTGTTGCTTTCATATTCTCTACCGGTATAGGGATTGACCTCCCCTTTTTCCAGGTCTTCCTCTTCTGTCGTCGCCAGCACTTCCTCCAGCGCTTCTTCATACTCCACCTGATATTTCTGCGGATAGTCTGACGGCTGCAAAATTTCTGCCTCCTTCTCCTGCCGCTTTTTCGTCTCCGGGAGTTCTTCTGCCGGCTTTTCCGGTTTTGCTTCTTTTTCTTCTTCCTGCTTTCTTGTCCGTCTGGTCAGCCAGCCAAACATCTTTTTCGCCGGCTCCTTTTTAACCGGTTCCTGTTTTGCCAAAGCCGCTTCTTCCGCAGCCGCTTCCTGCTTTACCGAAACCACTTCTTCCACGCCCGCTTCCTGCTTTACCGCGTCATGGGCAACCGTCTTCTGCTCCTGCCTTTCTTCCACGGCGGTCTCCTTGCCGGAATCTTCCGAAGAATCCTCCTTTAGATCTTCTTTGATTTCTTTTATCTTCTGAGACGGCTCCGCCTTCTTTTTCTTCTTCGTTTCTGCTTTCTTCCGGGTCCTCTCTATCTTTTCCTTTACCTTTTCGATGATCGCCTCATCTTCCAGAGCCGCTTCATCCAATATGTTTAACTGGAACGGCCGCTCCAGGATCTCTGCGATCAGGATCATATCTTTTTCCTGAAAATTATCTCTGCCCAGGCGCTGCGTCAGATTCTGGCGGGACATTTTCTTCCCGGTCCGCTCTTCCATCACTGCCGCCAGCTCTTTGATGGTCATTCCTTTTCTCTTTAAAATGATTTTCACTTGCTCCCCGAATGATAAATACATTTCTTGCTCCTCCTTCTCTTTTCTGTCATAGATGTTCTGTGGTTGAATCGTCCCTCATTAATTACAGAAATATATTCGTTTCTTTTTCTTCCCTCTTTTTCTCAAACATCCTTTTAGGGAATCTACCGGGTCCGTCCCTGCTTTTTCGTCAAAGTCGGTTTCTATCCTTTTCAATGATTTATTATAGCATGTTGCCCATCAAAAAAAAGATCTTTTTGCAAAGAATCTTTTCTTTTTCTTCTCTTTTTAAAAGACATAAATTTCTATCTTATCTCTTATTTCTCTATCGGTACTGCAGACCGCCGCTCTGACCTCTGTATGATCCAAAAAAAACTCCCGGTATGCGTACTCCCTTGAAAACTGTTCCGGTTTTTTTGCCAGCTTCGGCATCCCTTTTTCCCACTCGATCTCAAAGCTTCTGGTATCCAGCCTAGTTCCCAGCCTGGTGGCTTTCATAAAGCTTTCCTTTAGCACCCAATGGCGAAAAAACAGATCGCTTTGTTCTCCCTTATCCGCTTCTTCCAACCGCCGATATTCTGCGTCGGTGAAAAAGCGTTTTGCGATCCTGGGAAGATACGTTTTAACCACTTCTATATCACAACCCACTTCTTCTCTCGGGCGATCACTGAAAGCACATAGTACATAGTTGCCGGAATGAGACAGGTTAAACACGACTTCTTCTCCCACTCCTTCTTTTTTCTGTACTTCCTGCCACAGTCTCCACACTGCCACACTCTGTGCTTTTGCCTCCGGAGCAGATAGTCTGGCTGCCTTTTCCTTTCTCCACTGGGGGAGCCGTTCCATCTCCGCCTTCCATCTCTCCTCCTGATACAGCGGAGAAATTTCCGCCATCCATGTTTTTACCAAATCTGTCCCCCCTCTCGTTTTCACCCAATTCTTTTGCTGCTTTTTCTGCTTTCCTCTTATTATACTTTCTTGATTTCACTTTGAAAACACCAAACTGCCTTACATTGTCCAAACTTTTTTCTTCAAAACCTGTTTCAAGTATTCTTTTCTATCCTCAACATCTCCCCTCCAGACGAAGCGAGAGTCTCGGTTTGTCAAACCAAAGACTCTCGTTCCTTTATCCCATCTATTTCCTTCTGTTTTTTGATGCCTTCAACCGATTCATCGCCCTGGCAAGAGAGGCCTGCGACAGATGATATTCCTGGATGCTCTGCTTCTGCCGCAGCTGCTCCTTCGCCCTTTCCTCTGCTTCTCTTGCCCGCAGGACGTCGATATCCTCCGGTCTCTCTGCCGAATTGACCAGCACAGCCACCTGGTTATTCAGGATTTCCACGAATCCCTTGGAGACTACTGCCGTGATGGGCTCTCCTTCCTCCGGCGTCAGAACCAGTTCTCCGATCTCTACCGCGATCACCATATTTTCATGGTGTGCCAAAATCCCTTTTTGTCCGTCCGGAGTAGGGACTACCAGACTCTTGCACCTGCCTTCAAAAAACACCTTGTCACTGGAAATCACCTTCAAAAAAAACGATTCCATTACATCTGCTCCTTTGCTTTCTCCACCACTTCTTCCAAGGTTCCCACGTTAAAGAATGCATTTTCCGGATATTCGTCCATTTCTCCGTCTACGATCGCCCGGAATCCCCGTACCGTTTCCTTCACCGGCACATACCTCCCCTTTACGCCGGTAAATCCTTCTGCCACAGAGAATGGCTGAGAAAGGAATCTCTGGATCTTTCTGGCACGGCTGACAATCTTCTTGTCCTCCTCCGACAATTCTTCCATTCCCAGGATCGCAATGATATCCTGCAGCTCTTTGTACTTTTGCAGCATGGACTGTACGCTCCTTGCCACCCGGTAATGCTCCTCTCCTACCACATCTGCCTCCAGGATCCTGGACGTAGACTCCAGCGGATCCACCGCCGGATAGATTCCCTGCTCCACGATCTTTCTGGACAAAACGGTAGTGGCATCCAGGTGGGAGAAGGTGGTGGCCGGCGCCGGATCTGTCAGGTCGTCAGCCGGTACATAGACTGCCTGCACGGAGGTAATGGAACCACTCTTTGTCGAGGTGATCCGCTCCTGCAGCGCTCCCATCTCGTTGGCCAGCGTCGGCTGATATCCCACCGCTGACGGGATCCTGCCCAGAAGCGCCGATACCTCTGAGCCGGCCTGCACAAACCGGAAAATATTGTCAATAAACAGCAATACATTCTGTTGTTTTTCATCCCGGAAATACTCCGCCATGGTCAGCCCCGTCTCTGCCACACGCATTCTGGATCCCGGCGGCTCATTCATCTGTCCAAATACCAGAGCCGTCTTTTCCAGTACGCCGGATTCTCCCATCTCCGTCCACAGATCGTTTCCTTCCCTGGATCGTTCTCCTACTCCCGTAAAAATGGAATAGCCTCCATGCTCCGTAGCAATATTGTGGATCAACTCCTGGATCAGCACCGTTTTCCCTACTCCGGCGCCTCCAAACAGGCCGATCTTTCCTCCTTTGGCATAGGGCGTTAAAAGATCGATGACCTTGATCCCCGTTTCCAGCACCTCCACCTTATCGCTTAGTTCATCAAACCGGGGAGCTTTCCGGTGAATCTCCCACTTCTGTGCTTCCTGAGGGATCTGCTCCTTTCCGTCAATGGTATCTCCCAGCACGTTGAACAGCCGCCCCAGCGTTTTCTCTCCCACGGGCACCCGGATTCCGGCGCCTGTGGGCGTCACCTCCATCCCTTTTTGCAGCCCCTCGCTGGATGCCAGCATGATACATCTTGCCACGTTATTTCCGGTATGCTGCGCCACCTCCATAACGCAATGAAAGCCCATCCCCTCCACTTCCAGAGCATCTTTGATCCTTGGAAGCTCTTCTTGCGATTGAAATTCTACGTCTACTACAGGCCCCATCACCTGCATAATCTTTCCTTTTCCCATGTGTTTTGTCACTTCCTTTTCTGCACGCCGGCTCCGCCTACAACCTCCGTCAACTCCTGTGTAATGTCTGCCTGCCGCGCCCGGTTATACGTCATCCTTAATTCTCCCAGCATCTTTGTGGCGCTGTCTGTAGCGTTTTGCATTGCCTTCATCCTGGCATTATGCTCACTGCAGTAGGATTCCACCAGACACCCATAGATGATCCCGTTTAAATAGTTGGGAACGATACTGTCCATCACGCTGTGCGCCGAAGGATAGAATGTCATTCCCTCCAGGTAATCTCCCTCTGGCGTATGCACCATCTCCTGCTGAAAGCTGGTCTTTTGCAGCGGCAGCAGCTTGATCTTCTCCGCCGCTTCCTCCATGGCGTTGACCATACGAGTATAGATGATATACACGTCATCCACCTCTCCCTTTTCAAACAGCTCTACCACCTTAGAGGCGATCCTTCTGGCCCGGTTCATGTTGGGGTTTTGGACGGTGTAGCGGAAGCTTTCCTCCAAAACGACCCCTTCCTTCCCCGAAAAATACTGTCTCCCCAGCTCTCCCAGCACATACAGCCTGTACTGTCCGGCATTTCCTTTCATTTCTTCTGCCAGCTTGATCACATTATGGTTGTATGCTCCTGCCAGTCCTTTATCCGCCGTAATGACGATGCATCCTATCTTTCTTTTTTCCGGCAAAGTCTTCTCTCTTCTGTCAAAAAAGTGGCTGTGCATATCCGGTACATGTTTCAGGATCCTGGCGATCTCTGCCTGCATGGCATAAAAAAACGGTTCTGTCTCCGAAAGCTTTTTTCTTGCCTGCTTCACCTTTGAGGAAGAGATCAGGTACATGGCATTCGTGATTTTTTTCGTTTCCTGAATGCTGTCTATCCGCTCTTTCATTTCTCTTGTATTTGCCATACTCTCACCTATCTGCTTTTCTGAAATTCCCGGATCCCTTCCATGATCCGCTCCTTTAATGACGGACTCAGATCCTGTTCTTCCTGGATCTTTCGGCAGATATCCGACTGTCTGTCCTGAAAATAGGACAGCAGATCCATCTGAAATTCTTTCACCTGATCTGTGGGCACTTCCTTTAAGAGCCGTCCGGTCACCGCGCACAGGGTGACCACCTGCTCCCAGAGACTCAAGGGACGTCCCAGCGGCTGTTTCAAAAGTTCCGTCAGACACGCTCCGTACTGTAGCTGTGCTTTAGTGGCCGCATCCAGATCCGAACTGAACTGTGTGAAAGACTCCAGCTCTCTCGCCTGCGCCAGATCGATCCGCAGGCTTCCGGAAGCCTTTTTCATCGCCTTCGTCTGTGCTGCACCACCTACCCGGGAAACGGACAGTCCTACATTGACCGCCGGGCGGATCCCTGCATGAAACAGATCGCTTTCCAGAAAGATCTGTCCGTCGGTAATAGAGATCACATTCGTGGGGATATAGGCCGACACGTCTCCTGCCTGTGTTTCAATAATGGGAAGCGCCGTAATAGAGCCGCCTCCTGCCGCTTCGCTCAGCCTGCTGCTTCTCTCCAGCAGTCTGGAATGCAGATAGAACACATCTCCCGGATACGCCTCTCGTCCCGGCGAACGCCCTAAAAGCAGAGAGATCGTCCGGTAAGCTACCGCATGCTTGGACAGATCATCGTACACGATCAGTACATCTTTCCCCTGTTCCATAAAATATTCTGCCAAAGCTGTCGCCGAATAAGGAGCAATGTACTGAAGAGAGGCGCAGCTACTGGCTGTGGCACAAAATACCGCCGTATATTCCATGGCTCCTTTCGCTTTCAGGGTGTTGACCAGTTGTGCCACTGTAGAGGCCTTCTGCCCTATAGCCACATAGATACAGATCACCTGCTTTCCCTTCTGATTCAGGATGGCGTCTACCGCAATAGACGTCTTTCCTGTCTGCCGGTCTCCAATGATCAGCTCTCTCTGCCCTCTTCCTATGGGAAACATGGCGTCAATGGAAAGGATCCCCGTTTCCAGCGGAACGCTGACAGATTTTCTGTCCACGATCTGCGGCGCCTCTTTTTCGATAGGGCGATACTCTAAAGCAGAAATCTCCCCTCTTCCATCAATGGGATTCCCCAAAGAGTCCACTACTCTGCCGATGTAAGCCTCTCCTACAGGAACTCCTGCCCGCCTGCCGGTACGCACAGCCTTTGCTCCCTGCCTGATGTCCGCATCGTCTCCGAACAAGATACAGCTGATCTCCGACTCTTTGATATCCTGAACCATTCCCTTCAGGCCGTTGTCCAGCATTATGATCTCCCCGTACATCACCGTATCCAGGCCATAAACCGAAGCGATCCCATCTCCTACGGAGATGACCGTACCTACCTCTTTTCCCTGTACCACTTCTTCATAATTTTGAATTTCTTCTTTTAAAATCGAAATAATCTCATCTGAACGGATCCTGCTCATTTCCGTTACCTCCTAATCAAACCGCGCTTCAGCTCCAGCCATCTGCCCCTTGTGCTGTAATCGTATTCCCATCCGTTTACCTGCAGAAGAAATCCTCCCAAAAGTTCCGGTTTTTCCTCTTCCAGCCACCGGACTTCACTTGCCGCAAACTTCTGTTTCAACAGGATTTCCATCTGATCTTTTTCCTGAACAGAAGGAGGCGTTACATAAGAAAGTCTGATCGTGATCCTTCTCTCTCTTTTGTCTTTCTCTGCCTGAAGTCCTGTCTTCATATCATCCAGAAGCGCCACCGTCTCATACTTTACCAGAGTTTGCAGCAGCCCTTTATAAGCCTCCGGAAACACTCTGTCAACCACCCTGCTTTTGTCCTGTCGGGAAACTCTCGGGTCTTCCAGCACTTTTTTCAGCTTCGGATTCTCCCGCAAAATCTCCCGGATGTCTTCCAGATCTGTTTCTTCGATTCCCAGTTCCCAAAGCGCCTTGACATAAGGAGAAATTTTTCCATTTCTTCTCATACCTTCTGCCTTCCTTCTTTTCTGATAAATTCCTGATATGCAGAAGACTGCGGGTTCTCCAGCAGTTTTTTTGCCTCTTCCATTGACAGCACTGCCGCCTGGGCTTTCACGTCCAAAAGCGCCTGTGTCTGCTTCTCCTCAATAGATGCCTTCGCCTCCTCCAGCTGTCTCCTCGCTTCCTTCTGCGCTTCCTCTATCAGCTGTCTGGCTTCTCTTTGCGCCTCTTCTTTCGCCTGCAGGATGATCTGCCTGGATTCCTCCTTTGCCTTCCCCCGGATGTCTTCATATTCTCTTTTCAGGCTTTCCGCCTGTTCCTTCTCCCGGCTTGCCTCCTGCAGTTTCCCTTCGATCATCTGTCTGCGCTTTTCCATGATATCCATGACCGGACGGAACAACAGCTTGCGAAGAATGAGGAAAAGTACAAGGATATTTATCATTTCCAATACAAAATTCGCATCTAACCTTAACACATCTTTACCGCCTTTCTCAGGGTTCTCCTCTCTTCTCCCGAAAAAGTTCTCCTTATTTCAGGAAGAGGATGATCATCAATGCCACGATAAAGCCGTAGATGGCCGTTGCCTCTGCCAGTGCACATCCCAAAATGAGGGACTTACTGATCTTCTTTTCCGCCTCCGGCTGTCTTGCGATGGCTTCCGTCGCTCTTCCGGTTGCGATCCCGATCCCGACACCAGCTCCAATTCCCGTTAATACTGCTACTCCTGCTCCAATTGCGATAATTGTTCCCGACATACTATGTCCTCCTTCTTTATTCCATTTCTTCATTCATAAAAAGTGCCGTTAAAAATACAAATACGTAGGCCTGCAGCAGCCCGTCGAAAATATCAAAGTAGAAACTGAGAGGAACGGGGATCAAAAGCGGTGCTACCTGCTTGATCAGTTCCATCACTACAAATCCTCCCAGCATATTTCCAAACAGACGCATGCACAGCGAAAGTGGTCTGATAAACACTTCCAGCACCATGATCGGCGCCACGAAGGGAACCGGTTCCCCGAAGTGTTTTCCCCAATGGCGGATCCCGTTTCTTCGTATCCCGCTGTATTCGATCAAAAGCATACTAAGAATGGCCAGCGCCGCCGTTACGTTCAGATCCTTTGTGGGTGGTTTGATCCCGATCAGCCCCATGGTGTTGGAGATAACCAGAAACAGTCCCACCGTCATCAGGTAGGGAATATAACCGGAATTTTCTTTTCCCAGGATCCCTTCAAAAAGATCCGTTCCCCATTGAATACATGACTCCAACGCAAGTTGTACTTTCCCCGGACGTTCCACCTTGAGATTCCTCACCAGGATCAGAGACAGCAGGGTCAGACACAGCATGATCCCCCAGGTTGCCACCACCGCTTCGTCCACCTTGATCCCCCCGAAAACCGGAATCTCAAACACCGTTTTACAGGTTAATTCCTCCATGAGATTTTGAGTCAGTTTTTCCGTATAAATGCCCTCCTCTCCTCTAAGCTTTCCTCACATTACTGCCATTTTTTTCTTTTGTCAATCATCTTTTTCTCTTCGCTGTTTTCCTGCATTTCACCCCTTTTTTTATTTATTTTTTTAAATTCAAAATCATGGATCCCCTTCCTTTTATTTATTTTTTCATCATTTTTTGTCTCTTCCTGCTCTTTCTAGTTTCCTCCTTGAATTTTGTCCAAAATTATATCGGTTTCTTTTTTATTTTTATGGATTTTTACGAGAAACAGAATGTTTTATTTCGCGCAGCGCACATTCCTGTGAAACAAAAAAACATCTCCTGCACCCTTATGTCTGATGCAAAAGATGTTTTTTTCCACCTGAATTTCCGGATATTTTGAGGAAGTCCTTTGCCGCCTATTCCCTCACGGCAAAATAATTCCCCTCTCTGTCCGCCTATACTATCTACACTATCTGTACTCTCTGTTCTATTTTCTCTTTCGCTTTTGCCTCCGGCTCCTTTTCTATCCCGCCAAACGGCATCTGTGCCACCAGCCTGTAGGTTTTGGGAAGCTTGTATCTTTCCCGTACCATGTCATCTATAACGGGATTGTAATGCTGCAGGGAAGCTCCGATCCCCAGCTCTGCCAGCGCCGTCCAGATGCTGATCTGCAGCATTCCATTGGCATGGTTTGCCCACACCGGAAAATTGGCTGCATAGGTCGGAAACTTGGCTGCCAGTCCGTCTACTACCTCTTCTTCGTAAAAATACAAAATCGTTCCTGCTCCATTTCGGAAGGACTGGATCTTGTCATGCGGTACCTTCCCCTCAAACACCCTCTCAATCTCATCCCACAGCGCCTCATGCTCTTCCCCAAAGGCCGCCACGACCCTCGCACTCTTCATATCAAAGGCATCGGGAACCAGTTCCGTCACTCTTTTTATTACTTCCTCCACTTTTTCCTTCGCAACCGGAAGCTCCTTGTTTAACAGATAACGACTTCTTCTCTTTTCCAATCCTGTGATCACGCTCATGTCTGTTCCTCCTTTTTCTTTTTTGTGTATTCGGTTTCCCTGTTCTGTCTGCCTTGTTCTGTTTGCCTTGTTCTGTCTGCCTTGTTCTGTCTGCCTTGCCCCAGCATATGCCTTCGTCTGCAAAGCCGTCACTGTTTTCCCGTTTTCCACTTTTCATTCGTTCCGGAAAAACCGCTCTTTTGAACCCCGGATCCGCCTGTGTTTTTAAGGGCTTTCTCCCACGATGCCGGCGGCGCCTGCCTCGGTCGATTATTTGATAAAGGTTCCTTCCTCCAGCTCCTTGAACGCCTGCTGCAGTTCCTCCCTGGTGTTCATTACCACCGGCCCTCCCCAGGCGATCTCCTCCTTCAATGGACTTCCACTGAGAAACAGAACTTTGGCTCTTTTTTCTTTTCCTTCTATCGTCACCTGGTCTCCGTCCGATAACAGAGCCGCCGTCTTTTCTTCCAGATCTTCTCCTGCTACCCGTACATCCCCCAGCAAAGGAAACAGCAGCGCCTGTCTGCCCTTCTCTGTGGGAATGGTAACCGTCTTTCCCGGTTCTACCGTAATATCATAATAGTCAATAGGCTGATAGTTCCCCTGGACTCCCTGCTGCCCGTCATAGCTTCCTGCCAGGATCCTGAGGCGGCCTCCTTCCAGTTCCACTTCCGGGATCTGGTCCCTCTTGATGCTGCGGTAAGCCGGCTTTGTCATTTTGTCCTTTGCCGGAAGATTCAGCCATAGCTGCACGCCCAGCATCCGCTCGCTTGCCGGCAGCTGTTCTTCATGGATGATGCCGGATCCTGCCGTCATCCACTGGACTTCCCCATCTTCCACGGTGTCTTCAAAGCCCAGATTGTCCTTGTGTTTCATTTTCCCCTGCCACACGTAGCTGATGGTCTCGATCCCTCTGTGGGGATGCGGCGGAAAGCCCGCTATATAATCCTGCGGATTGGTGCTGTCAAAAGAGTCCAGCATCAAAATAGGATCAAATTCTTTTGCGGTCTGGCTGCCCAGCACTCTTACCAGCTTCACACCGCCTCCATCTACCGTTTGAAATCCTTTTACCTTTTTTCTGATCGTTCTATTCATGTAAGATCCCTCCTAATTTTTTTAATAGGAACAACAACTGCTTCTTCTCTTCCGCGGTCAATTCTTTCATTTTTTCTCTGATCATCTCCCTGTTCTTTGGAGCCGCCTGCTGAATGACACTCCTCCCCTCCTCTGTCAGATGAAGGATGCAAAGCCGCTTGTCCTTTTGATCTGCCAGTCGTTCCACATACCCTCTTCCTACCAGATTGTTGACGATGACCGGTATGGTTCCTACACTGCTTAAAATCTTTTCCCGCACTTCTCCTACGGTCAGATCTCCCTTGCTGTACAGCGCTTCCAACACTGCAAACTGGCTCAGCGTCAACCCGTATTTCCCTGCAATCCTTCCCGTCTGCCTGTCCAATTCATTGGTATTGCGGTGCAGTCCGATGACGATTTTCATTTCTTCCTGTCCCATATCTCTTTCTCTCTTTTCTCTTTTTTTCTTTTTTCTCTTGCTTCTGCTTTCCCTGAATCGCTTCTGTTTTTCGCTCCCTGCTTTTGCATCCCCGGCAGATGCCGCTTCCGGATCCTTTTTATGTTTTTGCACTTTACGTCTTTGTGTTTTTTGTGCTTTACCTTTCTACACCCGGAATTTTATATCTAATTAGTTATATCTATGTAGATATAATAGCATAGTCCCATTTATTTTGCAAGTATTTCCGGAAACTCCTGTTGCCATTTCTGTCAGCTTCCCGTTTTTGTCTAATATGCTGGATTTTAAGGCAATATCTGGACTTTTCCCGTGAAATATGATAGCATAAATTAAGTCAAGATAGACTTGTGGCGTGTGGGCTCTGTGCGCATTTCGATTAAAATCCGTAAAAAATTAAAATTTTACTGTTTTAACCGTCAGAAAAACGCCAGAAATCCATCGTCTTTGTGCAGTTTGATAACCGAAAGGTTTTCTATCCAGAATGGGAGGGGACGAGTATTATGAAACAGGTCAAAAGTCTTTTTCAGTGTTTCAGGCCACAGTCTCTGCAGATCTGTCAAAGCCTGACAAAGCAGGAGTGTGTATCATCTGTTTTATCCTTTGTTGTATATTGCGCGGGTTTACTTTGGACGAATCATTTTGAAGAAATCAGCATGGCAGGGGTGCTCCTTTTACGCCCGGTTCCTGCTTTTCTTTACTCGGTTTTATTCTTTTTGTTTATTTGTTTCCGGAACAGAAAAAAATTGCATACGCTTGGCCTGACAACAGAGCACCTGAAATCCGCCCTTGCATTTCTGGCAGTTGTATTGGCGGCCTCTCTTCTCTTTCACGTGCGGCATTTTCTTACAAACCAAACAACCGTCATCACTTTTCTTTCTCAGGCGGCTTTCTATCTCGCACTGTTCTTTTTTACGGAGGAATTTATATTCAGAGGATATTTGTGGCCCCGGCTTGTAAAACTCTTTGGCTTTCATCCGGGAACCATTTTGTGTGGTACGCTATATGGTCTCCTGATCCTTGCCAATCCCGGCAATTATCATTTTGAGACACTCACCCCGTTGATTCTTTTCAACACTTTATTTTCCGGCATCGTTATACAGTACCTCTTTTCTCTTTTGTACATGAAGTTCGGAAACATTTATGTTTCTACTATATTACGTGCAGGCGTGTACTTTTTTATACTCCTGTAATGAGTCCGCACCACGAAAAGGACTGCATCCCATCTCACACAGAATGCAGTCCTTTTTATTGTGTCACAGACAAAGTCAGGATCACCGGCTTAGCCAGTGGTCCTGACTTTGTCTTCCGGTTTCCCTTCCTACCTTGCTTTTTCCTCGCAGACTCTCATGGCCTCCATGATCCCGCTGCGAAGTCCTTCCCTTTCCAGGATACGGACCGCTTCTATGGTCGTACCTGCCGGGGAGCATACCATATCCTTCAGCACACCGGGATGCAGCTTTGTTTTTTCCATCAAAACGGCGCTTCCCTTCACCGCCTGTGCCACAAATTCATAAGCCTGTGCTCTTGGCATTCCTCCCGCCACCGCAGCATCTGCCATGGCCTCCATCAGCATAAACAGATAGGCCGGAGAGCTTCCGCTGGCCGCTACCACCGTGCTCATGAGACGTTCTTCCACCTCTTCCGCCCTACCAAAGCTTTCCAAGAGTGTTCTTACCGTTTCCAGATCCTTGTCCGTCACCAGAGAATTGGCGCAAAAAGCCGTCATTCCCTCGCCCACCAGCGCCGGCGTATTGGGCATGGTCCTGACCAGCTTAACCGGTTTCCCAAACTGCTCCTGTAACCACTCCAAAGTCTTTCCGGGAGCGACTGTTACGAGGATCTGCTCCTCTCGAATGTCTTCCCGGATCTCCTCGATCACCGACTGGTAATAGCACGGCTTGACTGCCAGAAACAACAGTTCTGTCTTCCGCACCACTTCCCTGTTGTCTTTTGTCATGCAAATGCCCAGCTCTCTTTCTCTTTTCTCCCTGCTGCTCCTTGTTTTGGCAGAGCCTAGCACATCCAGCGGCTCCACTACCTTTTTTGCCAGTATTCCCCCAATCATTGCCGACGCCATATTTCCGACACCTATAAATCCCAGCTTCATCCTTATCCCTCCTTCTTATAATTCCTGCCTGAAAAACGGAATTCCCAGTTTTTTCAGCAGCAGTTCCTCCCTGTTCTGGCAGGTAAAAAGCAATACCTGTCTGCCGCTTTTCTGCAGCCACAGCAGCGTTCGCTCCAGACGCTCTTCATCATAATAGACAAAGGTATCATCCAAAAGAATCGGATTGTCCTCCTCATACAACATGGTATCTGCCGCCATCCGCAACGCAAAATACACCTGTTCTGCCGTCCCCCGGCTCAGGCTGCCGATCTCCTGCAGTTTTTCCTCCATCCAGATTCTTATCCCTTTTTCTCCCAGGGTGAGGCGGACTCCCGTTTTCCCCGTCAGGTAGGACAGGGTTTCTGCCACTGCATCTCCCACCCGTTTTTGCACCTGTTTTTCCATGTTTTCTGCTGTCTGTTTCAAAAGCTGCTCTGCCAGCAGCAGTTCCTGCCTCTCTTCCTCCCATTTTTTCCATTCCTGTGAAACGCTCTCCAGTTCCTCCAACTGTTCCCGCAGATTTTCACAGGAAATTTCCTTTTCTCTTTTTTCTTCCGCAATCCTTTTCCGCTTCCAGTTTAACTGCTCCAGGTACGAACCGGCAGAGGCTTCCTGTTTCCTTTCTCCCTGCAGGGAAGGTTTCTCCCTTTTCCGAAGGCTTCTCGTTTCCACCCACAGCAAAGCCCCCACCGCAACAAGGCTCACCACTTCTGCTACCGTGCGGACGGCCCCTTTCAAAAACAGGTGCGCCAGCAGGCAGCTTCCCAGAAGCAGAAGGATCCCGATGATTCCGGGAAGGCTTCCCCTCTTCTCTCTCCGTCCGGTTTCTGCCGCCGGCGCCTCTTCTCTTCCTGCTCTCCTATTTTCCGCAGAAAACAGCCTCCGAAAGCCTGCCCCGTCTTCGTCCGGCCCCTTTTGAGATGTCCAAAAATCTTCCTCTGTTTTCCTGTCTGCTTCCTTGGCAACCAGAATGTCTTCCTCGTTTTTCAGCCGTTCTATATCTCTTTGAAAGTACCGTTCCTCCTGCCGAAGCCGCTCTCTTTCCTGCCGTCTTTCCTCTTCACAGCGTCTCTGCCGTCTCTCTGCCTGTTTTCTTTGCTCCTGCAGATAGCTCAGCGCTTTTTTCAATTGGATCTCCTGGGTTCCTCCCGAAAAATAATTGGCGGCGTAGTCCTGCAGCGCTTCTCCCAGAGATTGATCCGGTTCCGCCTTCAGCTGTCCGATGGACACGGTATTTTCAAACCCTGCCCGGTCCATCCCTCCCAGCAGCATCTCCAGATCCCCTGCCTCCAGCGACAGCTCCTCTCCATCTTCCTCGCAGATCAGCCTGCCTTTTTTTCGCTCTTTCCCAAAGCTCCTTTCCAGAAAAAACGATTTTCCTCCGCTCTCAAACCGCAGGATCCCTCCATAAGAGAAGGAATGCTCCCACGGTTCGTATCTGGTGTAGTCGTCCCGGCAGGCGGCACGTCCCCGTCCTCTTTCCATCCCATACAGCATCCCCTTGATAAAGGAATGCAGCGTAGATTTTCCGGACTCATTTTTCCCGTAGATCAGATTGATCCCATCCTGCAGGAGCCATCGTTTTCCTTCTAATTTCCCAAAGTTTGTAATTCGCAATTCTCGAAGTCGCATATCCGTCCCACTTATTTTCTTGTGCCCTTCTCCTGTCAGCCGCCTTTGCCCGGCGAAACAGTCACAGCCCTCTTCTCTCTTGTCCAGAATTCTGCCACAGACAAAAGGCTGCGCTATCTTCCGGTTTCCATCTCAATCGTCAGCCGTTCTATCAGTTTCACAACAGACGCTCGGAATTCTTTCAGTCTTTCCAGCTCTGTTTTGATTTCTTTCTGCACTCTGGCATCGGTAAACACATTGTCGAACCAAATATCCAGGGCATTGTCACACACGGTATCGCTGACTGTTTCCGGCAGATGCATGTTGACATCCTCCAACTCCTGATTGAGTATCCGGAGAGAATCCGATATTTCTTTCAGATCATCGTTTGCGTCTTTGATCTTGTCTCTTTTCATAAAGCTGGAGAACATCCCTCCGCCAAATAAATCAAAAATCCCCCAGTCTGCGGCACTGTCCAAAGAAGCGATGGCGTTATCTATCCTTGCCACGACTTCCTGTGCCGCTGTTTTCGCTTCCTGTAATTCCTTGAATCGATCCATTTCTTTTTCCTTTCTTTCTTGGTTTGCAGCTTCAGCCTACAGGGATCTCCCCGTTTCCAGAAGCGCCTGGATTCCCCGGCACAAAGCCCGGTAATGGCGGCTTTCCTCCGGAGCTTCCTCCATTTCTCCGATCATCTGTCCCAGCAGATTGTCTTTGTTTCTTTGCTTTAACCGCTCCAGATCATAGGCAGGTCTTGTATCATCCACCCATTCCACCAGATTGCCAAATATGTCCATTTCTTCCTGCTCCAGCAAAAGATCCGGAGACCTCCTGCCCTGCAGGCGAATCTTATAAAGATGCTCTGTTCCCATTTTTCTGACAGCAGCCTCTATTCTTTGTCGTATTTCGTAAGCCGTGTCTCTTTCTGTCGTTTCCACAGAGAGAGGAATGTACTTTCGCCCCGCACTTTTCACAAACCGAAGTGTTCCTCCGGTTTCTTTCCACTCTCCCAAAAGATACCCGTGATCGCCGGTATCACTGCGGTCCGTCGGCTCCAGCGCGCCTGCATAGGCCGCCCTTCCCGCTGCCAGTATCCCCGGCTTGTGGATGTGTCCCAGCGCCACATAATCATACCCCAGCCGAAGCAGGTCCTCTTTTCTGAAGGGAAGGTGTGTTTCATCCCCTCCATGAAGCAGGAGGATCTCCTTCGGCTGAAGATGCCTTCTCCTCCAATCGGCGGCGTCCAGCGGCTCCCTGATCTCCCGGCTGTGATAGCTTTTTCCATATACCGCCGTTTGCAGCTGCGGAAACTCCACCCATTCCATTTCCTGTCCTCTGCCCAGGAAATGCACCTGCTTTTCCCAGGGAAAATCGGCATAGCAGGATCGGTATGTCATATGGTCATGATTTCCTGCGATCAATACCACCTGGGTCTTTTGCAGGTCGGCGAACATGGCGTTGACTTCCCGCAATTCTTTTTTCAGGGGTTGACGATGGAACAGATCCCCGGCGATCAATAGCAGATCTATCTCCTCCCGGTTACAGATCCGAATGATCCGTTCCAGACTCTTCCACAGCTCCCCCGGTCTTTTGTCGCTGTACGCCTTTCCCGCCTCTGGCTTTGCGCCCAAATGCACGTCTGCGATGTGTATGAACTTCATCCGCCTCTTCTTCTCCTTTTTCTGCTTCTTTCTCTGCCGGCAGCGTCACCAGAAATGTGGTGTATTCCTCGTCGCTTTTTGCCAGGATCCGTCCCCCGTGCAGCTCTACGATCTCTTTTGCTATGGCAAGCCCCAGTCCGGCCCCTCCGGTTCCGCTGGATCTGGATCCGTCCACACGGTAGAATTTCTCAAAGATCACCTGGATCATATCTCCCGGAATCTTTTCTCCCCGGTTGATGACCCGGATCTCCACCCCCTCCTTTGTTTCCTTCGCCTGGATCCGTATGGGGGTCTCTTCGTAGCAGTAGGCGATGGCATTTCTCAACAGGTTGTCAAATACCCTTGCCAGCTTGTCCGGGTCTCCGTGGATCACCAGATTTTCTTCTACCAGCACTTCGCAGGTCAAACGTTTTTCCTGAAGGACTCCATACAACTCATCTGCCAGCTGCTCCAGCATAAAGGACAGATCGATCTCCACCTTCTCCAAAGCGATCTCCTGCATATTGTACCTGGTGATATCAAAAAATCCATTGATCAGATCCCCCAGACGAAGGGATTTTTCCAGAGCGATCTTCGTATACTTGGCCCGCTCTTCTTCACTGAGTCCTCCCTCTTTATGCTCATCCAGCATCGTCAGGTATGCCACAATGGATGTCAACGGCGTTTTCAAATCATGGGCCAGAAACAGCACCAGATCGTTTTTCTTTTTTTCCTCCTGCATGGCTTCCATCTTCTGCCTGCGAAGTCTGGCCTTGATCTCATTCATGCGGATCTCTATGGGCTTCAGCTCGGTGATTAGCTGGATGGAGGAAGAGGACTCCGAAGCGATGTTTTCAATTCCATCTCCGATCTGATCCAGGTACTGGATCATTTTTGAGAGAGAAACATAGAAAAAGACGGCAAACAACAGAAGAAACCCTATGACCAGAAATAGCGGTTTATTATTTCCCACAATCTCCCAATACAGCCGGATGGCCTCCTCTTCCTCCACCCGGAAGGCCTGCAGCACCCGGACAAACCCATTGGCAAACCTGTCATTATAAACGCCGTCAATAACATAATGCAGCAAAAAACCGCCCACTACCAGCGTCATTCCGGTGACCAGCAGTGTCTGGATCAAAATACTGATTTTCAGCTTTTGGTAGTTACTCTTCAACCTTGTAGCCAACCCCCCATACCGTTTTTATAAATTCCGATTTCCCGGAAGACGTTCCCATCTTTTCCCGTAGATGGCGGATATGCACCATAACAGTGTTATTGCTGTTTTTGTAATAGGTTTCCTTCCAGACGGTTTCAAACAGCTCCGCCGGGCTCACCACCCGTCCCTTATTTTCGCAGAGGAACCACAGCACATCAAATTCTATCGGCGTCAGAGTCAGAGGCCTCTCGTTGAAGATGCATTCCCGGGAATGCCGGTTCAGCACCAGTCCGCCTACCACCATCGTTTCATCCTCTTCCCTTCCGCCGTCATTGTACTGAGTGTATCGTCGAAGCTGCGCCTTCACTCTTGCCACCAGCTCCAGCGGGTTAAAGGGTTTGAGGATATAATCGTCTGCCCCCAGTGTCAGTCCGGTGATCTTGTCAATGTATTCCGTCTTTGCCGTCAGCATGATCACCGGGAAGGTATAGGTTTTTCGGATCTCTCTTAAGATCTGAAAACCGTCCATCCCCGGAAGCATGATATCCAGGATCGCCAGGTCGATCCTGGTCTTTTTGATACATTCCAATGCCTCTTCCCCGGTGTAAAACTTAAACACCGTATATTGGTCATTTTTCAGATACAGCTCCACCACGTCGGCAATCTCTTTTTCATCATCCACTACCAGAATATTCATGCTTTCCTCCTTTTTGAAGTTGGGACGGGAGAAAACCTCTCCCGTCCCACGCGCCGTTGTCCGTTGTTTATTTACAGTTCACAGTTATTGACTGTTCTTGGGAACGGGATCACATCTCTGATATTGCTCATTCCCGTCAAATACATGATGCATCTTTCAAATCCCAGACCAAATCCGGAATGTCTCGTGGATCCATATTTTCTGAGATCCAGATAAAACTCATAGTCTGCCCGGTTCAGTCCCAGCTGGTCCATTCTTGCCAGAAGCTTCTCATAGTCATCTTCCCTCTGGCTTCCTCCGATGATCTCTCCGATTCCCGGCACCAGGCAGTCTACCGCCGCTACCGTCTTTCCGTCCGGATTCTGCTTCATGTAGAAGGACTTGATCTCTTTGGGATAGTTGGTTACAAATACCGGTTTTTTGAAAATTTCTTCGGTCAGATATCTTTCATGCTCCGTCTGAAGATCTGATCCCCAGCTCACCGGATATTCAAAATTCTGGTTATTCTTTTCCAGAAGCTCTACGGCTTCCGTATAGGTGATTCTTACAAACTCCGAATTTCTGACATGGTTCAGCCGATCCAGAAGTCCCTTGTCTACGAAGGTGTTGAAGAAATTCATCTCTTCCAGCGCCTCTTCCAGTACGTATCCGATCACATACTTCAGCATTGCCTCCGCTACGTTCATATTTTCTTCCAGATCTGCAAAGGCCATCTCCGGCTCGATCATCCAGAACTCTGCCGCGTGGCGTGTGGTGTTGGAATTCTCCGCGCGGAAAGTAGGCCCAAAGGTATAAATATCCCGGAAAGCCTGTGCATAGGCCTCTCCGTTTAACTGACCGCTGACGGTCAGATTGGTCTCCTTTCCAAAGAAATCCTCATGAAAATCCACTCTGCCTTCTTCGGTCCGCGGCAGATTCTCCATGTCCAGCGTCGTCACCCGGAACATTTCTCCCGCTCCCTCTGCGTCGCTTCCTGTGATCAGCGGGGTATGTACATACACAAAGCCTCTTTCCTGGAAAAACTTATGAATGGCATACGCCGTCAGAGAACGGATCCGAAAGACTGCCTGGAAGGTATTGGTCCTGGGTCTTAAATGAGCGATGGTCCTCAAATATTCAAAGGTGTGACGCTTCTTTTGCAGCGGATAATCCGGAGCCGACGCTCCCTCGATCTCCACCGTATCTGCCTGTATTTCAAACGGCTGCTTTGCCTCCGGCGTCGCCACCAGGGTTCCTGTTATGATAACTGCCGCCCCTACGTTCAGTTTGGATACCTCTCCAAAATTGTCCAGCGTATCATGGTATACGATCTGCAACGGTTCAAAAAACGTTCCGTCATTTAATACGATAAAGCCAAACGCCTTGGATCCTCTGACGCTTCTGACCCAGCCTCCTACCGTAATCTTTTGGCCCAAAAACTTCTCCTGCTCTCTGTATAATTCCTTGATCTTTACAAAATCCATCTAACTGCTCCTTTATCCTGCTATACTTTTCTTCATATTGTTTCATTATATCTCTTTTTCTGCTTTCTGTAAACGGTCCTGGAAAAGAACCTGCCAACGAAAAAGAAGTACCCTTCCTTATGCCCGAACCCCCTCTCTTCCAGCATGCACATCCCAGAGGGCGCAGCCACACATCGCGCAACAACTTCTTACCGGAAATACATTTGCAAAAGATCATTCCCCTGGCTGCCTGCGCCAACACGCTTTTGAGAGGGAAACGTACGCAGATGAGCGCACACTACAACAGGCTGACGCTTCCCTTCCCGGGAGCGTCAGCCTGTTTGCTTCAATGATGCAGAGCGGGTTACGACCCGCGCTATTTCTTTTTTCTACAGCTTTACTTTACACGCTTTCTTTTGAAAGCCCTACCGGCCAGGATCATGGAAGCGACTGTCAAAAGACTGTATAGTACAACCGGACTGGTTTCTCCGGTCTTTGGTGATGTTCCCGGTTTCTTCACATCTTTATAGGTGTTCGTTACCAGGAAGTTTGTAGTGTCTCCTGCTATTTCGGACGTATACCCGGCAATCTTCTCTTCCTCAATGGTATACTTGATTTCTTTTCCGTCCCGATACTGTTCCAACCCTGCAAAGGTATGCTGCCAGTTCTTTTCTTTTGTCAGGACAGCCTTTTCTATCTTTTTCCCATCTGCAAGCAAATAGATGACTGCAGAATCTGCCGGTTTCCCAATCCACTTTTTGGTCACGGGAACGGATACTTTTCCCTTGATGGTATTGGTAATGGTCAGGAGCGTTTCTGCCTCTCCGGAATAAGACGCCGAATACCCTGTTTCTTCCAGTTCTTTTACCGTATACTGGATCTCTTTGCCCTTCTTATATTTGGGCAGATCTTTGAATGTATGCTTCCAGCTGTCCTTCGCCGTCAGCTCATACTCTGCCGCTTTCTCCTCATCTGCATAAAGTTCTATCCGGACGCTCTCCGGTCGAAGCCCTTTTGCATCCTCGTTATCCACCCACACTTTTTCCACCGGTATATCTATGTGTTCCGGGGTATATGTATTTGTGATCGTAGTGCCCTCAATGCTGGCTTCATAGCCGGGTACTTCTTTTTCCGTTACAGAATATACGATTTTATCCCCCTTTTCGTCAAAGGTGGGCAGATGTGTGAAGGAATATTTCCAGTTTCCTTCTTTCGTTGCTTTTGTGGTCATCTGGGTCTCCCGACCGTTTTGTACCAGAATTACCACTACTTCATCCGGCCGCTTCCCATCCTGATCCTCCCCGTCGTTCCATACCTTCTCTCCTGACAGGGAGATCTCCGGGTTCATCAGGTCATTGACGATATGATACGAATACGTCTTTCCCTGTTCCCTTACCGCAATGGGGATCTCTTTTTCTGAAGCGGTGTAGCCTGCAAGGCCTTTGCTTTCCTTTAATACATAGTCTCCGTAGGCCACATCTGAAAACACAACGTCCCCACTTTGATCTGTCAGCTTTTTCTCCACGACTTTGCCGTCCTTTGACAACGTAAATTCCACTCCCGCAAGAGCCTTTTTTCGTGTCGTGTTGTCTGTTTTGTGAACAGAGATCGTTCCCTTTTTCCGCTGGTTGCTTATAGTAAGCTCCGCTTCTTTTTCTGTCCCGGACAGAGTTACCGGATACTCTTTTGTGGACACTACATAGGGCGCCTGCGTGCTTACTTCACGAACCACATAGGTTCCATGCGGAACCAGCTCAAATTGCGCCTCTCCCTTTTCGTCCGTCGTTACATTCGCGATCTTCTCCCCTTTGTAATTTACCACTTCCTTCCCATCCTGCGTGCGGATACTGAAAACCGTATCCGCGATCCGCTTAGGTGATCCGTCCTCATTTTTCTCGTCTGCCGATGTTTTTATGATGTGAACGCTGCCATATTCCGGAAGCAAGGCGACATTCATGATCTGCTGGCGGTGCGTCGGCGACAATGTATATTCTCTGGTCTGTGCTGTGTTTTCTGTGATAGAGGTCTCCAAAATCGAATTGGCTACTTCTTCTCCGCCGGATGTTTTTCCCTGGAACGCCTGACTTGCCTGTTTATCAAAAGCCACCAGATAGTTTCCTCTCTTATATACGGGTAAGGAGTAGGCTCCCTTGTCATCGGTTTTCCCTTTGATCTCTTTTCCGTTAAAGTCTGTGGCTGCCGTACCATCCGGATTTACGATTCTCACGCCGACATTGGAAGCCAGGATATCTTTGTCGTCATATTGTCCGTTCTTGTTCAGATCCAGATAGGCGATTCCCTTTACCAGATACGTCAGGAAATCTACCGACACCTTATTTCCTTCTGTGTAATTCTTCCCATTTGTACTGAACGCAGAGGAATTTACTGCCAAAGAAGTCTTCTCATCAAGCTCTTTGTCTCCCGGAATCCGGGCCGGAATCACAATATTCAATTCTTCCTTGGGCTTTAACACCTGTCCTTCTTTCAATGAAATCTTGACAGATTTTACTTTTGTGAAGTCCGTTACCTGGTCTCTGGTTACCCAGACGCCGTCACGCACACTCCCCAGGTCCGTTCCCTGATCGGACAACTGGTAGAAAAACTCTACTTTTTCCAGAATATCCGGGTTTGCTTCTTCCAGCGAGCCGGTAAGGGGCGTTGCGTAGGTAGACTTTCTCTCTACGTAAGCATTCTGCTCATTGGGGCTGATACTGTGATCCCCCACTGCAGGCAACACATCCAGGATCGACAGCTTTTCCACGTCCTTAATGGAATTGTTGAAAAGGTTTATCTTGTACTGAATGGCATACCCCAGATCGCCTGTCGCACCGGTCGCATATTCGCCGTCGTAACGGACGGTATTGTTCAGGAGCAATTCCAGCGGTGGAACAAAGGTTACCGTCGTGTCTTTTTTCATAAAGATCTCCGAAGTATCCCCATCCTGATCCAGATCCAGGGCATCCACATAATCATTTTCCCGATTATTTCCGGTTCCATACGGACGAATATAATCGTTTTCATCATACGTCAGGTAGTTGGTAAATTTGTTTTCTCCCCGTGCCGCATACTTCGTAGCCCTCAGTTCCAAATAAAGGGGATAGTAAGAAGCCGGCGTCACCCCGCCATACTCTACTATGACGGCAGTTTTCCCTGTCCCTTGAAAGTTCTTTACTTCGGTAACTTTCGGTTCAATGGGGTTAGTTCTCCACTGTGAGTCATACATCCTTTTCTCAAACTTGCCTGTGTACTCAAACCCGGGAGGCAAAAGGGTGATCGTGCGGACGTTGGGAATTTTTTCCAGATCCCCATATGTGGCAGAATCATGATTGATTCTCGGCAATGCCGGGCCCACCAGATATCGAAAGGTGGCATCGTTGGCATATTCTACGACACGCGGCTCATCGGCAAACTCGTTGACAACCGGGTGCAGGGGGGATACCAGAAAATACGTCGGAATGCTCGCTGTTCCCTTCTGTCCCAGATAGGCTCCTTTGACGTATTCTTTTTTTGCTGTGTCATAGTAGCTTACACTCGTAGAGCTGTTGTAGGTAAGGGAGCCATCTGACAAAGCGTCCAGCTTCTTCATTTCTTCCTCTGACAGCCACACTCTTTCACGTAACTGGATCCCTGCGTTATCCAGTACAATCGGTTTTTCAAATTTGACGACAATTTCTTCATAGTTCCCGTGCTTATCCTCGATCAAAACAGGCGTATCATACTTGACATGCTCCTGAATCAGATGCTCGGTACCCGCTTTATCAATTCCGTACAGCTTGGTGTTTCCGTTATTGATGGCATCGATTACAGCCTGCCTGTGTTCCGCATTATAGGGATTTTGCTCGTCTGTTGCATATGTTGTGATCGTTGTGCTTTTAAAATAGACACCGGCCGAATCCAGCCTGCTGTAGACTGCTTTTATCTCTGTGGTCTCTCCTCCGGAATATCTGTTTTCATAACTGGAGCCATTATTGACATTCACCGCCCTGATACGAAGAGGGATCCCTCTTTCGTTCATCCTGTAGGCACCTTTATAAATCTTCCCGTCAAGATAGTGGTATTCCGGGCTGTAAATATATACAAACTCTTCGCCGATATAGTGATCCGCATGGCTGTGCTTGCCATAACTAAATCTGCCATTTTGAGAATAGGGAACCGGCTTAAAATAAAAGGTTTCTATTCTCCTGCCAACATACTCTCCGCCGTTTCCGTTTTCGTCTACGTTCTTATAGTAGTCGATCGTAATGGGAATATCCTTATTGACAGATACCGCTCCCGGCGCCAGACGGATATTCGCACCGACAGCCTGGCGGCCATTGGTCCAGTCCGCCGGACTTCCGATCTTATTAAAATTTACATTTTCCAGGAGAATCTCCACCTTATTGTCATGGATATTCTTCGTGTGCTTTCCTGCTCCGTGAACGCCAACGGAGTCTGCCCTCATGCCCGGCTCGTCCTCCGGAAACGTGTAAACGACTTTGATGTTCTTTGGGATCTCCATTCCGACACTTTCATTGACCCCCTCTATCTTATCCGGATAGATCGCTGAAAAAACATTGGTTTTCGGAATAGTGTTCGGAGCAGTTTTGGCGTCGCCCATCTGTTCTACGTAGCCGGTCACGACATAGCGATGTCCATTCTCTGTTGCTTTCTTTTCAGAGTTTATCAGACCCGAATTTCCATGTACCGACCACAGAGCAAACCCTATCGTCCTAACCACATACTTGTGTGTCGTTTCCTGAATGGGCGTACCGTCGCTTTGATACAGTCCGGCCTTCACTTCGATGCTGTCGTCATTTCTCGCATGATTTCCGTCAAATTTAAAGAAATATTGATAGCTGTAGTGTGTTCCTCCCGTGATTCTGGGATAGGTGTATTTTACATAGTTGTATTCTCCATCCTCGTATCTTTCGGTTGTTCCCGCCTGGGAATCCACAAAACGCAGATCCGTGATCTTATCGGTTTTTGGCACCCGGATCAGAAGATACGGAGCGTCCACGCTGTACGTATTCCCGGAAACGTCCAGGTCCACCACACTGTCTACCTGCTGCTGGGTATACCAGACTTCCGGCAGCTCTTGCAGACCATTTTCCGTCAGTCTCGCAATTTTCAGGTCGATCTTTTCCGTATCCTCCTCTCGCAGACCGGTCGCTTCTGCCGCACTTCTCTCAACAGCCGCTTCCGGTACTTCCCTGCTGTCTTCCATCAGACCGCCAAAGCCTCCTGCCAGGCTTTCTGTTTCTGTCGCTTTCCCGGTCTGGCTTTCTTCCACCGATACTCCTGCTGCCGCAGCCGGATGATCCTCTGCATAAACCAGATTGATGCCAGGCAGGATACTGGTCATCAGCATTGCCACCGCCAATATGCCTGCTGCAATTTTTTTCCTGTTGCCTTTCATAATGCATCTCCTCTCTCAATCCTTTCAAGCTTTGTATAAGCTGTGTAAAAAGCACCAAACTTTGTATTAAAAAAACGAAAACAACGCACCCCCTCCGGCTACGCATTTTCGTCTTCTATCACAGGATTCTCTATCCTAATTCTGTCTGTCTGTCTGTCTGTCTGTCTGTCTGTCTGTCTGTCTGTCTGTCTGTCTGTCTGTCTAAAAATTGTTTCATGGTACGCACGCCCTGTCAAGCTGTTTTGCCTGCTTTTCTATCAACTTTCTATTCTAAACTTTCTGATCCTCTATATTCTATCACTGATGACGATTCCTGTCACCATTTTTTAGGGAAGTCTGAAATTTTTCTGGCAGATATGACCCTGCACGTCTCCCGTCACTGTCCTTGCAGGATAGTATTCCATCGATAATAACCAGGATACCTCCCCTTCATTTTAAAACCTTTCCGACTTGTTTCTGTCTTGTGCACAGAACAGCATTGCCACACCTTGATTTTCCACCGCTATCATGCTATACTTCCAATCGCTACTAAAAGCCCCAAAAACAAGGTCTTAAGGGCTTTTCGACGATTTCCGTCGTAAAATGAATCGAGTGTTCGCGACCTTCCACTCGTAAAACAAAACTAAAGGAGAATTGCTATGAAACAAAAAAATGTAATCTTTCTGACGCAGGCTGCTATGATCGCAGCCCTCTATGTGGTGCTGACCCTTGTGTTTGCTCCTTTTTCTTTTCAGGAGATCCAGGTTCGGCTGGCAGAGGCTCTGACCATCCTGCCCGCCTTCACGCCCGCCGCCATTCCCGGCCTGTTTGTGGGATGTCTCATCGGAAACATCCTTGGCGGAGCCGCTTTGCCGGATATCCTGTTTGGCAGCCTTGCCACCCTGGCGGCCGCCTTTCTGACCTATGTGCTGCGAAACAGATCTCCCTTTCTGGCACCGGCCCCCCCTGTTCTGGTCAACGCGCTTGTGGTTCCTTTCATCCTGCGGTTTGGATACGGAATCCTGCTTCCCATTCCTCTTATGATGCTGACGGTAGGGATCGGAGAACTGATCTCCTGCGGAATCCTGGGAATGGCGCTGTATTTTGTACTCCATCGCCATCGATCCACGATCTTTGGGGATCTTGCCTGCTAGTATGCCGGCAGCTCTCTTTGCTCTTCTGATTCGGAAGATCAAAGCCCTATACTGACATTTCCCATGGCGTTTGCAGACTGACGAAAGTCTTCAAACGTCATGGTTTTTTCTTCCCCTGTTTTCCCATCGGTATAGAAAATCTGCCCGCTGCCGTAGCCGGTCATCAGGATGGTTTCCTTCTCTCCCAGGATCGCCAGGATCAGGCGGTTCTGTCCCACCAGATACAGTAACTGTTCCAGGCTGCATCCGGAAAGATCCATCTCTCTTCCTCCCTTTAAAGCCTTTGCCGCCTGCAGCGGAAGTTCTCCTTCTTGCAGTTTTTCCACCAGGGCAGCCTCGTCCGCTTCCCTTCCAAACACCTGATATCCGGCTTCATAGCTGCCGTCTGCCCACAGGACCTGCTGGTAGGAATCTACCGCCAGTCCTTTTTCTTTTTCCGCTGCCAAAACGGCTTCTCCTGCCTGCTCAAAGATGCCCTGCAGTTTTCCCTTTCCGTATACAAAATACCGATCTGTCGGTGTTACATCCTCTTTTTTCGATTCTTCTGTCTGCTTTCCTACTTCCATTACCACCGGGTTTTCATACAGAACCTGTTTGGGATTGAGGAATTTAGGATCCTTATCGGAAATTCCATTCTCATACGTCAACCGCCACTGCGTTTCTTTCAGTTCCGTCTGATAGCTGGTCAGTTGAATATTGCTCTCCTTCTTTTCCGCATTATTGGTGATATAGTCCGAGCTGTCCGCCACATAATAATTCCCGCTGTTTTTTACCCGCTCCAGCGTGATCATATTCTCGGAAAAGACGGCTTTTCGCACATACGTCCCTTCCTGCTGGTACGTTTTTTTCAATTCTTCTTTTTCGTTCTGGATCTCCAGCTTATACATGGGAAGGATCTCTTCTCCGGAAAGAAGCATTCCCTTTTCCTCCTCCTTTGCCACTCCACAGACAAAGTCTCTTTGGACAAATCCCAGCGGATATCGGATCTCTCCCTTTGGATCTTCTATGGTCCAGAAGCGGTTCTCTTTCAGATCCCGCACGATCATCAGAGCTTCTCCTTTTTTCGGGGAACGGTAGGCCGCCATGCCGGCTTCCCGGGACAGAACCCATTCCCCTTCCTTCAGTCCTTCCGCCAGAGCCTTTTCTCCCCCTGTCTTCAGGTTGAACTGATACAGGGTTCCGTCAGAGATCACATACAGAAGCTTTTTGCTCCGGTTGTAATAAAAGACATCTGACAGCTCATGTTCCGCTGCCTCCCCCGATGTATCGGTGGACAAAAACGCCTGCTCCTCCACCGAGTTTTTTCGGATATCGTACACATATACGGCAAGTCCGGTCTCTCCTTCGTGCTCTCCCCGGTTCATATATCCGGAAACGGAAAAAACGGTATCTCCATCCTCTTCCACATCCAGGATCTGCACGCTGTGATGGGGCGTCAGGTTCCGGATATCCTTGCTCTCTGCCGAAGAAAAGCTGAACACCAGCGCCAGCTCATCTGTATTTTTATTGTAATTCCAAAGCTCATTTGCTTCCACAAAGGACACGATGGAGCCATCCTGGTTGACGCCATAGGAAATATCGTCAGAGGTGATCCCCAACTGGATTCCCTTCTCATTTAGCACATGACGGGTCGCGTCAAATACCTGTTCCATTTCTCTGTCATAATCCAAAAGGTATGTGTCCGACGTTCCTGCTGCGTGTCTGACCTTGAAAAATTCTGTCACCTGATACAGGTCGGTTTCATTTTCTTCTCCCTTACACCTTACACGGTATTCCAGCTGCACCGCCACATAGGAGGAAGTGATCTCTTTTACGTTCCAGCGTTCTCCCTGCTCCACCTGAGGCTTTAAGCCTCCCCATGTCACATGGTCAAAGTCGGATTCGATGGTGACCTTTTGGAAGGTGGTGTTGTCCGCATCCTCCGAAGGCTCTATCGCCGTTCCGATCCCCTGGTCCTCTCCCTTTTCCAGTGCATTCTCATGAAAATCCCGGATGTAATCCAGGCTTTCACTCACCGATTTCCCCGCCTCCGGCGTCAGTCGTGTATAATAAAACACGTCTTTATCTCCCTTTACATGGAAGACCATTTCCAGCCAGCCATCCTGTTCCTTCCATTCTTCCTCCAGTTTGACCTGAAATTTGACCCCGGGGGATTCTATGGATCCTTTCTGGCGTTTTTCTTTTCCATCCAGAGAATACACGGTGTAACTGACGCGCTGGATCTTTGCCTCGTAAGGCTCTATCCGAACGTCCAGCTTTCCATCTTTGACAGGCGTCACCGTCTCCCGGATCGCCGTCAGATCTCTCTTTGAAGCATAGCCGGGCAACGTATTCAGCCCATACCCGTTGTAGGAAAACGTAACCTGCGGGTATGTGGCCGCCCCCATATCCGCCGTCATGTTGTCGTTTCCCTTATTGGTAAAATATTCGAACACAAGAACCGCCAGGATAAATACTCCTGCAAGTATCGCTCCATGGGTCAGTCGTTTTTTTCTGCTCATAGCATTCTCTGCCTTTCTTTCAGAAGCCCTGCAATGGAAGGGGTCACATGAAGAGCCGCTTCACAGTTTTCCAGAGCTTTTTGATCCTTTTTGATATGCCCCGTCCGAACGGCCCGGATCAGAATATTTTTGGGCGTGTGCTCCATTTCGATAAACTCCAGGATCTGAGCCTCGTAGCCGCAGGCCTCCAGATGCTCTGCCCGCAGTGCGTCCGTCACAAGCGCCGCGATCCGTTCTTTGATCAGTCCATATTTTAATACAGGTGCCAGCGTCTCATTCCGGATCTGTCCGTTTAATTCATGCTGACAGCAGGGAACTGCCAGGATCACATCCGCTTCCCATTCCACCGCCTTCTGCAGCGCAAAGTCCGTCGCCGTATCACAGGCGTGCAGGCTGACCACCATATCAATCTTCCTCTCCCCGGTATAATCTGCGATATTTCCGTGCTGAAACTGCAACTTCTCATATCCATACGCTTCCGCCAGACGGTTGCAGTGGTCTATCACCTCTTTTTTCAGATCCAATCCGATGATCCTCACATCATATCCCATCTTTTCCCGCAGATAGTAATACATGGCAAAGCTCAGATACGATTTCCCGCATCCAAAATCCAGGATCGTCACTTCCCTTTCCTTATCCAGCGCCGGCAAAACATCCTCCACAAACTCCAGATACCGGTTGATCTGGCGGAACTTATCCATGCGGGAGCGAACGATCCTGCCTTCTTTTGTCAGCACTCCCAAGTCTAAAAGAAACGGAACTGCATCTCCTTCTTCCAGGATATACCGTTTCTTCCGGTTATGTTCCCTGGTAATTTCTGTTTTGCTCTGTACCGCCTTCTTTTTGATGGTAAGCGTTCCCTTTTTCCCTGCCAGGACGGTGATTCTCCACTGTCTGGTCTCTATCTGTAGCTGTTTCATCTCCCGCATCCCCTCCAGGATCGCCAGAATGGTCTCTTCCTTTGAAAGATTCTGGTGAAATGCCTGATGATTTCGGAAGGTTTCTATCTGAAAGCATAGTTCTCCCTTTTTCATCAAGGGTCTGATCCTTTGCTTTTCTATCCCGCCTTTTTTTCTGGGACCGCTGATCACTGCCCCTGCAAAATCCATATTCAGTTGTTCTTCCAATACTTTTTTTAATCTCTCCATAGCAGATTCATTGTACTGTTTTTTCCCCTGAAACGCAAGCGGGCATTTGTGCCCTGTATCGTCACAAACACCCGCATTTTTCTGTTTCCTTTCCTTCTCGTTTCCCTGCGTTATGCTTTCCCTGCTTCTTTTTCAGGAGAAGGGCTTTCTTCCTCCCGGCAGGGCATTCTCCTGGCCTGAAGAGGGAAACGTATGGTCACCTTGAACAAATCTCCGTCCACATACACATCGAAGGTTCCTCCCTGCAATTCTGTCAGCGATTTGGCAATAGAAAGTCCCAGTCCGCTTCCTTCCGTACTTCGGGAGATATCTCCCCGGATAAACCGTTCCGTCAGCTCCTCCGCCGGAATGTTCAGAGGATTTCGGGACACATTCTTCAGGCAGAACACCGCCTGGTTTCCACCCTGGATCTTCAGATCCGTGTAGACCCTTGTCCCTTCCATCCCATATTTGGTCACATTGCTGTAAATATTTTCCAGTACCCGCCACATCCGTCGTCCGTCTACATACACCACCGTTTCCTTCTCCGGAAGGCACAATACCTCTTCCATCCGCCTCTCCTGAAAGCGTTCTTCAAATTCTCCGCTTACCTGCTGGATCATTTCCACCAGATTGATATTCATACACTCTAGCGTGATATTCCCCGAGCTGGCCTTGGATGCTTCTACCACATCCTCCGTAATGGTCTTCAGTCTCTGCGACTTTTCTTCAATGATATCCAGGTATTTTTGTATCTTGGGATCTTCAAATTTCTCTTTCTTCAAAAGTCCCGCATAATTGATGATGGAAGTCAACGGTGTCTTAATATCGTGGGAAACATTCGTGATCAGCTCTGTCTTCATCCTCTCGTTTTTCAGATTTTCTTCCAGCGCCGTATCAAACCCGTTCCCGATGGCATTGACCTGCTCTGCTGTCCTTAGCATATCTCCTTTCAGTCCCTCCAGCGGAACCTTGTAGCTTACTTTTCCTTCTGCGATCTCCTGGATCCCCTTCTGGATCTTTTTCCGGCTCAGCTCTCTTCTGATCAGATAGACAAACACAGCCCCTTCCATGATTAGCAGCACCAGGGTTCCCTGGTAAATTCCTCCGGCAATGATGATCCAGTGCATCAGTATGAATCCCAGAAACAGCAGGATCGTCTTCCATACCTGATTCAGATTTCTAAACAGAGTCCTCGTAAACCGGCAAAGTCTTCCGGTCACGCTGTTTCTCCACACCTGTTTTCCCTTGATCTTCCTGACGATACTCAGGTAGGTCACAAAGAACCATCCGCAAAGAGCCACCGCTCCCATCGCCATGACCACCATTTCCGGAATCAGGCTGTAATAGATTTGAGAAATGCTTTCTCCCTGCTCCGGATAATAAGAGCCACTGATTCCTCCCATTTCCAATACCGGCGCGGTGATCAAAAGCGTTCCCAGAAAAAATCCGGCCAATAGAATCTCTATCGGAAGGCGATCCAGAAAAATATAGTGCAGATCGTCATCCTCCGGCTTTCTTCCGGCCACCGTTGTCAGCCAGATCAGGATGCCTAAAAAGAGGACGGAAGCGATGCAGCCCGAGAGCAGTAATGTATTTCCCAGATGTCCGTATTTTCCAAACAGACGGCTTTCCTGGTAAAATTTGTCCTGGATCGGATAGTGGGTGTCCACTCCAATGGCCAGCAGGTCATTTCCGGTCTTGCCGCTAAGTCCCGTCAGCATGGCTCTCCACCCGGATGCCTGCGTCCGTTTGATATTGGTTTCAAATTCTTCCAGCCGGTCGGTTACGATCACAAACCGCCCCATCTTCCGAATCTGTTTCAGGCTTTCTTTCCAGTTGTCAGCGTTTTCAAAGCCTGTCCGGTTTGTTTTGACCGTACCTGCAGTAAAATTACAATACAGATACGCCAGATTGGTATCCCCTTCCCGGTAGCTTTCTTCCAGTACCGCTGCAGAATCCGCCTCCATCTTCACCTGGTAGGCAGCACTGCGGACCAACTGGTAGGCCGTCTCCAGTTTTCCGTTCCAATCCGGGTTTTCATTGGCGATCTCCAGAATATCTGCTTTTCCCTGCGGCGGATACTTCTCCTGGATCCATAGTCCGTCATAGCTCCAGAAATTGGTATAGACCACCTTGCCTTCTTTGTCCTGGATCACGGAAGTTGTCATTTCGTTGTCTTTCTGCACATTTCCCCGTTTCAGATCCACCAGAACCTGATCTACAAAGTCATCTCCTCCCATCTCCTTCGCTTCCACAAACTGGAGATTCCCGGACTTGATCTCCTCTGCAAAGTTCTCGTACCAGAAGTACCGATACCCGCCTCCTTGTTTCTGACATACCACGATAGGCGGCGGAGCTGCTCCGGGATCCAGACTGTCCTCCCCTTCCTTCTCCCACTGGTCTCCCCACTGGTAAAGATCACTCAGGCGGTATTCCAGCCCGCTGGATTCCTCCGGCTTTGGCACTCCCTCCTCCACATAGGCCTTCACATCGATCACATCCGTGGATTCTTTGACGTTTTCTCCGCCAAATTTCTCCTGCATCGCCACGCCGTCCAGGAGCTCTCTGGCAGACTGCTCCACCGTATCTCCAAAACTCACGCTGTTTTCGTAGGTTTTTGCCGGCCTGCCCGTCAGCCATTCCCGAAACAGCTCCGGATAGGATGCCAGCAAAAACAGATCCAGGGCCAAAATCACCGCCAGCGCATGCGCAGTCAGGATCAAAAGGCCTTTTGTGATCCCGCTGCAATACCATTTCTTTTTCATGTAGCTCCCCGCTTTCTATGAATACTTTTCAATCTTGTAGCCTACTCCCCAAACCACTTTCAGGTATCTGGGCTCCTTGGGATTGATTTCTATCTTTTCCCGAATATGGCGAATGTGGACCGCTACCGTATTGTCCACGCCGATCGCCTCCTCGTTCCATATATTTTCATAAATCTGGTCAATGGAGAAAACCCTGCCCTGATTTTTTACCAGAAGCAGCAAGATATTATATTCCAGTGGAGTCAGCTTGACCGGCTCTCCCTCTACCGTAACCTCCTTTAGCGCATCGTTGATAGACAGTCCGCCCGTCGTATACACCTCCGACCCCGTCTCTGACAGGGTGCTTCCCAGCTTTGTGTAGCGCCGCAGCTGCGACTTGACTCTGGCTACCAGCTCCAGCGGGTTAAAGGGCTTTGTCACGTAATCATCCGCCCCCACATTTAGTCCCAGGATCTTATCGGCATCTTCTGATTTTGCAGACAGGATAATAATCGGAATATTATTTTCCTCCCGGATCTTCAGGGTGGCCCGGATTCCGTCCAGCCTTGGCATCATAATATCTATGATCAGAAGAGACACCTGTTCTTTCTTCAGGATTTTTACCGCTTCCTCTCCATCATATGCCTTGATCACCTGAAAGCCTTCCTGCTCCAGATAGATATCGATGGCTTCCACAATTTCTTTATCATCGTCACATACTAAAATTCTTTCCATCGTCTTCACCCCCTCCATACTATACAAGAATATCAGCCAATTTTTAAGAGTCTCCGGGTAAAATTCTTAATATATTATGAGTTTTTCTGTCTGCCGGATCGTAAACGATATCTTTCGGGCTTCGCCATGACAGCCTCCTTTCCCTACCATGATGCCCGGTTCTGAGATCGCAAACGATACCTTTCGGGATTCGCCATGACGGCCTACCTCTCACAGATACTTACGCTTTGTCCTGCCACTTCTGCACGAAGGCACAAAAAGAAACAGGGGATTTTCTTTCTGTCGGTTCTCCCTGTCCCCGGAAATCTCCCCGGATCCCATACCGCTTTCACAAAATACCCTGTTTCCTACCTCTTGTCTCTGTGAACACGTTTTTACAGCGATATTTTTACGTCTTCACAGTCACTTGCCGTCAGCCGGCCTTTCTCTGGCTTTCGCTTGTTATCCGCTGTTTACCGCCGGCTTCTTTTTCCGAACCGTCCTAGAACCCGGTCAGCCGGAACAGCATCAGTTCATTTGCTGACCCATCCTCTCTTTCCTGTGTTACCAGAAGCAGCAAAGATCCATCCTCCAGTTTCTGCATATCTTCCAGCCACGGATAACTGGTTCCGAAGATTTTTGACGTTTCGATGGAGCCTACCGACGTCCCGTCCTTCGCCCAGAAATGGATCCTTCTCATATTTCCGTCGGTTGCCACAAATCCATTTCCTGTCTCTGCCATGCCGGTAATGTATCCCAGCCTATCCGGATCGCTGCTCTGCTCTCCTCCCAACTCCACTACCTGATTGCCTTCATAATCGTATACGATGATCTTGGTTTCCGTCTCATCACTGTCTGCCGCTTTCTTCTTTCCTGCTACCATAATATAATTTTCTGTAATCTGCACATCGTCCAGCATCTGGAACGGTCCCTGCCTGCTGGCATCATCATTCAATCCGCTTAAGATCCATGGTTCTGCTGTCAGTGCCCCGCTCTTATTGGTGACCTTCATGGGGTCGCTGTTGACCCAGAAGCTGATCCCCCATTCTCCGGAAGGATGCATATTAAGATCCCCCTTGATGGTCGTCTGCATTGCCTGCTTTCCGTCTTTTATGCCAATCACCTCGAACACACCCTGCGCCACATACAGCATTCCACTGTTATCTGTGGACAGATATTCATAGTCTGTTTCCAGCTCCAGGGAATCTTCCTTTACCAGTCCCTTTTCTTTATATTCGTAGGTAGTCAGCTTGTTTCCAAGCAGATGGAACAATTTTCCGTTCTGATGCACAAATTTATGCTTCATGATCTCCTGTGTTCCCTCTTTTCCGTCAAACGGAATGTATTCCGGCTGAATGGTATAGCTTCCCACCATCTGCTCAGACAACTTTGGCTGGAAGGCTTTCCCGTCCCAGGGCCACGGCGCTTCTTTGTTTTTCTCTCCCTTGTCGCTAATCACGATTCCTTCTATCAGTTTCTTGATCTTTTTGTTTTCCTTATCTCCGGACACCTCGATCCGGTAGGAAACTCCCGTCTTTTCATGTCGATACAGATAGACGTCTGTGTCGTTCTGCTCCGAGGACGCCCTTGCAAATTCTGCATTTCCTGCCGAAATCCCTTTTACCTTTCCATCGGCATACTCCCTTAGATCTACTTTCCATTCCGCAAGTTTTTTCCGAAAGGTGATCGCTTCTTCCTTTTCTCCTGTAATGCGGATGCGCACATCGGACTCCTCCCGGGTGCTGCCATCATATAGCAGGAGATTTCCATACCCTTTCTCCTTTTTCAGTTCCTCTTTATCGTACTTCCATCCTTTTGGATAATACACGGTAAAAACTCCTGCCTCTACTTTTTCTCTGTCTTTCCATTCTTTTTTTGTCTGCTTTGCCGAATCCTTCTGTTCCGTTTCCTTTTTCTGACTGCATGCTACCGGCAGGATCAGACACAGGATCAGGACAGCCCACCACAGACACCGTTTGATCTGTTTCATAAAATCCCTCCTCGTTTTTCTACTTCTATTTTCCCTGCTGGACGCGTATTAAGAGCTCTTAATACAGTGGAAGGTGTAATAATCATCTGCATTACTGTAGGAAACTTCCAATGTCTGATCTTCCAGGATCGTCACATAAATGGCCGGTTCCTCTGTCTCAATGGTACAGTAGCCCAGCGCAACGGACCATTTGAAATCTCCTATCTCCTGTCCTTTATAGATCACGGATACCTGGTGATCTTTCTTAAAATTCAGTCGCAGCCCGTCGTTGATGTTCTCCACACCTTCCATGGTGGTCTGGGGACCGTCTCCCAATATTTCCTCCACGCTGTCTGACATCCACTCGCCCAGCATGGCTTTTTCTTCTTCGCCCATGTACAGAGAGGGATCCATGGCATCCGTTCCGTCCTTGGCAAAAATGACCTTGACTCCCATCCCCATCATATTCTCAAAGGTGATACTGTCTTTCCCCAAGGTTCCTTCCATCTTTTCTCCCTCAATGGTCAGGGTAAACTTATCCCCGTCTACCGACCACTTCCCTTTTCCCTTGTCTTTTCCGATGGTCACATCTGCTTTCCCACCGCTTTTTGCCACAAACTCAAATTTGCCGCCGAAAGATTCTTCTACTGACACCTGCACGCCTATCATTTCTCCCAGGATCGCTACCCATTTCCCTTCATAAGGACTCTTTTTCCCCTGTTTTCCTCCTCCGCAGGCAGTTAGCCCTGCCATGCTGATCACCATCGCTATCACCAATATCATACTGACCTTCTTTTTCATATACGCACTCCCTTTCTTTTTTTCAGCTTCTACCCAGCTTCTGCGCTCTGCCTATTTTCCACCGGAAAAATATGGAGTCAAAAGTTCTGCCACGTTGCTGATAGGCATGGTTTGCAGGATGACCTTTCCAGGTCCTTTTACTACCGTATTAAAGACTCCTTCTCCGCCCAGCAGCATATTTTTTGCTCCTTTTACCGCAACCACATCCATCGTGCAGGTATCCTCCATGGCTGCCAGATAGCCTGTGCTGACCACGATCTCCTGCCCTGCTTTTAGTTCATATTCCACTGCATGCCCGTCAATTTCCACAAAGGCTGTTCCGTTTCCGGTCAGTTTCTGCATGACAAAACCTTCTCCTCCGAACAATCCCTTGCCCAGCTTTTTCTGAAAATGCATGGATAGCTCCACTCCCGCTTCCGATGCCAGAAATGCACTTTTCTGCACGATCATGGACCTTCCCATCCGGATGTCCAACGCCTTGATGGCTCCCGGAAAGCTGGAGGCAAATGCGATCATTCCGTCTCCCCCTTCCGCCGTAAACCGATTCTGGAAGATGGCTTCCCCCGACAGAAATCTTCCCATCATTTTTTTCATCCCGCCTCCCGATGTGGTTTCCATTTTCATGTTGGGACTCATCCAACTCATACTCCCACTTTCTGTGATCATACATTCTCCGGCTCCCAGCTCGCACACTACAACCGGAAGATTTCCTCCTAAAATTTCATACTTTTTCATAACAACTCTCCTTTCTTCATCCTACAACACTCCCTTTTTCCCCCAGTTTCCTGGCACATTGTTCGCACATATCCAGATCTTCACATGCCATAAAACACTCATCACACACCCACCTGCCGCAAATAGGACACCTACTGAACAGCCTTTCCCCCACCTGCAACGCCGCCCTTTCTGCTTCCTGTTTTTCTCTCTCATAGAGGGCTACATAGACCACTTTTTTTCCTTCTGTTATAGGAGACGTATGCATCTTGGAAAACGGTATCTTCCGGCTCTTCCAGGTCTTCCCGCAATTTTCACAGGTCACGGCAAACTGGAAGCCATCCTCCTGTGAGCAGTCTTTCAATAGATGTTTGAAATCCCTCTGCACTTCTTCACCCCCTTTTTCCTTGACGACTCCGGGTCAACGCGTTTGTGCTTGATGACTTTATTTTATAAATCGCCTCTGGGAAAATCTATGGTTCCCGGTCTACCTTTTTCCTTCTTTCGAGAAAGCCTTCTAAAAAGTAAACCTGGTCTACCATGCAAAAAGCACAAAAACCAAAATTGATTTTTGTGCTTTTTGCTGTGTATTCCCTTTTTTCTAACGATTCTCCCGCCCTGCAGGAGCCATCCTCCTATGGCAGCTCCCCTTCTTCGGCTCTGCCTGTTCCCCGTATCTCTTCCGCCTGCTCTATACTTCCCAACTGCTGTTGCTCCAGACAACCGCACCTGCGAAACAAGTCTAAATACACGGTCAGTTCATCATTAGAAGAAACTTTTAATTTTCTATAGATATTTCCATTGTGCTTTTTTACCGTACTCATGCTGAGAAATGCCATCCCCGGTATCTGCGACACCTCATACCCTTCCAGATAATATCGAAAAATATGATACTCTGCCCGCGTCAGACTTTTTACATTTTCTGCAAATTCCGCAAAAAGTTCCGCGATATTTGGCGGCAGATCTCCTTTCTCCAGGGGACGTTTCTGCTTTGCCAGACGTTTGCACAATTCCTCCAATTCTGCAATGCTGTAGGCTTTTCCTTCTTTTGCGATCATACCCTCCCCAATATCCTCAAAATCTCTGACAATGGGTTTCACAAAACTATTGGAAAGAATCCCCGCCAGGATCAGCATCACAACTGTAAATCCCACCGCTGCCGCCATCATATAGTTCCTGCTCTTCTGGATATACTGGTCACACCCCTGCCGGGGAAGCAGGATCGCCGCGGCCCACCTTTCTCCCTTTTCTCCCGGCAGTTCCATCTCTTTTTGTACGCCGTAATACTCCCCGTCAGAAGACTGATACAGACTGTAGTACTGCTTCTGTTTTACCCGGAAAAGAGACTCACTGTTTTTCAGCCAGGTACCGTCTCTATCTCCTGACATCCCTTTTTCCAATCGCAGCCGTTTTCCGTCGGTTGGCGCCAATACCGTCACGGCAGACCCGTAGGAACTGCTTTCCGCCGGATATTCCAGATTAAAATGTACCTCGTTCAATTCGATCCCACACACACCGCACACCTCTCCGGTGCTGATCCGAATGGGAATCATCAGAAGGATCACATCCTCCCAAGTATTTTTCAGCTTACTCTTCTGGGTCCAGTAATAGTCTTCCTGTCCCGTTTTTTGCGCCGCCATCCAGCTTCCGGGAAGCTCATCCGTCTGAAACTCCATGTTCCAGCGATTGTGCAGCTCCAGCCCGTTTTCTCTCGCAACTTCTGACATTCCGCGAAACAAAATCGTTTCCGGAGTCAGCACCACATTGCTGCTGACATTGATCAGCCGCAGATAAACTCCGCTTTTTGATTGTTCCGCTCCGGGAAGCTGGGTATTGACTGTCGCATTGACGACTGCAAATGCACCGCTGCTCCTTCCCAGGCGGATCGTGGTGTTCAATTCCTTGTACAGCATCTTCTGCACTTCCAGCAGTTCCTCCGGATGGTCGTTCAGATCCGAAACGGTCAGCCCCTTTTCTTTCAGGAGATATTCCAGGTTCTGCCCCAGCCCTCTGGAAAGCTGCAGCCCATAGCCGGTATACTCTTCCAGTTCTTCTGAAACTTTTTCATAAGAGCTTTGCAGTTGCTGCTCCATCGTTTGGGCGATCTGCTGTTTTGTTTTCAGCGATCCGCCAATCGCTGCCAGCATCAGCAGAACGATCCCCAGCGCGGCGAAGATCAGGCTGACCAGGTAAAGCATCAATCTCCCCCGCATCGTAGTCTTTCTATCTCTGAGAAGGCGCAGAAGCTTTCCTAACTCTCTCCATCTGTTTCTCATAGTCCTTCCTCACTTGTCCCCTATGGCATCGCATCCTCCAACTCCTGCAGCGCCTCTTTCTTCAGCTTTTCTACGTCCCCTTCTCCTTTTTGCCATTTCAAATAAGCCGAGCGCAACTGGCTCCTGGTGGTTTTTTCAAAGGTCTGTTCCTGTTCCAGATAAGACGCCAACTGAGGCGCCGTGTAAAAGCTGTAAGAGGCCTGTGTTTCTATAAACGCCTCATAAAGACTCTTGTATTTGGGATTTTTCAGATCTTCTATGGCCTTCGGAAGATACTGGAAAGCTGCTTCTGTCACCGGCATATACCCTACGCTGGTAACAAATTGAACATTGATTTTTGGTTCTGTCAGCCATTTTAAAAAGACCACTGCGGCAGCTTCTTTTTCCGGCGTGGATTTTACTGTGCAAAACCCTGCTCCCCGCTGCATCACCATTTTTTCCCCCTCCGCAAAACAGGGAACCGGTCTTGCGACCACCTGAATAGGCTCTGAGTGATTGTCCGGATAGGTCACAATATCTTCGTAGTAGAGAACACTTGCCGAGGACGCTACGCTGACGATCACGTCTCCCGTCCGCAGAGGCTCTGTGGCGTAGCCTTCCTGCAGCCATACCCCACCTTGTACGGCGGCATCGGCATAGGGTTCCCACATTTTCATAAATCCGTCTCCATAGGCAATCTGCTCTCCGTTAAAAAAGTCCTCTCCCAAAGACGCCACCCCTACCTGGGCGTAATTGAAATGATAGTCGTGGACAAAAAACGCCTTGCCGTCTCTTTCTACCTCCGGCGTCTGTGCATCTGTCCATTGGTAGTACATTTTAGACATTTCATAGAGTCCCTCCCAGGTGTCCAGCTGTTCTATGGTTGCGCCGGTCTCCGCCGCAAATCGGTCAAACAGAGTCTTATCCACAAACAGGATCTCCGTAGACTTTGCCACCGGAAATACCACAAGACGCCCCTCCACCTTTCCTTCTTCCAGAAAGGACGGGATGTAGGCAGCCAATTCTTTTTCCGTAAAGTAATCCCTGTAATCCACCAGACATTCCGGATCCGGCATAGCCAGAACTGTTTTGGGATAAGAAATAAACAGATCCGGCAGTTTGGCGGCTCCCGGTTCTTTTTTCGCTGCCCGCAGCACGGCGTCATGAATATTGTTGGTGTTGGACACCACCGTCACCTGCAGCTTGATCCCTTCCTTTACTCCCACCGTTTCGTTAAATTCCTCGATCAACCCGTTCAGCGGAGAGTCTGTCTGTCCCCCGTATACATGCCACACCGTCAATGTGACCGGTTCTCTCCTGCTTTCTTTTTCCCGGCAGGCAGTCAGCGCCAGTACACATAAAAAAGCAGCTACCGCTCCGCCGCAGATCCACGTTCTTTTTCTCATACATTTCCCCCTTCTTGCCCCTGCATTTTTTGCAGGGAAACTGCCAAGCCCTCCATCCTCCTATCAGTATCCACACATTTATCAAGTATGCCCGGTAATTATTTGTCTTTTTTCTGTTTATCTTTCTTATTTTTTATTATATCGTCGTGTTATGATGTTGTAAATATTTTTATCTTCATAAATCAGATTATGTCGTTCTTTTTTCTCTTTTACTCTGTAATTTTTATTTTCCTTTTTCTTTCCTGTAACTTCCGCCAGTGGAGCGACTTCCTTTGTTTCCTGTTAAAAAAGGCCCCAAAAAGACTTTTGTCTTCTTGAGGCTCTCTCTGCTATATTTCTATTGTCCGACAGAAAAATATGGGGTCAAAAGCTCTGCCACATTACTGATAGGCATCGTCTGCAGGATCACTTTTCCCGGTCCTCTGACCACTGTATTGAAGATCCCTTCCCCTCCCAGCAGCATATTTTTTGCACCTTTTACCGCTACGATATCCATGGTACAGGTATCTTCCATTGCCGCCAGATAGCCTGTGCTGACTACGATCTCCTGTCCTGCCTTCAAATCGTATTCCACCGCATGTCCGTCAATTTCTACAAAGGCTGTCCCGTTTCCACTAAGCTTCTGCATGACAAAGCCTTCTCCTCCAAACAGCCCCTTTCCCAGCCTTTTTTGGAAGTACATGGATAATTCTACCCCTTCCTCCGACGCCAGAAATGCGCTTTTTTGTACGATCATGGATCTTCCCGGACGGATATCCAGCGCTTTGATGGCTCCCGGAAAGCTGGAAGCAAATGCGATCATCCCGTCTCCGCCTTCTGCCGTAAACCGATTCTGGAACATGGCTTCTCCTGACAGGAATCTTCCCATCATTTTTTTCATGCCGCCCCCCGACGTGGTTTCCATCCTCATATTGGGACTCATCCAGCTCATACTTCCGCTCTCTGTGATCATGCATTCCCCCGCGCTCAGCTCACAGATGACCACCGGAAGATTTCCTCCTACGATTTCATATTTTTTCATCACAAGTCTCCTCTCTCTTTGTTCTTTCTTCTGTTTTCCTTTTTCTTTTCACGGCTTCCTTTCTCTCTTGCCTTGCAGGCTTTCCCCTTTTCACCGCTAAAACAGAATTGATTTTATTATATCGCTGTACTATTTGCTTGTAAATATTTTGTTCCTTTGGGCCTACATCTTGAACCTGCCTCTGTGGATCCGGACCTGCCTCTGTGCATCTTGAACCTGTATCTGTGTATCCGGATCTGCACCTGTACTGTTACTCAGCCTCTCCATCTGCATACTGCCGAAGCAGCCTTTTGGCCTCCTGCTCCATCTGTCCCGCAACCTCCTTGGGCGACAGGATTTTCACCTGTTCTCCCAGAGAAAAGATCCATCCTAAAAACTGTTTGCTGATATGAACCTGCACCTGTACCGTAAAATGCTTCTCATCCACCGGGATCAGGCGCACATCCTTTCCAAACCGGTCCATGATCACTCCTGCCAGCTCGTTGTCCACCAATATTTTTACCGTCTCTTCTTTTCCGCCGAACATCCCGAAGCTTTTTCTTGCGTAATCCGCCATGTTCAGCTTTTTAAAACAGCTTTTCCCCTCCCTGTCTTCCTCCGATGCCCGGATATGCAGCATCTTATCTACCCGGTAATGCCGGACCTGCTGCGGGCCGGAGTCAAATCCGATCAGGTAATAGTTCTCATCGTCCCAGGACAGTCCCCAGGGGCTGATATGGTACCAGTCGCCGCCGCGCCGCAGTTCCATTTCCTTCTTCACATTCCACTGATAGTATTGAAAATAAATCTTCTTGTTGGTAGAAATCGCATGGTGAATGGCGTCCACCGTATAATAGATGCTTTCGTTCATGGTCTTGATCCGCCCCGAAACATATACCTGGCCCTGAAGCTTCCGCGCTTCAAACTTGCTGACCAGCTTTTCCAGCTTTCGGATCAAAGCATTTGACTTTTTTTCTGTAATAAATTTGGAAGACTGTACCGCATCTACCAGAAGCTTTAATTCCGGCAGCTCAAAAGGACGATCCACCACATGATAATGATACCGGTTGCCCATCGGTTCTCCTTCTACCTCCAGCCCCAGCACTTCCAGATCCCTCAGATCTGTATAAATACTTTTTCGATCTGCCGTGATCCCATACGCTTCCAGAGCCTTTAAGATTTCCGGCATGGTAATATAATGCTCCTCGTCCGTACATTCCAGCATGATCTGCGCCAGTCGGTACAATTTAAACTTTTGATTCGCCCCCTTTGGCATGGCTACGTTCTCCTTTTTCGCTATAGGATCTCCGACTTCCTGCAAACCTTACCTGCGCTGTCCGGAATACCTCCCATCTTCTGTCTCGCCGGTCTTTGCCTCGCAGTTTCTTTCCCTTCCAAGTATTTCCGGCCCATTGTGTACAGATTCATAGACAGCCCGAATCTTTTCATGCATCCTTCTCAGGCTGTATTTCTCTTTTATCCGATCCCGACTCGCCTGGCTGTCTGAAGCAGTCCAGGCAGACGGGTGGCTACTCTGAAGCAAAGCCTCCGCCAGTCCCTCCACGTCTCCCGGTTCCAGCAGAATCCCCTGTTCCGATTGCACAAGCTCGGGAATTCCTCCCACCGTCGTACTAATGATCCTGTTTCCGGCCGCCATCGCCTCCAGGATGGCCATGGGCAGCCCTTCATTGTAGGAGGGCAGCACAAGCGTTCTGACCTCCTGAAGCAACCGGATACGCTCCTCCCCGGAAACCCAGCCCAATACCTCTATCTTGTCTGCAAGCCCTTTTTTTGCGATCAGCTCCTTGATCTCCTCTATGTCTCCATCCCCCGCCATAAAAAGATGAAGCTTTGGCCTGCTTTGAACAGCCCTTTCCATGGCTTCTACCAGATCATAGGCGCCTTTTCGCTTTCCCAGTCGTCCAAGAAACAGCAGATTCTCCGCCTTTCCCCGTCCTACCATAGAAGGAGCATACTTATCCGTATCCACCCCGTTTTCAATGACACAGATCTTCGCCAGTGGAAATTTCTGACGAAAATAGCGATACCAGCTGTCAGACAGCACCAGCACCTGATCGCAGGCATTCCAGATCCTTGCCACCCTCTCTTTTTTTCTTCGAGAAAGCCCTTCATAAAACGCTTTGTATTCTGCGCCATGCACGTGAAGAATGACTTTTTTTCCTCTTTTTTTCAACGATCGGATGTAATACCCTTTTCTAAAGGTGCTCCCTCTGGTTGCCATGTGTATATGAAACAGGTCGTATGTTTCCACTGATCGAAAAAATCGAAGATAGGCTCTGACGGAGTGCCAAAGCCGCTTAAAAAGAGGGCCGTCACAGCAGGAAGCATAGGCATCTATCTCATAGCCTTCTGCCAGCAGAGAGCTGTCTGACAGGTTTTTCAAGACCGTCGCCATCCCGCCATTACTATATGTTTCTGTAGGGCCAATTTGTAACACTTTCACTAAACTCATTGTTTTATACCCGTTCCCGATCCGGATGCTCCCCGGACCATCCCAGCGGCGGCATCGTATCTATCTGGTACAGATCTGTGTTTGAAATTTCAAAATCGAAAATATTGAGATTTTCCACCATCTTTTCTTTCTGAGACGCCTTTGGGATCGACGCAAACCCTCTCTGATATTCATAGCGCAGGCAAAGTTTCGGAACGCTGACCCCATACTTTTCTGCCAGATGTTTCAACAGCACATCCTCAAATAATTGTCCTCGTCCGACTGGTCTGTAAGCCTGCACAAAAATCCCCTTTTCACGGCAGTAGCAAACGGCAGCTTCCTGCATATGTCCCGGATGGATCTCCAGCTGGTTCAGCATCGGGGTGATCTCACAGCACCCCAGAAGGTTTTCAATATGGTGCGGCAAAAAATTACTCAATCCGATGGCATGGACTTTCCCTTCCCTGTACAGCTCTTCCATTGCCTTCCAGGTTTCCGCATCTATCTGCGCCCAGTCAGCGTCCTCCGGGGAACGAAGCGGCCAATGGATCAGATACAAATCTATATAATCCGTATCCAGTCTTTCCAGAGACTGATGAAACGCCTGTCTGACATTTTCATATCCCATTTCTGTTTTCCATGCCTTTGTGGCAATGACAAGTTCTTTCCGGTCAATTCCGCTGTCACGGACAGCCTTTGCGATGTACTCCTCCGTCTGGTAAAAAGAAGCGGTATCAAAATACCGGTATCCTGCCTCCAGAGCAGTACGGATCACATCTGCCATGTCTCCTTCTGCCGCCTTATAGGTCCCAAATCCAATTGCCGGAATCTGCACTCCATTGCTCAATTCAAAACACTTCATATCGCCGCTCCTTTTATTTTTCCTCTGTTTGTATCATAACATTGCCCCTCTGGGATCCCTGCTACCGTACCGGCCCTTGATTTCGGCAGGTGCTTTCCTGTATTCCATGTTTTGCCCGCTTTTTCTCTGTTCTTTCGCCCGCTCCTTCGCTAGGGCTTTTTCGTCAGAGTTTCTACATCCTTAGCCCTTCCGTTTTCTCCGCCGCTTCCTCATTTCTTCGCTAAGGCCTCTTCGTCAGAATTTCTGCATCCCCAGACACGATCCTGGCATTTGTCATGTATCCCGTTTCTTTTCTCTCCCTCATTATAGGGCGAATACCCGTAAATTGCAATTTCTTCCCTGCTATTCCATGCGATTATTACGATCAGGCATTCTCCAATATCACTACGGTTCATCGCGCGTTGGAAAACATATTCCACCTTTCTTTCCACAACGTGTCAGAAAAAGCATCGCCTCAAAAAGTGCATTAGAAAAATATTGAAAACAGCCGGCAGCACACGAAACATAATCAGCGCCGAAACAAGAATCTTTCTGTGCTTTCACTAATTTCTGTATACTCTGCAAATTATGCCTCTTTGCGTTACCAGGATCACTTTGGCTTTGGCTGTGTCTTCCATCTTGTCATACAGTCGCCCTGCGCTGATACACTCTCCTATCACGGTATACGGGCTGTTTGCCACATATCCAATCTTTCCAAGCCCCTCCATCGTTACCTGGATCGCTTCTTTGTCGTATTCGTTCTCCGGTTCCTTTTTCAGCGTCAGCTTTGTTCCTTTTTCCAAAAAATCCGAGCCATAATAGTGCTGCACTCCGGCCAATGTAACATATAATTTCTCCATTTTGAATTCCTCCTGTTTTCTCATATTCTACATATCTTCCATCCATTCCCGGTAATCCGCTTCACTTGCAAAAAACTGGTATCCTCCGTTTACGTAACCCATGTACCCGTCCTCTGTGTTGTATCCTTTCATGGCTTCCTGCTCCTTTCTTTTTGGTAAGATCAGATTACCGGATAAGCTGTCCAATAAAAACCCCACCTTCGAAAAGTCCCCGTCACATAAATGAATGTTTAAGCACATAAATGAACATCACTGTCATTGATAAAACTTTCACCTAAAAAGTGAAAAAAAGCCTTTGGTTTTTCAGAATTTTCACTCTTGTTTTTTTCTTCAAACTTGCGGGATTTTAGTAGACATTCGGGAAGAAAGTGGTATGATTCATATGTTGACATTTCTACTTTTATTATGCGATCTAAGAGGATAACTGTATGGATTACAAACGTATTTTACAAGGAATTCTTGACATTGGAGAGTCAATGTTGAAAAGCGGTGCTGAAAACTTCAGACTGGAAGACAGCCTGTACCGAATGTGCAGGAGCTATGGATTTAAACACAGCGACGTATTTATTATCCCAAGCAATATCCAGATCACCATAGAAACTCCGGAGGGTGAATTTTTCACCCAGATCCGTCATATTGAAACCACAGATATTGACTTTGACCGGCTGAATTACCTTAACAACCTATGCCGGTACGTGTGCGCCCATACGCCCGATGAGGCGGAGCTTCGCCAAAAATATCTGGAAGTCATCCATCGTCCCAAGCAGCATCCTGCGGCCCCCTATTTTGCCGGTATCATGGGCGGAACAGGATTTGCCGTATTTTTTGGATGCAATTTTATGGATGCAATCGTTGCCGTCATCGTTTCTCTGATGATCATCGTGGTCGGCAAACAGCTTTCTAAACTGGAAAACAATCTCATGATCCACAACATGATCTTGGCATTCCTGTCAGAATCCTTCATTCTTCTTACGGCGCGCTTCGGGATCGGAAACCATCCTGACCGGACCATGATCGGAATCGTGATGCTGCTGATCAGTGCGCTGGGAACCACCAATGGGATTCGGGATCTTCTGCAACGCGATTTTATATCTGGATTCATCAATATTATGAACTCTTTTCTGGGAGCTGCGGGGATTGCCTTCGGCACCGGTTTGTCTATCCTTTTGTTGCACGGAGTATCCTCTGATGGTTTCATCCTGAACCCCAGCATCCCGATCCAGTTGATCTCCTGTACAGTTGCTTGTACCGGATTTGCGCTCCTGTTTAAGATCAGAGGGCGTCAGGTGCTGTATTCCAGCGTCGGAGCCTTCTTTACCTGGGCAATCTATCTTCTGGTATTTTCTGTCAAACCCAGCAACTTTCTTGCGACACTGGCTGCGGCTGTTTTTGTTGGATTTTACGCCTTCATCATGTCCCGACTAAACAAGGCGCCTTCCACCATTTTCCTGACAGCCTCTGTATTCCCGCTGATTCCGGGACCGAACCTGTATTATATGATGTACGGTTGTGTCAGCAGAGATCTGAATCTGGCCTTTTCAGAAACGATCGTTTTGTTGGCTACCTGTTTGGCCATTGCGTTTGGCTTCATCATTGTAGACATGGTTGCCCGCTATTCCATGTTTGCCCTGCGGCGGGACTACCACATCGGCAAAACCTTCGGCCGAAACGCCCAGAAAAGAAAAAAGAAGTCGTAGAAGCACTCCTCCTCTCTTCCTGACAGACAGACCATGTCGCTGCTTAGGAGGGAGGAGTTTTGTTCGATTTCTCAAGGACAGCTCATTTTACAGTTTTCCCTTTATGCCTTCCTTTGGGATAGAAAAAGGAGTGCTGCTTTACAGATGATTATCCACCTGCTCTGCAGCACTCTTTTTATTACTGATTTTCTGTTAATGCAGTTCGTTTACTTCTTTGATAACTGTCGAGTCTGTGTTCAAAGAAGCTTTAGCGTCGGTTTCCCGCCTTCTTATACTTATTCCGATTTTGCAGTATATTCTGCATAACCTTCGGTTTCCAATTCAGCCGTCAACTTGGCCAAATCTTGTGTTTCATAGCCTGAAACTTTATTGGCTGTTTCCAGGTCAAGTGAATTGTCCGAGTTGACATAGTAGCAATACCCATAGTAAACATATTCAACCGTCGTATCGGAATACTTAGAGGCAGTTGTTATCTTGTAGACTGTCACAAGGTAAATCTGTCCGGAAGCCGAATCATCATAATAGTCTGTTTGATAAGAAATGTAACTCTTCTGATTTTCAATCGTATAAGTCGTATAGCTTGAATTTTCATAGTTAGATTTGGCATAGGTGTCATTTTTAGCAAGAGCATCGGAAATATTGCCAATTTCCGTGATTGCAGCCAATCCTGAAACCTTGACTTCAAAGGTATCTGATTCTAATTTCTCTCCTTTTTGTTCCAATTCGTAAAGATAACCTGGAGAAGCAACTAATTCAACCGTATCACCATTCTTCAAATTATTCATACCTTTACTGTCAGCATAGGTTAAAATCGTCTCTCCATCCTCATCTTTCGGCAGTTTTAAACTTCCATAACCATCAAAGCCAATAAACGTGACAGGATATTTTTTCAGGAAATCTTTCGTAGAAATCTTTTTAATCGCATCCAGCCCTTTAACTTTGAACTTTTTCGTCTCCTGTTTCACAGGTGATTTGCTCGAACTGGTCTTAATTCTAAGAACAACCGTGTCTCCGTTACTCAATTCAGAGGTTTTATCAAATTCGTAACTAACACTGTCAATCATTGCCATGGCTTTGGAATATTTACCACTTAAGTTCGAGTTTGAGGCAACTTCTGCTAAAATAACCGAATCATCATTAGCTAAATTTTCCACATTTTTCACATAACATCTCCTCTTCCCTGTTCCAAAAAAGGCACCTCAAAAGCCCCCGCTCTTGAGATACCTTTTTCACTTCCCGTCGTCCGCCCTAGATGTCCCTCTCGTCCAATGCTACCTGATACTTTTCCAGGATCAGTCCCTGGATCCGCTCTCTCGTCCCCGCATTGATGGGGTGTGCAATGTCCCTGTATTCCCCGTCCATCGCCTTCTTGCTGGGCATTGCTATAAACAACCCCTTTTCACCTTCGATTACCTTAATGTCGTGTACAACGAATTCATCATCCATGGTTACGGAAACCACTGCTTTCAGCTTTCCCTCCTTCGCCACCTTACGTACTCTTACATCTGTAATCTGCATCTTCTCTGCAACCCCTTTCTTGCATAGCTTTGTACTTTACAGTACATATCTCTCGTTATCCTCAAAGACTACCTTCACTTCCCCTTCTCCAACATATCGTGTGTTCGCCCGGATCGTTCCCCTGCTCTCAACGATACAGTTTTCAATGTAAGCGTTATCTCCCAGGTAGACATCATTGAGAATAATAGAATTCTTAATGACGCAGTTCTCTCCCACAAAGGTTTTCTTAAATAACACCGAATTTTCTACTCTGCCATTGATAATACTTCCACTTCCCACAAGGCTGTTCCGCACTGCTGCTCCGGAGTTGTATTTCACCGGCGGCAGGTCGCTGACCTTTGAATATATATCTGGAAATTCCTTAAAGAAGTATCTTCTGACATCCTCCTTCAGAAAGTCCATATTCGTCTTGTAATAGGACTCCACCGTAGAAATATTGCTCCAATAGTCTTTTATCTTATAACCGTATATTTTTTTCAGGCCTCTGTACCGGATCAAAATATCGGTTACAAAATCGTGTCTGTCTTCCTCTGCACATTTCTCGATCAGCTCGATCAAAAGCCTTCTCCTGATGACGTAAATGCCCAAAGACACGGTATTGGATGAAGCGATCAGCGGCTTTTCCTCAAACTCCTCGATCCGCATCTCGTCATTCATCTTGATGGTTCCAAAGCGGCTGACGTCCGTCCCCACCGGCATCGCCATACACGCCACCGTGATATCCGCCTTCTTTTCTATATGGTATTCCAGCATTTCGTTGTAATCCATTTTGTAAACGGCGTCTCCCGATGCCAGGATCACGTAGGGCTCATGGCTTCTTTTCAGAAAATCCAGATTCTGCCCGATGGCATCCGCCGTCCCCCGGTACCAGTATTTATTATCCGCCGTCATAGTCGGGGTAAAAATATAAAGTCCCCCCTGCTTTCTCCCAAAATCCCACCACTTGGAGGAATTCAGATGCTCGTTCAGAGAGCGGGCATTGTACTGTGTCAGCACTGCTACCTTCTGTATATGGGAGTTGGTCATATTGCTGAGAGCAAAATCGATCGCTCTGTAACTTCCCGCGATAGGCATGGCCGCCACCGCTCTTCTTTCTGTCAGACCTCCCATTTTAGAGGCGTTTCCACCCGCCAGTATTACTCCTAACGCCCTCATACGCTTTCACCTGCCTTTATCAGTGTCTCACCGCTTTCCAGAATCCCTTCCGGATAATCTTCCGGATTCGTCACTCCGCTGATCGCCGTGTTTTTTCCAATCTGTACTGCCGGCGGAATGTAGGACTGTTCCCCTACCGTGACCAGCCCAAATGCATACACATCCGGCTTCAGCTTGTTTGGCGCTTCAACTCCCGTACCCAAAACCGCCTTTTTCCCGATTTTACAGCTTTCTGCAATGATGGCTCTGTCTACGATACACTCCTCTCCGATCACCGTATCCCGCATGATGATAGAATCCCGTACGACTGCTCCTTTTTCGATTACAACGCCGGATCCTATCACACAGTTTCTCACCTCGCCGTGGATCTCCGCCCCGTTCCCTACGATGCTTCTTTCTACGACCCCTTCCTCCGAGACATACTGGGGAAGTATCCTGGCATTGTTGGTATAGATCTTCCAAAATTCTTCGTACAGATTAAATTCCGGGATCAGGTCGATCAACTCCATATTCGCTTCCCAGTAGGATCCCAGTGTTCCCACATCTTTCCAGTAGCCTCTGTACTCATATGCAAAAAGTCTCTGCCCTTTGTCGTGGCAGTACGGCATGATATGCTTTCCAAAATCACACCCCGGGACGTCTTTCAGAGACATCAGCGCCTCCTTTAATACTTCCCAGCTGAAAATATAGATGCCCATAGAAGCCAGGTTGCTCTTGGGCTGGGGCGGTTTTTCCTGGAACTCTGCGATCCGCCCGTCCTCCTCCGTCACTACCACGCCAAACCGGCCGGCCTCTTCTATCGGAACCGGCATCACCGCAATGGTAACATCCGCCCGGTTTTTTTTATGTGCATCCAACATCAGTTCATAATCCATCTTATAAATATGGTCTCCCGACAGGATCAGCACATATTCCGGATGAAAGGTTTCCATATATTCCAAATTCTGGAAAATGGCATTGGCTGTCCCCGTGTACCATTCGCTGCCCTCTGTCTTCTCATGAGGAGGCAGGATCGTGACGCCGCCGTAATTGCGGTCCAGATCCCAGGAAATCCCGATCCCGATATGGCTATTCAGCCTGAGTGGCTGATACTGCGTCAGGACGCCCACCGTGTCAATGCCTGAATTGATGCAGTTGCTTAAGGGAAAATCTATGATCCTGTACTTTCCTCCAAATGTCACCGCCGGCTTAGCTACTTTTGCCGTCAGCACTCCCAGGCGGCTTCCCTGTCCTCCTGCCAACAGCATCGCTATCATCTCTTTTCTTCGCATAAGCCCCATCCTCTCCGTATAAATTGATCGTTTTTATTATAACATAACCTTTTCTCTTAGTGAACATTATAGCTAATTTTTTTGTGATTTTCAATTACTTTTTGTGAAAAACCAACAACAAAATAAGGTTGGATTTTCCCTCTCAACTGTATATAATGAAGAGGTAGAGATATGCCTAACAAAGAAAGGAATTACTTTTATGTATAAAATCGATTTTAATCATCCGGTTCACCTGTATTTCATGGGAATCGGAGGGGTCAGCATGAGCGGATTAGCGGAGATCCTGCTTCAGGAGGGGTTTCAGGTTTCCGGGTCAGACCGTCAGGTTTCCCCCCTGACCCAGCGCCTGGAGTCCCTGGGAGTACGGGTATACACACCGCAGACAGCAGCTAATATTTCTTCTGATATTGATGTTGTTGTCTATACTGCGGCCATCCGGGAAGATAATGAAGAATTTCAGGCAGCCCGCGCTTTAGATCTTCCTATGCTGAGCCGCGCCGAGCTGCTGGGCCAGCTGATGAAAAACTATAAGACTTCTATCGCAGTAGCCGGAACTCACGGAAAGACCACTACGACTTCCATGCTGTCCCAGATCCTTCTGGAGGCAGAGGTGAATCCTACCATTTCCGTCGGCGGAATGTTAAAAGCCATTGGCGGGAACATCCGCGTAGGCGCTTCTGACTATTTTCTGACAGAGGCCTGTGAATACACCAATAGCTTTTTACATTTTTTCCCTAAAATCGCCGTCATTTTAAATATTGACGAGGATCATTTGGACTTTTTCAAGGATCTTGATGACATACGGAATTCCTTCCGACAGTTTGCGGCTTTGCTTCCTGCTGACGGAACCCTGGTCATCAACGGTGAGATCCCTGATCTTGCTCCTCTTCTGGAAGGACTTTGCTGTCGTGTGGTACAATACGGCGGAGACAGCTCTTTCGACTACAGCGCCACAAATATCACCCATGACCCCTACGGGGTCGCCTCCTTTGACCTGGTCAAATCCGGTATGTTCGTCGAACGGATCAGTCTTTCTGTCAACGGGGATCACAACGTTATGAATGCTTTGGCGGCCATTGCCGTTGCAGATGTGCTGGCGCTTCCTTTTTCCGCGGTCTGTCAGGGACTGCACCGCTTTACCGGTACCGGAAGACGTTTTGAATACAAGGGAGAGCGTCAGGGAGTTACCGTCATTGACGACTACGCCCATCATCCTACAGAAATCCGGGCTGCGCTGGGAGCCGCCGCCCACTATCCTCACAGGGAGATCTGGTGTGTCTTCCAGCCTCATACCTATACCCGGACCAAAGCTCTGTTCGCAGAATTTGCAGATGCTCTGTCTGCGGCGGATCACGTCATCCTGACGGACATTTATGCTGCCAGGGAAACGGATACGCTGGGAGTCTCTTCTGCCAAGCTGGCGGAAAGGCTGCGGGAAAAAGGTTGTGACGCTTACCATATTTCTTCTTTTGAAGAAATCGAGGCCTTTTGCAGGGAGCATTGTATAGAAGGAGACCTGTTGATAACTATGGGAGCCGGAGACGTTGTAAACATAGGCGAATCTTTGCTGAGTCACTAGTTATCCACAAAATCCACAGGATTTTATCCACAAAAAACCTGATTTTCCCTGCAGAAATTTCTTTTTCCCGTTCTCTTTGGGTGCTATAATAACCCTACTTAATGGGAATGCAAGGGAGGCAGTACATATGAGGATACCGATCCTGTCCGGGAGGACTTCAAACACAACCACGATCGAGAATACTTTTATCGATCAATATATGGCATCTGCCAATGGAGAATACGTAAAGGTATATCTGTTGCTGCTGCGCCGTTCCTGTAACGGCCTGGATCCCTGGTCTGTTTCCCAGCTGGCAGATTTTCTGGATTGTACGGAAAAAGATATTGTTCGTGCTTGTAATTACTGGAAAAAGGCGGGACTTTTAGAGTATCAGGAAAGTTCAGCCTCTTCTTCTGTGCCTGCCTCAAATACGGGAGCTTCCGAGGAAGCCGGCTTTGCCTCCTCCGAAAAATCCAAGAAGGTCTCCTATGGACAGCCTACCGACGAAAAGAAAAGCAGCCCTGCGACAGTGCTTTCTCTTTCGGAAAGCAAGACCGCTTCTTCTGCGAAGAAGACGCCGACAAAGCGAACCTCTTCTCAGAAGGCACTGAAACAGCTGATCCATGTCGCAGAGCAGTATCTGGGAAAAACGCTCAGCGCTTCCGACATGGAAACGATCCAGTATTTCCTGACAGACCTGGAGTTTTCTCCGGATCTTATCGACTATCTTTTGGAATACTGTGTGGAATACGATCACAAAAGCATGCACTATATCAAAAAAGTGGCCCTTTCCTGGAAAGAGCAGCAGGTTACCACCATCGAAGAAGCCAAGGCTGCCTCTTCCCGGTATAATACAGCCGCCTACTCCATCCTGAAGGCATACGGAATCCAAAACCGTGCCCCTGCTCCCGTAGAGGAGACCTACATCAAAAAGTGGATCCGCACCTTTGGATTTGCGATGGACGTGATTTTGGAGGCGTGCAGCCGTACCATCCGCACCATCCATCAGCCCAGTTTTGAATATACGGACAGCATTCTTTCCAACTGGAAAGAGCAGGGACTTTCTTCCCTGTCAGATGTACAGGAGGCCGATTTAAAATATCTACAGGAAAAAGAAGCAAAAAAGAAAACCAGGAGTTCTTCCAAGACTTCCTCGCCAAACAGGTTCAACAACTTTGACGGCCGTTCTTACGATATGAATGACATGGAGCGCCGTCTGATCCAGCAGTAGGGAGACGGGGGATCCTCATTCCAAGGAGACTATCTATGGCATTGAGCAATGCGCAACATTCACAACTTATGCGGATCTACGAGCAGCGGCAGCTGGAAAGCCGCAGGCGCCTTCAAAAACGTTTGGAAGAGGTTTATGCTGCCGTTCCAAAATTCCGTACCTTAGAAGATGCCATCGCGTCTTCCAGTGTAGAAAAGGCCCGTCTTTTGCTGGACGGTGATGCTTCTGCTCTGGACTCGCTGAAAGAAACACTGGCAGAGCTTTTGGTGCAAAAACGAGCACTTCTTTCTGACGCCGGATTCCCGGCCGATTACCTGGAGCCGGATTTCTTCTGTGATGCCTGTAAGGATACCGGATATATTGGAACCACGCCCTGCCATTGTCTGAAAAAAGAAACGGTACATCTGCTTTACACACAGTCCAATCTGCAGGATTTTCTGGAACGGGAGAATTTCTCCACCTTTTCACTGGGGTTTTACTCCCCCAACCTGGTGGATCCTCTGACCGGTCGTTCTGCAAGAGACGCCGCTGTTACCGCCCTTCAGACCTGTCAGGACTTCGCCCGGAACTTTTCGGACACTTTCCGGAACCTTCTTCTCTACGGAAGTACCGGAACCGGAAAGACTTTCCTTTCCCACTGTATCGCCAAGGAGGTCATGGAATCTTCCCATTCTGTGATTTATCTGACTTCCACAGAGTTGTTTGACCTGCTGGCCGATCATACATTCCGCCATACAGAAGGCGAGGCAGAGGCTGCCTACGATCAGATCTACGACTGCGATCTTCTGATCATCGACGATCTGGGAACGGAATTCACCAATTCCTTCACCGCTTCTCAGCTGTTTATCTGCCTGAATGAGCGCATACTAAGGCGCCGATCCACCGTAATATCCACCAATCTTGCATTGGGTGATATAAAAGAGACTTACTCAGAGCGGACATTTTCCCGCATCAGCAGCCACTACACCATCTTAAGGCTGACCGGCGATGATATCCGCATCCAAAAAAAATTATTACAATCGGGAGGTACCAACCATGCTACGCCGTAATGACCGTAACCTTGAAAACATTCCAACCGGAGCCCTGGGGATTATTGCCCTTGACAGCTGCAAGGATCTGGGGAAAAAAGTCAATGATTATCTTGTGAAATGGAGAAAGGAAGACGGTCCGGCTCATAAGGACGACATCGTCTTCCACGGATACGAAAGAGATACCTTTCTCCTGAACACCAAGGTACCCCGCTTCGGATCCGGAGAAGCGAAGGGGATCGTCAATGAATCTGTCCGCGGAATGGATCTCTACCTGATGGTGGATGTATGTAACTACAGCATGACCTACTCCTTATCCGGAAACATCAATCATATGTCCCCGGATGACCACTATCAGGATCTGAAGCGTGTGATCGCCGCGATCGGAGGAAAGGGCAGGCGTATCAACATTATCATGCCTTTCCTTTATGAAAGCCGTCAGCACCGCCGCAGCGGCCGGGAATCTCTGGACTGTGCGCTGGCCCTTCAGGAACTGGTCCGCATGGGAGCTGACAATATCATTACCTTTGACGCCCATGATCCACGGGTTCAAAATGCTATTCCGTTAAACGGATTTGAAACGGTACGTCCCACCTATCAGTTTATCAAGGGACTGCTCCGCCGCTTTCCGGATCTGACCATCGACGCAGACCATATGATGGCTATCAGCCCCGACGAGGGCGCTACCGAACGTGCCATCTATCTTGCCAATGTTCTGAATCTGGACATGGGAATGTTCTATAAGCGCAGGGATTTTACCCGGATCGTGGACGGAAGAAATCCTATCGTAGCTCATGAATTTTTGGGATCCTCCGTGGAAGGCAAGGATGTGATCATCCTGGACGACATGATCTCCTCGGGAGACAGTATTCTGGATGTGGCAAGACAGCTGAAGCAAAGAAAGGCTCGAAGAATCTTTGCGGCTGCTACCTTCGGACTCTTCACCAACGGTCTGTCCAAATTTGATCAGGCTTATGAAGAGGGTGTACTGGATGCCATCCTGACTACCAACCTGATCTATCAGCCGCCCCAGCTTCTGGAACGTCCATACTACATCAATTGCGACATGAGCAAATACATCGCACTGATGATCGACACCCTCAATCACGATGGCTCTGTCAGCAGTCTTCTGAACCCCAGCGAGCGGATTCAGAATGTGATCGAGCGTTACAAAAGAGGCGAAGCGATCTAACGTCAAAAGTAGTTTCCTGTTAGAATTTGTTTTAACAATCCGGTTGGGACCGGCGATTGAGAGCCTTGTCCCGCCGCAAAAAATATCCTGCAGAGAAGGACGAAATTGTCCGGATTCTGCAGGATGTTTTTATGTATATAAATACTTCCCCGTCTTTAGTTCGATCACCCTTTGGTTACGGCTGCCTCTGAATACAAGAGACAGGTCTTTTTCCGCTTCCACAAAGGGGCCATCCACCAGTACGTCGATATAAGACAGCATTTCTTCGGTATCTTTTCCATACACCCGGCCTCCCTCCTGCAGATCCACATCATACAGGTAGCCGGTGTAACACCACACATCCTTCTCAGGGAACTGCGCCTTTATCTCCCGAAGCAGCCCTACCAGCTCCCGTTGATTCTCCGGCTCAAAAGGCTCTCCTCCCAGCAGACTGAATCCCTGTACATAGGAGGGCTGCAGATCGGTCAATATCTGTTCCCTGACAGCATCGGTAAACTCACTTCCGTAGTCAAAGGCCCATGTTTCCCGGTTGAAGCACCCTTTACAGTGGTGCCTGCAGCCGGAAACAAACAGGCTGACTCTGACTCCCGGACCATTGGCAATATCACAGGCCTTTACATTTCCATAGTACATGCCGTCCTCCTACAGATGCAGGACTCTGTCTTTGATCTCCTGCGTCCGCCCCTGATTCCAGAACTGTGTTCCGATGTAGCCGCAGGTTCTTCTTGCCACAAACAGTCTGTCCTGATCGGTATTTCCACAATTGGGGCACTGCCATCCCAGTTTTCCGGATGCGTCCTCTTTTACTACGACCTCCCCGGAATACCCGCAGCATTCACAATAATCACTCTTCGTATTCAACTCTGCATACATGATATTGTCATAGATAAACTGCATTACCGTCAAAACTGCCGGGATATTGTCCTGCATATCCGGCACTTCGATATAGCTGATGGCGCCTCCGGGAGAAAGCTTCTGAAACTCCGCTTCAAATTTGAGTTTATGGAAAGCATCGATCTCTTCTGCAACATGCACATGGTAGCTGTTGGTAATGTAGTTCTTGTCTGTTACGCCCGGAATAACGCCAAACCGCTTTTTCAGGCACTTGGCAAACTTATAGGTAGTGGATTCCATCGGAGTTCCGTATACGGAATAGCTGATGTTCTCAGCCTCTCTCCACTGCGCGCACTTATCGTTCAGCCTCTGCATGACTGCCAGCGCAAACGGTCTCGCCTCCGGATCCGTGTGCGATTTCCCTTTCATGCGTATGCACATTTCATACAGTCCCGCATACCCCAGAGAAATGGTGGAATAGCCGTCATACAACAGCCGGTCTATTTTTTCACCCTTCTTCAGTCTTGCCAGCGCCCCATACTGCCACAGGATGGGCGCCACATCCGAAATGGTGCCCAGCAGCCTGTCGTGTCTGCAGCGAAGCGCTCTGTGACAAAGCTCCAGCCGCTCTTCCAAAATAGCCCAGAACCGCTCCTCATTTCCATTGGCGGAGCATGCCACATCTACCAGGTTCAGCGTCACCACGCCCTGATTGAAACGTCCGTAGAATTTGTAGCTTCCATCCGGGTTCTTCTGCTTTTCCTCTACCGTCAGAAAAGACCGGCATCCCATGCAGGGATACACTGCTCCCTTTTTCAATTCCCGCATCATTTTTGCGGAGATATAATCCGGCACCATACGCTTCGCCGTACATTTCGCCGACAGTACGGTCAGATCCCAATACTTGGATCCTTCCGTGATATTATCCTCATCCAGTACATAGATCAGCTTGGGGAATGCCGGTGTGATCCATACACCCTTTTCGTTTTTGACTCCCTGCATCCTCTGGATCAACACTTCTTCGATGATAATGGCCAGATCATCCCTGGTCTGCCCCTCTTCTACCTCATCCAGATACATAAACACCGTCACAAAAGGCGCCTGTCCGTTACAGGTCATCAAAGTGATCAGCTGATACTGGATCGTCTGGATCCCGCTTCGGATCTCCGTTCGAAGACGTGTTTCCGTTACTTTTCTGATGATCTCCTCATCCAGCGTTTCGTGGCAGGATTCTCTCTCTTCTATAACCGTTTTACGTATTTTCTGCCTGCTGATGTCTACAAAGGGAGCCAAATGCGCCAGAGTAAAGGACTGCCCGCCATACTGGTTGCTGGCTACCTGTGCCACGATCTGGGTCGTCACATTGCAGGCGGTAAAAAAGCTGTGGGGCTTTTCTATGAGCGTCTCACTGATAACGGTTCCGTTTTGCAGCATATCCTCCAGATTAATCAGGTCGCAGTTATGCTCCTTCTGTGCGAAATAATCGGTATCATGAAAATGAATGATCCCCGCCTCATGGGCCGCCACCACTTCCTCCGGCAGCAGTACACGCTTGGACAGGTCCTTGCTCACCTCTCCCGCCATATAGTCTCTCTGGGTGGAATTGATCACAGGGTTCTTGTTAGAGTTTTCCTGATTCACTTCCTCGTTAATATGCTCGATCAGTGCCAGGATCCCGTTATCTGTAGTATTGGACTTTCGGGTCAGCTCCCGTTTATACCGGTAACGCACATATTTCTGCGCCACCTCATAGCCCCGCATCTCCATGATCCCGGTCTCCACCATATCCTGGATGTCCTCCACATGGACTGCATGAGTAAGCGCCTCCACTTTCGCCGTTACATTGTCTGCAATCGCCATGATCTGATAGTCATTCATCTGATACAGACGATCCACCTCCTTGTTGGCTGCAATGATCGCATTCCTGATTTTTTCAATACAAAAATCCACTTCTTCCCCGCTTCTTTTGATAACACGGGTGTTCTTTGCCGTACTCATACGCTCTCCCCTTCTTCCACTAAATATCGAACCTTTTGTCTCGCTCACACTACATATTGTGTCTGTTCACTATCATACACCATATTTCTTTGAAAGGGAAGAGGTATTTTCTATATTTCTTATCTGTCATCTTCCTGTCAGGCTCTCCTTTGCTTTTTTGCCCGCTTTCCAAACAATTCTGCCTGCTTTTTTATTTGCTCTGCGTCGGCTTCCCGCCTATGACAACCGGTATATTTCCTCTCCGTTCTGTCTAAAATTTACAGATATCTACCCAGGCAGTCCCTTCGCACAGAGTCTCCAGCTCTTCCGGCGTCAGATCTACCATGCTGTTGCTGCTTCCACACGCCGGGTAGATCCTGTCAAACCGCTTCATGGATACGTCCAGATACACTTTGACTCCTTCCCGTATTCCAAAGGGGCATACCCCTCCCACATCATGTCCGATTTCCTCTGCTACTTCCTCTTTCGTAAGCATCTTTGCCTTTCTTCCAAATTGTTCCTTGAATTTTTTATTGTCCACTCTCCCGTCTCCTGCGCAGACGATCATGATCGGGGCATCTGTCCCCCAGAAGGTCAGGGATTTCGCGATCCGCTCCGGCTCTGTGCCAATTGCCTGCGCCGCCAGCTCTACCGTCGCACTGGAGGTCTGAAACACTGTGATCCTCTCCGCGTATCCTCTCTGCCTTAAATATTCTCTTGCCTGTTCAAATGCCATTTGCTCCTCACTCCTTTTCTGCCTTCTCATTATACTCGAAATGTTTGCTTTTTTATATCCTTTTCTTGCAGCATTTGCCGGAGGCCGAGAACATAAAAACTTGGAATGGTAATTCTTCCGTCAGATATGAAAAGAGCGAATTTCTACCGCTCTGACATAAAAAAACGGCATAGCCGATAGTTACATCAACTATGCCGATGTTTTTAAAAATTATCAAAGCCTCAGGTCAAGATACCCTTTCCTGCTTCTCCTTTTTCCCATCAATAGACGAACGCCTCTGCCAGCTGTGCACTTTCCACCAGCCCTCTGTAGGTTTTTGAGGAAGTCAGAAGTTCCTGGTGTTTGCCCCAGGCCTCTACCTTTCCGTCCTCGATCACCACGATCTTGTTCGCATTTTCAATGGATTTCAATCGATGGGAAATAATGATCACCGTCTTGCCCTTCATAAGCTTGTTCAGACTTTCCTGAATTTTCTTCTCATTATCCACATCCAGGGCTGCTGCGATCTCATCCAGGATAACGATCGGCGCATCTTTCAAAAATGCTCTGGCAATGGAAAGCCTCTGCCTTTCCCCGCCGGACAGGGTCGCTCCGTTTTCCCCGATCCTGGTGGCATATCCTTCTGGAAGCCTGCTGATAAACTCCTCGCAGTTTGCCAGGCGGGCCGCACGTTTTACCTCTTCGTCACTTGCTCCCGTCTTTCCGATCCGGATATTTTCCAGAACAGACGTATTAAAAAGCGTCACATCCTGAAAAACAATAGACACTTTGTCAAACAGCGCCTTTGTTGAAATCGCTTTGATGTCCTTCCCTGAAATCCGGATGCTTCCCTCCTCATAGTCATACAGTCTTGACATCAGCCGCAGGATACTGGTCTTTCCGCAGCCGGATTTTCCTACCAAAGCCGTCACCTCATTCTGCTTTGCAGTAAAGCTGACGCCCTTTAGGATCGGCGTGTCGGCATCATAGGAAAATCTAACGTCCTGCAGCTCAATATCAAATCGCTCTAACGAAGCCTCCTCTCCCGTCTGCAGCGGCGTCTGGCGGATCTCCTTCACCCTCCGGATCATGGAATCAATGTAAAACAGCTCCGCCATATTCTGGCCTATGGCCTCCGCCCCGTCTTTCAGCTTCATGGCAGCCAGAAGATATCCGATGAAATAAAGAAGATTCATTTCTCCTGCAAACAGCATGACTGATCCTAAAACGATCACACCTACCAAAGAAAGGTACAAAACAATGCTGGCCAGATTCATTGTGAGACCCACCAGTATTTCTGCCCGGATATGAATGGTTTCACTCTCCTCCATCTCTCTGTAAAGCTTTCTTTTTATTTCTTTTGCCATTCCGAAGCTTTGTATTTCCTGCTGCAATTCGATTGCTTCTTGAAAGCTTTCCGCATTTTTCCGCAGCTTTGTATAGTATTTCCCCTGATTTTTGATCTGCATCCGCTTGGAAAGAAGAATCAGTAAAAAGTTCAGCAAAATCGGCAGGATCACTATCGCCCCAAGCTTCACATTCCCTGTCAGAAGCAGTACGGAAACCACTGCGAAAAACGCAAGAAACCCTATCAGCTTGGCAATGGCATGAGAGAGCGCATGCTCTATGGCCGCCACGTCTCCCATGATGGTTTGTGCCAGATCGGAAAGATCATGTTTGGAAAAATATGACAGAGGAAGCTTACTCAGCGTGCTTGCAATATCGATCCGCAGATGTTCGCTTTCCCTGTAGGTAGCATTGTATAAAGAGTTATATTCGATACTCAGCAGGACATACAGCCCCACCAGTATGACCGCCGAAACGGCAAAGTACACCCCGTTGCTTCTGGTATGCCCCAGCACCAGCTGATCAAAAAACAACAGCAGCAGCATAGCAGGTACCATATTCATCGTGTAGCAAAAAAAGGTTGCGATACTGGAACGCACCAGATCTTTCGCTCCCTGCTCCGTCAACGCCAGCCGGTTTCTAAACAACTTTTTCATCTGTAACCCTCCAATCGTTTGCCTCTGCATAAATTTTCTGAAAATGTCTGTATACCGTATCTTCTTTCATCAGCGCCTCGTCCGTTCCCCTCTCGATGATCTTCCCGTCCTGCATCACCAGAATCTCATCCACATTCCGGATGCTGGTCAGCCGATGCGCGATCATGATCACGGTCTTGCCTTTCATCAAATTGGCGAACGCCTTCTGCAATTCATGCTCATTGTCCGGATCGATCCCTGCGCTTGCCTCGTCAAAGATCACGATCTTTGCGTCCTTTAGGATCGCTCTGGCGATTGCGATCCGCTGTTTCTCTCCGCCGGACAGATAGACTCCCTTCGATCCGATCACTGTTTTCTCCCGGTCTTTAAATTTTTCCAAAATGCTGTCGCAGCCTGCAAGATGCATGGCCTCCAGCACCTCTTTTTTTGTGGCCTTTTTATTGGCGAGCGCCACATTTTCAAAAAGTGTCGTCTGAAACAGCTTTACATCCTGAAATACAAACGCAATATTTTGAATGACTGCTTCTTTCGCATATTCCGTCAAAGGAATGCCCCCAATTTTTACCGCACCGGACTGAATCTTATAAAATCCTGAGATCAGCTTGGCAATCGTAGATTTCCCGCTCCCGCTTGCTCCCAGAAGCGCATAGGACTTTCCTTCTTCCAACCGGAAACTTACATCCTCCAGCACCAGCTTGTCTCCATATCCAAAGGACACATGCTCAAATTCAATATCAAAATTCGGAAACCGGGTTTCCTTCCCAAACTCCAGACAGTCTTCCTGCATCTGTTCATACAGCGTTTCCAGCTTACCTACAGCGTCCTGCGCCTGAAACATATACATGGACAGGTACATAACTTTCATGATAAAGGTAAATAGCACTCCGCTTAGGAAGAAGACCATGATCAGTTCTGTCACCGTTCCTTTTGGATTTCCTCCTATATCCGTAAACCACAGCAGTAGGGGGATCAAAAGCGCCACCAGGCCGAAAAACAATTCCTGAAACAAAACATACGGGATTTTACAGCTCATGGAATAATTCAATGCATATCTGGCGTATTCCCTGATCGCTCCATGCAGCGCTTTAAAGCTTTTTACATCCACCCCGAAGATCTTTACCACCTGCATTCCTCTGATGTACTCCACCGTTTCACTGCTTAGCTTTTCCAGAGACTCCTGATAGATCTTCATAAATTTCTTCTCTCCCATCATTCGGCTCATCAGTAGCAGGCTGAGTGCTGTCAGCGCCAAAAGAGTCCCTCCTACACGGATGCTGACTGCAAAGCCAAGAAGCAGCAGCAGAACCGGCATCAGCATGGCTCCCGTATTATCCGGGATCAGATGGGCCACCGCCATATGTGTCTGAGCCGCGTTGTCATCCAGAAGTTTCCTTGTTTTCCCTGAAGAAGTTTTGTCAAAAAACCGGAAACTGGCATTTGTCAGCCCATCGATCCCAAATTTTCTCAGATTTGTCTCCAGACGGAAAGCAAACAGATGCGCCGCCGAAAGGGAAAGAAAATACAAAATTCCTCCGCCAAACATCAAGCCTGCGATCCAAAGGGCAGATTGTGTCGCCCCTTCCTGATTCCCTTCCAGGATCAGCCGATTTAAAAATCCATACAGATTATAAAAGGCATAGATCTGAAGCAGAGCTGCTCCCGCCGAAAAAAGAACCGTCAGAAACAACAGGTACTTTTTTTCCGGCGCATAGCTGATTAGTTTTTTATAAACCCGAAACATAAAACCCTCCTTTTCTGTCACGTTTAGACAGTGATTTTGTTTTTGATAATAACCCTCAATATGCATTTGCACAGAATTCCTTTATGCATAAGCATTTTCGCTTTATTATTGTATCTGCTTTTAAAAAATGATACAATCAATCTAGCTTTTAATGTCTAATCGTATTATTGTTTTGTCTAATTGCAATAGTCTGATTGCAATCGCAGGAGGTGCCTATGTCTTCTTTTTCAGAGTTTCTAAAAACCCTCGACTGTCAGATCTGTCCGAACTCTGCCGGATTCTGCTCTGCCGGTCAGACATTTCATATGCAGGGCGAAGATTTTGACGGCTGTTACTGGTACTATGAAACCGATCAGTTTATTGTAGATATCCATGATTTTTTCATAACAAAGGAAAAGATCGTCGGATCCTTTTCCGGACTCTCCCACCTGTTTTCCTTTAATTCCACCTACATCAAATCCGCTAACGGAGAGTGTTTTACTCCTTATCAGACACTGACCTCCAATACGCTTTTGGTCTCCAGTACAGAAGAAACCTCCGCCCGTTTTCTTCTCCATGGCAACTCCCCCTTTCTCAGCGTGGGGATCAGCTTCAAGGAAAATATGATCCAGGAATATCTTGCTTCTTCGGATATCCCCGCGTCTGACGTCTTTTTCGATACCCGAGAGCTGGTCACCAAGCCTCTGGAGCTTCTGGCAAACGCCATTTTAACCTGTCAGATGACAGTTCCTGCCGCTCAGCTTTTTTTGAGGCCAAGGCCAAAGAATGGCTCAGTATCACTTTGGACGCCTACCTGAACAAATCCCGGCTCCGCCAGATTTCTGCCGCCGACAAACGCGGACTGGAAAATGTGGAAAACTATATCAACGACCATTATGCACTGGACATTCCCCAGGAGCTTTTGGAAAAAATTGCCATGATGAGCGGGACGAAACTAAAAACGCTCTTTTCTTTGAAAAATCAGATGAGTATTACCGAATACTCTCAGAGAAAACGGATGAACATCGCAGAGACGCTGCTGTCCACCACCGATCTGGAGATAAAGGATATTGCCAAATCGGTGGGATACGCTTCCCACAGCCGTTTTACCACGCTGTTCAAAAAGTACAAGGGGATTTATCCCCGGGAAGTTAAAAAGCAGTCCTTTGCCAGCCATCCCGCCGCTGATTGCCACAAGCATTCCTGCCGCAGGACTTTCCCTGATCCGGCAGACTCCCTCCCCCTTTGACCGCAGACGGTCTTTTTGTATTTCCACACGTAAAAGACTCCGGACCTATGACACCCGGAAGCGCATTGCTTCCACGGTCTCCTGTCCGGAGTCTTTCCTTCTCCCCTGCGAAAGATGATTCTATCTTTTTACTTTTCTTTTCCTGTCTGTTCCTTTTTCGTTCTTCCGTCTTTCTACAGCTTCCAGATATCTCTGTTATACTCTGCGATGGTTCTGTCTGAAGAGAAAAATCCTGCCTTCGCCGTGTTCTTCAGCATCATGCGACTCCATTTTTCTCTGTCCTCATAATCGGACAGCATTCTTTCCTTCGTTGCAATATAACATTCAATGTCCAGCAGCGCCATAAACCAGTCTTTGTGGATGAGATCCTGATACAGCCGGTTCAGACTTTCCGGATCTCCCAGCGCCAGCAATTCCTCTCCTACAATGAAATCCACCAGCTTCTTGATTCCTTCCCTGGACTCATAGAGATCTTTTGCACAGTAAGAGCCTGTTTCATAAAGTCGGATCACTTCCTGGCTTTTTGCCCCGAAGATGTAGATATTGTTCTCCCCTACCAGATCGCAGATCTCCACATTGGCTCCGTCCATAGTTCCCAGTGTCACGGCTCCATTGAGCATAAACTTCATGTTTCCTGTTCCGCTGGCTTCCTTGGATGCCAGAGAGATCTGTTCTGAAATGTCGCAGGCAGGGATCAGGTATTCTGCCTTGGTCACGTTGTAATTTTCTACCATCACCACCCGCAGATACGGTCTTACTGTCTCATCTGCCTCAATGAGATCACGCAGGCACAAAATCAGATGGATAATATCCTTTGCCAGCGTATATGCAGGAGCCGCCTTTGCGCCAAAGATCATAGTAACAGGTGTTTTCGGCAGGTTTCCTGCCTTGATCTCCAGATACTTGTGGATGATGTAAAGGGCGTTCATCTGTTGTCTCTTGTACTCATGGAGCCGTTTGATCTGGATATCAAATACAGAGTTCTCGCAGATTTCTACATTTTGTGTTTCTTTCAGATAATTTTTCAGTTTCTTTTTGTTGTCTGCTTTGATCTCCAGCAGTCTGTTTCGCACCGCTTCCTCCGCTTCATAGGACAGAAGCTTCTCCAGCTCCTGTGCGTCTTTTTTCCAGCCGCTGCCGATCAACTCCGTCAGGTATTCTGCCAGGCTGGGATTGCAGTGCATCAGCCAGCGGCGGAAGGTGATCCCGTTGGTTTTATTATTAAATTTCTCCGGATAAATGTCATAAAAAGCTTTCAGCTCAGATTCCTTCAGGATATCTGTATGCAGAGCGGCAACACCGTTTACGCTGAATCCATAGTGGATATCCATATGCGCCATGTGAACTCTTCCATCCCCGTCAATAATGGCAACCGCCTCATCGGGATGTGCCTTTTTCGCCTTCTCATCCAGCTTCCGGATCACCGGCATCAGATGCGGAACCACCTCTTCCAGATAAGAGGACGGCCATTTTTCCAACGCTTCCGCCAGAATCGTGTGATTGGTATACGCACAGGTCCTGCTTACCACATCTGCCGCTTCCTCAAAGGACAGACCTCTCTCTTCCAGAAGGCGGATCATTTCCGGAATCACCATGGAAGGATGGGTATCGTTGATCTGAATGACCACATGCTCATGCATCTGTCTTACATCATAGCCTTTCTCATCCATTTCCTTCAGAATCAGCTGCGCACCGTTGCTTACCATAAAGTACTGCTGATAGATCCGAAGCAGATGTCCCGCCTTGTCGCTGTCATCCGGATAAAGGAACAGGGTCAGGTTTTTTGCTACCGCCGTTTTGTCAAAACTGATCCCTTCTTCCACCAGGCTTTCATCCAGGGTATCCACATCAAACAGATGTAGTCGGTTTACTCCGCTTTCATAGCCCGGCACATCTATATCGTACAGTGTGGACCGCAGCTGAAAGTCACGGAACGGCACCGTAAAGTGGATCCCTGTATCCACCAGCCAGTTTTCCTGCTCGATCCAGGGGTTTTTCACTTCTTTTTGTTTCCTGTTTTCCAGTACCTGGCGGAACAATCCATAGTGATAGTTCAGACCGATCCCCGCTGCGCAAAGTCCCAGCGTTGACATCGAATCCATGAAGCAGGCAGCAAGCCTTCCCAGTCCTCCGTTTCCAAGAGATGGCTCCGGTTCCACTTCCTCGATCTGAGAAAGCAGCTTTCCTTCTTGCTCTAACAGTTCCTTTACTTCATCATACACGCCCAGATTGATCAGGTTGTTGGACAGAAGCTTTCCAATCAGGAACTCTGCCGAAATGTAATACACTTTTTTTGTTCCCGGATTTTCTTTCTTTTCTTTTGTCAACTCCTTCGTCAGTCCCAGCAGACTGTAATAAATTGCCTTGTCGTCCGCCTGACCGATGGTGCTTCCCAATCTTTCCTCAAGTTTCTGTTTGATGTTCATTCGTTTTCCTCCTGCTATCTTTCAGACTCTGATGTCTTTTCTTCTGCTACGCTCTCCCGCAGACGCTTGTAATACGGCTGATCCTTTTTGCCAGCTGCCCGCTCAGGGCCCCTTGCTTCATCCGCCAGCACCAGTTTCCCCCCAGGGTAGAGGGTGTATTGATACGGGCGCTTCCTCCCAGTCCCAGGTAATCCTGCATGGGAATGATACAGGTATCTGCCACACTTCTCATAGCCAGGCAGATGTAGTCCCAGTGGATCTCTTCGTCTACCGTCGCCTGATTGTTCAGATAGGACAGCGCCATTTCCTTGTCTTCTTTTTCCAGCGCCCGATACCAGCCCTGCAGCGTATCATTGTCATGGGTGCCGGTGTATACCACCGCATTCCTCTCGTAATTGTGAGGAAGATAGTCGCTCTCCTCACGGGAATCAAAGGCAAACTGTAGCACCTTCATCCCCGGATATCCGCTGTCTGCAAGAAGCTTTCGCACACTGTCCGTCAAAAATCCCAGATCCTCCGCAATGATGGGGAGTTCTCCCAGTCTTTCCCGGATCGCAGCAAACAGTTCCATTCCCGGCCCCGCTTCCCAGGCGCCGTTTTCCGCCGTTTTTTCTCCGTAGGGAATCGCGTAATACTCGTCAAATCCCCGGAAATGGTCGATCCGCATAATATCATACAGCTGGAAACAGTGCCGCACCCTCTGAAGCCACCAGGCATAGCCGGTCTTTTTATGATACTCCCAGGCATACAGCGGGTTCCCCCAAAGCTGCCCCGTGGCAGAAAATCCATCCGGCGGGCATCCTGCCACCTTGACCGGTATATTCTTCTCATCCAGCTGGAACAGCTTTGGATTCGCCCAGGTATCTGCACTATCCAGCGCCACATAGATGGGAATATCCCCGATCACGGAAACTCCGTTCTGGTTGGCATAGGCTTTTAGCTTTTTCCATTGTTTCTGAAAATAAAATTGTGTAAATCCCCAGAACTCTACCTGGTCTGCCAGCTTTTCTTCATAGGCCTTCACCGCTTCCGGCCTGCGAACGCGGATGCCTTCCTCCCATTCGCTCCAGCTTTTCCCCTCAAACGCTTCCTTGACTGCCATATACAGGGCATAGTCCTTTACCCAGTACCCTTCCGTTTCCAGAAACGCAGCCCATTCTCCGGGCTTGTTCTGCCGCCAGGCTGCATGGGCTTTTTTCAGCAGCGGGAATCTTCCCTGATAGATTTTTTCGTAGTCTATCTGCTCCTCCTGCGTTCCCCAGTCACACTCCTGGCAGTCCTTTCTGTCAAGAAGTCCTTCCTGGATCAACTGCTCCAGATCGATAAAATACGGATTCCCCGCAAACGTAGAAAAAGACTGGTACGGAGAATCTCCGTAACCAGTTGGTCCAAGTGGCAGTATCTGCCACCTGGACTGTCCGGATTCCTTTAAGAAATCCACAAATTCATATGCCTCTTTTGAAAAACATCCGATCCCATACCTGGATGGAAGAGATGAAACAGGCATCAATACTCCACTGGTTCTCATGCTCGCTTTTCCTCCAACTTCCCTAGCCTTTTACTGCTCCTGCTGCCACACCCTTAATGATGTATTTCTGGCAGGAAACGTAGAATACAATAATGGGAACGATCGCCAATACCAGAACCGCCATCATGGCTCCCATGTCGATGGAGCCGTAGCCTCCCTGGAGGTACTGCACCGCGATGGGAATGGTTTTGTAGTCGGTTCCAAGCACCAGATACGGAAGCAGGTAGTCATTCCATACCCACATGGTATTCAAAATAGCCACCGTGATAGCCGTAGGCTTCAGGATCGGCCACACGATCTTAAAATAGATCTGTATGGGACTGCATCCATCGATCATAGCCGCTTCTTCCAGCGAAACCGGGATAGCCTTTACAAATCCGCTGAACATAAATACGGAAAGGCCGGACCCAAATCCCAGGTAAATCAGGATGATCCCCACCGGATTATCCAGATACAGCATGTTCGCTACCTTTACCATGGGGAACATCACCATCTGGAAGGGAACGATCATGGCAAACACAAACAGATAATACACGATGCTGGTAAACTTGTTTTTTACCCGAGTGATCCACCATGCCGTCATGGATGTAAACAGCACAATGACCGCCACCGAGCAAACAGTAATAAACAGGGAATAGCCTGCCGCTTTCAAAAATTCTGTCTTGGAAACTCCCTCAATATAGTTGCTCAGTCCCACAAAGGTATCTGCCTTTGGCAGCTGGAAGGGAGCGTCACTGATGTACAGCTTTCCTTTTACCGAATTCATCGCCACCAAAAATATGGGAACCAGGAAGGTGACGGAGAGTACTACCAAAATGACGGTAAGCAGATTCCCCACGCTTCTGGAAACTTCCATTTCCGGCGCCATCTCTTTTCTTTTCTTTCCTGCCATTAGTTCTCCACCTCCCTCTTTCTGGTAATAAACAGCTGCGTCAAAGCGATCAGCGCCACGATCAGGAAGAAGATCACCGCTTTCGCCTGTCCGGCTCCTTCCCATCCTACTCTTCCGTAGAAGGTGCTGTAAATATTAAGCCCCAGCATCTCTGTCGATTTTCCGGGAGCTCCGGCTGTCAGCGCCAGGTTCTGGTCAAACAGCTTAAACGAGTTGGTCAACGTCAAAAACAGACAAATGGTAACGGATGGCATCACCATAGGAATGGTGATCTTCGTCAGAGCCTGCCATTTGTTGGCTCCGTCGATCTTTGCCGCCTCGATCACGTCTGTAGAAATATTCTGGATCCCCGCAATATAAATGATCATCATATATCCGATCATCTGCCAGTTCATCAGGATCACCAGTCCCCAGAATCCGTATTTTGCTTCTGCCGTAATGGTCACGCCAAATTTTGCCAGTACCCCGTTGATCAGGATCTGCCAGATATAACCCAGTACGATCCCTCCGATCAGGTTAGGCATAAAGTATACCGTCCGGAACAGGTTGGTTCCCTTGATCCCTCTGGTAAGAACATAGGCCAGAGTGAATGCCAGTACATTGATGGAGATCACAGACACCACCGTAAATTTTGTAGTAAACCAGAATGCGTCTAAAAACTCTTTTGTCTGGAATATTTTGATGTAGTTGCTAACTCCCACAAACTCTGCATCCATGATCGTCGTAAACTCGCAGAACGACAGAAAAATCCCGATGATGAACGGTGCAAGAAAAGCAATGATAAATGCGATAATTGTGGGAAGTGCGAACAATGCAAAATATTTTTTGTATGATTTTTGCATATTGTCTCTCCTCTGCTTCCAATCCTTTTGTGCGAACGAAACGGGCGGACCTGTTTTCTGCCCCACCCGTTTCGTCTTGTTGTCATACTATTTCAGTCTATTGAGCGTTAGCTTTTTCTGTTGCCCATTCTTCTGTCATGTCGCTAACGACCTTGTCCCACTCTTTGGATCCCTGTGCATACTCCAGAAGAGATGCGCCGAAATCGTCCTTCCATGTCTGGCTCGGCATGGTTGTAAAGTTCCACGGAACGTTTGTTTTGTTCTCGTCTGCCATGTACTTCAGGATCTCTTTTGCCAGCGGATCCGTCGGCTTCTCTTCATCAGAGAAGGTGTTGAACGGTGCGATGAATCCCAGATCCTTGGTTACAAATGCCTTTCCTTCATCAGAGTTGAACAGCCATTCCATAAATGCGATGGTTGCCTTCTGATCTGCTTCGCTGACTTTTGCGTTCACACACATGTAGTTTTCTGTTCCGATGCAAAGTCCCTGGTTTTCTTCTCCAGCCAGTCCTGTATAGATTGGAAGGAACTTCACGCTTTCTTCTTTTACAGTGTTTCCGTCTACGCCGCTAATCTGTCCCCATCCCCAGTTTCCGTTCTGAACCATTGCTACTTTTCCAAGTGCAAACTCTGACATGGAGTCATCTACAGATTTGGAGCTCAGAAGCTTCGCCTCTGTAACAGAGTTGTTCAGGTACAGGTCAAAGATCTGCTTGTACTCTTTGTTGTATGTAAAGTCGATCTTGTCCGGATTTGTTTCGTCTTTATCCTTGTATTCTGCATTCAGAGGCAGGTTCATCAAGTGTGTCTGCCATCTCCAGTCCTCTCCCGGTTTCAGAGAAGTAGAAGCAAATACGCCTTCGATTCCCAGCTGATCCTTCTTTGCCGTCATGTCTTCTACAACAGCTTTCAGTTTATCAAAGCTGTTGATCTCTTCTGTAGAAGAAATGTCTACCGCTTTATCAGAAAGTGCAAAATACTTCTGCATGATCTCATCATTGTAAATGATTCCGTATCCTTCTTCTGCAAACGGGATTCCGTATACGCCCTCGCCGTCCTTCACTGCCATATCCTGATCCAACAGCCAGCTGTAAAGCTTGGTGTCCTTCAGATCTGCTGTATATGCCTTCCAGTTCTGATATCCCACCGGTCCGTTGATCTGGAACAGTGTCGGCGGATTCTTCTTTGCCACCTCGGATTTCAGTGTCTGCTCATAGGTTCCCGCCGCTGCGGTTACCACTTTCACTTCCACACCAGTCTCTTCCGTGTACTTCTTTGCAATTTTTTCCCAGGTCTTTGCTGCTTCCGGCTTAAAGTTCAGATAATATACAGAACCTTTGTCGTCTTTTGCTTCCTTCTTTCCACATCCTGCGAATACGGAAAGTGCCGTCACTGCTGCCAATCCCAGGGCAAGCCATCGTTTTTTGTTTTTCATAATCCTTCCCTCTTTTCTGAATCTTTTCGGTTACTTAAATCTACGCCTATCTTAGCAAAGAATTTCGGATTCTTTTAACAAATTAACAACTTTCAATGCAAAAAAATATACTTTTCAGTCTCCCTGCTTTTTACTCTCTTTCTTTTCCCCTCTCAAAATCTCCCCGAAGCTACCACTCCTGCCGGAACCTGTCTATGCTCTCATCCGAGGCCTCCACAAAGTCCTGTGACGTGATCTCCCCTTCCGCCAGCTTGGGCAGATACTTCCCGATGGTTTCTTCCTGCAGGATGGAATTCCACTTGACCTGATAATTGGGAACCAGTCCCGAAACGTTCTGGTAGGCCTGGATATAATCCTGCTGCGCCGCCTTCCCGGTACTTCCCTGTGAAGAAAACAGTCTCTCCTTTTCCTGTTTGTTCCGGAGGGTGCGGAACTTCAAAAACTCCACCGCTCCCTTTTTGATCTCCTCGGAGTACCCCGACACCACCGACCATCCGAAGGTCTCCGGGGAGGAGACTAGCGTATTGCCCGGAAAGGCAGAAAAACGCACCTTGTCCTTCCATTCTGCCGGAATCTGGTCGATCATCCAGTAGCCGTTGGCCACCATCGCGGCCTTTCCGGAAAAGAAATCATTATAGGCCACGTCAAAATCCGAATGCAAAGCCTCCTTGCCGGCATAGGAAAACAGTTTTTGCAGCGTCTCTGCCAGCTGTCGCCCCTGGGCATTGTTATAGGATTCCGGATAAAGCGTTTCCATAAAAGCCAGTCCCTCCGGCGTAGAAGCAAGCTGCGCCGTGGCAAACAGCATGGGAGACCAGCCGGTTCCCTCCGTGTGAAGCGCCAGCGGTGTGATTCCGTGTGCCTGCAGTTTGTCGCAGCATTCCCAGAACTCTTCCCAGGTAGTCGGAAAGTGGTCGATCCCCGCCTGTGCAAACAGTTCCTGGTTCCAAAAGATCCCGGAGCAGGAAAAAGCCGCCGTGCTGATGGGCGAGAGATAGATCCCCCCATCCGGTTCTGTACAGCCCTGAAGGACAACCTCTTCTATGGAAGAACTCCATTCCTCATCTGTCCGGATCTCATCCGACAGATCCTCGATCCTGCCCTCTGTGATCATCATGTGGTAGAAAGAAGGAAGCATCCGCAGATCCGTGATAACGGCCGGCAGCTGGTCTGTCACGTTCATCCGCTTCAGGTTCTGACGGTATTCGTCCTCTGTTTCCATGATCCAGTCCACCTTTACCTGATAGCTCCCTTTGTATTTCTGGTTAAAGGCTTCCACCAGCTCCTGTTGGTTCTTCTTGCCTGTCGTAGGGTTTACCGTAAATGTGATGGGGATTTCCACTTCCTTTTTTTCCGTTTTCTGTGTCTTTTCCTTTACAGGGCCGCACGCCGACAGGCACAGACACACTAGCAGCCCTCCTGTCAGAAATGCCGCCGTCTTTCTACAAAATATCCTCTGCGCTCCTGTTTCACGATTCCGCAGATTCCTTCGGAAGAAGGACGTAGCAGTTTGTTCCGGTTTCCTGCGTTTCATACCACATCTTCACCTCCTCTCCATATTTCAGCCGCAGTCTGGTGACCACATTTATCATGCCGTACCCCCGTTTCTTTTCCGGGAATGCCTTTTTGATCTCTCCAAAGGGAAGCTTCATCAATCCGTTTAGCTTTTCCATTACAGCCTCCGGCATGGCGCTGCCGTTGTTAAACACGCAGATCAGGATCCCCTCCGCTTCCTCCGTTACCCGAATCCGGATCAGTCCTCCTTCAAATCGATCTGCAAATCCGTGCTTCAGCGCATTTTCCACCAGCGGCTGCAGGATCAACTTCACTACCCAGACTTTTTCGGGATCTACCTGGCAGTCGATTTCATAATGAAAAAGATTTTCGTTGCGGATCTGATGGATCTCCATGTAGCTTCTTACATTCTCCAGTTCCGCCTCCAGCGTTACCAGATTTTCTCCCTTGCTGAGGGACAGACGAAGGTACCTGGAAAGCGCCTCTATCATCCGCATGGTCGTCTCCTCTCCGTTCATCCGCGCCAGCATATAGATGGTATCCAGCGTATTGTACAGAAAGTGCGGGTTGATCTGGCTCATCAGCGTATTCATTTCACTGATCCGAAGTTCTTTTTCCTGATCCTTGATCTCTTCCAGCAGCGTCTGGATCTTCCCCAGCATTTCATTATAGGAATCCCCGATCTTGTCCAGTTCCGTGTTCGTCTGCACATGAACCGTTCTTGTAAAATCCTGTCCGTCAAACCCGGTCATCGCATCGCTGATCTCCTGGATCGGTCGGGTAAAGCGTTTGGAGAAATACAAACTTAAAACCACCGCCGCCGCCAGAACCAGCAGGTAGATGATCCCCATCACCTGTAACACCTGCGTCAGCCCTCCCGTCAGGGTACTGTCCGGCACAAACGTAAACACCGTCATCTGGCTTTCTTTTTGCCGATAGGCGCAAAGTACCCCGCCTTTTACCCGTTTCCCTTCCAGGATCATCCGGCTTCCGCCGGTCTTTTTGATCTCTTGCCATACCATTTTCCCGATGGCTTCTCCGTCTTCCCGTCGGGTCCACAGGGTACAGGCGCGCCCGTCCGCATCCAGGATCCCTGTTACCGCCTGGCTTGTAACTTCTTGATCTCCCTTTATGATCTGGTCTAAAAAGGGAGTACGCATCTTAAAAAACAGCATGCCCGGTGAGTGGGCATAATTCATGCTCCTGACGTACCTGCCTACAAACAGCGCCGGCTCCGTTCCGCCAAACAAGGTATCCTCCTTCCAGAACCAGACCGTCCGGGAATAGGCGTCTCCAAGCTCTGCCTCCAATCCACTGTTTTTTACCTCTTCATACGTCAGATTGGAGTAGGAGTGGTGGTACACATTCTGTTTGTTGTCCACATAGCAGTATTCTTCCACATACTCCAGATCCACATAGGCAAAATATTTGCTGAGAGCGTGCTTTTCCACATCTTCCAGTTCCCGCACCTGAAGACTTTTTTGTACCTCTTCATACAGGATACAGTCTGCCATCACATTGTCGCTTTTCCGATAGAGTCCGTCCAGTGCGATCCCCAGTTTTTCATTCATAAAGACATACTTGTTGGTGATGCTCTCTGTCAGCTCTTTCCGCACATAGGTCCAGACACCTGCGCCGGAAAGCAGGAGTGCCACCCCCAAAAGCGCGAGGGTATGCAGCAGATATTTGGTCTGGATCCCTTTGGTGATCATTTTTCTTATCATACCTTCATTTCCTTTTTGTATTCACTGGGAAGGCTTCCCGTGTATTGCTTGAACAAATGGGAAAAATAGGAGGGGTTACTGATCCCTACCTGCTCGCAGATGGCTCCGATGCTGTAGCCTCCCTCCTCCAAAAGCTGCTTCGCCTTTTCCATCCTCTGCTGCAGCAGATATTTCTTGAAGGTCATATGGAACGTATTTTTAAAGACCCGCCCAAAGTAAACCGGGTTCAGATACACGTGGGACGCCACCGAAACAATGGACAGCTCCTCTTCTTTCAGGTTTGCTTCGATATAAGCCAAGGCGTCCGCCAGATATTCTTTCCCCTGAACAGGCTCCTCCGCCTGCGTCATTCCCTTTCTGGCCTCTATGGATTCACACAGGATCCGATAGCACACGTCTACCGCCTTCGCCGCGTTCAGGCTCTTCATATTCACATAATAGCTTTGAAATTTTTCCTTGACTTCCTCCGTCATCCCATAGGATCCCTGGATCATCAGCTCCGTTTTCAGCATAACCTTATGAAGATGCTGCTCCTGCAGGTGTTCTTCTCTTGGCAGCAGATAGAGAAATTGCACAAAGGCCTCCTTCAGATCCTCCTGGCTGTTTTTCCGGATCGAATAGACCACCCGGGTCTCTGCGTCCGCCAGATAAGATCCCTCTTCCCGTTCTTTGGCCTTCAGGAATCTCAGATCATTTCCACCTGCCGTCCCCGCTTTTAGAAATAGTTTCGTTGCTTCTTCTGTGCTTTTCTTTAATCCCCGAATCCCTTTATACGGCTTGGAAATGGCGGCTACCACGCGACTTCCTTCTTCCTGTCGCAGCCTGTCTGTCAAGGATTTCAGTCGATGAGCCATGGTGTTGTCCTGTGTCTTGACCAGAAAGACCATCCCTCCCTCTGCCCCCTCAAAGGGTCTTAAAAACACGTCACCGTTCAGCTCTTCCTCCAGCTTTTCCAAAAAGCTCCGCCGTCTTTTTTCATATTCTCCGGCGTTAATGATCTTATCTGCAATATCAATATCCGTGCAAAGGGCAAGAAATCCGTCTTTTTCTTCCAACACCCCTCCGATGGTTTCAAATACTTCCTCCAGCTTTTCCTCTGAGATCAGGTCATAGATGTACTTCTCTACCAGTACCTGTAAAAAGCTGGTTTCGTCTTTTCTCAGGATCTTTTCATACGATTCATATTTTTGCTCCGTTTCGATCTGACGCAGGCATACCTGATAGGCTCCGGTCATGGTCTCCTCCAGCTTCTTTTCTTCAATGGGCTTCAGCAGATATGCATAGGCTCCCAGGTCGCAGGCCTGCTGTGCATATTCAAAGTCCCGGTACGCACTCAGGACAATGAACAGACTGTCGATCCCCTCTTTTTTTGCCTCTTCCATGACCATAAGTCCTGTCATCTGTTTCATGCGGATGTCTGTCAGTACCACCTGCGGTCTGATGCTGCGGATCACCTCCAGCGCCTGTTCCCCGCTTTGTGCGGATCCCGCCACTTCAAATCCCATTCCTTCCCAGTCATAGGTGGTCAAAAGTCCCTGAAGCAGGATCGGTTCATCATCTACCACCACCAGTTTCAGCAGCTTTTTCATCTTCATCCCTCCCGTTCCCTTCTCTGTAGAACAGTGTACCACAAAAACAGCCTCACTGCATCCGGCTTTCGCTTTGATGCAATGAGGCTGCAAAGGTAAGATAAGAAGTCATTCGTTGTCCGTCTGTCTTTCGGCGGCCTGCACCACATGCTTTGCCAGAACGGAAGTGGTGATACTCCCCACTCCTCTTGGCACCGGGCTGATATGAGAGGCCTGCTCCTGCACCGTCTCAAAATCCACATCTCCCCACATGTTGCCTTCTTCATCTACGTTAATCCCTACATCCGCTACCACGGCTTGCTCTCCCACCATGTCCTGTGTAATCATTCTGGCCTTTCCGGCGGCCGCCACCAGGATTTCTGCCTCTCGGCATACCCCGGGGAGATCTCTGGTCCTGGTGTGACAGATCGTCACAGTGGCATGCCGCTTCAAAAGCAGCATGGAAAGAGGTCTTCCTACCACCATACTCCGCCCTACTACCACCACCCGTTTTCCGGAAAGGGGGATTTTATAGTGATCCAGAAGTTCGATCACCGCCTCCGCCGTACAGGGCGCATAGCCGGTATCGTCTCCCGCAAATACCTTGGCCACATTGGCCGGGCACATCCCGTCCATATCCTTCCCGGGATCCACGATCCTCTTAGCGGCCTCTTCGTTCAGATGTCCGGGCAGAGGACGAAACAGCAGGATGCCATGCACCCGGCCGTCTTCGTTCAGTTCTTTCAGCTTTTCCTCAAAGATTTCCTGCCGGATGTCCCGGGGAAGCTCTACTGTACGGCAGTCGATCCCCAGAAGCTCCATCCGCTTTTTTGCCCCCCGTTCATAGGCAAGGTCATCCGGTCTGGCTCCCACTCGCAGGATGGCAAGACAGGGGCTCACTCCCTTTTCCTTCAGACCTGCCACTCTTTGAAGCAGCTCTTCTTTCATGGCATTTGCCACATCCGCACCTTTCATTACTATGCCCATAGCTTCCTCCTAGCGAATCTTTTCTAATACGGCAAGATAGATCTCCTCTTTCAGCGTCCTCGCTTCCCTAATCAAGGCATCCGCCTCTGCGTTCAGCTTTGCCGCCTGCTCCTTTTCCTGCATCAGTCTGGTATTGATGTATATGTTGAGAGAGGCGCCTTCCAGCGCCGCCTGCGCAAACAGGATCCCGACTCCCACATCACTGATGGCGATCCTGCTGCCCTTTTCTCCCAAAATCCGTAAAAGCTCCATCACCTGCCGGACCGTCTGCATGATCTGCAGGGGAACCCGGCTGGCTTCATACAAGGCTGCCTCCATGATTCTTGCCCGCTCTGCCTTCTCTTCCTCCGTCTCTCTGGGAAGTCCATACGCTCTGGAAAGAGGTGCAAATGCTTTTGCATCCTCATCTGTCAGGCGTATCAGTTCCTTTTGGAGCGTCAGAAGCCGCTCTTTTGTTTCTAAGATTTCTTCCTCCACCGCCGCATAGGTTTTCTTCCCTGCCGTCAGGTTGGCTACCATCATTCCCAGCGCAGAAGCAAACGCCCCCACCGCCGCTGAGGCGCCTCCGCCTCCCGGCACCGGCTCCTTCGAAGATAAGGCTTCCAGAAAGTCTGTTATTTTTTGTTCCAGCATCATATGTCTATTCTCCTTAAAACAGTCCTGAGATCACTCCGTCTGCATCGACGTCGATCTTCTCCGCTGCCGGTACTTTGGGAAGTCCCGGCATCTTCATGATGTCGCCGGTCAACGCCACCAAAAAGCCCGCTCCCGCCGACGCTGTGATATCCCGGATGGTGATCTTAAAGTTTTCCGGACGCCCCAGCTTCTTTGCATCATCTGTCAGGGAATATTGGTTTTTCGCCATGCAGATGGGCAGCCCTGCCAGGCCTATTTCTTCAAAGTTCTTCAGCTCCTTTGCCGCCTTCGGTGAAAATTCCACTCCGGAAGCCCCGTATACTCTGGTTGCAATGGCCTCGATCTTTTCCCGGATCGATCCGTTCACATCATAGACATACTCCATGGTGCTTTCTCCTTCACAGAGACGAACCACTTCTTTTGCCAGTTCCTCCCCGCCTTCTCCACCTTTTGCCCACACTTCGGACAGCGCTACATTGGCTCCCAGTTTTTTGCAGGATTCTCTTACCAGCTCCAGTTCTGCCCTGGTATCTGTAGGAAAGGCATTGATGGCTACCACCACCGGCAGTTTATATACATTCGTAATATTCTCAATATGCTTCAGCAGGTTGGGAAGTCCCTTTTCCAGCGCTTCCAGGTTCTCCTGCGCCAGATCTGCCTTCGGAACCCCGCCGTTATATTTCAGCGCTTTGATCGTTGCCACCAGCACCACGGCGTTGGGTCTGATACCGGACATGCGGCACTTGATGTCCAGGAATTTCTCTGCCCCCAGATCTGCCCCAAAGCCGGCCTCCGTGATCATATAGTCCGCCAGCTTGATCCCCATTTTTGTGGCGATCACACTGTTACAGCCATGGGCGATATTGGCAAAGGGACCGCCATGGATAAAGGCAGGCGTACCTTCCAGCGTCTGTACCAGATTCGGTTTCAGCGCATCCTTTAACAGGGCTGCCACCGCTCCTTCTGCGTGCAGATCTCCCGCCGTTACCGGCTTTCCGCTTCTGGAATACGCCACGATGATTCTGGACACCCGTTCCTTCAGATCCAAGATATCGTTGGACAGGCAGAAGATGGCCATGATCTCGGAAGCCACGGTAATATCAAACCCATCCTGTCTGGTCACTCCGTCTGCTTTTCCCCCCAGTCCGTCCACAACGCAGCGAAGCTGCCGGTCATTCATGTCCACGCACCTTCTCCACGCCACTCGATTGGTATCAATATCCAGAGCATTTCCCTGATGAATGTGGTTGTCCAGCATGGCCGCGATCAGGTTGTTGGCTGCTCCGATGGCGTGCAGGTCTCCGGTGAAGTGGAGATTGATATCCTCCATGGGAACCACCTGCGCATAGCCGCCTCCGGCAGCGCCTCCTTTTACTCCGAACACCGGCCCAAGAGAGGGTTCGCGAAGAGCCACCATGGTCTTATGACCCAAACGGTTCATGGCGTCTGCCAATCCGATGGTCGTGGTAGTTTTTCCTTCCCCGGCCGGAGTCGGGTTGATCGCCGTTACCAGCACCACTTTTGCGTCTTTTCGATGGATCAGTTCTTCCTGGTAGTAGCAATAATCGATCTTTGCCTTATATTTTCCATAGTTTTCCACATACTGATCCGGAATCCCTATGGAATCTGCTATCTGATTAATAACCTGCATCTCTGCTTCCTGTGCGATTTCAATATCACTTTTAAATCCCATATCGTCTGCCACCTTTCTGTCTTATACGCTTCTTTTGAAACTGCTGCAATCCCTAAACTATTGTGGTTTCTTCTTCGGCATGATGTGTACCGCTTCTCCCACAGCGTCCTCCAGCGCTTCTCCCACGCCTTCGTTGTAGGTGGGGTGCACACGCATTCCCTTCAGCATCTGGTCCGCCGTCATCCGATTGGCAATGGCCGTCACAAACTCTCCGATCATATCCGTTGCCCTGGCGCACATCATCTGCGCTCCCAGAACCTTCTGTGTTCCTTCCTCTGTCACAACCTTGATAAATCCTCGTTCTTCTTTGGTGATCAGAGATTTTCCGTTGGCGCTCATGACAAATTTCCCGGTTTTTACCGGAATCCCCTTTTCCTTTGCCACCTCTTCCGTGATTCCTACCGCCGCGATCTCCGGATCGGTATATACGCAGCCCGGAACCAGGCCGGTATCTACCGTAACCGCTTTGCCTGCCAGATGCTCCGCCACATAGATTCCCTGGGCGCTGGACAGGTGTGCCAGTTGCATTCCTTTGATCAGGTCTCCGATGGCATACACGCCTTCCACACTGGATGCAAAGTTCTCATCTACCACCACTCTGCCTTTTTCCAGAACAAGGTCTACCCCTTCTCCCAGCAGTCCGTCCGTATTGGGGATCCTTCCCACTGCACACAGTACATACTGTGCCGAAACCCTGACTTCTTTTTCTTTCTCCAGGAATACACAGGCGTACCCGTCTTCCTCCTGCTCCACTCTCTGTACCGCTGCGGAAGTAAATACCTCCACGCCCCGTTTTTTCAGGATCATCCGCAGGTTCTGGGAGATTTCCCTGTCCTCCATGTTGGGAAGCAGTCTTGCCATGGCTTCCACGATCGTCACCTTACATCCCAGATTGGCGTAAACACTGGCAAATTCCACGCTGATCACGCCACCGCCTATGATCACGAGACTATCCGGAACCTCCCGGAGCCGGAACAGTTCATCGCTGGTCAAAACGCCCGGAAGCTCCATTCCCGGAATCGGCAGCAGAAACGGTTTGGAGCCGGTAGCCAAAACGATCCTCTCTCCTTCATAGCAGGTCTCTCCCGCTTCAGAGACTACCCGAACCACTTTGCCCTTTTCCAGTCTCCCTTTCCCTTTGAGAAGGGTAACTCCGTTTCCCTTTAAAAGGGCTTCTACCCCCTGGCAAAGCTGCTCTGTCACACCCTCCTTGTACGCCAGGATCTTTCCATAATCATACCGGACCTCCGATGCAAAAACGCCAAACTGCTCACTTTCTTTCATCTCCCGATAGACGGAAGAAGCGTGTACCATTGCCTTCGCCGGAATACATCCCCGGTTCAGACAGGTGCCTCCTACTTCTCTGTCCTCCACGACGGCGGTGCGAAGCCCCGCTTTGGCGGCCTGGATTCCGCAGACGTAGCCTCCCGGTCCTGCTCCCACGATAATTACATCATATTTTTCCATCTTTCCTCTCCCTCATACAGCAGACGCCTTTCCGAAAACCATTTTTACGGGAAGGCGCCTGCTGCCATTCCGTCTCTACTCTTTTGGGAACTCATATCGTAGCACCGGATTTCTTGCGGCTCCCACCTCGTCCAGTCTGGTAACCGGCGTTTCCATCGGAGCCTGGTGCAGCTGTTCGGCATCTTTCAGAGCCGTCTCGTGCAGTTTTCTCAGTACCGCCACCGCCTCATCCAGCGTTTCTCTGGATTCGGTTTCCGTAGGCTCGATCATCAGAGCTTCCTCTACGATCAAAGGAAAATACATGGTGGGCGGATGGATCCCGTTATCCAGCAAGCCTTTTGCAATATCCATCGCTGTCGCTCCAACAGATTTCTTCAGATCGGAAAGGCTCATGACAAACTCGTGCATACAGGTTTCGTCGTATGCCATGGTGTAGATATCTTTCAGCTTGTTTTTCATATAGTTGGCGTTCAGCACCGCATTCTGGCTGGACGCCAGAATCCCTTCTTTTCCCAGGGTCATCACATACGTCAATGCCCTGACATCCACCAGGAAGTTGCCGTAGAAGGTCCGAAGCTCCCCGATGCTGTCCTTTGCTTTCTTCCGTACCAGGCTTTCCTCTCTTTCGATCAGGAAGGATGGCAGGAAGGACGCCAGATGCTCCTTGCAGCCTACCGGCCCGCTTCCCGGCCCGCCTCCTCCGTGTGGCGTGGAAAACGTCTTGTGCAGGTTTAGATGGATCACGTCAAATCCCATGTCTCCCGGCCTGACTGTTCCCATAATGGCATTGAGGTTGGCTCCGTCGTAGTAGCACTGTCCGCCGCACTCATGTACCAGTCTGGTGATCTCCAGAATATTTTTATCAAACAGTCCTACGGTATTGGGATTGGTCAGCATCAGTCCTGCCACATCGTCTCCCAAAGCCGCCTTTAACTTGTCCATATCCACACATCCGTCTGCTCCGGAAGGGATGCTGACTACCGAATAGCCCGCCATCACAGCACTTGCCGGGTTGGTTCCGTGCGCAGAGTCCGGCACCAGAATCTTGGTCCGCCTCTCTTCTCCCCGGCTTTTATGGTATGCCTTGATGAGAAGAAGTCCGGCAAATTCTCCATGGGCCCCGGCTGCCGGCTGAAAAGACATGCGATCCATTCCTGTAATCTCGCACAGGTATTCTTCCAGCGTCTTAAAAACATCCAGACACCCCTGTATCGTATGCTCCGGCTGCAGCGGATGGATCTCTGTAAATTCCGGAAGCGCCGCCATATCTTCATTGATCTTGGGATTGTACTTCATGGTACAGGATCCCAATGGATAAAAGCCGTCATTGACTCCATGGCATTTTTTCGCCAGCTCCGTATAATGTCTGCTGATCTCGGTTTCCGACAGATGGGGCAGACGAGGCGGCTGCTCTCTCCTGTCCGACTCCCTTGGCAGACAGGGTTTTACATCGCATTCCGGAAACAAATCCAGGCCTCTTCCTTCTTTTCCCTTTTCAAATATCAGCATCCACTACACCTCCTTTACGATGGCTGCCGCCCGGTCTATCTCTTCTTTCGTATTGACCTCTGTGCAGCACCACAAAATCCTGTGTCCGTCAAGGGGATATCCTCCCAGAATATCCTGCTCTTCCAGCGCCTGCAGGATCTCCTCCGAAGATTTTTCTGAAGTTGTAACGAATTCATGGAAAAACTCTCCCCCATTCTCTATGGTAAGGCCTGCTTTTTCCAGTTCCTCTGCCATATAATGCGCCTTGGAGGTACAAAGAGACGCCACCTTCTCCAGTCCTTTGCTTCCCACCGAAGCCAGGTACACTCCCACTCCCAGCGCACAAAGCGCATGGTTGGAACAGATGTTGCTGGATGCCTTCTCTCTTCGGATATGCTGCTCTCTTGCCTGCAGTGTCAGCACATAGCCGATCTTCCCATTATGGTCCGTGGTCTGTCCCACGATCCTTCCCGGAAGTCTTCTGGTCAGCGCAGATACGCATGCCATAAAGCCGCAGTAAGGCCCGCCAAATCCCAGCGGCAGCCCCAGAGACTGCCCTTCGCCAACGGCAATATCTGCGCCGTATTCTCCGGGCGTTTTCAGAATCCCCAGAGAAATGGGATTCACACTCATGATATATTTGGCTCCCGCCTCATGTACTGCTTCCCCGATCTCTTTTGCTTCCTCCAGGTTGCCGTAGAAGTTGGGATGCTGTATCAGCACGCATGCCACATCCTCTGCCAGTAGCGCCTGCAGGGCCTCCCTGTCTGTCCTTCCGTCTTTTGCGGGAATCTGTGTCAATTCTATCCCGTTGCCGAAACAGTAGGTCCGAACCGCCTCTACGACGAATGGATCTACCGTTGCCGAAATCAGAGCCGTTTTCCGCTTTCTCTCCCGGCACATCGCCACTGCCTCCGCCGCTGCGCACCCTACGTCATAGACAGATGCATTGGCTACGTCCATTCCTGTCAGTTCGCAGATCATCGTCTGAAACTCAAAGGTGGCCTGCAAGAGTCCCTGACTGATCTCCGCCTGATACGGCGTGTACGCCGTCATCATATTTTCCTTTGAAAGAACGCTTTTGACCGTGGCCGGAATATAATGCCTGTATGCTCCCGCTCCTCGAAAAACAGTGGGAAACACATGATTTTTTCTTGCCATCTCCGTCATTTTCCTGCGAACGGAAAGCTCCGGCATCCCTTCCGGGATCCCCAGTTCTCTTTGCAGCTTCACTTCATCCGGAACATGTGCATATAGTTCTTCCATCGTCTGGAACCCTATCTCCTCCAGCATCTGCTTCTGTTCCTTTTCCGTACCCGGAATATAAATTCCCATAAGCATTCACCGCCTCTCTCTGCTTCTTCTGCCTGCTGTATCCGTCTCTGTATGCTGCTAGGCTTCTCCCTCCACAAACGCTTTGTATTCTTCCGCCGTCAACAGCTCTTCTTTTTCTCCCACTTCTTTTACCTTCACAAACCATGCTCCATACGGCTCCTCATTGATCTTCTCCGGAGCATCCAGAAGCTCTTCATTGATCTCACACACCACTCCGGAAACCGGAGCATACACATCCGACACCGCCTTTACGGACTCTACATCTGCAAAAGACTCTCCTATCGTCAGTTCATCTCCTTCCTCCGGAAGGTTTACAAACACCAGATCTCCCAGCTCTGCCTGTGCAAAATCCGTCAAGCCGATGGTGAAGACTCCTTCCTCTTCTTTTACCCATTCATGTGATTTTGAATACCGTACATCTTCTCTGAATTCCATAACCCTTCTCCCTTCTTTTCCTTTTGCCTTGTTTCCTTTCTTCCAACAGGTTCATTTTAATGGATATTGCTCCCTCTGTCTATTCTTATCCGCCGTCCTATTTCTGTTTTTTGTAAAACGGAAGCGCCGTTACTTCTGCTTCCACTTTTCGTCCTCGCACTTCTACCTGGACAGCATCCCCCAGATCCACGCTTCCCTCTTCTACCAGCGCCATGGCAATCGCGTATCCCAGGAAGGGGCAATGGGTGCCCGACGTTGTCTGCCCGATCTGTTTTCCATCCTTGGAAACCTCCTGGTGCTCGCGGATGATCCCCCGTCCCGTCACTTTCAGTCCGATCCTTTTTCTCGCCGGCGGATTGGCTGACAGGGCTTCCTTCCCGATAAATGCTTCCTTGGACATTTTTACCGCAAATCCGAGGCCGGTCTCCAGCGGAGATACTCCGTCGTCCATTTCATGTCCGTAAAGAGGCATTGCCGCTTCCATCCGGAGCGTATCCCTGGCTCCCAGACCACAGGGAATCAGGCCTTCCTCTTTTCCCGCTTCCAGCAAAATATCCCACAGCCGTTTCGCTTCCTTGCTGTCCACATAGAGCTCTACACCGTCTTCGCCTGTGTAGCCTGTCTTGGATACGATACAAGGGATTCCCGCTACGTTCCCATCAAAGACTGCGTGATAATATTTCTTTGGAACAGATTCCTCCTCGGTCAGCTTTTTCAGGATCTTCATAGCTTCCGGTCCCTGCAGCGCCAGCTGTGCATACGCATCCGACACGTCTGTAAATACTGCGTCGCCGAACTGGTGCTCTTTCATCCAGCGATAGTCCTTCTCCCGGTTGGCTGCATTTACTACAATAAAGTACTGCCCCTCATTTTTTTTATATACAATAAGATCGTCTATTGTCCCTCCCTGCTCGTTACACATGGGACTGTATCTGGCCTGTCCGTCCGCCATATTTTCAAAGCTGTTGGTCAGAAGCATCTGCAGATTTGCCAGAGCGTCCTTCCCCTCGCAGAGGATCTCCCCCATGTGAGAGACGTCAAACAGTCCCGCCTGGGTACGTACCGCCATGTGCTCCTTGATCACTCCGGATTCATACTGAACCGGCAGCAGGTATCCTGCAAACGGCACCATCTTCCCTCCTGCTTCTACATGCGCTTCATATAACGGTGTTTTCCGTTCCATTGTAACTCCTCCTTTCATCCTGGTGAAAACTCTGTCAAGCCGTATCAAAAAGGGAGCTTCGCATTCGGAATATCGAATGACAAACCTCCCCTGTCGTGTACTCTTCAGAGCATTGTCCGGATCAGAGCTTTTGCCTGAGAGTTTCAAATATCCTCTTGCCCCTTCGGCGTCCCGCACTCTATCGGAATCTCTCTCTGATCCTTCAACCAATTCTTTCTTGAATTTGACTACATTATACTGACAACACTTCTTCTTGTCAATATTGTATTTGTCTGTTTTTCACAAAAACTTTGTTATATTTTTCATTATTTCGTTGCTGTTTTCACAATTCTTTGTGTTTTTCTCCTCCATGATAGGCCTTGATCCATTTTGAGAACATGGTATGGCTGACATTCAGCAAATCGGCTCCCTTTCTGAGACTGATCCTCCCTTCTTTCCATAAAGCCAGTACCTCTTGAAAATTGTCGGGCATCTGCCTTCTGGGCCGTCCGAATTTGATTCCCCGCTTCTTCGCCTCCACGATCCCCTCTCTCTGTCTTTGGCGGATGTTTTCTCTTTCTATCTGCGCCACATAAGACAGAATCTGAAGCACGATATCTGCCATAAACTTTCCCGTCAGATCCTTTGCTTTGCTCCTTGTATCCAGAAGCGGAAAATCCAGTACAATGATTTCCGTCTTTTTTTCTTTTGTGATCCGATTCCATTCCTTTATGATCTCATCATAATTTCTCCCCAGCCTGTCGATGGACTTAATATACAGTTCGTCGCCTTCTTTTAGTTTTCTGATCATTCTTTTGTACTTCCTGCAATTAAAATCTTTCCCGCTGGCCTTATCAACGTAGATCCTGTCCTGTGCAATTCCTTCCTTTAATATGGCGCTCAGCTGCCTGTCAATGTTTTGTTCCCTGGTGGAAACTCTTGCGTATCCGTACTTCATGCTCATTCACTCCCATAAAATAAAGTCTGTACTGTTTAAAAGTTGCATACGACTATTTTATAGGGAAAACCATGCAAATCCGCCATTTTCGGCACAAAAAAATCACCGTCCCCACAGCCTTCAAGTTCTGCAAAAACAGCGATTTATACTGCGCGATCAGGGGCTCGAACCCTGGACACCCTGATTAAGAGTCAGGTGCTCTACCAACTGAGCTAATCGCGCATATCTTTATAGATTTCTTCAACGCAAGTGCTATTATACAATACTCATATTGAAATTGCAATACTTTTTTAACGCTTTGTTAGCCTATCCGCCACATATTTTTCTTCTCTTTGCACCGCCTTTCCCACATACCTGCATGACCCTTCCATCTACACCCCTATTTTCGCATATGTCGCTCCTTTTTTGTTTTCTTAACTTCTCTTAAGAAACTTTCCTTTTCTTTTAGAAAAGAAACATAGTTTGGACACATTTGTTTCCTATAATAAACTCAGATAGTTGATACGACATCAACTATCTCCCCCTCACACAAATTGTCCATTGGACAACACACCCAGTGGAACAATTTACTCTCATTCCTTTAGATAACTATAACGACAACGAAACCCGTTAGCCGAAAGGTTAACGGGTTTTCGCTGTCTGCTTCTATTCTTTTTCGAGCTCTCACAGATGCCTCCGAGAGAGCTCTTTCTGGTTTATCTCTTTTCCGTTCTCTTTTTTGCCACCTGCAGAATTCCACCTGCTGACAGGAGCAGTGCCAACGTATATCCCGCCAGCGATCCTGCGTCTGCGGTTTTTGGTGCTTTCTTCCTGCTTTCCTGCACGGTCTTCCCCTTTTTGCTTTCAGGTGTTCCGTTATCTCCAGGCGTTACATGATCCGGCTTCGGTGGTTCTTCCCGGATCTCGGTGTTCGTGATCACCGTTTCCGTCTCTTTTGTGTCATAGCTTACGGTATACTTGCGGTCATTTATCACCAGCATGCCGTCCTTCTCTCCCACTTCCTGCACGGTGTATCGATTGGGCTCCTTTTGGTCGATCTTGTCTACCACCGGAAGATCCGTAAAGGTGTGACTCCAGTTTCCTGTTTCGTTTAGGGCCACGGCCTTCCCAAATGCCTCTCCATTTTTCAGAAGCTGCACAGTAATCTCTTTTGCCCCGGCAGTTCCTTTCCAGATCTTGGAAACCTTCATGGTGGTGGTTCCCGGGATCAATGTGCCCATATCGGTGTACTGCTTATTGGTTATCACAAAGCCATTGGCTTCGTCGCCGGTTACACGGACCTCATACTTTCTGCCGTCCAGCTGGATCCTTCCATCTTTTTCCTGCACTTCCCGCACGGAATAGGTGATGGGCTTTAAGGTATCTCCCTCTTTCTGTACCCCCGGAAGATTCTCAAAGGTATAGGTCCAGCCATCTGCCGCCGTCAGTTCTTTCATTCCATTTTCTACCTGGCTTTCTGTGCCATCCACCGTCCGGTAAAGCTGCACATAGACGGCAGCCGCCGGTATGGTCTTTTCTCCTGCCCACTCTTTTGTGACTTTTATCTGCTTTTTAGGCATATAGGTATTGGTAATGACTACCTCCTTAGCGGAAGGCTGTGTCATCTTTACCGAATAGCTGTGTCCATTCAGGGTAATAATACCGTCTGCTTCCCCTACTTCTTTTATCTCATACACATTTCCCTGTGCCTGCTGGATGGTGTCTACCACCGGAAGCTGTTCAAAGGTATGTGTCCAGCCATTTTCCTCATTCAAGGCAACGGCGCTTCCTTCCGGCTCTCCGTTTTTATACAGCTGTACCTGTACCTCTGTCTCTGTCACTTCTCCGGCCCAGGTCTTGGACACCTTCAGCTGCGTCGTCCCCGGTGTCAGCACTCCCATGTCCGTATACTGTCGGTTGGAAATGGTAAATCCGTTCTCCTGGCTTCCGCTAATGGTTACCTGATACTTCTTTCCTTCCAACTGGACCGTCCCATTGTCCGTCATTCCTTTTTCTTTCACCGAGTAGACGATGGGCTTGGTTTGTCCGCCAGCTTCTTCTGTTACCGGCAAGTCTGCAAACACCTTTTTCCAGCCTCCGGCGGCCGTCAGCTCTTCTGTTTTTACCAGTGTCGGCTGTCCGCCTCCCACGCTCTTGTACAGCTCCGCTTCCACTTTTTCTGTTGGCTGGGTCGCACCGCCTTGCCATTCTTTTGTTACCTGCACATCTGTCAGCTGTGTGTTGGTAATCGTATAATACTTCGTCTGAGGCTCTTTCTCTGCCTCCGCCATCGTATCATTTTCGTAGGCCACTGCGACTGCATAAGTATGATTTCCCAGTGTTACTTTTCCGTCTTTCGTTCCCTTTTCTTCAACAGTATACTTGTCAAACAGCGGATTTCCTTCCTGATCTACCATTTTCAGATCCTGGAATTCCACGTAATCTACGGCTGAATCTTTTGGAAGGGTCTTCTCTATTTCTTTTTCTCCACCTTTCAGAACAAAGGTCACATCCTCTTTATCAGAAGCGTTCCATGCCTTTTTTACCCGCACGGTGATCCGCCCCTGCTGATAGACAGCGTAGGTGTGAAGGGTATTCTTTTCTTCCACGCTCAGGATATCTGTGATCTGTGTGTTTGTATCCTTGTGCCAGGTGCCCGTAAAGGTAGCCTTTGCAAAGTCGTACTTCTCACTGTCCTGCGGTGTTTTTTGTTCCTCATTATAGATTGGTTTCTCTTTCCATGCCCCTTTATACCATCCACGGAATCCATAGCTTTCATTTGCCACAGTAAGGGACGGGATCACCTCCGTTGCAGTCAACTCTGTCGCCGCCGCGTTGTTCAGGGATACCTTCGGCGCTCCGTCGCCGGATTTGTAAAAGGTGTACACCTGCTCCAGCTTCTGTCCTGCCGGGTCTGTATCTGCCGTTCCCCCTTCCATCGTCGCAGAGGAATGGTTGCTGTGGTAGATCATTTTGGCTCTCTGTCCCAGCACGATGGTGGAAGCCTCCGGATCATACACGTAGTCCCACAGCGCCGGGCTTGTATGATCCTCTACCGTTGCGATCTTACTTGCCTCTACCGTCCGGGACACATAATGAAGCTTTTTGGCGTCCTCCGGTGTCGGCGTGTAGCCCGCTGCGGTTCCCGCCGGCGTATAGGCTGCCTTCAGGTCTGCGTCCGTCACCCCTTTTCCTACCAGATAGCCTACGTATCGGTTGGCGGTTTCCGCAAAGTCCTCCTGAAACACCTGATCATTCGCTGCATTTGGCGCTTCGCTGATGGAAACATTGATCACGGAATTTCTGGGTCCGCTTAATAGGATGGCGGATGTCTTGTCAAACACCCTCACGTCGTTGCCGTCAAAGGAAGCGTCCGTTCCCACGATCACATCCTGCTTGGCGTAGATATTGTCCCCGCTGTGTTCTGCCTTAAATTGATGGTTGCCGCTATTAAAAAAAGCATCTTTACTCTTTACGTTGTTCCCAAACACAGCGCTGTGAACGTTCAGGTATCCGTCGTTCATCACTCCTGCCCCCATCTGGGTGGTGGTGTTGTTTTTTACCTGCGCATGGTTCTCGAACGTAAGATTTCCCTTATTGTAAACGGCCGCTCCATAGTTGGCGGTCATGTACTCGATCGTTCCGCCTGCTACTACCACGTTAGAGCCCGGAGCGATATAGAGTCCTGCGCCTGCCGATGCTGCATTATATGTATATGCATGGGCGTTCTGCAGGGTAGAATTCTCTATCCGAAGATCTACCGTTGTGTTTCCATATTCCTTGGTCGCTCCGTTTCTGTGTCCTACGGAGATGATTCCTCCCGTATGATCCACCATGAAATTTTTCAGAGTCGTCCCTTTGATATGTGCCTTTGCCGAAGCCCCGTTTTCAAATGCGATCGCTCCGCCGTACTTGGCTGATTTATATTTCCAGGCTGCATTCCAAGATGCTCCGTTTCCTGTCAGGCTGGAATCATACAGATTCAGTTCTCCGCCGCCCACCACATCGATAAATCCGCCTGCAAAGGCAACTTCGGGATATTTCGAGTCCTCTGCTGCTTTCTCCATGGTAAACGTTGTATTTGTCACCGTCAGGTAGGAGTTCTCCGACATGATGGCGCCGCCCGACGTTCCGAAGTATGTTGACGCTTCCGGCTTCGTAGGAAGCTGTCCTCCCACCAGCTTGAAGGTAGAATCTTTTATGACGTTATGATCCAGTTTCTGTCCGGACTTTTCAAATTTGATAGCGCCTCCGGTATCAAAGCCGCCCTTTACCACAAAGTCTACATTATAAGCCCTTATGATACTGTTCGTTGCCTCGATGGCGCCGCCCTGGTATCCGCCTACGTTGGAGGCTGTAACATAATTGTGATTGCCATCAAAGATGGTCCGGTCTTCTGCCCCGTCGGAGTTGATGTACAGCAGAGAACCTCCTTCCAACTTGATGGCGCCGCCCTCTCCTGTAGTCCCTCTCTTTGTCTCCGTTGTCCCGCTGTAATTGTCGTAAAATGCTCCGCCTCTCATCGAAATGATCGATTTGCCTCCGCAGTAGATAGCTCCGCCATGGGCGGCGAGCGCCGGATCGTTGGGATGCTCCACTGCAGGCGTCGCTTTTTTCGCATAATTGTCACGGAAAACCGTATCCAGCAGGGACAGCTTTCCTTCCTGCTCCAGATAGATAGCCCCGCCCTGATAGCTTTGTTTGTTGACTCCCGATTCATCCAGTTTTTTCTGGAAAGTGTCCGTCGAACCGTTTTTGACAGTCACCTGCTCCAGACTTACCTCTGCTCCCAGGATCTTAAGCAGCCGTCCTTTTTCCGCTCCGTCCAGCGTTCCGTTCCGGATAATCACCGACACATTCTCTCCCCGTATCTGGAACATCTCTTCTATGTTGTTTCCCAGCGTCAGGGTATGCCCCTTCAAATCGATCACCGTACTCCCACTCTCAAAAATGAGAGGCTGCGTAATAGTGATGTCTGTCGTAACTACGGGATTATTCCCCAATCCTGCCCGCAGTTCACTTTCACTGCTTACATTCCCTGCCTGCACCGCCTGTGCGGGAAGCAGGAGCAGAAGCAGCATCAACCCTAGTTGAAAACCTTTTTTCATCCCCTAAATTCTCCTTTTTTTATTGTGATAATTCTCCGATCCTATTATATCTTATACTTCTCCAAAAGGCTATCTAATAAATGGGTTTGTTTTTGATGTATTTTAATTAGTTTTTCTCTCAAACTATTTTTTCTGGATATTTTTTATTCTGTGCAAAAAAGCCAAAAAAAAGCAGAGAAACTCCGTCACAAAAAACTCACAAAGGGCTTACGAAGAAAGCAGCGCAAAAAGAGACGGACGATTTTCCGAAAGCTTCTGGTCTGCCGGGAAAAATATCCGTCTCTTTTTTCTTATATTTTGTTTTTTCTTCCCTCGTTCGGTTCCTTCTTAGCCTTGCAGCCTCCGTCTCTTTTCCATGCGTTTCCTTAGGCACCATACCCCCGCCGCCAGGCTTCCTGTTCCGACCCAGATCCAACCGTCAGCTTTGTCTCCTGTTTTTGGCTGCCTCTTTCCTTTGGGCTTCTCCGGCTTAGGCGCCGGCGTTGTCTCTGTGACCTTGGGCTGCGTTACCACATCCATCTTCCACTGATTCTTTCCTGCTTCCTCCTGATACTCCGCCAGCGGAACCGACCACAGGCTGGCGCCCATCCGAACACGGTCTTCTCCCACGTCTACCGTCTGCTCCTGCACCGCCAGATACATGCCCGGCTTTAGCTGTCGGAACAAAACCTGTCCGGCTTCATCGCTAATCCCTGCCTGCAACCCTGCCTGATTTTTCTGTGCGCTCCGTTCCAAACGCTTTGCCGCTTCTATGGATTCTTCCGTTGTCATACCGGCAAATACTACCTGACTGTCTTGAAAAGAAGGCGTCAGGGAGTACACCGCACTTCCTCCTTCCACTGTCAGATCAGCCACCTGATACAGATGGATCCTGGCTCCCGGGATCGGCAGCGTTTGCCCCGTCCTGTCCTGATAATGCAACTGGATCCGAAGGGAACACTCTGCCCCTTGTTCCAGTGGTGGCACCCTGTCCTTTTCTCTTCCCTCTTCCGCCGTTCCTTGTATCTGGAACAGGGCGGCTCCTATACAGGCCGCCAGCATTGCATACCGGATTCGTTTTCTCCAGCAGGTTCTTTCTTTCCTCATGATCCCGTTTCCTTTCTGCTGTCACGGTGTTTTTTCCTTTTCCCCAGTCCCGCCGCCAGAAGCAGAAACACTCCCAACCCTCCGGCCAGCAGGAACAGCTTTCTATCATGTAAAATCGACAGGGCTTCTTCTTTTTCTGGTTCTTTATAGGGAATCCGATGTCCCTGTACCAGTAATCGGTGTGTATTGATACTATAAGGTGTACAGGTAAGAAGCGTTGCCCGATCTTCCTTCTCCTGTAATTTTAAGGCCTCGGTTTCTTCCGGCAGGACTACCTGAATCTGATCCACCTGATAAGCCAGTACCCGATCCAGGGTATGGATATAAAAAACATCCTTCTTTTTCATCTGATCCAGATCGGTAAACAGCTTGGCGCTGGGCAGTCCCCGGTGCGCCGATAATACCGTATGACTTCCCTTTCCTCCCACCGGAAGACTGGTTCCGCGGATATGCCCGCAGCCCTGATCCAGCGCCTCCTTTCCTGTGCCATGATAGATGGCCAGACGCAGGTTGATTTTAGGGATGACCAGATATCCCATCACCCCGTTTTTCAGAGGATCCAGAAGTTCATCGTAAGGGTGGCTTTTAATGTATTCTTCCGTGTCTTTTTCAAAGACATCGTAGACTACATTCTGCTTGTGCTGTCGATTGTATTCCACCGCCTCCTGCCAGCTGTCTTCCAAGACCCGCCTTGGCTGCGCCTCTATTTTCCGGGAATAGGTATCGATCAGTCTGCTATTTCTGTAGCGGTTCCACTGGTCGCTGATGACCGGATAGGTAAGGATTCCCAGTCCGACGAGAAATAGCAGCAGGATTCCCGCTTCCACCACACCAAACCGTTTTCTTTTCCCTCCCGGATCATCTTTTCTTTTTTTCATCATTTCTTTTTCTGCTTCCGCTGTTTTCTATAATTCCAGCCTCCCACCAGGATGCCGGCCAAAAGTAGTCCTCCCAGAGCACTAAGAATCTGACCCAACAGCAGATTCGGATCTTTCCGGCCTTCTTTTGCCCGATCGCTCTCGTATTCCTTTTCCCGGAACGGAACCCGGTGTCCTCTCACCAACAATCGCCGGGTGTTCACTCCGTAAGGCGTACAGGTCACCAGAGTTGCCAGATCTTCCCCTTCCTGTATTCTCAGAGAACTTACCTGTTCCGGAGCCACCGTTTGGATCTGGTCGATTTTGTAAGCCAGTGTTCTGTCCAATATATGAAAGTAAAACACATCCCCTGTTTTCAGTAAGGGCAGATCCGTAAACAATTTGGCACTGGGCAGTCCCCGGTGCGCCGAGATCACAGTATGAGTGCTGCTGCCTCCCACGGGAAGCGAGCTCACAAACAGATGACCGGCGCCTTTTTCCAAAACCTCTTTGGTGGTGTAATGATAAATAGGGATGCTGATGGAAATATCCGGGATCTCCACAAATCCCATGATCCCGTCTCCCGTAAGGTTCAGCAGGGCTTCATACGCTTCATCCCGGATCCCCTCCCTGACAGAGAAGGCATCCGGAACTTTTTCTTTTTGAAGCTGCCCGTTATAGGCCTCTGCTGCCTGCAGCATACGGGCAGTATCTTCTTTTGCTTCCTTTTGGACCGCCTTCCGATATGTCTGCTCCAGTTTTTTTGCACGATAGCTGTTCCACCGGTCACTGACTGTCGGATACAGAAGAATTCCCAATCCTATCAGGAATATCAGCAGCAATGGTAGATTTGTCTTCTTCCTCATAGGACACTCCCACTATTGCAGGAAACCGGCAAAAGCCGGTTCCATACATACTCTATCCATTCTTTTTCTGTCTTTTGAAAAACAGGATGGCTGCCAGAGTCATTACGATCACGCCCAGCGCGGTAAAGAGATAGGTTCCCATCCCTCCGGTAGACGGGAGCGCATTCAGCTTGGTGTTTTTAATGGTTTCTGCCAAAAGCACTGTTCCGGATCCTGCCGGATTGCTCTCTGTCAGAGCTACACTGTTTTCTGTGGTAGTAGAGGCTTTTACATACGCCGCCTTGGCTCCTGCCGTCGCTGCCGTCTCCTCTGTAAACTGACTTATCTCATAAAAGACGCCTGCCTTGATCCAGCCGACCTGTGTCTTATCCATTGCTTCGCCGGAATTGGTGGTGTAATCCACCTTGGTGGATTGAACGGAGCTGGTAGTCGTTGCCGTTGCCCAGCTTGCTTCTACTTCATAAATCGTCTCATTCAGAGAATATCCCGTAGGTGCCGTGATCTCCTTGATGTAGTAGGTTCCCTTTCCTACATGGGTAGAAAGGGCAATTCCCTTTTCGTTCGTTTTCACGATATCTACCAGCTTGGTTGCCTTGTTATCCAGATAAATACCAAAGACTGCATCCTTCAGAGGCTTTGCCTGTGTGCTGTCGTCTGTCTTTTTAAATGCCAGCTGATAGGTGTAAACTTTTTCTTCCTTGTCTTTTTTCGTGTTTCCACTGGCCTCATCTGTGCCGGGTTTATCCTCCGGCGTATCGTGAGTCTGTCCCTTTGTGGGATCATTTGCGTAGATCAGCTCCACCGTGTTGGTATTTCCTGTAGATCCCACCACAGCATCCTTATTGATCACTGCCTTGTAGGTGATCACCGGCGCCGCTCCCATCAGCTTGTCATAATCAAAGTTCAGGTTGAATCCTGTTCTTCCGTCTATCTCTGTCTTTTGCGCTGCTTTCGCGATCACAACGCCCGCCTGGTTGGTAAAAGTACCGTTCTGGTTGGTGATCGTTTCTCCCTTCCAGGTAATCGTCAGACTTTCATAGTCAAAGGTCAGGCCTTTACTCAAGCGGTCCGCCACAAAAAAGGTCTTGTTTTTTGCGTTCTCCGGATAGCTGGGCAGAGTAGGCGTCAACGTGTATGTCAGCTCTTTTCCGATGGATCCGGTCTGCTTTCCGTCATCTTCGACTCCGCCGGAAGCCTTTTTGTCAATTGTAGGTTTCGATGACTTTGCTACTCCCGTCTGTCCATACAGATAATTCTGGGTAGCGTCATAGCTTCCGTTTTGTAAAACGCCTTCTCCGTTATAGGAGGCTGCCAGAAGGATAGGATTGTATACCGTTCCGTCTTCCGCTCCTGTAATCAGCGCGATCCAGATCCCGGCGCCTTCCACCTCCTGCGTTACGGTAGCAGACGTTGCCTGCACTACCTTGGTTGCCTTCGGCGTGATGGTTCCGTCCCCGATCTTCTGGGCAATGTTTACGATTTCCTGAGATTTGGGTTTCGTCAGATCTGCAATCGTGGCATTGTCCGCAAACTCCCATTTTACAAAGGAGCCTCCGCTGTATACTCCGCTTGCGATCTGATAAAACGTAACCTTTGGATTGCCCGTCAATCCCTGTACCTCCAGGTTCGCCTTGTCTGTCGGCTCTGCTGCCTGGGCTTTGCCTGAAAACAGCATTCCTCCCACCAGTACAATGGCCATCATCATGGAAATGACTTTTTTAACCACCTTCATCTTTTCTCTCCTTTCTTTGTACCTCTCTGTTTTATCTTCTTTTTCTTTTTTCTTTCGGATCCACATCCATAGGGCTGCCATCCCCATCAGCAGACCTCCTGCTCCCGTAAAGTACATCGTCCCGATTCCCCCCGAGCTAGGCAACTCATACAGCGGACTGTTTTTTACGGCTACTCCCACTCCAGCTCCCGGCGTATCTGTAATGAGTTCAATGAACGGATGGGTTGCTGTCTGGCCCACAAGTCGTATCTTTCCTTCCTCTGTGACTTCTATCTGAAACACATCTGTCAACAGATAATAACCGGAAGGGGCCGTTACTTCCTTTAGGGTATAGCGCCCCGGGCGGATTCCATAAGCCGTGACGCTTCCGTTTTCTCCTGTCGTAACGGTCTCCTGCGGGTTCCCCGACAGGTCCGGTTCCTTATACACCGGAATGATCTGTCCGTTCTGGTACAGGGAAAACACGGCACCCTGCAGCTTTTTCCCCGGATCTGTCTGATCCGTCTTCTTCAGCACCAGGGGATAGGTCTTGGGCGTGTTGGTAATCCGAAAGGCAGTCTGCCCTCCCTGCTGGAGCTGCTCGACCTTGGAAATATATCCTGCGATCTGTACCTCTTCCACCGTGTAGGAAATCGGAGTGCCGGTGTCGTCCGTTCTCGGAAGCCCTGTAAATCGGCTGCTCCAGTTGTTTCCCGCGTGGAGCAGAACGGTCTGACCGGTAAGCGTTCCATTTTTCTTCAGTTTTATCGTGACCCGGTCTGCGGTATGATTCTCTTCGCCGTCCTGCCAGATTTTCGCTACCGGAAGATCCATCCGAACTTCCTTATTTGCAACCACCAACTGATTTTGCTCCGGATCATCGGCAAGCTGAATATTATTTTTTTCATATTCCTTCAGCACATATCCCTGCAACAGGCTGCCCACATCCTCCTCTATCAGGTAGGTATATGCTCCTCCGTTTGAATCCCGGATCTCCAGGTCTGACACATCCTTCTGCCACCCCTCTCCCGCTCTGAGGAATATTTCCCGGGAAAAGCCGGCATCGACTGTCTGATCAGATCGCTTTCGTTTTAGCGTCACTTTGACCGGCTGCTGGAATGTGGGCTGAAAAACCGTCTGATCCGCCCGGTACCATTTCTTTACGATCCGAAGCCCCGTTTTGACTTTTCTGTTGTGGATAGAAAAGGTGGTTCCCTGCTTGCTGACAGAAGCCTCATAGCCCGGCACTTCCCTTTCCTTGATCTGGTATTCCACTCCCGTAATGGAGGATTCTGAAACCCCCAGACGTTTCGCCAAAAGTTTTCGCATGGACAATTCATCAGGAACTCTGTAAAATCCACCGCTCCATCCGCTTTCTCCATCGATGTGGATGGTTCTTACCAGCTCTTCTTTCTGCGCACCGTTTACTTTATACCTCCGATACAAATCGACGATGAGCTCCTCATGCTCCTCCGAAGGATCACTCCAGGTTTTGTTTACCTGAAAATCCTTGTACATGACCGAATAGTTGCTAAACGACTGTGTGCTGATAGAGGTCCATACAAAATTGGTTCGTTTTACCGCAGAAGATCCCGCCGGGTTTCTGGAGAGATTTCCCATGGTAAAGTTTAGATGATCTGTCTGCGCAGTCGTAAACATCACAGAATTCAGCGACCAGTTCGGATGTGTCGGATTGTCCCCGTCCCAGTAAACAGAGCCTCCGTTATACGCATATTGTCTGCCAGTCGAGGTATCGCCGTCATAATACGTTTCTATATGGCAGTTTGGGACCGTGTAAACGCCCGACACTGTTCCCGGCTGCGGAAATACATACTCCGGTCCGTATGCTGCAGGATAAGGCTGCTCATCGTCTTGTATCCTCGCTTCATTCAGAGAATTGATGGTGTAATAGGCTGCTGTCTCATCTCCGAATACTCCACTGGGAAACTGGATCTGGCTTCCCGATTTACTGTAAAACTTCAGGTCTACATTGATCTCCAGCACATTCTGCCAGCACCAGCCATGATATAGGCTATGGCTGATCTGAAGAATAGGGTAGTAGGTATTGTTGCCATAATCACGCATATTCCAGCTGGCTCCCGGCGTCCTGTTTTTCATAGGTGTCACCTTGATCCTAGCAACAGCATCTACCACTTCTCCGTTATAGTAGGCCGCGTTTGTATACTTCACATCCACCCACATCTGCGTGGTGTTTAAGGACTTATCTGCCGAGTTCCATCCGGCCTGTGAATCTGTACTATGATTGTAGGTGTATACTGTATGAGAACCCTGAAACCGGACTGCTTCCACTCTTCCTCCCGCCGCCATATTGGAAAATCTGTTTCGGGAGGCAACGCTCCAGTCTCCGTTCCACAAGGCTCCTCCGTCACTTGCTGCAGAGGCGGCCAGCGAGGCCCGATCGGAAACAGAGCTTCCTGTTCCAATGATCTGTGCCCTGGCGCCCGGCATGTTTTCGATGATCTGCAAATAATTGGCCGGTGCGATATCAGACGCCGCCACAGTGGTCGGAGGGGTGACCTGACTGCCTGCCCCTGCTCGGAGCATAACTGCCACACCTTCCTCTTCTATGGAAAATGCCCGGGCGTTCCATTCTGTATCCAAATTCTCCTCTATCTTCCCCGCTTCTTCGTCCTCTCGCGATATTCCTCCATCCTCAGTCGTTTCCATTTGCTTTTCCGCTGTTTGTGGCGATTCTTCCGCAAATGACAGGAATACCTGCAGCAAACAAATCAGCAAAACCAGCGCTAGTGTTCCTATCCGCCTGATTTTTTTCATCCTTTTTCTCACCCCCCCTTTTTTCTATTTTCAGAATAAACTTCTTTTTATATCTGTCTGTTTGTTCTACTCTCCCTCTTTCGTGCTCCAATTATACCCCCCCCCGGAAATTGCAAGAATAATTTCATTTCTCCTTGCAATTTCCGGGGATTTTCCTCAATCATATAAATTTTTTCTACTTTTGTGCAATTTCCTATCTCAAAGATAGGAATATCTTCGTTTGCGTCTTGCATTTCGTATCGTTTTGCAGGATTTTCCCCACAAAAGTTCCACTGTTCCCACCATCTGCCTGCCTCCTGTTTCCCGTAAGACAACAAAACACTGTTTCTTTTCACTTTGGACAATCCTGTCGTGAAAAGAAGCAGTGTCGTTGCTTTTTTCTCTGTTCTATTTTTTAGCAAGCCCTTCTGTCTGCCGTCAGTCCTCACAGCTTCCAAATACCTGTGGGCTTTTCTGTCTTCTATCCTCTGTCTCCCATGGGGATATATGCCTTATACGGCGTCAGAGGCTTATATGCCGGACGTATGATCTTATCCACATTTTTCAGCTCTTCCAGCCTGTGGGCGCTCCAGCCTACGATCCTTGCCGTCGCAAAAATCGGTGTGTAAAGGGATGCCGGAAGATCCAACATGCCATACACCAGCCCGCTGTAAAAGTCCACATTGGCATTTACGCCTTTATAGATCTTTCTCTTTCTTGCAATCACCTCCGGCGCCATGTGTTCCACCATCTCATAGAGTGCATATTCCTTCTCATATCCCTTTTCTGCCGCCAGCTGCTTGACAAACTGCTTAAAGATCTCCGCTCTTGGATCGGACACAGAATAAACGGCGTGTCCCATTCCATAGATCAGCCCTTTCTGATCAAATGCTTTTTTGTCCAGCAGATCCTCCAGATAGTTTTCCACTGCCTCTTTGTCCGTCCAGTCCTTCAGGCTGTTTTTCATATCCTCAAACATCTGGGTCACCTTAATATTGGCACCGCCATGCTTGGGGCCTTTTAAAGATGCCATGGCTGCCGCCATGGTGGAATAGGTATCTGTCCCCGAAGAGGTAACCACATGGGTCGTGAAGGTGGAGTTGTTTCCTCCGCCGTGATCCATATGCAGGACCAGCGCCATATCCAGGATCCTTGCTTCCAGCTTGGAATAGGTCCGGTTTTCCCGGAGCATCATCAGGATATTTTCCGCTGTGGAAAGCTCTTTTGAAGGTGCATAGATAAAAAGGTCTTCTCCTCTTCTGTAATTATAGGCATGATATCCGTACAGCATCAGCATGGGAAATTGACTGATCAGATTCAGACACTGCCGCAGCACATTAGGGATCGAGGTATCGTCCGCCTTGGAATCGTAGCTGTATAAATTCAAAATGGACCGGGACAGACTGTTCATCATATCTCTGCTGGGCGCCTTCATGATCACATCCCGTACAAAGGTGGGCGGCAGCGTCCTGCGCTCTGCCAGTACCTCTTCAAAGGCTTTTAGCTGACTGCTACCGGGCAGCTCCCCAAACAAAAGCAAGTATGCCGTTTCTTCAAACCCAAAATGATCTGCCTCCAGAAATCCTTTTACCAGATCCTTGATGTTATATCCCCGGTAATACAGATTTCCCTCGCAGGGAACTTCCTCTCCGTCAATGATCTTTTTGGCACAGACGTCGGAAATATTGGTCAGTCCTGCCAGGACTCCCTTCCCGTTCAGGTCTCGCAGTCCTCTCTTTACCTCATAGCGGGTGTAAAGTTCTTTATCGATGGCATTGTTTTCCTCACAAAGCTTTGCATATGCTTCGATTTCCGGTGTCACTTCAAATACTGCGTAATTCTCTCGATTTCCCATAGGGCACCTCCTTGTCTGTGTACTGCTCCGTCTGCATTTTCTGCTTGCCTGTCTCTATCCTACATCCTCCTTGTTTCCTGCTTTCTGCTCAATTCATTGGCCAGAACCGCAAATTCTTCCAGTGTCAGCGCTTCTCCTCTGACGCTGCTGCCTCTTCCCAGCTTCTCAATGGCTTCTTCTATTTCCTCTTTGGTAAATCCCGATTCTCTCAGCGTCTTCAATCCGTTTGCCAGCGTCTTTCTTCTTTGATGGAAGGATGCCCGGATGATCTGAAACAAAAGAGTTTCATCCTCTACCTCCACCGGCGGCTCTGTATGTCTGGTCAGCCGTATTACTGCAGATCCCACATTTGGCCGGGGCATGAAGCAGTTGGGCGGTACATTGGCTGCCAGGTACGGTTTTGCATAATATTGTACTGCCAGAGAAAGTGCTCCATACTCCTTGCTTCCCGGTCCCGTCTTCATCCGGTCTGCCACCTCTTTTTGCACCATCACCGTCATGCTTTCCATCGGCACTTCTTTTTCAAACAGACCCATAATGATAGGAGTCGTAATATAATAAGGAAGATTTGCCACTACCTTTACCGGTCTTCCTTCATTCTCTTTCTCCACCAGTTCTTTCAGATCCAGCTTCAGCACGTCCTGATGGATCACCTTTACATTTGGGTATTCCTGCAAGGTATCTGCCAGCACCGGGATCAGGCTGGCGTCGATCTCCACCGCCACCACCTTGCGGGCCGCCTTTGCCAGGTACTGTGTCAGTGTCCCGATGCCGGGGCCGATCTCCAAAACCATATCTTCTTTCGTAATCTCTGCCGCCGCTACGATCTTATCCAGTACGTGTGGATCGATGAGAAAATTCTGTCCGTATCGTTTTTTAAACGACAGTCTGTGCTTCTTCAGTATTTCAATTGTGTTCTGCGGATTCCCTAAACTTGGCTCTGCCATCCCTTCGCTCCTGTCCTGTTATTTCCACTTATTATATCTGATTTCCGGGAATTTTTCCATAAAATTGTCTGGCATTTTCCCTGGTCTGCCTCAACACCGCTTCTGCTGAGATCCCCTTTATCTGTGCAAGCGCCTCTGCCACATAAGAAATATAAAGAGAATTATTTCTTTTCCCCCGAAACGGCTCTGGCGCCAGGTAAGGCGCATCTGTTTCCAGCAAGATCCTCTCCAAAGGGATCACCGCTGCCGTTTCCTTTAGTTTCCTGGCATTCTTAAAGGTCAGGACGCCTCCTATACCGATCTGATATCCCATCCTGACATACTCTTCGGCCTGCTCTCTTCCGTAGGAATAGCAATGGATGACTGCTTTCATTCCCTGCCCATGCCGCTTCATGATCTCCATGGTATCGGCTGCCGCATCCCTGCTGTGGATCACCACCGGAAGCTGCTGTCGCCTTGCCAGTTCCAACTGCCGGATCATCCAATGCTTCTGCGTTTCCTTCCCTTCCACATTCCAGTGATAATCCAGACCGATCTCTCCCACAGCCACTACCTTGGGATGCTGTACATAAGCCTCCAGCCTTGTAAATCTCTCCTCTGTCAGCTCTCCTACCGCATCCGGATGCACTCCCATGGCTCCATAAAGAAAGGGGAATTCCTCCGTTAATCTCAGGATCCGCTCCAGTGAGCGATAATCCGATCCGATATTAATGATTGCTTCCACTCCCTGTGCTTCCATGGACAAAAGCAATTCTTTCCTGTCCGGGTCAAATTGCTCGTCATCATAATGTGCATGTGTATCTATGATCATCGTTTCTCCCTCCCTGAAACATGCCGGATCCTGCCGTCTTGGTTTCAGTCGCTTTTCTGTCCAAAAAGGACGAGTCGTACCCGGCTCGCCCTTCTTTCTATTTTGTCACAAATGCATCTAGCAGATGGAAGCTCCTGCCGGCATCTCTTCGTCCGGAACCATCACGGCCAGCCTTCCATTGGCGTCTTCTGCCGACAGGATCATCCCTTCTGACAAAAGTCCTGCCAGCTTCGCCGGTTTCAGATTGACCAGTACCATTACTTTTTTTCCTACCATCTCTTCCGGTTGATAGCAGGATTTGATCCCGGAAACGATCTGCCTGATCCGGTCTCCCGTTTTCACCTGAAGACAAAGCAACTTTCTGGACTTTTTCACTTCCTCGCAGGCAACCACTTCTCCCACCTGAAATTGCAGCTTCTCAAACAGATCATAGGTGATCTCTTCTTTCATCTCCTGATGGATCACATCCTCCTCTGCCCGGTCACTCTCCTTCTTTTCTTTTGCAAGCTGTGCTTCTTTTTCTTCCAGCTCCTTTAGAAAAGCTTCCGCATCGATCCTGGCAAAAAGGATCTCCGGCTGCTCTGTAACCTTGTCTGTCCCCATCTGCTTCCGGATCTTTTCGGAAGTCTCCGGCATAAACGGCTCCAAAAGAGCGGCTCCTTCCTTGATCCCTTCTGCCAGACGATACAAAACGGTTTCCAGCCTGTCCCTGCTTGCCTCTTCTTTGGCCAAAACCCAGGGCATCGTCTCATCAATATATTTATTACAGCGTTTGAAAATCTGGAAAATTTCCGTGATGGCGTCTGCCACCCGCAGCTCCTCCATTTTTTCTCCCACCTTCTTCTTTGCCTCCGAAATCACAGCCTTCAGTTCTTCATCCACCGGATCGGTCGCCTGTTTATCCTTCACGACTCCGTCAAAATACTTGTTTGTCATGGAGATCGTTCGGTTCACCAGATTTCCCAGCGTATTTGCAAGGTCTGCATTGATTCTTTCGATCATCAGCTCCCAGGAGATCACTCCATCGTTATCAAACGGCATCTCATGCAGAACAAAATACCGGACAGCGTCTACGCCAAAGGCTTCTACCAGCTGGTCCGCATATAATACATTTCCCTTGGATTTACTCATCTTCCCGTCTCCCTGCAGCAGCCAGGGATGTCCGAATACCTGCTTTGGCAGCGGCAGATCCAGCGCCATGAGGAAGATCGGCCAGTAAATAGTATGGAAACGAATGATATCCTTTCCGATCAGATGCAGATCTGCCGGCCAGTCCCTCCGGAACTGTTGGGTATGATCTCCGTCTGCATCATAGCCGATCCCGGTAATATAGTTGGTCAGGGCATCCAGCCATACATACACCACGTGCCCCGGCGCAAAGTCCACCGGGATCCCCCACTGGAAGGAAGTTCTGGAAACACAAAGATCCTGCAGGCCCGGCAGCAGAAAATTATTCATCATCTCATTTTTGCGGGACACCGGCTGGATAAATTCCGGGTGTGTCTCTATGTGGTGGATCAGCCGGTCCGCATACTTACTCATACGGAAGAAGTACGCTTCCTCCTTTGCCGGATGCACCTCTCCGCCACAATCCGGACATTTTCCGTCCTTCAGCTGGGCTTCCGTAAAAAAGGACTCACAGGGCGTACAGTACATGCCCTCATAATGGCCCTTGTAGATATCTCCCTGCTCGTACAGTTTTTTGAAGATCTTCTGCACCTGTTTTTCATGCTCTTCGTCTGTTGTCCGGATAAATTTGTCGTAGGATGTGTTCATCATATCCCACACTGCTCTTACTTCTTCCGCCACTTTATCCACGTAGGCCTTGGGCGTAACCCCTGCCTCCTGCGCCTTCAGCTCTATCTTCTGTCCGTGCTCATCTGTTCCCGTCTGGAAAAACACCTCATACCCCTGGCTTCTTTTATATCGCGCGATGGCATCGGCCAGCACGATCTCGTAAGTATTTCCGATATGCGGTTTTCCGGATGTATAAGCGATCGCTGTCGTCATATAATACTTCTCTGCCATAGTCCTCTCCTTCTCCCACTTTCCTTTTCCCTGTTTTCCGGTGTTTCCCACCGCTTACAGGAGTCCTGATTTTTCCTATTATAGCAAGAAACACCCCAGAAGTCCAATGCCCGCCGAATTTTTTATACTTATTTTATTGAATCCCGCTTCTTTCTTATGCTATACTTGCCGAAAGGAAGTGATGAATATGAAGATAGAAAAATTAAGTGAAAATCAGATACGCTGCACCCTGACCCGTGCAGATCTTGCAGACCGGCAGCTACATTTAAGCGAACTGGCTTACGGAAGCGAGAAGGCACGTTCTCTTTTCCATGACATGATGCAGCGGGCAGCCGCAGAGTTTGGCTTTGAGGCCGATAACACCCCTTTGATGATAGAAGCAGTTCCCATCAATTCAGATTCCATTGTGCTGATCATTACAAAAGTGGATGATCCGGAGGAACTGGATACCCGGTTTTCCAAATTTGCTCCTTCCCCCGGAGGGGAGGGCGACGGAGTTCCTGCTCCTTTCCTTTCCAAGCTAAATGGAAGCAGTTTTCTGGAAAAAGAGGAAACGCCTGCAAAGCATCCGGGGGAAGCGCCTGTAACAGCAGAGGAAAAAACAGATCTTTCCTCTTTTCCCGCTCGCCTGTTTTCTTTTGGCAACATGGAGACACTGGTTGCAGCCTCCAAGGTCATCGGACAGATGCACCGCGGCAGCAGCACCTTATACAAAGACGAAGCAGAAGGTGTTTACCTTCTCTCCCTTACCAGAGCGCCCCATTCCGATCAGGATTTTAGCCGCATCTGCAATATGCTTTCAGAATACGGCTCCCAGGAACGTGCCAACGGCGCTATCTTTGCTTTTTTGACAGAACATTTTTCACCGATGCTGGAGAAGGACGCACTGAAAACCTTGTCTGCTCTGTAAGTTTGTACGATTCTTCAACGTTTTCTGTACCGTCTGGTCCTGTTGCGGGATCTCTACAAATATCATACCGGCATCGCCACAAAAAGAACCTTCCCTCCCACAGGAGAAAAGGTTCTTTTTTCATCTGTCTTTGAAATTCCGTTGTATGGAGCTTCCTTTCCGCTGATCTGCGATTACGCATTTAAAAACGCATTGATCTTTTCCAGCAGCAGATCTGCATCCAATCCGTGCACCATAGCTGCTTCTTCCAGCGTCTCTGCCTGTGATGCGGGACAGCCCAGACAGTGCATTCCTACCTCCATCAAGATGGGAGCGATGTCGTAATTTACGCTGAGGATTTCTCCAATTGTCATATCCTTTGATACCTGTGCCATAGCGATTCCTCCTTCTATTCATATAATTCGGATCTCTTCTGTATCCTGTTTCCTTCAACAATATGTGTTGGGCGTATTCATTATAATCGCTTTTTCTCATTGTGTAAACATTTTCTCCTGTTTTATTCCCAATATTTGATTTCTTGATTGTCAATATTTTTTTCCGTTTTCTTGTTAAAAATATCATTTTCATTATTTCTTCACAAAACGCTTGTTCTTTTATTTGCCTTGAGTAATCCACCAAATCCCCCTCATTTTCTGTGGATAATGTGGATAAGTCTGTGGAAACTTCCGTTTTTAGCCATTTTTCCATTTTTCATCTGTGGAAAACTTTACCTGCCTTTTCTTGAAATTTCTTTTCTTTTTTTACAATTTTGTACACTTTGTATAGGCGGTGTTTTTCTCGCAAATTTTCTTCCGGGATTTCTTTTCTTCCTGCCCTTTCTCTTTCAAATTTGTATTGACTTTTTCTGAAAAAAGAGATAGGCTAAACTTAATAATTATTCTCATTATTGAAAGGAGGTCCTTATGCCCACTCTAAAATATAGTAGACAGCGTGCTTCCATTAAAGAATATCTGGACGGCACCGTAGAACATCCTACTGCCGATATGGTCTATATGAAGGTAAAAAAGCAATTTCCCAGCATCAGTCTGGGGACTGTTTATAGAAACCTGAACCTGCTGGCTGATATGGGGGAGATCCGAAAGCTTTCTACTCCCGACGGAGGAGATCGGTTTGACGCCAATCTGACTCCCCATTATCACGTAGTATGTAGCTCTTGTGGCAAGGTTTATGATATTATGTTACCGGAAGAGTCCATCCGTCATATCAACGAATCAGCCGACGCCTGCTTCGATGGAGACATCGTTTCTCATGACACACTCTTTTATGGGATCTGTGAGCACTGTAAAAAAGGAAAATAGCGCTTCTCTTTGGGGAGCGTTTCCTTTTATGGACTGTTCTCACGACACATTCAAAATCTGAAAGTTCCTGGTTGACAGGAAGATACTCTTATGATAGTATAATATCAGTAATAGTTACTGATATTGCTATAAAACAAATCAAATAGAAAAGGAGAGAACTACTATGAAAAAATTTGTCTGTACTGTATGTGGATTTGTACACACCGGAGATTCTGCACCGGAGAAATGTCCAGTCTGTGGAGTGCCTGCTGAGAAGTTTAAAGAGCAGACGGGCGACAGAGAATGGGCGGCAGAGCACGTGGTAGGCGTGGCAAAAGGTGTAAGCGAAGATATTCTGGCTGACCTGAGAGCAAACTTTGAAGGAGAGTGTTCCGAGGTTGGTATGTACCTGGCAATGTCTCGTGTAGCTCATAGAGAAGGCTATCCGGAAATCGGACTGTACTGGGAAAAAGCTGCCTGGGAAGAAGCAGAGCATGCTGCAAAATTTGCGGAGCTTCTGGGCGAAGTTCTCACAGACAGCACCAAGAAGAACCTGGAAATGCGTGTAGATGCTGAAAATGGTGCAACAGCAGGTAAATTTGATCTCGCTAAGCGTGCAAAAGCTGCAAACCTGGATGCGATCCACGACACGGTTCATGAAATGGCAAGAGATGAGGCACGTCACGGAAAAGCATTTGAAGGACTGCTGAAGAGATACTTTGGATAAGATCACCAAAAGGGTTGCATGCTGTTTGCAACCCTTTTCTTACCAACGTGGAACCTGCCTACCGGCTCGTTCTTTCGCTTCTACCATTCCATGCGTCTAAATCATACATTTAAATTATAGGAGGAAACAAAATTATGTCTAAATATACCGGAACTAAAACAGAACAAAACTTAATGACTGCTTTTGCAGGAGAATCCCAGGCACGCAACAAGTATACCTACTATGCTTCCGCTGCTAAAAAAGCTGGATTTGTTCAGATGGCAAACATCTTCGAGGAAACTGCAAATCAGGAAAAAGAGCATGCAAAAATGTGGTTCAAGGAATTTCACGGGATCGGAGATGTTGCAGAAAATCTGAAGGATGCGGCTGCCGGTGAAAATTATGAGTGGACAGATATGTACAAGAAAATGGCTGAGGAAGCCCGTGAAGAAGGCTTCGAAGAGCTGGCAAAGAAATTTGAGGGAGTTGCAGAGGTAGAGGCTGCTCACGAAAGACGTTATTTGAAGCTTCTGGAAAGCTATGAAAACGGCGCCACCTTCAAAGGAGAGGCTCCTCTTGGATGGAAATGCAACAATTGCGGATACATCCATGTAGGAGAGGAAGCACCCCAGGTCTGCCCCGTCTGTGACCACCCCAGAGCACATTTTGAAAGAAAAGTAGAAAACTACTAAACAGAAACGAGTTTCAGTATTTTAGGACCTGCCGTTTGGGCGGGTCCTTTTCAATGGCAACCCGGACATTTCCACCGATTCCTTCTCCAAACAGGGGCAGATACGGCTTCTATCAGCCATATCTGCCCCTGTTATCGTAACGGTCGCTGCCGTAATTCCGACTCCGCCGTCTGCCATTTCGTATTTTCCGTCCTGCTCACACAAAAAGAGTCTTTCGTGCCTGCTTATCTGCCGGAAGATCCGTTGCCTATCAGGTCTTCTTTTTCCCTGCGTGACAGCTTTTTCCATGCCGCTTCTGCTCGCATGGCTTCCTGCCTGGAAGAAAACATCTCATAATATACCAATGTAACCGGGCGACGTCCTTTTGTGTACTTTGCGCCTTTTCCCGCATTATGCATCTGGATCCGCTGCTCCAGACGGTTGGTCCATCCAATATACAGCGTATCGTCTGCGCATCTTACCATGTATGTATAATTCACACTACTCTCCCCGGTTTTCCTGTGGCGCCTGTCCTTCGACTTCCTGCGGAGCCGTTTCTACCGCCTTGCTTTCTGCCGGTGAATTTTCCTGTCTGCCCTCCTGAACAGGTGCTCCTGCTACCGTACCTGTCTGTACAACGCTCTGCGGCATCGTTTTGGAGGCCGACTGTCCCTGCATAAATCCCTGCTGCATTCCCGGAGCCGGTCCTGCCTGCCGGAAGTTTCCTCCCATCCTGTCTTCACGATTGCGGATCAAAAACAGATAGATCGCTTCGTAAAGCGGAATGAAAAGACCGGCCACTGCATGTATCACTGCAAAATTCCTGTCGGTATATCTCTCATAGATCCTGATATTCATCAGGCTGCGCAGCCCGCTGATCAGCCCTCCTCCTACCAGGTTGATCACAATGATCAGAAAATATCCTACCAAAACAGCTCCCAGAAAACGGAACAGCACCAGCGGCGAATCTCCCAGTTCATAATAATATTCCTGTGATCCCAGAAGCTTCATAAAGCTGACTGCATAGAAAAAGAAAAGAACCAGTCCCGACACCACTCCCAGTGCAATATTTCCCAGCAGGATCCAGAGTCCGACATTCTTAATCGTTCCTTTTCCAATTTTCTGTTCTCCGCACAATTCCCCCTGAAAATACATCCTTCCATAAGGAATAAATGCCAGCCATGCATTTGCCAATCCTCTCCTTTTGCCCAGCGTGTACAGTCCTATTCCCTTTAGGATATAACTGGTCAGCCCTACCAGCAGCACAACTGCAAGCACGATCAGATAAATCATAATGATCTGCCTTAAGATCATTTCCTCTCCATAGTACATACCTTAACTCCTTTCTAATCTGTTCAGATGCCAGATTTCATCCACATATTCCTGAATGGTCCGGTCTGAAGAAAACTTACCGCAGCTTGCCGTATTCAGCAATGCCATCTTCGCCCACCGTCTGGTGTCTCTGTAAGCCTCCTCCACTTTTTCCTGTGCCCTTGCGTAAGAGTCGAAGTCTTTTAAAATAAAGTATATGTCTGCCCTTCCACCCTGACTGCCCTGTGTCAGGCTGTCGTACAGATCCCTGTACATCTGTGTGTCTCCATTGGCATAGGTTCCATCTATCAGTTGATCCACCACCTGCTTCAGATCCGGATCTTCCTTTAACACATCCATCGGGCAATAGCCGCCGTTGTTTTCATAGGAAATCACTTCATCCGAAGTCAGTCCGAAAATAAAAGCGTTTTCCTGCCCCACTTCCTCCACGATCTCCACATTGGCTCCGTCCATGGTTCCCAGCGTCACGGCTCCATTGAGCATAAACTTCATATTTCCCGTACCGCTGGCTTCCTTGGATGCCGTAGAGATTTGCTCACTGACATCTGCCGCCGCAAAGATCCACTCTGCATTGGACACCTTGTAATCCTCAATGAACACTACCTTGAGCTTGCCATGGATGCTTCTGTCATTGTTGATCACCTCTGCCACGGAATTGATCAGCTTGATGATCTGCTTCGCTCTTACATATCCGGCAGAGGCTTTCGCTCCAAAAATAAAGGTCCTTGGATAAAAGCTCTGCTCCGGATGTGCTTTTATTTTATTATAAAGGTACATAATATGCAAGATGTTCAAAAGCTGACGCTTATATTCATGAAGCCGCTTTACCTGCACATCAAAAATGGACCGGGGATCCACTTCTATTTGGTTGTGTTCCAGAATATAGGCGGCCAGGCGTTCCTTGTTCTGTCTTTTGATCGCCATAAATTCTTCCAGCGCCTTCGGATCATCCGTCAGCTCCTTCAGCTTCTCCATTCTGGACAGGTCTGTGATCCACTTCTTTGTTCCCAGCTTTCCTGTCACCCAGTCTGCCAGCCGGTAATTGCCATGCATCAAGAATCGCCTCTGGGTGATCCCATTGGTTTTGTTATTAAATTTTTCCGGCATCATCTGATAAAATTCTTTCAGCTCCTGCTGCTTCAGGATCTCCGTATGCAGCCTTGCCACTCCGTTTACGGAATATCCTGCCACAATGGCAAGGTGCGCCATTTTTACCTGTCCGTCCCGAAGGATGGCCATCTTCCTTACTTTCTCCTCTTCTCCCGGATATTGGCTTCGGATCTGCTCCACAAATCTCCTGTCAATCTCCTGGATGATCTGATATACCCTGGGAAGCAGACGCGAAAACAGATCAATGGGCCATTTTTCCAGAGCCTCCGCCATTATCGTGTGATTGGTATAGGCACAGGTTTTCGTCGTCACCTCCCATGCCTCATTCCATCCAAGCCCCTCTTCGTCCAGCAGGATCCGCATCAGCTCTGCTACCGCTACTGTCGGATGGGTATCGTTCATCTGGAAGGTTACCTTTTCATGCAGTCTCTCGATCTGTTCATGGCTTTTCTTGTATCGGTCGATCGCCGTCTGGATGCTGGCAGAGATAAAGAAATACTGCTGCTTCAGGCGCAGCTCCTTCCCCGCATAGTGATTGTCGTTGGGATATAGCACCTCCACGATATTTCTCGCCAGATTTTCCTGCTCCACAGCCTTGCGGTAATCGCCCCTGTCAAAAGAGTCCAGTTGAAAGTCCACGATGGGCTCTGCGTCCCAGATACGTAAGGTATTGACCACATGGTTTCCATACCCCACAATGGGATAATCATAAGGGATCGCTTTGACAGACTCAAAGTTTTCCTGTACAAAGTGTACTTTGCCCTCCGCATCATATTCCGTTCGGATATTTCCTCCAAAGCGGACCTCTTTGGCATATTCCGGCCGTCTCAGCTCAAAGGGGTTGCCGTCCTTGAGCCAGTTGTCCGGCGTTTCTACTTGGTAGCCATTTTTAATCTTCTGTTTGAACATTCCATAGCGATAACGGATCCCGCAGCCATACGCCGCATATCCCAGCGTGGCCAGGGAGTCCAGAAAGCAGGCTGCCAGCCTTCCCAGTCCGCCGTTTCCCAGTGCGGGATCCGGCTCTTCGTCTTCTATAGCATTCAGATCGATCCCCATTTCTTCCAGCGCTTCTTTTACTTCCGTGTATGCTGTCATGTTGATCAGGTTGTTTCCCAGAGCTCTTCCCATTAAAAATTCCATGGACATGTAATATACGATCTTGGGATCCTGTTCCTCATATGTTTTCTGGGTCGCGATCCAGTCGTCGATCATGACTTCTTTTACCGCATAGGACACCGCCTGAAAAAGCTGCTGCGGCGTTGCTTCCTGAACGGAACGGCGGAACAGAGTTTTTACCTCTGTTTCCACCTCTTTTTTAAATCGTTCCTTTTCAAATCTAGGGTTGTACATCTATCTATTTTTCCTCTCTTTTCGCCACGCCTAACCGTACTTCTTCTCCGTTGATCTTCCATGTTTTACAGAAGCCTTCCGGCTCTTTCTTTTCCATGGAAACTCCCAGCGTCTCCTCCTGGATCTCTCCGGCGTTCGCCTCAAAGATCCGGTTCGCCTTCTCCGTTCCCTCATAGGAGATCCGGATCTTGTCTATTACTTCAAAGTCCGCTTCTTTTCTCATCGTCTGGATCTTGCTGATAATTTCTCTGACGAACCCTTCTTCCAGCAGTTCTTCTGATAAGTGCGTATCCAGCACCACCGTTACTGCTCCATCATTTTCTGACACATAGCCTTCCATCTGAGCCGATTCGATCAACAGGTCTTCCCTGAACAGTGTCACCGTCTGCCCCTGGATCTCCAGCTTCAACGCATCTGTCTGATTCAGTTCATCCATGGCTCCATTGCCGTCTATGCTGTTCAGCGCTTCTTTGATCTGTCCCAGCAGTTTTCCATACTTGGGGCCTACCGTTTTCAGCTGCGGTTTAAACTGGTAGGAAGTAAATTCCCGTACTTCCTTTGTAAATTTCAGCTCTTTTACATTCAGCTCTTCTCTTACAATCTCCTGGTAGAATACCGGAAGATCAAATTCTGCCTTTACGTACATTGTTCCCACCGGCTGACGGTTTTTGATGTTGGCGCTGTTTCTGCAGGCACGTCCCATCACCACCAGCTTCAGCACCTGCTCCATATGAGACTCCAGCTCTTTATCGATCCTGGATTCGTCCACTTTTGGGAACTCACACAGATGGATGCTCTCCGGCGCCTCCTGGTCAATGCTCCTTACCAGATTTTGGTAGATCTCTTCCGTCATAAACGGAACCAGCGGAGCTGCCGCCTTACATACCTCCACAAGCGCTGTGTAAAGAGTCATGTAGGCATTGATCTTGTCCTGTTCCATGCCCTTTGCCCAGAAACGCTCTCTGCTGCGTCTGACATACCAGTTACTCATATCCTCTACAAATTCCTGTAAAGCCCGTGCAGATTCCGGGATACGGTAATGCTCCAGGTTGTCGTCCACCTCTTTGATCACGGTATTCAGCTTGGAAAGCAGCCATTTGTCCATAACTGACAGCTTTTCGTAGTCCAGACAGTATTTGGTGGCGTCAAATTCATCAATATTTGCATAAAGTACAAAGAAAGCATAGGTATTCCACAGCGTTCCCATAAACTTTCTCTGTCCTTCCGTCACAGCTCCTCCGTGGAAACGGTTTGGCAGCCAGGGGGCGCTGTTAACATAGAAATACCAGCGGATCGCATCTGCTCCGTAGGTTTCCAGAGCATCAAAGGGATCTACGGCATTTCCCTTGGACTTGCTCATTTTCTGGCCTTTTTCATCCTGCACATGCCCCAGCACGATTACATTTTTATAGGGCGCTTTATTAAAAATCAGGGTAGAGATCGCCAGCAGGGAATAGAACCATCCTCTGGTCTGATCCACCGCCTCCGAAATGAAGTCTGCCGGGAACTGTTTTTCAAACAGCTCCTGATTTTCAAAGGGGTAATGGTGTTGTGCAAACGGCATTGCTCCGGAATCGAACCAGCAGTCGATCACTTCCGGCACCCGCTTCATCTGCTTCCCGCATTCCGGACACGTAATGGTGACTTCATCGATATATGGGCGATGCAGCTCGATCTCCTCCGGACAGTTGGGGGACATGTTTTTCAATTCTTCAATGCTTCCTATCGAATGCTGGTGTCCGCATTCACACTCCCAGATATTCAGCGGAGTACCCCAGTATCTGTTACGGCTGATCCCCCAGTCCTGAACATTTTCCAGCCAGTCTCCGAATCTTCCCTTTCCGATGCTTTCCGGGATCCAGTGAATGGTATTGTTGTTGGCGATCAGGTCTTCCTTGACTGCCGTCATCTTGATAAACCAGGACTCTCTTGCGTAGTAGATCAGCGGGGTATCGCATCTCCAGCAGTGTGGATAGCTATGTTCAAATACCGGCGCTGTGAACAAGAGGCCTCGTTCTTCCAGATCCTCCAAAACCTTTGGATCTGCTTTTTTTACAAACAGTCCTGCAAACGGAGTAGAGGGGCTCATTTCTCCCTTATCATCTACCAGCTGTACAAAGGGCATATCGTATTTGCGTCCCACCTTTGCGTCGTCTTCACCAAACGCCGGCGCATTATGTACGACTCCCGTTCCGTCTGTCAGGGTAACGTAGCTGTCGCAGGCCACATAGAATCCTTTTTTCTTCTGCTTGTCTGCCACATCAGCCGCACACTGATACAACGGTTCATATTCTTTGTATTCCAGATCCTTTCCTGTGTAGGTTTCCAGAATCTCATACGCAGCTTCCTCGTCTGTTCCCAGACCTCCCAGCACGGTGTCCAGAAGCGCCTCTGCCATGTAATAGACATTTCCGTCCGCTGCCTTCACTCTGGCATAGGTTTCTGTGGGATTTACGCAGAGCGCCACGTTGGACGGCAGCGTCCAGGGCGTCGTCGTCCATGCAAGGAAATAGGCGTCTTCTTCCTTTACTTTAAACCGTACAATGGCGGAGCGTTCTTTTACATCCTTGTATCCTTGCGCCACTTCCTGTGCGGAAAGCGGCGTCCCGCAGCGCGGGCAATAGGGTACGATCTTAAATCCTTTATACAAAAGATCCTTGTCCCAAATTTTTTTCAAGGCCCACCATTCTGATTCAATGAAATCATTATGGTAGGTGACATAAGGATTGTCCATATCTGCCCAGAAGCCTACCGTTCCGGAAAAGTCCTCCCACATTCCTTTATATTTCCAGACACTTTCCTTACATTGCTGAATAAACGGCTCTAATCCGTACTCTTCGATCTGATCCTTCCCGTCCAGTCCCAGAGCTTTTTCCACCTCCAGCTCTACCGGCAGTCCGTGGGTGTCCCATCCCGCCTTTCTGGGCACCTCATAGCCTTTCATGGTGCGGTATCTGGGGATCATATCTTTGATCACCCTTGTGAGAACATGTCCGATATGCGGTCTTCCGTTGGCTGTCGGAGGTCCGTCATAAAACATATACATGTCTTTTCCTTCTCTGCCTTTCATGCTCTTTTCAAAAATCTGATGATCCTTCCAAAATTTCTCCGTTGCTTTTTCTCTCGCAACAAAATTCAGGTCTGTCGATACTTTTTTGTACATACTTCTCTCCCTTTCTATCCTTTCCCTTTGGTTTTGTGCCTGTTGTATGTTTTATTTTTCTGCTGTCTTTCGTCGTCTTGCCGGAGGCTTTTTATTTCATAAGATGCCAGTTCCTGTGAAATAAAAAACTCCTGTCCGAATAGGACAGAAGCTGCGCTTTCTTTCTACCACCTAAACATACCAGCATATGTCTTCCCTATAACGTGGGAATCTCCGTCAGACTCTACCGGGAATCCTCCTTTCGATGTCTGAAGCTCGGAAGTGATGTTCAAATGCAGCCTACTTGCACCGGCTCTCAGCCCCGCCGGCTCTCTGTGGCGTTCCTCTGCACTCTACTGTCTTCGTCTTCGCTTTTGTATCTCGGGTTATTATCTCAAAGACTTTCCAAAACGTCAAGGGATTTTCCATTTTCCTGACATTTTCGTGCCACCTGGTGCCACTTGCGTGCCTTTTTTCCCGTCTTTTTCCTGTTCTTTCCCCGGCAAATATGCTTTTCTCTTGTTCTTCCCCCATCCTTTTGCTTTCAAACTTTCAAACATTCTATTATTCCAAAGAAATTAGAGATTCTTCTTTTTTTCAGACTGTGTTATAATCCCTCTAAACAGGCAGATGAAACTCTCTTTCCTTCTACTGTCTATTGAGAAGTTTGTCGCCGGGAGCCCCACTAAGTTTTTCCACTATGTCTAATAAGGAGGTCTTATGTTTCAGGAAACCATTGACAGCATTTCATCCGCTGCAGTTGCCAAAGCTCACCTATGGAAGCATCACAAAAAAAGTTATCTGATCTCCTCCATGCTTGCCGGTTCTTTCATTGGTATCGGCGGAATTACCTCTTTTACTTCCGCCTCTCTTTTGGATGCCGCCGGCTCTGCCTGGACGCGTCTGATAATGGCCGCTACCTTTTGTATTGCACTGACTCTGGTGGTTTTTACCGGCACCGAGCTGTTTACCGGCAACAACTATGTCATGACTATCGGCTGGCTCAATAAGGCCACAAGGGGACGTGACGCCGCTGCTATCTGGCTGTTCAGCTGGATCGGAAATTTTCTGGGAGCCATCCTTCTGTCTGTTCTTTATGTAGGAACAGGCGCCGTTTCCTCCGGATCCACCATGGAATTTTTTTCAAAAATCGCAGCTGTCAAAGCCTATATGCCTCTTCCACAATTGTTTTTCCGGGCTGTCCTCTGTAATTTTTTGGTCTGCCTTGCCATCGTGGTAAGCAATCGTACAAAAAATGATGCTGCTAAAATTCTTCTGATCGTCTTATGTCTCTTTTCCTTTGTCATCTCCGGATTTGAACACAGCATTGCAAACATGACTGTATTTTCCATTGCGCTTCTGGAGCCTTCCATTACCTCTGTCTCCCTTCCTGCGGCCCTTATCAGCCTGCTGGTTGCCACTCTGGGGAACATGGCAGGCGGGATCGTGCTGGTCGGATTCAGCACCTTTGCGTTAAAGACCGAGAAATAGGGGATGCTGATACCATTCCTTAAAAAAATAAAGAGGTTGAAGCGGATTAGACCAACACATTTTGTCCTATAACTCAAAAAGACAGAGTCCCGATTCTAGGATTCTGTCTTTTTCTGTGACGTGAGCGTGCGGGGATTCGAACCCCGGACAACTTGATTAAAAGTCAAGTGCTCTACCGACTGAGCTACACGCCCCTATTCGTTTTATCTAATAGAAGTAAATAAAATGCCCAGAGCCGGAATCGAACCAGCGACACGAGGATTTTCAGTCCTCTGCTCTACCGACTGAGCTATCTGGGCATATGCACATTGTGCAAATTGCGGGGGCAGGATTTGAACCTACGACCTTCGGGTTATGAGCCCGACGAGCTTCCAGACTGCTCCACCCCGCGCTATTCAATTAAATGTTTCCGAAGAAACAAAAGCCGATAATCGGACTCGAACCGATAACCTGCTGATTACAAATCAGCTGCTCTGCCAATTGAGCCATATCGGCACAGCCATTCTTATGGCTAATGGATGGAGAAGGATTCGAACCTTCGAAGGCGTTGCCAACAGATTTACAGTCTGCCCCCTTTGGCCACTCGGGAATCCATCCATATAAGTTTAAGTGGGACCAATAGGGCTCGAACCTATGACCCTCTGCTTGTAAGGCAGATGCTCTCCCAGCTGAGCTATGATCCCATTTAAACGACCCAGAAGAGACTCGAACTCTCGACCTCCGCCGTGACAGGGCGGCGCTCTAACCAACTGAGCCACTGGGCCAAATATGATATTTCATCAGTACAGCTTCCATGTACCTTCAAAACCACATACAAGTTAAGCATCCGTCTCCTACCGATTCCCCTTCGGTCATGCCCTCGACCGATTAGTAGCAGTCAGCTCCATACATTACTGCACTTCCACCTCTGCCCTATCTACCTCGTCGTCTTCAAGGGGTCTTACTACTTTCGTAGGGATATCTCATCTTGAGGGGGGCTTCACGCTTAGATGCCTTCAGCGTTTATCCCGTCCCGGCTTGGCTACTCTGCCATGCACTTGGTAATGCAACAGATACACCAGCGGCCAGTCCATCCCGGTCCTCTCGTACTAAGGACAGCTCCTCTCAAATATCCTACGCCCACGCCGGATAGGGACCGAACTGTCTCACGACGTTCTGAACCCAGCTCGCGTACCGCTTTAATGGGCGAACAGCCCAACCCTTGGGACCTACTTCAGCCCCAGGATGCGATGAGCCGACATCGAGGTGCCAAACCACTCCGTCGATGTGAACTCTTGGGAGTGATAAGCCTGTTATCCCCAGGGTAGCTTTTATCCGTTGAGCGATGGCAATCCCACTTTCTACCACCGGATCACTAAGTCCTAGTTTCCTACCTGCTCCACCCGTCGGTGTCGCAGTCAAGCTCCCTTCTGCCTTTGCACTCTTCGAATGGTTTCCAACCATTCTGAGGGAACCTTTGAGCGCCTCCGATACCCTTTCGGAGGCGACCGCCCCAGTCAAACTCCCCACCTGACATTGTCCCCAGACCGGTTCACGGCCTCTGGTTAGAAATCCAATACTGCAAGGGTGGTATCCCAACAGCGACTCTGTGACAACTGGCGTCATCACTTCCTCGTCTCCCACCTATCCTGTACATACAATACCGAATCCCAGTATCAAGCTGGAGTAAAGCTCCATGGGGTCTTTCCGTCCTGGCGCAGGTAACCAGCATCTTCACTGGTATTTCAATTTCACCGGGTGCATTGTTGAGACAGTGCCCAAATCATTACGCCTTTCGTGCGGGTCGGAACTTACCCGACAAGGAATTTCGCTACCTTAGGACCGTTATAGTTACGGCCGCCGTTTACTGGGGCTTAAGTTCAAAGCTTCGACCTACGTCTAACCTCTCCCCTTAACCTTCCAGCACCGGGCAGGCGTCAGCCCATATACCTCACCTTTCGGTTTTGCATAGACCTGTGTTTTTGCTAAACAGTTGCTTGGGCCAATTCTCTGCGGCCAGATTCCTCTGGCACTCCTTCTCCCGAAGTTACGGAGTCATTTTGCCGAGTTCCTTAACAATGCTTCTCCCGTCGGCCTTAGGATTCTCTCCTCATCCACCTGTGTCGGTTTACGGTACGGGCGCGATGAAAACAATAGCGGCTTTTCTTGACACATGGCTCACATACTTCCCTACTCTTCTTCGGTACGCGTCACGTCTTCAGATTGCTGTACGGTTTTTCCTTTACAGCTCCTACCTCGCTTGCGCCGGTCTTTCCATTCCCGGCTTATGCTTTCCACGTGTGTCCCCACAGTTCTGTCCCATCGCGGTACAGGAATCTCTACCTGTTCTCCATCGACTACGGCTCTCGCCCTCGCCTTAGGCCCCGACTTACCCAGAGCAGATCAGCTTTACTCTGGAAACCTTGGATATTCGGCCGGAAGGATTCTCACCTTCCTCTCGCTACTCATTCCGGCATTCTCTCTTCCTGATACTCCACAGCTCCTTCCGGTACTGCTTCTTCACATCAGCAATGCTCCTCTACCAATCAATTCTTCATTGATTCCTGAGCTTCGGTAGTGTGTTTCAGCCCCGGACATTTTCGGCGCAGGACCTCTCGACTAGTGAGCTATTACGCACTCTTTGAATGTATGGCTGCTTCTAAGCCAACATCCTAGTTGTCTTTGAAATCCCACATCCTTTTCCACTTAACACACATTTTGGGACCTTAGCTGCAGGTCTGGGCTCTTTCCCTTTCGACTGTCCAACTTATCTCGTACAGTCTGACTCCCGTTCATCATCTACGCGGCATTCGGAGTTTGATATTCTTCGGTAAGCTTTGACGCCCCCTAGGAAATTCAGTGCTCTACCTCCGCAAGACTTGATTCGAGGCTAGCCCTAAAGCTATTTCGAGGAGAACCAGCTATCTCCGGGTTCGATTGGAATTTCTCCCCTATCCACACCTCATCCCCACCCTTTTCAACGGATGTGGGTTCGGTCCTCCATTGCCTTTTACGGCAACTTCAACCTGGACATGGATAGATCACCCGGTTTCGGGTCTACTCCGACTGACTCTTTCGCCCTCTTCAGACTTGGTTTCCCTTCGGCTCCGTCTCTTCTAAGACTTAACCTCGCCAGCCAGCGTAACTCGCCGGACCGTTCTACAAAAAGTACGCG
>NZ_VULY01000018.1:1170000-2292317 GCF_009696485.1 Suipraeoptans intestinalis
CAGGTCGGCTACTGATCGTCGCCTTGGTGAGCCGTTACCTCACCAACTAGCTAATCAGACGCGGGCCCATCTTACACCACCTCAGTTTTTACCACTTCATCATGCGATCCTGTGGTCTTATGCGGTATTAGCAGTCATTTCTAACTGTTATCCCCCTGTGTAAGGCAGGTTGCCCACGCGTTACTCACCCGTCCGCCGCTCAGTCACCTTGCTTCCACTCCCGAAGGCGTTTCCATAAGGTGCTTCGCTCGACTTGCATGTGTTAAGCACGCCGCCAGCGTTCATCCTGAGCCAGGATCAAACTCTCGTGTAAAAGACCCTCTTTTAATCAGAGGCTCTATCTCCTCCCATCTTTCGATGGGCTTCGTTCTGTTCAATTCCGTTTCAGATAAACGTTAGCTTATCTTCCCGTTATTACTGTTGTTTTAGGTTGACAGTTCCATGTAGAACATGGTCCTGTCCGTTCTGAATTTTTCTCTTAAGAAATTTTCAGGGTTGTTGTCTATTGTTCAGTTATCAAGGTACTTTGCCGCTCGCTCGTGCGAATCAGCTTAGATATAGTATCATGAATGCTTTCCATATGTCAACCCTTTTTTATTGTTTTTGTTGGCATTTTCCTCGCATTTTTTTCATGTGTTTTCACTCTACTATTTATTGTGTTTTTTCTCCGTTTTCTCTCCATATATGGCATATGAGATTTTTCTCTCTGTCATTTTTTCAGATTTTTCCGTCCTGTTTTTCTATTACACATGCATGAAAGACAGAAAAATTTTCCCGGCAAGGACTTTCTCCTGCGGCAAGGCGCTCCTTCCTTTCCAATTGATTTTGCAAATTTAACTATACGTCATCTCCACTTTTTTATCCTCTTTCTCATTTCACGGTGAAGCAGGGATGTTTTACCTCTATATGGAAACATGTTTGCGCATAGAACGCATAGAAAAAGAGAGGAATCCGTTATCTCAGGAACCTCTCTCTTTTGGAAACGGAGAAAGAGGGATTTGAACCCTCGCGCCGGTTACCCGACCTACACCCTTAGCAGGGGCGCCTCTTCAGCCTCTTGAGTATTTCTCCAACACAGGCAATTATACTAAAAACTATCTGTAATGTCAATAGAAGATACTGATCAATAAACCAATCACGATCCAAACCAGTAAAACTCCTGCAATGATCCGTCTTTTCTCCCAGCCTTTTGTTTTCTGCGCATCTTCCCGGGGCTGTTCTTCCTGTTTTTGCAGGAAGAGCAGATCCTCTACGACAGCCTTGGCCTTTGTCTCGTCCTCTTCCCTCACAAACACATCACAGCCAAACACCGAAAACCCTTCTACGATCCGCATATATTCCCCTACATCTGCATCCATCGTATAGCATTCGATTCCCTCTTTTTTCAATTCGGACAAGACTCTCTCTGCCTCTATCCGATCCTGTGCATTATAAATTTTTATCGTTTTCATGTATCCTCTCCTTGTTTCCGGGAATCCCTCTGTTTCTCATAACTCTTTGCGTTTCCTATAGGGCTCCTCATTTCTCATAAATCCTTGTGGCTTTTATACTTCTCTTTTATAGTTGTCATGACTTACATCCTACAAGGATCTTGGATTTCTGCCTTCGGTATTCTTTCCCGTCCTGTCACTTCCTACTATACTAAAGCTTCTTTTCCTTTCCTATCGTTTCAGGATGGAAAATTCTCTGTCACTGGAAAACTGTTTTTCAATTCCTTCTGAGATATACAGCTTTCCGTCATCTGTCAGCAGGATCACGTCAAATTCATCCCTGTGCTCTCTCCAGTAAGCTTCCGCCTTTTCTTTTCCCATGATAAACAAAGAGGTGGACAAGCCATCTGCCTGGGTGCCGTCATCGCTTATGATCGTTACAGAGGCAAGTCCCGAATCTGCCGGCTTTCCCGTAGACGGGTCAAGGATATGGTGGTATCGGATTCCGTTTTCCTCAAAATATCTTTCATACCCTCCGGAGGTGATTACCGCTTTTTCCTGAATGAGAAGCACACCCAGGTAGTGTCCGTCCTTTTCCGGGCTTTGTATGGCGATCTTCCAAGGTTCTCCGTCCGGTTTTTTCCCCATCGTCTGAACATTTCCCCCCAGGTTTACCATGCCCCCTGTCAGACCTTCTTTTCTGTAGATTTCCATGATCTTAGAAGAGGTATATCCCTTTGCGATTCCTCCCAGATCGATTTTCATGCCTTCCTGCCCAAAGGTAAGTTCCTTTTTTTCTTCGGAATAGGAAAGCTTTCCGGCATCTACCAGCGGAAGCAGCCGATCCAACTCCTCCTGAGAGGGCACTCGGTATTCTTTTTTTCCAAATCCCCACGCTTCTGCCACTGGATAAATAGAAATGTCGAAAATTCCTCCGGTGTCCTTGTACAGCTCCAGAGACTTTTTTATCAGTTGATCGGTATCCTGGGATAAAATACCCGTCCCACTTTCGTTTAATTTTGAAATTTCACTGTCCGCTTTTCCTGTGGATAGCAGCTCATCCAGCTTTTGGATTTCTTTTTCTCCCTTGCTCACTGCTTCTTCCGCATTATCCCCATATGCTTTTAGTGTCATGTAGGTGTCCATGGCAAACAGTTCTTTTTCCGCCTGCCCTGCTTCTTTTTTATCTGTAAAGCTCTCACATCCCATCAGTCCGATCGTTCCCAGGATACAGAGAACGGATATCCATTTTTTCCTCATAGATTTCACCTTTTTTGAGAGTTATTTTCATAATATAAGGTGATTATATCTCTTGCCGGACTGCAGAACAATCCTTTTTGTAAAATATCTGCTGTTTTTTATGGATTCGCAAAGGATCTTCGACCATCGTATCCACCGTTTTTCCTGTCACTATGTCACATATCGGCACACATACATTTAGCTGCCGCATCAGCCTTTCATGACACGACAGCTTGGTATCTTTCCTGTCTTCTTCTTACTTTATCAATCCACTTTCTCTAAGTAAGATTTCAATATCGGTTCCTTTCACAGCTGCAAGCACTTTTTTGAACAGCAGTTTTTCTTTGAATGACATCGGAAGTTCGTTCAGAGTTTTCTTGTCAATTGCATAATACGCAGCGCGAAGCAATTCTCTTACATCATATTTAGACCCCCACACCTCCGGCACACCTCTATCCACAGGAAGAAGTGTGTATACAGCTTCCATGCCGGTCCGAATAGAGTACTCTGTTGTGAAAATAGTGTCTCTGGGCGTTTCTGCAAACTGGCCAATGAATGCAAAGTTTACGGCTCCCTCAGGGACTACCAGAGGCCTGTCCTCTTTCTTTCTGGGTTGGAAGAATGCATTGATATATGGCATAAAGCAGGTCGTTGTATTACACCGATTCTTTGCCCAATCATCAATCTTATCTGTTGGTACTCCTATGTGATACAGCCATTCACGGCATACTTCTTCCCCGGTGCAGTTGCGCATAGCCTTCTTTACATAATTTCCTTCTTTCCTGGTAGAAAGAGAATATACCCAGATGAGAATCGTATTCTTATCCTGTGTCTTGAACTGGGGCTGGCGGTTGATCGTCCATGAAAGATACCAGTTGTCTACGCTGTCTTTTACTGTAACAATCCCGCCGGTTGTAACTTTTCCTTCTCTTGGATCTCTCTTGCACACACCAATAATCTTCTGAATAATTTCTTCGTCAGCGGTTTCAACCGTTGCACTCATCCAGTTTGTCGCCTCAACATCACCACAGAAATTCTTCGGATTCCCATACTCCCCGTTCTTGGCCTGTGCAGCTATATTTTTCCACAAATCCCATGACTCGCCTTCTCCATTCCTGATATTTTCGAGATCCGGCGCCGTATTCTGATCCCCGTAGCAAGAGGTATCTGTACAGCAGCCGTTGGTTATGAATACTAGGTCGTCCTCCACAAGATCGATCGTACCTGTCGCTCTCTCTTTCTCATATACAATCCGGGTTGCAATTTTCTTCCCATTTTCATCCTTTATAATAACATTTTTTACATCTATTCCAAATTCTACAGTTACACCATGACTTTTGAGATATTCTATCAAAGGTAAAATCATGCTCTCATACTGATTGTATTTTGTGAATCGAAGAGCTGTAAAATCAGGCAGTCCATCAATATGGTGACAGTATCTGCACAAATATCTCTTCATCTCAAGAGCAGAGGACCATCTCTGGAAGGCAAACATGGTCTGCCAGTAAAGCCAGAAATTTGTATCCCAGAAGGAGTCCGGAAGAACTTCACTGATCTTCTTGCCCTCCAGATCCTTTTCCGGCGTCATAAATAATTTGGAAAGTGCCAGTGCGGATTTCTTATCCAGAGAAAATTTTTTATCCGTATGCGCATCCTGCCCACACTTTTCCGATGCTCTGCAAAGAGAATAGTTTGGATCATGCTTGTTCAGCCAGTAATACTCGTCAAGTACAGAAATGCCGGGCGTCTCTATGGATGGAACATCACGGAACATATCCCACATACATTCAAAGTGGTTATCCATCTCCCTGCCGCCTCTCATGTAAAAGCCCTTACGAACATCCTTGCTTCCATCACAGCTGCCGCCTGCAAGATCCAGCTTTTCAAGAAGATGTATTCTCTCTCCTTTTACCTGCCCATCTCTAACCAGGTAAAATGCGGCGGAAAGTCCTGCAAGTCCTGTTCCGATGATATACGCTGATTTTCTGTCAGCTCCCTCCGGTTTCTCCGGTTTTGCAAATGCCTCATAAGTTCCTGCTGAATAGTACATAAAAACACTCTCCTTTTCTTTTTCCGGAGCCTAAACTCTTTATTTAGGTCGCTAGTAGATTCTACGCACTCAGTATATTGACAAAAAATCAGAATTAAAATGAACAAAACCCGAGAACTGTCACAAAGAACGACAGTTTCTCCCTATTGAACAAAGATACGACAAAACACTCTGTTTGTCGTATTCCAGACCATATTTTCAAACACTCTATTTTTTGTTTATTTTAGCATTATTGAGCGCATGGAAAAAGGTTCCCTGAATTAGAGAATTCAACCTCTCTATGATCCGTTTTGGATCCTCCTTCATCCCGCCATCGATCCATTCCAGTACAAGACCCACAAACCCATACTTGTAAAAGTTTGCAATAAAGACCTTGTCCTCTTCTCTGATGACCATTCCTTCCGCCTTTTCTTCCAGTACGTTATAAAGAAGCTGGTAAGTAACCCTATACAAGTAGCGATATAAATAATCCTTTGGGACATTGCGGTAAATATTTATGATGAAAGCCTTGTCTTTCTTTATCATGTCGAAAATGGACAGGAATCCCTCCTGCCATGTGTCGTACGTTCGGTTTTCCTTTAAGGCCTGCTCTGCATCCTCCTCGCAGATCCATTCGGTGAGTTCTAAAATATCATGAAAGTGATAATAAAATGTCTGGCGATTTATCTCACATTTTTCGGCAATATCATTCACTGCTATTTTGTCCAACGGTTTTTCTAATAACAATTCTTTAAAAGCAAATGCAATCGCAAGCTTTGTAGTTGTTTTACTCATAGTCTCTTTCTCCTTTTCCCGTTTTGCACCAAATTTGTTTCGGCAAACCGCACCGCACACTCTGGCATACCGCCTACAGCAAGATACCGTCGCTAAAACTGCATTGCCGAATCGTGCAATGCGGACGGCATCGGGTTTTCACAAACGAATCTATCAAATCATTTATCTTCTCCGACTTATCTGTCTTGGAATGAAAGAAAAAATGCAGTAATAATTGAAATCAATTATTACTGCAAAAATGACCGTTCCCTGCGAGAATCGAACTCACAACTAGTGCTTAGGAGAAGCCCCCGAGGGGCATTTTTGACTCCCTGCAAATCCCCGAAAATCCTTGATTTTACTGGCTTTTCCGGGGTTTCACTGTCAATAAATTCTCGTCTAAAACCTGCTAATTTTTCGTGGTTTTTTGCCTTCCTTTTAGCAGGGTATTAGCAAATGCAAAGAAATATGGGAAACATCATTGAGTTAATCTGTAGCCCATAAATCACAGGAAACGCATTCAAAGTTTACGCATTCTCTTATGCAAATCAATAATCTGTGTTCAAATATTATAATGGTTTTTCGTCTTGATTTCAAGGTTTTTCAGGTATTACAAAAGGCAACCCTGACGGATTGCCTTTTTTATATGATTAAATTGTTTTCGCTAAAGCCTTTAATAATGCTGCTGTATCCGGATTTGATAATAGTTTTGCGAGCAAGGCAGCGTTTTCGTCTGCACTGTTTTCAGCAGGCTTTTCTTCTTCAACTTCGCTCCCTTTTTGAACCTCTGCCATTGGGTCAAGGAGTTCAACCGAAGTTTCAAACTTGGGCATTGGAGCAGTTTTACCTTCTTCCGCATTTTTGAGACCTTTAGCGTTGTAGAACTGTTCCTCAAACTTCTGTGCGTTGTATCGCCTGTCCTCGTCGATTATATGGCTGTAAACATCGGCAACCATATCCATTCGGGCGTGTCCCGAGTCGCCTTGAACCGATTTCATATCGCCGCCGTTCCATTTCAGCTTGTAGGTTATACTTGCGTGACGGAAGCTGTGAAACACCACATCGGGTAAGTCGTTGTCCTGTATCAGCTTTTTTAAAGCACGGTTGATTACCTGACCTTCCATCGGTCTGCCTGACGAATGGCAGAATACCAAGTCATAATCCAAATACTCATCACCGAAAAGCTCTTTCATTTCGTCAATCTGCTTTTTTCTCTCCAACAGCATTTGAGCTACGGTTGACGGCAAGAAGATTTTTCTCACACTTGTTTTAGTCTTTGGCGTTTTCAAAACAAGGGAGGTATTTGTATTTGATAAGGTTCTCGGAAAGACACGGATAATGTCCTTGTTATCAAGCACCTCCATTACATCTCTGTTTACACGCTGAAGCTCCTTATCTACATAAATGGAAGCATTGTTTTCTCTCAGGCTTTCTTCCGAAATATCAATGCAGTCCCAAGTAAGACCAAGCATTTCGCCCATACGGAGAGAACAGGCAAAGGATAAATTGATAGCTAATGCAAGAATATCATCATCGCACACTTCAAGAGCGTGCATAAGCGTTTCTGCTGTCCAAATCTCTCGTTTCTGATGTTCCTCTTTTGGGAGCGTTGCATTGAGAACCGGGTTTCTTGTCATCAGCTCCCATTTTACCGCCTGATTAAAGGCACTCCTTAAAAACTTATGGATTTCTCTTACGGTATGTACTGTCAGATATTCATTCTTCGGCTTTTTATTCTGCACCGATTTGGTCTTAACTTTCAAAAGGCTCTGATAGAATTTATCCATAAGTCTCGGTGTCAGTTCATCAAGTTTTACATCGCCGATAAGTGGAATGATGTAATTATACATAAGTCCTTTCTTTGAACGGTAGGTTGACATTGCCCAGTTGTTTACTCCGTACACGGAGCAGTATTCTTCAAGCAAATCTGCCACAGTCGTTGCATTAGGAATAATGAATGTACCGCTTTGCTGCTCAAACTCAATTTGAGTTTTTCTCTTTTTAGCGTCTGTGTTTGTATCAAAGGTTTCCCATTTTTGATGTTGGTTTCCGTCATCGTCTTTGTAGGTATAAACGACGGAATATCGGTTCTTTCTCTTTACAATAGAAGCCATAGTCGTTCCTCCTTATTCGTTATCCAGCCATTTATCAAAGCTGGTCTTTATAATGCGGTATCCGGTTTCGAGCATTACTGCCTGAAAACAACCCTGTTTTATGAGCTTATAAACGGTCTGACGGGTAATACCCAAGATTGCCTGAACTTCCTCTACGGAATAGCTCTTTTTTGTGTATGTACCGCCGTTTAATTCACGAACTCTTTCTTCAATCGACATATCCCTCCACCTCCTCGATTTCTTTAACCTTTGTGTATTTGCTTTGCGAAGCGTACCACTTATCAAAGCTCTCTCTTTTTATTCGGCGTTTACCGTCAACCCATATAAACTCAACAATACCGTCATTCATTAAGTCATTGGCTGTGCTTCTCGGAATACCGAGTACCTTTGCAACAGTAAGAGGAGAGAGCGTTTTGCCGTATTTCTTGCCGGGTCTTTCGCCGTTCACTTTCTCATAATGGAATTGTCCCGCATACCAATCTTCAAAGCTGTCCACATCAACCCTCATTTTGCCCAGTACCAAATAGGTCTTAAATCGGCACTGATTGATGAGTCGGTATGTAGCCGTCTTTCCAAGACCGAGTATTCTCATTACGTCGGGTACAGACATTGTCTTTTTGTCCTGATATGTAAGAACTGCCTTGACGATTTTCTTATTTTCTTCAACGCTTTTCTTTGAAGCTCTGTATTCGTTGCCGACTCGGTATGTTTTGAATAAGCCGCAATTCATCAGTTTCAGTGCTTCTTCTTCGGAAATGGAAAACAACCGAGATATTTCCTTGACAGAATAGGCTTGCCACTGTGCTTCTTCCTGAAGCTTTTCATCGCTGAACAATTCTGCCAAGCGTTCATTTTCCTCTCTGAGATTGAACTGCTCTACTCGGTCGTTGAACATATTAACAAATGCCATCTTCAGAACCTCCTTCCTCGCCATTGAGCCAATTTTCAAAGCTCTTTTTAGATATTCGATACTGACCTCCGACACGAACGCTATGGAATTTCTTGCTTTTAAGCAGCTCATAGACGGTAGTTCTGCTCACTTTCAAGATGTACTGTATATCATCTACCGTGTATGCTCGTATGCCAGGTTCAGTCTGCCTGAATGTATTAGGAAGTCGAGTATCGCTCTTTTCAATTTTCTTTCGCATTACCGTTTACCTCCGATTTCTTATTTGCCACTCTGACTACCATATAGCCAAGTGACTTGGCTATATGGTACTGAAAATCGGATTTTTTGTTAATTATGCGATTGGTTTAATCGCATACTTGACAACCGGAGCTTTCGCTGTCCATATTATCAAGCCATCGGTCAAAGCTCTTCTTGGAAATTCTGTAATGGCCGCCGACCTTTACAAAATGGAAAACGCCTGAGTTGACGAGAGCATAAGCAGTGTTCTTTCCAATGCTGAGAATATCCATTATTTCTTCTACCGTATAAACTCTTTTCTCAAAGCCGGAACTATCATCAACAGCGTTGGGTAGTTTGTTCATTGCTTCAATCTTATCTTCAAACATTGTCAACACCTCCCTTAGCGTGATGATGGTGCTTTTTGAAAATCATATAGTCATAGCCGTATCCGACCTGACATTTATCGCACACCTCTTTATCTGCCTGAAAAGGGTCAAGTCTTTTAACAATGTTTTCAGGGATAGACTGAAACTCGCTTCTGCAACGAGGGCAAAGACTTAGTACAATGCCTTTACGCTCTGTCTTGGGTTTAACGGGAATACCGACTGCAAATTTCAATCCTCGCTTGATTTCGCTGATTTTATCTGCGTCGGTAATTCTTCCGACAAAATTATCAAGCTCTGTGGCTTTATCCACGGTGCGTAGCTGCTCAAGCATTACCATCGACGGCTCTTTTAAGCCACAATCCGTGTTTAGCTCAATATGAGTATTCATTGCCGTTTTCTTTTTAACAGCCGTTATAGCGGCTACAACGACCGTAGGACTGCTTTCATTTAAGCGATTTGTCTGAACCACAAGAACCGGTCTCATTCCCGATTGCACACTGCCGTTTGTAACCCCCAAGTCGCAGTAATAAATATCGCCCCATCTGACATTCTTAAATTCTTTTTCTTTCATATGTAAATCCTCGCTTTCGATTATTCTGAGGTAATTCATATCCGGATTAGAATTAACCCCTTCACTTGTTTGAAATGGGAGAGCGTTTCTGGGGGGTGTTTTAGAAAAATTTCCTCAACTTTTTTATTGCACTGTTTACCGATTCTCTTACAGAAGTAAAATCGACTCCTTCTTCATCTGCGATTTTTTCAAGTGTTTTGTTGTAGAAGAAATACTTAAAAACTCTGCGTTTCTGTGTTTCGCTTAAGTAACACAAAACCTCCCGAAGTCGCTTAATATTGTCTTGCAGCATTATTTCTTCGATTGGGTCTGTATCGACTGCCAGTTCCGGATGATGCACTTCAAATTCTCCGTCATTGATGTCAAATGCGTGTCCGAAAAGAAGCCTTCTCATTCTCTCTCTTGCTTCGTAGTTCTGATACTCCGTTATCACTTCTCCCTGAGCCATAGAAAGAAGAATGAACGGAGTGTACCGACGGATAACATCAGGGTATTTAACCCACAATTCTTCTTCCGCCAGTTCTGTTACAATCGCCCATTTCTCCGTGCCTGTGTACCCGTGGTATTCATACCGCAGATTGATGAGCTTGCAGTCATTCGCAAATAAAAATTCCTGTTGTTCTAATGTAAGTTTTGTCATTGTCGTAATCTCCTTAAATTTGAATTTTTGAATTTGGTTGGAATCAAAAATTCGGAGATTACGGATACTTGGCGATATATGCCAGCCACTTATATGTCACGGTCTTGCTCCTTTCGGGAGCGACAAAAAAGCCGGACACCAAGAACATTAGGATATTTCTATCCCTTAATTCTCAGCGTCCGGCAATTTGATGACTCAAGAGCTTTCGCTCAAGGACTCGTGGCTCGGTACATCTGTCCGATATTTAATTGTTCGCTCTGTTACTACTTCTTGTTAATCTGTATTTGACCGTTCCTTTGCGGAGGGACAAGTCAACCTCTACTACTCTGTGGCAGTTCGGACATTTCAGTTCAATAACGCCTGTTGTCATTGTTACCTTGTCAAAAATACGCCAGCCACAGTTTTTGCACCTTACGATTATCTTTTGTTCCAACGATTTCATAGCTCGCTCACCTCCGGATAAACCGTAACCAAATCAAAAGGATTATCAAGATACTCCTTTTTCAAAAGTCCGAGCTGTTTCATTCGTATGGCAAGAGCCTTTTTGGAACACCCTAAAAAATCCGCAAGTGCGTCAAACCTTTTATATACGCCCGGAAAGTATATCTTGTTCAGACACTCAATCTTTTCTCCAAGACTGAACAGATACATTCCTTGTTTTATGAGGTTTTCGGGAAGAAGGATAGCTGCTCCAAGCGTATTTGCCTGCCATTCCTCCCAATCGGATATTGGCTTATTCCTCTCGGAATTTGCCTTGTAATAATGTACTCCGGCAGATTTCTGTGTTACACCGTAATCATTCGGGAACAACATCTTAAATATCTGATGGCTGCCCTCGTGCATTAAGGTGAAATTCTTTCTGCCTTTCAGCTTGCTGTCAAAGTTCAAGTCCTTTTCCACAAGAACGGTTTTCCCGTCCAAAAAGAAAAAGGCTTCGTTATCATCATCTTCAAATACCTGAACACCCATTTCCGTAAATGAGGTCATTCCGAGAATACTACCGTCATAGGATAGGTGCTGGTATTCGACATTCAATCCGAGAACCTTCTCCAAGAGAAGCTCCGGGTCAATTCTGTATATTTGTGTGTTACGGACATCGGGAAGTGCCATATATGCCTGAACATACTTGACGGCTATCGCTTCGATGTCAAATCTCGATAAATGTTTCAAGTTACAAAACCTCCTACCATTAGGATTTTGCTTCTACAAACCACTTTCCGTTTTCTTCGTCGAACAGAAATGTGGGCTTGCCGCAAATCTGTACCGTGTAGCGGATACCGGTTCCTCCGACTTTGGTGGAAGCCGCACGGCATTTCTGAATTACACGGTCTATCTCATATTTTTCATCATTCTCAAACTTGATGAAATTCGGACGAGCCGTCCCATCAGGTCTGTGTGTTACATTTACTTCAACATAAACTTTTCTTCTATCGGATTCCATTTTTATACCTCGTAATTTCTCAAAGTCAAAACTAATCTTCCCAAGTGCTTGTATCCGTCGATGTTCTTATCCGACACCCTGTACTTGGGTCGGTCATCTCCGGCAGTATTGATGTAACAGGAAAGCCTTCCTTTCTTAAAGCGTTTTTTTCGGTCAAAGAACAGGAACATTCCTTCATATATACCGTAGTCGGTAAAATGGTTTCCGCCGTCCGCACGGAAGATAACAATATCTTCGCTACACCCCTGCAAAAAGCAGTCGGGCATCGTAACATAAGCCGTAACCTCTTTTTCGTCAATCACATTAAGCCCTCCTTAACCGACCATACCTGTCGGCATAGTGATTTCAGCTTTTTTCGGTGGTAGCCGCAGGTTCTGACAGAGAACCCCATTCCTTATGCTGTCCTTTCCGAAACGCCGTCTGATTTCTTCAACACACTTTTCCATTCGCTCCAATTTGTCCTGCTTTGCGGCGTCCATAAACATATCTATTTGACGGGGCGTGTCTTGTGGAATAAGATTTATGGCTTGTACTGTAACAGAACGGATAGGGTTGTTCCACCCATATCTTTTTTCAAATAACTGAAAAGCGGTCTTTGCAATAATCATCGGAGATTGTGTAGGAAGTGCAATCTTCGTCTGCCATTGCCTTGTATTGAGTGTGTTGTCTCTAATATGTATTGCGACACCTTCTGCACTCAGTCCGTGAACACGGAGCTTGTGTCCAATGTCTTGGGTCAATTCGAGAAACACGGGCCACACCTGCTCCGGTTTCTCTAAGTCTGCTACTGTTGTTATACCGTGTCCTACGCTTTTTATAGGGGAAACGAAGTCTTTCTTGGCAACAAGGGAAAGGTCGTTGCCGTTGGCATAGTTCCATAAAACTACTCCGTTCTTTCCTAATCTTCTGCGTAAGAACTCAGGGTCGGTATTCGCTAAATCCCCGATGGTACGAATACAATAGCTGTCAAGCACTCGCTGGGTTGCCCGTCCTACACCGAGCAGGTCAGCGGCAGGAAGTCCCCAAATCTTTTCTCTGAATGTGTCCTTTGGTATCACGGTTACTGCGTCCGGTTTCTTCATATCCGAGCCGAGCTTCGCAAATATCTTATTAAAGGAAACACCCACAGAAATCGTCAAGCCGAGTTCAAACTTCATAGTCTCACGAATTTCATTTGCCACCTTTTCCGGCGAACCGAAAAGGCTTTCTGTCCCGCTAATATCCAGCCAACACTCGTCCATACCATACGGTTCAACTTGGTCGGTATATCGCTCATAAACGCTTCTCGCAAGCTTTGAGTATTTGATATACTCCTCATAATGGGGCGGCACTACAACCAAGTCCTTGCACTTCTGTTTAGCCTGCCATACTGCGTCCCCGGTTTTCACATCAAAAGCCTTTGCTTTGTAGTTCTTTGCAAGCACGATACCGTGTCGTTCCTCCACAGAGCCGCAGACAGCAATCGGATATTTCTTCAATGCGGGGTCGAGCATACATTCGACGCTGGCATAGAAGTTATTCATATCACAATGAAGTATGCTTCGTAACATTTTTAGAACCCCCTTGACATTTTGGGTAGTTTGGTGTACACTATGTGTAGTTCAACTTCCCACTTCATATTATATACACTTCAACTGTACTTGTCAAGAGCAAATGGGTAGTTCAACTGTAAATATTCTTTTAAGGAGTGAAATCACAATGACATTCGGTGAAAAAGTCAAGGCTGAGAGAACAAAACTTGGTATGAGTCAAGATGAGTTGGCAGCTAAAATCGGCGTAACCCGACGCATAATTGGTTCTTATGAAAATGATAAATCCCGTCCGAGAGGAATGGAAAGATATAAGAAACTGGCAGAATCCTTAAATGTAAATGTGAATTATCTGCTGTCTGAGGATGACGCTTTCATCGCTGATGTAGAGGATAAATACGGACGCAGAGGGGCAAGACAGGCTCAGGAGTTGCTTGCAGAAGTTACCGGTCTGTTTGCCGGCGGCGAAATGGCTGACGAGGATATGCGTGAAATGGTTGACGCTATTCAGGAAGCATATCTTATTGCAAAGAAGAACAATAAAAAATACACCCCGAAGAAATACCGCAAAGACGAGTAATCCTCAAAGTGAACTAAGTCCAATATATGGGACACATAATAGTTTATAATTTATTATAGGGTTAATATCCGATATACTATAATATGGGAGGTGAGCCGGATTGGGGTATTACACTACGGCTGAGATTGTGAAAATCGTAAACAAGCTCATTGACCGTTGCGGTACTCGTGACCCGTACAAGGTCGCAAAAGAGCTTGGTATCAATGTTATCTACCGGAATTTTGACAAGCAGCGTGGAGCATACAAGGTTATTCTGAAGAACCGCTTTGTTTTTCTTAAAAACGGTATGCACCCGGTCGTGGAGCAGATAGTGCTATGGCACGAAATCGGGCACGATGTTCTACACAGGCAAGAAGCGGTTGCTGTCGGCGGGTTCAAAGAGTTCAACATCTTTGATATGAGAGAGAACCGTATGGAGTATGAAGCAAATATCTTCGCTTCTCAGGCTTCGCTCCCGGACGACACCATTTTGGAATACATTGAAAACGGCTATGACATTCAGCAGATTGCACGGGCAATGTGTTCCGACATAAACCTAATTGCTCTGAAAGTAGATACGCTGATTGCACAGGGCTATCAACTTCGCAAACAGGAACACCAAAACGATTTTCTTAAATACAGTAAAAAAATATAGGACCGTCAAGTCTCGTTTGAGTCTGACGGTCTTTTCGTTATTTATTACATTTTTCTTTATAATCTTCGCCCCAACTCCACATAGCGTCGAGAATAGGTTTCAAACTTTGTCCCAATTCTGTCAGGGAATATTCTACTCTTGGCGGTACTTCGGCATATACCTTTCGGTTTACGAGTCCGTTTTCTTCCATATCACGAAGCTGAGCAGTCAGAACCTTTTGGGAAACGCTGCCGATTGATTTTTTCAGCTCTCCAAAACGCTTTGTCCCCGGCAGTAATGCTCATGTACGGTAAAGAAGCAAGCAACCGAAAACAATAGATAGACCGCCAGCACTACACTATTCCGAACCAAAGACCAAAAGATAAGCATTTTGAGAAAATCTAAACTTTTGGATTTTCCTACAATGCCGACTACGGCGGAATCCCTCCCACTCCTTATATATTTCTTTCTGTATACATTGAATTTGTATTTAGTAAAATGCAGACAACACCACGGATCGGCTTTTGGCTGGACAATTCCAACCAAACACCGCAGCAGACAGTAGAAACCATTCTGAACGTTAGGAAGCCGGTATGATTGTTACATATAAGGGGAAGAAAAATTTCTTTTAGATACTTGTTTTCCTAAAACTGATGTGATATAATAATTCAATTCCAGAAAAGGAGTAAAAAATATGCGGCAAGGTATTCTTAAATAAAACTATAATCAAATAGTGGGAACAAAGGATTATGATAGTCCCTTTTGTAGGGGCTTAGTTTTTTGTACCCAATTTAAGAATACTTTTGCCTTATCAATTTTGACATATCCCCAAAAACAGCACTCACAAACAGGTGTATGCTGTATATGTGTATGTCCGCAAATTATCATCCCCAGTGGTAAAAGTATTTTACTGCTGGGGATTTTTATGCCCTTCGGGGCAGTAAAGGGAGGACAATCACATGAAAATAATCAATATTGGAATTCTTGCCCATGTAGACGCTGGAAAGACGACCTTGACGGAGAGCCTGCTATATGCCAGCGGAGCCATTTCAGAACCGGGGAGCGTCGAAAAAGGGACAACGAGGACGGACACCATGTTTTTGGAGCGGCAGCGTGGGATTACCATTCAAGCGGCAGTCACTTCCTTCCAGTGGCACAGATGTAAAGTCAACATTGTGGATACGCCCGGCCACATGGATTTTTTGGCGGAGGTGTACCGCTCTTTGGCTGTTTTAGATGGGGCCATCTTGGTGATCTCCGCTAAAGATGGCGTGCAGGCCCAGACCCGTATTCTGTTCCATGCCCTGCGGAAAATGAACATTCCCACCGTTATCTTTATCAACAAGATCGACCAGGCTGGCGTTGATTTGCAGAGCGTGGTTCAGTCTGTTCGGGATAAGCTCTCCGCCGATATTATCATCAAGCAGACGGTGTCGCTGTCCCCGGAAATAGTCCTGGAGGAAAATACCGACATAGAAGCATGGGATGCGGTCATCGAAAATAACGATAAATTATTGGAAAAGTATATCGCAGGAGAACCAATCAGCCGGGAAAAACTTGTGCGGGAGGAACAGCGGCGGGTTCAAGACGCCTCCCTGTTCCCGGTCTATTATGGCAGCGCCAAAAAGGGCCTTGGCATTCAACCGTTGATGGATGCGGTGACAGGGCTGTTCCAACCGATTGGGGAACAGGGGAGCGCCGCCCTATGCGGCAGCGTTTTCAAGGTGGAGTATACAGATTGCGGCCAGCGGCGTGTCTATCTACGGCTATACAGCGGAACGCTGCGCCTGCGGGATACGGTGGCCCTGGCCGGGAGAGAAAAGCTGAAAATCACAGAGATGCGTATTCCATCCAAAGGGGAAATTGTTCGGACAGACACCGCTTATCCGGGTGAAATTGTTATCCTTCCCAGCGACAGCGTGGGATTAAACGACGTATTGGGGGATGACACCCGGCTTCCTCGTGAAAGGTGGCGTGATGCCCCCCTCCCCATGCTGCGGACGACGATTGCGCCGAAAACGGCAGCGCAAAGAGAACGGCTGCTGGACGCTCTTACTCAAATTGCGGATACTGACCCGCTTTTGCGCTACGAGGTGGATTCCATCACCCACGAGATCATTCTTTCTTTTTTAGGCCGGGTGCAGTTGGAGGTTGTTTCCGCTTTGCTGGCGGAAAAGTACAAGATTGAAACAGCGGTGAAGGAACCTACCGTCATTTATTTAGAGCGGCCGCTCAAAGTGGCCAGCCACACCATCCATATCGAGGTGCCGCCCAACCCGTTTTGGGCATCCATCGGGCTGTCTGTTACGCCGCTCCCGCTTGGCTCTGGTGTACAATACGAGAGCCGGGTTTCCCTGGGATACTTGAACCAGAGTTTTCAAAACGCTGTCATGGATGGTATCCGTTACGGCCTGGAGCAAGGCTTGTGTGGCTGGAACGTAACGGACTGTAAGATTTGCTTTGAATACGGGCTTTATTATAGCCCGGTCAGCACGCCGGCGGACTTTCGCTCATTGGCCCCGATTGTATTGGAACAGGCATTGAAGGAATCAGGGACGCAGTTGCTGGAACCTTATCTCTCCTTCACCCTCTATGCGCCCCAGGAATACCTTTCCAGGGCTTATCACGATGCGCCGAAATACTGTGCCACCATCGAAACGGCCCAGGTAAAAAAGGATGAAGTTGTCTTTACGGGCGAGATTCCCGTCCGCTGCATACAGGCATACCGTACTGATCTGGCCTTTTACACCAACGGGCGGAGCGTATGCTTGACGGAACTGAAAGGGTATCAGGCCGCTGTCGGCGAGCCGGTCATCCAGCCCCGCCGTCCAAACAGCCGCCTGGATAAGGTGCGCCATATGTTCAGTAAGATCACTTGATACACCACAGCGAGGAAGGTTATTGTATTTCCCTGTCTTTCGTGGTAAAATGTAGTTGTAAACCACCAGAGAAACCAATCTAATTTTACCGTTGATAGCCATTTTCTTGATAGCCAAATGATAGCAAAAGTTCGGCAAGCCCATAGGATAAGGATAATAGGTATCAGGAAAAATCAAATGGTATCAAATCCCCCAAACAAAAGCGTTTAGAATTAAGTTTCATTTTGCGATTTTGAATAATGTACTTGATGGCTACTCAAACGAGCAGCCATCTTTTTTTAATATGCCGGAATACCGTATCCGTAGATAACTGAGCTACCAACCGTGTATGTTTTGGTTCTGCAAGTGTCGCCTGAGTTGCCCTCAACGGTATAGACTGTACCGTTCTCGCATTTCTGAACGATACCGGTGTGGTCTGTCACACCGTCGCCCTCCCAGTCAAAGAAGATGATTGTACCGGGCGAAGGTTCATACGAACCGTCTGCCCATTGTCCTCGGTCTCTGAACCATTGTACGCCGTTTACGCAACCGGCATACTTCGGAATAATACCGGCGTCGATATATCCGCACTCGTTGGCACACCAAGAAACGAAGCAGGCACACCACTCTACACGGGAGTCAAATCCGTACCAAGACCAGTAAGGCTGACCGCCTACATTACCTACCTGAGACAGAGCAACCGTTACGATTTGGTCGTCGCTGTATCCGATACCGTAAAGCACCTGAGACCATAGTTGATTGTTTTCGTCCTGCAACAGCTCGGCAAGATAATCTTTCTGCTCTTGATTAAAGCCGTACATAGCCGCCATTTCATCAACGGTCTTGTGAGATACCGTGATATACAGGAATGTTTCGGTTACTGTGGTTTCAGTCTGTACGATATTGCCGTGTCCGTCGTCGCTTTCCTCGATTTCGGTATGGTTTTTTGATTCCGTTCGGGAAGAAATATCGTTCATTTTCCAAAAAATATCCGACAGTAGCTGCTTCTTGGTTTCATCAACCGTAGCAACCTCCATCGGATTGTCGGGGTCGGTATTCACTTTAACAGAATAGACCGCAAGAACCTCTTTCCACACAGCTCGGCTTCCGCTCATTTCAAGCACATCATAGCTTACGGAATTCTTTTCCTGTTCTAACCGGTCATCATATTCCTGATTGATTTCCTGAACGACTGTCTGCATAGACATTCCCGTGCCGGAATCCTCTCCCGAAAAGAAGATACCAAACACAGAACCCGCAATCAGAGCGACAAGGCACAGAACAATAATAACCACCACCGCAACCCAGCCGCCGGCAGCGATAGCGGCAATAAGACCTTTTACCGCCGCTATAATTGCTTTTACTGCGGCAACGGTGGCTTTGGCTGCGGCTTTAATCGTAGCGGCTGTTGCTTTGGCTGTGGCTTTTGCCGCCTGTGCTGCTTTCTGCGAAGCCTTAACCGTCGCCTGAGCTGTTTTCTGCGCCGCTTTCGCCGCTTGCTGGCTTGTCTTTATCGCTGTCTTTGCAGTCTGTTCAGCCGTCTTAACCGATTTCTGTGCGGTTTTCGTTGCTTCTTTCCCGGCAAACTTAATGGTTTTCTTTCCGGAGGAAGCAGCCGACTGCTTAATGGTCTTTTCCGCCTTATCGACAGTCTTAATTGCCGAGCTTGTATTCTGCGAAGCCTGTTTTCTCAAAGACTTCTCGGCTCGTTGTTGCTTGAAACGCTGAATACCGTCCTTTGCGGTGCGGATATTCTCTTTTGTGGTTTCAAGTCCTTTTCGTCCAGCCTTATCGAACGCATAAGCACCATCGTGAACCACCTCGTCAATACCGCTTTCCAGCTTATCGGAAGCATATTCCTCGGCAGAACTGCTGTTGGCATTTACCGACCGTTCCGCCTTTTCTTTTGTTGCGATATACGCCTGCTTCATTCGTTGGGTTGCAACGGCAGCCTTATCTATGGTTCGTATCGTACCTTTTGCATTGTCTTTCGTTTTAATATCAGCCATACAATCCCTCCTTCCTATGCAGGCTGAACCACCTGTTGTGTTATTCGTTAATGAGCTTCGCCACTACAACGAGTCTGCCGTTTGTCCTGGAATACTCACAGGTGGAAAGAGTTAAGAGCTTGTCGCCGTATTCAGCGGTTACGTCGGTATCGTAAAGCGACAGTTCCTTGCACTTCTCAACATAGGCTGTGAAATCCTCGGCAGTCTCCGCATTGACGAACTGATAATATTTGAAGCTTTCAGGACTGTCCGTATAAACCACGGTTTTGAACACGGCAATTACTTCATAGGTCTGTCGGTCGGTCAGCGTATCAAAGGATATTGTTTTGTGCTTTTCCCAAAAGCTCTTGTCCTTGAATTTCATAAGACCGGCGAACATAGAGCCGTCGTTCATATGATGACCGTAGATGATGATATTGTCGCTTGGCAGCTCCATATCGCAGTTTTCCTGAACATAAGGACAGCCGTAGTCGGTGTATGCCTTATCAAAGCCGTGCTTCAGATAGAAGTTCGGGTTGTCCTTTGACTGCATAACGGGATAATTGATTTTTGTGTCCTCAACCTTAATCCAGCCGACCATATCGTTGTTTTGCAGATAAAGCTCCTGATACTCCGGGATAAAGGTCTTTTCTTCGGAGTAGTTCATCGGCTCTTTTGTTTCTTCAGGCTCGGTCTCCACTACCCCAATCAGATTGTCGTACATTTCCGCCTGCTTTGCAGAGTCGTAATAGTGCTTGATGAGAAAACCTGAACTGACGGCAAATACAATGCTGAAAGCACAGATTATGGCAATATAGATTTTGTTTTTCATAGGTGTTTCCTTTCTCATTTACAGAATAGGGCAAGGGTTATACACCCTCGCCCGGTTTGGTTGTCATCAGCTTATACAGCTTCGTATTCTTCGGGAACTTATTTGCAAACGGCACAAGCGAACTGCCGACCTTAATCAGTCCGTGTCCTGCGTCAACATTCGTGATATATGAAAGCTGGAGGTCGGAAATGTTAAGCAGCTTGGCAAGCTCAATTCTGTCGGTTGACGCCTGATTGAGCATAATCAAAAACTCGCTGTTTGCAAGCATAGTTCTTGCCGTATGGCTCTGCAAAAGGTCGTCCACATTCTGCGTAATGCCGGTGGCATAAGCACCGTACTTTCTCACACGCTTCCAAAGGGTAAACAGGAAGTTTGCGGAGTATTCGTGCTGGAACAGGAGGTAGATTTCATCAATGAAGATGAAAGTCTGCTTACCCTTAGCACGGTTCTGTGTGATTCGGTTCAGAATAGAGTCAAGGACGACAAGCATACCGATAGGCATAAGCTGCTTGCCGAGGTCAAGAATGTCATAACAGATAAGTCGGTTATCCGTATCAACATTGGTCGGCTTTGCAAAAGTATTCAAAGAACCGTGTGTAAACAGCTCGATAGCAAGGGCGATTTCCTTTGCTTCCGGCTCGTCCTGTTTCAAAAGTTCCGCACGGAAGTCCTGCAAAGTAGGAACAGTACCGGTATATCCTCTCTGCTGATAGTCTCGGTAAACGCTCGCCGTACAACGGTCGATGATAGATTTCTGCTTTGCTCCGAGGTTTGTGCCGCCGATAAGCTGTTCGCAAAGGGACATAATGAACTCGGATTTCAGGATAACCGGATTTGCTCCGTCGCCGTATTCCTTGTTCATATCCATTGCATTGATATGGCTCGGAGAAGTAGCGGAAATATTGATGATTTCGCCGCCGAGAGCCTTTACAAGCTGCGAATACTCTCGCTCTGGGTCGATGATAATAACATCTGCGTTGGAGGAAAGAATGATATTTTCAATCTCTCCCTTAGCCGCAAAGGATTTACCGCCGCCGGATACACCGAGGATAAAAGAGTTACCGTTGAGTAGCTGTCTGCGGTCGGCGATAATCATATTTTTGCTGATGACATTCTGACCGTAGTAAATGCCGTTTTCGTGGTAAATGTCCTGAACTCTGAACGGGATAAATACCGCAAGGCTTTCTGTGGTAAGGGTTCTGAATGCGTCAATCTTGCGTGTTCCAAAGGGCATAGCCGTATTCAGTCCGTCCATCTGCTGATACTTGAGAACGGCAAACTGGCACAAATGCTTTCTTGCCGTAGTAAGCAGAGCTTCGGTGTCGTTATCAAGCTGTTCTTTGGAGTCCGCAGTATGAACCATAGTGAGTACAGCGAACATCATTCGCTGATCACGAGTGGTAAGGTCATCAAGGAACTCCTTCATTTCCTTTTTCTGCTGTTCCATATCATACGGAACGGTAGCGGAAAAGTTATTGTTCTGATTCTGCTTTCTCTGCCAGTTGGTTATATTCGTCTCAACCCCAAGCAGTCTGCTCTCTGCTTCTCGCACCGCTTCATCGGTAGGAACAGGTACGATGTCAATGGACATCATCAGGTTGCGGTTCAGGTCGGTAAGCTCAGCTACCATACTGTCCTTGATATAGGAAGCGTACTCACGAAGAAAAAGGACTCTCCCGTAACGGTTTCCCATTTTGAAGTAGGCCTTTTCAAATTCCATTGTATCCGGGCAAACATAATCCTTGAAATCGTGTCCCTTTTTTCTCGTTTCCTTAATATTGAAGTGGTAGGCGGTTTCCTCACCGACACGGAAGAAATCGTGGACAATTCTCAGTCTCTCATCGGTTTCAAGCTCCACACATTTGCTTCCGAGTCTTGCAAAGTGGGCAATAAGGTCAGCGCCGACACGGGCAAAATAGGTTCTTGCGTCCTCTACGCTCTTTTTGTTGATAGAGATAGTAACATACTTATCCTGAACGATTGCATTTGCACCGGTTGCCTTGTCGAGAAGCATTTTGTTATATTCCTCTCGGTAAACATCAAGCTCATCGCCGGTTTCGGGGATAAGAATGGTTTTCTCAAAGTCAAGACGGTTAAGCCGTCTGTTGTTGATAGTCAGCTTTGTAGTAGCTCCGCTGTCAAGAGAGTTGAGAAGCTCGGAATATTCAAGGAACATCGCTTCCTTATCCTCACGGCTTGCTACGGCAAAGTTAATATCCGTGAACTTAAAGCTCTTGGAATACTTGTCCTTGCCTACACGGAAAATGCCGTCGTCATAAATTGCGGTAATGGGAATACAATCCTGTACGCCCTTTGGTACTACAAACTTTTCTTTGTCCTGCTTTAACAGGTTCGTAAGGGTTTTAATCATTGTTCTTATAAGCCTCCTTCTGTTTTTGTTCGATTGTCGGTTTCATCAATTCGTAATAGGTGTTGGTGGAATGAAAAACCAGCTTTTTCGGCATAAGGAACTCGGACTTTATCCACGCCCATATAAATTTCTCAGCCGTCATTCCGTTGTATTTCACAAAGCCGAGAGCCGCAAAAGGGGCAGCTCCCAAAATGCACACCCACGATACGGTTTCTGTTCCGAGGTACGGTTTTAGGAGGAAGTAAAGTCCTACCGCTACCGCACAGGCGAGGACAGAAAAAATGAACTGTCTGAGCGACAGTCCAAAAAACATTGACTCTGTATAATTTCGTATCTCTCGGTTAATTTTGACTTCCATCAAAAGCTCCTTTCTCTGCGATATGCTTGTTTTGCGTGACGGATTTCATCAGAGCAGACGCAGGTGTCCGCAAGGCAAATCACATTGCCGTTTTTCTTTCCTCCGTAATACACACAATATTTGCAGTCGCAGTCGGCAGGCGTATAGCCCTGCCATCTATCGTTATTATTCTTGTTTTTCTTCATCAGAGAACCTCCCGTTATAAGCCCATCATCTCACGGATAATTCGGTCGCTCATCTTAACCGCACCGACAAGCACAAGCATATTGAATACCAGTTCGCCGATATATGCCCATACCTGAGTAACGGCTGCTGCGTCAGGGTTCACTACCGGCGGCGTAGAAGCAAATAGGGAGAAGATAATACAAGCAAGTACAATTACTGCTCCCTCAAGCAAAACGGCACAGTAGCTCTTTATAAAGCTCTTACCCACATTCTGCGACGGTTCTCCGGCAAAAGTGGAAAGCGGTATCGGAGCGAGAGCTGTGTACATATACAGCTTGAAAAATCGTCCGTACACCGTCATTATCATAATGAACGACAAGACCGTGATAAACAGTCCGCCGATAAGAGTAACCGCCCACAATGGGATACTCTCAAAAAATCCGCAGCTTTCAATGGTTGTTACCATTTCAGCAGGTAAGGTTGTTTGATTGGGCGTACCGAATCCCGCAGATGTCATAATGGTTGAAATCGTACCTTGTACGATGTTGAACAGGGCAAGCATAAGCTCCAGCCCGTAGGTAATCACACCTTTGGCAATGGCAAAGCGGATAAACAGCTTTAATGCGTGTTCCGGTTTCTTTACATCGGTAAAACTTCCGCAGGTACGAACCACACCGACAACAAAAAACAAAACAAGCAAAGCAAGACCGATAGCCTGAACTGCTCCGTTGATATTCACCATTACCGACCAAATACTGCCACCTTTGAACTCCTGCGGCGAAGTGGTTAGCAACTGCCATATTTCCGATAGCTTGCTGTTCCAAGTTTCAAGGGCATTTTCGAGGTTCTGAACTACCCAGTTATCACTCATCTGTTTGCACCTCCTTTAAGATTAGGGGCATACCTGAAATGCCAGGTATGCCCCGTTTGATAACTGTGTTCTCTTAACCGGTAATAAGGGTCAGGATTTCCTTTGCAAAGGTGATGATGATACCGCCTGCAAGGGTCAGGAAACCGTTGGCTCTCTGAGACGGGTCGTGAGACTTCAAAGAGAGACCGACCTGAACGATACCGAAGCCAAGCAGGATAAGACCGATGGCACGGATAAGACCGAAGATGAAATCGGACAGATTGTTGACCACGGTAATCGGGTCGCTGGCGGCAAAAGCGGTAACGCTCATACCGCAAACAAGAGTTGCTGCTGCGATTACGGCGCAGTAAGCACGGAAGCCTTTCCGAACCTTTCCGGTCATAGGCAACTTCTGAGTAGTTTTCTTTTCGTTATTCTTCTTAAAAATGTTCATTGTGTTTTCCTCCGTTAAAATAAGTTTTTATTTACTTCAAAATCCTCGTCGGACAGAAGCTCGTAATTGGTTTCTCCGTAGCTTTCCTCCGGAAGTTCTTCCGGGTCAATAGAAAGAACGGAAATTGATGAGTGCTTGACGGTAACTTCGCCGTGCTTATAGGCAGAAGCCTTTCCATCGGTTGTAAGTGCCACATTCGGGTGCTTCAAGATGTCATACTTGAAGTCCATAACGGGGCGTTCTCCACGAATAAACAGAATTGCGTATTGGTTATCAAGCATACGAACCTCATCAGGGGTTAAAAGCTCTCGACCGCTAATCTGATAATTTGTGGAGTAGTTACCGCTTCGACCGGTACTCTTTCCGAAAGTGTTGGTATCAATGGTTTCCTTACCGAGAAGCTCGGACACATATTTGTGGGTGCTTTGCTCGTTGCCGCCGAGATACAGAAACTCGTCGCAGTTGCCCACAATACTTTCCCATTGCTTTTCAAACAAGGCTTTTAACTGAGCCAAGTTCTGCAAGATGATACTTACCGATACTCCACGGGAACGCATAACCGACAGTATCTTGTCAAAGTCATCGGGCAGGCTCACATTCGCAAATTCGTCCATCAGGAAATGCACGGGAACGGGAAGCGAGCCTCCGTGAATATGGTCGGCAGCATAAAACAACTGCTGAAAAAGCTGTGTGTAAAGGATAGATACCAAGAAGTTAAAGCTGGAATCGTTATCCGGTATCAAAGCAAACAGAGCGACCTTTTTTTCTCCGAGTGACGGGAGGTCAAGCTCGTCTGTGGTAGTTAAAGAAGCAAGACTTTCAAGGTTAAACTTTTCCAGTCTTGCCGCAAGGGTTATCTGTATGGACTTTAAGGTTTTCGCCGCACCTGAATGATAGGAACGGTAATACTTCAAAGCAATGTGGTCGGGATTTGACATCTCCAATTCCGCAAACAATTCATCAAGGGGAGAAGGTCTTGTGTCCTCCTCGTCCTCAATCGCACCGGCTCTGAGCATTTCCATTATCATTGCGAAGTTCTGTTCATCTTCGGGTGCTTCGTAATGAAGATAAAATACAAGTGCAAGCAGAAGCATTGAAGCCGAGGTATCCCAAAAGGGGTCTTGTGATTGACTTCCTTTCGGAGTGGTACTCTTAAAAAGATTCGTCACGAGCTTTTGCACATCGTTGTCATTCTGCAAATAGACAAAAGGGTTATAGCAATGGCTTTTCTCCATTGAAATCAAATCGAGAACACGGACTTCATAGCCTTTGCTTTCAAGCAGCTTTCCGGTATCTCGGAGAATTTCGCCCTTTGGGTCAAGAATGACAAACGATGTGTTGCACTGCATAAGATTCGGCTTGCAGTAAAATCTTGTCTTACCGGCTCCCGAACCGCCGCACACAAGGGTGTTTAAGTTTCTTCGGTGCTTCTTTGCATTGAGTCCGATACAGACATTTTGTGTCATCAGCTTATTTGCAGAAGCCGGAGACTGTCTGTATTTTTTGTTTACGGCTCTTGCATTGCCCCATTTCGCAGAGCCGTGTTCTTCACGCCTTCGGTAATTCTTCTGTGTTGAGAAGTAAATCCCGATACCCATTCCATAGCAGAGAAGCAAAACGAGGACAGTTTTTAGGCTGTCCTCGCATAGCTCAATATGAAATGGTTCGTTGAACGCTGTTAATAGGCTCGGCAGTATTTCCGGCAATCCTCCTTTTACAGAGGGTGCAATCAGAAGTGCCAGCCATACGACCGGGATAATACCGATGACGGAAAGAATAATCGCAGACTGCCTTTCGTTATCTCGATTCACAGGAGCGTTCCTTTTCGATAACTCTGAACTTTTTCTTTGGGGCAGTTCCGACCTTGATGATAAGGTCGTCCACCGCATCGGTAGATTTACCCTCGTTCATCAAATCTGTTTTCTCGTCATTGAGAGAACGGATAATAATGCCGTGTTCATAATCGTCCAATGCGATATGATACATTTCTTCCTTCGCCATAATCTCACCTTATCTTTCGTAGTCTTTGCTTCGTTCCTGCTTTTTCTTGTAAAGCTCATCGGAAACACGGGAGTGAATATCCGCCATCGCATTTCTCGTTTTGGAAAGCTCATAGCGAATATCCTTCGGCTCTTTGCCTGCGAGCTTCTCAGGGATACGGTTGATTGCAAAATTCTGTGTATCGACGCCGTACTTCTTGCAAAGCATATAGCCGATACAAACCGCCTGAAAGCCCATATCCGCTCTGCTGTAACTGTCGCTGTTGATGGAGAGCTGTGCGTGGCCAAGCTCCTGTGCTACGCACTGAGCGACCGCTACGCTGTCTCCCACATCACGCTTTACATACAAGGTCTGTTCCTCGTTGTTGTAAAACGCCGCCATATTGGGATACGGAAGTTCATTTGTTGCTTCCACTTCAACAGGGGAAGAATCCAGCATAACGGTAATGAGTGCTTTCGGGTCACGGTTAACAGTCGGTGCAGGCGGTCTCTTGCCGTTGGTCTGCGAAACATCAAAGACCTTTTTCACATTGTAGGAAATGCCGGTCGTACCGTCTCTCTTGGCATACTCGACAGGCTCAAGAATGGAAATGCTTTTCGCACCTTTCTGAATTTTCACATTGTCCTTGCTCCAGTCGTCAAAGTTTTTGAGCTGGCTTGCTTCGGGAAGCTGCTTGAAAATCAGAAGTGCGTTGACCGCAGAGTATCTGTCAAGTCGGCTCTGCGTATCAAGAAACGCTTTGAACTTTTCCGGGTCGGAAACAATCGCCTTTGCGGTGTCGTCCGCCATCTGATATACGGCTTCTTTTTCAGCCTTCATCTTCTCGGCGTATTCCTCTTTGGAAAGTCGTTTGCTCTGCTGTCCTGCCTTAGCAGGGGTAAAATTGTTTGTCATTGTGATTACCTCTCTTTCACATTTTTGTTTTTGGGTTTCGGCTGCTGGTGTACGGTCTGTGCCGGGGCGTTCTTTACCTCCGGCTTTGATACCTCCGGTTCTTTGCGTTCTGCTTCTTTCTGCTGCTTGGACTGTGCCTTGTATCGGTCAAGCTTTGCTTTCACCGACGGCTTTCTCTGTCTGTCGCTTACAGTACCCTTATCAGTTTGCATATCTACCGGCTCGGAGTCGTGCCTTGACGGAGGGTTTTTGTCCGTTTTGGCGACTGTGGGGTTTGACTGGGAATACCCCTCTTTCTGAATAGGTTTTCTGACGGCTTCCTCAGTGATGATTTCGTTTTTGGTTTTCGTCGGCTTGTCTTTCTCCAAAGCTTCACGCTTTTCGACAGCCTTCTGAGACTCGGTGACAATCGCAGCCTTATCAACTTTACCGAGTTCAAATCTCTCAACGATTCTCTGAATTTTGGAAGCGTCCTCTGCACGGGCAATAATATCAATCGGTACATTATCGCCCTTTGTGTTTTTATCCCTGAGTACGCAGTAGAGAACGCCGTAGCGTTTTGCCTGCTCGGTAAACTTTTTCAAGTCCTTGTTGGGGATAGAAAACACCTTCAGCTCCTTGCCCGACTTAATCATATTGGTAAGTCGAGCCTTGCCTTTTGTTTTCTGTTCCTGTTTGAGAACAGAGACTAAAAGAACGGCAATATTTTTAGCTGCCGCTCCGCTCAATTTTGCGGCTACTTCAAAGCCCTCAAGCGATAGCCTGACGACCTGTTCTGCCGCATCACCTCCGTTTGTCATTACGGTTCTGCTCCTTTCGTTCTTGTTTTTCTTCGTAAACTCTTACCGTTTCAAGGTTGGCTTCAATGACCTTTGACCTTTCGGCTATATCATCACAAAGACCTACCTCTTTGCGGAGAGTCCACAGCTTGTTCGTGATTGCCGTAATCTGCTCCTTGACATTTGATAGCTCATTGTCACTCAAATTTCTTCTTAACTGTTTTCGCAGGTGCGTTCTATCGTCAGTCAAGGATTTGATTTGCGACAACACGGACTCTTTATATGAGAAAAGCTGCTCGTCGGTAGAAATGTTCTCCCGTCCAAGCAGCCTTGTCTCCTGAGTGATTTTATCGAGCTTCAGCAAATCTTCTTTCAAAAGATAGTGAAGCCTTGCGGTATTCTGTTTTTTGTACTTCGGCAGATAGCCCAGCTTATAGCAGTAATGCAGATACAGCCCATACAATCCGCCGACCTTTTTGATTTTGTGTTCTCTTGTGGGCAATCGGTATTGTCTGACTCTTACCGTTTCCTTTGCAAAAGGAACGATGAGAACCTTTTGATTTTCCGTCAGCCTACGCTTGATTGCGTCCTCGGTATAATTCTCTCCGAGTGATTTAAGTCGTATCGGCTTCTTGTATCCTTTCGGAACAATCGTCCAATACTTTCGACTGTCGCTGAGACAATGCTCATAGCCCATCTGCGTGAGGATATAATCAAAGGTCTTTAAGTTGGTGCTGTGTGCAATCGCTTCATCAATGGCGTCACGGGTAATGGAGTATCGGCTCGGCATACCGGCTTGCTCCTGCTTGTAGTAATAAGAAGATTGCTTACTGCGGTTCGGGTTTGGATTGTAATACAGTCCGTACTTCTCGCACAGTCGGTCGGCAACCAAGCGGAACTTGAACCACGCTTTTTCATCGCCCCATAACCGCTTGCCGTCCACAAAGGAAACGGAGTTGATTACATAGTGGCAGTGCAGGTGCTTCGTGTTCAGATGAGTAGTAACCACCACCTGAAATCTTTTGCCCCACACCTCGTTTGCAAATTCCATTCCGATTTTCTGTGCAAGCTCCGGGGATATGTCCTGTTCCTTAAAGCTCAGGTATCCGTGATAGGCTTGTATGCCGTCGTCTTTGCCGTATGCTTTTTTCACAGAAACAAACTGGTCTCTTGCGGTCGCAGGGTTGCAGTTGATACCCTCAACGAAAAATTCACACTCGGTTTTTTCTTCGTCCTTTGCATAGCTGAGAACATCACGGAGAGCCTGATACTGTTCCTCGGTGTAAATATCTGCCGCCGTCTTTTCGGGATTGGCGGCATAGTCGATTACCTGACCGAGCCTTGATGTGACAGACCACAATTTACTTACTGCCATTTCATATCGCTCTTATCGGGTCTTAAAAAAGTACGCTCCACATCAGCCTGAAACTTATGCCAACGCTCGGCTTCCTTTTTAAGCTGCGGTGCATCCACAAATCCGAGGGTGTTTGCTTTCGCCGCAAGCTGATTGATGTTGTTGCCGATAGCAGAAAGCTCACGCATAACATCGTAAAATCTTTCGTCGGGCTTTTCTCTCGGCTCGTATCCTTTGAGAAGCAAACGGATAAGACCGCCTTCGGAAAGACACGCCCGTTTTGCTTTTTTCTGCAAATCCTGAGCTTCTGCCTTGTTCATCAGAATGTGCTTTTCAATGTTTCTCTTGCTCATTTTTATCGCTGTCCTTTCTGTAAATATAGTGCCTGTCCCGATTTATCTGAAACAGGCACATTGTTGTTACTCCGAAAAAGCCGCCGATAATTAACCCGGCGGCAACCAATACTATCTCCCGCATTGCTTATGCTCCTTTCTTACTTGGGGGTATTAGGGGCAACCCCTAACGAGTGTACCGTTTTGGACATTCCTGTCCATAAATGGTCTGCTCGCTAAGATTATGCAGACACTCAGGGTTGCCCCATAGATTGACTCTTATCTCTCCATATCCTTGGAGACCGGCTTATACGGCTTTGCTTCAATACCGTCCAAAGACTTGTAAAACCTCTCCGGATATTTGAACTTTTCCTCGTACTTACGAGCCAGTTCTTTCGGCATACTGAGAAACTTTTCCGACTCAATCGGTGCGTATGCAATGAAGAACTTGCCGGCAATAATGTCGAGCATTTCACGGTTGCTGTCGTCTTTTACATAACATTTTTCAATCTTCCAACCGTCCTTGCCGCCGTGTTCATCAGCCATATATGCTTCCAGTCGCACACATTTATCCGAACCGTCAAGGGAAGAAGCATAGATAGAATATCCGCCCATACCCTCAATGAAAGCCTTATTGTTACTGCTGACAACATAGGTTCTTTGTTCTTCTGTGTAAGGCTTGTCAAAGCTGTCAGCCGTAAAAACAATATATCCGGTCGTGTGGTTTCTTTCTTTTTCTGCCTGCCGGAAATGAGCTTTCAACTGCGGATAACTCATCTCAACATTCTCAGGCTCGGAATAAACAGCCCTGTTCAGCGGCAAGCCGTTCATCTTTCCTTCATCGTTGCAGATGATGGCAACCTCGTCCTCAAAGGGCATATATTCTTCAATATCTCCCTCCACAAGAGACTGCATTGCTTCCAGCGTATCCTCGATTTCAATGAGCTTCGGATACCTGCCCGGCTCAACGAGAATGACGGAAATCTTCTCCGGTGCTTCGACCTTTTCAAAGGTATCTTCGTGAATATTCAAAGCGAGAGAGCTTCCGTTTTCCCAACTCATATGAATCTGTCCGGCGTCGTCAACGAACTTAACCGTTCCTTTCAGACCGTAGGGCATTTGACTTTCGCCAGCCATTTCAGTGAGTACAATCTGCGTACCCTCCGGGTACATTTCTCTGATTTCTTTTAGTTTCATCGTGCAAAACTCCTTTCGGTTTTATCTTTTATTCCCAAGCGTTTACAAAGAAAGTCGTTGACATCTTTCCCGTATTGGGGAGGGTCGTCAACGACTTCATAATTATCTGAAAGAATCGTCTGCAACGCTTTGGTTGCTTTTCTTCCAGCAATATCATTATCCAAATGAAGAACAATTCGCTTGATTGTTTTGTCTTTTTCAAGCAGCCTGCCGAGTGTAACAGGCACTTTTGAGTCCTCGATTTTCTGCTTTGGGGAATACACTCCCGCAAGAGAAACAAGGTTAAACTGTCGCCAGTCTTTGCCCTCCAGCTTCATCAAAGTTGCATAGGAAAGCAGGTCAATGGCACACTCAAAAAGATGAACCTCTCCGGTGTTTTCGGCAGTCAGGCGGAAAGAATATTGCTTTTTACTGCCGGTGCAGTCGCCCATAATCCTTGATTGATTTGTTGCTCTGTAAGCGGCGTATTTAGGTTCTTTGTTCTCGTCATAGCCGATAAAAACAGCATTGTGATATGGAAGCGACTCGATGATTAGCTCCTGTTCCAAACAGTGGTTGATGATTTCATAATCAATCCCACGCCCGAAAAGGTAATCAAATACCACATCGGCAGTAGGACTTTTTTCAGGCAGAAGCAAGGGCTGTTCCTCATAGCTTTTGATGTTTTCACAAGTCGGAAAGCTGACTGAACCGTTTCCCATAATGGTCTGAACCGCCTCCACAAAATCCATTCCACGGACTTTGATAAGGTAATCGAGGGCAGATTTGCCCCCGATACCTCTCGACCACCACATCCATTTGCCGTTGGAAATCTTCAAACTGTCGTGGGTTCTTGTGGTGTAGGTGTTGCTTGAAAACTTGACAAGCTCGCCCGGTTCATACTCTCTGAGATAGGTTAATAAATCCATTCGTTTGGCTTCGGTTATGACTTCCGGTGCAATATACGGCATAGGTATCACCGCCTTTTTACATCAGCAAATCGGCAACCGCTTTCTGTATCGGTTCGTTGATACTGAGCTTTGCAATGATAATGAGTATCTTATCAACAGGGCAGCCGATGTCATTCCAAACAGTCCAAGCACCTCCCGCAAGGTCGTCGTTTTCATACAAAGCAATGATTTCTTCCGGCGAAAACACCGTTTCAATGCTCTGTCGAACCAACTCTCCGTAGAAAGAAAGCTTTGCATTTCTAAGGGCAAATTCTGCTTCCTTTGCGGGCGGTTTGCTTCTTTTTAATTCGAGATATGCTTTATCAAGTCTCCTGACCACAACCATCATCATTGCATCAAAAGGGTTAATGATTGCTTTTCTGCAAGGGCAGTTTTCTCTTTCCTTATCGGGTGTCATTTTATCGTTCATAGGTTTTCTCCTTTCGTGTGTTCGGCACTTCGCCCTCATCGGGTTCGCCGCCGACAATTTCGTTATCTCGCTTATCCATATTGAGCAGAATATTCAGCTCGTCCAGTCGGGCAAGCTTTGTTTTCAATTCTTCCTCCCCAATAAATGGTTTTTGAACTTCTTTCTTTGCGGTTTCCAACTGATTTTTGGTGTTCTCAAGGTCATTTTCCGCAAGCGATAAGCTCTCTGCAAATCTCTCAATTCCGTTATCAAGACGGATAATATTGCCGTGTGCGTCATCGCCGAGAGGAACATTTCTGCTTGTCGCACCTTTCAGTCGAACCTCATAATTTCGCTCTGCGGTATTAAAAAGCAGCTCCGTTTCAAACCCTCGGTACTTGCCGAGAGGAATAGGGTCGGGGCTGTTCATCTGCTTACAGGCTTCAATGATTGCTTTACCGGCGTCGGCTTTTTCGGAATAAAAAACACCCTTAACCTCCATACCGACAAATCGGTCGTCCGTTGGTTTCGGGTGCTGTTTCGCAGTTTCTACATCTTGCTTCAATCCTTCAATACGGTTTTCCAAAGCTGTAATTCGCTGCGGATAATATTTGATTATCTTATCTTCCAAAGCATATCTTTCAGAGAGAAAGTTGGATTTTAGGAGCTTCAGCTTTTGGACTTGAATATCCAAATCCATCTTCTCCTTAATATACGGATTGCCGGTTGCAAGCATTTTAATCTCTGCATAGGACAGGGCGGTTTCATCAATATCCTCGGCAGAACGCACCGGGGATTTGCTCGTCATAATCTGACTGGCGAATTTTTGCTTTCCCTCTACAAGCTGATAGAGATATGCGTCAAAGGTCTGCTCCGTTACATAGCGATAAATATCTACATCAGGATTTGAGTTGCCCTGACGGATAATTCGACCGGAACGCTGCTCCAGGTCTGACGGTCTCCACGGGCAATCCACATCGTGAAGTGCGATAAGTCTGTCCTGAACATTCGTGCCGGCTCCCATCTTTTGCGTAGAACCGAGAAGCACTCTGACCTCGCCTTTACGGGTCTTTTGGAACAGTTCTTTTTTCTTCACATCGGTATCTGCTTCGTGGATAAAGCGGACTTCGCTTTCGGGGACACCACGCTCTATGAGCTTCTTTCTGATGTCGTTATACACCGAAAATGTGCCGTCATTCTTTGGCGTTGAGAGGTCGCAGAACACAAGCTGTGCCGATTTTTTGTCGGCTGTTTCCTCCCAAATGCGGTAGATGTTATCGACGCAGGCGTTGATTTTACTGCCCTCAAAATCAGGCAGCATATCATTGAGCATACGCTGGTCGAGAGCCAACTTTCTGCCGTCGTTTGTGATTTTGAGCATATTATCTACACTCGAATCCACACCGCCGCCACGAACTTTCTCGGCTCGCTCCGCAAGGGAAGCAACCATCTCTTTCTGCATTTCCGAAGGCTTGACCGCAACATTGTGGAAGTGTGCTTCCGGCACAGGCAGCTCCAGCATATCTGCCGTCTTAATGTCGGCAACCTCCTTAAACATAGCCATAAGCTCCGGAAGATTGTAGAATTTTGCAAAGCGGGTTTTCGCTCTGTAACCCGTTCCCTCCGGGGTAAGCTCAACCGCAGTTACAGTCTCTCCAAAGGTACTTGCCCACGAGTCGAAGTGCTGCAAGTTGTTTTTGACAAGCGTGTTGTACTGCAAGTATCGCTGAATGGTATAGAGTTCCACCATACTGTTTGAGATAGGAGTACCGGTTGCAAATACCGTTCCTCGACCGCCTGTAAGCTCGTCAAGGTATCGGCACTTCATAAACAGGTCGGAGGATTTCTGTGCTTCCGTCTGAGCAATGCCGCCCACATTACGCATTTTGGTGTAAAGATAGAGGTTCTTGTAATAATGACTCTCGTCAATAAAAAGCCTGTCCACACCAAGTTCTTCAAAGGTAACAACATCGTCCTTTCGGCTTTGGTCGTTGAGCTTTTCCAGCTTTTGCTTCACGGATTTTTTAGACTTTTCAAGCTGTTTAATGGAGAAGTTTTCTCCACGGTTTCGCTTCAAATCCATAATACCGTCTGTCAGTTCTTCAAGCTGTTGCTCAAGAATTGCCCTCTGTCTTTCAATGGACATCGGTATTTTTTCAAACTGAGAATGACCGATGATTACGGCGTCATAATCTCCCGTAGCAATTCGACCGCAGAACTTTTTGCGGTTCTTGGTCTCAAAATCTCGCTTTGTCGCCACAAGAATATTCGCTGCCGGATATAGCTGTAAGAATTCAGCCGCCCATTGTTCGGTTAAGTGGTTCGGGACTACGAACAGCGACTTATTGCAAAGTCCGAGTCGTTTGGACTCCATAGCGGCGGCTACCATTTCAAAGGTCTTGCCCGCACCGACTGCGTGTGCCAACAGCGTATTGCCGCCGTACAGAATGTGTGCAACCGCATTTTTCTGATGTTCACGGAGTTCGATTTCCGGATTCATACCGTTGAAAACAATGTGGCTTCCGTCGTACTCACGGGGTCTTATGCTGTTGAACTTTTCGTTATACATCTTCGTGAGTTTTTCTCGGCGGGTAGGCTCAGCCCATATCCAGTCCTGAAAGCCCTGCTTTATGAGTTCCTGCTTTGCCTGTGCGATTGCCGTTTCTTTTTTATTGAGGACGGCTTTCTTTTTGCCTTCTTCATCTTCGATATAGTCAAAGATACGGACATCTTTCAGGTTCAGTGTTTCCTCAATTATCTTATATGCGTTGATGCGGGAAGTACCGTATGTGCTGTACGCTTTTACATTGGAACGGTCATAGCTCTTTCCCTCAATGTTCCATTCGCCGGTAAACTGGGAGTAGTGAACCTTGATATTCCACTGTGCATAGCGTGGCGTGTCGAGAAACTCAAACATAAACTGTTGGAATATTTCGGGCGGTATCCAAGTCGCACCGAGCCTTACGGAAATCTCGCTTGCCGTCAAATCCTTTGGCTGCACCTTTTCAAGTGCCTGCACATTGACGGTGTAATCTTCGGGATACAATGCCGCAGACCTTTTGGCTGTCGCCAGCTTCTCACGGACATTGCCCGACAGATATTCGTCCGCCATCAGATACTTCGGCTCATAAGAATTACCGTACTCATAAAGAGGATTTAAAAAGATTACACCCTTTAGGTCAGCGAATAATTCCTCCTCGCTTTTGCCGGAAAGCTCCATCATATATTCCATATCAATGGCTGCTTTTTCACCCATAGAGACAGCGAGAGCTTCGTCTGCGGTATCAACCTCCGTTACCGGCTTGTGCGGTTTTATCGTCCTTTTGAAGAACATATCTGCCTTGCGTTCCAGTTCGCCATCTTCGTTGATGACCTCAAGAGCAGAGAGCAGAGCATAGGAACTGTCGTCGGAAAAGGCAGAAGTATTGGCACGGCTGTTAATAAGTCCGTACTTCTTTGTAAAGCTGTCATACAGAGTGTTCAGCTTTTCCTGTGCCTGTTTGATTTCGCTGTCCGGGTAATCCTCGGTTTGCAGTTCAATCAGATTGCGGACGCAATCTCTTATCCCAATCATACCCTTAATGCGGTTCTCGGCGGTTGCCGATACCTCCACCGGGGACATACGGGAGTTCTCACGGAAATAGATTTTGTCGTCCAAAACCGTGTAAGAGAAGTTCCTTACCGTAGGGTCTGCCGGGATAGAATTATCTTCTTCCTCCAGCTCATCGGCTACTTCGTATTCGGAGATTTCTCCGTGAATGTTTGAAACAGCTTCGTTCAAAAGCTCCGAAAGGTCGGCGTTTTCAAACGGCTCACAGGTTGCTTCCGGTCCGAAACGACCGCTTACCATTTTCATTTCGCCGAGTATCATTTCCGGGTGCTGAACAAAATATGAGTTCATCCTTATACCGTTTTCGTCGGTGTCAAGATGAACCCAGTCAGGCTCAATATCTATTAGCCTGTCTCGCTTTTGCAAGAACAGAATATCGGATACAACCTCTGTTCCGGCATTGCCTTTAAAGGTGTCGTTCGGAAGTCTGATTGCTCCAAGAAGCTCCGCCCTCTGTGCGATATATTTACGCACATTGGAGTTTTCCTTATCCATAGTTCCTTTGCTTGTCACAAGAGCCATCACACCGCCGGGGCGTAACTTATCAAGCGATTTTGCAAAGAAATAATCGTGGATTAAGAAATTGTACTTGTCGTATCGTTTATCGGAGACTTTGAAATCTCCGAAAGGCACATTGCCGATAACGCCGTCAAAGAAGCTGTCGGGGACATTTACTTCCTCAAAGCCCTGTGCCGCAATAGAAGATTTCTGATAAAGCTGCTGAGCGATACCGGCTGAAACGGTATCAAGCTCCACGCCGTAAACCTTTGCGTTTTCCATTGACTTAGGCAGCATACCGATGAAGTTACCGATACCGCAGGACGGCTCAAGCAGGTTGCCCTCCTGAAATCCCATCTGTTCCAACACCTTGTAAATGGCAGTAGATACTTCGGGCGGAGTGTAAAAGGCGGTCAAGGTGCTTTCTCTTGCCGACGCATATTCCTCCGGCGTCAGGATATTTTTCAGCATTGCATACTCTGTATGCCAAGCTCCGGCTCGTTCGTCAAAGGCTTCGGGAATACCGCCCCAACCGACATATCTCGACAAGATTTTCTGCTCGTCAGGTGTTGCAAAACGGTTTTCGTTTTGACAATCCTTCAAGACCTTAATCGCTGCATAGTTTCTGTGAAAACGCTCTTTTTTGTTCACTTCTTCAACCTGATTATTGGCAAGGTCAAAGTTGTGTCGCTCCGACATCGGAATATCCGGGTGGAGGTCAAAGCTCTTTACCTTTGACTTTTTCTTTTGCTCCCAAGCGGGTACAATCGGTTCAGGCTCTTTGTCGTAACCGTTGCCGATACGAACACCCTCGTTATACATTTCCTCATAACTGTCAAAACCGTTTTGAGTAGCAACGATTTCTCTGTAATCCTCAATCGGTACATTTCCGATGTTCGTTGCCACCATATCAGTTCTTTCAGCGTTTTCAATGAGTGCTTCCATTGTGGCGGAGGTACAGTCGGTCAAATCCGGTGTCCTGTGAAATTCTCGGTCTGCGTCCTCAAACCATTCCGTGCCTACATCGGCAAGCTCCTGATTTGCAATACTGCCGAGGTAATCAAAGAAATCCTCAGCCGAGTCATATTTCCGTACAGCTTGCTGTATATCGTCAAAAGAAAGCGTATTTGTAACATACTGACCTCCGGCATTGCTGTCGGGGTTATAGTACATCCAAATTACACTTTCATTGTCCCGGTCGATAAAGAAGGCGTCGTCATAACCGGTTTTCGGACTGAAATTCTGTACGGTTTTGGTATCGTTTTGAACTTCATTTTCGCCTGTAACGGCTTTTTCTTCCGCCGGTAATACACTGACCTTCAAGTGGTCGTTCATTGGATTTTCACGCACTTTTCGGTCAAATTCTTCCCTTGGAAGCTCCTTGTTGAAAAGGGGCATATCAAAGTCATAGAGCATTACACGGTTTTCGTCAAAGGATAAAATCTCATACTGAGAAGCCCCGATATACACGCTGTCGCCGAGATGATATTCATACTGTGCTTCCGTTTCGTCCACTTTGTTTTCAGGCTCAGGCGGTGCGGTAGAGAGTATCTCTCGGTTTTTTCTCTGCTCTGCAAGCTCGGCTCGCCGTTCTTCCTGCTTTTCAAGCCATTCCGGGTACTTTTCTTTTTCCTTTGGATTTAAGTATCTGTCCATTCGGATAAGGTCTCCGATACGCTTTTCCACCTGAGACCAAGAAAGTGTAATGTGCGGCTTGTCGCTTCCGATACCTTTTGAAATTGTGATACCTTTTCCGTCGTGCTGTTCGTCAATGCCTGCACCGATGATGACCGGATAAGAGCCGCCCCAACCGTATTCGTTTTTCAAGAAGTCGGCGTTCTCTTTTGTGGAAAGGCTCTTTTCAAACTGTTCATAGATACGCATTTTGCCCTCGGAAACTCCGCTTCCACGGGTCAGTACAGCGTCTATGATTTCCTGAGAAAAAGTAAAGGCAGAGGTTTTTTGTTCCTCTGCCTGATTTCCCATAATGAGAGTCAACTGACCGTCCATAGACGGAAGCGGCTTCATTGTATCGGTCAATTCTCCCAAAAGTCTCATTGCTTCAAAATGCTGTGCGATAACGCCCCAGTCGTAGAAGCTCTGAGCGGTTCTGTTTTCGTATTCGCCCTCCCACAAGTGGAGGACATTCTGAAATGTTTTGTAGCCGACAAGCCTGCCGTTGCTTAAAGGTAGCTGTGTGTAATCGTTGTTAAAAATACCCTTGATATATTCGGTACGGGTCGCATTATCCGTATTTCTCTCATAGAAGTCTTTGATTTCTTCCTTTGAAGCGGACAAATGCGGGGTAGTACCGAGTATCTCTCGGATAGTATCATCGCCACCGAAAAACGGCAGGCTCTTGTCCTCGTGGTTTCTGTCGTAATACTCTAAGCGAATATTACCTGATTCTTCACGATTTCCTGTGCCGAGTTCCTGATGTTGTTCATCAGGCGAACCCACTTCATCATATCTTCCGCTTTCATCTGCTCCGTCAGCCCGGCTTTCTGTGCCATCTGCTTCACGAGAGTTTCCTCCAGTTCGCTGGCTCTCTGCTGAACCTCCGCCAAGTGACTGTTCAGAATCCCTTTCGTCAGAAGATTGTAGTACAGGATTTTGTGATGTTCCTTCAGATAAATTCTCCTCATCTGCGACCATCTGCCGAGAGTCACTTCTGTCTGCTCCGGCAGTTTCAGGTTCGGAAGATTGTAATCTCCCACCATCGTGTATGTGATTTCGCTCATCGCTTTGACTCCTTTCGTCTTTGATGTCTTTATTGTATTCGGATTGCCCCTGTTCATCAATTATGCGATTTTCCTTGCTGAGCGTGCTGATTGTTCTGCTGACTGGAAGCAACGCCATTTCAGCAATGTCGCTTGTAGCAATACCCACCGCATTGAGAACTTCCTGTGAATTGAAGTTTGAAATACCGGCAAAGTCATCGGGAGAATACACCTTGTCTGCGTCCAGTCCCAATCGTGCCATAACCATATATGATACACTGTTTCTGACAAGCTCCAAATACAAGGCATTTGCTTCGTCAGCAGACAAATACTCCATATCGCTTCCTGCACCCAAGCTCATAAAGTCGGTGATATAGTCTGCGATATTATCCTCGACGGCATTGGCAATGCTCTCTTTAACGACATTTTCAATACTCGTTGTATCGTTTACCGCCCCGAAAGTATTTTCAAGCGTTTCAATAACCTCTGCTTCAAATTCGGGTCTCATCTCCCAAATCGGCACAGGTCGGGAATATCGGCTTTCGTGGGTGTCCGATATATCAAAGTAGTGAATCAGCCTTTGACGGCTTCTGTCTGCGTCCTCAAATACGGCAATACCTTTTGCCCCTCGGTTTACCCAACGACCGAAAGTGCCGTTCCATCGTTCGATTTCAAGCACGGCTGTCGCGTCGGGTCTTTGGGCATATATGAGAAGCTGTTCATCAAATCGGAGCCTGAAATTTCTGCCTGCTGTTTTCAGAAACGATTGCCAGTTTACCGGATTATCCGTAACTGCAAAACAGGTTCTTTCATACAGCTCCGAAATCAGGTCAAATTTTCTTGCCACCTCGTCTGCACCTCCTTATCGTGATTTTTCTTTGTCCTTTGCAGGTTTTGTATTTTCTTTTGCGGCTGGTTCTACGGTATGACCGTTTCTCTCGCAAAGCTCGGCAAATTCGCAGATGTGGTAGAGATTAGTGCCGACCTCCAAATGGTAGTCGTCGATATATCTGCAAGTCCTCTCCATTGTTTTACCGTCGCTGAGCTTGATTGAAATTTTCTCGCCGTCCGCAATGCGAAACTGCTCCTGATAGTGCGGGTCAATAAATCGGATACCACGCTCGGCATTTTTCAAGTGGCTGTTCAGCCACTCTTTCTGATAGCAATAGCAGTACAGATTATATTCGCCCCTGTTGGGGTTAAACCTCATAAGATAGCTGTACTTTTCCGTATCAAGACGAATACCGTAGTGGTTGCGGTCATCATTAAAGGAGCTGTCGGGAGTGGAATAACAGTAAGAGGACATAGCCTTTCTGCCGGACAATACATCGCCGTCACGCAATCCGTTTATCACATCGTCAAATTCAGCCTTAAATTCATCTGTTTTCAAGTCTTTTCTGAAATCGTTCCAAGTCGTCCAAAACTCGTTCCCGGCAGAACCGAAGTCGGCTCTCAAATATCCGATAAGACCGGTCTGCATAGATAGCTGCTGACTTTGGCTGAAGGTGTATTTACGCTCTGCTTCGGTCAATACTCTGTAATCCATTTTCATCACCTCGATTGTTCGTTAGGTTGTCTTTGCTTTGGAATAGAAAAGCCATAAACTCCGGCAATATCATCGCCGAGCCTTTTGGTAACTCGTGTGATGTCGGCTCTTGTGGCTTTTCCGTTATAGATTTTATCTTGCAGATTTTCAATCTGCTTATCAGTAACACCGTCTTTGAATACACGGTATAGATAATGGTTTGTGCCGTCGTGATGAACGGCGTCGGCACGAAGGTCGCCGTACTTATCCACATACCATTCGGTGTAATCGGTATCGGAATATAGGCAGTCTTTTATGTTGCCGGAATCAATCATCTTGTATCCCGACACTCTGCCGTTCCATCTGCCGAGGTCGCCGATAACGATAATCGGCTGTGAGAGCTGAATATTGAGATTTACTCGTTCATCATATAGGTTTTCGGCATTGGATTTTACCATAATGTCGTACAGTTCATCTTCGGGGTAGTCAGGGTACAGTTCCTCTAACGACTCTCGCCAATCATCAAGGTCAAGGTTAAGGTCACTCCAAATGATATGACGGTCATTCTGTTCCTGCCTGCTCATCAGTGCCACCTCCCAAATAAGAGAACAGCTTATTGGCTTTGGTCTGCTTCTGAAGCTCGATAATCAGGCTCATATCCGGAATAGTAATACCGGGAATTTTCAAAATGCTCTCCATATCAAGCTGCTGCAATTTCTTTTCCGTATTGCAGTCTGCGTCAAACAGCTTTGTCAGAAGCTTTGTTTTCTGCTGAAAAGTGAATTTTTCCTTCATTGCTTTGTCCTCCTTATCGTTCTTTGTCTTTGTTTCGCTTCTTGTGTAAAAGCTCCTGTGCCTTTTCCTTTGCCCATTCAGGCAGACGCTCAGGCTTTACTTCGCCCATAACATCCATTCTTTCATATCGGGTTGATTTGCCGGTGTGAAGATTGGTACAAAATACGGCACTCCCACGGCTGTTCGCCGACGCACCGAAGCCGCCCGTAACATAATAGAGCTGTCTGTCGGCTCGCTGAAATTCGGGTTTTAATACCTTGGGGTCAATGGCAATGATTTTGCCGTTTATGTCTTTGGAATAGTGGTCGGGGATACAGTCGGCTTCCGTTATAAGCGTGATTGGAATATCCAGTTTTTCGACCTGTTCCTTGAAAAGCTCCGCTTCATTTGCCACACGGCTACCGAAAAGGTGTGCGATTTCGATATAGTCATCGCTTGCCATACATTCGGAGCATAGTTCAAACAGGTCATTACGCTCCACAAAACCGCACATAAATTTATCGCCGTTTGTACTTTGCTCATTGGAAGCCAAGATAATTTCCTTTTCGCCCACATTGACCGAGCAGAGAACGGTGTATTCACCGATTTTTCTTTTTTCCTCGTTCATATCCACACCTCAGCTTACTTCAATCACAATTCTGATGTTTCCGCAGTTGCAACCGCTACACTGCCTTGACAGTTCGGGGAACAGGGATTGCACCCTCTGTCTTGCTCTGCGGATAGTTTCAAAGCACGGTAAGCCGTACCCTTTATAGTTGTTGACTATATCTTCAAGCGGCAAATCGCCGACTCTCATATAGCTGTATCGGTTGTAATAGCAAAGGATAAGCTGCATATCGTCATACCTTGTTTCAGGGCATTCTCTGAGTATTGCAAGCACCTTGCTGTCAACCGTCTTTTGCTTATTCATAATGCACCTCCGTAAAAGAACGGTGGGCGAAGTTTTCACTCCGCCCACACAAGCGTTCCTTATTTCTTTCTGTTCTTAATCTGCAAGAAGATAAAGCCGCCGATAATAAAGGCGACTAATACAACTGCTACGATTGTTTTAGCGTCCATTACTCATTGTCCTCCTTCTTCTTTTTTCTGTACGCAACAACGGCTGTGCCGACAATACCGAGGGCAGAAAGTCCCGCAAGTGCCGTCCACAAGCCCACATTGCTGTTATCTCCGGTCTTTGGTGTGTCTCTCAGCTCATTGTGCATTTCCACAACGGTAGTAGAGCCGACCTTTACTGTTGCAATCTTATCCGCAGGAAGCACATAGGAAGCAGAAACAGTATCCTGAACCTCGGAAACGGTGTAATCGCCGATACGAAGTCCCTCAATAACGATTTCGCCGTTCTTATCGGTCGTGAAGCTTCGGTCGTATCCGTTTACTCCCGTAACTCTGAAAGTGAAGCCTTCAACCTTACCGTCTGAGGAAGTCTTAACGATTTTCAGGTTTCCTTTCATAGCCGTGTTAATAAAGCCGACGCCGGCTTTGTTTTCTACCTCGTAGGTGGTTTCATCTTTTTCAATGAAAACAGAGTACACACCCTTATCAAGCTCAAAGCCCTCCGGTGCTTTGGTTTCTCTTACAAGGTATTTTCCGTAAAGAAGCTCCTTCATCTCGTAAATACCCGTAGAAGTTTCGTTGAGTGTACCGATAAGCTCGTCGCCGTCGTCCAGTTTGCCATCGCCGTTTACATCTTTGTAAACCTCAAAGGTCGCTCCTGTCAGCTTGTTGTCCGGGTAATCTTCATCGACCTTAGTCAACTTGATATTGCCGTGAACATACTCATTGACGATTTCGACCTCAATGACCTGAGCGACCTCGGAGATTTTAACTTCATAAGAAGTTTCATCAAGCACGAAGCCCTCCGGCTGCTCGATTTCTCTTACAAGCCAGTTGCCATACGGTACTTTCTCAAAAGAAAAGCTACCGTCTTTTTGGGAGGTAGCAGTCATCAAAGCATTTTCTTTTGTAAATTCGGTTTCATCAGCCTTAAACAGACCGATTACAGCACCTCCCAGTGCTTCGCCGTTTTCGGTAATCTTCTTACCGGAAACAGAACCGTAAATGAGCTTGTTTTCAATCGGCTTGCCGTCATTGACTGCAATCTCAACAGTTTCGGTATCCTGTCCCGCATAGCTGAAAGTAAACGGATACTTGCTGTCGGAAAGGATATAATGCTCATCAGTTGCAAGTTCCTTTACATAGTAGCTTCCAAAAGGAAGGTCGGTTTTCAGCGTTGCCTTACCGTTTTCGGAAAGAGAGATAATCTCAATCAGACCGTCTGCCGGGATAGAAGTACCGCTTGTTGAAACAAGTTCCTCAGCAGCGAAAAGTCCGAAGCTGATGTTCTTCACTTCATCGCCGTTGCCGATATTGAAGATGTCGTTCTTCTCGATAGCTTTTTCAAGACTTACCGTAACCTTTTGTCTCTCGTTTACGAAGCTGGTTGCCGTTTCGGTCACGGCGACTTCCTGACCTGCGTAGGTAAGCTCGACCTCGTGTGCTTCCTTGTTGATAACCATACCCTCCGGTGCGGTAATTTCAACTACCGTATATCTGCCGAGGTAAAGCTCCTTACTCTTTGCAAGTCCGTTTTCATCTGTGGTAACAGTATCTACGACCTCGCCCTTTGCATAACGGAGTGTTCCGTCAGGAGTGATAATATCTTCTGCTGCGGTAATCTCATAAACCGCACCTGCAAGACCTTTCACTTCATAGACAGGCTGATAAATCACATCGGCATTTTCCTCTCCGGAGATATTTACCCCTGAGAATACCTCGCCGGTCTTTTCAATGCTGACAGTACCTTTCTGTGCCATATTAGGCTTATCGACCTTAATCACGGTAATACCACCCTCATCGGAAGAATGTTCCTCTGCCACATCAAAGTACACCGGTGTGCTGTCAAGCACATATCCGTAAGGAGCCTGAACCTCAACAAGAGAATATCCCTTGCCGTATTCCAGTTTCTCCGGTGTAACAAGCTGTCCGTTTGCATCAGTGTAGAAAATATCTATCGTTGTCGGAGTAGGATAAGTGAAAGTCATTGTTACCTGATTGCCGTCCGGGTCAAAGATTTTGAACCCAGCACCGGCATAAGGAATGTTTTTACCGCTTTCTGCGTCCACCTTAACAACCTTGATATAGCTTTCAAAGTTTGCGTTGTTAATAAGATAGCGGTAGGTCTGTCCGTTCTGAGAAATGAACACATCGAAGTCGTCCATTAACTCACGCCCCTCCCAACCGGAGGTCTGATGAACGGTATATACGCCGTAAGGCATATCCTTTGTCTGACCGAAGCCGTTTTCATCACAAACAATTACATCTCTTTCATCTTCCTCTGCTGAATCAAAGCTGCCGGAAGATTTCAGATAGATTTCAAAAGTTGCACCGTTTTCCGGTGTTTCAATCTTTGTTTCGCCGTCATCGGTATGCTTGATGATAGCGATATTGCCTTTCATAACCTGTTCGGTAACATCATTTGCGGTCTGATTGTGTTCCACCGTATAAAGCTGCGGTTCAGCACCGACCTTATGGATTGTACCGTCGAGCAGATAACCCTCGGACGGCGTGATTTCACGGATTGTCCAGTCATCATCACAGATATATTCCTTTGTGGTAAACTGCCCGTTCTTATCCGTAACATATTTGTCCACAAGGGTTTCGCCCTTATAAATGCCGTAAACTGCTCCGGCAAGGGTAGCGTCGCCCTGCGGTGTGCCTTCCTCTCGGTCGCTCTTTGTTACGGTTACGCTGAACTTTTTGAGAATGTTCGTGAAGTTTCTTGTGGTTACTTCTTTCCAGTTAATCGGTGCGGTCTGATTTGCAGGCACAACATAACGGATTGCGGTATCCACTTCCTCAATGGTGTATGGGGTAGTGCCGCTTATAAGCACATCATCGAAAGAAGCAACACCGTTCTTATCTGTCACTGCATATTCATCTACGGTAATACCCGCAAGCGAAGTTCCGTAAAGGTGGAAAGTTACACCCTCGACCAGATTATCCTCCGAAGATTTGATAACCTGAAGATTACCTCTCTTGAGAACATTATTGAAGTTGACCTTTGCCACCTGACCGGCAACAACAGTAACTCTGTGAACCTCCTGCGGTACATATTTGTCGATAGACTGTTCTGTTACCGTGTAAACACCGGGCATAAGGTTATCCAGTTGGAATTTGCCGCCGTTTGCGGTTGTTACAGTCTGATTGACACCGTTACCGCTGATGGTAAACTGAATACCGTCAACCTTTCCGTCCTCACTTGTCTTTACAATCTGACAAGAGCCGTAGCTTACCTTCATTTTGACAAATCCGCTGACAGGGTCGCTGACCTCCTGAGCATAAGTGACCACATCCTGAATGCCGTTGCCATTCTGATGGATACCGTCAGTCCATACAACTACACCTCTGCGGACACCGTTCTTTTTTGCGGCTGTGATGGTAAATTCCTTGCTCGGAGCTTTCTCCATCGAAACAGTCAATTTGTTTCCGCTGACAGAGAACGAAACGCCGTCAATGTTTGCCGAGAAGTTGTAGTTGCCAAGCACACCGTTTGTATCGGTGAGAGTTGCAACATACTTGCTTCCGTTCCATTCTAGCTCGTTTACCTTGGCAGAACCGCTTGACCTTGTGCAGAAGCTCGGAACTTTCGTATGGTACTGAACGCTTGTTACCATACTGTTGTAGTAAGACAGGATTTTACTGCGGAGAGGGTGTGCAGAGCTTACACATTCAAGCACGGCATTGTACCCGCCCGTAGAAACGTGATTGAAGCCTGCGTCTCTTTCGCCGACAATCGTTTCCCAAATCAAAATCTGAGTGGCATAAGCGTGGGCGATACAGTTTGCGTCGCTTTCATTCTGCGACTTCCAGCTTGTCGAAATTCCTCCACGGTAGCCGTACTGCAAGATACGACCGATAAGCAGGCGAATATCATCGCCGGAAATCGTACCGTTCGGACTGATGTTGTTGAAGAAGTTCTCGTCCTTTTCGGTGAGAGTATCTCCAGTCCGCTGACCTGTACCCGGCTCGATACAGTAGGCGATATTGCCCGAATACGAACCCATTGCACGAAGTCCCGTATATTTCGTGGACAAGCCTTTCCAACCGTTCATATAGTTGAGATTGCCGTGTCCCCATTCGCCGTTGTTATTGGTATCTCCGCTTCGGGGATAATCGACGAGGTACACATCGGCTTTTTCGCCTACGGCTGCAAAGGCTGTCGTTGCCCCAATGCCCATAAAAGCAGTGAGGCTCATAACCGCCGCCAACATAAGCGAGACGGCTTTCTTGAATTTTGTTTTAACCATTGCGTTTTCCTCCCTGAAATGCAAAAACGCACCGATGTTACTCAGTGCGTCCGCTTAAAATTATTTTGTTTTAGCAGTAGCCGATATAGATGTTGTACTCCGTATCGGATAGCTTTTCTGTCCATATCCACACAGCGGTAAAACCTTCGCTGTTCTTGTATCGGTTCAGTCTGCTTTCAATATCAGACTTAATACCGCTTCGGTTAGGATTTGCGGATATGGGATTGTCCCAACATTCTGTCGCCGTGCTGTCAAGAGAAAGCCCTATGCTTACCGCATACTCTTTTGCGTAACTAACATAAGGGCTGACATCGAATGTCTGCTTGGGCGGCTCTGTCGGTTTCGGTTCTGCCGGCTTTTCAGTCGGCTTTTCAACCGGCTTTTGTTCGGCTGTTGTCTGTTCTTTCGGCTGTTCCGGTTGTTTTTCGGGTTCAGCCTGCGTGGTTGTCTGCTTCGGTGGCTCTGCCTTTGGCTTTTCGGTTGCAGGAGTATCAGCCGTTTTTTCTTCCGCCGGTTTTGTCTGTACCGTCGTAACCGTCTGACTTTCAGCGGTTGATTTGCTTTCTTCTGCCGTAATCGGTGTTTCTTCCTGAACTGCCGTGCTTTCCGGTTCTTTTGCCGTATCTTCCTGAGAATTTGTTTCGGTATTACCAGCCGGAAAAGAAGTCTCCGTTTTCGTTATCTCCTGTGCAGCTTCTTTGGCTGTGTTACCGTTACAACCTACGAGGAAAATCATCAGGCAGGCAAGAACACAAGGTATCAGCCTGTTTTTCATATCCATCGCTCCTTTCTGCTTTAATCGTAATCAAAACCGGTCAAAACATCAAAGGTGCGATTGGCTGAACTTTTTATCGTAGCAGACATTTTGCTTTTGCTCCAAATGTGCAAACCCTTTAATAGACAGCTATATGTTATTGAGATAGATATACTCAAGGGAGATAGAGTATATTTTTTCAGCAGGTTAATAGCCGGTATATATAGGGGTTAGAGTGTGAGAAAGGGGGAAGGCTATCGGCTGTCACGGTCGGCTCTGCTTCGCAGAAACTTGTTGTAATGCTCCAATGCCTTGCACACAAAATCCTCCGTTTGGCTTATGGGAATGTTCTTCGGGATAAGCTGTCGAACCCTGTCGCCCCTCAAAACAATTTTCTCCCTTTGGTTTGGTTTTTCCTCCGACATAATCGCTTGGATTGCTTCGGTTGTGAGCTTGCCCTCCTCAAAGAACCTTCGCATACGGATTGTTTGGTCGTGGGACGGGGTTGCGTCGTTCAGGTCGATTTCATCAACCACATCACGCTGACTGTCCTCATCGAGAAAAGACAATTCAACCGCCGGTCGCATTTTTATTCGCCCCTCATCAACATAATCCAAAAGTTCGGGAACAAGGTTTGTAAGGCGAATATAACGCTGAATTTGCGTTTGGCTTTCGCCACTTTGAGTTGCAAGTTCTTCCCTTGAAAAATTTTGTCCCACTGGGACTAAATTATCTTTGCTCGGTCTGCCCGCTTGCCTTTTCATCGCTTCCAAACGCATTTTGTAGGCATAGGCTTTTTCAGAGGGAAGTATTTGCGACCTTTGATAGTTGCTCTCAACCATTAAAATCGTGGCTTCGTCTCGGTTCAGTTCAACGACCTCACAGCGGAGAGTATCAAACCCGGCAAGCTCACAGGCTCGCTTTCGTCTGTGTCCCGATATGAGTTCGTATCTGCCGTCCTCTTTCTGCCTTACCGTCGCCGGTGTGATTACCCCTCGTTCCTTGATACTCTCAATGAGCTGTGCCATATCCTCGTCATCACGCACCTTAAAAGGGTGGTCGGGGAAATCGTCAATCTCAGTCAAGGGAATATCTCGGATTTTGGAAAGCTTTTCTTCATCTCTCTGTTCCTGCGTTGAGAATAAGTCATCGAGCTTCGTGAGAGTGAAGTCGCTCTTTCTTCCTGCCATCGGCTAACACCTCCTTTGTAAATTCTGTGTACGCCTTTGACACCGTGCTGCCCGGTTCGTAGGCAAAAATGCTCTTGCCTTTGGAAGAAGTCTCTGCGGCTTTTACGGCAATCGGGATATATGTTCGATACATCTTGATTTGACTACCGAAGTTCTCTCTCAGAGCTTCTACCGTGCTTTTGGCGAGGTTGGTACGGCTATCCACCAAAGTGAGAAGCATACCGTCAATCTTCAAGTTCGGATTGATACGCTTCTTAACTCTTGAAATGGTCTGAACAAGCTGCGTCATACCCTTTGCCGGTAAATACTGAGCCTGAACAGGAATAATAACGCTGTCTGACGCAGATAGAGCATTGATTGTTACCATTCCGAGGGAAGGCATACAATCTATAAGGATATAGTCATATTTGTCCTTCACTTCGCTGAGATAATTTCTCAATGCCGTCTCTCTGCTCATTGCGTTGACAAGGTTAAATTCCATTGCAGAAAGCTCAAGGTTTGCCGGAACAAGGTCAACACCCTCGTCGTGGTGCAGAATACCGACCGTAGGGTCATTCATCGTTTCGTTTAAGACATCTGTGAGTTTCGTTGCAAGCGTGATACCCAAGTTGTCTGTATCCTGCCAACCGAGACAAGTGGTTAAGTCGCCCTGTGGGTCTGCGTCTATGAGCAGCACTTTCTTTCCCTGCATTGCAAGACCGACGCCGAGGTTTACCGTGGTGGTCGTCTTTCCAACTCCGCCTTTTTGATTGCATATAGCAATCGTTTTGCAGTTCGACACTTTGTGCGTCCTCCTTTCGTAAAATTCATAGCCATCGCAGTATGGCTATGTACTTGACCGGCTCATTTCCTAACCGGTCGGGCAATATTTGTTCTCAACACCCCTTGCCGAGCAATAAGCTCACGGGAAGTCACTAAGGAACAGACTGCTAATCTGTATCATAGGAATTTCACCTCTGCCGGGTACTCCGCCAGCTCCGTAGAGAAGTATCATTATCCTTCTGACTGTCATCGCCGTAACAGGGGCAACCTTTTACTTATACCGGGAGTTCTCGCTGTTCTGCAATGCAGAAGTCACGGCGTACCCGATAAGGTGGCTAAAATCATCAGAAATAAAGTCTTAGTGAATGATTTATTCAGTTGTCAAAGTACAAGTGAAAGGCTTCCGTTTTCGTGGTTCGGAATTAACCCCTTCACTTGTTTGAAATGGGAGAGCGTTTTTGGGGGGTGTTTTTCAAAAATTTCTTGAAAAATTTTTTGAAAATAAAAAAAGCCGCCTATTTTCCTCGTAACTGAGGTCAATAGACGACGGGTAGAAATATTCATAACTTTGATTTACAATATGTTGTAAACAGAACGGAGAACTTGAACCTGCTGATTTCTTGAATGCAAATTATATTAGTATGTAGTGAACATTTTCAGCGATAACTTGCTTTTTCTGATTGATTTAAGGAATCGCTGTTTATGGTAAAGACATTTACTGAGCTAAGTGATAGACTAATACCATCACAGAGGTGGAGGAAGATAAATGGATATGGTAAAGATGGGAAGCTTTCTTGCAGAGCTTCGCAAAGAACAAAAACTTACACAGGCTGAATTGGGAGAAAAACTCGGTGTCACAAATAAGACTGTTTCAAGGTGGGAAACCGGAACTTATATGCCGCCCGTAGAGATATTGGAGGAACTTAGCCGTCTTTATGGTTTAACCATTAACGAAATCTTGAGTGGTAGAAAATTAACCACGGAGGAATATAAAGAAATGGCGGAATCAAATATTAGAGAAACACTGAAAGCAAGTACATTTGAACTGAAAGAGAAGCAAGAGTTCTTTAAGAAAAAATGGCGTAAGGAACACATATCAACAATTATTGCCTGTACCGTTGCTTGGATTGTTTTAATAGCAGCCCTGATAATTCAAAATGTTGAAGCATATCTTTGTGGTACTATTGGAAGTCTGCTTGCAATTATATATTATTGTGTACTGAATAATCGTATGTTAGCTTATGTAGAAGACCATATTTACGGCGGTAAATGGAATGAATATAAAAGCGATTCTGATAATAAATAGGGAAAGTATCAATATCAGTTTGTCCAACAAAGTCTAAACAATCAAAGACCGCTGAGCGAAGAAGTGCATCCAGATTTGATAATGGCTCATCTAAAAGTAAAAGCGATGGGCTTCTAACCAAGGCCCTACCAATTGCAACACGTTGCTTTTGGTCACCTGAAATTTTATCTACCTTCTTTCCTAAAATGTCTTCTATTTGCAACATTTTTGATATAGTTATTACCTTTTCCTTTATCACCTCTTTCTTTTCACGCCTATTAACCAATGGAAAAGCTATATTGTTTTATACATTCATATTTGGGTATAAAGCGTAATTTTGGAATACCATCGCAATATCTCTGTTTTGGCAAGAAACTGTATCACAATTTCTTCCATCGATAATAACACTACCATCATTTTGCTTTTCAAAGCCAGCAATAATGCTTAAGATAGTTGACTTACCACATCCCGATGGGCCCAGCAGTACCAAAAACTCTCCGTTCTCAACAGAAAAAGAAACATTTTTTAAAACCGGAACGTTGGTATCGTATGATTTGTTTATGTCAATTAATTCTAATTTTTTCATTTTATTTAATGTGTTATATATGAGAAGGTCTGTGTTTTTTATTGTATGCACCATTTTTCTTTGTCTCTGTCCGAGATAAGTGTTGGTATGCATAACTGACCTGTTTATTCATTTTCTATGAATGCCCTGGGTAAACGAAAAGGAACAAGGTATATTTCATCCTTGTTCCTATCGGTCAGTATGTGCTATTCAGTTCAACAAATTGGAATTTGTTGCTCCGTCAAACTGAAAGTTTCAAGCGTTATAGACTTCCCACAAATATCTCTGCATCAATCGTCAAAGTTTTTAGCTTTTTGAAATCAATCTCAGTTTTATCTACATGGAAGAGCAGTGGGGTCATGTCTGCAAAAATTTTAATATCCTCTAACGGCATTTCATATGATTCTGAAACTCTTTTTTGGTAAATAACAGAATACTGCTTCTTGAATAAGTTAATCACATTCTCATTGGAATACTCTTGATTTTTCAAATGTTCTTTTGCAATGTTTCTGAACTCCATCAGATGTTTATTCCCAGGAATAACCTTTACAATATAGCCGCTATCCGTCAGAACTCTATTGAACTCCAAATAATTAGCTGGTGTAAATATGTCCAGTATACAGTCTACTGAGTGGTCTCTAATTGGCATATTTTCCAAATCACCCACAAACCACTTTATAGACTTACTACCGTCTCTTTTTGAAGCAAGGGAAATGGCATCTTTTGAAATATCAAAAGCAACTATATCTGCTTGAAATAGTTCTTTGATTTTTCTAGAATAATATCCTTCACCACATCCGACATCAAGAATAGTTGTTATGTTTTCAAGCTTGCTCAATATATGTGTTATCTCCGTAAGAATATGTGAATAGTATCCCTTTTCTAAAATATCCATTCTGCTTTCAAAAGAAGTTCTGCTATAATGCTTAGATTGCTTTTGATTTAATGCAAAATTCACATATCCTAATTTAGAAATATCGAAACAATGCTTATTACTACACAGCAAACTATTGCCTACCATCTTTAACTTTCGTTTACATATTGGACAACGAAAAAGCTTTTCGCTGTCATTAAATCTAATAATTTTATTCATGACATCCTCCATTATTACATTCTTGCCCGAAAGCGAGTTATGTAATACGGATGTACCGCAACACAACTCGCGGTATTATCTTAATCTCATATATGCTGTCATCTTATCACCTCCTCAAATTCAAGTTTGTATAACTATTTTATTGCATTATAGCATACTTTGGTCTGCTTTTCCCACTCCAGAGAAAATTTCTTTGTCGATAATTATCCTACCTATAGGAATATTTTTATTCACCAATACTTATCTCGGACAGAGATTTTTCTTTTGCGTAGAAGAAGACTTATTATTGTTTTGTTTATTCTTAGAAAATTTGTGAGAATTAAAGTCTGTTGGTTTTGAGCTGTTTTGTTTATTCTTTTTGTTTGTGTTACTAACTAACTGACCGCATGCAGCTTTGATATTATTGCCTCGTGATTCTCTCATTTTTACTTCTAAACCAGCCGCTTCAAGTCGCAATTTAAATGCAACTAATTGTTGTTTGTTTGGCCTGTTAATATTGCAATTTGCGGTATCGTTATATTGTAAAAGATTTATTAAAACATTTTTTTCACGAAACCATCTTCCCAACTGTCTTACATCAGCTGCTTTGTCATTTAGTCCGGGAATTAATAAATAAGCAATTGTAACTTTTCTATTATGTCTCTCAGAATATGATAAAACTGCCTCAACAATCTTATTTATATCATAACCCTTCATGTGGGGGATAATAATATCTCTTGTTCTTTGATTTGTTGCATGAAGAGAGAGGGTGAGTTGTATCTTCAAATGCTCTTCCCTTATTTTTTTTAATTGCTCTAAAGGACCTACAGTCGAAATATTGATTCCATCTGTGGGGAAATTAAGCCCATTTCTATCTCTTAATATATGAATCGACTTAATTACATTATCATAATTAAAAAATGGTTCCCCCATTCCCATATATACAATTCGATTAACTTTTTCCTTCAGTAATGTTACTTGTTGCACAATTTCTGAAGGAGTTAAATTTCTTATAAATCCATTACTTCCAGATGCACAAAAAATGCAACCTACGGGACATCCTACCATTGTACTAACACATACAGTTACACCAGTTTTTCTCTTTATGCAAACGGTTTCAATGCAGTAACCATCCTTTAATTTGAAGGAGTATTTTCTTGTGTCACCGCCATTATATATATCATCAATGCTCATTGTTTGATATTTCTTTTGTGGCTTTTCTTTATAAAGAGCATGCATAAGTGCTCGAGCTTTTTTTTCTCCAACACAATCACAAATTTCTTTGTATGTATAACCGTAAGGGTCCGAATTTATCATTTCTTCAGTGATAATTACTGTGTTTTTATTTTTCATATCATCATACCTTTCGAGAAATATAATTGCAAAATACAACAAATAAGTATTTTATTATAACATTTTCAAGTTACAAAATCAATATTATACATATTTATTTTTAGTTTAAATGAAATCCCATTTAGCTTATTCCTTTCAGAACATCTATGTGAAAAACTATTGACTTGAAATTTAATAATACGCTCTGAAAATTGTATAAAAGGATACCTACCTGCATTTATAGTTAATTCATATACTATAAGTTTTCGATGTCTAGATAAGTGATGTCAGCAAGAATCGACACCACCTTTTCCTTTTTTAGAAGACGAAGAATAGTGATCATTTTGAGCAGTTTGAATATAAGCTTTTCAGTAAAGGATTCTACATATTATCTTCTCATATTTTTGAGAACACATTAGTGTCTTATCCATCCTTTTTATTTGACAGACCCCACTAAATTTCAAATTAAACATCTGCAACAATTTCATTATCTAACAATACAGGAATATTAAATTCCGCCTTTATTCCTATATATTTTTTCAAACCTCTCATCAACCTCAAAGAACTCCGGCAGATCTTCATAAATGCTTTCCGTATATAATCTGCAAAGGCTTTTATACACTTCAGGTATCATAAACTTAGCATAATCAGTCATAAGAACATAATAGTACAAAACCTCTGTTCTACAAGCTGTTTTATACATAGGAAGCGTAAGGTCCACAAATCCCTCTTCATCCCTCGGAGCAGTCATAATACAATTGATAAACGCACCCTTAACGTCACCGTTTTCGTAGTCCTCAATAGCTCTTTCGAATTTCTTTATAAAGCTATCTCCTGCCCTGTCGCAATATCTTTCTTCTCTGATTATCTCAAGCAGATCGAGAACAGCATCTTCATCTGAGAAAATTGCATATCTTATTTCTTTGTTACACATATCACGCACAAGGTCAGTAAACATACGGTTATTGATAGCTGTGCGTCTGCCGTCATTCCAGTCGGGGATGCACCCGATAGTCTTTATATCTATCACAGTGGCGATATGCTTTTTAAGCTCTCTTTTGGTAAGTGATGTAAGTAAAGGATGGCTACATGCTCTCTCTGAAATATAGTTTATATGCTCCTGAAGGCACTTATAAAGCTCATCGAGGAAAGCACCGCCATTTTCAAGACGGTGACCGTTGTAATAACACTGTACAGACGGTTTATCTTTGGTAAAAGCAACTGCTACACCGACATAAGCAGTATATTCACGACCTAAAGGCTCGTCCTTGCTTTCATGTATTCTGAAAGTAGAGCAGGGATCGTTAATAGATTCAGTTGTCTCTTTTATATAATCATCAAGACCTGCATAACAGTACTCTTCATCTATATAACTTTTATCTTCATTCTGCATATGAAGAACAAATCTGACATGGTCATATAATAACGCCATTTCCTGAGCAAGAGTTGAAATAAACTCTTTACTAAGAGTAACATCTGTGAAAACCTTCGAATCATATTTCAAGTGAATATATGTACCCTCTAAAGCAGAGTCACTTTCAGTCAGATAGTCGTCAGCTTCACCATTTTTAAATTGAATACTTTTCACCTTATCGTAGGGTCCGGTTTTCGAAGAGACCAACATAAATTCCGTTACATACTGATTGCAGGCAAGCACAGGGAACTTATACATACTGTCCCAGCAGGGCTTAGGCTCAAAGGTTTTATAATCCGGTGAAATATAATCAAAAAGAAATTCATTATAGTTTTCAGCCTGAACTCCTGCGCCAAAATCCGTCAGCCTTTTCTTCCATTCAGTACCGTCCGAGGCCACTTCGCCAAGCTGGAGACCGCCTCTGTTGGTAACGAGATGAATTGAAATCGATGAATCCTTGAACAGGTACATCGTGTAGGCGGTCTCTTTTCGTGTTCAGATATATTTGATTTTGAACTTCCTTTTCTTGGCAGACAGCACCTTGCAGAGAACGTCGTCAACTCCATCGGTGTATCTGCCTTGTGCTATCAGGCTGTTCTTCAAACGGATAAGTGATTGCAACACTTCGCTGTATTCGTCATCGGAAAGATATAAATGATATTTCTGTTCTTTCAAAACAACCACCTCCTGTTACCGCAATTATATAATAGGAAAGGACAAAGAGGTAGTGTGCGATTGCTGCTTGACCACCCCTGAATAAACGAATTAACAGGGTAACGACCGCCTTTTCCATTAGCAGAAATTTTACTCGAATTTTTCTGCCATTAGCAGAGAGGGCATTTTCATTAGCAAAACGGTGATTTTTTTGCTAATTTTTATTAGCAAGCCGTCCACCTGAAAGGCGGACGACATTAGTCCTAATTTCCATTAGCTGGCGGAAGATTTGCTAATGAAAATCTATGAATTTCACGATTTTTCTCTTTTACCGAAAAAATGAAAAAACGCCGGAAACCCTTGATTTTACTGGGTTTTCCGGCGGAGTTTTTGGCGTTCCCGAGGTGATTCGAACACCCGACCTACCGCTTAGGAGGCGGTCGCTCTATCCAGCTGAGCTACGGAAACATCTTTGAAATCTATTCAATTTTAGGCTTAGATTAACTCATTGTCAATCACTTTTCTTCAAAAGGCGGTCGTTATAACATATTCTTAGGAGGCGAACCCTCTATCCTGCTGAGGTACTGGGACATTCTTAAAAATCTATTCAATTTTATCTAGTTATCATATCAAAAGGCGTTTGTTCCACCTAGCCCTTAGGAGGCGCTTGTTATATCCATTTAACTAAGGGAACCTAAATAAGAAAGCTATAATGCCTTCCTATTATACTGCAAATCTACTCAACTGTCAAAGTTTATTCTTCCCTGCAGCCATATAATCGCTTTCAATCTGCGTCCTGCCTGCGGCTCTCCCAATACGTGCTTTTTGGGAACACAGACATCGAAGATCAAGCCATTCACTTCTACCTGCAAAATATACAGAACTACTCCCGTACTTTCATTCTCTACTTCCAAAAAGTTTCGAATCTCCCCCAGAATAGAATATTGATCGCATTCCAGCCCGTAGGGCATGATATAAGTATCTACAATGCTGTAGACGTCTTCCTTCATCAGCCGCTTTGACATTAACGTATATGTATTCCACTCTTCCTTTGTGAGATGTTCAATGGCGGTGGTATCTCCACTTCTTGCCGCCTGCATCAGGGATGTTCTGTCGGTCGCTTCTTTTTGCTGCCTCTGCCTCTGTCCGGAATCCTTGCTTACCGGCAACAAAATAGTCCCTTCCCTGCAAAGGCCGGATAAGGTTACGGATCTGCAGGGAATTTCCTTTTTGGAGAGAAGTCTTCTATTTTTAAGGAAAATAAGATTTTGCAGGTGAAAAATCAGGCTAATCCCCACTCTCATATCTTCGCAGATTCCGATATAGGCTTCTTTATCCAGTCGCCTTTCTGCAAAAATCTCTCCTCTGGCCGTCTCTCCTGTTCCTTCAAAAAAAGGCACATAGTATTCCCGGTGATAGGTTTCATCTGTCCTCCCAAAAGAGGAAATCCCAAATCCCGCTCCAAACTCTTTTTGATATTCACAAAAATTTTCGTCCGCAACGCAGTGATGCGCTGAAAAGATATGTTCGGTCTGCCGCAGCAGCTTTTCCGGCAAACCGTCTTTTCCACTTGTTTCAAACCCGATTGCCTCTAAATATTGGTGCATAGTCCTCCTATTTTTTTGGGATCAGCACTTCTTTTCCTCCCATATATGGGCGCAGGACTTCCGGAATTTTTACGCTTCCATCTTCCTGCAGATTGTTTTCCAAAAATGCGATCAGCATTCTCGGAGGTGCTGCCACCGTGTTGTTCAATGTATGGGCAAAATACTTTCCTTTTGCTCCCTTTACGCGAATGCCCAGTCTTCTTGCCTGCGCATCTCCCAGGTTAGAGCAGCTTCCAATCTCAAAATACTTTTTCTGACGGGGAGACCACGCCTCCACATCACAGGATTTCACCTTCAGATCTGCCAGGTCTCCGGAGCAGCACTCCAGCGTGCGTACCGGTATATCCATGGAGCGGAACAGATCCACTGTATTCTGCCACAATTTGTCATACCACTCCATGCTTTCCTCTGGCTTACATACTACGATCATTTCCTGTTTTTCAAACTGATGGATCCGGTAAACGCCTCTCTCCTCGATCCCATGCGCTCCTTTTTCCTTCCGGAAGCAGGGAGAATAGCTGGTCAGGCTCTGCGGAAGCTCTTCCTCCGGCAGCAGCGTATCAATAAACTTTCCGATCATGGAATGCTCGCTGGTTCCGATCAGGTACAGATCCTCTCCCTCGATTTTATACATCATGGAATCCATCTCTGCAAAACTCATAACGCCTGTTACCACATTGCTGCGGATCATGAAAGGCGGAATGCAGTAGGTGAAGCCTCTGTCGATCATAAAATCTCTTGCGTAAGACAGTACGGCAGAATGCAGTCTTGCAATATCTCCCATCAGATAGTAAAATCCGTTTCCTGCCACTCTTCCCGCACTTTCCAGGTCGATCCCTTTAAAGCTTTCCATAATTTCTGTGTGATAAGGAATCTCAAAAGCCGGTACGACAGGCTCTCCAAACTTTTCAATTTCTACGTTTTCGCTATCGTCCTTTCCTATGGGAACGCTGGCGTCAATAATGTTTGGGATCGTCATCATGATCTTTTTGATCTTCTGCTCTACTTCTTTTTCTTCGGCAGACAGCGTCTCGATACGGTCTGCATTTTCCTGTACCTTTTGCTTCCATTGTTCTGCCGCTTCTTTTTCCCCTCTTGCCATACATCCGCCGATTTCTTTGGAAATCTTATTTTTATCCGCCCGAAGCACTTCTACTTCCTGTTTAATTTCCCGGTTTCTTTTGTCCAGTTCTAAAACTTCATCTACCAGAACCAGCTTTTCCTCCTGGAATTTCTTCCTGATATTTTCCTTCACTGTCTCCGGGTTGCTTCTGACAAACTTAATGTCTAACATATTTTTTTCCTCCTTTGTTCTTTCTATGATCCTTCTTATTGTTTTTTCGCTTCCAGTTCATATCCATCGCTGAAAATCGCCTTGTCTAATGCCTCTGCCTCTTCTTCAGACAGTTCTACATAACTTTCCCCTTTTACAACCTCTTTGATATAGGTGTAACATCCTTCCCGGCTATGCATGGCATTCATGACCCATCCATTGTGATTTCCATCCAGCATGGAGATCGCAAAGCTGAGCTTTCCGCCCATTTCATTAAATGCGTCGTATTTTACCACTCCAAGCTTTTGATAGCTGCTGTTCTCTCTCTTGTTGATCTCACGGATATCCTGTCGGTTCTGCTTCACTACCTTCAAAACCAGTTCCAGCTCCTCGAACTTTTCTTTCATGCTTTCTTCCAGTGCTTTTCCGTCTTTCCCTTTCATGAAAGTGCTGTAGCTGCTTTTCAACCGATTGTATTTCATCATAACATTTACATATAGTGCAAACAGTCCAATGATAAGCAGCAGCAGGATCACAAATAAGATCACCGGATCGATTCCCATTGCTTTCAGAAATTTGCTCTCCATTATGACTCCTCTCCTCTTTTTATACTCATAATTTTATAGAACACATGTTCTAGTTCTTCTTCCGAATAGTATTCGATTTCAATTTTTCCTTTACCGGAACTTTTTGAATGAATTGAAACCTTGGTTCCCATCACGCTTTTCATTTTTTCTTCCAGATCTTCATAGAGAAAAGCATGTTTCTCTTTTATAATTTCTTTCTTTTTCTTCGGATTCTTCCATTCTTTTATTAATTTTTCCACATCCCTGACACTTAATTTTTCATCAAAAATGCGGTTTGCAAGAATCTGCTGGTCCTCCTTGTTTTCCAGAGAAAGCAACGCTCTTGCATGTCCTGTCGTAAGCATTTCGTCAATGATCATTTGCTGCACTTTTTCATCCAGTTTTAGCAGTCGCATGGAGTTTGTCACAACTGTTCTGCTTTTTGAAACTCTTTCCGCTACTTCGTCCTGCTTTAAGTGAAATTCCTCTATCAGCTTTTTGTAGGCCATAGCTTCTTCTATCGGATTCAGGTTTTCTCTCTGAATATTTTCAATCAATCCGATTTCCAGGATTTCCTGCTCTGAAAAATCTTTGACGATTACCGGAACTTCCTTTAGTCCTGCCCGCTTTGCAGCTCGCCATCTTCGCTCTCCCGCGATAATTTCATAATAATCCTTGTTTTTTCTTACCAAAAGGGGCTGCAATACCCCAAACTGTCTGATAGAATCCTCTAGCTCCATCAGACTATCCTCATCAAAATGTTTTCTTGGCTGTTCTCTGTTTGGTTCTACCTTTGTTATCTTTACCAGTTGTTCTCCTGGCATTTTTTCTTCCTTTTCCTCAGGTTTCTTTCCATCCTCTTTCTTTCCCTGAGTACTTCGTGTATTTGGAATCAAACTATCCAATCCTTTTCCCAATCCTTTTTTTCTTACCGCCATCGATTTCTCCCTGTCTGCCTTTAGCAGATCCTTTTTCTTTTTTTCTGACCGGTGCTTGTCGGAAATTTTCCGACAGCCTGTTTCTTATTTCTTTCAAGCTTGTTCTGTTCTTAGTTTATTTCCGCTTTTTATTTCTGCTTTTCCTTCTTATTTTACTACTGTCTTTTGTTCTTGTTTTTCCTTCTTGTTTTGCTGTTGGTTTTTATCCTTACCTCTCATGTTGCCTTTTATTTTTGTTTTACTCTTGACTTTTATTTTTTGATCTTTATTGGTCTGTATTGTGTTTGATTACCTCGTCTGCCAGCTTTCGATAGCTCTCTGCTCCTGCTGATCTTGGATCATACTGGTTGATAGGCATTCCATAGCTGGGGGCTTCTGCCAGACGTATATTTCTTGGAATAATCGTTTGATAAATCGTCTGATTTAAATTTTCTTTTACATTTTCTACTACTTGAAGAGATAAATTTGTTCTTGCATCATACATAGTGAAAACAATTCCTTCTATTTCTAATGCCGGATTCAGTCTTTCTTTTACTAACTCTACCGTATAGATCAACTGGCTCAATCCCTCCAAAGCATAATACTCGCACTGTATTGGCACCAGTACCGAATCTGCTGTTGTCATAGCATTTACCGTCAACATATTCAACGACGGAGGGCAGTCTATAATCACATAATCGTAGTGATCTTTTATCTTTTCTACTTCTTTTTTTACGATAAACTCTTTGTCCTTGATTCCAATTAATTCAATTTCTGCCGCAGATAGGTTAACTGTAGATGGAATAACATCCAAATTATCCATTACACTTTTGTGTATAACTTCTTCTACCGTCATTTCGCCAATCATAAGGTTGTAGATGGTTTTCTCTGTATTGGATTTTTCTATTCCCAGTCCACTGGAAAGATTTCCCTGTGGATCCATATCTATTGCAAGAACCTTTTTTTTATTTTCTGCCAAGCATGCCGCTAAATTTATAGAAGTCGTCGTTTTCCCTACTCCTCCCTTTTGGTTTGCAACAGCTATAATTTTCCCCATTTGAAACCATCCTTTCTTTTTTGTGCGTAGTTCCAGTATAACACCTTTTCCCTTGTGAATCCAGTAATGTTTCACGTGAAACATTAAAAATATGTGATTATGGTCTGTTTTTATTTAGTTTGTAATAGAATGATAGAATGTTTCACGTGAAACATTCTATCATTCTATTTTTCATAATTTGCATATATTTGTTTTTTATCTTTGCTTTTATTTTTTTATTCTTCTGGTTTTCACAGGTGCTCTATTCTTTCTGATGCCTGTACATTTTACTATGTCTATAGTAAAACCTACTTTTTCTTTATTTTATGGGTTCTTTTGTAGGTATTCCTGCTTTTCTCGGATATTTTTTTGCTGTGGGATGCTCTTTTAATATAGTGACCAATGTTCTGTTGATTTCCGTCTCCGGAAGCTGGAATTCATGAACAGACTGAATTTTTCCCCCCAGAATTTTTACTGCCTTTCTTGACTCTTCTATCTCCTTTTTAGAATCTCCTGCTTTGTAGGAAATAAAGGCCCCTCCTTCCCGTACAAAGGGAATACAATATTCACTTAAAGTGGAAAGATTTGCTACTGCTCTGGATACGCACAGATCGTACTGCTCGCGATATTCTTTCTTTTTTGCAAAATCTTCCGCTCTTCCATGCAGCGTTTCTATTTCATGTAATCCCAGTTCTTCTATGACTGTATTTAAAAACTGAATTCGCTTATTAAGAGAGTCTAACAGGGTAACTTTCACATGAGGAAACATAATTTTAATCGGGATACCGGGAAATCCTGCACCAGTTCCTATATCTACCAGATTATTTATCTTTTTCAGGTCCGTTACCTTTACAATACTCAGGCTGTCTACAAAATGTTTTTCTACCACTTCTTCAAAATCTGTGATTCCTGTCAGATTCATTTTTCCATTCCACTCGATCAAAAGCTGATAAAATCGAATGAATTTCATTTCTTTTTCTTTATTTATCTCTATATTTAACTTATTTATTTTATTATTCAGAAAATTTATCATTTTTATTCTTTTTTCGCTCCATTTAAGTAAATAAGAAGGACTGAAATGTCTGCCGGAGAAATTCCGGAGATCCGGGATGCCTGTCCAATTGATTCCGGTCTGTATTCTTTCAGTTTTTGTCGTCCTTCCAATCTCAGACTCTTTACCTGGTCATAATCTATGTTCTGCGGGATTTTTTTCTGTTCCAGTTTTTTAAACTGCTCCACCTGTTTTTTCTGTCTTAGAATGTATCCTTCATACTTGATGAAAATATCTACCTGCTCCTTTATTTCCTCTGCATATCTTTGCGGCAGTTCCGGTCTTTTCTCATCAATTTCCTTCAGGCTGTCATAGGACAATTCCGGTCTTCGTATCAATTCTGCTAACGTAATACCGGAAGAAAGGGGTGTGCTGTTATTCTGTTCCAAAAGCTTCTGTACCTTTGGCGACGTTCCCACATGTGTGGATCTCAGCCTTTTTACTTCCTCCTCGATCCACTGTTCCTTTTGTTTCAGGCTCTGATACCGTTTTTCACTGATAAGTCCCAGCTTATACCCTTTTTCTGTCAGGCGCTGGTCTGCGTTATCCTGCCTTAACAGCAGCCTGTATTCTGCTCTGGATGTCATCATACGATACGGCTCATGACTCTCTTTCGTCACCAGATCGTCAATCAGTACTCCGATATAGGCCTCCGATCGATCCAGCACAAATTCTTCTTTTCCCTGAATTTTTCTCACCGCATTGATCCCTGCCATGATCCCCTGTGCCGCAGCTTCTTCATACCCCGAACTTCCATTCATCTGCCCTGCGCTGTAAAGACCCTCTATCTGCTTAAATTCTAATGTTGGTCTTAGCTGTCTGGCATCAATACAATCATATTCAATGGCATACGCATTCCGTATGATTTTTACCTGCTCTAGTCCGGGAACTGTCCGGTACATTTCATACTGCACATCTTCCGGCAAGGAACTGGACATTCCCCCTATATACATTTCATTTGTTTCCAGTCCTTCCGGCTCAATAAATACCTGATGTCTGTTTTTATCTGCAAACTTCATGACCTTATCTTCTATGGAAGGACAGTATCTGGGTCCGGTCCCCTCAATCATTCCTGAAAATAGGGGAGACCTGTCTAAATTTTTCCGTATGATTTCATGCGTCTTCTCATTTGTATAGGTCAGCCAGCAGGATACCTGGGGAATTTGTATCTCCTTCGGATCTGTTCCAAAAGAAAACGGCACGATTCTGTCGTCTCCTTTTTGTTCTTCCATTTTTGAAAAATCCACTGAACGTCTGTCGATCCTGGCCGGCGTACCCGTTTTGTAACGTCTCATGGAAATTCCCAATTCCATCAAACATTCTGATAATTCATTTGCTGCAGAAAGGCCATTGGGTCCGGTATTTTTGCTCACATCTCCGTAGATACATCTTGCTCTCAGATAAGTTCCTGTACATAAAATCACTGCTTTGCAGGAATAAACGGTGCCGGAACAGGTCTGTACTCCCGTCACTTTTCCATCCCCCACAAGGATGTTTACCACTTCATCCTGCCTGATATCCAAACCTTCCTGATTTTCCAAAACGCGGCTCATCTTTCTGGTATACTGCTCTTTGTCTGCCTGTGCCCGCAAGGAATGTACTGCCGGACCCTTTGATTTATTCAACATTTTAGATTGAATAAATGTCTGATCGATCACGCGTCCCATTTCTCCGCCCAGCGCATCGATTTCTTTCACCAGATGTCCCTTTGAACTTCCTCCTATATTTGGGTTACACGGCATCATTGCAATACTTTCAATATTTACAGTAAATATCAGCGTCTTCTGTCCCAATCTCGCAGAAGCAAGCGCTGCTTCACACCCTGCATGCCCTGCTCCCAACACGATCACATCATACTTTTCTCTATTTTCCCATGCAGAACTTGCTGAAAATTTCATGAATGACATCCTCTCCTGTTGTTTCTCCTGTAATTTTTCCTAAGGCATCGCAGGCCTCCATAAGATCGATAGAATAGAAATCCTCCGCCAATCCGGCATAAATACTTTCTTCTACCCGGCTTAAAGCCTCTTCTGCTTCTCTTAATGCTTCTTTCTGTCTTGCATTTGTCAGATACACTTCGTTATTAAAAGAAAGTTCTCCTCTAAAAAAAATCTTTTTTATTTCTTCTTCTACTTCTTCTATCCCTGTGCGGTTTTGTGCAGAAATGGAAATGACGGAAATATGTTCTGTAAATAACAATCTTATATCTTTCTCATTGATCCTGCTTTCTAGATCCGTCTTATTCAGAAGAACCAGAACTTTCTTTTCCCTACAGATTTCTGCGATTTCTTTATCACTTTCATTTAGAAGCCTGGAAGCATCTGCAATGTATATGATCAGATCCGCCTCTTCTGCCAGTTCCTTTGCCTTCTCTACTCCTATTTTTTCCACTGCATCTGCCGTGTTTCTGATACCTGCCGTATCCATGACATGTAAAGTGATCCCCTGAAGATTGATTTCCTCTCTGATCACATCTCTTGTAGTCCCTTCAACATCTGTAACAATGGCAGACTCTCTTCTTGTCAAAGCATTTAAAAAAGAAGATTTTCCTGCATTTGGTTTTCCCAAGATGACTGTTTTGATCCCTTCTTTTATGATTCTCCCATTATCCCAGGTTTTTAGTAATTTATTTATTTCTTTTTTTATTTTTTTTGTCGTTTCTCTTAATTGTTCTTGGTAACCTTCTATGCTGATGTGTTCCGGATCATCCAGAGCCGTCTCTATAAAAGCAATTTCATGAATGATCCTTCCCCTTAATTCTTTTGTTCTGCATCCCAACTCTCCCAGCATCTGGCGCATAGAATTTTTTAAAGCATATTCGTTTCTTGCGGCGATCATATCTCCCACAGATTCTGCCTGAGACAGATCTATTTTTCCGTTTAAAAAGGCTCTTTTTGTAAATTCTCCCGGCTCAGCAGCAGAAGCTCCATTTTTCAGCAGAAGCTCCAATACTCTTTGTACCACATAGACGCCCCCATGGCAATTGAATTCTACTGTGTCCTCCCCTGTAAAGGTATGAGGCGCTCTCATGAGCATTACCAGAACCTCATCCACCAATTCCTCTTGATCTGCCACATATCCGTAATGTATGGTATGAGACGGCTGAGAAGACAGCTTTTTTTCTTTTTTTCCCCTGTAAATACGATCTGCAATTTCAAAAGCCTGTGCTCCGCTTATTCTCACGATTCCAATTCCTGAATCGCTCATGGCCGTCGCCACAGCCGCAATCGTCTTTTCGTACTGATTTTCCATATGTTTTAACCTCTGTTTATATGGAAAAAAATAGGGGCTTCACACTCCACCCCTATTTCTGTCCTCTTTATTTTCTTGATAAAGTTACAACCACTTTCCTATAAGGTTCTTCCCCTTCACTGTGAGTTGTGATAGCCGGATCCCCCTGAAGAGCAGAATGAATGATCCTTCTCTCATATGGATTCATCGGTTCCAGGATCACTTTCCTTCTTGTCCTTTTTACCTTTCCTGCAATATTTTTCGCAAGATGCTCCAGCGTTTCTTTTCTTCTTCTTCTGTAGTCCTCTGTGTCCAATTTCACTCTTACATAGCTTTCCTGCTCTTTGTTCGCAACTCTGTTTGCTAGATATTGGATGGAATCCAGAGTCTGTCCTCTTTTTCCGATAAGAACGCCCATGCCTTCTCCCGCTACTTCAATCGCCAGTGCTCCCTCTTCGTCTATCGAAGAAGTTACGCTTGTCTCTTTCATGCCCATGGCTTCCAAAACATCTTTTATGAATGTTTCACAAGCTTCTATTGTTTTTGCTTCCACCGGAGCCAGCTCCGGTTCTTTTTCCGGCTGTTTTTTTGCAGCTGTTTCTTTTTCTTCTTTGCTTTCTCCTACGGTTTCCTTTTGGAAGGATTCCTTTTTTCTTTCTTTTTTCTCCGGCTTTTCAAACGATTTCTTCTGAAAGGAGGATTCTTTCTTTTCTTTCTCCAAATTCTTTTTTGGACTTGTTTTCTTGCGGGCTTTTATCACTGCCTGCTTCATGCCTATTCCAAAGAAACCTGCGCTTCCTTTTTCAATGATCTCATAATCCAGCTGATCACTGGTGATCCCCAGTTCTACCAAAGCTTCTGTGATCGCATCATCGACATTTTTTGCTGATACAGTAATATATTCCATCGTAAATGCCTCCTAATTATTTTCGTTAAATTTCTTAACCATGTTTGCTTTACTGGAAAGGCTTCCTTCCTTCGCTTTATCTGAAGAAGCACCTGCTTTCGTATCTATTTCCAGAGAAGAAGTACTCTTCGAAGCGGTTTCTCTCATACTCTTCGTATTTCTCTGAGCCATTTCATTGATCTTTCCGGCTCTTTCTCCTCTTCTTTCTCTTTTTCTTTCTGCCTTCTCTTTATTTTTTTCAATCAGATCCTCTACAGAAATACTGGATAAATGTCTGTTAATAAAAATCTGCTGTACACAACGCACAATAGCACTGACGATCCAGTAAAGACCAATACCGGTAGGCAAGGTAAATACCATGAATACAGAAAACAGAGGCATTGTCATATTCATTGTTTTCATTGTACCTGCCATCGGATTATCTTCCATTCCCTGTCCTGAAATAGACTGAGACAGCTTAATACTGAAATACTGAGTCACTCCCGAAATAAGTGGAAGAAGAATTGCCGTTATGATGACCACCACAGAAGGATGGCTCTTTATCATTGCAATAGGAGCCACTGTCAGATTCGGGATAGTAAGAAATCTATTTGCTTCCGTTGAAATAGACGGTACATAATCCTGAATATTATAAATAACCGGATACAGGGCAAACAGGAATGGCATCTGGATCAAAAGAGGAAGGCATCCTCCCGCCATGGAAGTTCCATATTTGTCATAAACCTGACGCATCTCTTCCTGCTGCTTCATCATGGAAGCCTGATCCCGTTTATTTTTATACTTTTTCTGAATCGCCTGAATCTCCGGATTCATGACAGAAGACATTTTTGACGTTCTCTGTTGCTTGATCGTCAACGGCAACATCAATGTATATACCAGAATGGTATATATGATAATTGATAATCCTACCAATCCTGTATCACTTGGAAGGATATTATCCAAACTTGTATAGATAAAGTTCATCACCTTACCCAACAGCCAGCAAAGCTGCCCTATGATAGGCCAGTTTGCAGCGCTTAATAAACTTAACGACATTCTGTTTTCCTCCGCATATTTTTATTTATGGAACCGGATCATATCCTCCCTTTGCAAAGGGGTGACATCTCAAAATCCTTTTGGCTGCAAGAAAGCTTCCTTTCAAAGCCCCATACTTTTCAATGGCTTCTGTCGCATACTGCGAGCAGGTCGGGTAGTAGATGCAGGTAGAGCCTCCCTTTATTCCTGATAGATACCTTCTGTAAAATCCTATCATCCACAATAATGTCTTTTTCATAGTACCTACTCCACATTCATAATCTTATGAATATTACCCAGATGAAAAAAAGAACTTTCTATCTCTTTATAGCTTTTATCTTTTGCATTTACTCTTGCCAGAACTACGATATCCAGTCCTTTTTTGACGTCTGTTTCATTTTTTCTGTAGATTTCTCTTACCAGTCTGGTGATCCTGTGCCTTACGACACTGTTTCCAACTTTTTTACTGACGGAAATTCCAAGTCTGTTTCGCTCCGTCCCATTCTGTAAAATGTACATCACCAGATATTTGTTGGCATAAGATTTTCCTTGCCTGTAAACCTTCTGAAAATCTTTATTCTTTTTCAACGACTCGGAATACTGCATACCATCTCCTAATTTTCAGAGAAGAAAAGGCCACATATATGCGGCCTACGCTGATAATTTCTTTCTTCCTTTTAATCTTCTGTTCGCAAGAACTTTTCTTCCGCCTGCTGTGCTCATTCTTGAACGAAATCCATGAACTTTTGCTCTTTGTCTTTTCTTTGGCTGGAATGTCATTTTCATGTATATCCACCTCCTTATATTCTAATGGTCAACTCCCACTTTTTCTAAAGACATCATTTTTGATTATATGCAATAAAAGCCTTAAAGTCAAGCAAAAACGTAAATACTGTGATTTATCATTATTCGATTTCATACATTGCTTATATTTCTTTTTTGATGTAGAATAGATGAGAGTGGTTTTTTATGCCATCTCTTAGATTATAAAAGCTTAGGAGTATGTGAAAATGGACGTTGTTGCAGAAAAATGGGAGGAGATCATAGAACATCTGAGAGAGGAACACGAATTATCCAGTGTTTCTTTTAAAACGTGGATCAAACCTTTAAAAATATATAAAATCACAAATTCTACCGTTTATCTTCTGGTTAATTCCGCTGCAAGTGTGGAATATATCGAACGAAAATATCTTCTTCCTCTCAAGGTCTGCATCGCAGATATCGTCAATGAAGAATACGACGTTGTATTTCTTTCTGAAGACGATGAGCAACTGGACCGGTTCAAAGACCTGTCTGCAGAGTCCGTTTCCAAAAAGAAAGGAAGATCTGTGGCAGAGATGGCAAATCTGAATCCCAGATATACCTTTGATACTTTTGTGGTAGGAGGGAACAATACCTTTGCACATGCAGCATCTCTTGCAGTAGCGGAATCTCCCGGAAAGGTCTACAATCCTCTTTTTATTTACGGAGGAGTAGGACTTGGCAAGACGCATCTGATGCATTCCATTGCCAATTACATCTTAGAGCAGGATCCAAAAAAGAAGGTTCTTTATGTAACCAGTGAAACCTTTACCAATGAACTGATCGAAGCGCTGAAATCAGGAAAACAGTCCAACAACAAATCTTCTATTTCTAATTTCAGGGACAAATACAGGAATAACGACGTGCTTCTGATCGATGACATTCAGTTTATTATTGGAAAAGAAAGCACTCAGGAGGAATTTTTCCATACCTTTAATCACCTTTATGATTCTTCCAAGCAGATCATTATTTCCAGTGATAAACCGCCTAAGAATATAGAAACTTTGGAAGAACGGCTCCGTACACGTTTTGCATGTGGGATTGTAGCAGATATTTCCGCTCCCAATTATGAAACACGTATGGCGATCCTTTTGAAAAAAATAGAGGTGGATCATCTGGGACAATACAATATTCCTAATGATGTACTGGATTATATCGCTACAAACGTAAAGAGCAATATCCGGGAGCTGGAAGGTTCTTTAAATAAACTGATCGCTCTCTACAAATTAAATAATCATGGAAACATTGATATCATGCTTGCCATGGAAGCATTGAAAGATATTGTTCTTCCTAAAGATAAAAGGGAAGTGACCCCCGAATTGATCCTGGACGTCGTATCGGAACACTATAATATTTCCGTAGCGGATCTGAAAAGTAAAAAAAGAAATTCTCAGATCGCCATTCCCAGACAGGTAGCAATGTACCTAATGAGGACTCTCACCGACGCTCCTTTGGAGGGGATCGGCATCATTCTTGGGGGAAAAGATCATACTACCGTCAAATATGGTGTGGATAAAATCACCTCTAATATAGAAGAGGATGAAATCCTCTCCAATACCATCAGTATCATTAAGAAAAAGATTAACCCATTATAAACAAAGATCTGTTAGTTCTATGTGGATAAGTATGGGATAGGATATGGATAACTTTTTACAAGGTTTCTTTTTCCTCTTTTGCTCCCAGTTATACACATTTTTTCTACAGTCTGTTCTGTTGATATCCACAGAGATTTCATTTTCAAATCTTCTTAGTTCTCAAGGAAAAACAGGGTTTTCCTCTTTTCCACAGCCTCTACTACTAAGAAGACGAAAATAATATATATATATTTATATACGTTTTATCGCGAAAGGAGTTTTTCACATGAAAATAATCTGTAAGAAATCAAACCTTCTAAAGGGAGTTACTATTGTAATGAAAGCTGTATCTTCCAGAACCACCATGCCTATCCTGGAATGTATTTTGATAGATGCTTCTTCTGATGTGATAAAGCTGACTGCCAATGATATGGAATTGGGGATTCAGACAGAAGTAGAAGGAACAATAGAAGAAACGGGAATGATCGCAGTCAATGCCAAAATCCTGTCTGAGATCATAAGGAAGCTTCCTGATAATGATATTACCATAAGAAGTATGGAAAACAACCAGACTTCTATTACCTGTGAAAAAGCAAAGTTTGATATTCCCGGAAGAGAAGCAGAAGAATTTTCTTACCTTCCCAAAGTGGAAAAAGAAGGTTCCATAGCTCTATCCCAGTTTGTCTTAAAGGAAGCCATCCGACAGACGATTTTTTCTATTTCTGACAGTGAGACCAACAAGTTGATGACAGGAGAGTTATTTGAAATTAAGGAAAATTACTTAAGACTGGCTACGTTGGATGGTCACAGAATCTCTATTCGCAGAATAGAAATGGAAGGAAATTTTGAAGAGAAAAAACTGGTGATCCCCGGAAAAACTCTGACGGAGATCAGTAAAATCCTATCGGGAGAAATTGAAAACGAAGTGATCATTTCCTACACAGATAACCATGTTGTGTTTGAATTTGATAAAACCATCGTGGTTTCCCGTCTGATCGAAGGAGAATATTTTAAGATTGATCAGATGCTGTCAAAGGATTATGAAACAAAAGTGACCATTAATAAAAAAGAATTTTTAAATTGTATAGACAGAGCTACTCTTCTGGTAAAAGAAGGGGATAAAAAACCTGTGATCATTCGGATAGAGGATGAGAGAATGGAACTTCAGATCAATTCTCAAATGGGCTCTATGAATGAAGAAATCCTGATCGAAAAAGAAGGAAAGGATCTTTTGATCGGATTTAATCCTAAATTTTTGATAGATGCATTAAGAGCCATTGACGAGGAAGAGATCACGATTTATCTGATGAATCCAAAGGCTCCCTGCTTCATCAAAAATGAAGAGGAAAGTTATCTGTATCTGATTCTTCCCGTAAATTTCAGCACGGCAGTGTAGGAGGTTTTCATGAGCAGTTTAAAATTAAGAAAAGAGTATATTAAGCTTGGACAGGCTCTGAAAGCGGCGGGATTGGTAGGATCAGGCGTAGAGGCAAAAGATGTAATAGCAGACGGACTTGTGAAAGTAAACGGGGAAACAGAATATAGAAGAGGAAGAAAGCTATACGGCAAAGATGTCGTGAGCTTTCAAGGAGAAGAAATCAACATTGAAAATTAAATCTTTGAAGTTGAAAAACTTTAGAAATTATCCGTTTTTGGAATTCTCTTTGGAAGATGGACCTACCATTTTTTACGGAGATAATGCCCAGGGGAAAACAAATATACTGGAAGCAGCTTATATTTCCGGAACAACAAAATCCCATAGGGGAACAAAGGACAGGGATGTTATAAAATTTGGGGAAGAGGAAGCTCATATAGAGTCTGTCATTGAGAAGAACGGACTGGATTATAAAATAGACATCCATTTAAAAAAAACAGTCCCAAAGGTATTGCCATCAATAAGTTCCCTATAAAAAAGGCTTCGGAATTATTTGGAATCGTTCATTATGTATTTTTTTCACCGGAAGATTTGAATATTATAAAGAACGGTCCTTCCGAAAGAAGAAGATTTTTGGATATGGAACTTTCTCAGTTGGATAAGATCTATCTGAATCACCTTTCAAATTATAACAGGATCATCAATCAAAGAAACCACCTGCTGAAAGAAATCTATGGAAAAGAGTCAAAGGATAAAAAGGATATGCTGGATGTCTGGGATATGCAGCTTGTCCGGCATGGGACTGCCATCATAGAAAGAAGAAAGAAATTTGTAGAAGAAATAAATTCTATTATTTCTTCTATCCATTATAACCTGACAGGAGGGAAGGAAAGTATCTATATTTCCTATGAACCCGGAAATGGGAGTCTGCCGCTGGAGAAGGCTCTTTTAAAAAACAGAGAAAGAGATATCCGGTTAAAGAGCACGTCTGTGGGACCCCACAGGGACGATCTGTGTTTTATGATGGAAAAAATCGATATTCGAAAATTTGGATCCCAGGGGCAGCAAAGAACGTCTGCCTTGTCACTGAAGCTAGCAGAGATAGAAATCGTAAAAAAAGAAATCGGAGACACTCCCATCCTTTTGCTGGATGATGTATTGTCGGAGCTGGACAGTCACAGACAGCAATATCTGCTGGATAGTATTCACGGGATCCAGACGTTGATCACCTGCACGGGAGTGGAAGAATTTATTAAGCATCAATTCAAAGTAAATAAAATATTTTATGTAAAAGAGGGAAGTATCAGTCGAGTCAATTAGGAGGAACAGAATGAGTACAGAAAAAGTACAGCATGAGTACGGTGCAGATGAAATTCAGATATTGGAGGGATTGGAAGCGGTAAGAAAGCGTCCCGGTATGTATATAGGGAGTACTTCCCTTAGAGGACTTCATCATCTGGTATATGAGATCGTAGACAATGCAGTGGATGAGGCTCTGGCAGGATTTTGCGATACAATTTTTGTCAGCATCAATCCGGACAACTCCATAACAGTCATAGATAACGGGCGTGGGATTCCTGTAGGGATCAATCAGAAGGCAGGACTTCCTGCCGTAGAGGTGGTATTTACCGTTCTTCATGCCGGAGGAAAATTTGGAGGAGGAGGATACAAGGTATCAGGAGGACTTCATGGAGTGGGAGCTTCTGTCGTAAATGCTCTTTCCAATTGGCTGGAGGTAGAAATATTCAGTGAAGGAAACATCTACAAACAGAGATATGAACGGGGAAAAGTCGTTCAGAAACTGACGGTAGTGGGAACCTGTGAAGCAGAAAAAACAGGAACAAAAGTAACCTTTTTACCGGACAATACCATTTTTGAAGAGACGGTATTTGACTATGATACATTAAAGCAGCGTTTCAGGGAAATGGCATTTTTGACAAAGGGATTAAAAATCATTCTCTGTGATGAAAGGCTGGAAGAAAAGAAAGAAAAAACATTCTATTATGAGGGCGGTATCAAGGAATTTGTAACCTACCTGAACAGGAGCAGGACGCCTCTGTACGAAAATGTGATCTACTGCGAGGGAGTGATCAACCATGTGTCTGTGGAAGTTGCCATGCAGCATAATGATGGCTATACAGATAATACCTATGGATTTGTAAACAATATTACGACTCCGGAAGGGGGAACCCATGTAGTAGGTTTCAGAAATGCGCTGACAAAGACCTTTAATGATTATGCCAGAAAAAATAAGCTGTTAAAAGAAAGCGAGCCGAATCTTTCGGGAGAGGATATCAGAGAAGGACTGACTGCTATTATCAGTGTCAAAATAGAAGATCCTCAGTTTGAGGGACAGACAAAGCAGAAACTGGGAAACAGTGAAGCAAGAGGAGCGGTAGACAACATCGTCAGCAAACAACTGGAAATCTATCTGGAACAGAATCCTTCTGTGGCAAAACTGACCATTGAAAAATCCGTAATGGCACAGCGGGCAAGGGAGGCAGCCAGAAAAGCCAGGGATCTTACCAGAAGAAAATCTGCGCTGGATGGGATGTCCCTTCCGGGAAAGCTGGCAGACTGTTCCGACAAAAATCCCGAAAACTGCGAAATTTACATTGTAGAGGGGGATTCGGCAGGAGGTTCTGCCAAAACGGCCAGGGACAGATCAAAACAGGCCATCCTTCCTTTGCGTGGAAAAATCCTGAATGTAGAGAAGGCCAGATTGGATAAGATCTATGGCAACGCGGAGATCAAGGCGATGATCACAGCATTTGGAACGGGAATCCATGATGACTTTGATATTTCCAAGCTGAGATATCATAAGATCATCATTATGACAGATGCGGATGTGGACGGAGCTCATATCAGCACTTTGCTTCTTACGTTCATGTACCGGTTTATGCCGGATCTGATCAAGGAAGGATATGTGTATCTGGCACAGCCTCCTCTTTATAAGCTGGAAAAAAACAAAAAGGTTTGGTACGCATACAACGATGAAGAACTGGATTCTATTTTAAGAGAAGTAGGACGTGACGGAAATAATAAGATCCAGAGGTATAAAGGTCTGGGAGAGATGGATGCAGATCAGTTGTGGGAAACCACCATGGATCCGGAAAACAGAGTCCTTTTGAGAGTAACGATGGATGAGGAAGCAACGTCGGAGCTGGATATCACCTTTACGACCCTGATGGGAGACAAGGTGGAGCCGAGACGTGAATTTATTGAAGAAAATGCTAAGTATGTGAAAAATCTTGATGTTTAACAGGAGAACAAAAAATGGAAGAAAATGTATTTGATAAAGTTCATGACATAGACTTAAAAAAGACGATGGAGACCTCCTATATTGATTATGCCATGAGCGTCATCGCATCCAGAGCCCTTCCGGATGTGAGGGATGGTCTGAAACCGGTTCAAAGAAGAATCTTGTATTCCATGATCGAACTGAATAATGGTCCGGATAAGCCCCATAGAAAATGCGCCCGTATCGTTGGAGATACTATGGGTAAATATCATCCCCATGGAGACAGTTCCATTTATGGAGCGCTGGTCAATATGGCGCAGGAATGGTCTACCAGATATCCTCTGGTGGACGGACATGGAAACTTTGGTTCTGTGGATGGAGACGGAGCAGCGGCCATGCGGTACACGGAGGCAAGGCTTAGCAAAATATCCATGGAACTGACGGCAGATATCAATAAAAATACGGTGGATTTTTCTCCTAACTTTGATGAGACGGAGAAAGAACCGGTGGTGCTTCCTGCAAGATTTCCCAATCTTCTGGTAAATGGAACATCCGGAATTGCAGTAGGAATGGCCACGAATATCCCTCCGCATAACCTTCAGGAAGTGATCGACGCAGTCGTAAGGATCATTGACAATCGTCTGGAGGATAAAGAAGAGACGACGGTAGAAGAAATCCTGGATATCATAAAAGGGCCGGACTTTCCTACGGGAGGAACCATCCTTGGAAAGAGAGGGATTGAAGAGGCCTACAGAACCGGAAGAGGAAAAATAAGGGTTCGCGCCGTTACCAATATCGAGACCATGGCAAACGGGAAAAGCCATATCATCGTGACGGAACTTCCCTATATGGTAAACAAGGCAAGACTGATCGAAAAAATGGCAGAGCTTGTTCGGGATAAAAAAATCGACGGAATCACGGATCTAAGCGACCAGTCCAGTCGTGAGGGAATGCGAATCGTTATCGAATTAAGAAGAGACGCCAATGCAAATGTGATCCTGAACCAGTTGTATAAGCATACCCAGTTGCAGGATACCTTTGGAGTGATCATGCTGGCGCTGGTAAATAACGAACCCAAGGTTATGAACATTCTGGAGATGCTGCACCATTATCTTCGTCATCAGGAGGAAGTTGTTACCAGAAGAACCAAATATGAGCTGAATAAGGCAGAAGAAAGGGCGCACATTTTACAGGGACTGCTGATCGCTCTGGACCATATCGACGAAGTAATCAAGATCATCAGAGGATCCAAAAATGTGCAGATCGCAAAGCAGGAATTGATGGAAAAATTCCAACTGTCAGAAATACAGGCACAGGCGATCCTGGATATGCGTTTTCGTGCGTTGACCGGTCTGGAAAGAGAAAAGCTGGAAAAAGAATACGAAGATCTGATGAAGCTGATCGGAGAGTTGAAGGCGATCCTGGGGGATGAAAAACTTCTTCTTGCCGTGATCAAAAAGAGATCCTGGTGATCCGTGACAAATATGGAGACGGAAGAAGAACGGATATCGGATTTGATGAGTTTGATATCTCTATGGAGGATCTGATTCCAAGAGAAGACGTAGTCATCACCATGACAAAAAGAGGATATATCAAAAGAATGTCCACGGACAACTTTAAATCCCAAAACAGAGGCGGCCGTGGTATCAAGGGAATGCAGACTATCGAAGAAGATTATGTGGAAGAGCTGTTTATGACAAACACGCACCATTATATTATGTTCTTTACCAACAAAGGGCGGGTGTACCGACTGAAGGGATATGAGATCCCGGAATCCGGAAGAACATCCAGAGGAACTGCCATCATCAATCTTCTGCAGCTGATGCCGGAAGAACAGATCAGTGCCGTGATCCCCATTGAAGAGTACCGGGACGGAGAATACCTTTTCATGGCAACGAAAAAGGGACTTGTAAAAAAGACCTCTATCAAGGAATACGCAAATGTCAGAAAGACGGGGCTTGCGGCCATTACACTCCGGGAAGAGGATGAGCTGATCGAAGTAAAGTATACAGATAACAACAGCGATATTTTCCTGATCACACAGTATGGACAATGTATCCGGTTTGATGAAAAGGATGTCCGTTCCACAGGAAGAACCTCCATGGGTGTCAGGGGAATGAACCTGGCTGACGGAGATGAGGTGATCGGCATGCAGTTGGATTCTCAGGGAGAGCAGCTTTTGATCGTTTCTGAAAAGGGAATGGGAAAAAGGACTTCTATCGACGAGTTTACCGCACAAAACAGAGGCGGGAAGGGCGTTCGCTGCTATAAGATCACAGGAAAAACGGGAAATGTAGTAGGCTTTAAATCCGTTAATGAAGATGATGAAATTATGATCATCAATACAGACGGGATCATCATCAAGATGAGATGCGAAGGGATTTCTGTTCTTGGTCGGGTTACGTCAGGCGTGAAGCTGATCAATCTTCCTGAGGGAGGAATGGTTGCAAGTATCGCAAAGGTAAGAAAAGACGACTCAGAGGAAGAAGAGGAAGAAATAACAGAAAAATAAATAAAAACAGGGCCGGGCAGAAGCATCTGTCTGGCTCTGTTTGTTCTAAAGAAAATAACATATGCTGCTGATCTTGGAAATCGAGAGAGCAGAGATTGACGACAGACAGACCTGTTGCTGGTTATAATAATTTAAAGCTGCCAATAACAAACAATACTACTGAAACTGTACATAATAGGACTCCTCGTTTTATAGAGAAACTGTAAAGTTTTTCGGGGCTTTTCTTATCGTATCTTATCGTCTTTTTATCGCCGACTTTTGTGGTCATGGACACTTGTATTCTATTTTTAGATATATACTTTTTACCATTGATAGAGTAACTGAAAATTGCCCATTTGGAATTTCCTCTTTTCACTGCTTCAGGATTAGGCGACCAAGTTGAAAGGACTTCTCCGGTAGTAAAATCAGTAGTACTCCTAGATATGAAACTACGCCCCAGATCTCCTATTCCTAAAATCAAAAACAATGTAGCAGCTAAATAAATGAAATACATTTCCATAGTTTAGCCTCCTGACCTAACTTTATATATGAAAAAGCTATTTTCTAATACTCTTTTTTCTCCATAATTAGAATAGATGATTTTATTGCAATCCCAATGAGAGCCAGCCCTGTAAAAGTTATTCCCATACAAATAATCAGCATGGATGCTCTGTTAAGGACTTCTGTCATTTTTATGAGGAAATCCGATTTTTCTTTTAGAAAGGTTGACAGAGCAAATATAGAAAAATAGGTTATTAGCATAACGAGTCTGCCTTTTTCTGCGCCGTATTTAAGCATAAAAGGTAACTGAACGGCAGACATGAATACAGTTGCTACCAGAGTGAGGATCGAAATCAAAACGATATGTTCTACCGGTAGTTTATTTTGAATTATTAACAAAATAAACATACATACAGAACCGATTAGTCCGAATACAAATGAAAAAAACAACTTACTTATCACATAGCTGCTCCTTTTTATCGGCATTGAAAAGGCAAACTGTTCAAATTTCGATTTCGTATCAAAGCCGAAAGCAATGGCTGTTAAAATAAGTGGTATCATTGCACAAATAAGTGGAATCATGAAAATTACATTTTGATATATTCCATAAGCAGCAAGTGCAATACAAATAGCAATAGTAAACAGTAACGTCCTTTTTAAGGCTGCGATATCCTTTACTATTAGTGCAATCATCGTCTTTTTTCTCCTTTCACAAAATAAATCATAATATCCTCAATAGATGGCTTTTGTAAGGCGATTCCTTTCGGAATAAGATCCCTTTTCACGAGTAGTTCCTGACCAAAGGCATGTATCCTTTTTCCAATTATTGCCGTTTCCTCAATATTTTTCACATCTTTATCAGATAGTGTACAAATACCATAATTTTCTTTTAACTCATCTTTTGCTTCCATAAAGAGAATTTTGCCGTTATGAATAAAAGCAATATAATCTGCAATTTTTTCCAAATCGGATAAGATATGTGAAGAAACAAATATTGTATGATTTTCATCCTGCATAAAATCAAGTAGCAACTCCAAAATTTCTTCTCTGACGATAGGATCCAATCCACTGGTCGCTTCATCTAAAATTAGAATTTCTGCAGTATGTGATAGGGCAACTGCCATGGACAATTTCATCCGCATACCACGAGAGTAATGCTTTATCATTTGTGCTTCTGGTAAATGAAAGTGTTCTCTTAACCTGTGAAATCTCGCTTTATCCCACTTTGAGTAAACTTTCGAGCAGAATTTTTCCACATCTGTAAATGTCATTTCTTCCGGCATTAATAAATCGTCAAATACGACACCGAGTTTATCCTTTAATTCCATACTTTTAGGATTTTTTTCATCCAATATTCTTATCTCTCCAGCGTCTTTATGAAGTAATCCTAACAGTAGTTTTATTGTCGTACTTTTCCCTGCTCCATTCTGCCCTATGTATCCTACTATAGCGCCTCTTGGAATACACAGGTCTATCGGACCCAAGGTAAACCCATCAAACCTTTTGACTAAGTTTTTAGTTTCAATAGCAAAATTACTCATATTTTCCCTCCACATAGCTGCGAAGCATTTCTATTAACACATCATTGGAAATGCCTGCAATTTCTGAAAGTTCAACTACCTCTTGTAATTTCGATTCAATTTTTTTTAAGTATTCTTCACGAATAAGCTCCTTATTTTGTGCTGCAACAAAATTCCCTTTCCCTTGTACTGAATCAATGAATCCGTCCAGCTCCAATTCATCAAATGCTCTTTTGGCCGTAATCATGCTTACTCTTAGCTCTTTCGCTAAAAAGCGAATAGAGGGTAATTGTTCCCCGACGTTTAATTCGCCAGAAATAATCTGTGCTTTTATCTGATTTTTTATTTGTAAATAAATCGGATCATCACTTGCATTATTAATCTGTATGTTCATTCTTCACCTACCATATCTGTTATTTCAGTTATAACTGTTATTATTATATAACAACAGTTATAACTTTTCAAGAGGGAATAAAAAAGACGAGACACATTTTTGGAGAGAGGAACTTTCCTCTTACCTGGTGATGACCCATGTCAATTCTTATAAAAGAAAAAAGCTGAACAACCGTAGCCCATACGAAGCGTTCAGCTTTTACTATGGAGAAGCTGTACTTAAGAAACTGGGATGGATTCTTCGCATACAAGAATTTTCCAAAAATTTCCATGCGGGGGGTGTTCTCTTGAAAATATTGATTAACAAGAAGATAAGATTTAAAAACAATAAAAAAATATTGATAAACGATAAAAATTATGATATGGTAAGGAAAAATAAAAGGAAATAAAAGGAAGGCATCGTCATAAGTGATGAAAACCCTTCTACAAATTTTAGAAAAAAGAATGAATGGAAAAGGGAGAAACAGGATGGATAAAAAGCTTGCAACATTTACAAAATATTTGCTGGATTTTATGCTGATTTCCGGAATCGGGATCGTTGCCACACTTCCATTTAGTTTTCGCTTTCTGGGGGAAAGGTATATCAGGCCGATACAGAAGGAATATCTGCTTTATCTGATCGTTTTTGGAATTGCGGGAATTTTTGGGATTCTGATCGTGTATGAATTGAGAAAAATGATAAAGTCTGTCCTGGCTGAACATTGCTTTGTAAGGGCAAACGTAAAAAGCTTAAATGCTATGGCGGCATACAGCATGGGGATTTTCGGATTGTTTCTTGTAAAACTGCTTTGGGTCCCCACCTGGGCTACAGCCATCATCCTGCTGGTATTTTTTATTGCAGCCGTCTTTAGCAGAGTGCTGTCACAGGTTTTTCTACAGGCCATTTTGTACAAAGAAGAAACAGATTTTACGATATAGGAGGTTCTGCAATGGGAATCAGAGTTCGATTGGATGTAGTAATGGCACGGAAAAAAGTGGGAGTATCTGAGTTGGCGGAACGTATTGATATTACAACTGCAAATTTGTCCATCCTGAAAAATGAAAAGGCGAAGGCGATCCGTTTCTCTACGCTGGAAGCAATCTGCCGGGAACTGGACTGTCAGCCGGGAGATCTGTTGGAATACTGCCGGGAAGAGACAGACAGGGAAAAGCAGAAGGAAAAAGACAGGGAAATACAGGCAGAACGTAGTAAACCGGAAACCATAAGCCAAAAATCATAACCTGAAAGGAGGAAGATCTCGGATGAGGAAAACCGAGATCGAGGAAATGATGGAACAGACAAGAACGGAATATATGAAAGAAAAATTTGCTTTTTTTGGAGGGATGAGCCTTCTGTATGGACTGCTGTATACCCTGTTTTTTTATCAGAGTAAAATGGGGATCAACAACATTTTATGGGTTCTTTCTATCATAGTCATAGGATCATTTCTACTGAAAAAAACAGGAATACCAAAAAAGAAACGAACAAATATCTATTTAGCCGGAATGATTCTTTTGGGAATTTCTTCCGCACTGACGACATCCATGTTTTTCTATGTGTGTAATACTATCGGAATATTGTGTTTGTATATCCTGTTTATGATACACCAGTTCTATGACAAAAAAGTGGGAGGCAGTCTGACTTATGTAAAGGGCTTTTTTGTAATAGCAGGAAATATGTTTCTTTCTACATTCAAGCCTTATTCCCATACCATAGCGTATTTTTCAGGGAATACGACTGCAAGAAAGAAAAAATGGACGGCAGGCCTGATAGGAGTCCTTTTGGGGATCGGGATCCTGGCTGTTATTCTTCCGTTTCTTTTGAACTCAGATGCAGTCTTTTCACAGATGGTAGGACGTCTGTTAAAGTATGTAAATATCTGGGACGGAATCCAGATCGTATTTTCTGTCCTGTTTGGCTTTCATATCTGTTATACGTTTTTCTTCAGTCTGTGTAAAAACAGTGAGATCCGGGGGAAAGAGGCCCATCGAAAAAAAGGGAATCCTGTCATTGGGATCACCTCTCTTACCGTAATAGGCATCATCTATCTTCTGTATGTAGCCATTCAGATCACGTATCTGTTTTTGGGGATCGAGAAGGGGCTTCCTCAGGGAATGACCTATGCACAATATGCAAGAGGCGGATTTTGGGAGCTTTTGTTTGTAAGTACCGTCAACCTGTTTCTTGTGATCATCTGGTCCCGCTTTTTTGAAAAGCATAAAGTGCTGTCCGTTCTTCTTGCCCTGATTTCCGGGTGTACATTTGTTATGATCCTGTCGGCAGGCTACCGGATGCTGCTGTATATCCAGGTATATCATCTGACATTTTTGAGACTGTTTGTGATGTGGTTTTTGGTAGTTCTTGCGCTTATCATGGGGGGAGTGACCATAAAGATCTTTCGGGAAAAATTTCCGGTATTCCTTTATACGACGGCGGTGGTCAGCGTCTGCTATCTCCTGTTTTCCTTTTCCAGACCGGATGAGATCGCGGCAAAATACCTGGTAGCGCAGGAAAAGCAACTGAAAGAAGAAGATGTTTACTATCTTTTGCGAAGACCTTCTCTGGACGGAGCAGAGGTTCTGACACAGTTGGATTATGAGAGGTACAGTGACAGAGTGAAGATGGATGTGTTCCGCTACTTCTCCAACATTTCAGAAAAAAACAAGGAGATGGACATCAGAAGTACGAATTATATGCGAAACCGGACAGTGAAAGCGGCAAATGCCTTTTTGGAAGAACACCGGGACTGGAAAAACCTTACGGAACCCTATTTAGATTTTTAGGGAACCTGTGATATACTGAGGAAGAATAAAAGAAACGGGAGATTCGGGTATGAGAAGGCTGCAGGTAGAAGAGATTACAAGGCACATTAAGGAAATGTGCATCGAGGTCAATTATTCTTTATCCAAGGATATGGAAGATGCTCTGAAAAGGGCAAAGGAAGAGGAAACAAGCCCTTTAGGGAAACAGGTTCTGGAACAGCTGCAGGAAAATCTGGAGGTGGCAAAAAAAGAACAGATTCCCATCTGCCAGGATACGGGAATGGCTGTTGTTTTCCTGGAAATCGGGCAGGAGGTGTTTCTGGAAGGCGGGGATCTGAAGGAAGCGGTCCACGAGGGAGTCCGACAGGGATATCAGGAAGGATTTTTGAGAAAATCGGTGGTAAGAGATCCCATCATCCGGGAAAATACCAAAGACAATACACCCGCCGTTCTTCATATAGATATCGTAAAGGGGGATGGGATCCGGCTCAAAGTAGCTCCCAAGGGATTTGGCAGTGAGAATATGAGTAAGGTCTGTATGTTGAAGCCTTCCGATGGAAAAGAGGGGATCCGCCAGGCGATCCTGACGGCTGTGAAGGAAGCAGGTCCGAACGCCTGTCCGCCGATCGTGGTAGGAGTGGGAGTGGGAGGAACCTTTGAAAAGTGCGCTTGCATGGCAAAGGAGGCTTTGCTTCGGGAAACGGGGAAGGCTTCTCCTATCCCCTGGGTAAAACAGATGGAGGAGGAAGTGCTGGAGGAAATCAATCGACTGGGAATTGGACCGGCAGGACTGGGAGGAAAAAAGACGGCGTTGGCTGTACATATAGAAACCTATCCTACCCATATAGCAGGACTTCCGGTAGGGATCAACATTTGCTGCCATGTAAACAGACATTGTACAAGGGAGATATAGACGGTGAAAAAGAACATACAGATGCCGATTTTACAGGAAACGGCAAAAACGCTGAAGGCAGGAGATTATGTATCTCTAAGCGGAATCCTTTATACAGCCAGGGACGCTGCCCATAAAAGACTTTACGAGACTCTGGAGAGCCATGGAGAGCTTCCTTTGGATATCAGGGGACAGACCATTTATTATATGGGGCCTTCACCGGCCAGAGAGGGAAGGGTCATTGGATCTGCAGGTCCCACAACGTCAAGCCGGATGGATGCATATACGCCCAGACTGATGGAAGAAGGGCTGATAGGGATGATCGGGAAGGGAAAAAGAAGCCGGGAAGTTCTGGATGCCATCATAAAACACCAGGGAGTATATCTGGCTGCGGTAGGAGGTGCCGGCGCACTTCTGTCAAAATGTATTGTGGAATCGGAAGTGATCGCATATGAGGATCTGGGAACAGAGGCGATCCGAAAGCTGCGGGTAGAAGCGTTTCCCGCCATTGTGGTGGCGGACTGCCGGGGGGGAAATCTATACGAAATGACCGGACATCCGGAACAGATGTGAAGGATCGACAAAGGATGAGAGGATTTTAAAGATGAAGAGAATCTTATACATGGTACTGCGGAATATTTTCCTGATCCCGTACCTGTGGATAAAGCTGTGCTATTATGCGGGGCATGTGGAAAAATATACGGAAGAAGAACGATACCGTCTGCTGCGCTATATTACCTATCGGGCGAACAAAGGGGGAAATGTGCGGGTGGAAAGCTATGGAACAGAGCATCTGCCAAAAGAGGGAGGGTTCATGTTTTTCCCCAATCATCAGGGCCTATATGATGTTTTGGCCATCACGCAGGTCTGTGAGATTCCTTTTTCGGTGGTCGCGAAAAAGGAGGTTGCCAACGTTCCCTTCTTAAAACAGGTATTTGCCTGCATGAAAGCATATATGCTGGACAGAGAGGATGTTCGACAGGCCATGAAAGTGATCCTGGAAGTTTCCAAGGAAGTAAAAAACGGAAGAAACTACCTGATCTTCCCGGAGGGGACCAGATCAAAAGAGGGAAACAAGGTGCAGGAATTTAAGGGGGGAAGCTTTAAGGCTGCAACCAAGGCAGGCTGTCCCATCGTTCCGGTTGCCCTGATCGATGCCTTCGTCCCCTTTGACAGAAATACCATTCGCCAGACAACGGTACAGGTTCATTTTCTTCCGCCTCTGTATCCGGAGGAATACGAGAGAATGAACACCAATGAGCTTGCACGGGAGGTGAGGGAAAGGATCGTAAAGACCATTGAAGCCAATAAGAAAGAGAATAAGAAAGAGGAATAAGAGGAAAAAGAATTTCTTGACAGAAGGAAAAAAGTCCTGTAATATAGGGTTTCGATAAAAGGGAGTAACTGGCGCCGATTTTTGGCGTTTGCGATGTCGTCAATACGATGGAACCCATCCGGTATCGCGATGAAATGGTGAGACTTTTGTTGTATGGTTCATACAGCAGGAGTCTTTTTTTGTTTCACAGGAAATTCCTTCAAATTTTCATTAGAGTTTTCATTCGAAAAGCTCTTGAGTGGACATTTAAAAAGCACTGTTGTAAAAAGCCTCTGCCAGGTGCTTTTAAAAAGTAGGATCGCAGGATAAGAGGCTGTTGTCAAAACGAAGTAGTTGTGTAAAAACAGGCGGTATCACAAAGAAAGGAAGAAACAGATATGCTGACGAGTGAACAGGCAAAGCGTCATCAGGAAACGTATGGATTTAACGAACTGACGGAGGGAAAAAAGAAAAGCACCTTTGTTTTATTTCTGGAGCAGTTCAAGGACTTTTTGGTCATTATTTTGATCTTGGCGGCGATCATATCAGGATTTTTGGGAGATATGGAAAGTGCGGCTGTTATTTTTGTCGTTATTACCATCAATGCCATTTTGGGAACGGTACAGACCATTAAAGCGGAGCAGTCCCTGAATAGTCTGAAGCAGCTGTCGGCGCCGGAAGCGAAGGTGCGAAGAGACGGGCATTTGATGCAGATTCCATCCAGAGAGGTTACCATCGGGGATGAAGTGATCGTGGAGGCGGGAGATATGGTCCCTGCTGACGGGAAGCTTCTTACCTGCGCCAGTCTGAAGGTGGATGAAAGCGCCCTGACGGGAGAGAGCCTTTCGGTAGAAAAATCCCTGGACGAGGTGGAAGAGGGAGCCGCACTGGGAGACCAGACAAACCGGGTGTTTTCAGGGGGACTGGTTACCTATGGAAGAGCTTCTTTTGAAGTGACAGCCATTGGGATGCAGACAGAAGTAGGGAAGATCGCAGGTCTTTTGGAAAGCACCAAGGAAAAAAGAACGCCTCTTCAGATGAGTCTGGACGATTTTGGAAGAAAACTTTCCATTGCCATCCTGGTTTTTTGCGGTCTTTTGTTTGGGGTCATGGTCGTTCGGGGCGGAAGACCAATGGATGCGTTTCTCTTTGCGGTAGCGCTGGCAGTGGCAGCCATTCCGGAGGCATTAAGCTCTATTGTTACCATCGTCCTCTCCTTTGGAACACAAAAAATGGCGAAGGAGCATGCCATCATCCGGAAGCTTCAGGCGGTAGAGGGTCTTGGAAGTGTATCTATCATCTGTTCGGATAAAACAGGAACCCTGACACAAAATAAAATGACGGTAGAAGACTACTACGTGAATGAAATCAGAATCCCGGCAGAGAAGATTTCCATAGAAGAGGAGAATCAGAAGAAACTGCTGTGGTACAGCATGCTGTGCAATGATTCCTCCAACCGGAACGGAAAAGAGATCGGAGACCCGACAGAGACAGCGCTGATCAATCTGGGGGATCGGCTGGGAGTTCCGGCCGCCAGGATCCGGCAGCAATTTCCAAGGCTGTCAGAGATTCCCTTTGACAGCGACAGAAAGCTGATGTCCGTCTCTCACAGGGAGGACGAGAAAGTAGTAATGGTGGTAAAGGGAGCCGTGGACGTCCTGCTTCACAGAGCCGTTTCTATACAGGTGGGGACGGATATCCGGCCCTTGACAGAAGAGGACAAACAGAAGATCGAAGCTCAGAATGAAGAGTTTTCTAAAAACGGGCTGAGAGTACTGGCTTTTGCCTACAAGACTCTGAAAGAGGAGAAAGATCTGACGCTGCAGGATGAGACGGAGCTGACCTTCCTGGGACTGATCTCTATGATGGATCCGCCGAGAGAGGAATCCAGACAGGCGGTAGAAGAATGTATTCGTGCAGGGATCAAGCCTATCATGATCACAGGAGATCATAAGGTAACGGCGGCAGCCATTGCAAAGAGGATCGGGATCCTGAAAGAAGAGTCGGAAGCCTGTGAGGGAGCCGTCATTGAAACGATGACGGATGAAGAGCTACAGGAATTTGTGGAAGGGATCTCCGTCTATGCCAGGGTGTCTCCGGAGCACAAGATCCGTATCGTAAGGGCATGGCAGGAAAAAGGAAATATTGTATCCATGACGGGAGACGGCGTCAACGATGCGCCGGCGCTGAAGCAGGCCAATATCGGAGTGGCCATGGGGATCACCGGAAGCGAGGTCTCCAAGGATGCGGCGGCTATGGTGCTGACAGATGACAATTTTGCTACGATAGTCAAGGCGATTGAAAACGGACGGAACATTTACCGAAATATCAAACAGTCTATTCAATTTTTACTTTCGGGCAACTTTGGGGCGATTTTGGCAGTGCTGTATGCCTCTGTCGCCAACCTTCCGGTTCCTTTTGCACCGGTACACCTGCTGTTTATCAACCTTTTGACAGACAGCCTGCCTGCCATTGCGCTGGGACTGGAGCCGCACACCAGTGAAGTGATGCAGGAGAAGCCAAGACCGGTTGGCCAGTCTATCTTAAACGGGGCGTATTTGAGAAGGATCGGAACAGAGGGTCTGATCATAGGAGGAGCTACCGTAGCCGCCTTTTTGCTGGGACTGCGGGAGGGAGGAAGTCTGTTGGGAAGTACCATGGCCTTTGGAACGCTGTGTATGAGCCGACTGGCCCACGGATTTAACTGCAAATCAGAAAAGCCGGTACTGTTTACCAAGATGTTTTTTAACAATCTGTTTTTGATCGGGGCCTTCTTATTAGGTACCGCGTTGATCACCGCCGTGCTGTTATTACCGGTGCTACAGCCGATTTTTAAGGTACAGACGCTGACGCCCGGCCAGTTGGGGATTGTTTATGGATGTGCGCTGGGAAGCTTCCTGGGAATCCAGGTATTAAAGGGAATCAAAAGAATCTTTGTAAAATAGATCGCATCTTTTCAGGGGAGGCATTTCTGTGATGATTGCCGGAGCAGTAAGATTGCCGGGACGACAGAAAAGGCTTCCGCTGCGAAACAGGAAAAAAGAGAACTTATAGGACAAAAAGAGAGTATTTCTTCCGGTTTTTTGCCGGAGGGAATACTCTCTTTTGACAGGATCAACCAATGACCTCTTCGATGACCCGATGCCAGTTTTTATAAGCGATTTTTTCTATTTCGTCCGGATGGAATCCGATCCGCCGCATTTCCTCGATCACGCCGGGAACCTGGGAGGCATCCTCCAGTCCGATGGTATAGGGAGTGGACTGGCTGCTGAAGGAACTGAGGGTATCTCCGCAAAGAAATTCTGCAAAGTCAAAGCCAAAGCCTACATGGTCGATTCCCATGACCTCCACCATATGATCTAGATGCTTCACGAGATTTTCCAACGTCTGCTGACTTTCGATGTCATGGACAAATTCGTTGAAGGAATTTAGTCCGACGACACCGCCTGTTTTTGCCAGCTCTTTTAACTGCGCATCGGTCAGGTTACGTTTCTGATCGCACAGCGCGCGGCAATTTGAGTGCGAGGCTACAACAGGGCCGTTTGCCACTCCTAAAAGATCCCAGAAGGAGGCATCGTTCAGGTGAGAGACATCCAGAAGTATTCCCAGATCCTGGATTTTCTTTACAGCCTGCCTCCCCACGTCTGTCAGACCTCTTTTAGGATCGCCCTTGATTCCCGTGGCAAGGGGATTGGCCTCGTTCCAGGTCAGGCCGGCATGGCGGGCGCCAAACTGATAAAATTCCTCAATGAGAGCCAGGTCTTCCCCGATACTTTTCAAGCCTTCCAGTCCGATCAGGGTGTACATTCGCCCCTCTTTTTTTGCCGTCTGGATATCCCGATAGGATCGTGCGATCGTCAGGATATCCGCACACAGGGGTTCTTCTTGTGCGATGGCTTCCATCATCTGCCGGGTGCGTTTCAGAGGGTCTTTGTCAAAAGGCGGGTCGTTCCAGATAACGAAGATTCCCCCTTCGATGTCTCCCTTTTTCAGTCGTTCATAATGGTATTTGCGAAAAATGTCAGATTCCCCCCTCAGGTAATGGTGGGTCACATCTGTCCAGATATCGCAGTGTGCATCAAAATTCATAAGAAACTCCTTTCTGTCCGGGTGACTTGTCCTGCTTATGCAAAATAGCAGAGCCTTATAAAATCCCTGCAAATTACGATACAAAAACAGGAACGGAAAAAGGCTCCGTCCCTGTCTGAACTTTTTCTAACTGAGCCGCAGCTTTTAGAGTCCTAAAATGCTTCCGACGATCAATCCAAAATAGGTTCCCAGAACATATCCCAACGTTCCCACCAGCACGATGGGGCCGATCAGATCGGTCCATCCTTTTGAAACAGCCATAGCGGCAGCCGTAGTCGGACCTCCGATGTTGGCGTTAGATGCCAGTATGATATCCTCCAGGTTGAATTTCAACAGTTTTCCTGCAACGAAGCTAAACAGCATATTTACAAACACGACGATCGCGGCAAACACCAGAAGCAGCGGTGAATTCTTTACGATCATAACGATGGAAGCGGGAACACCGATCACGAAGAAGAAAATATAGATGAGGAAAGTTCCCAACTCGTTCGTTCCCTTGATCTCTCCAAAGAAACCAGGCGCAAACGTAGCGCAGCACATGGCGATGGTAGTGATCCACAGATACTTGTTGCCCATCAGAGTATTCAGGATTCCCAAAAAGGCGTTGCCTGTAGGAATGATGCTTGCAAAGATGGTAGCGATAATGTCGGACAGGGTAACGATGGTGAATGCGGTGGCAGCACCAAGCGCGATGTCCTTCAGGGAGATTTCCTTCCGTCCCCAGAATGCGGCAGCATTCGTCTGATTTTTATCAGCGTGGGCGCTGGAAGCCTCTACAGCGTCTACATAAGGATGCTTGAAGTGCTTCCGGAAAAATCCGATGGAAGGAATGGCGATCAGCGCAAAGAAGTAAAGCGCCATCAACAGGTTGTCTGCAACGGTAGCGGCAGAGATCATCTCTCCGGATACGTCGAAGGCAGCGCCAAGTGCGGCAAAGTTTACCGTTCCGCCGATATAGGTCCCGGTGAATACGCCGGCAAGTCCTGCCAGTTCAGGAATGAACTTGTGAAGCGCTGCATAAGCAAGAAGAGCGCCGCAGGCAGTTCCAACAGATCCAAAAAGGAAAATGATCAGGATGCGTCCCGCTTCTTTTCCGATCTTGCGCATGTCACACTGCAGCAGCAAAAGAGGGATGGCGAGAGGAACCACAAAGCCCCATACATTATCCCAGGTTGGCGCATCCATAGGAATGATACCAAAGTTAGAAAGAACGATTGCAAGAACAAGAGCGATGATGGCACCGGTCAGTTTCGCCGCCCATTCATACTTTTGTTCCAGGTAGATGGCAATGGCCGCTCCCAAAACGCAGATCGTCCAAAGCATCCAAGTGTTTTCCGCTCCTACCAGCGGGTTGTTCAGATCGAAAATATGTCCCCACATACTCTCTTGGCCTCCTTTCAGAAACAAAACATGTTGTAAAATAAATTGTGAAATAAATCTCACTTAAGTATATAGAGATTTGTAATAAAAGTCAATAATCTACCGGAAGCAATATCACAAAATGTGCAATATGCACATCAAAATCAGATATTTCAGAGAGGTAAACTTTCTTTATATCGGAGCGTCTTAACAAAAATTTTATACGGTGTGTGGTAGGATAAACAGCAAATGAGAAAGAAGGAGAAGAATATGCAAAAACAATCGGATATCAAATGCAACTGGAAATTTCAACTGGCTTTGTCGGTAGCCATCTTTGCTATCTTTAGTATTTATGTTCCTGCTCTGGGAGCCCTGGGATTAGATCTGACAAACGGAACGTTATTGTCGGAAGGGAGCAGACTGTTTGTCAGTGTGGCTTTGGCGACTGTCTGCGGATGTTTGATCCGGGAAGAGCTGGAAAAAAAGAACCCCTTACATCTTTCCGGCCGGACAAAGATACTACTGGGGCTGTTGGGGGCAGTCTTCCTAATAGTGGCGTTTCAGATCGGGATGTTTTTTAACTGGATGGATGTGCTCCAACTGGATCCGGTCTCAATCCTGAAGTGTTTTTTCATAGCAGTGGCAGCAGCGGTATTTGAGGAGCTTTTGGTGCGGGGGCTGATCCTGTCGGCGCTGGAAAAAGCTTTTCAAAACAGCAGACACCGGCTATTGCTGGCAGGACTGATTTCTGCCCTGATATTCGGAGCGCTGCATTACTATAACCTGTTTCAAAACGCATCTTTGGGAGAAATAAATCAACAGGTGTTCTATGCGGCGGCGCTGGGTGTGATGTTCGCTGCGTTTCGGATCTGTTTTCAGAATCTGTGGCTGCCGATCCTCATCCATTTTGCCATAGATTTTCAACCGTTCATCGGAGAAAGCGGAGGGGGAGGAGGGCAAAGCCCCTGGACATTTCTGCTTTTGCTATTTGTCCCGCTGGCACTGATGGCAGCCGTCACACTTTTTAGTGCAGACAGGGACGCAGGCATCTGCCGGAAAGAAGAGGAAAAAGAATAAAGGAAAAAGAATAAAGGAAAAAGAATAAAGGAAAAAGAATAAAGGAAAAGGAGAGAACAAGACTGTCACGGAAAAAAGACCTGCCGGGACAGTCCTTTCCTTTTATGGGAAATCCTGGTCTCTGTGGTCTATACGATAAAAATATTTTGCGCAGGCCGCGCTGCGGCGCTATAAAGCTATGTGATGAAAGCGACTGGCTGCAAGGAGAAACTTTCATATCGCAGAAGGCGTTTACCTGACTCGACGGTCGGGAAAAAGAGACAGAGAGAAACAGACAGAGAAAAACAGAGAAAAATATTTTAAAATTTCAAGAGAGGGCTTGCGAAAGAAAAGAGAATCTCGTATAATGTCCCCACTGGAGAATGGATTTTGATAGCTGTGTTTTACGTAAAGGAGGACAGTTTCTATCATTTTTACCAATCGTCTGAATTCTAAGATCAGACCGAATCAAATCAAGCGTTGCAGATACCTGCAGCCGTAATGCCGATTCAGGCAATTTTTCAAAAAGTACGAAACAGAATCTGCAAAATCAAACAGTGACGGGAAGCCGGATGTCAGAGGAAACCTTGTCCGTAGGATTTTTGTGGAAAAAAAGAAAAAAGAGAAAAAAGACCGTGAATTTCTTCAGTAGGAGCAGCTGCGACTCAGGAAATCTCCCGGGTGGGCACTGTGTCACAGCACCTTCGATGCCGCCGCGGGACACAGCAGCCACGGCTATCGACGGCAAAAGGAGGAAAAATGGAAAGGGAGGTGCAGATGCGGCATATGTTTGAAGAGCTGACGGGATATGAGTCCAGGGATGTAAAGCTGAAAATGGACGGATATCCGGCAAGCCCCATGCAGATCGTCCAGGCGCATATGCTAAGAGAAGAGACTGTCTATATGAGAGACTACATTTTGGACGAAAGGGGCAATGTGAAAGAGCTGTGCTTTCATCGTGTAACAAATAAATAAGAAACTTACCCCGCAAACGTGAAAATGTCGAAATAATTAATGACGTGGATCAGAGCTTTTGCTATAATGGAGTCCGAGTAGGAGGTGCAGTATGGATCAAAAAGAAAGAAGACCCCGCACAGCTTCGGGACGGACGACGGCAGAAAGAAGAGTCCAGCGAACCGGAAGACCCCAGGGAGACGACGGCAGGAAGCAGTCTTCCAGAAGGAACCAGAAACGAAGAAGACGGAGAAGACTGAGGATTTATGCATTTCTTCTGGTGGTTTTGGCGGTTTTGGGACTGATGGCGGCGGTACTTTGGAAACGCTACAGCCCCACGAAAGAAAAATATGATTTGAAAGCATACTATGGGATTCAAAGTGAGGAGCAGGTGGCAGTTACAATGGACAACCAGGTCGTTGAGCCAAATGCCAAAGTCTGGGACGGAAAGGTCTACCTGCAGTACGAGACTGTCAGAGACTATGTAAACAGCAGATTTTACTTTGATCAGGGAAATAACACCTTGCTGTATACCCTTCCAAAAGATATCGTTTCCGTGGAAGTAGGAAGTAAGGAATATACCATATCCAAGGAAAAAAAGAGCGAAGATTACGTCATTTTAAGAACAGAGGGAAGCACAGCTTATGTTGCGCTGGAGTTTGTCCAGCAATATACCAATATGGACTATGAGGTATACGATAACCCCAGCCGTGTGGCGGTAGTGACCAAGTGGGGAAAAAAGACGGTGGCTTCTGTCAAGAAAGACACGCAGGTACGCTATCAGGCAGGAGTGAAGAGTCCGATCCTGACGTCGGTGAAAAAACAGGACGAAGTGACGGTCATAGAGACGGAGGGAAGCTGGAAAAAAGTGAGGACGAAGGACGGGTTTATCGGTTATGTCAAAACCTCCGCACTGCGGGCGCCGGAAGAAAAGACGGTGTCCAGAAAGTTTGAAGAGCCTGAATTTACCAGCATTTCCAAGGACTATACCATTAATATGGCATGGCACAACGTGACGAACCAGGATGCCAACAGCGGAGTCCTGCAGATGATCGCAAAAAGCAAGGGACTGAATACCATTTCGCCTACCTGGTTCCATGTTTCGGATACATCGGGAAACATAAACTCCATTGCATCGGCGGAATATGTCGGCTATGCGCACCAGGCAGACGTAGAGGTGTGGGCGGCAGTAAGAGATTTTGACGGAGGGATCAATTCCTATGAGGAATCCCTTCAACTGCTGAAGAGCACAGAAAGCAGGGCGACACTGATCAACCAGCTGATCTCTGAGTCCCTTCGCGTAGGAGTGGACGGGATCAATGTGGATTTTGAGAAGATCTCGGAAGAGTGTGGAGAGCACTTTATCCAATTTGTAAGAGAGCTGTCTGTCCGCTGCAGGCAGAACGGTCTGATCCTTTCGGTAGACAACTATGTACCCAAGACCTTTAATACCTATTACAACCGGAAAGAGCAGGGGATCGTGGCAGACTATGTGGTCATCATGGGATATGACGAGCACTATGCAGGATCTCCCGAAGCCGGATCGGTTGCGTCATACAACTTCGTAAAAGAAGGGATCGAGGAGACGCTGAAGGAAGGTGTTCCGGCCAACAAGATCATTAGTGGGATGCCGTTTTTTACCCGCTTGTGGAAAGAGACGGCCAAGACCAAGGAAGAGCTGGCAAGCCAGAAGGGAACGGAAGCGGCAGAATATACGATGAACGTGACCAGCGAAGCTTTAGGCATGGACAGCGCTCAGGCAGTGGTGGATCAGTCAGGAGCAGAGATTACCTGGGATGAAACAGCCAAGCAGGATTATGCCACCTGGAGCGACGGAACCACCACATATAAGATCTGGCTGGAGAACGACAAATCTATCGAACCCAGACTGCGGCTGATGAAAGACAATAAGCTGGCAGGGACCGCCGCATGGGCACTGGGACAAGAAAGTGAAAGTATCTGGAACCTGATCTTCAAATATGTAAATTAAAAACAGAGATGCCCTGGAACTGCAGACCACATGGTTGGCAGACGGGGCATCTTTTTTGCGGAAACAACCGGACAAAACGACAGAAAAACATTTTTTCAGCCATAAAACCTTGTAAAACAGAGGGTTTTTGCAGGTGAGCCGGATTTTCCGGGCAAGGAAACTTGTAGGACGAAATAGAGTATAGTATAATGAAAAAATGAAAACAAAAATGAAACGATTAGAAACGTTGGAAACAGATAATTCCATATTGCAGGAAGCCGGACGGATCCTAAGAGAGGGCGGACTGGTAGCGTTTCCTACAGAAACGGTATACGGACTGGGGGCAGACGCCCTTAATGAGAAGGCGGCGGAAAAGATCTATGCGGCGAAGGGAAGACCTTCCGACAATCCGCTGATCGTCCATATTGCAGAGAAGGAGGCTCTTGACCGGATCGCAAAGGAAATTTCTGCGGAGGCGACAAAGGTGATAGAAAAATATTGGCCGGGTCCTCTGACACTGATCTTTGAAAAGACAGATGCCGTTCCGGAGGGAACGACGGGAGGACTGGATACGGTGGCTGTCAGGATGCCGTCCCATGCACTCGCAAGAGCGCTGATCCGGGAAGGGGGCGGTTATGTGGCTGCGCCCAGTGCCAACACCTCCGGAAGGCCGAGTCCCACCAGTGCGGAGCATGTCCGGGAGGATCTCTGGGGAAAGGTGGATCTGATCATAGACGGAGGAGAGACGGAGATCGGAATTGAATCGACCATTCTGGATGTGAGTGTAACGCCTCCGGTGATTTTGCGCCCGGGAGCCATTACAAAAGAAATGCTGGAAGAAGCAGTGGGCAGGGTGGAGATGGATGAAACTCTTTTTTCCGGAGACAGCAAGGAACCGCCCAAAGCTCCGGGAATGAAGTATCGCCACTACGCACCGAAGGCAGAGATGACAGTCATCGACGGAGAGATCCAAGACGTCATAGAAGAGATCAACCGGAGAGCAGAGGAAGATCTCAGACAGGGAAAACGGGTGGGGATCATTGCGACAGAAGAATCCTGCCTGCAGTACCGGAAAGGATCGGTAAAAAGCATCGGTCTGAGGACGGAGGAGGCAACCGTAGCCAACGGTCTGTACCGGATCCTGCGGGAGTTTGATGCAGAGGGGACAGACTGCATCTACAGCGAGGCGTTTGGTTCGGAGGGAATTGGGAATGCTATTATGAACCGGCTCTTAAAAGCGGCCGGCCATCATATAATAAAATTATAAGAAAGAGAGAGGAAAAACTATGTCAAACGTTTATGTAATGGACCATCCATTGATTCAGCACAAGATAAGCTATATCAGAAGAGAGGACACGGGATCCAAAGATTTCAGACAGATGATCGGGGAAGTGGCGGCGCTGATGTGCTATGAAGCGACGAGAGATCTGAAGCTTCAGGATGTTAAGATAAAGACACCGATCTGTGAGATGATCGGAAAAGAGCTGAGCGGGAAAAAGATGGCGGTGGTTCCGATTCTGAGAGCAGGGATCGGGATGGTGGATGGAATCCTGAACATGATACCGGCGGCAAAGGTAGGACATATCGGTCTGTATCGTGACCCGGAAACCTTCGAGCCGGTAGAGTACTACTGCAAGCTTCCGGCAGACTGCGGCGAGAGAGACGTGTTTGTGGTAGATCCTATGCTGGCAACGGGGGGCTCCTGTGTGGCAGCCATCCAGATGCTGAAGGATAAAGGCGTGAAAAACATTCGGTTCATGTGTATCATAGCAGCGCCGGAAGGAGTCGAAAGACTTCAGAAAGAGCATCCGGACGTGGATGTATATGTAGGGGCTTTGGATGAATATCTGAATGAGCACAAGTACATTGTTCCGGGACTGGGAGACGCAGGAGATCGTATTTTCGGAACCAAATAGACAGGAAGAGGAAGTGCGTATGGGAAATAAGAGAAGCGATTATATCAGTTGGGATGAATATTTTATGGGAGTGGCAAAGCTTTCGGGTATGCGCTCCAAAGATCCGAGCACGCAGGTGGGCTGCTGCATCGTAAGCCAGGACAACAAGATCCTTTCCATGGGATACAACGGGTTGCCCAGGGGATGCTCCGACGATACGTTTCCCTGGAGCAGAGAGGGAGAGGACCCGCTGGAAACAAAGTATGTATACACGGTACACAGCGAATTAAACGCCATCTTAAATTACAGGGGAGGGAGTCTGGAAGGGGCAAAGCTGTATGTATCCTTATTCCCCTGCAACGAATGCGCCAAAGCCATTATACAAAGCGGGATCAAGGAAGTAATCTACGCAGAGAACAAATATGAAGATACTCCGGCAGTACAGGCCTCTATGCGGATGTTCAACGCGGCGGGGGTATCCTATCATCCATATCAGGCAACAGAAAGGGAAATCTGTATCAGGCTGTAAAAGGCAAGGAGGGCGTTATGGACTGGACAAACAGAAAAGAAAGCTTTTTGAATCTTCCTACACCATTGGAATATCTGGAAACGATATCAAAGGAACAGGGAGTACACTTCTATATCAAGAGAGATGACGTGACGAATCTGGGATTTGGAGGAAACAAGCTGCGAAAACTGGAATACATCCTGAAAGATGCCAGAAATCAAAATGCCACCATGATCATCACAAGAGGCGCAGTCCAGACAAACCATGGGCGTTTGACGGCGGTAGCGGCAGCCAAATACGGGATGAAATGTGCGATCGTATGTATCGGGGAATATCCGGGAGAGCTTTCTGCCAACCTGCTTTTGGACAGGATCCTGGGAGCAGAAGTGATCATCAAAAAACCGAATGGACGGCCGATAGAAGAGCAGTATAAAGAACTGATCAAACAGGTCTGCAGCCGATATGAGGAGCAGGGAGAACGGGTTTACTACACTCCGATGGGAGGCTCGGACGAAGTGGGATCATTGGGGTACTATGAATGTGCCAAAGAGATCGCAGCCCAGACGAAAGGAAAAGAGTTTGAAAATGCCCGGCTGTTCTGCAGTGTGGGAAGCGTAGGCACTTACATGGGACTTTACTGTGGCCTGCAGGAGGTGGAGAATTCCCTGCATTTGACCGGAGTCGCCATTATGCCGTTTGACGAGGAAAAAGATAAAGAAGTGGGAGCCCTATACAAAAGGGTAAAAACACTTCTGGGAAAAGAGACAGGAGATCTTCCGGAGTTCCATATAGAAAAGGGATATGTCAGGGGAGGATATAATCAGCCTTCCCGGGAAGTAAGAGAAGCCGTGTACTATATGGCAAGAAAGGAAGGGATCTTTTTGGATCCCTGTTATACGGGAAAGTGTTTTGCGGGGATCCTGGAAATGATCCGGGAAGGAAAGATAAAGAACGGAGAAACGATTATATTTCTTCATACAGGAGGAGGTCCCGGACTATTTACCAGGCATCACAGAGAGGCATTTGAAGAGGAACTGATGGCAGGTGTACACCTGCTGGAAGAAGACGGGGAGTTTTAGCGGCTCCCGGGAGAAAAAAGGAGGATGACAGGCTTGCTTTCAGGAAAACGGCCGTCATACTGCTTTTTTCTTCTGTAAGGGCAAGCATCAGTCAAGGCAGAGGAAGTTTTGATAAATTAGGAAAGGCAGGAAATGGAGCGCAAAATACGGGAATATTTCAGAGAGCTGGGACAGATTTTCTTCCCGGCAAAAAAAAGAAGATATTGGGGCTGCTTTCTTCTGATCTATCTGGCTGCGTTGGTGTTTACAGCAAATGATGCCTGGCTGTACCAGACGCCGATCGTAAGGATCACGGAAGTACAGACAAAAAAAGACGGCGTTTCGGAGTCAGCACGGGGAGGAAAGGAACAGCATTACAGGCAAAAACTGAAAGGAATCCTGCTAAATGGAGAAAAGAAAGGAAAAAGTGTTATCCTGAAAAATCAATACACTTACTCCAATGTGTTGACGCAGAAATTTCGGAAAGGGGATCAGATCCTGATAGGACTGAATACATCCTCCATGTCCGGCACAGTAAAGGTGTTAAAAAGGGATGTATACCTGGTGGGTCTGGCAGGGGGATTACTCCTTTTTCTGATCCTGGTTTCAGGAAAAAGCGGAATCCTTACGATCGCCACTCTTCTGGGAAATGCTCTGATATTTGGAGTGGGATTTTCACAGTATCTGAAGGGGAGAGATATCCTGCTGATCTGTAATTTGATGGCCGTTTTGTTTGCAGCGATAACGCTGCTGATCCTGAACGGATGCCACAAAAGAACATGGGCGGCGCTTCTTTCTGTGCTCTGCGTGCTAGGGTGCATCATGGGACTGTTTGATCTGGTATCGGCGCATACAGAAGGCTTCGACTATTCTGCGATGGAATATTTGGGCAGCCTGGACGATCCGGACCATCTGTTTCGGGCAGAGATCATGCTGGCGGGATTGGGGGCCATCATGGATGTGGCGGTGACTATTTCCAGTGCATTGGGGGAGATCGTCCAAAAGAAGCCGGACGTGTCGTTTGGACAGCTGTTTCGGTCTGGAAGAGAGATCGGGTATGATATTATGGGAACCATGATGAACGTACTGTTGTTTGTGTTTGGCTGTGGTCTGATCCCGACCTTTTTAATACGCATAAATAATGAAGTGGGATTCCTGACGATCGTGAAACTGCATATTCCCTACGAGATCTGCCGATTCCTCATAGAAAGCATCGGGATCGTCTTGACCATTCCGGTTTCTATCCTGGTGGCTTCTATATTTATGAAAGCAGGAGGAAGGAGGAAGAGTGGATGATCGGGATATTAGCACTTGTGCTTTTTGTACTGCTTTTGGCGGTAGGTGGAGAGAGAGGGGCCTCTTCTATTTTGACCCTGGCGGGGAATATTTTCGTACTGGCAGTGACGATCTTTCTGTTGGCGGGAGGATTTCCGCCGATCCTTCTTACCTTTCTGGCAGGGACCGTGATCAGTTACCTGACGCTGATCAAACAAAATGGAAAAAATAAGAAAACAGGAGCGGCATTTTTAGCTACGGCGGCAGTCATGCTGCTGTTGCTTCCGGCAGTGTATCTGGTGGTATGGAAAACGAACGGGGGCGGACTGAATGAGATCCAGGCGATACAGGAGGATGTGATGTATTATTATAATGTGGATCTGCGGATCCGTATGCTTTCTATCGCAGTCTGCATCAACCTGCTAAGCGTGCTGGGAGCCGTTCTTGATACGGCGCTTTCTATTACATCTTCAGTGCATGAGGTGGCGGTCCACAGACCGGAGCTTACCAGACAGGAGCTGTTTTTTTCAGGAATGCGGATCGGGAAAGAGATTACGGGCACCACAGTCAATACGTTGCTGTTTGCCTATCTGGGAGGATCGCTGCTACTGTTTGCCTATATCAAGACCGGGAAATATACAGTGGAGACGATCTTGAACTCTAAATTTTTGTTTCAGGATCTGTCGGTGATGTTGTTTGGGGGGATCGCCTGCCTGGCAGCAGTTCCGATTTCATCCGTTTGTGGGGCACAGATGACAGTAAAAAACATCAAGAAAAACCAGGCGCAGAATTGACCTTTATTACCTACTTTTAGGGTGGGTAATAAAAACGTGTTGGTTTTAGAATGAAATCGTAAGGACTTAAATAGTTTTTACGATTTCATTTTTTTTGAGAAGAGTGAAATCTATCGTTCTTTGATAACAGAATGATAGTGCTATGGGTGATATATAGATGGTAAGCAATAGACCATTTATGCGTAACGTATTACCGAAAGGATTGCAGGAACTACCATAGAGAACCACTACAAAAAAATGACAGAAGCTATAACAAGAGGGGCAAAGCGCTCCTCTTTTTTTACAACAGATCTTTAAGGAGAAAATAATTATGTTGTATAACACGATTTTTTTACTTAGAGGAAAACGATATGTAACGTTATCTGAATTTAAAAAGCTTGAGCAGTACAATACGATCTTAGGGGATCTGTCAGATCCTGAAGAGCTGATGAGATGGAATGCCAGTGAAGAAGCAGCTGCAAGGGAAGAATTGGCGAAGCATAAATGTATGTATAATTTAAGCAATTTGGATCATATTTGCATAGAGGAATATGCATTGTATCGCTGTAAATGTGAGGATGATGAAGATTGGACTGATTGTTCAGAGGATTGTGGCTATGAGTTTGCGGAAACCGTTAAAATCGGAGTGGAGGATAAATCTTTTGAAGAGCAATGGCTAAAGGATTTTTTGATGTAAAAGAGAAAAGGCTTTAATGAAGGAAAGAAGAAATGGCAAAAAGTCAATGGAAGATAGAGTTCAATGAAACAGGACACCTTGAAAAGGTTGGGATTGAAATCCCGTCTTTTAGAGGGAAGAATGTTACAAAGGATATATTGGAACGTATTAGATACCTGGACTACTTGATTAGTGGTATTAAGAGGGATCAGGAAGCATATTTTGATTCCTATGACCATGATATAACGGAGTATGTTGGATACTTTAAATTCTATTTTGAACGTCTGGAAAATGAAGAGGTGATGGAGAAAATCCGGGTAGATGTAGGTGATGGATTAAGTCTGAATGAAGAGAACTATAGATATATAGAATCTTTTTTGGAAGAGTAGAGAAAAACCAATTGTGGAGGAAATAATGGAGAAAAAAGCAGCTGAATTGTTGGCGTGTAGGAAAGAAAAGGGACTTACACAAAGTCAGATGGCAGAGATTTTGCATATTGGAGAAAGAAGCTATCGAAGATATGAAAAAGGAGAAAGGGATGTTCCTGATCTTGTGTATGAGATATTTTTGAAGTGGAAAGAAAGCATGGGTTATGTTTACAACGAACGAAAGAAAAAAGAATGGCGAAAAGATGAACTTTTATGTCCGTACAAGGTGAAAACTATTTCACGGGGAAACGGAGTAATGACGCAGTTTTTTTTGCGGTGTGTAAAGAATAAATGTGCTTTGTGGGATGGAACGGGTTGCCGGGGAAAATCCTGAAAGAAACTTGCGAATTATCGCTGGATTTGGTAGGATAATGGCGAGGAAAGAGGACGAGTGAACCATGAGTGGGAAAGGAAAGGTGATCTTAAAGTGAAAGGTCAATTATCTAAGGTTTTGGAGACTTGGAAGGGGTATTCTAAGAAACGAAAAGGAGCTGTCATAGGAGCCTTTTTTCTTGTGCTTTTATGTGGCGGTTATGGAGTGTATGCGGCTTCTGGTTTTGAGACAGAAGGATTTTCGGAAGAAAAGAAGATGGCGTTGGATAAGAAACAGACGGAAAAGAAGGCGTCTGATCAAAAAAAGAACAGCGTGAAAAAGACAGATGAGCCAAAAGAGATAAACGAAAAGAAGGAGAACAAGGACACAGAGCAGAAAACAGGATCGGAAGCCGAAAAAGAAACGGATTCTAAAAAGAAAGCCCAAAAGGATGATTCTTCAGAAGCAAAAGAGGATAGTCGATCTTCTAAAGCGGAAACAGCAAAGAAGCAGGAAGAAAAGAAGGTGGCTTCAGCAGCGACTACTTCCAAAGAGGAAAAGAAAAGGGAATGGGTACCTCCGGTATATGAAACCATTACTCATCCGGAAGAGGGACATTATGAGACGAAGGTGATCGTTCCGGCATATGAAACACAAAGACAGGTAGGAACTTATGTATTGTCTAGTGACGGGGCAACTTTTTACGGGGAAGACGCTGTATTACAGTGGGGTGAGTATGCGCAGTCTAAAGGAAGAGGTTCCAATGTAACGTCATATTCTACACAACCGTTATGGGAAACGTACACGGTTCCTGCTGTGACGGAGCAGGTTTGGGTGGTAGATAAAGCTGCCTGGGTAGAGAACAAATTAGTAAAAGAAGGGTATTATAAATAATTCATGAATATGTCAAAAAGGAACAGAAAGAGCTGTTCCTTTTTTGATGGAGAAAAGCAGAGAAAGGTAGTTGGACATCATGGAATTATTGGAGTATTTAGGTAGAAATGTTGTAAGATTGAGAGAAAAAAAGGGAATGGAACAAAAGGATCTGGCTCTGCTTTTGGAGAGATCACCTTCTACGCTTTGTAGCTTAGAAAAAGGACGTGTATATCCTCATTTTTCTATGGTGGAGCGATTGCAAAGGATTTTTGAAGTGGATGTATTGGAATTACTTGGTTCTGAAGAAGAGATTGAGTTATGGAAAAGTGTACAGTTGTTTCAGAAGTTGCTGGTGTATGAAGGGCAGTTGCGAAGGTTTAGTGAAGCCGGAGAAGGGGAAAAAAGAGAGGAAGCGAAGTCATTATTGTATGCGCTTATGATTTTACGGGAAGCAATGAATGGTGTGTTAGAAAAACGATTGTATGAGCTGTTAAGTTAAAAAGATAAAAAAGTAGATCCTAGATAAGTGAATGGAGGAAGAAAAGTGAAACAATGGAAACGGTTAGCAGCACTGATGTTGTCGGTGGTGCTTTTTACATCATCTTTTGCAGGGAACGTATTTGCCAGTGAAACGGATACGGTTTCTATCGGAGGAGTGGAGATTCCAAAAGGTTTGGAATCGTATGTGGGAAATGGGCGAAAAGATGTTTTGAAGAAAAAAAGTCGGCTTAGGAGTGCAGGAGATACGGTGAGAGTGACACCGGGAGGATCTGAAGCGTATGGCTCCTGGTTTACCAATCGATTTACGGTGACTACTCCGGAAGGAAGTTTTGTAGGATTTTGTGCGGAACCAAATTCAGGAACGCCTAGCGGAAATTTTAGTGCGTCTATTTTGAACAATGATTTAATCAAATGGTGTTTGATAAAGTACATAAAAGACCCTAGCACATTTAACCTGGGGCATACGTCATATTATGCATCTCTTCATGCAATTATAGGATACATATATGTTGGACAGACCACAGGATTGTCTTCTGGGGATGTACAGAATATTTCAAATTTTTTGAATGGTTCAATTGGTAAATATATCCGGAATCAGATTGCTGCGAATCAAGTTTTGTTTGAAGATGGCACCAGTGCTGCTTTAAGTGATTATGAATGTTATGTGGCTCTCAATAATCTACAGGATATCGTATGGGTACAGGAGTCACCTAGAGGGGAGCTGCGGTTAAAAAAGGTGTCCGCAGATCCTGGTATGACAGAGGGAAATAATTGCTATTCTTTGGAAGGAGCGGTGTATAAGGTCTACTTGATGGATGGAGTGACGGAGGTAGGAGAGTTTATAACAGATCGGGAAGGCGAGACTACACCGCTGTCACTTAAAGTGGGGAATTATCTGGTAAAGGAAATACAGGCTCCGAAGGGATATGCCTTAGATCAAAAGAGCTATGTTGTGTCTATTTCCTCAAAGGCGGTGACCTGGGTGAATGGAGATGTGGTAAAGGATGTTCCACAAAATGACCCGGCTATCGTGTGGGTTGGAAAAATTGATTTGGAAACGACACAAAATCTGCCGCAGGGAAGTGCTTCTCTTGCTGGGGCAAAGTTTCAAATTAAGTACTATAAAGGGTTATATGACACGGATCCAGCAGAGCAGGGAATCCAGGCAGAGCGGCAGTGGGTGTTATCAACGAATGAAAACGGATTTGCACAAATGGAAAAGAAGTATGTGATTTCTGGAGATGAATTTTATTTGGATAGTGCCGGAAGAGTTACTTTACCTCTTGGAACAGTTACGATTCAGGAGATTGAGCCACCGAAAGGGTATCTGTTGAATGATTCCACCGTGTATGTACGTCAGGTAAGAGAAGATGGAAATGTGGAGTCGGTAGAAACCTATGATCGTCCCGTGATTCAGGAAGAGGTGATCCGTGGCGGTGTTCAGATTGCCAAGTGGGATCAGGAAACACAGAAGGGGAAACCACAGGGAGCTGCCACGCTGGAAGGAGCGGTATTTGAGATCGTGAATCAGAGCGATCAGACTGTGAAGGTGAATGATATAGTATATCAGCCGGGAGAAGTGGTATATACAATCCAGACGGATCAAAATGGGTTTGCAGCTACCGCTTCTGATCAGCTACCGTATGGAGATTATGTAATCCGGGAGAAGGAAGCACCGAAAGGGTATCTCAAGAAGGGTGTTTTGGAACGATCTTTTAAGATCCGGAAAGAGGGTGTGATAGTAGATCTGACGGATAAGGAAGGGACGATTCAGAATCAGCCGATCCGAGGAGATCTGGAAGGGATCAAGGTGGAAGATGGAAGTCTGAAGCGGATGGCAGGAGTTGCTTTTTCTATTACGTCTAAGACAACGGGAGAGTCCCATGTAGTTGTGACGGATGAAAATGGATATTTTTCTACGGAAGCACAGTGGAATCCTCATACGCAGCATACAAACCGGGGAGAAACCAGTGAAGATGGTGTGTGGTTTGGAAGTTCCGATCCGAATGATGAAGTGGGAGCGTTGCTGTATGATACGTATGTATTGAATGAGCTTCCCGGAAAATATAATAAGGGAAAAAAGATGATTCGGGACGTAGAGATTGTGATCCGGAAAAATAAGACGGTGGTTAATCTGGGAACTATTACAAATGATGAGGAGAAGCCGAACAAAATGAAGATCCATACTACAGCGGTCAATGAGTTTGGCGGAAAAGAGCTGACAGCAGCGAATCATCAGAAGTTTTTTGATCGGGTAAAGTTCTGGGGACATACCTATTTGGATCAGACAGTGACCTTTGAAGCGGTGTTGATGGATCCGGAAACAAAAAAGCCATTATTGATTGATGGGAAAGAGATCCGGAAGAAAAAAGAAGTTTTAATCGAATCTTCAGAAGGAGAGATTGACGTACCGTTTGAAATTGACGCTGCCTCGCTTGCCGGAAGGAAATTTGTTATTTTTGAGTATGCATATGACAGCAAGGGAGATCTGATTGTGTCGGAAGAAAATTTGGAAAATGAAGATCAGACACTATATGTAAAAGAACGGTTGTTTTCTGTGAAAACAGGGGATGCTGTAAAGGTATTGCCGTTTGCTTTGTCGTTTTTGACAGCGGCAGGAATATTGGGAGTGGTGCTGTATCGGAAAAGGAAAGAAAGGAAAGCCGTGGAAGGAGAGACTATGCAGTAGACAGATTTTCAGGTGTTTCGATAGGATAAGTTTGTAAAAGTAGAGTTACTTTTTAGAGGAATTGTCCCGAAAAGTAACTTTTTAAGTTTTTATAGAAAACAAGAAGTAAGAAAATCAGGATAAACAAATAAAAATGTAAAAGGAGAAGATGTGTATGAATAATTTACCAAAGGGTGCTGTCCCGGATATGGAAAAAAGTTTTGGAGTTTTGACATTTTTAGGATCGGATCCAGAACCGATTCGTAGAAGAAACAGTAGAGGAAATGCAGTGGTGATTGGAAGGCGGTATCGTTTGTTGTCAGAGACGCAGACAGGAGAGGAAATTGAAGTGATTGTAAAGGATTCTCAGCCTAAAAATCTGATGATGGGAGATGAAGTGATACTTTCCAATCCGATAGTAGATTTTATTAGCGTAGACAGTCAGTTTCAGAATGGAAATCGGACGGTGCAGACAAGATTTAATGCAGATCAAATTGATCTGAAGGTATAAGGAGGGTAAATAAATGGCATTAAAACATACGGCAATTTTTTATGACTGCGAAAAAACATTTGGAGTGTTGAAATTTTTGTCCTATGAAGGAGTAAGAAATGTGTTTGACAATGAAAAGGGAGAAAAAACAGATGAGATCAAAAGCAGAGTGTATCGGCTGATCAGTGAAAGACAGGGGGAAGTGATTGAGGTTACGATTCCACCGGAGGTAGCAGAAAAAAATCTGAAGAAAGGTGCAACAGTTGTTCTGAAGGGGTTAAATATCCTACCTATTGCGAAAAGGGGGTATGGGTCGGATACGAATAATTACATTCAAGCGGAAGATCTTCTGGAAGTAGGAGGAGCGACGCAGAATGTTCCGCCGGTTCCCAGTTTTGGCAAGAAGGAAGATGGGAAGAAGGAATAGAGGAGCTGCGTTAGAAGGGATTGTTTTATGCGGAAGAAAGAAAAGAGGAAAAAGTATGATGGTGGATCGGATTGTTCGGACATTGCGAACGGTGGGAAGAGAGGAAGACATTTATCGGGATGTGGTATTTCCGTTGAATGAAGAGGATATTTTAAAGTATTTTGAAGTAAAGGAACTGAATGAACTGCGGTTTGCGGATCATGTAGACGGGAAAGTATCGGTGTCTAATTTTAACCGGATTATTCGAGAGGCTCCTGATCGAGCTGCAAAGATTGCAGATCAGATCGAGGTGACCGTCAAATACCTGAAGAAACGGATGGCAGCGAATCAGGATAAGAACTATAAAGGTCTTGTCGAGCAGCTGCCTTTGACTTTTGAAGATGGCATGGTTTGGAGCTGGTGCATGAAAGAACATTACAAGCATAAAGATGAAAAGGTGCATGTGAGGCGATCAAAGTATGACTTGTCCGTCTATTATGGAGACGTAGATTAGGAATGCTGGAGGAATATGCTGGGAAACGATGGAGGAGGAAGTAGCAGATGTGGGAAACAATTTGTCTATATTTTCACGCAAAAAAAATTCGTTATTGGCATAGGAATCTGTTTTGGATTTTCCGTCTCCTGCGTTTTTTTCTGCCACTGAGTTTGTTACTTGTTTGGTATGGCTGGGTAGTTGCCAGGAGGATCTATTTTTCCGGGGACTGGCAGGGATTTTTGCTTCGGGGAGAGGTTTCCTGGCAGGAATATGTATTAGTTCCCTGGTGGATATTTTTGGCAGTTCCTATTGTGTGGGGAATCAGTTGCATTATTTGGGAAATCTTGTTTGATCGATTGTTTCCTGGATGGTATAGCCGTAGATTTCACTTGCAGCAGTTGTCCCGGATGATAGTGACAAATGGTTGGTTTGATCGCAGGAGCCAGCAGGGAAAAGAACGGATCATCTGGTTTCCTCGGATATTTTATCGCATGGAGCAAGGCACGGTATTTTTGATGGTGGAAAATACCATGGGGCGGTATCAGAGCCAGTTTTTGACATTGCAGCAGAAGGTGGAGACAGGAATTCTGTGTGAATTAATGGGGATAGAAGTAGGTGAACGCTATATCCGCTATCGGTTTTTGTACCAGTTGGAACGCTGCCGGATCAGGATAGAGCAGGTTTTGTGTCAGAAAGGTTCTTTGCTTTTGATGGAAGGCGTGGAATGGAAGTTTGATAAGCAGCCTCATGCTTTGATAGTCGGAGGAACCGGAGGTGGAAAGACATTTCTTATTTTGACACTGATTGAAAGCTTGCTAAAGGCAGGAGCAGAAGTTATAGTGTTGGATCCCAAAAGAGCGGACTTGTCTGATTTGGGACAGGTAATTCCTCAGGTATATAGCAAGAAAGAGGAGATGATCTCTAAAGTGATTCAATTTTATTTTGATATGTTGGACACTTATGATCGCTATAAGCATATGGAAGGATATTATACCGGATGTAATTATCGGGCAGTGGGACTTTCGCCACACTTTTTAGTGTTTGATGAATATGTGGCATTTATGGATATGCTGGGTTACAGTACAGCAGATAAGATCATGACGTATTTGCGAAAGATTGCTATGTTGGGTCGGCAGGTGGGATATTTTTTAATCCTTGCCTGTCAACGTCCAGACGCTAAATATTTTGCGGATGGTATGCGTGATCAGTTTCATCTTAGGATTGCTTTGGGAAGAAATTCTGAAATGGGTTATAGTATGGTGTTTGGATCGGAGGTAAAAAAGACATTTTTAAACCGAGATATTCCGGGACGGGGATATGTTGATCGTAATTTAGGGATTGTGCATGAATTTTATGCGCCTTATGTGCCGGAAGGATATGATTTTTTGGCACAGATGAAGAAATTAGGGTTTTGTTCTACGACACCTATTCTTCAGGAGGACTTATGGACATTGGAGCGTGGAGCAGAGGAGGAGCTGCGTTTAAGTGAGCGGACACAGCGGATTTTAATGGATATGGGAATTTATTCGGATTCTTTGGAGAGACAGAAAGATGTTCGTTTAGAAGAAAGTAGCAGCTTGTTGCCGGATGATCGGAATGATGAAGCTGGATATGAGAATTCTATATTTGTTCGGGAAACAGAGCGATCTTTAAAGAGCCTTCGTGAGTCTTTTCATCTGACGCAATCAGAGTGTGCCAAAAAGCTGGGAATCAGTCGTCAGCGGTTATCAGACTATGAATCAGGACGTGGGCTTAGCCAGGAAGTAGAGGATCGTCTACGCAGCCAGATGGAGAAGTGGTGTGATTGAAAATTGGTGTGTGATCAGGTAGGCAGAAATGCCGCAGGCAAGAAAGCCGTCAGGCTTGGCTGCCGCAGGCATGAAATGCTACCTGCGAAAGGGGGCGAATGCCCCCTTTCGCACACCTTTACCCCCGTTCACTAACAGGGGGGTAGTAATGTAAACACAAAACCTGAGAAACCCTAGATTTTACAAGGCTTTGCAAGGGTTTTTCAAAGTGTAACATTGAGGGTCAAATGTTACACTTTTTTTTAAGCTGTTTTTGTTAGGAGATTTTGGAGATCTTAGATTAAAAAAATAACGGAGAAAACCGGATTTAAACAGGAAAAAGAGAAGAAAGAAGAGCAAAATGATCACGAAGTGATCATGCGCTAGACCCGCGGTAGGCGGCAAAGAGTAAAGGAGGGACAGAAGAAGTTCGGCTTTGAAAACATAGTGAGGATCAAAAAACGAAAAGAAAAGGTTGAAGAAGTGTGTATGCGGAAGAAAGAAAAGAGTCGGAAGCAATGGGCGTGGAGATTCCGGTTCGGGAAACCATTGCTTTTCCGAAGGAGATTAGCGCAGATTGGTATCAAATGGTGCGCAACACTTTAAAGGAGTTTCACATTTCGGTTTCCCGATTAGGGATGACGCTTGGGGTATCGCGGGTACATATAACGGATCTTTTAAACGGGAAGCGTAGTATAAAAAAAGAAATGAAAGACAGCATAGAAGATGCTGTGATTCGTTTGAATCCGAACCATGCATTGTCACTACAGATTGATTATTTACGTGTCAGATTCCCGTCGGATAGTGAACGAATTGCAATGGATATTGCGGAGGAAATTTTAGAGATCCCCTTTTCTTATTTTGATAAGCTGGGACATGGTTGGAATAATTATGAAACTGTGTATCAGTATGGACTGGATGGTGGCATTTTGCTGTGCGAATCTGCAAAAGAAGAGCTAGGGATTCTGTTAGAAATGACCGGACAAGCTTGCAGACGAATGGAGAATCACTTGGAACTGACAGAACGAACTTGGTATGAGCTGTTCCGGAAAATTGAAAGGTGCAATGGGGTGTATAAGCGTCTGGATATTGCGGTGAATGACCATCATGGGATTTTGGATATTCATCACATGAAATTGCTGTTAGAGGATGGATCCTATGTGTCTAGATTCCGAAGTTATGAGTTTATCCGTAGTGGTGCGATCAAGAGGGAGAAGGAAGGCAGTGGTGATACCTTGTATGTAGGATCGAAAGACAGTGAAATTTATTTCTGTATTTACGAAAAGGATTATGAGCAGTTTGTAAAATATCAGATTCCAGTGGAAGAGGCTTATATCAAAAACCGATTTGAAATACGGTTATTTGAAGAAAGAGCTGCCAGCTTTGCAAAAAGTATGCGTAGTTGTCAAAAAGATGAGGATGGATTGGAGCGGCTTTGCTTTGGTGTGATTAATCACTACCTGGCATTTTTAGTGAAAGAAGAAGGAAAGGAAAAGCGTAACTGGGTGATGGATCCTATGTGGAATCACTTTATCAGTCAGGTACACAGAGATAAGATCCGGTTGGAAATGCAGCCACGGGAACAATCGGTAGAGAGATCTCTTTACTGGGTCAGGCACCAGTGTATGCCAACTATCCGGAGCCTTCATCAGAAAGGGAAGCTTTTGATGGAGGAAGAGTTGGAGAAAGGAAAGACCAATGCCAGATTGGATCGGATCCTAGATTCAGAAGAGGAAATCCGATGGCAAAAAGCAGCAAAAAATTATTATGAGGAAAATTTGGAGGAGAAATTACGTGAAGAAATGGAAGGATCAAAAAAGATGGGAAAGCAAAGACGGGTTGAGGGAGACAGGAATTAAAAAAGATTGGAAGCTAGGAATTTTGGGAATCATGATGGGGTGCAGCGTTCCGCTAGTCACATTTGCCAGTTCCGGAAATCCGGGACAAGGAGCCTGGCAGATCGTGAAAGATTTGATAGAGCCGGTACTTTATTGTCTGGTGGCGGTGCAGGCGGTTAGGATTTTAAAGGATCGGAAGCTGACAGAAGGAATTATCTTTGCCGTGGTATGTATCCTGGCTATGATTATTGTTTTTCATCCGGAGCTTTTAAAGTCGATTGCAGATAATTGGGCAGGACGATTATAGGAGGCACAGATTGAAGGAGATCAAGAATTATAAAGAGGTTTGGAATGTGACGGGATCTATGTATCTTCCCGTTTGGAAAAATGTATCCTTTCGGGTTTCCTTTGTGGCACTGGGAGCAGCTGCCTTTATGGAGCTTCCGATGTTTCTATTCGGACAATATATCCCATTTGCCAATACAAATATCGTGATTCGGTATGGGTTGATTCCGGTGGGATTTGCATTTTTGATGGACAAGAAAACGTTTGATGAGAAACGACCTTACTGTTTTTTGTGGGATCTATTTTGTTATTTTTTGCGAAGTAAAATCATGTATGCCGGTGAGACAATCCGGAAAAGAAAATGGAACTGGAATAAAGAATATTTAATGATTTTGAGAGATGGTCAGGAATTGGAAGATAGAGATGTGACAGAGAAGAAGCCTTAAAGGTTTCTTCTCTGTTTTTGAAAAGGGAGAAGAAGATGAAAACAGGACTTGATGTGAGAAATATTTATAAGAATTTGATATTTACGGCAGATCATCGGGTGTATGCCTATTATAGATTAAGAGAATGGAATAATTCGTATATCACAGACAGACAAAAGGAAGCAAATAGACAGCGATTGGAGCGTGTGCTAGAACAAAGTAATGTGCCAGATTTTCAAATGCTACAGATCTACATAGAAGATAGTATAGATAGTATTCAGGAAAAAGGGAAAGCTTATGTAAAAGGAGAGATTCAGGAATTTTCGAGACGATTGATTGATTCTCAGACCGAAGTTCTGAAAAAGAAGTATGGAAAGAATAAGACAGACTATGGGCATTATATCGGGCTGCGGATCGATCTTCCCAGGGATCTTAGCTTCAAGGGAATGGTGGAGGAATTACAGCGTTATTTTTTAAGCTTCCAGTCTTCTGTGATGTATGAGCTGATGGGTGACTATTTTATGATTCCGGGAAAAGAGATGAAAGAATTTTTAATGGCAGAACAGGTGCTGTATAAACGTCTGGGAAGGAAGATCGGCTTGGAAAGGATTGATGCCTCTGATTATGGATATATCATAGAACATCTTTTGGGTATGAGAGGGATATCTTATGGTGACTATCAATATTCTATGCTGCTGAAGGAGTGGAAGGGGGATTATTACCAACGACAAGTGGATATAAAAAGGCTGAGTAGTGTCCAGATGGAAGAAAAGGGAAGAGAACTGGTAGTAGATCGACCGGAAGGAACTTGCTATATGGCATTTTTAGCGTTGGCAGCCATGACGGAAAGTTTGTTGTTTCCAGATTGCGAAGTGTTATTTTTCCAGAAATCGGAGTTGTCTTTTCCAGTGGATGTTTCTATTCGGGCAGAAGTGGTGGGTCATAAAAAAGCAGTGAAGGATTTGGAGAATAAAAAGAAGGAGTTTAAGGATCAGATTGATAATGCACATAAGAACGGGGAAGAAGCAGATGATGATGTGTATTTTGCCGTTGCAGAATCAGATGTGCTGAAGGCAGAGTTAAAGCATAAGCGGAGCAATATGTATAAGGTGAATATGCTGTTTCGGGTGGCGGCAGAGAGCCAGGAAGAATTAGATATGCGCTGTGTGGAGCTGATCGATTATTATGACGCTTATGGGATGAAGCTGATCCGGTCGTTTGGTGATTCCAAACCATTTTTGGAAGAGATCTTTCCTTGTGGCAGCGTAAAGCGAAGAGATTATATTCAGCCGACTAAGGCAGATTTTCTATCTGCTTTAGGATTTGGAGGGACAACAAAGTTAGGAGATGATTCCGGGATTTACATTGGTTATGATGTGTCCAGCGGAAAGCCTGTGTATATCCGTCCTGATCTAGCCGCCAGAAAAGAATCAAAGGGAGCTACCACAAACAGTATGTCTGTTAGCTTTACGGGAGCTACCGGATGGGGGAAGTCTATGTCTTCCAACTTGATCTTGGTGTGGATCGGGATGATGGGCGGCAGGGTTTTGATCATTGATCCAAAAAGTGAGCGATCCGGTTGGGTAGATTCCTTTCCGGAGATCAAAGAGCAGATTAATTTGATTAACCTGGAATCTGATGAAAGTAATAGAGGCCGGTTGGATCCTTATGTGTTGTTGCAGCAAAAAGAAGATTCAGAAGTGGCAGCGGTAAATCTTCTTTGCTACCTAACGGGGGTGAAGCCAGCAAACAAAAAAGAGTTTACCATTTTGCAAAAAGCTGTGCGTAAGATAAGTGATATGGAATTTCGTGGTCTGGCTTGTGTAATTCCAGTTTTGAAGGAGCAGATCGGAGGAGAGATAGCGGTAGATCTGGCAGAAAGTATTGAGGCTTTTTCTAAGCTTGGAATCGCAAAGCTTTTGTTTTCTGACGGAAGATCTGTCAGACGTGATATGACGGTAGATAAAGCGATTAATATTTTGCAGGTATCTGGGCTTTCACTTCCAGATTCTTCTCTTCCGGAGGGGGAATATTTACCAGAACATATTCTTTCTATTGCGTGTATGCAGGTGATAGGGGCGTTTGGAATGGAGTTTTTGTCTTCCGATAAAACGATATTTAAGGTTTTAGGAGCAGATGAATCCTGGTCGATTTTTGGCGGTAGAAATAGTGTTTCGCTGGATCAGAAAGGTGTTCGGATGGGAAGATCGCTAAACAGTGGAATTTACTTTTCTTCACAGGGAATTGATGATGTGGGGGATAAGAATATTAAAAATAACATCGGTATGCGTTTTGCCTTTCACATGGAAGATTCCGATGAGATCGAGCGGACATTGGAATATTTTGGGTTGGATGCAAAGGATCCTTCTTTGCAGTCTGTTTTGCGGAATTTAAAAAGTGGAGAAGCATTAATGAAAGATATTTGGGGTCATGTGGGCGTGGTACAGTTTGATATGACGTTTCGGGAATTTTTTGAAATGTTTGACACTTCTACAGATCGGCAGAAGGATCAGGAAGGAGGGCGAAAATGAGAAGTATAGGAGGTGGACTGCGAAAAGGAGTTAAGAGATGGAGGAAGATTTCAAGAGGGAAAAAGGTAGCCATGTTTGTTACTCTTTTTATTTTATGCCTTGTCTTATTTGGTCGGATCACATATGCACAAGGATTGTTTCCAGATAAGCAGGAGCTGGAAAGTGTTTATCGCTTTTTACAGTATCCTATGGATAATTACTCTTTGGATTATAGCTTTGAAGGAGAAAAAGGTTTTGCCAGCAGTCTGAAGGCAGTGGCAGGGGCATTTTATGGGCTGGCGAATATTTTGTGGTTTTTCTCTGTTGGAGTCTGCAAACTTGGAATCTATTTATTGGACATGGGACTACGCTTTGATGTGGTGGAACGTTCTTTGGATGTGGTGTCCGGATCTTTGGAAGATTTATTCGGGATTCATCGTTACGGACTGTTTGGCGGTGTGTTTGGAAATCTGTTTCGCTTTTCTGTTCTTGCACTAGGGGTCTATGTGGCGTTTATAGGGATCGCAGAACGGAAGTATACAGAAGTTTGGAAGAGGATTGGAATGTTTATGCTGGTGCTTATAATTAGCATAGGATTTGCTGGAAATTCTAAGAAGTATCTGTCTGCCGTCAATGATGGGGTAAATGAAGTGACACAGGCGATCAGTAGTGTTAGCAGCAGCCTTCTCTCTCCGGAGACAGAGACGGAAGAAATACATGATTCTGGTGGAAGTGTAGCTAGAGAACTTGATGAAAAGAAGACGAATCTGGCTACAGCAACCATGTGTGAATTATTATTTGATGTTCAAGTAAGAAAGCCCTGGTTATGTCTTGAGTTTGGAACCGCAGATGAGGCAGAGATTGAAAAACGGTACGGAGAAGGAATCATTAAGGAAATTGAATCTAGGAGTTTTGGAAGTAAAAAAAGGGAAGAAAAAGTAAAAGAAATTATAGAAGTGGACGTAGAAGAGGATCGTCTGGCTTATATGACAGAAAATGGAAATAATAGCAGGATTGGAGGAATCTTTTTTATCTTAATCAGTAATATTGTGATTGCGTGTTTTGTAGGATTTTTTTCGATTTTGATGATTTTAGGGCAGGTGATGTTTTTGATCTGTGCGTTTCTACTGCCATTTGCATTTTTTATAGCCTTGCTTCCGGAGAAAGAACACATTTTGAAAAAAAGCTTGCTACATACAGTGATGTATCTGTTGATCAAAATAGGATTGGTGGTATTGTTGACGGTTTTGTTTTGTGTAGTGGGATTAATTTATAAGGTGTCTTTGGAATTAAATGTTCCAGTAATAGTAATGCAAATTGTAATTGCCTGTGTATTTTATTACGTCTTTAAAAATGTGGATAGTCTGCTAAGACTGGTGGGCATTTCTGAGGGAGTCAGAGATATTAAAGGAATTCGGCAATCCTTGAGAGAACCGGAGGAAAAGATGAAGAAAATTTTTGTTGGAGCCGGAGGAGCTTTAGGGGGCTATACCTTAGGAAAGTTGCAGTATGCAAAGGAAAGCTTGACGGAAGAGGGAAGGAATCGACATGTGCAGGATAAGAAAGAAGATATCACCAATCGAGTACGGAATCAGGTAGAAAAGGGACGAAAAGAAAAAGAAAATGATGTGCTGATGGATTCTTATGCGAAAGAAGGAGTGTTAGATCAGAGAACACGATTAAAATATGAAAAATTAAAAGAAAAAGGACAAAACCGATACAAAAGAGATTCAAAGGAACAAGGCTCTTATAGACAGGAAGATGGATTTGATGAGAAAACCCGGAAGGAAGATGGACTGGAGTATCAGGGAACGTGGAGAAAATCTATGTCGGAGTTACAAAAAGAATCTGGCTTTGAAAATTCTGGATATACAGATCAGAAGTCTTATCAGAGCTCTTATCGGGAAGGAGAATGGGATGGTTCTTCTGAAGCATTTCACAGGAGAAGAGGAAAGGAACAGGGAAGGGAAGACGTTCAGACAGCTTCCTGGCGTGAAGAATCTTTCCGGGAAGTGTTTATGGAAAAGGAGCCAGTGACTTTTTCCGGGGAGGAAATGCAATCAAAGGAGAAACCGGCTTTTTTCCAATCGAAGGCGCAAAATTTTAAGGAGTGGTTACGCAAAAGGGAGGAGCCTAAGTGATCAAGAAAATAGGGACAATATGGATCTCAGGATTTTTAGTTTTATTTCTGTTGGTTGGACTTCTTGCGGGATCTGTGGAAGAAGAGACGGTAGGAGGAAGTACAGAGTGGGCTGGATATAACCTTCCGGCGTGGATTACGGACGAGATGATGGAAGCTTTTTACGGGACGCAAAAAGAATATGGAGTGCCAGTATCCACCGGGTTATCTCAGGCGATCGTGGAAAGCACAGGAAGTTACGGCGCCGGAATGTCTGGGTTGGCTTATTATCATAAAAACTTATTTGGAATAAAAGGAAGGAGTGGAAGTCCTTATGTTTCAGGGGTTGCTGTCATGGGAACACAAGAACAAGCGGCAGGAGGTGGAATGTATGCCATTCAGGCTGGTTTTTCAGAATATAAAAGTTATAAAGACTGTATTTATGATAGAGCCTTGATGATTACAACGCTTAGTTACTATGCAGCGTGTGACCAGTATAAAAATTTAAATGATGGGAAGTATACCAAAGAGCAGGCAAACCAATATTGCAAAGCCTTTGCCAGTAGCTGGGCAACCAGTCAGGTATATTATGAACATAATGTGAAAATTATGGAACAGTATAATCTGTATCAGTTTGATAACTTGACGTATGAACAGTTCCTGAAGCTGAAGGAGGGTGGATCTGGTTTTCCAGCCAATGTTGTTTACAATGGAAAAATAACTGAAAAGATGAAACAAGTGGTGGCTATTGCCGGAGGGAATCGTTCTGCTTTTCCTTGTACAGCAAATTATTGTGCAGCCTGGGTATCTGGCGTCTATCAGGCAGCAGGGCTTGGTTCCATCTCTGGTAATGCGATTGATATGTGGAATAACTATAAATATACGGGTTCTACGGATCAAGGAAATATTCCGCCAGGAGCAGTGGTGTGCAGTTCCGGATGGGGTATGATGGGTTCGATTTATGGTCATGTTGGAATTTATCTGGGGAATGGGATGGTGGCGAACAATAAAGGATATTTTGCTGTAGAAACCATGTCGGAATTTTTGGCTTGGCAGACCGCTACGTGCCAGGGACACACTGGCTGGATTGGATGGGTTATGCCGATTAATTTAATGGACTGATATTAACCAGGAGGAATGAAAAATGATAGTTTTAACAAGAGGGGTTTCTTATCATTGTGAGAAAGACCATAAGTTTTTTGATTTTGTACAGGAGAGCCTTAGAAGATTTTTAAATGGAGACTGGGGAAATGTAGGTGGAGAAGATAGGGCATTAAATGATGCGGAACCAGCGTTTGCATTAGGGGCTTATGCGGATGAACAGAATCAAGAGGTGTGGATCAAACGTGATGAAGGCACGATAACTATTTTGTTTCCATCAGAATATTAGGAGGAGTACCCATGAATAAGAAAAGAAGAGTATGGATCGGGATTTTGGCGTGTGTGATTGCATTACTTGGCTGTGCGTGTTTTTACTATTTTGAAAAAACGGAAGATAGTGGGAAAGCAGTAAAGAAGGAACAGGTGAAGGAGAAGCGAAAAGAGATAACAAAAAAACAAGAGGCAAAGATGACAGAAGCAGCTTTGAAGGAAGAAATTACTTCGAAAAAGTGGAGTAAGGAAAAGGCAGAGGAAATGGTTCCTCTTCCAGATGAGGAAGAATTATTACCGAAGGAAGAAGGTGGAATCGCTGATGATGAAGGAGTCTATGAGCCGGACACATTAAAGATACACGAACGGGTGGAATTGAAGCAACAGTTGACCAAAGAAGAATATAAGATTTATGAATTGACTTTGATGGCGTGGCTGGAAGATCAGAAAGAATATCGTAAAAGTGTTTATGTAACGGGAATAGAGCTGGAAGGGGACATTGTAACTGTTTATTTGACTTTCCAGCATGAGGATATTTCAAAGCCTTATCGGCATATTAAAAGTAAATTTCATAAGGATATACAGGCGGTAGAGTTTGCTTATCAGGAATAGATTGCTGGAAAAGAGATTCGGAAAAAGGAGTGAATGGTATGATGAATGATGTTATGGAAATTTTGATGCTGCGAAGTAAATTGGAAAAAATGGAGCCGGAGGAGATTTTAAAGATGGCGGAGGTATTAGGTTATGCCTCTGTTACACTGGATTTAGAAAAAAACCTGATGATTGAAGTGTTTTTAGAAGAGAAGAGAAAGGCAGAAGAAAAGAAAAAAGAGAAGATTTTACAGGAAACAGGAAACGTGCAGTTGGCGCAGGAAATTTCTGATCAGAAGTATGTTTCTGCCAGAGAGCAGAAGAGAAAACAAAAGCAAGAAGAGAGAACACGAAAAAAGGAGGAAAAAAGGAAAAAAAAGAAAGAATCACAAGGGATTGTAAAGAGATCTGATCGTTGGCTTGGTAGAAAAGTATACCGAGCCATTTTTTTATGGGTGTTGTTTGGCTGCGGTTTTGCTTTTGCAGTTTATAAGAATTTTACTGGAATTGATCGTCATACAGTGCATGAAAAGGAAGTGGTTCAGGAAGTCTTGCTGGACACGAATGCATTGGAAAATTTTGCTTCTGATTTTTTGAAGGTGTATTTTTCCTGGACAGAAGAAACAACGGTAGAAGAGCGAGAGAAGCAGTTGGGCAAGTTTTTGCCGGAAACACTTCTGGATTACGGAATGGATATGAACAGACAGACTGAAAAGAAGCTTGCTTCTACAGTAGAAGATGTAAGGGTCTGGAATGTGAAGCGTTTAGGGAGAGATTATGCTATTACGGCAGAACTGGTATATCAGTTGGTACAGCAGCCAGAAGAAGAGGAAACTGCACAGTCTAAAAAGAAAAGAGTGCAAGAATGCTATCAGGTTGTGATTCATGCCGAGAAAAAAGGAATGAAAGTGACCAGGCTTCCTGTCCCGGTGAATATTTCTAAATTTGTCTCATATGTTCCGAAGCAGGCAGTCTCTGATCCGACAGTGGAAGATTCTTTGAAAAAAGAGATTCATTTATTTTTGAAGGATTTCTTCCAGGTTTATCCGTCTTTGAAAGCATCTGAAATGAAATATTATGTGAAGGGGGGAGTAATGCCCAGGATGGAAGATCCAAATTTTGAATTAAAGGATCAACCTGTTGTGGCGATCCTTTCCGGAAATAAGAAAGAAGCAGAAGTGGAAGTATTTGTGACGTATGAGAGAAAGGATTCAAAGGTATTGCAGACGTTTCAATATCACTTAAAACTGAAAAAAGGTGATAACTGGAAAATCGTGGATCGCCAGTAAGCGTAAGGGAACCGTGAAACAATGAGAAATTTAGATGAAAAACGGAAAGAGTGGGTGTGGATCAGAGACAGAAGAAAGAAATTGCTCCGCAGAAAAGCGGAAGCAGAGAAACTATTTTGTCAAATGCGGAAGGATTCTATGTTCAGGAAGATCTATTCCGACGTCCCACTTTTTTCTTATTTAGGACACGTGGAAGATGAGTTGGAGACATTAGAAGAGCGTATGTGGTACGCAGAAGGAGAGTACGCTGCCGATAATCCATTTTTAAAATAGGAGGAAGCAGAAATGGAAGGACGAGTATACATTGTTAATTTAAAAGCTTATACCGAAGGAAAGGATTTAGGAAGCTGGTTTTCTATGCCGGTGAATCCGGATGAGGTAGATTCACGGTTAAATCTTCGCAATGGAGAAGCGGAGATCGCTATTCATGATTCAGATTTGCCGTTTCCGGTTGATGAGTATATGTCTTTGGAAGAATTGAATAAAGAGTGGGCATGTTTCGAGGAGCTGCCGGAAGATTTCCAAAAGGATGTGAAAGTGTTAGTGGGACGTTATGGAAATGTGGAGGCAATCATAGAAAATGTGGAGAATATAATTTTCTATGATGGAATACATGAAAGCTGTGATTTAGCTGAGTTTTGTCTTAAGGAAAAGGGAGTTCTGGAAGAAGTGCCTAAGGAAGTAAGGGACTATATTGACTATGAATCTATGGGGCGAGACATGGAGCTTAACGGTCAATTTATATGGGGTAAAAACGGGGTTTTTGAAATCCTCAGGGTGTAAAAGTTTATGAAGACAAATATAGAAGCTTATGGTAAAATGGAGGAAAGAAAAGTGCCAGTAATTAGTATGTTTGCAGGAATGAAGATTTCTATGAATTTTATTGAAAGGGAGCATAATCCGCCGCATATTCATGTGGTAAGCGGAGAACATTCCTGTATGATAGATATAAGGACAGGAGAATTTGTAGAGGGGAATTTGCCTAAAAAGAAAGAAGAAATTATAAAAGAGTGGGTATCGCTTCATCAGGAGGAGCTATTATTTATTTGGAATTCACAGGAGTTTATTAGAATAGAACCATATAAATAAAAAGGAGGGATATGTATGTTGTCTTACAGGGGAAAGGATCTTAGATTGATTGGAGATGGAGTGTTGGAAGTGGATTTTACAGATGGAGAAAAAAGGCGATATGATATGAGGCGATTAATCCCCAGACATCCAATTGTTCAAAGGTTAATCGATAAGCCGGAGTTATTTAAGAAAGGTAAACTCTTTCATAACGGCATGACTGTATATTGGAATGATGACATTGATGTAAGTATTATGACTGTCTATGAATGTGGAGAAGTAATTTAAAGAGTGGGTTAAGGGGGAACTGTTAGGTTCTCCCTTTTTTTGATTTAGAGGAAAAGGATAGTAGATTATCAATATAGGAATGAGATATGAAAAAGAAGAGAACATTTAAACATTTGTCCTCTTTTGAGCGTGGAAGAATTGCAGAAATGTATGAGAGGGGATCATCGTATTATGCAATCGGAAAGAAACTGGGACGTTCAGCGTCTACGATTCGAGCAGAGATTCAGAGAGGAACGGTAAAACAGATAAAAAAGGGATATAAGGAAGTAGAACGATATTTTCCGGAAGCGGGACAGTACAGGTATGAGCAGAATAGAAAAGCGTGCATGCAACCGTACAGATGTGATAGAAAAGAATGTAAGAAGTTTATAGCATATGTTGAACGTGAAATTTTAGAAAAGAAGCAAAGTGTGGATGGAATTATTGGAAGAGCTAAGAAGTTGAAATTGTTTTCTCCGGAGGAAATGGTATGTACGACTACTTTCTATTCTTACATAGAAAAACAGTTGGTACACGTCCGTAATATAGATCTGCCTTTGAGGGTTCGTTACAGGAGAAAGAAGCAAGTGGTGATTCCGACACAGAAACGGATTTTTGGAACCAGTATAGAAAAAAGACCTGAGGAAGTAAATTTGCGTGCAGACTTTGGACATTGGGAAATTGATCTGGTGATTGGAAAGATTGAAAAGGATGAAGCATTGCTTGTACTCACGGAGAGAAAGACACGGAAGGAGTTTATCGAAAAGATTAAAAGAAAAACGAATGAGGAAGTGAGAAAAGGGCTGTCTCGCATATTTAAAAGAGCCGGGCATGTAGAAAGTATTTTTCAGACGATCACAAGTGATAATGGTTCGGAATTTTCGAGGCTGCACGAGTTGGAAAAGTCCAGGAGCATTCAGGTGTACTACGCTCATCCATATGCAGCATATGAAAGGGGAAGTAATGAACGGAACAATGGATTGATCCGTTATAGGATTCCGAAGCATACCAGTATTAAAAGGTACAGTAAAAAACAGATTTCGGAGATAGAAGAATGGATCAACAAAAAGCCTAGGCGGATTTTTGGGTATCTGACGGCGGATGAAATGTTTGAAAAGGAAGTTTCACGCTTTTCTTCCGCTTGATCCGGGAAAGGTGGCTGGGTAGAGAATAGTAGATCAGCAAGTCAAGAGGGGTCTTGGCTTTGTTTTGTTGCCTATATATTGGTATATTTTCCGGAAATCAGGAAGACAAAGGTCTGGAGAAATTATGGTGATAAAAAATTAAAAAAATATTTCTATTTGATATTGACATCTCCAGGTAATAAAAACGAAGGAGAGGCGGGCAAAAACCCTTGACACCGGAGAAAATAGGGTATAAAATGACAAACTTACAGGACGGATACAGAGCGGATGTAAGTGTTTTCAGAGACATCAAAGATGGCGAACAGATTAAAAAACGCAAATCAGATAGAATAAAGCAAAATCCCGTATGACAGAATACCCACATAATAGAAGAACTTGCTAAGAAAAGGGAACAGGAAAACGACAGGTTCCCTTTTCTTGTCTGATGATTTTGAAGAAGGGAAAGAAACGGGCAGATCGGGAAAGACGAGGATGAAATGATAGATATACATTGCCATTTACTATACGGAGTGGATGATGGCGCAAAAACATGGCAGGAATCCCTGGAACTGCTGCAGGAAGCAAAGGCACAGGGAGTTGAAAAGATAATCTGTACTCCGCATTACCGGGAGGGAATGTTCGTATACCGCCAGGAGTCTATGAAAGCACGGTTTCATAGACTGAAAGAAATAGGGGACAGACTGGGAATAGAGTTATTTCCGGGTATGGAATGCTATGGAGATGACAGACTCTTAGTGTATCTTCAACAGGGACGGTGTATCACACTGGCCGGGTCGGATTATGTTCTGGTAGAGTATTCTCACGATATCACAAAAGAAGAGTTGTGGAGAAGCTGCGGGAATCTGACTGCTCATGGCTACATCCCGGTAGTAGCGCATGTTGAGCGTTATCACAGAGTTTGTAAGGATACGGAATTTTTGAAAAAACTCAGGGAGCTGGGGGGACGGATCCAGATCAATGCAGGATCTGTGATCGGACAGCACGGCTGGAGTTGTAAAGGGATCTGCAGAGCGCTGCTGAAAGAAGGCGTGGCGGATATTGTGGCCAGTGATACACATGGAGTAAAGCACCGCAGAAATCATATGAAACAGTGCCGCACTTATCTTGCAGGAAAATACGGAGAGATGTATGCGGGGGATCTGATGGAAAGGATACCTCAGGAGATTTTAGAGAATCGATAAGCGTTTTGGAAGAAAGAGGACAGGTATGGGAGAGAAGAGACGGGATCAGGGGGAGCAGGAAATCAATCTGCTGGAACTGACGATGGAGCTTGTGACAAGATGGAAGAGAATTGTGATCCTGGTGATCCTGACGGCAGGAATCGGATTTGGAGCCAGTAAATTTCTGATGGAAACCCGCTACCAGTCTACCTCTCTTTTATATGTATTTACAAAGAGTACGTCTATTACCAGTTTGGCAGATCTACAGATGGGAACGAACCTGACAAATGATTATAAAGTGGTGATAACCGGACGGCCGGTGCTGGAGCAGGTGATAGAAAACCTGAAGCTGGAGGAAACCTACCGGAGCCTGCAGGAGAGGATTTCTGTGACAAATCCTCAGGATTCCAGGATCCTGGAAATTACAGTGACAGACACCAGCTCTAAAAGAGCAAAGGCCATTGCGGATGAACTGGCAGATCTGTCTGCCGGATTTATTTCCGACAAGATGGGACAGGATGCACCCTCCGTCATTCAGTACGGGTATGCGGACGAAAATCCAGCCGCACCAAACATAAAAAGGAATACACTGATAGCCGGGCTGCTGGGATTTCTTTTGGCAGTGGTATCGATTGTCCTTCCGTTTATCTTCCACGATACGATCCTGACGGAAGAAGACGTTCAGAAGAAGCTGGGACTTCAGATATTGGGCGTGCTGCCGGAGGAAGAGGCAGAAGCGGACAGGAGACGGAATTATCGAAAGAGATAACCGGACGAGGGATAGGAGAGCAGGAATGCAGACGGTAAGATTAGAAAAAATCAAAAAGCAGAGTTATGCGTGGCAGGAATCTTTGAGAGCGCTGCGAACGAATCTTCAGTTTTGTGGAGATGACAAGAAGGTGATCCTGTTTACCAGCGCCATGCCGGATGAAGGAAAGAGTACGGTCGTGGTAGAGCTGGCCAGATCCCTGACAGAATCCGGGAAAAAGGTTCTGGTGATCGATACAGATATGAGAAAATCCGTGCTGGCAGGGCGCCTGCGGGTCAAAGTAAACAAAGGGGAGCTGCTGGGATTGTCTCATTATCTGTCGGGACAGAGACCGGCTGGAGAAGTTTTGTACGGGACGGATGTCTCCGGACTGTTTATGGTCTTTGCGGGACCGACAGTGCCCAATCCTACGGAAATCCTGGAAAAAGAATATTTTCAAAGATTGATAGAGTTTGGACGGGAAACCTTCGACTATGTTTTGATCGATACCGCGCCGCTGGGGGCTGCCATTGACGCTGCGCTGATCGCAAAAAAATGCGACGGGGCAGTCCTTGTGGTGGAACAGAAAAGAGCGGGAAGGCGACTGCTGCAGGGAGTGATCAGGCAGCTGGAACTTTCAGAAGTAAAGATTTTGGGCGTGGTGCTGAATAAGGTAAAGAAGGGATTTCATGGGTATGGCAGCTACTATGGCCAGTATGGAATCGACAATAAGGGAAGAGGAGAATGAAAAAGCAAGAAGCATCCGGACGGCGAAGAAGAATAGCGGCAGCAGCAATAGCAGTAGCCTTGCTGGGAGGGATCCTGTTGGGAAGCTATCTGCTAAAGACGGCGGGAGCAAAGAGAGAAGCAGAAGACACCCCTTCTTCCCCGGAAACGAAAGGAAAGCAGGTAACAGTAAAACGCTCCGAGGAAAAGGGAGAGCAGGAAGAGGATCAGAAAGGATCGGAAATGTTTGCCATCTTTGGAGTGGACAGCAGGGAAAATGAGCTGGGAGAAGGCACCCGGTCCGATTCCATTATGCTGGTTCAGGTGGATCACGAAAAGAAGACGATCCGGGTGGCATCCGTGTACCGAGACTGCCTGGTATGGATCGAAGGGCATGGATTTGAAAAGATCACACATGCCCATGCTTACGGAGGCCCGGAGCTTGCAGTGGATACGGTCAACCGGAATTTTGATCTGCAGGTCTCCCAATACCTGACGGTAAACTTTCAGGGAGTGGCAGAGGCAGTAGATGCTGTGGGGGGAGTGGAGCAGACGCTGGACGAGGAAGAAGCGGATGTGATCAATTCCTATATCAAAGAAGTAAACACCATCCGAAAAACATCTTCCGGAAAGATCGAAAAAGCGGGGACGTATGTGCTGGATGGAACCCAGGCAGTTGCCTTTTCCAGGATCCGGTATACAGAAGGCGGCGACTATAAGCGGACGGAAAGGCAAAGGGCGGTTCTGTTTCAACTGTTTGAAAAGGCAAAGTCTCTTTCGGCAGACAAGAAAAGACAGCTTCTGGAAAGGCTGGGAAAAGGGGTCCGTACCAATTTCTCTGCGGAAGATCTGTTAAAAAGAATGAAGCAACTGTCAGAATATCAGGTAGAAGAAATGAATGCGTTTCCACAGGTGTTTTATGGTGGGATCATAGAAGGAGCCTGGGTGGAAGCGCCGGTTACATTGACGGAAATGAATGCAAAGCTGCACCTGTTTTTGCAGAAGGAGGAGAACTATCTTCCTTCCTCACAGGCACAGAAATACAGCGACGAGATTGCCGTAAAGGCGGGCGGCCAGGCGAATGTAGATCTGTCAGATCAGTAGGAGAAACAGGGCATATACGCAGAACAAAGCGTTTTTCAAGGCCGATGTTACAGGCGGTCTGCGGGTGAAAGGATAGGGGCGCTCGCTGTATCAGAAGGAACACAGCATCCCGGCAGGCAGAGAACGAAGAAAACGGTGGGAAGAAAAGATAAAAAGCGGGAGAAGCCGAACAGGAGAGGAGAAAGAAGATGTACTCCAAAGCAAGAAGCGGATGGATGAAGCACATAGACTTTATCATGTTGGATCAGATCTGTCTGGGACTTTCTTTTGCCGTGGCTTTTTTTCTGCATGGCAGAGACTGGAGCAGGACAGTGGGAAAGCAGGCGTATTGGAAAATGTTTCTGGTCCTTCTTCTGCTCCAGGTGTTTGTGACGGTCTTCTTTGAAACCTTCCGGAATGTCTTGAAACGAGGCTATTACGAAGAACTGAAAGCTACCTTCAAGAACACGGCGCTGATCTTTCTGATGCTGTCGGCCTACCTGCTTTTGGCGGGAATAGGAGATGAATACTGCAAGATGATCTGGATCCTGACAGGAGGGATCTACCTGGCGCTGACTTATGGCGTCCGGAGCCTGTGGAAAAGACGGCTGTTTCACAAAAAAAAGAAGCAGATAGGAAAGCACTCTCTTTTGATCCTTACAACGAGAGAGCTGGCAGATACTGTGATTCAAAGAATCCGGGAAAACAACTACGGCAGATTCCGGATCCGGGGGATTATCCTGACAGACGACGGGAAGAAGGAAGAGCAGATCCAGGGGATCCCGGTGGTGGCAGAGATGAGCACGGTTCTGGAATATATCAGAACGGAATGGGTGGATGAAATATTTTTACATCTTGCAGGGCGGCAGGAAGCGTATCAGGATCTGATCGCCCAGTGTGTAAAGATGGGAGTCACCGTACACTGCAATCATCCGGAAATGGAGGAAAATGATTTTCTGGGGAAGCGTCTGGTGGAGCGGATGAATTCCTATACCGTGCTGACATACAGCGCCAATGTGATCACCTCTCGGCAGGCGGCGGTAAAAAGAGCCATAGACATCCTGGGAGGTACGGTGGGATGCCTGATCACCCTGGGACTGCTGCTGGTCATTGGACCCATCATCTACATCCAGTCTCCCGGACCTGTATTTTTCAGCCAGGAGAGAGTAGGAAAAAATGGACGAAGATTTAAAATATACAAGTTTCGCAGCATGTATCTGGATGCAGAAGGACGAAAAAAAGAGCTGCTGAAAAAGAACCGCAACAAGGAAGGCCTGATGTTCAAGGTGGAAGATGATCCCCGGATCATTGGAAACTACAAGGGACCGGGAAGAGGGATCGGAAGTTTTATACGAAAAACTTCGCTGGATGAATTTCCACAGTTCTGGAACGTGCTGAAAGGCGAGATGTCTCTGGTAGGCACCAGACCTCCGCTGGTGGAGGAGTGGGAGCGGTATTCCAAGCACCATCGGGCAAGAATGGCGACCATACCCGGTATGACAGGACTTTGGCAGGTGAACGGGCGAAGTGAAGTGACAGATTTTGAAAAAGTCGTAAAGTGGGATGTGGAGTATATTGAAAACTGGAGTATGGAACTGGATTTCCGACTGATCCTGCAGACGGTGGGCGTGATGATCAGCGGAAAAGGATCCATGTAAAAATACTTGATGCTGTAGTTTAAAAGGCGGCAGAACGGAGAGAAAGATGGAAAAGCAGTACAGGATCGCAGTGGCGGGAACCGGATACGTAGGACTATCTGTTGCCATTTTGCTTTCTCAGTATCATCAGGTAATAGCGGTGGACATTGTCCGGGAAAAGGTGGATGCGATCAATCAGAGGCGATCGCCTATCCAGGATGAGGGAATCCAGAGATATCTGGCAGAGAAGAGGCTGCATCTGAGGGCAACCTGGCAGCCGGAGGAAGCCTATGGGGCTGCGGACTTTGTGGTGGTGGCAGTTCCCACAAATTATGATACTGCGACCCTGCATTTTGATACCTCGGCGGTGGATAAAGTGATCCAAACGGTTCTGGCGTGCAACAAAGAAGCGGCCATCGTGATCAAGTCTACCGTTCCGGTGGGTTATACCAATGCAGCTAAAAAACGGTTTCGGACAGAAAATCTGATATTTTGTCCGGAATTTTTGCGGGAGTCCAGAGCACTCTATGATAATCTTTATCCGTCCAGGATCATTTTGGGCGTAGAGGAAGAGGGGCCGGCCGGGAAACAGGCCGCCATTTTTGCCGATCTTTTGCAGGAGGCCGCTGTGAAAAAGGAAGTGGACACGATCTTCATGGGAGCCTCGGAGGCAGAAGCAGTCAAGCTGTTTGCAAACACCTATCTGGCTTTGCGGGTCAGCTACTTCAATGAACTGGATACCTATTGTGAGAGTAAGCAGCTGGATACTCAAAAAATCATACAGGGTGTTTGCCTGGATCCCAGGATCGGAGACCATTACAACAATCCTTCCTTTGGCTATGGAGGATACTGCCTCCCGAAAGATACGAAACAGCTTCTGGCAAATTATGAGGACGTTCCTCAAAATATGATGTCAGCCATCGTGGAGAGCAATCGTACCAGAAAAGAATTTATTGCAAAGCAGGTGCTGAAGCTGGCGGGATATCAGGAAGAGAAAGAAGGCGCAGGCACGAAGCAAAGGGGAACAAAGCAGGAACAAGAGGAAAGAGGCGTTGTCGGTGTGTATCGACTTGCCATGAAAAGTAACAGCGATAATTTCCGCCATTCTGCTATCCGGGGGATCATGGAACGGATCCAGAAAAAAGGCGTCAGGGTAATCGTGTACGAGCCCTCCCTCAGGGAAGATAGTCTGTTTTCCGGCGCCAGCGTGGTAAACGACCTGACTGTTTTTAAAGAGCGGTCGGATGCCATTATCGCAAACCGGTACGATACCTGCCTGGATGATGTGAAGGACAAGGTTTATACGAGAGATATCTTCCAGAGAGATTAGGAGAAAGGAAAGCAAAATGAAGGGTGAAAAAAAGATCTGCTTTATTGCGTCTTCCGGCGGACATTTTGAACAGATCCGGCAATTGAAAGAGGTGGCAGAAAAATATCCACATTATTATATCGTGCCGAAAAATGCCAGCACAGCGGCTTTTCGGGAGAAAAAGTACCTGGTGGGAGATTTTTACAGAAAAAAGCGGGTTCAATTTTTCTTTCGATTTATCGGGACAGCCATTCAGCAGCTTTTTATTTTTTTTAAAGAAAGGCCGGATGTAGTGATCACAACAGGGGCGGGGGTGGCGATTCCCACCTGTCTGTATGCTCATTTTTTCAGAAAAAAGGTGATTTATATTGAAAGCTTTGCAAGAATGAAGTCTTTGAATCAAACGGCAAAGCTGCTGCACAGGTATACGGACCTGTTTATTGTACAATGGGAGGAATTGTTAAAGCTGGCGCCGGGGTCAGTGTATGGAGGGTGGATCTATTGATATTGGTATGTGTGGGAGCGACAGAATATAAACTGGACAGATTGCTGCGCTTACTGGATGAATTATGTGAAGAGAATGTTTTAAAGGGAGAGGAGATCGTGGCACAGATCGGAAGTACAGATTACCGTCCCAGACATTACAGGAGCTTTCATCTGATCAGCCGGGAAGCCTTTCAGAAGTATATGGAGGAAGCGGAGTTTGTCATTACGCATGCAGGGACAGGCAGTGTGATTCCTCTTTTAAAACTGGGGAAAAAAGTAATCCTTTTTCCCAGAAGGGAACGGTACAAGGAGCATGTGGATGATCATCAGCTGGAGCTTCGGGATGCACTTACCAGGGAAGGGTATGTATTAAGCGCAGAAAAGAAAGAAGAACTGAAAAGGGCGATAGAAGAAATCAAAACATTTCATCCAAAGAAATTTCAGTCGAATAATCATAGAATAAATCAAATGGTCATAGACTTTATTGAGGCGTTGTAAAAGGCAGAAGAAAAGTCATGGTCTTTGTACCCTGAGATGGAAGAGAAAAGAGGATGGACAAACGTGGCAGAAAGCAGGAAAGAGCGGGAAATGGGAAGAGAACAAATATCCATCGTCATACCGGTATATGGGGCGGAAAAGTACCTGAAAGAACTGCTGGATAAGCTACTGCGGCAGGAGGATCCGGAGGTAGAGATCCTGTGTATCGACGATGGATCTGTGGATAAAAGCCAGGAGATCTGCAGAGCATACGCGCAGGCACACCCGTGCATCCGGTATTATCGAAAGGAAAACAGAGGCGTTTCCCACACCAGAAATTTTGGGATCCAAAAGGCCAGGGGGACATGGATCTGCTTCGTGGACTCAGACGATTATCTGGAAAAGGGAGCGATCGCAAGGCTTCGCCCCTATCTGGGGCAGGAGACAGATGCGTTGTATTTTAATTACCACAGAGGAGAAAAAGACAGGGAGCTGACCGGCAGGGTAGGAGATTTTGAAGCAAAAGAGATCCTGAGGGCGACGCTGGATCAGACAGCCGGACAGTCAGAAGTCCGGGAATGTTTTACGCTCCAAAGCGCATCTCTTGCCATCAGCTGCGCCAAGCTGTACAGGCTGGACGTGATCCGGAAAAACGGGATACAATTCCCGGAACAGCTCCGGATAGGAGAAGATGTCTGCTTTAATCTGCAGTATCTTGGCAGAAGCAGGAAGGTACGGACGCTGGATGAGGCGCTGTATTATTATCGGAAAACTCCGGGTTCCACGACACAGACATATTCCGGGCAACATTTTCTGGAAGAGGAAAAACTGATCCGGCAGATGGCAGGATACCGGGAGGAAGCGGCAGAGTTTACAAAAGAGCTGCGGATCTATCTGCTGGGGGTGCTGCTGCATATCAATACGAATTTGGGGAAGCTTCCTGCACGGCGGCACAGGATCCGAGAGTACCGAAAACTTCTGGAGGATGCGGATACACGATGGATCTTGGAGAAAACAGAAAAAAAGGAAGCGCTGTCGCCGGGGAAGTACCAGGATCTTTACTACCATTTGGCGGTAAGGCTCCTGCAAAAAAACAGAATACATTTGGCTGTCTGCCTGGGAGATCTTTACAGAAACCTGCAAAAATTCTTTCGGAACAGGGACGGCAAATAAGGGCATTTCAAAGGGAAAGTTACGGGAAAGTGACGGAGCCAAAGGGGGAATGCCCTTATTTTTGACAAGAACCCTTGAGGGAGAGGCAGCAGAAGGTGCGGGTTTTATAGAGGAGAGATTCCCTTGTTGCCATCAGACAGACTACACAAACTGCACAAAATTTGAAGATTTTTAGAAAAAGGATGGACAAGAAGAAAGTGCGGTTATATAATCTCCCTACAAGCAAATCTTAGCTTGTATCAAACGATCTGATCGTCTTGCCAATTCGGCAGTTTTTTTCAATTGAAACAATCTATAAAGAATTCTGTTTTGCAGGGAACGGACTGTTTTTAAAAGCAGTCAGGCTTCAACACACCCAGTTTCAAAATGCGATGCTGGAAGACTCCAAAAGGCAATTTCAAAATGTGGGAGGATAGGAGGGAGAATATGTGCAGAGAAAGCGGCTGATCATCTGTGATGAAGAAGAGGGCTACGGGAAAGCGCTAGCATCATTTCTCGGTGGAAGAAAGGAACTGTCTTTTCAGATACAGCTCTGTGAGGAACTGTCAGGGATCCGGGAGATCCGGCAGCAGGCGGGCATTGACCTGCTGATCATCAGCAGTTTTTTTGAGAAAGAAAAAAGAGAGGAATTTTCAGAACTGGTGGTCTGTGTGCTGCAGGAGACCGGAAGAGAGGAGCTGCTGCCCCATGAGGAAGGAGTCTTTCGCTATCAGCCGGGAGAAAGGATATGGGAAGCAATCCTGCACTGCTGTGAGGAAAGAAAGGTGGGAGACGCTTTGTTCCTTCCGGCAGCAGGGAAAAGAAGTATCCGTATCCTGGGAGTCTTTTCTCCCGTTGGCAGGACGGGAAAGACGGAATATGCCCTGGAGCTGGGGAAACGTTTAAGCCGGGACAGGAGTACCCTATATATCAACATGGAAGTGTATGGAGGGCGGGACGGCAGATTTTCCCGGGGAAGAAATACAGGGGATGCCCTGTACTACATCCGTCAGGAAAAAGGGAATCTGGGAAGATTTTTATCTACCATGGCAGGGCATCTGGAGGATCTGGATTATTTGGGACCGGTATCGGTTTCGGAGGATATCAAGAATGTTCCGAAGGAAACATGGCAGCTTTTGTTGTCACAGATCGAGAAGGACAGCCTGTACGAAGCGGTTGTGCTAGATATAGATCCTGGTCTGACGCAGGTGTATGAGCTTCTGAGACTATGTACCGAAATCCATGTGCCGGTGGGAGAAGAGGGAGCAGAAAAACTGGCACAGATGGACTGGGAACTGAAAAAACTGGGTTACGAAGACATACAGGACAAAATGATACGAAAGAGAGGGACGGATGTCCAAAGCAGAGCAGCTATATGCAAAGATCCTGGCAGAACTGGATATGACGAGAGATCCGGAAGACGAGGAGCTGACCGACCTGATCTACCGGGTGCTACAGGAGGTGTCAGAGCAGGAGCATTTGACTTTGCAGCAGAAGACAGATCTGGGCAGAGAATTATTTAATACCTTCCGCAAACTGGATATCCTTCAGGAATTTCTGGAGGATGACGAGATCACGGAGGTGATGATCAATGGAACGCAGCACATTTTTTACGAGAAAGCAGGGCAGCTCTTTCTATCGGATAAGCGGTTTGCCTCCAGGGAAAAGCTGGAGGACGTGATCCAGCAGATCGTGTCGGCATCCAACCGGGTCGTAAATGAAGTTTCACCCATTGTGGATGCGCGGCTTGCGGACGGATCCCGGGTTAATGTGGTGCTGTATCCGGTGGCCATCAATGGGCCTGCGGTCACGATACGAAAGTTTTCAAAACAGGGGATCACAATGGAGCAGTTGATCAAGTGGGGCTCTGTCAGCCCGGAGATCGACAGATTTCTGCGAAAGCTGGTGATAGCAGGTTATAACATTTTTATCAGTGGAGGGACCGGATCGGGAAAGACTACCTTTTTAAACGCATTGTCGCAGTACATTCCAAAGGATGAAAGGATCATTACTATTGAAACTAAAACGCACTTTTCCTAGTTTTTAGCAATGTGCAGTTTTCCTTTAAAACAAAGGGGTTGCAGGAGTTTTGATTGTTCTATTCTATAGTTGTTTTTTGGCGTTTGTTTTAACTTTAAACATAAAATAAGCATAATTTACAAAGGAAGAAAGGGGTATTATATGCCACAATTTTATATGATTGATATGTATAATGTTAGTATTATTATTAAGGTCAAGACAGAATCAGAGAAGTATTTTTTTGATGTATTCAGAAAAGAAATAGAAATGGGAATGGTATCGGTAGAAAGTATTTGCAAGTGGTGTATATTGCATCATATACAGTATGGTATCAAGTTTAAATATTACAAGTATCCTAGGAATGCGATATGCAAGAATATAAAATATCTGATAGAATACATTGGAATGAAAAATAATTTAGATAAAATAAGGAAAGGGGGGTTGACAGATTAGAAAAAGAATGATATAGTATTATATATAGGATTAGCATAGAAAGCGATACCTAGGCGGTACACCTTGATGTCCAAAAAACATATTGAATTATTAATGTTGAAAAGATGGTGTGTGTTTCTATGTCTCTATATAAGAACAATTTAATGAGAACAGAACAGACTATTGATTTTTTTCGTAGTCTGTTTTTTTATGGAGTTGTATTAGGATAAATGCAAGTAGTGATAGCCAATAAAAATATCTGCCAAAACAAGAACAAATAACAAGCCGAAGTGGATGAACGCAAGGGCAACAATAACAAACAATTTTGAAGGAAATATTTTTCAATGTTATGTTATTGTTGCCTTTTTTATTTTGAAAAGAAAGGGGTGTAATTATTGATTGAATGATACAGTTATAGGATTGGACGCGGTGATAATGGAAATCACTGGCAAGTGTCCGAAAGTAGAACAAAGAGTAGAGAAGAGGAACAAACAAGGTCGATTATATTTGGAAGTCGATAAAACAAAACGAAAGGATACATATAATGTAACAATTATTTTGCCATCTATTATACGTCCGACAAATTTATTTGGTTTCTCATTGTTAGATTCCGTAAAGTTGGAATATGTGATAGATATTGTCAAACATGATTTACTTGAGATTCTAGGAACAGATGACTTAAAACAACTCGTAGTAAAAAAACTGGAAATCAATGCAAATAAAAGTGTTCCGTCAAGAGTAAATGCGGATGCAATTACAGAACTAATGGCAAGGGCATTGTTAAAGTCAGACGCACAACAAATAGAACATTGCCATGGGGTAAACATACGTGAAGCAAGAACAATAAAGACAAAAGTTATAGATGGTTTTAAAACAGCAAGAGATAGTTCGGGTAGGTATCAATGCAAGTTCTATAGAAAAGATAGGCAATTAGGACTTGAAAATAAAATAGAGCCAACAATACGCATGGAAATTGTTTACAACGCTAAAGGTGTTTCACAGGCATTGGGGAAAAAAGGGCTTGTTACATTGACTGATATACTAAAGCAATCATCAATGCAGAAACTTATACAACGATACGTGATGGACGTTAGAGCCAGTATTATGCCCCCTATACGATTGTATTTAGAGGATGCAACAAATTTAGTGCTGAATGATTTAAAAGCAGGCAATGGAGCTTATAAAACGTTTCTAAGGCGATATGACGTAATACAGTATGATTACAGAATTTTCAGAGTAGCAATGTCTAAGTTCTACAAAATTGTGGGAAACACAAAACAAAGTGCAAGCGTGCAGTGTAGCAGGATTAAAACAAAAGCAATAGAAGAAGGAATTGTTGTAAATGAAGGGACAGTGAAACAGCTCGAGGAAATGTTCCGAGAAATCCGTTTGCAAGAGGTGTAAAAGTTATCAAAAATTGTTAACGTTGTTATGTTATGGTTTTGATATAACATTCATCAGAATCATTTTAAACATGGTATTTGAGGGTTTGGAAGAGGAAAACAAGAAAACAAAGGAAAGAGATGATAACAATATAATTGTGATAGCAATGTAATATCAGACAGGAGGGAGTGAACAGATATTGGCATGGAAAAAAGGACAAAGTGGGAACAGAAAAGGCAGACCGAAGTTAAATGAAGTAGAGAAACAGAATGTTACCTTTTTCAAACAACAGTTAAAGAAGTATTCCGTTCCTGCATTGGAAGAATTGTTTGAACTTATGACAAACAGTATCAACCAAGACATTAGATACAAGTGTGCAACATACATATTAGACCGCTGTTTCGGAAAAGATTTTGTTGCGGAACGTTTAGAAGAACAAAACAAAGATATTCGGATTCAGTTGATTACAACGGGTGAAACATATCAGCCAAATGAAACAGATGAACAAGAGATTTGGAATGTGGAAAACAATACAGATTGGATAGAGGATACAGACGAGTGGGGAACAGACGATATTTACTTAGGTTAAGAAGAAAGGAAGTTGATTATTATGTCATGGGCTGAAAGAGCATATGAATACAGAACAAATGGAAAAAGAAAGCAGGAAGATGCAGAGGACATTGCAAATAGATTGATACAGAGAAGAAATAATTTGTTTGAAAGAATCAGTAAGATAAGTAATCATAAAGAACTTGTTGCGTTGAACAAAGAGCTGAAAGCGTTAGAAGCTGACGGTTATACAGATAAAAATGATTTAACCATGTTACGAAAACAAATGAAGGAACGAGTGCAGGAGTTAAAACAAACACTCGCAACAAATCGAGAAGAGATTGTTAAAAAGCAGGATTCACTTAAAAAAGAAAGGTATTCGGAAAGCATTGAAACATTAACACAGGTAAATGCAGAAGCGGATAGCATTCTTTTACGGTTACTTGTACAGTTGTCAAAAGACAATGTAAAAAACAAAGTTATTGTTTCGGATATGATGAAACGACAGGACAGGGCTACATCTGTTGCGATTATGAAGTTATCACAGATGCCAGTGTATGAAGGCTTAATCACTCCGAGAATGAAAGAGAATCTTTTAGTGCTTAGTAAGTCAGATGCAGAAATTAAATGGCAGGAAAAACAGAATAACAGGGTTGCAGAGGTTGGAAAAGAATTGGCAGACATTACAATGAAAAGATTTATGTTAGACAAGGCAGAAGCGGTTATTTTTCCAAAAGAAAATGTTATGTTTGAATAAAGAAAGGGTGTTGAATATGAAAAAAGCAGTGAATAAAAGAACAAGTAATAAGCAGAAAGAAAGTATGAAGGTAGTAGAAACAATTCCAACAAAAAAGGAAATGTGCGAAGAACAGGAACAGAAAGCCCCTTTAATGTTAACTATTGATGAAACTGCTAGTAAAAGTGGGTTGCCACCGTATACCATCAGAACATGGATAAAGACAGGAGTTTTGCCATATGTTTTGATTGGTAGAAAGTACTTGATTTCATGGGATAACTTTTGTAAATTCCTTAATTCAAATATGGGGGTGGCGTAACATGGATAAAGAAGTAAAGAACATAACAGCGGAAGAAACAGAAGCACTTTACAGAGTGGTGACGGATGCTTATAAAGAAAAGTATAAAGTGAGAACATGGATTTTCAAAAAGGTTTTTTCACATATGTTAGAAAAGATGCAGGAAGAGCCGACAATATATTACCTAATGCAGAAGGTGCAGGAACATAGAACAATGTCAAAATAAGGTATACTTAAATGTTACAAATCAAAACATAACAAAACATGTAAAATATACATTGAAAAACATAATATTTTACAAAGTGTAAAACATATTATTGACTTTAATTTTACATTATGCTACACTTGTATTATCAAATAGAAAACAAAGGATGATGATATGAGAGTAGCATATGTAAGAGTATCAACAGTAGAACAAAATGAAGCAAGACAGGTAGAAGCGTTAAAGGTGCATGATATAGAAAAATGGTATATAGAAAAAGTATCAGCAAAGGACACGAACAGACCGAAGTTGAAAGAAATGTTAGAATATGTCAGAGAAGGTGACACGATATATATACACGATTTTTCTAGGCTTGCACGTAGCACAAAAGATTTATTAGGAATTGCAGAACAATTAGAAGATAAAGGTGTGCATCTGGTTTCTAACAAAGAAAACATTGATACATCAACACCAACAGGAAAGCTAATGTTAACAATGATTGGTGCGATTGCAGAATTTGAAAGAAGTAACCTGCTTGAAAGGCAGAGAGAAGGCATTGCAATAGCGAAACAGGAAAACAAGTACAAAGGTCGAAAAGCTAAAGACATTAAAAATTTTGACTTATGGTATAGCAGATATAAAAATAGAGAAATAAACAAAGTACAGTTTGCAAAAGAAATAAATGTTTCAAGACCAACTTTGGATAAGTTAATAAGAGAACATGAGGAAAAAATGCAAGAGAACTAAAAGGGGTGTAAGATATGGCAACAATAAGAAAGATAAAAAACAGCAAAAAGGGTGCTTATCAAATTATTGTTTCAAATGGGTATGATTCCAACAATAAGCAAATCAGAGTAACAACAACATTCACACCCGATATAACAAAATCACAAAGACAGCAAGAAAAACAGGTGCAGGAGTTTGCTATTGATTTTGAGCGACAAGTAAAGACAGGTAAGGTATATAGTGGTGATAAAATCAGTTTTGCGGACTTTACAAAGGAATGGGAAGAGAAAGAAGCAAAACAAAATTTGGAAGAAACAACATTGTATAGTTATAACGGACATTTGAAAAATGTTATACTTCCTGCTATTGGAAAATATAAAATGTCAAAAGTAACACCTGCAATATTGGAACAATTTTATAGAAGCCTTACAAAGGACAATGCAAGGAAAGACGGAAAAGGGAGTTATAAAATTGCCAGTATAAAGAAATTTCATAAAATTATTAGTGGCATTATGAGAACAGCGGTAAGATGGAATGTTATAGAAGAAAACCCTTGTGATAAAGCAGAATTGCCAAGAGAGCGAAACAAAAGTAATAATGATGTGAAGCATTTTACACTTGAGCAGGCAATGGCGTTTTTAGAAGCAATGGACAAGCCCTATAGTGTCCCGTTTAAAGGACATAAAATAACAGTTCCGAGCGGTAAAGTGATAGAATTAGATACATATATTAAAGAGAGAATGTTACCAATTCAGTTCAAAATATTCTATCGTTTAGCACTGTTTGGTGGATTGAGAAAAGGGGAATTGATTGCATTAACATGGCAGGACATAGATTTTGAAAACAATACTTTAAGTATCACAAAATCAGCAGGACACGCACAGGAAGGGCAGACAATAAAAGCAACAAAAACAGTTAATTCCAATAGAGTTATACCAATTCCAAAGACGGAGATTGATTTATTGAGCAGATGGAAAACAGAGCAGAAAAACTTTATGTTGACGGTTGGGAGCAAATGGGAAGGTTATAGAGGAAAAGAATTTGACAAAAACAGTGTGTTTGTTCAAACAAATACTAATTATGGGAAAACCATGAATGTTTCAACACCATATAGAAAGTTTGTTGATTTTATCAATTATTATAATCAATCTGTTGAAAAGGAAGAAAACAAATTGCCAGTAATTCCCCTGCATGGGTTAAGACATACTTGTGCAACATTGAATATAGCATTAGGAACGGATATAAAGACCGTACAAGCCATATTAGGACACGCCAACATACAAACTACATTAAACACATATACTCATGCACTGGAAGAAAAGAAACGTGAAGCGTCAAATGCATTAGACGTATTATTGAATAAGCAAGCATAAACAAAAACAGATGTTCATTTTTTTGGATGGGCATCTGTTTTATATTATTCGCTTTTAAATTCAACGACTTCATCAATACGACATTCTAAAAGACTACATATTTTTTCGATGGTTAAAAGAGTTGTATTTTTATTATGTTTTAGATTATAAAGAGTTTTGCTATCTACACCATGATTCAACAACCAATATGTAGAATAACCCTTAATTTCCAATGTTTTCCATAAAGGTTCATATGAAATCATGTTATACCTCCCATAATATATATTTTCACTATACAGAAGGTAGAAATTGTTGAATATACCGATTGTTTTCAGTATAATAGGAGAAGAGTAAAGGAAAGTGAGGAATTATAATTATGGAAATGTTAGCAACGTTATTATGTATGTTTTCAATGTTTGCGGGTATCTTTTTTATCATTGCGTCCATTGTGCGTAAAATTTGGAAGAAGCCAAAAAAGAAATTATATTCCAGAGGTTTATTGATATCTGCAATTGTTTTTGTTTTGAGCATTGTATTGTTTGCAGTATTTGAAACGCCAGAAACTAAAGCTGAAAATGAACAACGGCGCATAGAAGCACAGAAGGAGAAAGAGGAAAAAGAACAGGCTGAAAAAGAAGCTAAGGAGCAAGAAGCTAAGGAAAAGGAAGAGCAAGAAGCTAAAGAAAAAGCTGAGAAGGAGAAAAAGGAACAGACTGAAAAGGAAGAAGCTAAGAAAAAAGAGAAACAAAAAGATTCTAAAAAGGAAAAAACAGATTCGTCAAAAACAACAAAGTCTCAAGATGCTCAGAAAGAAGAAAACAAATCATCAATAGAGGAAGATTTGCGAAAAGCAATTGTTAAGGTTGTTGGGGAAGAAAATCTTGAAACTTTTAACTATGTTCCCGATAATAACTTTGCTTTAATAAAATTTAAAGGCAGTGAGAGCTTATCTTCTAAAATGACAGTAAAAGGAATGTATATGGATATTTCAAATGTTCTGAAAGGAATTCAAAAAGATATAAATGTTAATGTTGATATCAATGTTACTTATCCTTTACAAGATTCTTATGGGAACATAAGCGAGGATATTGTTATCAAAGCAACTTTCAATAATGAAACAATTAAGAAAATTAATTTTGATAATTTTGATTATAATAATATTCCATCTATAGCGGATGAATGGTGGAATCATCAAGCATTGAACTATTAACATATAGCTTGATAAAAAAGGAAATCCATGCATATTAAAATAGTAAACATTAAATAAACATAAAAAAAGTTAGCACTCTTAAAATATAGGGTGCTTTTCTTATGCTTAAAATGCTAGTATTCCTTGTAAATACACCATTCTTGAAACGATTATAACAAGTGTATGTTTTGCGGTGCGTTATCCCTATTGAAGATAACGCGGAGCTGAGGCTTCAGGGGATCCAAAATCTGGTTCGTCTGGAGGCAAGAAATGCCAATCTGGAAGGAAAGGGAGCCATCACGATCCGGGATCTGATCAAATCTGCCCTTCGCATGAGACCGAACAGAATTATCGTGGGAGAAATCCGCTCAGAGGAGGCGATAGATATGCTGCAGGCACTGAATACAGGGCATAGCGGCAGTCTCAGCACCGGACATGCCAATAGTCCGGAAGATATGCTGAGCCGGATCGAGACGATGGTGCTGATGGGAATGGAAGTGCCGCTTTCTGCCATCCAACGGCAGATCGCTTCCGGAATCGACCTGATCGTCCATGTAGGGCGCCTCAGAGATAAGAGCAGAAAGGTATTGGAGATTACAGAAGTGATCGGATATCAGCAGGAAAGGATTCTGCTGCAGCCCCTGTTTTGCTATGAAGAAAAAGGAGAAAGGGAAGGGCGGATAGAAGGTGAATGGAAAAAGGTACACGACCTGGTTTTTCAGGACAAGCTGTTGGCGGCAGGATGTGACACAGAGGGAGATCCTGAGGCTGGCGGGTAAGAGCATGGGGATCGTAACGGCAACGGCATGGCTGTATTACAGGAGCCTTTGGGCGATTCTTTTTCTGACGCCTCTTTGGATCATCCGAATGAGGGAAGGGATAAAAAAGCTGGAAAAGAAGAAAGAAGCAGAATTTTTAAAACAGTTTCAAAATTTGCTGCAGATGCTGTCCTCCTCCCTGATGGCGGGATATTCTTTGGAGAATGCCATGAAAGAGGTACAAAAGGAGATAAAAGTCCTCTATGGGAAACATACCAGGATTCAGAAAGAGCTGAATATTATGATCCGGCAGTTGAACATTCAGATGCCGGTGGAAGATATCTGGAAAGAGATGGCCGACAGAGTCCGAACCGATGATGTAAATACGTTTGCGGAGGTATTGGGAGCGGCTAAGAGAAGTGGAGCCGGCATGCTGGAGATCCTTCGGGACACAGGCAGCCAGATCGGAGAAAAAATAGAAGTAAAGAGGGAAATTGACGGGATCCTGGCTGCCAAAACCTACGAGTTAAAGGTTATGACGATGATCCCCTATGGGATGATCGCATATATGACGGTAAGCTTTCCGGAGTTTTTGAAGGGACTATACGGAAGCGTTTTAGGGAAAGGGGTGATGACAGGTTGCCTGGCGCTTTATTTAGGAGCCTGCTGCATCGGGACAAAGATCTTAGAAATAGAAGTCTGATGCTTCTCCTGAGCGGACTGCTCTTTGTGGGAGGCCTGGTTGTTTTTGCCGGTGATTGGCGAAGGTCTGAAACGGCGATATCCAAAAAGGTTTTGCGGCAGGAAGGAGGGCATGGAAGCAAGCTACGGGAATGGGAAGTAAGGATAGAAGGGGAAAGGGCTCGATATCCGGTAAAAGTGGCAGTCTCAGAAAGGATTTACGATAAAAAAGAAATAAAAAAACTATTTTCCAGAGTCATAAAACGGATCGAGTCCGAAATGCTGGGGAAGAACCAAAATCCGGAGCAGATCGAGTATGATCTGAACCTAATGAACAGGATATCGGGGGAACCGGTAGAGATCAGCTGGACGACAGAAGATTTTCAGATCATAGATGCAAGGGGAAGGATCAAGACAAAGGGACTGGGAAGCAAAGGAAAACCGGTGGCGTTGAAAGCCAGGATCATCTATACGGGAAACAGGAAAGAGCAGATGGAGTACCGCCGCGCAGTGCGTGTAGTCCCTCCGGTATCGGACAAAAGGAGACAAAGAAAGCAGGACATAGCGTATGCTGTGGAAAAAAGGGAGGGGGAAAACCGGAAAGAAAAGGTATTTTGGCTGCCGGAGAAGATCGGTGGCAGGCGGGTGGACTACTATCCCAAAAGAGAGTCAAGAGGACTGGTGTTGGCAGGAATGGCAGTTCTGACAGGCGGGCTGGCTTACGGAATGCAGTACCAGACAAGGAGGGAGAAGGAAAAAGAAAGAAAGCGGCAGATGACGCTGGATTATCCGGAGATCCTCAGCAAGCTGGCCGTCTATATAGGCGCCGGAATGACGACCAAGCGGGCATGGAGACTGGTGGCGTATGGAAGAAAGCGACAGGGACAGCCTCGATATATTTACGGAGAGATGCAAAAAACGCTGCGGGAGATCGAAAGCGGAAAGACCGAAGGAAAAAGTTATGAAGACTTTGGGAAAAACTGCGGAACCCAGGAGTATCTCAGGCTGGGCGCCCTGCTTTCACAGAATCTGAAAAAAGGGACGCAGGGACTTGGAGGGCTGCTGCATGCGGAGGCGGTACAGGCGTTTGAAGAGAGAAAAGCGAGGGCCAGGAAAGCCGGAGAGGAAGCCTCCACAAAGCTGTTGCTGCCCATGTTCCTGATGCTGCTTACCGTATTGATCATTGTGATGACACCTGCCTTTTTGTCTTTACAGATATAGCAAGGTACAACAGAGAGTTTCGTGTAAAAGAGGGAGGAAAAATATGAAGCGAATCAAAAGACTATGGAAGACACTGCAGGAGGAAAGAGGGATCGGCGTAGTGGAAGTGATCCTGATCCTGGTGGTACTTATCGGACTGGTGATTATTTTTAAATCACAGCTGACCAGTCTGGTAGAGTCTATCTTTAATAAAATCGTCAGTGAAAGCTCGGGAATCTGATGAAAAAGGGTTCGATAACGGTATATCTTAGTCTGGTGCTTCTTCTTTTTATTGGACTGATAGGCGCATTACTGGAAAGCGCTTCCGTACAGGCGGCAAAAAACTGCAAGCGGGCAGATGTGAACAGAGGAATGGAATGCTCTTTCGCAGAATATCAGAAAGAGCTGCTGCAGGAATATGGAATCTTTGGCCTGGAAGGAACCTACGAAACGGGAGCCTACGAAGAAGCAAAAGTGTTAGATAGGATCCGGTGGTATGCAGGAGGGAACCTGACGCAGGAGATATCGGGGATCCGCTTTTTGACAGAGGAAGGAGGCGCTCCTTTTTTCAGACAGGCAACGGAGTATATGAAGACCAAGATTCCTGTAGATTTGCCGAGACTGACAGAAGAAAAAGGACAGTGGGAGACACAAAAGGGAAAAGAGAAGGGAATCGTGGAAACAGAAACCCAGTCGGAAAGGAAGCTGGACGAGATCCTGGCAGAAGAAAAGACAGATCTGGAAAAAGAGGAAAACCCCATCACCCACATGAAACAGATAAAAAGCAAAGGGCTTTTGGAGCTGGTGATGCCCAGAGAACAGCAGATTTCTGAGAAGTGCCTGAAAAAAGAAGAAATGCTGCAGGGCAGAACAGTGAACAAGGGGTATGGAAGATTTTCGGAACGTCAGGAAAAACTGGATGAAATCCTGTTTAAAGAATACCTGCTGGAAAAGTTTCCGCCAATGACAGAGACAAAAGGAGGCGGGGCGCTGGACTATGAACTGGAATATATCCTTTATGGGGAGCCTCAGGACAGGGAAAATCTGAAAAAGACAGTACAGGCGATCCAAAAGCTTCGATTTGTCGCCGATTATCTGTATATCCAGGGAGACGGAGAAATGCGGGCAGAAGCAGAAGGGATGGCAGCAGCTTTGTGTACAGCTCTTGCCGTTCCGGTGGCGACAGAGGCAGCGGCACAGCTGATTCTTCTGGCATGGGCCTATGGGGAGACGATCATGGATCTGAGAACTCTGCTAAGAGGTGGAAAGGTACCTGTCGTTAAGACAAAGGCCACCTGGCAGCTGCAGTTGAGTCAGCTTTTAAAGCTGGGAACGGAGGAAGATCGCCTGGAGGGACAGGATTTTGGAGAAGGACAGACTTATAAAGGCTACTTAAGAGCAGTTCTTTACCTGAAGGAAAGAAAAGAACTTCCCTGGAGAGCATTGGACATGATAGAAGGAAATATGAAAGGACGACTGGGACAGTCCTTCTTCCGAAGTGATTTCTGTATCTCGGATCTGCAGATAAAGACAAAGGCGATGCTCCCGAGAGGGATCCGTTATACATTTGAAACAGAATATGGATATCGATAGGAAGTAAGCCCGGGTACCCTCCCGGCAGTCTGAAATACATCCCAAAACAAACCTGAAATTAAGAAAAGAAAGGAGAAGGATCCGTACGTGAATAGAAAAAAACTCCCCTCACAATCTCTCTATTCTAAATTTGCCGGGAGGGTACCCGGGCTTACTTCCTGCAGGGGTGCAATGACGTTAGAAGCAGCCTGTGCCGCCCCGCTTTTTCTGATCACAGTCATCACCTTCCTCTATTTGCTGGAGATCATGAGTCTGCAGATTGCTGTACGGGAAGGGCTTCAATATGCCGGCAGGAATGCGATGCAGGAGGCGGCAGAGATTCCCCTGTTGAATCCGGGAAAGGCAGAGGCGGATATTGTGGAATCCGTCGGAAGATCAAGGCTGGACGGGAGCATCCTGCAAGGCGGCAGCAGCGGCATTGATTGTAGCGGATCGACTCTTTCTCCGCTGACTGGAATCGGAAAACTGCAGGTAACATACAAGGTGAAGATTCCGATCCCCCTATTTCACATTCCGCCGATCCTGTTGACGGAACATATAAAAATAAAAGGATGGGTAGGCTATGAACCGGCGGGAGGAGACATGGACGGGGAAGAGGTGGTGTATGTAACGGAAACAGGGCTGGTGTACCATAAGGATCCCAACTGCACCCATTTGGATCTTTCCATACGACAGGTAGAAAAAAGTCAGATTTCCGGGCTGCGCAATGAAAGTGGAGGCAAGTATTATGCCTGTCCTATTTGTAAGAAAAAAGGAAAGGCCTGCTATATTACCACTACGGGAGACAGATATCACAGGTCCTTATCCTGCAGCGGGTTGAAAAGGACGGTTTATTCCATCCCGGTCTCAGAAGCAAGGGGAAGGAGGAAATGCTCCAGATGTGGGAATTAGACAGATGCGTATGCGGCATACTGCTGGGGACCTTGGCAGTGCTCGACTATAAGAAAAAGCAGGTTCCCATAAGTCTGCTGGCGATAGGTGGAGTCCTGGCTTTGTGCTTTTGCATCGGAGAGGGACCGGATGGGCAAACATTGGCAGGCGGCGCAGTGGGAAGCGCCTGCCTGCTGCTCAGCAAAGTCACGGGAGAACAGATAGGATATGGAGACAGTATAGGTATTTTGGAAATGGGGATCTATCTGGGAGGATGGAACCTGCTTCAGGTGCTGCTGCTGGCTTTCTTTTTTCTGGGGATCCGGGCAGGAATCTGTATGGCAAGACGAGGATTCAAAAAAGAGATGTGTATTCCCTTTTATCCCTTTTTATGGATGGGATACAGCCTGCTGTGGGGCTTGGAAGGATTCCTGTGAAATCAGAAGGGGCGATCAGAAAAAGACAAGGAAGAGGAAGAGATTAGGGAGGGAGCAAAGAAGAGAAACCAGCCATGGGCGGAAGTCAAATGAAAGCAGGAGGCGAAGATAGGAACTGGCAGACAGAAAGACAAAAAGGGAAGACAGGGAGAAAGGCGGAGAATGGACAAAGGATCCGAGATGACAGTGGGACAGACCCGGAGGAAAGCAGAAAAAATTTTATGGATAAAAGGCGGATTTACGATAGAAATGTCCCTTTTAATGCCGCTGCTTCTTTTTATGGGGATGCAGTGTGTATTTCTGATGTTTTTCTTTCATGACAAAAATATAGTGGAAGGAGCAGTGTATGAGGCCCTGGCCTCTACCGTCACAAGAGGAAAAGAGGCGGAGGATGTAAAAGAAGGAGTCATACTGGAAAGATTTTATGAAAGGCTCCAGGGGAAATGCCTGTTACTTTCCGATATTCGGGGAAGTGTAAAGAAGGAAGGGGGAAAAGTGGTACTGGAGGCCACGGCAAATAAGTTTGGTTGGAAGGTTATCGTCAGAAGAAAGTGGCAGGTGCTTTGGCAGGAGGATTATATCCGGAGGCTTCCCGACATTTTGAAATAGACAGGTGAAACATGAAGAGGGAAGGAAACCGGAAAAACAGAGGAGAAGCGAGAAAACAAGGCCAAAAGGAGTGAGGATGGAAAGAAGGATCAGCATCAGGGAAAAGGGATATTATGAAGAAGATTATCAGATGCGGATGCTGCGCATAAATTCAACAGAATATTTGCTGCGCGTGATGGGCAGAGGGATTGATGACAGCAGTTGTTACGAATATGAAGTGAGCGGAAAGGTGTCCATGAGCGCCATGTTTGAAAGAGGAAACATGAGAGGCAGGGATGTGGAACTGCTGATGGACAGTATCAGAGAAGCGATCCGCGAGACAGAGAGGCATTTATTGAACATTCACTGCCTTTTGCTGCAGCCGGAATATATTTTTTATGAAGAGAAAAAGTTTTATTTTTGTTACTTTCCTCCTTCCAAAGAGAATATATGGGAGGGTATCCACAGGCTGACAGAGTATCTGGTAAAACATATAGATTATGAGGACCCGGCAGGGGTAGAGGGAGTATTTTTTCTGCATAAGAAGACAATGGAGGAAAACTATAGTCTGGAAAAGATCAGCCGGGAATACAAGACGCTGCTATCCGGGCGGCTTCGGGAGCAAAAAGAAGCGATGGTAGCAGGAACAGAAGAAAAAGAAACAGAAACCGTCTGTTGGGAGAAGTGGGAAGAGGAAGGAGAAATGGAGCCCATATTGATCAGAGAAGCAAAGCAGTTTTGGGAGCCGGTAAAAAATCTTTTAAAACGGAGAAAAAAGAAAAAATGGGGAGACTGGGAAGGGTTTTCCCGGGAAGAAATCCGGTAAGAGATTTGGTAAGAGATCCAGGGAGGAGCCCTTGGCGATATTTATGAAAAACAGTCCTTTCCCGGAATGCGCTGAAAAAGTCCGGAGCCGATCTGCAGAAGAGGGACAGCACCTGAGATACCTGAAGGGAGTGACAAGAAAACAGGAAAGTGTTAAAATGAAATCCAGAAGAATCGATGAGATCCCGGAGCTACAGAACATATTACAGAGAAAGTAAAAGGCAGGAGGAAGCAAAAGGAGAGGCAGATGGAAACAGGGAGATGGATAAAATCAGCGTCCTTTTGGCTGGTAGTCATAAATGTTGTGATATTTTTGGGAATGTCGGCTATGGGAGATCCCCAGGATGCAGGATTCGTGTTGGGGCACGGGGGGATGTATGTCCCGTTTGTGCTGGAGAAAGAAGAATATTATCGGCTGTTTACCTGTATGTTTTTGCATTTCAACGCGACACATCTGGTGAATAACATGGTGGGATTGCTGGCCATGGGAAGTCATCTGGAACGGGAACTGGGAAGGATCAAGTTGATCCTTTTGTATCTGGGGAGCGGACTGGCAGGAAACCTGCTGTCCATGTGGATGAATCTTCAAGGGAATCGGTTTCCGGTGTCGGCAGGCGCCTCCGGCTGTGTGTTCGGCTTGATCGGTGGACTGTTGTATGTAGTTTTGCGGAATAAAGGACGGCTGCGGGGAGTATCTGGAAACCGGCTGTTTATCATGGCGATTTTTAGCATTTACATGGGATATGCAGAGGGTGGAGTGGACAATGCGGCTCATATCGGAGGGCTGGCCGGCGGATTTTTGTTAGGGATACTACTGTATCGAAAGAACAGGGAAGGAAGGGAATAAAAGATGAAAAAAGAGGATTGTATTTTTTGTAAACTGGCAAACGGAGAGATTCCTACGGCTACATTATATGAGGACGAATGGTTTCGGGTAATCCTGGACGCCAGTCCGGCATCTATGGGACACGCGCTGATCATTCCCAAGGAACATTTTGAGAACCTGTATGAGTTGGAGGATGAGTTAGCGTCAAAGGCGCTGGTTCTGGCAAAGAAGCTGGTAACAAAATTTACCGGAGCATTGGGCTGCCAGGGATATAATATCGTCCAGAACAACGGAGCAGTGGCGGGGCAGACGGTGTTTCATTTCCATATGCATCTGATTCCCAGATATGACAAGGATAAAGTGGGCCTGGGGTGGAAAATGGGGACGTTGACGGAAGCAGACAAAAATAAACTGTTGAACCTGCTGGCAGAATGATCTGACTGAAAACAAGGATCAGAGGTGTTTCTTCGGAGAAAAACTCAATAGGAAATCGTAAAAGCGGCGGTCTTTTGTTTCTGTAAAGGAAGCAAAGGAACGCCCTTTTTGTGTTAGGTTTTAGCCTGTCTCAAATAAATGCGCAGCGTGCATTTATTTGGGACTAAAACCCACCTGCTATGCGGGTGGAGACAAAGGGTTATACAAAAAACCACCTTTCCGCTACAATAGAGGTGTCCAAGCCACTATTGCAAGAAAGGAAAGGTGATTTTATGGCGAAGAAAACTAATGATTTAGCACATACAAAGTGGATGTGTAAATACCATATCGTCTTCACACCAAAGTATAGACGAAAAATAATTTATAATCAATATAAAGCGGATTTGCGAGATATTATAAAACAGTTATGTTCCTATAAGGGAGTGGAGATTATCGAAGGGCATCTTATGCCCGATCATATCCATATGCTCGTAAGTATCCCGCCAAAGATGAGTGTTTCCAGCTTTATGGGGTATTTAAAAGGAAAGTTAGCATTGATGATGTTCGACAGACACGCAAATCTGAAGTATAAATTTGGAAACCGTCATTTCTGGTCAGAAGGATACTATGTGAGTACAGTGGGACTAAATGAAGCCACAATAAAGAAATATATACAGGATCAGGAAAAGTATGACATTATGCGAGATAGGTTAAGCGTAAAGGAGTATGAAAGAATAAATGTAAGATTTGCCGGACGGGGTCTGGAAAATAGTTCAGCGCTCGTTGAATAATTATAAAAAATAAATGGTGTAGAAATGACTAAGAGAAGTGGAGTAATAATCTGCTTCTCTTTTTTGTAATGCAAGGAGAGTGCAAATGACAGATGAGAAAGACGTAAAACAAAAAGAAGCAATATAGGCGGTTTTTGAGAACTGATATTAAAAATGTTGACATTTTTTGCCTTTTCTATTGAAGCGGGCCGGAGAGTGTGCTAAAATCAATTAGCCTGTGCTAACCGAAAAGGCGGCGGGGAATTCTGCCGGGGGAGAAGGACGGCAAAAGATGACACAGGCTATGTAGGAACACACAGGTATGTGAGAAAGACGAAGGAGAGGAACGCGATGAAGATGAAAAAGTTTATGCTGCTGGCAGCGCTTGCATTGTCCATGGCGATGCCGGTTTCTGCGTATGCGCAGGAAAGCGAAGCGCCTGTTATTGAATCCAGCGCCTCCAGTTTGTTTGGATGCCAGATCAATTTTAAGAACCGAGAGTTTATCGACAAGATCCAGACGGTGCAGGTAAACGATGAGGCTTACACAAAAACAGAGTCTCGGTCGGGACTGATGGCAGAAAAAAAGTACTGGGTCAGTGAGACGGATCCGGTGATGGGACTGTCTGCGCTGAAAAAGGGAGACGTTGTTCAGTTTGCTACGGATGCAGGGACGCTTACATTTACCATCAAGGATCCCAATGGATTGATTTCTATTATTGACAAAGAAACCATCCGCTATCAGGCAAAGGAAGAAACAAAGCCCTCTGTACAGCCGGAGGAACCACAGAAGGATGAGCCGGAAACGCCTATTACACTGACGCCGGGGATGCAGAATTCCTTTTTTGTGGTAGAGGTATCTCCGAAGGAGTGGATCCAAAAACTAAAGAGTGTAAAGGTAAATCACAGAGAGTATGAGAAAGCAGACAGCAAATGGCAGGCCTGGGTAGAAGGAAAATATTTTCCGGAGGAAACTGTTCTTCATATGAAAGAGCTGAAGGAAAATGACGTTCTCACACTGGAAGACCAAAACGGACAGACACAAAGTTTCCGGTATCATCTGGAGGGCTCTGTAAAACAACTGATCCCGGTCAAGGAAGAGACGGTGCCAAAGCAAAAGGCATTGAAGGTTCGTCTTGTGGGGAAATTTGAATCTGCCATGGTGAACCAGAAGGGGTACGATGCCATTTCAGGGGCGACGACGGCAGCCGTACAGAATAAGAACAGCAATGTGGTAGTACAGGTAACAGAAGCAGATACACCACAGGAGACAGACTGGGTGGACCTGAATAAAATGAAACAACTGGAGATCACACAGGCGTCCAAGGTCGTACTGGATGCAGCGTCCGGGATGAAGGGCATCTATTCTACCTACGACAGTTCTGTAACCTTAAACGGAACGCCGAAAACTCCGGGAACATACAAGGTGAAGGTACAGATTGTTGACAAAACAGGGAGAACAGCCACCAGCAATGAACTGCCTTTCGTAGTATATGACTATAATGAAACGCTGAAGGATCGCATGACAATCCAGAATGCGCAAAAGACACAGGATGGAAAATATCTGTGGGATATGGAGCCATGGGTGATCCAGAAGTTTGGCGGAAAAAATGAGGAGGTTTCCGTTCCGTCTGAGATCAAGGCGATTTACGGTTCTCATGCAAGTGGGACTTATGGAGAACTGGGAGTTTCTGTAGAGGGGGAGCCAAGTCAAAAGCTGATCGTAGATAAGGGAACGGATGTAACACTGGTAAACATGAAGCTTCTTAGCAGTGTAGAAGTGGTTGTAAAAGAAGGCGGAAAGCTGAGTCTTCACGATTCTTCTGTCCACGGAAAGATTACTGTGGAAAAAGGAGGAGAATTCCAGATGAACTACGATTCCTTCGGGAAAAAATTCCTGACGGGAGCATCTATCAACGGGCAGCTGGAGCTGAAAGATGGAGCAGTACTAAAGGATTCTCTGATCTACTCCAATACCAACTTCCTGCCCAATGGAAAAAAGGCAAGAAGAAATGTGGAGCCGGTAGTAAAGATCAGCGGAAATGTTCAGGTAAAGGGAAATGTGTTTGTACGGGGAGATGAATCTCCCACTGGAGATGATCCCAAAACAGGGAAGCCCTACACGGGTCAGCCGGCACTGGCAGTAGAAAATGGAACATTGACCATTACGGAAAATTCCACACTGGGAGTTTATGGTGGCGGATCTATAGCAACAACCACGCTGGGAGGAAGTGCTCTGGTGCTGGATAATGGAACCGTAGACGGAGAAGGAAAATTGATCGCAGTAGGTGGAAGCGGATCCGGCGGAGACGGTGGAGAGGCTGTTTCCGGAACAGGAAGGCTACAGGTAAAACAGGCGTATTTGCAGGGAGGAGATACCTATAGAAAGGACGCGAAACCGGGACAGCCGGCAACACAGGGAATTGCGATCAGCAAGACCACCGGCAGCGCAGCTGCAGGAAAAAATCTCAAAGTGTTAAGCGATGGAGATCAGCCGACTTATTGGCGAGGAACGGCAGTTCCTGATTTTGAAAAGATCGTGTTTGGAACAGAATCCCTTGCCAATGTGTCTGTAACGGAAGAGCCAAAGCCGTCTGAAGAACCGAAGCCGGGTGTGGAGCCAAAACCGTCTGAAGAACCGAAGCCGGGCGTGGAGCCAAAGCCGTCTGAAGAGCCGAAGCCGGGCGTGGAGCCAAAGCCGTCCGAAGAGCCGAAACCGGGCGTGGAGCCAAAACCGTCTGAGGAACCGAAAACAGGGGCTTCCACACAGGCAACGTCTCCGGAAAAGACAGAGACAAAGCAGAAAAACAGCCTGCACGCAAAGGGAAACGGTCAGACAAATGGGAACGTGGCAGCTTCACAGGAAGTGAAGGCGGGACAGACGAAAGCAGAAGGAACAAAAAGCCCTAAAACCGGAGATTCGGTAAGTATCTACAGGTGGATGCTGCTGTTGCTGGTTTCAGCACTGGGAGTTTTGGGTATAGACCTGCGGCGCAGAAAAAAGAGACCTTAAAAGAAAAAACTGACAAGAGATAGAAAAGGCAGAGACGACAAAGCATTCGTTATGTGAATGCCCCAAAAGGAGAATGCGTCTCTGCTTTTTGCCGTACAGAAAAGACAGCCTATTCTGCCTGATGCGCATGGGCTGCTTTTGGAGAAAAGGCTGTCGAAGATACATCATCTGCAGACACTTTCTATGGTATCGATAACCATGTCGATAGAATTTTGCTGCGGAGAGTGCTTCATGTTGTTGATATAAAAGTCCTGATTATCATACAGGCGGTTAATGGCATCAAGAAGAAGTGGATTGCTGAGAGACTCTTCTTCCAAAACCAGACTGTAGCCCTGCCGTTCAAAGGAACGGGCGTTTAAGATCTGGTCTCCTCTGCTGGCAGCAGCCGAAAGAGGAATCAGAAGGTTGGGCTTGTGCAGCGCCAGAATTTCACAGATGGCGTTGGCTCCCGCACGCGATACGATCAGGTCGGACAGCGCGAAGAAATGGCGCAGCTCGTCCTTAATATATTCAAACTGTGCATAGCCTTCCTGCATATTCAGCGTAGGATCCAGTTTCCCTTTGCCGCACAGGTGGATCACCTGAAAGCGAGACAGAAGGGAGGGCAGGACGCTGCGGATCGCATCGTTTACCGCCACAGATCCCAGGCTTCCGCCGACTACCAGGATAACCGGCTTTTCGGAAGAAAAGCCAAGAAGCTCCCGCGCTTTAAACTTGTCGCCGGAAAGTAGCTCCTGACGGATGGGAGAACCGGTCAGAACGGCTTTTCCCTCCGGAAGGATCTTTAAAGTCTCCGGAAAGTTACAACAGATCCTGGCTGCGGAAGGAAGCGCCAGTTTATTGGCCAGTCCCGGCGTCATGTCAGATTCATGCAGAACGACGGGAACCCGACGCTTTTTTCCTGCGAATACGACAGGAACAGAGACAAAACCGCCCTTGGAAAAGATCACATCCGGCTTCAGGATCTTGATCAGGTGATCTGCCTCCCGAAATCCCTTCAGTACGCGGAAAGGATCGGTGAAGTTCTGAAGACTGAAATAGCGCCGCAGCTTTCCGGAAGAAATTCCATGATAGGGAATTCCCATCTGTTCCACCAGTTCCTTTTCAATTCCGTTGTAGGAGCCGATATAGTGAATGTCGTACTGCAGCTCCCGGAGACGGGGAAGGAGAGCGATATTGGGCGTTACATGCCCTGCCGTTCCTCCGCCGGTCAAAATAATGCGCTTCATATGAACCTCCACTTAAAATGATTGACGTAAAGCTGCCTTTAAAGCCTGTGCCAGCTGATCCGGACAGGAGGTAGCCTTGTTTCCGCAGGTGAGACCGTCTATGCGGGAGATGGCCTCCCGGGCATCCATTCCAACGACAAGACTGGCAATCCCTTTCAGGTTGCCGTTGCACCCACCGATAAATTCCACCTGCTTGACTACATTATTTTCCAGATCCACGCGGATGGACTGGGCACAGACCCCTTGGGGCGTATATTCCATCATGATAAACCTCCTATGTAAGCTGCAAGCGGAGCCGGATCGGCCGCCTGCGGATCGTATAGGCATAGTATAACAGAAATATACAAAAAATACCATATTTCTACAGGGAAGGTTTCCCGGTGAAAAAAAACCTGCTATGATAACAGAGAACACTGCGGCAGTGGAAACAGGAAAGGAAAGACCGGCAGTGAAATAAGCGAAACAGATCCGGAGATCGGGAAAGGAAGGACATATGATAGGGATCATCGGTGCGATGGAAGAAGAAGTGGCGGCGTTGCAAAGGGATATGGAAATAGAAGAGACGAGAAAGATCGCTTCCATGGAATTTTATAAGGGGAGACTGTGCGGACAGGAGGCGGTCGTGGTAAGAAGCGGAGTAGGAAAGGTCAATGCGGGAATCTGCGGGGCGATCCTGGCGCTGGAATTTGGTGCGGACGTGCTGATCAACACCGGTATTGCAGGAGGACTGCACCCGGATATCAGGATCGGAGATATGGTGATCTCCCGGGATGCGCTGCATCATGACATGGATGCCAGTGCATTTGGAGATCCCAGGGGACAGGTACCCAGGATGGACGTCTGGGCATTTCCTGCCGAGGAAGAACTGATAGAAAGAGCAAAAAAAGCGAATCAGCGGGCAAATCCGGACATTCAAACCTTTGTGGGAAGGGTGGTGACGGGAGATCAGTTTGTGTCCTCAGAAGAGAAGAAGCAGGAGCTGACAGAAGTATTTGGCGGAATGTGTGTGGAAATGGAGGGGGCAGGGATCGCCCAGGCGGCATACCTGAACAGGATCCCCTATGTGATCGTTCGCTCTATCTCTGATCAGGCAGACCACTGTGCCACGGAGGATTACCCGACCTTTGAAAAAAAGGCCATCGCCCACAGCGTCCGCCTCATCAGGGAGATGCTAGGAAATTGGGGGAAACTTGATTAATCAGGGGCAATTTGCTAGAATGGCAGGGAAAGAAAACATTGCTGTACAGACAGGATTTGGAAGGAGTTACACAAATGAAGAAAATAACATTTGATTATTCAAAAGCGGCGGGCTTTATTTCAGAGCATGAAGTAGATTATATGAAGAACCGGGCGGAGGCTGCCAAAGAGGAGCTGCTGAAGAAGGAAGGAGCGGGAAACGATTTCCTGGGCTGGATCGACCTTCCGGTTCATTACGATAAAGAGGAATTTGTAAGGATCCGGAAGGCTGCCAAAAAAATCGGAGAAGATTCAGAGGTGCTGGTGGTGATCGGGATCGGAGGATCCTATCTGGGAGCCAGGGCGGCGATCGAGTTTTTGCGGCACAGCTTTTACAATGAAGTGTCCCGGGAAATCCGAAAGACTCCGGAGATCTACTACGCGGGAAACAGCATCAGCAGTACCTATCTGAAGCATCTGATCCAGGTGATCGGCGACAGGGACTTTTCCGTCAACGTCATTTCCAAATCGGGAACCACCACAGAGCCGGCCATTGCATTCCGCGTGTTTAAGGAGCTTCTGGAAAAGAAGTACGGACGGGAAGAGGCGGCAGGACGAATCTATGCCACCACAGACAAGGCCAGAGGTGCGCTGAAGCATCTGGCAGAGGAGGAAGGGTACGAAACCTTCGTAGTTCCGGATGATGTAGGCGGAAGATTTTCCGTTCTGACGGCAGTGGGACTGCTGCCCATCGCCGTAAGTGGGGCGGATATTGAAAAGCTGATGGCGGGAGCGCAGGCAGGAAGGCAGGAAGCCATAGAGCAGCCATTTGAGAAAAATGGAGCCCTGCAGTACGCGGCTATCCGAAACATCCTGCTCCGGAAGGGAAAAGAGATCGAGGTGCTTGCCAACTATGAGCCCAGTCTGCACTATGTGGCAGAGTGGTGGAAACAGCTTTACGGAGAAAGTGAAGGAAAAGATCAAAAAGGAATCTTCCCCGCCTCGGTGGATCTGACGACAGACCTGCATTCCATGGGACAGTTTATCCAGGACGGCAACAGAACGCTGTTTGAGACGGTACTGCATGTAGAGACATCCCAGGAAGAGATCCTTTTGAAGGAGGAAGCGGTAGATCTGGACGGTCTTAATTATCTGGCGGGAAAGACGGTGGACTTCGTAAATAAAAGCGCCATGAACGGAACCATCCTGGCACATACAGACGGCCAGGTACCGAATCTGATGATCAACATTCCGGCACTGGATGAAGAATCCTTGGGCCAGCTGTTCTATTTCTTTGAGTTTGCAGTGGGGGTAAGCGGATATCTTTTGGGCGTCAACCCCTTCAACCAGCCGGGAGTGGAAAGCTACAAGGCCAATATGTTTGCCCTGTTGGGGAAACCGGGCTACGAAAAAGAAAGAGAAGCATTGCTGAAAAGACTATCATGAAAACCTTATTTGAACGACTGCAAGAATATGGAGAGTCTGATTATTATGGATTCCATATGCCGGGACACAAGAGAAATCCTGTGATTCCCGGTATGGAATCCATGTTCCGTATGGATATTACAGAGATCGAAGGCTTTGACGACCTTCATCACCCGGAGGGGATTCTAAGGGAAAGCCAGGAGAGGGCGGCAAAGCTGTTTGGGGCGGAGGAAACCTGCTTTCTCGTAAACGGGAGCACAGCGGGGATCCTTGCCAGCCTTTTGGGAGCTTTTCAGGAGGGGGACAAGGTGCTTGTGGCAAGAAACTGCCACAAATCTGTCTACAATGGCATATATCTGGGAAAATTAAGACCGGTCTATCTGTATCCGGAGGTGGATCCGGATACGGGACTGAACAAAGGGATCCGGGAGGCAGAGGTAAGAAGGGCGCTGGAAGTGGATCCAAAGATCCGGGGGATCGTGCTGGTTTCTCCCACCTACGACGGGGTGGTATCGGAGATTGACAGGATCGCTCTTGCCGCACGGGAAAAGGGGGTTCCCCTGATCGTGGATGAGGCACATGGAGCCCATTTTGGATTCCATCCCTACTTTCCCGCAAGCGCCAATGAAAAAGGGGCGGACATTGTGATCCATAGCCTGCATAAGACACTGCCGGCACTGACGCAGACAGCTCTTTTGCATTTCAACGGAGACCGGGTGGACAGAGAACGGGTCAAAGGATATCTGTCCATGCTGCAGACCAGCAGCCCATCCTATCTTTTTCTGACAAGTATCGGTCAATGCATTGACCTGCTGGAACGGGAAAAAGAGGAACTGTTTTGTTCCTATGTGGACCGGTTGAAGCGATTTCGGGAGTCCTTTCATGCGTACCGATCGGTGAAGCTTTTGGAAACAGGCTGCTACGATCCCTCCAAGGCGGTTATCCGGGTGGAGGGATGGACGGGAAAACAGGTCTCGGACTGGCTGAGAAAAAAACACCACCTGGAAATGGAAATGGCGGCAGGCACTTATGTACTGGCAATGACATCCGTAGCAGATAATGACACGGGATTTGCAAGACTGGAAGCTGCCTTGAAAGAATTGGAAAAAGAAGGACCCAAAAAGGCGGAAGCCAAAGAGGCGAAGGCTTTGGAGGCGCTGCTTTCCGGAGGCGGAAGAAGCAGTATTCGGGAGTATGACAGCTTTGAAGTGGAGACGCAGCGAAAAGCCCGGGGAGCCCGGAGGATCCGGATAGAGGAAAGCGGCGGCAGAGTTTCTTTGGAATATGCCTATCTGTACCCGCCGGGAGTTCCTCTTTTGGTTCCGGGAGAAAAGATTACCAAGGAAAGCATCGCTGTGTTACAATATTACAAAGAACTGGGATACGCCATCCACGGACTGCGAGAGGAAGAGAGGATAGAGGTGTTAGGCAATGGGAAAGATATTCTATGTGATGGGAAAGAGTTCATCGGGTAAGGATACCTTGTTTCAGGATCTGAAACGGGAATTTCCGCAGCTTCGGACCATCGTGCTGTACACCACCCGCCCCATCCGGGAGGGAGAAAAGGATGGCGTCGAATATTTTTTTGTAGAAGAAGAAAAGCTGGACGTGTTTCGGAAGGCAGGCCGACTGATAGAAGAAAGAGCCTATGATACGATACATGGCATCTGGCGGTACGCCACCGTGGACGACGGGCAGATCTGTCTGGAAGAAGCGGATTACCTGGCGATAGGGACGCTGGAGTCCTACAACCGCTTAAAGGCATATTTTGGCAGCGCCTGCGTGATTCCCCTCTATGTGGAGGTGGAGGATGGAGAGCGGCTGAAAAGGGCTTTGGCAAGAGAGGAAAGACAGGAATCTCCCAGGTATGAGGAGTTGTGCAGGCGGTTTTTGGCAGACGCCAAAGACTTTTCAGAAGAAAATCTTTGGGAAGCGGGCATTTCAAAACGATTTTACAACGAAAACAGGAGTCAGTGTTTCAAAGAAATGGCAGAGGAAATCAAACATGGCAAGTTTTAAAGACGTAATCGGACACAACAGGATCATTGAATATATCCAGACGGTCACAATTCAGGACAGAGTGTCTCATGCTTATATACTGAGCGGAGAAAAGGGATCCGGAAAGAAGCTTTTGGCGGGTCTTTTTGCTACGGTGCTGGTGTGTGAAAAAGGAGGGGCGGAGCCATGTAATGTCTGCCATTCCTGTCGTCAGGCGGAAAGCGGCGCACATCCGGATATTTTCTATGTGAAGGGAGAAAAGCCGGGAGTCCTGGGAGTGGAGGATATCCGCAAGCAGATCAACGATACCATTCGGATCAAGCCTTACCAGAGCAGATGGAAGGTCTATATTGTGGACGGAGCAGAAAAAATGACGGTGCAGGCACAAAACGCATTGCTGAAGACGATGGAGGAACCTCCGGAGTACGCTGTGATCCTGCTGCTGACCGAAAATTACGAACTGCTTCTGCCCACCATTACTTCCCGGTGCGTCATGCTGAAACTTCGCCACCTGCGGGATACCCTGATCCGCAAGTACCTTATGGAGGTTATGGAGGTTCCCGACTATAAGGCGGACCTTTGTACGGCGTTTGCACAGGGCAATCTGGGGCGGGCGATCCTGCTGGCCAATTCGGAAAGATTCCATGAACTTCGGGAGGAGGCCATCCGCCTTTTGAAACAGTTCCCCGACATGACGATGGAGGAGATGATCGCCGCGCTGAAGCAGATCCGGGAATACAAGCTGGAGATCGAGGATTATCTGGATATTATCATGGTCTGGTACAGGGACGTATTGCTTTACAAAGCGACAAAGGAGATCGATCAGGTGGTATTTCGCGAACAGATCAAGTATATTCGCGAGCAGGCAAGAAAAAGTTCTTATGAGGGGATCGAGGAGATCCTAAACGCCCTGGAACGGGCCAAGGCAAGACTGAAAGCCAATGTAAATTTTGAACTGGTAATGGAACTGCTGTTTTTGACGATGAAGGAGAATTGATTCCATGGTAAATGTAATAGGAGTAAGATTTCGACCGGCGGGAAAGATCTACTTTTTTGCTCCGGGAGAACATAAGATAAAGCAGGGAGACCACGTGATCGTGGAAACGGCGCGGGGAGTAGAGTATGGCATGGTAGTATCAGGCATCCGCCAGGTGGAGGAGGAGAGGATCCTGCAGCCGCTGAAGCCGGTGATCCGGATCGCCACCAGGGAAGACAAAGCCAAAGAGGCGAGAAACAGGGAAAAAGAGAAAGAGGCCTTTGGGATCTGCCTGGAAAAGATCCGCAAGCATGGTCTGGAAATGAAACTGATCGATGTGGAATATACCTTTGACAACAATAAGGCGCTGTTTTATTTTACGGCAGACGGACGGATCGACTTCCGGGAGTTGGTAAAGGATCTGGCAAGCGTATTCCGAACCCGGATCGAACTGCGCCAGATCGGAGTCCGGGACGAGACGAAGATCCGGGGTGGGATCGGCATCTGTGGCAGGCCTCTTTGCTGCCATACATATCTGTCCGAGTTTGCGCCGGTTTCCATCAAGATGGCGAAAGAGCAGAATCTTTCTTTGAACCCCTCCAAGATATCCGGGGTATGCGGCAGACTGATGTGCTGCCTGACCAACGAACAGGAAACCTACGAGGAGCTGAACAGCCACCTGCCTACGGTGAGCGACTATGTGATAACGCCGGAGGGACTCAGAGGAGAAGTACAGTCTGTCAATGTGCTTCGCCAGCTGGTGCGGGTCATCGTATCTTTGGAGCAGGATGAAAAAGAGATTCGGGAATACAAGGCGACGGAACTGAAATTCAAGCCGCGCAGGAAGAAGAAAGACATCCGGATATCCAAAGAAGAGATGGAACAGTTGAAAGCGCTGGAAGAAAAGAACGGAGCGTCGAAGCTGGATGAAGGTTAAAATGAAACCGGGAGAGCGGCTGGACGATCTGCAGATAAAAGGCTATAAGATCATACAGGAGCCGGGAAGATTCTGCTTTGGAATGGACGCGGTGCTGCTGTCTGCCTTTGCGGTGGTGAGACCACAGGAGGAGGTGCTGGATCTGGGAACCGGAACGGGAATCCTCCCCATTTTGCTGGCGGCTAAGACGGAAGGGAAATCCTTTACGGGTCTGGAGCTTCAGGAAGAAAGTGCAGACATGGCCCGCCGCAGCGTTCTGTATAACGGACTGGAGGAGCGTATCCGGATCCGAAAGGGAGACATCAAAGAAGCCTCCTCCCTGTTTGGCAAAGACGCCTTTTCTGTGATCGTGACCAATCCGCCTTATATGATAGACAGCCATGGGCTGAAAAATGAAAAAGAGGCTCTCTGGATCGCCAGACATGAAGCCTGCTGTACCCTGAAAGACATCCTTCGGGAAAGCGGGAAGCTGCTCAGGCAAAAGGGACGGTTCTACATGGTACATCGTCCGTTCCGTCTGCCGGAGATCCTGGCAGAAATGATACAGGCAGGGATCGAACCGAAGCGGATGCGTCTGGTACAGCCGGAACAGGGCAAGGAGCCAAATCTGGTGTTGCTGGAGGGAATGAAAGGCGGACGTCCGCGGATGACGGTGGAACCGACTCTGGTGGTATACAGGGAGGACGGAAGCCATACGGAAGAGATCCTGCGGATCTATGGAAAGGAAACGGAAGGAGAATAGCTATGGCAGGAACCCTGTATGTGTGCGCAACCCCTATTGGAAATCTGGAGGATATGACTTTTCGTGGGATCCGCACGCTGAAAGAGGCGGATCTGATCGCGGCGGAGGATACCAGAAACAGCATCAAGCTGCTGAACCATTTTGAGATCCGGACGCCTATGACCAGCTATCATGAACATAACAAGATCGAGAAAGGTAAAAAGATCGTGGACTGGCTCCTGGAGGGGAAACAGGTTGCGCTGATCAGCGATGCCGGAACTCCGGGGATCTCCGATCCGGGAGAAGAACTGGTCCGGATGTGCCGGGAAGCAGGGATCACGGTAACGGGAGTCCCCGGACCGGCGGCCTGCATCACAGGGCTTTCCATTTCCGGCCTGCCTTCCAGAAGATTCGTATTTGAGGGGTTTCTTCCGGCAGAAAAAAAAGAGCGGCAAAGAGTGCTGGATCAGATTACCGAGGAAACGCGGACGATGGTATTTTATGAAGCGCCGCACCGATTGAAAAAAACGCTGGAAGAATTGCAGAAAGTACTGGGGCAGCGAAGGATCAGTATCTGCAGAGAACTGACGAAGAAACACGAATCCGTGTATTCTATGACCCTGGAGGAAGCCATCGCCTACTATGAAAAAGAGGAGCCCAGAGGAGAATGTGTGATCGTGGCAGAGGGACGGAGCCGGCAGGAACTGGAACAACAGGAAAGGCAGAAGTGGGAACCGCTTTCCTTGGAGGACCATATGGAGGTTTACCTGCGGCAGGGAATGGAAAAAAAGGAAGCGATGAAACAGGTGGCAAAGGACAGAGGCATAGGAAAACGGGAGGTTTACCGCCAGCTTCTATCCTAAAGAGTCACATTGTATAGGAATCAGAAAAAAGATTGTTCAACTTGTGCATAGCATGAGTTGGACTTTTTTTGTAAACTTCTCATAGAAATGAAAAAGGAAACAGACAGCAGGAGGAAAATAGAATGGCAAGTTTATCACTGAAGCACATCAACAAAACGTATCCCAACGGCTTTGAAGCGGTGAAGGATTTTAATCTGGAGATCGAAGACAAAGAGTTTATCATCTTTGTAGGACCTTCCGGGTGCGGAAAATCCACGACGCTCAGAATGGTGGCAGGTCTGGAGGAGATCTCTTCCGGAGAATTAAAGATCGGAGACAAGGTTGTCAATGATGTAGAGCCGAAGGACAGAGATATTGCAATGGTATTCCAGAACTATGCGCTGTATCCCCATATGACAGTGTATGAAAACATGGCGTTTGGATTGAAGCTGCGCAAGGTACCAAAGGATGAAATTGACAAGATGGTAAGGGAGGCTGCCAAGATCCTGGATCTGGAGGCGCTTCTGGACCGGAAGCCCAAGGCTTTGTCCGGAGGACAGAGACAGCGCGTGGCAATGGGACGTGCCATCGTAAGAAATCCTAAGGTATTCCTGATGGACGAACCACTTTCCAACCTGGATGCAAAGCTGCGCGGACAGATGCGTATTGAGATCTCCAAGCTGCACCAGAGACTGGGGACGACCATCATCTACGTAACCCACGATCAGACAGAGGCAATGACTTTGGGAACCCGGATCGTAGTTATGAATGCCGGTGTGGTTCAGCAGGTGGATACCCCCCAGACACTGTACGATTATCCGTGCAACCTGTTTGTGGCAGGCTTTATCGGATCCCCGCAGATGAATTTCATCGATGCGACCTGTAAGGTAAAGGGAGACAAGGTTTATCTGGTGGCAGGACCGTCTGAGATCGAGCTTCCGGAGAGAAAAGGAAAGAAGCTGATCGAGGGAGGCTACGACGGAAAGACGGTAGTACTGGGGATTCGTCCGGAGGATGTGCACGATGACGAGAGATTCCTGGCATCTTCCCCCAACACGGTCATTGAGGCGACGATCCGAGTGTACGAAATGCTGGGAGCAGAAGTGTATCTGTACTTTGATTATGAAGGCTCCAATATGACGGCAAGAGTAGAGCCCAAGACCAAGGCAAGAACCGGAGATACCGTTAAATTTGCACTGGATGCAGAAAAGATCCATGTATTTGACAAAGAAACGGAGCAGACAATCACTAACTAGTGCTGCAGAATCCAAAAATGAAAGCGAAAAGAAAAAATTGTTAAAAATTTTGTACCGCCAGCTGTGTGAACAGCTGGCGGTATTTTGCCTTCCCGTCGTGGAGTTAACAGTTATTATGTGGTGGCAATAGTGTAGACAGCATATCTTTACAGTACAAATCCGACGCACAGTAGAAGACGGTTCTTATTTTTCGAGGTCAATAGCCTTGAGACTATCATCCTCCAACTGTTTTTTGGAGATCTCGTCCGGGTATTTTTAAAGTTCGGAAAGAGAAAAAGAAAAAAGATGTACTTGACGCAGATACAAGTACATGATATGATGCAACTGTAATTGAAGGAAAGGAGTTTGACATGGATACAAAATTTTCAATGGCACTTCATATTTTGGTGTATATGGAAGAAACTACTCATGTAGTTACGTCAGAGCTTCTGGCAAAAAGTGTGGGTACAAATGCCAGTCATATTAGAAAGATTATTGTCTTGTTAAAAGATGCAGGTATCATTGAGAGCAGGCAGGGCAAAAAGGGAATGATGCTGAAGATAAAAGCGTGTGAACTAACTTTAGATAAGGTGTATTTTGCAGTATACCCGGAAAAGGAACTTCTGCATGTGCATGATACGGTAAATCAGGATTGCCCTGTGGGAGCAAGCATAAAAGAAGCTTTATTACCGATCTTTGAAGAATCAGAAAAACAGTTAATACTAAACTTACAGAAAAAAACACTGAAAGCCTTAATTGAGGATATGTATAAAATCTATAACGATAAAAATAGGTAGAGGAGAAAATATGAGAGCGGCACAAGTAGAGCAATACAATAAGAAAAATATTTCAGTAAAGTTGGTTGATCTGGATAAGCCAACTATAGGACACAAGGATGTTCTGATAAAAATTTTGGCGGCAGGAGTAAATCCACTTGACAATATGATTTCTCGTGGAGAAGTTAAAATGATTGTTCCATATAAGCTACCGGTGGTTGCCGGCAATGAGATTGTTGGTATAGTTGAGCAAGTTGGTGCGCAAGTGTCGAAGTATAAAGGAAAAGATCGTGTGTTTGCAAGACTTCCTTTGGATAAAATCGGTGCCTTTGCAGAATTCGTATCAGTAGACGAGGATGCACTGGCTAAGGTTCCGGAGTATCTTTCTGATGTAGAAGCGGCGGCAGTACCATTGACAGCGCTTACAATTATGCAGGCGCTGGATGTGATGAAAGCGAAAAACGGAAAAACCATCTTTATTTCAGGCGGAACGGGTAGCGTGGGAGCGATGGCGATTCCGATTGCCAAGGCAAAGGGGCTGACCGTAATCACAAACGGAAGTGTAGAAAACAAAGAGAGAGTTTTAGAACTTGGAGCAAGCAAATTTATCGATTACAAAACAGAAGATTACACGAAAGTTTTATCCAATGTTGACTATGTATTAGATACGCTTGGAGGAAATGAAACGGAAAAGCAGATGACGATTTTAAAAAGAGGAGGAAAATTAGTATCCTTAAGAGCAATGCCAAATGGCGCTTTCGCAAAGAGAATGCATTTACCAAAATGGAAGCAGCTTCTATTAGGAATTGCCGGACGTAAGTTTGACAAATTGGCGGGGAAATATGGGGTTACTTATGATTTTATTTTTGTGGAATCGAATGGAAACCAGTTACAGGAAGTAGCCGATCTATTTGATAATTTTAAAATTAAGCCGTCAATTGATACGGTTTATCCTTTTGAAGAAGTGAACAGAGCATTAGACAAGGTAGCCAATGGACGCTCTAAGGGTAAGACGGTTATCATTATGGAAAGAAAATAGGGAAAGGAAAAATATAGATGGAATTTAAAGAAGTAAGTCAATTGCCAATTGATATTGAAAAAGCCATAAAAAAGCGTGTCAGTACCAGGAGCTTTGAGGCAAGATCCTTGACTGACGAAGATAAAAATAAACTGATGGATTTTAATAAAACTTTGACCAATCCATTTGGTGTAACTGTTAGGGTACAATACATCAGTAAAGATACCGGCGCAAAAAATGTTCAACTTGGAACATATGGAACGATAAAGGGTGCAAGAGACTTCCTTGCAATTACAGTAAGGGATGAACCATTTGCTATGGAAGCGGTAGGCTATCAATTTGAGAACCTGGTCTTATATGCCACCCACATGAATCTTGGAACGGTATGGCTTGCGGCAACATTTAGCAGAAAAGACTTTGAAAATGTCATGGATATAACTTCAGATGATTTATTTCCATGTATTTGCCCCATTGGCTATCCTTCTGAAAAGCGTTCTCTTGTCGAAAAATTTACCAGAGCGAGTCTGGGTTCTAAAAACAGAAAAGCATGGGACAAATTGTTCTATTTAGAAAATTTTGATCAGTCTTTGCCACAGGCGGATGCCGGAAAATATAAAGTGGCACTGGAAATGCTCAGACTGGCACCTAGTGCTACAAACGCGCAGCCTTGGGCGGTAGTTCAAGAGGGAAATAGCTTTCATTTCTTTTGTGACTTTAAGAACAGCATAAGCGATGATATGAAAAAAATAAAACAGTTAGACCTTGGGATAGCCTTATCACATTTTCACCAAACAGCTATGAGTGAAGGGTTAAGTGGGAAGCTCGGAATACAGGAGATACATTTTTCGATCCCGGAAAATATGCATTATGTTATATCATATACATCAAAGTAAGGCTGAAACAATGTAGAAAGCTATCGATCCCATAAAATCTAATAAAGAGAAATAGAAGTGATTTCCCTTGGCTGTTCAGAGGTTTGTAAATACTTGGCGAGTATTTGGAGCATCGAAAGCATGCGGGATGCTTTGTTTCTGACGCTATCGTGTCCCTCCCCCATCTGTGACGCTGCCAGTATACAGATGCGGGAGGGATTTTTCGTAGTTCGCAATGTTACAAACAATCAGAGGGGATGCATTTTCTGGCGGGATCGGTTGCTTTGTCAAATGCTTGTGCCGAGATGTCTATGGCTGACAAGGCGGCTCAATTATTACATGATAGCGGAGTAAAAGCATTCAACCATATAGAAGAGCTGCTTGATGGAACCGCTTTCACGGAAATGCCCTTGTCCCTTTCTGCTGTGTGAACAAAAAGCAGTTCTGCTTTCGATGCGGGAATCGATTTTGGCAGAGTTGAAACCGGCAGATTTTGTGCGGGTAAAAATTAGACACTTTCAGCGGGGTATGGTAGAATAGGAGCAATTGATGGCGAAAGGAGAAAGAAGGATGCTGCCGAACCAGATATTACACAGGGTCATACAGGATATTTACAGGATCACCGGGCAGGACTGCGGAGTGTGGGACAGAGCCGGACACTGCCTTGCCATGACGGGAGAGAACATCCTTTTGCTGAAAGAAGAAGTCAAAACCTTTTCCGGAAGCGGCAGAGAAACGCAGCTGGAAGGCGGAAAAGGATGCTTTCTGGCGGGAGCGGAGGGAGAGTACATCCTGACGATCCGTGGACAGGAAGGGGTGGAGCGATCCGGCTGCTGGGGAGTCAGCCAGCTAAACAATCTTCTTTTGCTTCAAAAGGAAAGGCTGGACAAGGGGCAGACGCTGCTTCGGATCATGCGGGAAGATCTGAGCGAGTCGGAAATCCTTCAGTTGACGCACAGACTGAGACTGGCGGAAAGTGGCGCCAGGACGCTGTTTTTGATCGAGGCGCGCAGTAAAGGGAAGACCTTGATACCGGAAACCTTGCGAGGACTGTATGGAAACGGCTCCCGGGATTTTGTAATTCCCCTGGACGAGAGGCGGACGATCCTGGTGAAGTCTCTGGACGGAGAGGATACCAAGCAGCAGCGGGTACGCTTCAGCCATGAGATCCTGGACACCTTGCAAATGGAAGCGATGGTGGGTGTGCGCGTGGCATGCGCCCGGGTGATCTTTCATCTTCGGGATCTGAAAAAGGCTTATGAGACAGCGCTGACAGCGCTGGAGGTAGGGAAGATCTTTTATGAGGAAAAGAATCTTCTGACCTATGGAGAGCTGGGAGTGGGGCATTTGATCCATCAGCTTCCCAGGGATCGCTGCCAAATGTTTTTAAAAGAAGTATTTCTGGGAGAACAGGAGCAGGTGTTTGAGGAGGAAGAGCTGACTGCTATCTATACCTTCTTCGAATGCAGCCTGAATATATCCGAGGCGGCAAGAAGGCTGTTTGTACATCGAAATACACTGGTGCACAGACTGGAACGAATACAGAAGAAAACCGGATTGGATATTCGGGTGTTTGAGGATGCTCTCACGCTGAAGATCGCTATGATGGTATCAGAGCATAATAGATATTTAGAAAAGAAGGAGGCACAGAAACATGATTAAGCTGTACCAGGAGGGCGTTTACCTGCTAAACGGAACAGAGATTGCAACGACAGGGGAAGAGGCAGCCAGACAGGCAGGAAAAGCTGTCTGCCGGGAAGAAGCGGCAAAAGGGACGATCGCATATCAGATTTTGAAGGCGCACAATACATCGGACAACATGGAGGAGCTTCGGATCCGATTTGACGAAATGGCTTCCCATGATATTACCTTTGTGGGGATCATCCAGACAGCCAGGGCCTCCGGCCTGGAACGGTTCCCGATTCCCTATGTGCTGACCAACTGTCACAACTCTCTTTGCGCAGTGGGAGGAACCATCAACGAAGACGATCATGTGTTTGGCCTGACCTGCGCAAAACGATATGGAGGGGTATATGTGCCGCCGCATCAGGCGGTGATCCATCAGTATGCAAGAGAAAAGATGGCGGCCTGTGGGAAAATGATCCTGGGTTCAGACAGCCACACCCGTTATGGAGCTCTGGGAACCATGGCAGTAGGAGAAGGCGGGCCGGAGCTGGTAAAGCAGCTGCTGAGGAAAACCTACGACATTAAAATGCCTCAGGTTGTGGCAGTCTATCTGGAAGGAGAGCCGGCAAGGGGAGTGGGTCCCCAGGACGTTGCCCTGGCGATCATCGGAGCCACCTTCGGAAACGGATATGTAAACAATAAGGTCATGGAGTTTGTGGGACCGGGCGTGGGAAAACTGAGTGCAGATTTCCGTATCGGAATCGATGTTATGACGACGGAAACCACCTGCCTGTCCTCTATCTGGAAGACAGACGAAATCATCCGGGAATTTTATGAGATTCATGGCAGAGAGGAAGCCTATCGGCAGTTGGATTGTGACCCGGTGACCTATTATGACGGAATGGTCTATGTAGATCTAAGCCGGATCAAGCCGATGCTAGCGATGCCCTTCCATCCCTCCAACGTATACACGATAGAAGAGGTTGTACGTAACCCCAGAGAGATTCTGGCAGAGGTGGAAAAAAAGGCAAAGATCAGCCTGGACAAAGAGGTGGACTACTCCCTTCAGGAAAAGATTGTGAACGGAAAGCTGTATGTGGATCAGGGGATCATTGCAGGCTGTGCCGGCGGCGGCTTTGAAAACATCTGTGCGGCGGCAGATATTTTAAAGGATCGATATACGGGAGCGGACGAATTCGGATTGAGCGTCTATCCGGCAAGCACGCCGATCTATACAGAGCTGGTAAAGAACGGAGCCATCGCTACTTTGATGCAGGCGGGAGCTATTGTAAAGACGGCGTTTTGCGGACCGTGCTTCGGAGCAGGAGATACGCCGGCAAACAACGGATTCTCCATTCGCCACACCACAAGAAACTTCCCCAACAGGGAGGGCTCCAAGCTGCAGAACGGTCAGATTTCTTCCGTGGCACTGATGGACGCCAGATCTATTGCGGCGACGGCGGCAAATCAGGGATATCTTACGGCGGCGACGGATCTGGATGTAGAGTATCGGGGAGTGAAGTATCACTTTGACAGCCGCATCTATGACAACCGTGTGTTTGACAGTAAAGGAAAAGCGGACGACACGGTAGAGATCCGGTTTGGACCCAATATCAAGGACTGGCCGCAGATGCCTGCCCTTCCACAGAACCTGCTGCTGAAAGTGGTATCAGAGATCCATGATCCGGTTACTACCACAGATGAACTGATCCCGTCGGGAGAAACTTCGTCTTATCGCTCTAACCCGCTGAGACTGGCAGAGTTTGCCCTTTCCAGAAAGGATCCCGCTTATGTGGGCAGAGCAAAGGAAGTCCAACTGGCACAAAAGGCGCTGGAGGCAGGAGAAGATCCGGCAAAAGCGCTGGAGGAAGTGGGACCTGTCCTCTGCCGGATCCGGGAAACCTTCGGAGAAGACGCTGCGGCGGATCTGGGGATCGGAAGTACGATCTTTGCAGTGAAGCCGGGAGACGGATCTGCCAGGGAGCAGGCGGCATCCTGCCAGAAAGTGCTGGGAGGATGGGCGAATATCGCAAACGGATATGCCACCAAGAGATACCGGTCAAATCTGATCAACTGGGGAATGCTTCCGTTCCTGACGGAAGAGTCCCATGAGGCTCTCACCTTTAAAAACGGAGACTATCTGTATATTCCGGACATTAGGGACTGCGTGCGAGAAAAGAAAGAAACGGTGAAAGGATTTGTCATCGGAGAGGCCTGCCGCGAGATCGAACTGAAGCTGGGAGAACTGACAGATACAGAGCGGGAGATCATCCAGAAGGGCTGCCTGATCAATTACTACAGAGGATAAGGCCATCGGCGCAAGCCGTGCCGCCCGGACAGAAAACAAAAAAAGAAACGAAGAAAAGAAATGGATTTCGTTGGAATACAAACAGGGACACTGGGCAATGTGCTCAGATGTCCCTGTTTGCATTAGGAAAACCACGCGATAGTCGCGTGGCCCCATTCACGGTATATCTACAAAAGGATTTAAGACTGGGAAGGGAGCCGTTTTTTTAAAGCCGGTCCTACCAGAAGAGCCAGAAGAATCTTCACGCCATCTCCGGGAAGATAGGGGAGAACACCGACAGACAAAGCGGGAACAAATCCCATATGCAGCTGATGGGAAAGCCATAGAGTTCCCACCACATATAGGGCCAGACTGCCTAAGAGCATTCCCAGAAGGAAGGGGAGAGGACGATAGGAAAATGCCTCGCCCAAAAGACCGGAAATCAGGATAAACAAAAGAAAGCCGAGCAGGTATCCTCCGGTGGGGCCGGTCAGCTTTGCCAGACCGCCGGAAAAACCGGAAAAGACGGGAAGACCGAAAGCCCCAAGAGCCAGATACAGGGCGCAACTGGTCAGAGCGTCCTTCCATCCCAGAACATACACAAGGACCAGCAGGATAAATGTGGTCAGTGTAATAGGAACAGGACTAACGGGAACAGGTATGGAAATAGGAGCGACGATACAGATGATGGCAGTTGCCAAAGAGATCCGGATCAGTCGGCGAAGATTCATGGTTGAAGTTGTAGATGATTGCATAGAAATGCTCCTTTCATGTTTTTTAGAAGTATAAAAGGAGAAGAGAAAATTGTCAACTATTAAATAAAAATGGTTGACAATCTGCGCTTGTGCCGGAACGAAAGAAGGCGGCAGAAAATGGAGAACAAGAAACGAAGAGTCTAGGGAAAATGAAAAGCAAAAGAAGGATCTGCTCCGAAAAAACTTTGAGAAAGCGGTGGGTGTTATTCCATAAAAGAGAAGAATCCGGGGAAGTTGTATAGCATACAGGAAAAGAGAGAAAGAGGAAAAGCATAATAGTCAGAATATTATACACAAAATAAAAGCAAAGACAAATAAAAAGAAAAAAATAATAAAAAATATTGACAAAACGGTCTGTCGGTGCTATTATCAAATTAATCAAAAACAGTGTATAGTAAGCAAGATAAAATACACAGAAGAAAATCCGTTTTTGAAATCAAACGAAGGAGGGTAATCCATTGGACAATTCAATAGAGACGCAATGCGACGGATCGGTGATGTTGCAAATGGCGGTTCCCTCAAGGAAGGCCTTTTATAGAAGAGAAAATGCAGGCACACCGACATAGATAAAAAGAAAAGAACGCGGAGAAGGAGCGTCGGAAGTAGCTGGTTACATTTGCAGATCGTCGCAGGGAAACGAACATCACAAAAGGTGGGATCTGTGTAAAGAAACAGAGAAAGCCAAAGAGAAAGAAGCATCGGCCGTTCTCACCGGGAGGACAGAAAGTGCAGATGTGATAGTGTTATAGTTGAAACGCTTTATCCCCTCGGGGGATGAAAAAAATACGGAAGGATATACCGCTGGCAGAGCGGAAAAGGCAGAGGGATTTTTAACCGAAAGAGAACCTCCGAATTTTATGAAAACAGAATAAGGGAAAGAGGCGGCTACCATATGTACTGTATGGTGGCTGTCTTTTTGTTTGAAAAATATTTTTTATAAATTTCCTAGAAAAGTCTGTAAAATCTTCCTCAGCAATTTTTTGAGCAGAAGAGTGTGTTTAATACGATCAATCTTTGTCCATTGACAAGTGAATCGCTTTTTTGAATAGGAGAATACTTGGACTGAATGATGAATGTTCAGGAATCGTTGAAGATAAATCGGTGTGGTGGAAAAGAGTGAAGGCACAGAAAAATCCTTTTCGGAAAGAGGTGGTCAAACGGGTTCGAAAGAAAAGATGCCTTGCGAAAAAACGCGGAAAATCCCGTGAATTCTACCGAAACTAAAGGCGATACATTTTGACAATAGAAAGGGGCTGTGCTAAAATGAGAGACGTAAAACTGTAATCAAATAGTTGAGGTGAGTGACTTGGATAAATATGAATATAGGGTAAAAACAGAACAGATGATGGAGTGTTTTGGAAATAAGCAATACAAGAAAGCAATGGAGATTGCAGACACCATCGACTGGCGCAGAGTAAAGAATGTATCGATGCTGAATACGGTCAGTGAGATCTACGAGCAGACAGGGGAGTTCCAGAAAAGCCGGGATGTCCTGTTTATGGCGTTTGACAAGGCGCCCGGAAGCAGAAAGATCGTGTATCGTCTGGGAACACTGGCTTTAAAGATCGGTGATTTCAGCGAGGCATCAGACTGCTATGAGGAGTTTGTAAAGCTGGCGCCAAAGGATCCAAACCAGTACATCTTAAAATACAAGATCCAGAAGGCACAAAAGACGCCGATCCAGGAGCAGATCCGGACATTGGAAGATTTTAAAAAAGCAGAATACATTGAAAAGTGGGCCTATGAGCTGGCAAAGCTCTACCATGACGCTGGTATGACGGCAAAATGTATCGAAGAGTGCGACGACCTGATCCTTTGGTTCAGCGAAGGAAAGTATGTGTATCAGGCCATGGAGCTGAAGATGCGCTATAAACCGCTGACCCCTCTGCAGCAGGAAAAATATGAGGAAAGACACGGCGTCGGAGAAGAGAAAGAGGCGAAGGAAAAAGAAGCCCAGAAGAAGATGAACGCCATGGCAGAGGTACTGCGGGCGGCAGGAGCAAGCCGGGAGGAAAAGGCGGAAGCACCGGAAAGCCTGGATGAAGCGTTGGAGCAGCTTTCAGCAGGAGAAACGGCCGGAGAAGAAACAGCGGCAGAAGCCACGAAAGTAATCGGAGGAAGCGGCATACAGGCAGCGCTGGCCGGAGGAACGCCGGAGCCGTTTATGCCAAAATCGGAGGAGAAAACGATGGCAGAACGAGACGATGAACTAAAGAAAAACGGACAACTTCGCATTGACGAGATCCTGATGAAGTGGGAAGAGAAGCAGAAGGAGCACGCCAAGGCGATCGAGATACAAAAGGCCAAAGACGAAGAGCGGCTTCGTAAAGAGCGGGAAGAAGCCCAGAAAAGAAAAGAAGAGGAACGCCGCCTGATGGAACAAAGGCTGGCGGAATCTGCAAGGAGAGCGGCGGAGGAAGCTGCGGCAAAGGCGGCGGAAGAAGAGCGCCTGAAAGAAGAGGAAAGAAAAGCAGAGGCGGCCAGACGGGAAGCAGAGCAGTACGCACTGGAAGAGGCAGAGACAAAAGACGTTTCAGACGATCTGGAGGAGCTGATCGAGAAGCTGGAAGGATCGGACAAAAGCCAGGTTCCGGTAGAGGAAGAGCCGTTCTCTGAGGAAGAAGGGGAAGAGCCGGACTTTGAAGAGACGGAAGTCCCGGAAGAAGAGTCGGAGACAGAAGAACCTGTGGAAGAGTCCCACGAAGAAGTTCTGTTTGAGGAAGAGATGGAACCGGAAGCTTCTCTGGAAGAGGAAGAAGGTCTGGAAGAAGCATTGACAGAGGAAGAAGAGACAGAGGAGTTCCCGGAAGCGCTCTCCGAAGAGGAGGCAGAGTCCGAAGAGTGGGAGGAAGATCTTGAAACTGCTTCGGAGGAGAACCTGGATGAAGAGTTTGACGAGGACGACTTTGACGAAGAAGAGATCTTTGATCAGGATGAGGAAATGCCGGAAGAGGCAGAAATGATCCATGCTCCTATGGAAGAGGCGGAAGCAGAGGACGATTTTGACGAAGAGGACGGAGACGATTTTCTCGATACAGAAGAATCGGAAGAAGAGATCGAAGAGTTCCTAGATGAGGAAGAGGACGAAAGCGAAGCGGACTTTGAGGAAGCAGAGCTTGCAGAGACAGACTTTGACGAGGACGATTTTGAGGAGGAGCCTCTGGAACCGGAAGAAGAGGAAGAATTGGAGATTGAGGAACCCTCTGAGGAGGAGATCCAGGATCGGATCCGCAAGTCGAAAGGCGGAGTTCCCTTTGATACCGGATTTGTGGTAACCGGACGATACGACCTGAGCGCTACCAGCGAGATCGGTCTGAAGGCAGGACTTACAGAAGAGCAAAAGAAACTGTTTTCTTACTTTGTTCCTGTTCGAGGCATGAGTGAGCAGATCGTAGAAGTGTTGGACAATGACAGAAGAGCGCAGCGGGAAGGCACATCCAAGACAGGAAACCTTCTGGTGATCGGACGGAAAGGCTCCGGGAAAACGGTGCTGGCTGTAGACATTGTCAAAGCGATCCAGAAGCAGAGAAATCTGAAGCAGGGAAAAGTGGCTATCGTGACGGGAGAGTCCCTCAACAAGAAAGAGCTGACAAATATCATTCAGAAGCTTCGAGGCGGTGCCATTATCGTGGAGAAAGCAGGCAAGCTGAATTCCAGAACCATCAAGGAACTGAGCTACCTGATGGAAAAGAAAACAGGAGAGTTGCTTTTTGTACTGGAAGACCAGAGAAAGCCGCTGGAGAGACTTTTGACGGCGCATCCCGAGTTCAAAAAGAAATTCACTTCCAAACTGGAGCTTCCGGTGTTTATCAATGATGAGCTGGTAACGTTTGGTCAGACCTATGCAAAAGAGAATGGGTATAAGCTGGATGAAATGGGAATCCTGGCGCTATATAGCCGAATCGACGTGATGCAGAGAGAAGACCATGCGGTGACGGTAGCAGAGGTAAAAGAGATCATGGACGAGGCCATTGAACATTCCCAGAAGGCTAATGTGAAGCATCTGGCAAGGAGGGTGTTTGGTAAGGGCACGGACGATTCCTCCAGGATCATTTTGAAAGAAGAAGATTTCAGGGTATAAGCAAAGAGAAAGGGTTGGAAACATATCTCCAAACCCTTTCTTTTTACGTGTGCGTAAAGTATAATAAGGATAATACAGTAAAGGCGAGGTGAAGGTGAGGATGGAACAGAAGAAGCAGACGTCTTACGAGATAGAAGAACTGGATCAATACTTGTTTGGCCAGGGAACACACTACGAGATCTATAAGAAGCTTGGAGCACACAAAGCCAAAAAAGACGGGGTGGAAGGAGTATATTTTGCGGTATGGGCACCTCGGGCACAGGGAGTCTCGGTGGTGGGAGAATTTAACGGATGGAATACGGAAGCGAACCGTATGGAGAGGCAGGAGCCGCTGGGAATCTACACCTGCTTTATTCCGGGGGTCCAGGAATACCAGATGTATAAGTACTGTGTCTGGACCTATACGGGTGAAGCAGTATTTAAATCGGATCCATACGGGAACTATGCGGAGTATCGTCCGGGAACGGCGTCGAAGGTGGCAGATCTTTCCAAGCTGAAATGGACGGATAAAGCCTGGATGAAGAAACGAAAAACATGGGATCATAAAGAAAGCCCCATGTCTGTTTATGAGGTCCATATCGGCTCCTGGAAAAGACATCCGGGGAGAGAGGATGAAGGATTCTACTCTTACAGGGAATTTGGGGAGGCGGTTGCCGAATATATAAAATATATGGGGTATACACATGTGGAACTGATGGGAATCGCAGAGCATCCCTTTGACGGCTCCTGGGGATATCAGGTGACTGGCTATTTTGCTCCCACATCCCGCTATGGAACGCCGGAGGATTTTGCCTGGATGGTCAACCATCTTCATGAGAACGGCATCGGCGTTATTTTAGACTGGGTACCGGCACATTTTCCAAGAGATCTTCATGGACTGGCAAACTTTGACGGAACGCCTACCTACGAATACGCAGACGCCAGAAAGGGAGAGCATCCTGACTGGGGGACCAAGATCTTTGATTATGGGAAAAATGAGGTCCGCAATTTCCTGATCGCCAATGCGTTGTTCTGGGTGGAGCAGTTCCATATAGACGGGCTGCGGGTGGATGCGGTTGCCTCCATGCTGTATCTGGACTATGGAAAGCAGGATGGACAGTGGATCCCCAATGAGTACGGCGATAATAAAAACCTGGAGGCCATCGAGCTGTTCAAGCATCTGAACTCCGTCATGAAGAAAAGGAATCCGGGAGTCGTGATGATCGCAGAGGAATCTACCGCCTGGCCGAAGGTGACGGGAGACGTGGAAGAGGGAGGACTGGGCTTTCACCTGAAATGGAACATGGGATGGATGCACGATTTCCTGGAATATATGAAGCTGGATCCCTATTTCCGCAAGCATAACCACAACCAGATGACCTTTGCCATGAGCTATGCATACGGAGAAAACTATATCCTGGTGCTGTCCCATGACGAGGTAGTACATTTAAAGTGCTCCATGATCAACAAAATGCCGGGGATCGGAGAAGACAAATTTTCCAATCTGAAGGCAGGCTACGCATTTATGATGGGACATACGGGAAAGAAGCTGCTGTTTATGGGACAGGATTTTGCACAGCAGAGAGAGTGGAGCGAAGGAAGAGAACTGGACTGGTATCTGCTGGGAGAAGAAAATCATCGGCATATGCAGGAGTTTGTAAGAGATTTGCTTTATCTGTACAGAGAGCATCCGGCTCTTTCTGAGATGGATAAAAGCTGGGATGGATTTGAATGGATCAACGCAGACGACTGTTTCCGCAGTATTTACAGCTTTGTGCGGTATTCGGCCAAGAAAAAGAAGAATCTCCTGTTTGTATGCAATTTTACCCCGGTAGAACGGGAAGATTACATGGTGGGGGTTCCCATGGACACGGACTATCGGCTGGTTTTAGATAGCGACTCGGCCAAATATGGGGGGAATAGTAAAAGAAAGAAAAAAGTTTATACAGCAAAACTGCAGGAATGTGACGGAAGAAAGCATTCGATTGCTTATAAGCTTCCTGCCTATGGAGTTGCCGTGTTTGAATTTGAGCCGGGCGCAGCACAAAAAGGAAAGCGAAGCCACGAAAAAAAGGGCACAGAGAAGGATAAACAAAAATAGGCAAAGAAAAGGAAGATGGCGGAGGGAACTTGAGATGTCCCCGAAGCATCAGATTTTGATAGCGAGACAGCGTTTGCTGCCTCGCTATTTTGGATCAAGGGGAAGGGCTTTACACTGCGCGATACTGCGAGGATCATAAAGTTACAGTAAATTTTCAAAAAGGCATTGACTATGACACAACGTAATCGTTTATGCTTGGCATTGTTAGGAGGTGCTTTCATGTATTTGATCAAAAAAGTTAGTGAAATGAGTGGGGTATCGGTGCGCGCTTTACGCCATTATGATAAGATCGGCCTGCTGTCTCCTCAAAAACAGGAAAATGGATACAGGTACTATTCGGAAGAGGATATGTCCTTTTTGCAAATGATATTGTTTTATAAGTACCTGGGATTTTCTTTGAAGAAGATAAAAGAACTGCTAAAACAAGAGGAGAGCCAGGTGCTCTATCATCTAAAAAATCAACTGACTTTGCTGCAAAAAGAAAAGCAAAAACTCCTGACATTGATAGATACCCTGGAAAAGACAATCGCGTCACAAGAAAGGAGAGTTACGATGTCAACAAAAGAAAAATTTAATGGATTTACGTACCAGGACAATCAAAAATATAGGCAGGCGGCAGTAGATCTGTATGGGAAGGAAGTGGTGGAAGAAGCGATTGAAAAACAAAAAGGAAAAGAGCAGGAGCTCACAGACGGCTTTAACAACATCTTCTTTGCTTTTTCTGAGAACAGGTCAAAGGGGATAAGCTCCGCCGCGAAAGAAACCATAGTGTTAGCAGAAAAGCTACACAAACATCTTTGCGAATATGCGTTTGACTGTCAGCTGGAGGTATTTGCAAGCATTGGCCGGGGCTATGTTCAAAATGTGGAATTTAAACAGAACCTGGACAAATTTGGAGATGGAACAGCGCAGTACATCTGCGATGCGATCCAGCAATATGTGAAAGAAAAAGAAATTTAAAAGCAGCTTTCATTCACGCGTTACAATTCTCTTTCGGACGGGCGATCAGCTTGCAGATGGCGTTGCCCTTGGAGGAAAATTTCTCCTCATATTCTGTCATAATATTTCCCCGGCTTAGGACGGGATCCCGGTGAAGATCGTATGTGGAGCTGACCAGTTCAAAGACGGGGGAAGCTTGGATCTCCTCCAAAGAGAAATCAAATAAGAGACGGTTGTCCGTTTTGAATTCCAGCCGTCCGTCTGTCTTCAGGATCTGATGATAGAGGGGCAGGAAAAACGAAGAGGTCAGCCGTCTTTTGGCGTGCCGTGCCTTAGGCCAGGGATCTGAAAAATTCAGATAGATAGCGGATACTTCTCCTTTTTGGAAAATGTCGGGCAATGTCCGGGCATCCGTGCAGAGGAACCGAAGGTTCTCGGGAAGCAGATCTCCCAGTTTTTCCACGGCACGAAGCAGGACACTGGAATAGCGTTCAATCCCAATGTAGTTGATGTGGGGATTTTGAGTAGCAAGAGATAAAAGGAACTGGCCTTTTCCCATGCCGATTTCTATGTGGATGGGGTGATCCTCCTTAAAAACCTGAGAATTCCATGCTCCGCGTACCTTCTGCAAAGAAGAGATCACCAGCGGGCTGGCTTCCAGGACAGAATCTGCCCGGGGGATGTTTCTAAGACGCATAACGGTCCTCCTTGTAAGTCATTTGATGGATTTTGCAGGAAAAAGAAAGGCGGCAGCCTTCTATCTGCTAAGAACTTCCGCTTTGGTATCCGTGATCAGAACCATGTATTCCACTTGCGCGGACAGGCCGCCGTCCACGGTGGATACCGTCCAGCCATTTTGGCTGTCTACGGTAAAACGGGGACTACCTTGATTGATCATAGGCTCAATGGTAAAGATCATACCCGGCACCAGGACCATTTCGCTGCCTTTGGGAGTCACATAGCTGACATAGGGATCCTCATGGAATTCCAGACCGATGCCGTGTCCGCCGATCTCTTCCACTACGGAATAGCCGTGTTTTTTCGCGTGGGAGGAGATGGCAAAGGCGATATCTCCCAGATGCCCCCAGGGGCGGGCGGCGGCAAGGCCGAGCTCCACACACTCCCTTGTGACGGTCACAAGGCGCCGGGCTTCGGGAGAAGGCGTTCCGATGCAAAACATGCGGGAGGCGTCAGAAAAATAACCGTCCAGGATGGTGGATACGTCTACGTTGATAATATCGCCCTCCTTCAGTATTTCCTGTTCAGATGGGATCCCATGGCAGATCACGTTATTGACGGAGGTGCAGACGCTTTTGGGAAACCCTTCATATCCGAGCGGGGCGGGGATCCCGCCGTGCTCCTTTGTAAACTGAAATACCAGACGATCGATGTCCTCTGTGGACAGACCGGCGCGGATATGGGCTTCTACATGATCTAAAACGGCCGTGTTCAGCCGGGCACTTTTTTTGATGGCCTCAATCTGCTGAGGCGTCTTTAACAGCGAGCTGTCCGGAACGATCTCTCCTTTGGCAGCCAGCTTCCATAGTTTTTCTTTTAACTGATCCAAGGTGCAACCTCTCTTTCCCCTCTTTTTGGATTGCCGGTCGTAACTTTTCCGGCAGCAATTCTTTTTTTCAGTATAACACAATTGTGCAGGAAAGAAAAATAGAGTATAATTCCAATGTGCAGGAAAGAAGAAACCAAGGAGGAAAGCCATGCTTAGAATAGGGATGCTGACCAGCGGAGGAGACTGCCAGGCGCTGAATGCGGCTATGCGGGGAGTCGTCAAAGGACTTTGCAGGGAAGGCCGGTCTGTAGAAATATATGGATTTCAGGACGGATACAAGGGATTGATCTATTCCGATTTTCAGATGCTGAAAAAGGAGGACTTTTCAGGAATCCTGACAAAGGGAGGCACGATCCTGGGAACGTCCAGACAGCCGTTTAAGCAGATGCGGATTCCGGACGAGAATGGATTGGATAAGGTGGAAGCCATGAAGCACACCTATCACAAGCTGCATCTGGACTGCCTGGTGATCCTGGGGGGAAATGGAACGCACAAGACAGCGAACCTTCTGCGGTCAGAAGGGCTGAACATTGTGACACTGCCAAAGACCATTGACAATGATCTCTGGGGAACGGATATGACCTTTGGGTTTCAGAGTGCCGTAGATATTGCTACAGATACCATTGACAAGATCCATACCACGGCCACCTCCCACAGCCGGGTCTTTATTGTAGAAGTGATGGGACATAAAGTGGGGTGGGTCACACTTTATGCGGGCATTGCAGGCGGGGCGGATATTATCCTTCTGCCGGAAATCCCTTATGACATAGAAAAAGTGACGGAAGCGCTGGACGCAAGAAAGCGGGCAGGGAAGCGATTTACCATCATTGCAGTGGCAGAAGGCGCTTTGTCCAAAGAGGAAGCAGAGCTTCCAAAAAAGAAAAGAAAACAGCAGAAGGCGGCTGCCGGCTATCCTTCCGTGGCTTATGAGATCGCAGAAAAGATCCAGGAGAGAACAGATCAGGAAGTGCGGATCACCGTGCCGGGCCATGCGCAGAGAGGCGGAGCGCCCTGTGCTTACGACAGGGTTCTGGCCACCCGGCTGGGAGCTGCGGCGGCAAAGGCGGTGCTGGATGGGCAATACGGCTGCATGCTGGGTGTGCGATCCGGGGAGATCGTCCGTGTTCCCCTGGAAGAGGTGGCAGGCAGGCTAAAGGGCGTGGATCCGAAGGCGGAGATCCTGGAAGAAGCAAGGCAGACAGGCATCAGCTTCGGCATCTGACGGCGGTGGGAAAGGAACCGCAAACGTCCGGCAGACGACAGCGAGGGAAGCAGAAAAGACGGGAGAAAAATCATGTCATATATGGCATTATATCGCAAATTCAGACCGCAGGGATTTCAGGATGTAAAAGGACAGGAAGCCCTGGTGCGGACTTTAAAAAATCAAATACAGGCGGATCGGATCGGGCATGCGTATCTGTTTTGCGGAACGAGGGGAACCGGAAAAACGACGGTGGCAAAGATTTTTGCGAAGGCAGTCAATTGTGAACACCCCAGGGAAGGCAGTCCCTGCGGAGCCTGCTCCATGTGCAGGGAGATCGGGGAAGGCAGCTCCATGAATGTCATCGAGATCGATGCGGCATCTAATAACGGAGTAGACAATATCCGGGAGATCCGGGAAGAGGTGTCCTATCGTCCGGCAAAGGGAAAGTATAAGGTCTACATTATCGACGAGGTGCATATGCTTTCGGCAGGAGCCTTTAATGCACTGCTGAAAACACTGGAGGAACCGCCGGAATATGTGATCTTTATTCTGGCTACCACAGAGGTGCACAAAATTCCGGTCACGATCCTAAGCAGATGTCAGAGGTACGACTTCCGCAGGATCGACAGCGGTACGATCGCAGAGCGCCTGCAGGAGCTGGTAGAAAAGGAAGGGCTTCAGGTGGAGGAAAAAGCGATCCGGTACATTGCACGCATGGGGGACGGATCTATGCGGGACGCGCTGAGTCTTCTGGACCAGTGTACCGCCTTTTATCTGGGGGAGAAGCTGACCTATGAGCATGTACTGGAGGTGCTGGGAGCGGTGGATCAGTCCGTTTTTGGGAAACTGCTGGAGAAGCTGCTGGCGGCAGAAGTAAAGGGTGTGATCCAAACGGTGGAAGAACTGGTGCTTCAGGGACGGGAGCTGACGCAGATGACGATAGACTTTACCTGGTATCTGCGAAATCTCCTTCTGGTAACGGAAGGAGAAGAAGCGGCAGAACTTCTGGAGATTTCGGCAGAGCAGTTCCATCAGCTTCAGAGCCTGCGAAAGAAGGTAGAGGACGAAACATTGTTTCATTACATCCGGGTATTCTCCGAGCTGAGCAATCAGATGAAATTTTCCGGGCAAAAGAGGATCTTGCTGGAAATGACACTGATCAGACTCTGCAGGCCGGAGATGGAGAAGAAGGAGGATGCCCTGTGGGACAGGCTGCGGCGAATGGAACAGCGGCTGACAGTGATGGAGGAGGAACCTTCTGCCCGCCCGGTGATCCGGGAGGGGGAAACAAAGCTGCAGCAGGAGGCACAAAGTCCCAGGCCGGCACTTCCCGAGGCGTTGACGGAAGAGGTGCAGTATGTAGCAAAAAACTTTCGGGAGATCATACAGGAAGCATCCCCCCTGCTTCGGATATGTCTGAAAAAAGCAAGGCTGAGCGCGGGAGAGGGAAATCTGCTTTTGGTGGTGATGCCAAGCGAAGTGGAGGCGGATGCAGTAAGAGCTCCGGAACGGCTGGAGGAGCTGTCGCGTCTGCTGGAGGAAAAAACGGAAAAACAGATCCGGATAGACGTTCGCCAGATGGAGAAGGGCAGACGGTTTGAGGACAGCTTTGTAGACATAGAACAACAGATACACATGGAACTGACGATTGAGGAGCAAGAATAAAGGAGGAACAGACAATGGCAAAAAGAGGTGGATTTCCGGGAGGCGGAATGCCGGGAAACATGGCAAATCTGATGAAGCAGGCACAAAAGATGCAGCGGCAGATGGAAGAACAGGCAAAAGAAATGGAAACCAGGGAATTTGTGGCTACGGCGGGAGGCGGAGCCGTGGAGGTGACGGTTTCCGGAACCAAGCAGATCCTGAAGCTGAAGCTGGATCAGGAGGTTGTGGATCCCGATGATGTGGAAATGCTGGAAGACCTTATTGTGGCGGCAGTCAATGAAGCGATGGGGAAAGTGGATGAATCTTCTGCTTCTGCCATGTCCAGGCTGACTGGCGGAATGGGTGGACAGATCCCGGGATTGTTTTAATGGAGTGAACAGGAATGGATTATTACAGTGGACAGATCAGCAGACTGATAGAGGAGCTGTCGCGTCTGCCGGGCATAGGTTCAAAGTCAGCGGCACGGCTGGCTTTTCATTTGATCCATATGCCGGTGGAGGAAGTGGAGCGCCTGGCGGACACCATGGTAGACGCCAGAAAAAATGTCAGGTACTGCAGACAATGTTATACGCTGACAGATCAGGAGTTGTGCCCGATCTGCAGCAATCAGGAGAGAGACCAGAAGACTATCATGGTGGTGGAAACCACAAGGGATCTGGCCGCTTATGAAAAAACAGGCAAATATAAAGGCGTCTATCATGTGCTTCATGGGGCGATCTCGCCGATGATCGGGGTGGGTCCAGGAGATATTAAGCTGAAAGAGCTGATCGAAAGGCTGCAGGGAGAAGTGGATGAGGTGATCATTGCCACCAATTCCAGCCTGGAAGGAGAAACGACGGCCATGTATATCAGCAAGCTGATCAAACCGGCGGGGATCAAGGTCAGTCGGATCGCCAGCGGAGTGCCGGTAGGAGGCGACCTGGAATACATAGACGAGGTGACGCTTCTTCGGGCGCTGGAAGGCAGGACTCAGCTGTAGAAGAAGGAGGCCAAAGGAATGGGCAGAAAAAAGAGCGCGGCAGGAACCTCTGCACAGGTGGCGAGTCTGGCAGGTGTTTCCCAATCCACTGTCTCCATGATACTAAATCACAAGTCAAATGTTTCTTTTTCTAAAGAAACCATCGAAAAAGTGGAGACGGCAGCCAGGAAATTAAATTATGTGCTTCCGCAGAAAAGGGTACGGAGCAGAAAAAAGGGAGAAAGACTTCTGGTAGTGTTCTGTCCGAACCTGACCAATCCTTATTATGTTATGCTGCTGCAGGGGATCGAGTCCAGAGCGAGGGAGCAGGGATTCGGTCTCTTTGTCTGCAATACCCAAAGGGATCTGAAAATGGAGGAGCGATATCTGAGGATGGTGCGCAGTCTCAAGCCGCAGGGGGTGATCTACACCTGCAATCCCGGCTCCGGCTTTCTGGGAGCGGTGGAGCGTCTTTCCCGGGAGATCCCCATTGCCATCATCAACAATCAGAATGAAAAAATGAAGGTGGATGCGGTGGAACTGGATAATGCAAAGCTGGGGCGTATTATGGCCAGACACCTTTTGAAACTGGGCCATCATCAGGTGGCATATATTGCGCCGCCTCTTACTCTGCGACAAAAGCAGCGATCCAAGCGGGTAGAAGGATTTCTGGCAGAATATGAAAAGGCGGGGTGGAAAGAGGGCGTTACCGTAAAAGCAGCAAAGGAAGAAGCGGACCGAAAGATGCCGGATATTGATTCGGAATATCAGATCGGCTATCAACTGACAAAAGAACTTCTGGCAGAGAAAGAAAAGGTCACGGCCATTGTGGGGCTGAACGATATGATCGCATTTGGGATCCTGGACGCTCTCTATGAGGCGAAGATCAAGGTTCCTCAGGAGGTATCGGTGATGGGCTGCGACAACACCCTTTTTGCCAGGATGAGCAAGGTAGATCTTACCACCATCGAACATTTTGTGGTATTCAAGGGGAGAGATGCCTGCGACATCATTATGAAAAAGATGGAGTCTCACTACAGGGAAACCTCTCAGCCGGAACCCATCAGCACGTATCACGTGGAATATGAGCCAAGGCTGATCGTCCGGGGAACGACGGCGAACGCCTATACCGGAAAAAAGAACAAACATTAATAGTTTTCAAATAATTATTAATAATAAATTAGTTTTTCTCCTTCGCAGGAGTGAAAGCGAAAACGGCGGCAACACGCCGGGGGATTTTGGATAAGTCCGGAGAAAGCAAAGCGAAAAAAGGAAACAGAAAGTTTTCCGCAAAACGGGGAAGAAAATGCAGGGGAACAAAAAGAGGAGAAACGAAAAAAAGACAGGATTGATAAAAAATACTAATAAAAATAATTGATTATTAATAAAAATCCAGATCTATTGACCGTGCTTCTGAAGATGAGATATAATCAAAAGCAAATGTGCAAGTAAGGCGTATGAATTGAAGGAGGAAGTTGGCATGAAATTTTTTATCGACACAGCAAAGGTGGAAGATATCCGGAAAGCAAATGATATGGGCGTGATCTGCGGTGTGACCACCAACCCGTCTCTGATCGCAAAAGAAGGAAGAGTGTTTGAGGAAGTGATCGCAGAGATCGCAGGGATCGTGGATGGGCCTATCAGCGGGGAAGTAAAAGCAACGACGGTGGATGCAGAGGGGATGATCGAGGAAGGCAGAAAGATCGCGGCGATCCATCCCAACATGGTAGTAAAGCTTCCCATGACGGTGGAAGGCTTGAAGGCATGCAAAGCCTTGACTCGGGAGGGGATCAAGACGAATGTGACCCTGATTTTTACCGCCAATCAGGCGCTTTTGGCAGCGAGGGCAGGAGCGACCTTTGTGTCTCCGTTTCTGGGACGACTGGATGATATCTCTGTAAGAGGAACGGATCTGATCGCAGAGATCGCAGAGATATTCGCGGTAGCAGGGATCGAGACAGAGATCATTGCGGCAAGCGTACGACATCCTCTCCATGTAACAGACTGTGCGCTGGCAGGAGCAGACATTGCCACCGTGCCGTATTCCGTTATCGAGCAGATGACGAAGCACCCTCTGACAGATGCGGGGATCGAAAAGTTTCAGGCAGATTACAAGGCGGTTTTTGGAGAATAGCAAAGATCATTCCAAAGAAGTGAAAGGAACACACAGATGAACAAAGCAGAGTTAAAACACACAGCAAATGAAATCAGAAAAGGGATCCTGACGGCGGTTTATCATGCGAAATCAGGACATCCGGGCGGATCCTTGTCGGCTACAGAACTTTATACCTATCTGTTTTTCAAAGAGATGAGGATCGATCCTGCGGATCCAAAAAAGGCGGACCGGGACCGATTTGTCCTGTCCAAGGGTCATACGGCGCCGGGCTATTATGCGACGCTGGCTAACAGGGGATTTTTCCCGGTGAAAGATCTGGAAACTTTGAGAAAGGTCGGATCTTACCTACAGGGACATCCGGATATGAAACACATACCGGGAGTAGATATGAGCAGTGGATCTTTGGGACAGGGAATCTCCACCGCAGTAGGTATGGCGATCTCTGCCAAGCTGAGCGGACAGGACTACAGAGTTTATACCCTGTTGGGAGACGGAGAGATCCAGGAAGGACAGGTGTGGGAGGCTGCCATGCTGGCGGCTCACAGGAAGCTGGACAACCTGGTGGTGATCGTAGATAATAACAATCTGCAGATCGACGGAGCGATCGATGAGGTAAATTCCCCGTATCCCATTGACAAGAAGTTTGAAGCATTTAACTTCCATGTGATCAATATTGACGGGCATGATTTTGACGCGATCGAAAATGCTTTGAAAGAAGCGAGGGAGACCAAGGGCCGTCCCACAGCTATCGTTGCGAAGACGGTAAAGGGAAAAGGAGTTTCCTTCATGGAAAATAAGGCGGCATGGCACGGATCTGCACCGAATCAGGAGCAGTACGAAGCGGCAATGGCAGAATTAGAGAAAGCAGGTGAAGTGTAATGGCAGAGAGAAAGAAGATCGCAACGAGAGAAAGCTATGGAAATGCATTGGCAGAGCTGGGAAAGCTGCATGAGGATGTGGTCGTTCTGGATGCAGACCTGGCGGCAGCTACAAAAACCAGTACATTTCAGAAGGCATTTCCGGAACGCCATATTGACTGTGGGATCGCGGAATGCAACATGATCGGCGTGGCAGCCGGTCTTGCGGCGGCAGGCAAGGTTCCGTTTGCCAGCTCTTTTGCCATGTTTGCAGCAGGGCGCGCGTTTGAACAGGTGAGAAACTCTGTGGGCTATCCAAAGCTGAACGTAAAGATCGGAGCGACCCATGCAGGGATCTCCGTAGGAGAGGACGGGGCGACCCATCAGTGCAACGAGGACATTGCCCTGATGCGTACCATTCCGGGAATGGTGGTGCTGAATCCGGCTGATGATGTGGAAGCAAGGGCGGCTGTAGCCGCGGCCTATGCGCATAAAGGACCGGTTTACCTGCGGTTTGGCAGGCTGGCAGTTCCGGTGATCAATGAGGAAGAAACGTATCAGTTTGAGATCGGAAAGTCTATCCGTTTAAGAGAAGGGAAGGATGTGACCATCATCGCCTCCGGCCTTCCGGTATCCGAGTCGCTGGAAGCGGCGAAAATGCTGGCAGAAGATGGGATTGAGGCGGAAGTGATCAATATGCATACCATCAAGCCGCTGGATGAAGCGGCGGTGATCGAGGCGGCAAAAAAGACAGGAAAGATCGTGACGGTGGAAGAACATTCCGTTATAGGAGGTCTGGGAAGCGCCGTTTGTGATGTGGTTGCAGAGAAAGCGCCGGCCAGAGTCATGAAGATCGGAATCAACGACACCTATGGAGAATCCGGACCGGCGGTAGAGCTGATCAAAAAGTATGGACTGGATGCACAGAGCATTTACGAAAAAATCAAAGGATTCCTGAAATAGGAAACCAGAGCAGAAGAAAAGAGCGGAGGGCTGATACTTCCGTTCTTTTTTGTTTTCAGGACAGAAAACGGAAATCGTCTACAATTGTACTTGTCGGGAACTGTGACTGCGGGAAGTTTAGGGAAAGGCAGTCTGTGGAAAAAGAATATTAAAAAATCGGAAGATTTTCTACTGAACTGCAAAGGAAAATATGATAAAATCTCTGTGAATATTATAGGGAAAATTTAGTGAGAGAGTGAAAGGGAGTCATAGAAATGTCTACGTTTATGCTGTTTATAGGATTAATGATAATGGGACTGGTGCTTTTGAGAGTGGGACTGAAATTAGGAAAAAAGGGCAGATGGCTGGTGATCCTTTGCGCTGTGATTCTTTTTTTGATGGGAGTGTTTGGCGTGATAGTGTCACTGTTGTAAGTGGGATAGGAGGGGCGGAAATACAGATGAGAGAAGTGGCAAAAAAAGCTTTGATGGGGATGTTGCCCGTTGTTTTTATAGCACTCGTAGCAGGAGGATGGTTTTTGCACAGACATTTTAGTGAAAAAGAATCAAAAGAACGGAACAAACCTAAACAACGTACAGAAATCGAAGTGATAGAAGAAAAGCTGAAATTGACAGCAGAATTAAATACAGGAAGTTACCTATGCACAGATATCCTGACACGGACAGAATCGAAAACATTGAAGGGATGGACGATTCCTTTAACAGAAAAGTATTTTATTATTTCTTATGACGGAATCGTAAAAGCAGGTATCAGAGATTTGACAAAAGCCCAGGTCACACAAAAGGGAAATACAATTACGATAAAGTTTCCCGAAATAGAGATTACGGAGACGGAAATCGACAATGATTCTTTTGAAAAATTGGATGAATCAAACAATATCTTTAATCCTGTTACCACGGAAGATCTGAATGCAGCTCAGCAGGAGTTAAAGAACAAAATGGTGGCCAGAGCAAAAGAAAAGGGCCTTTTGGATGTGGCAAAAAGGAATGCAGAGACAATTCTTTCCTCCATGTTAAAAAGCCCGAATTCTTCCTATCAGATCAAGATTGAATGGTTGTAGGGATGGAACGACTACCCATCCAGCAGAGAAAATACCATGGGGTTTCCGGTTTCCGGGTGGAGAAATTCCAGACGGTAGGCGCACAGACACAGCCTGTCTGTAAAAAGGGCAGAGGGGCCGTATTTTCTGTCACCGCAGATAGGGCAGCCCAGGTGTGCCAGCTGTACCCGTATCTGATGATGCCGCCCGGTTTCCAGCCGGATCTCCAATTCTGTTCCCGGGGGAAGTGAAGGAGAGCCTGCGAAATAGTACGGGGGCTGCACCACCGTCTGATAAAACAGGGAGGCTGGTTTTGCGGCGGGATCTGAAGGCGTGGAAATACGCGAAAGATTTGTTTTGGCGTCTTTTGTTAAGCAATCCTTCAGATATCCCTTTGGCTGAGTCGGCTGGCTTTGCGTAAATGCCCGGTAGTATTTTCCAAAGCCGTTGCGCTGCAGCTGCTTGTTTAAACTGGCGGCCGTCTGGGAGGTCAGGGCAAAAACAAGGATCCCTTCCACCGGCTGATCCAGGCGATGGATCACGCCGAGAAAAGGCTCCCGTCCTGTCGGACGACTTTGTGCCAGATGATTTTTTAGGTGAAATTCCACGGTCATCTCGCCGATGCGACGGCTCTGGGTGGCCATGCCGGGCGGCTTTTGACAAACCAGAATAGAGTCATCCTCATATAAAATAACAGGTTGATAAGAAGCTTTCATAAAATGTCCTTTCAGATTCAGGTGAAAAGCGGTTTAAGCCGTGCAAAGACTGCTCTACCGGTTCCGGGCAGGCAGGCTGTCCAGCAGATCCCGGAGGACGTTTTCCACAGAGTCAGTGATATGGGTGGCGTATTTTCGGATGCCCTCTGCACCACTTGCCATGGCATAGCTGGTGCCGGCAAACTGGAGCAGCTCTTTGTCGTTGTACTCATCGCCAAAGGCCATACATTCCTTAGGACGAATCCGGAGATAGTCTGTCAGACGGGCAAGGGCAGTTCCTTTATTGACGCCGATGGCGGCAAAGTCGATCCAGCCGGGGCCGGCGGTGACGACTCTCAGCCGGGAGGAAAAAGAACGGTAGGATTGCTGAAATAAGGCTTCTGTGTCTGTGAAGTCACAAAAAGAGATCTTTAAAAAAGTTTCCTCCACCTGAGACAGGTCCTCTACCGCGTAAATATTGGAACGGATCTCCTGCTGCATAAGGTGAAGGAACCCGTCACTTTTTGAATCCGTGTAGGCGCAGGATTCACAGGACAGCAGACAGCTGCAGTGGGGATAATTTCGGGAAAATCGAAACAGCTCCAGTCCCAGATCCCGGGGAATCTCCCCTTTTACCAAAACGGTTGCATTCTGAATGCATAAGGATCCGTTTTCTGCGATGTAGTAAATGTCGTCCCGAATCGGGGCAAAAAGCTGATGCAGGCTGTGCAGCTGCCTGCCGCTGGCCGCGGCAAATTGGATCCCTCTTTCTTTCAACTCCATGATCAGAGGAAAAAGAGAAGGATCCAGTTGCTGGGCGCCATCCTTCAGCAGAGTGCCGTCCAGATCACTTACGATTAATTTTATCATAAAACCTCCTTGAAATCCTGATGTGTAAGGTTGTTATTTTGATACCAGCACATTATAATATAAAAAGAAACAAAGTGGAAGAGAGGAAGGAAGCCAATGACAAAGATAGGAATCGGAAACGACCATGCAGGAGTAGAACTGAAACGGGAGATCACGCAGCATCTGCAGGATCAGGGATATGAAGTCTGGAACTATGGAACGGATACAGAAGAAAGCTGCAGTTATTCGGATTATGGAAAAAAGGTGGCAAAGGCAGTGGTAAGCGGAGAAGTGGAGAAGGGGATCCTGATCTGCGGTACCGGGATCGGGATTTCGCTGGCGGCCAACAAGGTAAAGGGAATTCGGGCTGCCGTTTGTTCAGAGCCATGCTCGGCTAGGCTGTCCAAACAGCACAACAACACAAACATCCTTGCCTTTGGAGCAAGGATCATCGGTCCGGAGATGGCGAAGATGATCGTGGATGAGTGGCTGGCAGCCGAATTTCAGGGAGGACGGCATCAGGAAAGAGTGGATCTTCTGATGGCGATCGAAGAAGAATAGAATAAAGACAGGAAAGACGGCGGCAAGTCGTCTTTTTTCTCTGCTGAGAGCTTTGCGGATGAGGGGAGCAGGAAGCAGACGGGAAAGAAGGCAGAAAGGAAACAGAAAGAACACAAACAAGCAGGAGGAAGAAAACAATGGAAGCAGTGATATTTGATTTGGATGGAACGCTGTGGGATTCTACAGAAGAGGTGGCCAGGGCGTGGAACGAGGTACTGGCAGGAAGGACGGACATTGCCAAAACGGTGACGCCAGAGGAATTGAAAGGAGAATTTGGGAAGCCGTTGCAGGAGATCATAGCCAACGTATTTCCTAAGATACAGGAAGAAGAAAGAGAATCCTTTACAGAGGCCATTTTGTCCTATCAGAACAAAAAGATGGAAGAGGCGGACTGCCTGCGATATCCGCACATGGAAGAAACGATACAGACCCTTAGTAAACAGTACCGGCTTTTTATCGTCAGCAACTGCCAGGCAGGGTATATAGAGGCCTTTCTGAAAAATACGGGGCTGGGAGAGTATATAACAGATTTTACCTGTCCGGGAGATACGGGCATGCTGAAGGCGGAAAATATCCGCTATATCATGAAAAAGCACCGGCTGCAAAGGGCAGTCTATGTGGGGGACACAAGAGGCGATGAGGCGGCATGCAAAGAGGCGGATATCCCAATGATCTATGCGGCGTATGGCTTTGGGTGGGTAGAAGATGCCCATGAACAGATCAGTGACCTGCAGGAGCTACAGGGAATATTAGACAAATTTTAAAGAGAGTTTAGATAAAATTTAGACAAAATTATAACAAAACTTGCAAAACGACAAAGGGTATGCTAAAATTAGAAAAACACTTAATTAAACATTTTAATAAAGTGGATATCGGAGAACAGTATGGGACCAGGTACAAATAATCTCCAAGTGAGAAAAATCAATCGAAACAGAGTATTTCGTTATATAAACAGTGTAGAAAAAACATCGATGCCGGAGATCGCTTCCGCTCTTCGGATGAGCACTCCGACGGTGCTGGGAGTAGTAAAAGAACTGCTGAAGGAAGGGATCGTCGAAGAGGTGGGGGAGTTTGGCTCCACCGGAGGAAGAAAGGCCAAGGCCTATGCCGCCAGAAAAGATACCAGGTACAGCATAGGAGTGGATCTTACCAAAAACCATGTAGGGATCACATATACAGATTTTACACAGCAGGCCAAATGCCATGAGAGGGTGTACAAGCCATTTGAGGACACGGCAGACTACTTTCAGGAAGTGGCAAGGCTGATCCGGAAATTTGTGGAAGAAAACCAAATCGACCAGGACAAGATCCTGGGAATGGCCATGGCTGTGCCGGGGATCGTGGATGAAGAGCGGGGGATGATCACGGCGTCCCATGCTCTGGGGATCCATGGGGTATCCCTGGACAAATGGAAGGACTACCTTCCTTATCCCTGCAAATTTACCAACGACGCCAACGCCGCTGCCATTGCAGAGTGCGCCGTGTCGGACATCCAGGGCAATATGCTGTACCTTCTGCTGAGCAATACGGTAGGAGGAGCGGCGAGGATGCAGACCCTGAACGGAGGAGAAGGGTTAAAGCCCAGACTGTATCTGGGAGATAACTGGAGAAGCTGTGAATTTGGACATATGGTGATCCGTCCGGAGGGAAACAGATGCTACTGCGGAAAGATCGGGTGTCTGGATACATATTGTTCTGCCCTGCGTTTGGCGGAACAGACAGAAGGAAACCTGGAGAGGTTTTTTGTGGAGATGGAAGAGGGAAACGAAAAATACCGCAGGATCTTTGCAAAATACCTGGACGATCTGACCATTGCAGTGGATAATCTGCGGATGCAGTTTGACTGTCGGGTGATTCTGGGTGGGTACGTAGGATGTTATCTGGAGCCTTACATCCATGTTCTTCAGGAAAAGATGCGGGAAAGAGACATTTTCGGCTCTTCCGGAGATTACGTCATGGCATGCAGATCCAGAAAAGAGGCATCCGCTCTGGGGGGCGCAGTTCTTGTGATGGAGGAATACCTGGAGTCGGTATAGCGCCGGGAAGGGACGTCGGGAGTATCCGGTGGGGATCCGGGATCCGGAAAAACGTCTGCAAATGATAATAAAATAACATTATGCAAAATAAACGAAAACCGAAAAATGATTTTGGCGGATATTACGTCTTGCACAACAGGGTTCTGCAGAATATAATGCAAGATATAAAAATTACATTTATAAAACACATTTACAAAACTGGTTGCAAATCAACAACCTGGATGATTGTTGATGCGAGAAGGAGGAAACTATGGGTATCATTGAAAAAATGCGGCTGGACGGGAAGGCGATCTACGTTACAGGCGGAGCAAGCGGCATCGGAAAAGCAGCATCCTATGGATTTGCAGAGGCAGGAGCAGACGTGGCAATCGTTGACATCAACCTGGAAGGAGCCAGGAAGGTGGCGGAGGAAATCGCACAGGCTACAGGATCCAAGACCATTGCCATTCAGGCGGATGTGACCAATCCGGAAGAGGTAGAAGCCATGGTGGCAAAGGTGGTGGAAACTTACGGAAAACTGGACGCCTGCTACAACAATGCGGGGATCGCAGTAAACGCTCCGGCAGAAGAGATGACCTTTGAACAGTGGAAGAAAGTGATCGACATCAACCTGACGGGAGTGTACCTTTGCTCGACGGCGGCAGGACGCCAGATGCTGAAGCAGGGATACGGATCTATCATTAATACGGCATCCATGTCCGGACATATTGTGAATGTGCCGCAGCCACAGTGTGCATACAATGCCTCCAAGGCAGGCGTGATCATGCTGACCAAATCTCTGGCCATCGAGTGGGCAAAGAGAGGCGTGCGCGTCAACTGTATCAGCCCCGGCTATATCGGGACGGAGTTGATCATGCAGGCAGAGAATCTGAAGCCGTTGATCGAAGTGTGGAACGGTATGGCGCCCATGGGAAGACTTGGCAAGCCGGAAGAGCTTCAGTCGGTGCTGGTATATTTGGCAGGCGACAGCAGTACCTTTACCACCGGCTCGGACATTGTGGTGGATGGAGCGTTTACCTGTTTCTAACAGAATGGTTCAGTCTAAAGGATAGCTAAAGCGAAAGCTATAAAATAAAAAATTTAGGAGGAGCGATTATGAAGAAAAAAGTGTTAAGTGTGATCTTAAGCGTTGCGATGGTAGCCGCATTGCTGGTAGGTTGTACGACAAAGTCCCCGGTGAAGGAAGACGAGAAGGACGCAGAAAAGAAGGACAGCTACAAGGTGGGAGTAACCATTCAGTCATTGGAGAATGACTACTGGGCAGGCGTATTCGGAGAAGTAGAAAAAATGCTCAAGGACAAAGGATGGGACTATACGATCGTAGATTGTAAGGACAACTCTGCTACACAGATCAGCCAGATCGAAAACTTTATCACAGCAGGATGCGACCTGATCATGGTACATCCGTCTGACCCGGATGCGGTAGAAGACGTTTGCAAGCAGGCGCTGGACGCAGGCGTGAAGGTAATGTGCTGGGATGACAAGATGGAAAACACCACAGCAAACTGGGTATTGGACAACACTGAGCTGGGAATCACCATTGCAAAGCCGGCGGCAGATTTTATCAATGAGCACTATTCTGCAGACAACAAAGCAGAGGTATGTGTAATCGGCTATCCGCAGACACCGATCCTTCTGGAAAGAGAGAACGGTATCCTGGAAGGACTGAAAGGCGCAGAAGGCAAGTATGAAGTAGTTGCACAGATCGAGGGACTGGAAGCAAATGACGCACAGACCAACGTAGAGACGGTACTTCAGGCACATCCCAACTGTAAAGTGTTTGTAACCATCGGAGCAGGATCTGATATCGGAGCAAACCAGGCGCTTCTGACAAAATACAACGGAAATATTCCGGAAGACTGCGGTATCTTCTCCGGTGATGCAACAGAGCAGCAGATGAGAGCCATTAAGAGCGGAAAAGAAGCTTCCAATACGACCGTTGGATTTGAAGGATCCAACACAAGAACAGCAAAAGCTTGTGTGGGTATGTATGAAAAGATCCTGAACGGAGACGACTTCTCCGGAGAGAAACACAATATCTTCAGACCATTTGTAGTCATCAATGCAGACAATGTAGATGAATACCTGGCAGATTATGACAAGAAGTAAGAAGAAATAACAGATCGTAAGTGGAGGCGGCTTTGTCCGCCTCCAATGAATATAAAACGGGAGAACGGTATGAGTGAAGAATACGTATTGCAGCTACAGCACATAAGAAAAGAATATCCGGGCGTTGTAGCGTTGAAAGATGTTTCCCTGGAACTGAAAAAGGGAGAAATTCTTGCGTTGATCGGGGAAAATGGAGCAGGAAAATCCACGTTGATCAAGACGTGTTCCGGAGCAGTGATCCCCACATCAGGAAAAATCATCGTAAATGGAAGAGAATATGACAGTATGACCCCGCAGCTGGCGGCAGAAAACGGGATCGCCATCATCTATCAGGAGTTTAATAATGTGGCGGAACTGTCGGCAGCAGAAAACCTGTTTTTGGGAAGACCCATCCGAAAAGGGATTATCGTAGACAAGGCGGCGATGGAAAGAGAGGCGGAAAAGGCCTTTGCCCAGCTGCACATCAAGATCAATCCCAAAACACTCATGAAAAACCTGACGGTAGGCTATCAGCAGATGGTGGAGATCGCAAAAGCGATCCAGCAAAATGCAAAGGTGCTGATCATGGACGAGCCGTCTGCGCCTCTGACCAGCGCAGAGGTGGAAAGCATGTTTGAAGTGGTGGAGAGACTGAGGAAAGACGGGATCTCTATCATCTATATTTCCCACAGACTGGAAGAGATCTATCGGCTGTCCGACAGGATCGTGGTGCTAAGAGACGGGGAATATATCAAGACGCTGATCACAAAAGAAAGCCAGGTGGAGGAACTGATCCATCTGATGGTGGGAAGAGAGCTGACAGAATCCTATCCCCCCAGAGAAAACTGTATCGACCACAAGAATGTGGTTTTGGAACTGAAGCATGTTACAGGGAACGGTGATGAAGATATCAGCCTGAAGCTCCATAAAGGGGAGATCCTGGGCCTGGGAGGCCTGGTGGGCGCCGGGCGGACAGAGCTGGCGCAGCTGATCTTTGGAGCGGCCAAGAAAAAATCAGGGCAGATTTTCTTCAATGGAAAAGAAATCAACCCGAAAAGTCCAAGGGAAGCAATAGATCTGGGAATCGCGCTGGTTCCGGAGGATCGTAAGCGGCATGGAGCTATGCTTGGGATATCCATCAAAAACAATATCAACATGCCGATTTATGAGAGAAATTCAACATTGGGCGTCATTCATTCCAAAAAAGAGATGGAGGTTGCCCAAAGATATAAAGAGGATCTTGCCATCAAAACCCCTTCGCTGCATCAGCTGGTGAAAAACCTGAGCGGAGGAAATCAGCAGAAGGTGATCCTGGCAAGATGGATGGCGGCAAATTCCCAGCTGGTGATTTTTGATGAACCTACCAGAGGGATCGACGTGGGAGCCAAGTATGAGATCTACAAATTAATGAATGAGCTGGTAGAAAAAGAGGGCAAGACGATTCTGCTGATCTCGTCGGAGATGGAAGAGCTGATGGGGATGTCGGACAGGATTATCGTGCTGGCAGAGGGCAAGATGACCGGGGAGCTGGAAAAAGGTGAGTTTGACCAGAGCACCATTATGGCATTTGCGTCAGCAGCAGAAATCAAGGAGGTTTAATGGATTATGAATAACAAAGTATTGTATCACATCAAGGATAAGGCGATCTGGGTGGTGTTTGTTCTGCTGTTTATCGCGTTTACCATCGCAAATCCAAGATTTATCACACCCAACAACCTGATCACCATTGCGCGTCAGGTTTCCATGTACGGAATCGCATCCATCGGTATGACCTTTGTCATCCTTCTGGGAGGGATCGATCTGGCGACCGGTTCTATCATTACCTTTGTAAATATCCTGTGTGCGTATTTCATGGTGCATAACGGACTGAATATGTATGTGGCCATCCTGCTTTCCCTGGTGGTTGCCACACTGATCGGAACGCTGAACGGATTTATGGTATCTACGGTGGGAATGCCGGCGCTGATCGCAACCTTTGCAACGCAGACGATCTTTGCGGGACTTGCCTACCTTCTCAGTGGCGGAAGCCCCATCAACGGGTTTACCGAGAAGTTTAAAATGATCGGACAGGGGTACGTAGGTCCCATTCCGGTCCCGGTCATCATTATGATCATCTGCTTTGCCGTGGGAAGCTTCATTTTGAACAAGACGTATTTCGGACGGTACTTCTACGCCGTAGGAGGAAATGAGGAAGCTGCCCAGCTGTCCGGGATCCGTGTAGGGCGTGTAAAATATCTGGTATACTCTCTTTCCGGCCTGTTTGCCGGTCTGGCAGGGATCGTAATGCTTTCCAGAACCAACTCGGGTCAGCCGACCGCCGGGATCGGATACGAGTTCGACGTGATCACCTGCGTGGTTTTGGGTGGCGTGTCGGTAACCGGAGGATTTGGAAAGCTTTCTAATGTTATCGCAGGTGTTTTGATCATCGGAGGGCTGACCAACGGAATGGTGCTGATGAACGTAAGCTCCTACACTCAGATGGTGGTAAAAGGACTGGTGCTTGCATTCGCTGTAGGATTTGACTGTATCCAGAAGCGGAAACATTCCAACTAAAAAGAACGAAAAAAGAAAAGGATCTTACAGAAAACTTGACAAGAAAGAACATTGTCAGGTTTTCTTTGCTCCTGGGGAAAATTTTGCGGATCTCGGGAAAAATATGCGTCAGATTATGGAGTAATTTTGAAAAATACAGTATGATAGGAACAGGAAAAAGCTGGAAAAAAAGGAGATGTATATGGAGAAAAGGGTTATGAAGGCGGCGGTCTACCGGGGAAAGGAAGAGATCCGGGTGGAAGAAGTCCCGGTAAGAGAACTGAAGGAAAACGAGGTAATGATCCGGGTAAAATACTGCGGCGTCTGTGGAACGGACGTACACATCTATCATGGAGACGGAGGATCCAGTGCAGTCACTCCGCCGTTGATCCCGGGACATGAATTTTCCGGGATCGTGGAAGCGGTGGGAGAAAAGGTCACGGCCGTGGCGTGTGGGGATCCGGTAACGGGAGATCCGAACGATATGTGCGGAGAGTGTTACTTCTGTAAAAGCGGAAAGCAGCATTTTTGTACCAACAACATCGGGATCGGAACCACCCGGGACGGAGGATTTGCAGAATACGTGATCCTGAGAGAAAAGCAGGTATACAAGGTGCCCGAAGGGATGGATCTGATGGAGGCGGCCATGGCGGAACCCATTTCCTGCTGTCTGCACGGGATCGATCTGTGCAGGATCCAGATGGGAAGCACAGTGCTGGTGATGGGAGGCGGCCCCATCGGCATGATTATGCTGCAGATGGCGAAACTGGCAGGAGCGGCAAAGGTCATTCTCTCAGAACCGGTGGCAGAAAAGAGAGAAATGGCGCTTCGTCTGGGAGCTATCAAGACCATTGACCCTCTGAACGAAGATGTGAAAGAAATGTTGGACGCATATTGCGATAATGTGGATGTGGTGATCGAATGTGTGGGAAGTGTACGGACGCAGGCGGATGCCATTCGATTTGCAGGAAAGGGAGCTACGGTGATGTTTTTCGGGCTGGCTGCTCTGGAGGAGTCCTTTCCACTGCGGCCGGATGATGTCTTTAAAAAGGAGCTGACTGTCACATCATCCTTTATCAATCCGTACACCTTTGAAAGAGCGATACAGATACTGGAGACGGGACAAATCCGACTGAAAGAACTGATCACGACCGTACTTCCGTTGGAAGAGATAGAAAAAGCCCTGACAGATGAGACCTGCCGGAGAGCCGGAAAGGTCATGATCCGACTGTAGGCGCAGGCTGCACGAACAGCACGGGAAAAAGCGGCCTAAAAAGGAGTACACAGGATGGAAAAATTAAGTGCAAGTGAGATCAAGCTGCAGAACCGGCAGATGGTCTACCGCTATATCAGGGAAAATGGGCCGGTATCCAAGCAGGACATCGTGGTGGCGCTGCAGTTGAGTCTGCCTACCGTTACCCAAAACCTGGAATATCTGAAAAAACAAGGGCTGATCGACGCGTCCAGAAAGATCAAGCATACAGGAGGACGGAACGCTACGGCATACACCTACATTAAAAATGCAAAAACTGCTATAGGAGTGTCTCTGACAGCCAATCACATGAGCGTGGTGGCGGTGGATCTGTCCGGGGAAGTGATCGGGCTGGTCCGGGAGAAAGCAGTGTTTGACCTGGGCGATGAAACCTATCTGAAAAAACTGGGGGAAACAGTGGAGCTGGTGAAGGAAACGGCAGGGATCTCCACGGAACGACTATTGGGAGTGGGGATTTCCGTGCCGGGATTTATCTCGGATGACGGCGAGGAGGTCACCTACGGGCGGACCCTAGGATTTACCGGGAGAAAACGTGAGGAGATCGCCAGGTACATCCCCTACAGACATTTTCTGGTGCATGATTCCTATGCGGCCGGATGCATGGAATCCTGGGAAAACCATAGGATCACCAATGCCTTTTACATCAGCCTGGGAAACAGCATCGGAGGCACCGTTATCATTCAGAATGAGATTTATCAGGGAGACAGCCGAAAAGGCGGAGAGATCGGGCATATGACGGTGGTTCCCTCCGGCGGAAAAACATGCTACTGCGGGAAAAAGGGGTGCTTTGACACGGTGTGCCGGGCAACCAATCTGGACACATATACGGATGGAAACCTGGAAGAATTTTTTCTTCGTCTGAAGCAGGGCGATAAGAAAGCGGAGAAAATGTGGAAGGAGTATTTGAACCATCTTTCCCTGGCTATCCATAATATCCGGATGCTGTTTGACGGATCGATCATCCTGGGCGGTTACGTAGGGGCTTACATCGGAGATTATATGGAGCTGCTTTGTCAGAAGGTGGATGCCAGAAATCCATTTGGAGACAAGGCGGAGCAATATCTTCTGGAGTGCCGGTACAAGGTGGAGGCTGTGGCGGCAGGCGCGGCGATCTTTTACGTAGACAGATTTTTAAAAAGCATATAAGGCAGATAAAGGAGGAAGCAGAAATGAACTATTTATTGGGAACAGATATCGGAACATCGGGAACCAAAACCATTCTGATGGACACAGAGGGAAAACTGATCGCACAGGACCTTCAGGAATATGATGTATTGACCCCCAGACCCCTGTGGGCAGAGCAGTGGCCGGACGTGTGGTACGAGGCTACGGTGGAATCCATCAAAAACACGGTTTCCAAGGCGCTGGAGCAGGGAGTAAAGAAGGAAGAGATCAAAGGGATCGCCATCAGCGGACTGTACGGCGGCTCCGGAGTGCCGCTGGATGCAGAGATGAAGCCCATCCGCCCCTGTATGATCTGGATGGATCGGAGAGCAGATGCAGAAACGAAATGGGCGCTGGATACCATCGGGGAAGAAAAGCTGCTGGAGATCACCCACAACGGAGCGGATCCTTACTACGGATATACCAAGATGCTCTGGATGAAGCGCAATGAGCCGGAGAACTGGGAGAAGACAAAGCTGTTCCTTCCGCCCAACAACTATGTGATCTACAAGCTGACGGGAGAAGTGTCCATTGACTATTCTTCTGCAGGAAACATTGGCGGTATTTTTGATATGAATAAGCGGGAGTGGTCCCAGGAAATGCTGGACGCCATGGGGATCCCGGCTTCCATGATGCCGGAAAAGGTGGTGGAATCCACGGATATCGTAGGAGGCATGAAAAAAGAGATCGCAGAAGAAATGGGGCTTTGGGAAGGACTTCCGGTGATCGCAGGAGGAATCGACTGCGGAGCAGCCAATATCGGCCTGGGAGTGTTTGAGTCCGGCGTGTATGCGGCGGCTATCGGAACCTCCATGTGCGCCGCCCTGATCTCGGATAAACCGGTAAAGGGGAAGGGGCTGATCGTTTGGCCATATCTGTATGATGCAAAAAATCTGTCCTATTATTTTGCAGGAGGCAATACGGCAGGCGCTATCGTAAAATGGTTCCGGAACACCCTGTGCCAGTGGGAAATGGAGCAGCAGAAACAAGGCGGCCCCAACCTGTATGACGTATTAAACGGACAGGCGGAAGAGATCCCGGCAGGAAGTGAAGGCCTTCTGGTGCTGCCGTATTTCATGGGAGAGAGAAGCCCGGTATGGGATTCGGATGCAAAAGGCATGATCCTGGGACTGTCTCTGACCCATACCAAGGGACACATTTACCGGGCGTTTCTGGAAGCGGTGGCATATTCTCTGAGAGATGCCATGGAAGCGACGGGAGAAGATCTGGGAGAATACATCCTGCTGGCAGGAGGCGTGACAAAGTCCAAAATCTGGAGACAGATTTTTGCAGACGTTACGGGATATCCGGTGGTTTGCCCCATCTATGACGTGGAGGCCAACATGGGAGATGTGATGCTGGCCGGGATCGGAACAGGCCTTTTGACCTACGAAGAGGTGCAAAAATGGCAGGTGCTGGACAAAAAGATCCTGCCCAACGAAGAAAACCATAAGAAATATAACGAGTACTTCAAGCTGTATAAGAGTACCTATGAACATCTGAAAGAGGACATGAAGGTGCTTACGACGCTTCGATAACCGGAGACAGCCTTGACGGAAGTCAGAGACAACAAGAGATGTGAATCAAAGAAGGCAGCCTGTGGATTCTTTTCACAGAGTTAAAGGTGCAGGAGTCAGAAGAAGAAAATTCTGATGACTGCACTTTTTTTGCGCGTTTTTTCTGCAAAGGGAAAAAACAGAAAGCTCGTAAGTGCAAGAATCGTCGCTTTAGGTAGATACTATCAGATTTAAAAAAAAGAAGGAAGGGTTCAATCTAATTTCAATCTTCGCAGACATAATGAAAAGCGGATAGCCTGCCGGATGATCCGGAGAGAGAAAAAAAGGGGAAAAAGTAGGGATGTCAGAGGAACAACTTCCGTGGAGGTAACGGTAGAAAATGGAACCATCTCGGATGTTACGATTTTGTCTACGGAAGACGATCCGTCGTTTTTTGAGAGAGCAAAAGACCGGGTGATTTCCCAGATCCTGAATACCCAGTCGGTGGAAGTGGATGCAGTGACAGGGGCTACATTCAGCAGCAACGGAATCATGGTGGCGGTGGCAAACGCACTGGACCTGTCCTTTACCAATCCAAACAGCAGTATGCAGCAGGAGGGGCACGGGCAAAGAAAAGGCGGGCAATAGCCCGCCTGCCGTCTATTCGTTTTTATCAGAGCTGTCCGGAAGAAACAAACGGACGTGTTCGATCCGGTTTTTATCCAGCGATTCCACTACCATACGGATGCCATCCTCGGTGGTGATAGCATCGTTTTCCTCGGGGAAGCGATCCAGCAACTCAATGATGAATCCCCCCAGAGAGTCGTAGGATTCGGAAGATAAGTCCAGTCCCAGCCGGTCGTTCAGTTCTTCCAGATTGATGGAAGCCTCCACCACATATTCGGAAGGGGAGATCTGACGGATGAATTCTTCTTCGTTGTCATCGTATTCATCGTGAATCTCACCCACGATCTCTTCCAGAATGTCTTCCAGCGTGATCAGACCGGCAGTTTCCCCATATTCGTCCAAAACGATGGCGATATTGAGGGAAGCCTGGCGCATCTCTACCAGCAGCTCGGAAATGCTCTTGTATTCGTAGGTAAAATAAGCCTCCCGCAGGATATCCCGGATATGAAATTCCCTGGAATTGTCATAGAGAAGAAGGTCCTTCATATTGATGGTTCCCACCACGTTATCGGTGGTCCCTTCAAAAACAGGAAGACGGGTAAACTTGTCCTCCCGGAAGATCTCGATCAGCTCCTGGTAGGTGCTGTCTATGTCTGCGAAAGTCACATGGACACGGGGAACCATCACATCCTTGGCCCTGGCGTCTCCCAGATCAAACACATTGTAGATCATTTCTCTTTCATCCGATTCGATCACGCCGTCCTCATGGCTGACTTCCACAATGGTACGGAGCTCGTTTTCTGTCATGCTCCGATTTCCGGGATCGGCATGAACACGGAAAAGGAACAGGATCCCCCTGGACAGGCCATTGATCACAAAGATGACAGGCGTCATCAGCTTCATATAGACAGAAACGGTGGGAGCATAAAAAAGGGACATCCTCTCTGCATGTAAGGTGGCCATTGTTTTCGGCGTGATCTCGCCAAAGATCAGGATCAGCAGAGTCAGGATCCCACTGGCGATGGCTACCATATGCCCTCCGAACTGGTAAGCCAGACTGGTGGCCAGGGAGGCGGCCGTCAGATTGACGATGTTGTTGCCGATGAGAATAGCGCTGAGCATTTTTCCGGAATGTTCCGTCAGCTGCAGAACAAGATCGGCATGCCGGGTGCCTTCTTCGGCGAGGCTCCTCATCTTGATGCGGTTGACGGTGGTAAGAGCGGTTTCCGCCGAGGAAAACAGGGCGGACAGCACTAGCAGGATCAGCAATATAAGAAATCGTATGACGTCACTGGGGTCCAATTTTTTTCTCTCCTTTTTCTTTACATAGTTAGAGTAACTATAACTGATTTACAGAAAATTTGCAAGATAGGAAAAAAATGGTATAATAAATGAACTGTAGGTTCGGCAGACAGGAGAAGAGTCGGAAGGAACCTGCAAAGAATTGGAAACAGACAGGAAAAACACGTGCCGTACAAGGGGCGAAAGCAGAAAAGCCGGGGCACTTTAGAAAGATGAGGAGCAGATGGACCAGACATTTTTAAGCAGGTTAAAGGAAGAACTGAGAGAGGATCAGATCAGGCAGAGGGAGCCGATGAAAGGCTATGTTACTTTTCGGGTAGGCGGAGAGGCGGACTATTTCCTGCTTCCGGAGACGGAGGAGGAAGTGGGAGAGATCTTGAGCCTTTGTAGAGAATTTGAAATTCCTTATTATATTGTGGGGAACGGAAGTAATCTTCTGGTTTCCGACCAGGGCTACAGAGGCGCGGTGGTGTATTTAAGAAAGCTGCAGCAGATCCGTGTGGAAGGAAATCGGATCCATGCACAGGCAGGAGCGCTGCTGTCTAAGGTGGCGGCGGCAGCCTGGGAAAGCGGTTTGGCAGGGTTTGAGTTTGCAGAAGGGATTCCCGGCACCATCGGAGGAGCCTGTGTGATGAATGCAGGCGCGTATGGAGGAGAACTAAAAGACGTGCTGGAATCGACAGTGGTCCTGACGCCGGAAGGAGAGATCCGCAGACTGTCCCGGGAGGAAATGGAACTGGGCTACCGTACCAGTGTGGTTTCCAAAAAGGGATATGTGGCGCTGGGAGTCACGTTGAAGCTGCAGGAAGGGAATCAGGAAGAAATCGGAGAGCGGATGGCAGATTTTAAACAGCGCAGAGTGACGAAGCAGCCGCTGGAATACCCCAGTGCAGGAAGCACCTTCAAGCGGCCGGAGGGATATTTTGCAGGAAAGCTGATTCAGGATACGGGCCTTCGGGGATTTTCCTACGGAGGAGCCCAGGTATCGGAAAAGCACTGCGGATTTGTGATCAATAGAAAAGATGCTACTGCGGCGGAGGTGTATTCCCTGATCTGCCAGGTATCTGACAGGGTATATGAAAAGTTTGGCGTAAGACTGGAGCCGGAAGTAAAGCGTTTGGGAGAGTTTTAGTATGCGGTTTGTAATTGTGACAGGGATGTCGGGAGCCGGAAAAAGTACGGCGTTGAAGATCTTAGAGGATATCGGATACTTTTGTGTAGATAATCTGCCGGTGCCTTTGATCCCGAAGCTGGCGGAGCTGATCCGGGTGCCGAAGAAGGGGCTGGAAAAGCTGGTGCTGGGAGTGGATATCCGCAGCGGAGCCCATCTGGAAGAGATGAAGCAGGTGTTGAAGGTGTTGGATGCAGAAGAGATTGACTGCAAGATCCTGTATATGGAGTGCAAGGATGAAGTGCTGATCAAACGCTACAAGGAAACCAGAAGAACGCATCCGCTGACAGGAAAAGAGCGGGTAGATAAAGGGCTTATAGAAGAAAGACAGAAGATCGGCTTTTTAAAAGAGAGGGCGGACTATGTGCTGGATACCAGCCACATGCTGACCAGGGAACTGAAGGAAGAGCTGAACCAGATTTTTGTGCAGGATAAGGCGTACAACAACCTGTATATCACCGTACTGTCTTTTGGATTTAAGTATGGGATCCCGGCGGATGCAGATCTGGTCTTCGACGTGCGCTTCCTGCCAAATCCATATTATGAAGAGGAGCTTCGCCCGCTGACAGGCAGTGATACGGCGGTCTGTGATTATGTGATGCAGGACGGGGCGGGAGAGGTCTTTCTGGAAAAGCTGGAGGATCTGCTTCGATTCCTGCTTCCGAAGTACGTGAAGGAAGGAAAGACGCAGATGGTGATCGGGATCGGGTGTACAGGAGGAAAGCACAGATCCGTTGCCATTGCGGGGAAATTACAGGAAAGACTTAGAACCTGCGGAGCCTATGGCGTAAGGACGGAGCATAGAGATGTCGAAAAAGACAGAGTGACGAAAGCAGGATAGCAGGAGGAAAGATGTCATTTTCAGGACAGGTGAAACAAGAACTGGCGCAGCAATATCCCAAAGCAAGACATTGCAGACTGGCGGAGTTGGCAGCCATCACCGGATTTTCCGGAATCCATCCGCCAAAGGAAGAGGAGGAAGCAAAGATCTGCTTCCGTACAGAAAACGCCGACCTTGCAAGAAAGTACTTTACATTGCTAAAAAAAACATTTAATATAAAGGCTGATGTTGCGGTCAGAAAGATGACGGGGGGATGTCAATACCGTATTTTTGCTGAAAAAGAGGGGTTGCACGCCGTTTTTAAGGCGCAGGTACAGTCACCTTGCTGCCGGCGCGCTTACATACGCGGAGCTTTTCTGGCGGCAGGATCTATGAGTGACCCGCAAAAGTCCTATCATTTTGAGATCGTGGCAGAGAGGGAAACAGAGGCCGTGATCCTCCAAAAGATGATGAATCAGTTTGGGCTGGACGCGAAGGTCATCTACAGAAAAAAGGCGTATGTCGTTTACTTAAAAGAGGGAACACAGATCGTAGATGTACTGAATATCATGGGGGCCTGCGTGGCGTTGATGGAACTGGAGAATATCCGTATTTTGAAGGAGATGCGCAACGCCGTGAACCGCAAGGTAAACTGTGAAACGGCCAATATTCACAAGACTGTGTCAGCCGCAGTGAAGCAAAACGAAGACATTCAGTATATTCGAGATACCATCGGGCTTGATGATTTGCCGGAAAGTTTGCGTGAGATGGCCGAGGTGCGCTTGTCTCATCCGGAGGCGTCCCTGAAAGAATTGGGACAGCTGCTGCAGACACCCATAGGAAAATCAGGAGTTAACCATCGGTTACGGAAACTGGGAGAGATGGCAGAAAAGCTGAGAGCGAGATAAGGAGGAGCAATTTACGATGATTAAAAAACCTGTGATGATTCAAAACAACATGGAAATGGAGGACAGGCCGGTGGCACATCTTGTGCAGGAGGCGAGCCAATATGCCAGCCAGGTGTACATCGAAATGGACAATAAGAAGATCAATGCCAAGAGCATTATGGGTATGATGAGCCTGAGACTTCAAAAAGGAAGAGAAGTGGTGCTGATCGCAGAGGGGCAGGATGAGCTGGAAGCGATCGCCGGTGTAGAAGGATTTTTGGCTGCCGGCAATTAAGGACGGCAGAATAGGAAACATACAAGAAAGCGGGGCATGGTATATGCCCTGTTTGTTTTCAGGAAAAGAGGTGAATGAGGCTTGAAGCGTCTGCTCTTTATATATAATCCACAGGCAGGAAAAGGGATTTTAAAGGCAAAGCTGGCGGATGTAGTGGATATTTTTGTCAAGGAAGGATACGAAGTGGTTGCATATCCCACACAGTCCTATCAGGATGCTTATCATAAGATGCTAAGCTGCAACTGGGAGGAGTTTGACCGGATCGTCTGCGGAGGCGGAGACGGAACGATCGATGAGGTGGTAACCGGAATGGTCAGCAGGGGCATCAGCATTCCGCTGGGATATATTCCTACCGGAACCACCAATGATTTTGCTTCCAGCCTTCATATTCCCAGAGATATTCTGCAGGCAGCCAGCAATGCGGTAACGGGAGAACCGTTCCCCTGCGACATCGGAAGATTTAATGACGACGTATTTGTATATATAGCGGCGTTTGGCTTATTTACAGACGTTTCTTACGAGACAAAGCAGGAAGTCAAAAATGTTCTGGGACATCTGGCGTATGTGCTGGAAGGAACGAAAAGGCTGTTTAACATCCCCTCTTATCGGATGAAAGTGACCTGTAACGGAAAAGTAATGGAGGATGAGTTTGCCTTCGGGATGGTGACCAATTCCCGGTCGGTCGGCGGATTTCGCAATATGGTGGGAAAACAGGTGGTGTTTGATGACGGACTGTTTGAAGTGACGTTGATCAAGACTCCTAAAAACCCCATTGCCCTGCAGGAGATCGTGGCAGCGCTGATCTCAGAGCAGGTGAACGCCAAGCATATGTTTTCCCTTAAGGCAGAGAGGATCACCTTTGAATCGCTGGAAGAGATCCCCTGGACGCTGGACGGAGAGTTCGGAGGAAATCATGATCGGGTCCAGATAGAAAACATGAAACAAAAACTGCCCATTGTCGTGCCGAAAAAGCATGTGAAGGATTTGATGGAAAAGCCCTCCGGGAACCTGGAAAAGGAGGGCGCCTAGGAAGCGATGAAAGAAGGCAGTCTGATATAGAAAACACGCAGTATAGAAAGGAAAGAGAGAACGATGGGAAAGAGAGAAAGTTTTTCGTCCCGGCTGGGGTTTATCCTGATTTCAGCCGGCTGTGCGATCGGACTGGGAAATGTGTGGAGGTTCCCTTACATTACAGGAAAATACGGAGGAGGAGCCTTTGTTCTGATCTACCTGTTTTTCCTGCTGGTGCTGGGACTTCCTATTGTGGTCATGGAGTTTGCCGTAGGAAGAGCGAGTCAGAGAAGTTCTGCCACCTCCTTTAATGTGCTGGAACCGAAGGGGAGTAAGTGGCATATCTTCCGGTATTTTACCATGGCGGGAAACTACCTTCTGATGATGTTTTACACGACGATCGCAGGCTGGATGCTGGCGTACTTTTTCAAGATGGTAAAAGGAGAATTTGCGAAGGCAGACACCAAGCAGATCGAAGGGATCTTCGGCAGTCTGGTTTCCAACCGAAATGAAATGCTGTTTTGGATGGTGGCGATTTTCGTCATTGCTTTTGTCATCTGCTCCCTGGGGCTGCAAAAAGGAGTAGAAGGAATTACCAAGGTTATGATGACCAGCCTGTTTGTGATCATGATCTTTCTGGTAATAAAGTCCGTGACGCTTCCGGGAGCTCTGGAGGGAGTAAAATTCTACCTGCTACCGGATCTTCAAAGGCTGAAAGAGGCGGGAATCAAAGAGGGGATTTTTGCGGCGCTGGGACAGGCGTTTTTCACACTGAGCGTAGGACAGGGAGGTCTGGCGATCTTCGGAAGCTACCTGGGAAAAGACAGAAGCCTGGCGGGAGAAGCAGTCAGTATCACGGCTCTGGATACGTTTGTGGCGGTTATGGCAGGCCTGATCATTTTTCCGGCATGCTTTGCCTTTGGAGTCAATCCGGGAGGCGGGCCGGGACTGGTGTTCATTACGCTGCCCAATATCTTTCGGGATATGGCAGGGGGACGCATCTGGGGATCCCTGTTCTTCCTGTTCATGACATTTGCAGCTTTGTCCACCGTTATTGCGGTGGTGCAGAACATTATCCAGTATGGAAGAGATCTGTGGGACTGGTCCTTGCGGAAGTCTCTTTTGATTAACGGAGTGGCGTTGGTCCTGCTGAGTATCCCTACCGTGCTGGGACTGACAGACTGGGCGGGATTTACCGTTCTTGGAAAAAACATTATGGATCTGGAGGATTTCATCGTGAGCAACAATGTGCTCCCGTTGGGCTCCCTGGTATACCTGATGTTCTGCGTCAGCAGATACGGATGGGGCTGGGACAACTTTATCGCAGAGGCCAATGCAGGGAAGGGGCTGAAATTCCCGACGGCGAAGGCGGTAAGATTTTACCTGACCTTTATCCTTCCATTGATCGTGCTGGTGATCTTTGTTCAGGGATATATGAGTATGATGGGAAAATAGGCAGGGCTTGTCAGATCCGATACGGAAGACGGACCTGCCGGACAGAAAAGACAACCTGCTGCGGGAGGAAGAGCCAAAAAAGGCTTCCTCCCGCGGTTTTTTCGGACAAGGGGAACTCTTGAGAAGCCACTTGAGAAATCTTATGTAAAAAAATCTTGCATATTGTATTATGATTTGTTATACTATCTAGGCATGAATGATTTGGCTCCATGGTCAAGCGGTCAAGACGCTAGCCTCTCACGCTGGAATCAGGGGTTCGATTCCCCTTGGAGTCACTAAGAAATAGTCGCGGAGTTGATTTGCGATTATTTTTTTGTGCGCAGGAAATGGTGCCCTATGCAATGATATGCTATCAGATTTTTCCTCTTAGGAGGGGAAGAGGCAATGTCCGTGCTGACAGACAACACTGCTGAGGGGGACTAAAGAGGCGGTTTTTAAGAAAAATTTCACAAAAATCTATAAAACAGTGGAAATCCCCCTCTTGACAGGGTATAATGACAAAAACAGTCGGAGTTTGTCTGTTTGTGAATGCAAGTTGAAGCCGAATGAAAACAATCGGATACAACAATATAGGAAAGAAAGGGAGAGGATTATGAGAAACAAGAAATTAGCAAAGAAATTGTTCGCGGCAGTTTTGACGTTTGCCTTGGTTGGTGGAGTAGTGACTCCGCTTGTGAATGTGCGTGCGGAAGAAGGAACCCCCGCAGCAGGGACGGAGGCGACAGCGCCGGCAGCAGAAAATGCAGCTGTGACAGAGAACGATGCTGCGACAGGAGCAGAGGCGGCACCGGCAGCAGAAAACGATGCGGCTGCCCCGGTAGCAGAAAACAATGCGGTTGCCCCGGTAGCAGCAAACGGACAGAATGCAACAGAACTTCCGGGAGACCTTTTGGTAGGCGAAGACACGGAGCACGACAAGGTATATGAGACGACGAAGGATGCGGAAGTAGCTTTTACAGGAGCGCTGTATGTTTCCAAGGTGAAAGAGCAGATGAAAAGCATAGAACAGCAGATCGGAGTTCCGGCAGCAGCTTTCCCGATGATCCAGTTGTCTGATGTGAAGACAGAGTTTGTTGCAACCCTCCTTCTTCCGGAGGAAATGGAGTTTGTAAATCCTAAGGGAACTTTGGTAGAAGGCGGCGCGTTTGAGGCAACGGATGTGATCGTAGATGCGGGCAAGAAGGTTGTGACTGTTAAAATGCAGCTGAAGGATGCTGCAACGATCAACACCTACCAAAAACTGCGGGATGCGATCATGGGAACACCGGATGTGCTGAAGGTAGTTGTGACCGGAGCAAAGTTTACGGCAGATGCAAAACCGGACACCAACTACACAGTAGTGGGTAGGGTGGATGGAACGATGAGTGCGAAAGCTACCCTCTATGGGAATCAAATGCCGTTTGACTTTGAATGGGAGGCAGTACAGCATACGGATGGAAAAGATGTGGTAGCGTCCGACGACAAGACGATTCAGTTTACGCTGAAGTATGTGGAGAAAGCGCCGGAACCACAGCCGGAGCCAAGTGTAACACCGACTCCGCAGGAGGATAAGAAGCCGGCAGCAGAGACAAAGAAGACCACCAAAAAAGTTGTGAAGGAGAAGAAAGCAATGGCTCCGAAGACGGGAGATCATGCAAATCTTCCACTGTATGGCGGACTGGCTGTTGTATCTATTCTGGCAGTTGGCGGCGTGGTAGCGGCAAAGAAAAAAAGAGGATAATTTGCTGAGATCCGGGGACCCGGGTTTGTAGCAGGAAGAAAAAGGCAGGCAGAAGTCCGCATTCACTTAAGGACGAAAGGTGCTCAAAAAGGATACGGCATAGTTTACGATCATATAGGCTATGCCGTTTCTTTTTGCGTTTGTTGTGGGATATCGACCACACCGATAAAGTTCCACCAGATGACCAAGGTCTGCTTTTTTGTCCGTGTACCGGGGACTTTCTCCGGTTTCTTCACCTCAATCTTCTCCACGAAAGAGCGGATGATCTCTGCTGTGAGTTCCGTAATGTCCGTATACCGGCGCACCATTCCCAAGAAGGAATCTACATTCAGGCGTTGCTCCCGAGCCTCCGCAATAGCCGCCTCCAGTTCTGAGACTCTTGCTTCCAATTGTTTCTGCTCGGTTTCGTAGGTAGCGGACATTCGGAAAAAACGGTCGTCGGATATTTTTCCGTCGAGGTTATCCTCGTAGAGCCGCTGCATGATACTATCCAGCTTCTTGATGCGTTCTTTCGCCTGAACAAGTTCCTTGCTGCTGCTACGCATCAGGCGATTGAGTTCCTTTTCGTTCTGCTTCGTGACCAGTTCTACAAATTCCGTTTCATGGGAACGTGCATAAGCCGTAATGCTCTTTAATTGCCGAAGCAGGATCTCTTCCACCTGGACATTGTGGATTTGGTGGGGAGAACAAAGCCCTTGCCCTTTTCGGTAGGATGCACAGGTGAAGTACTCTTGTTCGTGTTTCCAGCCCCTCGCTCTGACTTGGTACAGTTTGGCTCCGCAGTCGGCACAGAACAGTATTCCGGAGAGTATCGGCATCTCACCGATCGGAGTAAGTCTTCTGCGCCCTTCCCGAATACGCTGGACGATATCGAATGTTTCCTGATCAATGATCGGTTCGTGGGTATTCTCAAAGATCGACCATTCGGAAGGATCGTTCCACACGGTCTTTTTGCACTTGAAGGACTTCCTTCTTGTGCGGAAATTGACTGTATGGCCCAAGTATTCGGGCTTCATCAGCAAGTCGGCTATGGTGCGTTGCTGCCAGAAGCCGGGCTGTTCCGACTGCTTTGCGGGCGTCTTGATTCCAAGCGTATGCATATGTTCGGAGGGCGTCGGAATGCCACGGCGCATCAGTTCTTTCGAGATCTGCGAAGGGCCTTTTCCGGCAACGCACATTTTAAACATTTCCTGTACTACCGGTGCCGCCTCCGGGTCTATGATCCAATGGTGTTTGTCATTGGGGTCTTTCAGATAGCCGTAAGGCGGATTGGTAGTCAGCGGTTTACCGGAATTTCCTTTAGCGCGGAACACAGCCTTGACTTTCTTGCTGGTGTCTTTGGCGTAGAACTCGTTAAAAATGTTGATGAACGGCGTCATGTCGTTCTCCATCTGATTTGCACTGTCTACACCGTTGTTGATGGCGATGAAGCGGATATCGTTGTTCGGGAACACCATCTCCGTGTACATACCCACCTGAAGATAGTCCCTTCCCAATCGGCTCATATCCTTCACGATAATGGTACCGATACGCCCTTCGTCGATCATGCCGAGCAGGCGTTGCCAGTCCGGGCGGTCAAAATTGGTTCCGCTGTAACCATCGTCTACGAAATAAGCCGTGCTGGTGAATCCGTGATCGTCGGCATACTTTTTCAGGATAGCTTTCTGGTTCACGATGCTGTTGCTTTCGCCCTGTAGATCATCGTCACGGGACAGCCTGCAGTAAAGAGCGGTGACCTTGTCTCCTGCGACAGAGAAAGACGGCCTGTTTGTTTTGGAAACGCTGATGTTCATTTTCATAATAATTCTCCTTTCCGACCGTCTTCAAGCGGTACTACATATTCCCGTACTGTCGCAGAAAAAGCAAGTTATTTCTTCAATGTTTATTTGAATTTTGAGATAACTTTTCCGGAGCTGATGTGCAGTTGCCCAGGATCAGTTTTTTGACCTTTTCAAAAGCAGTTTCCCTTGCAGAATCGCTTTGTACGGAGATGACCGTGAACAGAGTGTTGCCCACGGCCATTTCCGAAACGGTGCAGGGTCTGCCCTCATATGTGCTGACCGCTGCGCTCATAGGATCACACGCTTTCTTCAATAACGGAGATCGCTTTTACGGCATCCCTGCGCACAAGTCGGGCATCGAGCAACTCGAACGCAACATATCCCACACGACCGCTCATAGCAAAGCACTCCTTCAGTGCTTTCATGCTGACGGGAGAGCGGTCTACGATCCAGTAGTACCGGAAGTCACCGAATAGTACGGGCTTTGCTCCGGCGGCAATGTCCGGAAGTTCATTGCAGATGCGGATTGGCTTGCCGAGAACGGTATCCGTGCTGCTGTTCCAAAAATAGTTGCCCGAATCATCTTTCAACTTCCGAAGCGCCGCAGCGGTGCGATCATTCATCAGCCAAGTAGCATGGGTGCGATACTCCGGCTTCACAGAGAAGAACAAGTCAATGACGGCATCATAGGTCAGCGCAGATACCGCAGTTCCTATTTCTGCCCCTTCGGTATTATGGAGCAGCCCAAATGGCTCGTTTACGCCGCTACCGCAGATGAATGCTTTGTCCTCCGCATATGCGAAAGACTTACCCATGCGCTCGGAAATGTACTTTTTGAGGTCAAAGTCCGCATCAAGAGCAAACTCCTCGCTCAGTTTGAGCAGACAGGCGATTTTGTGACTGCCGACACGGATGCGAGTAAAATCCTCCTCGACATCAAAGCCGGGGATGGGTGCGCCCTCCGGGACGAAAGATGCGTAATCACGGGAATCAGCTGCCCAGATCACCGACCCGCCCTGGTACTTCTTCAGGTTCGTTGCGAGTGGACGAATGATGCTTTCCCGGACGACCATCTTACGAAGGTCGGCTTCTCCGGTAGTCGGGGTAAAGTATGTTCCGGTGACGCTGTCCATCGCATCACGCATAGCCATCTCGCTGTCGGGCTTAAGCCTCATGGCATTCCAGAAATGTTTATCGTATTCCTGCGTGGCCGTAATGTTTCTGACTTCGTTGATCGTTTTCATTATTCTTATCTCCTTTCGGTTGCTTCATCGCAGCGTCTGCATTTATACAGGCCGTGAGTGGTGGCATCGAGCGGCAGTCCGCAAAGGCGCAGATCACCGTTGCAATGAGGGCATTTGAGATCGTATTCCAGGGTGTCCGTGAAGCGGGTCGGGTCACAAGTGCGGAGTCGATAACGGTGATAGACCTTTCTCCGATCATCATTCGCCAAATATTCCGTCATGAAGATCTTTTCGTGCTCCGCCAGGTACTCCTCGGTCAGCCAGTCGTTTTTCGGGAACAGCGTTTTACCTCCTTTGTAATTGTAAAAAGTGTAGTTTCTCATGTGCATTTTCCTCCTTGATAGATGTTTTTCGGGTGAGTGTTAATTACCCTTTTGATTTCGCTGTTTTTGTGCGTAAGCCCCCGGGCCGTTGCCCAATGGTCAAGGTCCCGGAGATTTAAGCCGCCCCAGGTCATTGGTGCAGAATTTATCGTCCGTGTGCGGTGAAGGTCGTGACGGTCGATAAATAAAACTCTCTTTAGAGTGGTATGCCGAATAACACACTATAAAGGGTCTTATGAAGAGAGCGTCACCGAGCTTCACCTTGGCGTGTTACTCATCCGCAGCGAACACAGATGCGAACTCCGACTTGAGCCGCAGGCCGAGAACTATGCGTCCCCTTTTTGTGTGCTTTCTCTCGAAACCGGAGGTGTCGACCGCTGCGTAAAAGTCCGTGGTGGAACGGGTGTATTCTCCGCTTCGACCGCAAAAGCTGCGATATGCGGCGTACAGATCACCGGAGCGCTCACTGTAGGTATCGCCGACCTCGCAGCACTCCTCCAGAAAGTGCGACAGCCAGTCGCTGTTTTCCCGATAAAGTGCCGTGGCTTTTTTAACACATTCCGGTTGAGCGATACGGAAATTATCCGAGATAACTTTCTCGGCCCCCTCGATCATCCACGCAAGAACGGCGGGACCGGCATTGTCGAAAAGGTAGTCGGCGTAGTTTTTGACATCACCGCTGCCGTCGATCCTTGCGTTGAATGGCACAACGATCAATCTGCGCCAAGTGCCCGGGTCATTGGCACCGACTTTCGGTAGGTGATTCGTGTATAGAACGAGCGTATGCGTGGGCGTAAAAGCGAATGGGTCTTTGTACTTCTTTTCGGCGTATATCTCGTCCGTAGAACAGAACTGCTTTACAACAGATGTGTTCAGCCTCATGCCCTCTTCCAATTCGGCGGCGATCAGCAGACGCTTGCCCTTTGTCTCCGCCAATTCCGGTTTGACATTCCTCTTGCAGCCTACCGTCAAAGCATCGGCAGAAATGTTGCCACTGTAGGAGCCCATGACACGAGCCAATACATTCCAGAAGGTGGATTTGCCGTTCCTGCCGTCACCGTGGGCAATGATCAGTGCCTCGATGTAGACGTGACCGATAAGCGTCAATCCGGCAATGCGCTGCACATATTCCTTCAGTTCGGCATCCCCACAGAAAAAGGTGTGCAGGGCATCCGTCCACAGGTCTGCTCCCCGGCTGCCGGGAGAAACTGCCGTGCATTTGGTAATAAAGTCCTCGGCGCAGTGCTCCTGCATGCCGTTCATGCCTTTTCGAAGGTCCACGGTATATTCGGGCGTGTTGAGCAGAAACCCGTCCTTGTCCAATTCACCATGATCGATCTCCACCATTGGTCGGGCTTCACGCAGTGCTGCGACTTGGTATTTGGAATCTCTGCGCTGTAGGACGAACTTTCTGTAAGCAACGGCTCCACGCTGTGCAAAGAGTGCGGATTTCTGTTTCTCAGTCATGAATTCGGAAGCATTCTTTCCGTGTGCGGCGATAACGGCTTTGGCTCCGGTCTCTTCCAGGCGTTCCTCGGCTCTGGTGAGCCAGGCTTTGGCCTCTGCGAGTTGGGTATCCGTAAACTGTTGCATTGCTGCTTGAGAGCGGGGTTTTGATTCTTGCCAACAGACACCGTCATATACGATGTAGTCGGTAGCCAGAGAATAGCGGACATAATTGCGGCAGTGCTTGGTAAAGGCATAGGCTTGTCCGACGTCGGAATAATCATCCGGTTTGCAAGGGGTGGGATCGTTGTATACTTCCGGCGGCACATACCCCGGTTGAGCGGAAACCGCTTTACCGAATTTCACGGCGCTGCTCCAGATGCTATCCAGTTCGTTCTCATCTAAAGGCGGGACGCAGCATTTCGCCTTTTCGAGAAATGCTCCCCTTGCCTCATGGGTATCGCCGTACCGCTTGACCAACCTCCCGGCAATGTGGGACATGACGGTGTTTCGTCGCCCTTCGGGGATGTATCCGTCGGGTAGCGCAGCGAAAGAGTTGTATGATGCTGCGGGATCGGCCCGTGGCTCTTTCAAAGATTGAGCCTTGTCCGTCATAAGGTGGTTAAGGTTCATTGTTTTCACCTCCGTGCAGTTCGATTACCGGATCCTGAACGCCAAAGAAGAATCGTGCGGCATCCTTTGCTCCCGTGTCGAAAAACGGGAAGAAAGCCATGACCGACTCTTTCAGCATACGGTAATCGTCTCCGTTCGTGATCGGGTCGATGGGAAAGATGATGTGGAACCGGGGTCTCGGTGAGCGGGTGCCTTTCCACGCCATATGGTGGCGGCTGTAGACTAAGTAGAACGGGACGCCCGGAAAAGCCTTTTCCACATCTGCAGCGGTTTTCCATTCGCATTCCTCATCCGAATGGTCGTTGTCGCAGTCAAACGGCAAGCAATCCGAACGGATAAAATCCGCAACGGCTCTGTGGTGATCTCTGTATTCGGCAAATACCTGGTCGTACCGAACGGCTTCGCGTAGGTCCTCGACCGAGGCGATCTCCCGTTTGACCGGATAGCAGACATTGAACTTATTGCCCCGGCAGTTTGCGGTGTACAGTGTGATTGGTCTCACGGCAGTCTCCTCCTTTCGCAAAAATGTTTTTCATGGTGTTACTCTCCTTTCTGAGGAAGCCTCCTCACCATACATAGAAAAAACAGGGGTTTTGTCAGGGTGTTTTCAGAAATTATTTTGAAATTTCTTTTTTGCCGCATCCAGGCTTTCTTTTACGGCGCCGGCTGATGCCCCCTCTACTGCTGCGATCTCACACAGCGTCATATTCTCACTTAACATCCATAAGCGACGTTGCTTCGTCTCTGTCAGTAATGTGAGTGTGCTTTGGATATGCTCGGCTTCCTCCTTTCGGATAACGATGTGCTCCGGTGTGTCGAGGTAGGCAATGGAGTTGCCTTCGTAGTCCAGTGCTTCAAGATGATATAAAGTGTGATAGGCCTCCCGACGTTCGGCATTACGGATGAGACGTGCATTCTCATTAAGATACTCAATGATCTCCTTTAACGCCTCCGGCTCTCCATCCGGTATGATGAGTTCAAAGGGTGATCCATACGGATCGTTGTAGTGTATCTTCACGGTGTGTTCCTTCCCGCCCGAGAACGAAAAGAGCCGGAACGCACCGCCGCAGAATAAGGCCTGATCATGAAAAGGGCGCACTTATCCTGGGGTACAGTCATACCTCCCGCTTAAGCGGTGAAATATGATATGTATCCCGGCCCTTATACATAAATCAGGCTTTGATATTATGTTTGTGTTCGAGCGGAGCCGAAGCCCCGATGCTCACAGGGGTTGTCAGAGGTTCTTCCGAAAAGATGCCTCTATAAGCAGTCCACAGGAGAGCCAAATGCTCACGGGTTTGCCGCAAAGTTTTTTCTCAACATCCAAAAGAGAAAAGAGCGCCGTTTTGCCGAGCGTTTTCGGAAAAAGATCGTTCTCCACAATACGGACACGATGAACCGTTTTGTTGGGAGCACCCGGAAAACTATTTCTCACCATACGGAGATTGTAGCGCCGTTTTGAGGGGGTGTTCTCGGCAAAATCTTTCAAGTCACAGTAAAAAGAATCCGCCGAATTATTAACCTCCTCTACCCGGTAGCCTTGAGAGAAAGCAAAAACTGACGGTATCAGAAAAAAGAAAGCCCCTCTCGGAAAATTTCCGAAAGGGGTTCACTTTAAGGCTGCCTGTTTAAGATTCAGCATTGTTAGTAGTTAATCACAATAAATAGTGAATAATAGTATAAAATATTCGTTCAATCCGTTGACTTTGAGCGCTCTTTTTAGTATAATGAGGCGTTAGAAAACGACAGGAGGATAGGCTCATGCAGGATGTGGAGAGATGGGTTTCTATGGAAGAAATCTGTACGCATCTCGGTGCGAGTAGGGATACTGTAAAAAAGATGATTAAGAAACAAGGACTTCCTGCGTACAAAATAGACAGGAAATGGAAGTTTAAAATTAGTGAAGTAGACTCGTGGGTGCGTAACAATAATCGAGTTACATCACAGAGTGAGAAGGTGAGCAACTGATGTCTAAAAAGCCTTTTACATATATTTCGCTGTTCAGCTGTGCGGGCGTCGGCTGCTATGGGTTTAAGCAAGCGGGATTTGAATGTGTAGCAACGAATGAACTATCCCCGCGCCGACTTGTAATCCAAAAATGTAATCACAAATGTAGCCGAGACGAAGGCTATATTTGTGGTGATATAACCCTCGATAGCACAAAACAACAAATTTTTGACGAGATTACCTGGTGGAAAGAAAACCGATATGTCACTGAAATTGATGTTGTAATTGCCACACCTCCTTGCCAGGGGATGTCAATATTCAACCATAAAAAGAATGACCGGGATATCGAGCGCAATTCACTTGTTATTGAGTCTTTGAATATTGTAAAACGAATCCAGCCCAAGTTTTTTGTATTTGAAAATGTTCCGGCATTTATGGATACGGAATGTATCATAGAAGAAGGAAAGCGTTGTAGCATAGGAGAAGCACATCAACTAATTCTGGGGGATGATTATTCTTATTATGCTGATACAATAAACTTCAAGTACTATGGATCCAACTCCAGCAGAACAAGAACGCTTGTTATAGGTGTTAGAAAGAATCTGGTACAATATATTTCGCCTGTCGAATTATTCCCAGACAGAAGAGAAGAACATACCTTAAGAGAAATCATCGGGGACTTGCCCTCGCTGTCTATAATGGGAGAAATATTCGGGGCTGATATTTATCATTCTTTCCGGTCCTACCCAGAGTATATGCGGTCTTGGATTTCCGATCTGGGCGAGGGAGAATCCGCATTTGATAATGATGATCCGCTGAAACGTCCGTATAAAATTGGTAAAGATGGGAGCATCATTCAGAATGTCAATAAAACAAGAGACAAGTATAAGCGACAGGTTTGGGATAAGCCAGCTCTGTCAGTTCATACCCGAAATGATCAATTAGCCAGTCAGAATACGATTCACCCTGTTGACGATAGAGTATTCAGTATTAGGGAGTTAATGAGAATGATGACCATCCCAAATGATTTTGAGTGGTCAGGAACCCCGTATTCTGAACTCAATGCTTTGCCCTCCAAAAAGAAACAAGAATTCCTAAAAAAAGAAGAAACGAACATAAGGCAGTGCATAGGCGAAGCAGTTCCTACGGAAATCTTCAAAAGCATAGCAGATAATATCTATGCATTTCTTTCTGTTAAACACTATTCCGATGGGTATATTCGAACAATAATAAAAAAATATTCTCTAAATAATGTAGATATGTTGCTCGAATATATCCAAGCAAGAGGAGCTTTCCAGGAGAAGGATAAAGGACTATCCGTGTCCACGTTATCGAGAGTTGCAGAATTGTCAAATAATGCACGTGTAGAAAATGCTGCATACTATACTGGAAAAGATACTTTAACCGAAGTGTTCCAGCACCTTCCGGCTTTTGGGAAAGATGAGATTCGAGTTCTGGAACCAGCCGTCGGATCTGGTAATTTCATTCCTTTTCTCATCAAAAAGTATGCGTATGCAAAAGCTGTCATTATTGATGTGATGGATACGGATTCTGATGCCCTTAGAATACTGAAATCACTCCTTCTGCTCCAGACTATTCCAAGCAATGTGAAAATAAACATTCTCCAAGACGATTTCATCACGCATGATTTCACTGGCATCCACTATGATTTAATTATAGGAAATCCGCCATATTTGAAGCTATCAACTAAATCGCCTAATTTGGCTGTGTATAGGGAACTCTTGAATGACGATACAGGAAATAATCTTGCCGGGTTCTTTGTCAGTAAAAGTCTGAATATGGCCGACTATGTTGCATTAATCTTGCCAAAGAACATCCTATGTAACACAGAATACCAGATCACTCGGATGAAAACGGCAAAAAAAAGGATAGAAGCGATAATAGATTTTGGAGAGACGGGTTTTAGAGGAGTACACATTGAGACTATCTTTATAGTTGTTAATACTCAATGTCATCCGGGAAAACTATTAGTTAAATCTATACCCCGAAAAGAGCAATTGCGTCAAATGCAGCGATACATAACAGACAAGGCTCTTCCCAACTGGGTTTTGTATCGCAATGATTTGTTTGACCAAGTCCTGAGTAACAAACAATTCTCGGTGTTTTCGGTTTTTAGAGATCGCCAAGTAACAAAGAGTTCGGCAACCGCCGTTAATGGGATTTGGGTTGTTAGATCACGAAACATTCCACGGGAAGGAAAAAGCATCATTCATATAGATGGTTATGATATGTATGTGCATCGCGATGACATGGGCTCCTTTGAAGTAACAAAATACCTTGACAGAGATGATGTTTTTTTGGTTCCTAATATGACATACTATCCACGGATGATAAGGAAACCACGCGGTGTTCTAACAAATGGATCCGTAGCGATTCTAATTCCGAATGAAGGCATAAATGTGAGTGATGCGGATATGGACTATATTGGAAGCGCTGAATTTGAGGAGTTTTATAGAATAGCGCGTAACCACGCAACAAGATCGCTAAATATAGATGGCGTATCTATTTACTATTTCTGCGTATCAGAATAAGACTACAGCCACAGGATTATACGCTTGTCCTGTGGCTGTAATTTTCAAATATTCGAAAAATATAGTTGTAAATTATTTATCGAATATTGACAAAAAGAACTTGATCCTGTATAATGAGATTAAATCAACATACGGAGGTCAATAATATGGCAGAATCAAAACGCGATAGATTCGTCAGGATTGTGGAGAACCGGACGAACAAGATCCTTGATATGCTCCGCCTATTAGCAAACTGCGCAAACAAGTCGAATTACGATTACGATGACGATGACATCAAACAAATCTTTGCCGCCATTGACAAAGAGGTCAAGGCAACAAAGAACGCTTTTTTAGGTATTGACTCAAAAGAAGAACGGTTCTCGCTCAAAGAGAAGAAATAAGAAAGCGGTGGGCACATGGATAACAAATCTCTTGCTATAGCACTGGCTACCTGTGAAAAAGAGGACGATGTTATTCGCCTTCTGAAGGCTGAAAGTCTCTGGGATGATCCAACCAGATGGAGAAACTTCGGAGACAATGAAAATAACTGGTCCACAATTGGAAATCAGCAAAGCGATGCTGATGCTGCCTTGGTTGAAAAAATTGTAAACTCCGTAGATGCATTACTTATGAAGGAATGCATGATAAGGGGTATTTCTCCCTCTTCTGATAAATCCCCACACAGTATTGCAGACGCTTTGGAGCAGTTTTTTGGTATTACTGGCGGAAAGATTCAGAATCTCACAGAATCCCAGAGAACAAGCCTTGCACAAAAAAACATCATCCTTGCCGCAACCGGGGAGAAGGACAGTCCAAATTTTGTTATCGTTGACCGTGGCGAGGGGCAGAGCCCTTTAAAGATGCCCATAACTATTCTCAGCATTAATAAGTCAAACAAACTCAAAGTGCCTTTTGTCCAAGGAAAGTTCAATATGGGTGGGACAGGTGCGCTCTCGTTCTGCGGAAACAACAATTTTCAGTTGATTATTAGTAAACGCTGCCCTGATATTCAAGAAAAGGATGATGCTACACATGATTTGTGGGGCTTTACCATTGTTCGGAGGGAGCGCCCTTTGCCAGGGACAGGTCTTCGCAGTTCTAAGTTTACATATTTGGTAGGTTCGGATCAGAGCGTATTGAGCTTTGCCAGTGACTTAATGCCTATTATTCCAACATCAGGCGGTGGTTATGATGATATGGAATATGGCATGTATTGCAAAATGTACGAATACAATCTGCCAGGGCGCATGAAGTCCAACATTAACATGGCTTTGTATTATCGTCTCTCGATGCTTCTTCCTAACCTTGCATATCCTGTATATATTGATGAGTGCAGAAAAGGGTATCGTGGGCATACAATGCACAGAACTCTATCTGGCTTAAATGTAAGGCTTAGTGATCAGCTGGGCAAGGAAGACAGCAACATCGAAGAAAAGGTGCCCGTCAGTTTTACAATCGGCGGCCAAAAGGTAGACGCAGCCGTTTATGTATTTAAGGCAAAAACAAGCAGCGGGTCCAAGCTGGATATGTCACAATATCGTGGCACCGAGGGCGTATTATTGACTCAAAATGGTCAAACACACGGAAACTATGACAAAAAGTTTTATAACCGTAGTACGGTTGGCTTAAGTTATCTGTCAGAATACCTCTTGACAGTAGTAGATTGCACTGGTATTGATGAAGCGACTCGCGAGGAACTTTTTATGAATTCTCGCGATAGAACACGCAGCAGTAGCTTTGCAAATAAGCTGGAATCGGATCTGGAAGAGTTCCTAAAAGAGAATGAAACTCTCAAGCAGATTCAAGCAAAGCGCCGCGAAGAAGCTATTAGCGATAAGCTCGATGATGAAAAGCCGTTGGAGGATGTCCTTTCCAGCGTATTTAAGAGTAGTTCGGTTCTGTCAAAACTATTTATTCTCGGCGAAAAGCTGAAGAATCCCATCAATTTGGGGCCAGGTTCTGAAGCGGAAGTTTTCGAGGGCAAGTACAATCCTACGTTTTTTACGCTCATTCGGTCAAAGAAAAAAACGGAGGTTCCTTTCAAAAGAGAGGCTCAGATTGGACGCAAATGCCGGATTCGATTTAAAACTGACGCGTGTAATGATTTCTTTACTCGAGAAAAGTATCCAGGCACTTTCTACCTGACAAGAGATGGCGCTCCGTGTGAAGACCATTTCCTAAATCTTAGGAATGGTATAGCCGCGCTAAACTTTGAGTTGCCCACTGATGCCAAAGAAGGAGATAATCACAGCTATGTTTTCACGGTAACTGATACAAATAACGATAATCAGTTTGAAGAGACATTTGAAATAACAGTCATCGCCAATCAAGAGACGCCCGGTGGAGGCGGTCGCAGAACACCACCCGACGATGGAAATAAGGGTAAAACCACGCTTACCCCAGCCGGCATAAGCCTTCCCAATGTCAGCGAGGTGACCCGCGAGGAATGGGACGCGCATGACTTTGATAAAGAATCTGCACTTGATGTTAAGAGCGCAGATGGTGATGTTTATGATTTCTATGTTAATATGGAAAACATTCATCTCCAGTCTGAACTGAAGCCCATTGCAAAAAATGAGGCTAAGATGAAGTTGCTTAAAGCTCGGTATAAATACAGTATGGTTCTCATTGGATTGAGCATTTTGGGTTATGGCAAGAACCATCATGATCCCGAAAACGAGCAGAAAAGCGAAATTGAGGAACCCGAACAAACTGTACGTCTTGTGACAAGAATGCTTTCACCGATTATTCTCCCTATGATTGCCGTCATGGGTGATGATTTGGGAGATATAATCGGCTGAAAAAGAAAAACGGCTATACCGGGCGATGATGCTCGATATAGCCGTTATTTCTGTTGTGGTTCCACTTGAAGACGTCGCTAAAAACGGTTAATTTGAACTGTCGCTAAGTGAGTGCCTCCAAACGCTTGCCTTTTTTATAGTGCCGCAAAAGCAACCCGCCGCAGGAGATTTTTTGGGAGTTATTTTATTGTAGAGAGTGATGATGGAAGGGGAGGCAGAGACAATTTTTTCTTATAATCTTTACGAAATTTATAAAAAGGTAGAAATTTGCCGCCTTTACAGGATATAATAATGGCAACAGGCAGGTTTTGCCTGTTGTCTGTTTTTGGTTGAAGCCGGATCAAAAGAGCCGGATGCAACAATATAAAAAGAAAAGGAGAGGTTTATGAAAAACAGAAAATTGGCAGGGAAGCTGTTGGCGGCAGTGCTGGCAGCTGCATTGGTGGGCGGAGTGGGGACTCCGTGTGCGAATGTACGGGCAGAAGAGGGGACGCCGGCAACAGAAGTGGAAGCGGCGGCGCCCACGGCAGAAAACAGTCCTGCAGCAGAGACAGAAGCGGCAGAAGGGGAAGTGCCGACAGCGGAGGAAGCACCGGCAGAAATACCGGCGCCGATGGCGTTTCGTGCTCCACTTGAAACAGAACTTCCGGGGGATCTTCTGGTGGGAGATGACACAGAGCACGATAAGGTATACGAGACGACCAGAGAGAAGGGGCCGGCCTTTACGGGAGCGCTGTATATTTCCAAAGTAAAGGACCAGATGAAGGAGATAGAGGCAGAGATGGAGCAGCCGAAAGAGGCGTTCTCGAAAATGCAGCTGTCTCATCTGGAAGCAGAGTTTATTGCAACCCTCCTTCTTCCGGAGGAAATGGAGTTTGTAGATCCACAGGCAAATCTGGTAGAAGGCGGAGGATTTGAGAAGTCGGGAGATCTGATTGTAGATGCCGCCAAAAAAACGGTGATGGTCAGGATGGCGCTGAAAAACATGGCCGGAATCACTAACTACCAGCAGTTGCGGGATGCAGTCATGAGAACGCCGGATATTTTGAAGGTGGTTGTGACTGGGGCAAGATTTACGGCGGCTGCAAAACCGGATACCAATTATACGGTAGTAGGAACCGTAGAAGGAAGGATGATGGCGACCGCTACTCTGGATCAGAGTGCCAGCGCCTTCCGTTTTGCGTGGAAAGCAGTACAAAATCCGGAAGGGAAAGATGTGGTAGCGTCCGACGACAAGAAAATCCAGTTTACTTTAAAGTATGTGGAAAAGGTACCGGAACCAAAGCCGGAGCCACAGCCGGAACCGAAACCGGAACCAAAGCCGGAGCCACAGCCGGAACCGGGATCGAAGCCGGAACCACAGCCGGAACCGCAGCCAGATCCGAGTGTAACACCGACTCCGCAGGAGGATAAGAAGCCGGCAGCAGAGACAAAGAAGACTACCAAAAAAGTTGTGAAGGAGAAGAAAGCAATGGCTCCGAAGACGGGAGATCAAGCAAATCTTCCACTGTATGGCGGACTGGCTGTTGTATCCATTCTGGCAGTTGGCGGCGTGGTAGCGGCAAAGAAAAAAAGAGGATAATCCGTGGGATCCGGGGGCGAAAACAGAAGCCGGAACATAGGTGGAATGACCGGAAGCACAAAGAAGAAACGCCCGGAACCCGCAGAGAAGGGCCAGAGTATCAGAACCCACGGGATTTGGATTTATAGCAGGAAGAAAAAGGCAGGCAGCGATGCCTGCCTTTTTGCTTGGAAAGCACAGGAAATTGCAAGGAGAGAAGGTGTGATTGCCATGCACGGTAATTTATGCTATACTGTGTCCAATTAAAGGAATGAAGGGAGAACAGGAATGGGAGAGAAGAAAAAAGGAGGAGGGGCTCTTTTAGGAGCAGCCTTTCTTATGGCAACCTCGGCGATCGGGCCGGGATTTTTAACACAGACGGCAACATTTACCGGGCAGTATCTGGCAAGCTTTGGATTTGTGATTTTGGTTTCTGTGGTTCTGTCGGCCATCGCACAGATGAACATTTGGAGAGTTCTTTGTATTACGGGACTTCGGGGGCAGGACGTGGCCAACAAGCTGCTGCCGGGACTGGGATATTTTGTTTCTTTTATGATCGTGCTGGGCGGACTGGTCTTTAACATTGGAAATGTGGGAGGAGGAGCACTGGGACTGAACACCGTGCTGGGAATCCCGCTGAAGCTGGGCTATGTGATTGCCGGATTGCTGGCAATTCTGGTATTTTTACTGAAAAATGCTAAGGCAGCCATGGATATGATCACGAAGATACTGGCGGCTGTGATGATCCTGCTGATCGTGATCGTGATCTTCATTGTACAGCCTCCGGTAGGAGACGCTCTGAAGAACACGGTGGTGCCGGAAGCAGGAGTGACGACGTTGTTTCCTGCCATCCTGACATTGATGGGAGGAACGGTAGGCGGCTATATTACCTTTGCCGGAGCACACCGTCTGATCGATGCCGGGATCACAGGAGAAGACAAGCTGAAAGAGATCAACAAGAGTTCTGTAATGGGGATTTCCATTGCCACCATTGTCAGGATCGGTCTGTTTTTGGCAGTGCTGGGAGTTGTGGTAAAAGGAGTCGCTCTGGATGCAGCCAATCCGGCGGCAGATGCGTTTAAGCAGGGGGCCGGACAACTGGGCTTCCGGTTTGCGGGACTGGTGCTCCTTTGTGCGGCAGTGACCTCCATTATCGGAGCAGCGTATACCTCGGTATCTTTTTTGAAGACCTTTCACCCCAGCATCGAAAAGCATGAAAATGCAGTGATCATTGGATTTATTGTAGTATCTACCTGTGTCATGTTCCTGGTAGGAAGCCCGGTAGTGCTTCTGGTTCTGGCAGGAGCCTTTAACGGCCTGATCCTTCCGGTGACACTCGGGATCTGCCTGATCGCAGCACACAGACAGTCGATCATGGGAGCGCACAGCTATAAACATCCGGTGGTACTGACACTTTTGGGCGTTGTAGTGGTAGGGCTGTCTGCCTACATGGGAGTGACAACATTTGCAACGAAGCTGACAGAGCTGTTCTAAGCAGAAAAGATATGGGCAAAGGAGGTGCAATGGATCATTGCATCTTATTTGCTTTCTATAAGGAGAGAGGCTATGGAAGAAGTAAAGATTTTAACGGCGGGAGACAGTTCGATCCTGGTACAGATGAAACAGGAGATCCGTCCGGAGATCAACCGCAGACTGTCTGCGCTGGTACGTTTGATCAAAGAACAGAAGGTGGAGGGCGTGATCGATACGATCCCTGCGTTTTGTTCACTGTTGATCAATTACGATCCCAGAGTGGTATCCTATGAAGAAATAACCTGCAGGATCCGGGGGATGCTGAAGGTGGATGTGGATCCGGGCGAGGCGGGCAGGAGAGTATTTGAGATCCCGGTCTGCTACGGAGGGGAATACGGACCGGACCTTGCAGCCATTGCAGACCATGCAGGACTGACAGAGGAGCAGGTGATTAAGATCCACTCCTCTACAGACTATCTGATCTATATGCTGGGATTCCTGCCCGGCTTCACCTATCTGGGCGGGCTGGATGAGAGGATACATACCCCCAGGCTGGCCAACCCCAGGATCCGCATTCCGGCAGGCAGCGTGGGCATCGGAGGCTCCCAGACCGGGATCTATCCCATGGATTCTCCCGGAGGTTGGCAGCTGATGGGAATGACGCCCATTAAGACCTACGATCCGGGGCGGAAACAGCCGATTCTGGTAGAGGCGGGAGATTATATCCGCTTTGTTCCGGTGGAAGAACCCGATTACCTTCGGATCAAACGGCTGGTGGAGCAGGGAGATTATCAGTGCAATATTCGGAAGGGGGTAGAGTAAGATGGGAATCCGTGTGTTAAAGGCGGGGATGCTGACCACCGTTCAGGATCTGGGGCGGACCGGCTATCAAAGCCAGGGCTTCAGCGTGGCAGGCGTGATGGACAAGCGATCCTTCAAAATAGCCAACCTTCTTCTGGATAACCCGGAGAATGAAGCAGTGCTGGAGTTTACGCTGATCGGACCTACACTGCAGTTTACCTCCGAAACCATCATCGCCATTACGGGAGGGGATTTCCAGCCTACGATCAATGGAAAGCCGGCGCCCATGTACACGGCGATCTATATGTATCGTGGCGATACCCTGAGATTTGGAAGTGCGAGAACGGGCAGCAGAGGGTACATTGCCTTTTCCAGCTACCTGGATATTCCGGTGGTGATGGGAAGCAGGTGTACGAACCTGAAAAGCGGGATCGGAGGCTTTAAGGGAAGGAAGCTTCAGGATGAGGACTATATCGGGTTTCGCATCAAGAGAAGATATCTGCCGTTTTTTCTTTCCAGAACGCTGGAGCTGGATGAATTTGATCAGCAGGAGGAAGAGATCCGCGTGATCATGGGACCCCAGGAGGGACAGTTCAGCAAGCAGGGCGTGAAAACGTTTTTGTCGGAGGCTTATACGGTGACCAACGAATTTGACCGGATGGGATGCCGGCTGGAAGGGCCGTTTATTGCACCCAAAGATTCTTCTGATATTATTTCCGACGGGATTGCGTTTGGTTCCATTCAGGTGCCTTCTCACGGAAAACCCATCATTTTGCTGGCAGACCGGCAGACTACGGGAGGATACGCCAAGATCGCTACGGTGGCCTCGGTGGATATTCCCAAGGTGGTACAGAGAAAAACAGACCATAAGCTGACGTTCAAGGCGATTTCTGTGGAAGAGGCCCAGAAGCTGTATCTGGAAGAAGAAAAAGGACTGACAGAAATGCGCAATCAGATCCACCGGCCCTGCAAGGAGGTATTGGAGTGCAGACTGGTGGCGAAGCGGGTAGCAAAGCTGCTGAACGGTTAAGGAGGAGACTGAAAGATCCTTCCCGAAGGAAAAAGGACAAGGCTGGCCGGAAAACCCGGGACAGGAAAGAATGGAGGAACGTATGAATATAGAACAGATCGAAAAACTGGTAAAGCTGATCGAAGACTCTGCTTTGACAGAATTTAGCTATAAAGATGAAGAAATCAAGGTGACTATGAGCAAACTGGATCATCCGCCGGTAATCTCCCAGGGAATGCACCCGGCAGTCATGCCGGAAAACAGACCGCAGGCGGTAGAAAGTACTTCTGAGGAGGAAGAGGCGCTGTTTATCACATCCCCTATCGTGGGAACCTTTTACTCGGCGGCGGCTCCGGATGTACCGGCTTTTGTGCGGGTGGGAGATCGGGTAAAAAACGGGCAGACCGTCTGCATTCTGGAGGCCATGAAGCTGATGAATGAGATCCAAAGTGAATTTGACTGCGAGATTGAAGCGGTGCTGGTAAGCAACGAGCAGAAAGTGGAGTATGGGCAGCCTCTTTTTAGGGTAAAAAAGATATAGGACGACAGGGTTTACTGCAAAGAGAAATCTAAAAGGAGGAAGTACGGTGTTTAATAAAATATTGATCGCAAACCGGGGGGAGATCGCGGTGCGGATCGCAAGAGCCTGCCGGAACATGGGGATCAGAAGTGTGGCAGTTTATTCCAAGGAAGATGAAAAAAGCCTGCATCTGCAGATCGCAGATCAAAGGGTCTGCATCGGAGAAGGACCGTCCAGAGAAAGCTATCTGAATATGGACCGTATCATCATGGCGGCAAAAAATGTGGGAGCAGATGCGGTGCATCCGGGCTTTGGGTTTTTGTCGGAAAACAGTGAATTTGTAAGGCGATGCCAGGAAAATGGCTTGACATTTATCGGGCCGTCCCCGGAAGTGATTGACAAAATGGGGAATAAATCGCAGGCGCGTATCACGATGATGGAAGCCGGGGTTCCGGTGGTTCCCGGTACCAAAGAGCCGGTTTATCAGGCGGAACGCGGAAAAGAGCTGGCAGAAGAGATCGGATATCCGGTTATGATCAAGGCCTCCTCCGGAGGAGGCGGCAAGGGAATGCGGGTGGCAGAATCAGAAGATGAGTTTGAATTCCAGTTTAACATGGCGCAAAGAGAATCTGCCAATGCCTTCGGAGATGATACCATGTATATCGAGCGGTTTATCCAGAATCCGAGGCATGTGGAGATCCAGATCATGGCGGATACCCACGGAACGGTAGCGGCTCTGGGGGAGAGGGACTGTTCGGTGCAGAGAAATCATCAGAAGCTGATCGAAGAATCTCCGTCGCCCGCCGTATCTTTGGAAACAAGAAAAGAGATGGAGCGATATGCGGTGATGGCAGCTAAGGCAGTGGGCTATACCAATGCAGGTACGATCGAGTATATTGTGGACAGACAGGGCCGGTTTTATTTTATGGAAATGAACACCCGCATCCAGGTGGAACACGGAGTGACAGAGATGGTAACGGGAGTGGATCTTATTATGGAGCAGATCCGGGTGGCTATGGGGGAACCGCTTAGCTTTTCCCCGGAGGAGGTGCAGATCCGGGGGCATGCCATAGAGTGCCGGATCAATGCGGAGATTCCCGAAAAAAACTTTATGCCAAGCCCCGGGCTGGTGGAAAAGATCCATTTGCCGGCAGGGTGCGGCGTTCGGGTAGATACGGCTCTGTATGGGGGGTATCGGATCCCGTCGGAGTACGATTCCATGATCGCCAAGGTTATGGTGCACGCGCCCAGCCGCCAGGAGGCGTTGATGAAAATGCGGGCGGCGCTGGACGAGATGGTGATCCTGGGAGTGGAAACCAATCTGGATTTCCAATACCAGCTGATCAAGCATCCGACCTTTGCAGAAGGAGAGGCGGACACAGGCTTTATTGAAGCTTTGATGGGCGGTAAGTCCCAGGCAGGACGGATGGAAGATCCGGGAGTAGACAGGAGGTAGAACGATGTATCAGATTGATCTCAACTGTGATCTGGGGGAAAGCTTTGGGTGTTACCGGCTGGGGCAGGACGCACAGGTGATTCCCTGGATTACGTCAGCCAATGTGGCCTGCGGATATCATGCGTCCGATCCGGTGGTAATGGAGCGGACGGTTGCAATGGCGAAGGAGGCAGGGATCCAGGTGGGAGCGCATCCGGGATTTCCGGACCTGATGGGATTTGGAAGAAGGAATATGCAGGTATCCTATGAGGAGGCAAAAGCGTATACCATGTATCAGGTGGGAGCACTGGATGGATTTTGCCGAGCGAAGGGGATGACGCTGCAGCACGTCAAGCCTCACGGAGCTTTGTATAACATGGCGGCAAAGGATGCAGGACTGGCAGAGGCCATCTGCCGGGCGGTACAGGAATATGACAACAACCTGATCCTTATGGCGTTGTCCGGAAGCGAGATGATAAAGGCGGCAGAATCCATGGGACTTTCCGCCGCCAGCGAGGTGTTTGCAGACCGGGCCTACGAGGAGGACGGGACGTTGGTAAACCGCCGAAAGGACGGCGCCATGATCACGGATGAGGAGGAAGCCATCTTCCGGGTGATCCGTATGGTGAAGGAGAAAAAAGTACAAGCCATTACAGGAAAGGATATCCCCATCCGGGCAGATTCCGTCTGCGTGCACGGGGACGGGGAGAAGGCGCTGGCGTTTGTGAGACGGATCCGGAAGGCTCTGGAGAAGGAAGGGATCCGGATCTGTTCTTTGACAGAAATGAAAAAGAACTAGACGGGCGAAAGGAACCGGCCGAAGGGGGGGCAGGGAGGCAAAATGCTGTCCCGCCCCTTTCGGGGGGGGGAACAGGAGAGAAAGCAAGAAGAAAAAACAGAACAGGTGGGACTTGCATATTTGCTGTAGATGTGGTAAGCTATTGTAGCGAATGGAAGTAGGTCTTTTTTTTATGCCTAAAAATCAGGTAGCCTCGCAAGCTACCGGGAAACAAGAGAACAAAGAAGTGTAAAGCGAGGTGGAAGTTGTGCGTACAAGAATCACATTGGAGTGTACAGAATGCAAGCAGCGTAACTACAACATGACGAAGGATAAGAAAACACATCCGGAGCGCATGGAGACCAAGAAGTACTGTAAATTCTGCAAGTCACATACGATGCACAAAGAGACGAAATAGTCACCGTAAAGGAGTGTGGAAGTCATGAGTGAAAAGACTCAGAAGAAAAGCTGGTTCAAAGGAGTCCAAAAGGAGTTTAAGAAAATCATTTGGACGGACAAGCAGACACTTGCGAAGCAGACGGTAGCGGTTATTTCTGTTACCGTAGTATTAGGGGCGATCATTGCGGTCATTGACTTTGCCGCCCGCTACGGGGTGGATTTATTGGTGAAATAGGCTGATAAATTACAACAGGAAAGGTGAGTTTATGGCAGAAGCAAAATGGTACGTGGTTCATACCTATTCCGGGTATGAAAACAAAGTAAAAGCCAACATTGACAAGACGGTGGAAAACAGACATCTGGAAGAACAGATCCTGGAGGTTCAGGTCCCCATGCATGACGTGGTGGAAATGAAGAACGGAGTCCAGAAGGCGACCCAGAAAAAGATGTTTCCGGGATATGTACTGATCCGTATGATCATGAATGACGATACCTGGTATGTGATCCGTAACACCAGGGGTGTGACAGGCTTTGTAGGTCCGGGATCCAAACCGGTCCCGCTGACAGACGAGGAGATGGCGACCCTGGGAATCCGAAAGGAAAACATTGTAGTAGACTTCAAGGAAGGCGACACGGTACAGGTGATCGGCGGAGCCTGGGAGGATACGGTGGGCGTGATCCAGTCACTGAATCTGCAGAAGCAGAGCGCCAAGATCAATGTTGAGCTGTTTGGCCGCGAAACTCCAGTTGAAATCAGTTTCGCAGAAATCAAGAAAATGCAGTAAAGGTGGGAGGGACAAGGTCCCGACATTACCACAAGGAGGTAAGGAAAATGGCAAAAAAAGTACAAGGTTATATCAAATTACAGATTCCGGCAGGAAAAGCAACACCGGCACCACCGGTTGGTCCGGCTCTTGGTCAGCACGGTGTAAACATCGTTGAATTTACAAAGCAGTTCAACGCAAAAACAGCAGATCAGGGAGATCTGATCATTCCTGTAGTGATTACCGTTTATGCAGACAGAAGCTTCAGCTTCATTACCAAGACACCGCCGGCTCCGGTTCTGATCAAAAAGGCTTGCAACATCAAGTCAGGCTCCGGTGTTCCCAACAAGACCAAGGTTGCGACCATCACAAAAGCGCAGCTGAAGGAGATCGCAGAGCTGAAAATGCCGGACTTAAACGCAGCAACCGTTGAGTCAGCAATGAGCATGATCGCAGGAACTTGCCGCAGTATGGGTGTAAAGGTAGAAGAATAAGAAGTGAGTGGGAGGGTTATCCCGACATTACCACAAGGAGGTTATTTAGATGAAAAGAGGAAAGAAATATGTAGAGGCCGCTAAAGCAGTAGACAGAGGAAATCTCTATGATGCGGCAGAGGCTATCGCATTGGTAAAAAAGACTGCAGTAGCAAAATTTGACGAAACCATCGAAGCACACATCAGAACCGGCTGTGACGGACGTCACGCAGACCAGCAGATCCGTGGAGCAGTCGTGCTTCCGCACGGAACCGGAAAGAAGGTTCGTATCCTTGTATTTGCAAAGGATGCAAAGGCAGAAGAAGCAAAGGCGGCAGGTGCAGACTACGTAGGAGGGGATGAGCTGATCCCGAAGATCCAGAACGAGAACTGGTTTGAGTTTGACGTAGTAGTAGCAACTCCGGATATGATGGGTGTAGTAGGACGTCTGGGACGTGTGCTGGGACCAAAGGGACTTATGCCAAACCCGAAGGCCGGTACGGTTACCATGGACGTTACCAAGGCCGTTCAAGATATCAAAGCAGGTAAGATCGAGTACAGGCTTGACAAGACAAACATTATCCATGTGCCGGTAGGGAAGGCTTCCTTTACCGAAGAACAACTTGCGGACAACTTCCAAACGCTAATCGATGCAGTAGTTAAGGCAAGACCGTCAGCAGTAAAAGGACAGTTCCTTAGAAGCGTAACGTTGACTTCTACAATGGGACCGGGCGTGAAGCTGAATCCTTTGAAGCTGGTATAGTCTTATTTATTGACATCAGAAATATATCATGCTATAATCGCAAAGTGATGACTGCCAAAGACAGCAGGTGCGAAAGCGTAAGTAGACCAACGCCTGCCGAGGAGTAAGAATTCTTTATCAGAAGAGTTGGATTCCTCTGTGTCTTTTTGGCACAGAGGATTTTTATTTTATCGCATATCCGAAGGAGCGGCATTGCCAGCCTCCCGAGGATTTCCGGGAATATTTCCTTTCAGCAGTCAGACAAATACTATAAGGAGGTGTACCATTCGTGGCAAAAGTTGAATTAAAACAACCGATCGTTCAGGCAATCGCAGACGATGTGAAAGATGCAGCCAGCGTTGTGCTTGTAGACTACCGTGGACTTACGGTGGCACAGGATACAGACCTGCGTAAACAGCTGAGAGAAGCTGGTATCGTATATAAGGTTTGCAAAAACACAATGATGAAGAGAGCTTTTGAAGGAACGGAGTATGCAGCGTTGGAAGAGCATTTGGAAGGACCGAGCGCCATTGCGATTTCCAAAGATGATGCAACGGCTCCGGCGAGAATTCTCTGCAAATTTGCAAAGAATGCCAAGGCTCTTGAGCTGAAGGCAGGTGTGGTTGAAGGTGCAGTGTACGATGCACAGGCATTGGCGGAAGTGGCAAAAGTTCCTTCCAGAGAAGAACTTCTTTCCAAATTGCTTGGAAGCCTGCAGTCACCGATCACCAATCTTGCTCGCGTCCTGAACCAGATTGCAGAGCAGGGTGGAGCAGCTAATTGCGAAGCTCCGGCAGAAGCAGCCGCAGAGGCAGAAGAAGTGGCAGCGGAAGCAGTAGAAGAAGCTCCGGCAGAAGCAGCCGCAGAGGCAGAAGAAGTGGCAGCGGAAGCAGTAGAAGAAGCTCCTGCACAGGAAGCAGAAGCGACAGAAGAGTAAGAGATTGAGATTTACCAATTAAAATAAGATGGAGGAAAAGAAAATGGCAAAATTGACAGTAGCTGAATTTATTGATGCAATCAAAGAATTATCAGTATTGGAACTGAATGAGCTTGTAAAGGCTTGCGAAGAAGAATTTGGTGTTTCTGCAGCAGCAGGTGTTGTAGTAGCAGCGGCAGCAGGAGAAGGTGCAGCAGCAGAGGAAGAGAAGGATGAGTTTACAGTAGAGCTTGTATCTGCAGGAGCTTCCAAGGTTAAGGTAATCAAGGTTGTTCGTGAGATCACAGGTTTGGGACTGAAAGAAGCAAAAGAGCTGGTTGACGGAGCACCGAAGGCGGTAAAAGAGGGCGTTTCCAAGGCTGAGGCTGAAGAGATTAAGACAAAACTGGAGGCAGAAGGAGCAGAGGTAGCTTTGAAATAAGCAGACTTTGCACAGTTGCACGAAGAAGATACGGCACCGTTTCGGGATTTCCCGGGGCGGTGTTTTCGTTTCGTGAGAGGCAGCGCTTTGGAGCTATAGGACAAAACATATTTTGCGGAGTTATGGGATCAGATTAGTTATGATGCACAGAGGTATTGTAATCCTACAGACAAGACCAGAATCGGGTGAGCAGAACCACCTAGGATCAGGATCGGTCAGATCAGTCAAGAACAGTCAGATTGAAACAAAAAGATTGACACCGAAAAGCTTTTTTTGTATAATGTTGAAATTGTGAAAGTGTTTTTTTATGAAATGCAAGCTGACTTGACAGAAGCTTCTGTTTCATCTGTAAGCAAAACTGTGGAAAAGATTGCAGAACTGTCACAAAAAGCAAGAGGAAGAGAAAGGAAGCGGATTGATATGGAGGCAAAGAAGAGACTTCTCACTTATGCAGGGCTGAAAGCATTGGAAGATGAGCTGGAGCATTTGAAAGTGGTAAAGCGCAAGGAAGTTGCGGGAAAGATCAAAGAGGCCAGAGAGCAGGGAGACCTGTCGGAAAATGCGGAATATGACGCTGCAAAAGACGAGCAGAGGGACATAGAGGCACGTATCGAAGAGCTGGAAAATATTTTAAAGAATGCAGAAGTCGTAGTGGAAGATGAAGTAGACTACGACAAGATCAACGTGGGATGCACCGTCAGAGTGTTCGACAAGACCTTTGATGAGGAGATGGTCTTCAAAATCGTTGGTTCTACGGAGGCAAACAGCCTGGAGGGAAAAATTTCCAATGAATCCCTGGTGGGACAGGCGCTGATCGGAAAAAGTGTGGGAGATCTGGTAGAGGTAGAAACACAGGCAGGATTAATTACATACGACGTACTGGATATTAGCCGTTCTTTGTAAGAGACGGAAGTACCTATAGATGAAAGATTAGCTCCCTTTTTTCAGGGGGCTGATTTTGCCAAAAGGAAGGAGAAGAAAGATGTCTGAGCAACAAAAAAAAGCACAGGAACCGGATTTAAATCAGTTGAGAAAAGTCCGCAGAGAGAAGCTGGCCGAGCTGCAGGGAGCGGGAAAAGACCCGTTTCAGATCACCAATTATGAGGTGACGGCTCATGCAGAAGAGATCAAAGCAGACTATGAGAATCTGGAGGGGCAGAAAGTCTCTGTGGCAGGACGTGTGATGCAGAAACGTGTGATGGGGAAAGCCTCTTTTTGTAACATTTTGGACCAGAGTGGAAACATCCAGTCCTATGTGGCAAGAGACAGCATCGGAGAGGAAGCCTACAAAGACTTTAAGAAACTGGACATTGGAGATATTGTAGGGATAGAAGGAGATGTGTTTACGACTAAAACGGGTGAGATCTCTATCCATGCGACCAGTGTGAAGCTTTTGAGCAAGAGTCTTCAGATCCTTCCGGAGAAATTCCACGGTCTGACCAATACGGACATCCGTTACAGACAGAGGTATGTGGATCTGATCATGAACGCAGAAGCAAGGGATACGTTTGTGAAGCGATCCAGAATCCTCAGCGCCATTCGCCGTTATCTGGACGGAGAAGGATTTTTGGAGGTGGAAACACCAATGCTGGTAAGTAATGCAGGCGGAGCGGCAGCCCGTCCTTTTGAGACGCATTTTAATGCGTTGGGAGAGGATTTCAAGCTTCGTATTTCCTTGGAGCTTTACCTGAAACGTCTGATCGTGGGAGGACTGGAGAGAGTCTATGAGATCGGGCGAGTGTTCCGGAATGAAGGACTGGACACCAGACACAATCCGGAGTTTACCCTGATGGAGCTGTACCAGGCGTATACCGACTACCACGGGATGATGGATCTGACGGAAAACCTGTTCCGCCATGTGGCGCAGGAAGTGTTGGGTACGACGACTATCGTCTACAATGGAGTGGAAATGGATCTGGGGAAACCTTTTGAACGGATCACCATGATAGAGGCAGTAAAGAAATATGCTGGGGTGGACTGGACTCAGGTAAAAGATACAGAAGATGCAAAGCGTCTGGCAGATGAACACCATGTAGAGTACGAAGACAGGCATAAAAAGGGAGACATCCTCAGCCTGTTCTTTGAAGAATTTGCAGAGGAGCATCTGATCCAGCCGACCTTTGTAATGGATCATCCTATCGAGATCTCTCCGCTGACCAAGAAAAAGCCGGAGGATCCGGAATACGTAGAGCGGTTTGAGTTCTTCATGAACGGCTGGGAGATGGCAAATGCGTATTCGGAGCTGAACGATCCCATCGACCAGAGAGAACGCTTCCTGGCGCAGGAAGAATTGCTGGCACAGGGAGACGAGGAGGCCAACACCACGGACGAGGATTTCCTGAATGCTCTGGAGATCGGTATGCCCCCCACAGGAGGGATCGGATATGGAATCGATCGGATGTGTATGCTGTTTACCGATTCGGCTGCAATACGGGATGTGCTGCTGTTCCCGACAATGAAGTCCCTCGGTGATGTAAATAAGAAAAATGATGTAAAAAATCAGGCTGCCGAAGAAATGAAAGCAGAGCCGGAAAAAATTGATTTCTCTAATGTAAAGATTGAGCCTTTATTTGAGGAAGAAGTTGATTTTGATACATTCAGTAAGTCAGATTTCAGAGCTGTAAAGGTTAAAGAGTGTGTTGCAGTACCGAAGTCAAAGAAACTCCTTCAGTTCACTCTTGATGATGGAACAGGTACAGATCGTACGATTTTAAGCGGTATTCACGCTTATTACGAGCCGGAAGAACTGGTTGGTAAAACACTGATCGCCATCACAAACCTTCCACCAAGAAAGATGATGGGAATTGAGTCTTGCGGTATGTTATTATCAGCAGTAAATAATCTGAAAGACTCAGAAGATGAAGAACTGCATCTGATCATGGTTGATAACCACATTCCAGCAGGTGCAAAGCTCTATTAAGATGATGTATGGATGTACCGTTTCACTAAAATGACGGGATGTACTTCATTTGGTCAAAACCATATAAAACAGTGATTTACATCAAACTTACATCATTTGATGCAGAAATTTGTGTAGAGCAAGAAAAATCGCATATTTTTAATAATAAATGGGTAGTTCCGATTGGAATTGCCCATTTTTTACATCATATACCGATATTTGCACAGAAGATGGATAACCGTTAAGATGTTTCTGTCGATACGATATTGTATGAGCTTAAAATCGGAGGAACAAGAAATGTATATGCGACTGACACCGAGAGAAAAAGAGATGGCGGACATGTTTGAACAAATGAGCAAAGAAGAACAGGAAATTATGATTGAGCTTGCCAAAAGAATGAGGACGGAGGAACCTGAAAAATTATTAAAAGAAATAAAGCAGCGATTGAATATAGATGATGGTGTGTAATTGATAGCTGTATTGCCCTTTGAGAGAGGAAAATCCTTTTTCAAAGGTTTTTTTCTATTTTCAAAGGGGGTTCGCAAACTACAACATCAAGCAAAAACTTCCTATACTTTAAGCACAGAGGAAGTGGAGGTTTTGATATGAATAACAGTTTATCAGTAGTGCATCCGGAATTGATAGTTGAGTGGTCTAAGAAGAATCTGCCACTGACACCAGATGGTATTACATTCGGCTCTAACAAAGTCGTCTGGTGGAAAGGCAGCTGTGGGCATGAATGGCAGACCAGTGTTAAGGCAAGGTCAAAGGGCGAGAAATGCCCGATCTGCTCCGGTGCGAGAGCAGTCGCAGGAATTAACGATCTAAGTACATTGAAGCCGGGATTGGCTTCTGAGTGGTCCAAGAAGAATGAAATCAAACCGACAGAGGTAACCGTAGGTTCTCATAAGAAAGTCATCTGGAAGTGCCGACTGGGGCATGAATGGACAGCATCGGTTAAGAGCAGGAGTATCAATGGTTCTGGTTGTCCATACTGTTCCCATAATAAGGTGCTTGTTGGATTTAATGACCTTGCGACAGTGGTTCCAAAAGTTGCGGATGAATGGTCAGAGAAAAATGAGAAGAAGCCAACGGAAGTTACTGCATTTGCTAATCGTAAAGCATGGTGGAAGTGCAGGGATTGCGATTATGAATGGAATACACTTATTTCTACACGCTCAGGCGGAAGCAAGTGCCCTTGTTGCAGTGGCTATACCTTTATAAAAGGCAGGAATGATTTGAAAACAACACATCCGGAGATTGCTGAAGAATGGTCAGAAAAGAATTATCCGTTACAGCCTGATGAGGTCAATGCAAAGTCGAGAAAAAATGTGTGGTGGCATTGTAAGAAATGTGGCAATGAATGGAAGTCAGTCATCAATGCCCGAATAAAAGGAACTGTTTGTCCGGTATGTGCCGAAAGAGAAGTGCTTGCAGGATACAATGATCTGGCGACAACGGATAAAAATCTACTCAGTGACTGGGATTATGAACAGAACAGAATACAGCCGACAGAAGTATCACGAACTTCTGCTAAACGAGCATGGTGGAAATGCAGACACGGACATTCATGGAGTATGAAGATCAATGAACGGACAATTCTCGGAAAAGGTTGCAGGATATGTGAGCAGGAGTATTTATCAGTGTTTCCGGCTTTTGCCCTCAGTTATTATTCACATATGAAAGGATTGAAAATCGAACTCGGCTCAGACAGAGTTTTAGGGATACCGCTTGATACTTATATTCCATCTGAACAGGTGGCGATTGAAGTGAACAGCGGTTCAGAAGATATGGAAATCTTAAAAGAACATCTCTGTCAGCAAAGAGGAATTAAACGGATCAAGTTGCCTATGAAAACCAATGAAACAGAAATCGCTTATGCTCAGCGTATCAAAGCAGCCTTTCAAAGCGTACATATATTTATTACTTCCGATACGGAAGAAGATGTCGGGACTATCAGAAACGTATTTGAGAACTGGAGGAACAGCCAATGAGAGAAAAGAAATATCATATTTACTTAACAGCCGAAGAACAGAGCAGAGTTATTCAGTCACTTATCCGGCTGAAAAATGAGCTTCTCGAACAAGGCAGATATACTGACGCAGTGGATGATGTTCTCTGCAAGGTATTGGCAGCCAAGAAGAAGCATAATTTATTCATCTAATCAAAGAGCCTGTGAAAAAAACTCTGTAAATTAAACACTATAAAGGTCTTCTATGATAAAATATATTAAATCATAGGAGGCCTTTTATTATGGCAAACAGAAAAAAAGAAGTTTACAAACCAAAACCGATGACAGAAGGAAAAAGAAATCTTATTCAGGGACTGCTCCAGGAATACGATATCCAGTCAGCAGATGATATTCAGGAGGCACTTAAAGATCTGCTTTCCGGAACCCTTCAAGATATGCTTGAAACAGAAATGGACAATCATCTTGGATACGATCGTTATGAAAGATCTAGTGAGCCTAATTACCGTAATGGAACAAAGTCTAAAACTGTTCGTAGTAAATACGGTGAATTCGAAGTAGATGTACCTCAGGATCGTCAAAGTTCTTTTGAACCACAGGTACTTCCAAAACGTCAAAAAGATATTTCTTCCATTGATGACAAGATTATTGCAATGTATGCAAAGGGGATGACTACACGACAGATTTCAGAAACCATAGAGGATATTTATGGTTTTGAAGTCAGTGAAGGAATGGTATCCGATATCACAGATAAGCTCCTTCCCAAAATCGAGGAATGGCAGAATCGTCCCTTGTCACCTGTGTATCCAATCGTTTTTATTGATGCTGTGCATTTCTCTGTACGTGATGATGGTGTGATCAGAAAGCTGGCAGCATATGTGGTACTTGGCATCAATGAAGATGGCATGAAAGAAGTCTTAAGCATCGTAGTGGGCGAAAATGAAAGCAGTAAGTACTGGCTTTCTGTATTGAACAGCTTGAAGAATCGTGGAGTTCAGGATATTCTCATTCTCTGCTCAGATGGATTAACAGGAATCAAGGATGCAATCTCTACCGCATTTCCAAAAACAGAGCAACAGCGTTGTATTGTACATATGGTGAGAAATACGCTGAAATATGTTGCAAACAAAGATATGAAATCCTTTGCAAAGGATTTAAAGACAATCTATACGGCAGCAAGCGAAGAAGCTGCTAGAAAGCAGTTAGAGACTGTGACAAAGAAATGGTCTGGGCAATATCCGAGTGCCATGAACCGCTGGCATGATAACTGGGATGCGATTTCTCCAATTTTCAAGTTTTCCAAGGATGTTCGTACCGCTTTTTATACTACGAATGCCATAGAATCACTAAATTCATGCTATCGTAGATTGAACAAGCAGAGAAGCGTATTTCCAAGTTCCCAGGCGCTGATGAAGGCACTATATCTGGGTACTTTTGAAATTGCAAAAAAATGGACAATGTCGATCCGCAACTGGGGAAAAGTACGTGGTGAACTGGAAATCATGTACCCCGACCGACTGATGATGTAAGTCTAAATAATATGCCAAGAAAAATACACCCAGATTTTTCTGGGTGCTCTTGACATGTTCGTTCATTTTTGCTATTAAATAGACAACGGCTTAACCGCAGAAAACTGCCATTAAGCCGCTTAATTATCATAGAAGATCTCAATTTACAGAAAAAATTTCACACCGTCTAATCAAATTGCCCAGAATATAAGAGGACCGCCTACACCGAAGTGCAAGCGGTCTTTTTAATGGGAATATTATCCATACAAACTGGAAGTTTCTTAAATAATATAATTAACTATTCCATAAATCAAATGGCATACCATAAATATTGAAATAGGTATAACAGCAATCATATTCTTTCTTTCAATAGCGAAAAACAGAAATACCAAGCATGGAAAAATAGTCAAACCCAATATAACAATGCCATTCGTCACACCTACATAATAAAATATCCAACATAAAAAATACAGTAGACAACAAATAATTGTGGCCATAATAAATCGTGTGATACTTATTTTTTTACGGTCTTGATTAATGAATATACATAACGACATTACCATTAACACCTGACATATAGATGCTATTACATCTACTGTTTTTGTAATTGACTCTCCCCTTAAAATATCATTCGGTGCTGGAACTGCGAACCAAATAAAATTGGGAATCATAATAATAATAAAAGTAATCAATCCCCATATATCAAAACCTATTTTGTATTTTTTTATCATCTCAACATCTCCACAGATTCAAATTTAGCTCATTCTTATCTTTTCATAAATTTCTTCTGTTTCGCAATTTGCCCCGTCAAATTTAGGCCACGCATCCACATTATCGTTTCTTCTTCTTGGAATAATATGAATATGAAAATGCGGAACAGATTGACCAGCACTTTCATCACTTGCATTCAGTAAATTCACACCTTCGTACCCACATTTATCAACACAATAGTTGGCTACTTTCTTCACTGTGGACATCAAATGGCTAAGCGTATCTACATCACAATCGAGAATATTTTTAATATGCTTTTTAGGTATTGCAACCATATGGCCGTCAACATCTTTTGCAATATCCATAAAAACCATTGTATATTCATCTTCATATACTTTCAAACTCGGAATTTCTCCGTTTAATATCTTACAAAATATACAATCCATTTACGACTTACCTCCATGAAATTCAAAGTTTCTGTTCCTTACAGTCGAGTAGACTTACACCTCACAATGTAAGCCCCTCACAGAACCGTACGTGCGGCTTTCCCGCATACGGCTCTTCATAATAATATTTACAGTCTCAAAACAAGCTGACATAAATCTTTGGCATTGCCAATGGATAATATTTCAGCATTTCAATGAATCCTTCTCTTGTATAACTCTTTCTGTCACTTCGTCTATTCAGCACCTTAAACAGAAGTTCTCTCACTTGTTGTTTGTAGTTTGAAATCATTCTGCCATTAAAACTTATGCCATAGTACCTATAATGACCTATTAGTTTCAGATTTAGCATACCCATTAGTTTCTTTAGCGGTTGGTCTCTATTCGCATATAACCATACCTTGATGTCTCGAATTTTCTGTCTGAATTTCTTAGAGCTTGTCTTTGGCATTATATATGGCATGCCTTTGCGTGAACGCCCACAATAGAATGTGAATCCCAGAAAATCAAATGTTTGTAATCTGATACACTCACCGCTCTTTTGCTTTGCCCTTGCAATATAAGCACCGCTTTGTAAGAGACGACTTTTACTATCTTCTAATTGCAAACCGAACTTTTCCATTCGTTCTTTAAGAAGCTTGTAGTAATTCTCTGCTTCCCATTTATATTGAAATCCTGCAACAAAATCATCTGCATATACAATTAGAAAGTTATCTCCCTTGCATTCTTTGGTAATAATAAATTTATACCATAGTGTCAATACATTGTGCATATATATGTTTGCTAGGATTGGACTTATGATATTGCCTTGGGCTGAACCTTCTTCATTCACCATAAGTTCACCATTATCCAGCACTCCCACTTTAAGGTACTTCTTAACCAGACCGATTATGTTAGGGTCTTTGATATAGAGATGGAGAAACTTGATAATCCATTCATGTTTCATGTGGTCGAAGAAGCCTTTGATGTCAGCGTCCACAATATAACATATTTTCGTGTTGTTTAATCTCTTATACAGTTCTTTTATTGCGTTATGACATCCTCGATTTGGTCTGAATCCGTACATGCAGTTCAGAAATCTCGGTTCATAGATGGCTTCCAATATCTTCTTTAATGCTAATTGGACTATTTTGTCCTCATAGCACGCAATTCCTAATGGTCGAAGTTTTCCATTGCTTTTAGGGATATATACCCTAATTGATGGCTGTGGTTTGTATGATTTTCTTTTCAGTCTTTCTACCAAGTCATCTATGTTTTGCTCCAGATTTCCCTCGTACTCTTTCTTAGTAATCTCATCAACGCCGACTGCTTTGTTTCCGTCTAATTCTTTGTGACATTGCAAAAGCATTTCTTTATTGATTAGATGATACAACGATGTGAACTCTGGTCTCGGCGAATTTGCCGATATTTCTGCTATTCTTTCTAATTTCTAATTTCGTTTCCATCAATACCTCCGTCCCTGAGTACGGTTGATGTGTCCTCAGAAAGACCATTATTATGTAGCTCCCTTTCCTCCGTTGGCATTACCCAACTTCTTCAGTACTATGAAGCTATCCGACTGCCTACTGTTCTTTTGACATTCTCCTGTTTTGCAGTTGTTTGCCATACTTGCAATGGCAAGAAACAATAGGCTCTCCCCAGTTGACTGAATAATCACAATGTAAAACATAAAGTGCTCTTTGACCCCGCAGAAGCAAACCATTTCTCACCAATGCGAATTGATTTGTATTGCTTTCCGTCGAAATTAGAACGTCAGCCTTCTAAATGTCAAAATTTCGAGGCTCAATCACACTCTCTATTTTCTCGCTGTCTACGCTTAGCAACTATCATTACTGACAGTCACCCAAGACTCGCTACTGGCGGTTGGTTAGACCTTACCAGACAGGCATTCCACCTGCTAGACTACTCGCCCTTATCTGGGCGCACAATCCCGATTTGTTTCTATCTTTATTTCTTAATTATACACGGGATTTGAAGCTTTTTCTACTTAGTTACTGTCAAGTAATCGTTGGCAACTTTCTTTTTGATTTATCTTTTTGTTGAAATAGCATGTTTTGTCCCAGTTTAATATCCAGCCATGTACAACAGTCGTTTTCTCTCCCCCTGTATCTTTCCATTTAATCCAACCACATGCCCAATCGCCGGATATTCATATCCTTTTCCGTCTTTCTTTGGCGCTTTCGCTGACATCAGAATCGCTCCATACAATTCTTCTACTTTTTCTTCTTCAAATACCGGCCGACGCAGACGTTCGGTCACTTCATACAGTTTCCCACTGCACTTTTTTGCCAGGATCTTCGCCAGATGATTTCCTCCCCGTTTACTCCAGCTTCTATGTCCATGCTTCATTCGCTTTGCGATTACGCTCCATACATGGTTTTCCATCGTTCCCATATTCCGATATGACAACCCTTCCGGTGGCTCTGGAAGATTGAGATTTTGAGACTGGTAAGGCACGAGCCCTTCCCGGTTGTTTTCATAATAACGAATCAGGTCTTCTACATCTTCAATCTCTGCCTCATCACTTAAACTGTTTCGATAGATTTCCAGATACCGGAATACTTCTTCAATCTCTTCAGCTTTTATCAACTCTAAAACAGCATCCCTCGCAGCCTGTTCATGGATTTTCTCTTTCACAGCCTTATTCCGGTGGAACGGGTCTAACTGAAAACAGGTGCTTTTATCTTTCACTTTCTTGATCCAGGATGCTCCGTCTGCGTTTAAGATTCTTTGATCCACTTCATCCAGGTTAAACTCCTGCGCGATTGCTGCTTCCCGATATTCTTGAAACTCCTTTGCTTTGGAAAATCCGGCAACGACTACTTTATTTTCCAGCGCATAACGATCCGAACCGGTTTTTCGCCATCCTTCATAAGCGATCCCGATCTTAATCTCTGATTTATCCTGTTTTTCCTCTTTCCGGTCTTTTCCCTGCAGCCTGATATAAACTCCGTCCGCTTCTTCAAATAGGACGGGAACCTCTCTTTTTCCTTTCACATGCCCTTTCTTATATTCTTCTGTCAGTTCAGCTTCATCCTCACAGACTTTTTCCCCTAACGCCTGAATGACGTTCCATACTCCCATCGCACTGATGGTCTGTCCAGTCATCTCACTGACCTGACGGGCACATTCTCTGTAAGATAGTTCTGTAATCCCCTTTACCAACAGTTCCGCCATATTCGTTGAAATTAAACCTACATGATCCAGATCCAGTGTTTCGTCCAGCAGATATACAAAACGCTTTCTTCCGTCCTCTTCAGTCACTTCATAAACATTTCTCTGATAGGTTACCTCACCATATACGGTCTTTACGGTTGTTTGTCTGCCTCCTTTATCCCTATACTTCTTCTTGTCTCTGTCCTCCAGCAGCATCCGGTCATATCGTTCCAGGAACTCTTTTGTAAACTCCCTGCCGATCTGGCAGACCCACGCATAAATATTTTTCTCCAACTGATTGAATGTTACGCCGTTTTCCTTTATCATTGAATTCATCATACAGACTCCTTATGTTTTTTTCAGCAATTAAACAATAAGATAAATCTGTATGATTGGGAAGAGGTTTCGATCTCTTCCCTTTATTTTTGCCAACTATAATTTTACTCTAAGTTCTACTTATCTATTGTTCTAAAATCTCTCTCAAAAAAATAATTAAAAAAATTTATAAAAAATAGGGTGTCAAAAGCCTGAGCAATTCCAAATAAGTGAAGGGAGTAATTCCAATCAACAAAAATGGAATGCCTTCCTTTGAAATTTAAAACTGAATATACAGGTCACTAAGACGTTAATTCTGATGATAGCCACCTTATCGGGTACGCCATAACTTTTGTGGATGCAGAACAGCGAGAACTCCCGGTATGAGTGTCAGGTTGCTCCTGACATGGCGATGACAGTCAGAAAGATAATGATACTTCTCTAAGGAGCTGGCGGAGTACCCGGCAGAGGTTAGAATCCTATGATACAGATCAGCAATCTGTTCCTTAGTGGCTTCCCATGAGCGATACGCTCGGCAAGGGGTGTTGAGAACAAATGTTGCCACGACCGTTTAGAAAATGAAACGGTCAGGTACATAGTCATTCTACAATGGCTATGAATATTCAGGAAAGGAGGACGCAAGAAGTGTCAAACTGCAAAACGATTGCCATCTGCAATCAGAAAGGCGGAGTAGGAAAGACCACCACTTCGGTCAATCTCGGAATCGGTCTTGCAATGCAGGGAAAGAAAGTATTACTTGTTGATGCAGATCCACAGGGAGATTTAACCGCTTGTCTGGGGTGGCAGGATACGGACAGTCTGGGTATCACGCTTGCAACGAAATTAACAGATGTGATGAATGAAACGATGAATGACCCGATGGTTGGAATCCTGCACCATGATGAAGGAGTTGATCTTATTCCAGCAAACCTTGAGCTTTCAGCAATGGAGTATAACCTGATGAATGCCATGAGCAGAGAAACCACGATGAAAAATTACTTGAATCAGATTAAAGACAGATATGATTTTGTCGTGATCGACTGTATGCCATCGCTTAGTATGGTAACACTCAATGCTCTTTCGGCGGCAGACAGTGTGATTATTCCGGTTCAGGCTCAATATCTGCCAGCAAAAGGAATGACGCAGCTCGTGCAGACGATTTCAAGGGTAAAGAAGTATATCAATCCGGATATTAAGATTGATGGAATACTTCTGACTCTCGTAGACAGTCGGACTAATCTTGCTAAAAGTACGGTGGAAGCTCTGAGGGAAAACTTCGGGAATCATATTAAGATGTACCGGACATCTATCCCAATCGGAGTAAAAGCCGCAGAAGCTTCTTCAAAAGGCAAGAGCATTTCCCTTGCAAGTTATGGGATGCAGGAGAAAAGGGACTTACATTATCTGCTTTTGAATGGGAGAAGGATAGAAAAACGCTGATATATGGGCAGGTAGACTATATGTATGGAGAAGCACTTTATAAGCCTGAAATGAAAGAAGGAAATCCTATAAGGTTATATAGTTTGGATGAAATCACGGAGATATTCTGTAAATTAGGACTTCGTATTTGTAACAGCTTTGCTGATTTCAGTGGAAAGCCGAGTTCTGATAATGATATTCAATTGATGGTTTATTCCATACGGGAATAAATCTTCATCAAATCTTTATTTTTTTCTGTTAGGTTATATTTCAGTAAGAAATGAAATATAGAAGGAAGTATAGTAAAGATGGAAATGATGTTACAGACACAAAATCTATGTAAATATTTTAGAAAACAGAAAGCGGTAAATAATGTTTCACTTAATATCGAAAAGGGACAGATTTATGGACTGCTTGGACCGAATGGCGCTGGTAAATCTACCACATTGAAAATGCTGACCGGTATGATGAAACCAACTGCAGGAAAGATTTACTTTGATGGAAAACTTTTGGATAGGAAAGATTTATCAAAAATAGGAGCGTTAATTGAAAATCCGCCTATTTATGAAAATCTTTCCGCCAGAGAGAATTTGAAGGTAAGACAATTATTGCTTGGTACAGATGAAAACAGAATTGATGAGGTCTTGCAGATTGTATCACTTACAAACACCGGAAAGAAGAAAGCAGGACAGTTTTCTTTGGGGATGAAGCAAAGACTAGGCATTGCAATGGCATTGCTTGGAGAACCGGAACTTTTGATATTGGATGAACCTACGAATGGATTAGATCCAATAGGCATCGAGGAATTACGAGAGCTGATCCGGTCTTTTCCGGAACAGGGAATCACTGTAATTCTCTCCAGTCATATTCTCTCAGAGGTACAGTTACTTGCAGATAAAGTCGGGATTATTTCAGGTGGAATCTTAGGATACGAAGGAGCATTAAAGCAGGGAGATAATCTTGAAGATTTGTTTATGAATGTGGTAAGAAAAAACCAGAAAGCAGGTGAAATCCATGGTTAATATTATAAAGGCAGAACATCAAAAAGCCAAAAGAACCATGCGAAAAAAGTTTATCTGGGGATTTCCTCTTCTTACATTTGTCATGGCATTTATATTTACTCTTGGGATGACAAATGCTTATGCAGAAAGTGTTTGGAACTGGTGGTATACACTTTTGCTGCCGGGGATGATTGCTCTATTTTGTTATCTTTCTGTGGCGCAGGAGAAAAAGATAAAATACTATCATTTAATGACTATTCCCACAGACAGAAGAAAATTGTTGCTGGGGAAAATTATTTATATTGGGTACATGATTTTGTTTTCTAATGTGATTGTGTTTGCAGGAGCAACGCTTGGAGGCTTTCTTCTAACGACACATGTTCCAGTTGGAGGAGCGTTGATTGCAGTATTGTTTCTGACGGTTTCTGAGTTATGGGAGATTCCGGTAGCTTTATTTTTAAGTGAACGATTTGGAATGATTGTAAACCTGTTCGTCTGCCTATTTATTACCGTCAGCGGTGTGGTAATATCACAAACCAGAATCTGGTATGTACTTGTTTCTGCAATCCCTATGCGAATGATGTGCCCGTTGCTTCATGTTTTACCAAATGGACTTGCCGCAGAAGCAGGGAATCCTCTTTTGGATACGGGAGTCATTGTTCCGGGAATGTGTCTCTCAATCATCTGGTTTGTTTTTGTAACGGTTCTGTTTTTGAAATGGTTTGAGAGAAGAGAGGTGAAATAAGATGATTGGAAGATCTCTTAATGCAGACTTGCGAAAGATGAAAGGAACATCTGTGATTCTGGCACACTTACTGATTCCGATTATAACCAGCGTTATATTTTTAATATATTACTTTTTTTCACCATGGAATGAAAATATGAAAGTGATTGCATTTTATCAGGCAATAGGAGCAGGACTTCCGGTACTTATTGGAATTTTTACAGCAAGTGTGATGGAACAAGAACAAAATGCAGGTAATTTTCAAAACCTGTTGTCTTTACCAGATAAACTTACAGCATTTTTATCGAAACTGTTGATGCTACTGGTTTTGTGTCTGTGCTCTATCCTATTGACAGCAATCATATTCGGAATTGGATTTGGAAGAATCGCATCAAGCGATATCGAAATCATGAAAGGATGTATATTTGCAGCATTGCTGCTGTGGGGAAGCAGTGTTCCACTTTATCTGTGGCAGCTGATTCTGGCTTTTCAGTTTGGAAAAGGGGTATCCATTGGAGCAGGGATTATATCAGGACTAATTAGTGCATTGATGCTTACCGGACTTGGAGATTATGTGTGGAAATATGTATTTGTCTGCTGGACGGGTAGAGTACCATATACTTATCTGCAATCTGTATTGGGAGAAACTAGTGTAGGTGAATGGTTGTCATTCATACCAGGTTGCTTAATATTTACAGGGATTAGTATGGTATACTATTTTTGGTGGGTAAACCACTGGGAAGGAAACAGAATATCGGAATAGAATCGAGGAAAACTATGGCAAAAATACTGGCAGTTGATGATAAACCGGCAATTTTGGAAATGATAGAAAGCATTTTGAATAAGGATGGACATCTGGTTACCAAAGTAAGTAATCCACTAAAAATTAATATGGAAGAATTACATCGTTATGACCTGATTTTACTGGACATTATGATGCCTGGAATTGATGGCTTCGAATTATGCAAAAGAATTAGGATACTTGTGGATTGTCCGATTTTGTTTCTTACGGCAAAAACGGAGGAAAACAGTCTGGTAAACGGACTTTCTTTAGGAGCAGATGATTATATTTCAAAGCCATTTGGAGTGATGGAACTTCGGGCAAGGATCAATGCACATCTTAGAAGAGAGCACAGGGAACATTCTGTCCGGATGGTTTTGGGGAGGGTCTGTATTCAAATATCTCAAAAGAAACTATTGGTTGATGATAAGGAACTTCCTCTTACGAAAGCGGAGTACGAAATCTGTGAATTTCTGGCTAAAAACAGAGGACAGGTTTTCTCGAAGGAACAGATATTGGAAGCGGTCTTTGGCTTTGACAATGAGAGTAATGACAGTACTATAATCACGCATATCAAAAATATAAGAGCAAAATTTGCGGATTATGATTATACACCGATAAAAACAGTCTGGGGGATTGGATATAAATGGGAAGAGTAAAGAGAAGCAATGCACTCAGCAGGATTTTTATGAGATATGTACTGGTCATGCTTGGATCATTAGTTGGTTTGGTGATTGTTGCTTATCTGCTGCTGTACCTTTTGATTAGTGTGGGCTGTATTTATCCGGCAAATTATGCAGAGCAAAAGATTAATGAAGCATATAATACGATTCTACGTGCAGATAAAGTGACTGCTGAGATGATTCCCGCACTTTGTGATTATGTAATCTTTTCAGAGAATGGAGAGAAAATAGGTGGAGATCTGTCAGAACAATACGAACAGATAGCATGGAATGTTGCAAAGTACGGAAACGCATCCGGGAAATATTTTTATAAAGTAATTGTAAGGGAAAATGAATATGTTGTATTGCAATATCGCCTGACACCTCAATATCATTCAGCTTTTTTGAGGGAGCATTTTATAGGACCACAGAATGTGATGATTATTATGTCTGTGATTGGGGCGGTAGCGATTATCATCATTCCGTCCATACGTTTTGGAAAAAGAATCAAAAAGCAGATGCAGCCTGTATTAGACGCAATCGGACAAATAAAGGATCAAAATCTGGAATATGAGACATCCTGTTCCGGTATCAAAGAGTTTGATGACTGTTTATCGGCAATCGATGATATGCGAGATGCATTGCGAGAATCTTTAGAAAAGCAGTGGAAAACAGAGCAGGAAAAGAAACAGCAGATGTCTGCTTTGGCGCATGATATTAAAACACCTCTTACGATTGTACGGGGAAATGCAGAACTACTTTCAGAGACTGAACTGACCACAGAACAGAAGAATAATATCACTTATGTTTTGAACGGCACAACACAGATACAAAGTTATGTAAAACAGTTGATAGATGTCACAAAATCATGGAATTGCAGTGATGTTACCTATACAACGGTGAGGTTAGAAGATTTTTTCGCAGATATAAAGGAACAGGCACTCGGACTGGTAGAAATCTATCACCAGAAAATAGATTGGAAGGCGGGACAAAGTGATAAAAAGGTAACGATTGCTTATGATCCAATGTTCCGGGCCGTAATGAATATGATTCAGAATGCAGTGGAGCATACAAAAGAAAATGGAATCATTTATATTGACGCAAAGGAGCAGGATGGCCGGCTGACATTCATTGTGGAGGATAGCGGATCAGGATTTACAAAAGAAGCATTATTGCATGGCACAGAGCAGTTTTTTATGGATGACACAAGTAGAAATGGCGAAGCCCATTATGGGATGGGACTATTTTTTGCAAAAACTGTGGCTGAAAAATATGGTGGAGGTATTAAACTTTCAAATTCTGAAAATACAGGTGGGGCGAGGGTAGAAATATTTTTCCTGAGTAGTCAAGAAACAAGCTAAATAGACCGCAATTAAGCTATGTAAAAGAAATTTTACATGCTTTTATCTAATATGTAAAAGCCTTTTGATAGACATTAGAGGAATACTTACAACTCCTTTCAGAGGGAAAGGTGGACGAAGCAAGAAAAGTTCGTTTTTCTACTATTCCAAGTAAATTGATTAAATTTATTTGGCTTGATGAATCTGAAAAAGATGAAAAAAAGTTTCTTTCCTTACAGAGAGAGGAAATATGGTTTGCACAAAAAGATTTATTAAATGACCCGTATGAATATAAGGGAATATTACTTGATAGGAAAAAATTGAGTGAAGCAGGATATTCGCCTGATGTTATCGAGAAGTATCAAATACTATTTGATTTTAGTGATTATGGTATAACGTGCCTTTCCTCAAACAATATGGACTATTTACCAATGTGGGCTTATTACACGAATAACCATAAGGGATTTTGTGTGGAATACGAGGTAATAAAAAAGGATTGTATTCACGAAGTATTATATGAACCAGAAAGAATCAAAGTTGCATCTCTAATTTTGCAAAGTGGAGATGCTATTATTTCTGGACAAGTAGAAAAAGCTAATTTTTATAGCAATTTATTTTTGCAGAACTTATTTATTAAGGCTAAATCGTGGGAACACGAAAAAGAATATCGAATAGTTTATCCACTTGATGAGAATAGTAAGGGAATGAATGTGCCAATACATAGATTAGGAATGAGAACAAGCCGAATTGTTGCGGGCATAAATTGCTCAGAAGATAATAAGAAGAAGTTGAATGAAATTTCAAACTCGTTAGGTTTAGGAAATGTTTATACGAGCAGAATCCACCCGGAACAATATACGATAGACTACGTGAGATAAGGCATTTGCTGCGGATTGACTTAGTATAAGAAATTGGATATAATTAAAAATACAACTGAATATGAAATAAAAATGTAAGTTTTCTATTCAAATTACCACCTACATCATTTACATCAAATTTTACATCATTTGCCCGCAAAATGACTCAAAGTAGAGCAAAAATATGAAGTATGGGGGATAATTGGAATATGGAGAATTTAATAGTATTAACACCAGCTTGGTCGAGTATGAAAGAACCACAAAAAAGGTCCCGACGATGAAGTCCTTAGATGGTGTAAATAAGAAAAATGATGTAAATAATACAGCTTCTGAAGCACCTGAAAAAAATGTAAAAACTGAGTCTGAAAAGATTGATTTCTCTAAGGTAAAGATTGAGCCTTTGTTTGAGGAAATGGTAGACTTTGATACATTCAGCAAGTCAGATTTCCGTGCAGTAAAGGTTAAAGAGTGTGTTGCAGTACCGAAGTCAAAGAAACTGTTACAGTTTACTCTTGATGACGGAACAGGCACAGACAGAACCATTTTAAGCGGTATTCATAGCTTTTATGAGCCGGAGGAACTGGTTGGAAAGACTCTTATCGCTATCACAAATCTTCCACCGAGAGCGATGATGGGCATTGACTCTTGCGGTATGCTCCTCAGTGCTATTCATGAAGAAGAAGGCGAAGAAAAGCTTCATCTTCTGATGGTAGATGACCACATTCCGGCAGGTGCAAAGCTCTATTAAGATGAGAAACTGAGCCTTGCGGCGGTGTGCGCTTGCGAACACCGACATAAGGCGAAAAACGCACGGAGACGCCAGTCGACGTGATGTAAAGATGTACCGTTTTACCAAATAGACGGGACGTACTTCATTTGATAAAAAACTAAAAAAACAGCGATTTACATCAAACTTACATCAATTGATGCAGAAATCGGTGCAAGCAAGAAAAAATCGCATAATTAGTGCAATGAGTGGGCAGTCCTGAAATCGGGATTGCCCATTTTTAGAAGAAAGACGAAAAACTCTTGACCTGCACGCAGCGTATACGCTTATACTATCAACATAAATCATAAGGAGGTGCATCTGATGTTATTAAATGAAATCATAAATGAGGTTGGAATGACAAAGCGTGCAGTTAAGTATTATGAAGAAAAAGGATTGCTGTCAGTGGATAAAGATAACAATGGTTATCGTAACTATACTGCACAAGATGTTGAAACTTTAAAAAAGATTTCAGTATATAGAAAACTCGGTATTAGTATTAAAGACATACAGAGCCTTTTGGAAACTGGCGACAAAAGTATTCTTCTTCGTATTTATCAAGAAAAAGTGCAGGAAAAAGTTTTAAAAGACTCAGAACTTGAAGCTTTGAAGCAATTTATAGATGATGGTGACGCAGACAAAGCAAATGAGGCACTTGATTATCAAACCGTTGAAAATGCAATTGAGTCTTTGCTACCGGGAAAAGAATGGGGAGATTATTTTAAAAGTCATTTCAAACCATTTCTTAATGTAAGGTTGAAGACTCTGGAACAGAAGCAGGCACTACAGAATATATTAGAATATTGCGATGAAACGACATTGAAAGTTCCTTTTATTATGGGAATAGGTGCGAAGATGATAGGTGGGATTGCACAAGAAACCAGAACCGCAGATGAGATGATAGCCTATTATCGTGATATGAGTGAAAGTGAATATGAAAGACTAAAAGAAAAAGTATGGAAAGGTGCTAAAATGAAAAACGGTATAATGAAATACCATCCAGTATTTATTGCACAGAGAAAAATGCAGAAAGAGTTACAAAATAAAGGATATAACGATATATTCATTCCTAATTTAATGGTTCTGTCTCCAACGTATGCAGAATATAAGAAAGCGTTAGATAATGTGAACGATAGAATGTGTAGAGAACTTGGACTGTATTATGATAGCAATTATAACTTAGTTATTAAAAAAGATAATTCTAAGTAAAAGTTAAACTACCCTTTGGGAGAGGAGAAATCCTTTTCTCAAAGGGCTTTTTCTATTTATACGGATATTCGCAAACTACAAGATAAAGCCAAAACTTCATATACTCTAAGCACAAGGAGGTTGAGGTTTGGCTATGAATAACAGTTTAGCAGAAGTACACCCGGAGCTTGTTTCGGAGTGGTCAGAGAAGAATTTACTGCTTACACCTGATGGCATTACTTTCGGTTCAAATAAAAAAGTATGGTGGAGAGGTGCTTGCGGTCACGAATGGCAGACAAGCGTTAAGGCTCGTTCTAATGGAGAGAAATGCCCGATATGTTCCGGTGCGAGAGTGATTGCAGGTATTAACGATTTGGCGACATTAGAGCCATTACTGGTAAAGCAGTGGTCGAAAAAGAATAAGATAAAACCGACAGAGGTTTCTATTGGTTCTCATAAGAAAGTGATTTGGAGATGTGAGAAAGGACACGAGTGGGAAGCTGCTGTTAAGAGCAGGACAATAAATAAAACTGGTTGCCCGTATTGCTCCCATAATAAAGTGTTGGCAGGATTTAATGACTTTGCAACACTTCTGCCGGATATGGCAGCCGAGTGGTCGGACAGAAATTATCCATTACTTCCAACTCAGGTTACGGTCTTTGCCAATCGTAAGGCTTGGTGGAAATGTAAGGATTCAGCAACTCAAGGCAGTCGATGATCCTGAGGCAGTGAAGCTGAAGGATTGCATGGATAAGTACTCTGGTGAAGCTGAAATGACAAATGAAATGGTAAGGGCGTTTATTGATAAGGTTTTAATACATGAGCCTGACAAGATTGAGATTCGCTGGAATTTCTCAGAAGAATTGATGAGAGTGTTGCAGGAAGACAATAAAGAAAACTACAAAATATGACGATATATCCATAGAAGAAATGATACAGGAGGCTTCTATGGATATTTTTGTTGTAACTGAAACGGAAGAGAAAAGAAAAGTAATTGAAAAATTGGATCATGTTTTTCCAAGAGGATTGGTTAGAAGGGATAATTACGAGGAAATCTTTGGTAAAATAGATAACTACGCCATCTTTATTGGAGCATACGAAAATGATGAACCTGTTGGCTATGCGGCTATTTATGCAAATGATATGGAAGGTAAAATCGCCTTTATTACGATGATAGGCGTTTTAGAGAACATGCAAGGAAAACATGTAGGTAGCACCTTGATGAAAAGGTGTGTTGAGGAATCCCAAAAATGCGGGATGAACGCGATTAGACTTGAAGTACTTAATACAAATACTAAAGCAATTGATTTTTATCATCATTCCGGCTTTGAATTTGAAAAGAAGTGCTCAGATGACAGCAATCACTTGATAAAGAGATTTTAATCTGAGAACGTAATATAAAAGAGATATTTCAACCGGTGGGGTGATGCCTTGCCGGTTTATTTTTATGGAAGAATCCATGAAATTGTGATAGAATATATTTTGGGTTTTTGTACACTTTTGACATATTTAGAAAAAACTCTTGCAACGAGTCCGTATTTATGGACAGCGGTTTTGCTACACTGATAATGTCAAAGTAGATGAACCAACAGGAGAGGTTTGAAATGTCAAAGGAAAGAGAAAAAGTTACGTGCAAAACTGAATTAGAGTTTATTACAGAAGTGGCAGAGGATTGTGTTGCTAATCTTAAGGATAAAGATAGGGAGTATCTCATTAAAAATCCTTATGCGATAGATTACCATTTCTCATATTGCTTGTATATTAGAAATCATTATATACACAATAGGGATTTTTCTGAGGTGAATTTCTGGGCTGAACCGGATCACTTATCATCTGAAATTATTAGAACGGTATTTGCAAAGCTGATTCCGGAGTATGATTATGACAACGCTTTTGTTGAGCACTTATTCGATGATAAGAGATTCATCCAATTGCGTCAGGAGTATAAGAATATTTATGATGAGTATCCAGCAGCTTTGGTGGAAGAATATAAAGCGCAGATCAGTTTAGAACCTGTAACACCTTTATCAGAGTTACGTTCTGCGGAAGAAATTGATATTGATAAAGAACTTGAAATCCATAAAAGAAACCATGAAAAGAATCGTGAGTTGGCCGAAAAACTTCTAAGAGTTTTAGCAGAGAAGGTGTGGAGAATAGATAATCTTAAAAGCATTGCTGAAGAGAGTGGGATTGATTTTGACAACTTAACTCCTAAAATCGAAGAGCTACAAAAGATTCTTTTTGAGGATAGAGAGTTTATCCCTATTGAAGTATGCTTGTTGCCTTATAAAAAGGCTATAGGACAGAAGCGTTATATTGAGTACAGAAGAAGATTAAGTAAATTATTAGATGAACATCCGAGATTGATGGAAAAACTGGATCTTTCGTATTTCAATGACCGAGTTTTGGCTAAGGTTGTATTGAAGTATAGATGGCCACTGGGATTACTTCCTCAATATCAGGATGACGAAGTTATGGTCAAATACAGTCTATCTCATAGCGGAGAGGCGATAGAACACGCATCAAAAAGATTTCAGACAGACCGTGAATGGGTGAAGTTTGCTATTGAGCATTCTGCAGATGGAACCATCATGTATCTGGATTGTATGAAGCCTTATCGTAAAGATAAAGAACTTGTTTATCTGGCATGTAAGGTGGCACGATGGAACTTTGTTTATGTTGATAAATCGTATAGAGATGATTTTGAATTAGCAAAACTTTGTATGGAACAGATTGGAGATCCAAATACAATTTATGACTATATGAGTGCAAGACTGCGAGGAAATAAAGAGTTGGCAATGCTAGATTTGCAAGAGGATTTTCCGCATACAGAGTACTATTCATCTAAACTTAAAAATGATGATGAAATAGCAGCTGAACTGTATAGACTTCACGGAGCTGACTCCTGGGCTTGGTATCACATGAGCAAGCGTTTGAAAAAGAAATATCAGATTGAAAATTAGTGCTACAGATCAGACTAAAGAGGCGAGATCTATTATGGGATATGGAATAGAAGTAAAATGTAAAAAGTGCAAATTCAAGCAAATGTATCGTCTTGGAGTAGGAATGATGTTTCCAAGAGTTTATCAGAGAATAGTTGAGGCGGTACGCAATGGTGAATATGGTGAAGAATGGAAAAAGTTCTTTGAGGAAAACACCAGTGCTGCCATTATGGCTGAGCAGAGATTATATCAGTGTTCTTCTTGTAATCATTTGGAACAAGATTACGACCTATCGTTGTATTGTAATAAAAATGGAACACCTCCAGAACATGATTACTGGCCACATTGGTGCGACTTTGATCATGAATATGAGTTTATTAAAAGTTATATTCATAAATGTCCAAAATGTTCCTCGAGAATGCATAAGGTTAAGGATTTTGAGAATGCAAAGCTTCCATGTCCGAAGTGTGGAAGTGATTTAAAAATAGATGATGGAATATGCTGGGATTAGTTTATTCAGACTTGGTAGGTGAATTATGGGAGAATACTATAATTGGGTAAATGTCGATAAAAAGGAATATATATGCCCAGCAGACTTTGATTACGGAAATAAATTACATGAATCGATGCACAAGGATAGTACACCATTGTTTGCACTTCACAGCTTGTTAATGGATTCATGGAAAGGTGATCGCATTCTTTGGTTTGGGGATGAGTGCTCTGTACCAGAACAATCATCAAATAATGTTATTCAACTTCTCTATAATCATTCAGCAGCATTTGGGTATCCAGGAGATGCTTTTGACACGATTTGTGAGTCATATAGGAATGTATCGTGCTTTTTCAAAGAGGCAGAGAAGGATGTCCGTGAGGAGATTGGATATTATCTTGATGAATATAGGGAAACGGGTAGACTTGAGCCTTTCAATGAATATGGAATTGATTTAGATAATCCTTTTGATGGTTTATTCTTTATGACTGGTAAGAGGCGAAAATATACTGTGAATCATACGAAAAAGATTTATTATTCGCTTGATGAAACGGATATTCTTTTTCAGGATCATACAAAGAATGACTTTTCTGATCCATTACCTCTTTTACTGGGGTATGGCAGGATTAAAGAACCTGGCGAATGGATTGGAGATATAATAGGTGTTTCAGATCAGAGACCAGAAGGATATTCGCTTATTAAAGAAATATATGTGGATTGGTAGTGTGAAAACCTGCCATTTCTGCCATTAAAAATTATGGCAGAAAAATCTTTCCGCCCTTGCTTGACACATGCTGATGAAGTTCATGAAGGATTAGAGTATTACAATCTTGCGATTTCATCGGGATATGATTCTGATGAAATGATGTTCTTTATGGGTATGGCATATGAACATCTCAATGATGACCATATGGCTTTCAGATATTTCCAGAAGGCTTGTACTAAAAATCCTTCCAGACCCGATTTTGCAATTAAAAAGATCCATGTAATGCTTCGCTTAAATATGATGGAAGAAGCTACAGTTGCAGTTGATGAGTTGATTGCTACTTCGCCGGAGCTTTACGATGGATACCATTTAAAAACTCATCTTTTGATACATAAGGGCGAGGCTGAGGAAGCTCTTTCCTTCGCAAAAGAGGCTACTGAAAGATTTCCTGAAGATGCAGATTTGATGGTTGATTATGCTCGATGCATTGCAATAAACAAAAAACTTGAAGAGGCACTGCAGGTTATCGCTCAGGCAAGAATTGTTGGAGTTTACCCATAGATGATTACTATGCAATTCTTCAAAATCAAGGAATATAGAAAAACAGGAGAATTAACATAATCAATGGTACGGTTGATTTTAGAAGAAGAAAAACTAAAAGACCGAAAGCTTGTGGTAAAAGCTGATAAGTTCAAAGAACATTTTAGTGGATACTCTATTGAAGAAGCTGAATTTATTATTGGTGAAGTGTTAGATGAATGGAAGAAAAGAAAATCAAGTATTACTTTCAAATGAAGTGTCTAAAAGCTGAGTGGTATGATAAAGAATTTGTGAAATATACGAAACTTATTGACAAATTTCCATAAAATAGTAAATTAGAATTTACCATTAGGAGGTCTGTCATGAGCGTGAGTATAGTACCTGCATTGCAGTCAAAAAGACAGGATTATGTTAATAAGAAAAATAACGCTCGTAATCAGATCACGAGATGTGAAAGAGCCTATGAGTCGTTAAGTAATTTCAAAACAACAGTGTCACAAGCTCAGGAGGATTTTCATGCAATTAACTCCAACAAGTCGAGCATCTTATCTGAGGTGGCAAATGTAAAGCAAAACAGTATTACTGCACAGAGATATTATTCTGAGATGCATAATATATTCTCCGGAATAGGTTCTAAAATCATTGGAGTTGTGTACTCTGTGCTGATTGGCTCTATTTCTGCAAAATTAAGAAGTTATGCAACACTGAATCGGAAGTTTCTCTGAATCAGAGACAAAAAGATATTTTAACAGAACAGGGCCTATCAACTGAGTATACAGAGCTTTCTGCATCACAGCAAAAAGCAATAGTTGCCATTGAAGAAATGTTGGTTTATGTGGAGAAGAAATATAATACTTCATTCTCTTATGCTGGTTATAGCGCCCAAAGTTCATTGGAAAAAGAGCATATGCGCGCTTTCCCGACATCCGGTGATAAGGAAACAGATAGTTTTACTATCACAAAAACAGATGCCGGATATGAAGACGACTATATTAATGTTGCTGCGAATGCAATATATGTAGCATATGTGTGCGATGGCATTAAGACTATTCTGCCGGATACAGAAATTAAAGTCTTTGCTGAAATTACAAAAACTTCCTTGGTTGAAGTGCCTACAGTTGATACTGATCTCCAAGGAAAAGTTGAGAGTAGTTTATGGGTATTCATTGATGGTGCTACTTTTAGCGGACAGGACTTAACTGAGTTTAAGGCTAACTTTAATGATTATCTGACCGAGCATCAGTTATACGGTATGGCTCAACTTGTTCTTCTTAATGATGGTAAAATTGCGTATCCCACAAAATACAACTACACAGATTACCTATCAGAAGAACATTATGCTGTACGAGAAACACTGTATGTAAATAAATAACATTTTGATTTTGATCCCTGTTAAAGGCTTGGCAAATGACGAGAACTTTATGGTTTCCGATATTTCTGGCAATTTTGAGGATGTTAGAATCACAGTAAACTGATATGCAGAATATGCCACCCTTCTTTTTGATAGGCGGCATTTTTGAAAGGAGCACTAGGATGAAAATTAACAAAGCAAATTGTACACATACAGTAAATGGACGTGTGAAAGAACTTAAAGTTAAAGGACAGGATTTTCCTACAATGATTACCGTAGAATATCAAGTTGCAGGAAATAATTATGTTGTAACTGAGAGTTTAAAGCTCAAAAGCGAAAAGATAAAGTTGGGATTTTTGCCTATTGGACAGAAGAGAGTTCCTGTAATGGGCAATACAGCAGTTGGAAGTTCTGCTACAGTAAGTTATAATCCGAGCAATCCAGCAGAGGCATTTATTACACATAATATTGGAAAGGTAAATATTTAAAGAAATATACCAATTAAAATTGTACGAAACGATATAACTAGAATTAAATGCGATGCTATAGTTAACGCCGCCAACTCCACGCTTCTTGGGGGTGGCGGCGTTGATGGTGCTATACATAGAGTCGCTGGAAAGGGGCTCCTTTTGGAGTGTATGAAACTTGGTGGATGTAAGGTTGGTCAGGCAACCACTTCAGGTACAAAATCAGATCAAAAATATTTTGTATTAAGAAGGAGTCCAGATGCAGCAGTCTTAAAAGGAATCACGATGAAATGTCATATCTGTAAAAAGGAAATGGGCTGTTCCCAGGAGACCTTGGCTGCAATGCTATATATGAAGAAAACCACAATTTGCAGATACGAGAAGGACGAGCATGACATTCCGGTCAGCGTAATTGTTGAGCTCGCAAAAGCGCTTCAGACAACACCGAACGATCTGCTTATGGGGAATCTGACGAGAATTCGTGGGAAGAAGATGTAATTCATATCCTTGAGAGAATTGCTGATTCTGCCATGAGGAAGCTGGCGATGCAGTAACTGCAGTGTATTGCAGATGCAAATTACTAAAAAATGCGTCTAGTTGCCAAAATAATAATAAGGGAACCGGAGGCATATGTGATCCTAGCTATATATTGAAGTAAAAATACACATGAATAGCAAAATGTGTGTATTTTTACTTAAAACAATACTTGACTTCTTGTCAAATGAGGATATAATTAAAGTAATCATACACACAAATAAAAATAAGGGTGTATGATTACTTTAAGGATTGGAGGTCAACATGCTTCTGACATATAAAGAATGCATTGATAGATATGGTAGTGATTATCAATTGAAGAAAGAAATTGCAAGTGGAAATATATTCATGAAAGAAAAAGGTATATATTCGACCGCCGAAAATATATCTGATGTTGAAGTTATCATGAGGAAATATCCCAAAGCAGTGTTTACGGATAGAAGTGCTTTTTATTATCATTCTCTCACAGATGTAATACCGGAATACTTCTATCTGGCAACGAAAAGAGAGGACAGCAGGATTAAGGATAAGCGGGTGAAGCAATCTTTTCTGCTTGATGAGATATTTGACTCCGGAATTGAAGAAATTTTATATAATAACATGCAGATCAGGGTCTATAATAAAGAGCGTATGTTGGTGGAACTTATGCGATTTAAATCAAAACTGCCCTTTGATTATTATAAGGAGATAATCCAAAATTATCGAAGAGTTTCCGAAGAGATGGACTTTGGACTTGTTGAGGATTATGCCTATATGTTTCGAAACGGAGAGAATATTATGAATCAGATACAGATGGAGGTTCTTTGACATAAATGAAGTTAAGAGATGAAGTTGAAAAGATAAAGAGTTATGGATACAACGAAGCAAATGCTGAGTCCAAGCTCTGCCAGGATATAGTGTTAAAGGCAATTTCAGAAAGTGGACTTGGTAGGAATGCTACAATAAAGGGCGGCGTTGTCATGAGGAGCATTTCTCAAAATGCCAGACGTTCTTGCGTTCTTAAAGAGTATAGAATATTAAAAAATTATCAATGAAAATTACAAGTGCAGGAACACACAAACCGAAGAAATGAGAAAATTTGTATTTCTCGACGAAGTTAGGAGTATAGAATATCCTGACGATATTCGAGTTGTTCTATATAAAGAGGGAATGAAACCTGAACAAGTATGGGTTAAATGTTGGGCGTTTACTGAAGATGAATTGTTCGGTAAGTTACTTAATGAACCAAATCAAGACTTTGGCGTTCATTGTGGAAGTAGCATTGGCTTTGCACCAATTAAACAAGAAGACGGCATATTGTGTGTTTATACCGGAAAATGTTTAGATGAGTAAAACCATAATTAAGAAGTGCATTGATTCAATAGATCATCTGTTTATTTTGAGTAGACGGTCTTATCTGCTATATTTGAGAAAGTCATTGTGATATTTTTGCTGATTAAATTGATACCCTTGAGAACGAAGCAAATCACCTTTTATTGCTACAAGGTTAAGATCCGAATTTAACGCTCATGCAATTTGTTGGGTATCATATTCACGTTCTGTCAACTTAATGAAATCATCAGCGGGTATATGCAGTCCGTAACGGTATGAAAGTTACTACAAATATAGATAATATGATAAGCATAACAGCGAAGCTGTCAAAAGAATTTACGTTAGAGTACGGAAGAGGTTTTGCCAAAATGCATGTATATGGTTTTTATTTGTTTTGTAAAGAGTATCCGAATATTTTCTACTCACCGACTGGAAAATTCACACCTTTTTTGGGAGGACAGATATGATAATCATGGTGCATATACTGACGATACTGTTTGCTATAGCATCGGTCGCCATTATAAAGAAAAAACGATATAAAGCTGTACCATTTATGAGCTGGGTTGTATTTCTTTCTTTCATTGGGTGTGGAATTACTTCTGTTGTAGTCTCGGTCGCGCCGCAGGGAGAACTATTCCTGTATCCTTTGCTGGGGATCATAGTTGGTTTCATATTTATTTCGGTTGCCCTCAACGATTTCTATTCTTTGGTAAGATGTAAAGAGGAGATAGAGGGCGTATATCGTGGTTATAACACATATTACGGGAAGAATGGGGTTTCTATGCAATCTCCCGTTTTTGCATATACATATGACGGGACTTTTTATCAGGAACAAACAACACAAAATATGTCATATAAACTTTTGACACAGAATATGAAGAAGGGAGAAACTTACAGCATCTATGTTGATCCGAAACATCCGGCAGTATTTCTTCTTTCAAAAAAGATCAGGGTGAGTTCTATCATTACAGCCGCATTTGGAATCCTGTTTTTTATAGCGGGTGTGAGTGGGTTGTGTACAGGTGGATTATGATCAATTTTGGGATGACTGGTTGGCGGGAAGATTGCAGGGACAAAAGCGAATGTACATAGTTTATGATAAGGTATCATATTATCAAACTCATGGGAAGAGAGTGTGATTCGAGCCTTGGAGAGAATTTCTGATCCGGTCAGTGAGAAAGCTTGCGATGTGGCAGTTATAACGCATTGCGGCTGTGTAGATAACAATATTTTGAAAAAATCTGACCAAATGCTTATATAACTTTAAAATAATGATTGTAATGATAGAGGAAATGCAAGGCGTATAGACCGTAATGGTGTATACGTCTTTTTTTGCTAGTGAATAACTTTCTTCGGAGCTGACCGATTCTGCAAAAACCGAACCGATAGCCTCGGTAAATTTATGAAAAGGTGAAATTTTGTTATGAGATGGGATTTTTATACCTCACCTATTAAGATACACTGTAGCCATCAAAGGAGATTACTGGATGTTTCCAAGGAAAGGGAGGAACCGGAAATGAAAGGAGGAGTTGCCGTGAAAGGAATGTTTGGAAATATGTTTGATCTGAATCATGATGGAAAGGTGAGCCCATTGGAAGGTGCGACGAAAGCCGCTTTTTTCAACGAGATGATGAGAGAGGACGTGGAAGTAAAGACAGAGTTGGAGTTATCTGGATTAGATCCAAATGAGCTGGAATGTATGGATACAGATGAACGAAGGGAGGCGCTGGAAGAAGCCGGGCTGAACCCAGATGAGTATGATTTTTAAACAAAAAGGACGATTGTAATGGTGAGAATATGTATTACATAGATCAGAACTATAATGACTAATTAGGTGCATTCGTTGTGTGAAATGGAAGGAGAAAACATGTTTTACCTGGTGATTGATTTGGAAATGTGTAAAGTACCAAGAGATTATAGAAGCAAGTCTTATCCATATGCGAATGAGACGATACAGATTGGAGCAGTCCTTCTGGATGCGGAATTTAAAAGAATCGGAACACTTAGCCAATATATACATCCGGAATACGGAGTAATCGATTATTTTATCGAAAAGCTGACCGGTATCCGAAATAGCCAAGTAAAAAAAGCACCGAAGCTGCAGGAAGCATTGTTGCATATGATGGATTGGGTGGGGGAACGAGAATATAAAATATATGCCTGGAGTGAATCGGACCGAGATCAGATTCTGCATGAAATCAAAGCTAAGAAAATTGAGGATAGTAGAATCCGTGCATTTATGGATGAAGTTAAATGGATTGATTATCAGGAGGTGTTTACCGAACGATTTGAATTATCACGAAAAATCAGCTTGGAAGAGGCATTGGGGCGGGCAGAGATCGAACCGGAAGGAAGATTTCATGATGGACTGGATGATGCTGTAAATACAGGCTATCTGATTGAAAAACTGGAACTCAATCCGGAATATCAGCTGGTTCGTTACAAAATGCCGGAAAAAGAAACAGAACGTCTTTCGTGCACCCTTGGAGAACTCTTTTCCAGGTTGAATTTACAGTTGGCTTAATAGGAACAGGGTTTTTACAGTGAAGGGAACACTTGACCTGCCCGTTGGGGGCCATGTTATCCTTAAAAAAAGGAGGTGGCAGCCCATGTTAAGAAATGAAGTTCAGAGGAAAACCGGTTTAACGAGGAAAGCAATGGAATACTATGAAGAGAAGGGACTGATCAAGCCACACAAGTTTGAAAACGGGTATAGAGATTACAGCGAAAAAGATTTAGAAGTTTTAACGAAAGTGTCCTTGCTTAGAAAAATTGGGATAAGTCTGTCGGAGATCGAGGAAGCGTTCTCTTCGGATGGCGCTTCACTTTCTTCCATCCTCAGGAGGAAGCAACATCGGTTAGAAAGGGAGGAAAAAAGAAAAGAGGTTCTGGAAGCGATGATAAAAGGAGAGAAGCAGGAACTATTAGACAGAAAAATTGCGTGGATCGAGGCGGAGGAGTCTATCTATGAAAGATTGGAGAGAGCATTTCCGGGATATTTTGGACAAATGATTTTTTGGGCGTATCAGCCGTTTTTGAAGGAACCTCTGGAAAAAGAAGGGGAAGAGGCGTATGCGAAATATGTTGCCTACCTGGATGCATTGCCGGCTTTCACCTTGACGAAAGAAGAGCAGGAGTATCTGGATCAAGTCAGTGCCTCTTTTGATGTGGAAACATTAAGGCAAGTAAATCAAAAGAAGATAGATGCCATCTACAACGCGGAACAATGGCTGGAAGAGAATAAAGATACGATCGCACGGTATGAAAGCTATAAAAACAGCGAGGAGTATCAGCACAGTCCGATGAAGGGAATTCAGGAAAAGCTGCAAAAATTTATGCTGGAGCACGGATACTACGAGACGGCAATCCCTCTCATAAGAAAATTCAGCAAGAGCTATGATGCGTACTATACACAGCTACTTGAAGCGGACAAAAAATATGCAGACATAAAAAATACCATCAGATAGGAAACTCTGTGAAAAGGTGATATAATGAGGAAAACAAAAGGATAAAGGGAGATTTCTGATGGAAGTTACGATAATCAGATCAAACAGAAAAACTGTGGGGATCCAGGTGAACGGGGACCTTACAGTCACAGTCAGAGCACCAATGCAAGCGGCGCAAAGGGATCTGGAGAGGATCCTCCAGGAAAAGAAAGGCTGGATCCAGAAGCAGATAGAACGGCTCCAACTGGAAAAAACTCGGGATGCAGCGACAGAAGCGAAGCGGTTGTCAACTGCAGAGATAAGGGAGCTTGCAGACAGGGCACTGGCACATATTCCCGGCAGAACGGCATGTTTTGCAAAGATCCTGGGTGTGGATTACGGACGGATCACGATTCGAAATCAGAAAACGAGATGGGGTAGCTGCAGCAGCAAGGGGAATCTTAACTTCAACTGCCTGCTGATGCTGGCGCCGCCAAGGATTATTGATTATGTGGTAGTTCACGAACTGTGCCATCGGAAGGAAATGAACCATTCTAAAGCTTTTTGGAAGCAGGTGGAGGAGGTTCTCCCAAATTACAGGGATTCGGTCAGATGGCTGAAGGAAGAAGGAAGCCGTATCATCAGGAGGCAGAGATAACAGAGAAGTTTGTGTGTGAGGTGGACAGGATGAAAATTAGAAGAGCGATGGAAAAAGACATTCTCAAACTTATGGAATTGCTGGGGCAGGTGCTTCAGATCCATGCAGAAATCAGGCCGGATATCTTTCTTCCGGGGACGACAAAGTACACAGAAGAAGAGCTGGCAGAGCTGCTACAGGACGAAACGAAGCCTGTTTATGTTGCCGTGGATGAGGAGGATCTGTGTCTGGGATATGCTTTCTGCCAGGTAAAAGAACAACCGTTTTCCAATAATATGGTACCGTTTACCTCGTTGTTTCTGGACGATCTGTGCGTGGATCAAAAAGCGAGAGGGCAGCGTGTTGGGCAATGCCTGTTTGAACACGTAAAGAACGAAGCGAAACGTATGGGCTGCTATGAAATCACATTGAATGTCTGGGAAGGGAATACTTCGGCGGAAAAGTTTTACGAGCAAATGGGAATGAAAACCAAAGAGAAACAACTGGAGTATATTTTGTAAACGTAAGAGCCAGAGACCTGTTCCTACATCTGTCCCTGGTCGTACAGGTCAGTTCTGTTTTTGATGGCAGTATCGATCAGGGAGTAACCGCACACTTTCTGATACAGCATACAGAGAAGGGATGAAAAGACTTTTTTGAGCTTTTCATCCCTTGTTGTATCCTTGTATTTTTTATAGCTTTTCCTATGAAATTTCAGCAGACAAATAGTCAATAAACTGTTGTGCTAACCTGCCGGACATAGTGCCATGGCGCATCTGCCACAGATCTGCTTTGTGCAGCAATTCTTCCTTGGACAGCAGGATCTTTTCATTTTTCTTTGCAAGCTCACAGACAATATGAAAAAATTCCTGCCTGCCCGGCTTGTAATAACCGATGGTGATGCCGAAGCGATGGGAGAGAGATAATCGTTCTGCCATTGTGTCCGTGCGATGAATATCGTCCTCGTCTATTTCCTTTCGGTCGCTGAATGTTTCCCGGATCAGATGACGCCGGTTGGAAGTCGCATAAATGAGGACGTTGTCGGGACGGATCTCCAGGTCGCCTTCAATAACTGCTTTCAGATATTTGTACTCCGTTTCTGCGCTTTCAAAAGACAGATCATCCATATAAATGATGAATTTGTAGTTTCTGCCTTTGATGATGCTGATGATTTCGGGAAGATATTGAAATTCATGCTTGTAGATCTCGATCATGCGAAGCCCCTGAGGATAATACATATTCAGCAAAGCTTTGATACTGGTGGATTTTCCGGTTCCGGCATCGCCGAAAAGCAGTACATTATTCGCAGGCTGACCGGTTAAGAAGGCTTCCGTGTTTTTCTTGAGCTCTTCCTTTTGTTGATCGTAACCAAAGAGATCGTCAAGTGTGACGTTGCTGGTTGAAACGATAGGTGCAAGCAGTCCCTCATTTTGATACGGGGAAATACGAAAAGCCTTATTCATCCCAAATTGTCCAACGCCGTATTTTTCATAAAAGTCGATAACGGCATGGTAGAAGGAGGCCTCATCCTTGGCGCATGCGATGGAACGGCTCAACTCCTGGATCCGGACACTGACATTGCGATTATAAGAATGGTCTTTTTTACGGACAGAGCGGTAGTTTTGGATGGTGGAAAAACAGGACAGTCCGAGCGCCTTCTCCATCGGAGCAAAGTCGAATTTCATAAGCTGGTAAAATACAGAAAAATCATTCTGCACAAACTGATTAACGGAACCGTCAACGGCGCCGGTTTTCTCAGAAACCAGGGTAAAGGGATTTTCCGTCATTGCAAGCAGATAGGCGAGATAGTTGTGCCACAGATTTTCATCAAAGCCATAGACGGTTGCCAGATCCAAAAGTTCGTGTACAAGATCAAGAATCCTGCCTGACAGATCCTCTGCCACATATTCTCCGGTGTCAAATTCATGGAATAAATCTGCCAGCCGGAAAAGGAGACTGTCCCGTCCGATATTGCGATATACGATGAGTTTTGAGACTAATTTATACATGCGTTTACCTCCGTTCATGGATGCTGCCAAATCGTTAGGTGTAAGGCTTTGGAGTATCGCGTTCCAGTGCCGTATTTACACGATACTTTCTGAAAACAAGCATACCGCCGCCTTGTTTTTGCGTCAAGAGGTTTTAAGCGAAGGACTTTGTCTACAGTCTGATACCACCCGCTGTGCGGGTGAATCAGAATTTATGACGAAAAACGTAAAAATATGATAGTATTAAGTGCAATTATGTTTGTGTGTCAAGAAAAACAAATGAATAAAAAGAGGTGATTTTTTGATAGATTTTTCGTCTTTAAATCAAGTTCAGCAGGCTGCCAGATCTATGATCCAAAGAGATTTGCGATTTTTATATACAGTGATACGCAATGTCGATCCTAGTAAATCAAACTATATACCGTCCTTGTTACCATACCTCGGAGTTATTGTTGATGGGGCAGAAGATTGGGTAAAGAGTGTAAATAATTCTTGTAAAAATAAGCTGCCAATTCCACAGTTCACCATGGATGAAGAAAAGTTTTATGAGCAAATTAGAACTAGCGTTAAGCTTTGGCAGCTAGACTATAATAAGATATATGATTTGTTAGAGCAAGCGTATTCTGAAAGCAATGACTATTTTGGAAATATGTGTAATCCGATAGCCAAGAAGTGGCATTTATATGATATTTATGGTGTTGATACTGTAAATGGGGCTCTGTGTGGAAATACGATATTATGCAAGTATTATTCACCTTTTTTTCAATATAATGGGAATAACGGTGAATATATAAAATCTATGACTGAAATTGGTGGTGGATACATTGCTTTATTTGATGCAGTAAAAGTGTATCAGGCAGATGACTCGTTAAAATTTAATATGTGTGATTACGGAGGGCTTGTTAAATCTCCAGTGGGCAATGATTTTAGTGATAAATTTGTGCTTTTTTCGATACTATGCCAGATCAATTTTTTGATATTTTGCATTAATCGATAGATAAAAGAAGAGATACCCGCTAAATTGCGATTCGCATATTTGCTATATTATTCATTGCTTAACGTTATTCCTCAAATTAATGATAAGCTAGGTACCTGCTTTATTCTAGATGTTCAATGGAGGAATGATAAGTTTAGAAATGCAATGGCGCATTATAAACTGGGAGTTGCGCTGAAAAGTAAGGAATTGTTGCATGACGACATCATGTTTGGATTAACAGAACATATCCTTAGAGCAGAATATATGGTTGTAAAAGAAGCTATTTATGTGCAACTTGAAAAGTTGGCAATACAAATAGGCAAACATTTGGGATTGAAGGAAGACCTGGTTGTTCCAAAGGGATGGTAGTTAAAACACTGACTATTTTACTACGTTTTTACTATTTTTGACGTCTACACTTTGAAGAATTTTGCCGTATATGGTTATTTCTCTACCAGTCAGCGGTAGTACAGAGGCCCGAAAATACGGTGACATATCGCTACAAAATGCGTCATAATATTGCACTTTTAAAGGAGTTTTGATAATGATTAAGATACTTTTTATCTGCTACGGCAATGTTTAATGGATGGTGCGGAAGCTTGATTTTAAAGGATTTCTTGGGAATTAATCAATAATTTACACCTTGTTTATACCTTTGGAAGATCGGATCGGAATAGCTGAAATAATATAAAGGCGTGGGAGAAGTCCTACGCCTTTTACATATGAGCGCACAATTTGAGCGAAAAAGTCTCATGGCCATGTGCGAAAATGAAGGTAAAACTTAGTAGACGATATAATGTATAAATTCATAATTTGAAAAAATATTAGCTATTTATAGGTATCCGTTTTAATAAATGGAGCTGAAGGTAGTTTCTCTTCGATTGAATTAATTACGTTGAATTTTGCAGTATTTAACAGCTTATAGTTTCGAATATTGAGCATCCATAGAATACATATAGTTATTCCAGCTATCAGAATGAATAATGATTTTATGTCCCATGTAATTGAAACTGCGGCCATAATTGCAAGATTCAATGTGATAAAGATATTGTTCATATTGTCACGACGCTGGCTAACTGAATTTGCCATGTCTACGCAAGTTTGCCATTGATTCAATAGTAATTCCTTATCTTCAGTTGTATTCTCCAAAAATGATTCTCCTTTGACATTTACGCTGATAATACATATTTGGTCTTTAAATCATTACAGCGATTATAGTTTATGAAGCCTTCCTTTTGCAGACGTCCCACAACAACTCCACAAAGAATGTGTTCTTCTTGAGCAAAGGCACAAATGGCTGCTTTTGAAAAATCATTCTGAGTAGTAAATGTGTTGAATTCTTCTGTAGGAATTAGTGTTTCTTTTGCAAAGCTGTCAGCGGCATCTTCATCTTCTTCGGTTGTTCCATTTGGCTGGTTGATGTGGCCAAGTAAAATATGACCAAGCTCATGGAATAGACTAAACCAGAATTTATCTGCATCTTTGCCGCGAACTGTTAAGCCAACAACTATTTTGTTTCCGTCGTAGAAAGTTGCACCATGCAGGAAAGAACCTCCAATGTGAGGGAGAAATACAAGCGCAATACCGCAGTTGGATAATAGCTCAATCAACTTAGGGCAGAAATCCGAAGGATTCATTGTGGTCATGCTTCTTATTTCTGGCAAACTTTTCTTAAGCGATTTTAAATCAACTAATGAAGTTTTAATAGTACGAGCCTCCAGTTTGGCTTTCTGTGCCCATGCCACTAGAGCAAGATTACTTTTTTCTGTTTCGGCTAATCTACGACATGCTATTTTTGACAATTGCATATCCTCAATAATCTCAAGGTTTACAACTTCAAAATATTTTCTAAGATAAATAACTTTTTCGGTTGTATCTCTGGTCTCAGGAACCCAACCATTTTTAGACATTTCACGATAAGGTAGTTTTTTTGCAAGTTCCTTATCAGCATCCATGTCATTCTCAGCGTTGGCTTTTACAAGTTTTTCACGATAAGTGGACTCTAGTTTATTCCAAAACTTAGCAGGAACACCTAATACCATTTCTAAACGAACAGCAACATCCGGAGTCAACTGAACTTCGCCATTGATTAATTTACTAATATGTTTTTCGGACATACCCATGCGTACTGCAAATTCTTTCTGGCTAAGTCCTCTATCAAGCAACTGCTCTTTAATAGTTGCTCCCGGTGGTGTTGCAATAAAACTGCGACTTTTCACCATCGTAATACCTCCTTAAATGAAACGGAACTTTAATGATAATCTACAATTTCCATTACGTTTGCAATTTGAATTTCATTCCCTATTTTTTCAAAAACCAGTCGATAGGGATGAACTAAATCCATTGCGTATTGACCTTTGCGATTTCCTTTTAATGGATGACATCTTCCAATATGGAATTGAACCATCTCTTCAACAGTATCGGATGCATCTATTTCATCTATACGCTGATGGATTTTTTCGGCCATTTCTGAACCATATTTCTTTTCTGCCTCGCTTGCGATTGTACACACCTTTTCAATCTTGCGAGTCTTATATGTTATTTCCAATCCATCACCTCTTTCGTGAGTTTACCTTTGAGGTAAATATATTATATCCTTATTTGCTATAAATGTCAATAGTATTGGTTTACCTGAGAGGTAAATTGATTGTGATATGCCAAAAAGATAGGACAGTAGAAACTGAATCTACTGCCCTGAAAATTAGAATTCCTGTGATAGTGGCACCCAATGGTCATCTGACATATCATGTGCGAATTCTGTATTGTTGATATAAAGTTGATTATCTTTGTCTCGGACAAATCCCCAGTGGAGGGAATGCTCCGCAGCATAGTTTTTGAATGCATTGAATTTGTTCTCAATCTGAATGTCGATATTCTTGTCCTTGCCCTTGGTCTCGCCACCCTTGGTCTCAATAACCCAGACAGTGCCGTCTTTCTTCATAATGATATAGTCAGCATAGAAGAGCCACTGATTCTGAAGCCCATCCCTATATACGATGGAGAAGTATTGCTGACCGGTGTCTCCGTTCTTATAGACCCATTCAATATCATCACGGCTTTCGCAGAATTGCTCAAATAGCATTTCTGATGTACTACGAACAAGGCTTGTGGCATATCCGGAAGTATAATCATGGTATGTATTGGTCAGGTATTCCACCTCATTCTTTACACCCGGGTCGTACTTATAGAAGTCCTGCTCCGGAATATGGAAGATTGACTTCTTCGGATTGAGAGGAAGAGTCATCTGCGTATTCATACCTGCAGTCACTTCACGGAATTCTTCCTTGAGTCTGTGCTCGTTATTGATGATAAATGCGTAAAATTTTGAGGTATCCAGTAACAACAGCTTCTTATAGGAAGAACCACCCCTACGGAACAGACGCTCCAGTATTGTTTTTACCTTGGCTGACTGCATGCCGATGGTGCTCTTAATGGCATCTACGGAGTGGAGCAGCTCAATACCAAGCTTGTGGGTATTCACAAGCTTGCGAGTGGTGTAGTAGGTAGTGCTCTCAGCGACCATATCGGTGCGGACATATTCGCCATATAATGCATGACCGATAATTTCATCACCGAACTGGTAGCCTGCTGCCATAAAGCGGAGCTTATTATCTGTGGTGCTTGTGGACAGATTATATTTTCTCACCAGAGCATCGTAGATTTTATTCAGAACATTACGCTCGCCCAGACTGCCGACATCCAAGTCACGGATTTCCTTTTCTAAGGTGAAGGTCTTGCATTTTTCCATGAGGAACAATCTGCGAGTCTCGTAGGCCTTATCCATATTGGAGAGAAGTCCTGCTTTGTATTTCTCATCAAAGGTATAGACATAGCAGAAATCCAAGAGGTCATCTTCGTAGTGCTTTGCCTCTGGCATACGACGAATTCGGCCGATGGTCTGAATCTCAAAGCTCTCGCTCATGCCTTCTCGCAGTTTGACGAGAATCTTGGCACGAGGGCAGTCCCAGCCGGTGCTGATGGCCTGTTTCATAAGAAGAAACACAGGGATAGCATCATTTTCGGTCAGATTGTCCGGCAAGTCCTTTTTATCTTCACTCATCCACTTGCTGACCATGCCATTATCGTAGGTGTAGCCCATGGACTCCAGTTTCTGCTCTACAGCAGCAATGGTCTCTGGCTGTCCGTTCGGGAACTGTATAAGCACGAGAGGACGGATATTTTTACCGATTTCTTTATATCTGCCAGCGATAGCTTTCCTTTTTGCATCTGCAAGGTCGAGCAGATAATCGTAATCATCGGTAATTTCTGTGTTGTCAGCCACGCCTTCATTGACATAAAGAGCCTTGGTAATAAGGCCTGCGTCGATAACATCTACTTCATCGATTTCAAAGAACTCGTATCTCTTATTTTCAATAGCAGTAGCACTGACACGAACAATGTTCTTGGACGCAAAAGAAGAAATAGTAATAAAAATAATGTTCATTTTATCTTAGCGAAGAGAGTGTCTTGTGATATAATCAATACTACCTAGACGGTCTTCCAAGTTAAATGAGCATTTGATGAAGGAGACTAAAATATTATGAGTGAAAAAAGGAGAGATCATAGAGGACGTATATTACACAATGGAGAAATACAGTTATCTGATGGCAGATATCGATTTAAGTATGTCGATGAGATGGGAAAGGAGCGCTGCGTATATAGCTGGCGCTTAGACCATAATGATGCAACTCCGAAAGGAAAGCGCCGTACTTTGTCGCTGCGGGAGATGGAGAAGAAAATTCAGGCGGATCATTTCGAGCAGATTGCAACAAATGGCGGAAATATGACGGTACTGGAACTGGTTGAAAAGTATACATCAACCAAAAATGGTGTCAGACCTACTACAGTTGCAGGATACGGAACAGTTATCAATTTATTGAAGAAAGATCCATTTGGAAAAAGAAGGATTGATACGGTTCGGATTTCGGATGCAAAATGTTGGCTGATACATCTTCAAAAAGTTGAGAAGAAAAGCTATAGTTCCATTTATTCCATCCGTGGAGTTCTTCGACCGGCATTTCAATTAGCAGTAGACGATGATCTGATTAGGAAAAATCCATTTCAGTTTCAACTGGTGGAAGTAATCGTGAATGATAGTGTGACAAGAGAGGCAATCAGCAGAGCGGAGGAACGTAAGTTTCTACGATTTGTGAAGGAGGATCCTCATTTTTGCAGGTATTATGAAGGAATCTATATTTTATTTAAAACAGGCCTTCGCATCTCGGAATTTTGTGGTTTGACGATTTCTGATATTGATTTCAAGGAGCATACGATCAACATCGATCACCAATTGCAGAAAAAATCAAAAATTGGATATTATATTCAAGAAACAAAGACAACCAGTGGAACAAGAAAGATACCTATGACTGCAGATGTGGAAGAATGTTTTAAAAAGATTATAGAAAAACGAAACCCGCCGAAAACAGAACCCATGATAGATGGGAAGAGCGGATTTTTATATTTTGATAAGGACGGAAGTATCTGCTATTCCTTACAGTGGGAGCATTACTTTAAACATATTGCCCAGAAGTATAATAGAATTTACAAAATCCAGATGCCGAACGTTACACCACATATATGCCGTCATACATATTGTTCCAACATGGCGAAATCAGGAATGGATCCAAAAGCATTACAATATTTGATGGGACACTCGGATATAAGTGTTACATTGAATACATATGCCCATGTAAATCTTGAGGATGCCAGAGAAGAAGTTGCCAGACTTCGGATTGTGTAATTACGATTTTATAGCTTAAAATGGCAAGGTGTAAAACCCTGGAATCTACACCTTATTTTACACCTTTTGCGGACGATATTATGCGAAAATAAACTAGGTTATGCCAAAAAGCAAACATTTACAAAGGCTTACAAAGCCCGAAAAACCAAGAAAAACTAAGAAATGCGAGGTTATGCAACAATGATAAAAGTGCTATTTATCTGCCACGGCAATATTTGCCGCAGTACCATGGCGGAATCGTTATTTACCCATATGGTAAAGGAAGCCGGGCGGGAGAAGGAATTTCTCATTGCCTCGGCGGGAACCAGTCGGGAGGAGATCGGGAATCCGCCGCACAGAGGCACAGTTAAAAAACTTAAAGAGATGGGCGTGCCGGTGGTTCCTCACCGGGCAGTACAGATGACGGCAAAAGATGTAGAAGAATATGACTATCTGATCGGGATGGACCGGTTCAACCTCCGGAACATGGAGCGGATAGCCGGTGGGAAAAAGGAGAAGCTTAGGACGCTGCTTTCCTTTGCGGGTTCAGAGGAAGACATTGCAGATCCCTGGTACACAGGGGATTTTGACCGGACCTACGAGGATATCCAAAAAGGACTGCAGGCATTTTTGAAGACGATAGAGGAATAGATCATGCATAAGATTATGTTGGTAGAAGATGACAAAGTACTTCGGGAAGGGATGCAAAGGGCGCTGGAAGCCTGGGGCATGGAAGTGATACCGGTGGTGGAATTCGACAGGGTCTTCCAGAGATTTACGGAAGAAAAGCCCCATCTGCTGGTGTTGGATATTACACTGCCGCTGTTTAACGGCTACTACTGGTGTCAGGAGATCCGGAAGGTTTCCAAGGTGCCCATCCTGTTTGTTTCCTCTCACGATCAGCCGATGGACATCATCACCTCCATACAGATGGGGGCGGACGAATACGTGACAAAGCCCTTCGATTTGTCGGTGTTTGTGGCAAAGGTGCAGGGAATTTTGCGGCGCAGCTACGAATTTGCGACAGGACAGGATGGGCTGGAGTATGGAGGGGTTTTACTGGATTTGAGAAGCACGAAGGTCCACTATCAAGGAAAAACAGAGGATCTGACCAAAAATGAATTTCAGATCCTGCGGGTGCTGATGGAGCACAGAGACGGATTTGTATCCAGAGAAGGCTTGATGGAGGCTATGTGGGAAGGAGATGTGTTCATCGATGACAACACTCTGACCGTCAATGTTGCCAGACTGCGGAAAAAGCTGGAATCTATGGGGATCAAAGAGTTTATTGTGACCAAAAAAGGAATCGGGTATGGACTGGTGCAATAAAAACAGGGATCTCTGTGGCTCCGGCGACAGAGCAGGCGGGAAGGAAGCAGAAACAAACATGCGGAACAACAAAAGGAAAGAAAGCGGGAAACAAAGATGAGATCCTGGGAACGCGAGGGAATGGAAAAAATATTGGCTTTACTTGTAAGTGCAGGGATACTGCTTATCATTGGAGCGGATAAAGCGGTGATACAGGGAGTGATCGGGGCGATTTTTGTGGTGTTTTTGCTGACGTTTTTGTGGAACCGGAGACAGGAGAAGGCAGAGCGGGACAGGATTTTGGATTGGCTTCACTTTCCGGAAAAAGAGATTCCGAAAGCGGAAAGAAGACCGGAGGTTCAAAAACTTCTTCAGTGCTGCCAGGAGCAGTTTTGGCAGCAGAAGGAGATGGAAGAAGAAAAAGAGAAGCAGATGCGGATCAACCAGGATTATTATACCCTTTGGACCCACCAGATCAAAACGCCTATCGCAGCCATGAAGCTTCTGATCGACCAGATGGAAGAGGGAAAGGAGAGAAACTGCCTTAGGCAGGAGCTTTTTAAGACGGGACAGTATGTGGAACTGATGCTGTCCTACCAGCGGATGGCAACCTTTCACGAAGATTTGAACTTGCAAGAAGAACATTTGGAAGAGCTGGTAAGGGCAGCAGTAAAGAAGTTTTCTTTTTTCTTTATTTATCAAAAGCTGTCCGTACAGATCGAAATAGGAGATACAAAAATTGTTACGGACAAAAAGTGGTTTGCGGTGATCCTGGAGCAGATTCTTTCGAATGCGCTGAAGTACACGCAGGAGGGCGGGATTTCCGTTTGGTGGCAGGAGGAGTGCCTGTTCATCAAGGATACGGGGATCGGAATCCGAAAAGAGGATATCCCGCGGGTGTTTGAGAGGGGATTCTGCGGATATAACGGGAGAATGCACCAGCAGTCTTCCGGGATCGGCCTGTATCTTTCGCAGGAGATTGCAGGCAAGCTGGGTTACGCCATTACGATAGACTCTGAGACGGGAAAAGGAACTACCGTGTGCATCCATATGAAGCAGCCCGAGCTGATCCGGGAATAGTTCCTTACAAAAGTGTAAGAAACAATGGTGAAATTGCAAGGTCAAGTTAAGGCAGTGCAGTTTCACTTTTTCTATAATGGAAAAAAACGAAGAGGAGGAGTAAAAAATGAGTTTGCTTCAGGTGGAACATGTAAAGAAGATCTATCAGACGAGAAAGTTCGGAAGAAAGGTGGAAGCTCTTTCGGATGTACATTTTAGCGTGGAAAAGGGAGAGTATGTAGCGATCATGGGGGAAAGTGGCTCCGGAAAGACCACCCTGTTAAATATTTTGGCGACACTGGATATGCCGACAGCCGGACAGGTTCTGGTGAGTGGGAAAAATACCAGGGAGATCAAGGGCAAGGAAATCTCTACCTTTCGTAGGGACTACCTGGGATTTGTATTTCAGGAGTTTCATTTGCTGGATACACTGAATGTACACGACAATATGGTGCTGCCGCTGGTTTTGGGAAGAAAATCCCCGCAAGAGATCGAGGAAGCCTATGGGCGGGTAGAAAGGATGATGGGGCTGTCCGGGATGGGAGAAAAGTTTCCCTATGAGATGTCCGGCGGACAGCAGCAGAGGGTGGCGATCGGAAGGGCGATCATCAACCGACCGTCTCTTCTGCTGGCAGACGAACCTACGGGAGCGCTGGATTCCAAATCTACCGGAATGATCCTGGATGTATTTGATAAGATCAACGAAAGCGGTCAGACAGTGGTAATGGTGACCCATAGCCAGGTGGCAGCCAGCCGGGCAAAGCGTGTATTGTTTATCAAGGACGGGCAGCTTTACAATCAGATTTTCAGGGGAGACAGGACCAGTGTGGAAATGTTTCAGATGATCTCGGATACGTTGACGGTGATGGCAGGAGGGAGGGAAGGAATATGCAGAAACTGATAACCAGACTGGCATTGACCAACCTGAAGAAGAACAAAGAGATTTATATTCCGTATATGATTTCCGGGGTGCTGGCCTGCGCCTTCTACTATATTTTTACGACCTTGTCAATGAATCCGGAAATAGAAGCGCTCTATGGCGGCAAAACGATCGGGGAAACGTTGCGGCTGGGCGGTCGAATCATAGCGCTGGCGGCCGGTGTGATTGTGCTGTATGCCAACAGCTTCACGATGAAGCGAAGAATGGTGGAAATGGGGCTGTACTCTGTATTGGGCTTGGAAAAACGCCATATCGGGAGAATGGTGGCTATAGAAAATCTGCTGGTGGGATGCACCGTGATGGTCACAGGACTGGTGACGGGAATGCTGCTGGATAAGCTGTCCTATGCAGTGCTGCTGCGGGTCATGAGATTTCCTGTGACACTAAATTCTTTCTTTTCTGTTCGGGCGGTAGGAAAGACAGGAATCGTGTTTGGGCTGATATTTCTGGCAGTGATCTTTGTGAATTGCTGGAAGATCATGCGGTACAATCCATTGGCGTTGATGAAAGAAAAACGAAGCGGAGAGAAAGAAGTTCGTTTCTTGTGGCTGGGAACGCTTTTGGGAGTTTTGATGCTGGGAGCAGCTTATACGATTGCAGTCCGGGTGGAGAATCCGGTAAAGGCACTGACACTGTTTTTCGGAGCGGTTCTTTTGGCCTCAGGAGGAACGTTTTTCATTTTTCGATCCGGAAGTATCATGCTGTTTCGGCTGTTGCAAAAAAACAAAAGCTACTACTACAAGCCGCAGAATTTTATTTCCGTTTCCAACTTGATTTTCCGGATTCGTAAGAATGCGGCGGGAATGGCGAGTATCTGCCTTCTTTGCTCCATGGCGCTGGTATCTTTGATCGGAGGGATTTCCCTCTACAAGGGAGGAAGAGAATACCTGAACGCCGTTGCTGCAAAGCCTTATGTAGTGGACATTTCCAGAGGAGAAAAGGAAGTGGAGGCCTCCCAAAAGACAGTGCAGGAGCTTTGGGAAACCGAGGATAGAATCCTTGCCGGCATAGAGGAAAAGTATGGACTGAGCCAGAAAGGCGCCAGAAATTACAGGTATGTTCTTCTTCCGCTGCAAGAGGAAAAAGCACCTTACAAAATAAATCAGCCAACGCAGGGAATTGAGATTCCAAAGGCATACCTGACAGTAATAGACCAGTCGGCATATAAGGTTATGACCGGGAAATCGGAGAACCTAAAAGAAACGGAAGTATTACTCTATGACCCTTCTGGTTCTTCCAAAGAAAAGCAGGTTACGCTGGAAGGACAAACCTATCAGATTAAAGAGCAATTGGATACAGATATTATTTCGGGCAACATTTCCAGGGGGATGTCCAACCTGGTAAACAACCAGAAGGTTATGGTGGTTTCTGATCTGAAAAAATTTGAGGAAGTACAGGAGACCCTGAAAGAGAAAGAAAATATAAGCTGGCATCATTTTTACAGTTGGGAAACCAAAAACAAACAGGAAAAGGATTTTAGGGCAAAGGTAGAAGCAGAATTGCAGACATATCCGGAACTACAGGGAATATCCAGCGTGTCGATAACAGACCGTCATTACGATGAATTGGAATATTATCAGCTGATTGGAGGGATCGTATTTATCGGAGGATTTTTGGCGCTGCTGTTCCTGTCAGCCATGGTCCTGGTGATTTACTACAAGCAGTATGCAGAGGCCCATGAGGACTGCGAACGGTTTGCTATCCTGCAAAAAGTGGGGCTGGATGGGAAGGACATCAATAAAACCATTGCAAGACAGGTGTTGACAGTCTTCTTCATGCCGATCACATTGGCGATCATTCATATGATCTTTGCATACAATATTGTGCAGCAGATTCTTCAATTGCTGGGTGTGATCAATAAACGGCTGATGCTGGGGGTCAGTGTAGGAACCAGTGTGGTCATGGTGGCCTTCTATGGAGCAGTCTATCTTATGACTGCGAAAGTTTATAAAAATATTGTAACAAGGAGATAGAAGATCAGAAGCCTGCCCTCCTATTTGGGGAGGGGATTCCGGACAAAGAGATCAGATATTGAAAACAGACCTTGTCAGAAAAAGAATCCCGCAGGAGCCGGACAATCCGACTTTGCGGGATTTTTTCTGGAAAGAGATGCTATCATTTCTGCGCAAGCTCTTTGCTGATAAAAAGCGGTGGCAGAAAACCTGTCGATGGAGGAGAAGAGATCTAGATGAACAAATTCAGATTTCCTTCTTCTGCTTCTGCCAGGTAGCTGGCCACACCGGCAACCTCCACATCCGGAAGCAGTTCCTCCCGGCGGATTCCCATGATGTCCATGCTCATGGAGCAGGCTACAAAGGTCACTCCCATTTCTTTTGCCCGCTGCATCAGCTGGCGAAGGCTGTCTACCTGTTTCTGCTTCATAATGCGTTTGATCATAGAAGTTCCCATGCCTGCCAGGTTCATTTTGGAAATGTGCAGCTTATCCGCGCCCTTTGGCATCATCCACCCAAAAAGCCGGGCCATGCCGGACTTGGAAACATGGATGGCAGGATCCCGCAAAATATTTAACCCCCAAAAAGTAAAGAACATAGTGACTTCTTTTCCCATGGAAGCGGCTCCGGTGGCGATGATGAAAGAAGCAATGGCCTTATCCAAGTCGCCGCTGAATACCACCATCGTAGCCTTTTTCCCATCCCTTGAAAGAAGAGGCTGGGAAGCGGAAGAAGGGCAGCAGGCAGAAAATTTGGTATCAGAGGTCTTTTCAATGACAGCCTTTGTAACCCTCTCTGTCTGAGAAAGCTCCAAGAGGGTGTAGCCCATTTTTTGACACCAGGCCGAAATGTCCTGGGAGAATCCGGGGTCGGTTGCCAAAACCTCTACGGTATCTCCAAAATCAGCGCAGTTTAGCTCCTGAAAAACCTTGGCAATGGGGCCGGGGCACTGGAGCCCTCTGGCGTCAATCTGCTTGCGGGGCGAGGTGCCAGGACCTGCAGAAGAAGTACTCCCGCAAAGAGGTGGGGAAGCTTCCTCACCGGCAGAATCCTTGCTGTCAGAGGAGTTGCCAGACTGCTTTAAAACATCCGGATGGTCTGTGCAGGCAAGTCCCTTTACCGGCGGGAGCTGCTTCTGGCGGATATCCAGCTTCAGTTGTGAGTAAGACCGGTATCCGCCATCTACATTGACACAGGAGAATCCCTGCTGCTTCAGGATCCGGCAGGCCAGATAGCCCCGCAGTCCCACCTGGCAGGTGACGTAGATGGTCTGATCTTTTGGAAGCTCCGAAAACCGGTCACGCAGTTCATCCAGCGGGAGATGGCGGGCGCCGGGAATAGAACCCAGAGCAAACTCACCGGCAGTTCGGACATCCAACAAAAAGCCGCCCTGCTCTACAATGTGGTCGATTTCGCTGACAGATACAGCTTCTGCCAGACCGGTCAGCAGATTGGAGGCCACGTAACCGGCCATATTTACAGGATCCTTTGCGGAGGAAAAAGGAGGAGCGTAGGCCAGTTCCAGATCCTGTAGCTGGAACACCGTCATGCCGGCGGAAATAGCCGTGGCGATTACATCTACCCGCTTTTCCACGCCGGAGGTTCCGATGATCTGGGCTCCCAGGATTTTTCCGCCGGGAGCTTCAAAGATCAGCTTCAGATCCAAAGGCGCTGCGCCGGGATAGTATCCGGCGTGGGAGAGGGGATGGATATGGATGGATCTTATATCAGATCGCCCCATTTGTTTCAGGCGCTTTTCGCTGTATCCGGTGGAGGAAGCAGTCAGATCAAACACCTTTGCCACGGAAGTACCCAGGACGCCCGGATACCGGGAAGGGATGCCGCAGATCCGGTCTGCTACGATCCGGGCCTGACGGTTGGCAGGAGAAGCCAGGGCGATAGAAGAAGGCTCCTGGTATACGAGGCCCTTTGTTTCGATGGCGTCACCGACTGCATAAATATCGGAAACGGAGGTTTCCAGATATTCATTGACCAGAATATGGCCGCGGCTTCCCAGAGCAAGACCGGCTGTTTTTGCCAGCTGGTTTTCCGGGCGGATTCCGATGGAAAGCACAGTCAGATCGGAAGAAAGAGAGGTTCCGCTGGATAAAAGGATCGTCTTTCCCTGATTCTGGAATTCCTGTACGCCGTCTCCCAGGATCAGGCGAACGCCTTTTTCTATCAAATGAGCGTGAAGGATCTGTGCCATCTCAAAATCAAAGGGAGCCATTACCTGATCGGCCATTTCTACCAGGGTGACCCGGATTCCGCGGGAAACCAGATTCTCTGCCATTTCGATCCCGATAAAGCCGCCGCCTACTACAACGGCCTCCCTGGGTTTTGCTTCCTCCAGAAAAGCTTTAATAGCGTCTGTATCAGGAATGTTGCGGAGAGTAAATACATTTTTGGCGCTGTCAAGCCCGGGGATGGGGGGCTTGATGGGACTTGCACCGGGAGACAGGATCAGAGCATCATAAGGTTCCTCGTAGACCCGTCCTGTCTGCAGGTGTCTTACCACAACCGTTTTTTCCTGCGTGTTGATACGTTCTACCTGGCTGAAATTACGGATGTCCAGACGGAATCGCCGGCTCATTCCCTCTACCGTCTGCACCAGAAGAGCGTCCCGGTTTTCGATCACGTCTCCGATGTAATAGGGGAGACCACAGTTGGCAAAAGAAATATATTCTCCCCGTTCAAACAGGATGATCTGGGCAGATTCATCCAGTCTGCGAAGTCTTGCGGCAGCAGTTGCCCCACCGGCAACTCCGCCTACGATAATGATTTTCTTCATAGGAAACCTCCTTGTCTGTGAAATAATGAGTACCAAAGCCTTTCCTTTTTCGGTGTCGGCCAAAAAGCCGGGCCGGAAGCTTTCTTTTTCCGGTGCGGAGCAAAAGGCTGGCTGGATTTGCCGCTGACAGAACAAATCAGATCGGCTGGGTTGCGTCAAATAAGGCCCGGATCAGTTTCTGAACTGTCTGATGGGTCACAGCGTATGTTACCTCTCTGCCGGACCGGGTACAGGAGAGGACGCCGAAGGCTTTGAGCTTGGCGAGATGCTGGGAAATGGTGGACTGGGGAACACCCAGACAGGACTGGATGTTGGTAACATTACAGGGACCGTTTTCCATCAATCCTCTTACCAGGCAAAGTCTGACCGGATGGGCCAGGACCTTTAAAAGCTCTGCGTTGGCTTCAAATGTTTCCGGGGAAATATTCAGCTGCATAAAGACTCCTTTCTGAAAACACGGTTTCTTTGCATCAGAAACATTGCGGTTGATGCAAAGAAGCGGGCGATTAATTTAAATATCTATATATTCAAATATTAAGATATAAAAACGGGTTTGTCAAGAGGAAGTAGAAAGTATCTGTGAAAATGATGAGTTAAGTACTATAAAAATAAACGAAATATATGACTTGAAATTTTTAAACACAATGCATATCATACGGTTAAATATAAATGATATGGAGAACGACTATGAAACTTGAGAAAAACAAAAAAGACCAAATGACACCGATAGAACGAAAAAAAGCTGTGGAAAATGGAACACGTGCAGATCGAGTAATAACGGTACCCTTTATCAGTGAGTTTAAGTGCTATCTGAGCAACATCAGCATTCGGGATTTTTGGTTTGATGCGAAAAAAATGGCACGGGCAGAGCGAATTGCATTTAATCGGTATGGGTATGATCGGATTGTGATTGGACCAAATACGAGAGGGATAGCAGAAGCGCTGGGAGGAACCTATATTTATCCTGAAAAAGGAGTCCCTTACGCGGCTACGCCGTTGATCTTCGATTATGGAAAAGTAGATGAGCTAGAACCAATCCGTGCAAATACAGATACGAGAATAGCAGTGTTTAAAGAAGAGGCAAAGGTGCTGAGTGAAGAAGCGCAGGAAATTGTTCCACTGGAAGCCAGTATCGGCGGACCGTTTACAATTGCGGCAACACTTCGAGGTGTGGAGAGCTTGCTTCGGGATTGCAGGAAGTGTGTAAACGAGCTTCACCGTCTGCTGCGAGTTATTACAGACAGTCAAAAAAGCTGCATAGATATGATGGCACAGTATGGTCTTGGAATTGCCATGGCAGATCCGGTGGCAAACCCGGCGTTGATCGGTCCGTCTATGTATGAAAAATTTGTGTTTCCATATACAAAAGAGCTGACAGAGTATGCATTTGAAAAAACCGGATATAAAGCATCTCTCCATATGTGTGGAAACACGAGAAATATTTGGAAATATCTTGGAACGTATCAGCTGAATGAATTGAGTCTGGACAATGTGATAGACCTTGAGCAGGCGGCAAATGAGATCGGGAACAAAGTACCAATTGCAGGAAATGTAGATCCGGTAGGCATTGTCATGAAAGGGACAAAAGAGGAGATCTTTGCGGAAGTGCAACGGTGTGTGAAACAGGGAAGAAAGGCAAAAAAAGGGTATATCCTGGCAACAGGATGTGATATTCCGGAGATGAGTGATCCGCAACAGCTTGACTGGTTGATGGATGCGGCGCGAGCCTGTGGAGAATATAGAAAACGCCAATAAAAGCATAAGACACATTGAAAATACCAATTTGATGAAGGGAAAGCTGGTATGATATTTTATACGTGTAGGCATAAAAATTTTTACAACAGGAAGCGAGAAGAAAAACAAAATGAAAAAGAAAATGGTAAGCATGATGTTGGTTGCAGCTATGGTGACAGCAATGGCCGTCGGCTGTGGAGCTAAAAGCAATTCTGCCAACAGTGACAAAAAATCTGAGAAGGAGAATTCCATCACATTTATGGCGCCTGACTGGGCAATTCCATCGGATGATCAACTGAATGAGTTTACAAATGAAACAGGAATCGAGGTGAAAGTATCAGAAGTTGGATGGGATGACATCCGGGAAAAGCTGGCTACAGCGGCAGCAGGAAACAAGAATGTTGCAGATGTTGTGGAAGTAGACTGGTCCTGGGTGGGAGAGTTCAAGACGGCAGGCTGGTTAGAACCTTTGGAGATTTCGGATGTGGACAAGGAAGACTTTCTGACGCTGGACACGTTTACGATAGATGGTGAGATTTTGGCAATTCCGTATTCCAATGATTATCGCATTGCTTATTACAATAAATCTCAGTTTGAGAAAGCCGGACTGAACGAGGCACCGAAAACATATGCAGATGTGTTAGAAGCTGCCAAAGCTTTGAAGGCTTCAGGGGTAGAGTATCCTCTTGCAATGTCCATGAATGCAGAAGAGAAAGCGGCAACCGGATTGATGTGGACTGCATTCCAGATGAACGGTGTCGTGTGGAATGACGATGGAACGTTCAATAAAGATGCGATGATGGCTGCATTAAATTATTATCAGGAAGTATTAGATGCAGATTTGATCGCACCGGAAGATAAAACAGCCTCAGGCATGGAAGCATATATGAGGATTTGTAGTGGAACAGCAAGTTTTCTTGTTGGCCCCACTATGTTTGTATCCAAGACGCAGAATCCGGAGGACTCTTCCGTAGTAGGACAGGTTGAGCCGATTCTTGCACCTGGAAAAGAGGGGACAGCCGCAAAGACAATGGCACTTCCGGAAGCACTGGGAGTGACGGCTACCTCTGAAAATAAAGAAGCTGCCAAAAAATTTGTTGAGTGGTATACATCTGCGGATATGCAAAAAGAATTAAATGAAACACTTGGAAGTCTTCCGACACGCAGTTCCGTATTGAAAGAATTAGTCGCAGACGGAACCATTGCAAATGCAGGAGCAATGCTGGAAGAAGCTGAACTTATCGCATCGCCATTCCCTAACGGAGTGCCAGCTTATTATGCTGAGATGAGCAGTGCGATGTATAATGCGATTCATAAGATGGCTCTTGGCAAAGCTACGCCGGAAAAAGCATATGATGAAATGGCTTCGGCATTAAATAAATTGCTGAAAGAGTAGTTGCACATAGGAAAATGCATATGAAAAAGAAGCTATTACCCTATCTTTTACTTGCACCCATGATTCTGATCATGGGTGTATTAGTATTCTATCCCATTATTACGACATTTGCTTATAGCTTGAAAAAGTGGAAACTCACAGAGCCGGGAGACATCCATTATGTCGGATTAAAAAACTATATGGATATTTTACAGTCTGATTCATTCAAGTATAGTATGCAAAACACAGTGTTTATTCTACTGTTTGTAATTATTTTTACAACAATGATAGGATATCTGATGTCGTTGTACTTGAATCGGAAATGCAAGGGGGCAGGAATATTACTGGCGCTGGCCATTTTGCCGTGGGCGCTGCCGCCTTTTGTAAACGGGATTTTATGGAAATTTGTATTTTTTTCGGGATATGGATTTTTAAATAAATTGTTAATTGGGTTGGGACTGGCAAGTAAGCCAGTACAATTCCTGGAATCACGGTGGCTGCTACTGCTGGTCGTTTCCATTGTAGTTGTATGGCGAAGTGTACCTTTTATGATGTTGGTGTGTCTGGCTGGCCGTCAGTCTATTCCGGAAGTCATTTATGAAGCGGCGAAAATGGATGGAGGAACACCAAGGGGTGTTTTCTGGCATATTACAGTACCACTTATGAAACCATTTCTGGCAGTAGGGATTACATCCACTTCTGTTACAGCAATGAACGTTTTTGATGAAATTGCCGCCCTTTCAGGATATGGAGATCTGGGAAAAAATATTTTAATGGAAAGCTATTTGACAACGTTTTCATTTTTGAATTTTGGAAAAGGCAGTGCGATGACATATATAGTATTGTTTTTTGCCATGATTTTAGGCATATTTTATCTCCAAAATCTAAATAAGGAAGTGGATTACGAATGAAATATGTGAAAAAAGCAGGCTATTTTTTTGCAACGATAGTATTTTTAGCAGTAACACTAGGGCCGTTTGTATGGACATTTCTTATGGCAATCACTCCAAAAGCAGAAATGTTTTCGGCATCCGTTAATTTGATTCCGAAGCATATGACATGGAGCAATTTTCAGAATCTGTTTTCTGGCGGGCGAAGAAGCATAGCTTATCTTGCCGGGTTAAAAAATTCGCTTTGCACGGTCGTAGTGACTGTTTGTATTGGAATGCCGGTTGCACTGGTAAGCGCATATACATTGGGCAGAATGGAATTTGCAGGAAGAAGACTTATAAAAAATGCATTGTTGATTACGATGGTGATTCCTGTAATGGCAACGATTATTCCTCTGTATAAAATGTTTGCGTCAGGTCATATGCTGGATAGTACATTTTGGCTAAGCATGGTCTATGTCAGTTCTTATTTGCCAATGGCAACCTGGATGATTCTAAATTATTTTTTAACACTTCCAAAAGAACTGGAAGAGGCAGCCAGAATTGACGGCTGTGGTGGCTCAAAAGCATTTTTTAAGATCATACTGCCATTATCTTACCCTATTATTTTATCCGTTTCGCTGATCATGTTTTTAAGTACATGGAGCCAGTTTCAAATCCCACTGATACTTGCGTCATCTGTGGACACAAAACCAATGGCGATTGTGGTATCTGAGTTTGTAACAAAAGACAGTGTGGAGTACGGGTTGATTGCAGCCGCCGGTATGGTATCGCTGATTCCGCCGGCGATGACGACAATTGTTTTTAGAAAGTATTTGATTTCCGGGATAGTAGGAGGCTCGGTAAAAGGATAAATATGACAATACAGGAACTCATAAAAAGCATTAATTTTTCAAAAAAAGCGGGAGAAAATGCTCTGAGATATTGTATGCCGGAGAAGGAATTTCGAAACTGGAAAAACTTGTATGAAAGGGATTTTCATACATTTCTGGCAGAATGGGAAAAAAGTGCGGAGCATTTTCAGTGGGGACTATGGTTTTGCCTGAAATTAGCATGTGAAACCTACGAATGGTATAAGGAGAAGACAATTAGTGAGCAGATATTTCGGGATACATTTGCAGATATTACAATTTGGTGTGGTGAATGTTACAGAAAGCACGGTATCTACGGCTTGGAAGAAGTTCCATGGATTATGAAATCTATTCGCATGGAGTTGTTTCGACTTGGCCGACTGCAGTTTGAGCCCATGGTGTTGACACCAGAAGAAGCAACAAGATATCATTTACAAGTTGGGGAACCAGTGTTAAATGTACACATACCGGCTGGCGAAAAACTTGGTTATAGAGCCTGTAAAGAATCTTTTGAGGCGGCAAAAAGCTTTTTTGGAGAAAAACAGGCAACGTTTATTTGTGATTCGTGGCTATTGAGCCCTGAATTGTGTGAGATATTGCCAAAGACGAGCAATATTATTCGATTTCAGAAGATGTACCAGATAGTAGAGGTGCATTATGATTTTTCACAAGCGGAGGAAAGAGTGTTTGGAGAGGTTCGATCTGATAAGAGTGAGTATCCTGAAGAAAACAGTCTTCAGTTGACATTGAAACAGTATCTTTTGACAGGGAAAAAAGTTGGAATGGGAAGAGGTATCCTGTTGTCCTCCTGAAAAATCGGTTTAGGGTGATAAAATGATAGACTTTGCGAAAAAGTGTCAGTTTCATTGAGGGAAGCTGACATTTTTTGATAGAGATTACACCTGTTGAAAATAATAGAGGTTTATGTGTTAAGGTAGTCAAGGATGGAAAAATTTTATATACTTACATCATGGGAGCATAAAAATTTGAAGGAAATAGCAAAAGCGGCATAAAAAAAATACGCCAAAGGAGAGATGCGGAGGATGGAACAAAGAAAGGGTGGGATCCGGTGGAAAACAAGAGGGGCAATGGCAGGAACGATCGTCATCCTGTTTTTGATCCTGACGGCAGTGGTCCTGGGATTAGCCGGAAAGGAGGAAAAAAAACAGAGAAAATTCGGAGCCACCTACATGACGATGAATAATCCGTATTTTGAAGTATTGGATGAAAATATCAAAGAGATCGTGGAAGGGAACGGGGACATTTTGATCACCAGGGATCCTCTTCAGGATCAGGAGAAACAGAACGCACAGATCCGGGACATGATCGACGAGGGGATCGACGTGCTGTTTTTGAATCCGGTAGACTGGAAAGGGATCCAGTCTTCTCTGGAGCTGTGCAGAAAGAAAAAGATCCCGGTATTTGTGATGGATACGCCTGTGTACGAAAAAGAACTGGTGGTTTCTACCATTTTGTCGGATAATTACGAGGCGGGAGCTGCCTGTGCAAAGGATATGATGAGAAAACGTCAGAGTGCCAAAATCGTCATCGTATACTCGCAGAATATCAATTCCACCAGTGAAAGAGTCAAAGGGTTTCTGGATACCATCCGGGAGCATCCGGAGTATCAGGTGGTAGCAAAGAAGAATGGAGCGGCAGAGCTGGAAGTAGGCATGCGGGAAATGAAAAAGATCATCAATGAGGGGATTACCTTTGATGTGGTGCTGGGGGGAAACGATCCTACGGCGCTGGGCTGCATTGCCGCCATGCAGAAAATGAACAAGGAAGAGGGCGTTATGGTGTATGGGATCGACGGCTCTCCGGACGCCAAGGCTATGATCAAAGCCGGATATATGGAAGCCACCAGCGCCCAGTCGCCGGTGCGGATCGGGATGAAGGCGGCAGAGACGGCCTATGAATATCTGGACGGAAAACCGGTGGAACAAGAGATCAAGATCCCGGTGACACTGATCACCAGAGACAACATGAAAAATTACAGTATTTCAGGATGGCAGTAGAGGGACGTATGGAAAAGAATCGGGCGTTGCTGCTGAAATATGCAGTATTTTTGTTTAATATTATAGCGGTATTGGGGATTTCCATATTTTTATGGATAGCTACGGAAAAGATCTGCGACACCTATGTGGCAAGTGAATTTATGGGACGGGTGGAAGCCATTCCCAGCCATCCCCGGATGATCGTGGCAGAGATGGGGATCCTGCTGTTTCTTCTGGTGCTTTCTTTTATCGGGAGGGAATACTTTTTTCAGGACAATCCCATCATCTGCTATTCCTCCATTGCCTTTGACCTTCTGATCAGTCTGATCATCATTTACCTGCTGGATTTCAACTACAACGGGATCCTGCTGTGGGTATTTGCCAATCTGATCTCCCACATCAAGGAGCTGAAGGGGAAATATGTCCTGATCGTTGTATCCCTGGCCAGCTACATCGGCACTGATCACGGGATCGTGTCAGTGAGCAGCCGGTTGTACTATATCAAGGATTACATCGGCCTGTACGAGGGGATCTGGAATAAGGTGCTTTTGTGGGCCTATAATGTGATCCTGTCCCTGAACGTGATCCTGTTTTTGATGTTTTGTGTCTATATTATTATGGACCAGAGCGGAACGATCACAGAAGTCAGGCGGCTGTACCAGCAGCTTTCGGAAACCAACCGGGAGCTGCAGGGGGCCAATGTGAAGCTGCGGGAGTATGCGGTGATCAAGGAAAAAATGGGAGAAACGAAGGAGCGGAACCGACTGGCAAGAGAGATCCATGACACACTGGGACACACCCTGACAGGGATTTCGGCGGGGGTAGACGCCTGCATTGCCATGATCGATCTCTCGCCGGAGGCCACGAAAACCCAGCTGGATATGATCGCACAGGTGACACGGGACGGGATCAAGGAGGTCAGGCGCTCCGTCAGTGAGCTGAGACCGGACGCACTGGACCGGTTGAGTCTGGAGCATGCTATCAAAAAAATGGTAAAGGAAACCAATTCCATGACCAGCACCCGGATCGACTTTTGCTGTGAGGTAGACGTTCTGAAATTTGATGAAGACGAAGAAAACGCCATCTACCGGGTGATTCAGGAGAGTATCACCAATTCCATCCGTCATGGAAATGCCAAGCACGTACAGATCGAGCTGACCAAAAAGGACTCGGACATCCATCTTCTGATCCGGGACGATGGGATTGGCTGTAAGGATATGAAAAAAGGATTTGGAACCAGACATATCGTAGAAAGGATCCGGATGCTGAACGGAGAGGTATGGTTTTCCGGAGAAAATGGATTTACTACAAAAGTGATTATTCCGATCAGATGGGGGGAAAACTATGATTAAGATCGTAATTGCAGATGACCAGGAGCTGATCCGCCAAAGTCTGTCTATTGTACTGAACCAAAGAGAAGGACTGGAGGTGATCGATGCGGTGAGCAATGGGCAGGAAACCATTGCCAGCATCCGGAAAAGAAGGCCGGATGTGATCCTGATGGATGTTCGTATGCCCAAGATGGACGGGGTGCAATGTACCCGCATCATCAAGGAAAACTATCCGGATATCAAGATCATTATACTTACCACCTTCGATGACGATGAATATGTATACAACGCATTAAAATGGGGAGCCAGCGGCTACCTGTTGAAGGGGATTTCCATGGATGGGCTGGAAAATGCCATTCGGACGGTACACAGTGGTCAGGCCATGATCAACCCGGATATTGCCACAAAGGTGGTCCGCCTGTTTTCCCAGATGGCACAGGCAGACTATGTGATGGAAGTGGAGCAGGAAAGAAGCCGGGAGCTGACAAAGACAGAGTGGAAGATCATTGGAGAGGTGGGAAAAGGCAAATCCAACCGGGAGATTGCCGAAAGACTGCTGCTGTCGGAAGGAACGGTCAGAAATTATCTGAGCACCATCCTGAATAAGCTGGAATTTCGGGATCGGACGCAACTGGCCATCTGGGCGGTGCAGAAAAAAACAGGCAGAAAGATAACGGCTCCGGAAGAGGAACGACTGTGAAAGGATGTTGGCCATGAAGAAAACGACGATACTGAAGTATCTTGCCATCTGCGCTGCGGTGGGACTGGTCGCATGGCTGGGGAAGAGACAGGAAAAGCCCATCGTACTGGAATTTGGCATGTTTGCCCAAAGCAACTGGGAGGTGGAGGATGCCAATGCCTATGTGGTGATCGATCAGGCCATCCGCAAATTTGAAAAGTCTCACCCGGGGGTAAAGATCTATTATGAAAGCGGGATCCGGAAGGCGGATTATTCGGAGTGGCTGTCCAGAAAGGTGCTGTCCGGAAAGACGCCGGATATGTTTATGATCCTGCCGGATGATCTGTACCGCTATGCCTCTCTGGATGTGATCGAAAATCTGAACCAGAAGATGGAAGGAGACGGGAAGTTTAAAAAAGAATATTTTTTTAAGACGGCGCTTCAGATGGGACAGTACAGACAGGGACAGTATGCACTGCCCTACGAAACCGTTCCTACGCTGATGTTTGTCAACAAGACGCTTCTGGAGCAGGAAGGGATCCAGGTTCCCAGTGCGGACTGGACCTGGGAAGACCTGGAGGCGATTTCTGAAAAAGTCACGAAGGATACCAATGGGGACGGGGTGATCGACCAGTTTGGCACCTATAATTATACCTGGAAGGAGGCGGCTTATTCCAACGGGGCAGAGCTGTTTGATGCAGATGGGGAAAAGGCTTATTTTTCCGGTGACCGGGTGGGAGAGGCCGTGAAATTTGTCCAGCGTCTGGAAGAACAAAACGGAGGCAGTACCGTGACCCAGGACGATTTTGACTCAGGCAGAGTGGCCTTTATGCCCCTGTCCTTTTCCGACTACCGGACATACAAGACATACCCCTACAAGATAAAAAAATACACCTCCTTCCAGTGGGACTGTACCCGGATGCCGGCAGGACCGACGGGCGGCAATACTTCGGAGGTGGACACTCTGATGATGGCCATGAGCAAACGTTCCAAACACCAGGATCTGGCCTGGGAATTTATCAAGCTTCTTACGGCGGATTCTGAGATCCAAAGAGAGGTGATGCGGATGTCCCAGGGAGCCTCGGTCCTGAAATATGTGACCGGATCCAGCTTCGCAGGCAGTGTGATTCGCCAGGAAATGGACGTGGATGAGCGGGTGATCGATTATGAACTGCTGCGGGACGTGCTGGAAACAGGAAAAGTCAAGCCAAGGTTTCCCAAATATTCAGAGGCTATGGCGCTGGCGGAAAACCGTATCAGGGAAATCTATAAAAACGAAAAAAATGTGGACAGCGCCCTGAAGATCTTCCAGAGGGACATTACCAAGTTTCTGAAAGAATGAGGGCTTTTGCAAAAAGATCCGGCATGACAATTGTCATATTTTTCGTGGCAAATGTCATGCCTTTTCCGTTACAAAATACAGGTGCAAAAAGGACGGAAAATCAGTATGATAAGGGTATCAAAAAAAGGAGGACGTGTAATATGAAAAAGAAAGTGATCAGTATGCTGCTTTGCATCTCTATGGTGGCGGCTCTGGCGGCAGGGTGCAGCCAGGGATCCAAGAAGAGTGACTCTTCGGAGGCAAAGAAAGAAGGAGGACGTAAGTTTGGATATACCTGTATGGACGGAACCAATCCTTTCTTCGTAACCATCGAAGACGAGATGCGTAAGAAGGTGGAGGAAAATGGAGATGAACTGATCTCTGTGGATCCGGCAAATGACGTAAGCCTTCAGATCCAGCAGGTGGAAGACCTGATTTCTCAGGGGATCGACGCCATGTTCCTGAACCCGGCAGAGGCAGAAGGAATCCTTCCGGCGCTGGATGCACTGAAAGAGGCAGGCATCCCCATCGTAAACTTTGACACAGAAGTAGCAGATATGTCCTATGTGACCAGCTATGTAGGATCCGACAACTACAACGCAGGAAAAGTTTGTGGAGAAGACCTGGTGAAGAAGCTTCCGGACGGAGGAAAGATCATCGTATTGGATTCTCCTACCATGAATTCCGTAGTAGACAGAACCAACGGTTTCCTGGACGCCATTGAAGGAAAAGGCTTCGAAGTGGTAGCACAGCAGGATGCAAGAGGAAATCTGGAGAAGGCAATGGGAATCGCAGAGGATCTTCTGCAGGCACACCCGGACGTAGTGGCTATCTTCGGAGGAAATGATCCTACAGCTTTGGGAGCACTGGCAGCAGCCAATGCGGCAGGACTGAAGGACTGCCTGATCTACGGGGTAGACGGATCTCCGGACATCAAGGCAGAGCTGGCTTCCGGCAAGTCCCTGATCGAAGGAACAGGAGCACAGTCTCCGGTGGATATCGCTGACAAGTCCGTAGAAGTGATGTACATGGTACTGGATAAGAAGAAAGTAGAAGACAGATATCCGGTAGAAACATTCCTGATCACAGCAGACAACGTAAAAGAATTCGGCACAGACGGATGGCAGTAATCATTGACAGGTAAGAACAATAGGGTGCTTTGTTCCAGGGGAATGAAGCACCTTTGTTGATAGGACAGGCAGGCTGCCGGAAGCGGCGGCGACACAGGTCCGGGATGGCAGGCGGACGCAGAATCTTTCCCAAAGACAGGGACGGATCCGGCGCTCCTGCAACACGGGAACATATGGCAAAAAAGAGAGAAGCAGGTGATATTTTGGGCGAGATGGCATTGTTGGAAATGAAGCATATACACAAGCGGTTTCCGGGCGTATATGCACTGAAAGACGTAAACCTGGAGCTTCAAAGAGGAGAGGTCCATGCTCTTTTGGGAGAGAACGGAGCAGGGAAATCCACATTGATCAAGGTTCTGGGAGGAATTTATTCGGCAGATGAGGGAGAGATCATCATCGAAGGGAGAAAGGTATCCATTCAGGGCGTGAAGGACGCCCAGGAAAACGGGATTTCGATTATCCATCAGGAACTGGTTCTTGTGCCCTATATGACAGTGGCAGAAAACATCTTTCTGGGGAGAGAACCGATGAAATCCGGCTTTGTAGATAAGAAAAAAATGAACGAGGAGGCACAGGTTCTGCTGGATGCCTATGACATGAAGATCCGGGCAACCAGGCTGGTAAAAGATCTGACCATCGCCCAGCAGCAGATGGTGGAGATCGTAAAGGCGATCTCTTATCGTTCCAAGATTCTGGTAATGGACGAACCCACCTCCTCTATTTCAGACAAGGAAGTGGCTTTTCTGTTTGAAACCATGCGGAACCTGACGAAAAAAGGCGTGGGGATCATCTATATTTCCCATAAAATGAGCGAGCTGGAAGAAATCTGCGACCGGGTAACAGTGCTTCGGGACGGGGAGTATGTAGGGACGAAAGTGGTGAAGGAAACCAGTAAGGATGCCCTGATCGCCATGATGGTAGGCCGGGAGCTGACCAACTATTACGTAAGAGATTTCCAGGAGCCGGGAGAAGTGGTCTTAAAATGCGAAGGGATTTCTGACGGAAAGCTGGCAAAAGACGTGGACTTTGAACTCCGAAAAGGAGAGATCGTAGGGTTTGCAGGCCTGGTGGGAGCCGGCCGCAGTGAGGTTATGAAAAGCATTTTTGGCCTGATGCCAAAAAGCCAGGGAACCATTTACATTGAAGGGAAAAAAGTAACCATCAAATCTCCCATCGATGCCATCCGGCATGGGATCGCCCTGGTGCCGGAGGACAGAAAGCTGGAAGGCCTTTACAAGGTGCAGAGTGTGCGGTTTAATTCCACCATAGAGGTGCTGCAGGATTTCATCAAGGGAATTTTTGTAAACGGAGAAAAGGAAAGAGAGATCACGCAGAATTACATCGATAAGATGGCCACCAAGACCCCTTCCCAGGAGCAGATGATCGGGAATCTGTCCGGCGGGAACCAGCAAAAGGTGCTGATCGGAAGATGGCTGGCAACGCACCCCAAGATCCTGATCCTGGATGAACCCACCAGAGGTGTGGACGTGGGGGCAAAATCGGAGATCTACTCGATTATGAATGAACTGGTAAAAGAGGGGATGTCCATCATCATGATCTCCTCAGAGCTGCCGGAAATACTGGGAATGAGCGATCGGATCTATGTGATGGCCCACGGGAAGCTAAAAGGCTGTATCGGGCACGAAGAGGCGACACAAGAAGCCATCATGAAATTTGCGGCAGAATAAGGAATGAGAGTTAGGAGGCAGAATCATGGCAGAAAAAGCAAAGAAACATACAGGCGCATCCGGATATGGGGCGGCTATCAAATTATATTTTAAAGAAAATCTGGGAATTATCATCGCATTTTTGGTGCTGAGTATCTTTCTGACAGTATTTCCCAGAACCAGCGGAACCTTTTTTACACGGCAGAATATCTTCAACATCCTGAGACAGATCTCTACCAACCTGTTTTTGGCATGCGGGATGACCATGGTGATCATCCTGGGAGGGATCGACCTGTCGGTGGGATCCATCATTGCCCTTTCCGGTTGCGTTTCGGCAGGATGTGTGGCAAGGTATCATCTGCCGCTGGGCGTTGCGCTGGCGATCGGCGTATTGGTAGGCCTTTTGGTGGGGCTGTTTAACGGAGCGGTGATCAGCAGGACGACCATCCCACCGTTTATCGTAACGCTGGCTACCATGAATGTGGCAAAAGGATTGGCGTATGTCTATACAGGCGGCTCTCCGGTGCGGGTAGTCACCAAAGAATGGCAATTTCTGGGAGCCGGATATATCGGGATCTTCCCGACGCCGGTGGTGATCCTGGTGGTGGTGCTGATCGTAACGGCCATCATCATGAACCGTACCAAAATGGGACGTCACATCTATGCGGTGGGAGGAAACCAGCAGGCGGCAGAATTTTCGGGAATCAAAGTGGCAAGAGTGAAATTTTTCGTGCACGCTTTTTCCGGGCTGATGGCAGGTCTTGCCGGGATCGTTCTGGCATCCAGAATGTATTCCGGACAGCCGACGGCAGGAGACGGAGCGGAAATGGATGCGATCGCGGCGGTTGTAGTAGGTGGAACCTCCATGGCGGGAGGGTCCGGTAAGATCGGAGGAACCATCATCGGAGGCCTGATCATCGGAGTACTGAACAACGGATTGAATCTTTTGAACGTCAACTCTTTCTGGCAGTATGTTGTCAAGGGAGTGGTGATCCTTCTGGCGGTGTTTATCGACTACTTCCGGAACAAAGGGAAAAAGTAGAGGAGGAGCTATGTTAGTATCTTTGAAACCTTTAATGGAACTGGCAGAAAAGGAAGAGCGGGCCATCGGCGCCTTTAACTGCCCGAATATGGAGTCCGTCATGGCCATCATCCGGGCGGCAGAAGAAACCGGATCTCCGGTGATCCTGAACTATGCGGAAGTCCATGGAGATCTGATCCGGATGGAGGAGATCGCGCCGGTGATGCTCCGGTTTGCAAAAGAAGCCAGTGTGCCGGTCTGTGTGCATCTGGATCACGGCGCGTCGGTAGAAAGCTGTATGAAGGCTATCCGGCTGGGATTCACTTCCGTGATGATCGACGCATCCGGACTGGATTATGAGGAAAATGTACGCATCACCAAGGAGGTGGTACGGTTGGCGCACGCAGTGGACGTAACAGTAGAAGCGGAACTGGGACATATTTTTTCTTCGGAGATCGGCGTGGGAGAAACGGCAACAAAAGAAACGGCAGACAGCTTTGCAGATCTGGAGGATGTATATACCAGTCCCGGCCTGGCAAAAGATTTTGTAACAAGGACGGGGGTGGACGTATTGGCCATTGCCTTTGGCACCAGCCATGGGATCTATACCCAGAAGCCGGTGCTGGACCTGGATCGGATCAGCGCTATCAAAAGGGAGATCGACATTCCCTTCGTAATGCACGGGGGATCCGGTCTGAGCAAGGAAGAATTTCAGACGGCTGTCAAAAACGGGATTCGGAAGATCAATTATTACACCTATATGACACTGGCAGGCGGACAGGCGGTAAAAGAGGCGTTGGACAAGCAGACGGGAGCGGTGTTTTATCATGACATTCCGGTGATCGCAGGAAAAGCCATGCAGGAAAACGTAAAAGAAGCGATAGAAATATTTGCCCGGAAAGACCGGTAGAAGGTCCGGGAAAGAAAAAGGGCTGTTGTGGGGATCACAGGATCTGTCACGGGGCTCTTTCTCATAAGCGAAAGAAAGGGGAAAGCAGCGTCCGAAAGATGCTGCAGAAAGGATAGATGAAGCGTTCGGAAATCAACAAGGCATTAAAGGACATGCACCAGATGATTCGGGAGTACCGGATCTCCCTGCCGCCATTTTGTGACTGGCTTCCCGAGGAATGGGAGGAAAAGGGCGAGGAGTACGATGAGATTCGGGACACGATGCTGGGCTGGGATATTACAGATTTTGGACTGGGAGATTTTGAAACGACAGGGTTCTCCCTGATCACGCTGAGAAACGGGAATCTGCAGAAAGAGGTCTATGAAAAACCTTATGCAGAAAAACTGTTGATGTTGAAGGAAGGGCAGTATGCACAGATGCACTACCATGCATACAAGATGGAAGATATCATCAACCGGGGCGGAGGAAATATTCTGATCCGGGTGTTTAATTCCAACGAGGACGGAAGCTTTGCGGATACCGATGTGACAGTCTACAGTGATGGGAGAGTCTATACGGTTCCGGCAGGAACGCAGGTCAGACTGACGCCGGGAGAAAGTATTACCATTACCAGAGGCCTGTATCACGATTTTTCTGTAGAGGAAGGAACGGGAACCGTGCTTTTGGGGGAAGTATCCATGTGCAACGATGATTGCACCGACAACTATTTTTCCAATAAGAAGGTGGGAAGATTCCCGGAGATCGAGGAGGATGAGGCTCCCTATCGCCTTCTATGCAACGAATATCCCAGAGCGGGGAAATAACGGATACAGTACCGGGAAGGCCCGCGTCTGCCGCGGATATTCCCAAAAAGGGTGCGCTTAAGAAGCCGGAAAGACAGAAGAAAAAGCAGATCATACAGAAGGAACAAGGAGGAGCGTATGGGACGGGAAGGAATCGCGCTGGCAGGAACGCTGATCGCAGATATCGGCTATACCATCGACGTATATCCCAAAAAGGGAAATTTGGCATGGCTGAAGGATGCGGTTCCCCACACAGGCGGATTGAACAACCTGGTCATTGATCTGGCCAGAATGGATGAGACACTGCCCCTGAAAGTCAGCGGGATGATCGGGGAAGACGACTATGGGAATCTGATCCGGGATACGCTGAAGCAGTATCCCAACATTCAGACAGACAATATAACAAGAGGGGGAAGGACGGCAGTGACCTTTGCCATGACGGAAGAGATCAGCAAACAGAGGACTTTTTTCTATGATCCGGGAACAACCTTAAGTTACGGGGAAGAGCATATTGACTTTGACAGGCTGGATGCCAGGCTGTTTCATCTGGAATATCTTTTGCTGCTGGGAAGGCTGGATGAGCCGGATGAAAGCTATGGGACCAGAGGAGCCAGGGTGCTGGCGGAGGCCAAAAGAAGAGGGATGGAGACCTCTGTGGACATGGTATCGGAAGAAGGCGACAGGTACCGGGAAGTGGTGTGGCCTGCCCTGCAGTACACCGACTATCTGGTGGTCAATGAAGTGGAAGGCAGCGGAACCTCCGGGATACAGATGTATGACGAGGAGGGGATCCTGGAAGAAAAGGTCTGGGAAGGTTTGGAGAAGCTGGCTTCTCTGGGCGTGGGGAAGTGGGCGGTGGTACATTCTCCTGCCTGCGGGTACGGCCTGGATTGCCGGACAGGGGAAAGAGTGAAGGTGCCCAGCTTTTCCCTTCCAAAAGGGTATATACAGGGAACGACAGGAGCCGGAGATGCGTTTTGTGCCGGGGTGTTGTATACGGCTTACAAAGACGGCAGCCTGGCAGAAGCCCTGTATACGGGAGCGCTTTGTGCCGCGCATTCCCTGTCCCGACCGGACAGCAACTCGGGAGTAGAGCCGCTTCCGCAGATGCGGGAGCGAGCCAGGAAGGAATGGGAGGCATAAAGCCCCATAACTGCTGTGGATGCTGCTAAAAGGAGAAGCCGGATCACGGTGGACACACGCTTTTGTAAGACGTAAAAAAGAAACAGGACGACAGCTCTGCCAAAGAAGGAGGCAGGGCTGTTTTTGCAGGTGTAAGAAAAGCTTTCCGGGGAAACTAAGAAAAACATAAGAAATGACGAGAGAAAAAAGTTTGACGAAGGCTGATTTTTTTTTGTATAATAAAATACGTTTAAGAATGCATTTACAAGGAAGTGGCGGCCGGAACGCATTGAGAGTCCTCCCAGAAGAGGGAAGGACGTCGGAACGACGGCGCAGGAGCACAGGAGGTGGCATCTTGAAACAACATCGTTTTTGGGCGTGGCTCATGGTATTTTGCCTGGGGATGGTATTTTACACCGGCATGAAACACAAGTAAAGCTGCCGTAGGCCTTTCGGAAGAAGGGCAGGAAACGGTATGGAAAAAGGAGGACAAGAACATGGATATTTTTAAATGGAAGAGGATCGGATTGTTTGCAGGAGGCGTTTTGTTTGGAACAGCCGGAGTGAAGCTGCTTTCCAGCAAGGATGCAAAAAAAGTGTATACAAACTGTACCGCAGCAGCTCTCCGTGTCAAGGACTGTGTGTTAAAGACGGCAGAGACGGTGCAGGCAAATGCAGAGGACGTGCTGGCGGAAGCAAAGCATATCAACGAGGTGCGCCGTGTAAAAGAGGGCGAAGTGGTAGAAGATGCAGTGTGCGAAGCGGCAGAAGATAAGGCAGGAGAAGTGTAATTGAAATTTGTAATCAAGCATGAAATTCCGGGAAGGATCCGTATCCATCTGGTACAGGGACAGATGACGACAGAAGAAGCGGAGAGGCTGCTGTACTATTTGAACACGCTGGAATATGTCACGCAGGCAAAGGTGTATGAACGGGCGGCCGATGCCTGCGTTTGCTTTATCGGAGACAGAAGAGCCCTGATCCGGGCGCTGCAGGAATTCCGATATGCGTCCGTAGAGCTTCCGGAGCTGGCCACCGCCAATTCCGGGAGAAGACTCAACAAGCTGTACAAAGAAAAACTGATCACAGAAACGGCCATCCGGTACTTTACCAAGACGTTTTTGCCTTATCCGCTAGGCGTAGCCATAACGGTACTGAAGGCTGTCAAATACCTGAGGGCCGGGCTGCGAAGCCTGCTGAAGGGAAAGCTGGAGGTGGCGGTGTTGGATGCGACGGCCATTGGTGTTTCCCTAGCAAGGGGACAGATCGGCACGGCAGCGTCCGTCATGTTTCTTCTTCGGATCGGAGAGATCCTGGAAGAGTGGACCCACAAGAAATCGGTGGGGGATCTGGCGCGCAGCATGTCTTTGAATGTATCCAAGGTATGGCTGAAAACAGAAGACCAGGAGGTTTTGGTGGATGCCAGAACTGTCCGGGAAGAGGACCGGATCGTGGTACATATGGGAAGTGTGATTCCCTTTGACGGAATTGTTACAGAAGGGGACGGTATGGTCAATCAGGCTTCCTTGACAGGAGAACCGCTGCCGGTACACAAAGAAGCCGGAGCTTACGTCTATGCAGGCAGTGTCCTGGAGGAGGGCGAAGTCGTTTTTGCGGTAAAGAAGATCTCTGGTGCTTCCAAATATGAAAAGATCGTGACCATGATCGAGGAATCAGAAAAATTAAAATCCTCTGTGGAAGGAAAAGCCGAGAGGCTGGCGGACAGGCTGGTGCCCCTGACTTTGGCAGGGACAGTGGTGACCTGGGCGTTGACTAGGAACGTGTCCAAAGCGCTGTCTGTTCTGATGGTAGATTTTTCCTGTGCATTGAAGCTTGCCATGCCGCTTACGGTATTGTCAGCCATCCGGGAGGCCGGGACCTATGACATCACGGTGAAGGGCGGAAAATTCCTGGAAGCTGTTGCGGAGGCAAAGACCATCGTGTTTGACAAGACGGGAACGCTTACCAAGGCGAGACCTTCCATGAGAAAGATCATTCCCTTCTGTCAGAGGAGCGAAGAGGAGCTGCTGCGGCTGGCGGCGTGCCTAGAGGAGCATTTTCCTCATTCTATGGCAAAGGCAGTGGTTCATGCGGCAAAGAAGAAGGGACTGGATCATGAAGAGATGCACTCCAGCGTGGAGTATATAGTGGCACATGGAATCTCTTCTTATGTAGAAGACAAGCGGGTTATCATCGGAAGCGCCCACTTTGTGTTTGAAGATGAAAAGTGCGTGATCCGGGAAGAATATCAGGAGGCATTCGATATGCTCCCGCCGGAGTATTCCCATCTGTATCTGGCGGTGGATGGAAAGCTGGCGGCAGTGCTGTGCATTGAGGATCCTCTCCGGCCGGAAGGAGCAGCCGTAGTAAAGGCGCTGAAGCAGGAGGGATTTGAACGGATTGTAATGATGACAGGTGACAGCGAACGGACAGCGGCGGCAGTTGCGTCCAGAGTAGGAGTCGATGAGTATTTTTCAGAAGTGCTGCCGGAGGATAAGGCCAACTTTATTGAAAAAGAAAAGAAGGCAGGCAGAAAAGTGGTGATGGTGGGAGACGGAGTGAATGATTCTCCTGCACTTTCTGCGGCGGATGCAGGGATCGCCATCAGCGACGGGGCAGAGCTGGCAAGAGAGATCGCAGATATTACCATAGCGGCAGACGATCTGTACGAGATCGTGCGGCTGAAATGTCTGAGCAACGCGCTGATGAAACGAATCAACCGGAATTACCGGGATATTGTGGCCATCAACACGGCGTTGATCCTTTTGGGGGTAGGAGGACGGATACAGCCCACCACTTCGGCTATGTTCCACAACCTCTCCACTCTGGCCATCAGCCTGAACAGTATGAAAAATCTTCTGAAAGAGAAGAAAGTTTAGAAGAAAAAGCAAAAACGGCATCCTCCCATTAGTAGGAAGGAAGCCGAAAGGACAAAGGACGACAACGAAAGCTGTCGTCCTTTGTCTTTTGCATACAGTTCATGGAAAATCCGTATCTGTGGCGATGCTATAATGCCCTCTTCGGGCATGCTTTCACGCACTCCATGCAAAGGATGCATTCTGTTCCGTTTTCCCTGTTGCGGGAATTGTCTGTAACATCCACATCCATAGGACAAACGTACTTGCGATTGCGTGGTGCAGTTCCAGTGATTTTGCGGGCAAGGCTACTCCTACTGATTTTCTTGCAGCTTCGCGGATACGTACGAGGATAAGCTTGTGGTTTGTTTCAAGGCGAAGGTGGAAGTTGAAATTGAACGATAATATACATCATTATCGCATTGAAGTGACTAATAAAAATTGACAAATAATGTAAATGAAATATATCCTGCCTTTGACGAGTATGTATGAAATTCCAAAATGAAAATATGATATAATATCAAAAATGAGAACTTAGAGAAGATTTATATTTAAGAAAATGAATGATATTCAATCGGCTTCACCGCAAATTTGAGTGATTTGTCAACGCAGCTGTGAAAGGAGTTTCCGACACTGCGAATCCGTATATGTACAATGCAGAGTATACAGATATCGTCACCGGAAATCAGTACTTGCGGGCGATGTATTACAATCCGCAGACCGGAAGTTTCTTAACCGAGGACAGCTATCTGGGCGATCTGATGGAACCGCTGAGCCGGAACTTATATACCTACACGGAGAATAATCCTGTAAACTTCGATGATCCAAGCGGACATGGCATTTTTAGCGCCATAAGAAAAGGTGTAGGTAAGGTTGTAAAGGTTACAAAGAATGCGTTTCATACAGCAAAGAAAGCAGTGGTTCACACTTGGAACAAGGTCACTTCATGGGTCGGCAGTACAGCAAGCCGTGTGGTAAATACAGTTTCAAAGCAGGTGTCTGGCGGCAGTTACAATCGGTCCGGCGGAGGGAGATCGGCAAGACACTATAGTGGCGGCGGAAGCGGCGGCACAGGTGGATACTACGGCGGTAATTCCGGTGGATATGATAGTGGCGGAGCGGGAAGCGGTGGGGGTTCATACTATGCCAAAACCGCATATGAACGTGCAAAAAGTACCGGGAAATCCACATATAGCTGGGGGCGTTCAAAACTAAAAGAAGCAAAAAATATCTGGAAATCCTGGACGGCATCCATGGAAAAGACCGTGAAGCGTTTCTGTACGACAGCAAGTAGAATTGTAAAAAATAAGATAGATAATTTAATACAAGATAAAATCCCAGTCGGGTTAAAGAAGATAGCTAAGATTTACAATGGGTTAGATCCTAATACACAAAAAGTTTTTGGTGGACTAGCAGAAATTTATAATAAAATCAGCACCAATACATGGGGTAAATTAATTAATAAAGTAATTGATGATAACCAGCTTGAAAACAATTTGTTCAATATTGTAAAAGATCCAGTTGGAAAATTTTTGGCATTTGAATATGACCGGGAAAAGGATTATTACAAGACAAATGAATCCTATGGAATACAGCGGCATGGTGGATTTATGGATTTGTATGATGAAGCTGGAGGATTACTGGGAATGGATTTGGCTACAAAGGTTGTAAATTATAGTGTGAATGGTACAAATTATCGTTTGCAGTTTTGGAAGGGAAGCTATGGCTTTGGTAGCGCATATGGTGGTGAGATCGGTTTGTATTTTAATACTGACGGAAGTGATTGGTATCAGACCGTTAGTGGTGATGATGAAATTGTGACAGAGCAGTATGTAAAAGATCGGAACACCGGAGCTGAATTAATACATAATGACACCAGAGAATACGCGGACAAGGGGGACCACTATTGGAATCTAGCAATTAAGACAGATGCGGGAAAAAATAAGAATACAATTATACAGGAGAGCTATCTGATATATAATGATCCAGCGAAACGAAAGGCGGCATTGGACGCATTACAAAATACTCAAGGATTAGAAATAACAAATATGGGTGAAAAAGGAATAAAAGTTGTTTACTAAAGCTAGAAAGGAGAAGTATGAGAAAAATAATGCTTTTATGTATTATACTCTGTTGTTTTTTGTTGATGGCAGCATGTGGAAAAGATAAGCAAAAAAACCCAATTTATTCAAAAGATACAAATGAAAGAATTATTATGTCATTAGAAAAAACATATCCTGAGAATAAATTTACAGTAATTAAGGCCTATGATGAATATGATGGACAGTATTATGCTGTGTGTTCGGATGAGAATGGATTGGAATTTAGAGTTGATACAATTGTTTACGATAATACATACCACTTTGGATGTAAGGATGAATATCTTTTTCAATGTTTACAACAAAAAGAATATGTTGAAAAAGCAAAAAAATCCGCGGAATCCCAAGGGTATTCTGTTGAGTATGACGCTGCTAATCGTAACCTGACATTGATGATAGATATTAATAAGGAAAGTACATCCGAAGAGGTCGCAGATGAAATATATGAAATTATTCATGGTGTCAAGGACCTTCCCAAAACAATCTATCCCAATACAGGATTTACTACAGGAGAGGTGAACTATTACTCTGAACCTAAAATGTATAACTTGCTTTATTCTTTTTATGATGAGCAGATAAGTTATACTTTAAATACAGGGTCTGTATCTATTTTTGAGACAGAGAATGATAACCAATCGTTGGTAAAAGAAATAGAACAGAGTAAGAAACAAGCATACATAAATAGGTCAACATATTTAGAAGAAAAATGACTAGTGAACAGAACAAGCGTGCGAAAAGAAAAATCATAAAGATAAAAAGTGAAAAAGGATTGGGACAACATATGATGAAAAAGGAATTTGAGAAAAAGTAATTTTTTTTGGGAATGTTAATATTATGTGTGCTATTTTGTTCGTGCGGAAGAAACGCTATGATGTCTGAAAATGTAAATGATGATTATATGTAGGGATTCAGAAACCATAATTTAAAAAGCTATTTTAATTTTAAGCCCGTTTACAACTGGATGTTTACCGCTAGTAGGACGGAGGATACGAAGGAGCATCAGTTGTTTAGGCAGAAGAAAAGCTCTCCGAAGACATCTACACAGGGTAAGGAGGAGTCGCTGTTTTGGTATGGGTTTGGACAGAACTTCCTGCAGGCATCCAACGTATCGAAGGAGTCTCTGGGACAGGTTTGGAAAGATATCTGGGAAGATTTAGTATCAACTTACCACAGAAAGATTGCGAAAGATCGGGCGAATGAGGAAGGACTGGTAGTGAACCCGCCCGGCATCATCAATATGCCGGGGGACGGCGCGGTCACCTATCCAAGTGAGATGAGTGAGGCACTGATCCCATACAAGGTAGTATCGGATATTTACAACTACTATGAAGTCCGTAACTATATCAATGATGTGAACCGGACGAACACGCAGGTGTCTGGCGGCAGTTACAATCGGTCCGGCGGAGGGAGATCGGCAGGACACTATAGTGGCGGATCGGGAAGCGGTGGAGGTTCCAACTATGCCAAAACCGCATATGAACGTGCAAAAAGTGCCGGGAAATCCACATATAGCTGGGGGCGTTCAAAACTAAAAGAAGCAAAAAACATCTGGAAATCCTGGACGGCATCCATGGAAAAGACCGTGAAGCGTTTCTGTACGACAGCCAACCGGATTAAGAAGAGTACGGTTAAATTTCTCAAGAACGTAGATTGGAAGAAAGTAGCCATTGGAGTAGGAGTAACAGTTGCAGTAGCAGGACTCGTTGTTTTATCGGGTGGATCGGCAGCGCCGGTGTTGATTGGAGCAACCATCGGAGCCGGAAGCGGAGCAGTCATTAGTGGAGGAATCGCAGCAATCCGCGGCGGAAGTATAGCTGAGGTGGCGAGGGCGGCCAGTGACGGATTCATGTGGGGAGCTATAGGTGGTTCCTTTAGTGGCGGTATGACAGCCGTATTATCAAGTGCAGTCAAGTCTGGAAGTAAAGCGGCGGCAAGTGTCGCGGTGCAGAAAGGTCTGGATATAGCGAGTGATACTGTTGTGGATATAGCACAGAATATCAGCCAGGGAAAGAAGATCACACTGGCATCTGCAGCAGGAAGTCTGGCGTTTAATATAGTTACTGCCGGGAATGCCAATGGAAGTACGAAATCTGTTACTAACTCTATTGCTGACAGCACAGAAGATAGTGTGCGGAGGAAAGCAAAGGATTCCCTAGGCAATAGTGTGAGTAGGAGTGGTAGTAAACCTAATCAGATACATCATTTTGCAACAAATAAGAGTAAGAAATATACAAGTCAGTTTGAAAATATAACTCAAAAGTACGGATTGGGCTTAGATGGGGATTGGAATAAAGAATTAATGCCTCATCAAGGTCGTCATCCATATGCATATCACGAGTATGTTCTTGATAATATGCAGAAATTTGATAAAATAGCAAAAGGTGACAAAACTAAGCTTTTGAAGTTACTTGACCAAATGAAATAGAAAATTATCAATAATCCAGATATACTATATAAGGATTATTGGAATAAACAGTAAGGAGTATTTTGAATGAAATATTATAAATTAAGTTACGATTATGAAAATGATGACCATTATGTAAATTGTGACGTCGGAGTTATTAGAGATATTGATGAGTATTCTGTATCTAATGGAAATTATATTAAGGATTGGTCTGAAGTTAGATTTAAATATAACTCAGAAGATGGTTCTGTATTATCAGACTATATAGCCAATTTGTACAGGTGGTTGATTGTATCAAAAAAGTTTAAAGAATTGGTCGAAGAGGCTGTAAAAGAAAACGTGATACAGTATCTTTCGGTGAACTTGTTTGATACTAAAAATAGTGTTGAAAATACAGAATATAAAATTGCTAATCTGTTAGATATAGTGGATGCTTTGGATTTAGAGCATTCTAAGTATGATGTATTTGAACTTGATGGTGAAAAAATTATTTCGGTAGAAAAGTATGCTTTAAAAGAAGAAATGGTGCAGGGACACGATATTTTTAGATTGAAAGATGATACAATACCGATATTTATTTCAGAACGAATTAAGGATGTTATTGAGAATAATTCTTTGACGGGATTTGCACTTATCGAAGTGGAAGTACATTAGGTTTAATTGTGTATTCATATATGAATATCGAATTTTCAACTAAATATTTTTATTAAAAATTAGAACACATTGTTTTCATGGCACTTGGTGCTGTGGAGACAATGTGTTTTTGTATTAAATGGCGGTACTTCTAATATAAAAATCGGTTAAAAAGCGGTAATTAAGTTCATGGAAAATCCGTATCTGTGGCGATGCTATAATGCCCTCTTCGGGCATGCTTTCACGCACTCCATGCAAAGGATGCATTCTGTTCCGTTTTCCCTGTTGCGGGAATTGTCTGTAACATCCACATCCATAGGACAAACGTACTTGCATTTTCCGCAAGAAATACATTTTTCTTTGTCACACGTCACGCGAAACAGGGCAAAGTAACTCAGGGGCTTTAGGAATACGGTAATCGGGCAGATATATTTACAGAATGCCCTGTTATCTTTCCATGCAAATGCCAGGAGGATGCCTATCGCATAATACAGGACATTTCCAACGATAAATGCCCAAAACAGAATCCGCTCCATGTTCCTTGCATGGCACAGAAACAGCGCTGCCACAAAAACAAGAGAGGCCGTGAAAGTGATATATCGAATCAAACGAATTTTTTTCTTGGTGTCTGGGGTGTCTTATAGGGAAGAAAATCCAGAACCATTACAGTCCAACAAGCATATCCGCACCAGCCTCTTCCAAACAACAGCGGCCCGAATATCTTTGCTACAGCATAGTGTATGGTTGCTGCCTCAAAGACTCCCGTGAAGAGATAATACCAAAAACCCTCCAGCTGCATATTTTCCTGACAGATCAGGCCGAGATAAATCAGCATATACAAGCCGATCAGAAGCTGCACAACCCTTCGCGCATGCTTATAGTGAAACTGGAAGAGCAACAACCCGATCGCTATTGCTGTGCCGATATAGCTGAAATTCACAAGATAAAACAGAGTATCCTTTGCTAGCCACAGTGTAACGGCGAGGATTTCAAATATCAGCCACATTCCAAGAGGAATCAGCCATTTCTTCTTTGTATGCAATACCATTTCCTCCACAACTTCTATTTATTTTCGTGTAATATTTCTTTTGAAAATCATTCAGATCCCTTATGTTCTTTCCAAACACGAAGATTCTATAGGCAGTTTTTCCGTCTGATTCAAAGCACGGATCATCGGTTCGCAGGAAGGGAATAAACATCTCCCCCGGTTCCTGTCTAGGCGTTTCCCCGATCCTTATCCGCATGATGTTTGTGATTATATCATTTTTTCGCCTCATTTTACAGCGTTAACTTTTGCTTTTTTCTCTGTGCTGGCTCTCTACTTCTTTGCCGTAATTTCTCCATATAGCGCTTAGCCCTTCTTTTTTATCTATCCACGAAGCAACGGTGGTGTTTCCCTCAGAAACAGTGTCTGTCATATAGAAAAAGCCGCTGCAATCTGCACCGGCTGGAAAGAGGGAAAACAATCTATGTCAACATATAAAAATATATGGATTTCTTAGTCGAAGGCCAATACCCATACCGTTTGTAGCAGTACAGATATCGTCTTCTTTGTTGGTAAGGTCAGTATACGAAAGAATTGTGAAAGGACTGTGATTAGATGCTGAATTATTTCTAAACATTCTTAAGAAAAAGGGAGAAATCTACATAGAAAAACCCTATAAAAGAAAAGAATATATCATAAAAAACGATTGGAAAAACCAGAGGGAAAAGAGTAACTTTATGTATAGAGAAGACCGCTTTTGCGGCAAAAAAAGGACGGCGAATGATCGCAGAAAAGGAGACAAGAAATGGAAATCATCAAAGAGCTACCAGAAATTTTTGAAGAATTTGCGGAACAGCGGCAGAAGTCGTTTCTGGCTGTCAAGGAGTACAAGGACAGAGGGATCCCGGTGGTAGGGGCATACTGTACTTATTTCCCAAAAGAGATCGCCATGGCGATGGGAGCAGCTACCGTAGGACTTTGCTCCATGTCGGAGGAAACTATTCCGGAGGCAGAAAAAGATCTGCCGAAGAATTTATGTCCTTTGATCAAAGCCAGTTACGGATTTGGAAAAAGCGACAAATGTCCTTTCTTCTATTTTTCCGATGTGGTAGTAGGGGAAACCACCTGTGACGGAAAAAAGAAGATGTATGAGTACATGGCAGAGTTTAAAGAGGTTTTTCTGATGGAACTGCCGAATTCTCAGAGGGAAGAGGGGCTGAAGCTCTGGACGAAAGAGATCCTCCGATTCAAAGAGTACCTGGAGGAAAAATTCGGAGTGGAGATCACGGAGGAAAAGGTAAGGGCGGCTGTCCGGGAAGAAAATGAGGTAAGAAAGGCGCTGAAAGAATTTTACGGCCTGATGCGCCACGAGCCTACGCCCATGGACAGCAAGGAGCTGTTTAGCGTGCTATATGGTTCCACCTTTAAGATGGATCGCGTGGCGGCGGCAAAGGAGATCCGCGAAGTGACGGCCAGGATCGAAAAAGAGTATGCAGAAGGAAAGCGGAGAGATAAGAAGCCCAGGATCCTGATCACAGGATGTCCCATCGGCGGAGCCACAGAAAAGCTGATCCGTGCGGTGGAAGACAACGGAGGAGTGGTAGTAGCCTTTGAAAACTGTACAGGAGCAAAGGCCATCGACAGGCTGGTGGAGGAAGAGGCAGAGAACATTTATGATGCCCTTGCAGAGAGGTATCTGGCCATCGGCTGTTCCGTGATGACGCCGAACAAGAACCGGCCGGAGCTTCTGGGACGGCTGATCGACGAATTTAAGGTAGACGGAGTGATAGAAATGGTACTGCAGGCCTGTCATACCTACAGCGTGGAAACCGGAAAGATCCGCCGGTTTGTAAATGAAGAGAAAGGACTTCCCTTTATCAGTATTGAGACCGACTACTCACAGGCGGATGTAGGACAGCTGAATACGAGAGTGGCTGCCTTTATCGAGATGTTGTAAAAAGATGAGCCCGGTGGCGGAGAGAAGCAGGAGATTGTTTCTTTCCGCCGTTTCTGATAAGGGCGGAAATTTTGAGAGAGTTTATCAACGAATGGGAAGAGCAAGGTGCAGCCGGGGAGAGCCGTTGCAGAAAAGGCTGGATCAAAAGCGGCGAAAAGGATGGACAAAGCTCTGTTTGAACACACAAAGAAGAAAGGACTGTGTCTGAATGGGTGAAATGCTGGATTATGCCTGCAGGGCGAAGGAAGAGCAGAAGCTGGAGGAGGGAGAACTGGAAAAACTGGGACTTTCTCTGCCGGAGGCACATAAAAGCAGAGAAACACTGGTGGCGCTGGCAAAGGCATGGAAAGAGAGAAGAAAAGGGAAGTTTTGCGAACTGCCCTTTGACCATATGGTAGAAGCAGAAGCGATGGGAGGCGTGATCAATTACGGAGACAGTAAGGCCGGTCCCAGAGCAGGAGACTATTGCTGCCGCTCCATGGAAGAGGTACTGCAGCTTTCTGATATAGACTTTACGGCGGGACGGATCAAAGAGGTGCTGGATGCCTGCAGGATATTAAAAGAGCAGGGAGAGGCTGTGCTATTGGAAATATCAGGACCGTTTACTATTTTAAATGGATTGGTGGATCCCCGTCAGGTGTTTAAGGCCATGCGGAAGCAGCCGGAGACAGCAGATCAGGTATTTGAGAAATTAAAGCGAAATATACTGGCATTTGCAAAAAAGGCCCAGGAAGCAGGGGCAGATCTGCTGAGCTATGCGGACTCGTCCGGCGGGATCAGCATATTAGGTCCCAGACTGGGGGAAGAGGTGGCTAAAAAGTTTACGGCGCCGATGTTAAAGGAATTAAAAGACAGAAAGAAGGACATGACGGTGGTGCTTTGCCCTAAGACAGCGCTGGCTCTCGTGGGAGCGGGACTGGCAGACTGGGAGGAAATACAGGTGGCAGAAGGCCCGGTGTCCTATGGGGAGGCCTGCCTGCGGATAAGAGGAAAAGCGGATTTTACCGGGCAGATGTGCATCAAAGAGGCAGAAGAACTGCTGCAGGGGGGGAAGGTTCGGGTACTTTCCCTGAGAGAAGGATAAGATTCTCAGGCAGACAGAAATGATGACAGATCAAGGACTTCATAAAACAGAGGAGAGATGCAGACATGGAAGAAAAAATGGAATTGTTAAAAAGGCTGTCGGACGGAGTGCTGGAAATGGAAGAAGAGGAAGTGGAGGAAGCCGCCAGACAGTATGTAGAAAAGGGATATCCGGCCCTGGAGGGGATCATGGGAGGGCTGGTAGATGGGATGAACCGCGCCAGCAAGTTGTATGAGGAGGAAGAGTATTTTGTGACGGACATTTTGCTGTGTTCGGATGCTATGTATGTGGGACTGGATGTACTCAGACCTTATTTGCCGGAAGAGGACGGAGAGACGAAAAAGACCGGCGTGATCGGGGTAGTGGAAGGGGACACCCATGATATCGGAAAAAATCTGGTGAAAATCATGCTGGAAACGGCAGGATTTCGCATGATAGACCTGGGAAGAGATGTTCCCCTCAAAGCCTTTGTAGAAACAGCAAAGAAAGAAAATGCCGACTTTATCTGCCTGTCCACTTTGATGACAACCACCATGGGCGGGATGGAGGAGGTGATCCATATCCTGGAAGAAGAGGGTCTGCGAAACCGAGTCAAGGTCATGATAGGAGGCGGCCCCATTTCGCAGAAGTATGCAGAGAAAATCGGAGCAGACGGGTATTCCGCAAATGCGGTAGAGGCAGTCAAACTGGCAAAACGCCTGCTGGAAACGGCGTAGGGCAGGTGACGGCAGATGACGAGAAAAGAACGATTAGAAAGAATCCTCAGACAAAAAGGCGTAGACAGAAACGCCTGTATCTGCCCCGGGGGTATGATGAATATGATTACCAGGGAGCTGATGGAAAAGGCGCAGGTCTATTTACCACAAGCCCATACCAACGCCGGACAGATGGCGGATCTTGCAAGGGCGGTCTGTGAAAATAACTGCTTTGAAAATTATGGCGTTCCATTTTGCATGACCATAGAAGCGGAAGAAATGGGAGCAAAGGTAGATCTGGGATCGGATGTCTACGAGCCGCATGTGATCGAGTATGCCATCTCATCTGTCACGCAGTGGCAGACGCTGCCACAGGTATCTCTGGAAACAGGAAGAAGCAAGGTGGTGCTGGACGCCATCCGTATTTTGAAGCGGGATAGGCGGGGGATTCCGGTGATAGGGAATCTTACAGGTCCGGTCAGCACGGCAAGCTCCGTGCTGGATCCAGTGGTCTTTTACAGGGAGATCCGTAAAAAGCCGAAGGAAGCGCATGCGTATATGGACTATATCACAACGCAGTTGATCCGGTTTGGGAAAGCGCAGATCGCTGCCGGAGCAGATGTTCTTGCCATCTCCGATCCCAGCGGGACAGGGGAGATCCTGGGACCGGGCTATTTTGAAGAATATGTCGTTCGGTACATGAACCGTCTGCTGGATGGGATCAGAGATGGAAAAACGGGAACGATCGTGCATATCTGCGGTCAGATGCGGTCTGTATTTTCACAGGTAGATCAGATCCAAAGCGATGCCCTAAGCTTCGATTCTATGGTTCCCATGCAGCAGGCAAAAAAACATTTGAAAGATCGGGTGTTGATGGGAAATGTAAGTACCTATGCATTGGAATTCGGAACGCCGGACAGAGTAAGGACCCTGACCAGAAGCTGCATAGAAAACGGATCCAGTCTTTTGTCGCCGGCCTGCGGGATCGGTATGAAGGCGCCGCTTGAAAACATACAGGCAATTCTGGAGGAAGTCAATCGTTACTACGGAAGCAAGAAAGAAACGGAAGAATCAGAAGATTTGCTTGGAGGAAATGATGGCACAGATTAATATTCTTTCAACAGGAAAAAGGATCCATTGTGCAGAAGGGGAAAATCTGCTGGAAGTTTTGCTGCGGGAAGGCGTATTTCTGGAAAATCCCTGCGGTGGAAAAGGGATCTGCGGGAAATGCAAGGTGCAGATAAAAGGGGAAGGAGCCGGAGAATTATCCGCGACCGAAGGCCGGGCGCTGGGGGAGGAGGAAAAGCAGCAGGGGATCCGTCTTGCCTGTCTGACGGAAGTGGCGGGGGATCTGGAAGTTGTGCTGCTGCAAAGGGAAAGAAAGCACAAGGTATTGACCAAGGGATACCTTCCTGTGTTCAAACGGGAGCAGGGACAAAAAGGGTACGGGGTCGTTACGGATATTGGGACGACGACAGTAGTGTTGTCCCTGGTTCACCTTGCCACGGGAGAGGAGCTGGCCTCCGCTTCCATGATCAATGCGCAAAAACGGTACGGACTGGATGTTCTTACCAGGATCACCTACGAGTATGAGCACGGAGAAGAAGGGATTCAGAGGCTGCAGCAGACCATTGTAAATTCACTCAACGGGATGATCGGAGAAGTCTGCGAGGAAAGTGGCGTGGAGCGGGAAGAGATCGTGGAAATGACGGTGGCGGCGAACTGCACCATGCTTCATATGCTGATGGGAGTAGATGCCAGAAGTATTGGAAGAGCTCCCTATCATCCGGTTTTTTGTAGTGCGCAGAAACGTTTTGCAAAAGAAGTGGGGCTTAGGATGGGAAAAGATACGGTATTATATCTTCTGCCCTCCGTTTCGGCTTATGTAGGGGCGGACATTGTGGCGGGCGCATATGTTTGCGGACTGCAAAAAGAAACCAGAAAAGTGCTTTTTATAGATATCGGGACCAATGGGGAAATGGTGCTGGCGAAGGATGGAAAGCTATGGTGCTGCTCCTGCGCGGCAGGTCCGGCTTTGGAAGGGATGAATATCAGCGCCGGAATGCGGGCGGCAGAGGGAGCCATTGAAGCTGTTACCATTACAGAAGCAGGAGTTTTGCTTCAGACGATTGAGGACCAGACACCGGCAGGGATCTGTGGGAGCGGAATTCTGTCAGTAATGAAAGAGCTTCTGGAGCATCGGCTGGTAAAACGTTCCGGAGTATTTATTAAAAAAGAGAGTCTGGAGGAAGGGGACTATCGGTATCCCATGATACGAAATTGCGGGAAAAAGAGAGAATTTGTACTGGATGAATCGCAGAATATCGTAGTGACCCAGGGGGATATCAGGCAGATCCAGCTGGCGAAGGGAGCGATCCTGTCGGGAGTAAAGGCGCTGCTTCAGGCAGCGAAAATAGAAGTAGAGCAGTTGGATCAGGTAATGATAGCCGGCCAGTTTGGAGCACATCTTCCCAGAGAGTCACTGACAGGCACCGGAATATTGCCCAAAGAGGTGGAAAACAAGCTGATGTATGTAGGGAATTCTTCCAAAACGGGAGCTTATATGGCGCTGCTTTCAAAAAAAGCAAAGAAGGAAATGGAAGAGCTGGCAGAAAGGATCGAGTATATCGAGCTGGCAGAAACGGTAAATTATGAACGGCTGTTTGCTGAGTGCATGGAGTTTCCAGAGGTGAGAGTATGACATATGAAGAACTGAAAAGAGAAATGGCAAGGCAGAAAGAGGAAATGACGGCAAAGGAGCGGATGGAGGCGTATAACCGGGGAGAGGAAGTGGACTATCAGCCCTATACTCTCCAGGCGTCTGATCCGGCGATGGCGGATATTTTTGGATTTACGACGACACAATTTGGAACGGATTTTGAAGTGAAAAGTGAAGTGATCCGACGAAAAAAGGAAGAATTTGGACTGGACAGCTTTAACGTGGGATTGGGGTTAAAGACCATAGGAGGGGCGCTGGGGTCTGTACTGAAGGCGCCGGAACATGGGATTGATTATGTGGAACATCACATCCTGCAGGACTATAAGGAGTTTGACCGGCTGGAGCTGACGGATCCCTATACCAATCCGATACTTTCCAGGATCCTGGAAAGTGCAAAGCGATTAAAAGACCGATTTCCGGATATCAGCATGACGACCAGCGTGGCAGGGCCGCTTTCTACTGCTATTGCGGTAAGACCGGTGGATCTGGTATTAAAAGATACCATAAAGCGCCCGGAAATGCTGCACAAATTGCTGGATCTGGTAGTGGACTGTTCTCTGAAATGGTTTGAAGCCTTTCATAACGAATTTGGGGCGGTAGGAACCAATTTCTCCGATCCGGTCACCTGTATGGACGTCATCAGCAAAAAGCAGTTTGATATCTTTTCCCTTCCCTATATGAAAAAGCTGATTGATGGAACCAATGCGATCATGGGGAGTCGCCCGGGAGCACATATTTGCGGCAAAACGAGTCCGATCTGGTCAGACCTGGCGGATGCGGGGTTGTTTTCTTTCAGTATAGACAATTGTGAAGATCTGGAAACGGCAAAGCAGATGGTAGGAGATCGGATGCGGATCGCCGGAAATGTGCCGCCGGTAGATGTGATGCGGGAGGGCAGCATAGATGATGTGATTGCCTCCTGCATCGAATGTATGAAAAAATGTGGGGATAATCCGGCCGGGTACATCCTGAATACCGGATGTCAACTGCCCATCGGAACGCCAAAGGCGAATGTGGAAGCCTTTATCTATGCAGCAAGAAAATATGGGAGAGGTGCAAGAATGGGCAGACTTCCGAAGGGGCTGGAGGATGCGTAGAACAAAAATGCAAGGGGAGAAAAGAAAACGGGTAAAGCCGCTTTCGGAAGAAAGAAAAACTGGATCCTACGGAAACTGTCCGGGTTTAGTCGGGATCTGTCAGCAGTTCAAAGTAATTTTTTCGGAAATCAATGAGATGCTCCTGCTTCATTTTGCTTAGTTCCTTTGAAAGAGCGGTGCGGTCTACATTTAGATAGTCGGCCAGCTGCTGACGGTCAAAGGGGATGGTAAAGCAATTTTTATGTGTCTTAAGAGATGTGGTATGCAGGTATGCCAGCACACGCCCGCGGATGGTTTTGGGCGCCGTGTGAAAACTGCGCTGGGACAAAAGCAGATTTTTCTGGAAAGATAGAGACAGCAGGCTGGACAAAAATTTAAAGGCCCAGGAAGTGTTGATGGTCTGCAGCTCTTTTAAGGTACGGACAGTCAGGAACAGGATGCGGGCAGGTCTGTCTGCAGATACATCCACCAGCAGAACCTCAGAGGGGAGGAGGGCGTAGGTTTCCGCAAAAAACTGCCCTTCCCTGACCTGGCTTAGGATGGTCCGGCTGCCCCAGACGTCATTGATCTCTATGGTAACGCTTCCGGAAAGAACAAGCCCCAGCTTTTCCGTGCTGTCACCGGCATGAAAGATCAATTCTCCTTTCTGGAATTCTTTTTCCTGCGCGTTCAAAGAAGACAGGCAGGAGTGGATTTCCTCGAGAGTCATGTCCTGAAAAAGCAGCGTGTTTTGTAAAAAATGAATGTCCAAGAAAGCCTCCTTTCAAAAGGGAAGGCTGTGGGCAGAGGATCGCCTGGCCACAGCCTTTTACATGAAGGGTCTACAAAATATCTTCCCGCCTTACATATCCGGGGGATTGAGGAGAGGCAATGATCTCCTTTGCGTGGAGAACGCGGGCGTGTTTGTCCACCACCTGCGCTTCAATGTGGACACCTTCTCCCACTACAGAGTCAGGCAGGAGGATGCAGTCTTTTACGATGGCACCCTTTTTAATGACGCAGCCACGCCCGATCACAGAGTGTTCGATGGAACCTTCGATCAGGCAACCGTTAGAAACAACGGAGTTTCTGACACTGGCCGTGTCGAAATACTGGGTGGGACAGGAGTCGTTGGTCTTGGTATAGATAGGCCAGTCCTCGTCAAACAGGCTGTCGGCCACCTTTGAGTCGATCAGGGAAAGGTTGGCGTCATAGTAGCTCTTGAAGTCAGAAACGGCGGCAAAGTATCCCCGATGGGAAATGCCTCGAATATCCATTTCCTCGCAGGCCTTATTTACAATATCCAGCAGGGAATACATGGAGGAGATCTTTTTTGCACGATAGACCAGATCTATGAAAAGCTCTTTTTTCATGACATAGGTATCCATGAAGATGTTTCGGTTTTTGGCGCTGCCCCGATTCTGTTCGATGGAGAGAACTCCTTTTTGGCGGTTCAGATTCAGGAAGTTGCAGTTCAAAAAACTTTCCTTTGCATTATCAACCGAGTGATAGAGCAGGGTGATGTCTGCACCGGAAGCGATATGAGCCTGCAGCAAAGAATCATAATCCATGGCATAGATCATATTGTTGGGGGCGATGACTACATAAGGGTAATGCACACTTTCAATACAGTCCATGTTTTCCAGATAAGCGGAGATGTCATTGTTGTAAATATCATTGTCCATGCCGGACTCAGAAAACAGCAGATGAAGCTTTCCGCGTTTGGAGTTGATGTTGTAATGGCGGCCGGTACCCAGGTGTTCGGCCAGGGAACGAGGCTTGCGCTGCACATATACCTGAATGTGATCGATACCGCTGTTGCTCATATTGGAGATGGGAAAGTCAATAATACGATAACGTCCCAGGAAAGAAAAGGCGCCGATGGGGCGATAGCTTTGCAGCCCTTTTACCTGGATCTGGGTGTTGGAAAAATTAACGATTCCAAATGCTTTTGACATATTATTCTACCCCCTTTACTTTTTTTGCGATCAGCTGGATGTTTTCGCTGTCAGGGCTTCCTACCTGGGCAGACCTGCCGATGGTGACTCCGTCTGCCACCAGAGCACGACATACGACGGCGCCCTCTTCTACCACAACGTCAGGCATCAGGACACTGTCGATCACTTTTGCGCCGGCATGGACCTTTGCACCGGTAAACAGGACAGAATGCTCTACATCTCCGTCAATGGAACATCCCTGTGTGATAAACGCACCTTTGATATTGGCGTCAGGTCCGATGTAATGCGGCAGGGTAGAGCGGTCTTCCGTATAGATCTTCCAGGTGGGATCGTTGAGATCCAGTTCGTTGTTTTTGTTTAAAAGGTCCATGTTGGCTTCCCACAGAGAATCGATAGTCCCCACATCTTTCCAGTATCCCTTGAATTTGTATGCGTGGAGATGCTTGCCATCGGAAAGCAGCTGCGGGATAATGTCTTTTCCGAAGTCATGACTGGAGGCGCTGTCCTTCATGTCGGCGATCAAAAGCCTGCGCAGGGACTTCCAGTTAAAGATATAGATCCCCATGGATGCCAGGTTGCTCTTGGGTGTTTCCGGTTTTTCTTCAAATTCTAAAATACGGCCGGAGTCGTCTGTATTCATGATCCCGAAACGGCTGGCCTCTTTTAGAGGAACCTGGAGAACGGCGATGGTGGCGTCCGCATCATTGGCTTTGTGCTCTGCCAGCATCTTGGCGTAGTTCATTTTGTAAATGTGATCCCCTGAAAGGATCAGTACATATTCAGGGGAATAGGTATCAATGAAATCGATGTTCTGGGAAATGGCGTCTGCCGTACCGCGATAGACATCCAGCCCTGCATCTGCTTTTTCACGAGGAGGGAGGACGTACACGCCGCTGTCACGGGCGTCCAATCCCCAGCGCCTGCCGGCAGCCACATAGCTGTTTAAGAGGATGGATTCATACTGGGTTAAAACGCCGACAACATCAATGCCGCTGTTGGCACAGTTACTGAGCGGGAAATCTACGATCCGGTATTTTCCGCCGTAGGAAACGGCGGGTTTGGCAACTTTGTTGGTCAAATCATGCAGACGAGAACCACGGCCACCCGCAAGAATCATCGCCAGCATATTGTTGTGTTTCATCGTCATAACAAATCCTCGCTTTCTTCGTGTTGTGAAAGGTTGATGCAACGAATCCTTTTTGTAGATAATCGTATATGATATTACAACATATTATACCCTTTTTTTTGAAAAATATCCACTATTTTCAGATGGAATACGATGATATTACCGAACATATCAGATTAGTATGAAATTTAATTTTAAGGAGGAGATCCCATGTACGAAAAAGACAAGATGACTTCTAATGAGAGAATGGAGGCTTTTGCGTCAGGCAGAGAATTTGACCGGACACCGGCCATGCCATTTCTGGATTCTGTTACATGCAAATTTGCAGGAATGACACATAGGGAAAAAGAACACTTTTGAAGGAATAGAGGGGAGGAATCTACGCAGATTTTCTCCTCTTTTTGTAAGATTCGCAGGAGATCCTGTGAAAAAGAGATTTTTACGGCAAATAGAAGAGAAAAGCCGATAAGAAAATAGTTCACAAAAAGAGAAGGAGAATCTTGTGAAATCCCACTATTGAGAAGTGGATGGAAATTATATATATTACAAATATTAAGGCTGTGGGAAGGAATTATGAGACATCTGCGGTGGGAAGGAGCGAGAAATTATGTTGGAAGAATTAAAGCAAAGGGTATATGAGGCAAATATGCTGCTGCCCAGACACGGATTGGTGACGTTTACCTGGGGAAACGCCAGCGAGGTGGACAGGGAAAGTGGCCTGCTGGTGATCAAGCCCAGCGGAGTGGAGTATGAGAGGCTGACGCCGGAGGATATGGTGGTGGTCGATCTGAAGGGAAAAAAGGTGGAAGGTAAATACAATCCTTCTTCGGACACGGCGACACACGTGGTTTTATACAATCGATTCCCGGAGATCGGAGGGATCGTACACACCCATTCTTCGTGGGCAACCAGTTGGGCACAGGCGGGAAGAGATATTCCCTGTTATGGAACAACTCATGCGGATTACCTGTACGGGGATGTTCCCTGTGTGCGAAATCTTACGAAAGACGAGATTGAAGAGGATTATGAGGGAAATACAGGCGTTCTGATCGCCAACGAATTTGCAGTCAGAGAGAAGGATTATATTGCGACCCCAGCGGTGTTGTGCAAAAATCATGGGCCATTCACCTGGGGAAAAAATGCAATGGAGGCCACGCACAACGCAGTCGTGCTGGAAGAAGTGGCGAAAATGGCGGCGAGGTGCGAAATGTTGAATCCCAGAAATGAAAGAGCTCCGCAAACCTTACAGGATAAGCATTATTACAGAAAACATGGGGCGAATGCTACCTATGGACAGAAGTAGGAGCAGGAAATGAAAAGAGAAGCATTAAAATTAGTCGTTTTTGACATGGATGGAGTGATTTTAGACAGCGAGCCATTGCATGAAGGAGCCAGGCGGAGCATGTTCAGAGAGCTGGGAGTGAAGGAGGACGAAAGTCTGCCCAATCCGGTGGGAACATCTGCCAGTGCGTTTTGGGGCGAAGTCATCCGACGAAATGGAATCAAAGGATTTGATGGAGATATGCTGGAAAAAAAGCAGTATGACTGGGTAATCCAGAAAATTATCCATAACAGGCTTTCGGCAACAGAGGGGTTGCTGGATGTGATAAAAGGACTAAAACGAGAGGGAATACCAATCGCTCTGGCCTCTTCTTCCAGCAGGGATCTGGTAAATGAAGTGCTGAAATATCTGGCAATAGAAGAGTTTTTTGATATTACCATCACAGGGGATGAGGTGAAAAACAGAAAACCAGATCCGGAAATTTACCTGAAAGTGTTGGAGAAGGCGGGCGTGTGTGCAGAAAATACCATTGCGGTGGAGGATACTGTTTCGGGAGTCGGGGCGGCAACGGCAGCGGGAATCTATTGTTTTGGATATAGGAATGCAACCTCCGGAGCGCAGGATCTGTCAAAGGCGGACAGGATCATTGAAAGAATGGAAGAAATTACAGAATGGCTAAAAATATAGATATTTCCGATTAGACAAGAGAGAGCAGATAGAATAACATGAAAAGGACAGTTTTGATATCTGAAAGCGGTAGGCTGATAGCATGGGGAAAGAGCGATGTCATGCCGGCAAGAAGCATTGACCGGATCAAATATTTGACAGAAGGGCAGGAAAATCTATATGCAAAAGAAAAGGATATTGTGTTTTGGAGATTCTAATACATGGGGATATGATGCACGGACAAAAGACAGATTTCCGGAAGAGATAAGATGGACCGGCGTGATGCAGGAAAAGCTGGGATCGGATTATACGGTGATAGAGGAAGGCCTGTGCGGCAGAACGACAGTATTTGAAGATCCCCTGGTAGATGGATTAAGGGGTCTGACATACCTTTCTCCTTGTCTGCGTTCTCATGGGAGATTGGATGTGCTGATTCTTATGTTGGGGACAAATGACTGCAAGGAAAGGTTTTCGGCAACCGGACAAAATATCGCGGATGGAATGAAGCGACTGGTATGTCTGGCGCAGGAACTGGAAGTATGGGAAGAAGCGCCGAAGATTCTGGTGGTGGCACCGGCGCCTATCCGAAAAGAGTGCGAATCTTCCTTCGCAGCAGGAGAGATGGGGATCTGCAGTGAGAAGTCAGAAAAACTGGCAAAACTGTATCAGGAATGTGCCAAAGAGTGTGGCTGTCATTTTTTTGATGCGGCATCCTGTGTACAGATGAATAGTGTGGATTATATGCATCTGGACGAGGAAGGGCATAGCGTTTTGGGAAACAGGCTGGCAGAGGAGTTGAAAGAAAGATACGGGAACCACAGAAGCAGTTGAAGAAACAGCTGTCAGGATCTGGCGTATAGGATAAATGTATTGAAATGATATACGTTTAGATGAGTGATGTCCGAATAATACTTAAGAAATTGCATATAGAAATTTGATTTATATACAAGAAAACGGCTGTTCGCACAGGTTGCGGACAGCCGTTTCGCATGAATGGAATGCCGGTGTTGGCGGTAGAAGTGGACAGACCTGCAGTTGTGTGTATCATATCCCCTTTCAAAATCAAGGTGAGGCAAGAGAAAGGAAAAAGAAAGAAAAAAATAAATTTCATGAAAAGAAAAATAAAAAGCAAAATGCACAAAAATATAAAAATAAAACTATACAAAATATACAATTCACCCATGCACATAAGAAATAAACTTGACTTTATGAAATAAAATTTTATAATGGGGCTATAAAAAAGAATTCGTGAAATAAAAATTCACGAAACCTGCCTTGATTTATGGGCCCGTCAGGCAGAAAACACTGGTAAAGGAAACAGACATACAAAAAGGAGGACAAAACATGAGAAATGGAATGAAAAAGTTTTTATCCACACTTGTGATCTGCGCGATGGGGATTTCCCTGATTGCCTGTGGAAGCAAAGGAAACGGAGAAAAAAAGGATTCTGAAGGCAAAAATACGACCATTAAATTTCAACAGTGGTGGGGAGTGGAACTCCCGGAAGGGTATCTGGATAAAGTGGCAAAAGATTTTGAAAAAGATACCGGAATTAAAGTGGAACTGATCAGTGCGCCTTGGGCAGACACGAAAACGGCGATTACGGCCGGAGCGACAAACAAGACGATCGCAGATGTGGTAAGCGTAGACGGGGCGTGGCTTGCAGAGTTTGCAGATATGGGAATTCTGGCGGATGTAGAGGAAGCGGGAATAAAGACAGATCTGGCAAACGATGTGTGGAAACTGGAGGGGAAGTCCTACGTAGTTCCGGTCAATAATTTTGCATACCCCCTTTATGCCAACATGGACATTCTGGAAAAAGCAGGAGTGACGGAGATTCCCCAGACCTGGAGTGAGTTTACAGAAGCTTGTAAAAAGGTAAAGGAGGCAGGATATTCCGCATTTGCACTGAATCTGGGAACTACGAATGCAAACGGTATCCAGAATGTATTCATGGGAACCGGATGGGGTTCAGGAATCGCACTAAAAAATGAAGACGGAAAGTATGCGGTAGAAGGAAATCAGGAACTCAAGGAGTTGGCAGAATTTTTCAAAGCTCTGAATGAGGCAGGCGTGCTGTATCCGGGAATGGCGACGCTGGAAGAATCTGAGATGACGAGCAATTTTGCAGCAGGAAACTGTGCGTTTACTCTGGCATCAGCAGCAACGATGTCCAATTTTGAAAAGCTGAACTTTAAAGCAGTAACCGTTCCGGTAAAAGATGGTTACGAAGGAGAAAAAGGAATTTGTTATGCAAGCTGGGCGGTAGGAATCAGCGAAGCAAGCGAAAATAAGGAAGCTGCAGCTAAGTTTATCAACTATCTTCTGGGAGGAAAAGACGGAAAGGACGGAACGATTTCCGCAGGATTGGCGTCCACCATGTCTGCCTTCCCCAACAGCAAGATTGCAGAGCCGGATTACAGCGATGCACCGGAGCAGTTCCGTGAATTTTATGAGGAATACAAAAAGGGGCATGTGATCAATGAATTTATCGGCCTTCCCAATGCGTCTTCTGTGATGACATCCATGACGAATGACCTGGTAAAATATTTAGACGGCGATATGGAAACGGATACGATGCTGACAAACTGGCAGAAATACTTAGAAGAAGCAGGAAAGTAATAACCACCTGAAAAAATTTTTCTGTCGCATATCTGTAAGGGGATCTGTCCGGGAGGGTGACAGCAGCGCCTGTCCCGGACAGAGTCCGATAACTGGGAAATTAAGAAAGGAAGGAGGAAGTTACATTGAAATCAGCTGCACAAAGATCTGCACCATATCGATACCTTGCTCCTACGCTGGTTCTGATGACGGTCTTTTTGGTTCTGCCTATCGGCATGGTGATAAAATATTCCTTTTTAGACCGGGCAGTCGTATCCAGTACTCCTGCTTTTGTGGGGATAAAAAACTATCTGACACTATTTGCAGACCGGCAGTTTTGGAGTGCAGTGTCGCACACGATCATTTTTGTGGTGGTCAGTGTAGTCGCACATCTGATTCTGGGAATGGTATTTGCATTGCTTCTAAACTCGCACTATTTTCGGATGCGGACCAAATCCATCGCAAGAGTAATTTATATCCTGCCGTGGGTATTCACCGCTTCTGTCGTGGCGATCCTGTGGAAACTGATGCTGCAGCCATCGGGGATCGTCAATTATCTCTTGTCGTTTCTTCCACAGATTTCAAGAAATACGGAATGGCTAAGCAATGAAAAAACAGCGCTGGCTACCGTTTGTTTTATCAATATCTGGTGCGGGTATCCGTTTTACATGATCAGTATTCTGGCGGGGCTGCAGGGGATTTCGGGAGATTTGTATGAGAGCGCAGCGATTGACGGAGCAACCATGACAAAACGCTTTTTCTACATCACGATCCCTCAACTGCGTCCGATCCTCATTAGCATTGCAATGCTGGATTTCATATGGACCTTGCAGTCATTTAATGTAATCTGGATGCTGACCGGAGGAGGACCGGTGAATTCTACGGAAATGCTTAGTATCTACATCTACAAGCAGGCGTTCCAAAAGGTAGACTACAGCATGGCCGGGGCAACTGCCACCGTTCTTCTTGTTGTTTCTGTCGTGATAGCCGTTTTTTATGTTCGGCAGCAAAAGAAAGTGAGGAGTTGACTATGATAGGAAGTTATAAGCCATGGATGAAAGTGGTTTCCAGTATTCTACTGGTAATAGGAGGAATCTTTGCGGCGTTTCCTATTTTATGGATGGTCTGTTCTTCCTTTAAGGCGAACGAAGCGATTTTTTCCTGGCCACCTAAATTTATAGATAAAACGGCAGGCGTACATGCATACCTTGAGGTATTGACCGATCCGGAAAAAATCCGTTTTTTCATAAACAGTTACATTGTGGCGGGCTGTGTGGTGGCGGTGACATTGTTTATCGGGATTCTGGCAGCCTATGGATTCAGCCGGTTTGAGTTTCCGGGAAAAGAATTGTTTAATTCCATCGTGGTTGGGGTGCAGGCAATTCCTCCGATCGTTCTTTTGATTCCTTACATGGGAATGATCGTTGCAATGAAATTGTTTGACACATATCTGGCTCTGATTCTGACGTATCTGGTGATGACGCTGCCATACTGTATTCTGATGATGACCGGATATTTCAACACGCTGTCAAGAGAACTGGATGAAGCGGTGCTGGTAGACGGAGGATCCAGATGGAAGGCGCTCTGGTCGATCCTGGTGCCGATTTCTCTTCCCGGAATGGTGTCGGTTGCAATGTATACGTTTATGCAGGCGTGGAACGAATATCTGTTCGCGTTGGCACTGACCCAATCTACCAGCATGAGGACGGTGCCTATCGGAATTAACCTTTTGATGGGGCAGCACGGGTATGACTGGAGCCAGATGATGGCTATGAGCGTACTGGGTTCTGTGCCGGTACTGGTATTGTTCCTGTTTTTCCAAAAATATTTTATTGCGGGCATGTCGTCCGGAGGCGTAAAAGGATAGGAGAGAGCAGGATGAAAAGAGAAATAGGACTGGGCTTTCACACCTGCGTGGATTATGAACTGGTGTGGGATACAGAGAAAATAAAGGAAAAAATCAGAAGTTTGGATATCCGGAAAAAAGATGTGCAAAGAAGGACGGAGGCTTCCGATGAGAAGCAACTGTGGGGAGGGATCCTCTATTATCTGGAGCACGGAGTCGGTGGGGAAATCGTTCCGGAAACAGAAGAATTATGCGAAAAACTGGGAGAATCGTTCGTCTATCAAGTAACGCTGGGAGGCACCGCGACACGTGCAGCCATTGCGCTTGGCCGGCTGGAGGTTCCCAGCATATTGCAGACAAGCTGCAACAACCATTATGTCAGGGATCTTATGCCCGGGCAGGTGCAGATCTGTTCGGACATGAAAGAAGAACAGAAAATCTATCCGCATGTGGTCCTGCAATGTGAGGCCGGAGTACGGATCCAAGAGGGGGAAATTTGTTTTATTACACCGCGGGAAAACCGGATACTGATTTCCAGAGACGCCACCAGCCTGAAAATGGATATTCGTCCGGACGGGTTCGGAAAAGAATTAAAACATGTAAAAATATTTTTGCTGGGAAGCTTTAGCCAGATTTTGGAGGAAGATTTTCTAGAGGAAGCTTTGGAAAGAACAAATCAGCTGTTAAAAAAGCTTCCGGAAGATGCGGTAGTGATCATGGAAGATGGGTGCTATGTAAAAAAGAAATTTCGGCAAAGAGTGCATCAGGCACTGGCACACCGGATCGATGTACTGAGTATGAACGAGGATGAGTTGGCGGAGTTTGTGGGAGAAAAGGTCGATGTTTTAAACAGGCAGCAAGTGGCAGAGGCAGTGGAGACGGCATATAAAGAGGTGCAGGTAAAGACAATGGTAGTACACTCATCTGCCTGGGCGCTGGCTGTTGGGACACAGGCAAAAAATCTGCAAGAGGCGCTGGAATGCGGCGTTGCTCTGGCGGGAACACGATTTCGTAAAGGAGATGGCATTACAAAAGCGGAATTTGAAAAAACGCGGCAAATGCAGGAAAAGGTGGAGAGCCAAAAATTTCTGGAAGAAATAAAAGGGTTGATAGAAGAGGACATAGAAGGAGTGGCCTGCAAGGAGCTTTCCTGCGTGGAAACGCCGACCGTGGTAGGGTTGGGAGACGCTTTTGCGGGAGGGCTGCTTTATGGACTCTGGCAGAAATGGCAAAACAAAAGAGGTGACAAAGATGTATGAGACGACGAAGAACCTGATGCATATGGCGAAGAAACAGCATACGGCGGTGATTGCCTTTATCTGTATGGATTATACCATGGCAAGAGCGGTGGCGTATGGGGCGGAAGCTGCCGGAAAGCCTGCGATCATTATGCTGTATCCGGATCATGTGAAAACCTTTCATACTGCGGGATTTGCCGGGTACGCAAAAATGGCGAAGGAACTGGCAGAAGAGGTGAGTGTTCCGGTAGGGTTCCATTGTGATCATGATTTTTCCAAGGAGGGAGTTTTGCGCACGGCAGAAGCAGGGTTTGACTCTGTAATGATGGATGCGTCAGAGTATGACCTGGAGGAAAATATACGGCGCACCGGAGAGGTGGTAGAACAGCTGCATGAAAAAGGAGTGTCTGTAGAAGGAGAGATCGGACATGTGGGACTGGCCTGCGAGGGGCAGGAAACGCAGAAAGATCTTTATACAAAGCCGGAGGCAGCCAGAAAGTTTTGTGAAGAAACAAAGGTAGATGCCCTGGCGATTTCTATTGGAAATGCACATGGGGCATATAAAGAAACACCGCAGTTGGATATGGAGCGGCTGGAAGCTATTGCGGAGGCGACCGATACGCCGCTGGTGCTACATGGCGGAAGTGGAATACCGGATGAACAGCTTCAGGAAGCCTTTGAAAAGGGAATCTGTAAGTTTAATCTGGGGACAGACTACCTGGCCCGATACTATGAGGCAGTGGAAGACTTTATAAAAGAAAGTAAAGAAAAGAAAGATCCTGTTAAAGTGATCGAGATGCCGGAGTTTGTAATAAAGAGACTGACTCCTTATGTGGAGGAACGGCTGAGAACTCTGTGCAAATTTGAATAAATGAGGGAAAAGTGTTGTGTTTTTGAAAAGCGGCGATTATCATGGAATCGTAGTATAACATGAGAGTTCCTGCATCATTTTTTAAAACAGAACATAAAAGAAAAAGGAAAAAGATGGAGGACAAAAAGATGTTGATGAACATGAAGGAAATTTTGACGGTGGCAAAGAAAAACGGATTCGCGATTCCGGCATTCAATATTTCGGATTATGCCATGTTTTTGGGAATCATGGAAGTTTGCGAGGAGACAAATTCTCCGGTGATCCTTGAGATTCATCCGGATGAATTGAAATTTATCGGAAATGAAATGGTGCTTGCCATTCGTGAAAAAGCGATTCACTCTAAGGTGCCTGTATGTATCCATCTGGATCATTGCAGCGATTTTTCTGTGATCGTGCGTGCTATTTGCGCCGGATTTACATCCGTGATGTTTGATGGGGCAGAACTTCCTTTCGAAGAGAATATTTCGGGAACGAAGAAAGTGATAGAAATCGCTCATGCAGCGGGGGTTTCTGTGGAAGCAGAACTGGGGACCATCGGTTCTACAGATCCTGCAGATTTTGAGGGAGGAACTGCGCAGATCATTTACACGGATCCGAAAGATGCGGAAACATTTGTGGCGGAAACGGGGGTAGACACACTGGCGGTTGCCATCGGAACCTGCCATGGCCTGTACCCGGCCGGAATGAAGCCGGAATTAAAGCTGGATATCCTGAAAGCGATCGAAGAACGGGTAAGTATTCCTCTGGTGCTGCACGGAGGATCCAACAATCCGGATGAAGAAATTGGAAAAGCAGTGGAAATCGGGATCCAGAAGATCAACATTTCTTCAGATATTAAGGTGGCGTATTTCCAGAAAATGCGAGAAGTGCTGAAGGATGAGAGCCTAAGGGAACCAAATGTGATCGAACCTTTGTGTATGGAAGCAATGAAAGCGTGTGCGAAAAATAAACTGGCATTGTTTCGGACACTCGGCCAGGGAGACAAATACTGCTAAAGAGTTGGCAGTGAGATAACAAGTGATGATGGAAAGGTGTTTTTTCAGTGAAGGAAAGCAATATACTTGAAAGAGAAGTTCTTGATGTGATAGGAGAGAATTATCATTTGATCTTTTCAGCCGAAAGAAAAGTGGCAGATGTGATTCTAAGGGATCCGCAGAAAGCAGTAGACTTTAATGTATCCAATCTTGCAAAAGAAAGTGGGGTCAGCGATGCCACGGTAGTGCGGCTGTGCCATCATTTAGGTTACGCCGGCTATTATCAGTTTCGTATTGCCCTGGCAAGAGACCTGGGAAGAAAGCAATATGAAGATTCCCCCAGAATGGATAAGCATGATGAAATCGATCAGCTGTTTCATGAATACGCGGAAAATATCCGAAATATCGGGAAAGGGCTGGACATCCAGACGATGGCAGCCTGCGTCTATCTGCTTAGAAGCTGTAAAAGAGTCCATATTCTGGCGGTGGGAAACACCTGCCATCTGGCAGAATATACAGGATTTCGCCTGGGGCGGCTGGGGATTCGCAGTACATTTCATACGGCAGCGGAATACTTTATGAACCATGTCAATCTGGCTGAGGAGGGAGATATTCTTTTAGCCATCTCCCAGTCAGGAACATCAAAGCAGGTATTAAAAGGAGTTGAACTGGGAAAAGAAAAGGGGCTGAAGGTGATCGCCGTTACGGCGTATGAAGGCTCCCCCATTGCCGAGCTGGCAGACTATGTGTTGTATTCGGCGGGAAAAGAAGAAAATTTCAACTACTATAAGCGGTATGCGCATCTGAATGAAGTGGCGGTTCTTGACGGATTGCTCAGCTTTGTGATGAATCATGAATTGATTGAGAGCCGTCAGGCAGACCGTCCGGAGATGATCCTTTCCGAATCGAAAGTATAAAATAAAACAGTATCAGGAGGCAATGCTATGAAACGTTCAGAAATTAATCAGGTCATCCGCGACATGGAGAACCTTATCCGGGAAAGAGGGTTTTGCTTACCGCCTTTTGCAAACTGGGAGGCAGAGGACTGGAAGGACAGAGGAAAAGAATTTGATGAGATTCGAGATAACCAGCTTGGCTGGGATATTACAGACTATGGGCTGGGAAGGTTCCATGAAGTAGGGTTTGGTCTTTTGACTATCAGGAATGGGAATACAAAGAATGCGAAGGCTTATCCCAAAACCTACGCAGAAAAGCTTTTGATGCTGTACGAGGGACAGTCCTCACCTCTTCATTTTCACGCAGCCAAGATGGAAGATATTATCAACCGCGGAGGGAATGATGTGTATATTACGGTTTACAACGGAACACCGGACAAGGAAAAACTGGATACGGACGTGACGGTTCACAGAGACGGAAAGTGTGAGGTGGTTCCGGCAGGAACAAGTATTTGCCTGACACCGGGAGAAAGCATTACGATCACGCCCTTCCTGTTTCACGATTTTAAGGTTCCCAAGGAGGGAGGACCGGTACTTTTAGGAGAAGTTTCCATGTGCAACGATGATGAACGGGACAATTTCTTTTACGAAGAGATCGGCAGATTCCCTCAGATCGAGGAGGACGAGTTGCCTTACCGATTGCTCTGCAATGAGTATCCGAAGGCGGATGCATAAAAATGAGTCGGGTGATGGAGGAATCTGATACGGCCCGATAGAAATGAGAGAGAAAGGAACGACAGAAGATGCAGGAACTAAGGAACGAACATGTAATCGTGCGCATTCAGGAAAAAGGGGCGGAACTTGTTTCTGTACAAAAAGACGGGACAGAATATTTGTGGACGGGAGAAAAAGCCTACTGGGAGGAACACTCGCCGGTGCTGTTCCCTATAGTCGGCAGGCTGTATGAAAGAAAATATCGGCTGCAGGGGCAGGAATATGTGATAGGGCTGCACGGATTTGCCAAGGAAAAAATATTTACCCTTATAGAAAAAAGCGAGACGCAAGCACTGTTTGAACTGCAGGAAGATGAAGACAGCCTGAAGGAATATCCCTTTCACTTCCGACTAAGGATCCGATACCGGCTGGAGGGCAGCTGTGTAAAGGTATCCTACCAGGTAGAAAACCGGTCAGAGGCTTCCATGTATTTTGGACTGGGAGGACATCCGGGATTTTGCATCCCCATGGAAGAGGGATTGGAGTTTTCGGAATATCATCTGGAATTTTGCCGGCCGTGCAGACCAAAACGGGTTCAGTTTTCGGAAACTTGCCTGGTTACAGGTCAGGCGGAAGAATTTTTACTGAAGGATGGGAGGCGGCTTCCTCTCAGGCACGACCTGTTTGACGAGGATGCCATTGTACTTTCGGACACACCGGGAGAGGTATTTTTGGGAACAGAAAAGGGAACAAAAGGAATCCGCTTCTTTTACGAAGACTTTCCGTATCTGGGAATCTGGCACACGACCAAAGCGGAGGCGCCATTCCTCTGCCTGGAACCCTGGCTGACGCTTCCGGGGAGAGACGGTGTGGTAGAAGACATTGCCGGGAAAGAGGACATGGTGTGCCTGAAAGAAAGGGAGACGCTTCAGAAAAGCTGGAGAATGGAACTGGTATAAAACACTTCTATGCCATGCGGCGCTTTTTGACTGGGGGCCTTTTGCCACAGACACGATCTGTCGAAACGAAGCAAGACCTGGATTGCCTTTAGGGTACTCCGGGTCTGTTTTTTAGTTACAGCATGGAAGAATAATCGAAGAAAAGAAACTTTTTTCGCTGTAAAAAATGTGGTTAACTCTCAAAAACTCGTTGTATTTTTTGTGATCACATGCCATATTGTATGTTAGATGTTTATTACTATATCAACGACAGAGGCTTCTGTGAAGTTGACGTTGTCATTGCTACAGGCGAGTAGATTCTGCCCGTTGAAATAAAGGCATATATTGATACAAGCTACTGACAGGAGGAAGTGACATGGATTCGTTTACAAAGCAGACAACTTGGAGACCGTGGAAGGCGTTTTTACTGGAGGGGATCGTTGTAGGACTGCTGTTTACGGCAGGCGGTTATATGCAGGCAAGATGGGGGATGACGGGACTGGTTCTGACAGAGCTGATGTTTCTTGCGCTTGCAATTGCTGTGGCATGCCTGCACAGGACGCCGCTGAAGGAAGTGTTCCCTATAAAAGTACCAAAGCCTCGGGAATGTATCGGGATATTCATCCTGGCTCCGGCAGGATTAATGTGCTCCATGATCGCCATTGGAGCAGCGCTGGTGCTGTTTCCGGGAGCTATGGATGAAGTGGAGGGGCTGAGCTCCTTTTTGTATTCCAAGCAAAGTCTTTTGTCCATTGTCCTTATAGCGGCCATTCTGCCGGCTGTTTGTGAGGAGGCTATTCAAAGAGGGGCTATCTTGTCCCATCTGCGGTCCATGAAAAAGGACGGGACGATCATTTTGATCATGGGGGTTTTCTTTGGAATATTTCATTTGAGTGTTGCAAGATTTTTATCCACGGCTCTTTTGGGAGCCTTATTGACCTGGCTGGTGGTGAAAAAGAACAATCTGACCCTTTCTATGCTGCTGCATTTTCTGAACAATCTGATCAGTGTGACCATCGGATTTTTTGCGGGAAAAGGAGCAGAAGTTGGGGCCGGAGCGGCACAGACGGTTTCTTCTCTTCGCATTCTGGGATCCTACTGTATTCTTGGATGTCTGATGCCGGTGCTGCTGGTGTGGGGAACAGGACTGATCGAACCTCGCTACAAAGGGAAGAAAAGATGGCTGATTGCCATCGGCTGCAGTGTGGGGCTGCTGCTGGCAGGAATTTTGCTTGTGTGAAAATTAGTATTCCGGTATGGAGGCTAATAGTATTCCAGATATCAGGTATTGTTTCATAAGGTATCATTGTTTCGATACAGGAAGGAGATAAATAAAATAGTCTGGATGAAACTGTGGTAGAATAAATCTAAGAAAAAGTTCCAAAGATGTCTGTACCGGGATAAAACATAACAGGGAGGGAGTCATATGAAGATCATTATGGGGGCAGATCCTTGCGGATTTGCACTGAAGGATGCAATCAAGGAAGTGCTGGAGAAAGAGGGATATGAGATTTTTGACGTGGATCCAAAGGAGCCGATCCTGTTTCAGGATGTAGCGACAGCGGTGGCAGAGGGGGTGCAAACAGGCGCCTATGACAGAGGGATCGCACTTTGCGGGACAGGGATGGGCGTCAGCATCATCTGCAACAAACACAAAGGAGTGTATGCTGCTCTGTGCGAAAGTGTCTATCAGGCAAGAAGAGCAAAAACGGTCAATAACACCAATGTGCTGTGTATGGGTGGTTTCATCGTAGGGCATGAGATGGGGATCGAAATGGCCAAGGCCTGGCTGGAAGCGGAGCATATGGTTGGATTGACGCCGGAGATGGCAAGGATGGTAGAAAAAGAGTATGACAAGCTGGTGGAGTTTGAAGAAAAAGCGTTTGGAGTATCCGGATAGCCAGTAGCCGGAAGAGGAACAGGCACAGTCAAAGGAAGGAATTTCCAGAGACCGGTGCCTTTTTTCTTTGGGGAGACGCAAAAAATAGGGCACGCGTTTGGGACGATTCGAAGAAAAGAAGATCCTCGAAAAAAGTGGCATACAAGAACCCGGAACAATGGTAAAATTTTCATGAATGCTGCACGGTATCTTCATACCAGCTTCACAGGCGTATGCTAGGATAAAAGCAGATAAGGGAGGGCAATATGGCAAAGATATTATTACTGGAAGATGAGGAGATCATACGGGGAGTGCTGGCGGAATACATGTTGCTGTCGGGGCATGAGGTAACGGAAGCCGCAACAGGAAGGGAAGCGCTTGATTATCTGCAGACAGGAGCCTTTGATCTGGCGGTGCTGGATATTATGGTTCCGGGACCCGGAGGAGTGGAGGTTCTCAGACAGATCCGGGCAAAGGAGGAAACAAAGGGGATGGGAGTTATTATGCTGACGGCATTAGACGACATCAAAACGCAGGTGGAGGCTTTCAATGCTTTTGCAGATGATTACATTGTAAAGCCGGCGCCTCCTATTATCTTACTGAAGCGGATCGAGACGATCTTAAGAAGAATGGCCCCCAGGCAGCCGCAGGGTCAAAACGGCTTATATATGGATCCGGAATCTTTTCAGGTCAGTTGTGATGGGGAGCCGATTGTCCTGACGGTCAGTGAATTTTTGGTGCTGAAACTTCTGGCAGATCATCCCATGCGGGTTATGACCAGGGAACAGTTGATATTAGGGGCGTTTCATGAGGATTATGTGGGAAATGACAGGATTATTGACGCCCATATAAAAAATATCCGTAAAAAGCTGCCAAAACCCTATATTAAAACAGTGATAGGAATCGGATATCAGTTTGACAGCAGTCAAACATAAAGGAATTGGAGAGGGGAGGGACGGTAAAATGAAACTGGGGAGAAAGACGTTAATGTACAGTCTGATACTGGGAGTGCTGGTGGCAGTGCTGCTGCTGGTGCATATGGTCATTCTTCTGCCGGCATTGTATGTGGATTATCAGGAAAGCAACAACAGGGAGACAGTGAAAGCCGTCCACATGGCAGCGCTGGAGAACAAAGAGCAGGGAAAGAAAAAACTGAAGGGCCAAAGCGGAACGGTGATCTCTGTTCATATCCCAAAAGACAAGGATGTGATCACCTTTGTCAGTCCGTTTGCCAGCGGAACGGTACGGATCAAAGAAGAAAGGATCAATGCCGTCGTTTCAAGATACAAACGGTATTTACTGAAAGCGGGAAAGGATGAAAAGCTGGCGGAACAGCTACGGGAAAAAATCAAATGGAATAAGAAAACGGAAAAGCTCACTATAAAAGATCCGGAATTAAAAAAAGATCTGAAAATGTTTGAAGCTTATGTCAGTCGTATGCAGGCACAGATGGCAGAAGGTACCGGGCTGGAAGCGGATATACAATGGACAACCTATGAAAGCACCGATGGAGACATTGCGTATCAGCAAATAGGAGACAATACGGTCATGCTGGAAATGGGAGTGATGGATATCTCTCAGAAGGAAGAATACAAAACTTACGTCGTATGCAGTGTGAGAAAAGACGGGATCTACATTACGGCCGCTTCCAAAATGATTCCCCGGATCAATGATATTCTTCCGGTGATCCTGCAAAATCTTCCAATGATCATAGCCGTCCTGTTTGTGATAGTGCTGGCAGGCTCCCTGCTGTTTTCCAGAAGGCTGGTAGAGCCGGTTGTCAGGATCCAACAATATACCGCAGCGGCAAAAGAAGGGACGGAGAGTATCCTTCTGCCTCCGGCGGTAAAAGGAGGGGACGAGCTGGCAGAGCTGGCGGACAATGTCCGGGATCTGTATGAAACAAAACAGCGGCAGTATCAGCGACTGTCTGAGATCAGCCAGCGAAAGGAAGTGTTTTTGCGGGCGTCTTCCCACCGATTAAAAACGCCCATTGCCGCAACGTTGCTTCTGGTGGAAGGAATGATCCAGAGAGTGGGGCGCTACGCAGATTATGAAACTTATCTGCCTAAAGTCAAGGAACAGCTGCAATCCATGCAGCGTATGATAGAGGATGTGCTTTACATGAATAAGGCGGAGCAGGATCCGATGCCGGTCATGGTCCCGGTTCGGAAGCTGATTGACGGGATGGTGGAAAAAACGGCGCCTCAGCGAAGGGAAAGACGGCTGAGCGTGGAAGTAACAGGAGAAGCGGTCTGGAAAACGGATGAAGATATGCTGGAACATATTTTGGACAACCTGATTGGAAATGCCGTCCAGTATACGGAAGAGGGAGGAAGAATCCGGATCACAGTGTTTCCGGAAGGCTTCCGGATAGAAAATGAACCGGCTCACATAGAAACAGAGCTTCTTTCCCTGGTGAAAGAACCGTTTGTATCAGGAAATACAGAAGGAGACGCACATGGGCTGGGATTATATCTGACAGATTTTTATGCAGGACTGCTGGGGATGGAATGTCGGATTGAAAATACAGAGCAAGGCGTAGCGGTGGTGTTGGAGTACAGGAGGGAGGAAGCAGGATATGCTGGAGTTTAGAAATCTGGAAGTCAGCTATGGAACGAAAAAAGCGCTGTCTATCACAGATAGGATAGAAATTAAAGCGGGAGAGAAACTGGGGCTGATCGGTTCCAACGGAGCGGGGAAGACCACACTGATCCGTGCGGTGCTGAAGCTGGTGCCCTATCGGGGAGAAGTAAGAAGAAAGATTCCGGTGGAGGAGATTGCCGTTCATATGCAGCAAAATGAATACAGCAGCCTGGTACCGGTAAAAGATGTGATGGAAGCGATCCTGGGATGCCACATCAAAGAACACGAAGTGGCGCAGGAGCTGATCCGGTTTTTTGAATTTGAAGAGTGCTTGCGGAAACGCTACAAGGCTTTGTCAGGCGGTCAAAAACAAAGACTGACAATGATTCTGGTGATGTGCCAGGAGAGTCCGCTTACCATTTTTGATGAGGTGACATCCGGACTGGACTTTGAGACCAGGACGCGGCTGATGCAGTTGCTTCAGAAATGGTACTACAAAAGGAATACGACGCTTTTGGTCGTATCTCACTATTACGAAGAACTGGAGTCTCTGGTGGATAAGCTTCTGCTTCTGGAACAGGGACAGGTGGTGGACTACGGAACGAAGGAAGAACTGTTCCAAAAGTATTGTGGAAAACGCGCCCTGATTTTTGAACGAAATCCGTTGGCCCAGCAGATCGCACAGGGATACAAAAACCTAAAGACGGCAGAGGACCGGATTGCGGTACGATGTGATGAAGAGGAAGAGGAGAGAAGACTGGCAGAGGCTCTGCGTCAGGCAAACATCGATTATGTGAGAACACACAGGGATATTGAGCTGATGGTAACGAATGCAAAGGCAAACTGGGAGGGGGAACGGAAATGAAAAGAAGAAGAGATGTGCAGATGATCATCTATGAGTGGAAATGTATAGTGGGAAATATATTTTCTATCCTGTTTGGACTGGTATTTCCGATTTTTATGCTGCTTTTTATGGGGAAGATCACCTTTTCAGACGTTCCGAAGGATATGCTGCCGGAGGTGCAGACACAGCTGTATATCACCATGGCCATGGTGATTCCCATGGCGATCATGTTTATCGGATATGCGGCAAATTACGCCCAGGAGCTGGAAATGAAGATCCCTCTGCGGCTGCAGCTGTTTGGACTGAAACCGCAGCAGACTCTGGTGTATCGGTTGGTGGCATATCTTTTATGTATAACCGTCTGCCTGATTTTGTACACGATAGCGGCGGTTGTAGGATTGCAGATCCTGTGGCCGACTCCGGGAAGGGCGGCTGTCAGTATTGCCTGCTTTTACCTATTATCGATCGTGTTTTTGGTCATTTCCCATTCTATCGCTTATGCGATCCAGAAATTCGGACCGGCTTATGGCACCACTATGATCATCTATTTTGCCTTGATGTTCGTTAGCGGGATGATGGGAGCCAGACCGGAACAGCTGCCGCAGGGAGTCACAATGGTGGCGAAGCTGATTCCCACATACCATTTCGGTTACCGTTACATTGATTTCTGGCTGGGAAAATCATATAATGCGGCACCGCTGGTACAGGCTTTCCTGTTTTCCTCTGCCATTGCCATCCTGTTGTTTCTGGGCAGCGTCAGCTTTCGGAGGAGAAAAGGGCTTGCTTAAAGCCCCGGGATAAGTGTTTTCGGGAGAAGGTGCTGAAAATCTGTCGGGGATTCAACAGAGAAGATAAATTGAAACCGGTATCCTATGTAGAACGCTCCACAAAGAGATCGCCTTTTTGCGTACGGGAAATTACTTGACTTTTCAAGAAAAAAGAGGGATAATAAAATTACTTTATTAAAATAATTAACAAAGTAGCGGAGGGCGATAACATGGAAGGGAAAATGAAGGTCGCAGTAATGACAGGGATAGGCCAGATGGCATTTGAGGAGAGAGAGATTCCAAAGCCGGCAGCAAATGAAGTATTGGTCAGGCTGGAGTATGTGGGAATCTGTGGATCTGATCTGCACTATTACGAAACAGGTGCTATAGGAAGCTATGTGGTAGAGCCTCCTTTTGTGCTAGGGCATGAGCCCGGCGGAGTGGTAGTGGAAGTGGGAGAACAGGTGACACACTTGAAGGTAGGAGATAAGGTGGCGCTGGAGCCGGGAAAAACCTGCGGTCACTGTGCGTTCTGCCGGGAAGGGAAGTATAATCTGTGTCCGGACGTGATCTTTTTTGCTACGCCGCCGGTAGACGGAGTGTTCCAGGAATATGTGGCACACGAAGCAGATCTTTGCTTTAAAATCCCGGATTCCATGACGACACTGGAGGCAGCTTTGATCGAGCCTCTGGCGGTAGGATTCCATGCGGCCATTCAGGGAGATGCGCACCTGGGGCAGAAAGCGGTGGTAATGGGAGCCGGCTGTATCGGACTGGTGTCCATGATGGCGCTTCTGGCAAGAGGCGTTTCAGAGGTCTGCGTGGTGGATATCATGGAAAAACGCTTAAATAAAGCCCTGGAACTGGGAGCGACCAAAGTCATCAATGGGGCAAAAGAAAATGTAGAAGAGGCGATCTGCCAGTGGACAGACGGAAAGGGAGCAGACCTGGTGATTGAAACGGCAGGGACGCAGATCACTACCACACAGGCGATCCGTGTTGCCAAAAAGGGGTCTAATCTGGTGCTGGTGGGATACAGCAAGACGGGAGAAATGACACTTCCCATGAGCCTGGTGCTGGACAAAGAGCTGACCTTTAAGACGGTGTTCCGGTATCGGCATATTTATCCCCTGGCCATTGAGGCGGTTGCAAGTGGAAAAGTGAACCTGAAGGGGATCGTGACGGACATTTTCCCGCTGGAGCATGTGCAAAAAGCAATGGATTATAGCGTAAGCAATAAGGCCGATATCGTAAAAGCGGTCATTCAGATTAAGAAATAAGACGAAGAAACAGGAAAAAGTCGCTAGGAAACAACATAGATATAGCCAAAAGTAGACACAAAAAACCTCTGAGGTGCCAGAGAAGAGATCGTAAAAAGAAATCTTCCGGTGCGGCAGAGGTTTTTACTTGGTTAAAGGGACACTACTTACAAAAGGGGGCTTATAGGACAAAATGTGTTGAGCTATAACTCCAAAACAAAAGCAGGAATAACCGAATAAAGAGGAGGCGATAGTAGAAAGAGAGATTTAAACCCGGTCAGATAATAGAAAACGGATCCCGAAGGATCCGCACATTGCATAGTATTAAAGGCCTCTATCCGCGAAAGTTTGTCAATGCTTCCACCAGTTCGGGAAATTCCATGCCATGGGAAGCCTTGACCAGCACATTGTCTCCCGGCCGGATGATGTGGGGAAGTTCTGCCAGAAAGTCGGCCTTGGAGGCAAACCAGCGGCTGGGAACAGCCGGATCGGAGGAAGCGGCTCCTTCCACCAGGTCTTTTGCCAGATCGCCGATTCCACAGACAAGATCCAGATTACAGAAGGCGGCGTACTCGCCTACCTCCCGGTGAAGCTGGCGTTCGTTCATCCCCAGTTCCCCCATATTTCCCAGAACGGCGATCTTTCGTCCTTCTGCCAGGCTTAGCACGTCAAGAGCAGCCTTCATAGAAACCGGATTGGCATTGTAGCAGTCGTCCAGTATGATGATAGAGTCAGTCTGGATGATATGATTTCTTCCGGGAATAGAAGGAAGCTGCTCGATCCCGCGGCGGATCTCATCTGCCGTTAAGCCCATCGTGTGTCCGACAGCGGCTCCGGCCAGTGCATTGGAGATCATATGTGATCCCGGCAAAGGGATGACGCAGGAAAAAGAAGTCCCGTCCGGAAGGTGGATGGTACATCTGGTGCCGCGAAGTCCCAAGGGCTCTACCTGGTCAACATAGCAGGCACAGTTGGGCTGGGTTCCATAGAGGAGAGGAACGGCTCCTTTTGTAGGGGGGACCTGAGCCAGCAGATCATCGTCTCCATTTAAGATGATGCTGCCGCCTTCTTTCAGATCCTGGATCATCTTGGATTTTTCTTCCAGAATCCCTTCCCGGGTCTTGAAAAATTCCAGGTGGGCGACTCCGATATTCGTAAGGACGCAGACGTCGGGCTGTGCAACAGAGGAAAGACGGCGCATCTCGTCGAAATGGTTGACGCCCATCTCCAGAACGGCTACCTGATGGGAGTCATTCATTTCAAACAGGGTAATGGGAAGTCCCCACTCGTTGTTGAAGTTGCCCAAAGTCTTATGCACACAGTATTTCTGAGAGAGGACGGAGGCGATCATTTCCTTTGTGCTGGTCTTTCCTACACTTCCGGTGATTCCTACCACCTTTACCGGAAACAGATCCCGGTAGAACTTGGCAATGTCCAAAAGTGCCTGACCGGTGGATTCCACCAGAATATACGGAAAATCTGTCTTTCCCAGGTCCTCGTGGGAAACGACGCAGACGGCACCATTTGCCACGGCTCCGGGAATGAACTGATGCCCGTTCAGACTTTCGCCGTTGATGGCTACAAACAGATCGCCGGATTCTACCTTCCGGCTGTCGATCACGACCTGTCCCACTTCTGTATCCAACAGGGAATCCGGACCGTGGTAGGCTCCCTTACAGGCAGCCGTAATCGCTCTTAATGTCAGATGCTTCATTGTTTCATCCTCCTTTTATTCAGGTGAGGAGTAGCGTGCCGCGATGGACTCCTCAATGATTTTTTCGCACAGGTCTCCATACTCCAGGCCGGCGGCTTTTGCCGCCTTCGGCATCAGGCTGGCAGGCGTCATTCCGGGGAGACCGTTCATTTCCAGACAGTAAAACTTTCCATCGGATTCATCTACGATGAAGTCTGCGCGGGCATAGACGTCCAGGCGCAGGGAAAGGAATGCTTTTTCCGCAGCTTTTCGCATCTTCTTCTGGGTTTTGCTGTCCAGAGAAACAGGGGGACAAAGCTCGGCTGCTCCGCCCTGCTGATATTTGTTGGCATAGTTGAAGATCCCGTCCTTGGGAATGATCTCTACAATGGGAAGCGCTTTTCCGGCGATAATGCTGCAGGCATATTCTCTTCCCTTGATGTAGGGCTCGATCACTACCTCCTCCTGTCCGTCCACATAGAAGGACTGGTGGATGGCGCTACGGTATTCTTCTTCCGTGTGAACGATATAAACGCCGATGCTGGAGCCGCCGCTGCAGGGCTTGATGACCAAAGGAAGATAGTAGCCCAGCTCTTCCAGGGGAAGATCCTTGGTAGAAGCGGTCAAAGAGGTGCCTCTTGGGGTAGGAACGCGTGACATTTTAAATACCTGCTTTGCCACCAGCTTATTCATGGATAAGGCGCAGCCCAGAGAATTGGGACCGGTATATCGGATCCCAAGAAGATCGAAAGTGGCCTGGATCTTTCCGTTTTCTCCGTCTGAGCCGTGGAGAGCGATAAACGTGATATCTGCCATCCGGCAAAGCTCTGTCACATTGGGGCCCAGGTAGCAGGAGGAATCGTCCTGCCTGGCTGTCCGCAGCGCTTTCAGATCCGGCGCGGTCGTCTGGATGCCCTTGGCGATGGACAGGCCATGGTCAGGGAGAGAAAAGACCTCCTCCAACCTGGCGGAATCATAAGGAAGGCCAAAAAACACGTCCAGCAGGAATGCCTGGTGGCCTTTTTCCAGCAGAGTCCGGCAGATGCCGGCGCCGGATATCAGTGAAACGTCACGTTCGGGACTTAATCCTCCCGCAAGTACAATAATTTTCATGTTATAAAATCCTTTCATCTTTCGGGGGCAGACATCTGATCATCAGAGGCTGCCGGGATGTGGCCGCTTCCCGGATCAACGGGAGGAATGGATCTGGTCCAGCAGGGTTTTTCGCACCTCATACAAACGGGGAGACAGATCTACATAAACCCGGTGGGGGTAGAAAAGACGCTTGGTCTCATCCCACAAAGTGTCCTTTTCCTGTTTGCAGTAGTCGGCGATCTCTTTCACGGTAGGGGAGGTATACACACATTCCCCGTGACGGAATACCGGAACCAGAAGTTCCCGGATGGTGTAGGTGCCGCCGGGCAAAAGGGTCTTCTTCCAGGTTTCTACCGGATCAAACAGCAGCAGATCCTCAGAGGGATCAAAAACTTCATCTGCAAAAGCGATCAGATCCGCCTTGACCTTCTGGGAAGCCTTGTCGTAGATGCGGAAGATCGTCTTATTTCCCGGATTGGTGATCTTTTCTGAATTTTCAGAGATCTTGATCTTGGGAAGAAAAACGCCTTCGGCGTCCTGGATGGCCGCCAGCTTATAGACGCCGCCGAAAGAGGGGCAGTCCTTGGAGGTGATGAGATTAGTGCCCACTCCCCAGGAATCAATGGCTGCTCCCTGCATTTTCAGATCGTGGAGCAGGTATTCATCCAGATCGTTGGAGGCACAGATGGTGGCATCCGAAAATCCGGCCTCGTCCAGCATCTGTCTGGCCTTCTTGGACAGGTAGGCAAGGTCGCCGCTGTCCAGGCGGATGCCGTATCGCTTCAGAGGCTTGCCTTCCTCTTTCATTTTGTGGAAGACCCGGATGGCATTTGGAACGCCGGACTTCAATGTGTCATAGGTGTCCACCAGAAGCGTGCAGTTATCCGGATACATATCCGCATACGTTTTAAACGCCGTGTATTCATCGGGGAAGCTCATGATCCAACTGTGGGCATGGGTTCCCATGACCGGCACGTCAAACAACTGACCCGCCAGGACGTTGGAAGTGCCGACACATCCGCCGATCATGGCGGCTCTGGCTCCATACAGACCGGCATCGGGTCCCTGCGCTCTTCGCAGTCCGAATTCCATGATGCCGTCTCCATTCGCCGCAAACACGATGCGGGAGGTTTTGGTGGCGATCAGGGACTGATGGTTCAGAATGTTCAGGATAGCAGTCTCCACCAGTTGTGCTTCCATGATGGGAGCAATTACCTTTAAAAGAGGCTCCCGGGGAAAGACTACGGTGCCTTCCGGTATGGCGTAGATGTCTCCGCTGAAATGAAATCCGCTCAGATAGTGGAGAAAATCGTCGGAGAACAGGCCGAGACTGCGAAGATAGTCCACATCCTCGTAGGTGAAGTGGAGGTTCTTGATGTAGTCGATGATCTGATCCAGTCCGGCGCAGACGGAATATCCGTTGTTGCAGGGATTGCTTCGGAAAAACACATCAAAAATAACGGTTTCTGTCTGACCATGTACGTAATACCCCTGCATCATGGTCAATTCATACAGATCCGTCAGTAATGTCAATTTTGGTCGATTCATAGGTCGTCTCCTTTTCAGATTCCGTACACAATAAAACTTTGCCTTATTATAGCACCAAAGACTCAAAAGGGAAAGGAAAACAAAAGCTTAACAAAGTGACCCGCTTCAAGAGGGGCATCATATCTCACAAAGTCTTTGAAAAGACTTATTTTGCGAGGCTGCCGTTTTTGATCAGGGTTTCCTGAATCAAAGCCTGGCAGGAAGTGCTGATGTTTTTTCTTTCCTCCGGGGTCAGACGATCCAGGTAGATGGGATCTCCATATTCCAGTACCACGGATGTAGGGCGGATCTTTGGGAATTGCTGCTCAAAGATGGCGGCGGTATGGTTCAGTGTGACCGGGACGATGGGACAGCCGGATTTTTCTGCGATCTTGAAAGAACCACTGTGGAAGGGCAGCAGACTTCCTTCCTCCTGCCGGTTGCGGGTTCCTTCCGGAAAAATGAAAATAGAAATCCCCTGTTTTACCTGTTCGATGGCGGTCAGGATGGTCTTTAGCCCTTCGCGGGGATTGTCACGGTCTAGGAACAGACAATACAGCCGCTTCATCCAGGTGCGCAAAAGAGGATAGCGCAGCATTTCTTTTTTTGCGACAAATCCGGTCAGTCTCCGACATCTGGAGTAGGTCAGGAGGATGTCAAAGTAGCTGCGGTGATTCCCCACAAAAAGAGCTGCTTCCTCCGGGATCCGATCTTCTCCGATGACGGTGACGGAAACTCCGGACAAAAACAAGAAAAAGCGGAAGGCATACTGGACCATTCGGAGGCTGATGTAGTCGGCGGCCTTCGGATTTATTTTTTTCAGAAGCCACAGAAGTCCCAGCACAGGGATCCCCAGTACCAAATAGGCGATTAAAAACAGTGCAACAAAACAAAATCGAATCATATACTTGTCCTTTCCTTTTGCAGGCAGCCTGCATCTTGGGATTTTTTATTTCTGGATATTTGAAAAAGACGTGTTTGACGCCTTCCTCCAAACAGTTTTATATACTTACTTAATATACCATAGATCAGAGAAAGTTGGGCAGAATTCTTATTGCTTTTTTGGAGGAATAAAGGTACACTGTATACAAGATACAATCAGGAGGTGTCTCATGGATCAGATAGAATTAAAGGCACTGGGGAAAGTGAATCTGGGGCTGGATGTGTTGGGCAGGAGAGACAATGGCTACCATGATGTGCGCATGGTCATGCAGTCTGTTTATCTCTATGACGATATCTGCATCAAGAAAAAGAAGGAGCAGGGGATCGAGCTGACCACCAATCTGTTCTTTTTGCCTGCAAATGAAAAGAATCTGGCATACCGTGCCGCAAGGCTTCTGTTGGAAGAATTTCAGATAGATACCGGAATCCGCATGCACATTGAAAAACGGATCCCGGTGGCAGGCGGGATGGCAGGCGGAAGCACCGACGCCGCATCTGTTTTGTTTGGGATCAATCGTCTGTTTCAGCTGGGGTTGTCCCAGAAAGAATTGATGAAGCGGGGAGAGACGCTGGGAGCAGATGTTCCCTACTGCATTTTGCGGGGAACGGCGCTGGCAGAGGGAATCGGAGAAAAACTGACGCCGCTTCCGGATCTGCCCAAATGTATCATGGTCATTGCAAAGCCGCCTGTCAGCGTGTCAACGGCGAAGGTGTATGAAAAGCTGGATGGGACACCCATCAAGGAACACCCTCCCATTGACGGGATTCTGGAGGGACTGCAGGCAGGATCTTTGGAGACTGTGGTGAAAAACATGGGAAATGTACTGGAATCTGTAACGGTGAAGGAATATCCGGTGATCGCCGACATCAAGGAAAGTATGATACAAAATGGCGCGGTGAACGCTATGATGAGCGGCAGCGGACCTACCGTGTTCGGGATTTTTGAAAATAGAAGGCAGGCAGCATCGGCGGCAAAAAGACTTTGGGAACAGCGTCTGGCGAAGCAGATCTACGTGACCAACGTCCATCGGCCGGGAAGGAGATAGAGATGGAAGCAAATTTTCAAGTGACGATGAATGAATATTTACCCTTAAGAGATGTGGTGTTCCATACCCTGCGGCAGGCGATCCTGAAAGGAGAACTGAAGCCGGGAGAGAGGCTGATGGAAGTCAAGCTGGCAAACAAGCTGGGCGTCAGCCGGACGCCTATCCGCGAAGCGATCCGTAAGCTGGAGCTGGAAGGTCTGGTACTGATGATCCCCAGAAAAGGGGCAGAGGTGGCAGAGATCACGGAAAAAAGCTTAAGAGATGTGCTGGAAGTAAGAAAGGCGCTGGAAGAACTGGCGGTACAGCTGGCCTGCGATAAGATCACGGAGGAAGAGATACAGCAGCTGCGGGAGGCGGCCAGGGAGTTTCAAAAAAGCCTGCAGAGCGGAGACATTACCAGAGTGGCGGAAGCAGACGTGCAATTTCATGATATTTTATATATGGCTACGGACAATCAAAAGCTGGTGCAACTACTGAACAACCTGCGGGAGCAAATGTACCGGTATCGGGTGGAATATCTGAAAAATGACGAGGCTTATCCGGTGCTGACAAGGGAGCACGAAGACATTATCCGCCATATCAGCAGGAGAGATAAGGAAAAAGCTACGGAAGTGATGTGCCGCCACATTGACAATCAGGTGGAAACTGTCATTGATGCGATCCGTACCAAGCAAAACTAACAGGGAGAAAATGTATGACAGAATTTTTAGTGAGGCACCTGATCAAAGACTACGAGCAGACCGATCAGGTATCCGTCCGCACCGCCTATGGCGTACTGACCAGCACGACAGGCGTGATCTGCAACTTTCTTCTGTTCCTTCTGAAAGCGGGGGTAGGGCTGGTATTAGGGAGCGTATCCGTATTGGCGGATGCCTTTAACAACCTGTCAGATGCAGGAGCCTCTGTGATAGGGCTGGTGGGAATGCGGATGGCAAGCAAGCCGGCAGACAAGGATCATCCCTTCGGACATGGCAGGATCGAGTATATCGCGGCTCTGATCGTAGCGTTTCTGGTCATGCAGGTGGGATTTCTGTTCCTGAAGGAATCTATCACAAAGATACGGCACCCAGAGGCATTAAAATTTCAGACAGGATCCGTGGTCATTTTGTTGATCTCTATAGGGGTGAAGCTTTGGCTGGGAGGATTTAACCGGAAGCTGGGAAAAAGGATCGGCTCCAAGGTGATGCAAGCTACGGCAACGGATGCCTTTGGAGACGTTCTGATCACGACGGTAACGGTCGTCTCTGTCCTCTTTTTCCGGTTCACAGGCTGGAATGTGGACGGGTATGTGGGAGTAGGAGTATCGTTTTTTGTCATGTGGGCAGGGATTGGGATCGCGAGAGAAACCATTGAGCCGTTGATCGGAGAGCCGGTGGATCCGCAGGAATATAAAAGGATCACCACCTTCGTGGAAGGCTATCCGGGGATCCTGGGAAGCCATGACCTGATCGTACATCACTACGGGCCGGGCAGGAACATGGCGTCGATCCATGCAGAGGTGCCAAACCATGTGGGGATCGAAGAATCCCATGAGATCATTGACCGAATCGAAAGAGATGCGATCAAAAAGCTGGGGGTCTTTCTGGTGATTCACATGGATCCGATAGAAACACAGAATGTTCGTGTGCTGGAGGCAAAAAGGAAAGTAGAAGAAGTGCTGGACGCCGTCGATCCGGGCGTTGCCATTCATGATTTTCGGATGGTGGATGGAAAAGAGCAGGCAAACCTGATCTTTGACATGGTGGTGCCCTATGAGTATGACGGAAAAAAACAGGAGCAGCTGAAACGTGCTGTGATCAAGCTTCTTAGGATGGCGGATCCCAGGTATCAGTGCGTGATCACAGTGGAGAAAAGCTTTGTGGCGGCAGAGGAACCGCAGAAAAAGGAAGATGTGGATCAAAAGGATGACCGGTAGAGAAGGCCGACAGGCGTGGGAACAGGCAAGAGATCGGTAAGGCTGCCGGGCAGAGCGACAAAGGCCTGGAACAGACAGAAGAGAGCGGTGAAAGAGAAAGCTGCCGGGCCAGAAAGTTCAGAACAGGAAAGAGGAAGATATGGAAGAGAAAAATCTAAAATTAGAAGGCTATCTGGGGCAGGTGCAAAAGCTGGCGGTGGTAAAGCAGGTGGATTTTGGAGTTTATCTGGGAAGTGAGGCGGAAAAGGTACTGTTGCCCAAAAAGCAGGTGCCGGAGCCGGTGGAAAAAGGACAGGAGCTGGAAGTGTTTTTATACAGAGATTCTATGGACCGGCTGATCGCAACCACACAGCTGCCAAAGATCACGTTGGGAAAGCTGGCGCTTCTGACGGTGAAAGAAGTGGGGAAAATAGGCGCTTTTTTGGATTGGGGACTGGAAAAAGATCTGCTTCTTCCCTTCCGGGAACAAACGGGAAAAGTCAGGGAAGGTCAGGAGGTTCTAGTATCTTTGTATGTGGACAAGACCAAGCGATTGTGTGCGACGATGAAGATCTATGAACACTTGCGGACAGACTCCCCCTATGAGAAGGATGCCCAGGTAGAAGGGCGGGTGTACGAGATCAGCGACAATTTCGGAGTGTTTGTGGCAGTGGACGATCAATATTCCGGGCGGATCCCCAAGCAGGAAGCGCTGGGAACCTTCGCAGTGGGAGACAGGATACAGGCCAGGGTGTCCCGGGTAAAGGAGGATGGAAAGCTGGATCTGAGCATCCGGAAAAAAGCATTTTTGCAGATGGAGGACGATGCAAAGCTTTTGCTGGAAAAGCTGAAAGAAAGAGGAGGAAGCCTTCCGTTTACCGATAAGGCAGATCCCGATCGGATCCGACGGGAAACAGGGCTGAGCAAAAACGGGTTTAAGCGTGCGGTGGGCCGCCTGATGAAAGAAAAACAGGTGAAGATCCTGGAGCACTCTATCGTACTGGAAAAGGAATCATAATCGTACTTTCCCGGATTCCAAAGCAAGGCTGTCGGGAATTGGGGAAAACAGTAGCAAAAACCGGCAACATAGAGTATAATGAAAGCCAGAGGATGCAACCCGGCTTCCGAGAGGAAGGCCCCGGCTGCAGAAAAGGTTTTGGAGGCAGCAGGCACGGAGGCTGCCGGGCAGGACAGAAGATATTTTAAGAGAAAGAAAAGGAGAAAACAGAGCATGAAAGTACAGAACATTACAGATATTGAAGGATTTTTTAAAGTGGTAGACAGCTGTAAAGGAAAGGTAGAGCTGGTAACCGGCGAAGGCGACCGTCTGAACCTGAAATCCAAGCTGTCACAGTTTGTATCCATGGCAAATATTTTTTCTAACGGAGAGATCCCGGAGCTGGAGATCGTGGCTCACGAGCCGGAAGATATTGATAAGCTGGTCAGCTTCATGATCAACGGCTAGGGAAGCGGATTAGAGGCGAGTAGGGGAAGCTGCCCGCGCCCAAAGGCTCAGACACGAAAAACGGTGTACAGATCATATACAGATAAAAAAGATTTCCAGGAGAGTGTGGGACTTCCGCCAGAAAAGGCAGAGGCTTCACACTTTTTTGAATGTATGACGGGATTTTAGGGGAAGTATGCTTCCGGGGTGTTCCAAAGGAGAGGAGATGGTGTATAATAGAAAAAAAGCTGCGTGGTCTCTGGGAACCTTCGGAGTCGGATGGCTGCGCGCAAAAAACAGAGGGATTAACACCAAATGAAGGATTTCTAGCAGATAGAATCATCAGACAGAAAAGAGGAAAGCTATGGGATTTGCACACCTTCACGTCCATACAGAGTACAGCCTGCTGGACGGTTCCAATAAAATCAAAGAATGTATTGCAAGAGTGAAAGAACTGGGCATGAACAGCGTGGCCATTACCGACCACGGAGTCATGTTCGGAGTCATTGATTTCTATAAGGCGGCCAAAAAGGAAGGAATTCACCCGGTCCTGGGCTGTGAAGTCTACGTGGCGCCCGGATCCAGATTTGACAAGGAGATTGGCGGAGGAGAAGACCGGTATCACCATCTGGTGCTTCTGGCAGAGACACAGGAGGGCTATCATAACCTGATGAAGATCGTTTCCAGGGGATTTACGGAAGGGTATTACTACAAGCCCAGAGTAGATCTGGAGGTGCTGCAGCGATTCCATAAAGGGATCATTTCCCTGAGCGCGTGTCTGGCGGGAGAGGTGCAGAAAAACCTTTTGCGGGGGATGTATGAAGAGGCAAAAAAGGCCGCCCTCCGTTACCGGGACATTTTTGGGGAGGACAATTTCTTCCTGGAGCTGCAGGATCACGGACTGCCTCAGCAAAAACAGGTAAATCAGGCACTTTTGAGATTGTCCCAGGATGCAGGGATCCCGCTGGTGGCCACCAACGATGTGCATTATACCTATGCGGAGGATGAAAAACCTCACGATATGCTGCTTTGTATCCAGACAGGGAAAAAGCTGTCTGATGAGAACCGGATGCGGTACGAAGGCGGACAGTACTACATCAAATCAGAAAAAGATATGCGGGAACTGTTTCCTTATGCGCTGGAGGCGATTGAAAATACTCAGAAAATCGCAGATCGGTGTCAGGTGGAGATCCAGTTTGGACAGATGCATCTGCCGAAATATGCGGTGCCGGATCAGGAAGAGGCAGCCCCCTACCTTCGAAGGCTGTGCCGGGAAGGGCTGAAAAGGAGATATCCATCAGCCCGGGAAGAACAGTGGAACATGCTGGAAGAGAGACTTCTGTTCGAGCTGTCTACCATCGAGTCCATGGGATATGTGGATTATTTCCTGATCGTGTGGGATTTTATTAAATATGCAAGGGATCATCAGATCATGGTGGGACCGGGACGAGGCTCGGCGGCGGGAAGTCTGGTGTCCTACTGTCTTGGGATCACCAGTATTGACCCGGTCAAGTATCAGCTGCTGTTTGAGCGGTTCCTGAACCCGGAGCGGGTGTCTATGCCGGATATTGATATTGACTTCTGCTTTGAAAGACGGCAGGAGGTCATTGACTATGTGGTGGAGAAATACGGAGTAGACCGGGTAGTGCAGATCGCTACTTTCGGAACCATGGCGGCCAGGGGTGTGATCCGGGACGTGGGGCGGGTACAGGATCTTCCCTATGCGTTTGTGGACGGGATCGCCAAGATGATCCCCATGGAACTGAACATGACGCTGGAGAGGGCGCTGGTAGTCAATCCGGAATTGAAGCAAAGATACGATACGGAAGAGGAAGTCAGGGAGCTGCTGGATATGGCAAGACGTCTGGAAGGACTGCCCCGTCACACATCCATGCATGCAGCCGGCGTGGTGATCAGCCAGGAGCCTATTGAGGAATACGTGCCCCTCTCCCTGGGATCGGACGGTTCTGTTACGACGCAGTTTACGATGACGACTTTGGAAGAACTGGGACTTTTGAAAATGGATTTTCTGGGGCTTCGTACCCTGACGGTCATCCAGACCGCCGTCAGACTGGCAGAAAAAAGCAGCGGACACCCGATTTCCCTGGATGAGATGGATTACAATGACAAGGATGTGCTGGCCTCTATCGGAACGGGAAGGACAGACGGGGTGTTCCAGCTGGAAAGTGCCGGAATGAAAAGCTTTATGAAGGAACTGCGTCCCGAGAGCCTGGAGGACGTGATCGCAGGAATCTCTCTTTACCGGCCGGGGCCGATGGACTTTATCCCTCAATACATCAAAGGAAAAAATAATGCGGGAACCATTACCTATGACTGTCCACAGCTGAAGCCGATCCTGGAAGGGACGTATGGATGTATCGTCTACCAGGAGCAGGTTATGCAGATCGTAAGAGATCTGGCGGGCTACAGCCTGGGGCGGAGCGATTTGCTGCGTCGTGCCATGTCCAAGAAAAAAGGGGACGTGATGCAAAAGGAGAGACAGAACTTTGTCTATGGGAATGAGAAGGAAGGAATTCCGGGCTGTATCGCCAATGGGATCCCGGAGCAGGTGGCAAACAAGATCTACGATGAAATGATCGACTTTGCCAAATATGCGTTCAACAAATCCCATGCGGCAGCCTATGCCGTAGTGTCCTATCAGACGGCGTGGCTGAAATATTATTATCCGGTGGAATTTATGGCGGCTCTTATGACGTCGGTGATCGACAACCCCAAGAAGGTATCGGAATATGTCTACACCTGCCGGCAGATGAATATTGAGCTTTTGCCGCCGGACATCAACCGGAGCCAGAGAGACTTTTCGGTAGAGGAAGGAAAGATCCGCTATGCCCTGACGGCGATCAAGAGTGTGGGAAGGCCGGTGATTGAGGCCATCATCCGGGAGAGAAACCAGGGAGGAAGGTTTGACAGCCTGAAAAATTTTGCACAGCGTCTTTCCGGAAAAGAGATCAACAAACGCACCATAGAAAGCTTTATCAAAGCGGGAGCCTTTGACGGCCTGGGAGGAACCAGAAAGCAGTTTATGATGATCTACATCCAGGTGCTGGATCAGGTGGCGCAGGAGAAAAAGTCCTCTATGTCCGGACAGATGTCCCTGTTTGATATTCTGCCGGAAGAACAGAAAAGTGAGTTTGAAGTGGGGCTTCCCGATGTGGGAGAATATAAGAAGGAGAACAGGCTGTCCTTTGAAAAGGAAGTGCTGGGCATTTATCTAAGCGGGCATCCCATGGAGGACTACGAAGGGATCTGGCGGAAAGGGATCTCCAGGACGACGCTGGATTTTCAGCTGGATGAAGAGACCGGTTCTACGAAGGTGCAGGACGGCGCTCTGGAGCAGGTGGGAGGAATCATTACAGCCAAGACCATTAAGTATACAAAAACGAATAAAGTTATGGCATTTCTTACCCTGGAGGATCTTCTGGGGACGATGGAGATCGTGGTTTTTCCCAGAGATTATGAAAAAAACCACCGGTACATGGAAGAAGAAAGCAAGGTATTCATAAAGGGAAGGGTGTCTCAAGAGGATGGGGCGGACAGTAAGCTGATCTGCCAGACCATCGTTCCCATTGAAGGAGGCAGGAAGGAGCTGTGGCTCCAGTTCCCGGATATAGAGACTTACGGGAGGGAGGAGCGGCAGCTTTACACCCTTTTGGAGGGAGCAGAAGGAACGACAGAGGTTGTGATCTATTGCAAAAAAGAGAAGGCGGTAAAGCGCCTGCCCAGACACCGGCAGGTGCTGGCAGATGAGGTGCTGTTAAGCAGATTGACAAATTATTTGGGAGAATCTTGTGTAAAAGTGATAGAAAAGCCCATTGAAATGCCGACTTAATTCTTGTACAATGTAGCAAGTGAAGAGAATGAAATGCTTTGGAAGGAAATGGGAGGAAAGATACATGGCAGAGAAAATCATCAGAACGATCGGAGTCCTGACCAGCGGAGGGGATGCGCCCGGAATGAATGCGGCGATTCGTGCGGTAGTCCGCACCGCGCTGGGCAAGGGAGTAAAAGTCAGAGGGATCCGCAGGGGGTATCAGGGACTTCTGAATGAAGAGATCATAGATCTGACTGCCAGAGATGTGTCAGATACCATCCAGAGAGGCGGAACCATCCTGCAGACGGCGCGGTGTGAGGAGATGCGAACCGAGGAAGGGCAGCAGAAGGCAGCGGCCATCTGTAAAAAGTACGGCATTGACGGACTGGTGGTCATAGGCGGAGACGGTTCCTTTGCGGGAGCACAGAAGCTGGCGAATCTGGGGATCAACACCATCGGTCTTCCGGGAACCATTGATCTGGATATTGCATGTACAGAATATACCATAGGATTCGATACGGCTGTGAATACGGCGATGGAGGCCATTGACAAGGTGCGCGATACCTCCACGTCCCATGAGAGGTGCTCCATCATCGAAGTAATGGGAAGAGATGCCGGATATCTGGCACTTTGGTGCGGGATCGCCAACGGAGCAGAACGTATTTTGATGCCGGAGGAGCACGACTACAATGAGGACGCTATTGTGGCAGACATCCAGGAGTGCCGCAAACGCGGGAAAAAGAACTACATCATCATCAATGCGGAGGGGGTAGGAGATTCCATCAACATGGCCAAGAGGATCGAGGAGGCCACCGGCATGGAAACGAGAGCCACCATACTGGGACACATGCAGCGAGGCGGAAGCCCCACCTGTAAAGACAGGGTATATGCCTCTGTCATGGGAGCTATGGCAGTGGATCTTTTGATGGAAGGAAAGTCCAACCGGGTAGTAGGCTACCGGGAGGGACGGTATGTGGATTTTGATATTGACGAAGCACTGGGAATGAATAAAGGAATTCCGGATTATCAGTATGAGATCGCAAAAGAGCTGGCTTTATAAAAGCGCTCTTGTGTAAATAAAACAAAAAACAGATCCCTGCCGGATAGAAGGGCAGAAGGATCCAGGCAGAAAAACGGCGAAAAGAAAGACTGGCAGAGTCTCATTTTCGCTGTTTTGTCACGGAGGGAATAAAAATGGAAAGGGCACAGTCAGACAACCGGCCCATTGGTATTTTTGATTCGGGAGTGGGCGGCCTGACGGTAGCAAGAGAGATCATGCGTCAGCTGCCGCAGGAGCAACTGGTCTATTTTGGGGATACCGCAAGACTCCCCTATGGAAACAAATCGCAGGATAATATTATCCGATTTTCCAGACAGATCATCCGGTTTTTAAAAACACAAAATGTAAAGGCGATTGTGATCGCATGCAACACAGCCAGCGCACTGGCGCTGCCTACCGTGGCGGGAGAGGAAAAGATCCCGGTGCTGGGAGTGATCGCGGCCGGGGCGAGGGCAGCCATACGTGAGACCAGGAATCAGAAGATCGGAGTGATCGGAACGGAGGCCACCATTCAGAGCCAGACCTACGGAAAGGCGATCCGGGCACTCTGTCCGCAGGCAGAGGTGACAGGAGTTGCCTGCCCATTGTTTGTTCCTCTGGTGGAAGAAGGATTTGCGGAGCATGCTATTACGGAGGAAGTCATAGACATTTACCTGAACGGGATGCGGCAAAGCCGGATGGACACACTGATCCTGGGTTGTACCCATTATCCTCTTCTGCGGAAAAAGATCGCGGAATATTTTGGGGAGGGCGTACACATTGTCAATCCTGCCTATGAGGCGGCAATGGATCTGAAAGCAGTGCTGGAAAAGGAAGGACTGTGCAGCCGGTTGGGACAGAAAAAGGCAGAGGATCTGTTTTATGTCAGTGATGCGGCAGAAAAGTTTACGAAGCTGGCAAGTTTTATTTTGCCTTACGATGTAGAAAAGACGAAAGAGATTCGGATCGAGGAGTATTAGATGACAAAAGATGTATTGTTGTCCATCAGTGGAATGCACTATGACGTGGACGGGATTGAGAAAGGGACGGAGGAAGCGCCCATTGAGCTGATCACTCCCGCCTCTTACTATCTGAAAAATGGAAAGCACTATGTGAAATACGAAGAACCGGTGGAGGGGATCCCCGGGGTGATCAAGAATACCGTGAAGGTTTCGGAAGACAAAGTGGAAATGATCAAGAGCGGTCTGTCCAACACCCATATGATCTTCGAAAAAGGCAAGATCCATATGACAGATTATGAAACGCCATATGGGAATCTGCTGGTGGGAGTTCACACGAGAGTCCTGGATGTGCAGGAGGAAGAAAAGACCATTGGCGTCAGGGTCAATTATGAGCTGGATGTCAACGGAGATAAGCTGGCAGACTGCAATATCCGGATGGAGATCCGGGCAAGAGGATAGGAGGTCAGTATGTCATTTGTTACTATTATTTTCGCGACGCTTACGGCTCTTGAGTTTGTGTATATTTTTTATCTGGAAACTATTGCCACTACATCAAGCACAACATCCCGAGTGTTCAAGATGGAAGAAAGTGAGCTTTCCCGAAAATCAGTGAAAACACTCTTTAAGAATCAGGGCATTTATAATCTGTTAATCGCAGGATTGATTTTGACAGCTCTTTACATTTTCCCCAGCACACAGTGGGTAGCACTTTTGATGGGGTATGTTGTTTTGGTAGCTCTTTATGGAGGGATCACCAGCGACAAAGGAATTATCTTCAAACAAGGAGGATTGGCGATCTTGACTTTGATCAGCATGTTGTTTTAAAGAACCGGGGATTTACTCGAGATTTTGAGGGAATGAGGTTCAGTCCTTAAAATTTTTGAAAAGGACTTTGTTTTTTGTTAAAAAGTGTCTTACGGCGAATAAGCGGCATCTGATATGCCTGTTCGCAGTAAGACATTTTTGATAAAGAGATTTAATACGGAAGGATTTAAAAGGGCTTCCGGACAGACATTGACAACTATCCCGAAAATCTGTTACAAAGAAACACACAGGAGGAGAGCGGCATGGAGATCAGAGATTTGAAGATTTTTCTTATGGTGGCGGAGAAGAAAAGTATTTCCGGAGCGTCAAAATTCTTGTACATGACGCCCCAGGGCATCAGTAAGGTGCTGAAGAAGCTGGAGGAAGAGCTGCAGTGTCAGCTGTACAGCCGGGATCCGTCAGGGATTCTCCTAACAGAAAGCGGAGAGCGGTTTCGGGATTACGCCAGAAGAGAGATAGAAGCTTATACAGAGCTGGAAAAGGATATTTTGCGGATCGAACAGAGGCAGAAAAAAGAAGTGGATCTGCTGTCGGCCTATGGCATCCTGAGACTGGTGACACCGGATTGTATCACGACCTTTCGGGACAGGCACCCGGATATCCAGTTTCATTACCGGGAATATCCGGATCTGAGGGTGGAGGAGCTGTTTGCAGAAAGAGAGGGAAACGTGGCATTTTCCATCGGAGAATTTGACGAGGAACGTTATCACGTCACACCTCTGGAAAGCTTTCCGATAAAGCTTTTGGTCAATGAAAACCATCCTTTAAGCAGAAAAGAGACGGTGACGATAGAAGACATGAAGGATGAACCGCTGTACATCGAAAGCAGTCAATTTTATATTTATCACCTGATCACGGAGAAATGCCGTCAGGCAGGATTTGAGCCCAAGATCGTTTTTCAGACCAGCGGATTCAGCCTGTGCCACAAGATGGTAAGCGCCAATAAAGGGATTTCCGTTGCGGTAGATTTTATATATGAGGACATGAAAAAAAGCGGAATGAAGTTGGTCCCGTTTTCGGATGGGATCTATGAATGGAAGGCCTGTATGCTGACCAGAAAAGAGGAGAAAGAAAATGAAGCGGTCCGGCTGTTTGGGGAGCATATCGTACAATGGCTGGACAAGATACAAAAAGGAGAGATCAAGCGCTAAAAGAACCAGAAAGAACACAAGAGAAGCTGGGAAACAAACCTGCGGGGCAGGAAACAAACCGTTTCAAAGATGTAACAAACGGATTCAAAAAGACGGAATTTTCGGAGAAACCGATAAAGCTCAAAGGAAAATCAAGGAAGATTTTTAGACAGTTTTCCAGATGTATTGAGGATTGCTATAAATGGCGTCTCTCTGTAGAAAAAATCAATATCAAATCCACGGAACTTCCACGTATAATGGATAAGAACGATACAAAATGTCAAATAAGTAGGAGGTTACAGGATGAAGATGGGAGTAACACAGATCAGCCCCCGAGCGGTACAGAGAGAAGCAGAAAGAAGCTACAAGGAGGGGTACTATTGCTGTGAAGCGCTGATGAGCGTGATCCGGGAGGCGTTCCAACTGGACGTTCCGGAGGAAGTGATCGCCATGTCTTCCGGGATGGCTGTGGGAGTCGGAAGATCGGGGTGTGCCTGCGGGGCATTCAACGGCGGCGTAATGGCTCTGGGCATGTTTTTTGGACGGACAGAGCAGAATGGACCAAAAGATCCCAAGAGTATCAAGTGTATGGAGCTGACCCATGAACTGCACGACTGGTTCAAAAAGGCAAATGAGAAAAATGCTATTTGCTGTCGGGTACTTACCAGAGAGTTTGATATGGGGCAGGGGGAACATAAGGAGCAATGCATTTTCTATACCGGACTTTGTGCATGGAAGGTAGCGCAGATCGTCTGTCGCGAGCTGGGAATCCGAAATCTGGATGAGATCGATGAACCGGCGGGAAGACGTAAACTTGCGGATATTTAAGACCTTGATAAACTTACAAGACGGAAGGAAGATGCAACGATGAAGCATGTGATCAAAAAAATATCGATTCCCGTTTGCGGGGTGATGCTGGGAACGGCAGCGCTGGGGAATCTTCTTCAAAGCTATTCGGAGAAAATCCGCTATGTATGCGGAGGCTTTGCGGCGCTGCTTCTGGTAGGAGTGCTGCTCAAGCTGATTCTGGATGTTCGGGCAGTGAAGGAGGAACTGAAAACTCCTGTTGGAGCAAGTGTGGCAGGAACCTTTTCCATGGCACTGATGATCTTTAGCACCTATCTGAAGCCATTTATAGGAAAGGGGGCATATTACCTCTGGGTATCAGCAATAGGACTGCATCTGGTGCTGATTTGCTATTTTACAGTAAAATTCATGATAAAACTGCAGATGCCAAAGGTGTTTGCCAGTTACTATATTGTTTATGTAGGGATCGCAGTAGCTGCCATTACGGCGCCTGCTTATGAAAAACCGCAGGTGGGAAGTCTGGCCTTTTGGTTTGGATTTCTCACTTTATTGCTGCTGTTGGTGCTGGTAACTTACAGATATATGGCATACAAAGAGGTTCCGGATCCGGCAAAGCCACTGATCTGCATTTATGCAGCGCCGGCCAGTCTGTGCCTGGCGGGATACATCCAGTCCGTTACGCCGAAATCCTACGGATTTTTGATGGCAATGTTTGCTTTGTCATCTGTTCTGTACCTGTTTGGACTGGTAAAAGCGCTGCAGTGTTTGAAGATGCCATTTTTTCCCAGTTATGCTGCGTTTACCTTTCCTTTTGTAATCAGCGCCATTGCAGCAAAGCAGACAATGGTGTGTGCGGCAAACCTGGGGCATCCTTTGCCGGTTCTTCGATTTGTGGTACTGGCAGAAACGGCAATAGCCGTGTGCCTGGTAGTGTACACCTACATACGGTTTGTGGGATTTCTGTTTGGGAAAGGGGAAAAATAGTCCTCTGAAACAGGGCTTTCAGGGAAAGTCCTGTGAAGATGTGGGAGTTCCAACACGTTTTGTTCTATAAGTCAAGACGTGGTAAAAATATTGCAGATGAAGTCATGGAAGGAAGGAGTCCACTTCTGCGCTGTTTTGCGAAAAGTGGACTTCTTCCTTCTTTTTTATTTCGCGAAAAATGGCGTCCTGTCTGTCGTTACCAGGGAGAAAATCAGCAGTTCCCTGCTTCCCGCAGAAGGATTTCCGCCACTTTTTCTACGGTATGTTCCACAAAAGCGGTACACTGTGCTTTTCGCTCAGGGGACTGCTTTTCCATGCCTCTGGTCAGAATCCGGCAGCAGGTGCCGCCGCAGCTGTTCCGAAAGGAGTCATGCAGTTCCTGGGTCAGTCGAAAACAGGTCTGGACCTTGGAATCGCCCGGCACGGTGCGGCCAAACACGTAGCCGATACACATGGTGCCGCCGGCAAGAGCGCCGCAGATACAACCGCCGCCCCCAAGTCCCCAGGGGAAGCCGGAGCTCATGGCAATGGCGTCATCAGACATTTCTAAGGCAAAGTGCTTTCGGATAGCAAAGATCACAGATTCAGAACAGGCAAAACCACTGTGAAAGGCTTGTGAAGCATCTTTTTTGAGTTCCGGGAGATGGATTTCTGTATTCATAAAACTCCTCCTTTTTACATAGAGTCTACGCTAAGACCACCTTATCGAAACCGTCTGGATTTGTCAATGTGATTTGGCAGTTATGACAGTACCCACAGGTTAAGAAGCAAGAGTCAGACCTGTGAAACCTGACTGAAGTATGGTACGACAAATAAAGGCATTGGAGAAATTGGTATTCACAAGTTGGAGCATTCATTGGGAGAGCAAGATGATAAGAGAGAGAATTTATTGTTCAATTATATCGTAAAGAAAGCGAATGCCATTGTATGTACGTTAATTAAAGAGCGGAATTTTGAGAAGAAGCAGATAAAATAAATGCTGTCTACTTTTAAAGATATTTTAAAAAAATAAAAAAATGGTTGTTAGATAGTGCTAACTGATATATAATACCGTTAACGATATACCGACGATACCGTCGATACAGGAGAGGAGGGAATAGATATGTGTGCTGTTAAAAGGTTGAGTGAAGTAGAAAGAAAAAAAGAGATTATGAATTCAGCTGCAAAAGTAATTGCCGCAAAAGGGTTTGAAAAGACAACTATGGAAGAAATTATTGCGGGAACAACTCTATCTAAGGGTGGTGTCTATCACTATTATGGAAGTGTTATCGAAATCTTTAAAGATATCATGATTCATGGAATTGAATATAGGAATGAAGTTATAAAAAAACATTTGGGTGGGTCTGAGAAGATTGTGACAAAGGAGTTTATGGCCAAAGAACTTGTAACAAAGATGCTTGACGATAATCCATACATGCCACTTTACATTGAGTTTCTAATTGCTAAAAAAAGAAATCCAGAGTTGAACAATCTCATGACAGAGCTACAAGAACAGACAAAAAAAAGATTTAAAATTGTTATGAGTGAAGTTCCAAGATGGATATCTGATTCTAATAGTTTTCAATTTGTTACCGACTTTATCAATGCAATGATCCTTGCATCAGATGTTTTGGAGGCTAGAGAAAATTTCACTAAAAATAGACAGATTTTAGAACAAATGATTATTTGTATATTTGAAAATGGAGCGCAGTAAAAATGAAGGTGTATAAAAAATTATGTTCCTATGTTCGGATGAAATGCTAAGAGAGTGTTTATCAAATTACTTATAATATTTTTGTGAATGGGATTATGGAAGGTTGTGAAATCTTAGATGGAGCAAGGAATAGCTTTATAAGTGATAGAGAGTTCTTTGTAGAAACTATAAAGCTGTCTATTGATAGCTGTGATAAATATAAAATAAATTTTTTAACTAGAAGTTAGTATACACTAATCAAAAGGAGGTAAATCAATGAAGAAGAAAAAATATAATGATGAATTGCTTGACTCTGCTTCGGGCAGCAAGACGCTCAAGCGAAATGAAAATCTGATAAAAGAGGTAGAGAGTCTAAACTTGGATGTTCCTGATGAGATTATGCAACGAATCGAAAGTGATGTTGAGCAAAGTGAAAAACAGCCCAAAATTAGTATGGGCGGTTTAAACAAGGCACTTATGAGTGTAGCTCCGGAGTATAAAGGTAGGATGCGACTTTCTGTCATTTTTGCCTGCATTGGAGAACTTTTTAGCTTTTCTACTTATTTCTTCAGTGCCTATGCGGCAGGGTGGCTTATAAAAAATGCCGGCGGTAACCCGGTCAGTTTTGATGCACTTCTGAAATATGCTTTTTTTGCAATAGGTTCACTGCTCCTTTACTTTATATTTACCGGATTTAGCACAACCATTTCACATAAAACATCATTTTCTATACTCGCAAAACTTAGACAGACTTTATTCGAGAAGTTAAAGGTAATTCCAATGGGATACTTGGTGGATAATCCTGTAGGTAAAATTAAGGTGATTATCATGGATCGAGTTGCAGATATGGAAGATTGGGTAGCTCATCTTATGCCGGAACTGCCCAGTAGACTTTTACATCCGATACTTTGTGTAATCATTTTATTTTTCTTAGATTGGCGTATAGGGGTATCAATATTTGTACCACTGCCAATTGCCTTTATCGGAATGGCCACTATGATGTACAAATATCGCAGCAGGATGGCTGTGTGGTTATCAAGTTATGCCAATGTTGCTGATAGAAGTGCTGAATATGTTCGTGGAATCCCTGTAATCAAAGCATTTGCACAAGATAAAGTTTCGTATGGAAAATTTGCAGATGCGGTAAAATTTTATCATTTCTCTACGATGAAGTGGTGGAAACAAAGCTGGTTTGGCAAAGCGCTGATGACTGCAGCAATGATGACACCACAGATAGTGAGTATGCCTTTAGCTTTTTATTTATATGGGAAGGAACAAATCGGCATCGAAACCCTGCTTTTAGCACTTATTCTGCCGATTGCCATTCTCCCACAGGCTTTTGCAATCATGATGAGCTTTGAACTTTTCCAGATGGCATCCAATACTTGGGTATCCATACAAGAATTGCTTGATATGCCTGCCCAAAAACGCCCTGATTCAGAAAATAAGGTTACTATAGACAAGAATAAGGGGATCAAATTTGATCATATAAGTTTTTCTTATCATGATGGAACGGAGATATTGCATAATATTTCTTTTGAAACAAAGCCGGGAGAAGTAACTGCAATTGTAGGGCCTTCGGGTGGGGGAAAATCTACAATTGCAAAGCTTTTAGCAGGCTTTTGGGATCAGTCATCGGGCACGATTTCTCTTGGGGGTGTGGATACAAAGAAAATTTCATTTCAACAGCTTGCAGAAGAGATTTCTTTCGTATCACAAGATAATTTTCTCTTCGATGTGAGTATCAGGGATAACATAAGACTTGGTAAGCCTTATGCGACCGAAGACGAAATTGTTGCGGCGGCAAAAGCTGCTCATTGTCATGATTTTATTATGTCACTTCCTGATGGCTATGATACTAAAGCAGGGGAAGCGGGCGGAGCAATGTCAGGAGGGGAACGACAACGAATAACTCTTGCCAGAGCAATTTTGAAGCCTGCATCAACAATTATTTTAGATGAAGCAACCGCTTATGCCGATCCGGAAAATGAAGCACTCATTCAAGAAGCAATATCCAATCTCGTAAAGGGGAAAAATCTTGTGATGGTCGCCCATAGATTAAATACCATTAAACAGGCACACCAAATCATCCTAATCGATAAAGGTCAAATTATAGCCAAGGGTAAACATGAGGAGCTTATGGAAGAATCGCTCTATGCAAGTCTTTGGAAACAATATTTGGGAGAGGAGTAGAATATGGAGTTTATAAAATTATCATTCAAATTAGCGGGACAGTATAAGAATCGACTGAAAGCGGGGATGTTACTTATCTTTCTTCAAAATGCTTCCATGTTGTTTGGATTTTTCGCTCTATTCCTTGCATTCGGCTGGATGAATGAAACTACCATCGGGCATATGTGGACGATTTTGGGAGTATTGTTTGCATCCTTCCTTTTTAATTTTCTGACAGGGTGGGCGAAAAGCGGTCTTAGCGACGGTGTTTTCTTTGGGATTTTCAAGGATTACCGACTTACAGTTGGCGAAAAACTTAAAAAAGCACCTATGGGATATTTTGCAGAACAAAGTTTATCAAGAATTATGGCGGCATTTACCAATGTTATGAAGAGCCTTGAAAATTACTCCGCAATGAGTATAGACTTTGCTGTTTCCGGTATTTCAATATCCTTTTTCCTTTTAATCGGAATGTTTAGTGTAAATATTAAAATCGGAATTTTAACTTTCATTTGTCTAATTCTTATTTGGCTTTGCGTATTTCTCATGGTAAATCAGGCAAAGAGAGAGATTGCACGTGAACATACTGCCATTACCAAGGTGGGAGACGCTCTGGTTGACAGTATCAGTGGCGTTCCTGTGCTTCGTAGTTTTCCTTTTGCGGACAAGGGCGTTGTGGAAGAAATTCACTCTAAATTAAAAAATGCTTCTGAGGAACTTAGAGTTTCCCAAGTACATTTCGAGATTGTTTTTGTTATTTATGCTAGAATTTTTTCTACTATTATCAATCTCTCAAGCCTGCTTGTTACACTGTTTTCTTGCTATCTTTATACGAAAGGGGAAGTTTTATTACCACAAGCACTCACTGTTTCGGCTGCTGGCTTTATGATTTTTGGCGGCTTAAAACAACTTGAGAATGCGGCTATCCTGATGGTGAAAAATCCTGCCAATATGCAGTATTTGGATGAGGTCTTAGATATTCCTGAAATCAGTGACGGGACTTTAGAAGTTATGGAAAACCAAGAGATCGTCTTTGATAAGGTGAGTTTTAGTTACGACAAAAGAAATACTGTTTTAAAAGATCTTTCATTTACGATTCCTCAAGGCTCAAAGACAGCTATTGTAGGACCGTCGGGTTCCGGAAAGACTACAATTATCAATTTAATATCTCGTTTTTATGATGTTGACAGTGGTGAAATCAGATTAGGGAATAAGGATATACGAGATTATAAAGTAGAAAGATTACTAAAAAAACTTTCACTTGTTTTCCAGGATGTGTATCTTTTCCAAGATACCATAGAAAACAATATTCGCTTTGCAAACCCTAAGGCAAGCCATGAAGAAGTAGTGGAGGCTGCCAAAAAGGCTCGTTGCCACAATTTCATTATGGAACTTCCTTATGGTTACAACACTATGGTAGGCGAGGGTGGAAGTTCCCTTTCCGGCGGAGAAAAACAGCGAGTTTCTATTGCAAGAGCGTTACTTAAAAATGCACCGATTATTCTTTTAGATGAAGCGACCAGTTCTGTTGACCCTGAAAATGAGCATGAGATTTTAGCGGCGATCGAAGAATTATCCAAGGGGCACACTGTTATTTCCATAGCGCACAGACTTTCTACCGTGAAAAAAGCGGATCAAATCTTGGTAATTGATAGTGGTACATTGGAGCAAGTGGGAAAACACAATGATTTGATCTGCAAGGAAGGAATTTATTCATCGTTTATTCAAGCACGAGAACGTGCGGCTAATTGGACATTGTAGAAGCCGAAAAATAAAAAATTTTAATAGGAGGATATAAATGAAAGAAAAGAAGCTAAAAATTAAAGATCTAGTAACTATTGGGGTATTTGCTGTTATCTATTTTATAGTGATGTTTGGTGTAGGAATGATTGGAATGGTGCCTGTTTTATTTTTAATCTATCCTAGCATTCTTGGTGTTGTGACAGGTACCATCGTTATGTTATTTATGGCAAAGGTTCAAAAGCCTTGGAGTTTGTTTATATTGGGAATACTATCCCCGTTATTAATGTTTGCCATGGGACATACTTATGTAATAGCAGTTCATGCTCTTGGCGTTATGGTTATTGCTGAAATGATCAGAAGAGCGGGGGAATACCATTCTTTTAAACACAATATGATGGCTTTTGCCATTTTTAATACATGGATTTGTGGATCTTTAATGCAAATGCTATGGGCAAAAGAAAAATATATTGAATTATCAATGATGATGGGCAAAGAATATGTAGATGCATTAGAAAAGTTGATTACCTATCCACATATGGCATTAGTGTATGTAGGTGCTGTAATCGGTGGAATTATAGGAGCATACATTGGAAGGGCACTTCTTGAAAAACACTTTAACAAAGCGGGGATTATTTAATGGTGGTTGCGGAAAACAACAGATTAAATCCCAATCCCATAACAAAGTTTTTTGTTGTGGGATTGTTGGGTTTAACTGTGGTGCATTCTATTCACCTTATTTTGGAATGGGCAGTCATATTTATTATTTCCATTATGTATTTAATAAATGGATTTAGAAAAGATGCAGTAAAAAATATCATAGTCTTTGGTATTTTATTTCTTGCACCAAATTTTAAGATACTAGCTCAGTTGCCAATCATAATAAAGCTGCTCTTTTCTTTGATTTTTGTGATTCGTATGTTTTACATCCCTTATGCAGCAGGGAAATTCCTAATTAAAACATCAGATGTGGGGAGCATTATTTCATCTATGGATGCTTTAAAGATACCAAAAGTTGTATCTGTTCCTGTGGCAGTGATGTTTCGATTTTTTCCGTCTTTTGTGGAGGAAAAGAATAACATCAAAATGGCAATGAAAATAAGGGGGATAGATACAAAAAATCCTTTGAAATACTTGGAGTATGTAGCTGTACCGCTTTTAATTATTTCATCTAATATCGCTGATGACATCTCCAAGGCTGCAGAAACGAAATGTATTGCAAATCCCATAGAGAAAACAAGATATATTACAGTGGGGGTAGGACTGATTGATTTTATTTATGGGCTAACGATGGCGGTAATAGTGATAGGAGGATGGTTATGCTTGAAATAAAAGAGTTTTCTTTATCCTATGGAGAAAATAGAGTATTGGAGGATATTTCCCTAAAAGCCCTTGAGGGAGAATGTATTTTACTCACGGGAGAAAGCGGAAGTGGAAAATCTTCCGTTATTAATTCAATTAATGGAGTAGCTTTTGCCTATGAAAATGCTAGTAGCACAGGAAGTATTAAAGTCAATGATAAGCAAATAAAAGACTTAGAGATTTATGAAATATCACTAGCTATTGCTAGCGTTTTTCAAAATCCAAAGACGCATTTCTTTAACGTCAACACGACACTTGAACTCTTATTTTATTTAGAAAATATTGGATTAGTGAAAGAAGAAATGGATGTTCGTATGGAAGAAATGTTAAGAATTTTTCATATAGAGCATTTACTTGGACGTAGTATTTTTGAATTGTCCGGTGGTGAAAAGCAAATTTTATGTATAGCTTCTTGCTACATCTCAGGGTGTAAAATCATAGTTCTCGATGAACCATCTGCCAACCTGGATGATAAACATACTGATGTTATAACAGAAATGCTGAAAATTCTGAAGAGGAAAAATGTAACACTTATTCTTGCGGAGCATCGAATTTACTACCTAATGGATTTGGTTGATCGTATTTACTTGATTCACCAAGGAAGGATTCAGCAGGCCTTTAGTAAAGAAGAGTTTTTATCTTTGTCAAACGAATATTTACTTATGCGTGGACTTCGTTCAAGACAAAAAACACTTTTAACTAAGAATAAAATACATCAAGGAAAAGATTTTATGATTCGAACGATGAAAATTGAGTTTGAAGATAAATGTAAGCTAAGGCTTGACAATGTATCTTTTGATTTGGGAAAGATTTATGGCGTTGTTGGCAGAAATGGTTGTGGCAAGTCTACTTTTTTGCGTGTAATGACAGGGCTAAATAAAAAAGATAAGAGTGAAATTGTTTTTAGAAGTAAAAAACTAAGCAAAAGAGAAAGAATAAAAAATTCAGCCTTGGTCATGCAAGATGTAAATCATCAACTTTTTACAGACTCCGTAGAAGAAGAATTAAAACTTGGAGTTAAGGATTTAAGTCAAGACAAAATGGATAGAGTACTTATTGGCCTTGGACTTACTAAATTAAAAGACAGGCATCCCATGAGTTTATCAGGAGGACAAAAACAAAGGGTGGCGATTGCTTCCGTTTTATGTAAAAATTCGAGATTTATATTTTTTGATGAACCGACAAGTGGGATGGATTACAAGAATATGCTAAGAATTTCAAAATTGATAAAGCAAATGAAAACAGAAAATAACATCATATTTCTTGTTTCTCATGACATTGAATTTCTAAATGCAACAACAGATTATGTCCTTTGCTTAGAGGACTTTCAAAGCTATAAACATTCAGAATAATTACGAATAATGTTCAAATGAAATAAAAAGGAATTCAATAAGGCAAGGGATGTATGTAGAACTTTAATAAGTGAGAGAATTAATAATGTGAACAATAACACATTAAAAATAAAGGAGTTGCTTATGAAAAAAGATGTGAAAGAACAATTATTAACCAAAAAGCCGATAGATTTACTATTTCAGTTATCTGTTCCGGCAGTTATAGGGATGATAGTGATTGGACTTTACCCGTTGATGGATGGAATATTTGCAGGGAATATTATTGGTCAAAATGCTATGACTGCTTGTGGGATTGCAATGCCGCTTACTTTTTTCAACAGCGGTGTTTCAACCTTACTTGGCGTAGGTTCTGCTTCTGTTTTATCACGAGCAATTGGAAAAGGCGATCAGAAAACTGTAGATAAAATCATGGGAAATCTGATTTTCTGGGTGATTTTGTTTTCCGCAATCATAACGGTTGGAGGAATACTGCTTGCACCACATTTTTTAAATATGGTAGGCGCAACAGGGGAAATCAAAGCTTATGGCATGAGATACCTGAGAGTGATTTTTATTGGCTCCATCTTTGTAAACTTCACACAGTCCGCAAACATGGTCATGCGTGGCGAAGGACTGATGAAAAAAGCCATGATGATTATGGGGCTTGGAGCTTTACTAAATATTATTCTTGATCCGATTTTAATGACAATCATGGGGGAATATGCAATTGAAGGTGCTGCTATTGCTACCGTTACAGCTCAGTTTGTTCAAGCGATCGTAACGTTGCACTACTTCTTGAAAAAGAGTAAAGTTGTTAAAATTCATAAGATTAAGTCTGATACGGAAATAAAAAAAGAAATGTTCGGAGTAGGTTCATCTGCGATGCTGATGCAACTTCTGTTTATGATTCAGCAGACCATGCTGTATAAAATGGCATTTAAATACGGGGGAGATAGCAATGGGATTTTGATGGCAGCTTCATTAAGAATGTATGCATTTTCATTTATACCACTTTGGGGAATGAGTCAGGGGTTACAACCTGTAGTAGGAACGAACTTTGGAGCAAAGAAATATGACAGAGTAAGACAGGCGATGAAAGTATTTTCTATTGGCGGGCTTATCCTTGCTGTTATGTTCTGGCTTCCATCTTTATTGCTATCCAGTCAAGTACTTTCTTTGTTCGGCGTAGAAGCAAACATTATTGCACAAGGAGTTGGTAACTTTAGATTATTCTACTCTGTGTTTAGTTTATATGGGATAATGGTTATGAGTATTACCTTTTTCCAATCAATCGGAAACGGGAAGAAAGCAGGAATCATTGTGATGCTTAGACAACTGTTCCTGTTTGTTCCCGCTATGATTTTCTTACCAATGATATTTGGTATAAATGCGGTATGGTTTACGCAACCACTTATAGATTTCATAATGATTGTTGTTGGAATACTTATGATGATTGGGGAGCTGAATAAGATGGGAAGAGAAAAGGCGGTCAATTAAAGTTTGTTAAAAAATACTTAGATATTCATATCTATCCTGTTCACCTCTCTTCTGAAATGGGTGTATGTTGTTTAAACAACATACACTGGCTGTTGTCGGACTATAATGGAGGTATGAAAAAGACAAGGAGGCAAATGCGATGGCAAAGAAAATAGATTTCACAAAAACAGTGTTTGAGCTGACGGAAGAATACCCGGAACTGATAAAGATTATGGCGGATCTCGGGTTTTCAGAGATCACGAAGCCGTCGGTTTTAAATTCGGTGGGAAGGATGGTCACCATACCCAAAGGGGCGAAGATGAAGCAGATCTCCATGCTGGATATTGTCACAGCGCTGGTGGCAAATGGATTTGAGCTGGAGGGAGAGATGCCCTCTGTGGTTTCCGCTGAAAATCCCGCAGAGCAGTCGGTTTTGCAGGACGCAAAAAAAGCGGAACCTCAAAGCCGTAAGGAGCTGCTAAAGAGTTATCTCAAAAGATTGGGAAATGGCGAGGATCTGGAAAGTGTCCGGATGGATTTTGTGAAGCACTTTTATGCCGTGGAGGCCACAGAGATCATGGAGGCAGAGCAGGAATTAATGAAAGAGGGGACGCCCATTACGGAGGTACAAAGATTGTGTGATCTTCATTCTGCCCTGTTTCACGGAGCGACCACGGAGGAAAAGCTTGTCGGGGAGGAAAAGGATGCAGAAAAGTCCCTTCTGGTAAAAAAAGCGAGGGAAGAACTGGCAAAAAGAGACGCTTTCCCTCAGAAGGATTATTCAGACAAGCAGGCACGTGCGGCAGCCCTAGCTGAGATTCCGGGACATCCCCTCTATACCTTTGTAAAAGAAAATGAAGCGCTTTCCGGATTACTTGTACAGTTTCGGGAATCCGAAACAAAGGAACTTTTTGCCTCTATCCGTGAGCTTTCCATCCATTATGCAAAAAAGGGAGATCTGCTCTATCCTCACCTAAAGGTCAAATATGGGATTTCAGGACCATCTGATGTGATGTGGACAGTAGATGATGAGATCCGGGATGAGTTGGGAGCGCTGGGCAAAGAACAGGAGCAAAGTGCAGAGTGGAACACACGCCTGGATGCTGTGTTGAAGCGGGCGCAGGAAATGATCTACAAGGAGCAAAATGTTTTGTTCCCCATCTGTGCAGTAAACTTTACAGAGGAGGAATGGTACGGGATTTATCAGGATTCCAAGGATTATGCCACCTGCTTTGGCGTGGAGAACGAAACGTGGGAAGAAGCGGAAAAATACCGACCCGGGAAAATTGTGGCGTCGGAAGGTGAGATCGTAATGCCCGGCGGCCATATGACGCTTCCGCAGCTTACCGCCCTGCTGAACACCATACCGCTGGAGATCAGCTTTATTGATGCGGACAATATTAACCGTTTTTTCAACGAAGGCCCCAAAGTGTTCAAACGTCCCGGCATGGCCATTGACCGAGAAGTGTTTTCGTGCCATCCGCCTAAGATAGAACCTATGGTGCGTTCTATTCTTGAGGATTTCCGCAAGGGTGTCAGGGACAGTGTTCCGGTGTGGATGGAAAAAAACGGCAGGCTGATGCTGGTTACCTATATGGCAGTCAGAGATCGTGACCAAACCTATCTGGGGACGGTAGAGCTGGTGCAGGATATGGAATTTGCAAAAGCACATTTTCAAAAATAGAAAAGATAGGGAGGTCCTTCTAAAGGAAGAGGTTTTGTAAGCCGGAAAGCTAAACCGGAAATCGAAAACTTCTTGACGGAGAAGGCATCCTGTACTACACTGAAGAAAAAGAAACAGGGGAGCTTGTACTGGCAGGCTGAGAGGAAGTGATCAACTTCGACCCTTTAACCTGATGCGGATAATGCCGTCGTAGGAAGTAAAAGAAACGATTACAAGGGGCGCCCGCAGGGCGCCTTTTTTTGCTTCCCGGGAGATGGCGCCTGGTGGAACAAAATCAGGGCGTTGCCTGGAAGGCAGAGATAAGGCACAGATAAAGGGTGGCAGGACAGTCGAATATAGAAACAGGCTTCGCAAAAGGAGGATGACGATGTTTCAGGAATGTTTAGAGGAAGTAAGAAAGAAAAAACCGTTGGTGCATAATATTACCAACTATGTAACCGTCAATGATTGTGCCAATATTTTATTGGCCTGCAAAGCCTCTCCCATTATGGCAGATGATGTGGAAGAGGTGGAGGAGATCACTGCCATCTGCAGCGGACTGAATCTGAATATCGGTACGTTGAACCAAAGAACGATACAGGCTATGAAGCTGGCAGGAAAGAAGGCAGGACAGTTGGGGCATCCGATTCTTTTGGATCCGGTGGGAGCAGGAGCCTCGGCTCTCAGAACCCGTACAGCCCGGGAGTTGCTGGAGGATCTGAAGATCTCTGCAGTTCGAGGAAACAGTTCGGAGATAAAGACGTTGGCGCTGGGAACGGGAGCGACCAGAGGCGTGGATGCAGATATCAGCGACCGGATAACGGAAGATAGCCTGGAAAAGGCGGCGGCTTTCGCCAAAGCATTTTCCAAAAAAACGGGAGCGGTGATCGCGATCACCGGAGCCATTGACATCGTGGCAGATGAAGAAAAAGCGTTTTGCATATTTAACGGGCATCCCATGATGAGCAGCATTACGGGAACCGGGTGTCAGCTTTCCGCAATGATGACCGCCTACATCTGTGCCAATCCGGACAGAAGGACAGAGGCGGCGGCAGCGGCAGTGGCAGCAATGGGAGTGTGCGGAGAAAAGGCATACGAAAGCCTGACGGTACAAGACGGAAACACAGCCTATCGGAGTCGTATCATAGATCAGGTATTTCATCTGACGGGAGAAGAACTGGAAAAACGGGCAAAATATAAGCTGCTGTAAGAAGCTGTCTTCCTAAAAGAAAACACCGGAAAATGGGAGCTACGTCAAAAGTCAAAGCGGGAAGCAAAAAACCGGTTCTGACGGGGCGAAAGTGAAAGGACAGAAGCACAAAAAAAGACAGAAAGGAACATACAGAAGCTGAAAAAGATGGGAAAAAACATGGAAATACAAGAAAAAAGAGAGTGGATCCGAAACAGGTTGCTTTTATATGGGGTGACGGATCGGGCCTGGACAGGGAAACAGACATTGCTGCAGCAGGTAGAGGCGGCATTAAAGGGAGGCGTTACCTGCATCCAGCTAAGAGAAAAAGACCTGGATCCCCGGGCGTTTTTGGAGGAAGCAAAGCAGATCAAACGGGTGTGCAGGGCATATCAGGTACCCTTTATCATAAATGATCAGGTAGAGATCGCCATTGCCTGTCAGGCGGACGGGGTACACGTAGGACAAAAAGACAGGGAAGCGGCGCAGGTGCGAAAACAGATAGGAAAAGACAGGATACTGGGAGTATCGGTCCAGACGGTGGAGCAGGCGAAACGGGCGCAGGAAGCAGGGGCGGATTATCTGGGAGTAGGAGCAGTATTTCCTACAGGAACAAAGCAGGATGCCTGTGAAGTTTCTCATTTGGTACTGCGGGACATCTGCCGGGCGTGCCGGATTCCGGTAGTAGCCATAGGGGGGATCCACGCCGGGAACATCCATCAGCTGGCAGGAACAGGAATTGACGGGGTGGCGTTGGTTTCCGCCATATTTGGAGCGGCAGACATCGAGGAGGCATGCAGAAGACTGGCGACTGCCTCAGAGAAAATTACAGGAGAGCAGACAGATGAAAACGGTAGTATCGATTGCAGGAAGTGATTCCAGCGGAGGAGCCGGAATCCAGGCAGATCTAAAGACGCTGATCATGAATGGAGTCTATGGGATGAGTGTGGTCACGGCGCTGACCGCACAGAACACGTTGGGAGTGACGGGGATCTATGAAGTATCCGCCGAGTTTGTAGGGCAGCAGATGGAGGCAGTATTTGAAGACATCCCTCCGGATGCAGTGAAGGTAGGGATGGTATCCTCTGCCTGTATCATCCATGAGATCGCAGAAAAATTAAAGAAATATAAGGGAGAGAACATTGTGGTAGACCCGGTGATGGTGGCGACCAGCGGGGCCAGGCTGATCCGGCCGGAGGCTTTAGAGGCTTTGCGAAAGGAACTGCTGCCTCTTGCCAGTGTGATGACACCCAATCTGCCGGAGGCAGAAATTTTACTGCAGGCGGGAGAGGAAGAAAGCGAAAGAGCGTTTTTCCGGATCCGGACAAAGAAAGATATGGAGAGGGCAGCCAGAAGGCTGGGAGAAAAATATAAGGTAGCGGTCCTTTTAAAAGGAGGACACGCAGTAGAAGACGCCAATGATCTTTTGTTTCAGAAAGGGGAATTCAGGTGGTACAAAGGAAGGAGGATCCCAACGCCAAACACACACGGAACCGGATGCACCCTTTCCAGTGCCATTGCAGCCAACCTGGCCAAGAAGTTTCCGCTGGAACAGGCAGTAGAGGCAGCCAAAGAGTACATCTCGAAGGCCCTGGAAGACGGACTGGATTTGGGAGAGGGAAGTGGGCCGATGAATCATGGCTTTTGTATCCCCGAGGCCTACAGAAGGGAGAAGTAAGATGGAAAAACGAAAAACGATACTACTGGAGAACGGACTGATCTGGTTTGGGGCAGGTATTTCCATTGCAGAGATCCATACAGGAACCTATTTTTCCGGGCTCGGATGGCAGAAGGGGATTCTGGCGATCTTACTGGGGCATTTGATCGGGTGTACGCTTTTGTTTCTGGCGGGAGTGCTAGGAGGAAGGCAGGGAAAAAGCGCTATGGAGACGGTGAAAGGAAGCTTCGGAGAAAAAGGCGGCGTGTTGTTTGCCGTGCTGAACATCGTTCAACTGGCAGGCTGGACGGCGATCATGATCTACGATGGCGCCATAGCGGCTAATGAGATCTGGGGGCTTTCTCTTCGGATCTGGTGCTTGATCATAGGCGGGCTGATCCTGCTGTGGATCTGTATAGGGATCACACATCTGGGCAAATTAAACAGAATCGCTATGACCGGCCTGTTTTTTCTGACCGTGCTGTTGAGCTTTGTGATCTTTGAGGGAGAGGCTGGCCAGAAAGCGGGAAAAGAGGTTCTTTCCTTTGGGATGGCGGTAGAATTGTCGGTAGCTATGCCCCTTTCCTGGCTTCCTTTGATCAGCGATTATACACGGGAGGCCAGGGAACCGGTGAAAGCGTCTGCTGTCAGCGCAGTTGTCTACGGAGGGATCAGCAGTTGGATGTATGTGATCGGAATGGGAATGGGGATGCTGACCGGAGAATCCGACATTGCCCGCATCATGTGGAAAGCGGGGCTTTCAGCGGCCGGTCTGTTTATTATTGTATTTTCAACCGTTACTACCACATTTTTAGATGCTTATTCGGCGGGGGTATCGGGAGAGTCGGTATTTCCGGGACTTCGGGAAAGATACCTGGCGATGGCGGTAACCGGCGTGGGAGTGGCGGGAGCCATGTTTTTCCCACTATCCAACATGACCGGCTTTTTGTATCTGATCGGCTCCGTCTTTTCGCCTATGATCGCAATACAGATTACGGATGTATTTTTCCTGAAAAAGGAGAGTACAAAAAAAGCTGTGGATAAAAGAAATCTGTTGCTGTGGGGAGCGGGATTTGTCATTTACCGTTTTCTTATGAAGATGGATTTTGTACTGGGAAGTACCGTCTTGGCCATGCTGCTTACGGGCCTGCTGTGTGTGGGGGCAGATTGGTTCTGCCGGAGAAAGGCGGATACGGCAAGAGCCTGACGGCAGACTTTTAGATGCTGTCGTGCATACGGACATATATGCTGTCGTGCGTGGGGAAACTGCTTTACATCGGAGGGAAGCCCGTTGTAAAATAAAGCATGCGACAAAAAAGAAACAGGCAGAGAAAGGAACAGGTGCATGATAAGACATATCGTACTATGGAAATTGAGAGAAGAGCTGGGGGCGGAAGAGAAAGACAGGATCAAGGTGGGCATAAAGGAAGGGCTGGAAGGGCTTTTTGGGAAGATTCCCGGATTGAGGGAGATAGATGTACAGATGAAAGGGACAGACGGATCTACGGCAGACCTGATGCTGGATTCTGTGTTTGAAGATCTGGAAGCGCTGGCTGCTTACAGAAAGCATCCGGCGCACGTAGAGGTGGCGACCACCAGGGTGCGCCCCTTCGTAGAACAGAGACTGTGCCTGAACTTTGAGGGTTAGGGCGGCAGTACCGGAACCATCAAAAAAAGAATGGATCCTGTTTGCTTCCTCTGCCGGAGAAATTTCCGGCAGAGAGAAACGATACAGGATCCATTTTGCGGCTTGTGGTTATTTGCCACGCAGCCTTGCAAAAAACCCTTTTTTCTTTTCGGGAGTCTCCAATGCTCCGCGAAGCCCTTTGACATGGGTGATATAAATGCCGCTGACTGTGGCTTTTACTTCCTTTTTTACGGGAATCAATGGAAAGATCTGTGCGTCACACATCAAAGTCATCACCTTTGGTCCCACCTTTGCCTTTACGACGGGAACCTTGGAACGACGCAGATATTTGGGCGTGCTTTCCACTACAATAGATGGAAAACCGGCATCCTTCAGACGGATCTTGCCCTTATCAATGATCAGCATGGATACTGTCTGGGCAACGGAGGCCATCTGCTCCTGTTGCTCTTCCTGTCTTTTCTGTGCTTTTTTTCCAAGGAAATACAGCACGATGCAGGCAATGATCAAAATTGCCAAGATTACGAGTAAAACTATCGTTAACGTACTCACGGAAACCCTCCTCACATCAATTTATCGCGAAGACTATTGTATCATTGTTTGAAAGGAAGTGCAAGGAAAAACGGGATGCTTCTACGTTGTTGACAGCGGACCGATCTCCTTACATAATAAAAGCGAGGAAACGCTTTCCAAATGTTTGTGAAAACGGGACAACGCTTTTTCGGAAGAAAAATTCTGCTGAAACAGATCTCATACAGGGAGGGATAGGAATGAGTGTGATCCAGGTTCAAAATCTGACAAGAGATTACGGTTCGGGAAAAGGGATTTTTGATCTGTCTATCCATGTAGACAGTGGAGAGATTTTTGGGTTTTTAGGTCCCAACGGGGCGGGGAAAACAACAACGATCCGCCATCTGATGGGCTTTATCAGGCCGCAGACCGGAAGATGTCAGATTGATGGAAAGAATTGCTGGGAGAAACGGGACCAGATTCAAAAAAGACTGGGATATATTCCTGGTGAAATCAGTTTCTTTGACGATATGACAGGAAGAGAGTTCCTGAAATTCAGTCTGGATTACCGGAAGATAAAAAATGAGAACCGTATGCAGGAGCTGCTTGAAAGGTTTGAACTGGATGCCAAGGGAAAAATTAAAAAAATGAGCAAGGGAATGAAACAAAAGATCGGGATTGTTGCCGCTTTTATGCATGATCCTGATATTCTGATTCTGGATGAGCCTACAAGCGGACTGGATCCTCTCATGCAAAACCGCTTTATAGAATTGCTGGAAGAAGAAAAGAAGAAGGGAAAGACCATTTTGCTTTCCAGCCACATATTTGAAGAGGTGGAGAAGACCTGCGATCGTATCGGCATGATCCGAAACGGAAGGCTGGTTACGGTAGACTCGGTTGAAACGCTGAGAAGCCGCCATATGCACACGTATACTGTGCGTTTAGATACACCGGAGGAGGCAGAAGCATTTGCAAAAGATTTTGGCGGGATCTGTCATACGGATCGTGTAACGGTTACCGCAAAGCAGGGACTGGAAGAGATCTTTATGGACTACTATGGAGGGAAGCCGGATGATTCAGTTGACTTTGTATAAACGAGAAATGAAAAACAGCATAAAGATCCTCTGCCTTTTTGCGGCGGTACTCTCCCTGTACGTCACCATGATAATCAGAATGTATGATCCGAAAATGATGGCGTCTCTGGATCAGTTTTATGAAGCGATGCCGGAGCTTATGTCAGCGGTTGGGATGGAAGCCGGAGCAACCAGCCTGATAGGATTTATGATCTCTTATCTGTATGGATTTATTTTTCTGGTATTTCCCATGATATTCTGTATAGTAAGAGGCAATGGGCTGCTTGCAAAATACATGGACAAGGGCTCGATGGTAACACTTTTGGCGGCGCCGGTAAAACGCAGCACGGTAGCGGTTACACAAATGTCTGTGTTGATAAGCGGAATCGTTTTGCTCCTTCTGTATTCTACCGGTCTGGAACTTGTCGTTGCATCTACGAGTTATCCGGGAGAACTGGCTGTTTCTGATTTGTTGAAAGTGAATGTGGCCCTGCTTTGTTTGCAGTTGTTTATTGGCAGCATCTGTTACCTTGCTTCCTGTCTGTTTTCAGAAACAAGGTACAGCATCGCATGCGGAGCCGGGATCCCTGCGCTCATGTATGTGCTTCAAATGCTTGCAAATGCGGGAGAAAAAACGGAGGTAGTAAAGTATGCCACCTTCTTCACCCTGTTTGATGCAAACGGCGTACTGGCCGGCGACAGAAATGCAGTGACAGGAGCAGTGATATTGGGCATCGGCGCAGTGGCATTTTACTGGGCAGGAGCGATGGTTTTCTGTAAAAAGGATCTACATATTTAACCGGAGCTGCATCCGGGGAAATCGGGCAAAAGTCTGAAATAACTGTGAAAAGTCTATGAAACAGAGAATAGATATGTTATAACTGTAGGGTATGCAGGCTGTAGCTCCGAAGGCAGGGGATACAGGAATCGAGGTATGGAGGATAAAAGAAATGAGCAAAAAGACGACGACCGTATTGTTGGCGGGAATGTTGGCGGGTGCGCTGTGTCTGACCGGCTGTGCGACCAGCAAGGGACTGGAAACAAAAAACCTGAAGATCAGTAAATATAAGGGCGTGGAAGTGGACAAGGTGGACAAGCCGCAGAAAGTGACTGATGAAGCGGTGGACAGTGCCATTGAGGCCAGTCTGAATGCCAATGCCACGAAAAAGGAAATTACCGACAGGGCAGTAGAAAACGGAGACACCGTTACGATTGATTTTGTGGGCAAGATAGACGGAGAAGCCTTTGAAGGGGGATCCGCACAGGATTATCCTCTGGTAATCGGATCCGGATCGTTTATTCCGGGATTTGAGGAGAGCGTCATCGGCCACAAGACAGGAGAGACGTTTGACTGGAACGGAACATTTCCGGATAACTATACACCGGAGTATGCGGGAAAAGCGGTGACATTTACGATCACGGTAAAGGGGATCACCCAGAACGATGTTCCTAAGCTGACAGACGAAGTGGTAAAGACCTTGTCGAAAACTTCCAAGACGGTGAAGGAATACAAGGAAGAAGTCAGGAAAAATCTGGAAACAGAAGCACAGAGCAATTACGACAACACTTTGGCGCAGAAGGTATGGGATAAGGTGCTGGAAAATACCAAGATCAAATCCTATCCGAAGAAAGAAGTCAAGGCATTTGCAGATAAATTTATCAACCGGTATAAAGAAATGGCCTCCAGCTATGGCATGGAGTATGAGACCATGATCAAAGAGCAGATGAATATGTCGGTGGAAGACTTTGAGAAGGAAGTGGACAAAATGGCCAAGTCCAGCCTGAAGCAGACGATGATCACAGAGGCGATCGCAAAGGAGGAAGGCATCAAGGTTTCCGGAAAAGAATATGAGAAGCAGCTGAAGGCGCTTGCGAAGAATTATGGATACGGCAGCGTAAAGGAATTGAAGGCAGTGGCGCCCAAGGAGGATCTGGAAGATATCGTGCAGAACAAGCTGGTAAAAGAATGGCTGGTGAAGCACTGTGTACAGGTAGAGAAAAAATAGGCGGAACAGGCAGAAAAATCGGCCGTCAATCCGGCGGCAAAGAGAAAAGGATGTTTCCATGGGACAGAGTACCCGGGAAACATCCTTTTGTTGTGGCGACATCCTTTTAGAGAGGAAGCCGGGCTTCAAAACGGTCTTTTCTGGTATCGGAGGGAATGGGAGTAGGATACTGCCCGTCAAAACAGGCGCTGCAGTACCCGTGACCGCCGGCCAGGGCAGACAATTGATCCAGGGGGAAAAATCCAAGACTGTCGGCGCCGATGGATCGTGCAATGCCATCGGGATCCATCGAGGTGGCGATCAGATGCTCCCGGGAGTCAATATCCGTTCCGTAATAGCAGGGATTGAGAAAAGGCGGCGCAGAGATCCGAAGATGGATCCTGGCGGCTCCTGCGTCCCGCAGCAGTCGGATCAGTCGTTCGCTGGTCGTTCCACGGACGATGGAATCGTCCACCAAAACGACATTTTTCCCGCGGACGACAGCTTCCACCGGACTCAGTTTAATCTTCACACTGTTTTGCCGCTGCGTTTGCCCGGGAGAGATAAAGGTTCTCCCAATATATTTGTTTTTGATCAGACCAATGCCGTAAGGAATGCCGGATTGCTGGCTATAGCCCAAAGCGGCGTCCAGTCCGGAATCCGGAACCCCCACCACGACATCGGCGGACACCGGATGCTGCCGGGCAAGGATCTGTCCGGCCTGAATTCTTGCGGAGTGCACCGAAATCCCGTCGATCACAGAATCCGGGCGGGCAAAGTAGATGTACTCAAAGACGCACAGCCTGTTGGGGCGGGTTTTGCAGTGTTCTGTGCGGGAAAGGATCCCGTCTTTGGTAAAGACCAGAATCTCTCCGGGAAGAAGATCCCGGATCACGGTGCCGCCTACGGTGGTAATCGCACAGCTTTCTGAGGCGACAATGTAGGTGCCGTCCTCCAGCACTCCATAACAGAGAGGACGAAAGCCGTAGGGATCCCGTACCGCAATCATTTTTGCGCTGGACATCAGACACAGGGAATAAGCCCCTTCCAGCGTATGCATAGCAAGGCTGACAGCCTCTTCGATGGAAGGGGCAGAAAGCCGTTCACGGGTTACGATATAGGCAATGGTCTCCGTATCGCTGGTGGTATGGAAGATGGCGCCGGACAATTCCAGACGGTTGCGCAGTTCTGCCGCATTGGAGAGATTTCCGTTGTGCGCAAGCGCCATCTTCCCCTTTTGATGATTGACTTCAATGGGCTGACAGTTTTTCCGGCTGCTGCCGCCGGTGGTGCCATAGCGGACATGCCCCACTGCCATGGAGCCTTCCGGAAAGTCGGACAGCACTTCCGGAGAGAACACCTCGCTTACCAGACCAAGGTCTTTGTGGGAGGAAAACACCCCTCTGTCATTGACTACCATACCGCAGCTTTCCTGTCCCCGGTGTTGGAGAGCGTACAGCCCATAATAACAAACGGCTGCAACATTTTGAGGATGTTTGGAAAATATCCCGAATACTCCGCATTCTTCGTGTATGCTCATGATCTGCTCCTCCTTTTCATAGCCGCCTGGACAAATCCTTTGAAAAGAGGATGAGGCTTGTTGGGACGGCTCTTGAATTCCGGATGAAACTGGACGCCCACATAAAAATCCCGGGAGGACAGTTCCACCGTTTCTACCAGAAGGTCGTCCGGGGAGGTTCCGCTGAAGATAAGGCCGGCGTCTGCCATTTCCCGGCGATATGCATTGTTGAATTCATAGCGGTGCCGGTGGCGTTCATGGATCAGGAGGCTGCTGTAACACGCCTCCATCACGGAACCTTCGGCGATGCGACAGGGGTAAGAGCCAAGACGAAGGGTTCCTCCCTTGTTGATCTCCTGGGTCTGTCCGGGGATGAAGTCGATGACCTTATGAGGCGTCTCTTCGTCAAATTCTCCCGAGCTGGCATCAGAAAGACCAAGGACATGTCTGGCAAATTCAATGACGCAGATCTGCATGCCCAGGCAGATCCCAAAATAGGGAAGGTGCTGTTCCCTGGCATATTGGCAGGCGGTGATCATGCCCTCGATCCCACGGCTGCCAAAACCGCCGGGAATCAGGATGCCGTCCAGATCACCCAGGAGCGTGGAAACATTTTCCCGGGTGATCTCCTCAGAATCGATCCACTGGATCGTTACATGAGTATTGTAATCATATCCGGCATGACTGAGAGCTTCGGCCACCGACAGGTAGGCGTCGTGAAGTCTCACATATTTTCCCACCAGACCGATCTGTACCGTGTGCCGGCGACTTTTGATCTTTTCCACCAGATCCGTCCATTCCTTCAGATCAGGTGTGGTATCGGGAAGCCGCAGCTCCCGGCACACGATGGAAGAAAAGTTGGATTCCTCCAGCATGAGAGGCGCTTCGTACAGGTTTGGAAGGGTAATGTTTTCAATGACACAGTCCGGTTTCACATTACAGAACAGGGAAATCTTTTGAAAAATGGAGCTCTCCAAGGGTTCGTCGCTGCGCAGGACAATGATGTTGGGAGTTATCCCCATTCCCCGAAGTTCTTTCACCGAATGCTGGGTGGGCTTGGATTTATGCTCATTGGAGCCTCGAAGAAACGGTACCAGGGTAACATGAATGAAGAGGCTGTTTTCCTGGCCGACCTCCAGAGAAACCTGCCGGACGGCCTCCAGAAAGGGCTGAGACTCGATATCTCCGATCGTGCCGCCGATCTCCGTAATCACGACATCGGCATTGGTCTGCTTTCCCACAGAGTAAATAAACTCTTTGATCTCGTTGGTGATGTGGGGAATGACCTGGACGGTAGAACCCAGATATTCTCCACGACGCTCTTTATTCAAAACATTCCAGTAAACCTTTCCGGTAGTCAGATTGGAGAAGCGGTTCAGGTCTTCATCAATAAACCGTTCATAGTGCCCCAGGTCCAGGTCGGTTTCAGCACCGTCTTCCGTGACATAGACTTCTCCATGCTGGAAAGGGCTCATGGTGCCGGGATCCACATTAATATAAGGATCCAGCTTTTGAGCGGCGACTTTCCAGCCTCGTGCTTTCAGGAGACGACCCAGGGAGGCGGAGGTGATCCCCTTTCCGAGACCGGATACGACACCACCGGTTACAAAAATATACTTCGTCATAACAGCATTGCTGCACTGGCAGTTTTCACATGGATACACCAGTGCACTCCTTTCTTTGGTAATTTGAATGGCTCCCTGACTAAGAGCCGGTCAGGAAGCGGTTTCGTGTTTCTTTGAAGAGTTCAGACATTGGCCCGAATACGCCTCCTACTTTCCGCTGTCGCCGTAATTGGACAGGACACGGGCAGAGGGATCGTTTACGTTGCAGCCTTCCCAGGTTTTGTTGGGCATCCAGAAATCCGTGATCATATGACTCTGGCCGGGGTAGTAGGCTTCAAATATCTGACGGTACAAAAGAGACTCTTTTGTAAAAGGCGCAGCATGGGTGTAGGTGTTACAGAGGGCTTCAAAGGTATCGTCAGAATAACGGCTTTCTGCGTAATCCTTCAGATGATCCACCAGAGAATGACCTACCGCGTCAGAAAAGGCCGCCTTTTCCCGGTAGAGGATATCGGAAGGAAGATAACCGTCTTCAAAGGCGTGGCGGAGCAGATATTTCCCTTTTCCGTAGGTGTTCAGCTTTAAAGCAGGATCGACGGACATGACGTACTTTACAAAATCCAGATCTCCGAAAGGAACTCTTGCCTCCAGGGAGTTTACACTGATACAGCGGTCTGCCCGAAGAACATCATACAGATGCAGTTCCCGGATCCGTTTGGCAGATTCTTCCTGAAAGGCCGCGGCAGAAGGGGCAAAATCGGTGTATTTATATCCGAACAGTTCATCGGAGATTTCACCGGTAAGGAGGACGCGAATATCTGTGGTTTCATGGATCGCCTTGCAGAGAAGGTACATTCCCATACTTGCCCGGATCGTGGTGATGTCAAAGGTTCCAAGAAGAGCGATCACTTCCTCCAAAGAAGAGAGCACATCCTCTTTGGTAATAAGGACTTCTGTGTGATCGCTGTGGATATGATCCGCCACCTGCCTTGCGTATTTCAGATCGATGGCGTCCTCGTTCATGCCGATGGCGAAGGTACGGATGGGAGTGGAAGATTCCCGGGCGGCAATGGCGCATACCAGGGAAGAATCCAGACCGCCGGACAGGAGAAAACCTACTTTTGCATCGGCTGTCAGACGCTTTTTGACGCCTGCTACCAGTTTTTTTTGAATCTTTTGGCAGACGGTCTCCAGATCGTCCCGGCAGACTTCTTTTACGTCGGTAATGTCACAGTAGCAGTGGAAAGCACCGTCCTGATAGTAGTGCCCCGGCGGAAAAGGAAAGATCTCCTGAACCAGGGGAACCAGATTTTTCGCCTCGCTGGCAAACACGATACAGTGGTCTTTGCTGTATCCATAGTAAAGGGGACGAATGCCGATAGGATCTCTTGCCGCAAGAAATTGCTTTGTTTCTCCATCGTAGAGGATCAGGGCAAATTCTGCGTCCAGCATGGAAAACATCTGAACGCCGTATTCCTTGTAAAGAGGAAGCAAAACCTCACAGTCCGAGTCGCTGTGAAACGAATAGGTACGGGACAGGGATTCTTTTAGAGCCTGAAACCCGTAGATCTCTCCATTACAGACCACATAGCTTCCGTCCAGTTGGAAGGGCTGCATGCCGGAGGGAGTCAGACCCATGATGGCAAGACGATGGAAGCCGAGAAGTCCGGTGGGAAGAGAGACGATACGGCTGTCGTCCGGTCCCCGGGAGACCGTTTTGGAAAACCCTTCCCGGAACAGGGAAAGGGGTGGGTGAGAGCTGTTACAGTAGCCCATGATGGAACACATAATCATTTCCTCCAATTCTGATGTAGTATCGATTTTCACAGCAGGATTGCCGTGCATATGACTGAAAATACCGACAGATATCTCCCGGAAAAAGACAGATATCTGCAGCAAACTATTTGAAAAGCTTCGGATCTACCATACGCCAAAGAGAAGGTCTCCGTATGTGGGGAATGGCCAGAGCCGTTTGGGACAAAGAAGCTCTGCCTCGTCACAGGCAACACGCAGGGTACACATGGAGGGCAGGATCACATCCCGTATCTGAAAAGCGGTGCGGCAGGTGTCGGAGAGTTCCTGTAATGCCACCAGATGATCGGACAAGGCTTGGACCTGGCTGTGAATCCGCTGGGACAGGCCGGTCAGCTGATGTAGGACTTCTTTTTCATAGACACAGGAAAGAGAAGCATCTACTTCCTGCTTCGTGCGAGCGATCTGAGCCATTTCCAGTGTGTAGCTGCTGATGGCGGGAAGGATCTCTTTCATGACCATATCCACCATGGTAGTGGCTTCAATGGTGATGGATTTGCAGTAATTTTCCAGAATGATCTCCATTCGGGAAGAAAGCTCTGCCGGGGTGAATACCTTGTGAGTAGTCAGCAGCTCCAAGTTTTTCTGATCCAGAAGGTGAGGCAGGCAGTCCGGGGTAGTGCGATAATTCAAAAGACCTCTTTCTTTTACCGCTTCCCGGATCCAGGTGTCGTCATACCCATTGCCGTTAAAAATGATCCGCTTGTGATCCTTGATGGTTTTTCGGATCATTTCATGGAGAGCAGAGGGGAAGTCCTTTGCATGCTCCAGGCGGTCGGCGTAGATCTTCAGACTCTCGGCCACAGCGGTATTCAGCATGATATTGACACAGGCAATGCTGTCGGAAGAACCAAGGGCGCGAAATTCAAACTTGTTGCCGGTGAAAGCAAAAGGAGAAGTCCGGTTGCGGTCGGTAGTATCTTTGGTAAATTTAGGAAGAACATCTACGCCCAGTTTCATTTTGGATCTTTTTTCCGCAAAGTAAGGAGTATCTGTTTCAATGGCTTCCAGGATGGAAGTCAGCTCATTTCCCAAAAAGATGGACATGACCGCCGGCGGGGCTTCATTGGCACCCAGGCGATGATCATTTCCTGCGGTTGCCACAGAGATCCGAAGAAGATCCTGATAGTCGTCTACGGCTTTTATCACAGCGCAAAGAAATAGAAGGAACTGGGCATTCTCGTAGGGAGTGGCTCCCGGAGTGAAAAGGTTGCTGCCGTCATCGGTAGTCATAGACCAGTTGTTGTGTTTTCCGCTTCCATTAACACCGGCAAAGGGCTTTTCGTGGAGAAGACAGACCAGGTGATGCCGGGAAGCTGTTTTCTGGAGAAGCTCCATGGTCAACTGGTTGTGATCGGTGGCAACGTTGGTGGTAGTATAGATAGGTGCCAGCTCATGCTGGGCGGGCGCTACCTCGTTGTGCTCTGTTTTTGCAAGAACGCCCAGCTTCCAAAGCTCCTGATTTAAATCCTCCATAAAAGCAGCCACCCGGGGCTTGATCACGCCAAAGTAGTGATCATCCATTTCCTGTCCCTTGGGAGGCTTGGCGCCGAACAGGGTTCTTCCGGTGTAGACCAGATCCTTTCGCTTCAGATACATCTCTTTGTCGATGAGAAAATACTCCTGCTCAGGACCGACAGAGGTATGAACGTATTTGGCAGTGCTGTTTCCAAACAGGCGCAGGATCCGCAGAGCCTGACGGTTCAATGCCTCCATGGAGCGCAGAAGAGGTGTTTTCTTATCCAGAGCCTCTCCGCCATAAGAGCAGAATGCAGTGGGGATGCAAAGCGTGTTGTCTTTGATAAAGGCATAAGAAGTGGGATCCCAGGCAGTATACCCTCTGGCTTCAAAGGTGGCGCGCAGTCCGCCGGAAGGGAAGGAGGAAGCATCCGGTTCTCCTTTGATCAGCTCTTTTCCTGAAAATTCCATGATCACGCCTCCATCGGGAGACGGGGTAATAAAGCTGTCATGTTTTTCGGCAGTGATCCCGGTGAGGGGCTGGAACCAGTGGGTATAATGGGTAGCACCCCGCAAAACAGCCCAGTCCTTCATGGCGGCGGCAACAGCGTCGGCGACGGTTGCGTCCAGCTTGGCTCCTTCATGAATGGTCTTTTCCAGGGAAGAATATACGGAAGCCGAAAGAGTTGCTTTCATGACTCTTTCATCAAATACCATGCTCCCGAAGCTTTCTGTGATTGTTTTCATTATGCAGTCACTCCTTTTCCTTTAAACTCTGTCGTTGCCGCAGTGTGATCCTTACAAAGCGTTTGTTGTTTCGGGACTCTCATCTCATCTAAAACAACAAAAAGGGCGTCTCTGAGTGTTTCACTCAAAGACGCCCTTGCCTTCAATGCTACGTATTATGCACCGTTTCCCGGCGTTTGTCAAGAGGAGAGGTGAAATGACTTGAAGTTTTGCAGGCAAAATGATATAAAGTGTTATTATACCAGTAGAAAGCACAGGAAATAGAAGGAAAGCAGGGTGAAAGATGAAGTACTCAAGAGAAGAAGTGATCCAGTATGTGGAGGAAGAGGATGTAAAGTTTATCCGACTGGCGTTTTGCGACGTATTCGGAAGGCAGAAAAATATTTCGATCATGCCGGAGGAGCTGCCCCGCGCATTTCGATACGGTATTGCTTTTGACGCTTCTGCCGTAGAAGGATTTGGAGATGAAAGTCACTGCGATCTTTTTTTGCATCCGGATCCGGAGACGCTTTCCCTTTTGCCATGGAGACCGGAGCACGGGAAGGTGGTTCGTATGTTTTGCAGGATCGCCTATCCGGACGGAAGCCCTTTCGAGGGGGATACAAGGGAGGTACTGAAGCGTGCGGAAGCCTATGCACAGCAAAAAGGATATGCGATTTCTTTTGGCGCGGAGCAGGAGTTTTACCTGTTTCGGCTGGACGAAAACGGGGATCCCACCAAGATTCCTTACGATCAGGCGGGGTATATGGATATGGCGCCTTATGACAGGGGAGAAAACGTGAGAAGAGAGATCTGTCTGACACTGGAGCAGATGGGGATCCGCCCGGAAAGCTCCCACCATGAGGAAGGGCCCGGACAAAACGAGATCGATTTTCGCTATAGTGACGCCCTGGTGGCGGCGGACAATGTGATGGCATTTCAGACGGTGGTAAAGACCATCGCCTACCGAAATGGACTGCTGGCAGATTTTAGCGCCAAACCGTTAAGCAGCAGACCGGGAAACGGATTTCACATCAATATGTCTGTGCGCAGCCGGGACGGAGAAGATCATATGTATTCTATGATGGCAGGGATTTTGGAGAAGATAGAAGAAATGACTATATTTTTGAACCCGTGGGAGAATTCCTATGAGAGATTCGGAAAGGAAAAGGCGCCGGCCTATGTGTCTTGGTCACATGAAAACCGTTCGCAGCTGGTCAGAGTGCCGGCAGCGGTGGGAGAGTATAAAAGAGCGGAGCTGCGGTCGCCGGATCCTACCGCCAACCCCTATCTGGCTTTTGCACTGCTGATCTATGCAGGGGTTCAGGGGATCGAGAAGGGGCTGGCCCTGCCGCCGGCGGCAGACTTTAACTTTTTTACAGAGAAGGAGGAAATCCTGAGGCAGTACCGGAGACTTCCGAAAACGCGTCAGGAGGCATGCCGCAAAGCAGAAGGTAGCGCATTTATCCGGGAATGTGTTCCGGAAACTATCCGAAGAATTTATTGCGACAGAATCTAGCAGAGGGGATGGAAGAGCGCCCGGTACCGGCAGTGAGAGGCAGAGAAAGCAGAGCAAAGAGGAAAACGCCGGGAGGAAAGCAGGGCATTCGGCAGAAGAAACAGACATTTGATGACGGAAGGAGGGAAGCGGCATGGAAATGAAAGAAACCAGTTACGGGGTTTTGATCGTATCAGCATCAGAAAACTTTAACCATTCTTTTGGCCAGCTGCTTTCCAGATCCAAGCATCAGCCGGTGCGGATCGCAAAGGATGTGGGAATGGCAAAAAGGATCCTGGCAGAAAAAAGATTTGACCTGGTAGTGATCAATTCTCCCCTTCCGGATGAAACGGGAATCCGATTTGCCATTGATGCCTGCAGCTGGGATTCGGTGGCAGTCTTGTTTCTGGTCCGCCAGGAAATCTATGAAGCCACCAGAGACGAATTGACCCGGCACGGAGTTTACACGCTGGCAAAACCGACTTCCCGCCAGATCCTGACCCAGGCTCTCAGCTGGCTGGAATGTGCCAGGGAGCGTTTGAGAAAACTGGGGAAAAAGACATTGAGTATGGAAGAAAAAATGCAGGAGATCCGGCTGGTAAACCGGGCGAAATGGCTCCTGATCAGTGAATTGAAGCTTAGCGAAGAAAACGCGCACAAATACATTGAAAAGCAGGCCATGGATCAGTGCGTCCCCAAAAAAGAGATCGCGGAAACGATCATCAGGACATACGGGTAGGGAGAAGGGAAGAAAAAGAATTTTTCTTTGTGCAGAGTATCTAAGAAATCAGGCGGAAATAGGAAAAGTGTCTGCCGGATTTTGTGGAATGCTCTGAAAATAAAAAAAGGGAAGTGGTTGGAATTGACAGAAAAAAAGAGAAACGGTATATTGAAGTCATAAATGAAACCGGTTACATAAAAGAGGAGCAGATAAGTAAGGAGAAGATACAGTGAAAAAATTGTCACCATCTATGATGTGTGTGGAAATTGATCAGTTAAAGGACTATCTGAGCATATTCGAGGAAGAGAAGATAGAGTATTTGCATATAGATATCATGGATGGTGAATATGTGCCGAATTTCACATTGGGGACAGATTACATCAGACAGCTTCGCCAACTGACAAAAATTCCTTTAGATGTACACCTGATGGTGATGCACCCGGAAAAAAAGATTGGATGGTTTGATTTTAAAGAGGGAGAATTGGTTTCTGTCCATGGAGAGAGTACCTTGCACCTGCAAAAAGCGCTGCAGGAGGTCAAATGTTCCGGGGCAAAGGCAATGGTCGCGCTGAATCCGGCCACACCGGTAAGCAGTTTGGAATATGTGCTGGATGATATTGACGGAGTGCTGATCATGACGGTTAATCCAGGGTTTGCAGGGCAGAAGGCAATCCCTATGGCTGTAGATAAAATCGCAGATTGTAGGACGTTTCTTGATGAAAAGGGATATCCAAACATAGAGATACAGGTGGATGGAAATGTTAGTTATGATCTGGCAGGTCAGATGTCAAAAAAAGGCGCGGACATCTTTGTGGCAGGAAGTTCCAGTTTCTTATGTGGGATCTCAGGAGTAAAAGAAGGAATACAGAAAATGCGCAGGATAATAGGATAACTTTTGAGGGAAAAAGATGGCAAAAGAGCTGACGATCAATGATATTGCGCGGGAAGCAAAAGTTTCAAAAGCAACGGTGTCGAGAGTGTTGAACGGAGTAGATTGTGTGAAACAGGATACCAAAGAAAAAGTATTGGAAGTGATGAAAGTAAGAAATTTTTCACCTTCTGCAACAGCAAGAAACCTCTCTAGGCAAAGTTCAGATACTATCGGAGTGATCGTGCCGGAGGTGGATAATCCTTTTTTTGGTGAGATACTCCGAGGGATCACAGAAATTGCAGATCAGGATAATACGACACTGATTTGCTGCAATTCAGATGACAGCGCCATGAAGGACAGAAAGGCACTTCTCATGCTGAAAGAGCACCGGGTTAAGGGACTTTTGTATACGCCGGCAGTAGATTACACCTCCAAGGAACAACAGAAAGCAATCCACAAGCTCTTAGAGGATTTGAATGCTCCGATAGTAATTATGGATCGGCAGACAGAAAGTCTGCGAAAATATGACGGAATTTTTTTTGATGATGAGACAGGAATCTATGAAGCAGTAACATACCTGGTACAGAGTGGACATAAAAAAATTGCATTGATCAATGCGACTCAGGACAGGGTACTTGCCAGGGTTCGGCTGAGGGGATATGAAAAGGCCATGAAGGAACAAGGGATTCCCATAGACAGGGACAACATTCTAGAAGGAAATTACCGCATGACAAGGGCGTATGAACTGTCGGCAGAACTACTGGACAGGAAAGAGCGTCCGACGGCAGTAGTGACCTGCAACAACAGGACCAGCTTGGGATTTTTGAAGGCATTGTATGAGAAAGGCGAACGTCTGGAAAAAGATATTTCTTGTATTGGACTGGACAGAATAGAAGCGCTGGATATTGTGGAGAGTCAATTCAACTATATTGAAAGAGACGCAAAGCAGATGGGGCGCAAGGCCGTTAAACTTTTAAACGAGAGGATTAAATATCCTGCGAAACATCAGGAGCAGGTTGTAATGAAACCTATTTTAAAAATATGGAAGGAAGACCGGAGGAAGGCAGATGAAAGACAGATTTAAGGAACTATCGCAGATGGCGCTGGAGGAACTAAACGAAGTATTCTCCCGGATGGAAGATGAAGATATCAGACCGCTTTTGGAAGCAATAAAAAAAGCAGACAGAATTTTTCTTTTGGGGGCAGGAAGGGAAGGACTTTCTACAAGAGCTTTTGCGATGCGGCTGATGCATTTGGGAAAGCAGGCTTACTGGATTTGGGATGACACGACTCCGTCCATAAACGAAGGAGATTTAATGATCTGTGCCTGTGGATCTGCGGATGTGGGGCATGAGAATTATATTGGAGAGATGGCGAAAAAGAATCGGGCAGAATTGATTCTGATTACTCCATCTTCAGAGGGATTTCTTCTTTCTGTGGCAGATCAGGTGATTCGCGTTCCGGCGGCTGCGTATAAAGCTGTGGGGGAGTTTGTTTCTACCGGGCAGTTGATGGGAAATCTGTTTGAGCAGTCTCTGCTAATCCTGTATGACGTGTTGGTCATGATGTTACGAGAGGAATTGGGAGTATCGACAGAAGAAATGGTAAAAAGACACAGAAATGTGGAATAGGAAATTTGCCCAAAATGGGCCATGTGACGACATGGGACAATTATTATACACAAAGTAAAGGGAGGAAGAAGGTATGAGAAATCTCAAAAAATGGATTGCCATTCTGGCAGTTGCTACAATGACTTTGTCTATGGTAGCATGCAGCAGCGAAAAAGGCAGTACGTCATCGGATTCTGGCAAGAAGTCAGAAAAGAGTGCGGACGGAGATTTGTTTGATCTGGCAAAGTACAAGTCAGACAAGGACAAATCAGAATGGACGATTGCTGTGGTAACAAAGGATAATACGGCAAACTGGTTTAAGCGCATGGAACTGGGAGTGAATGAGTTTGGAGAAGAAACAGGAATTAACGTTATTCAGAAGGGACCGGCGAATGCAGATGCAGCTTCCCAGGTGCAGGTCATTGATGATTTGATCAATCAGGGAGTAGATGCTCTTTGTGTGGTTCCTATCGATCCGGGAGCTATTGAAGCGTCTCTGAAGAAAGCGATGGAACAGGGAATCGTTGTGATCACACATGAAGCGTCCAACCAGAAAAATACGTTGTTTGACACGGAAGCATTTACGGCAGACGATTTTGGTGCGGCTATCATGGATGCACTGGCAAAGGACATGAACGAAGAAGGAAAGTATGCCATGATGGTAGCGTATACAACTTCTACTACACACATGGAGTATGCAAATGCGCAGTATGAACATCAGAAAAAGACTTATCCGAAGATGGAACTGATCAATGACGGAGCGATTCCGTCAGCAGAGTCGGAAGAATCTATTGATACTTCCTACGAAAGAGCAAAAGAAATCTTGAAAGCGAATCCAGATCTGAAAGGCTTTACAGGGGTAGCATCCACAGATTGTCCGGGAATTGCCAAAGCGGTAGAAGAATTGGGACTGAATGTGAAAGTGGTAGGAGTGGGAACTCCAAATGAATTTAAACCTTATGTGGAATCCGGAACCATTTCCACTATCAAACTGTGGGATCCGAAAGAATCCGGATATGTTATGTGCAAAGTTGCATCAATGATCCTCTCTGGGGAAAAAGTAGGAGACGGAACAGATCTTGGACGTGACGGATACAACAAAGTTATGCTGGTGGAAGGAGATAACAGATGTCTGATCGGACAGGCGGATCTGACTATCACAAAAGAAAATATCAATGATTACGATTTCTAAAAAAATCGGCAGCTGTTAGATGTTTTGGGAAAATCGCACATCTTACAATAGAGTGGGATGTGCGATTTCCTCGTTTCCCGGTGCAACGTAAGAGAATTGGAACAGTTGTTTTACGTTACACCGGTGAAAAGAAAGGGTGGGCGAGAGTATGGCGCAAACAAACATATTGGAAGTGAAAGGAATCAAGAAATCGTTTGGTGGAGTTCACGCATTGAAGGGGGTAGATCTGACGATAAAAAAAGGAGAGACTCACTGCCTTGCAGGGGAAAATGGTTGTGGGAAATCCACCATCATTAAGGTGATATCTGGATTTTACAAGCCAGATGCAGGAACAATAGAGGTAGACGGAAAGGGATATCCGGTAATGACGCCGGCAGAAGCCATTAAAGCAGGAATTCAGGTGATTTATCAGGATTTTTCTGTGTTTCCCAACCTTACAGTGGTAGAAAATCTGGCATTGAATCAGGTGCTTGCCAACAAACAGAAAATTGTAAGGAAGAAGGAGTTCAGACGGATCGCAGAGGAAGCAGTTCAAAAGATCAACTTTGAAGTGGATTTAGATGCACTGGTAGAGACGCTTCCGGTGGCAGATAAACAGCTGATTGCCATTTCCAGGGCCCTGTTGGACAATGCAAAGCTGATTATCATGGACGAACCTACAACGGCTTTGACAAAGAAAGAAGTAAATCGCCTGTTTGAGATTATTGCAGAGTTGAAGAAGAGTGGTGTCACCATTCTGTTCGTTTCCCACAAATTGGATGAAGTGTTTGAGATATCGGACAGAATCACTATTTTAAGAAATGGAGAAAATGTGATCAGCTGTCCGACAGAGGAAATGACAGAAGAAAAATTTGCATATTATATGACAGGAAGGCATTTTGAGACACAAAAAAAAGAGCTGCAGGAAAACAGGAAATACGGAAAAGTAGTTCTGGAAGCAGAGGATCTGAGTGCAGAAGGATTCGAGCATGTGAATTTTCAGTTGAGACAGGGAGAAATCTTGGGAATCACAGGTCAATTGGGATCGGGAAGAACGGAGTTGTCTTTGGCTTTGTTTGGAATGAATCGACCCACAGCAGGAAAGATTCGGATAGAAGGGAAGGAAGTCTGCTTGAAAGACGTGAAAGCAGCGCAAAAACAGGGGATTGCTTTGGTGCCGGAGGATAGGCTGACAGAGGGGCTGTTTTTGCCACAGTCTATTATTCGGAATATTACGGTAACGAGATTAGATCAGCTGGCCAAAAGGGCGGGAGTCCTGAATCCCAAAAAGGTATCGGAAGAATCCCAGACCTGGGTGGATGAAATCGGCGTGGCAACTAAGAATCACGAGTTTCCGGTACAGACCCTGTCAGGCGGAAACCAGCAGAAGGTGGTATTAGCCAGATGGTTATCCACCCATCCCAAGGTATTGATCCTAAATGGACCGACGGTAGGGGTTGATATCGGAGCGAAGTATGATATTCATAGACTGCTTAGGACACTTGCGGCGGAGGGGATGGCGATTATTGTGGTATCTGATGATGCGGCGGAGATCATCGCTACCTGTGACAGGGCGATTGTAATGCAGGGTGGAAAAGTAACAGGAACACTGGAAGCAGGAGATCTGAATGTGACAGCCTTGACAAGGGCATCTGTATAGAAGGAGGTGGGAAGATATGCAAAAAACATGGAAAAAATTAACTTCTCAGACAGAGTTTTATGTATTTTTGATCATAATAGGACTGTCTTTGGCCATACAGATGCGTTCGGGGCTGTTTTTTACAAATAACAATCTGGTGGATTTGCTTCGCTCTATGATCGTTCCTTCTATTTACGCCATTTGTGCGCTGCTTGCCTTTGTGAGTACAGGACCGGATGTGTCCTTTCCTCTGATTGCTGCATTGAGCAGTTACCTAGCTATTATTTTGACAAATAAAATGGGATTGCAGCAGGCACCCTGGATTCTGACTTTTTTGATAGGGATTGCATTTGGATGCGTCATGGGCGCCTTAAACGGATTTATCATTGTAAAATACAAATTTCCCAGCCTGATCGTTACCCTAGGGACCAGTTCTATTTTCAGTGGAATCCTATTGGGAGCATTTGAGGCAGAGAGAATGGATCTTCCGGAAAATCTGGCCGCTTTTGGGAAAATGTCTCTGCTAACGGTAAAAAATGCGAAAAGCGGATTAGGTTCTACACTACCGGTGACATTTTTGATTATGATCGCCCTATACATTTTTGCCTATTTGCTACTGAATAAAACTTTGGTAGGACGTGGAGTCTATGCTGTAGGCGGCGATGAAATTTCGGCAGAAAGAGCTGGATTTCAAGTAAATGCGATCCGCTTTGGGATTTTTGTGATCAATGGAGGAATTGCAGCTATTGCAGGGCTGTGTTATGCAGTCATGTCTATGAGATATTTACCTACAGAGTATGCCGGAGGGGAGATGATTGTGATCGCAGCCATCATTCTCGGAGGAACCAGAATGACGGGAGGGATCGGAACACTGAAAGGATGCCTGTTGGGAACGCTTCTCTTAACAATGGTATCCAATAGTCTGATACTTTTAGGGATTTCTGTTTACTGGCAGAAAGTGTTTATAGGGGCGATCATTATTGTAGGGACGGCAGTTTCAGCTGTTCGAAGCCATAGTTCCAATCGGATCAAAACAAAAGTAAAAAAGGAGGCAGCGTAAGAAATGAAAAAGACAGACCATAACATACAAAGATTATTGATCCTGTTGCTTGCTTTTGCTGTCCTCGCAGGAGTTACCAAAACATCAGAATTTATGAAGATCGGGAATTTTCAGACCATGGCAAAACAGCTGTCAGAATATGGGTTGATGGCTGTTGGAGTCGGAATCTGTATGATTTCCGGTGGAATCGATCTTTCTACTGTCTATATTGCAAACCTTTGCGGAATTATCGCAGGATTGCTAATGCAGAAGAACACGACACCAATGGTTGCGATCCTTGTAGCTGTCGCGGTGGGTCTGGCGTGTGGAGCTTTTAATGGATATTTGGTATCTTATCTGAAAATTCCAGCTATGCTGGCAACACTGGGAACCTATCAGCTATTTATGGGGCTTGCCATCATTGCATCCGGAGGAAGCACTGTCAGTGGAATCCCGGATAGCTATACCAGCTTTGCAACAACGGCTCTATTTGGCTACATTCCCCTATCTTTTGTGGTATTTATGATCGCAGTGGCTTTGACATCCTTTCTTATGGGACGTACAAAATTTGGGACACGGATCTACCTGGTGGGAACTAATCAGAAAGCGGCAAGATTTTCGGGAATTCACTGTAATCTCACGCTAATTCGTGCGTATATGCTGTCAGGACTTCTTTCTGCTGTGGCGGGGCTGTTAAGTTTGGCAAGAATCAATTCGGCTAAGGCAGATTTTGGGAGCAGTTATACTATGCAGTGCATTCTGATCGCTGTTTTAGGGGGCGTAAATCCAAACGGTGGATTTGGAACAGTACCGGGAATCGCTATTGCGGTAGTAATCCTGCAGATGATGTCATCTTATCTGAACATGTTTCCAAGTATCAGCAACTATTATAGAGACTTGATCTGGGGTGTGGCACTGGTGGGACTCCTGATTATTAATTTTGCGCTGGATAAGAGAAAAATCAAAAAACTAAGTAAAATCAGCAATTAGTACAGTAAGAAGAGGGTATCTTGGCGTGCAAAAGCACATGCCTGAGATACCCATACTTTATTGAAAAGCAAAATAAGTACCAGAAATCATATGTTAGGAGAAGGAAATGAAAAAACCAAAACTGTTAGTGGTAGGGAGTATGAACATGGATCTATTCATACAGGGAGCAGACAGGCTTCCGGAACTGGGTGAATCCGTCCTGTGTGGAGAATATGGATATACAGCAGGAGGGAAGGGATCCAATCAGGCGTTAGCAGCTGCGCTTCTGGGGGCAGAAGTAGTCATGGTAGGGAGGGTCGGGAAAGACCCTAACGGAGATAGACTGATTCAGGAATTGGAGAAGGGTACTGTTCGTACAGACGGGATCGTGCAGGATGAACAGGAACAGACCGGACTTGCCGTTATGCTTTTACAGCAGGACGGTAGATATGTTTCTTACGTGGCTTTGGGGGCAAACAGGAAGTTATGTAGGGAAGATGTAAAAAAAGTGTTGGAGCGGGAAATGTTTGACATGATTCTGATGCAGTTGGAAATGCCGATTCAGACAGTCTATGACACCTATGTGCTGGCAAAAGAAAAAAAGATTCCGGTGTTTTTGGACGCCGGGCCTGCTATGCAACTGGATTTGTCTCCCTTACAGGGGATTTACATTCTTTCTCCCAATGAATCTGAAACCAAAGCGTTGACAGGGATCTATCCAGGGACACAAGAAGAGACAGAGAGGGCAGCCCGTCAGTTGTATCGGATGGCGGAGCCGAAATATGTGGTCTTGAAGCTGGGAGAAAGAGGAGCTTTTGTGTATGATGGAAAGAAAGGAGCTTTCTTTCCGGGATTTCAGGTGGAGGCGGTGGATTCCACTGCAGCGGGGGACACTTTTGGAGCGGCACTGAGCATAGGCCTTTGTAGAAAGCAGGGACTGGAGGAAGCGATTCGATTTGCTCATGCAGCGGCAGGAATCTGTGTTTCCAGAATGGGAGCGCAGACAGCCATACCCACAGAGGAGGAGGTTAGTGCATTTCTGGAAAAGGAGGAAACAGGTGAAAGAAAATAGTTTTCTGGAAGTAGGAAGAATCATAACGGGAGAATGCACCGTCGTGTTGGAAAAGATTCGGGCTGAGGAGGCGGAGGGGTTTCTGGATTTGATAGAACAGGCGGAAAAAGTGTTTTTTGTAGGGGTAGGACGCGTTTTTTTATCTATGCAGGCGATGGCAAAAAGATATGCACACTTGGGAATTTCTACGGTGGTGGTAGGGCAGATTACAGAACCGGCCATGACGGACAGGGATTTGTTGGTAGTAGGATCCGGCAGTGGGGAAACCTTGTTTCCGCTAATGATTGCGAAAAAAGCGAAAGAACTGGGCGCAACAGTGGTGCAGATTGGATATCGAAAAACGTGTAGCATGGAGGCATATCGGGATTTTTTTGTGAAGATTCCGGTATCTGGAAAAGAACCAGAGCAAAATGATCAAAGGGTCGTATCAAAGCAGCCCATGACATCTTTATTTGAGCAGACACTGCTACTATTTGGAGATACGATAGCGATGCTTATGATCCAAAGAAAAAATATTTGTATGAAAAAACTTTGGCAGTACCATGCTAATCTGGAGTAGAAAAGGAGGAAGAAGCTAATGAAGATACAGTTGGCAATTGATGATCTGACATTAGAGGAAGCAATCACACTGGTAACAGTGATAGAGAAGGAGATCGACGTGATTGAAATAGGAACGCCACTCGTGTACCAGGAAGGTATGCGAGCGGTTACTACAATGAAAAAGCGATTCCCCAAAAAAGAAGTGCTGGCAGATCTGAAAATTATGGATGCAGGGTATTATGAAGCAAAAATGGCGTTTCAGGCGGGAGCAGATTATGTGACGGTCCTCGGGGTAACGGATGACCTGACGATAGAAGGATGCTTGCGAGCAGGAAAAGAAATGGGAAAACAGATAGTAGTAGATATGATTTGCGTAAAGGAACTGGAAAAAAGAATAGAAAGGCTAGAAACTCTTGGAGTAAGCATGCTGGCGGTACATGTGGGGACAGATCAGCAGGCAGAAGGGCGGCGTCCGATAGATGATCTGAAGCTAATGAAACGCTGTTGCAGACTGGCAGAAATATCCGTGGCGGGAGGGCTATCTTTGGATACCGTTTCAGAATATGCGCAGTTGCAGCCACAGATCCTGATTGTGGGAGGAGGACTGACGCATGCGAAGGATCCCGGGGAAACGGCGAAAGGGATTCGGAAAAAGATAAAGGAGTGGGAGTAGATGGCAGAGGAAAAAATCTTGCAGATGATATTGAAAGAACTGGAAGAAAAATCATCCAGAATCAGAGGAGAGCAGATTCGGGATGCTGTGCGGGAAATCCAAACAGGAAAGAGGATATTCGTGGCGGGAGTGGGACGATCCGGCTTTGTAGCCAGAGCTTTTTCAAATCGACTGATGCATTTGGGACTCACGGTGTATGTAGCAGGAGATGCGACGACGCCAAAGATTGGGGAGGGGGATCTTTTCTTTGTGATCTCAGGATCTGGAGAGACGGATAGTTTGAAAGCAATGGCGGAGAAAGCAAAACAATGCAAAGCAAGGCTGGGACTTCTTACGATCTTTAAAGAATCCTGTTTGGGAAGAAAAGCGGATGTGGTGATAGAGATCCCGGGAGCCACACCCAAAAGCACCCTTGACCAAAAGGAGACCTCCATTCAGCCAATGGGGAGTGCGTTCGAGCAACTGGCATGGATTGTATGCGATACTTTGATTCTAGGGTTGATGGAATGTATGCAATGTACAGCGGAGAAAATGTTTGAGCGGCATGCAAATTTGGAGTAGCAATTTGCACAGGAATAGTTCGGACTGCTCTACAATCTAAAAAAAGTATAAAACCTATAAAAAAAGAAGAAAAGCCCTCTTTGTTTTCTGAAAAAGGAGTATACTGAAACGGTATAGAAACTATGGCAGGCAGAAAGCATGCCAAAAGCGTACCTTTTGAGTGAATCGGAAAAACAGAAAGATGTTACAAAGTCACGTATGAAGGAGGGAATTTTATGAAATTTAAAAACATTGTAGTAGCAGGCGGAGGCGTACTGGGAAGCCAGATCGCGTTTCAATCTGCGTTTAAAGGATTTTGTGTAAAAATATGGTTGAGGAGTGAGGCTTCCATTGGAAGAACCCAGCCGAAGCTGGATCGGCTATATCAGATCTACCTGAAAGAAGTGGAAGGATTGGAGGCGCATCTGGGTAAAGATTATCCAGACTGTCCACGAGGGTTTACTAATGAGTTTTCCAAGCTGACGGAGGCGGATATCCAGCAGTTCCGGCAGAAAATAGAAGAAGCATACAAAAATATAAAACTGGAGCTTTGTGAGGCAGAAGCGTTTCAGGATGCAGACCTTGTGATCGAAGCAATGGCAGAGAATCGGGAAGAAAAAGTGGCATTTTACAAGAGAATACGAGAGTATCTGCCGGAGCATACCATTCTGGTTACCAACTCTTCCACGCTGCTTCCCAGTATGTTTGCAGAGGATACCGGAAGACCGGACAGATACCTGGCACTGCATTTTGCGAACAATATCTGGAGAGGGAATACGGCTGAAATTATGGGCCATGAAGGAACCTCCCAGGAGGCTTATGACGCGGTGGTAGAATTTGCCGGGGAGATCGGAATGGTTCCATTGCCGCTGAAAAAGGAACAGCCGGGTTATATTCTGAATTCCATGCTGGTGCCATTTTTAAGTGCGGCGGAAGCGCTGTGGGCCAATGATGTGGCGGATCCCGAAACCATCGACAACACCTGGAAGCTGGGAACAGGATCGCCTTTGGGACCCTTCCAGATCCTGGACATTGTAGGTCTGATGACAGCGTATCAGATCGTTCTGGCAAAACCGGGGGCACAGGAGCCCGGTACGGTTATGTACAAGATTGCAGCGAAGCTGAAGGAGTATATTGACGCAGGAAAAACCGGCGTAAATGCAGGAGAAGGAATCTATAAATACTGACACAGAAAAAAGTGAAAGACGCAAAAAATCCGACCGCAAGGCCGGATTTTTTGCGTATAAAACACGGTATCCTGTAAAATAAAATGCCTCTTAGGGACGGCATTGTGGCGATCAGGGAGTGTGCCGCAAAAGCAATCCATCGCCTGTGAAGGATTCTGCACCGTGAGATCCTCTTTCAAGTCCGGGAGGAAAACCCTCAAAAAAACGGGAATTTCCGGAAGAATACTGGAAAAACAAGAAATTCTATGATAGAGTCAAAGCAGAAAATCTTAGGAAAGGGGAATTTTAGGAATGAGACCAAGGGGAAGGTGCTTATTGACGACACTGGTCATGTTGCTGGCGGCCATTTTCTGGCTGCCTGGAAATGCAGGGAGGGTGCATGCGGAGGAAGAGACGCCGGCACAGAGGTTTGCAGCTTTGCGGGAAAAGCTGCAGACGGCACAAGACGGTGAGGAGATCCTGCTGGAAGACGGAGACTATCTGTTTACAGAGACTTTAGTCCTAGAAGGAAAAAGCGTTGTGCTAAAGGCAGCGGGAAGTGCTGTGTTTAAACGGGGGGAAGGATTTTCAGACACCTTTCTGACCGTGGCAGAAGGGGCAGGTCTGACGCTGGAGTCAGGGATCGAGATAGACGGAGAACAGAAGGAGAGCAGGAGCAATGCGAATTTGCTCAGTGTGAAAGGTACTCTTACTATCAATGGCGGACGATATCATGACGCAAAAGGAAGAGGGGGATCTTACAGGGCCCCGATCATTGCAAGCGGGAAAAATGCCAGAATCACGCTGAATCAGGGAACGATAGAAAATCATGATTATAGCACGGCCTCCACCGCATACTCTTCCGGCGCATTCCGGTTGGAAAACGGCGCGGAAATGGTTATGAACGGAGGGATCATCCGAAAAAATCAGGCGTCTGTCTATTATCCATATCCCAGTCTGCTGTGGTCCGACTCTCCGGGAGCCGGAGCTGTATTTGTGGCGCCGGGAAGCAAGATGACCATGAATGGCGGAGAGATCAGTGAAAATCAAGGCTGGGCGGGAGCTGTCCTTGTGGGAAGCGCAAGTCCCTATGATTACGAAAGAAGCGCGGTTTCAGAAGACCGTCTGAAGCCCCAGGAACTGGCAACGGCTGTATTTTCCGGTGGAATCCTGAAGGGCAACAGAGGAGTAGGCGGCGGAGGAATCTCGGCAAATGGAAATGTAGAGGTATCACTGCCGGAAGGAAGTACCGTCGTGATCCGGGAAAACAGAGCCTATCAGGGCGGAGGCGTCTTTGTGTCCGACTGGGCGGTAGACGGCATTGGCCTGGAAAAAGAAATCGCCAAACTTCCCATTGATACCTGGGAGAAGCATTATGCAGGAAAGTTTCATATGGCAGGAGGACAGATCACAGAAAACCGGTCGGATCAGGTGGGCGGCGGCGTTTTGATCTCCTCCAACGGAGGACTTTTGACCGGAGGAGAGATTTCAAACAACATTTCAGGAGATTATGGCGGAGGGGTCGGCGTAACGACGATTCCTTATACTCTGAAAATAGAGAATGCGTATGTCAGCGGAAATCAGGCGACAGGAAGCAAAGGGATCATGACAGAAACAGGGATATATCTTCCGGCAAAGAGCGGCGGCGGAGCCTGGTTCTGTCCTACCGGAGAAGCGAAGTTTTATGCGGAAAATGGGGCGGCTATCGTAGACAACCATGCCGGGGAGGCAGGAGATGAGTTGTGGAGCTCGGATAAGCTGTCCGGAAACTATTCTGTGACATTGACGGATCGGCTGATCGGAGGGACGAAGATCCGCCATTATGAGGATAAAAAGGGCGCCAGATATCAGGAGCCGGGAGTGGAAATCCAGGTAAAAGATGCCTCCCGGGAGATTGCAGTGAAAAGCATTGCAGATCCGGAGGGCGTAGCAATTGCCAAAGCCTTGTCCAAGCTGATGATCACTGGGAATACTTCCTCGAAGGGCGGCGGGATCGGCTCCAATGGGAATGTTGTGTTTGGAAAGGTTCCGAAAGAAGAGAATCCGTTAAAAGAAATAGAGATCATAAAGATCTGGGAAAAAGGATTACAGCCGAAAGAGATCAAGGTAGAACTGCGGGCAAAAGAGGGAGAAACGGACTGGCTGATCGAGACCTGTACATTAAATACGGAAAATGGATTTCGCTACAAAGTAAAGGATCTGCCGGCAACAGTTCACGGAAAACCGATAGAAGAGCTGCTGTATGTGAAGGAGCTGCAATCGGAAGAATATCAGGTTACCGTAGGCAAGATAGAAAGGCAGGAAGGGGCTCCGACGTTAAGTTTCCGGTTGAATCGGCCGCAGTTTTCAGATTATGAAAATCTCATGGCAGTGTATCAGGAAAATGCAGAAGTGTTCGACCAGGAGGCATGGGAGCTGAAAAGCTTTGAAGTGGCGATCCGACTGGAGATAGAAGGACAGAAAGAGCCGGTTATTCAGAAGATGACCTACAATAAAGAAAGCTATTCCTGGGAGGGAAACGTTGCCTTTAAAGGAATTCCGATCACAGGGAAGGATGTGAAAGTGGAGTACGAGGAGGCTCCAAAGGGAGGATTTGTGGATCCGGGGCTGTTGGAATACCGATTAACTCTGAAGAAAAACCAGCAGGGAGAATGGGTGCTGAAGATTCCCAGGCTGCGTCCTTCCAATGTGCAGAATCCTACCGGAGAAGAAACAGTGCTGCGAGTAGAGGAGTTTGCCGTAAAAGCGCCGGAACAGGAAAGCTTTTCCATTCAGATCACAAACAAAGAGAGGATACCGGTCACCCCGCTGGAGCCGGCCAAAAGAAAACTGCAGGTGACCAAGGAATGGAAAGGGATCCAGCCGGAAAAAGCACCGGAAATAAAGGTGTATCTGGTAAAAAATGGAAAGAAAACAGATCGGTTTTTAACGCTGAATCGAGAGAATGAGTGGAAAGGAACCTTTGAAGATCTTCCGGTAACGGATACGGTGGAAGCAGAGGAAAATGTATATACGGTAGTGGAAGAGGGAGAAAAGGACGGCAGGGTTATTTTACAGGGAGACACTTACAAGGTGACCTATGACAAGTCTTCCATCCTCAATGAAAAAATCCCGCCTGAGGTTCCAAAAAAACCGGAGCAGCCGGGGAAAATCAAGAAAAACGAGAAAAAGGCGCCGAAGACAGGAGACACGAGGGCACTGCCGCTGCTGTTGCTGACTATGGTTTCGGCAGCAGGGATTCTGACAAGCAGAAAGCGATCGGGCAGGGACTCAGAAACGCTATAAAAGTCTGAAAAATGGAAGAAAAAGGGACGTTCCGGCACATCGGGGATCGATGAGGGGGCGTCCCTTTTTGGCGACTGTCTGTACTTCACTTTTCCGGCATCCTGGGATGTTAAGGCTCTTCCAGGATCTCTTTTAAGATTGCGATAGAATCCGATACAACCCTTGGACAAAGTTGAAAGAGCAGCCCTTTTTCAAAAATAATGGCGGCCTCTTCGTCCTTGGACAAATCATAGCCCAGGATCTGTCGGCAGAGACAGGAAGAATAGGTTTCGCAGAACTTCTCCTGAAACTTACGGGATTTTTCCATAAGAAGGGCTTTCTGCTTCCCTTCGTCTACGTCGCTATGTCCATAAACCAGACCGAGGACTGCCAGGGCCCCGATGACGGCGCCGCAGCTTTCGCCTCGTCCCATGCCGCCGTCGAAGGCGCCACCCAACTTGCGAAGCTGCTGCCGGCTCAGACCGGTCTCTTCGGAGAACTCGCCGGTTACGATCTGGGCGCATCCCACTCCGTGCTGGAACAATTCTACAATGGTGGAAAGATCCGGTGGTGTTTGTGTATGCATATCTTCTCCTCCTTATTCCGTGGCTCCGCCGCAGCTGGAGCCCTGGCCTGCCGTGCAGCCATAACAGTGTTTGTCTACGCAGATACGCCGCTTTTTATAGGGCTTTCCTACCAGGTCGAAAATCGTCTCCCCCGTCAGGATGGGAAGGTCTTCCGCCTGATTGAAGTCGCAGTCGTATAGCTTGCCATCATATCGGACGGACAACTGGAAACGGCACATCAGTCCTCCTAAAGTGCCGGGATTGAAGGCCTGATACAGACTGTTCATATAAGAGGGCAGATTGCCGCTTCGAATAAGGAATTGTCCGAAACGTCCTATGGGATTATTTATCAAGGTAAACAGATGGTGGAATACGATTCCGAAATCCTTTTGCAGGGCTGCCTTGTATTCCCGCTCCATAGCAGATTGCTCCGGAGGGAAAAAGGCGCCGGCCGGATTGTAGACCAGGTTCAAAACCAGATCCTCCTGCCTGCCATAGCCTGCCTGATTCAATCGGGTCAAAGCTTCAATCGATCGTTCAAAGGAGCTATCTCCCCGCACCCGGTTCATTTCTTTGGGGCGGTAATAAGGGAGGGAACAGACCACCTCCACCTTGTGGGCTTTAAAAAAGTCGATAAAATCTTCGTAACCGGGTTCTGTCAGAATGACCAGGTTGGTACGCACGATCACATGAGGCGCGATCCGGACGGCCTGTTCCACAAGGTATTTGAAATCCGGATTCATCTCCGGAGCACCGCCGGTAATATCAATGGTTTCAATTTGTTGCTCTCTGGCATACCGAAGACAGGCATCCATCACATTTCGCGCCATGATCTCCGTGCGATGGGGACCTCCCTCCACATGGCAGTGCTTGCAGGCCAGATTGCAAAGATATCCGATATTCAGTTGTAAAACAGACAGATGATCGGCGGTATGGCCCCATTCCTCTGAAAGAAGCGTGGAGAAGGCCGGAATATCCGTCAATTCCTGAAATGCATTTCTCATTGCCATAGCTACAACTCCAATTTTTTTGCAATATTTTTCATCTGTACGCCATGTACCAGGGAAGCACCGCCGCGAATAGCAGTTGCCACATGGATCGCTTCTGTCATTTGCGCCTGGCTGACTCCTTTGTTTAGGCAGTCGTTTGTGTAAGCGTCAATGCAGTAAGGGCACTGAATAGAATGTGCCACGGCCAAAGCGATCAATGATTTTTCGCGAGCGGTCAGCTCTCCTTCTGCAAAAACTTTTCCATAGTAGTCAAAAAAGGCTCTGGCAAGCTCGGGAGCTTCCTCTCCCATTGTGGAAAACTTGGCCAGATCCTCGGGATTGTAGTAGGTGTTCATAAAAAGTTCCTCCTTTCAGACAGCGGCAGACTCCTTTGCAGAGTCTGCCCGATACTGAAAGTATTCTAGCATAAAAGTGGTCCGCAGGGCAATGCAAGAGGGAATACATTGAAAATACCAATGAAAGGATGTCTATTATAGAAAATAACAATAATACCCTGTTCCCTCCCCGTTAGGATGCAGCTGTTGCTTAACAGCAGCAACCGCCACTGCTTTCTTCGGCGGCATCAGGCTCCGGCACAGAGGCACAGCCGTCAAATGCCCCAAAGTGGCGGGAACGATCCCCGATGATGGTAAAGTAGGGGGCAAAGCGTGTGTGCTCCAGCATGGCACAAGAATTGCCGCATACGGAAAGAGGAAGATGAGCATAGAGTCTATGATGATCATCCAGATCAAAGAAATGTTCATGCCCTTCTATGCCGCCGTTGTAAATGGCAATCTGTCCGTATTGCTCGCAGATATCTTCCAAAAGATGAGGAAGCTTAAAAGCGCGCACAGTGCGGGAGGAATATTGGATATTTCCTACCAGTGCTTCAATGTCCGGATTATGAATGGCAGCCGGATAAGAGGTGGTATAACGAAAATCCTCCCACCCTACACGGCGCATCATACGCCGGAAGTCTTCGATATAGAGGCAGCCGCCCAGACACTCGCCAACCAGGACCGGGTGATGATTGATGGCATCCGGAACCCGACGATCTGCAAAAATATCACTGAAGAACAACTCGCCTCCGGGCTTCAAAACTCTCCAGATCTCTCGGAAAACCTTTTCCTTGTCCGGAGCGAGATTGATCACACAGTTGGAAATGACCACGTCCACACTTTCATCGGGGATCCCGACCTCCCGAAGATCCTCGATAAACCCCTTATGAAAGACCACGTTGTCGTATCCATATGCTTCCGCCATGGTTTTTTGATATTTTCTGGCGATGGCAAGCTGATCGTCATTCATGTCAACGCCGATGACCTTGCCGCTTTTTCCGACAAGAGCAGCCGCAATATACACGTCGCGGCCGGTCCCGCAGCCAAGATCCAATACGGTACAGCCTTCTAAGGCGTCGGGAAGGGGAGATCCACATCCATAAAAACGGGTGGTGATCTCTTCCGGGATCTTCCGGGCGATCTGCCGGATATGGGGAGGCATTTTGTCAGAAGCACAGCTACAGATCTGCGTTTCCATCTGTCCCCCCTGGTTGACGGTAATGTTGCTGTAGTATTCTTTTACATCCTGGTGTTCCATCGTTTTCTCCTTTTCCCCCTGAATACAGGGACTGATATTTTTACAGCAGATATAAGGACAGATATCTGCTGAATAACTGTGGGTCAAGCATACCATTTTTTTAAAAAACAGAAAAGAGAAAAGCGAAAAAACCGGGAAAGAAGGCGGGAGAAAAAGGCGGAAGATATTTCTGAAGAAAATCGAAAGAAAAGTGGCAGATTCAGAGAAATTACTTGTATTTGCAGGGGAGTCGTGATACTCTCCATAGGTAAGTGATGTTGGTAATACAGAGAGGTTTTTTCATAGATGTTTAAAAGAATAAAAAGGTTATGGGGAAGAAACAAAAGGCAGGAGAGACGCTGGAAAAAAGAGTTTTATGAGGAAGTGAAGGACCTGACAAGACATCCTGTGGTGCTACGTATGAAGCTTTATCCGCACCATGGAGTGACCAGTTGTTACGCACACTGTCTGAGTGTGGCCTATCAGAATTATAAGTGGAGCAGGATCCTGCGTCTGGATGCGCGGGCTGCAGCAAGAGGGGCGATGCTGCACGACCTGTTCTTATATGACTGGCATGAGTGCAGGGCGAAAACGGGAAATCCGGTTCACGGACTGACTCACCCGGAATCTGCCTATAAAAATGCAAGGAAGTTTTTCCGTTTGGGAAGAAAAGAAAGAGACGTGATACGGACACATATGTGGCCGCTGACCCTTTGGCGTATCCCGGAGACAAAAGAAGGATGGCTGACGGTGATAACGGATAAGTATTGTGGAGCTTTGGAGACTTGTAAGAGGAAAGAGAAGCGGAAAAGAGTGAAAGGAAGATAGACATGCGTCGCAAGGACAGGAACTTCAGGACTGTGAAGGAATCTGAAGATGGGACAGAGAAACTGATCGACCGGCTGGTGGAAGAGATCAATACGGAGGATATGACCATCCAGGATTTGGAACAGCAGATCCGCCGGCACAAGATACGGTTCTGGCAGAGAGTGGGAGCAGGGGTGGCCGTCACACTGGCGCTTGCCATTGGGATCTATCTGCTGATCGCTTTGCAGACATACAGTAAGGCGAGGGTGCTGAAAACGTATTCGGACGGCGAGATTGCCAACAGCAGTTATGCTTACTTTAACGGCGGGATTTTGAAATACAGCCGGGATGGGGCGGCTTATCTGAATCAACAGGGAGAAGAAAAATGGAACCAATCCTATCAGATCAGCAATCCTGTTGTGGAGCAAAACAAAAAAGCGGCGGTGATCGCAGACAAGGGAGGCAACGATATCTGGGTGGTAGAAAAGGACGGAGTAAAGGGAGAGATCCACACTACTATGCCCATTGAAAAGGTTGCAGTTTCACAACAGGGGATCGTGGGAGCTATCTTAAGAGACGATATGGCAGCCAAGATCCTGTGCTACGATATGGAGGGGAACGTGTTGGTGGAGATGAAAACGTCCCCGGCGAATACGGGCTACCCCATGGATCTTTCCATTTCAGAAAACGGGGAAACGGTGCAGGTGCTGTATCTGACTACGCAGGAGGGAAAGATTGCTTCAGAGATTGTGTATTATAATTTTGGAAAAAACGGGAATGAAAAAAAAGAGTATGTAGTATCCAGGGAACATTATGAAAATGTGGTAATGGCAGAGGGGGCTTTTCTGGACCGGACGAACTCAGTGGGAATACACGATAAGGGATTTGTCATCTATCGAGGAGAAAGCCAGCCAAAAGAAGTGGAAAAGGTCAGCATTAAGAAGAAAATCAAAAGTGCATTTTTCAATGACCGGTACATCGGACTTATCCTGCAAAATGAAAAAAAAGGCGGATGTGAGCTCAGACTGTACAATACGGCAGGAAAAAAAGTGTTATCGAAAAACTTCAAGGGAGAGTACAGCCAGGTTCAGATCCATGACAGTCAGGTGATTTTGTATGAAGGAAAAAAATGCTGTATTTTTTCAAAAAGTGGTGTGAAAAAGTTTGAAGGCGAGCTAAGCAGTTCCATACAGGAAATGTTTCCGATCTCAGGCGTGAACAAATATATTGTGATCAACACCGACGGGATCCAGGAAGTAAGGCTGGTAAAGTAAACAGGTGTACCTTCAGGGAGGCACCTGTAAGATCCGGCGCCTGCGGTGGAACAGAGATTGGAAAACAGAGTTTCACAATAGAAACACATGGAAACAAATGAGAGAGGACATACAAAACAGGCTTTCGCAGTACAAAAAGGAAAAGAAAAAGAAGGAAGACAGGGGGAAAGCGGATGAATCTGGCATTAATAGCAACCGGCATTATCTTTTTGATCTGCATCATCGTAGGAATTTGCAAGGGAGCGATCAGAATAGGCGTGTCTCTTTTGACGACGATTGTAACATTTCTTATCGTTTCTTTTGCGACGCCCTATGTGGCAAAGGCGATTGACAAATACACTCCGATAGACGAGGCCATAGAAGAGCAGGTAGAAGAGGCCATGATACGGATGGTCACAAATCAGGTACAGGAAGCGGGAACCTCTGGAAATCTTTCGGCAGAAGGGGTCAAAAAAGTGTTGAACGCAGCAGGAATTACGGAAGAAACCCTGCAGCAGTATGGAGTTACCGTGGATGATATTGTCAGCGGAAAGGTAGGAAAAGAGGAGCTGGCGAAATACGGAATTTCGGCCAGCCTGTTGGACGGTCTGTATGCAGGAGGAAAAGAAGCAAGCACGAAAGAGGTGTTGGATCTGGTAAATGTGCCGAGAGAGATGCAGATTTCTGCTATTAATACGGCGGATATCCCGGCGATTTTCAAGACACTGTTGATCCATCACAATAACGAAGAAGAATATAAGCGTCTGGGAGTGGATAGTTTCGGGGGGTATGTGGGAGCGTATCTTGCTGACCTGATCGTAAAGATCCTGGCATTTTTGGGCACATTTTTGCTGACGATCATTCTTTTACGGGCGATTATTTTTGCTTTGAATATCGTGTCAGAACTTCCTGTGATCGGGTTCCTTAACCGGCTGGGGGGAGGAATCCTGGGCGGTGTGGGCGCGCTGGTCATCGTGTGGATCCTGTTTGTTGTGATTACTCTGCTGTATACTACGGGGGTAGGCAAAGAAATCTATGATATGATACAAAACGATACGATCCTCCGGACAATTTATGACGGCAATCCGGTTATGAAGATCATTACTCTGATCCGGTAGAACCGGAATGTGGGGAATTGTTTCAGAAATGCTTGACAGGAACCGGAAAGTAATACTATAATAGCAATCGGGCTTGCAAAAGCCCGCAGTACGGAGAAATACCCAAGCTGGCCGAAGGGGCTCCCCTGGAAAGGGAGTAGGTCGTTAATAGCGGCGCGAGGGTTCAAATCCCTCTTTCTCCGCTGAAATGGGAAGCATCGAATTTAGATGGTTCTCATTTTTATTGCAGGTTTACTACAGGAAGCACGGCAGAAACCCAAGATCCATCTGGCGTCGATATTTGTGGCAAGAGCAATCACGAAATAATAGTAATGGAATATGTCAAAAAGAACAAAAAGTATTCTGGTTCTATACGGACATTTTCGGGCAACAAAAAAGGGCAACAAAAATGAGAGGATTTTGAAAAAATCTGTTGACAGAGATTCTTTACCTGTGATACTATATCTAAGCTGATTCGCAATGAGCGAGCGGCAAAGCACCTTGATAACTGAACAATAGACAACAACCCTGAAAATTTCTTAAGAGAAAAATTCAGAACGGACAGGACCATGTTCTGCATGGAACTGTCAACCTAAAACAACAGTAATAACGGGAAGATAAGCTAACGTTTGTCTGAAACGGAATTGAACTTCGCGCATGAGAATGCGTATAGGAAGCTCCTGCGTCACTAAGCTCACAACAGAAGTTGTTCGCCAAGTGGACGAGGAGCGTATTCAAACTAGACCTCGTGAGATACCGAGCTCAAGTTTTCATACGAGAGTTTGATCCTGGCTCAGGATGAACGCTGGCGGCGTGCTTAACACATGCAAGTCGAGCGAAGCACCTTATGGAAACGCCTTCGGGAGTGGAAGCAAGGTGACTGAGCGGCGGACGGGTGAGTAACGCGTGGGCAACCTGCCTTACACAGGGGGATAACAGTTAGAAATGACTGCTAATACCGCATAAGACCACAGGATCGCATGATGAAGTGGTAAAAACTGAGGTGGTGTAAGATGGGCCCGCGTCTGATTAGCTAGTTGGTGAGGTAACGGCTCACCAAGGCGACGATCAGTAGCCGACCTGAGAGGGTGACCGGCCACATTGGGACTGAGACACGGCCCAGACTCCTACGGGAGGCAGCAGTGGGGAATATTGCACAATGGAGGAAACTCTGATGCAGCGACGCCGCGTGAAGGAGGAAGTATTTCGGTATGTAAACTTCTATCAGCAGGGAAGAAAGTGACGGTACCTGACTAAGAAGCCCCGGCTAACTACGTGCCAGCAGCCGCGGTAATACGTAGGGGGCAAGCGTTATCCGGATTTACTGGGTGTAAAGGGAGCGTAGACGGTTTCGTAAGTCTGATGTGAAAATTTGGGGCTCAACCCCAAAACTGCATTGGAAACTATGGAACTGGAGTGTCGGAGAGGCAGGCGGAATTCCTAGTGTAGCGGTGAAATGCGTAGATATTAGGAGGAACACCAGTGGCGAAAGCGGCCTGCTGGACGATAACTGACGTTGAGGCTCGAAAGCGTGGGGAGCAAACAGGATTAGATACCCTGGTAGTCCACGCCGTAAACGATGACTACTAGGTGTCGGTGGGCAAAGCCCATCGGTGCCGCAGCAAACGCACTAAGTAGTCCACCTGGGGAGTACGTTCGCAAGAATGAAACTCAAAGGAATTGACGGGGACCCGCACAAGCGGTGGAGCATGTGGTTTAATTCGAAGCAACGCGAAGAACCTTACCTGGTCTTGACATCCCGATGACCGCGTATGTAATGTACGTTCTCTACGGAGCATTGGAGACAGGTGGTGCATGGTTGTCGTCAGCTCGTGTCGTGAGATGTTGGGTTAAGTCCCGCAACGAGCGCAACCCCTATCTTTAGTAGCCAGCAGGTAGAGCTGGGCACTCTAGAGAGACTGCCAGGGAGAACCTGGAGGAAGGTGGGGATGACGTCAAATCATCATGCCCCTTATGATCAGGGCTACACACGTGCTACAATGGCGTAAACAAAGGGAAGCAAGCATGTGAATGTGAGCAAATCTCAAAAATAACGTCTCAGTTCGGATTGTAGTCTGCAACTCGACTACATGAAGCTGGAATCGCTAGTAATCGCAAATCAGAATGTTGCGGTGAATACGTTCCCGGGTCTTGTACACACCGCCCGTCACACCATGGGAGTCAGTAACGCCCGAAGCCGGTGACCTAACCGCAAGGAAGGAGCCGTCGAAGGTGGGACCGATAACTGGGGTGAAGTCGTAACAAGGTAGCCGTATCGGAAGGTGCGGCTGGATCACCTCCTTTCTAAGGAAAAAGAAGTAAGGGCTGTTGTCTATTGTTTGGTTATCAAGGGGAGACCTTTGAGAGCCGTAAGAAGCTTTTGGAAGGATTGTCTGGTGGCGATGCGCCCGGGGGAAACACCCGTACCCATCCCGAACACGATGGTGAAGGCCCGGGCGGCCGATGGTACTGCATTGGAGACGATGTGGGAGAGTAGGTGGCTGCCAGACTTTAAAAAAGAAAAAGGCATTGAAGGAACCGGGAAAGAGCCGGGGTTTGTCTGTGATGAAAGGGTTGAAGGAAGCGGCGGGAGATGCTGCCGGGAAGGCTTCAGGACTTTGATGACCGACAAACGGTCAGCCATGTACCTTGAAAACCGCATAGAAGTTAAGAAAAGATAGACTTCTTTTTGGGAGGAGGAAAGCGGAAGCTTTCGGAAGACCCGAAAAGGAGCAAATATCAAGACATCCGAGGGATGTCCGAGAGGACATCAAAGAACCTTCGAAGAAAACGAAGTAAAACAATTGACCGATTGCCAACGCCGGTAACGCTATACCGGTGTAGAGTCAGGAAGCAGGGAGCGACAGATGATCTGCTGCTTGCTGAGTCGTTTGGTCATGTAGAAAAGAGCATATGGTGGATGCCTTGGCACTAAGAGCCGATGAAAGACGTGATAAGCTGCGAAAAGCTTCGGGGAGGAGCAAATATCCTGTGATCCGAAGATCTCTGAATGGGGAAACCCGGCTGAGAAACCCTCAGTCATCCTGACGCCAACACATAACGTCAGGAAGGGAACCCGGTGAACTGAAACATCTAAGTAGCCGGAGGAAAAGAAAACAAACGTGATTCCGGAAGTAGCGGCGAGCGAACCCGGAAGAGCCCAAACGTCCGTGCGAGCACGGGCGGGTTCGGACCGCAGAAGCTGAACTTCAACTTGAGCAGAATGGTTTTGGGAAAGCCAGCCAGAGAGGGTGAAAGCCCCGTAAGCGAAGAGAAGGAGACGGCAGCGGGATCCAGAGTACCACGAGACACGAGAAACCTTGTGGGAAGGAGCGGGGACCACCCCGTAAGGCTAAATACTCCTTAGTGACCGATAGCGCATAGTACTGTGAAGGAACGGTGAAAAGAACCCCGGGAGGGGAGTGAAAGAGAACCTGAAACCATATGTTTACAAGCTGTGGAACATCCATAAGAGATGAACCGCGTACTTTTTGTAGAACGGTCCGGCGAGTTACGCTGGCTGGCGAGGTTAAGTCTTAGAAGAGACGGAGCCGAAGGGAAACCAAGTCTGAAGAGGGCGAAAGAGTCAGTCGGAGTAGACCCGAAACCGGGTGATCTATCCATGTCCAGGTTGAAGTTGCCGTAAAAGGCAATGGAGGACCGAACCCACATCCGTTGAAAAGGGTGGGGATGAGGTGTGGATAGGGGAGAAATTCCAATCGAACCCGGAGATAGCTGGTTCTCCTCGAAATAGCTTTAGGGCTAGCCTCGAATCAAGTCTTGCGGAGGTAGAGCACTGAATTTCCTAGGGGGCGTCAAAGCTTACCGAAGAATATCAAACTCCGAATGCCGCGTAGATGATGAACGGGAGTCAGACTGTACGAGATAAGTTGGACAGTCGAAAGGGAAAGAGCCCAGACCTGCAGCTAAGGTCCCAAAATGTGTGTTAAGTGGAAAAGGATGTGGGATTTCAAAGACAACTAGGATGTTGGCTTAGAAGCAGCCATACATTCAAAGAGTGCGTAATAGCTCACTAGTCGAGAGGTCCTGCGCCGAAAATGTCCGGGGCTGAAACACACTACCGAAGCTCAGGAATCAATGAAGAATTGATTGGTAGAGGAGCATTGCTGATGTGAAGAAGCAGTACCGGAAGGAGCTGTGGAGTATCAGGAAGAGAGAATGCCGGAATGAGTAGCGAGAGGAAGGTGAGAATCCTTCCGGCCGAATATCCAAGGTTTCCAGAGTAAAGCTGATCTGCTCTGGGTAAGTCGGGGCCTAAGGCGAGGGCGAGAGCCGTAGTCGATGGAGAACAGGTAGAGATTCCTGTACCGCGATGGGACAGAACTGTGGGGACACACGTGGAAAGCATAAGCCGGGAATGGAAAGACCGGCGCAAGCGAGGTAGGAGCTGTAAAGGAAAAACCGTACAGCAATCTGAAGACGTGACGCGTACCGAAGAAGAGTAGGGAAGTATGTGAGCCATGTGTCAAGAAAAGCCGCTATTGTTTTCATCGCGCCCGTACCGTAAACCGACACAGGTGGATGAGGAGAGAATCCTAAGGCCGACGGGAGAAGCATTGTTAAGGAACTCGGCAAAATGACTCCGTAACTTCGGGAGAAGGAGTGCCAGAGGAATCTGGCCGCAGAGAATTGGCCCAAGCAACTGTTTAGCAAAAACACAGGTCTATGCAAAACCGAAAGGTGAGGTATATGGGCTGACGCCTGCCCGGTGCTGGAAGGTTAAGGGGAGAGGTTAGACGTAGGTCGAAGCTTTGAACTTAAGCCCCAGTAAACGGCGGCCGTAACTATAACGGTCCTAAGGTAGCGAAATTCCTTGTCGGGTAAGTTCCGACCCGCACGAAAGGCGTAATGATTTGGGCACTGTCTCAACAATGCACCCGGTGAAATTGAAATACCAGTGAAGATGCTGGTTACCTGCGCCAGGACGGAAAGACCCCATGGAGCTTTACTCCAGCTTGATACTGGGATTCGGTATTGTATGTACAGGATAGGTGGGAGACGAGGAAGTGATGACGCCAGTTGTCACAGAGTCGCTGTTGGGATACCACCCTTGCAGTATTGGATTTCTAACCAGAGGCCGTGAACCGGTCTGGGGACAATGTCAGGTGGGGAGTTTGACTGGGGCGGTCGCCTCCGAAAGGGTATCGGAGGCGCTCAAAGGTTCCCTCAGAATGGTTGGAAACCATTCGAAGAGTGCAAAGGCAGAAGGGAGCTTGACTGCGACACCGACGGGTGGAGCAGGTAGGAAACTAGGACTTAGTGATCCGGTGGTAGAAAGTGGGATTGCCATCGCTCAACGGATAAAAGCTACCCTGGGGATAACAGGCTTATCACTCCCAAGAGTTCACATCGACGGAGTGGTTTGGCACCTCGATGTCGGCTCATCGCATCCTGGGGCTGAAGTAGGTCCCAAGGGTTGGGCTGTTCGCCCATTAAAGCGGTACGCGAGCTGGGTTCAGAACGTCGTGAGACAGTTCGGTCCCTATCCGGCGTGGGCGTAGGATATTTGAGAGGAGCTGTCCTTAGTACGAGAGGACCGGGATGGACTGGCCGCTGGTGTATCTGTTGCATTACCAAGTGCATGGCAGAGTAGCCAAGCCGGGACGGGATAAACGCTGAAGGCATCTAAGCGTGAAGCCCCCCTCAAGATGAGATATCCCTACGAAAGTAGTAAGACCCCTTGAAGACGACGAGGTAGATAGGGCAGAGGTGGAAGTGCAGTAATGTATGGAGCTGACTGCTACTAATCGGTCGAGGGCATGACCGAAGGGGAATCGGTAGAAGACGGATGCTTAACTTGTATGTGGTTTTGAAGGTACATGGAGAATAGAAGAATGATCCTCGATAGCTCAGCGGTAGAGCATTCGGCTGTTAACCGAAGGGTCGTTGGTTCAAACCCAACTCGGGGAGTTTGATGACCTGTAAAAGATTTCTTTTACAGGTCATTTTTTATACGTTACGATTCGGCATCTATCTGGAAATTTGCATTTCGTAATTTGGTAGTGGTAAGACCGATCTTTGCAATAATGGTCTTGGCCGTATCCAACGGAATCATGGGAATCTGGCTTATCCTGAGCCACAAGCTAGATCCTCAAAAGTACGGCGGCGCTTCCAAAAAGACAGATGGAAAAATGATACAAAATAATCCGAAGAAATCTGGTTTCCTAGGGAAGAGATATGATATAATCAAAAAGAAAGAATAGAAGAAAAAGAGAAGGTGTTCGCTGACAGAGTGAGATCACCTTCTTTTGTTTGGAGAGGACAAAGGATGAAGATCATATTATCACCGGCAAAAAGGATGAGGATCAAAACAGATGAACTGGATCATCTGGGGCTTCCGGAATATCTTCAGGAAACGAAACAACTTTTGGAATGGATGCGGGAAAAATCTTATGAGGAGCTGAAAGCTCTTTGGAAATGCAATGACAATATCGCCCGCCAGAATGTGGAATGTCTAAAAAGCATGGAGCTGGAAAAAGATCTGACTCCGGCCGTCTTAGCCTATGAGGGCCTGGCATTTCAGTACATGGCACCCAGCGTATTTGAAGAGAAACAGCTGGATTACCTGCAAAAACATCTAAGGATCCTGTCCGGTTTTTACGGGGTGTTAAAGCCCATGGACGGGGTAACGCCCTACCGCCTGGAGATGCAGGCGAGGGGAAAGATCGGAGCAAACAGACACTTATACGAATTTTGGGGAAGAAAGCTGTATGAATCGGTGGCAAAGGGAGAAGGATGCAGAGGGAAAGAAGAAAAAGGAGAGCTTATATTGAACCTTGCTTCTAAAGAATATTCCAGATGTGTGGAGCCCTATCTGGAGGTGCGGGACCGGTTTTTGACGGTGACTTTTTGTGAAAAGGCAGGAGAAAAGCTAATAACAAAAGGAACCTATGCAAAGATGGCGCGAGGAGAGATGGTGCGGTATATGGCAGAGCATCAGGTGGAAGAGCCGGAAGCGCTGAAAAAATTTGGACGACTGGACTTTCGGTTCCGGGAAGAGCTTTCTTCCGCAAAGGAATATGTGTTTGAGCGGCACCCGCAAAAGCAGACCCGGTAGTCCTCTAAAGCTACAGGAAGGCAGAAAACAGGGAAGCTTGCAGTCTGCGGGGTGAAAGCAAAAGAAGAGGAAAAAGAGGACGAGAGAGGAAAGGTTCAAACAGAAATCCTGCAAAAAGCGGAGAGGAAGGGAAAAGCTGGTTCTGTCTTGTGACGGGATAAGAAAGAAAAGCATGGGAGAGAGAAAAAGAATGGGGAAAACGGTCGGCCTGGTACTGCTGCTGGGAGTTGCCGTATTTTGCTATGAAATAGTTATGGTGCTTGTTGGATATACGGCTGATTTCCTGGCACAGGTGCTGCCGAAAGAAGGGATAGCATGGAGCCAACAGTATTATCTTTGGGATACGGTCGGATGTGCCTGGCTTCTGGGCATCTATGGACTGTGGGTGTTTTGTCTGAAAGAGCAGAGACGGAGCAAGGAGCAGAGCGGGCAAGAAAGTCAGATGAAAAAAGCAGAAGGCAAGGATGTGAAAGAGCCTTCCCGGTGGACAAAACAGACAGAAGATGAGAGAGTCAAAGGGCAACCGGTATGGAAGAGGGCATTAGAGGTGGCGGTGATTACATTTGGCTTAGGAGGAATCAGCAGTCTGTGGCTTAACTTTGCCGAAGAGGTTTTGTACAAAGTTCCATTTATCAGGGATAGCATGGAGCGATTTCAGACGGTAGGGAAAGAACAGTTGGGAGAGCCTTATATCTGGGTGTTTCTGTCGGTGGTATTGGTTGGGCCGATTGTGGAGGAGCTTTTGTTCAGAGGAATCGTGTATCAATATCTTGCAGAAATCAGGGAAGGGTGGTTTGCTGTGATCGGGTCGGGACTTCTGTTTGGCTTGTGGCATCAGGAGCCGGTGCAGGTAGTGTATACAATGATAATGGGAGTGGGGATCGCTATCGTGTATCAAAAGACAGGATCCTTGAGGTATGTGATCGGACTTCATATTTTGAACAATTTTCTGTCTGCCCTCCCGCCGTTTCTGGAAACGGAAACGATCATAAACGGGATCAGCCTGATGAATTACGTGATGATCCTGCCGGGCTTGTATCTTTTGGGAAGATTTGCAGATAAACGGCAGAAACCGGAGGTTCCGGCAGAAAGTGGGAAATCTTGACAGATCCGGACACATCACTTATATTGGTGTTTACGGAAAACAGTGGGGCGAAAAAGTTTCAAAGATAATTTGGGTATTGTTCGGATGGAGAGAGCAAAAAAGCAGGCAGCAGTTCTTTACAAACCCTTGAAGTGGCGACTGTATGGATCGTTTTGCGGACGAATACTTTTTGGGAGGATGATAAAGGAGTGAAAGACAGATGAAGATCAGCATTATTATACCAGTTTACAATAGTGAGAAATATTTGGAACAATGTATAGAGAGTATACGGAATCAAACACATACGGATCTTGAAATCATTCTGGTGGATGATGGGTCTACAGACAATTCGCCAGCTTTGTGTGACACTTTTGGCAGACAGGATTGTCGTGTGAAAGTGATCCACAAGGAAAATGGCGGAACGGCAGACAGCCGAAACGCCGGGATGCGGGCTGCAGAAGGCGACTATATAACTTTTATGGACAATGATGACTTTTGGGACGCCAAAGAAGCGCTGGAAAAGCTGGTAGCCTTTATCGCTCAGAAGAAGCCGGAAGTTGTAATGATGGGAAGAAAAGTATACTGGGAAAACAAAGGAATAACCGAGTTGGAAAATTACCCGGTGGATCCGGAAAAGGCGGCTCGAAATCCCATCAAAGAAATTATGGCGACAAACAATTTCGCGGCAGCCGTCTGGTCCAAAGTGATTCGGACAGATTTCATCCGGTCGAATCAGCTGTATTTTGAATCCGGAATGAGAAATGAAGATTCCGACTGGACGGTCAGAATGCTGCTATGTGTGAAGCATCTGGAGTGGTATGGGAATCCCTATTATGTGTATCGAAAAGGATCGGCTTATGCCCAGACATCAAAAATTCCAAAGGAGAAAGAGTTAAAGGATCTTGAGCGGATCATTGTCACGTATGCGAAGAGCAGGACAGAAGGAGAAAGGCGGCAGGCGGTAAACAGTTATCTGGCTTACCTGTTTTCCGTATGGATGGGACAGGTTGATTTTACAGATAGAAGTAAATTGGAAATGAAAAAATATTTGTATTTACTGGATTATTAGGATATCCCTTCTGTCAGGAAGGTGAAACGGTTAGTCAGGATCTGCGGCTACAGAAATGCCTGCAGGATCTTAAATCTGTATATAAAAAGAACCTACTATAGGTAAAGGATTAAAGAACCCTCTCCATTTTCCACGGCAAAATGGAGAGGGTTCTTTACAGTAAATGCTGAAAGGGCTCCAGGCTTCTTTCCAGGATTCCCCGCATGTGAGCGATCACAGTTCCGTAGTTGGTGATGGGGATGCCGGCATCTTTGGCGCAGCGGACACGATGCTGAAATTCACGATCCGGAAGCATGCAGGAGCCACAATGGATGATGAAGTCGTAGGAGTTTAGATCCGCAGGAAATTCGGTGCCGGAAGTAAAGGAAAACTGAAACTCCTTGTTGGTGTGCTGACGGATCCAGGCGGGAAGCTTGACTGTTCCAATATCTTCGCACTGACGATGGTGCGTGCAGCCTTCACAGATCAGAATGTGGCTGCCGTCTTCCAGATCATCCAGGAAGGAAGCGCCCTTTGCCAGAGAAGGAAGGCAGCCCTTATAACGTGCAAAGAGAATGGAAAAGGAAGTCAGAGGAACAGAAAGGGGAACTGCCGGCGATACCTTATGGAATACCTGACTGTCACAGACGACAAGGGCAGGATCCTTCTGGAAAGAGGCCAGTACCTGCGGAAGCTCCGCATCGGATGCCACTACTGAAACAGCGCCTCCGTCCAGCAGATCCCGGATCACCTGCTGCTGGGGCAGGATCAGGCGCCCTTTAGGAGCAGAGGTGTCGATGGGAATGACCAGCACCACCAGGTCAGAAGGTCGTACCAGATCCCGGATCAAAGGAGCCTGTTGCTTTTGAGGAAACGTTTTCCCGATCAACTCCTTCAGTTCCCGGATGTGCCAGCCCAGGGAAGCGCTGACGCAGATAGAGGGAAGGTTTTCGGAAGCAGCCGCAGGAAGGTTCTGAGCAGCTGCGGGAAGGTTCCCGGAAGCAGCAGGCTTTTGGGAAGAACAGACATTCTCACCGGAAGAAACTGTTGCCAGATCCCATTTGTTCCAAACCAGGATACAGGGGAGCTGCTTTTTGCGGACAGCTTCCAATAAATCATATTCACAGGCGGACAATCCTTCGGAATAGTCTGCCACCAGAAGCACAAGGTCCGTTTTGTTTAGCGCCTGAAACGCTTTTTGAACTCTCTTTTCGCCCAGTTCCCCCACGTCGTCCAGTCCCGGCGTGTCGATCAGCACCACCGGCCCCAGAGGAAGAAGCTCCATGGTTTTCTGGACGGGATCGGTGGTGGTTCCTTTCACAGGAGATACGATAGAAAGGGACTGGCTCGTCAGTGCATTTAACAAGCTGGATTTCCCGGCATTTCGCCGACCGAAGATCCCAATGTGGATGCGGTTGGCAGAAGGGGTTTGATTGAGACTCATAAAACACTCCTTTCTGGGTGAAACACTTTCTGAATAAAACACCTGCGCAGTCAAAACATTCCCGGACTAAAAACGAAAATCTCGGCGGTTATTGTCCCGAATCAGTCGGAGGTTTTCCAGTACGACAGAGCGGGCTTTCAGATTAGGAACATTGGCAACCTCCCGGTCGATGATGGCCTCTCCCAAAGCTCTGGTGGAAGGTGAGGCGTAATCCATCAGATATTCCTGAAGGGTCATCAGTGCGTTGGGGTGACAGCAGTTCTGGATCTGGCCGCTTTTGCAGAGGGACATAAACCGGTCGCCGGTCCGACCCTCCCGGTAACAGGCGGTGCAGAAGCTGGGAATATAGTCCATTTCCATCAGCCAGTGTACCACCTCATCCAGAGTACGGTCGTCATTGATATCAAACTGCTTGGAATTGTCTTCGTCGGTTTCCGGCTGGTAGTATCCCCCTACGCTGGTTTTGGAGCCGCCGCTGATCTGGGAGATCCCCAGCTGCAGGACCCGTTGGCGAACATCTTTACTCTCGCGGGTAGAGACGATCATGCCGGTGTAGGGAACAGAGATCCGGATACAGGCTACGATTTTTTCAAAGGTTGCATCGTCAATTCCGTTTTTAAAGGAAGAAGAATCAATGTCGTCTGCATCTCTGAGCCGGGGAACGCTGATGGTGTGAGGACCGACGCCGAAGGCAGCCTCCAGATGCTCGGCATGCATCAAAAGTCCGGCAAATTCATAGCGGTATTTGTCCAACCCAAAGAGGACTCCGATCCCCACATCATCCACACCGCCTTCCATGGCGCGATCCATGGCCTCCGTATGATAATCGTAGTCGTGCTTGGGACCGGCAGGATGCAGCTTCAGGTAACTTTCCTTATGGTAGGTTTCCTGAAACAGGATATAAGTACCGATGCCGGCTTCTTTTAGCAGGCGGTAATTATCTGTGGTCGTGGCGGCGATATTAATGTTGGCACGGCGTATCGCTCCGTTTTTATGCCGGATACTGTAGATCGTCTCGATGGATTCCAGATAGTAGTCCATGGTATTATGAACGGGATCCTCTCCGGCTTCCAGCGCAAGACGCTTATGTCCCATATCCTGGAGCGCGATGACTTCTCTACGGATCTCCTCCTGGGTCAGCTTTTTTCTCCGGATCGTCTTGTTTTTCAGATGGTAGGGACAATAGGTACAGCCATTGACACAATAATTGGAAAGATACAGCGGGGCAAACAAAACGATGCGGTTGCCGTAAAAATCTTTCTTGATTTGCTGAGCAAGGCGGAAGATTTTTTCGTTAAGCTGTGGATCCTGACAGGCAAGAAGAAGAGAGGCTTCCCGGTGAGAAAGTCCTTTTCTGAGCGCTGCCTTTTGGATCAGAGCTTCCATCAGAGCCGTGTTGTGGCAGTTTTCATCGGCATAGGCCAGCGTATCCAAAATCTCCTGGTGATTGATAAAATCTTCTGCGTGTTTGGAATGAACGTCATACATAAGGGTATCCTCCTTTTGAGTCTATGGGATTGATAGCGGCAGAGTAGGAATCCAGGTTCAGGGAATCTCCTCTGGCAGTTGTGATCTGGTATCCGATGGAGTTGACCCGTCTTTCCAGACAGACACGGCACTCTGCGGCTTCGTCGCCGGTACAGATCTTGTTGTCATATAAAGCGTAATCCTTTCGCACAGAAGTGGGAGAAAGGTTGGGCATTACTACATTAGCGCCGGCCAGAATCCCCAGTTCCCTGCCTTTGGGATGAATCGTGCCTAAGGCGGTGGTGGCCGGTAGCAGGACTTTGGGCAGCAGGAGCCTTAAGAGCGCCAGTAAAAACAGAGTCTTTTCCAAAGTACCTGCCGATTTTTTTGCAAAAGGTGTGGCATGATGGGGGATAAAAGGTCCGATCCCCACCATCTGAGGATTCAGGCGGGTAATAAACAGCAGATCCTCTGCCAGATGTTGGTCGGTTTGAAAGGGAGAACCCACCATGAATCCGGTTCCGACCTGATACCCGATCTCTTTTAAAGTCCAGAGGCAGTCCTGCCGGTGTCCGGCAGACAAAGAAGCAGGATGCAGCTTACTGTAGTGTGTATGCTGAAAGGTTTCGTGACGGAGCAGATAACGGTCGGCTCCCGCATCAAACAGCCGTTGATAGCTGTTACGGTCACGTTCTCCTACAGACAGGGTAATGGCACAGTCGGGATAGGACGTCTTGATCCGTTCCACCAGAGGGACCAGGCGGGCATCGGTATAATACCCATCTTCTCCGCCCTGCAGTACAAAGGTACGGAATCCCAGCCGGTAGCCGATGCGGCAGCAGGAGAGGATTTCCTCCGGACTCAGACGGTACCGGGAGGCGGTGGGGTTGCTTTTTCGGATCCCACAGTAATAGCAGTCGTTCCTGCAGTAGTTGGTAAATTCGATCAGTCCCCGCACGTAGACGTCCGTGCCGTAATGCTTCTGGCGGACTTTTCTGGCGAGAGCAAACAGATATTCCGAAAATTCGGGAGACTGCCCCTGAAGCAGCGTCACCCATTCCTCCCGCTCCAGCTGATGGGTATCCGTCAGCTTTTGGACAAGGGCTTTTAAATGTGAAGTTTCTTCCATAAAGGTCATCCTTTGCTATAAGGTAGATTATCGGTAAAAAACAAAAGGCCTGCGCAAGAAAGGCAGGTCGTAAGCGGGCGCCATAGGCTTTGGAATGAAAAAACCACAGGGCGGGATCCGTGGGGAAAGCCTTCACTGTCGTGGCCTGTTTGATAAAAAAATTATAGCATGGTGAGAAATGGGACACAATATAAGTTTGGTTTTTAACAGGATCCTTAAAATTCCATGAAGTCGCTTGACAAACAAAGGCAGGATGACTATCATATTCAGTAATTGATTGCAAAAGGCAGTGAAGAAGAGGAGTACATATCATCCCTTTTTCAGAGAGGAATTCCCACAGGCTGAAAGGAAATCCAAAGGACAGAGATATGGAAGGTAGCTTCGGAGCCCGGTCGGTGAATCTGGAAGACGAACCGGCTGCGAGTCGTTCCCGTTAAAGAACAGGATGAGTGTGCGGAGAAGGTCCGCATGAAAAAGGTGGTACCGCGATTCGTCGCCCTTTACAGACATTGTAGAGGGTATTTTTTATTTCATGGGATCACGCCCTGCGATGCGGGATTTCTTCTGCGTTTTATGGGAAGACCTTCTGTGAAATAAAACATGTTCTGCCGGATAGCACTGCGGCGGTATGGAGGGCGTTGCAAAAGGGCCCGCCGATATCTGAAGAGGGATCTAAAGGGAATAGCAGAAGATATTTGAGGAGAAAGGAAAAAGAAAATGGGAAAAAAGATGGATACAACTTATGATCCAAAAGCGATCGAAGCGAAATTATATGAAGAGTGGTGCGAAAAGAAGTTTTTCCATGCGGAAGTAGACCGCAGCAAACGACCGTTTACCACAGTGATGCCGCCGCCGAATATTACAGGAAGGCTGCATATGGGACATGCGCTGGACAACACCCTGCAGGATATCCTGATCCGCTACAAGAGGATGAAGGGCTTTCATGCACTTTGGATCCCGGGAACCGACCATGCAGCCATTTCCACAGAGGTAAAGGTGACAAACCAGCTAAAGGAAGAAGGGATCGATAAAAAAGAACTGGGCAGGGAAAAGTTTTTGGAGAGGACCTGGCAATGGAAGGAAGAATATGCGGGAACCATTGAAGCGCAGCTGAAAAAACTGGGGGTATCCTGTGACTGGGACAGAGAACGGTTTACCATGGATGCAGGATGCTCCAAAGCAGTGGAAGAGGTTTTCATCCGCCTGTACGAAAAGGGCTATATCTATAAAGGGCCAAGGATCATCAACTGGTGTCCGGTCTGCAAGACCTCCCTTTCTGATGCAGAAGTAGAGCATGAAGAACAGGAAGGCAGCTTCTGGCATATCCGTTATCCCATTACGGGGACAAAAGAGTATCTGGAAATCGCAACCACCAGACCGGAGACGATGCTGGGCGACACGGCGATCGCAGTCCATCCGGAGGATGAGAGGTATCAGCACCTGATCGGAAAAACGGCGCTGTTACCATTGGTCAATAAAGAGATCCCCATAGTAGGAGACGCATATGTAGACAGGGAGTTTGGAACGGGAGCGGTGAAGATCACACCGGCTCACGACCCGAACGATTTTGAAGTAGGAAAAAGACACCGGCTTCCGGAGATCCATGTGATGAATGATGACGCCACCATCAACGAGCAGGGGGGAATCTATGCAGGATTGGATCGCTATGAGGCGAGAAAGCGAATCGTGAAAGATCTGGAGGAGCAGGGATATCTGGTGAAGGTCGTTCCCCATTCCCATAATGTAGGAACACACGACAGATGCCATACGACAGTAGAGCCCATGATCAAGCAGCAGTGGTTCGTCAGAATGGAAGAATTGGCAAAGCCTGCTATTGAGGCGGTAAAAAATGGAGAACTGAAATTTGTTCCGGAGCGGTTTGACAAGATCTACCTGCACTGGCTGGAAAATATCCGGGACTGGTGTATTTCCAGACAGATCTGGTGGGGACATAGGATTCCGGCCTACTACTGCCAACACTGTGGGAAAATGGTGGTGTCATCCAAGGAGCCTGCTGTCTGTGAAGCGTGCGGACACACCGGGTTTACCCAGGATGAAGATACGTTGGATACCTGGTTCAGCTCGGCGCTTTGGCCGTTTTCCACTATGGGCTGGCCGGAGCAGACGGAGGATCTGGATTATTTCTACCCCACGGACGTGCTGGTGACGGGATATGATATTATTTTCTTCTGGGTGATCCGGATGGTATTTTCCGGGTATGCCCATACGGGGGTATCTCCTTTCCATACCGTATTCATCCATGGACTGGTGAGAGATTCCCAGGGAAGGAAGATGAGCAAATCTCTGGGAAATGGAATCGACCCGCTGGAGATCATCGAGGAATATGGGGCGGATGCCCTGCGAATGACGCTGATAACCGGAAATGCGCCGGGAAACGATATGCGTTTTTATCAGGAAAAGGTAGAAGCAAGCCGAAATTTTGCCAACAAAGTCTGGAATGCATCTCGGTTTATTTTGATGAACATGGAAGACAAGGAGATTCGCACACCTGATCTGCAGTCTTTGCGTACCGATGATAAATGGATCTTGAGAAGATGCAGTCAGGTGACAAAAGAAGTGACGGACAATCTGGATAAATTTGAGCTGGGGATCGCCCTGTCCAAGATCTACGACTTTATCTGGGATGAGTTCTGCGACTGGTATATCGAACTGGCAAAATACAGGATCTACCATTTTGAGGAAGATGCAAAAGGCGCCAATGATGCGTTGTGGACCCTGCGGGAGGTCCTGAAGCGTTCCCTGAAGCTTCTGCACCCATATATGCCGTTTGTGACGGAAGAGATCTACAGAAGCGTGGCTTCTCAGGAAGAATCTTTGATGATGTCCACCTGGCCGGAGTATGAAGCCTCCTGGGAGTTTGAAAAAGAAGCAGAAATTTTGGGAAGATTCCAGGAGATCATCCGTGGCGTCAGAAATATCCGTGCGGAAATGAATGTGCCAAATTCCAGAAAGGCCAGCGTTTTTGTGGTATCGGAGGATGCAGAGATGAGAGCCGGTCTGGAAACGCTGAAAGAATCGGCGAAAATGATGGCTTCTGCCAGCGACTTCGTGGTATGTGAAAGCAGACCGGATATTTCCGAAGACGCGGTATCCATAGTAGTTCCGGAGGCTACGGTATATCTTCCATTGGAGGAACTGATCGATTTTGAACAGGAAAGGCAAAGGCTGTTGAAAGAGCAGACAAGGCTTCAGGCAGAGATTCTGCGGGCCTCCAACATGCTGAAGAATGAAAAATTTATAAGCAAGGCGCCGCAGGAAAAAGTCCAGGCAGAAAGAGAGAAGCTGGAAACCTACAGGCAGATGGCGGATCAGGTAGCAGAAAGATTAAAAGGGCTGGAAGGAAGATAGCCCGAAGGGGATAGAATGAAAAAGAAATTCAAGCGTCCTATTGACCTGAAAAAGATCTGGGAAACATGCAGACATTTAAAAATTGAAGACATCAAGGAATACAGAAGGCTGCGAAAAGAGCGCAGGGAGAGGATCCTGGAGGAAAGAAGAAACAGTCCAAGAGGGAAACAAATGCAAAAGATATACGGATTTATGAACCGTTTCTCTCTTTTCTTCCATGCGCTTTTGGCCTGTGGGATCAATCTGGGGATCGAAGCGGTGTCCAGGCATTCCCTCATAGAGGCTTTTCAGTACATGACGGGAGTGCCGCTGGTATTTCTGTATAATGCGTTTATGATCTTTTGCACTTTTTCTGTGGTGTATCTGGTGAAACGGAGAGTTTTTGCCAGAATCATTATCAGTGTATTGTGGGGATTTATCGGAGTTTCCAACGGATACATGCTGATGAAGCGAGTCACACCTTTTAATGCACAGGATCTGAAGGTGGCAAAAGACGGGGTTACGCTGATCAATAATTATTTCAATGGATTTGAGCTGATGGTGCTGGTGATCGGAATCGCCGCTGTGGTGGCCTGGGTGATCTCCATGTGGAAAAGAGGCGGACAGTATCAGGGAAAACTCCGGCGAATCCCGGCGCTTCTGGGGATTGCTTTGTGCATTGTCGGATATATCTGGATCACAGATCTGGCGATCGAGAAGCGGGTGGTGTCTACTTATTTTGGGAACATCGCTTTTGCCTATGAGGACTACGGACTTCCCTATTGCTTTATGGCCAGTGTGTTCAATACGGGGATCACAGAGCCCAACAACTACAACGAAAAGGAAATAGACAGGATTACGGAGAATGGCGCGATCAATAAGAACGAAGCAGATAATAAAAGCCAGATGCCAAACATCCTGTTTGTGCAGTTGGAATCCTATTTTGACATCGAGGAAGTGGAATTTTTTACCACCTCTGAGGATGTGACACCAAATCTTCATCAAATGGCGCAGCAGTATTCTACCGGATACTTTAAGGTACCGTCTATCGGAGCCGGAACGGCCAATACGGAGTTTGAGGTGTTGACGGGAATGAACCTGCGTTTTTTTGGGCCGGGAGAGTATCCGTACAAGACCATGCTAAAAGATAATACCTGTGAAAGTGCGGCGACGGCGCTGGCAGCTTTGGGGTACGGAACCCATGCGCTTCACAATAACGGAGGGAATTTTTACAGCCGTTCCAGAGTGTTTAATAACATAGGATTTGATTCCTTTACCAGCAAAGAATTTATGAACATCCTGCAGACGACGGAGAAGGGCTGGGCCAAGGACGACGTACTGCTCCAGCATATTGAGGATGCGATGAACAGTACAGAGCAGCAGGATTTTGTGTTTACTGTCAGCGTACAGGGACATGGGGATTATCCGGCGGAAAAGGTATTGGAAAATCCCAGGATCAAAGTAGAAGGAATTGAAGATGAGGCATTGAAAAACCGTTGGGAATACTATGTGAATCAGGTCTATGAAATGGATCAGTTTGCAGGAAACCTGGTAAAGCAGGTGGAAAAGAGAAAGGAACCTACGGTGATCGTGTTCTATGGGGATCATCTGCCGACGCTGGGGCTGAAGGCGGAGGATCTGAAAGGACGGTACCTGTATGATACCAATTATGTGATCTGGGACAATATCGGATTGACGAAAGAGGACAGGAACATTCCTGCGTATCAGATAGCGGCAGACGTGTTTGACCGACTGGGGATCCATTCCGGAACCGTGTTTAACTACCATCAGGAAAGAAGAAAAACTAAGAAGTATCTGCCGGATCTGGAACTGCTCCAGTATGATCTTCTTTATGGAAAGCAGTACACCTACCGGGATCATACGCCCACAAAGGAGGGGCATATGATCATGGGAATGAGGGATGTGACCCTGGATAAGATCATTCCCCATCTGGGAGCAGGGTACAGCCTTTACGGTACAAATTTTACCAAATCCAGCAAGGTGTATATCAATGGAGAAAAGCAAAAAAGTACCTTTTTGAACAATACCAGGATCGAGTTGAACGAATCAGAGCTGTCAGAAGGCGATGTGATTGTCATACGGCAGATGGGATCCAGCGACACAGTATTCCGCTCTTCCAATGAATATATTTATAAAAACGGCGGACTGGAAGTACAGGAAGGAACCGGCACGGACCTTAGCAAGTCCTGGGTCAGCCAGTTACACGAGGAAAAGAAATAATGGATATCATAGAATCTTTTGGGCAGGCAGAGTCCTATATAGAAGAGCTGCCCAAGTTTACTACAAAGCATCCGCAGGAACACACGAGAGAGTTTCTGCGGAGACTTTCATGTTTGGAAGTGGATAAAACCATCGTACATGTGGCAGGGACCAACGGAAAAGGTTCTGTCTGCATTTACCTTCAGGCGATCCTGCTGGCAGAAGGAAAACGGACGGGCTTGTTTCTCTCTCCGCATCTGGTCAGCCTCAGAGAGCGGATCCGTCTGGATGGGAAGTTGGTGTCGGAGGAGCAGTTTTTAAAGGGGTATCACAAAGCGAAGACTGTGGCGAAAGAGATGGAGCAGGAAGGACTGGGACATCCTTCCTATTTTGAATTTTTATTTGGGATCACCATGCTGGTATTCCAGGAATCGGAGGCGGAGTATCTGATTCTGGAAACGGGTCTGGGAGGCAGGCTGGACGCCACGAATGCACTGGAGGGCTGCCATCTGTCGGTGATCACCTCCATCGGGCTGGACCATACGGGGATTTTGGGAGACAGTATTTCTGCCATTGCAGGAGAAAAGGCAGGGATCATAAAAGACGGCGGGAAGGTCATCTTCGATGGAAATCAGGAAGAAGCGGCAAAAGTCATAGAAAAAGCGGCGAAAGCGAAAAAGGCGACCTGGGAAAGCGTAACGGATTCGGATGATGTTTTGCAGGGATCCAAAGAGAATAAGATTGCTTTTTTTAGGCGAAATGCTTATGATGAAAGTGTTCTCTACCGGATCTCCTCCGGCGCTTTGTATCAGATAAGGAATGTGGAGCTGGCGCTGCGGGCAGCGGAGAGTCTGCTACAGACGAAAGCAGCCCGGAGGGCGGGATGGAAAGAAGCCATAGAGGCGGTGACGTGGGAGGGGAGAATGGAAGAGCTGACGCCAAGACTTACGGTGGACGGAGCTCATAATCCCCCGGCGATCGAGGCGTTTTTAGAGAGCCTGTCCCTGACAGAGCCCGAAAGGCTGGCGGAATCAGTCCTTCTGTTTTCGGCGGTAAGGGACAAAGACTACAGAAGAATGATCCGTCTCCTCTGTGAGAGAGCGCAGGTAAAAGCGTATGTAGTGACGCAGATCGAAGAGGAAAGAGGCGTGCCGGTGCAGGAGCTGGAAGAGATATTCCGGACCTGTACCACAAAAGAAGTGATCGGAAAGCAGACACTGGCGGAAAGTCTCAGGGAGGCGGACAAAAGATGCGGGAAGGAAGGAAGAGTCTACGCTGTAGGGTCTCTCTATCTGGCAGGTATGATAAAAAAGTGGTTGACAGGAGGCAAAGGATATGCTTAATTTTGAGGAAGAGTTAAAAAAGTTTCAGCCAAGTCTTGAGGTGGAGGATATTGAAGATGCCGTACACCAGGAGGATCTGACGGATATGACAGATATTTTGCTGGAAGTCATGGAAAAGACCAAGTAGAAGGGTCAGAGGGAAAATCATGGAATATACGACCAAGCTCTTGTACCAATCCCATATTTGTTACAATGAGGGCCTGAAAAAGGCAAATATCCGCGACCTGACGGGGGCAGCTACAGCCCTGAAAAAGAGTCTGCAGTATGACGGGACCAATGTTGCGGCGCGAAATCTTCTGGGACTGGTCTACTACGGCAGGGGTGACGTGGCAGAGGCTCTGACAGAATGGATCCTCAGCAAGAACATCCAGCCAAAAGACAATATTGCAAATTATTTTATAAAAACGATAAAGGAATCAAAGGCCGAGCTTCTGGCTGTCAATCAGGCGGTCAAGCGCTATAACCGTGCGTTGGAATACTGCTGGCAGAATGCGGAGGATCTGGCGCTGATCCAGTTGAAAAAAGCGGTACAGGCGCATCCCGGCTTTGTGAAAGCCTATCAGCTGATGGGACTCTTGTATCTGCATGGAGAACAGTATTCCCTGGCGAGACAGGCCATCCGATCCGCATACAAGCTGGATACCACGGATGAGATCACCCTGTCCTATATGCATGAGCTGAACCAGGTGAGAAAGACCAGGCCCGTGTCCATGAAGGGGAAACGCAGGGAGACGGTTACCTACCATGTGGGAAATGAAACCATCATCCAGCCTGTTCCGGCAGGACAAAGGGAAAGAGGCGGCTATCATTCGATCGTCAATATCCTGCTGGGGATCCTGGTGGGAACTGCGATCATGGGACTTTTGGTCATGCCGGCCATTTCCGGTTCCAGGCAGAATCAGACCAACAAGCAGGCGGTGGAATTCGGCGATAAGATCGCAGAGCAGGAAGCACAGATCCGGGCGCTGAAGAAGGATCTGGAAGGCTACCGGGCCAACAGCGAGGAGACGGAAAACGCGCAGGCCACGGCGGCGTCCACCCAGTCCAGCTATGAGATCGTGATGAATATAGAATCCTATTATAGGAGCAACAGCATGAGCGATGAAGCTATGATCGATGAACTCTTAAAAGTCAACCCGGCTGCACTGGGAACGGCGGGAAGAAGCATCTACGAGGAGATGACGGGGGTGCTCTATCCGAGAGCGTGCGAACGTCTGTATACCACATCGAAAGCGAATATGCAGGTGGCCAATTATGATACAGCCATCACCAATCTGGAAAGAGTGGTTCAAATAGAAGAAGGATACAGTGATGGACAGGCCCTGCTGCTTCTGGCACAGGCCTATGAGGGGAAAGGCGACACTGAGTCGGCGCAGGCAAAATATCAGAGACTGGCAGATGCCTACGGCGACACGCAGGCCGGAGCCACAGCAAAAGAAAAGCTGGGGAATTAGTCGTTTTCGCAATGAAGGAGGAAAAAAGGAATGAATTATTTGAGTATCATCGTACCCTTTGCCGGGGGACTGGGGATGTTCATTTACGGGATGCAGATCATGGCACAGGGGCTGGAAAATGCGGCGGGCAACCGGATGAAATCCCTGCTGGAGGCTTTGACGAAAAACAAGCTGATGGGGGTCCTTTTGGGGGCGGCCATCACGGCAGTGATCCAAAGCTCTTCTGCTACGACCGTTATGGTGGTCGGATTTGTCAATGCAGGAATCATGAATCTGACCCAGGCAATGGGAGTGATCATGGGCGCCAACATCGGAACCACCGTAACCGGGTGGCTGGTATCTTCTGTGGAATGGGCAAAAGTACTGAGTCCTTCCACGCTGGCGCCGGTAGCGCTGATGATCGGCGTGGTCATCATGCTGACAGGGAAGAGACGATCTTCCAAGGAGGTAGCCAGCATCATCATCGGATTCGGTCTGCTGTTTATCGGAATCTCTACCATGTCCGCAGCCGTAGATCCGCTAAGGGAGTCCGAAGGATTCCGCAGCCTGTTTGTAACACTGGGCAATAATCCGTTTTTAGGAATCCTCACAGGAACGGTCGTGACAGCGATCATCCAGAGCTCTTCAGCTTCCGTGGGAATCCTGCAGAGTCTTGCGGCAGCAGGACTGGTTCCTTTCAGCGCGGCCATCTACATCATCATGGGACAGAATATTGGTACCTGTATCACCGCGATTCTTGCCAGTCTGGGAGCAAAACGGACGGCAAAGACGGCGGCGCTGATGCACCTGTTGTTCAATATCATAGGGACGATCATTTTTTCAGTGGTAGCTATCGTATACTTTAAGCTGATCAATGTGGCGGCAGGAACGGGTGTGATCACCCAGACACAGATCAGTTTGGTACATACCATCTTCAATATTGGTACGACTGTTCTGCTGTTCCCGGCCTCCAACTGGATCATCCGCCTGGCAAAGAAACTGGGCAGAGTCAAAGAAGGGGAGCAGGAAAAGAGCACGGTGCTTTTGGACGAACGTGTTCTGGAAACGCCCAGCATCGCACTGCAGGCAACGGTCAAAGAGATCGACCGCATGGGAAAGATCGTGGAGGAGTCCCTGCTTGTGGCCAAGAATGTACTGTTTGCACCGAAGGAACAGGATATCCGCTTTTTGCGGGAGGAAGAAAAAACGGTGGATCGCCTTTGCGCCGGAATCACCGACTATGCCATCAAGCTGAGTTCTCTGCAGATCAGTGAAAAGGAGCACCAGGAGATCTCACATTTGCTGCAGATCGTATCGGATATGGAACGGGTCAGCGACTATTGTGAAAACATTTCTGAGTTTGCAGAAACGATCATGGAAAGGAAGCTCAGCTTTTCCGACACAGGAAGAGAGCAGCTGCAGGAGATGACAGAGGTCTGTGTGGACAGCTATCTCTATGCTTACAAGGCGTTTCAGGAAAATGACAAGGACAGGGCGCTGCGGGTGGTGGAAAAAGAAACCCAGGCAGATGCGCTGGAGGTACAGCTTCGTACCAGGCATATCAAACGTCTGGCCAACAATCAGTGCGAGGCAGAGGCAGGAATCGTCTTTTTGGACGCATTAGTCTGCCTGGAGCGTATTTCCGATCACGCAAGAAATATTGCGGAGGAAGTATTGGAAGGGATCGCATAGATCTTTCATCAGAAAAACAGAATCAGAAAGAAGCAGTGCAGCACAGAAATGTCTGGCAAAAGGCTGCTTCTTTTTTCGTCTGGATCCAAGGGAAGTACATGGGAAAATCCAGGGAAGGCAGTGTGCGAGATAAGCGCTCTGCAAAAAAATCAAAAGGGTTAAAAAGAAAATCAGAAAGAGAAAGAAAAGGAGAGGGTTGAAATGGATCGCATCAAGAAAAACGGACCGGGGATGCTGACCTGCTTTGTGATAGCAGTTTTGTCCTGGCTTTTGGGGAAGCAGTTTCCCGTCGTGGGAGGCGCAGTCTTTGCTATTTTACTGGGGATGCTTCTGGCATTGGTATGGAATGACAAGGGGAAAGCGGAGGCGGGGATTCGTTTCACCTCCAAATTTGTGCTGCAGGCGGCAGTGGTCCTTCTTGGATTTGGCATGAACCTGGGCGTTGTTTTGGAAACGGGAAAACAGTCTCTGCCTATTATCATATGCACCATCAGTACCTCTTTGTTCCTGGCGTGGATCCTGCATAAAACACTTAGGATCCCCGGAAATATTTCTACGTTGATCGGAGTAGGATCTTCTATTTGCGGAGGATCCGCTATTGCCGCTACGGCGCCGGTCATTGGGGCGGAGGACGACGAAGTGGCGCAGGCGATCTCTGTTATCTTTTTCTTTAATGTATTGGCGGCGGTTTTGTTTCCGATGCTGGGAGTGGCAGTGGGATTTGACACGACAGGCGGCAATGCCTTCGGGATCTTTGCAGGTACGGCAGTCAATGACACCTCCTCTGTGACGGCAGCTGCCTCCACCTGGGACAGTATGTGGAAGCTGGGAAGCGAAACTCTGGATAAGGCCGTTCTGGTGAAGCTGACGAGAACGCTGGCCATCATTCCCATCACGTTGCTGTTAAGTTTTGTCCGTGCGAAGCAGAGGGAAAAAGATGGAACCTGTGCAGGCGGGTTCCGTTTGCGCAAGGCATTTCCCATGTTTATCCTGTACTTCATCCTGGCGGCAGCGATCACAACGGTAGCGGTGCAGGCGGGCATTCCATCGGAGATTTTTACGCCGCTCAAGGATCTGTCTAAATTTTTTATCATCATGGCAATGGCGGCCATCGGCCTCAACAGCAATCTGATCAAGCTGGTAAAAAGTGGAGGAAAGCCTATTCTTCTGGGAGCCGCCTGCTGGGGCGGGATCACAGCAGTAAGTCTTCTGATGCAGTCGGTCATGGGAATCTGGTAGGGAAAGAAGGCGGCAGGACATGTAATACATAGTGCTGTACAAAGGGAATGCAGGAGACTTCTTGACATTTCCTTTTTTAGGATTTATTATGTAGATAATCAATATATAGATCATATATATAAGGAGGCGGATATCATGAAGAAAACAGAAAAACAGATGATCGATAAGAGCATGCTTTCCGGAAGCATGGCGATGCTTGTCCTGAAGCTTTTGTCAGAGCGGGAGATGTACGGATATGAGATGATCCGCACGCTGCGGGACCGTTCGGAGAATGTATTTGAGTTAAAGGCAGGAACGCTGTACCCTCTGCTTCATTCTCTGAAGAAAAAAAAGCTTCTGACGTCTTATGAGAAAGAAACAGAGGGAAAGACCAGGATCTATTATTCTATTACGCCGGTGGGAAGGGTATTTGTAAAAGAAAAAGAGGAAATGTGGCATACTTTTCACCATGCGGTGGATCTGGTAATGGAGGGATGAAAAGATGAATGAGCAAATATGTTTAGATAAGATCTGTGGAAGGGTTCAAAACAGATCCTGCCGGCAGGCGATCCGGCGGGAGCTAACAGATCACCTGGAAGACAGTGCGGCAGATTTTATGGCACAGGGATATTCGGAGGAAGAAGCCAAAGAGCTGGCGGCAGACAGCATGGGAGATCCCGGGGAGATCAGCGATCTGTTTAACCAGGTACATAAGCCGGTGCTGGAGTGGGGACAGATCCTGGGGATCTTGATATTTACAACCCTTATCAGAAGCGTGATGCCACAGCTACTGGAGCTTCTGACAACCAATACGGACGGAACGACAGCATTTGCACCAGAGAGGATACAGGGAGTTTTATGGGTTTTGGGAATCGTTTTGTACCTCTATGCCATGGGTATCTCTGCCTTGGAGAAGTATCACGATATGCCTTTCTGGTACGGACGGTCCCAGTCGGGAGGATCCAATGCCAATGGTGCGATCATCGTATCAATTGCCATATCCGTATGGGTATTGCCGCCCCTGCAGACAGCAGTTGTCGTTTTGATCACCATTGCATTTCATATAGGGATCCGCAGCCAGGTGGAGAGAAGCCGTATCCGGAAAGAACAGGCGTATCTGTTTTGTCAGGGGAAGACGTTGACTCCCCTGGGATTCGGGGGCTATGCGGAATTTGCAGGAAAAAAGACCAAGGTCGTTGCAAAAGAGGAGATTTCCGCCGGAACAGAGGTGGTCGCTGTGGGGATCGACGGATTTAAGATTCTGGTGGAGCCTCTTTCCAGAGACAAACAGATCCTGCCGGGACGGACAGCCCCGACAGAAAGAACTGCGTGCAGATAAGGCAATAGAAACAGTGGAAATTTTCGAGGGTTAATGCTATCTTTAAAAAGAAGGAAGATAAGTAGTTTTGCCGGGAAGGTGGAGGCGCCTTCCCGGATCCGGTCAAGGGGGATCCGAAAAGAAGCGGGGAAAAAAGCAGGTTACTGCCAGAAAAGAGAGGGTATCATGAAGATTTTAGTCGTAGAAGACGAAGTACAGTTATTGGAAAGCATTGCAGAAGGCCTCAGGCTGTCCGGCTATGTGGTGGATACTGCGGACAATGGGAGGGACGGAGAAGAGCTTTGCTACACGGAAAGCTATGACCTGATGATCCTGGACATTAATCTTCCGGGAATGGATGGATTTGAGGTGCTGAAAAAGGTAAGGGAATACAATAAGACGTTGAATATCATCCTGCTGACAGCGCGTTCGGATGTCAGCGACCGGGTGAAGGGACTGGATTTTGGAGCCAACGACTACATGGTCAAGCCCTTCTATTTTGCGGAGCTGGAAGCCAGGATACGGTCCTTGCTAAGGAGAAAAGCAATCCAGACAGAGGCGGTTCTATGCTGCGGAGCCCTTTCATTCGACACATTAAAAAGGAGGGCGTATGTGGGAGAGGAAGAATTGAAGCTGACAAAAAAAGAGCTGGGGATCCTGGAATACCTGCTTCTGAATATGGGATCGCATGTAACGCAGTATGAGATCCTGGAGCATGTGTGGGGAGATGAGGTGGACAGCTTCAGCAACACCGTCCGGGTACATATGGCGTCTCTGCGGAAAAAAATAAAAACGGCCACAGGGCAGAATTTGATCGAAAATGTGATCGGGAAAGGATATATGATAGATGAAGATCAGTGATTTTGCAAAAAAAACGAGAAAGACCATTGTATTTAAGCTGATCCTGACGGTCATCGTTATCTTTCTTGCCATGACGGGGATCCTGTATTTTTGCATTGGGATCTATCAGGGACATATCATGGACAAGATCGCCACGCAACTGGAAATGAATCTGGAAGAAGTGGAGAAGGAGTCCGGGGACGGGACATTTTTAGTGATACAGGCAGAGGAGGCAGCTCCCCAGAGCGAGTTTCTGATCTATTCCTCTTTCATCTTTTTAGCGGTCATTTTTTTGGGAGGAACCATCTTTTATGTGGTGATCACACGGATGATGAAGCCGCTGAAACAGCTGGCGGACGAAGTGTCTGAGATTGATATGGAGCAGGCCAGCTATGTAAAAAACAAGGTGCTGATCGAAAATGGAGGGATGGAGATCCAGGAGTTGTCCAGAGTCCTAGACGGAGCTTTCAGCGAGATCTACGAAAGCTATGAAAGACAGAAAAAATTCAGTGTCAATGTGGCTCACGAGGTACGGACGCCTCTGGCTATTCTGTCTGCCAAGATCGACGTCTTTAAGAAAAAGAAAACAGAGGATCCGGAAGAAATCCGCCGGTTCGTAGATTCCATGCAGAAAAATATTGCACGGCTGTCCGATATGGTGGAAGGAATCATGATGCTGAGCCAAAAGCAGGAAGTGAGAACGCAGGAGGTGAATCTGAGGGAGATCCTGGATGAGATCCTCTTTGACCTGGAGGATATGGCGGCGGAAAAAGAGGTGGCGCTTTCCCTGGAGGGAGACAATGTAGTAGCGCATACGGATGAACAACTGATAGAAAGAGTGTTGTTTAATCTGGTGGAGAATGGAATCAAATATAACAGGGAGGGTGGAAATGTGCAGGTAAGCACGGAAGATCTGCCGGACCGGGTAAAGATCCGGATTGCCGACACAGGAGTAGGCATCAGGGAAGAGGACAAGCCTCATGTGTTTGATCTGTTTTACCGGGTGGATGAATCCAGAAACAGGGAAACGGGAGGCTACGGAATCGGTCTGGCGCTGGTGCGGCATATTGTGGGCCGGCTGGGAGGAACTATTTCTCTCGCGGACAATCTTCCCCGGGGCAGTGTGTTTGAGGTGTGTCTGCCCAAAACCGGAAACGGATCGGAAGTAGGAAAAGACAAATAGAACGACAGCGGATATCCAAGACCATATCCGAAAAAATATCCCTTCAGACGGACGATCCTGTGGAAAGTGTGAAGGGATATTTTTTCGTTTACAGGGCATAAGTACTTATAAACGAAAAAACATTTAGGTTCTTAACAGAAACTTTATACCCCAAGTGTTATGATACCGTCAGGAGGTGACGTCATTGAGAGTAAAAACGAGAAAATGGATGAGTGCAGCAGTGCTGGCGATAGGAATCTTCTTCATTGTATACGGGGCCTATCGCGGAGAGGTGGAAACTGTCTTTTCAAAGGCAGTCAGAATTTGTTTAGAATGCGTGGGGATTGGATAAATGGGAAGAGTATTTGACTGGTTGAAAGAAAAAAATTATTTTGCGGCATTGCGAAACAGAAGAGGGATCGTACAGGGGATTGCCACGTTGCTGACAAATATCCATGTATGGAATTTCTTTAAGGGGACTATTTATACCGGAGGCGCAAAGCAGGTCTGTGTTCCGGGACTGAACTGTTACTCCTGCCCGGGAGCGACGGGAGCCTGTCCCATCGGTTCCTTTCAGGCAGTGGTAGGAAGCTCCAAGTTCCGGTTTTCCTACTACATCACAGGAATCCTGATCCTGTTTGGAGCCCTGGTGGGGAGATTGATCTGTGGGTTCTTTTGCCCCTTTGGATGGTTTCAGGATCTGCTTCATAAGATCCCGACCAAAAAATTCAGTACCGAGAAGCTGAAGTTTCTCAGATATCTGAAATATATCATCATGGTGGTAGCTGTGTGGTTGTTGGGCGTACTTATCGTCAATAAAGTAGGAGGGTCAGATCCCTATTTCTGTAAGTATATCTGCCCACAGGGGATTTTGGAGGGAGGCATCCCGCTGTCTATCGTAGATCCTGCCATACGGGCGACTCTTGGAAAGCTGTTTACCTGGAAATTGATCATCCTGTTGGCATTTACGATTTTGTCGGTATTCCTGTATCGGCCGTTCTGTAAATGGATCTGTCCTCTGGGAGCGTTTTATTCTCTGTTTAATAAGGTGTCCCTCTACCAGTACCACGTGGATGAATCTCTTTGTATTCACTGCGGAAAATGTAAGAGAACCTGTAAAATGGATGTGGATATGTCCAAACATCAGGATGCACTGGAATGTATCCGATGTGGAAAGTGTATAGAAGCGTGTCCTACCGGGGCAATTTCCACATCATTGTCCAGATGTTCCGGCTGTAAGCAGAAGAAATCATGCGGATCACAGAAAACACAGGGATAAGGAACTTGTTCCAAAGAAAAAAGAAAAGAAGCCGGGGGGAAGGCTTCGGTGGTATGGAAAAACAGAAAAAAGCTGTAACAACAAAAAAAGAGAGGTAAAAAAGATGAAAAATGGATTGTTGAAAAGATTAGTAGGCGTAGCGGCAGGTGTGATACTGGTGATGTCTTTGGCGGCATGTGGAAGCAAAGAGGCCGCGGCCGGGAAGGAATTTCCGACTTTCAAGGCAGAGGATTTTGCAGGGCAGCAGTATACGGAAGCAATGTTTAAGGAGAATGCAGCCACAGTGGTGAATTTCTGGTTTACCGGCTGCCAGTCCTGTATCGAGGAGATGCCGGATCTGGAAAAAATGAGCCAGAAGCTGGCAGAAAAGAACGTAAAGATGGTGGGAATCTGTACCGATGCAGGAAAAGAAGAAGTAGACAAAGAAGTGATGAAAATCTTAAAGTCCAGTAATGTGACCTTCCCGAATCTGAAGATCAAAGAGGGAGAAGAGATGGAGAAGCTGAAAGGTTCCATCATGGCATTCCCCACAACGCTGGTAGTGGATAAAAACGGAAAGATCGTAGGAAAACCGATTGTAGGTGCATTGAATGACGAATCCCAGGAAAAGGTGCTGAGCGAACGGATCGAGGAAGCCATCAATCAGGCGAAATAGAGACGGAAGTAAAACCGGAAGGAAGCCGGAAGAGGGATATTGATAAAACCCCGAAACAAAAGCTCTTCTTTCTGAAAGACAGAACAGACTGTTCTTTTCAGAAGGAAGAGCTTTTTTGTTTGCCGGCCGTGCTATGCAGATTTAGGGATCCTACATTCTTTGCATTTTTAATATCCGAGCATCATGTTAAGGATTTCCTCATCGGTTGAACGCATTCCTTCACGGCCCATCCTTCCGATCCTTGCGATGCTCTCTTCAATGTCGTCCACCACCAGTCCTTCTCCGGCTTTGAAGCTGAGTCCGTTCAAAGCCATATCATATGCCAGGAAGCTGGTAGAGAGTGACATGGCAATTTTAGCGGCGCAGGAGGATTTTGCCCCGTCGCACACCATTCCGCCGATTGTTGAAATTGCGTTTACGACAGTCTCTCCTATGATCTTAAGATCTCTGCCTTCGATAAAGGCTATGCCGGCTACCGCCGCACATCCCGCGCAGGTAGCTCCACAGTATGCAGAAAGATCTCCGATGTATTTCTTTTGGAGGAGCGCAACGAGGTCCGCAAATACAAGTCCACGTATCATCTCCTCGTGTGCTATCCCTTTTTCCTTCGCATACAGGATGATAGGAACGCTCATAGTTATGCTCTGATTTCCGGATCCGGAGTTTATCACGACCGGAAGGGCGCAGCCATTCATTCTCGCATCACTTCCGGCAGCTGCGTATGCAATCGCTTTGAAGCGATAATCTGAATCTCCATACATACCGAGATATCTTCTCCCGATCTGTGAACCGTAAGGCTTCTCTATCCCTTCCTCTGCAATATTCCTATTGCAGTCGATTTGTCTGACGATCAGATTATCGATGTCTTTAAGATCGACTTCCTTTGAAAAGGTGTATATGTCCTTAAGATTCAGAAAGGACATATCACTTTTAAGAAGATGGAGCGGTTCCTGAGACAGTATCCGTTCCCCGTTCTTCTCTATCCGTGTGATGTAGGTGTGTTTTTCCGCGATTTCTACAAGAGCACTGTCGGCGCCATGAAATACCTCCGTCCGGATATACAGGTTGTCCTTTCCCGTCTCAAGATGGCAGTGACAGATGTCCTTGTCAAGCAGCTTTTGAAGCCGCGCTATTTCTTCATCCTTCACCCTGCTGATTACCTCAAGCTCCAGGGAGGCATCCCCGAAAGCCGCGCCGAGAATCGATGCGACTTCGAGACCTCTTCTGCCGCCGGAATTAGGCACTGTGACGGCTTTTACATTTTTTATGATGTTCCCGCTGCAATACATCTCTATTCTTTCCGGGAACTGCCCAAGGACTTCCCTTGCCTTCGCGGCGGCATAAGCCACCGCTATTGGTTCCGTGCAGCCCATAGCCAGCCGAAGTTCGGAACCGAGTAATTCCACAAATGCGTTATATACTGTTTTATCCATTTTTATATCTCCGTAATATAGTTACTGTGCAATCTTTTTGTCGGTGTGAGCCTTAGCGTAGAAGTATACGAGAACAGGGATGATTACGTATCCTATGAGCATAGCTACGATTGCAAACATGTTCAGGGACGTTCCTGTTTCAGCTGTGGTAGAGAAGCTTCCCTTCCAGTCGAATTTGAACAGAAGGAGCGCGGTGAGTATCAGAGAGATCACCGATACTACCACATCTGTTGCGAAATTCTTCTTGGCGCCTTCAAGGGTGGGATTCTTCGTCTTGCCATAGAAGAACATGATGACAGCGACAGGTACCAGTACAAACTGTACGAAACGTGCGATCGTCGAAATGATCATGATACCTTTCATGTCATACGAGAAAGCCATAGGAATTACGATGGCGAAAAGCACAGTGATGATGAATGCGTTTACAGGAATGTCCTTGCTGTTTCTCTTGGCGAAAACATCCGGCACCTGCTTTCTCAGAGCCATGGCTTCGAGAAGCCTCGGTGTATGGAAGGACGATGCGACGTTGATTCCAAACATCGATACGAACGCACCTATGACGATGACATTTCTGATAACCGTACTCTTGAATACGTCGGCAAGCACTACCACTGACGAGCTTGTGACCATAGCGACGGGATCGATCAGCATGGCTGTCAGGATGATACCGAAGTAAATCGCAGCTACGATTCCGATAGCGACAGGAATGGCTCTGGGAAGATTCTTCTCAGGCTTTTCCATATCACCGGCTCCGGAAGCTACACTTTCAAATCCCGTGAATGCATAGAAGGCAGCTACGAGGGCAGTTACGAATCCCGCGGTCGTCATCGGAGGAACTACCTTTTCTCCGGCGTCATTTACCAGTGCAGTTATCTCGCCCATGTGGTTTCCGGTCTTCACTGCGATTACGATACCTGCAAGAATTGCAAATACGAGTGCAACACACTTACCAATCGTTGAGAGGTTTGATACCCACTCGAAAATCTTTGTTCCCAGGACATTGATGATAAAGAGAACTACCATGAGAACGATAAATCCGATCGTCCTCATTCCGAAAGTAATCGCATCGCTCTGATATCCCAGTATCTGGAAGGCAGTTCCGACCGCGCCTGTCGCCATTACGCCCCATGCGATACTTGCAGATACGAATCTTGTGATACCTACATAGAGACCGGTGTTGTCGCCGAATGCTGTTCTTACATATGCGTAGGCAGCTCCGCTCTCTCTTGTGTATTTACTTGCGCTTGCAAAGGTAAGTGCGAGCATGATCGCAAATACTGCTGCACAGACGTAGATGAACGGCGCAAGCGCACCGCTTTGTTTCGCAACTCCGCCGGGTGACAGGAAGATCCCTGTACCGATGATTGAGTTGATGGTCAAAAGAACGATTGACCAGAATCCGAGTTTTCTTTTCTGTTCCATAATATTCCTCCTGAATGAAATGATAATAAAATAGTAATACGAAACTAGCAGTGGTGTATCAATGCCTTGAAAATATGGAGCATGTGCTCGTCGCTTGCGTGCATCATCTCGGGATGCCACTGAACGGCAAGGACGAATTTCGCATCCTTGTGCTCTATCGCTTCGATGATGTTATCATCCGCTCTGGCTGTGACTCTCATCCTGTCACCGGGAGTGTTGATTACCTGATGATGGAAGGAGTTTACGCATATCCTCCTTTCTTTCACGATATCAAAGAGCTTACTTCCTTCCTCGACATGGATATGGTGGCTTGGCATCGCCGGACTGTGCCCCTGGGAATGCTTGAGAGAAGTCTCTGCCAGCGAGAGATCCTGGTAGAGAGTACCGCCCTCGGCGACCGCAATGATCTGCGAGCCTCTGCAAATACCAAGCACCGGCATGTCTTTTTCTCTTGCGAGCCTGTACAAATCAAGGTCAAAAGCGTCGCGTTCCGGACAGACTTCGCCGAGGGTTTTGTGAGGCTCCTGATTGTAGCAAAGCGGATTTACATCCTGTCCGCCGGATAGAATCAGTCCATCGCACAGGGAAAGCGCAGCCTCTACGGCTTCTTTGTCGTCAGTCATAGGAAGCATGACAGGAACGCCCCCCGCAGCCAGCACTCCTTTTACATAGTCCCGGTTAACATACGATCTGTGATAGCCGGGGAACATTCCGCCGCTGTCGATTATGATACTGGTTGAAATACCTATGATTGGTCTCATTGTTTCACAAGCTCCTTTCTGCCGGCCCGTTTTCGCTGCTTTTTCGAGAACCGCTTACCGAACCTTCTCTCCATCTTTTACTACTTGAGAGTAGCATAAAAGACGCCGGCGTTCCAAATATGTCATGTGTCGCCAAAATAGATTTTTTTTAAAGAAATATCGTCAGAATTGACAAAAACCCGCGTTTTACTGTATGATAAAGAAAATTGTTCTAAAATATGAACAATTTAGACCGCAGTCAATTTTTATGAAATTTTTATGAAACTTTTATGAAACCGTTAGCGAGACGCAAGATTCACTTATGATTAGGAAGGCATACCATGAATGAGGCAAGTAAGGAAATCGGTAATAAAATCAGAACGTTCAGAAAAAAGCAAAAGATGACACTGGATGATCTTGCAGAGCGAATCTACAAGAGCAAGGCAACGGTGTCGAAATATGAGAAGGGCGAGATATCGATAGACATCAATACACTTTATGATATTGCGGCGGCACTCGATGCAAATATAGACCAGCTTCTGTACATGAAGAGAAGTCATGACAGGGTTTTGGGCGATCAGAAGATCCCGCCGTTTTTCCGGAACCTCTCCCAATTCTACGGATACTGGTATGACGGCAGGAATAACTCCATCCTCAGAATGGTTTTTGACGTGATGCCCTCAGACGGGACAAACATGCAGAGGGTGATGATGTACATGAACTTTGATGATTACAAGCATTATCCCATATGTGAGAACACATACTCCGGAACGATAGAGCATTACGACGCGCTTTCTATCATTCAGCTTACAAATCAGCATCTTTTCCTTGAAAAGGGAACGATACAGATTCTTGCGGCCTCCCTTGATTTCAAATACAAATGGGGAATGTGGACCGGTCTGTCTTCACGACCGATGATGCCGGTTTCGACAAAAATGCTGGTTTCGCGAGAGCGGCTGAAAGAAGATGAGGAACTCGTCGCCACACTGAAAATATCCAAAGAGGATATCCGGCTCCTAAAGCTCTACAATATGTTTACCGTTCTGTAATCCATATGCGGCAACAAAGCTGTTTTTTCGATACGCCAGGAGGCGTAAGCGAATGGAAGGGAGCGTCTGTCAGCCTCCTGCGACGATTCCAATTGGCGGAGAATCGATGCAGGACGCGAAAAACGCTCCCGGAAAAAAGAAAGTGTCAATTTGTCATTTTTTCCTGTTTAATCTTGTGATCGATCACATGACGGGAGGCCAGCTCCCGGTGGATGTCTTCCAAAGAAATGCCGGCTTCTGCCATCAGTACCATGGTGTGATAATACAGATCGGCGATTTCATAAATGGTTTCTTCCTTATCCTCCGCCTTGGCGGCAATGATCACCTCTGTACATTCTTCCCCGATTTTTTTCAGAATCTTATCCAGACCCTTTTCAAACAGATAAGTGGTATAAGAGCCTTCCTTGGGAGAGAGCTTCCTTTCGGCAATGAGCTGCAGAAGCTGTCCGGGAGAAAAAGAATCAAGGCCTTCCTCGTCTGCAGGAGAAGGATCTCCAAAGCAGGAGAAGGTACCCCGGTGGCAGGCAGGGCCGCAGGGGCGTACCATGACCAGCAGAGCATCTCTGTCACAGTCGGCTGTGATGGAAACAATGTGCTGGTAATTTCCGCTGGTTTCTCCTTTTAGCCAAAGCTCCTGACGGGAACGGCTCCAGAAGCAGGTGCGCTTTGTCGCAAGAGAGATCTGCAGGCTTTCTCGGTTCATGTAAGCCAGAGTCAGTACCTGGCCGGTTGCTACGTCGCAGACGATGGCAGGGATCAAGCCCTTCTCATCAAATTGCAGGGTGGAACTATCGATCATAAAAACACTCCTTTCCGTGAGCAGAGGAAGATATTTGGGGGTAAAAGATCCGATCTACAGGCGAACGGGGATCCCGTTCTTTGCCATGGCCTGTTTCAGATCGGGGATAGCCACTTCTCCAAAATGGAAGATGGAGGCGGCAAGTCCGGCGTCCACCTTGGGAAGAGTCCGGAACAATTTCAAAAAATCCTGAATGTGACCGGCTCCTCCGGAAGCGATGACCGGTACGTCCACCTGAGAAGACACGAGAGACAATAGCTCCAGATCAAAGCCACGCTTCACGCCGTCCGTGTCGATAGAATTGACCACCACCTCTCCGGCGCCGGCCGCCACCCCCTGGCGGATCCAGGAGAGAGCTTCCAATCCCGTATATTCCCGGCCGCCTTTGGCATAAACGTAGTAGGTGCCATCCAGAAGCTTGATATCTACCGACAGAACCACACACTGACTTCCATATTTTTTGGCGGCCTCCGAGATGAGGGAAGGACGCTTTAGTGCGCCGGAATTCACACTGACCTTGTCGGCGCCGCAGTGAAGGACACGGTCAAAATCCTCCAGGCTCTGGATGCCGCCGCCTACCGTCAACGGAATAAAGACCTGACGGGCTGTCTGACGGAGGATGTCCGTAAACAGACGGCGCTGTTCCGAGGAAGCGGTGATATCATAAAAGACCAGTTCGTCGGCGCCTGCCAGACTGTAAGCTTTGGCCAGCTCTACGGGAGAAGCCACGTCAGACAGTCCGGAAAAATTTACCCCCTTTACCACCCGTCCGTCTTTTACATCCAGACAGGGAATGATACGTTTTGTGATCATCGAATCACCTCCAAAGCATGTTGCAAATCTATGGCGCCGGTATAGTACGCCTTTCCCACAATGGCGCCGGAAAGGTTCAGTTCTGCCAGCTTCTGCAGGTCAGCAACAGAAGAAACGCCGCCGGATGCGATGATCTGCAGCGGGAACAGAGAAGAAAGACGCCGGTACAGGAAGAAGGAAGGCCCCTGCAAGGCTCCGTCCCGGGAAATGTCGGTACAGATGACGGTACGGACTCCAAGATCCGTCAGTTCCCGGCAAAATTCCTCCGTGGTTCTTTGGGAGGAGGCCTTCCAGCCGGACACGGCTACCTGTCCGTCCCGGATATCGACTCCCACGGCGATCCGGTCTTTGTAGCGAGCTACGGCGCTTTTCAAAAGCTGAGGATCTGTGACTGCCGAAGTTCCCAGGATCACCCGGTCCAGCCCGGCAGAAAGATACTGCTCGATCACTTCCATGGAGCGGATGCCACCTCCTACCTGACAGAAGGCCCGGGTCTGTTCCTTGATCCGGCAGATCAGAGGCAGATGAGGGCAGGTTCCGGATCTGGCGCCCATAAGATCTACCAGGTGGAGATGGGAGGCGCCCAGTTGGACAAAGTGGCCGGCCAGGGCGACAGGATCCTTGCTGTACCGGTCCATTTGGCTGTAGTCACCCTGATAAAGACGCACCGCCTGATTTTCATAAAGGTCAATGGCTGGAAATATATACATGCTCAGTCTACCTCCTGACAAAATGTTTTTAGGATCTCAAGTCCTACAGCGCCGCTTTTTTCCGGGTGGAACTGACAGCCGTACACGCAGCCGCAGGCAACGGCGGCAGTCAGAGGAATTCCATAATCGGTAGTAGCGATCACAAAATCAGAGCAGTCGGCGGCATAGTAGGAATGAACGAAATATACGAAGGAATCCCGGGGAATCCGGGAGAACAGGGCGGAGCTTCGCGTCTGATGAAGCTGATTCCAGCCGATGTGGGGAATCTTGCAGGAAGAAGGCACTACAGGGAAGAGGGGGCGTACTGTGCCAGGAATCAATCCCAATCCCTGGTGGATCCCGTTTTCCATGCTGGTCTGAAACAGAAGCTGCATGCCAAGACAGATTCCCAAAAGGGGTTTGCCGGAAGCTGTTTCCTGCCGGATGACCTGATCCAGCCCAAAGTGCTTTAACTGGCCGATGGCATCACAGAAAGCGCCGACTCCCGGAAGGATCAGACGGTCTGCCTGGTGGATCTGCCGGGGATCCCTGGTGATGATGGAGGCTTCCCCGATAGAATCCAGAGAGCTTTGCAGAGAAAACAGGTTTCCCACTCCGTAATCCAAAATGGCGATCATGACAACACCCCTTTCGTGGACGGCAGATCCTGTGGAAAGGCCGTATCTATCCGGACGGCAGTCCGCAGGGATCTGGCGACAGATTTAAAGGCTCCCTCAATAATGTGATGGGAATTGGTTCCGGAAAGTTGACGGATGTGGAGGGAGCAGCCTGCGTGGCGGACGAAAGCAAGCCAGAATTCCTCCACCAATTGGGTGTCAAAGGTTCCTACTTTTTCCGTGGGGATTTCCAGAGCGCAGGTAAGATGTCCCCGTCCGTCCAGATCAACGGCAGACAGGAGCAGGGCTTCGTCCATGGGAAGGATGGCGTGTCCGTATCGCAGGATGCCGCGCCGATCTCCCAGAGCCTGGGAAAATGCGCTTCCCAGCACGATCCCGATATCTTCTACCGTATGATGATCGTCCACCTGAGTATCTCCTTTGCAGGAAAGCTCCAGAAAGATCCGGCTGTGTTTGGCAAACAGAGTCAGCATATGATCCAAAAAGCCGCAGCCGGAATCAATGGAGGAGGAGCCGTCTCCGTCCAGGTTCAGATGAAGCCGGATCTGAGTTTCCGTAGTAGTGCGTTTGATCTGACAGGTTCTCATAAAGACTCCTTTCTTGTAAGAAGGATCGTTTCCAAAGCGTCCAGAAGCCGATCCATTTGAGGCTGTGTACCGATGGTGATCCGAATATAGGAGGAAATACGGGGCTGGTCAAAATGCCGGACCAAAATTCCCTGAGCCTTTAGCTGCTGATATAATTTCTTCCCGGAAACAGCGGGGTGGGAAGCAAAAAGAAAATTGGCTTTGGAAGCGGTAACGGTAAATCCAAGTTTTTCCAAAGCGTGACGGCAGGCTTCCCGGATCTGGCAGATGCGTTGGCAGTTTCGGGAAAAGGACACGGGATCGGAAAGCGAGGCGATCCCGGCGGCCATGGTCATCCGGTTGACGTTGTAAGGATTGAGAGAGTTCCGCAGGGTGTTCAGGTCTGCGATGATGTCCGGGTGCGCTGCGCAAAATCCCAGACGCCCGCCTGCAAGAGAGCGGGATTTGGAAAACGTCTGTATGACCAGGAGGTTGGCGTGCTGTTCCAGAAGACCGAGGGCGCTTTCCCCGGCAAAATCAATATAAGCTTCGTCTACGACCACCAGCTGACGGGAGTGACGCTCCAGAAAGGCCCGGAGCTGCTCCGGCGGGATCCAAAGACCGGTGGGGGCATTGGGATTGGCCAGGAAAATGGTTCCCTGATCCAGATCTTCATGGAACAGATCGACGGAAAAATCCGGCAGCAAAGGGACGGTACGAAAAGGAACCCGGGTCATTTCTGCAAATACGGAGTAGAACCCGTAAGTAATATCAGGAAACACGGCAGGACAGGTTTCTCCGCAAAAAGCCAGAAAAGCCAGATACAACAATTCATCCGATCCATTGCCGCACAAAAGCTGCCGGGGGGAAAGCCGATAGGTTGTGGCCAGAGCCTGCCTTAAGGCGGTGCATTCCGGGTCGGAATACAGGTGCAGCTTTCCGGCGGCTTCTCTCGCTGCCTCCTGCACCTGTGGAGTGGGAGGGAAGGGAGATTCATTGGTATTTAGTTTCAGGAAACTGTTAAAACAGGGTTGTTCTCCCGGCTGGTAAGGCGTCAGGTGACGATAGCGGGAGGTAAAAAATCTACTCATAAGCTTCCTCCTTCCGGATCAGGGCGCTTCGCCCGTGAGCCTCCAGTCCCTCTTTCCGGGCAAAAGCTGCCACAGACGGCGCTGCCTGTAAAAAGGCTTCCCTGGTGTAATAGGTGTATTGGCTGGTTTTTACAAAATCATCCACCGACAGAGGGCTAAAAAACCGGGCAGTCCCGCCGGTGGGGAGCGTGTGATTGGGACCTGCCAGATAATCTCCCAGAGCTTCCGGACAGTGGCACCCCAGGAAGATGGATCCGGCATGGCGGATATCCGGCAGGTGATCAAAGGGGGAATCCACACACAGTTCCAGGTGCTCCGGAGCCATCTGATTGGCAATCTGAATGGCGGCAGGAAGATCGTTCACCACCAGAATGCAGCCACGCTGCTTTAGGGAAGCCCTGGCAATCTCCTGCCTTGGGAGACATAAGAGCTGTTCCTCCAGAGACTGCTGCACCTGTAAAGCCAGTTGAGAAGAGGTGGTAATCAGCACTGCCCGGGCCATTTTGTCATGCTCTGCCTGAGAAAGAAGATCGGCAGCCAGATGCCTGGGAGAGCTGTGTCCGTCGGAAATTATCAGGATCTCACTGGGACCTGCGATCATATCAATGGCAACCAGGCCAAATACCTGTCTTTTCGCTTCTGCCACATAGGCGTTTCCGGGGCCCGTGATCTTATCTACGGCGGGAATGGAAGCGGTTCCGTAAGCGAAGGCGCCAATGGCCTGAGCGCCTCCTGCCTTGAAGATCCGGGTAACACCTGCCAGGCGGGCGGCGGCCAGGATCTCCGGAGAAATCTGCCCGTTTGGAGAAGGAGGCGTAGCCATAAAGATCTCCCGACATCCGGCGATCTTTGCCGGAATGGCGTTCATCAGTACGGTGGAGGGATAGGCGGCCGTTCCGCCCGGGACATAGATCCCTACCCGGTCCAAAGGGGTAACCATCTGCCCCAGAAGGATCCCTTTTCCGGGAGAGAAGGAAAACCCGTTCCGTTTTTGGTGACTGTGGAAGGAGCGGATCTGAGCGGCAGATGTTTTCAACACCTGCAGAAAATCGGAATCTATCTGATCCAAGGCAGAATTGATCTCTTCTTCTGTGACCTCCAGACGGGAGAGGCGAACGCCGTCCAACTGTTCCGTATAGGAAAGAAGCGCTTCCTCGCCGGACTGGCGGATGTCCCCAAGGATCCGGGAAACAGAATCGGAAATCGCACGATTTTCAGGGGACAGACGGGATGCAGAGAACAGGGCGTCCAAGGTAGCGGCATCAGGATAGGAAATAACAGGGATCATAGGTGTTCCTCCTTTTTTTGCAGGGAAAGTTGCTGTACGATCTTTTGGATCTGCAGGTATTTAAACTGGAAGGCCGCCTGATTGGCGATCAGCCTCGCACTGATGGGAAGGAGGGTATCTATAACCTCCAACCGGTTTTCTTTCAGGGTTTTTCCGGTTTCTACAATGTCTACGATCACGTCAGACAGCCCCAGAAGAGGAGCGATCTCAATGGAGCCGTTCAGGCGGATGATATCAATGTCCCGGCGCCGGGAAGCATAGTAGCCGGCGGCAATGTTGGCAAATTTGGTGGCCACCCGAAGCGGGCGGGAGCCGTCGTCTAAAAATCCTGTGGGAGCGGCTACTGCCATGCGGCAGGCACCGATGCCAAGGTCGAGAAGTTCATAGACGGCAGGCTCATATTCCAGCAGGATATCTTTTCCGGCGACTCCGATATCTGCACTGCCCCGGGAGACATAGGTGGCGACATCGGAAGGCTTTGCCCAGAAGTACCGGACTTTGGCCGGAGGATATTCAAAGACCAGAGTGCGGTTATCCTCCAGGATACCGGGACAGGGAAAACCGGCCTGCTCAAATTGTTTATAGACGATCCGACCCAGCCGTCCCTTGGGAAGGGCAATATTTAACAGAGAATCCAAGATGTTGACCTCCTTCCATTCTTGCAGATATGAAAAAATGCAAAGTTGCAGACAGTATGTTTCAAAAAACAGGTTGCCGCCGCCGGAAACTGCGGATACTTCAACGGTGGAGTGTTCCTTTAGAAAACAGGCACAGGCGGCTGCCGGTCAGGGCGTGCAGGTTTCGCCTCTTAGTTTATTCAGATAAAGTGCAAATCCGATGGCTCCCTCCGTTCGCCCCAGCTTTTGCACAAGATGATCATACCTTCCGCCGGACAGGACGCTTTCGGGAATTCCCTCCAAAAATCCCTTAAACAGAACCCCGTTGTAGTAGTTGGTATCTCCGGTTACGGAGAAATCAATCTGGAGCCGGGAAAGAAAGAACTGTTCCCGGGCGGAGTCCTTCCCAAATCCGGCATGGATAGACTCCTGCAGTTCCAACAGGCTGTCATAGGCGCCCAGATGTTTGGCCAAAGGAGCCAGTCTGGGAAGCACGACGGAAGGAGGACCAAAGGTGGCGATCAATTCCTGCAGGGGCTTAGCGTACTGACAGGGGATCTGATGGCTCCGGCAGATTTCCTCAATTCCATGACAGTTTTTTTCTCTGGTGCATTTTAGCAGGGCGGTCAGAATGGCATCCTCCTCCGTGATCTGCCGCAAGGCGGCAGAAAGCAGCGCTAAATGGGAAATCGTCAGGATGAAAGGTCTCTGGCAGGCGCTAAGGCTTTTGGCTGCAAGCATCAAAACCTCTCCGATACAATCCGTGTCGATCCTGCCGAGACATTCCAGTCCTGTCTGAGGGATCCCTTGAAAATGCGTGCTTCCCGGAAGCCCACGATAGACGGTTTCGCTGTAGAACAGCTTTTGCAGAGAATCAGAGGATAAGGGAGTGTGGCGGATAACCGACAGCGTTACATCAGGCGTCAGAGCCATCAACGTCCCATCCAGATCAGTGAAGCTGATGATCTGATCTGAAATTAAAAAGTCTTTGTGCTGACGGTACAGATCATATTCTTCAAACGTTTCCATGCGGTATCTGGAATACCCCTGTTCCAGATAGTAGGAGCGCAGCGTCAGCAGGATGCGCTCTGTGTGATCCAAAAGCAACTCATAGTCCACGGGGACTCCCCCCCTTTCCATAATTTTAATTAGGTAGCATGATATCACGTTACAAAGATAAAGTCAATACAAAGTAAGCCTCCAAAACAGTTTTTCAGAAGCAGTCCCGGTTGCCATTCTGAAAAAAAGGATTATAATTAGGAATAGAAGCCAGGAAAACGGGGCAGAAACCGAGAAAAACAAAACGGCAGGAGGATGACGGATGAAAAGAGAAATAGACGTAGTTTCGTATGCAAATGAGATTTTGACAGGAGTAAAAAACGGGGTACTACTGACCACGAAGGCGGGAGGAAGAGTCAACACGATGGCGATCTCCTGGGGAACCCTGGGAATCGAATGGAACAAACCGATCTTTACTACCTTTGTGCGGGAAGGCCGATTTACCAAGAGGCAGTTGGACGAAAACGGAGAATTTACCATCAATATTCCTCTGGGAGAGTATGACCGGAAGATCATCGGGGTTTGTGGTACGAAGTCGGGATATGATACAGACAAAATAAAGGAACTGGGACTGACGCTGGAAGAGGCGGAAAAGATTTCTGTTCCGGGGATCCGGGAGCTGCCGCTGACCCTGGAATGTAAGGTGATCTATAAACAGGAGCAGGATCGCCATGCCATCCGCCCGGAAGAGATCGAGGCCTTTTATCCACAGGATGTGGCTTCCTCCTTCCACGGATCAAACAGAGATTTTCACACGGCCTATTATGGAGAGATCGTGAAGGCATATATCATAGAATAAAGGAGCATCAGGAAAAGATGGAGAGAAAAAACGGGGAGCATCAGGAAACGGAACGAAAAGAAAGAGACAGGATCATTATCCGGACAAGCGCAGTAGGGATCGCGGCCAATCTTTTGCTGGCAGGCTTTAAAGCGGGAGTAGGGCTTTTGTCACATTCTATCGCTGTGGTGCTGGACGCTGTCAATAACTTGTCAGACGCACTGTCTTCCGTGATCACTATCACAGGGACGAAGCTGGCGGGAAAGGCACCGGATAAGAAGCATCCGCTGGGCTATGGAAGGATCGAATATCTAAGCGCCATGATCGTTGCGCTGATCGTCCTTTATGCGGGAGTTACTGCGCTGGCAGAATCCGTCAAAAAGATCCTGCATCCGGAGCAGGCAAGCTATTCCATGACGTCTCTGATCATTATCGGAGCTGCGATCCTGGGGAAGCTGCTGTTGGGCAGGTATGTAAAAAAACAGGGAGAGAAAGTAAAATCCCAGGCGCTTGTAGCCTCTGGTGCAGATGCCCTGTTTGACGCAGTCCTTTCTGCTTCTGTGCTTGTTTCTGCCATCATTTACATGGTCTGCCAGATTTCCCTGGAGGCTTATGTAGGAGTGGTCATCGCCGCCATCATTATAAAATCCGGTTTTGAAATGCTGTGGGAAACATTGGGAGAGATTTTGGGCCAGAGGCCGGATCCGGAGATGACAGAGCGGATCAAGCAGATCCTGACAGAAGAAAAAGAAGTGATGGGGGCTTATGACCTGATCCTGAACAATTACGGACCCAACAAGAATTATGCTTCCGTCCATCTGGAGCTGCCGGATAACATGCAGGTGGAACAGGTGGATGTCCTGACCAGAAAACTGCAGGAGCGAGTGTATGCTCAGACAGGAGTGATCCTTACCGGAGTGGGAGTCTATTCCTACAATACGCGGGAGAATGAACCCTCCAGGATCCGAAACAAGGTACAAAACATCGTGCTGTCTCACGACTGGGTACTGCAGCTGCACGGATTTTACATGGATCTGAAAGAAAAAGACATGCGATTTGACGTGGTGTTAAGCTTTGACATCCGGCATCAGGAAGGGATAGAGATCCTGGAGAAAGAACTGAGAACGGAGTATCCCGATTACACTATCCGAATCACGGCAGATGTAGATACTTCGGATATATAAATGCAGAGATTCTCACAAACTGTGCAGCGGCCTCCTTTTTAGGAGGGTGTGTTTTTCCTGCTGTGCGCCTGCTCTAACTGCAGCAGTGCCTGTTTCATAGGAAGCCCGCCTGCATAGCCCACCAGTTTTCCATTTGACCCGATTACGCGATGGCAGGGAACCACGATGGCAACAGGGTTTTTATTGTTGGCGAGACCAACTGCCCTGGAAGCCTTTTCGTTTCCGATGGCGATGGCGATTTCCTTGTAGCTTCGTGTTTCTCCGTAGGGGATTTCCGTCAGTGCCCTCCAGACCCGTTTTTGAAATTCGGTTCCCCGCAATTCGTAAGCAAAGGTAAAGGATTTTCGTTTACCTTCCAGATATTCTGTGATTTCCCGGAAAACTTTTTCCGTAAAAGCGGTTTTTTGCCCCGGGTGGTCTGAGTGCTCCAGTGTTTCCAGAAAAAGAACCACTTCCTCCCTGTATCCTATTTTTAAAAATCCAAAAGGGAATGCGTAAACTGCAAAGCTTTCCATAAACGTGCGCTCCTTTCTGTAAACAATGGATTGTCATGCTCCAAATGATTTTGAGGTCATAGTGTTTGCGCTATTATACAATGGATCCGGTTTAGGAGCAATGACTTTCAGAAAAAGCGATAGAGTCTGAAAGCAGAGGGAGTGTCAGGGGAGTGGAGAGCCTCAAATTGCAGGTAGAAGGCTGGATTAGATTTTGAAAAGAGAGAGGAAAAATCGGCTGTTGATATTTTTGTGTCAAATAAATGGAAATAAATAAAAATTTCTCTTGCTTTTTTTCAGAGGTTTGATATAATGTTAATGTTCGTGGTAAACGATGCGGATTGGTGTAATGGCAGCACAGCAGACTCTGACTCTGTTAGTAGAGGTTCAAGTCCTCTATCCGTAGTTACCATCGGAGTGTGGCTCAGCTTGGTAGAGCGCTACGTTCGGGACGTAGAGGTCGCGTGTTCGAATCACGTCACTCCGATTACAAAAAACCCTTGTATTTACAAGGGTTTTTGCATGTCTACAGAAGGTGTTTTATTCATTTTTATTAGTTTGCCTAAGAATTTTTTCCATAATCAGTCGTAAAATAATATTGGGTGTGGGTTAAACTATTTTGGGGGTTTTTTTATCTGAAGATCTTTCCTACATCTGCATAGCAGGGCTAACTGAAAAACTGATTGATATTTTCTCGAAATCTCCTGATATGGATTCGGCGAGGATAGAGAAGATTAGTTCTGGCTTGCAAGAAAGAATACGTAAATTTAAAAAATTTACTAGTAAAAAAGTACGGAGTATTGAAAAGCAAGGAAAGAAAAAAGACGTATCGAGATAAATATTTGTAGATGTGAAGTAGGCACCAAAAAAGCACTAGGCAAAAAGCTTAGTGCTTTTTTGATGCTATTAATAGCATAGAAAGGAGAAATATGAAGAACAAAAAAGGAGCGTTAGGATACGGATATTTATTTAATTATTTTGGAGAGAGTCGTTACGAAAACAAAGTGGTTATTGGTGCAGGAATAGAGATTGCCGACTATGATGCCAGGGCTTCCGAGTTTGCGGCAAAAATCAAGGAAGGCGTGGGGAATGAAACGTTTGCCGTGATAGAGGCCAACTCCATTCATTTTGATTCCTACTACATCTATCGCATCGGTGGTCAAGGAGAAGGATGGTTGCAACAGAATGCAACATTTTATGGCGTATTGCAGCGGATTTGATCTGTTCAAGAAAAAACGGCTGTGAGAAAACAGAACGTCGATAAGAGGCAGAAAGTTCAGGCGGGGATTTTTCCCCGCCTTTGGCATGTCTGCAAGTCAGTCTGCGGGCAGACGTTTATGGCCTGTCCTCCGAAAACAGCTTCTTTAGCTGTCTGATGAACAATTTTTCCCGGGAATTCATCGTATAGGCAGAATGGTGCAGGAGGAAAGCGCTCATTCCGCCGGGCGCATGGATGATGGGAAGTTCCACACAATCTTTGCTGTAGGTATCTGCATATCGTTTCATCATAACCGTAACGTACATGCTTCGGGTGATCGCATCCAGCAGGCTTCCGCGGTCAAAGACGTACAAAATTTTATGATCGTCTTTGAAGCCAAGGATCTGGAGCCACTCGTCAAATTTAAAATTCTCATACATAATAAATTTATAATTCGGAATGTCGGAAAACAGGATCTCACGCTTTCGTGCCAAAGGATGTCTTTTTGAGGCAAGAAGAATGAGCGGCCGGTTTAAAGCAATGGGAATCAGCTTTAAATTGTGTCTTTCCGCAAACTGGTGGTAAGCGTGGCTGACCTGATCGAAACAGTAAAACAGCGACATCCGATACCGCTGCTCTATCACATCCCGCATCGTCTGTATCAGGCCGGTTTCTTTAAACTGATCCTCATGAGTAATGGAGGGGTTTTTCTTTTTAAAATCCAAAAAACAGTTCATGAAATCGAAAGAATAGGTACAGGAGATGGAAATGTTTTTCTTGTCTGTAAAGAGGAACGGGATGTTCTTTATGGTTTCCAGTTCTACCAGGATCTTTTGGGCGGACTTTATGAAAAGTTCGCCCTCTTTTGTCAGATGAACTCCTGTTTTTTTGCGTTGAAACACTGAAAATCCCAGTTCCTGCTCCAGATTTTTGATACTGACGCTCAGGTTAGGCTGAGAGATCTGCAGGATTTGTGCAGCTTTGTTGATCGAGCCGCATTCGGATATTGCAATGACATATTCAAAGTATTTGCTGTCCATAGTTGTCACCACCCAGGAAAGAAGACCGACAGTTTCTGGGGTTATTATATGACAATTCATATAACTTATCAAGGATTCGTATATATCAGAGAGCAGATTTAATGCTATGCTCTACACAACAAAAGTTGTTAACAACGTAACAATGTAACAAGATCATTTTATTTCATGTAGGAGGGATTGACTATGACAGAGAATAAGCAACCGGCAAGCGCACTATCTTCGCCAAGATTTTGTAACATGGGAACATTTATGAGGATGCAGAAAGTGGACTCGGCAGAAGGACTTGATTTCGTAATTGCAGGAGCTCCGTTTGATACGGCAAGCTCTTTCCGATCCGGCTCACGCTTTGGCCCCAATGCGATCCGTAATATTTCTGCCATGATGAAACCAAACAACGTGATCATGCAGGTAAACATTATGGACAGCTTAAAGGGAGGAGACATGGGAGACTTTAATGTGACGCCCGGCTACATCCACCCAACGTATGCGGCGATAGAAGCCGGAGTGGCGGAGATATTAAAAGCAGATGCCTGTCCCATCATATTGGGGGGAGATCATTCCATTACCCTGGCAGAGCTGCGCGCCGTAGCGAAAAAACATGGTCCGGTGGCGCTGCTCCACTTTGATTCGCATTCCGACCTGTGTGATGAAGTATTCGGGGAAAAGTACAACCACGGAACGCCCTTTAGAAGAGCACTGGAGGAAGGGCTGATTGATCCGGCCCACTCTGTTCAGATCGGAATGAGAGGTTCCCTGTACGACCCAAATGAGCACAAAATGGCGGCAGAGTTGGGCATGAAGCTGATCCCGGCACATAAAGTACGGGAAATGGGGATGCCGGCGTTGATCCAGACAGCGCTGGAGCGGATCGGAGATACTCCCTGCTTCCTCACCTTTGATATCGATTTTGTAGATCCTGCTTATGCGCCTGGAACGGGAACGCCGGAAGTGGGCGGATTTACGTCATTGGAGGCGCTTGAGCTGGTAAGAAGCATGAAGGATCTGAATTTTGTGGGATTTGACCTGGTGGAAGTGCTTCCTGCTTACGATCACGGAGAGATCACATCGTACCTTGCGGCAAATATTGTGTTTGAGTATCTTTCCATTCTTGCTTTAAAAAAGAAGGAATAGAGCAGGGAGGGAACGTATGGAGAGCGATAAGAACAATGTAAATTTAAACAACAATGCGGTGCTGGATCAGCTTACATTGTCAGATAGCCAGAAAAGACAGGGCGCGGTGAAAGCAGTTATCTTTACCCTGATCGCAGTATTTATCTTTTTTGTTCCCGTTACCATAAAGGGAACGACGGACGTAGTGTTTGGGATTGTGTATAAAAGCATCAAATCCAACCTGGGCCTTCTGGGATCCTGGCTGGGCGGGATCATAATTATGGGCAATGCCATTGCCAGTATCTATGGGAAGTACCTGTGTAAGCGAAAGGATTCATTCCTGTACAGGTACTATGCGGAAGATTCCGTGATACATCCTTTGTTTTACCTGTTTGGCGGAGTCTGTACGTTGATCCTTCTGCTACATTTCACAGTTCCATCTTTTACAGGACCTGCCTGTATTACCAGTCCGGATATCGGGGAAACGGTTTATTCCATTGCCATGGACGTTGCGTTGATCATACCGGTAAGCGGGATCTTCATGCCGTTTTTGCTGAATTACGGGATCGTGGATTTTATAGGCAGTCTGCTGGAGCCGCTGATGCGACCGGTCTTTAAAACGCCGGGAAGGAGTGCGGTAAATGCTATTGCATCCTTTGTCAGTTCTGCATCGGTGGGAGTTCTGATCACCAGCAAGCTCTATAAAAGCGGCGTCTATACAAAAAAGGAAGCGGCGTTGATCGCTACCGGATTTAGCGCCGTCAGTGTGGGATTCGCATATAAGGTGATTGAAACGGCCGGATTATCGGACTACTTTTTACCGATCTATTTTATCGCAATGCTGATCACGCTGATCATCAGCTTCTTTATGTGCAGGATTCCGCCCTTGTCCAGAAAGCAATCGGTTTACCTGGATGGGCATGAACAGACAAGGGAAGAGATTCAGGCGGAAAAAATCCCTGCGAGATCTGTTGTCAGGATTGGCGGTGCCCGGGCCATCAAGAAGGCGGCTACTGCGCCGAATTTCTTTCGAGAGATCAGGTCCAGTCTTTTAGACAGTTGTTTTGTTCTGCCGAAAGTCATTTCCCTGCTGACGGCAGCCGGTATTGTGGCTATGATCATAGCAACCTATACGCCGGTATTTCACTGGATCGGAAAGCTGTTTGAACCGTTGCTGGTGCTATTGGGAGTGCCGGATGCGGCGCAGATCGCGCCGTCTCTCCCGGTTGGGATTGCCGAAATGTTTCTGCCGGTTCTTCTGATCGCCGACAAAGTGGGACGGTTGTCACTGGAAGCGCGGTATATGGTCGTAACAGTGTCCATGGTGCAGATCATATTCTTTTCTGAAACGATCGTTGTGATGCTGTCAACCAAGATTCCGGTCACATTAAAGGAACTGGTGATTTGTTTCTTTGAAAGGACAGTGCTGGCGATTCCCATCAGCGCACTATTTATGCATCTTTTATTTTAGAAGCTTCAAAATGATTTTTACGCCAGTGGGCCTTGATCCACTGGCGTATTGTCTGTGCTGTAAAAAAGATTGATTTTGCGGTTCCATACAGAACTGCTGCAATATCAACGATAGTTTTCTATGTAGAAAGGACGGGTGTATAGATAGATTAATATAAAAATTGACAGACCGAATGAATAAGCTGTTTCACAGCAGTATCAGTCAGCTCAGGATTTAATTTATTCAAATCGGAAGTGCCGATAATGATGATCGTATAGGCTTCTGAAAATAGAAGAAAATCATTGATAGATTTGGTGGTTGCCAGTTTACGCATCATAAATGTGGCAGTTTCTTCTATTTTTTCATTTCGGTTATCAAGAAGTCCGTATTTTTTTTGCAGGATATTGTAGTCATCTTGAGTAAGGCATCTGTAAATGTTATTGTATGAAATTGTATCAAATAAAAATTGTTCAAAAACTTCCATGGGAATTCCGGTTGGATATTCTTTGGACAGTGCCAAGAACTGTTCCCTTGTTTCGTATTTTCTCTTCTTTATAAGCCAAATAATAAACGCATCTTTGCTCTTGAAAAAATGATAGAACGTTCCTGTGCCGATTCCGACGGAAGAGGCAATATCAACGATCTTTAATTTTTTATATCCAAATTTTTTTAGAAGAATATATCCTTCTTTATAGAATTTTTCTAGTAAAAGCTCCCTTTCTTCTTTTGTAAAATTAGCCGGCATCTGTTCACCTCCAATCGAGAAATTATACCCATATTTTAGCAAGTACATGAGAGGAAGTCAATGAACTAAAATGTATTTTAATTCATTGACTTTGCTTCCGGACGGTGCTATAATCAGTCCAATGAATGAAATAGATAAAATATTCACTGAAGAAAGAGGTGGAAACGTGATTGAGTTCAGGGATTTCTGTTTCACTTATGAGGGAGAAATAAATCCGGCTTTGAAAGAGATAAATTTACAGATAACAACGGGTGAGTGCGTTGTCCTTACAGGGCTGAGTGGATGTGGGAAAACTACATTGCTGAGAGTTATAAATGGACTTTGTCCCAGTGTATTTCAGGGGGTAGCTACGGGTAGTTTTCAAACAGATTTTTATGATTATAAAAACAGTTTTGCTGGACTCAATTCAAAATACGTCGGCAGTATTCTGCAAAATCCTAAAAGTGGATTTTTATTTTCCAATGCGGACGATGAGTGCAAGTATTCTTCAAAATGTATTGGCAATAGGAAAGAAGAAATAGAAGATAAATTTTCTTGTCTAAAAGATCAGTATCAGGAGTTACTGCTGCATAAAAATATTTTGAATTTATCAAGTGGAGAAGCCCAGACGCTCAGCGTGTTAAGCTCCTATATGAAAACCCCCAAAATAGTTATTATGGATGAGCCTACAGCTAATTTGGATATGAACGAGATAGAGGAGTTAAAAAAACATATTTATGAACTTAAGAAAAGAAGAGTAACAATAGTGATTGCGGAACATAGGGTCGGTTATCTAAAAGATATCTGCGATAAGGTTTATGTGATGCAGGATGGAGCGTTGATAAAAGGGGATGGATTTGAAGTTAGAAGTGAAAATATATTTTTCTCAAATAATCAAGAGGATTTTGACAGAAAATCAAGAAGAACATTGGAAATTTTAAATCTTAGTTACGATATCAAAGATAAAACAATATTAAATCATATATCTTTATCAATCAAATCAAATAAGGTAACGGCGATTATCGGCAGGAATGGTTCGGGGAAAAGTACATTAGGCAAATTGATTGCAGGACTTCTTGAGAACAGAAAAGCGGTTTTTGCCTTTGACAACAGCATTCTTTCAAAAAAAGAAAGAATAGATCATTCATATTTTTGTATGCAAGATAGCTATCATCAGATGGTTACGGCTTCGGTAAAAGATGAGATTCTTCTTCAAAATAATAAATTAAGCGATTTGGAAATTCATAATCTTCTTAAAATGGTGGATATGGATGGATTAGAAGATCGGCATCCGTCTAAACTTTCAGGAGGACAAGCGTTAAGACTGGCGGTGCTTTTAGCATATACAAGTAATGATAAGATTGTGATCCTGGATGAACCTACCAGCGGGTTAGACTTTAAAAGAATGAATTGTATCTGTGCATTGATAAGAAAAATGAGGGAGGAAGGAAGATTTGTACTTTTGATTTCTCATGATTTGGAACTTCTGTCAAAAGTTGCGGATGAATATATTCTTTTAGAGGATGGAAAAGCAACTGTACATAGAAAACTCAGCAATCAAAATGATTTTAGTGAGATGATATGTAAGCTTCAATCTGTGAGGAAGGCGAAACTCAAAGGCTCTGCAGAAAACAAAAAAGCAGGATATTCAAAGGTGAATCCTATTGTGAATTTGATTGTGTTTTTTACGGCTGCGAATGCTGTATTTTTCTATCCGTCAAAACAAAATTCAATATATTTCATGGGAATAGTAGCGACAGTATGTTTGTTTAATAAAAATTATATGCTTTCAATAAAAATGGCAGTTACTTATTTTGTGTTAAGCAAACTGAGGATGGTTTGCCCTTTATATTATCAGGCTTTTATTGAGATTTTTATCATAAGAGGCATGATGTGCGGGTATGCATTAAAAAATGTAACAGGCAATACAAAACTTATAACAATCATAGAAGCATTAGAGAAGGCCAATATAACAGACTATATTCTCATACCGCTTATTTCATTTATAAGATTATTTCCGGCGCTGCGATACGACTTTTCCATATCTTATATGAGTCTTAAAACCAGAAAGCTAATTAAAAATAAAAATCCGGTAGTGATCTGGAGATTTATCATTGTCCCTGTTGTTTTCAGCTTAATAAGAAGTGCAGAAAATTTATCACTGGGAATTGAAACAAAGGGGATGGTCATAGGTAAAAAAAGAACAGTATTGACAGAAGCCAGTTTCAAGATCACCGATTATATGTTGTGTGTACTATATATATCGGTTTACACATTTTTAATGACAGGAGGAATAAAATGGATAACAAATTAAGAGTGAAAGATTTAGTGTTAGTAGCAGCTTTTTCAGTATTAGGAATTCTATTTATGTACTTGATACCAATGCCTTTCTTGTTTACACCATATACCATTCTGATTTCACCAATTGTACAAAGCTTATTTTTAGCATTGCCATTTGTATTGACAGGAGCTAAAGTTCAAAAGAAATGGGCCATGTTAATTTACTGTGTAATATGGGGGATAGGTGGAATTATGCCCTATTACATTGGGATGATGGTTGCTGCAGGAATCATTGCCGAGTTGCTGGTATCAAAATCAAAAAACAGATTTAAAGGTCTTAGTCTGTCCTTTGTTTTAGCTATGCTCTTCCATTATGTAGGTGGCACTGTAATTCCTTATATGATTACGAGAGAACAGCAATTAGACATGGTAAAGCAAATGTACGGACAGGGCTATGCAATGAAAATGCAAGAGCTCAGGACAATTCCCATGATGGCTGTAATTGCAGTAGCTATCATTGTTGTTTCGGTTATAGGAACTCACATTTCTAAAAAATTCTGCAAAAAACATTTTTCGATAGAAAAGGTATAGATATGATGGAGCTAAAACATGTAACAAAGAAATATAAAAAGTCTCTTGCTCTTATAGATTTTTCATATCATTTTGAAAATGGAAATGCTTATGGGATATTGGGGGTGAATGGTGCAGGTAAAAGTACACTGATGAATTGCATCATCCAAAACGTATCCTTTGACGGAGAACTTAATTATACGGATTTAAGCATTTGGGATATTGGCTATGTTCCGCAGGAGCTGGCTATATACCCGGAACTTTCCGTAATGGATAATATGCTGTTTTTTGCATCTGTGTATAAAGTAGACAAAGGAGAAGCAAGAGAAAGAAGCGTTGCACTAATTGAAAAAGCAGGACTGAAGGAGAAGATATCGACGAAGGCAAGTAAGTTGTCTGGTGGAATGAAAAGAAAGCTGAATCTGATAACCGGACTGGTCCACGATCCTAAACTCCTGATTTGTGATGAAGTTTGTGTCGGAATTGATCCGATTTCCAGAAAGGAAATATTGGAATATCTTAAAGAACTGAAAAATGGCGGCTTAAATATCATCTATACCTCTCACTATTTAGATGAGGTTGAATATCTGTGCGACAGAATCGTGTTTTTAGATAAAGGGAAGCTTGTATTGGAAGGAGCAACAAAGAAGCTTATCGGAGAAATGTCCGATGCAGAAAATAAGGAAGCAGATCTGTCAGATGTTTTTGTAAAGGTCTTGCGTAAAGACGGTGAATGATATGCTGAAAAAGGAAATAAAAGGAATTATCAAAAACCCGATCTATTTCGTCATCATGTTCTTGCCGCTGCTTCTTACTTTTATTATGAGTGAAGGTACCAAAGGGTATTTATCACAGCAGGCTCAAAACACCATGGCGGTAAATACCGCAAAAAAAATCATCATGTATGACGGGATGTTGTTGAATTCAAAAATCCAGTTTGGAGTAAGCGAACTTGGTTTTATGCTGATGATGTATGCTGTTTTAGCAGGGCTGAGTATTTTTGAGGAAAGAAGGCTTCATGTGTGGGACAGGGTAGTGGGGAAAGGGAAGTTTGTTTTGATAAAATTTTTTACACATTATGTTTTTTCACTTATTATGATTGCACTGAATGCAACTGGATATGGGATATTATTTGGCATCAGCTTTTCAGTAAAGTCCGCATGTGTCTTTTTCAGTATTCCCGTCATCAGTATTATTTTAGGCTTGTCTGTAGGGCTTTTAGTCTCTAATAGAGCAATGCTTTCCAATACTGTCTTGATGATTGTAATGATGATGGGCTATTTCGGAGGAGCATTGAGTTTGACTTCTGTTTTGTCAAATACGAAATGTATGAATGTACTTATGTACATATCCCCTTTGACAATGGCAAACAGGTTGATATTCAAAGATTTAATCCATGTAAATTGGGGAAATGATCTGTGGATATGGATTTCAATGCTTCTTATACCTATGTCAATATTGATTTCCATAATGGGAAGGAGAGTGAAGAATGGGGCAAGCATTTAAATTTACTCTTAGAATCCTCAAGAATACCAAAGGCTTTATTTCTTCTATGGTAATCATGCCTGTTATTATGATTGTGCTTGTCAGTATGACGCTTGCCTATTCCGATGTTCCCGTTGTGGGATATATCGGAGAAAAGGCGCCAAATATAGCAAATGTTAAAATGATGAAGTTGGAAGCCGACGAAAGGGACTATTTTCTCGGACTTTCGCAAGGAACAGTGGTTGTAAAGACGGACAAAGAGGGAAATATCCTGCAATATTACAGCAGTATTTCTCATAATCCGTTAATATCAATGATTGAAAATAGTAATCCGATGGGTGAGGCTTTTGACGAAAGACCGAAACTCAGTTATTCTGTAGGAATTATATTCTTTAAATTATTAACGGCGGCAGGCCTGCTCGCTACGGTTTTGATTAGTGAAAAAAGAAATGGAATTATTTTAAGAGTCAGAAATTCCAAGATAAAACTCGGCTCCTATATCCTAGGCAAAAGTCTGGCAATCCTATTTGTCTACGGGATTGCAAGTTTACTGATTCTGCTGTTCTACAAATTTGCGGGATTTGATTTGGGAAAATCTGATATTTTTCAGCTTGGTATTTTGTTTATCGTCACCTTGTTCCTTTCGACAGGACTGTACATTTTTTTATCAGCTCTAATGAAGAATGAGGGATATATCTGGATTGTGTCAACAGGAATTATCTTTCCATTGGGGTTGTTTTCCGGGATGTTATTTCCGATGGAACATATGGCGAATTGGATGAAGCTCGTTGCGCAGATATCGCCACTCTATTATTTGCAAAGCTCAGTTATTAGCGGAAGAATCGAGGTGATTCCGATGCTGGCAATGTCAGTTGTTTCGTTGGCACTTGCAGTATGCGGGATGAGATTAATAAGCAAGCAAGAATAGAACAGTCCTTATACAAGGGGCTCCCATTGGATTTGCTTACACATAGAAATATCGCTTTACCGAAACCAACAAAATAAAATCATATAAATATCAGTTTTTCATGCAAGAGGACATGGCACGCCAGAGTGTAGATGTCCTCTTTTTTACTCTTGGAAAATAGAAACAGAGAAATCGTATAGAAAAATTTGACGAGGATCTTATAGTCAGGCCAGTTGTTACATGGGAAGAAGTATGGAGCCTTGCGGGATTTTTCGGGAACATGTTACTTTGCATCCAACTGGAGACTGAGGAAAAAGCAGAAAGAAAAAATCCTGCAGTTTCTGGAGAAACCCCGGAAGAAGTGCTATAATGAGAGAAATAGCACAAGGAGGTTTGGCAATGGAAAAATTAGTAGAACGGTTTTTGTCGTACATTGCAATGGATACCATGTCAGATGGAAGAAGTGATACGGTTCCCAGTACGGCAAAGCAGCTGAAGCTGGCAGAACGTTTAAGAGATGAGCTTTTAGAACTGGGGCTGGAGGCAACGATGGATCAGTACGGCTATGTGTACGGAAGCCTTGCCGGGAATGTGGACCGAGAGGTGCCGGTCATAGGCTTTATTTCCCATATGGACACCAGCCCTGCTCTGGGGGGAGAGTGCAAAAATCCCAGGATCCTGTCCTATGAGGGAGGGGATGTTCGCCTGAATGATAAGATCGTCATGACGGAAGAAGAGTTTCCGGCTTTGAAAGCGCTGCACGGAAAGACGCTGATCACCACAGACGGAACGACGCTGCTGGGAGGAGACGACAAGGCGGGGATCGCAGAGATCATGGATGCATTGGAGTACCTGGTGGCACATCCGGAGATCAAACACGGAAAGATCGCGGTGGGATTTACGCCGGACGAAGAGATCGGAGCAGGAGCGGATCATTTTGATGTGGAAGCTTTTGGGGCAAAGTTTGCCTACACACTGGATGGAGGGGAAGAAGGAGAGTTTGAATACGAGAACTTCAACGCCGCGTCTGCACTGATAAAAATTCAGGGAAAAAGCGTACATCCCGGGTCGGCTAAAAATATGATGATCAATTCCATGTATGTGGGGATGGAACTGGAGCAAATGCTGCCAAAGGCGCAGCGCCCGGAGCATACGGAAGGATATGAGGGATTCTTTATGCTGAATGAGATTCGGGGCACCATTGACTATACGGAGATGGATTATCTGGTCCGGGATCATGATCGGGAGAAGTTCGAAAAGAAAAAAGAGCTGATGAGAGATACAGTGGACTATATGAACAAAAAGTACGGCGGCATCCTGGAGCTGGATATGAAGGATTCCTACTACAATATGCGGGAAATGGTAGAGCCGCACAAAGAAATTGTAGAACTGGCTCTGGATTCCATGAAGCAGCTGGGAATCACACCTTTGGTGAAGCCGATCCGGGGAGGGACAGACGGATCCAGACTTTCCTACATGGGGCTGCCCTGTCCGAATCTTTTCGTAGGAGACTATCATCCTCACGGAAGATTTGAACTGGTAGCCATAGAGGAAATGCGGAACGCCTCCGCACTGATCGTAGAGATCGCCCGCCGATTCTGCGCGCAGACCACAGGAGAAGTGTAAACAGAAGCTTCTGTTCTGACGCAGACACCTGTATGAGACGTGATCGATACGGGGAAGAAGAAAAGAGGGATGCGGAAACGGTCGTCATGGCATAGAACCCTGTATCGGGCGTCAGCTTCTGGGAGAGAAAAAGACCCGGGGACGAAAGCGCTTCAGATAAAAAACAGCAAGCAGTGCGCAGATGCCTTTTACAATGCTGCTAAGGGTAATGATCCACCAGATCCCCCGGACACCAAGAAAGGAAGACAGCAGATAGGCACCGGGGATCCGAAGAGAAGTAAAGACGATCCCGATCGCAGAGGGAATGCGGGTATTTCCCAGACCGCCAAACAGACCGGCAGTAGTGATCTCTATACACATGAAGATCTGAGAATAGCTTAATATTTTTAAATACAAGGCGCCCGCCTCTACAGTAAAGGGTTCTGTGGGGAAAAAGAGTGCAAAGATCTCCGATCCAAAAAGGAAAAAGAGAAGCGATGCAAACAGTCCTACAGAAGCAGACAGGAGGAGGGCGCTTTTGTATGCCGCGCGGATCCGGTCCGGCTTTCCGGCGCCAAAGTTCTGTCCGACGAAGGCGGTCAGGGCAGAGGAAAATCCGACGGCGGTCTGCCAGGAGATGGCTTCTGCCTGGGCGCCTACCCGGTAAGCGGCTACTTCCTGGTTGCCAAAAGATGTCACAAGGCGGGAAAGGACAATGGAAAACAGGGCAAACAAAGCTTCCTGGATTCCGTAGGGAAGCCCGATGCGGACGATCTCCTTTGCCTTGGAGAGATCAATGGGGGCTTGCCAGTGAAGCCTGACCGGAAGTTCCCTGGAGCGAAACATGATGAGAAAAAACAGAATCGTCATAAGACACTGAGACAGGGCAGTGGCAAGAGCGGCGCCAAATACCCCCAGAGCAGGGAAGGGACCGGGACCAAAGATGAGGAGAAGATTCAGTGCCAGATTTGCCGAAAGAGCGGTTGCGTTGATCAAAAAAGGTAGCCTGCTGTTGCCCATTGCCTGGTAAACGGAAGAAAACACGGGATTGATAAGAAAAAAGGGCATGGCAATGCTGATGGTGGTCAAATAGGTAATACCGGAAGATATGACAGAAGGATCACGAAATCCATAAAAGTGAATCAGCGGGTGCCGGAAAACCAAAAGAATCAGACCTAGAAGAAGCCCCATGGAACACGCAAGAAAAAGACCGGTTTGAATAAAAGAAGCGGCCTCTTCGTACTGTTTTTCGCCCATGGCGTGGGCGGTTTTGATCTGTGCTCCGATCCGGGGGATGGAGGCAAGGGACAGAGCCAGCCAAATATAAAATCCTCCGGTTCCGGCGGCGGCCACAGCCTCGCTTCCCAGCTGACTGACACACCACATATCTACCAGACTGTGCAGCATCATCACCAGAGAAGTTCCCAGGATCGGAGCAGTCAGCCGAAGAAGAGACCGGGTGATAGGGCCGGAGGATAGATCGTATTTTCGGGAAAGAGGGGAAGCTGTCCTCTCTTTTGTTTCGCGGGAATCACTGTGTACGGAATGCATAATTTTTCAAACAACCTCTCTCTTGATTTTGTATCGGACAGATGCGCCGCCTCCTAAAACATCGAATCCGAGTCCGACAGATAAGGAAGCGTACCGTTTGCCTTATTGTACCACGAAGGAAAAGGGAAGGAAACCAAAGGATATGGGAAAAGCGGGAAATTTCCCGGACAATGGGAACGCTGCATGAGGAAAAAAACGCATATTTTTCAGACAATATGTATCAGAAAAATAAAAAATAGGATAGGATGGCTTGAATTCGGAAAAGTAAAGTAGTAGACTAAACTCGTGTGAGAATGCTCTGACGGGAAACATATCCAAATAGAAGGATAAAAGGAAGGAGAAGAGGAATGGAGAAACTTGGAAAGAAGCTGCTGTGGGCGCTGCTGTTTGCATGGCTGCTGGGATGGTCATCGCAAGGTGCGCTGCAGGTGCAGGCAGAGGACGCGACGATCTACCTGGATGCTGCGGCAGGAGACGATACGCGGGATGGGCTGACACCGGAAACGGCGGTAAAGACATTTGCGAAGGCGGTCAGCCTGATGCCGGAGAATGGTACGATCCAGGTGAAAAGCTTTGACAAAGCCGCAGGAATCGTATTTAACAAGCCGGGAACGCTGGTGATCGCAGAAGACCTCGCCATGCAGGGGAGCGGAGTCGGCATTACACTGAAAAAGGGAACACATCTGAAAGTGGCAGATGGTAAAACACTGACCATGAGCGGATATGGAAAGGCTGTCGTGGTAGAAAAGGATGCACAGATCAACGACGGAACATATAAGTTTACGTTTCCGACCAACGGATTTGCCTTTGTAATAAGCGGAGGTCAGATAAAAGGAAGCGCGCCGGGAAAGGTGAACATGGACATTACTAACGGATATTTTCAGTCCAACAGTGCAGACAGCGTATTTGAGAATCTGACGCTGAACCAGAGATATGAGGGAGATAAATGGCAGTTGTATGAGTGGAACGGATTCCGGGCAGTGAACTCCACGTTGAAGCTCTATCATCTTCCGGTTTACTTTAAAGGACCGGTAACTCTGGATGGTTCCACCCTGTCCATAGACGGAGCAGGCGTCAGCTACCAGACAGGACTGAACCTGGACAATGCGTGGACAGTGGGACAGTACCATATTACCAATCACTCTCTGCTGGAAGTGAAGAACTTCAGCAGTCACTGGCGAGGCAAGGGAATCACCCTGGGATACGGGATAAAGATGCTGGTAGACAACGATTCTACCGTAAGAGTGACCAACAACAGAAACGGTGGACTGAATGTAAACGAGGGACAGGTCACCTTTGACGGAGCCACCCTGGAAGGGGCAAATCACAGCGGTTCTCATTTTGGGGTACAGAACAAGGCGGGGAATAAGATTACTTTCCTGGGAAATTCCAGAGTAGAAACGCCGGCACAAGCGTCTGTGGACAATGGTCTTTCCGACAGTAAGCGGGACTACGTGGTACTGGGAGGCTCCCATTTGGTAAAATATGACGACAAATATCAGTCGGGAAAGGCTATTCCCGTCAATGGAGAGGAACATGGAAATGAAAGACTGTCCCTGTTTACGTTAAGTGACAGCAGTGTGTCTCAGTTGAATGTCCTGGATCAAAACGGGGCGGCCTACACCTATCTGGTAGCCAATCCTTCCAGTGATCAAAAGAAGCATGTATGGGTGCCGGCAGCAAAGGTCACTTTTCAGGTAAATGAGGTCAGCGCAGTGTTTCCGGACGGCTCTGCAGCCGACAAGGAAGTGCTTGGCATGCGGGGAATGAAGCTTTCCGATGCCAAAGAGGCAAACGGAGCAGAGGTGGTGATTCCGGGAGAGCCGACGGCTGCGTCCGGCAAGACCTTTGCGGGTTGGTTTTATAAGGACGGAGAGGAAGAAAAGCAGTACGATCCGCAGGCAGTACTGACAAAAGATCTGGTGGTGTATGCAAAGTGGACGGGAGAAGCGGTCAATAAGCTGGTGGCATACGAGATCAATAATGGAAGCGGAGCAAAGCCTACGATCATAGCCGGAGAAGTCAAAGAGGATACCATTCAGATCGTGTCCCTGGCAGAAGTACAGAAAGTCAATCCTGCCTTTGAAACGGTAGGAAAAAACTTTACCTACTGGTCCACGGACAAAGAAGGAAAAGAGAAGGTAGAAGCAGGTGACTTTGTTCCTCTGAACGGGAAAGATGCTGTTACGATATATGCTAACTGGGAGCCGAAAAAATATACGGTACGATTTTCTGCAAATGGTGGAAAATTCAGCGCGGACAGTCCGTTTAAGGCGGAAGCCACGAAGGATAAATTTACGATAGAAACAGATGCCACAGGCGGCGAGGTGGCCGTCGCAAAAGAAAAGGCAGAGCACGGGACTACTTTGCGGAAATTTACGTCAGCCATTCAGGTAAACGGAATCAACGAACCCAACAAGACAATGGCAGGACGGGACTACCACAGTATTTACTATGTGGATGGTTGGTTCGGAGATTCCTATTACTGGTACAGCGATCCGGATCAAAATAAGACGGCAAGTGCCTCGGCGTCCATTACAGAGGATATGACTTATTATATCAAGTGGAAGCCGGATGCCGGAGTGGAGGAGATCCGAGAAGAAGTGGGGATTCAGGGAGATATCTGGGGAAGGTCCGGTGAGACCAGCTCTCAAAAAGAATTCCATGTTGCGGGGGAGACCATCTCCTTTACGGGAGCGGTCAAAACAGCTGAGATAAAGGAGAAGATGAAGGGCATAGAAGCCCTGTATCCGACGGATAAGACGATCGATCTGAGTGAACTGCGTTCCTCCTTTACGGCAACCCTGACTGTACCGGAAGGAGTCCGTATGCCGGAAACAGCGAAAGCCAAAGCTGCAGGAATGAATGGAGCCTTTGAAGTCACGGGAACAAAGATACAGGACAGAACGATCGTGGTGGACTTTGCACTGAAAGCGGAGAAGATCAAGACGTATGCGGATCTGAAGCAGGCGATTTCCGGAACAGATGAGTATCTGACGGTGACGGTAGACGGGTTTGAGCTTGCACCGGAGATTGTGGACAGGAAGATGCTGACGGTGACCGGAACGGTAACGGGAACTTTCCACTCTATTGCCGCTGTGACGCTGGAGGATTCTACGAAGAGTGTGAAAATATTTGATTTTGGATTTGAAGCGACGCAGGAGCCTTCCGGCAAAGATGAAGTGGCCCAGGACGATGCTACGATCCAGTTTACGGTGGAGGGAAGAGTCCCACAGGAGGAAACGCTTCTGGGGGATATTCTGATCGGAGACGATACAGAGCACGACAAATTGCATGAAGTGAAAAAAGACGAGGAAGTAGACTATACGGGAAGGCTGAACATTACGGATATCCAGGATAAGATCAATCTGCTGGCAGCTGCCTACGGAGGCGATCTGGAGGCAATCCGGGTAGAAGGCTTAGATTCTTCCTTTACGGCTGTCTTTACGCTTCCGGATACACTGGATCTTCAGAAAGACTCCAAGGTCACATTTACGGAAAATGACCTGTTTGAAGTAAAGCCGGAAAATATCATCAGGGAGGATCACGCGGTTACGGTCAAGATGACTTTGAAAAAACAGTACAGTAAGTTTGTGGATCTTCAGAAAGACGTCAACAGTATATCGGAATATCTGAATCTGACGATCAGCAAGGTGAAGGTACGGGAAACGGTAAAAGCGGAGGAGAAGCTGACGGTAACCGGTCAGGTAGACGGAAGCTTCCGCAGCGTGGCTGTCTCCGCCGGGGGCAAAAGAGAATTCTATTACTACCATTGGACGGCAAAGCAGGATCCGGCAGGAAGGGATGTAGACCAGGCAGAAGGAGATATGGATACCATTCAATATACGGTGGTCGTAAAAAAGGAGGACACTTCCATAGATCCCAGTGGACCGAACACCCCGGAAAAGCCGCAGAATCCGAAGAAACCGGCTTCTTCAGATAAGACGAAAGAAGCAGGAAAACGAGGGAAGAAAGCACCTAAGACGGCAGATGCCAGGGATGGCAGAGGCTATATGGCTGTGATGCTGTTGGCAGGAGGCATTCTCGTGATGAACAGGGAGAGACGCAGGAGGAGAAGCGAGCAGTCAAGATAGCTGAAAAAGAACCTCGAAAGATAAAAAGAAGAACCTACCCTGATGGGAAACACAGGAAGACTGTGCAGGACTGTCAGGGTAGGTTTTTGTAAAAAAGGATTGTCATGTTCCCCAAAACCACCTATACTGAAAAAACGGCGGAATACATTCCAAAGAATCATCGGAAGAAATGAGAGGAAGACATATGGAAAGTCAGGAAATGACAAACCGTTTGGGAACAGAAAAGCTGGGAACGCTGATGGTGCGTCTGTCGCTTCCGGCGATCCTGAGCATGGTCACGGCGGCGGTGTACAATCTGGCAGACAGGATCTTTGTGGGACGCATGAACCCGCTGGGTCTGACGGCGATTGGGATCACCATGCCATTTCAGATCATGCAGATGGCGTTTGTCCTGATGATCGGGATAGGCTCTGCCACATTGATCTCCATCGAATGTGGCAGAGGGGACAGAGACAAGGCACAGAGACTTTTGAATACGGCCTTTTGGTATTTTATAGGGATGCAGACACTGGTGACGGTACTGGGGATCGTTTTTATGGATCAGCTGTTCCATCTTTTAAAAGTATCACAGGAAGTCTATCCCTACGCCCGGGAATACACGTGGATCATTCTTCTGGGAGGCGTTCCGGGACTGACAGGGTACTGCCTGAATAACAGTGTGCGTGCCCTGGGGCATGCCAGGTCTTCTATGATCTATGTCATGGTCAGTTCAGGGGTGAACATCCTGCTGGATGCATGGTTTGTCTGGGAGCTTGGCTGGGGAGTCAAAGGAGCCGCGGCCGCCACTGTGCTGTCACAGACACTGGTGACAGTTTTTGTACTGCGGTTTTTCCTCCGGAATCCCATTGCGGAAGGTGGGAGAGGAGGGAAGCTCTTCTTCCTTTCCGCAAAAGAATTCGGCAGGAATCTGGTGGAAATTACCGTCAACGGAATCCCGAATTTTTGTATGCAGTTGTTTGGGACGGTGGTCAATATCTCTTTAAATCAGTTTATCATAAGCTATGGCGGAGATTATCAAATGGCCTCCGTAACCATCATCGCTTCCCTTTCCCAGTTTTTCCTGATGGTGATCTATGGGATCGGGCAGGGGATCCAGCCTATTTTGGGCTTTAATCACGGGGCGGGAAAGCAGGAAAGAGTGAAAGCCTGTCTGATGCTTGCGCTGAAATTTGGAGTGGGCCTGATGCTTTTGATCCTGCTTCTGATCCAGTTGATCCCGCAGGTATTTATTTCCCTGTTTACGGAAGATCAGGCGCTGATCCAAATGACGGTGCACAATGCCAGGATCTATCTGTCCATGCTTCCTCTGGTGGCGGTTCACTCCATGGGAACTACCTTTCTACAAAGTGTCAAAAAGCCCAGGGTAACAACGATCCTGTATATTTTAAGGTATGGTGGGATCCTGCTTCCGGCGCTTCTGATCCTGCCCGGACTTTTGGGAATCGACGGGGTCTACTTGTCCCATGCGGTTTCAGATGGAATCAGTGGATTGGCGGCTGCCGGGGCGATCGGATATTTTCTTGCCAGAGAGAAGGAAGCAGGGCAGGAAACGGCAGAAAAGGCGACGGTGCAAGCAGCAGAGGAGAAACAGCCGAACGAGTGAAGCTGGAAGAGGGGAGAAGAAAAGACAAAGAAATAAAAGACAAGGGAACAAAAAAGAAAGAAAACAAAGAGGAAAAAAGAAAAAGCCGTAAACGAAAAACAAAAATCACAGGAGGCGAAGCTGCAAAAGGGGAAAAGCAGACAGCCGGAGGAAAAGATGGATCAAAGAGAGGGTTTGCTATGAAGAAAAAAATAATCGCAGGGGGACTGATCCTGCTGGCGGCCTGTTTCATCTGGTACCTGTTTGGGGGAAAGAGAGAACTCAGGCAGATGTATGAAGAGACAGCCAAAGAGGAAAAGGTACTGAGCCTGAAGAAAGAAAAGGAAAAATTCTTAAACGCACACAAAAAAGTGTTGGATGCAGAAGAGGCAGAGAAGCTGAAAGCAGTATTGGAAGAGCAGATTGCAAAGCTTCAGGAGGCAGGCTGGTCCTCTAAGGCAGTTGCAGGAGGGTATGTGCATCAGCTGGACACGAAAAAGGATCTTAAGACGGCGCAAGAGCAACTGGAAACCATGTTTGCCGACAGTCAGGTATTTGGCAGTCGGGTATTTCAGGAGCTGTGGCAGAAAGAAGCCAAGGGGATAAAGAAGAAACGGGCCAGGCAGCTGCTGACTTACAGCCTGCAGCTGGTGGGAGCTCCGGAGGAGCTTTCGGGAGAGGAAGAAGAGACCGGACGGCTGGTTGAGAAATTTTCCGACGAATTACAGCCGGATGACTATTTTTGGGGAAGCTTTGCCCGGGTTGTGCAAAAGGCATTTCCCAGGCAGGAGTTGTCCCGGATGGATCCGCTGGCAAAACAGATTCATCAGTTCCGGTATGTGATCTCGGCGCAGCAGGCACAGTGGGTCCGGGAGAATTTCCGGGAGAAAGGGCAGACCGACAAAGATGCGCTGGTGGCCTATCTGGCTGCAAAACGTAAGGCGAAGGAAGCGGTAGATCAGTTTGGACTGGAAGAATTCCGATACTTCGTGGAGTATGATCTGGAGGAATCCTCCCGGCTTCACAATAAGGTGGCCACCTTGCGGGGACAGTCGGGCTCTGTGGTGATTCGCTATCCCAACTATGACACGCTGGTAAACATCAAGATCGTAATGAATTTCCACACCGAATTTATCCTTTCCAGCGAGGGACGGTTTGTCAATGAGCTGGATCCGGAGGGAACAGACACCAACGGGATCATCAACGGAGCTTCCTTTAACTATGCCAACAAAAACAATAAGCTGCACCGAACGCTGGATATCACGCCGGTCCGTGCACACGATCCTGCTTATCGGAAGGCGGTGACCAGGACGGCCGACTACGTGTATCAGGCGCCAAATAATATCCGGACGGAGCTTGTGCAGGTGGGAACGGGAGACTGGAGTGAGTCCTATTTTAACAAGAAGGGCCTCTATTCCTACCAGAAAAAAAGCTGCTCCCAATCTGTAAGAAAAGAGATCAAACGGCTGAAAAAGGCAGTAAAGGAGGCGGCAGATGAGTAAGAGAAAATGGTTGATCACAGGAGTTCTGATTGTGTTTCTGCTGTTGCTGGGTGTGATTGCCTACTGGTTTTTCTGGCCGGAAGAATACTACGAAGAGGTGCATGACCTGAAACAGACTTTTTCGGGAAATCCTGTAAAGGAAATGAAGATCGGAGAAAGTTATGAGGTGGAGGACATGGTGTTTCAGATGGTGGATGAGACACACTTTGTATACACCATAGACTACAGCGGCTATGCCAACCAGAAGGAACTGGAAGACACCAGATGGATCATGGAATCAGAGGATATCTATCCGGAGATCTTTGTGGCAGAAGGAGAATACCACCGGAAGGGGGAAGACATCTTCATCAAGGAGACCAGAGGAATGCAGATCGTTTTTGAAACGGTAGCAGATGTGAAGGAAAAGAAGTATGCAGTGGCAAATGAAGTGTCTTACGCAGCAACCGGATATAATCCGGAGCCGCAGTTTACCAAAAAGGGAAAACACTATGTATTTGACCGGTATCTACTGCAGATGAAGTCTTCGGATAGCTTTGAAAAGCGAGGGAAGCTGGACCGGTATCCGGTATATTCTTCCCAGGAAAAACTGCCGGAAAGCATTCAGCAGTTGCTAACCTCTTATAAGCAGAAATAAGGAAAGAAGCCTTTTGCTGGAGATAGAAAAAGAGGGGGAAATCACCGGCGTATCAGGACGGTAACGGGGAAGGAAGATTAAAATAGTGCAGGAAAAGATAAAAATAGTAAATTGACAGCGGTGTTTCCCTGTGCTATATTGAATGCGTTTAAAAAATGAACAGGAAATGGCAATGGCGTCAGACGATCCCTGCGGGGAGTCTGGCGCTTTTTATATGTTGCCGTTTTAACAAGGAGGCATGGATTATGAGATTGAAGGATACGGGACTTACGGCGCAGGAGATCAAGGACAAGGTGAACACCTATATGATCGAAACCTATGAGCGCTTTGATTTTTTGGCAGAAACAGCAAAGGATCAGTATATGTATGATGAAAAAGGAGAGGCATATCTGGATTTTTATGCAGGAGTTGCGGTAAATTCTGTGGGAAACTGCAACGAAAGAGTGGTGAAGGCAGTACAGGAACAGGCGGCAGCGGTTATGCAGACTTTTAACTATCCGTACACAATTCCCCAGGCGCTGCTGGCGGAGAAGATCTGTACCACCATAGGGATGGATAAGATCTTTTTTCAGAATTCCGGAGCAGAATCCAATGAAGCCATGATCAAGATGGCAAGAAAATACGGGGTGGAAAATTTTGGACCCAACAAATATCATATTGTGACGGCTAAAATGGGATTTCACGGCAGGACCTTTGGAGCCATGTCTGCCACAGGGCAACCGGGAAACGCCTGCCAGATCGGCTTTGGACCGATGACCTACGGATTTTCTTATGCACCCTTTAACGACCTGCAGGCATTTAAGGATGCCTGTACGGAAAACACCATTGGCATCATGATCGAACCGGTACAGGGAGAGGGAGGCGTCCACCCTGCCACCAGAGAATTTATGCAGGGACTGAGAGAATTTTGTGATGAAAAGGGGATTCTTTTGCTACTGGACGAGATTCAGACAGGATGGTGCCGGACAGGCGCTGTCATGTCTTATATGAATTACGGGATCAAGCCGGATATTGTGTCCATGGCCAAGGCCATGGGAGGTGGGATGCCGATCGGAGCCATCTGTACGTCTGAAAAGGTGGCAAAGGCCTTTACCAGAGGATCCCATGGATCCACCTTCGGAGGACATCCGGTCAGCTGTGCCGCCGCACTTGCAGCGGTAGAGGAGCTGCTGGAGAGAGATCTGGCAAGAAATGCCAAAGAGGTGGGGGCTTACTTTGTCAAACAGCTGAGAAAGATCCCCCATGTAAAAGAAGCGAGAGGACAGGGGCTTCTGGTGGGGATCGAACTGGACAAAAGCATTTCGGCAGTAGATGTAAAGCATGCATGCTTTGACAGGAAGCTTTTAGTGACAGCCATTGGAAGCAGTGTCGTAAGAATGGTCCCGCCTCTTGTGGTTACCAGGAAGGAATGCGACAGGGCGGTGGAGATCATCAGAGAAGCCGTGGAGGCGATGGCGCCTGCACAGGTAAAAGCTTCTTAGACGAACGATCAGAACAGTGCTGCTACCAGATCTTCTTTGGTAAGGCCATAGATGGCGGAGGGGGAGGAAAGAGACTGCAGTCTCTTTCGAACCTCTTCTTTTGTATAGGGACAAAGAAGGAGACAGGAACGGATTTCTTCCAGGTCGATGTCTCCGAAAAAGTCCCCGAAGATATGAAGCTGCCGGATCTGCCCTTTTTCCACGTCGATATGGCTGTGGATGGTGCCGGCTCCCGGAAAATATTTCTTTAGATGGAGCTGACATCTGGGGTTGGCGCCAAAAATCTTCTGCGGATTGTCAAACTGTTCCTGCCGGATCAGAAGGATTCGTTTTTGGTCTTCCGTAGTCAGGATATATTCGGTGCCGTCATTGCCCAAAATCCTGTCGATCATGATCGCTTTAAATTCTTCCATGCTAAGCGGCCGGGGCAGGTGTTCCTTTAGATTGGTCACCCGGTCCCTGACCGACTTGATGCCTTTGGAGATGACTTTTTGCGGGTCTACGGTGCTGGCACGTACCATTTCCTCCAGATTCGTATCAAACAGAATGGACCCATGATGAAGGGTACGGCCATTCTTGATGTACTGCGCGTTGCCGGAAAATTTTTTGCCGGACACGACCAGATCATTTCTCCCGTTGAAGGAAGCATCGGCGCCCAGGTCACGGACGGCAGCTACAATCGGCTGGATAAAGCCGGTAAATTCGATGGAGGGGCTGGATGTCCTGTTAGGGGAAATAAAGGTAAACTGCCAGCTTCCCATATCTGTGTAGATCGTGCCGCCGCCGGACAGCCGCCGCACGAGCTGGATCTTTCGGGATCTGGCATAATCCAGATCGATCTCGCTGTAGGTGTTTTGAAATTTTCCCACCATCAGAGTGGGAGTGGTTCTCCAAAACAGGAAGACCATGTCGTCAAACAGCTTTTCGGTCATCAGATAATATTCTAAAGCGAAATTGTAGTAAGGGCTGTTAGAGCCGCTTTCGATGTAAAGCATGAGCAAAACCTCCGATACAAGTACAGATACGGGCATGGAAAAAATTAGAGGGAACCGGCCTCTTTTTTTTGCTTGCAGGCAGAAAAGGCATCCTCCGCCTGATAGGAGCTGCGCACCAAAGGAGAACTGGCAACAAAAGCAAAGCCCTTGTCCAGTCCGACTCTGCGGTAGTGTTCAAAGCGGTCGGGATACACATACTCCACCACCGGCAGGTGCTTCATGGAAGGACGAAGGTACTGGCCGATGGTCAGGATGTCGCAGCCGACAGCAAGGACGTCGTCCATCAGCTTTTCCACCTCCGGAATCTCCTCGCCAAGTCCCACCATGATCCCTGTCTTTGTCAGGAGCCCGCGGCCTTTTTCCTTGCAGTAGCGCAGGACTTCCAGAGAACGTTCATATCGGGCCTGCGGGCGTACCGCAGGATAAAGCCGGGCAACGGTTTCCATGTTGTGGTTGAGAATATCGGGAGAAGAGGCCAGCACAAGATCCAGACTTTCTTTGTCTCCTTTCAGATCGGGGATCAACAGTTCAATGGTGACCTTTGGGTTTTCTCTTCGGACCGCCTCGGTGGTCCGGGCAAAATGCTCTGCGCCTCCGTGGGGAAGATCGTCTCTCGTTACACTGGTGATGACTACATGCTTCAGACCCAGTTCTTTCACAGCATTGGCTACATGATCCGGCTCCTGTGGATCTACGGCATCCGGCTTTCCGCAGGTGACATTGCAGAAGCCGCAGTTGCGGGTACATTGGCTGCCCAGGATCATAAAGGTGGCAGTCTGTTTGGCATAACATTCTCCCAGGTTAGGACAGTTGGCTTCCTTACAGACTGTATTCAAATGCAGGTCGTTCATCAGATGCCGGACCTTAGAAGCGCTGATACGCGCCGCGTGACTGCTTTGATGTAAAAACATGGCTCTTAGCCATTCGGGTTTTCTTTCCATAATCGTCCTCCTTATCTGGGAGCAGATCGTTTTTAGCAGGTACAGCATGACAGGGAAATGAAATGCTGACGAAACTTAAGAAACAATGCCTTCGGTGTAGAGGATCCCCATGTCCGTAGAACAAGGGAAGGGGTGGTTTAGGCGGGCGGCAGGATTTCCAGCCAGTATCCATCCGGGTCGCTGATGAAGTAGATACCCATGGAAGGGTTCTCAAAACAGATGCAGTCCATGTTACTATGATGCCGGTGAGCGGCCTCGAAATCGTCGGTGCGAAACGCCAGGTGGAATTCGTTGTCGCCAAGCTGGTAGGGACGGTCAAAGTCTCTTAGCCAGGTAAGCTCCAGTTGAAAGCTCCCCTCCGGAGCAGCCAGATATACAATGATAAAAGAACCGTCCGGGGCTTCTTTTCTGCGGACCTCCGTCAGTCCCAACGCCTCCTGATAGAAGTGCAGGGAGCGCTTTAGATCAAAAACGTTCAGATTTTCGTGGATCATTTGAAAGTGCATCATCATACCTCATTTCTATGAAATAGAATCGTGTCAGACAACGGGTGTTTCTCTATAATTTATCATGACGGAAGTAAAAAGACAAGAAGCCGGCCTGCCTCTGGCAGATTTTTCTACGGCTTGTGTGATATTGAAAAGCAAACGGTAAACAGTGAGAGGGGGGCGTGGAAAAATGAAAAAAGATGGCAAGAGAAGGAGAAGAAGCGGGAAAATGCGAAAAGAGACGGGAAAAAATCAAAGGAGGAATCAAAGGAAAAGGCGGAAAAGAAAAGATTGACAAAAGAAAAGAAACATGGGAAACTTTTTCGTATGTTATGAGACGGAGAAAAAGAGAGAGGGACGGGCGAAAAAAGCCGGATCCTGGAGATGGCGGGAGGCAGAGAAGTGAAGTGGAGCGTGTTGTTTTTTGTCAATAGTATTTTGCTGGGCGAGGGACTTGCCATGGATGCGTTTTCGGTTTCTTTGGCTAACGGACTGAATGAGCCGAAGATGGGAAGGCGAAAAATGTGTGGGATCGCAGGGATGTTTGCAGGATTTCAGGCGGCCATGCCCATGCTTGGGTGGATATGTGTGCACACGATGGTGCAGCGCTTTCAACTGCTGTCCAGAGGAATCCCCTGGATCGCGCTGCTGCTGCTTTCGTTTATAGGCGGAAAAATGCTGCTGGAAGGGATCCGGGGAGGAGAAGAAGAGGCAGTACAGACAAAACTGGGGCTTTCTGTCTTGTTTCTGCAGGGAGTGGCAACCTCTATCGACGCGCTGTCCGTAGGCTTCACCATTGCCGACTACGGGGCTTTGATGGCGCTGGTCTGTTCCCTTATCATTGCGGCTGTTACCTTTGCCACATCCCTTCTGGGACTGCAGATTGGCCGGCAATTTGGAACAGGGTTTTCCGGCAAGGCCTCTATTCTGGGAGGAGTGATCCTGATTGCCATCGGTGTGGAGATTTTTGTGACAGGAGTATTTTAAAAGATATATTACTGATAAATTCGGGAGAAGTTCTCAAAAATGAAAATCTTCCGGATTTTTTTGCATAATGTCGCTATTCATGTCCTAAAACCATACGGTTGATGGCCAAATAGGTGAAAAACAAGGGAGAATAGGGTATAATCCAAGAAAAAATCGTATGTTTCCAAAACGTATTTGAAGGAAAACAAACCGATACAGAAAGGGCTTTATGAGAAATGACGGCGATCATAAAGCACTGTTTGAGAAAATAGACTGGGAAAACGCATCATTCTGCAGGATCTGACAAAGAAGACTGTATAAATTCCAAGATGCGCAGGATCTCTTCCTGCTTGCGAAGCGGGAGCTTTTCGATCACGTATCTGGCCTGTTCGGCAACCGACATCTCATCAATCTCCGGGTAGACAAAAATATCGCACAAAACGTCCTGGGGAGTGACACCCAGCGCTTTTGCAATGTCGCATACACTCTCCAAGCTGACGTTTGCAGTTCCCTTTTCGATCCGATTGATCAAACTCGGAGAAACATGAATAGAGTCTGCAAGCTTTTTCTGGCTCATTTGTTTTGATTCTCGAATAGATTTAATGCGTGATCCAATCTGCATGAATATATCCAACTCCTTCGCTCTATTATTGTACCAACAGATAGGGAAAATAGAAATTTACAAGTAAGAAACCGGTTTAATAATATTCAATATCAAGAAAAGACAAGAGAGAAAACAAAGAAAAAGAAATAGGATATAATAGGATCAGAATCAGAGAAAAGACGGACTGTCACCATGAAAAAGGACATCTCTTTTGCAGTTCAGCAAACACCGATCGGAATCGACACATCTTTTGAGACAAATCTGATTTTCCAAATGATGTCTGATGGAATGGAGGGCATAGAGGGGGAGCGCTTCTCCCGGAAACATATTTTGGGAGAAGTCTCCAACATTTGAAAGAAAGCGTCGAACACTTAAAGGAGTGAGAGAGAACAAGGTGATAGAGAGGAAGATCACAGAAGAGGAGCAAGAGGCTGTTCAGAAAGAGGGCATAGAAAGAAACAGATGGGTATCCTTGGGACGGATCTACAGAAAGATCAGACAGGAGGATATTGTCTGTATCAGAAAACTCAAGGGCGCCAAATATGTGGAATATGTCATAAAAGAAGAAAGGATTCGGGAAAGGATCAGCATCGCTCTTTTACTGGAAGAACTGGACAAAAAAAGATTTCTTTTGGTAGACAGAGGACATATCGTGAACCTGAAGTATGTGACAGGCATCGGAAAGCGTTCTGTCTACATGGAAGGCGGCGAGGAAATTCCGGTAAGCCGTTCTCAGATGTCATGCCTGAAAAGGGAGATAGAACGATATCTCCGGGAGGGAAGAAGCAGAACATTCCAGGTGAGCCGAGAAAAATAACACGGAATACCAAAAAAGGGGAGTCGGGTTAGGCGGCTCTCCTTTTTACTGGAAGGAAACAAAAAGATTTCACACAAATAACATACTTATCTGTTAAAATAAAAGATTATATGGAAAGGATTTTCAGCAGAAGAAGCTTTCTGCAAAAAGGATAGAAAAAGAGGTGACGCAGATGGAAAAGACAAAGATCCTGGTGGTGGATGACGAGGCAAGGATGAGAAAGCTGGTGGGAGACTTTTTACACCGGGAGGGCTATGTGGTTTTGGAGGCTTCTGACGGAATGGAGGCCATGGAAGTCTTTTATCGGGAAAGGGATATCGGGGTGGTGATCCTGGACGTGATGATGCCCAGAATGGATGGATGGCAAACCTGCAGGGAGATTCGGCAGACATCGGAGGTTCCCATTATCATGCTGACGGCCCGGTCGGAGGAAAGAGATGAGCTGCAGGGGTTTGCAATAGGAGTGGATGAATACATCTCCAAGCCTTTCAGCCCCAAGATCCTGGTGGCGCGGGTAGAGGCCATTTTGCGGCGATCTGCCGGAGGAGGCGGGGAAGTGCTGGACGTAGGAGGCATCGTGATCGACAAGGCGGCGCACCAGGTCAGCATAGACGGAACAGAGGTGGTGCTCAGCTATAAAGAATTTGAACTTCTGACCTATTTCGCCCAGAATCAAGGACTGGCGCTCTCCAGGGAGAAGATCCTGAACCATGTGTGGAATTACGATTACTTTGGAGATGCCAGAACCATCGATACCCATGTGAAAAAGCTGCGCAACAAGCTGGGAAGTAAAGGCGACTATATCAAAACCGTATGGGGAATGGGATATAAGTTTGAGGTGGAGGCATGAAAACACAGAAAAGACAGTCCATAAAAAAGCAGATGCTGCTGGTATTTATCGGGCTGCTGGCATTGTGGGTGGTTGCCCTGATGGTGTTGAACGGAAGGTTTCTGCAGCCCTATTATATCTCAAACAAAAAGAATCAGTTTGTGGAGGTCTACAGACGGCTTCAATTGACAGCAGCCCAGGACAAGATCAAGTGGCAGGATATTCCGGATGATCTTCTCCGGTTCGCGGAAAAATCCAACATTTCTTTTTTGATCATGGGAGAGGATTCCCAGGAGGTGCTGACCAATGTCAACGATAAGGAAATGTTGTACAATCAGCTGCTGGGATATCTGCTGAACCAGACGCAGAAAAAAGGGAAGGTGCTGGCGAGGACGGACGGGTATGAGATCAACCAGTCCTGGGATCCGTGGAATAAAACAGACTATGTGGAAATGTGGGGCAAGCTGAAAAGCGGTCAGACTTTTCTGATCAGAAGTCCGCTGGAAAGCATCAAAGAAAGCGTGGCGGTATCCAATCGCTTTTTGCTTCTTTCGGGAGCGGCGCTTCTTGGAATATCGGCTGTTTTTATCTGGTATTTTTCCAAGAGATTGACAGATCCCATTCAGGAACTGGCAGTGCTTTCCAGACGAATGGCGGATCTGGATTTTGAAGCTAGGTATGAAAGAGGCGGGAAAAATGAGATCGCCGAGCTGGGAGAAAATTTCAACCGGATGTCACAAAGTCTGAAGGAGGCGGTCGCGCAGCTGAAAAGCGCCAATAATCAACTGAAACAGGATATCCGGAGAAAAGAAAAGCTGGAAGAAATGCGAAATGAATTTCTGGGAAACGTGTCCCACGAGTTAAAAACCCCTCTGGCTTTGATCCAGGGGTATGCGGAAGGATTGAAGGAAGGAATCAGCGAAGACGCAGACAGCAGAGACTTTTACTGTGATGTGATCTTGGATGAAGCGGGGAAAATGAACCAGATGGTCCGAAATCTTCTGACGTTGAACCAGTTGGAGTTTGGCAGTGAGGAGACGCCGTTTGAACGATTTGACTTAACAGAGCTGACCAGAGGTGTTTTGCAGAGCATGGAGATCCTGGCGGCGCAGGAAGGGGTTCAGGTAACGGCATCTCTGGAACGGCCGGTGTATGTATGGGCAGAAGAGTTTAAGGTGGAGCAGGTGATCCGCAACTATATCTCCAATGCATTCCACCATGTAAAAGGAGAAAAGCGAGTGAAGGTGGCTATTGAGACGACGGAGGAGAAGGCGAGAGTCCGGGTGTTCAATACCGGAAATCCCATTCCGGAAGAGGATCTGCCGCACATTTGGGAAAAATTCTATAAAGTAGACAAAGCCCACACCAGGGAATATGGAGGAAACGGAATCGGACTGTCTATTGTCAAGGCCATCATGGATTCCTTCCATCAGAATTTTGGCGTGGAAAACAGGGAGGATGGAGTGGAGTTCTGGTTTGAACTGGACAGAAAATAGGAGGAGGAAAAATGGCAGGAATTCAAAACGACTGGCTGTCGCCCTTGTCAAAGGAGTTTGGGAAACCGTATTACCGGCAGCTATTTGAAACGGTGCAGAAAGAGTACCGGACGCAGGTGGTGTTTCCGCCGGCGGAGGATCTGTTTAATGCCTTTCATCTGACCCCGCTGAAAGAGGTGAAGGTGGTCATTTTAGGGCAGGATCCTTATCACAATGTGGGCCAGGCGCACGGGCTTTGTTTTTCCGTGCGAAAGCAGGTACCGATCCCGCCGTCTCTTGTGAATATCTATCAGGAGCTGCATGACGACCTGGGCTGCACGATACCGAAGCACGGCTGCCTGACCAAGTGGGCCGGGCAGGGAGTCCTGCTTTTGAACACGGTACTGACGGTGAGGGCGCATCAGGCAAATTCCCACAGAGGGATCGGCTGGGAGGAGTTTACCGATGCTGCGATCCGGATTTTGAATACACAGGATCGGCCAATGGTATTCCTGCTGTGGGGAAGCCCTGCACAGAGGAAGGCGGCTATGCTGGATAATCCCAGGCATCTGGTTTTGAAAGCGCCCCATCCCAGTCCGCTGTCCGCATATCGGGGATTCTTTGGAAGTCGCCATTTTTCCGCGGCGAACCAATTTTTGGAAAAGAACGGAGAAATTCCCATTGATTGGCAGATTGAATAAACCGCACGAAACAACAGAAGAAAAGCGGATACAAGAACAAGTGTAAAAGAGAGCTACAAAAAAGAAATACGAAAACAAATACAAAAGCAAATACGAATAAAGAAAGTACTTGACAGATACCCCTCTGAGGAATATATTAACAATTGAACAAACATTCATGTGTTCAATTGTTAATATAGATACAGGGGGTTTTTGTATGAAACGGGAATATACCATAGAACATTTAAACTGTGCAGGCTGTGGAGCCAAAATGGAAGAAAAGATCGGGCGGCTTCCGGGGATCAGACGGGCGCAGCTGGTATTTGCCACCAAGTGCCTGACGGTGGAAGGGGAAGACCCGGACGCCAGTCTGGAGCAGCTGCAGCAGATCTGTCAGTCCATAGAGCCGGAGGTGCAGCTTATCCCGCGGCAGAACAAACGGGAGAAAAAAGAAACAAGAAGAGAAAAACTGTCAAAGGATCAGAAGAGGGAACTGCTGCTTATAGGAGTGTCGGGAATCCTTTTGGCGGCAGGAGGGATCCTGGGGCGTATCTGGGAAGGACAGATCTATGGGACGATCCTGCTGGTGGCGGCCTATCTGGGGCTGGGGTATGAGGTGCTCTGGAAAGCGGTGCGTAATATCATCCGGGGAAGTGTGTTTGATGAAAACTTCCTGATGAGTGTTGCGACCATTGCGGCTATGGGAATGGGAGAAATGATGGAAGCGGCGGGCGTCATGCTGTTTTACCGAATCGGAGAGCTGTTTGAGGATATTGCAGTAGAAAGAAGCCGGAACATGGTCGTGGATGCAGTGGATCTGCGCCCGGAGCAGGTAACGGTGGTCAAGGAGGGAAAAACGGTTTCCATTCCGGCGGAGGAAGCGAGACCGGGAGACGTGATCCTGGTGCGTGCAGGAGACAGGGTTCCGCTGGACGGAAAGGTGGTAGCAGGAAGCGGCAGGGTGGACACCTCTGCCATTACGGGAGAATCTGTTCCGGTATACGTAGAAGAAGGGATGGAAGTTTTGTCCGGCTGTGTCAATCAGAACGGGATGCTGCATATCCGGGTAGAAAAAAGGCTGGAAGAATCTATGGTCAGCCGTATTTTGGATGCAGTGGAACATGCGGCGGCGTCAAAACCAAAGATCGATCGCTTTTTAACCCGATTTGCCAGAATCTATACTCCTGTGGTAGTGGGGATCGCTCTTTTGACGGCGATTCTTCCTTCTCTCATCTGGGGAAATCCCAGACAATGGATCTATACAGCCGTTACCTTCCTGGTCATCAGTTGTCCTTGCGCTCTGGTGCTTAGCGTGCCTCTGGCATTTTTTGCAGGGATCGGAGGAGCGGCAAAAAGAGGGATCCTGTTTAAGGGGGGAGCCGCTATGGAAGCGTTGAAAGAAATAAAAACGGTGGTTCTGGACAAAACGGGAACGCTGACCAACGGAAAATTTGTCGTACAGGACGTGGTATCTTTTGGAAGACTGACAAGGAAGCAGATCCTGACGATGGCGGCAGATTGTGAGCTGCATTCCTCCCATCCGATCGGACGCAGTATCCTGGAAGAAGCAAACAGGCAGGGACTGAAGCTGACACAGCCGGAAACGCTGGAGGAGCTTCCGGGGAAGGGCATCCGGGCGGTTTTCAAAGAGGGAATTGTTCTGTGTGGAAACGGAGACTGGATGAAGGAGGAGCAGGTACAGGGGTACACAAAGTCCGGCGATCGGGGGACGGAGGTGTTCGTGGCGGTCAATGGAATCCTGCAGGGGTCTGTAGAAGTGGCGGATCAGGTCAAGGAGGAGGCAAAAGAAGCTGTTCGGGAAATAAAGCGGCAGGGGCTGGGCGTTGCCATGCTGACCGGAGACAGGGAAGCACCCGCAAAAGAAGCGGCGAAAGCAGCAGGGATAGAAGAGGTTTATGCACAGCTGCTGCCCCAGGAAAAGCTGGAGCAGCTTCAAAAGATCAGAAAAAACAGCGGCGCCGTCCTTTTTGTAGGAGATGGGATCAATGATGCTCCGGTGCTGGCAAACGCAGATGTAGGAGCCGCTATGGGAAGCGGCGCGGATGCTGCCATGGAAGTGGCGGATGTGGTATACATGACTTCCCGGGTGGACGCCGTCACGGACAGCCTTGCCATTGCAGAAAGGACCAGAAAGATCGTCCTCCAGAATGTGGCAGGGGCATTAGGAATCAAATTTCTGGTGATGCTGCTGGGATTTGCAGGTTATGCGAATATGTGGATGGCAATTTTTGCCGATACCGGAGTGGCGATGCTTTGTGTATTGAATGCAGCAAGAGGGATTCTGGATATCCGAAAGCAGGAAAGACAGGAAAAGCGGGCGGAAACAGTTGAAAAATAAGAAGGCATTTGCCATAATAGAGGAAGTAACGAAAAGCCGGTTCCCGGCGGTAAATCGTTCCGGGGACACAGGAAAGGACAGAGTGCATGAAGAAATCAGACAAGGATGTCTGCGAGGAGCTGTGCATCCATGAAAAACCGGTGCAGGAGGCAAAGGACAAGCTGCCGCCCCAGGAGTTGCTTCAAAATCTGGCAGATTTTTACAAGGTGTTTGGAGACGCCACGAGGGTGAAATTGTTGTATGTCATGCTGGACTACGAACTGTGCGTGTGCGATCTGGCAGAGGTGCTGGGAATGACTCAGTCGGCGATCTCGCATCAGCTGCGGATCTTAAAACAGATGAAACTGGTAGGAAGCAGAAGAGAAGGGAAAAGCGTGTTCTATTCCCTGGCAGACGGTCATATCCGGCAGATCCTCCAGCAGGGAATGGAGCATATCACAGAATAGTAAGGGGAAAGAGGATGGGAAAAGAAAACTGGATCAAGCGAATAGGAAAGCTGGGAGTCGTTCTTGCCCTGGGAGCTCTGCTGGCAGGCTGCAGGGAAAACCCGTCTGAAAAGGGTGTGGAATATTTAAAAGAAGGAAACTATGAAAAGGCTATCACGCAATTTGAAAAGGCTATCCAGGAAAAGATAAAAGAAGGAGACGCTTACCGGGGGATCGGGATCGCCCGGTACGAGCTGGGAAATTACAAGGAAGCTAAGGAGGCGCTTTTAAAAGCGCTGGAAGAGGGGGAAAAGCCCTCTGCCACCTTTCACGAAATGCTGGGGGACTGTGAACTGAACCTGGGAGAACCAAGATCCGCATTGAATTACTATCGCCTGGCGTTGGAGGGAGATCTATCCAAGGAAGCAAGGGCGGAGGTCCTGCTCAATGAGATCGCAGCGTATGAACAGCTGAAAGACTGGAAAAGTGCGAAAGCAAAGCTGGAAGCCTATGTGAAAGAATATCCCGACCAGGAAAAGGCAAAAAAAGAACTGGAGTTTTTGCGGACAAGGGATCTTTGACAGAGGCCTTGAAGGGCGCGGCAGGGTACAGAGCCGTCCTGTGCCAGAGACAGAGGGAGAAATGATGATAGAGTTACAGGAAGAGAAAGAAAAGGTAATCCTGGTGGGAGTCAGTGCTTCCTCAGAAGAAGAAACGGAGCATTCACTGGCGGAGCTGGCAGACCTGGCGGAGACGGCGGGAGCAGAGGTGGTGGGAAAGATCGTACAGAACCGGGAAATGGCTCATGCGGCGACCTATGTAGGAAAAGGGAAGCTGGAGGAGATCAAGGATCTTCTCTGGGAAAAAGAGGCGACAGGTATCCTGTGTGACGATGAACTGTCCCCGGTGCAGCTTCGGAATCTTCAGGAGGAGCTGGAAACCAAGGTGATGGACAGGACGCTGGTGATCCTGGACATTTTTGCGGCAAGGGCCAGGACCAGTGAAGGAAAGATCCAGGTGGAACTGGCACAGCTGAAGTACCGGCAGTCCAGACTGACAGGGAAGGGAAGCGCCATGTCCAGACTGGGAGGCGGGATCGGGACCAGAGGTCCCGGAGAAAAGAAGCTGGAGACGGACAGAAGGGTCATCCGCCACAGGATCGCATGTCTGAGCCGGGAGCTGGCGGAGGTGAAAAGACACCGGGAAATCACAAGGGAGAACCGGAGCCGGAGCTTCTTACCGGTGATTGCTATTGTAGGATATACCAATGCCGGCAAATCTACGCTACTGAACCGACTGACAAAGGCCGACATCCTGGCAGAGGATAAGCTGTTTGCAACCCTGGATCCTACCACCAGGCAATGGACCCTTCCTTCGGGAAGGACAGTGCTTCTGACAGATACGGTAGGGTTTATCCGCAAGCTGCCGCACCATCTGATCGAAGCCTTTCAAAGCACGTTGGAAGAGGCAAAATATGCGGATCTGGTCTTCCATGTGGTGGACAGCTCCTCTTTGCAGATGGAAGGACAGATGCACACGGTATATGAGACGCTGGACAGGCTGGGCATCAAGGGAAAGCCTTTGGTCACCATCTTTAACAAGGTGGATAAGCTGTCCGAAAGAAGGCGGATGAAGGACTTTCGATGCGACTTTCAGGCAGTGATTTCCGCCAGGACGGGAGAGGGAGAAGACGCCCTGCTGCAGGGAGTGGAGCTGCTGCTTCGGGAGAAGGATGTGCTGATCGAAGAGGTATTTCCTTACGACCGGATGGGGGTGGTACAGGAGATCCGAAAATGGGGAGAGATCCTGGAAGAAGAGTACACCCAGGAAGGGATTCTGGTTCGGGCTTACGTCTCTGACGCCCTCTGGCGAAACATAGAAAATCAAAAATGAATATGATATACTGAGGCATAGGAGGAAAAACCTATGCCTTTACAATTTGTATTAGGACCGTCAGGGTCAGGAAAATCAACCTATCTGTATCGGATGGTACTGGAGGGAGCGCTCAAAAATCCGGAGGAAACCTACATCGTTCTGGTGCCGGAGCAGTTTACCCTGCAGACCCAGAAGGAGCTGGTGGAGCTCCATCCCCGGCATGCGCTGATGAATGTGGATGTCTTAAGCTTTGAGCGGCTGGCCTACCGGGTGTTTAACGAGACAGGACAGCCGTTGCCTCTTCTGGATGAAGAAGGGAAAAGCCTAGTGCTGCGCAAGGTGGCGTCAGACAGGGAAAAGGAATTGTCTGTGTTGAAAGGAAACGCCAAAAAGGCGGGATATATCCGGGAGATCAAGTCGCTTCTCTCTGAATTTATGCAGTATGATATCGGTCCCGAAGAGCTTCGTCGCATGATAGAAAAAGAAAGGGAAGGATCCCTGCTTGCCTGCAAGCTAAGAGATATGGAGATCCTGTATGAAGGGTTTCTGGCCTATCTGGAAAAAAGCTACGTGGTCAAAGAAGGACTGCTGGATATTCTGGCAAAGCTTTGCGGGCAGTCAGAATTTCTGGCGGGAAGTACGCTGGTACTGGATGGCTTTACGGGATTTACCCCCCGCCAGCAGCGGGTGCTGTCACGCCTGATGGACTGCTGTAAAAAAATAGTGGTAACGGCCACTGTGGGGAGACAGGAGGATGCTTATCACTATACAGGCCCGTTCCAGCTGTTTGCACGCAGCAAAAAGATGATTGCCTCCCTCTGCAGCCAGGCGGAAGAAAAGGGACTTCCGGTAGAAAAAGACATACTTCTGTTTGAGATGCCGGCACCGCGGTTTCGGGAACGGGAGGATCTGGCGTTTTTGGAAGAGAACCTGTTCCGAAAAGGAAGAGAGGCTTACCCGTATACACCAGAGCGGATCTGGCTGAGAAGGGCCGGAAATCCAAAAGAAGAAGCCGGCTGGACGGCGCAGGCTATCCGAAAGCTGATAAGGAAGGAGGGGTATCGCTACAGGGAGATCGGAGTCATTGCCGGAGACATGGAATTGTACGGAGATTATCTGACGGAAGCCTTTGAGCAGTATCAGATTCCCTGCTTTCTGGACAGAAAACGGAATATTTTGCTGCATCCCTATCTGGAACATATCCGAAGCCTGCTGTACCTGCTTCAGAAAAATTTTTCTGTGGAGGGCGTATTCCGCTTCTTGCGATCGGATTTTTCCCTGCTAAGCCGGGATGCGGTAGACCGGCTGGAAAATTATGTGATCGGGATGGGGATCAAAGGAGGCGGCAGATGGGACGCTCTCTGGGATAAACGGCTGCGTTTCATGGCGGAAGAAGAACTGACGGCGCTGAATCAGAGTCGCATCACATTTCTGGAGCAGATCCGGGAAGTCCGGGAAGTGGCAAGAAAATCAAAAAAAACAGTGGGAGAAATGACCCGGGCACTGTATGGATATATGGTGTCTCAGGAGCATCAGAAAAAATTGAAGCAGGCGGAAGAGACCCTGCTGCAGGAAGGGGAACCGGCTCTTGCAAAGGAATATTCTCAGATCTACCGGGCTGTGCTGGAAGTGTTTGATAAATTTGTAGATCTTTTAGGAGAGGAGAACATCAGACTAGAAGAGTACTGCCAGCTGTTGGATGCGGGACTTGCGGAAGCCAGGATCGGTGTGATACCGCCAAGCCCGGATCAGGTGGTGGCAGGAGATCTGGAGCGGACCAGGATGGATCGGGTAAAGGTGTTATTTTTTGTGGGGGCAGGAGATCACTGCCTTCCCGGAAATCTGTCCCGGAACGGACTTCTGACAGAGCAGGAAAGAGAACGCTTTGAAGAAGAAAAGCTGGTTTTGGCTGCCGGGGGAAAGGAGCAGACCTATATCCAGAAATTTGACTTATACCGAAATCTGACCAAGGCCTCGGACAGACTGATTATTTCCTACAGCCAGACCTCTTCGGAAGGCAGGTCCATCCGGCCATCCTACCTGATGGGAGAGATCAGGAGGCTCTACCCCTCCATCCGGATAGAAGCGGCAGAGGAGCCGGCACACGAAAGGGAGTGGACCGAAGAAAGCGGGATAGAATATCTCATTAACGGCTGGCAGAAGGAGCAGATGGACGACACCTGGAAGGAGATCAGAAACTGGCTGCTGGCCAGACCGGGCTACAAAAAAGAGATAGAAAAGGTATGGGAGGCATTCCGTTATTCCTATCTGCCCCAGCCTGTGGGGGAGGAAGATGCCAGAATCCTGTATGGGGAGGCGTACCGGGGAAGCGTGACACGGCTGGAAAAATTTTCAACCTGTGCGTTTGCCCATTTTCTCGCATACGGCCTCAGGCTGAGAGAACGGCAGGAATACGGATTTCAGAAGGTCGATCTGGGAAATGTGTGCCACGATGCGCTGGAACGGTATGCAAAAAGGATCCGGGAGGAAGGGAAAACCTGGACGCAGCTGACTCGGGAAGAACAAGAAGCCTGGAGCAGGCAGAGCGTGGAGGAAGCCGTGGAGGAGTACGGGAACCAGATCTTAAAAAGCACGGCCAGAAACGCCTATACAGCCGTGCGGGTACAGCGCTTGATGGACTGGTCGGTATGGGCTCTGACCAGACAGCTGGCAGCGGGAGAGTTTGAGCCGGTCTGGGAGGAAAAGGAGTTTGGCCACGGGAAGATCGACCGGGTAGACGTATGCATGGCCGGAGACAAGGCCTATCTGAAGATCATGGATTACAAAACGGGAAGAAAAGAACTGGATCTTTCCGAATTATATGACGGGCTTCAGATGCAGCTGATGATCTATATGAGGGAGGCGCTGAAGCTGGGCAGACAGGAGTGGCCGGACAAGGAGATCCTTCCTGCCGGCATGTTTTACTACCGGGTGCAGGAGCCCTGGGTGCAGAAGCTGCAGCCAAAGGAGAAAGAAAGCGAAGCAGAGCTCCAAAAGAAAAGAGAAGGACAGCTTCTGGCGGAGCTGAAGCCGGACGGGGTCATCAATGGAGACAAGGAGATCCTTCGCCACTTAAATACGGAGCGGCAGGCGGACATACTGCCGCTAAAGTGGAACAAGGACGGGACTTTAGCCGCCCATTCCAAAGTGCTGACGGAAGAAGAATTCTGGATGCTACTGGATTATGCACAGGAGAAGTCGGAGGAGATCTCGGACAGGATCCTTAAGGGGGAGGCGGATATCCGCCCTTATCGCAAGCAAAACAGAACCGGATGCGATTATTGTCCCTACAGCAACATATGCAGGTTTGATAAAAAGGTTTCAGGGTTTTCTTATAAGGAACTGGAAGCTATGAAAAAAGAGGAAGTGCTGGAACGGCTGCGAACGCGGAAAGGAGGAGACGGCGATGAAGTGGACGAAGGATCAGCAGAAAGTCATTGATCTGCGAAACCGGAACATCCTGGTGTCGGCAGCGGCCGGCTCCGGGAAAACGGCAGTGCTGGTAGAGCGGATCGTACAACGGCTGACCGATCAGGAGGAGCCTGTCGGCGTGGATCAGCTTCTGGTGGTAACCTTTACAGAGGCTGCGGCGGCAGAGATGAAAGAGCGCATCCGCAAAGCCATTGAGAAAAAAGTGGAAGAAAATCCACAGAATGAGCATTTAGAAAAACAGGCAAACTTTATCCACCAGGCCAGGATCATGACCATACACAGCTTCTGTATGTCGGTCATTCGGGAATATTTCCACGTGACAGATCTGGAGCCGGGGTTTCGGACAGGAGAGGAAGGGGAACTGAAGCTTCTGAAAAAAGAGGCGCTGGAGGAGCTTCTGGAGGAAAAGTATCAGCAGAAAGATGAGCGGTTCCTGCAGGTGATAGACGGCTATGCAGGCCGGCAGGGAGATGAAAGTATTGAAAAGCTGACCCTTAGGATCTATGACTATGCCAGGAGCTATCCGGACTGGGAAACCTGGCTGAAAGGGCAGAGCAAAGCCTATGACGTCCATACGGTGAAAGAACTGGAGGAGGGATCCTGCGGAACCATTATTAAAGAAGAAGTAAGACTTTGCCTGACAGAGGTACTGGAACAGATCCGTCAGTGCAGGGAGATCTGCATGATGGAAGGGGGACCCGCCAAATATCTGGATAATCTGGACAAAGACGAAGAGCTTTTACGCAGTCTGTGGCGGGAAGAATCCCTCGGCGGATGGCAGAAGCAGTTCGCAGAGATGAAATTTTCCCCGCTTTCCAGAAAAAAAGAACCGGAGGCCCTGCCGGAATACCAGGAACTGGTAAAGGAAATCCGGGATCAATACAAAAAAGAGCTGCAGGAGCTGCAAAAACAGTATTTTTTCCAGCCAATGGAGGAAATGGTGGCAGACCTGGGACGGTGCAAAGAAGCAGTGGAGGAGCTGGCAGAGCTGGTGCTGGAATTTGGAGCAGTTTATCAGGCCAAAAAGAAGGAGCGACATCTCATTGATTTTTCAGACATGGAGCAGTATGCCTTACGGATCCTGACAGAGTCCCGGGAGGGGAGGTTTGTACCCACTGCCATTGCCGGGGAATACAGGAAACAGATCCGGGAGATCATGATCGACGAGTACCAGGACAGTAATCTGATCCAGGAGACGATACTGACCAGTATTTCCGGAATGGAAACGGGAACCTACAATATTTTCATGGTAGGAGACGTGAAGCAGAGTATCTATCGGTTCCGTCTGTCCAGACCGGAGCTGTTTCTAGAAAAGTTTGATACCTACAGCAGAGAGGAAGGGCCGACCCAGAGGGTGGATCTGCACAAAAATTTCCGCAGCCGGAAGGAGGTGCTTTCCAGTGTAAACTTTCTGTTTCGTCAGTGTATGGTCAAAAGCCTGGGAGGGATCGACTATACGGACGAGGTGGCTCTGTATCCGGGAGCAGAGTACCCGGAAAGCAGTCAGTGTGATACGGAGATCCTCTGTATAGAAAGTCAGGAAGACGGAGAAAAGATTGTGGGAAAGGAGGCTGTCCGGCTGGAGGCGAAAGCCATTGCTCTGCGGATCCGGGAGCTGATCCGGTTCCAGAAAGTGCAGGACAAAGAAAGCGGAACCCTAAGACCCGCCGCCTATTCGGATATTGTGATCCTGGCAAGGAGTATGTCCAAAATGGCAGAAACGCTGGTGGAGGTGCTGGGACAGGAAGGGATCCCGGCCCATGCCGTCAACAAGGAGGGATATTTTGAGACCATAGAGGTGGGCGGTCTGCTGGACTATCTGCGGGTGCTGGACAATCGCAGGCAGGAGATCCCGCTGGCGTCCGTTCTGACCTCGCCGGTCACAGGGCTGAGAGAGTGGGAGCTGGCCAGGATCAAAAGCTTTCGACCGCAGCTTCCCTTTTATGACGCAGTCATGACATACAAAGAAGAAGGGGAAGATGCTTCCATCCGGGAAAAACTGCAGGAATGTTTTACCATGCTGGACGAGTTTGCCGCCCTTTTATCCCATACACCGGTACATCAGCTGATCCGGCTGATCCTAAAAAAGACGGGCTATGGAACTTATATGGCAGCCATGCCGGGAGGAAAGCAGAGAAAGGCCAATCTGGATTTTCTGGTGGAAAAAGCCAGGACGTTTGATACCACCAGTTACAAAGGGGTCTATCATTTTGTCAGATATGTGGAACAACTGCAAAAAAACGAGGTGGAACTGGGAGAGGCCGGAACAGAGGACGAGCAGTCGGACGTGGTAAGAGTGATGACGATCCACAAAAGTAAGGGTCTGGAATTCCCTATTGTGATCGTGGCCGGAATGGGGCGCAAGATCAATAAACAGGATACCAGAAGCAGCGTGGTCCTGCACGCAACAGAGGGGATAGGTTTAGATGCGGCGGATCTGAGCCGAAGAACCAGAACCAAAAGCCTGATCAAGGCCGTCATCCAGAAGGAGGAGCTGCAGGACGGGATGGGAGAAGAATTGCGGGTTCTGTACGTGGCGCTGACAAGGGCGAAGGAAAAGCTGATCCTTACAGGACTTCTGGAAGGAGGAAGTAAAAAGCTGGCCTCCTATGAGCAAACACGCTGGAGAAAAGAAGCTACCCTGCCTTTCTACAGTCTTTTGGGAGCGGTTTCTTACTGGGACTGGATCCTGCCTGCCTGTGTGCGCCTGACAGAAGAGATCCCCATTTCCGTAAAATGCCTGACCCCATCGGAGATCCTTGGGGAAGAGGAGAAGGACAGGGAAAGAACATGGGACAAAGAAACCATGCTGTCAGAGGGGCTGGGACAGACTGTCTGCCAGGAAAAACTGCACCGGACCCTGGAAGAGCAGGAAGCCTACGCTTATCCCTATCCGCCCGGAATCAAGAAAAAATGGAAGTATACCGTGTCGGAATTAAAGCGGGCAGCAGACGGTCAGGATCCGGCGGAAGGAGACTATCTGTATGAGGAGCCGGATCCGATTCCGCTTTTACCTCGGTTTCTGCAAGGGGCGCAGGCGCCTACCGGAGCGTTCAGAGGAACGGCGTACCATAGTTTTTTGGAAAAGCTGGATGTCTCTTTGGCAGAAGAAACAGAGCTGAAACGGCAGCTGGATCATCTGCTGCAGACGGGGCGGCTGTCAGAGGAAATGGCAGCGTGCATCGACCTGCAGGAAATAGAAACCTTTCTGAACAGTGACGTGGGAAAACGAATGCAGGAGGCACAGAAAAAAGGAACCCTGCACAGAGAGCAGCCCTTTATAATGGAGTTGGAAGAAGGGGAGGAGACGAAGGAGCCTCTTCTGATCCAGGGGATGATAGACGCCTGGTGGGAAGAGGAAGATGGGATCGTGGTACTGGACTACAAGACGGATCGGGTACAGCATCCCCGGGAATTGGCGGACAAATACCAGATACAACTGGAGTATTACGCAAAAGCGTTGAGCGCCGGGCAAGGAAAAACCGTCAAGGAAAAATGGATCTATTCCTTTGCATTAAAGGAAAGTCTGCAACTGCTCTGAGAGCCTCCGAAAAAAGATACAATACTGCATTGACAAACAATATTATATGAAATATAATATGCGTGTTCGAACAATATTGTTTAATGCAAAGGAAGTGATGAAATGGTATTTAATACCGGAGCAGCACTGTTGGATGCGATCGTACTGGCGGTAGTTTCCCGTGAGGAGGAAGGAACCTACGGTTATAAGATCACGCAGGACGTTCGTGTGGTGCTAGACGTTTCAGAATCCACCTTATATCCTGTTTTGAGGAGACTGCAAAAGGATGAGTGTCTGGAGGTTTATGACAGACAGTTTGACGGCCGAAACCGCCGTTATTATAAGGTAACGGAGAAGGGAGAGGCACAGTTGAATCTTTATCGTGTGGAATGGAAGAATTATTCACGAAAGATCATGGGAATATTTGAGGGAGGTGCGACAGCATGAAACGTGCAGAGTTTATGACACAGCTTGCTGCATTATTACAGGATCTGCCGGCAGACGAGCGCAAAGAGGCGCTTCAGTACTATGAAGATTATTTCAGAGATGCCGGCGAGACGAATGAAGCAGAAGTAATAGAAGAACTAGGAAGCCCCCGGAAGGTGGCAGATACTATCAGAGAGGGACTGGGAGTTCCCAAATGGGAGCAAAGGGGAACGGAAGTGGTTCCGGGACCAAAGGCTCCACAGGGAGAGCTGAACCAGCAAAACAACAGGATTTTAAAGATACTTCTTATCGTAGGGATCTGCATCCTTGCAAGTCCGGCCATCGGCGGAGCACTGGCAGTGGTGATCGGCATAGTAACTGCCGTTCTGGGAGTCTTTGTGGCACTGGTGGTAGGAGCCATAGCAATGGTGGTGGCAGGAGTGATCGTGTTTTGCTCCGGAATCCTGTGTGTCGTACCGGAAGTCGCAATGGGGCTGGCGCTGATGGGCGCAGGACTGGTGCTGCTGGCGCTGGGAGCCATGCTGGCGGTGGCGTCTGTCTGGGTTGCGGCCAAGGTTTTTGCGGCAGGATGCAGAGGATTTGTATATCTTTGTCGGATACCGTTTCGTAGAAGGGAGGTGGCGTCCTAATGAAAAAAGGATGGAAGATATTCTGGATCACCTGTGCTGCTCTGACAATGACAGGACTGTTACTTTGTACAGCGGCATTCTGTATAGGGGTAGACTGGCAGAAGATAAAAGAAAAAGTCCCGGGAAATTTCAAGATCTCAACAGACTGGCGGCCGGGCGGAAGACTTCACTATAAGGAAGGAGAAGCCACCGGCAGCAACAGAAAAGAAGACGAGACAAAAACCTTTCAGAATATAAGAGAGATAGAAGTAGAAGCCGATGCCAATGCAGTGGAGATCCTCTCTGCCGACACGGAGGAGGTAACGGTGGAAACCCGAGGGCTTCACAAAAACACCAGGACAGTGATCCGGGAAGAAGAGGGGACACTGCATGTGGAGGCCAAAGTAAAGAAATGGATGATGTGGTTTGGGAACCGACAGTTCCAAAATGGAAAGATCATTATCCGGGTACCCAAAAACAGCCGGATGGAGGAAGTATCGGTGGCGCAGGATACGGGAACCCTTCGGATAGAAGGGATCCGGACGGAAGAACTGTCCGTGGATATGAGCGCCGGAGAAGGAACGCTTTCGCAGGTGTGGGCAACGGGAATTGATGTAGGCTGTTCTGCCGGAAAGATCTCTGTGTCGGGACATGTGGGAGAAAGCCTGGATCTCAACTGCGGAGTAGGAGAGATCGAAGCGGATCTGGACGGGACGCAGGAAGAGTACGGATACGAGGTGGAATGCGGCGTAGGTGAAGTCGAGATCGGAAATAAAAGCTTTACGGCGCTGAGCCGGGAAGAGACGGCGGAAGGAACGACAGAGAAGAGCATCTCTGCAGAATGTGGCGTGGGTGCGATCCGGGTAACGTTTAACGGACAGAAGCAGCAGGTAAACGGAAATGAATAGCAAATAGAGATTAGAGATGAAAGGAGAAATGGATGATGGAAAAAAGATTATACCGTTCAAAAAGCAACAAAATGATCTGTGGTGTATGCGGAGGGATTGCAGAATATTTTAACGTGGATCCTACGCTGGTCAGACTGGGAGTAGTGCTTCTGGGATTTGGAGGCGGGATCGGTCTCTTTACCTATCTGATCGCGGCGGTGATCATGCCGGAAAATCCGGGGAACCAGAACAATTATTAAAAAACATTCCAAAAATGTTACGAATGTTAAGAAGTGTGAACATTTGCTGACAAAGGTTGAAAAGAAAGGAACCCTTTGCTATAATCGACCACTGTAAGAAAAGAGCAGGTGGAAGAGATGGACAACGGGATCAATATTTTAGATATAGAAATACAGCCCTGTTTTGCAAAAGAGGCGTTAAAAAAGGCAATTACATATATGGAGACCGACCCGGTCAGCGTGATCCGGATGGTAACGGCGACAGAACTGATGAATCTGAACGAGGATGTCAGATGCAAGGAGATCCTGAAAGAGTCGGACATGATCCTGTCCGGCGACGGTCTGGTTTTGGAGGCGGCGTCCATCCGGGAAAGAAGGGTTTTGCAGGAGACGGAGGAAAAGACATTTTTGAAAATGTTTTTCCGGTATCTTCACAAAAAGCATGCCAGAGTGTATGTGCTGGCCCAGACCCGGAAGGAGGCGGAGGACTGCTGCCGGTATCTGAAGAGAAAGTATGGAGGCATTCAACTGTTGGAAGATGTGGGTGTGACAGAGGAAGCCGGGGCGGACGACAGGCTGGTCAACGCCATTAACGGGCAGGAGGCGGACTGTGTGATCTCGCTTCTTCCCTCTCCGCTGCAGGAAAGTTTCCTTTGCACCAACAGGGATCGGCTGGATGTAAGAATCTGGCTGGGAGCGGGAGAAAGCCTTCGCAGTATTGCCAGAAAATCAAAGCCGGGGCCGGTGGGACGGTTCATCATCAAACACATCTTCAAAAAAGAGCTGGAAAAGTCATCAAAAGAGGACTCTTGATTACAACAGAAAAAAGCAAAGAGGAAATTAACAAAAAAACAGGATTTCCTCTTTATTTTTTTGGTTAAATGTATTAGTATGTGTTTAGCAGTATGCAATTTTACTACTTTGCAAGAGGGTTTGTTGTGAAAAGTGCATATTGAAACGAGTGGAGGAGATGGCATATGATATCTAATCAAATACTTCAAAATACCATTGAGGGATTAAAAGGGATCACAAGAATCGACTTTTGCATTCTGGATACAGATGGAAAACCTTTGGCGACTACGTTTACAGAGCAGCAAAGTTATGAGGAAGAGATCGTTTCCTTTGTGGATTCCCCGGCGGACAGCCAGGTGATACAGGGACATCAGTTTTTCAAGATCTTTGATGACCATCAGTTGGAGTATATTTTACTTGCAAATGGCGGCGGCGACGATGTATATATGGTGGGAAAGATCGCCTCTTTCCAAATCCAGAATCTTCTGGTAGCATATAAGGAGAGGTTTGACAAGGACAACTTCATCAAGAATCTCTTGCTGGACAATCTGCTGCTGGTGGACATATACAACCGGGCCAAGAAGCTTCATATCGACACAGAGGTCAGGCGTGTGATCTTTATCATAGAGACCAAGCACGAGAAAGACAGCAGTGTGCTGGACAGCGTGCGGGGATTTTTAGGCAATCGCACAAGAGACTTTGTGACGGCGGTAGATGAAAAAAACATCATCGTGGTCAAGGAAGTGGAGGCCGGGGACGGTCACGCCGAGTTGGACAAGGTCGCACAGAGCCTTCGGACACTTCTGGCAGAGGAAGGAGAAGAAGAGGCGCTGATCGCCTATGGAACGGTGGTCAACGACATCAAGGAAGTGTCAAAATCTTACAAAGAAGCAAAGCTTGCACTGGATGTAGGCAAGATCTTCTTTGGGGAAAGGAATGTGATCGCATACAGTACGCTGGGTATCGGAAGGCTGATCTATCAGCTGCCCATCCCGCTTTGCAAAATGTTTATTCGTGAGATTTTTGAGGGGAAATCTCCAGATGATTTCGACGAGGAGACGTTGGTGACCATCAACAAATTCTTCGAGAATAATCTGAACGTATCAGAGACGTCCAGACAATTGTATATTCACCGCAACACGCTGGTTTACCGGCTGGATAAGCTTCAGAAGAGCACAGGGCTCGATCTGCGCGTGTTTGAGGATGCCATCACGTTTAAGATCGCGCTGATGGTGGTAAAATATATGAATTATATGGAGACTCTGGAGTATTAATAATTAGGAGGAAACTATGATTGAATTAAAAGAGGTCACGAAAGAATATTCCAAGGGGATCGCAGCCCTGAACGGAGTCAATGTCAAGATAGAGCAGGGAGAGTTCGTCTTTATTGTAGGAGACAGCGGATCCGGCAAATCGACTTTGATCCGGCTGATCATGAAAGAGCTGGAGCCCACTACGGGGAGCATTGTGGTCAACGGACAGAATCTGAACCGCATGAAGCACAGAAAGATCCCCCTTTACAGGAGAGGGATCGGGGTAGTCTTTCAGGACTTCCGTCTGTTAAAGGACAGAAATATTTACGAAAATATCGCTTTCGCACAGAGGGTAACAGAAACACCTTCCCGTGTGATCAAGAAAAAGGTGCCGGCCGCATTGTCGTTGGTGGGACTGGCACAAAAATACAAATCTTTTCCGAAGGAGCTTTCAGGGGGAGAGCAGCAAAGAGTTGCCATTGCCAGAGCTATCGTAAATGAGCCGGCGATCCTGCTGGCGGATGAGCCGACAGGAAACCTGGACCCGACCAATTCATGGGAGATCATGAAACTGTTGGAAGAAGCCAATGAAAGAGGCACGACAGTGCTGGTGGTTACCCACAACCAGGAAATCGTAAATGCGATGAAGAAGCGGGTAATTACCATGAAGAAGGGTGTAATTGTAAGCGACGAGAAAAAAGGTGGGTATAAAAATGAGAATTAGTACAGTGGGTTATTCCTTAAAACAAGGCGTCAAGAACATCGGCAGAAATAAAATGTTCTCTATTGCGTCCATTGCGACCATGGCGGCATGTATCTTCTTGTTCGGCTTGTTTTATTCGATTGTAATGAATTTTAACTATATTGTGGAAAAAGCGGAAGAGGGCGTGGCCATTACCGTATTTTTCAATGACGACGTGGAAGAATCCCAGAAGGATCGGATCGGAGAGCAGCTAAAGGAACTGGACGGGGTTCTGTCCGTCAATTATGTCAGCGGAGACAGTGCATGGGAGAAGTTCAAGGGTGACTATTTCCAGGAATCCGCGGATCTGGCAGATGGCTTCAGTGCAGATAATCCGCTGGCCAACTCAGATCATTATGAAGTCTACATGAAAGAAGTAGAAAAGCAAAAGAGCGTAGTCTCTTACGCAGAAAAGATGGAAGGGGTCCGCAAGGTCAACAAGTCGGATGTGGTAGCCAAGACGCTGACCAGCGTCAATCGGTTGCTGTGGTATGTGTCGGCGGTCATCATCACTATCCTGCTGGCAGTTTCCGTATTTCTGATCAGCAATACCGTTACCATGGGTGTGGCGGTCAGACGGGAAGAGATCGCCATCATGAAGTACATCGGAGCCAAGGATGGATTTGTCCGGGCACCGTTCGTCATAGAGGGTCTGATCATCGGAGCCATCGGAGCGCTGATTCCTCTGGTGTTATTGTATTTCATGTACGACAAGGCCATCACCTATATTATGACCAAATTCAGTCTTTTGAGAAATATCATAGATTTTCTTCCGGTTACGCATGTGTACCGTACACTGCTTCCGATCGGGATCGCCATGGGAGTGGGCATCGGATTTTTGGGAAGCTTTGTAACGATTCGTAAGCATTTGAAGGTGTAGACAAGAAAGCGAGCATAAGGGGGTTGTATGATGCAGGTAAGAAAGAGACTTTGCGGATTGCTGGCATTGGTGTTGTGTGTGGGTCTGGTACTTCCGGTACATGCTACCAGTATCGATGATGCAAAGCAAAAGGCACAGGAACTGGAAAACAAAAAGCAGACCGCCGAAGGGGAGAAGGCGGCGCTGACACAGCAACTGACGGAAATCGTTAAGAAGATGCAGGATACGGAAAGCAAGATCAGCGAAAAGGAAGACGAGATCAACAAAAAGGCGGCAGAGCTGATTGATGCGAAGAATGATGAAAACGATCAGTATGAAAGCATGAAAAAGCGGATCCGTTACATGTATGAAAACGGCAATACACAGTTTATTGAGATCCTCTGCAAATCCAAGAATATTTCAGACTTTCTGAACAATGCAGAGTATATCAGCACGATATCGCAGTATGACAGGGACATGCTGACAGAGTTTCAGGATATCGTAAAGAGCGTGGAAAAACAGGAGAAAGATCTGCAGGCACAGTACGCAGAACTGGAGAAGCTGCAGAAGGATCTGGAGAGCAATAAGAATACCCTGAGCACGCTGGTGGCAAACAAGGAAGTAGAGATCAGCAGTCTGGACGGCGAGCTGGGAGATGCAAAGGCGAAGATCGCAGAACTGGAGGCAGCGGCGGCAGAAGCGCAGAGAAAAAGAGAAGAGATGGCGGCAGCGGCAGCAGCGGCCAGCAAGGCGACAGCAGCCTCCTCTCCGGTAATGGTTTCCCAGGTCAGCGCGAATGTTTCCGGCAGCGGGACATTTTCTCATCCCTGTCCGGGATACACCTGTGTATCCAGTGACTACGGCTATCGTGTGCAGCCTCTTCCGGGAGCGACGGCGCGTCATGACGGAGTGGACTTTGCAGCGCCTACCGGGACTCCGGTATATGCGGCAGAGGCAGGTACCGTAACCCACGTGGGCTGGTTTGGAACGGGAGGCCAGGCGGTTATCATCAATCATGGAAACGGCATGGTGACCTGGTATCTTCACCTGAGCGCGTTCAGCGTCAGCCAGGGACAGCGTGTATCACGGGGAGAAAATGTAGGATATGTGGGGACGACGGGAAACTCTACGGGACCGCACCTGCATTTCCAGGTAAACGTAAACGGAACACCGGTAAGTCCGTGGAATTTTATAAAGTAAGGAACATACAAAATGAAAAATAAAAAAAGTTTTCTGGCAGGGGCGCTGTGCGGTGCCCTTGCTGTGCTGTTGATCGTAGGCTGTATCGGAGTAGGGCGGCGTCTGGCGGGGCTGGCAGGCAATGCTTCCATGGAAGGGAAGGTAAAAGCCATCCGATCCATGATCCAGGAAGTATACATTGGCGAAGTGGACGAAAAGACTTTGCAGGAAAGTATGCTGAAAGGATATGTGGCGGGGCTGGGAGATCCTTATTCGTCCTATTTTACAAAAGAAGAGACCAAGGAATTTAACGAAATGACCTCTGGTGAATTTTCGGGGGTTGGTGCGATCTTGAACATGAACAAGGACACCCAGGAGGTGGAGCTGGTCAAGATCTATAAAGGATATCCGGCGGACAAGGCAGGATTAAAGGCCGGAGATGTTGTGATCAAGGTAGACGACACGGATGTGACGGGAATGACCCTGCAGGAAGTGGTTTCCATGATCAAGGGGGAAAAAGGCACAGAGGTGAAGATCACAGTGACCCGCGGCGAAGGAGAGGAAGAACTGACAGTCACGGCGGTGCGCGACACGGTGCAGGTGCAGACGGTAGACTACCGGATGCTGGAAAATCAGATCGGATATATTCAGGTGACAGAGTTTGATGCCGTGACGGCAGAACAGTATCAGAAAGCGATGGACGATCTTACCCAGCAGGGAATGACAGGTCTGGTAGTGGATCTTAGAGGCAATCCGGGAGGAAGCCTGGATACCGTTTGCCAGATGCTGGACACCATGCTTCCGGAGGGGCTGATCGTCTACATGGAGGATAAGAGTGGAGCACGCACGGAGGAAACCTCGGATGCAGAGCATCAGTTTACCAAGCCCCTGGCGGTACTGGTAGACGGCAACAGTGCCAGCGCGTCGGAGATTTTTGCGGGAGCGATCCAGGATTATGGAATCGGAAAAATCGTGGGGACACAGACCTACGGGAAAGGCGTCGTGCAGCAGATATTTGAACTGAAAGACGGGTCCAGCGTAAAACTGACCATTGCAGAATACTTCACGCCAAAGGGCAGAAATATTAACGGAAAAGGGATCACGCCGGATGTGAAACTGGAAGCGCCTGCTTCGGGATCCGGGACAGGAAGCCAGACAGATCCCGGGGAGGATGCCTGGGTGGCAGAGGCGGTAAAAGCCATCTCGGCCCAGTAAAAAACAGAACCGACAAAAGAAAGAGACAAGGGGGAATGCTTAGTTTGGCATTCCCTTTTATAGTGTCCTATGATACAATAAGTTGATACAACGGCGGCAAAAAGAAAGGATAAGGCTATGGTAACATTGATTCGAAATGGACAGATCCTGGATCCCCGGACAGGACGGGACGAAGTAGGAGATATCTGGATCCGTGGAGACAGGATCATAGATGCTTCCCGGGAGAACCCGCCTCTTGGCAGGGAGGAAGCGGATCTGGTGATCGACGCAGAGGGCTGCTGGGTGATGCCGGGACTGATCGATCTGCATGTACATTTGAGAGATCCTGGATTTACATATAAGGAAACGCTGGAAACGGGAGGAAAAGCGGCGGTAAAAGGCGGGATCACGACTGTCTGCGCCATGCCGAACACCAACCCTCCCATCGACGACGGAGACAAAGTAAAAGCGGTGCACGACAGGGCGAAGGTGGAATCGCCGGCAAGGGTGATCCAACTGGGAGCCGTTACGAAAGAGCAGGGCGGGAAGTCTCTGGCGGATATCCGAGGGATGGCAAAGGCCGGGTGTCACGCCATCAGCGAGGATGGAAAGTCTGTGGTGGATGCGGGACTGTACCGGCAGGCGATGAAGTTGGCAAAAGAAGAAGGACTGTCCGTGTTTGCCCACTGTGAGGAAATCCGGCTGGTAGAAGACGGGGTCATGAATGCAGGAGCAAGAGCAAGGGAACTGGGGCTTCGGGGGATCACCAATAGCGTGGAGGACGTGATCGTTGCCAGAGATATCCTGCTGGCGAAGGAAACGGGAGTAAAGCTGCACCTTTGCCATTGTTCTACAAAAGACAGCGTTGCCATGGTAGAGGCGGCAAAGGAAGCAGGACTTGCTGTGACGGCCGAGGTTTGTCCCCATCATCTGATCCTGACGGCAGAAGAGATCCCGGAAGATGACGGGAATTACAAGATGAATCCGCCGCTGAGAGACAGAGAAGACGTGGAGGCCTTGCGAAGAGGTCTGGCAGAAGGGATTTTGGACGCGGTGGCAACAGACCATGCTCCCCATGCCGGTAAAGAGAAGGACTGCTCCATGAAAGAGGCGGCTTTTGGGGTCGTGGGACTGGAAACCTCCCTGCCCCTGATCCATACGGAACTGGTAAAGACAGGAATCCTTGGAAGAATGGAGATGGTAGAGAGAATGAGTACCGCCCCGGCCAGGATCCTGGGACTTTCTGACAGAGGAAGCCTGACAGCGGGCTGCCTGGCGGACATTACCATTTTTGATCCCCGGGCGGAAGGAAAGATCCAAAAGGAGACGTTTGTGTCAAAAGGGACAAACACGCCTTTTGCCGGAAGAAGCGTACAGGGGCAGGTGAAAAAAACCCTGGTGGGCGGCAAGGTGGTCTACGAGGCCAGATAAGACAGAACCGGGGAGGACCGGGAAAGCAGAAAAGAAGCGGCAGGAGGATTGGACCTGCAGGAGAGAAGAGATCCGGAGGAAAAGAAATGATCGATCAGCTGATAAAAAAGATTCAGGAAACAGAGGCGCCTATCGTTGTGGGGCTGGACCCCATGCTGGATTATGTGCCGGAGAGGCTCAAAAGGGAAGCCTTTGCAAAGTTCGGGGAAACGCTGGCAGGAGCAGGGGAAGCCATTTGGGAATTTAACAGAGGGATTATTGACCAGATCTGGGACGTGGTGCCGGCAGTAAAGCCGCAGATCGCCATGTATGAACAGTTCGGGATTCCCGGGATTGAAGCGTTTCAGAAAACGGCAGCGTATGCCAAAGAAAAAGGGCTGCTGGTGATCGGAGATATCAAGCGGGGAGACATCGGCTCTACCTCATTGGCCTATGCGGTAGGGCATTTGGGAAAAGTCAAAGTGGGAAACAGGGAATATGCTCCGTTCACGGAGGATTTTGTGACGGTCAATCCCTATCTGGGATCGGATGGGATTCGCCCGTTTTTAGACGTATGCAAAGCAGAAAAGAAGGGGATCTTCGTGTTGGTAAAAACCTCCAACCCCTCCAGTGGAGAATTCCAGGACAGACAGATAGAGGGACGGCCACTGTATGAATGGGTGGGAGAGCAGGTATCCCGCTGGGGAGAAGAGCTGATGGGAGAATCCTACAGCTATGTGGGAGCGGTAGTAGGAGCCACTTATCCGGAGATCGGAAAAAGCCTGCGCAAATTGATGCCAAACACCTTTATCCTGGTTCCGGGCTACGGGGCGCAGGGAGGAAACGGGAAGGATCTGAAAGCATTTTTCAATGAGGATGGGCTGGGCGCTATCGTCAATTCCTCCAGAGGGATCATAGCAGCTTATCGGCAGGCGTCCTACGCCTCCTTCGGAGAGGAAGGATATGCCGGGGCGGCCAGGCAGGCGGCGCTGGACATGAAGGCGGATTTGCGGCAGGCCTGGGAAAGATAGGACATACAGGGAATAGAAAAACAGAGAAAACAGAAGAAGCAGGAGAACGAGATGAGCAGGCAGAAAACGCAGGGTAAGATCCTGGAACAGACAGAGATCTCACCCCGGATCTACAGCATGTGGATCCGGGTGCAGGATATTGCCAGGGAGGCAAAAGCCGGACAGTTTGTATCTTTATTTACCGGAGACGGGAGCAAGCTGCTTCCGCGCCCTATCAGCATCTGTGAGATCGACAGGGAGGCGGGAAAGATCCGACTGGTCTACCGGGTTACGGGAAAGCGGACAGGAACGGCGATTTTATCCGAAAAACAGGCAGGACAGTACGTGGAAATCATGGGACCTCTGGGCAATGGATTTCCGCCGGGAAGAGGACGGCGGCCTCTCCTTCTGGGAGGAGGGATCGGGATTCCGCCGATGCTGCAGCTGGCAAAAGACTTAAAAGAAGCGGCAGAATTTGAGGAAAAGACAGGAAAAGAAGCTGTGACGGTAGTGGCCGGCTACAGAGACCGGTTGTTTTTGACAGAAGAGCTGTCTGCCTGCAGCCGGCTGTATCTGGCTACAGAGGATGGAAGCGTAGGGAGCAAAGGGACGATTCTGGACGCCGTTCGGGAGAAGGGCCTGGAAGGAGACGTGATCTATGCCTGTGGGCCGACTCCCATGTTGCAGGCAGTGCAGACCTATGCCAGGGAGCGGGGAATCCTGTGTTACCTGTCGCTGGAGGAACGGATGGCCTGCGGGATCGGCGCGTGCCTGGCCTGTGTATGCGGATCCAGGGAAGTGGATGAGCACAGCCGGGTGAAAAACAAACGGGTGTGTAAAGAAGGACCGGTCTTTGAAGCATCGGAGGTGGAATGGCTATGAGTTTGTGTGTCAATCTCGCAGGGGTGGAATTGAAAAACCCCGTGATGACAGCCTCCGGAACTTTTGGCTCCGGAGCAGAATATAGTGAATTTGTGGATCTTGGCAGACTGGGAGCGGTGGTGACAAAAGGCGTCGCCAACGTCCCCTGGGAAGGGAATCCCACTCCGCGCATTGCGGAGACAGCCTCCGGGATGTTAAATGCCATCGGATTGCAGAATCCGGGAGTGGAAGTGTTCTGCAAAAGAGATCTGCCCATGCTTGCACAGCAGGATACCAGAGTGATCGTCAACGTCTGCGGAAGAACGACAGAGGACTATTTGGAGGTGGTAGAACGGCTGGCCGACGAGGCGGTGGATCTTTTGGAGATCAATATCTCCTGCCCAAATGTAAAAGCGGGAGGGATCGCTTTTGGACAGGATCCCAAAGGAGTGGAGCGGATCACGGCGCGGATCAAGGAAAAAGCCCGACAGCCGATCATCATGAAGCTGAGTCCTAACGTTACGGACATTACAGAGATCGCAAAGGCGGCGGAAGCAGGCGGAGCGGATGTGCTGTCTTTGATCAACACGCTGACGGGGATGCAGATTGATGTGGAAAAGCAGTGCTTTGCACTGGCAAACCGCACTGGAGGTCTTTCGGGGCCGGCTATTAAACCGATAGCGGTTCGCATGGTCTATCAGACGGCACAGGCGGTAAGGATCCCCATTATCGGCATGGGAGGGATTTCCTCCTGGGAGGATGCGGTGGAATTTTTGCTGGCAGGGGCTACGGCGGTTTCCGTGGGAACGGCAAATTTTTATGATCCCGGGGCAACGATAAAGATCCTGGAAGGAATTGCAACCTACCAGGAAAGGCACGGCTTTGCTTCGATAGCGGAGATGGTAGGGAAGGTGACCTGCCGCTAGGGGCAGACAGGGAGGCAGCAGAAACGGGCAGGGAAAGATACGAGGAGAAAGGATAGAGTCATGGAACGATACAAGCAGGAATTTATTGAATTTATGGTAACATGTGACGTGTTGAAATTTGGCGATTTCATAACGAAAAGCGGAAGAAAGACACCGTTTTTTGTGAACACGGGATTCTACCGGACGGGAAAACAGTTGAAAAAACTGGGCGAGTATTACGCGCGGGCTATCCGGGAGCAGTTTGGGACGGAGTTTGATGTACTGTTTGGGCCGGCGTACAAGGGGATCCCTTTAAGCGTGGCAACGTCTATGGCGTTTGGGGATCTGTATGATATGGAAGTCTGCTATTGTTCCAACAGAAAAGAGGTCAAAGACCATGGGGACACAGGGATCCTGCTGGGCAGTCCGCTGAAAGATGGAGACCGGGTGGTTTTGATCGAGGATGTGACCACGGCAGGGACTTCCATCGGAGAGACGCTTCCTGTTTTGAAGGCGCAGGGGGAAGTGCAGGTGAAGGGACTGATGGTGTCTGTGGATCGCATGGAAAGAGGAACAGGCGCTGATTCTGCCCTGACAGAGATCCGGAAATCCTACGGATTTCCTACGGCAGCCATCGTTACGATGAAAGAGGTGGTGGAGCATCTGCACAACAGGCCGGTACAGGGAAGGATCCTGATCGACGACAAAATGAAAGAAGCGATTGACGCATATTATGAAATCTATGGGGTGAAGCAGGAGGAAATAAGATGAACGAAAAAGCATATCGGGCAATGAGCTTTGGAACGGTAGTGAATGTGATCATAGGAGTGGTCCTGATCACAGTGGGAGTGACCACAGGGATCCTTGCGATCATAGGAGGAGCAAGACTCCACCAGGCAAAAAAGGGACTGACATTTTAGACAAAAGGAAGGCTGGGCAATTTATTGAAGCAGAGCAAAAAAACACGGTTGTTAGGAAAGATCCTGTTTGTCCTGTATCTGGCATTTGTGATCTACTTTCTTCTGTTTTCCGACTGGTACGGAAGGAGCGGCACGTTTCAGGAATATCACTACAACCTGGAATTGTTTAAAGAAATCAAACGATTCTGGTATTATAGAAATCAGGTAGGACTTTTAAGTGTGGGAATGAACATTGTGGGCAATGTGGTGATCTTCATCCCGCTGGGGTTCTTCCTGCCCATGGCAAGCAGGGGGAGAAGCTTATTCTTAACCGTTTTCTATGGGTTTGGGCTAAGTCTTCTGGTGGAGACCTTTCAGCTTTTGACAAAGGTAGGGAGCTTTGACGTGGACGACCTGCTGCTGAATACGGCAGGAAGTCTCTTAGGGTACCTCCTTTTTATGGTCTGTGCAGCAATAAGGAGAAAAAATGTTCGCAGTAAGAAAAATAAAAACAGAAAAAGATAGGGCAAAAGAGGCAGCAAAAGAAAGAGAAAAAAGAAGAAAAAAGCTGATCAAGACCAAGTATGGCCAAAAAGCGCTGAAACATGCAAAATGGGGGAAAGAGTCCTGTTTTCTGGGAGGAGTCGCGGCCGTTGTCCTGCTGGGGCTCCTGACGGTAGCGTTTCTGAAAAAGGGCGAGATCAGCGTTTTTAGCGGGATCGCCGGCTTTGGCGTGGCATTTTTGGCGTGGAAGGGGATCCAGGCCGGACGGAAGGGACTCAAAGAAAGAGAAAAACGATACATTACCTGTAAGATCGGGCTGGCGCTGAACGGGTGCATCCTGCTTTCCATGCTGGCCGTTTTTGTTCGGGGCTGTTTGAAATAAAGAGGAGAAAGACGATGGTAGAAGAAAGATATCAGCTGGCGAAGGAACGGATCGCCCAGATAGAGAAAGAAGAGAGAGTGGCGGAGCCTTTTGGCTCTTACTTCCGGCAGGCGGCGGACTGGATCCTTCAGCTGGATGAATGGAAGAGGCTTTGGGAGAGCGGAAAACAGGACGAGATTTCCCTGGAAGACTGGGAAGAATGGAATCAAAGACTGTATGGAGAGCTGCTGCCAGAGCAGTATGGATCCAGCTATGCAAATCCGGCGTTTGCCGTATCGCAGCTGGGGCATGCTTATGGGCAGCCGCTTTGTTTTTTGTACAGCGAGATCCGGGGCGGGATCTCCTATGCGGTGGAAAAAAAGACGGAATATCTGGATATTCTTCTGGAGCTGTTTCTGGAAATCTACCACCTGTTTGAGGGGGAAGAGCCTTCTGTTACCCATGTAAAGGACTGTATCTACTGGTATGCCAGCGACTATTGCGACGTGTTTGCGGCAGACTATGTAAAACAGCAGGTGGATCCTGCGGAAGATTTTCTGACAAAATTTGTACAGCAGTCGGATCTGCGGGATCTTCGCTATCTGTACCAGGCGGGGGAATACGTGGGGTCCAATGAACGGGAGAGCGCCAGATATTTAAGCGGTCTGCCGGAAGAAGAGATCCACAGGATAGCCAAAGCGTTTGTAGAGGGCTATGTAAGAGGGTTTGTCAATACAGGAAAGGATCTGTCGAAAAAGGATGCGGTGAACATCCGGTACACGCTGGGATTTGAACGGATCATAAAAAAAGCGATAGAAGAATTTGAAAAAAGGGGACTAAAGCCGGTGATCTACCGGGGAGGAGTCAGCGTTTTGACCAGACCCGGCGGAAGGCGGCTGGGTTTTGTAGGGGGGACGCCAAACGGACAGTACGAGTATGATCATAAAAATGACCAGGGACTGTTTTTGGACGGGCGTTTCTTGGAAAGAAGGCTGGAAGTAATACAAAACGCTTACGAAAGTGTCAAAAAGCAGGCGGGGAACATGGCAGGACCGGCCTGCATGGAAACCTTTGGAGAAAAGCCGTTTGAACCCCGGCAAAAGGAAGAGGCCATCCGCCTGACAAAGAAGCAGGAAAATCTGGCAAGAGAAATGGCGGCAAAGCAGGGAGAGATCGTCAATCGCTACATCAAGGGAGAGGAAAGAAGCTATACCATCGTAGCATACCCTGTGTGGGAGATCGGCACAGCATATGAAGAGATCTTTCGGGAGATCGTCAGGATCAACACACTGGATGCCGGAGTATACACAGAAGTCCAGCAGAAGCTGATCGACCGGCTGGACCAGGGAACGTCCGTCAGGATCACGGGACGGGGAAAAAATGAGACAGATCTGACGGTAAGGCTCCATGAACTGACTGCCCCGGACAAAGAAACGATCTTTGAGAACTGTGTGGCAGACGTAAACATACCGGCGGGAGAAGTGTTTACCTCTCCGGTTCTGGAAGGAACGAGCGGGCTTTTGCATGTAACAAAGGTCTACCTTAACGGACTTTTGTACCGGGATCTGAAGCTGTGGTTTCAGGATGGTATGGTAACGGACTATTCTTGCGGAAATTTTGAAACAGAGGAAGAAAACAGGAGATATGTCTTTGAAAATATCCTGCATCGTCATCCCTCTCTTCCCATGGGAGAATTTGCCATCGGGACAAATACTACGGCCTATGCCGTTTCCCGGAAATATGGGATAGAAGGAAAGCTTCCGATCCTGATCGCAGAAAAAATGGGTCCCCATTTTGCGGTGGGAGACACCTGCTATACCTGGAGCGAGGAGATCCCGGTTTTTAACCCGGACGGAAAAGAGATCATCGCCAGAGATAACGCCATCTCCCTGAAAAGAAAGGAGGATCCGGCCAAGGCATATTTCCAGTGCCACACAGACATCACCATTCCCTACGGAGAGCTGGGAGACATTGTTGTCACTGGGAAGGAGGGAAGTGTCTGCCTGATCCGAAACGGGAAATTTGTACTGGAGGGGACAGAGTTTTTAAATGAACCGTTGAAAAGTACTTATAAATAATGTATGATTTATTTGTTAAACTTATATATGAAAGGATGAAGATTATGCCAAAAGTAGGAATTGTAATGGGGAGCGACTCGGATCTGAAGGTGATGAGCAAGGCGGCAGCCATGCTGGAGAAGCTGGGAGTGGACTATGAAATGACCATTATTTCTGCCCACCGGATGCCGGAGACCTTTTTTGAATGGGCGAAGGCAGCAGAAGGAAAAGGGATCAAGGTGATCATTGCAGGTGCAGGAATGGCGGCACATCTTCCGGGAATGTGTGCGGCGTTGTTTCCCATGCCGGTGATAGGAGTTCCCATGTCCGGCAAACATCTGGCGGGAGAGGACGCACTTTTTTCCATCGTGCAGATGCCGCCGGGAATCCCGGTAGCTACCGTAGCCATCGACGGAGGAATGAACGGAGCGATCCTGGCAGCCAAGATCCTGGCAACCTCCGACAGCGATCTGCTGGAAAGGCTGAAAGCATACTCGGCGGAGATGGAGGAGACGGTACAGAAGAAGGCGGACAAGCTGGCAGAGATCGGATATGAAGCGTATATAAACAGTCAGGGCAAATAAGGAAACCACAAAAAGAAGCAGGGAACAGTAAGGAGAAAAAGGATGGATTACAAGAAGGCAGGCGTGGATATCGAGGCGGGATACCGCTCGGTAGAATTGATGAAGGATCACATTAAAAAGACCATGAGACCGGAAGTGCTGACCAACATCGGGGGATTTTCCGGAGCGTTTTCCATGAAAGGGTTTCAGGAGATGGAAAAGCCTACCCTGGTGTCGGGAACGGACGGAGTGGGGACGAAACTGAAGCTGGCATTTCTTCTGGACAAGCATGATACGGTAGGCATCGACTGTGTGGCAATGTGCGTCAACGATATTGCATGTGCGGGAGGGGAGCCCTTATTTTTCCTGGATTATATTGCCTGTGGGAAAAATGTTCCGGAAAAAATCGCTCAGATCGTTAAGGGAGTGGCAGAAGGCTGCGTGCAGTCCGGTGCGGCTCTGATCGGCGGGGAAACGGCAGAAATGCCCGGGTTTTATCCGGAAGAGGAATATGACCTGGCAGGATTTGCAGTGGGAGTTGTGGACGAAAAGAACCTGATCACAGGCGCAGACCTGCGGGAGGGAGACGTGCTGATAGGAATCGCCTCCTCCGGAGTCCACAGCAACGGATTTTCTCTGGTGCGCAAGGTGTTTGACATGACAAAGGAGGCCCTGGACGTCTATTATGAAGAGCTGGGGATGACGCTGGGAGAGGCGTTGATCGTGCCTACCCGGATCTATGTAAAAGCGCTTCGCAGTGTAAAGGAAGCAGGCGTCGTGATCAAAGGCTGTAGCCATATCACCGGCGGCGGATTTTATGAAAATATTCCAAGAATGTTAAGAGAAGGCGTTCGGGCTGTGATAGAAAAAGAAAGCTATCCTATTCCTCCCATTTTCCGGAAGCTGCAAAGAGACGGCCAGATCGAAGAGGATATGATGTACAACACCTACAATATGGGGATCGGAATGCTGCTGGCAGTAGAAAAAGAGGATGCGGAAACAACCCTTTCGGCGCTTGAGGCGGCAGGAGAGAGCGCTTATGTGGTAGGACATATAGAAGACGGAGAAAAGGGAGTTACATTATGCCAGAAAAAATAGAGTCCGGCACCTGCAGGGTCCTTGTACTGGTTTCCGGTGGAGGCACCAATCTGCAGGCGATCCTGGATGCCAAGGAAAGAGGGGAACTTCCCGGGGTGGAGCTGGCAGGTGTGATCAGCAACAATCCGGGAGTCTATGCACTGGAGAGAGCAAAAAAAGCACAGGTTTGGACCGGCTGTGTTTCACCCGGAGACTTTCCGGACAGAAGCGCTTTTGAAAAGGCGCTGCTTTGCGCGGTAAAGGAACGGAATCCGGATTTGATCGTACTGGCTGGATTTCTGGTGGTGATCCCCGGGGAGATGATCAGACAGTACCAGAACCGTATCATTAACATCCACCCATCCCTCATCCCTTCCTTTTGCGGGAAAGGATATTATGGCCTGCGGGTACATGAAGCGGCGCTGAGACGAGGGGTGAAGCTGACGGGAGCAACCGTTCATTTTGTGGACGAAGGGACAGATACCGGCCCCATTCTTTTACAGAAGGCAGTGGAAGTAAGGCAGGAAGATACGCCGCAGTCCCTGCAGAGACGGGTCATGGAAGAGGCAGAGTGGAAGCTGCTGCCGGAGGCGATCTCCCTGATCGCAGCAGGAAAAGCGGAAGTAAGGGACGGCAGAGTACATCGGAAGGACGGATAAGGTTCGTAGGAGGAAAAATATGAAGGTCTTGATCGTAGGCGGAGGCGGAAGAGAGCATGCGATTGCTTTTTCCGTGGCAAAAAGCGAACAGGTAGATGAGATTTATGCAGCGCCGGGCAATGCCGGGATAGCGGAGTATGCAAAGTGTGTGCCCATTGAAGTGATGGATTTTGACGGGATCAGGCAGTTTGCGCTGGATCAGCAGATAGACCTGGTGATCGTGGGCATGGATGATCCTCTGGTGGGAGGCCTGGTAGATATCCTGGAGGACGCCGGGATTCGCACCTTCGGTCCCCGCCGGGATGCGGCGATCCTGGAGGGCTCCAAGGCTTTTGCCAAAAAGCTGATGAAAAAATATGGAATCCCTACAGCGGATTACGAAACGTTTACAGAAGCAGAGGAGGCGCTTGCGTATCTGGAGCATGCCCGCTTCCCCATCGTACTGAAAGCGGACGGCCTGGCCTTGGGAAAAGGAGTGCTCATCTGTGAAACGCTGGAAGAGGCAAAGGCGGGAGTTTCTGCCATTATGGTGGAACGCAGATTCGGGGAGGCAGGGAAGGAACTGGTAATAGAGGAGTTTATGACAGGACGGGAGGTATCCGTGCTGTCCTTTGTGGATGGAAACACTGTCCGGATCATGACATCGGCACAGGATCACAAGCGCGCCCTGGATGGAGACCAGGGACCAAACACGGGAGGGATGGGAACCTTTTCTCCCAGCCCGTTTTATACAGAAGAGGTGGACGCGTTCTGTCGGAAGCATATCTACCAGGCGACGGTAGATGCGATGCGGGCGGAGGGACGTCCCTTTTGCGGCATTATCTTTTTTGGATTGATGCTGACAGAGGAGGGGCCGAAGGTCCTGGAATACAATGCCAGATTCGGAGATCCGGAGGCGCAGGTGGTGCTTCCCCGAATGAAAACCGATATCATTCAGGTGATGGAAGCCTGCATAGACGGCAGGCTGGAAGAGATCCGACTGGAGTTTGAGGACAATGCGGCAGTCTGCGTGGTACTGGCAAGCGGAGGATACCCCCTGCATTATGAAAAGGGATATGAGATCCGGGGACTGGAGGCTTTTTCCGGAAAGGAAGGGTACCGGTGCTTTCATGCGGGAACCAAGGTGAAGGACGGAAAGATCGTGACTAACGGAGGGCGTGTACTGGGCGTGGTGGCTTTGGGAAAGGATCTGAAGGAAGCTAGAAAAAACGCCTATGAGGCTGCTTCCTGGGTGGACTTTGAGAAGAAATATATGCGAAGCGACATCGGAAAAGCGATCGAAGAGGCGGAGTAGGCCAACACATTTTGTCCTATAACTCTAAACAGGTGCAGAAGCTTTTTAGGGAATATTTTTCTCAAAGAGCTTCTGTATTTTTGCTTTATACTTTACAAATGCTCTTTAATTACTAAAATCTAAAGAGTAAATGTTGACGAAAAAATATTGACTTTTGTGCTTATAAAACACATAATTTAAGTACGAAAAGGCGGTGATTGGTATGATTCAGAAAGAATGTTTACTGAAAAAAATGAATGAAAATGATGGGCTTATTACTACTAAAGAGGCTCTTGGTTTTGGTATTCATAAAGATGTGTTAAAAGAGGCTCTTTCAAAATATGAAATTGTCAAAATTGCAAACGGTCTTTATGCTCTTCCGGGGGAAGAAATAGACGAGTATGTATATTTTTCTCACAGAGTGCCTAAAGGCATTTTTTCCCATGAAACTGCCGCTTACTTACATGGTTTATCTACCAGAATGCCGCTTATTTATATTATGAGTGTTATGAAAGGTGCCAATGTTAGCAGGATTAAAGCGGAAAGAGATGATATTGTTTTCAAGTATGTTCGTACTGATTATTATGACATTGGGAAAACTCTAATAAAAAATCCATACGGCAGAGAAGTAGCGGTTTATGACAAGGAGAGAACGCTTTTAGATCTTATTAAAGACAAAAATCGAGTGGATACTTTCATTTTTAGCGAGGCAATAAAACTATACTTTTCATCCAATGACAAAGACTTATTGAAGTTATCTAAGTACGCTATCGCCATGAAAATGGAAGATCATCTAAGACAATACACGGAGGTGTTGTTATGAAGACACCAGAACAAATGAAGGGGGCAATCAGGAATATTTCCAAGAAAACAGGTGCCAATCCCAATTCTCTTCTTCAGATGTGTTTATTTGAAGGAATACTGGAAAAGCTTTCTAAATCGAGGTACAGAAACAACATTATTTTAAAGGGCGGCTTATTAATTTCTTCTCTTATCGGGGTCGATATGAGAAGCACTATGGATATGGATACGACCATAAAAGGTATTCCCTTGAACGAAGAAACTATGACAAAAATTATAAATGAGATTTTGGAAATCGAAATAGATTCAGAGGTGAATTATCGTTTGGTTAAGCTATCTCCTATAAGAGAAAAAGATATATATATGAAGATTTTTGTGCAAGTATTTCATGCACATTTGGAAAAATCAATGCCGTCCTTAATATTGATATAACTACCGGCGATATAATCACTCCGAGAGAGATGAATTATGCCTATTCAACAATATTGGAGGATAGAGAAATTCCCATCATAACTTATTCCATTGAAACAATTCTTGCAGAAAAATTTGAGACCATTTCCGGTCGCAATATTACCACGACAAGGGCAAGAGATTTTTATGATTTGTATATGATATATAGGCTATATGGTGATAAAATTGACACTGGAAATTTATCGGAAGCGATAGAAAAAACAAGCAAGCACAGAGCAACTTTTGAGTCTGTACTTAAGCATAAAGAGGTTGCAGACTTGCTTAAAAAGAGCGACTCCGTAAAAACTCTTTGGAATAAATATGTAAAAGGAAATCCGTATGCCAAGGATATAGATTTTTTAGAAACAGTGTCAATATATGAAACGGTAGGAGATATTTTGGACAGCAATATTTGAGCTGAGTAAAGGCAAAGTAGGATAAAAATTATAATCACTTCGGGGGTCTTAGGGTCACCCTAACAAGTAGCAAGAAATCAAGAGTTATACGACAAAATGTGTTGCTCTAACCCGCCTCAACCCCTTATAAATAAAGGGGGGTGAGGCGGGTTAATCTTGTGTCGCAGACAAAAATAAACCACCTGCTATGCAAGTGGATAGACTGTAGAAAAACCCGGCTTTTGCCGGGACTTTGTCTACAGTCTGAGACGGTATTTCTACCGTCTTTTTGCATACCTGAAAATTAAAGAGTCAGAATATCGCTATATATCTCATCTCTCTAATAGGTGCCGATTTGTTCCAGGTACCGGTCGATCTTCTTCAATCGTTTTTCCACTCCTTTTGCATTGCGGCTGACCACATCCAGAAGCGCCTCCAGCACAAACTGGGCGCCTACGAAAGAATTGAAAAAGAGATTGCTGTTGATGGGGGCAGTCAGAACGACAGACGCATGGGGAGCCAGCTGCGCATCCTCGCTGTCGGTGATCAGAATGATCTTTGCTTCTGATTCCAGAGCCAGCTCCAGGGTGATCTTGTCCAGTGCAGAGTAGCGCGGAAAGCTAAAGATCAAAAGACAGTCGTCTTTGGTCATGCTGCACATATGGTCGAAAGGTGTGATGGAGGTGGAAGCGGTATTTTCCACGTGCGGCAGCATATGCTTCAGATAAAGCAGAGCGTAGTTGGCAAGGCAGGTGTTTCCTCTGGACGCTGCGATGTATTTCCGCTTGCTGGAAGAAAGGATCCTGGCAGCCTCGCTGAACCTGGCGGCAGAGTTTCGCTCCAGTGCAGCCTCCAGATTCTGGGTAACATTTTTATAATGGCGGCGGATGGATTCCGCACTGCTCTCCAACCGGGCCGATTTGCTGACTCTCTGGGCAGGAACGGTGACGGAGCTGGAAATGCTGAGTACCGTGTTTTGATATTCTTGCCGCAGGGACTTTTGAAACTCAATAAAGCCGTCGAATCCGAGGGCGCGACTGAATCGAACGACAGAGGATTCACTGACGCCCAGCGCCAGAGCGATCTCTGTGGACGTCATAAAGCTGGCGTCAGACAGGGAAGACAGCACAAAATTGGCGATGATTTTTTGCGTTTTGGTAAGGGATGTATTTTGGATCAAAGATGAAATCTCTTTCATGGATAACCTCCTCCAGTGAAATAAGCAGAGTGAGACAAATTGTTCCCGAAAAAAAACATACCGCACTCTACAGGTGCTATTATAAACAAAAAGGCGGAAAAAGTGCAAGAATAATTGTAGTTGCAATTGACGGAAAAAGAAAACAACTGGAATTATACGTTAAAAAAATAACTTTTATTGAACTCTGAAAAAGAGTGTGCTAGTATGATTTTAGATAGAAGTGAACAATAAATTACTTGAAAAAGCAATTTTATTGTTCATTATGCCCTTTGCTCCAGTACGGGGGAATGAGCAGGGGTACATTTCAATTATTACACAATTAGGAGGTAAGAAGAAGTGAAAGTAGGATGCGTAAAAGAAATTAAGAACAACGAGTTTCGTGTAGGTATGACACCGGACAACGTAAAGAGTTATGTAAACGCAGGACACGAAGTGCTGATCGAAAAGGGAGCAGGAATCGGTTCCGGGTTTACAGATGACGAATATGCTGCAGCAGGCGCAAAACTGATCGACTGCGCAAAAGAAGTGTGGGATACCTGCGAAATGATGATAAAAGTAAAAGAGCCGTTGCCGGAAGAGTATGATCTGTTCCACGAAGGACTGATCCTTTACACATACCTGCACCTGGCAGCTGATAAGCCGCAGACAGATGCTCTGCTGGCACACAAGGTGAAAGGTGTTGCTTATGAGACATTGATCGAGAGAAACGGATCTATCCCGCTTCTTGCACCGATGAGCCAGATCGCAGGCCGTCTGAGCATCCAGGAAGGCGCAAAATATCTGGAGAAGATCTTCGGAGGAGAAGGCGTTCTTCTTTCCGGAGTGCCGGGAACACCAAAGGCAAAGGTAGTGATCCTGGGCGGAGGCTCCGTAGGAACCAATGCTTGCAAGATCGCAGTAGGTATGGGAGCAGATGTAACGATCATGGACATCAACCTGCAGAGACTGGCATATCTGGATGATATCTTCGGAGCAAGGATCCAGACGCTGGTATCTACAGATGCAAATATCGAGAAAGCTGTTAAGGAAGCAGACCTGGTAATCGGAAGCGTATTGATTCCAGGAAAATCCGCTCCGAAGCTGTTCAAGAAAGAATACCTGAAAGAGATGAAGCCGGGCTCCGTATTTGTTGACGTAGCAGTTGACCAGGGCGGATGCGGCGAGACCACGAAGGTAACCTACCATGATGATCCGATCTACGTAGTAGACGGCGTAGTACACTACTGTGTAGGAAATATGCCGGGAGCAGTTCCGAGAACATCCACGATCGCGTTGACCAATGCTACACTCAGCTATGGACTGCAGATCGCAAACAAGGGTCTGGAGCAGGCTTGCAAGGACAATGACGTGATCTACTCCGCTATCAATACTTATGACGGCAAACTGACCTGCAAGGCAGTAGCTGACAGTTTCGAAGGCTATGAGTACGTAGACGTTAAGACTCTTAGCTAAATGACAAGATTCCAAACTTAATTCCTTCAAAGTTGCAAGAAGAGAGCTTACAATCTAGTGTTGTAAGCTCTCTTTGCTTGTGTTATAGTATGCCTATAACAATGAAAATGGAAGTGAGAACTATGTGGATAGAGATTGATTTTGAAAGCGGAGAGGCGTTCTACGTCCAGTTGCAGAACCAGATCATTATGAGGATCGCAATGGAGGAGCTGAAAGAAGGAGATACCCTTCCTTCTGTGCGCCAGCTGGCCGATACGGTAGGGATCAACATGCATACAGTCAATAAGGCGTACAGCAGCCTAAGAGAAGAAGGTTTTCTCAGGCTGGATCGAAGAAGGGGAGCCGTGATCGCCATAGACAGGGATCGGGCAGAGTATTTGGAACGATTACGGGCACAATTGAAAATCCTGCTTGCCAGAGGATACTGCAAGCAGATTTCCAGGGAAGAGGTACATCGGCTGGTAGATGAGATTTTTGAAGAATATGGAAACGGAAAGGAAAGCAGAGAATGAAAGACGCAAAACAGGTAGAAGCCGTTTTAAAATATGCACAGAGTATGGCAAAAAAGATGGGGCATCCCTATGTGGGGACCGAACATCTCCTTCTGGGATTGTGCCATGTGGAAACCGGAGTGGCAGGTCAGGTGCTGGCAGCCAATAACGTTGAAGAGGACAGAGTGATCCAGGTGATGGAAGCGCTGGTGACGCCGGTGGGGGAAGACCGAAAAGGGCAGACGATTCAGGAAAGCCCCAGACTCCGGTACATTTTGGAAGAAAGCAGGCAGGAAGCGCTTAGATATGAGAGCGAGATCATGGGGACGGGGCATCTGCTCCTGGCTTTGCTGCGGGATGTAGACTGTGTAGGAACCAGGATCCTGATCACTTTGAATATGGATCTGCAAAAGATGATGCAGGAGGTGGCGGAGGCGGAAGGGATCGATATCCGAGTTCCGGCAGAGGGCGGAGAGACGCATGGAAGAAAAGAAGGGATGCTGGAACAGTACGGAACGGATCTGACGGCAAAGGCGAAGGAAGGGCTGCTGGATCCTGTGATCGGAAGGGATACGGAGATCCACCGGCTGATGCAGATCCTAAGCAGGCGGACAAAAAACAATCCGTGTCTGGTGGGAGAGCCGGGAGTGGGAAAAACGGCAGTTCTCGAAGGACTGGCGAACAGGATCGCCTCCGGAAGGGTTCCGGCATCCATGCAAAATAAAAGGATCCTGACGATGGATCTGGCGGCTATGATCGCGGGATCCAAGTACCGGGGAGAGTTTGAGGAAAGGCTGAAGCGTCTGATCCAGGAGGTGAAGCAGGACAAAGAAGTGATCCTGTTTCTGGACGAGCTGCATACGATGGTAGGAGCAGGAGGAGCCGAGGGAGCGATGGACGCTTCCAACATTTTAAAGCCCTCCCTGGCCAGAGGTGAGGTGCAGCTGATCGGAGCCACCACCCTGACAGAATACCGTAAATATATTGAAAAAGATGCGGCCCTGGAGCGGCGGTTCCAGCCGGTTACGGTGGAGGAGCCGGATGAAACAAAGACGCTGGAGATCCTGGAAGGACTGCAGGAAAAATACGAAGCCCATCACGGCGTGGAGATCAGACAGGATGCGGTGAAAGCGGCGGTAAAGCTTTCCCAGAGATACATTACCGACAGATTTTTGCCGGATAAAGCCATTGACGTGTTGGATGAAACCTGCGCCAAAGTAAAGCTGGCAGGCTTTCGGAAAGAAGAGGAAACATTGCCTCTGTTTGCGAAAGAGCAGGAATATACCAGGGAGATCGAGGTGGCTCTGGCTGCGGGTGACACCCAGACGGCGGCCCGTCTGTTCCGAGAAAAAGGAGAATGGCAGTCGAACCAAAGAAAAGCAGAACAGAAGCAAAGCAGAAGAAAGAACGCCAGAAAACGACCGCAGGTAACGGAAAAAGAAGTGGCGGAGGTCGTGGCGGAATGGACCAGGATCCCGGTGCAAAAGCTGACAGAGAAGGAAGGAATCCGGCTGCAGCGACTGGAAAAGAGCCTGCATCAGCGGGTGATCGGCCAGGATGAAGCCGTAGCGGCGGTGGCGCGTGCAGTCAGACGGGGGAGAGTAGGACTGAAAGATGAAAAAAGACCCATTGGCTCCTTTTTGTTTCTGGGGCCTACCGGAGTAGGGAAAACAGAGCTTTCCAAAGCACTTTCCCAGGCACTGTTTGGAAGAGAGGATGCCATGATCCGGGTAGATATGTCGGAGTACATGGAAAAGCACAGTGTGGCTAAAATGATCGGATCTCCTCCGGGATACGTAGGCCATGAAGAGGGAGGACAGCTGAGCGAAAGAGTGCGGCGTCAGCCGTACTCGGTGGTTCTTTTTGATGAGGTGGAAAAGGCACATCCGGATGTGTTCCATATTCTTCTGCAGGTGCTGGACGACGGACATATGACGGATGCGCAGGGCAGAAAGATCGATTTCAAAAATACGGTGATCATCATGACATCCAATGTGGGAGCAAAGTCGATCATTCAGCCGAAAAAGCTGGGATTTGGAGCCGGGGAAGACAAAGAAGCGGATTACAGACAGATGAAGGCGGGTGTGATGAATGAGGTAAAAAGACTGTTCCGTCCGGAATTTCTGAACCGTATTGATGAGGTGCTGGTCTTTCGTCCTCTCAGCCAGGAGGAGCAGAAGAAGATCGTGGGGCTGCTGTGTAAAGAGCTGGTAAAACGGGCCAAAGAGCAGCTGGGAATCACGCTGCTCATCAGAGATTCTGTGAAAACCTATCTGGCAGAGGTAGGAAGCGACAGAAAATATGGGGCAAGACCTCTTAGAAGAGCGATTCAGACCCATCTGGAGGACGGCCTGGCAGAAGCTTTACTGAAGGGAGAGATTCAGAGAGGGGAAGAGGTGACTGTCATGATTTCTAAAAAAGCGATAAAATTTTCAGGAATTGCTACAAAGTAACACATTTTTATTATATAATGGGAAGACAAAAACCTTAGGAGGAAAAGAAGATGGCAGCAGTGAAAGAGCTTTTGAGAGCTGAAAAGGACGGAACACTTAGTTTCGGCGACTATACACTGGACGTAAAGACAAAACTGGAAGAGTTTGAATTTGAAGGAGACATCTACAAGGTAAAGACCTTTTCCGGGATCACCAAACTGGAAAAAAACGGAATGTTTGTGTATGAGTCCGTTCCGGGGACAGCGGTAGAGGGCTTCCGCTCCACAGAGGCAGGCGCCTGGTTTCAGGTATCGGGACTGCAGGACGCCCAGCTGACGCTGGAGTTGGAGAGCGACAGCGAGTATATCGTCTATCTGAATGAGGTCAATGCAGGGGTCATGAAAACGAATGTCAGCGGCAAGCTCAGTGTCAGTGCAGAGCTGGAAGAGAATCAGGCGGTAAACGTCAGGATCGAGAAAAAATAAGAGCCGGGCAGTGAACGTCAGGACCGGGAAGCAGCAACCGGGCAGGAAAAGCCGGGAGCAGGGACCGGGCGGTAAACGTCAGGATCAAGAAAAAATAAGAGCCGGGCAGTGAACGTCAGGACCGGGAAGCAGCAACCGGGCAGGAAAAGCCGGAAGCAGGGACCGGGCGGTAAACGTCAGGATCAAGAAAAAATAAGAGCCGGACAGTGAACGTCAGGACCGGGAAGCAGCAACCGAGCAGGAAAAGCCGGGAGCAGGGACCGGGCGGTGAATGTCAGGATCAAACAGAAAAAGAACAACAGACAGACAGGCGGAGGCAAGTGGCCCCAGAGCCTGTTGTGGAAAGAAAAGGCTGCGGGAAGCGGCCTTTTTTTGGAGGGAGTATGGCAAAGAAAAAGACGGTATATTTCTGTCAGAACTGTGGATATGAATCAACAAAATGGGTGGGGCAGTGTCCTGCCTGCAAGGAATGGAACAGCATGGTGGAAGAAGTGGTTCCGGTATCCGGGCAGGGAAGAAAAAAAGAGAGGCCGTCCACCAGAGTCATGGCGTTGACGGATATCCCAGAGGGAGAAGAAAAGCGCACACAAACGGGCTTAAGCGAGCTGGACCGGGTACTGGGAGGCGGGATCGTGCAGGGGTCCCTGGTACTGGTGGGAGGGGATCCGGGGATCGGAAAATCGACGCTGCTTCTGCAGGTATGTCAGAAGCTTTCGGCGGCAGGGAAAAAGATCCTCTATATTTCGGGAGAAGAGTCCCTGCATCAGATCCGTCTGCGGGCCAATCGGATGGGAACCTTTTCTTCCTCTTTATATCTGGCCTGTGAAACCAACCTGGAAGCTGTCCGGGAGCTGATCGAGGGCGGAAGGCCACACATGGTGGTCATCGACTCTATCCAGACCATGTACAGTGAAGAGGTAAACTCTGCTCCGGGCAGTGTTTCCCAGGTGAGGGAATCCACCAATATTTTGATGCAGCTGGCAAAAGGGCTGGATGTGTCCGTATTTATCGTGGGGCATGTAACGAAGGAAGGAACGGTGGCGGGACCGAGAGTGCTGGAACATATGGTAGATACGGTGTTGTATTTTGAAGGAGACAGACATGCCTCCTATCGGATCCTGCGGGGAGTAAAAAACCGTTTCGGCTCCACCAATGAGATCGGAGTGTTTGAGATGCGCCGGGAGGGCCTGATCCAGGTGGAAAATCCTTCCGAGTTCATGCTGAGCGGAAGGGCAGAAATGGCTTCCGGCTCCGTGGTAGTGTGTGCAATGGAGGGAACAAGACCGGTCCTTCTGGAGATACAGGCGCTGGTATGCCGGACGAATTTCGGGATGCCAAGAAGGACGGCGGCGGGACTGGATTATAACCGCGTCAATCTGCTGATGGCGGTTCTGGAAAAGAGAATGAATCTGCCGCTGTCCGGCTATGACGCCTATGTAAATATTGCGGGAGGGATCCGGCTGAATGAGCCGGCGTCCGACCTGGGGATCGTCCTGTCTGTGTTTTCCAGCTATAAGAACCTTCCGATACCGGAAAAAACGGTAGCGTTCGGAGAGGTGGGACTGGGAGGTGAGGTTCGGTCTGTGACCATGCCGGAGCAGAGAATCCAGGAAGCCAAAAAGCTGGGCTTTCAGACCTGTATCGTACCCTGGGTGGTCAAACAGTCTCTGGGAGAGACGGACGGAATCGAAGTAATCGGAGTGAAGCACATCCGGGAGGCGGTGGACGTGATCTGAGAAAACAGATCCCCTGTACAACAGGATGTGTCGGAAATTGTATGGTTTATCAATTGACAAACCAAGGAAAAATTTCTTATGATAATCATAGAAGATTACTAGAACAGCGAGGAGGATGACAGAATGAAAAAGAAATGGAGTTACAGAAAATGCATGGCTTCTGCAACCGCATTTCTGCTGGTGCTGTGTATGTGCCTGTCACCGGTGGGAGCAATAGGGACCCTTGCGGAAGAAAAGACTCCTGCTGCCGGTCAGGAGGAGACGGCGCAGGATCCGGGACAGCTTCCTGCCGGCAACACATCGACCCAAAGCGGCGCGGAAGGCGCCCAGGTACTTCCGGGAGAGTATATGGGAGCACATTCCCATATTCAGGAAGAAAACCGGGTGGGCCGGGAAGCAGCGGAGGAGACGGCAGGTACGCCTCAGGCGGCGCCGGAGATCAAAGGACAGGAAGTAGGAGAATTAAAGCTGGTATACGGCGACGCTTCCGTTCCGGACGCAGATGCTTTTGTGCTGCTGGTCTTTGGAGACGGATTTACGGCAGAAGAGCAGGACAAATTCTACACAGAAGCCAAAAAGACGGCAGACTACGTGATGGAGACCTCTCCCTTTGACGAGTTCAGGGACACCATAAAGATCTATGCGCTGGGGACGGTATCGAAGGACTCCGGGGCGAAGGGGGATCAGGCAAAGACCAAGGAAGAGGCGGATGCAGATCCAAAGGAAACGTATTTCGGCGCCAGGTACTGGTTGTATGGAATGCAGCGGCTTCTGGGAATGGAAGAAGGCAGTGAGGGCGAGAAGAAGATGAATGCCCTGCAGGCAGAGAAGCTTCCGGCAGCGGATCACAATATGCTGATCGTGAATTCCACCGTATACGGAGGAAGCGGCGGAACAATCTGTGCGGCATCCCTGGCAGACAGCGCATTGGAGATCATGGTACACGAGATGGGGCATATGATCGCCAGCCTAGCAGACGAGTATTGGGCAGGCCCGTCTTATGCCACGGAAGACCGCGTTAACATGACGCAGGAGTCGGATCCTGCAAAGGTGAAATGGTCCAGATTTGTCGGGAAAAATCATGTGGGTGTTTATGAATACACAGACGGAGGAAACGGCTGGTATCATCCGGGCAAGAACTGTAAAATGCAGTTTTTAGGGAAGCAGAATCCCTTCTGTGAGGTGTGTAAGGAGGCTCTTCGGCGCAGCATTGCGGGGAAATCCAATACCACCAACCTGTTTTTCCAGACCTATGCGGACAAGTTTTACGAGTCGGATACCGGAAAGGATATGAAGGAATACTTCATTGTCCGGAAGGGAGATAAGGAAACGACAGGGGATCAGCTGGGGGATGCGCTGACGCTGGAATATACGGACGCGTTTGGAGCGCCGGTACAGGGAATCCCGTCCAAGGCAGGTCTCTACACCGTAACAGCCGTTTTCAGCGGCAACGATACCTACGGCCCGGCTACACAGACGGGAAGCTATACCATTGAACTGGAAGACAGGATTACACTGGAAGCAGAATCCAAAGAGTATGACGGGAAGCCGGCAAAGGTGAACTACAGCGTAGATTACGACAAGGAATATACGACAGAAGTGCATTACACCGGGAAGATCCCGTACACCGACACGATCTCTCAGGATTATGACAGCGAGGAAGCGCCCACCAAGGCAGGCTCCTATACGGTGACGGTGAAGGCTTTTGACAAGGAAACAGGCAAGCCTGTCAGCGAGAAATCCAAAGCCTTTGAGATCCGCTTTAAGAAAACGGATCTGGTAAACAATGATGATGCCAATTACTGGGGGGCGGCAGTCTACTACAACAATAAAGCCATCGTGATCACGGGAGAAGGCTTCACGGCAGAAGAGCAGGGGAAATTTGAAGAACTGGCAAAGAAATATGTAGAACATATCCAAAGCCTGGAACCGTTTAAAGAGACGAAGCACTACTTCAACTTTACCACTGTGGAAGCAGAATCCAAAGAATCCGGCATAGGCGTTGCGCCTCCGCCGAAGGATACCTATTTCAGGCTGACCAGAGATGCGGAAGGCAAGGTGGTTCCCACGGAGGAATCCACGGCGGCAGCCACCTACATTGGCAAAAAAGTGGTAACATCCTACTACAAGAATGTGATCGTGATCGTAAACGATGAGAAGGTAAAACAAGGAACCGTTTCCGGTAACACCATTTACGTAGGACCGAATGAGGAGGGCATGGACTTTGCGGCAAGAGCCATCCTGAACCGTCTGACCGGAAAGCCCGGTGATTATCAGCCGGCGACCGAGGAGGAAAAGGCAGCGCAGAGACTGGCATTGCTGAATTCCATGTACGTAGACTGGTACGGAGGACATTATGCCACCATCGTCAGCCGGGCTTATGATGAGATCTTTCCGGCAAATGGAACCGCATATGATCTGGCGCCATATTTCCATGCGTATGTGGGCGACAAGGAAGTTCCGCAGGATCAGCTGAAATTTGTCATGACCTACTATGAAGATGAGGACGGAAAACCGGGACGCCAGTTAGAGTCTGCTCCTTCGGCATCAGGAACCTATCATGTCAGGGCAGAACTGCTTCCGGCAGAGGGATCGGAGTATACAGTGGTGACGGTGGACGGAACCACCTATAATATCCCGCCCAGCAGAGGCTGGACGACCTACATGATCGGAAAGGGAGATGACCCCTCCGATCCTTCCGTGGACAAGCCGGGGACAGGAAACAGTGCTTCAACCGCCGTGCCTGCCGGTAAGACGACAGGAAAGAAGGTCGGCATGGGAAAGAAGACCGGTGTGGTAAAGACGGGAGACACCAATCACTATGGAGTCTACCTGGCCCTGATGTTGTGTGCCGTGGCAGCAGGGGTTGTAGTCTTTTTTATCAAACGAAGGAAACGCTGATCAAAATCCAACAGAATAAAATCCAACAGAACAGGATATAAGACCGGCGTCTGTTTGGAAGTGTTGAAAAGCAGGGGCAGAGAGTAACATCTCTGTCCTTTTTTTTCGTGGAAAAAGGACAGGCGGAGCTGTCCGGGAGCAAACAGAAAAAAGTTTTTTTGATTTAAAGTTGATTTTAGTTTCGCCTTTTAGAATACAGACTGTAGACAAGAAAGGAAAGGGGAGAGGCAAATGGAATACCAAAAAATGTTTGAACGATATGAAATCAAGTATCTGGTAAATAAAAGGCAAAGAGAAGCCATAGAGGCAAGGATGGCGGCCGGTGGGATGAAGCCGGATCAATATGGAAGGCATACCATACGGAATATTTATTTTGATACGCCAAGCTATATCCTGATCCGGGAATCCATGGAAAAGCCGGTTTACAAGGAAAAGCTGCGAATGCGGAGCTATTGTCTGGCTTCGGAAGAGTCTCCGGTATTTCTGGAACTGAAAAAGAAATTTCAATCCATCGTATATAAAAGACGGATCTGCCTGCAGGAAAAAGAAGCCATGGATTATATGCTCCGCGGAAAGCAATTGCCGGAAGAATCCCAGGTAGGACACGAATTGGACTATTTCAAGGAGTTTTACCGGTCGCTGAGGCCAAGCATGTTCCTGACTTATGACAGAGAGGCCCATGCGTCCTTTGAAGACTCGGATCTTCGTGTGACCTTTGATCAGAATATTTTGTGGAGAACGAGGGACATGGATCTGAAAAAAACGGTGTACGGATACGAGCTTTTGCCAAGAGGATATTCGTTAATGGAGGTAAAGACGTCGGGGGCGATCCCGCTTTGGATGGTGGAGGTACTGACAGAACAACAGGTATATAAAACGTCTTTTTCAAAGTATGGACATGCATTTCAGACGTTGATGCAGATGCAGGGAAGGAGAAACAATCATGTATGAAACAATTTTTCAGGGGGTATTTGATACAGGGACGACACAGGTCATCACGCCGGTAAATTATCTGAGCTGTGTGGCAGCTTCCCTTTTCATTGGAATATTTCTGGCAGGCGTCTACACATACAGAAGCAGGTACACACAAAGCTTTGTACTGACTCTGGCGCTGATCCCGGCGGTGGTCTGCATGGTGATCATGCTGGTCAACGGAAACGTGGGAGCAGGAGTGGCGGTAGCAGGAACCTTCAGTCTGGTCCGGTTCCGTTCTGTGCCGGGGACAGCCAAAGAGATCGGGGCAATCTTCCTGGCCATGAGTACGGGGCTGGCAACCGGAATGGGATATCTGGGATATGGCGTTTTGTTTGCCGGACTGATGGGAGTGGTGTGGATCCTTTATACCAGGCTGGGACTGGGAAAACTGGGGCAGGGCAGTCTGGAAAAAACGCTTCACATTACCATCCCGGAAAATCTGGATTATACGGAAGTGTTTGAAGACACATTAAAGAAATATACAAAGCGCTATAAGCTAAATGGGGTAAGGACTACTAATATGGGCAGTCTGTTCCGGATCAGCTATGACATACGGTTAAAAGATAAAAGCAGCGAAAAAGAGTTGATTGATGCGCTGCGCTGTAGAAACGGAAATCTGGAGATCCGATTAAACCGCCCGGAGATGCTAAGTGAAGGGCTGTAGGAAGGAGGCAGAAAAGAAGTCTAAGAAAAATGAAAGCAAGAAACGTAAAAACAGAAGCCGGCAGGGAATGGAAGGAAGAAAGGAAAAGACAAGGAATTGCCGGAACGATCAGATAAACATGACGGGACCATGGAACAGAAAAAGGAGGAAGACCCATGAAAAGACAGGTATTAGCAGCAATGGCGATCATTGTAGCATTGAGTATAGGAACAGTGGGGTGCAGTAAGCTGTCGTCCGGCTTGGGCCAGGCGGCAGCGACCACACAGGAGCAGAGCAGCACGACAGAGACAGGAACGACAGACGATACCATGTTTACCGAGAGGGACCTGGATTCCACTTATGATGAAGCTTCTGCTACAAAAGTGCAGTTGTCGGATGCAGGCTCTACGGCAGAAGGAGAAGGCGTGACGGTGGAAGGGAACGTCATCCGGATCACGGAGGAAGGAACGTATCTGTTATCCGGAACCCTGTCGGATGGACAGATACAGGTGGAGGTAGAGGACACCGTAAAGGTACAGATCGTTTTGGACGGAGTATCTATTTCCAATGCTTCCAACGCGCCCATCTATATCAAGCAGGCAGATAAGGTGTTTGTCACATTGGCAGAAGGAAGTGAAAATACCTTAAAGGTAACAGGAGAATTTGTTCAGACAGATGACAATAACGTAGATGGCGCGATCTTTTCCAAGGAGGATCTGACCTTAAACGGGCAGGGAAGCCTGACTATCCAGGATGCATATGGACACGGGATCGTATCGAAGGATGATCTGGCAATTACCTCCGGCAGTTACACCATTGACAGCGCCAAGCAGGGACTTTCCGGGAAAAACAGTGTACGGATCGCAGACGGGAAGATCCGTATACAATCGGATACGGATGGGATCCATTCAGAAAATACGGAAAATACCTCGCTAGGATTTGTGTATATAGAAGGCGGAGAGATACAGATATCGGCGGCAGATGATGGAATAAAAGGAACCCAAAAAATCCAGATCGTAGGCGGAACCGTAGAAGTGACATCCAGCACAGAGGGAATGGAATCAGCGCTGATCGATATTTCCGGAGGAAAAGTAGATGTAACATCTACCGATGACGGACTTAACGCAACCGATGGAAGTACGTCTTCCCAGGGAGGATTTGGAGGTGACGCCGCGCAGGATGTGTCCATTCGTATTTCCGGCGGAGTCACAAGTGTGGATGCGTCGGGAGATGGCCTGGACTCCAACGGGGCGATCGAGGTATCCGGCGGAGAAGTCTATGTATCGGGTCCTACAAATGATGGAAATGGAGGACTGGATTATGCGGGAGAGGCTGTCGTCACAGGAGGAACTGTGGTTGTGACAGGATCCTCGGGAATGGTACAAAACTTTGGAAGCAGCTCCACCCAGGGAAGCATTCTTCTGAATGTGGGAAATCAGGAAGCAGGCTCCGCTATCACGGTAAAGGATCAAAACGGAAATGAGATAGCTTCTTTCACTGCCAAGAAGGCTTACAGCAGCGTGGTGATCAGCGCAGAAGGGCTGGAACAGGGGTCCACCTACACCGTTACCGCCGGTTCCGGTTCCACAGAAGTGACTTTGGATACGTTGATCTATGGAGAAGGCAGTCAGCAGCCCGGAGGACGAGGCGGCAATATGGGGCAGCAGCCCGGCGGAAACGGAGGACCGGGAAGTATGGGTGGACAAAGGCCGCAGGACGGACAAAGTACCAACCAGTAAAAGCAGTAGAAAGGGGGGAGAAAACACGGAAGTACAGAGCGGCAGCAATGATAGACGCAGCAAAAACGACAGCTTTTGAAGAGTAAAAAGAAGGCCGGGCACAGGAACAGCAATCCTGTACCCGGTCTCTTTTCTAATGTGGCAGGAAAGTTGACGATAGTCTGTGAAAGGGAAAAATTTTAGAAAAATGCAAGTTCTGAATGATGTTTCAGAAAAAATAAAAAGAAAAATCAAAAAAACAAAGAAAAAACAAAAAACATATCGCGCGAGTAGGAAAAATAATAGACAAATGTAGGCGTATCTGCTATGATTCCAATGGATACGTTTGCACGGAGAAGCAGAGACAGATCGATAGTGACAGAAGAGAACGGTTGAAAGAACGGAAAGTGCGGACGCATCTGAACAAAAAGCAGGTTCATTGAATAAGGAGGAGAAAACATGAGCTCAAAACACAATCGGAAAAAACGATTTCGGACGAGTGTGGCGGCAGTGTTGGCAGCAGTGCTTTGTGTAGTCGGGATGTTCCCCGGAACAATAGCATTTGCAAAAGGAGATGCCAACATAGACCTGACGCTGACAAGTAAGACGCCCGATATCAAATCCGGAGCTACGGGGGTGTATGAACTGGACGTTAAGATCGCCGGTTCACAGGAAAGTATCCAGGAGAAGTTTCAGGGAAACACAACATTAAAGGTACAGCTTCCCACGGGAGAGGCAACAGAGTTTTACGATCTGCAGACCCCGGTGGAGGATCTGGCGATCGCCGGCGTAGTACCTGAATATAGTGAAGGCGCAAGGACACTGACATATACCTTCCCCAAGCTTGAAACCGGGATTTCCGGAAAAGTCAGCATCGGGATCACGACAAAGAACGGGATCACACCCAACGGCACCAAACTGCCGGCAGTTGCAATGCTGACCAGTGAGGCAAACGTAGGACTGGCACAAAGCGAGGAAGCGATAGTCAATGTCAAGGCTGCTTACGCACAGAGCATTGGAAAAGAGTATCTGTACGTGGAGCATGACCATACGCTGAATGCGGCGCGTCCGGGAGATAACGTGGTATGGAAGATCAAGGCAGAGGTGACACTTCCGGCTACCGGCGGAATCTACATGAAGCCGGGTGCAGATATCGTCATCGAAGACAAGCTGGACTCCAGACTGTCCTATGTCAGCGCTACTTCCACCTCCTCAACGGGAGCGGCTGTCAATACGGAAACGAACGGCGACACTATCAAGTGGACCTTTAAGGCGCCGACTTTAGCGGAACAGCAGGGAAAAGAGTCTTTGTTTACGGCAGAAATGGAAGTGGTGACCAAAACGGATGGCACGATCGACAAGTACACAAAGATTCCAAACACGGCAAAATTGTCTTCTACGAGTCTGCACGAGAAGCTGGAAAATACAAACAGTAACGCAGCCAATGCAGTCGTAGCGCCGACAGGAGTACCGCTGACATCAGGAGACGGCGGTTATTTCCCGCCAGTGGTATATGGTCCGGCTGATGGAATGGGGAACGTCGGAAACACTCAAAATATGAATCCAAACCCGGCAGTGACGGATATTGAACGTTTGAGATTTCATGATCAGTATTTCGTGGGGCTGCGGACAGACGAGGTTCTTACGGATGCGAATGGAGCCACGCTGGACAGCAGCAAATGGGATATACAAAAAGTTCTTAGTGATGGATATAAGAAGATCGTGAAAGAATATACCTTTGACAGTGATAAACTGAACTTTGGTGCAGTCACCGTTTTTGTACCGAATTCTTACTATCATTCGTCCATGGGAATAGACAAGCTTCGCGAACTGCCAAAGGCAACAGTCACAGTGACCCTGAAAGACGGAAGCACGAAGAGCGCTGTGGTGGATTGGAACAAGACGGACAATAAAGTACAGGGGAATGTACAGATGAGCCGTCAGGATCTGGGACTGGCTGATACAGATAAGGTGGTCAGCTACACCGTTGCCTACGAAAATGAGGACAAGAGCCCTATTTTTGGAGGAGTGCATCTTCAAACACAGACTATTTTTACTATCGAAAAAGGGGCAGAAGCAGAAGTGTGGTGGAAGCCATCCTTTGTAGCGACCCTGGCAGATGGAACCGTGATTCGCAGGACCGGAGGAGATGAGAAGACCACGACCGGAAAGCGTACAGCAGTTATTGTGCAGAAAGAGGCGGAAGCACCTACCGTCAGAGGTACGGTTTCTTTCGTTGAAAAAGATGGGAATGTTGTAAAAACAGGAGATAACAAGGTACAGGTATGGCTGAATGATTACAGCACATCCCATGCGGCGCTGAGAAAAGATATCAGCACCACGGTATTGCTTCCTTTGGGCGTGACTGTGAAGGGAGACGGATCGGCAGTATATACCCTGATGTCCGGTCGGGCCGGAATAGTAAAGAAAGACCTGACAGGAAAGCTTGAAATCCTGGACGAGGATTACCAGGGAAGCGGACAGCAGCTGGTAAAGGCTGTCTGGGATGTAGACAGTATCCTTCCGGCAGAGCGTCTGGAGCTGTACTTTGATGTGACGATCTCAAAGAATTCACCGGATCAATTGCCTCTGATCGCATACGGAACAAGCTCGACAGATACAGAGTTGAAGACCGACGCAAGCAACGTGACGATTGAGGTAGACGCAAGCGACATCGATAAGAATGGGGACAGCACCCAGAAGCGTGCCAAGATACAGGCGGAGTATGTGAAGTATTCCAGAGACGACCTGAAGATCAAAAAGTACGTAAAAGGAAGCCTGGACAGCGATTATTCCACTTTCGGATATACGACTCCGGGAAAAGACATCAGCTACAAGCTGGAGATGACCAACACGACAGGAAAAGACATCTTTAAGATGGGCTTCATGGACGTGCTTCCGGGAACCGGCGATCTTGGGATTGTGGACGGAACCAACCGGGAAAGCGCCTTTACTCCTACCCTGAAGGGAGCAGTCAAGCTGCCGAAGGAATGGGAAGATAAGATCGACGTATATTACAGCACGGTGCAGAATCCGGAAAGGGCAGACCTGTACGGAACGGTGAGCTATCCGAAGGGGGCTTACACGCATGAGGATCCGGCAGGCGCTCAGGCTCCCGGATGGACCAAGGATACCGCAGGCTGGACGGCTGACGACTGGGCAAAGGTACGCAGCTTCAAGCTGGAGTTCAAAGACGGGATCAAATGGGTTAAGGGTCAGGATATCACGTTGACGTTCGACATGACGGCGCCGAAGGAAACAGAGGTAGACGCATCTTTGCTTCTGGAAGGCAAGCCGAAGAGGACGGACGAGATCGAAAAGAAGGCTGCATGGAACTCTTTTGCAGTGACCACCAACGGCCTGCTTCCGACAGAACCGGAAAGAGTCGGTGTGATCTTGTCAAAGGAAAAAGGAGAGCCGGTAGAGGTTGCCTACTATATCCAGGGAACATCCACCAAGCTGCAGCCAAATAAGGATCTGGTAAAGGATCAGTATGTGGGAACACCTTACAGCGTGCCGGAGTCTGCAAAGACAGATCCGACCCTGCTTCCCAAGGAGCTGACCGATGAGGACGGAAAAGTCTATGAGCTGGTATCTACAGATGTAAAACCAAACGGAGACTATCCGTCAGCCAAGGATCCCAACGGAGAAAAGACGACGGTGAATACTTCTCCGGCAGAAGGGGAAGTAACCGAAGAGCACCAGGTAATCAATTACGACTATGCTCCCAAGAAAGGCGGCGAGGTCGTAGTGAAGTATATCATCGAGGGAACAGAGGAAGTGTTGGAAAATCCGGCGGTACAGGAGAAAGACGCCGACGGCAACTATATCGTAAAGAAGCCCGGGACCCAGGTGGGAACGGCGTATGACACAACAGACGAGACCTTCCAGCCCAAGAAACTGACCAAGAACGGAAAGACCTATGTGCTGACAGAACGGAAGGTAGATCCCAAGACAGATCCGATCACCGGAAAGGTGACAGAGGAAAAGCAGCTGATCATCTACGAGTATAAGCTGGTGGAGGAAGAGACACCGGTGGATCCGCCGAAACCGGATCCGAAGCCCGGCACAGACAAGCCGACAAAGCCCGGTACAGACAAGCCTGCCAAACCGGTAAAAACAACGAAAGCGGGCAGCGTAAAAACGGGAGATACTGCAAATGTAGCTACCTATGCAGGTGCAATGGGACTGGCTGTGGCAGCACTGGCAGTTGCAGCTTCCAAGAAAAGAAAAAAAGCCAGATAAATTCCGCGGCACTTTTCCGAGACGGCAGGGAAGAGGTTGTCGTTGAAGGAAAAGAGGCAGGCGGAAACGGGGCGTGCAGACCGGATGTATGACAGGAAAGCATCCCCGGACGATGGCCATGTACAAACAGGGGCAGGTACCACTTGAACGAGTGGATACCTGCCCCTGCTGTGTCAAAGGGGAGAGTCTGTGTCAAAAAAATCTGACAGGGAAGTATGATTTTTGAAAAGACCTGTGGTATTCTGAAAGAGAAAAACGAAAAACAGGGAAAAGAAGAGAGAGGTGACAAAATGGAACGACGGGAAATCTATCTGGCAGGCGGGTGTTTTTGGGGAGTGGAGGCCTATTATCAAAGAGTCAGGGGAATCCTGGACACAGAGACGGGATATGCCAACGGAAACAAAGAACAGACTTCTTACAGACAACTGTCACAGTCCGGCCACGCAGAGACGGTGAAGCTGGTATATGATGTACACCAGATCAGTCTGGCAGAGATAGTGGACAGATATCTGAGAGTGATCGATCCGTTTTCCCTGAATCGCCAGGGGAACGATGTGGGAACCCAGTACCGCACGGGGATCTATTATGTCAGGGAAGAAGATCGGCGGGTGGCGGAAGCATTTTTGTCCTATGTGGAACGGACAGAGGGAAGAAAGACGGTAGTAGAACTGGAAGAGCTGCGGCACTTCATACCGGCAGAAAAGATCCACCAGGATTATCTGAGGAAGTATCCGGAAGGCTATTGCCATATCGGGCTTTCAGAGGCACAAACGCCTCTGTATCCGGGAGAAGAAGTACCTTCCCGGACAGAATTAAGACAGAAGCTGTCCCGGGAGGCCTATGAAGTGACCCAGGAGGCGGCAACAGAAAAACCGGGAAGCAGTTGTTATCTCCATCACACACAAGAAGGGATTTATGTGGATATTGTAACCGGACAGCCGCTGTTTTCTACGGCGGATCAGTTTGATGCCGGATGTGGATGGCCAAGCTTTACCAGGGGGATCACCACGGATGCCATGGAGTACAGGGGGGATTTCTCCTTCGGAATGCAAAGAACAGAAGTAAAAAGCAGGGAAGGCGGCAGCCATCTGGGCCATGTGTTTGAGGACGGTCCCCAAAAAGAGGGAGGACTACGATATTGCATCAACGGGGCAGCTCTCCGGTTTATTCCCAAGGAGCGTATGAAAGAGGAAGGATATGAAAGACTGCTGCCCTATGTCTAACAGGGAGAAAGCGTGCCCATATCCCGGCGTCGGTCAATCGGCAGCCGGGATATGGCAGGAGATGCCGGCAGGAGGGGATCACTTGGCCAGAGAATGGAAGGCCAGGGAATCTTCGCCTGCTTTTTTTCTTTTCTTCGGGCGAAAGGAAAGGAGAGACAGCAGCAGGCTGGCTGCGATACAGATGGTTCCGCCGATCCAGTACATCCGGTCATAACTGGTGAAACGACCGGAGATTTCTATGATGCTTTTGATCAGACAGCCGTTTAAAAAGAGGGCGATGCCCATGTTCCAGAAATAAGTGGAAGAGACATTCGGGCGGTAGGGGATCCGAAATCTGCTTCGGATCAGCGCGGGAACTGTTCCCAGAAGAAGCGGGATCAGAAACATCAGCCGCATATAGGGGGAGAACTGGCCATAGCTGAACTGTTCATAGATCAGTGTGAGAGCAACACAGAAAACGGACAGTGCCAGAAACAAGACGGCTGTTTTTTGGTGTCGTTGTTTGTTGGGATCTGAGGTATACAAGGTGGTCACCTTCCTTTCTAAGTGATTCTATGGTTCTAAAAAATACCTGTGTCAGGGGAGGCGGGCGGCTGCCTGCAAAGGAGTCTGCCCGCAGAAAGCGTGATCAGTATCCGATATACACGATATCACTCACTTTTCTTTCCTGAATGCTGTTGCCATTGGTGGTGGGCTTGTTTATGACTTCTCCGTTAAAGTAGAGGGTAGAGGAACCTCCTCCGTCCAGGTTATAAGCGGTCTGTACCTGGTAGCTTTCCATGACCTGAGCCAGCTGATAGAGGGAAAGACCGGCGCTTTCAGAGGTTCTGCCATCAGATACTACGATAATATAATGGGTTTCATCAATGATCCCGATAGCGGTTCGGGGATTTTCCGACATGGCTTTTCCTACTTCATCGGAGGGAGATACGGAGATCTCGCCATCCTCGATCAAAGCGGGGCCGAAGGCGAGAAGGTTTACCACGCCGTCGGAGACCAGTTTCTCTGCGCTGACTTCGGCTTCATCAATAATCTGAAAGCTTCCGTCCTCATAGATGGCCAGATCCTCGGTGGTGTCTCCGCTCCGTACCGTATTGCGAAGAAGCTCTCCGTTTCGGATCACGTATCCGGAATCATTGGCCCCGTAGTAGTCTCCGTTAATCGCTAAAATGGCATTGTTTTCAGAAGCGATGGTGGAGGTGGTCGCTGTGACATTTCGCCCGAAGGCATTTTGTGCCAGCGCCGTTTTCAGGTATTCAGGAGAACTGACCTGGATGTCAGCCACATAGACAGTGGTGTCATTTGTGGTCAGGGTTTCCAGACTGATCTGAATGTTTTCGTCGGAATATGCGGTATCTGAGACGACAGCCGAGGAGGTATCCTGCCCGGAAGAACTGGAATTGTCCGTTGTACTACCCTGGGAGGCAGAAGATCCGGATTCCCCCACGTAGGCGGAAACCTGCGCGATCTTAAAGGTTTTCAGGAGCGCATAAGAATTCATGGACAGGATGGTAACGGCTCCGATGACCGCAAACAGGACGGGTTTTTTAAGCAGTTTCTTTAAATGCATAGATAAATTCCTCCTTTTTCTCTCTTTTTTTGAAAAAATGTAATGCTTTTGTACCAGCCAGCTGACCGAAAAACACAGGACTTCAACAAGAAGCTTTAAGAGGTACAGATTCTCAAAACCGAGCTGATGGAAAGCCAGCAGCAGAAAACTGTTGAAAGCCAGGATCCCGACGGCTAACAGAATGTATTTTCCCAGTGTGTTTCTCCCGGAAGTATCTCGGAATACCAGATGCCGGTTCATCTTGTAATTTGCGTAACCGCTGATGCACCGTGCGGTGATATTGGCGCCCATCAGGGCAGCGGCGGTGGAGGCAATGGGAGAAAGCACCAGCAGCAGGAAGGTGTACGCCAGGTAGTCGATCAAAAAAGAGATCAGAGAGGACGCACAGAACTTCAGGATCTCCCGATAGATCCGAAAAGCATCTTTTATGGGATGAAAGTGGGAAGAGCGGTTATCTTCTATGTAGATAGTTTCGATGGGAGCCGTTTCCAGGGGATAGGTGCCGATCACCTCCAAAAGCATATTCATTTCGTATTCGTAACGGTTGCCGGGAATGGCCTTCAAAAACGAAAGCATGGAGACCGGAAATCCTCGCAGGCCGCACTGGGTATCCGAAAGCTTTGTGCCGGTAACCAGATAAAACACATGCCTTGTGAGGGTGTTTCCTACACGGCTTTTTAGAGGAACCTTGCCCTTAAATTCCCGGACGCCGGTAACGAAGGCCTCCGGATGGCTCTGACAGATCCGGGCAACACGCAGGATGTCTTCTCTGGTATGCTGACCGTCTGCGTCTGCCGTCACGACAAAACCGGATCTCTCCAGTGTCTGGATATGAGAAAATGCGGTTTTGAGAGCGGCGCCTTTTCCGCGGTTGACGGGGTGGGTCAATATTTCAGCATAATCTGCCGCCTGGTGAAAAATGGGAAGAGCCTCCCGGGAGCTGCCGTCGTTTACCACGATGGGATACAGATCCTTCTCAGAAGCAAGAGACTGTAGCAGACGGATCAGCTTTTCATCCGGCTCATATGCGGGGATTATCAAATAGATCATAATGTTCACCTCCTTGTGATGGGATCAGTATACAAAGGCTACCTTAAATAAGCTTAAAAGAGAGAAAAAAAGATTTTTTCCCACAGGAAAAGAGAACATGATAGAATGAAAGCCACAGAAAAAACAGAGAAGAAACCGGATAGAAGATAAAAAGATAAAAAAGAAAACGGATCCAGGCAGACGAAAGGGTCTGTCTGTACAGATGGAGGAAATGGCTATGAGACTGTTGCTGGCAGAGGATGAGAAGTCGCTGTCAAAGGCGCTGACGGCGATCCTGGAAGGCGGAAACTACAGCGTGGATGCGGTATTTGACGGAGAAGAGGCGGAGGAGTATATTCAGGCCGGAGGATATGACGGAGTGATCCTGGACATTATGATGCCGAAAAAGGACGGGCTGACTGTGCTTCGGGAGATGCGAAAAAAAGGAGATATGACGCCGGTGATCCTGCTGACTGCGAAATCGGAGGTCGATGACAAGGTAACGGGGCTGGACTTGGGGGCCAACGACTATCTGACCAAGCCGTTCGCCCCCAAGGAGCTTCTTGCCAGGCTGCGGGCCATGACAAGGACACAGACAGAGACGGCCAGCTCCCTGCTGGAAGTAGGGAATATCACGCTGGACAGGGCAACATTCGTAATGCGATCAAAGATGGGAGAGTACCGTCTTACAAATAAAGAGTTCCAGATGATGGAAATGCTGATGATCCAGCCCAAAAGCATCATCCCGACGGAACGGTTTATGGAAAAGATCTGGGGATTTGACAGTGAGGCGGAGATCAACGTGGTGTGGGTGTACATTTCCTATTTAAGGAAAAAGCTGAATGCCCTGCAAGGCAACGTGGAGATCAAGGTGGCCAGGAACTTAGGATACTATTTGGAGGTGACAGGATGATTACCAGACTAAGACAACGCTTTATCTTTCTCGCCATTGCAGCGACCCTGCTGGTGCTGACAGTGCTGATCGGCTCCATCAATGTGATCAACTATGTGAACGTGATCCGTCAGGCGGATACGACCCTGGCGTATCTGGCAGAAAACAATGGAAATTTTTCCGAGGAATTTTCCGGGAAGAAAGATGGTTTTCCGGGAGGCGGATCTCCGGAGCTGCCTTTTGAATCCAGGTATTTCACCGTACAATTGGATACGGAGGGAAACGTACAGGCGGTAGATGTACGAAGGATCCACGCGGTAGATGAAGAAAGTGCAAAAGTCTATGGAAGGACGGCAGGGAAAAAGACGGGAGAAAAAGGATTTCAGGATCACTATCGTTTTTTGAAGGTGGACAAGGAAGAGGGAACCTTTCTTATTTTTCTGGACTGTTGGAGGGATTTGGAACGGACACGTTCGTTCCTGTTTGCCAGCGTGGGAGTTTCCCTTCTGGGATGGCTTGCAGTCTGGGGATTGGTGGCAGCTTTCTCCGGACGGATCGTCCGCCCGGTGGCAGAAAGTCATGAGAAGCAGAAACGGTTTATCACAGATGCAGGACATGAGATCAAGACGCCGCTTGCGATCATAGAAGCAGATGCGGCAGTCCTGGAGATGCAGCAGGGAGAAAACGAGTGGCTGTCGGATATTCAGCTACAGACCAGGAGGCTGGCAGGGCTTACAGAGGATCTGATCTATCTGGCACGGATGGAAGAGGAAGGAAGGAAACGGGAGTGGATAGAATTTCCTGTTTCAGAGGTGGCGCAGGAGGTGGGACAATCCTTTTCAGCGCTGGCGAAGGTACAGGGAAAAGAATTACAGTTAGAGATAGAAGAGGGGATCCTCTGGAAGGGGGAGGAGAAAAAGATCAGCCAGCTGTTTACCATATTGCTGGACAATGCGCTGAAATATTCGCCGGAGGGAGGAAAGGTTTCCTTTACCCTGAAAAAAGAACAGAGGGTGCTTTGTCTGGAGGTCTGGAATCAGAGCGACAGCATTTCCCGAGAAGATCTTCCGTACTTATTTGACCGTTTTTACCGGAGTGATCCGTCCCGCAATTCTGCTACGGGGGGACACGGGATCGGACTTTCTATCGCGCTGGCGATCGTAAAGGCTCACAAAGGAAAGATCCACGCCACTTCTGCGGATGGGAAGTCTCTCAGGATGACGGCAAGGCTCCCGGAATAACTGGTAAAAAAGCACAAGAATAGAAGGGAAAACAGGGCATAACAGGTAAAAAGTAAAGAATAGTTTGAAGGACAAAACAAATCGCAGAAATCCGGTTGACGGTGGGAGGGTTTGCCGTTATGATAAAGAGCGGCAAAAACACGAGAAAGGGAACATACGTATGAAGAAGAGAATGGTAGCAAGAATCCTTGCACTTACCGTACTTCTTGGCACAGTGTCCTCCACCGTTTATGCGGCGGGAGAGACGGAGATGGGCAGTCAGGGGACCCAGCCTGTGCGGGCAGAGGAAGTAACGGAAAAAGAAAGCACAGTGGAAATGCCGGGAGATGGCAGCTCTGCACAGAAAGAGGAGTCGGCAACAGGAGAGCGGACCGGAGCACCTGCGGCAGAAGAAACTGCGGAAGCAAGAAGCGCTGTGGCACCGGAGGAAGCGCCGGCAAACGCGGCGGACGCCGGGGCGCAGCCGCAGGCGGAAAGCCCCAGCTACATGGGAGAAGTTACTTTTGTGGGGCAGTGGACCGGGGAGTCTTCAAAGAAAGTGGATACCGTGAAGGCGTTTGCAAAAGCGACGGATCTGCTGGGAGATCCCGTACCGAATCCGGGAACGCTAAAAAGTCTGGCAAAGGTATTTTTAGGATGGTCTGACCAGGCGCCGACAGGCAACGGAAAGCTGGCAGAAGGGGCAAGACTGTTTTCCAAAGCAGATACCATCAAAACGGCATTTCCGGGAGGGATCCCGGCAGGGGCAAAGCTTTACGGGGTCTACTTCAGTCTGAACAGTCCGGATGCCCCGTTTAGCAACTTGGATCTCCTGTCCTTGATGGGCAGTATTCAAAATCTGCCGGTCAATGACAATACGGTGACCATCGACGGCAATAAAACATCAGAAGAAATCCTGCCGGATACGACTTTGTGGAAAGACCAGACAGAAGGAAGCGTCCGGACGGTGATCGACCTGTACGAGAAGAAGGACGATGTAAAGAGCGTACATGAAGTGGTTCTGAATACAGAGTTTAAGATGGATGATACGGTGGCCATGCTGACTTACAAAAATCCGTTGGGAAGCAATGCGTTCCGTCCGATATTAAGCTATGATTACAACACCCGCTACGGAGCTGGCGGAGACTTTGGTACAGGAGACGGAAAAACAGGATATACCTACGTGGATCTGAAGGTGAACCTGGATCAGCGAATGAACATCCCGGAGAAGCTGTACCTGGAATATGAGGGGTATTCCTGGAGACCTCTTTATGTGTTCGGAGATAACAAGGAAGTACTGTCCGTATTTGACCCTGTAACAGGAGCCGATCTTGGAAATACCAAGGCCAGCTTTAAAACGTTGGTCAACAATCAGGATCCCAAGGTAAAATTCGGCGTCCAGACAGGAGGGAACCACAACCTGACCGTCAGAATGGTGCTGAGAGAAGGGGCGGATGAAAAGATCCCCGAAACGGCCATTACGCCGGCAGAGGGAGGCACCATCGCAGAAAAGATCCTGTCCAACATGAAGCTGAATGTGATCTCCAAAGCAGAATTAAAAGCAATGCTTGCCGGAAAGACGGAAGAGGAGCTGAACAAGAGCATCCTGACCATATCAGACGCCACGGCAGAACAGCTGGCGGCGACAGACGGGAAGGATACGCTGCAGGTGACGGGAGCAGTTACAGGAAATATCAAGGCAAGTGCGGGGAGTGTCAATATGTGGGGACTCTCCTATCCACTGAGCTCAGAAAGTGCGCTGGAGGAAACGAAGGCAAATACCATTGCCCTGGGCTATACCAGAAAGTACAATGTGACCTACACCTTTGTCAGCGGAACTGCCGGAAAGGAACTGCCGGAGGCAGTGACAAATCAGAGACCTAAGGATCAGACGGGACTGGACAATCAGACGGCTGTGCAGCTGCCGGGATTTGCAGACGTAAAGACAGATGGCGGAACCTGGAAATTCAGAACCTGGTACCGGGAGACGGCAGATGGCAGTGAAGCGGCAGAAAACAGCGTGACCATTGACGGAGCAGACCTTCGTCTGACCGGAGAGTGGTTCTATGTGGAAGATCCTGAAACCTACAATGTGACGTATACGCTGATCAGTGGAACCCAGGGCAAAGATCTGCCGGAAGAGATCATAGATCGGCAGCCGACGGATCTGTTTGGGGCAGCAGAGGGAGAAGAAATAAAGCTGCCGGCGTTTGAGGATGTCAAAGTAGCAGACGGTACCTGGCGCTTTAAGTCCTGGTACTCCGAAACAGAGGAAGAGACGGCGATGGTGGAAGGAGCTGTAAAAGTTGGCAGAACCGATCTGAATCTGATCGGAGAATGGCTGTTTGTAAAAGCGGAAGATCCTAAAAATCCGGTAGATCCCGACAATCAGCCAGTCCCTGGCGGACAGGATCAGGTGCAGAAAGCCGGCAAACAGGCAGAAAAGACGACGGCAGGAACCACCTCCCCGTCCAAAAAACAGGCAAAGACCGTAAAAACAGGAGACAGAAGCCCTGTATGGGGCTATGCTGCCGTACTGCTGCTGTCAGGAGTCGTTTTAAGCGGCGTCATACTGGTACGGAGAAAAAGAAGATAGAAAAAGGTGGATGACAAAACAACCGTCTGCCACGGAAGGATGAAAGAGAAACGGAGGAAGTACCGACTTTTTCATCCTTTCTCCGTTCAGAGAAAATGCTGTTCGGTGAAATCATACCTGCTCTGTAGGAGGCACGCTGCGGCGTATGTCCGGCCCCGAAACCTTCCTCCTACTTGAGAAACCCACAGAAAAGTGGTAAAGTGGAAGTCGGATGAGGGAAGGAGAGAAAGATGCATATTGTGATTGTGGAAGATGATCCGGTGATCCGGAAAGAACTGAAGACGCTGTTGGAAAACGCCATGTATCAGGTGACCGTTCTGGAAGAATTTGACAGAGTACCGGAACAGGTGGAAAGATGCCAGCCGGATCTGGTGCTGCTGGATGTGACGCTTCCGGGGACGACCGGATTCGATATCTGTATGAAGATCCGGGAGAAGCTTTCGCTCCCTATCGTATTTTTGACCAGTAGGATGGATGCCATGGATGAGCTGACAGGGATCATGAAAGGCGGAGACGACTACATCCGAAAACCTTACCAGACGCCGATCCTTCTGGCGCGTATCGGAGCCGTTCTCAAGCGGTACAAGGGAAGCGCCATGCAGGAGGTTACGCGGCTGGAGCATAAGGGAGTGAGCCTGGATATCTCCAAGTGTGTGCTGGAGTACCGGGGGGAAGAACTGGAACTGACCAAAAACGAGATGAAGATCCTGCATAATCTGTTCCAAAATGCAGGGAATTTTGTGTCGCGGATGGATCTGACGGAATATCTGTGGGAGAGCCAGATTTTCATTGACGATAATACGCTGAGTGTGTATGTGACCCGGATCCGGGAAAAGCTAAGAAGTATAGGGATTGAAGATTTTATCGAGACAAAGAGGGGAATAGGTTACCGGATATGACATGGAAAGATTTTTTGGGAGACCGGATCCTGCTTTTGGTGCTGAATCTGGCAGGAATGGCGATCCTGGCAGGTTTTTTGTATGTAACCGGCTACTATGAAAACAACATCCTGCTGATCCTGGTGACCTGGCTGGGGATCCTGACGGGATACCTGATCGTGGGATTTGTCAGGAGAAGGAATCATTTCAGAAAGCTGGAGAATATTCTGGAGCAGCTGGATCAAAGGTTTTTGCTGGGGGAGCTGATGCCGGACACATTTTCAGCGGAGGACAGGCTCTATAAGGGACTGATCAAAAGATCAAACAAATCTGTGATAGAACAGCTGCGCAGGGCAGAAGAAGAAAGAAGGGACTACAAGGAATACATAGAAAGCTGGGTGCACGAGATCAAGGCGCCTCTCACCAGTATTGCCCTGATCTGTGAAAACCGGAGAAAATCCGGAGAAGACGGAAGAGGGCGGGAAAAGGAAGACTTCCGTGCCATTGACCTGGAAAGCCAGAGGGTGGAAAATTATGTAGAAATGGCCCTGTATTTTGCCAGGTCGAAGCAGGTATACAAGGATTATTTTATTCGGAAGATCCACCTGGAGCCGGTGGTGGTGGATGTGGTAACCAGAAACAGGCTGCTGTGTATTCAGAACCAGGTGCGTGTGGAAGTAGACTGTAAAGAGGAAGTCTATTCGGACGACAAGTGGATCGGTTTTATCATCCATCAGCTACTGCTAAACAGCATCAAATACAAAAAGGAAAACGCACAGGTCAGCATCTATACGAGAAAGATCCCCTCCGGCTGTGTACTGGCTGTAAAGGACAACGGGATCGGTATCTTAAAGGAAGAGCTTCCCAGAATCTTTGAAAAGGGATTTACCGGCAGCAACGGAAGAAACAACCGGTATTCTACAGGGATGGGCCTGTATTTGTGCGGAAAGCTTTGTGAAAAGTTGGGAATCCAAATCCGGGCAGAGTCGGAATACGGGCAGGGAACGACGATTTATCTGGAGTTTCCTATCAGCAGGTACATACAACGATAGATTGGGGTATCTTAAAAAAATGTAAGATAACTTCAATCTATTTTTATACCAGAAAAGGGGGAAAACGGATAGAATCCAACCTAGAGAAAACAAACCGAAGGAGGAAATACGAGATGGGGGAATACATTAGGATCTGTGATGTGGAAAAGTATTACGGAAACGGAGAGCAGGTGACCAAGGCTGTCGACCGCGTCAGCTTCCAGGTGGAGCAGGGAGAATTTGTAGGGATTATGGGAGCTTCCGGTTCCGGAAAAAGCACACTTCTGAATATGATGGCCACCATCGATCAGGTGACATCCGGGCACATCTACTATGAACAGACAGATATTACCGAGCTGTCGGAAGAGGCGCTGGCTGAATTTCGCAAGGACAACCTGGGCTTTGTGTTTCAGGACTACAATCTTTTAGATACGCTGACGATTGAGGAAAACATCCTGCTGGCTCTGACACTCCAGAAGAAGGAAAAAGAGGAAGCAAACCAGATCTGCACCGAAATCTTGAAACGGCTGGAGATCGAAGAGATCCGGAATAAATTTCCGTATCAGGTATCCGGAGGACAGAAACAAAGGTGTGCCTGTGCCAGAGCCATGGTCAACCATCCGAAGCTGCTTTTGGCCGATGAACCTACAGGAGCACTGGATTCCCATTCCGCCCAGATCCTTTTGGAAACATTTTCCAGACTGAACCGGGAGCTTTCGGCTACCATTATGATGGTGACGCACGATGCGTTTTCTGCGAGTTATTGCAGCCGGATCCTGTTTTTGAAGGACGGGCAGATTTTTCACGAACTGGTTCGTGGGGAAAAAGAAAGAAACCGGTTTTTCCAGGAGATCCTGGATGTCCTTTCTCTGGTAGGAGGTGAGCAGACCCATGTTGGATAAGCTGGCTTTTCGGAATATGAAACGCTCTGCCAGGGATTATGGGGTGTACAGCATGACGATCGTGATGATCACGGCGCTGATGTATGCGTTTAACAGTCTTATTTTTCAAAACTCTCTGAGCAGATATGTAGAGGAGGCTTCCATTATCGGAGTGATGATAGGACTTTCCACCGTCTTTATCGTATTGATCGTGGCGTGGCTGATCAACTATATCGTCCGCTTCATGCTGGAAAAGCGCAGCCGGGAATTCGGGATCTACCTGCTTTTGGGCATGAAAAAGAAAACCATCGCCCACCTGTACATGAAGGAAAATCTTCTCCTGGGAGGAGGCGCCTTCCTTGTGGGGATTCTTGTGGGCGTATTTTTACAGCAGATCCTGTGCGCCGTCATGTTTTCTATCATTCATATGCAATACAGGCCGATTCTGGGACTAAACTGGAAAACGATCCTGATGACGGCGCTGTGTTTTGGAGGGTGCTATCTGCTGGCGCTGTTTAGAAGCAACCGGCAATTTAAAAAAATGAACATTTATGCCCTGATCCATGCAGGCAGGAAAAATGAAGAGATCCGGGAAAAAAATGAGGAAAAAAAGAAAGTGCTGTTTCCGTTGGCAATCCTGTTTTTGGGCGGGTTTTGGATCTGGTTTGGAAAGGTGAGCAATGCACTGGAGTCCATCCTGTTTGTGATAGGCCTGGTCCTGACGATCTATCTGTTCTATACAGGGCTTTCTTCCTGGATCGTCTGCTATATCAGAAAAAGAGGAAACGGGATCTATAAAGGACAGAATCTGTTTTTGCTCCGTCAGTTTTCCTCTAAGGTCAGAGTGATGCGGTTTACCATGGGTACGCTGAGTGCATTGTTTACGGTGGCGCTGCTGGGAGCGTCGACGGCGCTGATGTTCAGCGATTATCAAAGCAAGATCCTGAAGGACAAATTTCCCTTTGATGTGCAGGTACACAGCCGAATGATGGACTATGATTTTACACAGGAGCTGACAGCCATAGAAAAAAATCGGATCGATAAGAGCTACAGCTATAACATCTACACAAATGGGAAACAGGAAGTGAATGCCTGGATGCTGACACATATGACAGAAGGAGAAAACGACAGTGCAGGAAAAAAAGGCTCTCTTCTGACGACAGAGGTAAAAAAAGAGCTGGAAGGAGACGGGGCGTATTATTCCCGCGACACCTATATGGAGCTTAGCACCTACAATCGACTGAGAGCCATGCTGGGATACAAAAGAGTAAGACTAAAAAGCGGGGAATACAGGATCCACACCAAGGCGAGGCTTAAAAAAGTCACGAAAGATCTGCCAAAGGAGCTGCAGCTTACCGATCCGCAGACCGGAAAAGCGCTGACCTGCGCCGGTATCAGTACAGAACCCTTTTCACAGGACGGACACAATGGCGCAGACTATGTGATCATTGTGCCGGATGAAGTGGCGGCTCACATGACGCCCTATTACAGGGAGCTTGCGGTGACTACAAAAGAAGAGGGACCTGCCGGACTGACAGATAAGCTGGAAGAGCTGGGAAGCGACAGAGCCGATCCCGGCAACCCCTATGGGAAGGAAAACGAGATCCGTCCGGGCTCAGATCAGATCGTATCTTATACGGCAGAGGTTCTGGTGAAAAAAGAGGTGATCCCTCAGTTGAAATTTGTGATGGCTTCCGTGATCATCCCACTGTTCTACATCGGGCTGGTTTTCGTATGTGTGGCGGTGACGGTGCTGTCTGTTCAGCATTTGAGCGATGCGGACAAATACAGGTTCAGATACGATGTGCTTTTTAAAATAGGGCTGAAAAAAAGCAGGATCCGAAAGCTGATCTTCTGGCAGCTCCTGGTCTATTATCTGGCGCCGGCCGTTCTGGCTGTCATCATCAGCGGGAAAATGGTGCTGTATATGAGTGCCGGCTTCATTCGGATGACAGGGCTGACGACAGATACATTTCGCTTTCTCCTGCAAAGCGTGGCACTATTTATGGGGATCTACACCGTCTATTTTGTTGTGACTTCTGTCAGCTTTCAAAGAAGTGTGTTTGGGGAAACGCAAAAATAAGGCAGAGATGCAAGAAAGATAAGAAATGTTAAGAGATAAGAAATATAACGATACATCCCGTGTCGCTTATATAAAAAGAAAGAGGAGGAAGAAAAATCATATGAGAGGACATAACAAAATGTTAGCAAAGGTATCTTGCACGATAGCGGCAGTGGCTCTGCTGGGCAGTATCGCACCGGGGAAGGAAAGCGTTGCTGCCGATAGGACAGGGGCGCATGCGGCGAACTATCTACTGGCGGACGCATCAGAGAATGCTTTGAAGGCGGAAGCCGCTTTCGGGGAAGAAAAAAAGGCCGTTTTTACCGATGTGAGCTATTCCATAGAAGGGATCGCACGCTCCGGAGGTATGGTAAGAGTTGTGGTAAAGGGAACAGACCTTCCGGAAACATTGTATTATAGACTGAACTATATCCCGGGAACAGGGGAAGGAGAGGTCAGCGTACAGGACGGGCAGAAGGTAACGGCTGTAGGGACACCGCAGGAACGGGCTTTTTTCGTACAAATTCCGGAGGCGGACCCATATGGAGATAAAATTCAGTGGAAGATAGGCGTTGGCACAGCCTTGGATCAGGAGTACTTCTTCTCCGCCTATACTATTCAGACGGAAAGAGATTTCAGTGGGATAACAGAAGCAACAAGAGAGGCGTTAACCAGGGAGATTCAGGATTATCCGGGGATGCAGGAAGGAGACTACACTGCCAAAAGCTGGGAAGTTTACAAAGCAGCTGTCACAAAGGCGATGGGGATCCTGACGGGAGAGCGTCCGAAGGAAGAGGAATGCCAGAATGTATTGCGGGAGATTCTTCATGCCAGAAAGGTGCTGGTAAAACAGAAGAATCCGTCCGCTGCGGAATTTGCAGGAGTTTATCCTTCTGCGGCACAGATAGAGGCCGCAGGAGGGACGATAAGGGTTACGGTAAAAGGAAAAAATCTTCCGGAAACGCTGTACTATGGCATCCATTATACAACGGAAGAAGGGGAAGAAAAAAATGTACGGGATAACCAACAGGTAACGGCTGCAGGAACGGCGGAAGAGAGGAACTTTGAAGTACAGCTTCCGGATGCTTCTCAGCATGTCGATGCAGAGGCATGGATCATCGGAGTCAACTCGATCCCGGAAGATGGCTATTATATTTTTGAAAATGCCATCCAAATCCTGAGAACAGACAGGTCAAAAGGCAGATGGATCAAAGACGGGAAAGGATACTGGTACCAGAATTCGGACGGGAAAACCTATCCAACATCGATTCTGAAAAAAATAGATAAAGAGTGGTACTATTTTAATGCAGAGGGCTACGCTTCTGCGGAGAAATGGGAGCAGGTAAACGGTGCCTGGTATTATTTTGAAGCTTCCTGTAAGGCGGCAAAAGGCTGGAAGGCTGTGGGAAACACCTGGTACTTTTTTGAAACAGGCACAGCAAAAATGCAGACTGGCTGGATCCGGGACGGAGAAACCTGGTACTTTGCGGATGGGAACGGCGCCATGCAGACGGGTTGGCTGCGTCAGGGAAACACCTGGTACTTCCTGGATGGAAGCGGCGCTATGAAAACCGGCTGGGTACAGACCGGCGGCAAGTGGTATTATCTGGCGGAAAGCGGCGCCATGCAGACAGGCTGGGTCAAAGACGGGGACGCCTGGTATTTTCTAGATGGAAGCGGCGCGATGCAGACAGGCTGGCTGCAGCAGGGGAACACCTGGTATTACCTGGAAGGAAGCGGTGCTATGAGGACAGGCTGGCTGCAGCAGGGGAACACCTGGTATTATCTGACAGGAAGCGGAGCTATGGCTGCCGGCGGCGTCCTGAACATAGACGGGACTTCTTACCGCTTTGATAGAAGCGGAGCCTGGATCCGGTAAAGCATTGCTGGGGATCGAACGGATACGGAGAACGGCATTCCGTTGAAAAAAAGCTTCGCTGCGCTGCATCAACTCTTGCAGATAGAAGTGTTTTACCACAGATGTCAGAAGGGATGCTGTGGGGATCAAAATCAAACAGGAACTGGCAAAAGCGGTGATCTTTTGCTTCTTAAAGAGAAGCATAGGAACACCGCTTTCTCCTTTTGGAGTTTTCGCCGGTTTTTCTTAAATCTGTAATCGATCTGTGGAAAACCAGCCTCTTTTCCCTGCACAGAATTGCAGCAGAATTACATATAAACTACAAAGGGTAGATACAGCCCCCATAAAGCAAGGTTAGGAAAATTCGTAGAATTACCCTGTTGGGTTTTGACGAAAAAAATGATACAATGACCCTGGATATTATCGGAAAAAGGAGGAGAACAGGGGAAGATGAAAAGAAAAAAGAACAGAAAAAAGAACAGGACAGCAAAAGTCTTTTGTGCCCTTATGGCGTTTGCCTTATTAAATGTGGGGGCGGGGCAAAGAGAAAGTAAGGCTGCCGAGGTAACAGCGCCTTATGTGCCGCAGCATGAAATAAAGGCATATCTGCAAAAGAATCTTTATGAAACAGAAACCGTAAAAGTAACGGGAATTGAGGTCAGAGAAATCACGGATCCGGACACAAAGCCGGTGACGACACAGGCGCTGACAAAGCCTGTAAAATTCCAGATCTACAATACGACGCTGCAGAAACTGGAACAGGAAGTAACATCCCAAAACGGAAAACTTCCGGAACTGGATCTGATCAGGAATCACAATTACACTATATTTGCGGTAGATTCCGAATACAAGATGCCAAATGCTTATGTCTGGGTAAAAGATAACGGGATGGTAGACATCAAGGATACTACAAAGACCTATACGGGAACTACGCTGACAGGCGTCACCTATAACTATTCGCAGGTAAAAAGCCTGAATCTGACCAGGCGGGATAAGGCAGAACCGAATCCGGAGAAAGACAGAAGAGTCAGCATAAGATCTGATGTAAGGACAGAAGGGGGCGCCTCTATGTCGAACATTCATTTCGTACTGACCAGTGATGTGGAGACGGTCAGGGCTGTCAGCGACGCACGGGGAAGGCTGAACGTGGACCTTTTAGAAGACGTCAACTATACGGTTTCTGTGGAGGAAGCTCTGTGGAGCGTGGCTTCTTTTCCTATTTCTGTAAAGGATAAGTCAGAATATGATGCCAAGAAGTACGGCTACAATCACGCTAACTGCCAGAGAGTGGATGAGATCACTCTGGTTGGCAAAAAGTCCGGACATAAGAAGGATACTATTTTGACCAACAGCAATTACGGCGGAACGATCTACGCAGATATGGCAGGAAGTACGAGCATAGAAGGCATGGATTTTCAGCATTTTCTGTTGAGCGAGAGAGAACTGGCCACAAGTGGGATCAGCGCGCTGGAAGGAAAAGACTGCCAGATGTTTGATCTGAAGCTGGTGAATCCCCACAGATGGGAAGTGGCAAAGATGGCTGCCGGAGAATACACTATTACAAAGCAGGTGAAGGAAGAAAAGGCGGTAAAACAGGTTTTTTATCTGGATGGAGAAGGAACACTTCAAAAAGTTGATTTTAAGCAGAATGGAAGCAAAGTGACATTTCAGATGCAGACCCTGTCCCTGTATCCGGTTGTGATCGAATATGGAGACGGACCGGTACCGAAGGACGATCCGCAGCCGGAGGATCCCCAGGAACATAGCCGTACAACACTGAAGGTCAGGGTAACAGATAAAAGCGGGAAACCGGTGCAGGGTGCTTTGCTGTATTTAAAATCCTCCTATGGAAAACAGGGTGACAAAAAATTCCAAAGTGCAACAGATGCGGAAGGAAGAGCAAGCTATGTGTGTGACAACCAGGAATTGAACGATGATGAATACCATCTGCTTTTGGTGGAGGGCAGTCCATACACGATGGATCGGCAGCCGGTCGTCTTGTTTGAGACAGATGAGAACTGGGAGAACTATGTAAAAAGTGTAGATGATGTAGAATACGAAGGAGAGATCACTCTGACAGTAAAAGGAGGAGAGGAACCGGCAGAACCGGCAGAACCGGAAGATCCGGAAGAGGCAGAATTCACAGATTCGGTTTCTTCACTCAAGGAGATTGGAACATCCGGAGGACCGGTTACAGTGACTGTAACAGGGACGAAGCTTCCGTCAACATTGTACTGTGGCGTGCATTATGTTACAAAAAGCGGAGTAGAAACAGAGGTGATTAAAAGTCAGAAAGTGACAGCTTCCGGGACGCCGGAGAAAAGAACGTTTGAAATCCAGATTCCGGATGCATCCAAGTATGAAGAGGCGGTGGAATGGAAAGTAGGAGTAGATGCCGTACCGGACAATGGATACTACTTCTTTAAAAACAGCATTAAGATCGTCAGGGGAGCGGAGGGCGTCACCAAGGAGACAAAAGAGGCGCTGCAAAAAGCGGTACAGGAACTGGAAAGTCTGAAAAAAACGGAATACACAGCAGGAAGCTGGCAGGTTTATCAGGAAGCGGTAGAAAAGGGGAAGAAACTTCTTGCCGACCCAAATTCCAAAGAATCAGATTGTAAAGCGGCACTTCAGAAAATAGAAAAGGCCAGACAGGAACTGAAAAAACAGCTGCAGGAACCACAGGAACCGGAGCTGACGAACATCGTTCCCTCTGTTACGGAAATAGGAGTTCAGGGAGGGACCGTGGCGGTTATCGTACAAGGAAAAGCTCTTCCGGAACAGCTATATTACGGAATACAGTATGTAACAGAAAAGGGAGAAGAAAAGAGTGTAGTGGATTACCAGGCAGTAATGGCAGAGGGAACCGAAGAGCAGAGGATGTTTGAGGTGAAGATTCCGGATGTCGCACCGTATAAGGAAGCGGTGAAGTGGCGGATCGGAGTTGACGTGGCAGCAAACGACGGCTACTATTTCTTTGACAACGCCATCAAGATCGTAAAAGAGACGGAGCCTGCAAAAGGAGAATGGCGGATCGATGGGAAGGGAACCTGGTACCTGAATCCGGACGGAAAAACATATCCGGTATCTACCTTGAAAGAAATTGACGGAGAGTTCTATTACTTTAATCAGGCAGGCTATGCCTCCGCAGAGAAATGGGAGCAGGTAAACGGTGCCTGGTATTACTTCGGAGCCACGCATAAGGCGGCAAAAGGCTGGAAGGCTGTGGGAAACACCTGGTACTTTTTTGAAACAGGCACAGCAAAAATGCAGACAGGCTGGATCAAGGACGGAGAAACCTGGTATTTTGCAGATGGGAACGGCGCGATGCAGACGGGTTGGCTGCGACAGGGAAACACCTGGTACTTTCTGGAAGGAAGCGGCGCTATGAAAACCGGCTGGGTACAGACCGGCGGCAAGTGGTATTATCTGGCGGAAAGCGGCGCCATGCAGACCGGCTGGGTCAAAGACGGGAACGCTTGGTATTTTCTGGATGGAAGCGGCGCCATGCAGACCGGCTGGCTGCAGCAGGGGAACACCTGGTATTACCTGGCGGGGAATGGAATGATGCAGACGGGTTGGCTGCAGATTGGTGGAAACTGGTACTTCCTGATGGAAAACGGCGCGATGCAGACGGGTTGGCTGCAGCAGGGAAACACCTGGTATTACCTGAAAGCCAACGGAGCCATGGCTGCAGGAGTGTCGCTACGTGTAGGGGGAGTGCAGTATCGCTTTTCAGGAAGCGGAGCGTGGATGGGATAACAGCACTGATTGCTGTCTGATTCGCAAAGAATTCTTTAAAAGCGCGAAAGAAATTTAAAAATATTGCCGGTGGAAGGATACCACGGGCTCGCAGGGCGGTGTAGGCAAGAGACTATGTCGCCCTGCGTTTTCTTAAAAACGATTGCGGCACGGGAGGCTGAAACAACAGATTCCCAACCAGTTGCAAAAATAGTGCAAAAATAGTTTCAAAAAATAGTTGACACTCCAAAACAAATATGATATCTTAATGTAGTTGTCGCTTGAGACAAGCGAGAGCGGCAAAGCACCTTGATAACTAAACAATAGACAACAACCCTGAAAATTTCTTAAGAGAAAAATTCAGAACGGACAGAGCCATGTATGACATGGAGCTGTCAACCTAAAACAACAGTAATAACGGGAAGATAAGCTAACGTTTATCTGAAACGGAATTGAACTTCGCGCATGAGAATGCGTATAGGAAGCTCCTGCGTCACTAGGCTCACAACGGAAGTTGTTCGCCAAGTGGACGGGGAGCGTATTCAAACTAGACCTCGTGAGATACCGAGCTCAAGTTTTCATACGAGAGTTTGATCCTGGCTCAGGATGAACGCTGGCGGCGTGCTTAACACATGCAAGTCGAGCGAAGCACCTTATGGAAGCGCCTTCGGGGGTGGAAGCAAGGTGACTGAGCGGCGGACGGGTGAGTAACGCGTGGGCAACCTGCCTTACACAGGGGGATAACAGTTAGAAATGACTGCTAATACCGCATAAGACCACAGGATCGCATGATGAAGTGGTAAAAACTGAGGTGGTGTAAGATGGGCCCGCGTCTGATTAGCTGGTTGGTGAGGTAACGGCTCACCAAGGCGACGATCAGTAGCCGACCTGAGAGGGTGACCGGCCACATTGGGACTGAGACACGGCCCAGACTCCTACGGGAGGCAGCAGTGGGGAATATTGCACAATGGAGGAAACTCTGATGCAGCGACGCCGCGTGAAGGAGGAAGTATTTCGGTATGTAAACTTCTATCAGCAGGGAAGAAAGTGACGGTACCTGACTAAGAAGCCCCGGCTAACTACGTGCCAGCAGCCGCGGTAATACGTAGGGGGCAAGCGTTATCCGGATTTACTGGGTGTAAAGGGAGCGTAGACGGTTTCGTAAGTCTGATGTGAAAATTTGGGGCTCAACCCCAAAACTGCATTGGAAACTATGGAACTGGAGTGTCGGAGAGGCAGGCGGAATTCCTAGTGTAGCGGTGAAATGCGTAGATATTAGGAGGAACACCAGTGGCGAAGGCGGCCTGCTGGACGATAACTGACGTTGAGGCTCGAAAGCGTGGGGAGCAAACAGGATTAGATACCCTGGTAGTCCACGCCGTAAACGATGACTACTAGGTGTCGGTGGGCAAAGCCCATCGGTGCCGCAGCAAACGCACTAAGTAGTCCACCTGGGGAGTACGTTCGCAAGAATGAAACTCAAAGGAATTGACGGGGACCCGCACAAGCGGTGGAGCATGTGGTTTAATTCGAAGCAACGCGAAGAACCTTACCTGGTCTTGACATCCCGATGACCGCGTATGTAATGTACGTTCTCTACGGAGCATTGGAGACAGGTGGTGCATGGTTGTCGTCAGCTCGTGTCGTGAGATGTTGGGTTAAGTCCCGCAACGAGCGCAACCCCTATCTTTAGTAGCCAGCAGGTGAAGCTGGGCACTCTAGAGAGACTGCCAGGGAGAACCTGGAGGAAGGTGGGGATGACGTCAAATCATCATGCCCCTTATGATCAGGGCTACACACGTGCTACAATGGCGTAAACAAAGGGAAGCAAGCATGTGAGTGTGAGCGAATCTCAAAAATAACGTCTCAGTTCGGATTGTAGTCTGCAACTCGACTACATGAAGCTGGAATCGCTAGTAATCGCAAATCAGAATGTTGCGGTGAATACGTTCCCGGGTCTTGTACACACCGCCCGTCACACCATGGGAGTCAGTAACGCCCGAAGCCGGTGACCTAACCGCAAGGAAGGAGCCGTCGAAGGTGGGACCGATAACTGGGGTGAAGTCGTAACAAGGTAGCCGTATCGGAAGGTGCGGCTGGATCACCTCCTTTCTAAGGAAGAAGAAGTAAGGGCTGTTGTCTATTGTTTGGTTATCAAGGGGGAAGACCTTTGGGAGCTGTAAGAAGCTTTTGGAAGGATTGTCTGGTGGCGATGCGCCCGGGGGAAACACCCGTACCCATCCCGAACACGATGGTGAAGGCCCGGGCGGCCGATGGTACTGCATTGGAGACGATGTGGGAGAGTAGGTGGCTGCCAGACTTTAAAAAAGAAAAAGGCATTGAAGGAACCGGGAAAGAGCCGGGGTTTGTCTGTGATGAAAGGATTGAAGGAAGCGGCGGGAGATGCTGTCGGGAAGGCTTCAGGACTTTGATGACCGACAAACGGTCAGCCATGTACCTTGAAAACCGCATAGAAGTTAAGAAAAAGATAGACTTCTTTTTGGGAGGGAGAAAGCGGAAGCTTTCGGAAGACCTGAAAAGGAGCAAATATCAAGACATCCGAGGGATGTCCGAAAGGACATCAAAGAACCTTCGAAGAAAACGAAGTAAAACAATTGACCGATTGCCAACGCCGGTAACGCTATACCGGTGTAGAGTCAGGAAGTGGGCAGGGAAGAAGCAGCCTCATCTCAAAAATCAAAGATTTTTTCGATGAGATTTGCTCCGCAAATACCCGATCACCTGCAGCCTTCTGCCAAGGAATGCAAGCATTCCCGGCAGGACGCACAGTTGATCTGCTGCTTGCTGAGTCGTTTGGTCATGTAGAAAAGAGCATATGGTGGATGCCTTGGCACTAAGAGCCGATGAAAGACGTGATAAGCTGCGAAAAGCTTCGGGGAGGAGCAAATATCCTGTGATCCGAAGATCTCTGAATGGGGAAACCCGGCTGAGAAACCCTCAGTCATCCTGACGCCAACACATAACGTCAGGAAGGGAACCCGGTGAACTGAAACATCTAAGTAGCCGGAGGAAAAGAAAACAAACGTGATTCCGGAAGTAGCGGCGAGCGAACCCGGAAGAGCCCAAACGTCCGTGCGAGCACGGGCGGGTTCGGACCGCAGAAGCTGAACTTCAACTTGAGCAGAATGGTTTTGGGAAAGCCAGCCAGAGAGGGTGAAAGCCCCGTAAGCGAAGAGGAGGAGACGGCAGCGGGATCCAGAGTACCACGAGACACGAGAAACCTTGTGGGAAGGAGCGGGGACCACCCCGTAAGGCTAAATACTCCTTAGTGACCGATAGCGCATAGTACTGTGAAGGAACGGTGAAAAGAACCCCGGGAGGGGAGTGAAAGAGAACCTGAAACCATATGTTTACAAGCTGTGGAACATCCATAAGAGATGAACCGCGTACTTTTTGTAGAACGGTCCGGCGAGTTACGCTGGCTGGCGAGGTTAAGTCTTAGAAGAGACGGAGCCGAAGGGAAACCAAGTCTGAAGAGGGCGAAAGAGTCAGTCGGAGTAGACCCGAAACCGGGTGATCTATCCATGTCCAGGTTGAAGTTGCCGTAAAAGGCAATGGAGGACCGAACCCACATCCGTTGAAAAGGGTGGGGATGAGGTGTGGATAGGGGAGAAATTCCAATCGAACCCGGAGATAGCTGGTTCTCCTCGAAATAGCTTTAGGGCTAGCCTCGAATCAAGTCTTGCGGAGGTAGAGCACTGAATTTCCTAGGGGGCGTCAAAGCTTACCGAAGAATATCAAACTCCGAATGCCGCGTAGATGATGAACGGGAGTCAGACTGTACGAGATAAGTTGGACAGTCGAAAGGGAAAGAGCCCAGACCTGCAGCTAAGGTCCCAAAATGTGTGTTAAGTGGAAAAGGATGTGGGATTTCAAAGACAACTAGGATGTTGGCTTAGAAGCAGCCATACATTCAAAGAGTGCGTAATAGCTCACTAGTCGAGAGGTCCTGCGCCGAAAATGTCCGGGGCTGAAACACACTACCGAAGCTCAGGAATCAATGAAGAATTGATTGGTAGAGGAGCATTGCTGATGTGAAGAAGCAGTACCGGAAGGAGCTGTGGAGTATCAGGAAGAGAGAATGCCGGAATGAGTAGCGAGAGGAAGGTGAGAATCCTTCCGGCCGAATATCCAAGGTTTCCAGAGTAAAGCTGATCTGCTCTGGGTAAGTCGGGGCCTAAGGCGAGGGCGAGAGCCGTAGTCGATGGAGAACAGGTAGAGATTCCTGTACCGCGATGGGACAGAACTGTGGGGACACACGTGGAAAGCATAAGCCGGGAATGGAAAGACCGGCGCAAGCGAGGTAGGAGCTGTAAAGGAAAAACCGTACAGCAATCTGAAGACGTGACGCGTACCGAAGAAGAGTAGGGAAGTATGTGAGCCATGTGTCAAGAAAAGCCGCTATTGTTTTCATCGCGCCCGTACCGTAAACCGACACAGGTGGATGAGGAGAGAATCCTAAGGCCGACGGGAGAAGCATTGTTAAGGAACTCGGCAAAATGACTCCGTAACTTCGGGAGAAGGAGTGCCAGAGGAATCTGGCCGCAGAGAATTGGCCCAAGCAACTGTTTAGCAAAAACACAGGTCTATGCAAAACCGAAAGGTGAGGTATATGGGCTGACGCCTGCCCGGTGCTGGAAGGTTAAGGGGAGAGGTTAGACGTAGGTCGAAGCTTTGAACTTAAGCCCCAGTAAACGGCGGCCGTAACTATAACGGTCCTAAGGTAGCGAAATTCCTTGTCGGGTAAGTTCCGACCCGCACGAAAGGCGTAATGATTTGGGCACTGTCTCAACAATGCACCCGGTGAAATTGAAATACCAGTGAAGATGCTGGTTACCTGCGCCAGGACGGAAAGACCCCATGGAGCTTTACTCCAGCTTGATACTGGGATTCGGTATTGTATGTACAGGATAGGTGGGAGACGAGGAAGTGATGACGCCAGTTGTCACAGAGTCGCTGTTGGGATACCACCCTTGCAGTATTGGATTTCTAACCAGAGGCCGTGAACCGGTCTGGGGACAATGTCAGGTGGGGAGTTTGACTGGGGCGGTCGCCTCCGAAAGGGTATCGGAGGCGCTCAAAGGTTCCCTCAGAATGGTTGGAAACCATTCGAAGAGTGCAAAGGCAGAAGGGAGCTTGACTGCGACACCGACGGGTGGAGCAGGTAGGAAACTAGGACTTAGTGATCCGGTGGTAGAAAGTGGGATTGCCATCGCTCAACGGATAAAAGCTACCCTGGGGATAACAGGCTTATCACTCCCAAGAGTTCACATCGACGGAGTGGTTTGGCACCTCGATGTCGGCTCATCGCATCCTGGGGCTGAAGTAGGTCCCAAGGGTTGGGCTGTTCGCCCATTAAAGCGGTACGCGAGCTGGGTTCAGAACGTCGTGAGACAGTTCGGTCCCTATCCGGCGTGGGCGTAGGATATTTGAGAGGAGCTGTCCTTAGTACGAGAGGACCGGGATGGACTGGCCGCTGGTGTATCTGTTGCATTACCAAGTGCATGGCAGAGTAGCCAAGCCGGGACGGGATAAACGCTGAAGGCATCTAAGCGTGAAGCCCCCCTCAAGATGAGATATCCCTACGAAAGTAGTAAGACCCCTTGAAGACGACGAGGTAGATAGGGCAGAGGTGGAAGTGCAGTAATGTATGGAGCTGACTGCTACTAATCGGTCGAGGGCATGACCGAAAGGGAATCGGTAGAAGACGGATGCTTAACTTGTATGTGGTTTTGAAGGTACATGGAGAATAGAAGAATGATCCTCGATAGCTTATAGAGAAAGCCAAGAGATAATAGAAAAGATAAAGTCGTTTGTGAAAGCAGACGGCTTTTTGTATATTTAAATAAGAAACAGGGAGACATTTAGAGTTGTAGGGAAAAGTGTGTTGGTCTAACCAGACTCAACATGTAAGAAATTTGCCTTTCAATCGCATTGGATCCTGATACGGGGCAATCGCTTTGCACAAACGGAAATTGGGATAGAGAATGCTTGTCTGTTCTCAAAGCGACAGGTAAGGGACAGATAGCCGTGGAGCGGTATGTCAATGCCGAAAGCTTCCCCTGTTTCCAAAGCGACAGGCAAGGGACAGATAGAGCAAAATAGAGTAAAATATGCACAAAAATATAACGAAAAAACCGTGAAAAATAAACGAAATGTCATTTGAAATACCAAGAAGGGACGCGAGTCCTGTTTTTCAGACATAAAAATATGTTATGATCCTCCCGGTGTATCATGCGATAAGACGATAAAAGGAAAGGGAGGATGAAAAATGCTCAGGATCAGAAGAAGAGCGAAGATCGTGCTTGCGGCGGTGTTTAGCACACTCCTGGTTTTGCAGGGGGCGGTCTCTGTCTGGACGACGACCTCTGTAGACGTGGTGCAGGCGGCCGAACCGCAGGAACTGCAGACAAAGGTAAAGGCAATTGAAAAGTACGGGAATATTGTGCTGGAGATCGAACCGGAAACGATACTTTCAGCAGGCTATGAAGCGGGAGATATGGTGTATCTGGAGGTAAACGGCAAAAAGCTTGAGATGCCGTTTTGCACCAATTTCAGTGATGTGGATACAGGAGATCTGATTTTACTGGACTATACGAAAAACGGGGTTCGTAATATCCTGGCGGCCATTAATATGGGTCACTTTGCCAATACGCATGGGGCAAAGGTGGGGGATGATGTAAAGATCAGTCTGAAAGAAAAGGGAGCCTACCGGGAAGAATATGAGATCCGCCATCTGGAGCGTACCAATAACATCGCAGACTATGGGAATGATCCGGTGGTCTACGCAAACTTCAGACAGAACGATACGACAGGGATCAAGCCGGGCATTCTATATCGCAGCTCCAGTCCCATCAATAATGAGATCAAGCGTGCCAAATATGCCAACGATCTGGCAGAACAGGCAGGGATCAAAACGGTGATGAATCTGGCGGATACGCCGGAGGAGATCAATACTTACGCGGGACAGGCAGATTTTGCATCGCCTTACTATAAAAAACTGTTTGACGAGGGCTCTGTAAAACCACTGAGCATGAGTGTGGATGTGGGGGGAGAAGCCTTTGGGGCGAAGCTGGCAGAAGGCCTTCGTTTCCTGATCGATCATAACGGTCCTTATCTGGTACACTGTACAGAAGGGAAGGATCGTGCAGGATTTGTTTCGGCGGTTCTTTCCGGACTGATGGGAGCAAGCCTGGACGAGATCGTGGAAGATTACATGGTAACTTACGAGAATTATTACCATGTGGAAAAGGGGAGTTCCAAATATAAAAAAATCGCAGAGGCTAATATTGTAGCCTCCATGACAACGGTAGTGGCAGGTCTGCCAAAGGGAACAGACATTTCCAAACGGGACCTTTCCGTGGATGTGGAAAACTACCTGAAAAAGATCGGTCTGAAGGATGAGGAGATTAAAAGGCTGAAGATCTGCCTGTCCTCCGAAAGCGGAACGGTAAAAGAAATTGAAAAGTATGGCCATGCTTCTACGGATATCAAGATCGCGGATATGTTAAAAGCAGGCTATGAATACGGGGATATGGTGAAGGTAACCTTTGACAACGGCTATGAGATCGTGGCGCCATTTGTAGACGGATACTATGTGGATAAAGGGAAATTCCTGGTGAGAGCATATCCGGGACACGAGACGATAGCGGTCTGCATCAACTATGGGAAACTCTATGAAACGGCAAATGTAGTGGTGGGAGACCGGCTGAAGATAGAGATGGAAAAAAAGGGAGGCTACCTGGATGAGTATCTGATCCGCAATCTGAAACGGACCAATGACCGGAAGGATTATGCATCGGATGAAGTGTTTGCAAACTTCAGAAGCATTGCCTACGGAAATACGGCAGAAAACCGTCTGTACAGAAGCTCCAGCCCCATTAATAACGAGCTGGGAAGAGCCGCTTATGCAGACCGGTTGATCAAGGAAGCCGGGATCAATACGGTGGTGAACCTGGCAGACGCCAAGGAACAGATCCCCGGGTACCTGGCAGCCAACGATCAGTCCCCTTATTACAAGAGCCTGTATGAAGGAGAAAAGGTGAAATTTTTGAATCTGGGGCTGGCATATCAGAGTCCGGAGTTTCAGGCAGGAATCATAGAAGGCCTGAAATTTATGGCAGAAAATAAGGGACCGTATCTGTTCCATTGTACAGAAGGAAAAGATCGTACCGGATTTTTGGGAGCTTTACTGAATTCTCTGATGGGTGCGACGCAGGAAGAGATCGTTGCGGATTACATGAAGAGCTACGAGAATTTCTATGGGGTAACACGGGAAGCAAATGCAAGGAAGTATGACCTGATCGCACAGGACGTTGTGGGAATGCTGAAGTATATTGCCGGGACGGAGGATCTGACGGGAGTGGATCTTTCACAGAAGGCAAGAGCCTATATGCTCGCCGGAGGAATGACCGAAACAGAGATCGATCAACTGGTGGAAAACCTGTCCCAAAAGCAGCCTGCTGTGGAAACCGGAAAGCTTCCAACAAAGCCGGCGAAAAACGGGAAAGGCGCTCCTAAGACGGGAGATGAGACAAACCCGGTATTTCCGGCTATTGCAGCACTGGCGGCAGCCTGCGTAGCGGCACAGTGGAAGAAAAAAGCTGCAAGATAAAACGGATTTTTTACAAAGCAGATCACTTTTCGGTGATCACAGAGGAAAAGAAAAAGGGTTCTGGCGTCACTATCGGCGCTTGGAGCCCTTTTTATGTACAGGAGTTTCGGTAAACTTTAGACTACGGGGACTTTGAGAGGAAAGAAAAATGGATATGAGATAGAAAAAGCAAATAAATAGACAAAGTTTATAGAAAAAAATGATTGGAAATCAGCGAGAAGGATTGCTAGGATGAAAATAGCCATGCAGGCGGATCCCGGATTTACAGATACCGGGAGGTGGAGGAAATGAAGGGGAATCCCCATAAATTGCCTGAATGGAAGTTTTTTGCAAAAGAAGACAGAAAAAGAAAAGACAACAGGAGGAAAACAAATGAAACGGAGAGCATGGGGAAGCTTGCTGCTGGCTGTGATGCTACTGGCAATGGCTTGTGGGAAGAAGGAAACAGCAGAAGAAAAAAAGAAGGAAAAAGAAACAGTTTCCAAACAGGTGGAATCTGTCGATAAGAAAACGGTATATGTGACGCCGGAATGGGTGAAGAGTGTCATTGACGGACAGCAGCCGGAATCAGACGACTATGTTATTTTAGAAACATCCACAACCGATGAAGCTTACAAGGAGGGACACATACCGGGAGCTTATCACTGTGATGTCCATCTGTTTGAAACCAGCACATATGCAGCCTATGCGGATAACACGATTGATTATTCCAATGCAGAGCTGGGGAATATCGTTTCTCCGGAGGAATTAAAGAAAGTTGTAAATGATTACGGGATCACCAAGGACACAACGGTCATTACCTATGGTTCCCATCCGGCTACCGAAAGGGAAGCTTTTATCCTTTTGTATTGTGGTGTGGAAAATGTAAAAGTGCTGGACGGAACGATGGAACATTGGAAACAGGCAGGCTTTGAGGTGGAAAAGCAGGTGAATACCCCGACGCCGTCGGAGGAATTTGGAGCAGAGATACCGGTGCATCCGGAATATGTACTATCTCTGCAGGAAGTGAAGGAACAGCTACAGAAAAATTCCAATTTTAAGCTGGTCAGCGTAAGAAGTCTTGGAGAATTTGAAGGAATCTCAGACGGAAATTATCCGATGCTTCAGGAAAAGGGTGAGATCGCCGGCGCTGTTTTTGGAAAAGCGGGAGAAGACGCCAATACAATGGATGAATATATGAAAAAAGACGGAACTGTCATTGATTACAAGACGTTTCAGTCCTACATGGCAGAGAGCAATGTGACAAAAGATAATGAAGTCAGCTTTTTCTGCGGAACCGGGTGGAGAGCGACTATGCCGCTTCTTTTGGCATATGAACAAGGGTGGAAGGTAACCCTGTATGATGGTGGATGGTGGGCATGGACCAGAAATCCGGCAGAAAATGAAACACAGATGCTTACTCCGGATCAGGCAAAGACCTGCTGTAGATTCGCCTATACGGAATCAGAAATTTTCTTGAAAATGGGGGAAAAAGACAAGGAAGTGAATCAGATCTCCATATTTCCGGCAAGCGGAACCCTGCCTCCGGTACGATTTAAATCGGACAATACGGACGTTGTGACGGTGGGAGAAGACGGAAAGGTGACGGCAGTGGGAGAAGGAACAGCAACCATAAAAATGATAGCGACTGATTTTTCGGGAAGAAATACTTCCTATAAGGTAACGGTAACTCCTTGAGAAAATCTTATCAGCTCATAAATTTTTGCGGATTTTTTCATATTTTTCTACCCAGAAAACAAAATTGGTGTTATAATGAAACGGAACGGTTCGGAGCATCCGGATCGTCCTGTGCAGGGTTAGTACATCGGTAGTATGCGAGCTTCCCAAGCTCGAGAGGCGGGTTCGATTCCCGTACCCTGCTTTTTATTTTGCCCAAATATTGAGAGAATCCGGGATGGATCCGGCAACGTCCAGGAAGCAGAAAGCACGGAGCGCAGGCTGAGAGGAGAACTGTTTATTCCTTTTGAAAGGGAAAGCAGGGCTCTTTTTTGCTTTCACAGGAAGCTTGAGTCCCGTGAAAGTAAAAAGGCTTCGTCGAGATCACACTGCGGCAGGCTGAAACGGTGTCCCCAAGTAGGGAAAGAGTGCGGGAAGAGAAGACCTCGTGTTTCTAAGAAAGCGGAAAATGCCGGCGCAGAATTGCCCGGATATTATAAAATGCAGGTGTTCATCTAATAGAATGTATGGTAGAATAAAAGGCAAAAGCAAAGTCCGGATGGAGAGGAGTAAGGAGTCGGATATGGAAAAAAAGTATGATGTAGTGGCTTTAGGAGAAATGCTGATAGATTTTGCAGTAAGCGGAGAAAGCAGCCAGGGGAACAAGCTGCATGAGGCGTGCCCGGGAGGGGCGCCCACCAACGTATTGGCCATGCTGAACAGGTGGGGAAGAAAGACAGCCATGATCGGGAAAGTGGGGGATGATCAGTTTGGAAAACTTCTGAAAGGAACGCTGGATGATCTGGGAATCGAATCCAAGGGTCTGATCCTGGACCGGGAATACCCGACTACTTTGGCATTTGTGCACACTTTTCCCGATGGCGACCGGGATTTTTCCTTCTATCGGAATCCGTCGGCAGATATGATGCTATCCTGGGAGGAAGTGGATGTGGATCTGATCCGACAGGCCAGGATCCTGCATTTTGGTACCCTGTCTCTCACCAGTGAGCCGGTAAAAAGTGCTACAAAACGAGCGATAGAGGAAGCTAAGAAGGCAGGCTGTCTTATCAGCTTCGACCCGAATCTGCGTCCGCCCCTCTGGAAGACGCTGGAGGATGCCAAAGAGCAGATGGAGTACGGGCTTGGACAGTGTGATATCCTGAAGATCTCTGACAATGAGATCCAGTTTGTCAGTGGTAAAGAGGACTATGATGAAGGAATCCGTTATCTGCAGGAAACCTATGGGATCCCGCTGATCTTTCTGACCATGGGAAAAGAGGGAAGCCGTGCCTACTACAAGGACATTCGGGTAGAGAGAAAGGGATTTTCTGTGAATACCATAGAAACCACGGGAGCAGGAGACGCCTTTTGCGGTTCTGCCTTACACGGTGTGCTGGAAGTGGGAATGGAGCATTTCAACGAAGAAAATCTGGGAGATATACTGACAAGAGCCAACGCAGGAGCGGCGCTGATCACCACCAGGAAGGGAGCGATCCGTTCCATGCCGTCCAGGGAGGAAATAGCGGCGCTGTTGGCAGAAGGAAAGAAACAGGGAGAAGAGTAACATATGGGATTACGCAGAGTACTGGCGGTCTGGGCAGCAAAGGCAGCAGAAAAAATAAGTGTGAAAGTGTTTCACCGGCAGGGAGTGACATGGGCAGGGAAGATTGCGCTGGCTATTTGTCCCAATATCCTTGCAGAGCTGTCGAAGCAGGTCCGAAAAGACATTTTTGTGGTGTGCGGAACCAACGGAAAAACGACTACCAACAATCTTCTGGCGGCGGCTCTGAAAGCGGAAGGATATCGTGTGATCTGCAATCGTACCGGTTCTAATATGCTGAACGGGGTGGCCGCTGCTTTCGCACTGGGGGCAGGACTCAATGGGAAGATAGAGGCGGACTATGCCTGTATTGAGATCGACGAGGCTTCCACCAGACGTGTCTTCCCCTTTTTTAAGCCGGATTACATGGTGCTGACCAACCTGTTTCGGGATCAGCTGGACCGCTACGGAGAAATTGACCTGATCATGGAAATTTTAAAGGAAAGCATACAGTCGGCGCCCGAAATGAAAGTGATCGTCAACGGAGACGACGCACTGTCGGCCTATCTGGCAAAAGACAGCGGCAACGCATATGTCGCATACGGGATCAGCAAACCGGTTCAGAGGGAAACGGTACAGGAGATCCGGGAAGGAAGATTCTGTAAATGCTGCGGAGCCGTGTTGGACTACGAGTTTTATCATTACAGCCAACTGGGAAGCTACCATTGCAGCAAATGTGGATTCCAGAGGCCGAAGCTGTCTTTTGATGCAGAGGATATCCATCTGGAGAACGGTCTGGCATTTGCAACGGAAGGAAGAAAATTTACCACGTCCTATCGAGGCTTTTACAATATCTACAACCTTTTGGCTGCCTACAGTGCGGCCAGAACGGCGGGACTTTCCCTGGAGCATTTTCAGACCATGCTGGATGCATTCCGGCCGGAAAATGGCAGGATGGAAAAATTTCACATTGCAGGGACAGATGTGCTCTTGAATCTGGCAAAAAATCCGGCTGGGTTTAATCAGAATATTACAGCGGTACTGGAGGATCCGTCTCCGAAGGATCTGATCATTGCCATCAATGACAATATGCAGGATGGGATTGATGTTTCCTGGCTGTGGGACGTAGATTTTGATCGGCTCCGGCTGGCGTCCGTAGAATCCATCCTGGCAAGCGGGATCCGGTGTCACGACATGGGACTCCGACTGAAATACGCAGGAATACAGGCGCAGATAGAGGCAGATATCGAAAAGGCGATCGACAGAAAGCTGAAGGATGGCTGCGGCAATCTATATGTTCTGGTCAACTATACGGCATTATTTGGAACCAGAAATGTGCTGAAAAACATGGAGGAAAGCAGATAGTGGGAGAAAAACAGCAAACGATCACAGTGGGACACCTCTACCCGGATCTTTTGAATCTGTACGGAGACAGAGGCAATATCGCCTGCCTGCAGCAGAGATGCAGATGGCGAGGGATCGAGGCAAAGGTCAAAGAGTTCCACCTGGGAGAGCAGATAGATTTTACAGAACTGGATATCGTGCTTCTTGGCGGAGGATCCGACCGGGAGCAGGCGATCGTGTGCCGGGAATTATCCTCCATCAAGGAGCAGTTCCGGCAGTATGTGGAGGATGATGGCGTGGTGATCGCTGTCTGCGGCGGATACCAGCTTCTGGGAAGTTACTATCAGACCAAAACAGAAAAAATAGAAGGCTTGGGACTGGTGGATCTTTATACCGTGCAGGAGGAAGGTCGGCTGATCGGAAATATCGTTTTGAAAAGTGAACTGTGCGATATGCCGGTAGTAGGATTTGAAAACCACGGAGGAAGAACGTATATTGGCAGCGGCCGCCCCTTTGGAGAAGTGGTGGCAGGCTATGGAAATGATGGAAAAAGCGGTTATGAAGGAGTGCTCTATAAAAATGTGATCGGAACCTATCTTCATGGACCATTGTTGCCTAAAAATCCACAGATTTCGGATCATCTGATCCGCCAGGCGCTGCTTAGGAAATACAAAGAGGCAGATCTAAAGCCCCTGGAGGATGAACTGGAAAGCCAGGCAAACGCCTGCATGTACCGGAGGATTCTGGGGGAACAGAAGGGATAGCAGGAAGGACGGGGAAAATGGAGCTACAATACAACGAGACGGCAAGAAGCAAGGTATGGAGGATGGTCATGGTCAGCTCCTCCATTGTGATCGTGTTGGTGGGAGTTTATCTGATGATCCGGTTATTTACCAACAATCCTTTGGAAGGTGCCTGGCAGTATGAGGATGGAGATATTCTTTTGATCTTGAAAAACGAGCATCAGGGGATTGTCCGTCTGCAGGGAATGGAAGAGGGAACCACGATAGATGTGAAGGTGGATTATACGCTCAACAAAGAGGAGAAAACTTTAAGCATACACGAAAGCAAGGAAGAAACGGATCGGCTGGTCAAGAAGGGATATTCCAGGGAACTGCTGGAAAATCAGATGGGCGTCATCACAAATACCTTCGATTACAATGTGGAGAAAGACCGGCTGACCCTCTCGGAAAGAGAGTATGGAGATCAGATGGTGTTTCTGAAGCAGTAAGTGGAAAGAAGAAGGAAAAGCAAAAAGACTTGTTCCCGTGAATAAGTCTTTTTGTAATGGCAGCTGACCGGAGCAGGGGCGGCTTAAGCACCGGGGCCTTCAAGGCCTGGTGCGTGTTTAGGATACCTTTGGATCGCAGGAAGGAGGAAAGAAGATGTACAGAACGGAAACAAAGCAGATCCGGATTGGGAATCGGATGATCGGAGGGGGAATCCCGTGGCGATCCAGTCCATGACCAATACCAGGACAGAAGATATTGCAGGGACGATCCAACAGATCCACCGACTGGAAAAGGCGGGCTGTGAGATCATCCGCTGTGCAGTGCCTACCATGGAGGCTGCCAGGGCGTTGTCCTCCATCAAACAGGAAATTTCAATCCCCCTGGTGGCGGACATTCATTTTGACTATCGCCTGGCACTGGCCGCCATGGAAAACGGGGCAGACAAGATCCGGATCAATCCGGGAAATATCGGAGACGCTGACAGGGTCCGACAGGTGGTGGAGGCTGCAAAAGAAAAAAAGATTCCCATTCGCATAGGGGTCAACAGCGGTTCTCTGGAAAAGAAATATCTGGAGGCCTACCGCCAGGTGACGGCAAAGGGTCTGGCGGAGAGTGCCATGGAAAAGGTGCGTCTCATTGAAGAAATGGGATATGATCAACTGGTGGTCAGCATTAAGTCTTCGAATGTGAAGATGTGTGTGGAGGCGCACCGTCAGATCGCACAGGTGTGCCCTTATCCTTTGCATGTAGGGATCACAGAGGCGGGAACACTGCAGGCGGGAAGCATTAAGTCTGCCATTGGTCTGGGACTGATCCTGGATCAGGGGATCGGAGATACCATCCGGGTATCTCTGACAGGAGATCCGGTGGAGGAGATCCGGGCGGCTAAGCTGATCCTGAAAACGTTGGGACTGCGAAAAGGCGGAGTGGAAGTGGTTGCCTGCCCGACCTGCGGAAGAACCCAGATCGATCTGATCCGCCTGGCAAATCAGGTGGAAGAGATGGTGGACGGAATGGAACTGGATATCAAGGTAGCAGTAATGGGGTGCGTGGTAAATGGACCGGGGGAAGCAAGAGAAGCGGATATCGGAATCGCCGGAGGCAGAGGGGAAGGCCTGCTGATCCGGAAAGGGCAGGTGGTAAGGAAGGTAAGAGAAGAGGAACTGCTTGCTGTTTTAAAGGAAGAATTGGAGCATTGGAATGAATAAAAGTTTTTTGGAAGTATTTCCTACCCTGCAGATAGATAGAGAACAGAAAGAGCTTCTGCAGGGGGTTCTGGTAGAGAAGGTGGTGACCAATCAGCAGAAGGAATTCTTGAAGATCTGTCTGATCAGCACGCATATTATTCCCAGGAGAGAAATCTATCGTCTGGAAGAAGAAATCAAAAAGCAGTTGTTCCATCGCCGCAGGATTGAGATCAGAATGGAAGAAACCTATGAATTGTCACCGCAGTATACGCCGGATATCATCATGGAATCCTATCTGGACAGTTTTCTGGAGGAGCTGGGAAGACGAAGCGCTATTGAGAGAAATATGCTGCAGCATGCTTCTGTAGAGTTTGAGGGCAACGTTCTGTGTCTGAATCTGCCGGAAAGCATTGTGGCAGAGGGAAAAAAGACGCAGCTGGTGGAATATCTGGAAACGGTTTTCCAAAAAAGATTCCAGATGCCTATTGAAGTGCGGGTTCTTTATGAAAAGAGAAAAACCAGGCTGCGGGAAGAAGCGGAGCATCGGGTCCAGAGAGAAATCAAGGCGATCGTGGAGCAGTCCGACGCGGTCCGCAGAAGAAAGGAAGAGGAAGAGGCTCCGGCTTCCCGGCAGACGGAAAAAAAGAAACAGAAAAAAGAAAGACGGGCCGTTTACCAGAAGGAAGGTGCCTCATCCAAGGACGTGGTGTATGGCAGAGACTTTGAGGGAGAGGTATGGCAGTTGTCCCAGATCAATCAGGAACTGGGAGAGGTGATCGTAAGAGGACAGGTGATCAAATTTGATACCAGGGAGATTCGAAATGAAAAATCCATTGTGATGATCACCATTACGGACTTTACGGACAGCATCGTGGTCAAGATGTTTGTGAAAAATGAGCAGCTGCCCGACGTGATGGAGGGAATGAAAGCAGGCAGCTTCCTGAAAGTCAAGGGGATCGCTATCCTGGACAAGTATGACAGGGAGATCGGCATCACTTCCGTAACAGGCGTAAAGATCATTCCGGACTTCCGGGAAAGCCGGAAGGATCTGGCGCTGGAAAAGCGGGTAGAGCTGCACTGCCATACCAAGATGAGCGATATGGACGGCGTCACAGACGTCAAAGATCTGCTGAAGCGGGCGCATGACTGGGGACACAAGGCGCTTGCCATTACCGATCACGGAGTGGTGCAGGCGTTTCCGGAGGCTAATCACTTTATCGAGCGGCTGGGGAAAGAAGATCCTTTTAAGGTGATCTATGGAGTCGAAGGCTATCTGGTGGACGATCTGAAGGATGTTGCCGTAGGAAGCAAGGGGCAATCCCTGAAGGGGACGTTCGTGGTATTTGACCTGGAGACGACAGGCTTTAGCCCCATCCGGGACAAGATCATTGAGATCGGGGCGGTGAAGGTGGAAAACGGAACGATCGTAGACACCTTCAGCACCTTTGTGAACCCCAAGATCCCCATTCCCTTCCAGATCACCAACCTGACCGGGATCACGGATCACATGGTGATCGAAGCGCCGGATATTTTTGCAGTGCTTCCCGATTTTTTGGACTTTGTGCAGGATGCGGTGCTGGTGGCGCACAACGCTGCCTTTGACGTCAGCTTTATTGAACAGAACTGTCGCTACCAGGAGATCGAGTTTGACTTTACTTCGGTGGACACGGTGGGAATGGCCAGGATCCTGCTTCCGTCTCTGGCAAAATACAAGTTGAATATCGTGGCGAAAGCGCTGAATATCTCTTTGGAAAATCATCACAGGGCGGTAGACGACGCTATGGCGACCGCCGAGATTTTCCTGCGGTTTTTAGAGATGCTGGAAGAGAAGGAGGTCTATGATCTAAACAAGCTGAATCAGTTTGGAGCAAGCAATGCCAATGCGATCAAAAAGCTTCCTTCCCACCATGTGATCCTTCTGGCGCAAAATGAAGAAGGGCGGGTCAATTTATACCGGCTGATTTCCAAATCCCATCTGGAATACTTTCACCGGTGGCCCAGGATCCCCAAGAGTGAGCTGTCCAGACACCGGAAAGGACTTCTGGTGGGAAGCGCCTGCGAGGCGGGAGAAGTGTTTCAGGCGCTGCTGAACGAGCGGTCCGAAGAAAAACTGTCGCGGATCGTCAGCTTTTATGATTATCTGGAGATCCAGCCGATTGGAAACAATCGGTTTATGATCGACAGTGAAAGAATCTCCTCTGTGAAGTGCGAGGAGGATCTCAGACAGCTGAACCGCAGGATCGTCCAGCTGGGAGAACAGTTTCAGAAACCGGTGGTGGCCACCTGCGACGTTCATTTTATGGATCCTTCGGACGACGTGTACCGCAAGATCATCATGACAGGAAAAGGATTTCAGGACGCGGAGGACCAGGCCCCCCTGTATTTTCGGACGACGGAAGAGATGCTGGAAGAGTTTCAATATCTGGGAACGGAAAAAGCCAGGGAAGTGGTGATTGAAAATCCCAACCGGATCGCAGACACGGTGGAAAAGATCTCTCCGGTACGGCCGGACAAATGCCCGCCTGTCATCCCGGATTCCGACAAGGATCTTCGGAAGATCTGTTACGAAAAAGCACACCAGATGTATGGAGAAAACCTGCCGGAAATCGTGGTGGAAAGGCTGGAAAGAGAATTAAATTCCATTATTTCCAACGGATTTGCCGTGATGTACATCATTGCCCAGAAGCTGGTATGGAAGTCCAACGAGGACGGCTATCTGGTGGGATCCAGAGGATCGGTGGGCTCTTCCTTTGTGGCTACTATGGCGGGGATCACGGAGGTGAATCCCCTAAGCCCCCACTATTACTGCGCAGAGTGCCACTATAGTGACTTTGAATCCTCGGAGGTCCGTGCTTATGCAGGCGGCTGCGGCTGGGATATGCCGGATAAGAAGTGCCCCAAATGCGGGGCGCCTTTGAAAAAAGACGGATTTGACATTCCCTTTGAAACCTTTTTGGGATTTAAGGGAAATAAAGAACCGGATATCGACCTGAACTTTTCGGGAGACTATCAAAGCAATGCCCATAAATATACAGAAGTGATCTTCGGGACGGGACAGACTTACCGGGCGGGAACCATAGGAACACTGGCGGAAAAAACGGCGTTTGGCTATGTTAAAAACTATTATGAGGAAAGAGGCGAAGCCAAGCGAAACTGCGAAATCGACCGGATCGTAAAGGGATGTACGGGAATCCGCAGGAGTACCGGCCAGCACCCGGGAGGGATCATTGTCCTTCCCCTGGGGGAGGAGATCCACAGCTTTACGCCGGTACAGCATCCTGCCAACGATATGAACACAGATATCATTACCACTCATTTCGACTATCACTCCATTGACCATAACCTTCTGAAGCTGGATATTCTGGGACACGACGATCCTACCATGATCAAGACCCTGGAGGAATATATCAGCTCGGATGCGTTGGACAATGAGTTTAACGAGACGGACCATCCCTTTGATGCCACGAAGATCCCTCTGGATGATAAAAGTGTGATGTCCCTGTTCCACGACACCTCGGCTCTTGGCATTACGCCGGAGGACATCGGCGGCTGTCCGGTAGGCTGTCTGGGGATCCCGGAGTTTGGGACGGACTTTGTTATCCAGATGGTGGTGGATACCAAGCCTCAGACCTTGTCGGATCTGATCCGGATCTCAGGCTTGTCCCACGGGACAGACGTGTGGCTGAACAATGCCCAGGAGCTGATCCGCAGCAAAAAGGCTACCATCTCCACCGCAATCTGTACCAGGGATGATATTATGACCTATCTGATCAATCAGGGGATGGACAGCGAGCTGTCCTTTACGATCATGGAAGCGGTACGAAAGGGAAAAGGCCTGCCTCCCGGGACCGAAGAGCAGATGCGGGAAGCAGGCGTGCCGGACTGGTATATCTGGTCCTGTAATCAGATCAAATATATGTTTCCCAAGGCCCATGCGGCGGCCTATGTGATGATGGCCTATCGGATCGCCTACTGCAAGATCCATTACCCGCTGGCCTATTATGGGGCTTATTTCGGGATCCGTGCCAGTGCATTTTCCTATGAACTGATGTGTCAGGGGAAGGAAGCCCTGTTGCATCACATGGAGGAGTACCGGAAGCGGGGAAAGGATCTTAGCAATAAAGAACAGGATACCATGAAGGATATGAAGGTGGTTCAGGAAATGTACGCCAGAGGCTTTTCCTTTGAGCCCATTGACGTCTATCAGGCGAAAGCGCGGCGTTTCCTGATCCGGGATGGCAAGCTGATGCCGCCTCTTAACAGTATCGATGGAATGGGAGAAAAGGCGGCGGATGCCGTAGAGGAAGCGTCCAAAGGCGGAAAATACCTGTCGCGGGACGATTTCCGGCAGAGAACGAAGGTCAGCAAAACGGTGGTGGATACCATGGTGGAGCTGGGGATCCTGGCAGGGCTGCCCGAGTCCAACCAGTTGTCATTGTTTGACTGATGGGAGAAGAACGGAAACAAAGGAAGGAAAGAGGAGACGAGAAAGATGAAGAAAGCATCCATCAAAGTAAACTTTATCATGAACAGCCTGTTGTCTATTTCCTCCTTTCTGTTTCCCATGATCACCTTTCCCTATATTTCCAGGGTACTTCTGGCATCGGGAACCGGCAGGATCAACTTTGCCACCTCGATCGTAAATTATGTCCTGACCCTTTCCATGCTGGGAATCCCTCTGTATGGGGTGAAGGCCTGCGCCGTGGATCGGAAGGACAGAAAAAAGCTGTCTCAAACGGTGCTGGAGCTTTTGGTGCTCAATGGGATCGCCGGAGGAGCGGGCCTTCTGGTGCTGTTGGGCGCCACCCTTCTGGTAAAGGAATTTCGGGCCCAGTGGGAGCTGATCGCTGTCATGTCTCTTTTAGTTCCCCTGAACATCATCGGAGCGGAGTGGTTTTACAGAGGAATGGAGGAATATACCTATATCTCCCTCCGGAATATGGGATTTAAGCTAATCGGAGTTCTCCTGATGTTTCTGCTGGTGCATGACAAACAGGACGTTTTGGCTTATGGAGGGATCCTGGTGTTGGCAGGGGCGGGCTCCTATCTGTTGAATTTTATACGGCTGAGAAGGTATGTGAGATTCGGCGGGCTGCAAAGACTGGATTTGAAACGGCATATCCGCCCGGTCCTGTCCTTTTTTGTCCTCTCGGTCTCCTGGACGATTTACACCAATACAGATGTGATCATGCTGGGGATGCTCCAGGGAGAAACGGCAGTGGGGTATTATTCGGCATCTCTTCGGATCAAGGCCATCATCCTGGGGATCGTCTCCGCCCTAAGCGGAGTCCTGCTGCCCAGAGTGGTTCACTTTTTTGCGGAAAAACGTTATGAAGAGGCAGTGGGGATGATTCGGAAAAATGCTTCTTTTGTGTTGCTGTCCTCCCTTTATTTTATCGGATTTATCATCATCAATGCCAGGGAGGTCATCCTGCTTCTGGCAGGAAAAGGGTATCTTCCGGCCATTCCGGTGATACAGGTTACGATCCTGATGGTGCTCCTGGTGGGATATTCCTCCCTTTTAGGAACGAATGTGCTGATTTCCCTGGGGCGGGAGCGGATCACGATCCTGGCCTCTTTTGTCGGGATCGGAGTTAACGTGATACTCAACGCGTATTTGATTCCAAGGTATTCTGCGCTGGGAGCCGGAGCCGCCACGGTGGTGGGAGAATGCTGTATGATCCTGTGTGAGATGGTATGCATCGGAAAGGAGATTCGTACTTACTTTGACAGGGGAAACTGCAAAAAAACGCTGCTGGCTTTTTTTGTGTCGGCAGCAGCTGCCCTGTTGCTGAAAGGCGGGCTGTCCGGCTTCCTTTCCGAAAGACAAGAGATATGGCGGCTGCTGGTGTATCTGTTGCTGGCAGGAAGCTGCTACACCTTCCTGTATCTGGCTCTGCTATACAGGCTTAGAGAAGAGATGGTGTGGAACCAGGGAAGAAGGCTTCTGAAGAAGCTGCGAAAAAAGGAAAGAAAACACAGATAAATTTCGGGAGATTCTTGGAAAAGTACAACAGACAGATCCCAAAAAAGGCTATAAAAAAAGGAAGAAGCACACGCCAGAAAGGAGCCTCCATGTTGCCGAAAAAAATCCATTATATCTGGATCGGAGGAAACGAGAAGCCGGAACTCGTGAAAAACTGTATAGAATCCTGGAAGACCTATCTGCCGGATTATGAGATCAAGGAATGGAACGAACAGAACTTTGAGATAGACTGCTGCAAATACGCAAAGCATGCCTATGCGGAAAAGAAATGGGCATTTGTATCAGACTATATGCGATTTTGGATCCTGGCGCGGGAGGGCGGCATCTATTTCGACACGGACGTGGAGCTGATCAGGCCGATTCCTGCAGAGATCCTGGCACAGGAGGCTTTTACCGGAATGGAATTTGGCGGAAAAGTCAGTCCCGGTCTGGTATTTGGCTGTATGCCCGGAGACAAAACGGCGGTGTATATGACAGAGCGGTACGAATCGTTGGAGTTTGACGCAGTCCATCCGGTTACGGTAAACGCCATTCTTACAAGCCGTCTGGAGAAAAAGGGGTTCCGCCCGGAAAAAGGGTTTCAGGTCGTGGACAAAGTAGCCATCTATCCGGAAGAGTATTTTTGTGGGTATGATCTGGACGTTCATGAGATCCTGACGACAGAAAAGACCATCAGCATCCACCATTACAGCGGAAGCTGGACAAAGAAGACATTGAAAAAGAGAGTGCAGGCTCTGTTAAAAAGGATCCTGGGCGTGGAGGGATACAGGAAGGTACTATTTCTGAAAAGAGGAGTGAAACATGTTATTTTCAACAGGAAAGGATAGCTGGAGAATGTTGCTGGACAGAAGGGTGGCGCCGTTGGATGTGGCGGTATTTCTGATCACGGTAAAGGTGGTTACGTCTGTGACCATATACTTCAGACTGCCAAAAACTCTCCAGGAGCTTCTGATGGCGGCGGCCTACGGACTGGTTCTGGTGCATGTTTTGCAGAAGCCCTATCGGAAGAAGGAGCTGATCTGGATGGGGCTTGTGACGGTGCTGATCCTCTATACCAGCTTCCGCATGAAAAATATGTATTATCTGTCTGCCTGGGCTATGATCGCAGGAGGGATAAGGTGGGATATCCGGCGGATGATCAAAGTCATGTTTGCTACTACGCTGGTGATATTTCTGTCCGTCTGCACGGTTTCTTCCGGTCTGTATCTGCTGGGCTACGATCAGGGGATTCTGATCAATGTGAGGCGGGGAGACGTACAGTCCTTTATGTTTGGATTTGTTCATACCAACATGTTTTCCATCCTGCTGTCCAATCTGTGCCTGATGTATGTCTGGCTGAAGAAAGAAGGGATCCGTCCGTTTCAGATCCTTTTGCTGACAGTCTTTCAGGCAGTAGGGTTTTGTTTTACGAAAACCAGAACCTCCCTCATTATTTTTCTTCTCACGGCAGTCCTGATACTTCTGAGACAGGGAGGGAGCCGGAAGCCATATGAGAAACTGCGCTATTTATTTCTGGGAATCGGTGGGATTTATTGGGCGCTGTCCCACCTGCTTTTGCAGAACAATCTGGCAGCCATGGCGGCGGATCGGATCCTGACGGGACGGATCCGATATTCGGCCTATGCCATGCAGCATTTTGGTTGGACATTTCTGGGGCAGAACCTGAATACGGAGATCCAATGGGACCAGATCTGGAAGCTTAGCAGTTTTACCTTTGACTCGGTGTATTCTTTCCTGTTTTTTCAGGGAGGGATCCTCTGGTTTTTTCTGCTGGGAGCTGCTTTTGTCAAGCTGAAGGGACGAGTGGATCAGATGGAGCTGATCCTGCTGGGAGCCTGGATGCTGTATGCTGTGACGGAGACCAATACGCTGTTGCCACAGTTCGGGTTCCAGATCCTTTTGCTGAGCAGGGTGTTTGAGAAAGAAGACAAAAAGCTGCCGGTTTTGCCAAAGGAACAGCTGTGTGGAAGCAGGGGAGAGAACTGTCTTTGAAAGAATCGTAAGATAGGAAAGGGAATTATGGAAAAAAAGCAATATTATAAGGGAATCCTTTATATTATCCTGTCGGCATTTTGTTTTGCCATTATGAGTCTTTGTATCCGGCTGTCGGGAGATCTGCCGTCGATACAAAAAAGTTTTTTTCGGAATTTTGTAGCGGCGATCTTTGCAGCGATCTTGCTGGCAAAATCCCGTACTACCTGGTTGTGTCGAAGGGAAAACCTGGGATATATGCTACTGCGGGCAGGATTCGGGACGGCAGGGATCCTTTGCAATTACTATGCGGTGGATCATCTTCTTTTGGCAGATGCTTCTATGCTGAATAAGCTATCGCCCTTTTTTGCCGTGATCTTCAGTGTATTCTGGCTGAGAGAATCCATTGACATCAAAAGGATCCTGCTGATCGCCGGAGCCTTTTTGGGAAGTCTTTTGGTGATCAAGCCGACAGGCTCCAATCTCAATCTGTTTCCTGCCATGATCGGAATGCTGGGAGGAATGGCGGCAGGAGCAGCCTATACGATGGTAAGAAAGCTTGGACTGAGGGGAGAAAAAGGAGAGAGGATCGTGTTCTTTTTCTCCGCCTTTTCCTGTGTGGTGACCCTTCCCTTTTTACTGCTTCAGTTTCATCCCATGTCTGCAAGACAGGTGGGAATCCTTTTGCTGGCAGGAATGGCGGCGGCAGGCGGACAGTTTTCCATTACGGCGGCTTACTGTCATGCTCCGGCCAGAGAGATTTCCATTTACGACTACTCTCAGATTATTTTTGCGGCTCTTTTGGGATTTTTTGTGTTTGGCCAGATGCCCGACCTGCTAAGTTTTGCAGGGTATGGAGTGATCTGCGCGGCGGCAGCAGGAATGTTTTTTCTGGGCAGGGAGAAGAGATAGAAAGAAGAAAGCAGCAAAAAAGAAAGGCAAAAAGAAGAGAAGCGTTACAGAAGAGAAGAGCACTTCTCATAAAAAAAGACAGGATCCGGAAATAGAAAGCTCCGGATCCTGTTTTTACAGAAACATCCTGTGTTGTTAGTCGCCCTTTGCCATGCGGTAGATGGCTGCCATATCGTCCCTGTTCAGCGGACGGAAGGTTCCGATGGTGCGGGAGCCCTGGAAGCTGCACTTGTCCGCAAGGATTTGGATCTGCTCCTCCGAAACCTCCACACCCAGTTCCTTGATAGAGGTTGGCATATCTACACTACGATAAAAGGCCTCCATTGCCTCGATTCCGGCCAGTGCCGTTTCCGTAGGAGTACCAGAGGGTGCGATGCCAAAAACCTGCGTGGCGAAAGCTGCAAAACGCTGAGGATCGGAAGGAAGGACGTATCTTGCCCAGCTTCCCCAGACTGCGGCCAGACCGGCTCCGTGAGCGACGTCAAACATACCGCCCAGTTCATGCTCCAGCTGATGGGAGGACCAGTCGCCGCCGTCACTTCCGCAGCCGGTCAGTCCGTTGTGGGAAAGGCTGCCGGCCCACATCACCTCTGCTCGCGCTTCATAATTGTCCGGCTCCTGCTTCAGGATCTTTGCACATTTCATGACGGTCTGCAGCAAAGCAACCGCGATCCCGTCTGTCAGCGCCATGGTGGGAACGCCTCCGAAGAACCGCTCCATGGTGTGCATCAGGATATCCACACAACCGCTCTGGGTCTGATAGTCCGGCAGGGTGCAGGTAAGCTGCGGATTCATGACAGCAAACCGACAGCGGCAAAGCTCGGTGCGGTAGCCTCTTTTCAGATCGCCCTCCTCCTTGGTGATAACGGAAGAGTTGCTCATCTCACTGCCGGCAGCAGCGATGGTCAATACAGCGCCCACAGGGAGGCAGGCCTTTGCAGTCTCCTGACCGGAATAAAAATCCCACACGTTTCCTGCATAAGGAACGCCAAGCGCAATGGCTTTGGCAGAATCGATCACACTTCCGCCGCCCACGGCAAGAATAAAATCAACCCCCTCTTTTCGGCAAAGATCAATCCCTTCCTGTACCTTGGAAAGGCGAGGATTGGGAACGACACCTCCAAGAGACAGATGCTCGATCCCTTTTTCCGTCAGGGAAGCCTCTACCTTTGCCAAAAGACCGGAACGAACTGCACTGTTCCCGCCGTAATGGATCAGCACTTTTTTACAGTGTTGCTGAAGGACAAGATCGCCTGTTTCAGATTCGGCATCTCTTCCAAAGCGGACCAGGGTAGGTGTGTTATAAGTAAAATTTTCCATAGGATCCTCCTTTTTGTACATCTGAATGGTTATGCTACTTATTGTAATCCAGAAAAAGGGCTTTTTCAATAGAAGCCCGCAACTTCCGGGGGAGGAGGGTGTACGAAGTTCCATACAATCGAAAATCGGAAACCGTTTGTAAAAGTGAAAGGAAATCTGCAAAAAGAAGATGTTGGATGCCACGTTGGATGCAATGAAAGAGTGGATTTGACAAAAACAGAAGGCTTTCTTATAATGGAGAGGAAAGAAAAAGCTAGGGGTGCTTTTGCTGAGAATGTTGTCCAGGGACGACTAACCCTCAAGACTTGAACCGGATAATACCGGCGTAAGGAAGCTGAGATGAGAAGGATTCTTAAGCATGGCAGCCCCCAAAGGAAAAGGGGGATTTTTTATGTTTTCATTTATGGTAACGAAGGACGGAGGCCTGACGACGGCGGGATACGGGATCACCATTGCCATTGCTGTCGTGATTTTCTTTGTGGCAGGCTACCTGGCAGGCGGCAGGGCAAAGGAGGACAGGATGCATGTAAAGCAGCTGACCTTCTGCGGCATGGCGCTGGCTCTGGCGTATCTGACCTCCTACATTCAGCTGTTTCGCATGCCATACGGAGGGGGAGTGACCCTGTTCAGTATGCTGTTTGTGGTGCTGATCGGATATTGGTACGGCCCCAAAGTGGGAGTGATGGCGGGATTTGTCTATGGGCTCCTGCAATTCATCCAGGAGCCTTATGTGCTTTCCTTTTTCCAGGTGTGCTGTGATTATCTGCTGGCATTTGCAGCGCTTGGCCTGGGAGGACTGTTTCTCAAACAGAAAAACGGTCTTTTAAAAGGCTATGTGGTTGCCGTGATCGCAAGAGGAGCCTTTCACGTACTGGGAGGCTATCTGTTCTGGATGTCTTATATGCCGGAGAATTTCCCCAAGGTGCTGGCGGCAGCCTATCCCTTTGTCTATAATTACGGATTCCTGCTGGCAGAAGGCGTTCTGACGATTCTGGTCCTGCAGATACCGGCGTTGAAAAATGCGTTGGAGAGAGTCAGCCGGATCGCAAGGGGAGAAGGGGAAGCAATGTGATCCGATCCGTTGAAGGAACGGTCAGGCCGGTCAGAAAGTGGCAAATGGAAGAAAGAAATTTTTTATGGCGTAACAGACGAACAGGCTGTTGCGCCATAAGTATGTGCGGCAACAAACAGGAATCGGAAATAAATGTTAAAAAATTAACTATTTCTATTGACAAATAATTAACGATAAGGTATCCTGTGTGACAGAAGGAAAAACCCAGCACACAGGAGGAAGAAAAGATGGCAAAGAAAAAGGAAGCAATACAGCAATTGGTAGACAGTGTGGAAAGTTTGGAAGCAAAAATGAAAGAACTGCGCAAGGCTCAGGAAATATTTGCCACTTATACGCAGGAGCAGGTAGACAAGATCTTTTTTGAGGCGGCAATGGCGGCCAATAAAAACAGAATCTTGCTGGCAAAGCAGGCGGTAGAGGAAACGGGAAGAGGCATCGTGGAAGATAAAGTAATCAAGAATCACTATGCGGCGGAGTACATCTACAACGCTTACCGTCATACAAAAACCTGCGGTGTGATCGAGGAAGATCCGGCCTATGGGATCAAAAAGATTGCAGAGCCCATTGGTCTGGTAGCGGCAGTGATCCCTACGACCAATCCGACATCAACGGCTATTTTTAAAACACTGCTGTGCTTGAAGACGAGAAATGCGATCATTATCAGTCCCCATCCTTCTGCAAAAAACTGTACGATAGAAGCGGCCAGGATTGTGCTGGAGGCGGCAGTGAAAGCGGGGGCGCCGGAGGGAATCATCGGCTGGATCGACGTACCCTCTCTGGAGCTGACCAACACAGTTATGAGAGAGGCAGATATTATCCTGGCAACAGGTGGACCGGGGATGGTGAAAGCTGCCTATTCTTCAGGAAAACCGGCTTTGGGAGTAGGCCCCGGAAACACGCCGGTGGTCATAGATGAAACGGCAGATATTAAGATGGCAGTCAGTTCGATCATCCATTCCAAAACCTTTGACAATGGAATGATCTGCGCATCTGAACAGTCCGTTACCGTTTTGGACAGCGTTTATGAGGAAGTAAAAAAAGAGTTTGCCTACAGAGGCTGTTACTTCCTGGATAAAAAGACAGAGCTGGATAAGGTCAGAAAAACCATCCTGATCAACGGGGCATTGAACGGAAAGATCCCCGGAAAATCCGCATATGAGATCGCCTGCCTGGCAGGAATCCAGGTTCCGGAAGATACCAAGATCCTGATCGGAGAAGTAGAATCGGTGGATATTTCAGAAGAGTTTGCACATGAAAAGCTGTCTCCGGTGCTGGCAATGTATCATGCAAAGGATTTCCAGGAGGCTTTGAAAAAGGCGGAAAGACTGGTGGCTGACGGAGGATACGGACACACGGCCTCCCTCTATGTACATCCGTCGGAGACAGAAAAGATCAGACAGCATGCACAGGCCATGAAAACCTGCAGGATCCTGATCAATACCCCGTCCGCTCATGGTGGGATCGGGGATCTGTACAACTTCAAACTGGCTCCTTCCCTGACACTGGGCTGCGGTTCCTGGGGAGGAAACTCCGTTTCAGAAAACGTGGGAGTAAGGCATTTGATCAATGTGAAAACGGTGGCTGAAAGGAGAGAGAACATGCTGTGGTTTAGAACACCTGAAAAGGTTTACTTTAAAAAGGGCTGTATGCCGGTGGCCTTGGATGAACTGGGAACGGTGATGAAAAAGAAGAAGGCCTTTATCGTAACAGACAGCTTTTTGTACAAAAACGGCTATGTAAAACCAGTGGAGGAAAAACTGGACGAAATGGGAATCCAGCACGCCTGCTTTTATGAAGTGGCTCCGGATCCCACGCTGCAGTGTGCAAGGGAAGGAACCAGACAGATGGCAGCCTTTGAGCCGGACACCATTATTGCGGTGGGAGGAGGCTCCGCTATGGATGCGGCCAAGATCATGTGGCTGATGTACGAGCATCCGGAGGCAAAGTTTGAAGACATGGCAATGGACTTCATGGACATCCGAAAGAGGGTCTATACCTTCCCGAAGATGGGAGAAAAAGCGTACTTTGTGGCTATCCCCACTTCCTCCGGAACCGGTTCTGAGGTAACGCCTTTTGCCATCATTACAGATGCAGAGACCGGAGTGAAATGGCCTATCGCAGATTATGAGCTTTTGCCGAATATGGCTATCGTAGATGTAGATAATATGATGGAGCAGCCCAAAGGTCTGACCAGTGCGTCGGGAATCGATGTTATGACCCATGCCATCGAGGCTTATGTGTCCATCCTGGCAACCGACTATACGGACGGACTTGCCATGAAAGCCGTGAAAATGGTATTTGAAAATCTTCCTTCTGCCTACGCCAACGGAGCAAAGGATCCCACAGCCAGAGAGAAGATGGCAAACGCATCCTGTATGGCAGGAATGGCCTTTGCCAACGCGTTCCTGGGGGTCAACCATTCCATGGCTCACAAGCTGGGAGCCTTCCATCATATTCCTCACGGAATCGCCAATGCGCTGTTGCTGACAGAGGTGATCCGCTACAATGCGGCGGAAGTTCCTGCGAAGATGGGAACCTTCTCTCAGTATGAATATCCTCACGCACGGGCAAGGTATGCAGAACTGGGAAGATTTGCCGGCTGTGTCGGAAATACAGAGGAAGAGGTTCTGGAGGCGTTTATCGCAAAGCTGGAGGATCTGAAAGAAAGGATCGGAATCAAAAAGACCATCCGGGAATATGGAGTAGACGAGAGCTATTTCCTGGAAACGCTGGATGAAATGGTAGAGCAGGCGTTTGACGATCAGTGTACAGGCGCCAATCCAAGGTATCCGTTGTTCCGGGAGATCAAGGAGATCTACCTGAAGTGCTACTACGGAAAATAAAGAGGAAAAAAGAAAGGCGTTGCCCATTGCTTGAAAGAATGGGCAGCGCCTTTTCAATATGCAATTTTTACCAAAATACGTTGCCGCCTACATTGACGCCTTCCTTTCCGGTCCACGCCGCATGGAAGAAATAGCAGTTGGCTACGGCGGAATGCCGCTGCCCGGCTAAAGCCGCCTGAGCTGTGGAATAAGCCAGAGCAGAGGGGCCTTTGGCCAGTATACGCTGCAGATTGCCGTCCCAGGTGGGGGCAAACTGTCCGCTCTGGTAGATCACCTCCGACAGTGTGTTGGGAAATCTGGGGCTGCTGACACGGTTCATGATCACGGTAGCAACGGCGAGAAGTCCATCGGCGCTGCCGCCTGCCTCTGCCTCCAGGATCGCTGCGAACAGAACCAGATCACTGGTGTCCGGATAAGGCATGGGCTCCACTGTGGAAACGACGTCAGCGGCCGGCTGGCTGCTTGCCGGTACCTGGATCTGTGCGACCTTTTCCCGGTCCTTCGCCGCCTGCAAAGCTGCTTCCGCTGCCTTTGCACGTTCCAGCTGCGCCTGGTAATCACTAAGCTCCGTGGAGGTGGAAGAGATCTGGGAAGTCAGGGCCTCTCTTTTGGCTTTCAGATCTTCCTGCAGGACAGTCAGATCCTTCTGGCGTTTTTCCAGCTCTTCTTGTTTTTTCTGAACGGTATCCCGCACTGCTTTTAATTCCTTTAACATATCCCGGTCGTACTCGCTGATGGAGCTGACATACTCTGCCTTGTTGAGGAAGTCGGACATGTTTTCGGAAGAAAACAGGATCTGGAGCAAGGATACATTGCCGCCTTCGTAGATGAATTTGATGCGGTCCTTCATGGCATCATACTGCAAAGATTCGTTTAACCGGGCGGCAGCCAGATCCAGCTTGGACTTTTCTACCTGGGCAGCCAGCTCTTCCACAGAAGAAGAGGTGCTGTCCAACTGGGTCGCCAGAGAGGACAATTGTCCATTCAGATCATCCAACTGATTCTGCAGGTCGGAAGTCTGGCTCTCCAGCTGGCTGGAAGACGGTTCTGCCTGAACCACCGGAGTACCGGAAACGACAGACAGACAGGCAACAGCCAGGGATAAAGCAAGCGGTAACACTCTTGTTTTCTTTGATTTAATCATATAGCCATCCTTTCTGAATTTATAGAATGCGAAACTATTATACAACAAATTGCTTTATAAAGCAAATTTTGTTACTATAGTACATAGATGCAAGAAATGTTCCGCAAGGGAAGAAGGGAAGGACAGATACCATGGAGGGAAGCGATACAGCCATAAAGACAGACAGGATCCACCCCTGGGTCAGAAAGGGAAGAAGAGATAAGCTGCTGGAAAACGGAAGGAGGTTTTCTATCAAAGAGATTCCGGTGATCTCCTTCATAGGAGAACTGGAGATCCTGCTTGTGGACACGCAGGAAGAGAAGTACCGGATACTGAAGGAGGAGCAGATCCCATCGGATGTTACGGTGGAGGAGCTGTACGGAAGATCCTGTGAAAATCTGGCGCGGGATGTGGAATTTGTGATCGCCAATACCATGTACGGTGGATTTTCCATCCTGGCAGACGGGATCCATGAGGGAAGCGCCCTTTGCTTCCGGCACATCTGGGAAACCTGTGCAGAAAAGCTGGAGGATGACCTGCTGGTGCTGTTTCCGGCAAAGGATACGTTGCTGTTTGCACCTTTTTCTCATACGGCAGCGGTAGAAGGGATCCGGGAGCATAGCAGGAGAGCCTATTTCCACAGCCGGGAAAAGATGACGCAGCAGGAAATGATATTCATAAGAGACAGAAAGGAATTGGCCTTATATGAAGCTTAATGTGCAGATGATCGGTCTGGATCTGGACGGCACCCTGTTGAATTCGCAAAAGCAGCTGACAAGTCTTACGGCGGACGCATTGAAGCAGGCTGTGGATCAGGGGATCCGTGTGGTGCTTGCTACGGGAAGACCGCTGGGAGGGATCCCGCAGGAATTAAAGGAATTTCCGGGCTTACAGTATGCGGTGACGGCAAACGGCAGCAGGATCGTGGATCTTGTTTCCGGAAACACCTTATATGAAAAGCTGGTGGAGGCAAAGCTGGCAAAGCGCATCCTGAAGCTGTTTGGAACATATGATACGCTGCGGGAGGTCTATTTCGACGGTATGGGTTATGCAAAAAAAGAGGATCTGGAAAGGATCACCCATTATATGGAAGATAAGCCCATGGCGCAGTACATTGTAAAGACCAGGCAGACTGTGGAGGATGTGGAAACATACCTGGAGCAGCAAAACCGGGGAGTGGACAAGGTGCAGGCGCTTTTTCGGAGCAGAGAAGACAAAGAAGAGGCGCGGCGAGTGTTGTGTGGCTGGCAGGAAGTAGAGGTAACAGGCTCCCTTTCCAACAATCTGGAGATCAATGCCAGAGGCGTAGATAAAGGGCAGGGGCTTTTGTGGCTGGCGAACCGGCTTCAGATTCCGGTAGAAGCTTTGATGGTGTTTGGAGACGGAGACAATGACAGAGGGATGCTCCGTCTGGCCGGGATGGGAGTTGCAATGGAAAACGGGCTGCCGGAGGTAAAAGAAGAGGCAGACTATCTGGCAGGAAGCAACGATGAAGACGGAATCGGAAAGTTTTTGCAGCAGTATGTATTATAGTGGAGGGGAAGAACATGTTGGATGTTATAAAAGTGATCATTTTGGGCATTGTAGAAGGGATTACAGAATGGCTGCCGGTGAGCAGCACAGGGCATCTGATCCTGGTGGGAGATGTTTTGAAGCCGGGAGTCAGCACAAAGTTTATGGAGCTGTTTGATGTTGTCATCCAGCTGGGAGCCATTTTGGCAGTAGTGGTTCTGTATTTTCACAAGCTGAATCCTTTTGCGCCTGCCAAGACGGAGCGGCAAAAACTTCTGACCTGGCAGATGTGGATCAAGGTGCTGATCGCCTCCATTCCGGCGGGGATCGTAGGGGTTCTGTTCAATGACGTACTGGATCAACTCTTCTATAAGAAAATACCGGTGGCGATCATGCTGATCCTTTACGGAGCCTTGTTCATTTTTATCGAGCGTAAAAATCAGGGAAAACAGCCGGCGGTAACGAAGATTTCGGGGCTTACGGTGCCGATGCTTCTGTGGATCGGACTGTTTCAGATGCTGGCTTTGATCCCGGGGACCTCCAGATCGGGAGCAACCATTGTGGGAGCGCTTTTGATCGGAATTTCCAGAAGCGTGGCGGCAGAGTTTACCTTCTTTCTTGCCATTCCGGCGATGGCAGGAGCCAGTCTGGTAAAGCTGTTGAAGTTTGGGCTGCATTTTACAGGAAAAGAGCTGGGGCTTTTGTTTTTGGGATGTCTGGTATCCTTTGGCGTCTCCATCGTGGCGATCCGGTTCCTGATGAAGTATATTAAAAAGCATGATTTCCAGGTGTTTGGCTACTATCGCATCGTACTGGGAGGTCTGGTGCTGATCGCCGGTGTGATCCAGTTGATCGCAGGCTAGGCGTTTCTTGCCATTGACAGGGAAAATACAGCGAAAGAAACAAAGAAAAAACATCGAAGACGGCAGATCAGGGAATGTTGAATAAAAATGAATAAAATTTCAAAAAAGATGAATAAAACTATTGATTTTATAAGAATATGTGATATAATCCTAAAATAAATTAATTTTTATGCAACAAAAGGTGTTTTTTATGCAAGGAGGAAGTTGGGATGAAGATGAAAAAGTTTGTAAGTATCGGATTGGTGGCAGTCAGCGTTCTGGCATTGGCGGCATGTGGCAGCAAGAAGGAGACAAAAAAGGATACGCAGGATGATAAGGTACTGGTGATGGCGACCAACGCAGAGTTTCCTCCCTATGAATATCATGACGGAGACAAAATCGTAGGAATTGATGCAGAGATCGCAGAGGCGGTAGCAGAAAAGCTGGGCATGGAACTGAAGATCGAGGATATGGCGTTTGACTCCATCATAGCGGCAGTTTCCGGCGGAAAGGCAGATTTTGGTGCGGCAGGAATGACGGTGAATGAAGAGCGAAAAAAAATGGTGGCATTTACCGACACCTATGCACATGCGAGCCAGGTGATCATCGTAAAAACAGATAGCGCGATCGCAGGCCCCGACGATCTGGAAGGCAAAAAAGTAGGAGTACAGCTGGGAACGACGGGCGATATTTATGCAGGAGACATCAAGGATGCGGAAGTAGAGCGTTACAACAAAGGCTTTGAGGCTGTACAGGCGCTGTCCCAGGGCAAGATCGACGCCGTGGTGATCGACGGCCAGCCGGCGAAAGAACTGATCGCAGATATGTCTGACCTGAAGATCCTGGACGAGGCTTTCACAGAAGAAGAATATGCCATCATCGTGGCAAAGGACAATACAGAATTGAAAGATAAGATCAACGAGGCATTGAAGGAACTGAAGGAATCCGGCAAGCTGGACGAGATCATTGCCAAATACATTACGGCGCAGTAGAAGGCGGCTCTTCTGAAGAGCTGGAGAAAGTAAAGGATAGCATATGTGGGAAGCATTACAAGAAAGAATTTATCTGAATTTTATCAGCGATGAGCGGTGGAAGTATGTGGTGGACGGGCTGCTTGTGACTTTGAAAGTGACATTTTTTGCAGTGCTGATCGGAATCGTTCTGGGATTTCTGGTGGCGGCGATCCGCTCCACCAGCGAGCAGACGGGCAAGCTTAAGATTCTGGATTTCTTTTGCAGGATCTACCTGACGGTCATTCGCGGAACACCTGTGGTCGTACAGCTTTTGATCATCTACTTTGTGATCTTTGGAAGCGCAGATATCAATAAGGTCGTGGTGGCGGTCATGGCTTTCGGGCTCAATTCCGGAGCTTATGTGGCGGAGATCTTCCGCTCCGGGATCATGTCCATTGACAAGGGACAGTTTGAAGCCGGAAGAAGTCTTGGATTTACCTATGGACAGACGATGGTGCATATCATTATGCCGCAGGCTTTTAAAAACGTCCTGCCGGCTCTTGGAAATGAGTTTATCGTGTTGCTAAAGGAAACTTCTGTGGCAGGCTATATTGCGCTACAGGATCTGACCAAGAGCGGAGACATTATCCGAAGCAGGACCTATGACGCATTTATGCCGCTGCTGGCGGTGGCGGCGATCTACCTGATCATGGTAGTAGTCTTTACAAAACTGGTAAATATGCTGGAAAGGAGGCTGAGGAGCAGTGACCACTAAAACGGGAGAAGTATTGATCCGGGTAGAAGGCCTCCAGAAGCAGTTCGGGAAGATGTACGCGCTGGATAACGTATCGGAGGAGATCAAAAAAGGAGAAGTGGTAGTGGTAGTGGGACCTTCCGGTTCCGGAAAATCCACCTTTCTGCGATCATTGAATCTGTTGGAGATCCCTTCCAGCGGGCATGTATATTTTGAAGGGGTGGATATCACAGATAAAAAGGTGGATATCAACCGACACCGGCAGAAGATGGGAATGGTATTCCAGCATTTTAACCTCTTCCCTCATAAGACCATTTTGGAAAATATCACCCTGGCTCCCATGAAGCTTTTGGGAAAGAGCAGGCAGGAGGCGGAAGAGGAAGCCAAAAAGCTGCTGCAGCTGGTAGGTCTGGAGGAAAAAGCAGGCGTTTATCCTTCCCAGCTGTCAGGCGGACAGAAGCAGAGGATCGCTATTGTGCGGGCATTGGCAATGGAGCCGGAAGTGATGCTGTTTGACGAGCCTACATCGGCGTTGGATCCCGAAATGGTGGGAGAAGTGCTGGAGCTGATGAAGCGTCTGGCAAAAGACGGCATGACTATGGTGGTAGTCACGCATGAGATGGGATTTGCAAAGGAAGTGGCGACCAGAGTGATCTTTATGGATGAAGGAAAGATCAAGGAGCAGGGGAAGCCCAAGGAGTTTTTTGAAAATCCCAGGGATGAAAGGCTGCAGGAATTTCTATCGAAAGTGTTGTAATATGAGATATCAGGAAGTAAGAAAAGGCAGGTTTTTACACCGTCCCAACCGCTTTGTGGCACAGGTAGAACTGAATGGGAAGGTAGAGACCGTCCATGTAAAGAATACAGGGAGATGCCGGGAACTTTTGCCGGAGGGAGCAGAGGTCTATTTGGAACATGCGGATCATCCGGGACGCCGGACACAGTGGGATCTGATCGCAGTAAAAAAGGGAAAGCGGCTGATCAACATGGACTCTCAGATACCCAATCGGGTCGTAGAGGAATGGATAGACGCCGGACACCTGTTTCCGGATAAAACAAAGGTGCAAAGAGAATATTCTTATGGGGAATCCCGGATAGACCTCTATGTAGAGACGCCCGAAAAAAGGATTCTGATCGAAGTCAAGGGCGTGACACTGGAGGAATCAGGAAGAGTCCTGTTTCCCGATGCACCCAGCCAAAGAGCCATCAAGCATATGAAAGAACTTCAGCGTGCGGTAAAAGAGGGGTATGAAGCATACCTCTTTTTTGTGGTACAGATGAAGGGGGTAGAGTATCTCATTCCCAACGTCGAAACGCACCCGGAGTTTGCAAGGACGTTGCTGGAATCCAAAGAGGCGGGAGTCCGGATCCTGGCATATGACTGTGAGGTTACAAAAGACAGTATTTTTCTCAGGCAGGAAGTTCCGGTGATAGAAACGGTTTCACTCTTGTACGGCATGGCGGAGCCGGTGGCAGACTGGTACGAGGCGCATAGGCGAGACCTGCCCTGGAGGAGAAAGCCGGAGCCTTACGGAGTCTGGGTATCGGAGATCATGCTGCAGCAGACCCGGGTGGAAGCCGTCAAGCGTTATTATGAACGGTTTATGGAAGAGCTTCCGTCGGTAGCTTCTCTGGCAAAGGCAGAGGAGGACACCCTTTTAAAGCTATGGGAAGGCCTGGGCTACTACAACCGTGTCCGAAATATGCAGACGGCGGCCAGGACCATCATGGAGGATCATGGCGGGAGTTTCCCCTCCTCCTACGAGGAGATCCGGAAGCTGAAAGGGATCGGCACCTATACGGCAGGGGCGATCAGTGCGTTTGCCTACGGGATAGCAAAGCCGGCGGTAGATGGCAACGTGCTGCGAGTCATCACCCGGTACCTGGCAATGGAAGAGGATATTGGAAATCCGGGAGTGAAAAAGAAGATCGAACAGCTTCTGGAGGATGTGATACCAAAGGGAAGAGCCAGTGCATTTGGCCAGGGACTGATAGAGATCGGCGCGCTGGTCTGCCTGCCTGTGGGAACTCCTAAATGCGCGGACTGTCCGCTGCAGGAACAATGCCTGGGAAGAAAGAGAGATCTTTTGGATCGTCTGCCGCTTAAGAAAAAAGAGAAAAAAGAAGGATAGAAGAAAAAACGGTATTTCTGTTCCGGGAGGAGGACAGAGTGGCCATCCAAAAGAGAGAAGGGAAAGGGCTGCTGGCAGGCTTGTATGAGTTTCCCAATGCTTTGGGGCATCTGACACAGGAAGAGGCGTTGGAATACTGTAAGGCCAGAGGACTGATGCCGGTACGCATCCGCAGGCTTCCGGAAGCCAGACACATATTCAGCCATGTGGAATGGGAGATGATCGGATATGAGGTTCTGGTGGATGATCTGGAAAAAACTAATACGGAGGGCTTTCTTTTTGTGAATAGAAAACATATCGCAAAAGAATATGCCATCCCATCGGCCTTTGACGCATATACCAGGTATGCGGGAATCAAATAGAGAGAGGTTTCAAATGCGATCCGGAAAATTGCGTGACACCCGTCGATGGGTGGATGATTGTGACGCAAAAGGAGATCCATCCAGTTGTTTCAGAACGGAATGGATCTCCTTTTTTAAATGATAAGAGCCGGACAGGTCGGATGCTGCAGCATCCGACCTGTCCGGCATAAGCTTTTTTCGGCTTACAGGCGTTCGTTGTTCTCGCGCATAAATTTGTATTCGGCAACGGAACGGTCAAAGCCCTCAATATGGGTATAGAACCACTGGATCACATTTTCTTTGACCTTCTCTACAAATGCGTTGGAGGGGCCTTCCTCTTCCGCCAGCATCTGATCCAGATCCTTGATGGTCTCCTTAAAGATGGCATGCTGTGCCAGATGCTTTTCGATACCAGGGTAGTCGATCTCTTTTTGAAGCTGCTCTTCCGCAGAAAAATGGAAATCGGTGTAGTCGGCCAGATAATCCAGGGTACGGACAGCCACCGCCTTTTCATTTCCAAGCTCACAGCTTTCCAGAAGCTTGTTCATCCTGCCGATCAGCTCTTCGTGCTGAGTGTCGATCATTTCATTTCCGGTTACGAGGTTTTCACTAAATTCTGCATACATAAAAGAATCCTCCCTTTGATAAAAATTATGTAGGTTGCTGAGATAAACTCACTGCTTTCTTTTCCTGGGTGACATAGACAAAGGGATAGATGATACAGGCCATCCCGATGGCGGCTACAACGTCGATGACAGAATGCTGCTTCAAAAACATAGTAGACAAAATGATCAAGAAAGACAGCAGATAAATTCCAAAACTGATTATGGGTTTTTTCCGCAGCGCCTGACTGTGTCGGGTGGCAATACAGACGCCCAGGGAATTAAACACATGGATACTGGGCAGTACATTGGTAGAGGTATCCGCCTGATACAAATGACGCACAACGGAGGTAAACACATTGTCCCGGGGGAACACGTCCGGACGCAGGTTTACGGCATTGGGAAAAATCGTGCAGATGATCAGAAACAAAGTCATCCCCACAAATAAAAATCCGGTCAAACGGTAAAATAAATCCTTGTCTGTAAAGAAAAAATACAAAATAACAGAAGCAATCAACAAAAACCACAACAGGTATGGGACAATAAAATACTCTACAAAAGGAATGTGATCATCTAAGGCAGAGTGGATCACATGATACCGGATGGAAGTCCTGCCTTCCAGATAAAAGAACCACGGTATATAAATAAAGCTGTAGAGAAAGACCCAGGCATGCTTGTACTTTTTCAGTAATTGCTTCCAGAAAGCTGGCTCGCTCATGCTCGAAACTCCTTCCGCTCTATAAGACTGTTTTAAATTTAGGGGAATTATAACATGAAACCCCGGAATCAACAACCGTATTCAGGATTTCTTCATGGTTTCTTCATATTTTTCCAATAGAAAAAAGGATTTGAAAGAAATCTATGGCAGATTTTCACAGGGAGCGGGGGCAAATATCAGGGGAACGGCAGCCTGTCAGGAGTTGTGGCTACGACCGGGAGGAAGCTTCCGGTGGGGAAGGATATTCCGCAGCAGGAACCTCAAAAATCTGCATATCGAAATGCCTGCGCCCATAGGAAAGAGCCTGAGAGGTTCGAAGCGTCCATACGGCGATGGGAAGACCAAACAGCTTTCGCAGGAGGGTGACCGATACAGAGGGGAGGTGTGTCATCTTATAGGACACAAAATCCGGTCTGCCAAGGAGATTGCATAGGAGGTGACGCACCAGAAAACGCAGGATACAGGATTCCCGGTCATGGGGAGAATTGAGTCTGCAGGACAACTGCCCCCGCAAAATATGGGGAGCATGGAAACGGAACCAGAGCAGTCCCATGGTGTGAAAGGACTGAACAAAAAAATCCCCCGGATAAGCTTCCAGCAGAGGCAGGCAGGCTCTGCAGATGGCCAGGGAAGACGTGGGGATCTTCAGCTCGATCAGAAGAGGCACCCGGGCGTCCACCAAAGCCAAAACATCAGAAAGAAGGGGAATTCTATAAGAAGTTCCGGAAAGAGAGAGGCGAGAAAGCTCTGCCCACGTCATGGTTTCCGGCATCCCGGAAACGCCGCAGATCCGATCCAATGTGTCGTCATGGAAGACGATAAGCTTTCCGTCCCCGGTCAGATGCACGTCCAGTTCGATCCCGTACCCTCTGTCAATAGCGGCTTGAAAAGCCGGCAGGGAATTTTCAGGAACACCTTTTTCTGCGCAGTGATAGCCTCTGTGGGCGAAAAGAGTGCCTGAAAACCTTTTCATGACCTTTCGGGTGGTAAGACGGGGGAGGAGAAAAAACAGGTAGACAATCCCGATACAACAAAACAAAATCAAGTACTTCATAGAGGAATAACCTTCTTACAACATTTTTTTGTAACATTTAGAAGCTTCCGGGGCTTAGACCAAAGTCATGACCCGGAGAGTTTCCGGCTCCAGGGAAACCTTTATTTGCTTCTGCAAAAAGACCGGCTCTCCATCGGTGTGGAGGGGGAGCGGCGTCTGTGTCCGTATTTCCAGGTTCTGGAAGGAAAGAAGGGAGACGCCCCGGAAAGGGGTGTGAAGCCCGTGAAAGGAAAGCGGAAGCAGAAACAGCGCTTTTAATTTTGACATGTCTGAAACTATGAGGGCATTTAATCTGCGGTCGTGGCTGTTTGCCTTGGGACAAAATTTCAGGCCGCCGCCTTCATAGGGCTGGTTCATCACTGCCACAAAAAAAGCGTTCTTGTAGCCGAGCGTTTTGTGACCGTCCACAACCAGTTCCACATCCTGCGGGATCAGGGCAGCGATCCTGCGAACGGCGATCCCCGCATAGGCAAGCTTTCCCAGCTTCAGCTTGTTTAACAGCAGCTTTAAAGGAGAAACGGCCATTTCGTGACAGACGCTGGCGTCAAAACCGATCCCGGTGCTGACGGCAAAGCGCCTTTTTTTATTGCCATGCCAAAGAACCCCCACATCCATGTTGGTGAAGTGGGAGGGCTTCAGCAGATATTCGATCGCAGTAACAGGATCGGAGGGAAGCTTCAGACTTCTGGCAAAATCATTGCCGGAACCAATGGGGATATAGCCCAGAGTCACCCTGTCGAGAAAGGTGATCCCATTGATGACTTCGTTGATGGTACCGTCGCCTCCCAGGGCGATCAGAGTATGGGAGTCTCCATCGGAAGTGATCTGGGAAACGATCCGGGAGGCATGATGCTGGTATTTGGTGAAAAATACCTGATGCTGCACCTTTCTTTCCTGAAGGATCTGCTGGATCTGCTTCCAGATCCGACTTCCCAGGCCGGATCTGGCGTTAGGGTTGACAATAAAAGTAATCATAATAGTCCTTTCTTTTAAAGGAGCCCACTGAGATAAGTATCCAGGCTCCGCTGCATATTTTTTTCAAAGTCGGCCTGTCCGTTTTTCAGACACCACTCAAACACATTGCCGATCACGATCATACGGATATCGGTGGTGATCTCCTCTAAAGGAATACGGGGAGAAAAAATCCCGGCGTCTATGGCCTTCTGCAGATAATTGTGAACTGTAACGATGGGGTAAGGACGTTCCGTGCGGATGAGGGGATTTAAGGATTGATTTTTGGGCGTATAGTAGCTGCTCATAAACTCGACGCCCAGCTCCTTGCAGTAGTGGACATAGTTCAGATACACATGGATCACAGCTTCCTTGATCTCCCGGGCAGAGGAAGGAGCCTCCAGGCGGTCCGGGTCGATACTGGGCTGCTCCTCAATATAGTAGGAGAGCAGATCATCCTTGGTCTTGAAGTGGTGATAGAAGCTTCCGTTGGATACGCCGGCTTCCTCACAGATGTTTTTTATGGACAGCCTTTCGTAGCCTTCTCTTTGCAGGATCTGTCTGGCTGCCCGAAAGATCTTGGATTTTGTTTCTTTGGATTTGCGCTGTTGCTTGGACAGCACGCCTGTGTCCTGAGTCATAGCGGGACTCCCTTCTGAAATGTCATAAATTTATGTGGAAAGTATAACAGATTACGCTCTTGTTTTCAAGAAAATAAGAGGAAGGCAAAGGGAGTTTGCAGTTGCGGAAAGGAGGGGGATTTTGTTATACTGTATCATGCTGAGAGTGAAAAGAAAGCAGATGGAAAGTCGGGGAAAAAAGATGGAGATCAACAAAAAAATAGCAGAAGAATTACAGGTAAAACAGTGGCAGGTGGAGGCGGCAGTCAAGCTGATCGACGAAGGAAACACCATCCCCTTTATCGCCAGATACAGAAAAGAGGCCACCGGGACTCTGGATGACGAACAACTGAGGAACCTGCATGAGAGGCTGAATTACCTGCGCAACCTGGAAGAAAAGAAAGAACAGGTGATGGCAGTCATTGAAGAACAGGGAAAGCTGACGAAGGAACTGCAGACGCAGATCCAAAAGGCGGAGACGCTGGTGGCCGTGGAAGATCTGTATCTGCCTTACCGCCCCAAAAGAAGGACTCGGGCTACCATTGCCAGAGAGAAGGGATTGGAGCCGTTGGCGCAGATCCTGTGGGAGCAAGGCAGCATCCCGTCACTGAAGAAACTGGCAGAAGCTTACATAGATAAGGAAAAAGAAGTAGAAAAAGAGGAGGACGCTCTGGCGGGAGCGATGGATATCCTGGCGGAAAAGGTGTCGGAGGACGCGGCGTTTCGTAGCTGGATCCGCAGAAGGACGGGACAAAGGGGAGCCGTCACGTCAGAGGCAAAGGGAGAGGAAACAGAGTCTGTCTATCAGATGTACTATCAGTTTGCAGAGCCGGTGGAGAAGCTTGCAGGCCATAGGATCCTGGCGCTGAACAGAGGGGAAAAAGAGAAGATCCTGACGGTCAAGATGCAGGCGCCCGAAGAAGAGATCCGGCAGTATTTAAAGAAGCAGATCGTCAGGACCAAAAACCGGGAAGTGGAAGACCTGCTGGAAAAAACGATCCTGGACAGCTACAAGCGGCTGATAGGACCGGCCATCGAACGGGAGATCCGGGGAAGCCTGACGGAAAAAGCCGAGGACGGAGCTATGGAAGTCTTTAAAAAGAATCTGGGACAGCTTTTGATGCAGCCTCCCATTGAGGGGAGAGTGGTACTGGGCTGGGACCCGGCCTTCCGCACCGGATGTAAGCTGGCGGTGCTGGATCCTACGGGAAAGGTACTGGATACGGCGGTGATCTTTCCTACAGCACCCACGACACCGCAAAAGACGGAGCAGGCCAAGCGGATGCTGAAACAGATGATCCAAAAGCATCAGGTCACGCTGATCTCTCTGGGGAACGGAACGGCGTCCAGGGAATCGGAACAGTTCCTGGTAGAATTTTTAAAGACGCTGGGGGAAGCCGGCAGACAGATACAGTATGTGATCGTCAATGAGGCGGGAGCGTCGGTTTATTCCGCCAGCAAGCTGGCTACCGAGGAATTTCCGGGGTATGATGTGGGGCAAAGAAGCGCCATCTCCATTGGAAGAAGGCTGCAGGACCCTCTGGCTGAGCTGGTAAAGATCGACCCCAAGTCTATCGGAGTGGGACAGTATCAGCATGACATGAACCAGAAAAAGCTGGGAGAAGCCCTGGAGGGTGTGGTGGAAGACTGCGTAAATAAAGTAGGCGTAGACCTGAATACGGCGTCGGCCTCCCTTTTATCTTACGTTTCGGGAATTTCCGGGACTCTGGCAAAAAACATTGTGGAATACAGGGAAAAGACAGGAAAGTTCCGGAACCGGAAAGAGCTGCTGAAAGTTCCGAAGCTGGGGCCGAAGGCGTTTGAACAGTGCGCAGGCTTTCTGCGGATCTTTGGAGGAACGGAGCCTCTGGATGCTACCAGCGTCCACCCGGAATCCTACGGGATCGTGGAGGCGCTTCTGAAAGAAAAGGGACTGAAAAAAGAATGCTTCCAGGAAAGAAAAGGACTGGGGGATGCACTGACGATCACCGACGTGGCAGCGGAAGCCAAAGCGCTGGGAGTGGGGGAGGTTACGCTGGCAGACATTATCCGGGAGCTGAAGAAGCCATCCAGAGACCCCCGGGAGGAGATGCCAAAGCCTATTTTACGGACAGACGTGCTGGATATGGAGGATTTGCGAGAAGGAATGCTCCTGAAGGGTACGGTGCGAAACGTGATTGATTTTGGCGTGTTTGTGGACATTGGGGTACATCAGGACGGATTGGTGCATATTTCACAGCTGACAGACAAACGTTTTGTAAAACACCCGCTGGAGGTTGTCGGCGTAGGGGATATCGTGGATGTCAAAGTCTTGTCAGTAGATCTGAAACGAAAAAGGATCCAATTGACCATGAAGGGAATTTCCTAGAAAAATGGCAAAGGACGGGAGAAGATCCGGGAAAGAAGGGTAGTATGAGAGGAAAAAATAGAAAAATCATAGAAACGCTGGCAGGCGTTATCATTGGCAATCTGGTATTGGCGGTGACCGTCGTCGCATTTTTGGTACCGCACGGAGTCATTATGGGAGGCGCTACCGGAATCGGTCTGATCATTCAGCATTATACGGGACTGCCCCTTTCCGTGATCATTTTGGGCGTCAATATTTTGTTGTTCATCCTGGGGGCGGCCGTGTTGGGAAAGAAATTTGCCCTGAGTACGCTGCTGAGTACATTCTTGTATCCCCTTTCTCTGTCGCTGGTACAGATGATCCCGGGGATTACCGGCCTGACAGACAATATGATGCTGGCGACTCTTTACGGAGGACTGCTTCTGGGACTGGGGGTAGGCATGATCGTCCGGGTGGGCGCTTCCACCGGAGGAACAGACATTCTTGCACTGGTCTTAAACAAGAAGACACACCTGTCGGTGGCGGTACTGCTTTATGTGGTAGACTTTACCGTCCTTGGCGTGCAGATCTTTTTTTCCAACGGGGAACAGATCCTGTACGGAATCCTGAACCTTCTGATCACCAGCCTGGTGGTCAACCGGGTGATGCTGTTTGGAAAGTCGCAGATCCAGCTTTTTGTCATTTCAGAAAAGTATGACGCCATCAGACAGAAGGTGTTGACAGAGATGGACGCAGGAGTGACGATGGTACGGATCGAGACCGGATACGGGCAGGAGGAGCAAAAGGGAGTGCTGTGTGTCGTTCCCAACCGGAAGCTGTACTCCATCAACGAAATGATACAAAAAATAGATCCGAAAGCCTTTATTACCATTACCCAGATCAATGAAGTAAGAGGAAGAGGCTTTAGCATGGAACGGTATTACGAGGGGAAATAAAAAGAGACAGATGAATTTTTATACAGATTTTCCTGTATAAGTGGAAAGACAAATGAAAGAAAATATGGTACAATGGAAAAAATAACGTGTGAGGTTGACAGGTAAAATGCCATCTGAAATAATCGTGACAGACAGACAGACAGACAGACAGACAGACAGACAGACAGACAGACAGACAGGTAAATAAATACTCTGTTATATTTTGTAAGTATCATAGAGGCCTAGAGAGAAGCGATAGCAGCACATCCGGGAGGGGTGTGCCGTTGTCGCTTGTTTTTATGCGATTTTTTATAGAAGGGGAAAATGCTCCGGATGTCCTGAGATATGTTTTAGGGCAGAAAGATTCATTTTATCGCAGGGAGTTGGAAGGAAAACGGAGAAGGGAAATGCCAGGCTAAAAGAAGCTGTGAGAGTTCACCTGATTTCATAGAAGAAAAAGAAAAGAGAATACTATTGCAGACAAGTATTTGTCCGGTATCATAGTTATGATGAAGATAAAGAATTCCCAAAAAGGAGATAAAAAGGCAGGAGGAAAAGAAATATGGGAGAGTCAGAAGAGAAACGCAGCCGGATTCTGGGAATATTTTTCCGCATGGTAAAGGGAGAAAAGATTTCGATACGGAAGATTTCGGAGGAATATGAAATTTCGACAAAAAGTGTTTCCAGATACGTTAATGAAATTAAAAATTTTCTGGCGGATTATCGGGAACTGGTGGGGAATACTTCTCTGGAATACTTCCCGAAAGAGAAAATGTATCAGTTGAAAGTAGATGGGTTCCTGCAAAGTGCAGAGCTGGTAGGACTTGCAAAAATATTAGTGGGAAGCCGGGCGCTGGAAAAGGTGAAAGTACTGGAGATCATTCAAAAGCTAAAAGAATTTACAACGACAGAGGATCAAAAGACACTGGACCGTATCCTTTTGAAAGAACTCTATCACTACGAAGGAGTAGGACACGATTGTCCGGACGTACTGGAGCGGGTCTGGCAACTGACCAACTGCATCCGGGAAAGGAAAAAACTGACAATCGGATATTACAAAATGAATCGGGAAAAGGTAGAACGAAAAATCCATCCCATCGCCATTATTTTCTCAGAGTATTATTTTTATCTGATTGCCAATAAAGAGGGAGATTTGTCGCAGAACCCTGTCTATTTCCGGGTGGATCGTATCATATCCGTTATGGAGCACCGGACAAAATTTGATGAAGAGGAGTTGCGAAAATTTGACGAGGGAGAACTCAGAAAGAAAATACAGTTTATGTTTCCGGGGGAACATCAAAAGATCAGATTTGAGTTTACCGGACCGAGTGTTCAGGCTGTGTTAGACAGATTGCCCACTGTCAAGATTCTGGAAAAAAAGAAAGGAGGATATGTCATAGAAGCAGAGGTCTATGGAGATGGGATCAAAATGTTTTTGCTGAGTCAGGGGAGCTGGGTAAAAGTCCAGAAGCCTGAAAAATTAGCCGTAGAAATGGAGGAGGAGATTACAAGGATGAAAGAGTTATATCACTCGTGATCGTAAAGAGACATTTCGTTTCAGAGGTACGAACAGAATAAATACAAGGAAAGGATGAGAAGAATATGGCTATGGAAAATGCTGTTCTGAATGAAAATCAAGATTTCAGCGGAATACAGGAAGGGATGTTTAATATTGACGAGTTGGAAGATCAATTACAAAGTCAATTAGAGAAAGAATTTGAAGGAATGGAGTTTCTGCAAGAAGAAAAGGAAAAAATAGGAAATCCCGATGCGCTGGGAGAAGTGATCAAAAATGAAATCTGGAAACAATTCAGCAATCAGATTGGTCTTGATATGACCAATGAAACTTTGATTCAAAAATACGACAGAGAACATCCGGAAGCCTATGATGAAGTTGCTAAAAAGGTTATGCAGGATTCGCGATATAAAGATGCTAATGCAAAGATGAAAAAACAGCAAGAGGAGGGAAACTTAAAAGACACGTATACAGGAAAAGCCCTTAAACAAAATGACAAAGCAAATCTTGACCACGTAGTTTCTAGAAAAGAGTTATATGAAAATCTGCGGAGAAAACAGGCAAACTTAAGTACAGAAGATCTTGCGAATAAAGATGAAAATTTAAAGGCGACAAACGAATCTCTTAATAAAAGCAAAAAAGAGAAAAGCGTAAACGACTACCTAAAGGGGCGCGAGGAGAGAGAAAAAGCATTAAGGGATCAAAATGAACGTGCGAATAGGAAAATTGATGAATCCAATCTCTCCGAAGCAGAAAAGCGTGCACGGAAAGAAAAGAACAATAAGCAGCTACAAGACAAACTGAATGCTGATACTGAACGGATGAAAAAAGCAGATAAAGAAGCAAGAACGGCAATTAACAAAGAAATCGCAAAAGGCGTAGTGAAAGAAGTCGGGAAAAAAGCGGGAAAGGATGCTTTGAAAGTAATAGCAGTAACTGCCTTATCTGATTTGTTGAGAGAGGTTATGAACGGGCTGGTTCGTTTTTTGAAAAGTCAATCTAAATCATTGCAACATTTTCTGGATGAAATGCAAGTATCGCTTAAAAATTTCTTGGATAAAATCACAAGGGCGATACATACGGGAGCATCCAGCGTAGCGGGGACTGTTTTATCAGAAATTTTTGGACCTATCGTAAGTACATTTAAAAAACTGGCGAGTCTAATTAAGCAGGCTACATCTTCTGTCATGGAGGCTATTCGATATCTCAAGAATGAGGAGAACAGAGAGAAGCCATTCAGTGTTAAGATAGCACAGGTAGGAAAAATTATAACTGCCGGTTTAGTAGCGGGCGGAGCCATTTATCTGGGAGAAATTTTTGAAAAAGTGCTTTTGCAAATTCCTGGGATGCAGATCCAGTTGCCGTTGTTAGGTTCATTAGCAAATGTTATCGGTATGTTTTTGGCAAGTTTAGTCAGTGGAGTTGTCGGTGCAATGGCGATCAATAGGATCGATAAATTTATTGCAGAAAAACAGAGAGCAGCCATAGTTGAAGCAAAAATAGAGAAGGGAAATCAGATTTTAAATCTTCAGCACCAGGCGCAGGATGTAAGTGAAGAAAAGCTTAGACAGGTTAAAATGACAACGGCGGCTACAATCAAAGAGCGTCATACAGTTGCTGCCGACATAATGCAAGAATCCTTAGAAAATATAACTGCAAACTGTAGGGAGGATAAAAATATAGAAAACACATTAGATGATATAGACAGATTGTTGGAAGGATTGGAGGGAAATGCGTGATGAATAAAATGTTGGGAATACTCGGAGTTGGACTGGTTGCAGGAGTGGTGATATATGTACTCTGTAATAAAAACAAAGAAGAAAACGAAACAAAGCTTGAAAAAGAAACCCCGAATATTAAGATGAAACTTGATGATGTTGCAGCAATAAAAGCGGATGCATCTATGATGGAAACCATATTTGGAGAGAATCAGGATAAGCTCCAACATGTGAAAAATTCATCTGCAAATAAAATAATGACACGACATGAAGAGGCAGCAAAGATAATGAAAGAGACAGTTAGTCATATTGATGCAAGAAAAGAAGTACTTGAAAATGAAAATCTCAAGCTGGAACAAATTTCTGACGAATTAGATGAGCTGTTGGAGGGAAAATAGGACATGGAAGAACTAGTGATCAAAAGAAGTGATTTTGAAAAGGCCAAGAGAGAACTGAAAGAGTTTTCGCAAAATGAACCTGGGGAATGGAGCCTTCCTGCTGTTGAGGTAACGGGAGGTATTTTGGGCTGGGGAGATCATAAAGTCACAGGAGCAGAGTTGAATGAAAGGGTGGAAGAAGTTCAAAAACACTTACAATATCTGAACAGAACTAGCATTAAGACGGTTAAAGAGTTTGAGAATATATATAAGGCGCTAGATGAACTTGATAAAAGTTACATCAATGTTCTTTTAGGGGAAATGGAGCAAATCCGAAAAGTGAGCAATGGTGTCAAGACCAATCAGGAGTACATAAAGAAAATTGTTGAGGATCAAAAGAAAACACTTGAAGTTTTAAAAATATTTAAACAGAAGTTGGATACATATGCTCACTTGGAGGATATTGATAAACTATGGAATGATTGTCAAACATGGAAAGAAGAAATACCAGAATTATCTGATTTGGTTAGGCATGTTATGCTGACAAGTAATTCTAACTCGGGACAAATTGAAGAAATCGGTAAGGATATTCAATGTCATAAGGAACTGCTTTTCACTGCCGTTGCAGAGACAGCGGAAAAAAATGAGGCTACAGCCCGAGAACTGACAAAAAAAATAAAGTATGCATATCTGATTGCTGGAAGCTCGCTGGGAGTAGCGTTGGCTGAATTGATCATTATGCTTTCGAAGGTATTATAATGAATAAATATGAAAAGATACTGATCGACAGTGCGTCAAAACTAGATGCGGTTACAGATGCTTGCGGAGAGATTACAAGACTTGCAGTTTCCATTGTGGAGGAGAACGACAGGACGGCTACGATTGCTTTACTGAAAAAGATATCTGAAACGGCAGATAATTCAAACCATAGGTTGGAAATAAAACGAGTAGCACAACTATTAAAAATAAGTCTGATTGAGTATTACGGATATTCTGCGCTGCAGGACATCTGCAAGCAAGAGATAGAAACACCCGAGGATACAAGATCTTTGAAAGAATTACTGGATGAATTGAACGCTCTGACAGGACTTGGGAATGTTAAAGAGAAGATCAATGACTTGATTGCCTATCAAAAGGTTCAAAGGCTTCGCCGGGAAAACAATTTGAATTCCGCAAAAAACACTTTGCACTTGGCGTTTATGGGGAATCCGGGAACGGGAAAAACAACTGTTGCCCGGATCATAGGACATATATACAAGCAAATTGAACTGCTTTCAAAAGGACATTTTGTAGAAGTGTCCAGGACGGATTTAATTGCCGGATACCAAGGACAGACTGCGTTAAAGGTAAAAAGTGTAATTGAGAAAGCCAAAGGGGGAGTCTTGTTTATTGACGAAGCTTATAGCATCACCGAAAATGATCATAGTGATTCATACGGACGAGAATGTCTCACGGAATTGACAAAGGCACTGGAAGATTATAGAGAGGATCTGGTTGTCATTGTAGCCGGATATACAGCACCCATGGAAAAATTTTTTGAATCCAATCCAGGACTGAAATCACGTTTTAACACCTTCATCGAATTCCCGGATTATGAAGTGAATGAGTTGGAGAAAATACTTCTTTCCATGTGTGAGAATAATGATTATATTCTTGATGCGGATACCCGCTCTGTGGTTCGTGCATATTTGGAAGAGAGCGTGACGAAAAAGGATGAAAATTTTGCAAATGGTCGTATGGTACGCAACTTATATGATGATCTGGTAATGAATCATGCACGAAGAGTAGCTACTATGGAAAGTCCGACAAGAGAAGACTTGTCGACAATTGTTAATGAAGATTTTAAGCCTGTGAAAGAGCAGGAGTCGCATTTTTATGAAGATGCAGATGATAAAGCATACACGGAGGAGAAAATTTTCGGTGGGAAAATCGGAAATTGCGATTGATATAGGGATGATACTATCTACATATATCACGAAAAGGCAGGTTCTTTGGAATCTGCTCTTTCTTTTTGATAAAATTTCGGCACTATCACACAAAAATATTGAAAAACATCAATAAAAATTGTATAATAAGCCCATATATAAAAGAAGCACAACTTGCTTATGTACTGTGTTGGAACTGTAGTGAGCATCTATTTCAGGAGGAATTTATGGGGAAAAATTTTTCAAAATTGATGGCGATCGGTTTATCAGCCTGTATCGTGGCAGCTTCAGTACCTGCTGCGGTCAGGGCTGAAAACGGACAGCAGGAAGTGGAAAGCGGGTATGGACAGGCGGAGGTTATCGTAAGCTCTTCGGCGGGGGACCGGTACAGACAACTGGAAAACCTGTCTTTTAAGAAAGCGGACGCCGCAGTCTATAAGAATTACCTGAAAGTAAACAGGAATGACAAAAGGCAGGAGTTTTTGGGCGTCGGCGGAGCCATGACAGAGTCTGCTGCCTATAATATTGCCAAGCTGAGTCCCGAAAAGCAGGAAGAGATTTTTGACGCTTATTTTGGCAAGGACGGAGCAAACTATTCCTTGACGAGATCCAGCATCGGGTCTGCCGATTTTTCGGTGAAGCAGTACAGCTACAATGACACGACCTATCCGGATGAAAACCTGGAAGCATTCAATATACAGGGAGATAGGGATTATATCATACCGGCTTTACATAGGATTTTGGAAAGAAGACCGGATGTAAAATTTTTTGCCGCTCCCTGGGCGCCGCCGGCCTGGATGAAGAAGTCGGGCATCCGGAGAGGACAAACCGGTACGGCAGGACTGGGCATCATTGATAACTCGGTGCTGCCGCAATACTATCAGAGCTATGCGGATTATTTTGTGAAATACATTCAGGCATACAAGGAAGAGGGGATTGATGTGTATTCCCTTTCCATGCAGAATGAAAGTCAGAACAACCCGAAGTGGGAGGCTGCGACCTGGACCATCGATCAGACCGTTGACTTTGTGTCCAATTATCTGGGACCGACCCTGGAAGAAAACGGACTGGCTCCGGAGCTTTTGATCTGGGACTGGGATAAGGGGAATGACCCTATGCACAAGGACGGATTTATCAAATTCAACGATGGGGTGCTGAGTAATCCCAATGCGAGGAAATACATTGACGGGATCGCCTTCCACTGGTATGCGGGAGATATCTGGCATGAAATCGCGGGAAAGCCTATGTGGTCAGAGGACTTTTATTCCCTGGATGTAATCAGGGAAAAGTATCCGGATATAGACTTACACGCGACAGAAGGGTGTCAGGAAAAGGGCCCCTGGTTTGGAAGCTACGAACCGGCGGACAGATACACCTATGATATCCTGAAAGATTTTGAGCATGGGGTAAAAAGCTGGATAGACTGGAACCTGGTTTTGGATATGGACGGAGGCCCCACCCAGGGAGTGGTAAATCAATGCCATGCTCCGGTCATGACGGACGGAACCAGCGTTTACTATCAGCCGTCCTACTATGTATTAAAGCAAATAAGCAGGACCGTTCAGCCCGGAACCGTGTCCATTGGCTCTGTATCGGATCTGGATATCCCCAAAACTGTTGTGGAAGACAAAGAGGGGAATATTTCAGTTCTGATGGGGAATGTTACGGATGATGCTATAAACCTGGAAGTCATCGACGAGGACAGAAGTGTTTCGGTTGAATTAAAGCCGCATTCTATCACAACTTTAAAATACAAAAACGATTATACGCCCAGTGATGAAATCGTTATTCATGACATTGTAAGCGTAAGGCCGGCGGCAGCTACGGCAACAAGCTACGAAAGAAATCCCATCAAGAACTATCAGGCAGCATCGGCGATCGACGGAACGGACAGGACCAGGTGGGCCAGCGACTGGAAAGACAGGGAAAGTATCACCTTTGAATTGTCGGCAAGATCCATCATAACCGGACTTCAGATAAATTTTGAATGTGGATATGACGCCGGATTTGAGATCCAGGTTTCAGATGACGGAGTGAATTTTACCACCGTAAAATCCTTTGAAAAGGGGCAAAATGCCGATAGACTTCTGGATATCGAATTTAAACCGGTCATAGGGAAATACATCAGGATGCAGGGGCTGGAAAGAAATAACAGGTACGGGTACTCCATCTATGAGGCACAAATCGCCGTAGGAAAATAGGAATAGGAAGAAGAAAGCGCTGGAAAGGCGGCAACCGGTTTCCGGGTTGTGGACTTTTGGGCTGATTTTGTGAAAGAAACACACTTTGTGCTGAAAATATAGCTGAAAACATAGACGATTGAGACAAGAATGCACTTGCATATACATATATATGTAGCTATAATCATATATAGTGAGATTATCGTGTTGACAGGTTATAACAAACACCAGCAAAGGAGAAAAAGGATATGAGGAAAAAGAGGCGTTTTTTGTATATGTTTTTCTGTCTATGTTTCATGTTTACGATGATGCCGGGAACAGCTTTTGCAAAAGAGGCGGATTTTGTTCCGCCGGAGACGGCTTTTAAGAACATGTACTACAAGGACGGAACTCCCGTGACGTGGCCAAAGGATGTAAAGTGGACGGCAGGAATCCCCTGGATGGATGAAATCCCTGAAATAGAAAAAGCGGATCCATTCCCGAGAATGGCGATTCCGTTTGAAGTGACGGGCGACATCGAAATTATGGGAGATACGGGACACGACAAGGTTTATGAGACAACGAAGGACAAAAAACTGGATGTAACCGGAACCCTCGATGTCAGAAGCATAAAAGAGGCGATAGATTATCTGAAATTCGCGGAAGACTACTACGAAAGAAATAAACCGGTGGATTTGGGAGAAACGCAGTCCAGCTTCATTACAACGCTTACGTTGCCGGAAGGGATTTTGGAGTTCCCGGATGAATTGGTAGAGGGATCTACGGTTGTGTTTTCGGGCGCTAAGGATGTATTCAAAGTAAGCAAGATCCAAAAAGTCGGAAATTCTGTCAGGGTGACCTTCACGCTTGCAGAAGGGATTGATACATTTGAAAAATTGCATGAAAAAATCACATCTGTGGATGACACTTTGAAAATTACGATAAAAGGAATTTCCGTCGGAAATGAAGCGAAATACGATACCAATTATACGATAGCCGGTAACACCGGAGGATATATGTATGCAAGGATCATCCCGGAATATAATGCGGCGATGTATATGGTATATTACACCCGACAAACGCCTGACGGAAAGGACTTTGTGGAAAACGAAGAGGATATCACATTTACCTTAAAGGTAAAGCAGCTGAATAAAAAAGTGACCTTTATAAGCGAAGAGAAGGAATACGCTGTAGTGGATGTGGAGTATGGCAGTTCCATTGACAAGGATGTGATGCAGGATCAGTCCATGCCAAAGGATCCAACGAGGGAAGGCTATGTATTTAAGGGATGGAATACAAAAGCCGATGGAAGCGGAACCGCATTTACCGGAGAAACGGTAGTAACAGAAGATCTGTCCGTATATGCGATCTATGAAAAGAAAAGTGATGAAAAAATCGTTACACCTGGTAACGGCGGCAGCGAGAACAAGACGCAGAAGAAGGCTCCCGACCATGTTGCGAGACCGAAAGCACCAAAAACAGGAGACGGCAACAGTAGCGTGCTTCTTGTAACGCTGATGCTGGCAGCGGCAGGCAGCTTTGTCGGTGTAAGACGGCAAAGAAATAAAATACCATCTTGAAATACCCTATCTGATAGGGTATACTGAATGCAGAAAACAGTTAAAGAAATTCTTCGGGGTAGGGTGCAAGTCCCAACCGGCGGTATAGTCCGCGACCTGTCGTCATTTGACGGCGGCTGATTTGGTGAGATTCCAAAACCGACAGTAAAGTCTGGATGAGAGAAGGATTGTGCATTATAAGTGTTACCTATATTGTACGATGAGATCCCCCGATACAGATCGGGGGATTTTTTATTTCACAGGATGCAATTTCCCGTGAAATAAAAAATGCTTCGCCGGGATTTCACTGCGCCGACAGGGAAGCGGATCGCAAAAGCAATCCGCCACAGGTGCAGGATCCTGCGGGAGAAAACCTTTGGGAGATTTCTTTTACAAACCAAACAAATGTAAAAGGAGAGAAAAAATGAGCACAAACACTACAATGAAAGCAGGACAGGAAAAAAGAAGCAATGTAAAGATGATGGCGCAGATCGGGATGCTGGCGGCGATCTCGACGGTGCTGATGTTTTTCGAGTTCCCCCTTCCGTTTGCTCCGTCATTCTATGAATTGGACTTTAGTGAAGTACCGGTATTGGTAGGATGCTTTTCCATGGGACCGGCGGCAGGCGTCGTGATCGAGTTTTTGAAGATCTTGCTAAAGTTTGCCCTGAAGGGAACCATGACGGCCGGAGTGGGAGAAGTGGCCAACTTTGCCATCGGATGCAGTCTGGTGCTGCCGGCGGCTTGGATCTACAAGAGAAAAAAGACCAGAAAGCAGGCGGTTTGGGGGATGGTAGCAGGAACTATCTGTATGGCGATAGTCGGAGGTCTGCTAAATGCCTTCGTTCTTTTGCCTACCTATGCCAAGGCTTTTGGAATGCCGATGGAAGCGCTGATCGAAATGGGAAGCAAGGTCAACGGTAAGATCACAGGGCTGTCTACCTTTATTTTGCTGGCGGTGACGCCTTTTAACCTGTTCAAGGGCGTGATCATTTCCACCATTGTTCTTTTGATTTACAAAAAAATCAGTCCGATTTTGAGAATGCGGTAAATCTGTGTTATAATGGGGGAAGTGAAGGAGGGGACGAAGATGCCGATCGAGACAGAAATCAAGATGGACGGAGACAGCATGGGAGATTTTATGATCTACCATATTTACACCAGCGGTTCCGGGATCGTGATCCTGGTGCTGGGGATCCTGAATATCAGCTTTGGAATCGCATTCCTGATGAAAGGAAAATGGGGGATGGCAGTTATTTTTCTCGTGCTGGCAGCCCTGGTTTTCGGGATCTTCCCCTGGCTGATCCGACGTAAAGTAAAAAAGCAGATGGAAAGGGCGAAGCATCTGACAGAGCCTATCCGGTACATTTTTCAGGAAGACGGGATAGAGACCATTACAGCGGCCGACCGGGGAAAGGCCTCCTGGAAAAAGTTCAGGAGAGTAGTCTGGCGCGGACGGGTATTGATCCTTTATGATGATAAACGGCAGGCGATCCTGTTGCCGGTGGAACAGGTGAAGGAGCAGCTGCCTGCTGTGATAGAATTGCTGCGCAGGAAGCTTCCGGCGTCGGAGATCAAGATACCGGCATCCAAGCTGGCAGCCCTGAATAAACAGGGATAGAGCCTTCCGGGCAACGGACAAAAGGCAGTGCCCCGGAAGCATTGCCGCCGGAACATAAAAATGACAGGAGACAGGGAAGGGCGCATAGATGGAAGTGGAAAGCAGAAGTGAGCGGGACACCGTTGAACTGGGCAGATCGCTGGGACGTCAGGCAAAACCGGGTCAGGTGTTTACTCTGACAGGAGACCTGGGAACAGGCAAGACGGTGTTTACGAAAGGAATGGCGGAAGGATTGGGGATCACAGAGACGGTCAGCAGTCCCACCTTTACCATTGTGCAGGTGTATGAAGAAGGGCGTTTGCCCTTCTATCATTTTGATGTTTACCGGATCGGGGATGTGGAGGAAATGGACGAGATCGGGTTTGAAGAATACATTTACGGAGAGGGGGTCAGCCTGATCGAATGGGCGGACCTGATCCGGGAGATTCTCCCCGCGCACTACACGGAGATCCGGATCGAAAAAGATCTGGAAAAAGGATTTGATTATCGGAGGATACAGATATGCGAATATTAGCATTGGACAGTTCCGGACTGGTGGCCGGTGTGGCGGTTGTGGAGGCGACGGCCGGACAGACGCTGACCTTGTCGGAATTTACGATTCACTACAAGAAAACGCATTCAGAGACGCTGCTTCCCATGATCGACCAGGCGCTTCGGATCCCGGGGATCGACAAAGCGTCTCTGGACGCCATTGCAGTTGCGTCAGGGCCGGGATCCTTTACGGGGCTTCGTATCGGAGCCGCTACGGCAAAAGGGCTGGCCTCGGTTCTTGCCATTCCCATTCTTCCGGTTCCGACCCTGGAAGGGCTGGCATGGAATCTGTGGGGAAGCGACGGTCTGATCTGTCCCATCATGGATGCCAGACGCGGACAGGTCTATACCGGAATCTATGAGATAAAAGAAGGGAAGCTTCAGACGATCCGGAAGCAGGACGTACTGGAGATCCAAAAGCTGGGAGAGCAACTGAAGCAGCAGCATAAATGCGTGACATTTCTGGGAGACGGAGTTCCTGTTTTTCGGGGAATCCTGGAACAGTGGCAGAAAGAGGGACTGCAGATCCGTCTGGCGCCCGGACATCTGAACCGGCAGAGGGCGGCATCCGTCGGCATTCTGGGACTGACCTGCCTGGAAGAAGGAAAGGCGGTCAGCGCGGCAGATTTCAGGCCGGATTACCTGAGGCTGTCTCAGGCAGAGCGGGAAAGGAAGGAGAAGAGGGAGCATGATCCGATTTCAAAATGATTACGGGGAGGGAGCACATCCGTTGCTGTTGAAAAGATTGGCAGAAACCAATATGGAGCAGACGGAAGGCTATGGAGAGGACAGATACTGCCGGCAGGCAGCACAGAAGATCAAGGAACAATGCGCCCTGAAAGAGGGGGAGGTACACTTTTTCGTAGGAGGCACCCAGACGAACCTGACGGTGATCGGATCGGTGCTGCGCCCGCATCAGGGAGTGATCGCAGCCGACACCGGGCACATTCAGGTACATGAAACAGGTGCGATCGAGGCGCTGGGACATAAGGTGCTGACGGTACCGGAGCAGGATGGGAAGTTGACGGCAAAACAGGTGGAAGAGGTCTGTGACAGACACTGGAAGGATGCGAGCAGGGAGTATACGGTACAGCCGGGCATGGTCTATCTCTCTCATCCGACAGAGTGCGGAACCCTATACACCAAAAAAGAGCTGGAGGAGTTGTCGGCAATCTGCCGCAGGAGAGGACTTCCTCTGTTTCTGGACGGGGCCAGACTGGGCTATGGATTGACGTCTCCGGCATCTGAGCTGACGCTGGCGGACATTGCAGGATTGACGGATCTGTTTTATATTGGCGGAACGAAGGTGGGAGCCCTGTTTGGAGAGGCGCTGGTGATTACCCGTCCTGAGCTTGCCAGAGATTTTCGCTATCTCATAAAGCAAAAAGGGGCGCTTCTTGCAAAAGGGCGGCTACTTGGTCTGCAGTTTGATACGCTGTTCACCGATGAACTGTATTTTAGGATCTCCCAAGAGGCGGTAGAAAAGGCGCTTTTGCTAAAAGCTGCCTTTTTGAAAAAGGGCTATTCCCTTCGCTATGATTCCTACACCAATCAACAGTTTCCGATTCTTCCCGAAAAAGACCGGAAAAAACTGGAAGAAACTTATGGATTTACTTTTTGGGAAGAAATGGGAGAAGGAAAGAGTGCTGTCCGGTTCTGTACCAGTTGGGCGACAACAGAAGAAGCCATCCGCCAACTGGTGGAGGACATAGAGGCTCTTTAAGGAAGACCCCTTGCATGATCCGGAAATAAGAAATGAAAAAGAAGGCAAGAAAAAGCAGATGGAATGGATGGAAAGACCGGATCCGGAAGGGATCCGGATCGCAGAACTAAAAAAGGAAGAGCTTCGATGGGTGGCAGAGCTGGAAGAACAGATTTTTTCGGACAACTGGACGCTTTCGGGGCTGGCGGAAATGGCAGGGCAGGACCGGGTGATCTCCCTGGGACTCTGGCTGACAAAAGAGCGGGAGAAACAGCCGGAAAAGAAGCTGGTGGGATATGGGATCGTCTGTACCGTGTTGGACGAGGGAGACCTGGTGCGGCTGGCTGTAGATAAGAGGCATCGGCAGAAAGGCAGGGGGAAGCTTCTGCTGGCAGCCCTGGAAAAGGCCTGCCGGGACAAGGGTGTAAGGGCCTTGTATCTGGAAGTCAGGCAGAGCAATGCACCTGCCAGAAGTTTTTACCACAGGGCAGGATTTCAGGAAGAAGGAATTCGCAGAGGGTTTTATGACCATCCGAAGGAGGATGGGATTTGCATGAAGAAGATACTGGGAGGAAAAGAATGTTAGATGTATGTTTGCTGGGAACCGGCGGTATGATGCCGCTTCCCTATCGGTGGCTGACGTCTCTGATGGTCCGCTACAATGGAAGCAGTCTTTTGATCGACTGCGGAGAAGGGACACAGATCGCCATCAAGGAGAAGGGGTGGAGTTTTAAACCTATTGATGTGATCTGCTTTACCCATTATCATGGAGATCATATCAGTGGACTGCCGGGGCTTTTGCTGACGATGGGAAATGCAGACCGGAGAGAACCTCTGACGCTGATCGGACCGAAGGGGCTGGAAAGAGTCGTGAACGCCCTGCGGGTGATTGCGCCGGAGCTTCCTTTTTCCATCCGATTTATAGAACTGACGGAGCCGGAATCGGAGCTGTCTTTGAACGGCTACCGGCTGAAAGCATTCCGTGTCAGCCACAATGTAACCTGTCTGGGCTACTCGGTAGAGATAGACCGGGCGGGAAAATTTGACGTGGAGAGAGCAAGAATGGCGGAAATTCCGCAGAAGTACTGGGGAATCCTGCAAAAAGGCGAGACGGTGGAAGCAGAAGGGCAAAGGTATACTCCCGATATGGTTCTGGGTCCGGAAAGAAAAGGATTAAAAGTGACATACTGCACGGATTCCAGACCGGTAGACGCCATCTGGAACAATGCAAAAGAGGCGGACCTGTTTATCTGCGAAGGCATGTACGGAGAGAAAGAGAAAGAAAAAAAGGCGAGAGAATACAAGCACATGACTTTTTATGAGGCGGCGCAGCTGGCAAAAAAGGCGGAGGCAAAAGAGTTATGGCTGACACATTACAGCCCGTCCCTGACAAGGCCGGAGGACTATATGGAGGAAGTACGGGAGATATTTCCCAATGCCATCGCGGCAAAAGACGGAAGAACCAAAGAATTGGTCTTTGAGGATTAGAGGAGCATTATGGAAAACGAAAAGGATGTTATCATACTGGCGATAGAAAGTTCTTGTGATGAGACGGCGGCGGCCGTAGTAAAAAATGGAAGAGAGGTGCTGTCGAACGTCATCTCTTCCCAGATCGACTTGCATACACTCTATGGAGGAGTGGTGCCGGAGATCGCATCCAGAAAGCATGTGGAGCGGATCAATCAGGTGATCGAACAGGCGCTGAAGCAGGCAGGGCTGACCATAAAGGAGATCACGGCGGTGGGAGTGACTTACGGACCGGGACTTGTGGGAGCGCTTCTGGTAGGCGTGTCTGCGGCGAAAGCCATTGCCTATGGAGCGGACAAGCCGCTGGTAGGAGTCCATCACATCGAGGGACATATTGCCGCCAACCTTATCGAACATCCCACCTTGGAACCGCCCTTCTTTTCCCTGGTGGTGTCGGGAGGACACACCCATCTGGTGCAGGTAAAGGACTACGGAGTCTATGAGATCCTGGGAAGGACCAGAGACGATGCGGCGGGGGAAGCTTTTGACAAGGTGGCAAGAGCCATTGGACTGGGATATCCGGGAGGACCTAAGATCGACAGAGTTTCCAGAGAAGGAAATCCGGATGCGATCGTATTTCCCAGGGCGAAGGTGGAGGATGCCCCTCTGGATTTCAGCTTTAGCGGGGTAAAATCGGCAGTGTTGAACTATATCAATGGCTGTCAGATGAAGGGAGAGGCTTTCTGCCAGGCAGATGTGGCGGCGTCTTTCCAGAAAGCGGTGACGGATGTACTGATCGGAAACGCCATGGAAGCCATTTCCCGGTATCAGGTGAAACGGTTTGCGCTGGCAGGCGGAGTGGCATCAAACCGGGCGCTGCGGGAAGGATTGAAGGATGCCTGCGAAAAATGCCAGGTGGAGTTTTATTGCCCGTCGCCCATTTACTGCACAGACAATGCGGCCATGATCGGGACAGCGGCTTATTATGAGTACCAAAAAGGCATCCGCCACGGCTGGGATCTGAATGCGGTACCGAATTTAAAGCTGGGAGATTCCAGGGATCTTTCTCGAAAGATACGATAAGTGGGATTTAAGAGCAGGTGAAAACGGACGCAGAGGATGCAACTGCGTAGGGATCCATCAAAACACGCAGAAGGTATAAACGTGTGTCACACATACAGGCGCACAAGATGTATAAAGGTACAGAATATATAAAGACATACAGGATACCTAAACATGTACGAAACATATAAAAACGCAGGAGATTCAGCAAAATAGCAGGTGAGCAGATGGAAGCAGAAGAAAGAAAACCATGTACAGCCATCCTTCTCTCGGCAGGGCAGGGGAAGCGATTGGGAGCGGACAGGCCAAAACAATATCTGGAAGTAGGCGGGCACCCGCTGATCGCCTACAGCCTGCAATGTTTGGAGCGATCCCCCTTGATCTGTCAGATCATCCTGGTGGTGGGAGCAGAAGATATAGAGTGGGTTCAAACCCGGATCGTGGAGCGCTATCAGTGTTCCAAAGTAACGGCAGTGGTTCCCGGAGGGAAAGAACGATATGAATCGGTATGGAAAGGGCTTGCGCATGTCCGGGAAAAAGAAGGCTATGTCCTGATCCATGACGGAGCCAGACCGTTTTTGACGGAAGAGATCCTGGAAAGAGGCTATGAGACAGTCGAACGGTGGGGAGCCTGCGTGGCAGGGATGCCCAGCAAAGACACGGTGAAGCTGGTGGGAGAGGATCTGACGGCACAGACCACCCCTCCCAGAGACCGGGTATGGACGATACAGACTCCTCAGATTTTTTCGTATTCCCTGATCTTCCGGGCATATGAAAGTCTGCTGCAAAAAAAAGAGATCCAGGTGACAGATGACGCGATGGTGGTAGAACAGGAAAGCGGCAGACGTGTGAAGGTGTTTGAAGGTTCCTATCGTAATATCAAGGTCACGACAGCAGAGGATCTGGAGGTGGCGGACGTTTTTTTGAAAGCGAAGTAGCAGAATCTGACAAAAAGGAGAAGCATGGATACAAGAGAACAAAAGAGAAAGAGCAAGATGTCTGAAGGGGCAGGGGACTGCCAATCCAAAGCGGCCAAGCTGGAATTTTTAAGGTACGCCTCTTTGAATGTGCTGGGGATGCTTGGTCTTTCTTTTTATATTTTTGCAGATACCTTTTTCATTGCCCGGGGAATGGGAGCAGAAGGACTTGCGGCGCTGAATCTGGTGCTGCCTGTTTATGGCTGTATTTACGGAATCGGGATGATGATCGCCATTGGAGGCGGAACCCGCTATTCCATTTTAAAAAGTCAGAAGAAGGATAAAAATGCAGATGAGGTCTTTACGCATGCGGTATTTTTGACGCTTCTCATCTCACTGGTTTTTGTGGGCGTCGGCCTTTGGGGAAGCGGGAAAGTTACAGGACTTTTGGGAGCGACGGGGAAAGTATTTGATACAAGCCGGATCTATCTGCAGGTGATTCTGTTTTTTGCTCCCATGTTTATGCTAAACAGTGTTCTGACAACATTTGCAAAAAATGACGGGTTTCCCAGAATTGCCATGGCGGCGATGCTGACCGGCAGTATTTCCAATGTGATACTGGATTATCTTTTCATTTTTCCATGCAAACTGGGGATGTTCGGAGCAGCGCTTGCCACAGGGATCGCACCGGTTCTGGGAATCGGGATCGTGACGATCAGACTGTTTCTTCCAAAGAAGCAGAACTTTCATCTGACGGCTCTGCATTTAAAAAAAGAACTGATCGGAAGCATTGCTGCCGGGGGATTTCCCACTTTCGTAGCAGAACTGTCTTCCGGAATGGTGATCCTGGTGCTAAATGGAATCGTGCTTCGGCTGCAGGGGGACCTGGGAGTGGCTGCCTATGGGATCATTGCCAATCTTTCTTTGATCATGCTCTCGGTGTTTAACGGGATCGCCCAGGGAGCCCAGCCTGTATTCAGCCGCAATTACGGACAGGGGAAGACCAAACAGGTCAAAGGAGTGCTGTCACTGGGATGTAAGGTGGCAGGGGGGATCGCAGCCCTTGGATATCTGGGAATCTGCCTGTATGCAAAAGAGATCACAGCCGCGTTTAACAAAGACGGAAATGTGCAGCTCCAACAGATGGCGGAAGAAGGACTGCGGCTGTACTTTCTGGCGTCCGCTTTTGCAGGGACGAACATTTTACTGTCCATGTACTATACTGCTACAGAACAGGTGCGGCCCGCTCATGTGATCTCTTTGCTCAGAGGGTTTATCCTGATCATTCCCATGGCGTTCCTCCTGGCGGCAGCAGGTGGGATGAGGGGAGTCTGGCTGGCCTTTCCGGTGACGGAGATCCTGGTAACGGCAGGAGGGAGCTGGTGGTACAGAAGAAGCAGACAGCCTGTGAAATGTATGTGAGGGAAGAAGCCTGCGAAGCGTGCGGGAAGCCTCGACGGTGGAGGATAACCTATGGTATGTTTATATGCGACGATGGAGGATAATCTATCGTGTATCTATAAAAAAGAAGAAAAGAAAGAAAAGTGACCGGATCGGATGTTCTGGTCATTTTTCTTTTTAGAGATCGCTGTTTCCTTCAAAAGGCAGGTGTGTATACGGATGCCGAAAACAGACATTCTCCAGGAGTTGGCTGCTGCAGACGAAAAACAGATTCTGAATTGACAATCTGAAGAGATTCCGATACAATACAAAAGAGAATGAGAATCAATATCAATAAAACCATTAACAGGAAAGGAAGCGTATTGTAAAAAGTGGAGGAAAGACGTGATGAATAAGAGACTGAACGTAAAAGATCTGATCAATGTGGGACTGTTTTCCATCCTGATCCTGCTGTTTACATTTGTGGGAGGAATGTTGGGATTTATTCCCGTTCTGATGCCCATGGTGCCTTTTGTGGCAGGGTTTCTGTCGGGGCCGGTGGCAATGCTGTTTGCCGCCAAGATCAGAAAGCCGGGGATGCTGTTTATCCAGCAGATATTGACAGCGCTGGTATTTGTGGCCACGGGACACGGCATATGGATGATTCCGACGGCTTTGCTAGGTGGTCTGCTGGGCGAGTATGTGCTGAAGGGCGGAGGATACAAAAGCATAGAACGGGCAAGGCTGGCATTTGTTGTGGCGGTAATCTCCGGCGTCGGAAACTGGATCCCCATTTTTATTGCCAGAGAAAAATATATAGAGCAGTTGGTTCAGCAGGGATACGGAAGAGCCTATGCAGAAAAAATGATGAGCGTACTGCCCGTATGGTCGCTGGGTCCCATTGTGCTGGGAGGGATGATGGGGACATATCTTGGCTGTACCCTGGGGATTCGGATCCTGAAAAAACACTTTGTGAAAGCCGGTATGGTAAAGGAGGAATAGCAAAGTGAAAAAAGGGCTGGGACAAAGGATCGACATCAGGACAAAGCTGTTTATGACGGGAGTGATCTCCTATGTGCTGCTGCTGGGGAATTTGCAGCAAACGTATCTGGCGGCGGCGATCGCCATTTCGCTGTTGCCGTATCTGCTTCTGTTTCTGGAAAAACGCTACAAAGAATCTATTCGGGGAGGGGTTCTGCTTCTTGCGGCGGGACTGGTTCAGAAATTTCTTTTGCAGGATGCAAAAGGCGTGTGGGCTTCGCTTTTTCTGTTTCTGACCGTCATCTTTTTAAGAATGGCGCCAGGCATTATGATGGGGAAATATGCCTTTGTAACCACAGGAATGAGCGACCTGGTGTGCGCCCTGAAAAAAATGAGGCTGCCGGATCAGATCGTCATCCCTATGACGGTCATGGCAAGATTTTTTTATACGGTGCGCGAAGATTATAGGCAGGTAAAGGATGCCATGTATCTTCACGGACTGACCACTGCAAGACTTCTTGTACATCCTGTCCGGCTGTTGGAATACAGGACGGTCCCTCTTTTGATGTGTCTCACCCGCACGGCAGATGAGGTGGCTGTCTCTGCCCTGACCAGGGGAATGGAAGTGGGAAAAAGACGGAGCAGCATTTCCGGGACGAAACTGACAGGGATAGACTATGCCTTTTTTGCACTCATGCTTCTGGTCATAGGCGTCTATATAAGGGGGAAGTATGCTTAGGATAAAAGATCTTTCTGTCTGCTACGAAGACGACGCCATTTTCCGGGGCGTTCATCTGGAGGCAGAGCCGGGGGAATTGATCGCGATATGCGGAGGGTCGGGCTGCGGAAAAAGCAGTCTGCTAAAGGCAGTCAATGGAATCATTGGGGAAGAAGAGGTTGTGTTGCAAGGGGAGATCCAGATGGAGGGAAGATCCGTTTGGAAGGAAAGTATAGGGGAAAGAAGCCGGTGGGTCTCCACCGTATTTCAAAATCCGAAGACACAGTTTTATTGTACCAATACCACGGATGAACTGGCGTTTGCACTGGAAAACCGCTGTGTGGAAAGAGAAAAAATATGGGAAACCATCCGGCGCTGCAGTAAAGAGCTGGGGACGGATCACTTGCTGGACAGGAACATTTTTACACTTTCCGGCGGGGAAAAGCAGCTGATAGCCATTACGGCTTCTGTCTGCATGGATAACAAGGTCTATTTGTTTGATGAACCTTCTGCTTCATTGGATCATTCATCCATCCGTCAGCTGCAAAAAATTCTGAGACAGCTGAAAGCGGCAGGCAAGATTATCCTGGTAGCAGAACACAGACTGTACTACCTGAAAGATCTCATGGATGGACTGGCTGTGATGCACGACGAGGAAATGGAAGTGTTCCGGGGAAAAGACCTGGCAGAAAAGAATCTGGGAGAGATCGTGAGACGTTACGGGCTTAGGACCATGGAAGAGATTACGGAAAAAGATCTGGAGGATCTGGAGTGGATCAGGATCCATCCCCGGGGGAAGGGAAGGTACCGGACGGAGAAAGCCCACCTGCTTTGCCGGGAATTTTGTGTGTCGTATCAGGGGGAGAAAATCCTTGACCTTAGTCTGGGATTTGACCGGGGGATCCACTTCATCATCGGGGAAAACGGGGTGGGAAAAACTACCTTTGTAAAACAACTTTCCGGACTGATCCATGGAAGGGGAAGAGGGCTCTATCGGGGAACGCCCATCAAAAGGCACTATCAGTTTATGGCTATGGTCATGCAGGACGTCAACTATCAGATTTTTACCGAATCGGTCTGGCAGGAGATATCGATCGTGAGCAAAGACAAGAGGAAAAAAGAAGAGGTTCTAAGACAATTGGGGCTGCTGGAAAAACGGGAGCTGCATCCGCAGAGCCTGTCGGGAGGAGAGAAACAGCGGCTGCTTCTGGGGATGACGGCACTGTCAGAGAAACCGGTGGTAGTGCTGGATGAGCCCACCAGCGGACTTTGCAAAGGAAAGATGCTGCAGATCGTTCAATATTTGAGAGAAATGGAAAAAGAAGGCAGGACGGTCCTGGTCATTACCCACGACTATGAACTGATCCGAACCTGTGGGGGACGGATATACGAGTTTGTCAAAGAGAAAAAGTGTTGACTTTTTATATTTGATACAATATAATTGAATCAAATATAAAAAGAAAGGAAGGATCGATATGAGTATTTATGAACAGACAGTCACAACGGCAGAGAATCAGGAGGTTTCACTGAAGGAGTATCAGGGCAAAGTCCTTTTAATTGTAAATACAGCGACAGGCTGCGGATTTACCCCACAATACAAGGAACTGGAGGCGATGTACGAAAAATTCCATGACAAAGGGCTGGAGATCATTGATATCCCCTGTAACCAGTTTGCGGGACAGACTCCGGGCACGGATGAAGAGATCCATGAATTCTGTACACTGAACTACAACACCCGGTTTCCCCAGATGAAGAAATCAGATGTCAACGGAGAGAAGGAGCTTCCTTTGTACACGTATCTGAAACAGGAGAAGGGCTTTGAAGGCTTTGGGAAAGGACCCAAGGCAATGATGATGAGCGCCATGTTAAAGACGATTGATAAAGATTATAAAAACAATCCGGCGATCAAATGGAATTTCACCAAGTTTCTGGTGGACAGAGAAGGCAAAGTGGTAGCGCGTTTTGAACCTACCTACGACATGAAAAAAGTGGAAGCGGCAGTGGAAGAACTGATCTAGCTGACAGGAGATCACATGAAAAAGCAGGACACATCAGAGAAAACAGGACAACAAAAAAAAGAGGATTCCCTGGTGGAAGAGGCATTGAAGCTGGAGCATCAGCTGTGCTTTCCCTTGTATGCGGCGGCAAGAAAAGTGACGGGGCTTTATACGCCTTTTTTAAAGCCGCTGAGACTGACTTACACTCAGTATCTCGTATTTCTGGTACTGTGGGAGAGGGATGGACTTTCGGTCAGTGAGATCGGAAAAAAGCTGAAGCTGGATAATGGGACGCTGACTCCTCTGCTGAAAAAAATGGAAGAACTGGGACATCTTGTCCGAAGGCGGAGCAGAGAGGATGAAAGAAGTGTGATTGTCTCGCTGACAGAGCAGGGACGAGAGCTGAAGGAGAAAGTCAGGGAAATTCCGGCCAAAGTGGGAAACTGCGTACAGCTGTCTGAGAAAGAGGCAGGGCAGTTGTACCATCTGCTGTATCAGATATTGGAAACATAGAAAAGCAGCCTGTTTTGGAAGTGTCTGGACGAGTCGGGAATCTGAAAGGATCTCTGGGAGTCGCACAACATCTCTGAGTGCAGATAGACAGGGTGTAAGAAAAAATACTTTCCGAGAGCGAAAACAGAGATACGGATAGTTTAAAAGAATATGTTTGAGGATTGAAAAAAGGGACAAGTCGATTTGGCTTGTCCCTTCGTCGATCTCAGGGAAGCCGTTTTTGTAAAAATAACTGCGTCATCAAATAAAAAATGCATTGACAAGCGAAAAGACTTTCGATACAATTTTATAGAAAATGAGAATCAGTATCAAAATAACAATTCCAGATTTACTGGATGCCGGGAGAAAGAACTTTCTGTCAGGCAAAAAAATCAACATCAGGGAGGAGACAAAGTGAAAAAAAGAAGTGTGTTTGCCGGGGTGCTGGCAGTGTCGGTGGCTGCCGGAAGTGTGGGATATGGGATGACTGCGGAGGCGGCAGAAAAAAGGAAAGAAATAAAGACGCTGGTGGAAACCAGGGGATATTATGCGGATCTGACAGTCCGGTATGAGGAAACCACCGGGCAGGTACTGGGGATTCTTGATAAGGGGGCTTCCAGGGAAGATGGAAGCTCGATCACCGGATATGATAAGGATCGTTGGACGTTGGCCTATGAGAAAAGTGTAGCCGCATTTCAGGGAAAAACGCTGGAAGAGATCCGGCAGATAGATATGGCAGACGCTACAAGCGGAGCGACCTTAAGTGGAGATGCTATAAAACGAGGTGTGATACAGGCGCTGGGACAAGAAACGCAGACGGGAGAAACCGGAAATTATCTGCAGCCGGTACAGGATACCAAGGGTTGGGATAAGGAAGTGACGTTTCCTTTGCATACGGAAACCGTTCCTGCCAACAGCAACTTTCAGGTAGCAAAGGAGTATATCACCCTGGAAGGGCAGGAAGAGAGAGAAACCTATTATGCCAATGAAAAGGGAACCTTTACCGGAACAGAATATATCCTGAAAAAAGCGAAGCCGGGACAGAAGCAAAGAATCGTGTTCCAGGACAAAAACGGCCTTTATCAGGACATTACCATTACACTGACGGTATCTCCTTCTGTAAAGCTGGAAGGGGGAAAACTGATCTCTGATACGGTGGATGTGTTGGCGCTGGTGGGAGATATTTCCAGTGTAAAAGTACAGGAAGCAGGGGCTTCGTACGGAGACAGCTATTATCCAAGAGCAGGGAAATATGTGTTCCGGGGAGATGGCTTTGTAAATGAAACCATCACGAAGAGTGGGGAGAAAAAGGTATTTGAACCGGGGAAGACCTACGACATTACCATTTTAACAGATGCATACAGCCCCCTGACGTTTTCTTATACGGCGACAGGAACGTCTCTTCCCAGAAAAAAGATTGCGGCAGACCAGATCAGGCTGGAGCCTGCGTCGGCTCCTTTTGCAGACCGGACGAAATTTGTGATAGACGGGAGTCAGGTACCTGATTCCAGATTTCAGGTAAAGGAGATCACAGGACCGGATGGACAAAAGGTACCCTTCCGATACGAGAGCACGGGAACCTACTTTTCCGAAAACAGCAATCTGTTTACCAGACCGGCGATAGGAGAATACAGACTGTTGCTGAAGGACGTATCGGAGACGTATGAGGACATTGAGAAAACATTTCAGGTTACACCGGTATTTTCCATGGAGAAAGATCAGATGGTATCTGCCAGTGAAACGTTTCCGGTGAGCAAGTACCTGGGAAAAACCTGGGGCAGCTATCCAAAAGTGAAAATAAGAGAAGCAGGGCAGCAGGAATTCAGGGAATACACCATTCAGGAAGCAGAAAAAATCGAAGAATCAAAGGATGGACTGTTTACGCCGGATGGCCGGATCCGCAAGACTTTGATGGAAAATGGAAAACTGTTGTTTGAACAGGGAAAAACCTATGAGATACAGATTGAAAACAGCTCTTACAGCAATCCACTGATCACCTACACACCGGAGGGAATCGAAACAGTGACCAAAGAAGAGGTTCTGGAGGAACTTCCGTTTAAGACAAAAGAGGTCAAGGACGACACCCTGTATGAGGGAGAAAAGAAAACGAAGCGCGAGGGAAAACCGGGCAAGCGCTTTCGCACTCGAACCTATACCATGGTAGATGGGCAAAAAGTAGGAGAAGAAGTGGTGTCGGAGGAACAGACGACCGAGCCCACAGACCGGGTGGTCCGCATCGGAACGAAGAAAAAACCCAAAGAGAAAGCCGGATGGAAGCAAGAGAAAGGCCTTTGGTATTATCGGAAGGCAGACGGGGAAAAGGCAACCGGATGGATTGAAGATGGGGGACAGTGGTATTTTCTGGGAAAAGACGGAGCCATGAAGACCGGTTGGGTAAAAGACGGAAGCAACTGGTATTACCTGGAGGGAAGCGGAGCCATGAAAACCGGCTGGGTAAAAGACGGAAGCAACTGGTATTATCTGGAAGGAAGCGGAGCCATGAAAACTGGCTGGGTAAAAGACGGAAGCAACTGGTATTACCTGGAGGGAAGCGGAGCCATGAAGACCGGCTGGATAAAAGACGGAGGCAATTGGTATTACCTGGAAGGAAGCGGAGCCATGAAGACCGGCTGGATAAAAGACGGAGGCAGCTGGTATTACCTGGAAGGAAGCGGAGCTATGAAAATCGGTTGGGTAAAAGACGGAAATAACTGGTACTATCTGGAAGGAAACGGGGCCATGGCTGCAAATCGCTGGATTGGCAATGATTATGTAAATGCTGCCGGAGTATGGGTGCGAAGCAGATAACGGATAGGGAAAAAGCACAGAGGCGAAAGAGAGCTTTTCTGTGCTTTTTTCCCGGAGAAAATCAACAGGGAGGAAAGCAGGAGCCGTCTTAAAATGACGGAAATCCCGCAAAAAGGAACATGAAGAAGAAAGGAAAAGGCTGGGGGATCCTGGTGGCAGTAGTTTTGCTGCTTCTGGGGATGCCTGTCCGGACAAAGGCGGCACAGCCGGGATATCTGGTCATATTAAAGGAGACGCAGGATCCGGCGGGGCAGATGCATACATTTTTAGAGAAGCTTCAACAGATGGGGGTAGAAAAGCCGGAGGAAGAATACAGCGTCCTGTTTTCCGGATGCAAGCTGCGGTTGAGCCGGTCAGAGGCGGAAGAGATATCCGGATTTCCGGAGGTGGAACAGATCAGCCAGGAGAAGCTTTACCAGGAAGAAGAGCTGAAAAAGAAAGCCAGAAGGAGAGCGCGGGATGCGGCAAGCAACCTGTTGATCGCAAAAAACAGGATTCCCGGTGAATATGACGGCAGAGGGATGCTGATTGCAGTGATCGACTCCGGAGCAGATGTACAGCATCCGGATTTTCGCTTGGATAAAGACGTGAAAGGAAAGCTTGGCAGGGAACAGGCAGAGACCCTGATCAAAGAAAAGGGATTGTCCGGAAAATACGTTAGTGAGAAGATTCCCTTTGCTTATGACTATGCCTCCGGAACGACAGAGGTGAAAGAAAATAAAAAAGAATCCCATGGCATGCATGTGGCAGGGATCATTGGGGCAAACCCGGAAGCGGAAACAAAAGCCAGGGCAAAAGGCGTTGCGCCAAATACGCAGTTGGCTATCATGAAGGTGTTTGGGAAAAAGAAGGGAGCAGAGTCCTCTTCGTATATCAGGGCGCTAGAGGATGCGGTGCTTCTGGGAGCGGATGGAGTCAACATGAGCCTGGGAACAGGCGGAGGGGCTCTGGCCTTGCAGGATCCCGCAGTGGAACGGGCGATCCTGGCGGCAAGAAAAAGGGGAATTCCCGTGGCGATCGCCGGAGGAAATGACGGATATTTCGGATGGGGTGTAAAGCAGCCGGATATCCGGTTCCCGGACTACGGAGTGACGGCTATGCCGGGGGTGGACCCAAACGCTCTGACAGTTGCATCTTTGGAAAATACTACGGCATACGAGTCCTATCTGGAGGTAAAGGGAGAGGACCGGGCAATCATTCATGGAAATGTATACAACGAAGAAAGACATGCAAACAAGGAACAGCTGTACCGGGAATATCGGGAAGTGGTAGATGCAGGTCTGGGGAGAAAGGAGGATGTGGCGGGGCTTTCCCTGGAGGGGAAGATCGCATTGATCGCCAGAGGAAAGATTCCTTTTCGAGAAAAGATCGCCAATGCAAAAGAAAAAGGAGCCGATTTTATACTGATCTACAATACACAGGAAGAAGGTGGCAGCCTGGTAGGCATGGACGTAGAACAGAATCCGGTAGTATCTTCCATGATCTCCTATGAGGATGGAAGGTATTTAAAAGAGCATCCCGGCAAATGGCTGCGTCTGTCTTCCGAGGTGATCGAGACCCAGAATCCGGCGAAAGGGAAGCTGTCGGAGTTCAGCAGCTGGGGAATCAGTGCGGAGGGCGGACTAAAACCGGATATTACCGCTCCGGGAGGAAACATTTATTCCACGCTGAATGATGCGACCTATGGGGTGATGTCCGGGACCAGCATGGCATCTCCGCATGTGGCAGGAGCTTTGGCTGTTTTGTCCAGAAGAGTGGCAGAGCAGTACCCGGAAAAAACGGCAGAAGAGAAGCAGATGTTTCTAAAAAACCTTCTGATGAACACAGCGGTTCCGCACCAAAACAAAGAAGGGATCCTGTCTTCCCCAAGACAGCAGGGGGCAGGCGTGCTGAATCTGTACAATGCCCTGTATACACCGGTCATTGCCTATGGAGAAAAGGGCGTAGGGAGTCTTGCGCTGGGAAATCTCAAGGACAAAGCCGACATCCGGGTTACGTTGGAAAACATCTCAGACAGAGAAGTGCATTACAAGGCGAAAGTCTATCTGACGACGGATTCTGTAAAGGACGGAAGATTTTCCATGACGCCGGTGAAACTGGGAGAGATAGATGCAGGAGCGTATCAGGTAAAGCCGGGGGAAAAGGCAGTGATCCAAAAGGAGATCGACCTGACGGCGTTGCCGTTTCCGCAGACGCCAAACGGCAACTATCTGGATGGATTTTTGTTGCTGGAATCAGAGGAAGACACGGCGATCAGCATTCCTTTTTCCGGATTTGTGGGAGACTGGGATAATTTGGCGGTGCTGGAGCCTTCCGTTTACCAGCTGCTACGGGAGGGGAAAACGCCCTTGTATGTAGAAGACAAAAAAGAAGAAAAAGAGTCGAAGGACTATGGGGCGCCGGAGTATCTGTTTACCCATCTGTCTACCATGGCGGACGGGGAGTTCCTGGTGTTGGGAAGAGGGAAAGGTGCGCATCCGACGCCCTTCTATGAGGATTCTCATCTGGCAATCTCCCCTAATGGAGACGGAAGGAATGATTATGCCCGATTTTATGGGATGTTCCTGAGATCCTATCAGGATATGCAGGTGGAGGTGTATGCAGAGGGAGAAGCGCAGCCGCTGTATCGAAGCAACCAGGGAAAAAAAGGCATTAAAAACTATTTTGGGAATAATCCGGATAATAAAAAAGTAACCTCCGGCGCAGATTGGAGATGGGACGGAACGATAGTCGGAAGCGGACAAAAGGCGCCGGATGGAAAGTATCTGTTCCGGGTGCAGGTAAGACCTCTGTCAAAGGCGGCAGATCTGCAGACATTGACATTTCCCTTGATAGTAGACACGGTCATGCCGGAAATAGAAAAAAGCCGGTATGAGGAAAAAACAAGGACCTTTACCATAGAAAAGATCAAAGAAGAGCTGTCGGGCGTCAGAAGTGTAAAGGTGTTTTTTGAAAAAGACGGAAAAAAGAACTGGATACCGACAGAAGAAAAAGAGGGAAGATACAGTTGCACTCTTCCTCAGGAAACGACAGAAAAGGAAGCATACCTGAGGGTGGAAGACTGGGCCAATAATGTTTATGAGTATCCCATAGAAGATTCTATACGTGACGATGCCACAGGGCAGATCCTGATCCGGACGGCCCTGCAGGGAAAGGGAAAGATTCCCGCCTATGAGGTGACGATCTATGACAAAGACGGCCGGAAGGCAGACGGACATCGACTGAAAAAAGGGGAAACCTACAAGGTGGTTACGACGGTAAAGGATGACCAGTACAGAGTGCTGGAGGCGGGAGAAGAAGAGGTAACCATACCAGAAGAGGCTCCTACCGTCATATTGAAACGGACATTTCAAAAAATCAGATACTTCACGGTGCGGGCATATGTGCATGGAATCCAGAAGGCAGAAGGAAAAGAGAGCTATACAGGTCCTATCCGGTTAAAGCTGATCCATCAGGATACCAAAAAAGAGATCTATCTGGAACAGGATACGGAATCCTCACTGATCACCAATCTGTATCATGGGAAGGTGACGGAGGGAGACTACCGGCTGGAGGCGGAAGAGGTAGCAGCCGGCTGGCAGGCAAGAATAGAAAAAAATCCCATCCACATAGAGGAAAAACAAGGCTATCTGGGAGACGTAAGTGTGCGCGTATATTATGAGAAAGAGGGGACGCCTGAGCCTGATCCGCCGGTAACGCCGGGAGACAGACCGGGAAAGATCTGGCTGTGGCCGTCTGCATACAACAGGTTCCATCAGTATTCTGCCGAAAATCCTATTTTGTTTACCTTTACCAACACGGAGACGAAAGAAGTGATCACCCACAGCTATGGCGGGAACAAAGATTATCTGGTAAAGGTTCCTTACGGAACCTACCGGGTAGAGGCCAGGGTAAAGGGGTATTGGATGAAGCTGGAAGTGGTAGAAGAGAACCAGATCCGGGTGGATAAAAGTATGGATCATGAAACGGCAGTCTTTACCTTTCAGGAAGGGGAAGCGCCGACACCACAGCCGGATCCAGATCCGGATCCAAACCCAAAGCCTCAAAAACAGGGAAAGGTTTGGATACAGCCGGCATTTTCCAATGAATATACCGGATATACAAGGGAACAGCCTATTTCCTTTGTCTTTACGGAGATCCGGACGAAACAGACCATTACACATACCTACGGGCAGTCAAAGGACTATCTGGTGACCCTTCCCTACGGGGTCTATCAGGTGGATGCAAAGGTGGACGGCTATGTGTTTCGGATGGAATCGGGAGAAAACGGACAGATTCGCGTGGATGATACGACCTTGGATCATGAAACCGTGTTGTTTTCCTTTCAGAAAAAGCAGGAGCCGCAGCCGGAAACCGGAACTGTCAGGCTGTCAGAGCATGAAACCAATGCATATAGGTCCTGGGAGAAACCGATCTGTCTTGTGTTTAAAAATCTTCAAAGTCAGGAGGAAACCGAGTATCTTTACCGGGGAGGAAAGGGAGAACAGCAAAAGCTTTCCCGGGGAACTTACCAGATAGCGTTAAAAGAAAAAGGGGAATGGAAGCTGACAATCTATCAAAAGATTCCGAAATCTAAAGTCTCGGCAGAAGCGGATAATTCCGGGATCCGAAAAGAGGATGGAAGGGCACAAGAAGGTCCGGAAACGTTGGAATATGAGGAAGGACAGCCGGAGGATCTGAAACCGGCAGAAGAACAGGGCAGAGCAGAGACGGCAGAAAAGGCAGGGACACAGGGGAAAGCCCCGGAAGGAACAGAGATCATTGACAAGCCGTCGGAAGATCAGACGGCGGAAGCCACATGGAAGATAGCCGAAGACGGGAAGATCGTAGTGGAAAAAGATACGGAAACGGAAGTGTATCTTGCATTTATAAAAGAAACAAAGCCGGATGTTCCGATCCAGCCGGACACTCCGATCCAGCCGGATGCCCCGGTCCAGCCGGATACTCCGATCCAGCCGGATACCTCGACGCAGCCGGGGACACCGGAGATCTTAGCAGGAAAAAACAGCGAGACAAATGCCAAAGCAACAGAAGAAGCAGCCGGAAAAAGGAAGGAGGGAGAAGGAGGAAGAGAAGGATCAGAGAATCGGAAAAAGGCGGCAAAGACCTACGGGGAGAGACCAAAAAGGCAGTATCTGGTAGTGCTTTTGGGGAGCGGTATGTTTGTAGCAATGCTTTTCTTGCAAAGGAAGAATGTCCGGAAAGAAAGGCAAGGGAAGGGATAAGAGGCAGATGTATGCCGAAAAAAAGGAGAGGTGAAGTTGTGAAAATCAAAAGAATCGTGTGCTGGGGATTAGCGGTTGTAATGGGAGTGTCTTTGGCGGTTCCAACGTCTGTAAGAGCAGCAGAGAAGGAAAAGAACCAGGGAAGAGCAGAAGTAAAAGAAGCCTCTGTCAATTTAACAAAACTGGAAGAGCAGACGAAAGGAAAGATCGACGAAAAAGAAGAGGTAGAAATTTTTGTCAGACTGGAGGAGAAAGCTTTTACAAAGGAGGCAGAAGAGGGGGATTTCGATCTGACGACGGAGGAAGGCAGAAAAAAGAAAAGTGCGTATGGGGATAGGATCAATCAGCAAATGGTCCAACGACTGGAAAAAAGACTGAAACCCTTCCAGGTGCTGTACACGCTGGATCTTTTGTCCGTCGGATTTCGGGCAAAAACTACTTATGAAAACGCAAAAGAAATTGCAAAAATGAAAGAAGTACGCCATATAGAAATTGCCTCCCAGTATAAAGCGGCAAAGGGCGGAAAAAAGGCAGCCAGAGCCAAGAATAGAATGGCAAACAGTCTGATCACCATAGAATCTTCACAGATTTATTCAAAATATTCAGGAAAGAACCAGATCATAGCCATTGTGGACAGCGGAGCGGATGTAGAACACAAGGCCTTTCAGATTCCGGAAGGATTCAGCGGAAAACTGACGAAAGAAAAAGTGGATCAGTTTCTGAAGGGAAAGCAAAAGAACCGGGGAGGATATATTAACGCAAAATTCCCCTACGTTTGCAACTATGCAGACGGGGGAGGAACCAATGTCAAGACCAAGATAGACCACGGACAGCACATTGCAGGCATCATCGGAGCCACGGAAATCAGGATGCCGGACAAAAATGCGACAAAGGCGCGGGGAATCGCACCGGATGCACAGCTTTTGATCATGAATATTGCCACAGAAGATGATGAGCTGATCAAAAATTATACTCCGGCGATCGAAGATGCTGTGAAGCTGGGAGCCACGGCGGTCAACCTGTCTTTGGGAGAGTATGCCGGAAAGGTGACAAATGCAAATCGGGAGATGGGAGAAGTCATAAAGACGGCAGGAGAAGCAGGGTGTATTTTGGCGATGGCGGCCGGGAACGAAGGGGCGGTGGGAAGTCTGGATCACTTAAAACCCAGCGTATTCAATCCGGATTACAGCACAGTCGATACGCCTGCGGTAGCGGACAAAAGTTTTGCGGTAGCATCGGTGGAGAACAGTGTATCTTATGGAGGACAGATCTGCCTTTACACAGATGATGCCACCGTACATAAAAGACAGTATTCGTATGCGTTTAATTCCAATTCAAACAGACTTGCACTGGGGGATGAAAAATATGATCTGACGCAGTTATCCGGAGAAGATATGAAGACGCTGGCAACAGGAGGAGCAGCGCCGGATACGGTGCAGGGAAAAATGGTTCTGCTGGAAAAGTCGGCGCAGGTAAATGCGGCGTCTGTGCGGAAATTAAAACACAAGGGCGCAAAGGGAATCCTGGTTTACAATGACGAAGAAGGCGGGAATGAACAGTTCCAGCTGTTTATTGCTGTGTATGAAGGATTCCCCATCGTAAAAGTATCCAGAGCTGCGGGAGAGTCCATGCTGGAAGAGATCAAGGGATATTCTGCAGGCGTAAAGATCAGCTTTCCGGACGAGGTCTTTGATATTGTAAAAGCAGATGGAGGCGGGATCTCTGATTTTTCCAGCTGGGGGCTTTCAGACGAAGGAACATTTAAGCCGGAAATCACAGCGCCGGGAGGGGATATCTATTCCACGGTGTTTCAGAACGAATACGGATTTAAAAGCGGAACGTCCATGGCCACTCCACATGTGGCAGCCGGATTTGCACTGATCAAACAGCGTGTGGACGAAGAGTTTCCGGATCTGAGTCAGACAGAGAGAGTCAGCCTGACAAAGCAGATCTTAATGAGCACAGCAGAGCCAAAAGCCATGGCAGAAGAAGGGAAGGAAAGTGTATTGGTTTCTCCCAGACATCAGGGCGCAGGCGTTATGAAGCTGCAAAAAGCAGTGAACACCAAGGTGGTCGTGTCAAACACGGAAAAAGACAGCCGAAACTGCTCTGTGATCTTAAAGGATGTGGGAGAAAAGTTTGACTTTGGGGTTCGGCTGGAAAATCTTTCCCAGGAGCCGTTAAAGTATCGTGGAAAAATTTATGTAAATACAGATCAGACGGCAGAAGGAAAGTTTACCTTAAAGCCTAAAAAGCTGTATGAGAAAGAACTGGAGGAGGTAGAGATTCCGGCGAAAAATACGAAGGATGTTGCTGTTTCGGTAGATATTGGTCCGTATGCGGCAGATCTGAGTGCGGAAATGCCCAATGGATATTTTGTAGAAGGCTTTGTGGTATTTGAAGATGTGACAGGAAAGGAAGCGACGGTCTCCATACCATTTGCCGGATTCAAAGGGAGCTGGGAGGAACTGCCGGTTCTGGAGCCGGCTATTTATGACAGGGTGTATGACGATGGACAAAAGAAACCGTTCTGGTATGATCCGATCCTGGGACCGGCAGAGTTTACACATTTTAAAACGAACCTGGATCAAAAAGAGATCATTGCAGGGACAAAGGGAACGTTTGACATAAAGGAACGGGAGTTTCTTCCGCTGACGTTGTCCCCCAATCAGGATGGAAAAGGAGATTTTCTGCAGTTTTACGGAATCTTCCTGAGAAATTACGTAGATCCGGAGTTCTATCTTTGTGAAGCGGAAGGAGAAACAGCGGGAAAAGAACTGGAGAAGTTAAGCCACTATACCCAGCAAAATACGCCTTATGATCTGGGATATAAAGCTTGCGTTAGGCCGACGATACCGGGTCTGGTTTTAGCGGACACACACAATACCTGGAAATTTTCAGGGGTAAAGAAAACGGGAGAAGCCTACGAAGACGGGACTTATTTTTTGAAATTCAAGGCAAAGGCAAGCGGAACAAAGAAGGACGGAAGTGCATATAAAGAGCAGGAATATGCATATAAAGTGATCCTGGATACCAAGGCGCCGGAGATCGTAGATCTGAGTCATGCGGATGGGACGTGGACTTTCCGAATAAAAGAAGAGGGATCCGGAATTCAGGAGCTAAAGCTGTTCTATCAGCAGAACGGGAAACGAAAAGAGCTGAATTATGAAAAGAAGGCAGACGGGTATGCGGTAAAACTTCCGGAGGGAGTCTATCCGGAAAGTGTGGAGTTGTCGGTCACAGACAACGGATTTAACAGTGTCACAGACAGCCTGCATCATCTGGCGCACAAAGAAGAGGGGATGGGAGAAGTTAAGATCCATCCTACGCTGGAAGGAGGAGGGATGCCAAGGTTTGAGTACCGGATCCTGCGAAAGGAAAATCCGCAGATCGAGATGATCCGAAAAGACAGGCTGCCAGAGGGAGAGTACATTTTACAGGCGCAGGCCATCACTCCCTTTAAGCTGGTGGACAAGAGCGGAGGAGTTGCCAAGCTTGTCAATACACAGGATATCCCGTTTTCTATAAAGCAGGGAGAAACGACGCAGGTAGATCTGGTATTCCGGGAGCTGAAAGCAGGAGAGATCAAACTGAAGCTGGAGGAAGCCAGCAAAACGCGCTATCCCAATTATAAGGATCTGACAGTATGGGCAGTGGATGTGAAAGACGGAGACACAAAATATCGTCTGGAAAGAAATGACGCCAAAAATACATTTGAGTTGGAACAGGTACCTTATGGAACATACCGGATTGAAATAGAAAATCTGGCGGAAGGATTTGCCGGGGTAGTCAAGCGTTACGGAGCGAAAAAAGAGACGATAGATGTGAATTCCTTATATATGTGGGGGATGGAGCTGGCCATCGAAGCAGAACAAAAAAGTGATTATCAGATCATACCGGAAACCGTATTTGAAGACGGATCCATGCACACAGTTTCCTATGAATTTTTGCATGTGGAGAAAAAACAAAAGCATGGGAAAAATGAACTGACCACAGGAGAGTACGAAGTATATCCGGTCCGCATACCGGACGGATATCAGGCAGAGCCCGAAAAAGCAAGCGTCGTCCTGCGGGAAGATCAGAAAGTACAGACCGTTCGGTTTGTTTTCAAGAAAAAGAAGCATCCTTCAGAAGATCCCAAAATCGGAAAGGGTGTATTTTTCAAGATAAAGACGGGCGATCCTCAACTGGATCTGGGAGAGAAGCTGCTGATCAAGCTATACCAAAATGGCGAAGAGAAGTACAGTTGTACCTATGATCCGTCGAAGAAGCATGTGCGTCCATTCATAGGAGAGGTGGCGATGGGAACCTATACGATTCAGGTGGAACAGCTGCCAAAGGGAATCGTTGTGGAAGGAACTCCTTCTGTTGAAATAAAAGATCCTGACCAATATCAGGAGGCAGAGGTAAAGCTGGTGTGCCCCATTACGGAAGTGATGCCCATATATATTGAAACGGGAGTAGAAGAAAATCCCATAGAGGATGAGTGGACAGAGGCGATTCCGCAATATGTCACCGTATGGACCGATGTGATGGAAAAGGGAGAAAGAAAGCCGTTTCACAAGGTGACGCCTGAATGGATCGAGTTTGAAAAAAATTATCAGGCGGATAAGACAGGAACTTATCACATCCGGGGAAAACTGACTACGTTGGAAAACGACGGGTTGAGCAATCCAAAACAGCTTCAGGCAGATTTGGAAATCCGGGTGAAAGAGGGAAAATCGGCGCCGGTGCAGCTTACGAAATTAAAGTATTTGGAGTCTGAGGCAGAACAGGTGCGGGCCGGCGGAAGATATACCGGCGCATCTGCAGAGGAGAAAAGAAAAGCGTATGATGATGCGATTCGGGAAGCAGAAGAACTGTTGAAAAAGGAAGAGAAGGATCAGACGGCTGTCGATGCGCTTGCAGAACGGATCGAACTGGCCAAAAAGGAACTGGATGGAGAACTCCAGAAGGAATTATCAGAAACAGGGAAATCCCTGGAAAAAATGGTGAAGGAGGCGGAAGCCGTCAGAGAAACGGAGGCGTATATTTATGCAGAAAAAGCCTTGCAGACAGCGTATGAAAAAGCGATCCAGGAAGGGGAGGCGGCTTTAAAACAAGGAGGAGACGATCAACAGATGTTGTCGATCCTTTTGAAGATCACAGCTGCCAAAAACGGACTGAACGGGAAAAAACCGGAACCGGAGCCAAAGCCGGAGCCTAAACCAGAGCCTAAACCGGAGCCAAAGCCGGAGCCTAAACCGGAGCCTAACCCCAATCCAGGGACAGAGGTGAAGCCGGGAGAGACGGTACAGCCTACAGAACAGCCAAAGGAGAAAAACAAAAAGACAGAAAAGGAAATCCCCGCAGGGCCTACAGAGCTAACACACAAAAAGAAAGGAGTGAAAACAGGGGACAGAGACGCTGTTGCAGGAAATCTGGCACTTTTTATACTGTCAGGTATCGGAGCGGTTTTCGGATGGTCAAAAAGAAAAAAGAAGGAGGAACGGTTGTAACCATAAAATATTAGCACTCAACTATTGACTTTGCTAACAAAAGTTGTTATACTCCGAATAGAACAAGCGAAAAAGGAGGAAACAATGATGAATATAAATAAGTTTACGCAAAAATCAATGGAAGCCGTTCAAGGCTGTGAGAAAGCTGCATTAGAATACGGGCATCAGGAAATCGAGCAGATCCATTTGCTGTGGGCGTTGATCACGCAAGAGGACAGCCTGATCCAGAAGTTACTGCAAAAGATGGGGATCGCAAGAGAGCTGGCGGTGCAAAAGATCCAGGAAGCACTTGCCAGACGGCCGAAGGTACAGGGAGGAAACCCTTATATCGGGCAGCATCTGAATAAGACGCTGATCCACGGCGAGGATGAGGCCAGACAGATGGGAGACAGCTATGTGTCGGTAGAGCACCTGTTTTTGTCCTTGCTGAAGTATGAAGCGGGAGATGCAAAAGAGGTGCTGAAAGCACTGGGAATCAAAAAAGACGATTTTCTGAAGGTTCTGGCTACAGTGCGGGGGAATCAAAAGGTGACCAGCGATCATCCGGAAGATACCTATGACAGTCTGAATAAATATGGGCAGGATCTGGTGGAAAAGGCAAGAGAGCAGGTGCTGGATCCTGTGATCGGGCGGGATGGCGAGATCCGTCATCTGATCCGGATCCTGTCCAGAAAGACGAAAAACAATCCGGTATTGATCGGAGAGCCGGGAGTCGGAAAGACGGCGGTGGTAGAAGGTCTGGCGCAGAGGATCGTCAGAGGAGACGTGCCGGAAGCACTAAAAGATAAAACCATCTTTTCCCTGGATCTGGGGGCACTGGTAGCGGGAGCCAAATACAGGGGAGAATTTGAGGAACGTCTGAAGGCGGTGCTGGAAGAAGTCAAAGGAAGCGAAGGAAGGATCCTCCTGTTTATTGATGAGCTGCATACCATAGTGGGAGCCGGAAAGACGGACGGCGCCATGGATGCCGGCAATATGCTAAAGCCAATGCTGGCAAGGGGAGAGCTGCACTGTATCGGAGCCACCACACTGGATGAATACAGACAGTACATTGAAAAAGATGCGGCGCTGGAAAGAAGATTCCAGCCTGTCATGGTGGATGAACCTACGGTGGAGGACGCTATCTCTATTCTGAGAGGGCTGAAGGAACGGTACGAAGTGTTCCATGGGGTCAAGATCACGGACGGGGCGCTGGTGGCGGCCGCCGTATTGTCCCACCGTTACATTTCAGATCGGTTTTTGCCGGACAAGGCCATCGATCTGGTAGACGAGGCCTGCGCCCTGATCAAGACGGAGTTGGATTCTATGCCTGCGGAGCTGGATGAGTTGCAGCGAAAGATCATGCAGCTGGAGATCGAAGAAGCGGCGCTGAAAAAAGAGGAAGACCGGTTAAGTAAGGAAAGACTGGAGATTCTGCAGAAAGAGCTGGCGCAGCTGAAAGAAGAGTTTGCAGGAAAAAAGGCAAAATGGGATAACGAGAAGCAGGCTATCGGAAAAGTCCAGAAGATGAGGGAAGAGATCGAGCAGGTAAATCAGGAGATCGAAAAAGCAAGGAATACCTACGATCTGGAAAAGGCGGCGCAGCTTCAGTACGGACGGCTTCCTCAGCTGGAAAAAGAACTGCGGGAGGAAGAGGAAAGAACCCGGGAGGATGAAGAAACCCTGGTACACGAATGTGTGACCGACGAAGAGATCGGAAGGATCATATCCAGATGGACAGGGATCCCGGTAGAGCGGTTAAATGAGAGTGAAAGAAACAAGATCCTCCATCTGGCGGACGAACTGCACAAAAGAGTGATCGGACAGGAAGAAGGAGTGACCCTGGTGACAGAAGCCATCCTGCGGTCCAAGGCGGGGATCAAGGATCCCTCCAAGCCGATCGGATCTTTCCTGTTTCTGGGGCCTACCGGTGTGGGAAAAACAGAGCTTGCCAAGGCGCTGGCCCAAAGCCTGTTTGACGACGAAGCCAACATGGTGCGGATCGATATGAGCGAATACATGGAGAAGCATTCGGTATCCAGACTGATCGGAGCGCCTCCGGGATATGTGGGATATGATGAAGGAGGTCAGCTGACAGAGGCCGTCCGGAGAAAACCGTATTCGGTGGTGCTGTTTGATGAGGTGGAAAAGGCGCATCCGGATGTGTTCCATGTACTGCTGCAGGTGCTGGACGACGGCCGGATCACAGACTCCCAGGGAAGAACGGTGGACTTTAAAAATACGATCCTGATTATGACGTCCAATATTGGTTCTACCTATCTCTTAGAAGGGATCGATGAAGCAGGCACTCTGAAAAAGGAAAGTGAACAGGCGGTTATGGAAGAGCTGCGTCTGCATTTTCGACCGGAATTTTTAAACCGTCTGGATGAGGTGATCCTCTTTAAGCCATTGACGAAGGAGATGATTTATGACATTATTGACTTGTTGATCAAAGATGTAAATGACAGATTAAAGGAAAAAGAGATCTCTATCCGACTGACTCCGCAGGCAAAGCAGTGCATTGTAGAGGGAGGATATGATCCCAACTACGGCGCAAGACCATTGAAACGGTATCTGCAGAAACATGTAGAGACTCTGGCGGCCAGACTGATGCTCCAGGGAGAGATCGGAGCAGAAGAAGTCATTGTCATTGATGAGGAAGACGGCAGGCTAGTGGCAAGGAGATAGGACCGTGTCAATCATATTTCACGTGGATGTAAATTCTGCATTTCTTAGCTGGAGTGCACTGGAGGAACTGAAAAAAGGGGAAGAAGTGGACTTGCGAGAAGTCCCTTCCATTGTAGGGGGCGATCAGAGCACCAGACATGGAGTGGTACTGGCCAAATCCCTTCCTGCCAGGAAATACGGCATTCACACAGGGGAACCTGTGGTGAATGCCTTTCGTAAGTGTCCGGATCTGCAGACGGTTGCACCGGATCATGAAACCTACAGACGCTACAGCCGGAAACTGATGTCCTTTTTGCAGGAGTTTATTTCGGATCTGGAACCGGTCAGCATTGACGAGTGTTATCTGGATGCAACGGAGTTTTCGGAAGGCTTTGAAACGCCGGTGGAAGCAGCCGCCTTTTTGAAAGACAGGGTAAAAGAAACCTTCGGATTTACGGTAAATGTGGGAGTGTCCACCAACAAGCTTCTGGCAAAGATGGCGTCGGACTTTGAAAAGCCGGACAAGGTGCATACGCTGTTTCCGGAGGAGATCCAAAAGAAAATGTGGAAGCTTTCTGTAAGAGAGCTGTTTATGGCGGGAAGAGCCAGTACGGAAGTATTGAAAAAGCTGGAGATTTCTACCATCGGTCAGCTGGCGCAGGCGGATCCGGTGCTTCTGGAATCCCATCTGAAAAGCCACGGGCGCAGACTGTGGGAGTTTGCCAATGGAGTGGATACGTCGCCGCTACAGACAGAAAGGCAGGCAGCCAAGGGGGTCGGAAACTCCGTGACCCTCCCGGAAGACCTGAAGACGCAGGAGGAACTGTTTCCGGTACTGTTAAGCCTTTCCCGCAAAGTCGGGAAACGGCTGTCCGGGGCAGGACAAAAGGCGCTGGCTCTTAGCGTAGAGATCAAGTATTATAATTTTGAGACCAGCTCCCATCAGAAGCCTTTGGAAACGGCAACGGACGATCCCATGGTTCTTTATAAGGCGGCGACGGGGCTGTTTTTGGAACGGTGGAACGGGAAACCGGTGCGGCTTCTGGGAGTCCGGAGCATGAAGCTGGTCAGCGGGAGGGAGCCCAGGCAGATGAGCCTGTTTGAGCGGGAGGTCTGGCGAAGCCCGCAGCGGGAACGGCTGGAAAAAGATATGAAAAAGCTTCAGAAAACATACGGGGAACAGGTTCTTGCAAAAGGATTTCGAAAAACAGGAAAGAGAGGGGAAGAGATATATGAAGAGAGGAATCGGTAGCATAGACTGGAAGGAGCTGGGAATAGATATTGGGGTAGATATCCTGGCTGGAATTTTTATTGCGGCGGGAATCTACAATTTTGCCCTGCGGGCCAATTTCCCTGTGGCGGGATTTTCGGGACTGGCCATTGTGATGTACCACCTTTGGAAGATCCCGGTGGGAGCGGCGACCCTGCTCTTAAATGTGCCGGTATCGATCTTTTGTTATAGGTATTTGGGAAAAGCCTTCTTTTTTAAGTCGGTAAAAAGTATGCTGATCACCTCTGCCATTATGGATTATGTAGCGCCTCTGTTTCCGGTATATCAGGGAAGCCGGCTTTTGGCCGCTCTTTGTATGGGAGTCTTGGCAGGAATCGGCTATTCTATTGTATTTATGAGAGCATCTTCTACCGGAGGACAGGATTTCATCAGCGTGGCCATCCGCAAGCTGAAGCCCCATATCACGCTGGGACTGATCACCTTTGTGCTGGATGTGATCACCATCGTCATAGGAACGGTGGTAGTGTTTAAAGATGTAGACGGGCTGATCTACGGAGTGATCGTAACGTATCTCATGGCCATTGTAATGGACAGGATCCTGTATGGAATCGATGAAGGAAAGATGACGCTGATCGTGACGGAGCATGGTAGGGAGATCGCAAGAAAGATCGACGAGTGTTCCGGGCGGGGAGCTACCATCCTGAGAGGACAGGGAACCTTTTCCGGGGAAGAAAAGGACGTGGTCATGTGCGCCTGCAACAACAAGCAGATGTACACCATCAAGAAGGCGGTGCATAAGGTGGATCCCAAGGCCTTTACCATCATTATGGAATCCAACGAGGTGGTGGGAGAAGGGTTCAAGGAGGACAGCAAGGATCTGAACTTTTAGACAGGAATAGCAGAAATGGAAGCCGGCAAAGGAGGGCGGCCTTCGGGTTGACAATCCCGGGGGATTAGGCTAGAGTAAATCCTGTAAACAAAGAGCGGAAGCTGTCTGCGGACAAAAGGCTTCAAACAGGAGATTCCGGACAAGGGCGGATGTCCGCAACGAGTAAAGTGAGGAAAAAACCATGGAATTTAAAAACAGAGAATTTGTTCCCGTTATTTTCGGAGGGGATATCAATACCTACAGTGTGGCGAGGGCGTTTTACGAAGAATATCAGGTGCAGACCTATGTGTTCGGCAAATATCTTTCCGGCCCCAGCTATGAAAGCAGGATCACCATCTATCAGGCAGATCCCCAGATCGAGACGGACGAGAAGGTGATCGCGGCGCTGAACGGACTGGCGGAAAAATTCCCGGATAAAAGGGTGATCGCTTTCGGGGCGGGAGATACCTATATCAATCTCCTAAGCAAGAATAAGAAGCAGTTGAAAGAGAATGTGATTGTTCCTTATATCGACTTTGAAATGATGGATCGTCTCCAAAGAAAAGACTTTTTCTACGACCTGTGTGAAAAAAATGGAGTGGATTACCCGGACACCATTGTATACACGCCGGACATGGGTCTGGATTTTGCCATGGAGTTTTCTTATCCGGTGATCCTGAAGCCGTCAGAAAGCGTGACCTACTGGCACCATCCCTTTGAAGGCCAGGAAAAGATCTTCTACATTCAAAACAGGAAGGAACTGGAAGCTGCTATCCAAAAGACCTATGAGGCAGGCTATGAGAGCCCTATGATCATCCAGGATACGATTCCCGGAAGCGATGAGAGCATGTATGTGCTGACCTCCTATTCCAACCGGGAAGGTCAGGTGGTCATGATGTGTCTGGGGCATGTGCTTTTGGAGGAACACGGTCCCATTGCCAGAGGAAATCATGCGCTGATCATTACGGAAGAGAATGAGACTTTGATGAAGCAGGCAAAGAAGCTGCTGGAAGATATGCATTATGTAGGGTTTTCCAATTTTGATATCAAATACGACAGCAGAGACGGAAAATACAAGTTTTTTGAGATCAACACCAGACAGGGAAGAAGCAACTATTATGTGACTGGATCAGGGTTCAATGTAGCCAGATATGTGGTGGAGGATTATATTTATCAGAAGGAGCAGCCGCTGAAGCTGTCGAAAGATCCTCATCTGTGGATGGTGATTCCGCGAAAAGTGGCGTTTCGTTATGTAAAAGAAGAAAAAAACAAAGAGGCCATGCGTCGGCTGATCCGGGAAAAGAAGGTGGTCAACCCGGTATTTATGAAAGGAGACGGAAAGCTGTCAAGACTGTACCGGCTGTTCCGGACGCATATGAGCCATTTTGTAAAATACAAAAAATATTACAGCTAATGAGGTAAATATGAGGAAAAAGCTAGGAATCATAGGAGGCATGGGACCGGAAGCTACCAGCTTCTTTTATCAGGAGATCATAGCGCATACGGTGGCGGAAAGGGACCAGGATCACCTGGATATGGTGATCCTGAACCATTCTTCCATGCCGGACAGGACAAAAGCCATCCTGTCGGGGGATCACAAAGAGATTCTGGAAGCGCTGATCAAAGACGCCAGGGATCTGGAGTATATGGGCGCTGCACACATAGCGGTTCCCTGCAATACTTCCCATTATTTTCTGGATCAAGTGCAGAAGGAAGTAGGGATTCCGATTCTCCATATGGTGAGGAAAAGTGCAGAATATGCGGCAAAAGAGATGATGCCGGGAGGTAAGGTGGGGATCCTGGGAACGGAAGGGACCATACAGTCGGGAATCTACCACAGAGAATGCCGGATGGCAGGGATAGAACCGGTGACGGTGCCGGAGGATCTGCAGGCGGGGATTACCAGCCTGATTTATGAAGACGTAAAGGGCGGCAGGACGCCGGACGGCAGAAAGCTGGAGAATGCACTTTCTTATCTCCGGGAGAAAGGATGCGAAAAAGTGATCCTTGCCTGTACCGAATTGTCCGTATTCCAAAAAAAGGAAGGAACCTCCCAGGTCTGTCTGGATGCGATGGACGTGCTGGTAAGAGAGGCGATCCTGGCATCGGGAGCAGAGTACCGGTAGAGCAAAGCGAAGATAAGAGGGTGAAAAAAGTGAGAAACTATACGCTGGCACAATACAAAGATAAGGTGGAAAGGCTGGGAGAAAAGACAGAGGAATCCCTGCAGGGAAAAGGTGGGGAGCTTATCCGGCATCTGACCTATAATTCCAGGGAGGTCCGGGAAGGAACGCTGTTTATCTGCAAGGGAGAGAAATTTCGGAAGGAATATCTGGAAGAAGCGATCCAAAAAGGAGCGGTCGCCTATATTTCCGAAAAGGTCTATCCCATGGAACGGGAGGTGCCCTACATTCTGGTAAGGGACATCCGCAAAGTCATGCCGGTGATCGCCGATATGTACTTCGGACATCCGGCACAGGATATGCGGCTTTTGGGGATCGGCGGAACCAAGGGAAAAACCACGACGTCTTTTTATGTGAAAGCGATCCTGGATGCCTACTGCCGGGACAAAGGCAAAACGCCCTGCGGCATTTTGTCCTCCATCTTTAACTTTGATGGAAGAGAAACGAAGGTAGCCCACAATACGACGCCGGAAGCGGTAGAACTGCAACAGTATCTGCAAAAGGGACGGGAAGCGGGGATGGAATATCTGGTCATGGAAGTTTCTTCCCAGGCGTTAAAGTATCACAGAGTGGACACGCTGACCTTTGATGTAGGCGTGTTCCTGAATATTTCGGAGGATCACATCAGTCCCATCGAACACAAAGATTTTGAAGATTATTTTTCCTCTAAGAAAAAGATGTTTGCCCAGACCAGGACAGCAGTGGTCCATCTGGAAACCGACCATCTGCCGCAGGTGCTGGAGGCGGCCAGACAGGCGGAGAAGCTTGTGACCATCAGCTCTCAAAGGGAAGCGGATTACAGAGCAAGCCATGTGGAAAAGACCGAAACAGGCAGCCGCTTCACGGTGGAGGGACCGGGAGGCTACCGGGATGTCCTGACGCTTTCCATGCCGGGACTGTTTAATGTGGACAATGCGCTGGCAGCAGTTGCCGTATGCCGGGAATTGCAGATTCCGCCGCAGTATATCCGAAAGGGACTGGAGACGGCGAAGGTAAAGGGCAGGATGGAGATTTTCAGGAACCGGGAAAGGCAGCTGGTGGCGATCGTAGATTATGCGCACAACAAGCTGAGCTTTGAAACCTTGTTTTCTTCCATGAAAAAGGAGTTTCCGGATCACAGCATTACGGCAGTGTTTGGATGTACCGGAGGAAAAGCGCTGCAAAGAAGGAAGGAACTGGGAACGGTGGCAGGACGGTACGCCGATCTGTGCATCCTCACTTCGGATGAACCGGATTTTGAAGATCCCAGGGAAATCGCGGAAGAGGTTGCGGGATTTGTGAAGGGAGAGGGCTGTCCTTACCGTATCGTGGAGGACAGACAGGAAGCGATCCGTCAGGCGATCTGTGAGGCGGATCCCAAGACACTGGTGATCGTTGCAGGAAAGGGTCACGAAGGATCCATGAAGATCAAAGGAGTCTATGTGGATTATCCGTCTGACCTGGAGATCGTGGAGAAGTATGTACGCTGATATTATCATAGATATTACCCATGAAAAACTAGACAGGATCTTCCAATACAGCATCCCCTCTCATCTGGAGGGGATGCTTGAGATTGGGATGGAAGTAGTAGTGCCTTTCGGAAGAGGCAACCATCCGAAAAACGGATATATTATCGGGTTTTCCAGAGAACCGTCTTACGACCGTACAAAGCTGAAGGCGATCCAGAAGGCGGCTCCCGGCAGGATGTCCATTGAAGCCCGGCTGATCAGCCTGGCGGCATGGATCAAAGAGGAATACGGAGGAACCATGATCCAGGCGCTGAAAACGGTGCTTCCGGTAAAAAAAGAGACCCGGTCCCGAACCAGCAGCCTGGAACAGTTTTCTCTGGAGCAGAAAGAGGCGGCCAGGCAGAAGCAGGAATACGAGAGGCAGGGAGGGAGACCGGTCCTGAACAAAGAGCAGCAGGAAGCCGCAGATCTGTTTCGGGAAGAATTCTGTAAAGGGGTAAGAGACACCTACCTGCTTTATGGAGTGACCGGAAGCGGAAAAACAGAAGTGTATCTGTCCATGATGGAAACGGTAGTGTCCCAGGGGAAACAGGTGATCGTTATGATCCCTGAGATTGCTCTGACCTACCAGACGGCTCTGCGGTTCTGCGAAAGATTTGGAGACCGGGTGGCGATCCTGCATTCCAGGATGTCTCCCGGAGAGCGGTATCACCAGATGGAAAGGGTCAAACAGGGGGAGATACAGGTGATGATAGGCCCCCGGTCTGCTCTGTTTACTCCCTTTTCCGATCTGGGACTGATCGTGATGGACGAGGAGCATGAAGGGACTTACAAAAGCGAACAGGTTCCCCGGTATCACGCCCGGGAAGTGGCCCGAAAACGGGGAGAACTGGAGGGAGCCAGCATTGTTCTGGGATCCGCCACTCCGTCTGTGGAAACCTTTTTTCAATGCGAGGAAGGAACCATCCGAAAACTGACCCTGCAAAACAGGGCGGAAGGAAGACTGCCCTCTGTCCGGACGGTAGATATGCGGGAAGAGCTGAGGGAGGGGCACACGGGGATCTTCAGCCGGCTTTTGCTGGAAGGAATCCGAACAAGGCTTGAAAAAAAAGAACAGGTGATGTTGTTTTTGAATAGAAGGGGATATGCGGGATTCGTGTCCTGCAGATCCTGCGGATATGTGGCCATGTGCAGACACTGCGACGTGGCTCTTTCCGAACATCGGGGGAAAAAACTGGTGTGTCACTACTGCGGATACGAGGAGGCCAGAACAAACACCTGCCCCAAATGCGGATCTCCCTATATCGGAGGGTTTAAGGCAGGGACACAGAAAGTGGAAGAGCTGCTTCAGAAGGAATTTCCGGAGGCAAGAGTGCTGCGGATGGATATGGATTCCACGAAAGGAAAAGAGGGGCATCGGCGGATCCTGGAAACGTTTGGAGCAGGAGAGGCAGATATTTTACTGGGAACGCAGATGATCGTAAAAGGACATGACTACTCCGGGGTAACACTGGTAGGGGTATTGGCGGCGGACCTTTCTCTATATGCAGACGATTATCTGGCGGCGGAGCGGACGTTCCAGCTGTTGGTACAGGCGGCGGGCAGAGCCGGCCGGGGCGAAAAAAAAGGAGAGGTGATCATACAGACCTACAACCCGGAGCATTACAGCATCCAGTTGGCAGCAACCCAGCAATATGAAGCCTTTTACCAAAAAGAACTGTATTACAGAGAAATGATGGAGTATCCTCCCATCAGCCATTTGGCGGCGGTGATACTTTCCGGAAAAGACAAGGAACGGCTGCAGACGGCCGCAGAATATCTGAAAAAATTTATGGAAAAGGCAGACAGGAAACAAGAGATGCGAGTGATCGGTCCGGCGGTTCCGACTGTGGAAAAAGTCAGTGATATCTACCGCAAGGTGATCTATCTGAAAGGAAAAGATCGGAAGTACATGGCAAGGATCAAGGATCTTACGGAAGCATATATTGAGATAAACAGAGGATTTTCAGAGGTGAAGGTACAATTTGATTTTCATCCTATGAATTTCCTGTAGGATGAAGAGAAGGGAGAAAAACAGATGGCAATTCGAACGATCAGAGAGATAGGGGACAGCGTTTTGACAAAGGCATGCAAGCCGGTTACAAAGATGACAGATCGGACCAGAGAACTGATCCATGACATGCTGGACACCATGTACGAAGCCGGTGGAGTAGGGCTGGCGGCGCCACAGGTGGGCGTGTTGAAGCGCATTTTGGTGATCGATATAGGAGAGGGGCCCATTGTGCTTCTGAATCCACAGATCATAGAGACAGAGGGAGAACAGTGCGGAGAGGAAGGTTGTCTGAGTGTTCCGGGAAAAACGGGAACGGTCACCAGGCCCATGTATGTGAAAGTCCGGGGACAGAATGAAGAACTGGAAGAGATCGAGCTGGAAGGAGAGGGACTGCTGGCAAGAGCTTTCTGCCATGAGATCGATCATCTGGAAGGGCGGATCTATGTGGATCTGGTAGAAGGGGAGCTGCGGAACGTGGAATATCAGGAAGAGGAAGAAGAGGAGGAACTGTAATTGAAGGTGATTTTTATGGGAACGCCGGAATTTTCCGTAGGAACCCTGGAGGCTTTGATCCGGGCCGGACATCAGGTGGTACTGGCAGTGACACAACCGGACAGGGCAAAGGGACGGGGAGGAAAGGTACAGGAATCTCCGGTCAAGGAGGCGGCAAAACGCCATGGGATCCCTGTGTTCCAGCCGGAAAGGATCCGAAAGCCGGAGGCGGTGGAAGAATTAAGAAAGTATCAGGCGGATGTCATGGTGGTAATTGCATTCGGACAGATCCTGCCCGGGGAAGTGCTGGAGATGACGCCCTATGGCTGCATCAATGTACATGCCTCCCTGCTTCCGGACTACCGGGGAGCAGCTCCCATTCAGTGGGCGATCCTGGATGGAAGAAAGGTGTCCGGAGTGACTACTATGCAGATGGATGAAGGACTGGACACCGGAGATATGCTGCTGAAAGAGGAAGTGGTTCTGGATAAAAAAGAAACGGGAGGCAGTCTTCACGACAAGCTGGCACAGATAGGGGCAGACCTGTGTGTCAGAACGCTGGAGGCACTGGAGACGGGACAGATTGAAGGGGAAAAACAGCCAAAAGAAAGTCCTACCGATTACGCCAGAATGCTGGACAAAGCCATGGGCAAGGTGGACTGGAGCCAGACGGCCCGGGCGATAGAACAAAAAATCAGAGGGCTGAATCCATGGCCCGCAGCCTGGACCATGTGGAAGGGAAAGCTTTTGAAGATCTGGGAGGGCGAGGTGCTGTCTTCCAAAGATCTTTTGAGAGAAGAAGATCCTTCTGCGCACCTGCCGGGAGAGGTGGTGACCGCCGGAAAGGATGGTCTGGTGGTGCAGACGGGAGAAGGCCGGATTCTGATCCGGGAACTGCAGCTTGCAGGAAAAAGACGAATGGCAACAGAAGAATTCCTGCGGGGAGTAACCTTGCAGGAAGGGGAGATTCTGGGAGAGAAGGAAGCAGAACGATAAAAGAAATCAAAGGAAAATCGAAACATGGAAAAGATATTCCCGGAAGCGGAGAGTAAGAAAGAGATAGATATTGAGAAATCCTTTCAAAAAGCGTTGACGGACGAAATCCTTCTGGAATATGATATAGAATGCCTGTTATATGCCGGGCTGGAAGAAGAAAAGCAGAGGGCTCTTAGGGGGAAGGCCAGAGAGATTGCCGCAAAAGAAGCAGGAAATCAGGGAAAGATCTGGGCATCTATCGGACTGGATTATGTCAATTGCCCGATGAACTGCAGCTTTTGTTCCATGGGATCTGCCTGGAATTCCTATGAAAAAAAGGAAGAGCTTCAGGAGAAGGAAGTAGTAGAAATCGCGGATTACTACGCGCGTCAGGGAGCAGACTGGCTGGTTCTGCGCACAACGGAATTCTATGAGTTTGACCGGCTGCTCCAAAGGATAAAGGCAGTCAGACAAAGGATAAAGAACGACTGCGTTCTGGTTGTCAATACCGGAGATGCAAACTCCCGGAAGGTAGAGGAATTAAAGGCGGCAGGAGTGGATATGATCTATCAGGCATTTCGCCTGAGAGAAGGAACGGACACCAGATTCGATTGCAACGCCCGCAGAGAGACCATAGAAATGATTTCTCAAAGCGGACTGAAGCTGTCGCAGTATCTGGAGCCTGTCGGACCGGAGCATACGGACAGAGAGCTGGCCGGGAGGATGACAGAGCTGATCCGGCAGGGAACCGATGTGGCGGGTATCATGGAGAGAGTTCCTGTTTCCGGAACACCCAAGTACGCTCTCGGAACGATGCTGCCGCAACGGATCGCCCAAATAACCGCAGTGCTTCGGATCGCCTCCAGGGCAAGCATCAGGGATATTGTCATACACCCATACCATCGCCCGGCAGTAGAGTGCGGGGCAAATGCTCTGGTGGTGGATGTGGGAGCGATTCCCAGGAGCCGGGGAATGACCCGAACAAGCTGGAAAAATCAGGATATGTTACAGGCAAAGCAATTTCTGAAAGAAAGCGGATACGAAGTAGACGACGCAGGAAATGAAAGAAATGAGAGGAGCAAAGGAAGATGAAAAGGAAGAAAGTGACAATGGTGTTTCTTGGCGTGATGTTGATGGTGGGGCTGCTTGGAGGCTGCGGAAAGAAGGCGGAAGAGAAAGCAGAAACAAAGAAGGACGCACAGCAGACAACAGAGGCAAAAGAGCAGTTGTACGAAGTGGGAACCTGGAAAACGGCCCAGACCATCCAGCCTTTCCTGTATGAAACGTTTGTAAAAGACGGAGGAAAGGTAGAGGTTAAGCCATTTACCAATCCGGGAGACATGAAGACGGCGCTGCTGTCAGAAAATATTGATTTTTGCGGAACCACCTGGGTGACGGCGATCATGGCGGCTTCCAAGGGAGAGCCGGTAAAGGTAGTGGCCTCCATGACGGAAAAATGCTCTGCCCTGGTAGTCGGAAAAGACAGCGGGATAGAAACGGTGGCTGACCTGAAAGGAAAGACGATCGCGTATGTACCGGGGACCATGCATCATATTCTGCTTCTGGAAACGCTTACAAAGGCCGGGATCGATCCAAATACAGAAGTAACGCTGCAGAAGATTGATTTTTTTGATATGGGACAGGCGCTGGCGTCCGGATCTATTGACGCTTTCTTAAGCGGAGAGCCATATCCCTCCATTGCAGAAACGGATGGATACGGGAAGGTGTTGGAATATCCGTATTACGATGAAAGTGTAGGTTATATCAACGCTGCAATGATCACCACGGAAAAAGAGATCAAGGAAAATCCGGAAAAGATTCAGGCGCTGGTGGACATGCATATTCAGGCAAGCAAATATTATATGGAACATCAGGAGGAATGGATTCAAAAAGCCGCAGAATTTGGCACAGAAGAAAAATACCTGACCAAATCCACGGAAAATATCCAGTTGTCCTGGGACATAGATGCCCAGACCAGGGAAAAAGTAAAAAAACTGGCAGAGCGGATGAAAGAACTGGGAATGATCGAGAATGTTCCGGACATAGATGCTTTATTTGACGTAAGCTTCCTGGAAAAATCGGAATACAGATAATGAAAAAGAAACAAAATAGTTATAAAATAGATTTTGTTAATTTTATTGTGCCAGTAGGATTTCTGGCAGCCTGGGTACTGTTGCCGGCTATTTTGCATACGCCGGAATACCTTATCCCCTCTCTGAAAAAGACAGGGATGGGACTGGTTGATTTTGTTTTTGGAACCTTTCGGATGAGTCCTTATGCGGGAACGTTTTGGAAACATTCCGTAGCAAGCTGGCACAGGGTTCTGGCAGGATTTCTAATCGCTTCCTTTTTGGGAACAGTGGCCGGGATGCTGACCGGATATTTTCAGATGGGAAGGAGGCTGCTGGATCCCTTCATTCACATGATCCGCATGGTTCCGGGAATCGGCTGGTTTCCTCTTGCCATGGTCTGGTTTGGCGTAGGGAATCGGACGACCGTTTTTCTCATCACTCTGGCAGCGTTTTTTCCGGTGTATGTGAACACGCTCAGAGCAGTACGGGACGTGCCTCCCATGCTTCTGGACGTGGGGCGGGTCATGGGAGCAGGCAAATGGCAGCTGTTCAAAATGGTGATCCTTCCGCTTTCCCTCCCGGGGATTTTTACAGGCCTGAGATTGGGGATGGGAATTTGCTGGGCGTATCTGGTTCTGGGAGAACTGACCGGAGTGAATGAGGGGCTGGGTGCGGTTATGATGGATGCCAGAATGCTGGGCAATGTGGATATGATCATCGTTTGCATGATCGTGATCGCCGTTTGGGGCAGGATCGGTGATCTGCTGCTGTTGTTCCTGTATCGGCGGGTAAAGAAAGAAACGGACCCTTATGAAGGAGAGTAAAAGCGGACAGTAACGGCAAAAACAGGTGCTGCAGTCCGGCGTTCCTGAGCAGGAGCATTTAAAAAACATGAAGAATTGTTAAATTTGTATGAAAAACAGGCAACCAGCCTGTTTTTCGTATATAATGGGAAGCATATCATACAGGAGGTAGAAACTATGTATTATTCCATGTATTTTGATCCAACATATATTTTGGTCCTTGTGGGAATGGTGGTGTGTCTGATCGCTTCGGCAAGAATGAACGCAACCTTCCAAAAATATGCGAAAGTAAGGAGCCACTCCGGGATCACCGGAAGAGAAGTGGCAGAAAATCTCCTTCGAAGAGAAGGAATCTACGATGTGCAGGTGGAGCATGTGGCGGGAAATCTGACAGATCATTATGACCCAAGAAACAAGGTGCTGCGGTTGTCCGACGCCACCTATCAGTCCAGCTCGGTTGCGGCAGTGGGAGTGGCAGCGCATGAGTGCGGACACGCCATCCAGCATGCGAAAGGGTATGCACCCCTTGCTCTTCGTTCCACATTGGCGCCTGTAGCAAATTTCGGCAGTATGATCGCCTGGCCGCTGATCCTTTTGGGACTTTTCTTCCGCAGCACCTCTTCCCAGTTGTTTCTGAATCTGGGGATCCTTGCATTTCTGGCAGCCGTGTTGTTCCAGCTTGTGACGCTGCCGGTAGAGTTTGATGCATCCAAAAGAGCCGTTCAGGCGCTGGGGACCAGCGGGATTCTTTACGAAGAAGAGGTAGGACATACAAAGAAGGTCCTGTCTGCGGCAGCCCTGACCTATGTAGCGGGAGCGGCAGCGTCAATGCTTCAGCTTCTGCGTATCATCCTTCTTGCAAATTCCAGAAGAGATTGAGAAAAAACGGCGACCAACAGAAAACAAGAAAGCAGGCAGGAACGAGCAGGGTATGAATGAGAGAGAACTGGCGCTGGAGGTTCTCCTTCAGATCGTAAAAGAGGGAGAATTCAGCCATATTGCATTGAGACAGGTATTGGCCCAGTATCAATATCTGGAAAAACGAAAACGGGCATTTTTGACAAAAGTGGTGGAAGGAACACTGGAACGGATGATAGAGCTGGATCATGTGATCAATTGCTTTTCCAAAACTTCCACAGACAGGATGAAGCCGGAGATCCTGTTGATTTTAAGAAGCGGAGTCTATCAGCTGTTCTATATGGACAGCGTTCCGGACTCCGCCGTTTGTAATGAAGCGGTAAAGCTGGCCAAAAGAAAAGGATTTGCGCCTTTGGCGGGATTTGTAAATGGAGTGTTAAGAAATATCGCGCGCCACAGGAAGGAAATTCCTTATCCAGACAAAAAAGAAATAAAAAAATATATATCAGTTCGCTATTCTCTTCCCGAATGGCTGGTGGATCAATGGGTGAAGGAATATGGGGCAGAGGTGACAGAACAGATGGGACAGGAATTTTTGAAGGAGCAGCCCCTGACCGTTCACATCCACACAGACCGGATAGACAGGCAGGCGCTGATCGCCCTGCTGGAGCAGGAAGGAGTCTGTGTCCGGCAGGATGATACCTACGCAGATGTGCTGTATCTGTCAGAGTATGATTATCTGGGGAAGGTATCAGGGTTTCAAAAGGGGTATTTTCAGGTGCAGGACATCAGTTCCATGGAGGTGGTGCGGCTGGCAGAACCAAAGGAAGGAGATCAGGTGCTGGATGTGTGCGCTGCACCGGGAGGAAAGGCTGTCCATATGGCACAGCAGCTACATGGCACCGGGCAGGTAGAAGCAAGAGACCTGACAGACTACAAGATAGAGCAGCTGGAAGAGAACCGGATACGAAACGGATTGTCTAATATGACAGTGAAGAAATGGGACGCCCGCATCCTGGATGAAGCGGCGGTAGGACAGAAGGACATCGTTCTGGCAGACCTGCCCTGTTCCGGACTGGGGGTGCTGGGCAGAAAGCCGGATCTGAAATACAAGATGACGAGAGATATGACAAAGAGTCTGTGCGCTTTGCAAAAGGAGATCCTGGAGGTGGTACGGCAGTATGTAAAGCCGGGAGGAAAGCTTGTGTACAGCACCTGCACCATCAACCGGGAAGAAAATGAAGAAAATACGCGGTGGTTTTTAGAGCGTTTTCCGGAGTTTGAGCTGAGAAAACAGGAACAAAGACTGCCGGGCATCCACAAAGGAGACGGGTTCTACCTTGCGGTCTTCCGAAAGTGTACAGAAGCTTAGACGAAGCAAAGAAGCGCCGGAAGGAGCAGGAATATGCAGGAAGAACGCCTGCGAACAGGAATTGGGACAAGAAAGTCGGGAATACCGGAAATTCTTTCCGGGACTAAAAAACAGACAGGCGGCAGCTCCCTGAAGCCTGGAAAGAGTAACAGATAGAAAAAAGGACTTTCTGGGAGCAGAAAGAGAAAATGAAACGGAAGTTGGAAAGAGACGATGGCGGAAAAACGAGAGATCAGATCCTGTACCAGACAGGAGCTAACAGAGATGATGGAGGAGATGGGAGAAAAAAAGTTTCGGGGCGAGCAGGTTTACCAGTGGATTCATCAGAAGCTGGCCGAAGACTTTGATGAGATGACCAATCTGCCCAAAAGTCTGCGGGAAAAGCTGAAAGAGCAGACCAGTCTCCACACGCTGCATCTGGAAGAAAGACAGGTGTCCCAGGTGGACAAAACAGAAAAATATCTGTTTTCCCTGGAAGACGGAAATATGATCGAAAGCGTTCTGATGCGCCATGCCTACGGCAACTCTGTCTGTATCTCCTCCCAGGCAGGCTGCCGGATGGGGTGTCGGTTTTGTGCATCGGGGATCGGAGGATTAAGACGGAACCTTTCCGTCGGAGAAATGCTGGGGCAGGTCTATGAAATCCAGCGCAGGACAAAGGAGAGAGTCTCTCATGTGGTGGTCATGGGAACGGGAGAGCCCTTGGACAACTACGAAAATTTTGTAGCCTTTCTGCGGATGATCAGCGACGGGCATGGATTGAACATCAGCCAGAGAAATATCACGGCTTCCACCTGCGGGATCGTTCCGGGGATCCTGCGGCTGGCAAAAGAAAAGTTTCAGATCACCCTGGCGCTTTCTCTTCACGGATCCAGCCAGGAAAAAAGAAAAAGACTGATGCCGGTGGCGTCTTCCTATCCGCTGGATCAGGTCATGGAAGCCTGCGACGTGTATTTGAAAGAAACCGGCAGGAGGGTCAGCTTTGAGTACAGCCTGGTGGCAGACGTCAACGATACAGAAGAGGATATCCGGGAACTGACAGAACTTTTAAAGGGCAGAAACTGCCATGTGAATGTGATTCCGGTAAATCCCATCCGTGAACGGGAATTCAAAAAACCGGGACGGGAAAAAGCTATGCAGTTCAAAAATAAACTTGAAAAAAACGGAATTAATGTTACTATAAGAAAAGAAAGAGGCTCAGACATAGATGGAGCCTGCGGTCAGTTGCGGAGGCGGCACATAACGTCTGAATAAGGAGATATACATGAAGATTTATGCGATGACAGATGTAGGAAGAAAGCGTGAAATGAATCAGGACTACGTCTATGTGACGGATGAACCTGTGGGACCCTTTCCCAACCTTTTAGTGGTGGCAGACGGGATGGGAGGACACAAGGCAGGGGATTTTGCTTCCAAATATACCGTGGGTGTGCTGAAGGAAGAGCTGGAGCATACACCTCTGGACAAGCCGGAAGAGATCCTGCGCAATATCGTCAGCGTTGCCAACGAGAAATTGATCAAAGAAGCGTCCAAGGACGTAAAGCTGGAAGGGATGGGAACGACGCTGGTGGTTTCCACCGTGGTGGGGAACACCCTGTATTTTGCAAATGTGGGAGACAGCCGTCTTTACCTGATCAATGACAAGATCCGTCAGCTGTCCAAGGATCATTCTCTGGTGGAGGAGATGGTCCGTCTGGGAGGGATCAAAGCGGAGGAGGCGAAGAACCATCCGGACAAAAATATCATTACCAGAGCCATGGGAGTCAAGGCGTCTGTGGAGGCGGATATTTATGAGTACCGTCTAAAAAAGGGAGATATCATTTTGATGTGTACCGACGGCCTCAGCAATATGGTAGAGGACGAGGATATGTTTGATATCGTAAAGGGAGCAAGGGATATAGTGGAAGCGGTGCAGATGCTGGTGGAAAAGGCCAACAGCAACGGAGGTCGTGATAATATAGGGGTGATTTTGGCACAGCCGCTTGCAGATGAGGTGAGTATATGGTAAAAGATGGAATATTTCTAGGGAAGAGATATGAGGTGCTAAGTAAGATCGGCGCCGGCGGGATGGCAGATGTCTATAAAGGCAGGGACATCATGCTGAACCGCTATGTGGCCATTAAGGTCCTGAAAAAGGCATACAGGGCAGACGACAGCTTTGTCCAGAAGTTCCGGTCGGAAGCACAGGCGGCGGCAGGACTTTTGGATCCCAATATTGTCAATGTATACGATGCGGGAGAAGACAGAGGTCTGTACTATATGGTAATGGAGCTGGTAGAGGGCATTACCTTAAAGGAATATGTGGAAAAGAAGGGGAGGCTTTCTCATCGGGAGGCGGTAAGTATCGCCATCCAGGTCTGCTCCGGCATCAAGGCGGCACATGCCGCAGGGATCATCCATAGAGATATCAAGCCGCACAATATCATCATTTCCAGAGACGGGAAGGTAAAGGTGACCGATTTTGGCATTGCAAAAGCCATTACATCCAATACCGTTACTTTTAATGCGATGGGATCCGTACATTACAGTTCCCCGGAGCAGGTCAGGGGAGGATACAGTGACCAGAAAAGTGACATTTACTCCATCGGGATCACGCTGTTTGAAATGGTAACAGGCAGCCTGCCGTTTGACGGGGATTCCACGGTTTCCGTGGCAATGCAGCATATCCAGGATGAGATACCGGTGCCAAGTGATCTGGTTTCCGGAGTTCCTTACAGCCTGGAACGGATCATTTTGAAATGTACCCAGAAGAATGCAGAACGAAGATATAAGAGCACAGAAGAACTGATCCAGGATCTGAAGCATTCGCTGGTAGATCCGGAGGGGAACTTTGTGTATATTCCGCCGCTAGAATCGGCGCAGACGATCATGATCAGCGACGAAGAACTGGATGACATCAAAAAATCCTACATTGATGGGGATGAAGACGACGAGGAAGACTATGACACCGGCATTATAGAAGACTACGATGACGAGGATTACGACAAGGAATATGCCAGAAAAAAGGAGCGATCGGCAGATGAAGTCAATCCCCGCATGAACAAGGTGATCAAGGTCATGACCATAGTGGCGGCGATCCTGATCGCTTTGATCCTTATTTTCGTCATTGGAAAGGCGGCAGGGATCTTCAAGTCGTTTCCTGCCATTGACAGCTCGGAAACGGAAAGCAAGGTAAAAGTACCCAATGTCGTAGGGATGACGGAAGAAGACGCCAAGACCGCTCTGAATAAAAAGGGTCTTGGGATCAAGGTGGTGGAACGCAAGGAATCCACCAAGTATGAGGCCGGCGTGGTTTCCAAACAAAAGACGGAAGCCGGCAAACAGGTGAAAAGGAATACAACCATAGAGGTGACGGTCAGCTCCGGACTGGTAGGAGAAGAGATCACTGTTCCGGATGTCAGCGGCATGAGCGAGGAAGAAGCACAGAAGGCTCTGCAAAATGCCGGATTCCAGAAGGTATCCTCCGAGTATGTATACAGTGATTCGGCTGCAGAGGGAGAAGTGATCGAAACGACTCCGGCAGTGGGATCCAAAGCCACCAAGGATACGACGATCGTGCTGAAGATCAGTAAGGGAGGCGAGAAGAAGTCTGTCCCCAATGTAGAAGGGACACAGGTGGCGACAGCGCAGGAGACACTGTTTAACGCAGGTCTGACGGTAGGAACCATCACCTATGAATACAGCAGCAAGGTGGCGAAGGGGATGGTGATCTCCCAGTCTGTGAAGAGTGGGAAGAAGGTGGCGTCCGGAACCAGTGTGGATCTGGTGGTCAGCGATGGGGAGGAACCGGCAGAGCAGGTAACGATCCCGCCCATCACAAACACATCCCTGGAAAATGCGAAGCAGCTGTTGAGTGCGAATGGATTGAAGACCGGCACGGTGACTTATTCCAATAGCGACTATCCGGCCGGATATGTGATCAGCTGTTCACCGGGAGAGGGTGCGGTGGTGGATGAAGGTACCAGCATCAATCTGGAGGTAAGCAAGGGACCTGCTTCTTCCGGAACGCAAAATTCAAATTAAAAAGGTTCTTGGAAATTTCGATGAGGAAATTATGCAGGGAAAGATTGTAAAAGGAATTGCCGGATTCTACTACGTGGATGTAGTAGGATCCGGTGTTTATGAGTGTAAGGCAAAGGGCGGATTTCGCCGGGACGGTAAGAAACCGCTGGTGGGAGATAACGTAGAGATCTGTGTTCTGGATGAAGACAGGAAGGTGGGAAGCATGACGGAGATCTTTCCTAGGAAAAACCAACTGATTCGACCGGCAGCAGCCAATGTGGATCAGGCGCTGGTGGTATTTGCGGCAGCCAGACCCAAACCGCACTTTAACCTCCTGGATCGCTTTTTGGTCAGGATGGAGCGGGAAAAGATCCCTGTCATTCTTTGCTTTAATAAAGAGGATATTGTGACAGAGGAGGATGTAAAGGCGCTGGAGGATATTTATGGAGCGACCGGGTATCCTCTTATTTTTACCAGTGCAAAGGAAGAAACCAACATAGAAATACTGAAAAGGGCATTGCGGGGAAAGACTACGGTGCTGGCAGGACCTTCCGGCGTAGGAAAGTCATCCCTTGTTAATCGTCTGATCCCGGAAGCGGATATGGAGACAGGGGAGATCAGCCGAAAGATCGAAAGAGGAAAGCATACCACCAGACATTCCCAGCTGTTTTTGCTGGGACAGGATTCCTATCTGATGGATACGCCGGGGTTCAGCTCTCTTTCCGTATTGGATTTTGAGAAGGAGGAACTGAAGGCATATTTTCCCGAATTTGCGCGCTGGGAAGAAGCCTGCCGGTTTCATGGATGTGACCATATTCACGAGCCCGGCTGTAAGGTGAAGGAAAAAGTGGAGGAAGGAGCGATTTCTCCTGTCCGATATAAAAGTTATCAGGAAATCTACGAAGAATTGAGAGGAAAGAGGAGGTATTAGCAATGAAGTATATACTTGCGCCGTCTATTTTGGCAGCCGATTTTAAGGAACTGGGCAAGGAAATTGCACGCACGGAAGAAAATGGTGCAGAATATCTGCATTTTGATGTTATGGACGGCATGTTTGTACCCAGCATTTCTTTTGGAATGCCTGTTTTGGCATCTATTCGTAGCGGCACCGATCAGTTTATGGATGCCCATCTGATGGTAGAGGAGCCGATCCGTTATGTGGAGGCTTTTCAAAAGGCAGGAGCCGATCAGGTGACGGTACATCTGGAGGCCTGTAAAGAGGTAGAAGAAACCCTGCGAAAGATCCGGGAGCTGACTATGAAGGTAGGACTTTCCATCTGTCCGGATACGGAGGTTTCCAAGCTGCTTCCTTATCTGGAAATGGTAGACATGGTGCTGATCATGAGCGTTCACCCGGGATTTGGAGGACAGTCCTTTATCCCGGCATCGCTGGATAAGATCCGCGAATTGCGGGCAGAGATCAGCAAGACGGGCAGAGAGATAGACATTCAGGTAGACGGAGGGATTTATCTGCACAACGTCAAAGAAGTATTGGATGCGGGAGCCAATATCATCGTGGCAGGCTCTGCTGTGTTCCGGGGAGACGCAGGAGAAAACACCCGCAGATTTATGGAGATCCTGCGGGAATATTCGTAAAGCCCAAACGCACCGGTATCAGCGGACGGAGCTGTGGAGGATCTCGAAAGAAGTGCGAAACAAAAAAAGAACTGCAGGCATGCCGATGGGAGTGCAGGCAGGAAAGCAAGAGCAGGGACAAGGCAGCAGGAGAGAGGAAGCAGGACATATGGGGAAAACGGCAGTGTTGGTAAGCGGAGGTATCCTGGAAGAGCAGTTTGCAAAAGAGTGGCTGGAAAAAGAGAGAGAGAAAGTTCTGGTAGGGATAGACCGGGGGGCAGAGTTTTTGTTTCACAGACAGGTGATGCCCGACTATGTAGTGGGAGATCTTGACAGCATGGACAGAGAGATCGCCGACTATTATCAGCATGCCGAGGGGGTGATCCTTCGCCGTTTCCATCCGGTCAAGGATGCCACCGACACAGAGATCGCGATCCGCCTCTGTATAGAGCTGAAATGTGATACGGTATATATTCTGGGAGCGACGGGAGGAAGACTGGATCATTTCTGGGGAAATGTACAAAGCCTTGCAATCCTGCTGCAGGCGGGAGTCAAGGGCGTGATCCTGGACAGTCAGAATCACATTTCCCTGCTGGGAAAGGGAGAGGTCTGCCTGAAAAGGCAGGAAGCCTACGGCCCCTATTTTTCCCTGTTTCCGTTGGGGGAAGAGCCGGTGACGGTAGATGTGAAAGGGGCGAAATACCCGTTGACCGGGCACAGGCTTTCCGCCTATAACAGCCTGTGCGTCAGCAATACCTTTGAAGAGGATACGGTTGCGATCCGAAGCTACGGAGGTACGGCGGTACTGATGCAGACCAGGGACGGAAAGAAGGACGGGAACGAAAGGGGCGTGCAATAAAAATCGCAAAATAAGGGGAAAGGAATCTTTCTGATGCACCTTATGGAGCATTCTCTTAGTAAACAGTGGATAGAAGTCATGAGTCCGGATAAAGAAACGATTTACTCCCTGTTTATATATGCGATAAAGCTTTCAAACAAACGAGCAGCAGATCCTGTCGAAAGACAGTTTTTGCTGGTCGTTTTTTTGTAAAATTTTTTGGATTTTTTTCGAGAAAATTATTGACTTGGAGTTAACTCAAAGGAGTATAGTACAGACAGGAGATACCAGAAACAAGTCGATTGGAAGGAGGAATGTCATGACCATTAAGGAAGTGAGTGAGAAATTTGATCTTACTCCGGATACACTACGCTACTACGAGCGAGTTGGTGTCATCCCGGCGGTAAATCGTACAAAAGGCGGCATTCGTGATTATTCCCAGCAGGACATAAAATGGATTGAGAATGCTGTCTGCATGAGGAGCGCCGGGGTTCCGGTGGAAATGCTGATTGAGTATGTGAAGCTTTTTCAAGAAGGGGATTCAACCATTACAGCAAGACGCGATCTTTTGATGGAAGTTCGGATAGAAGTGCAGAAACAGCTGGATAAATATCAGGCTACGATGGACAGGATAAATTATAAGATATCCCGGTATGAAGAAGCAGTGAAAACAGGTATTCTTATTTGGGACGCCGAGGAAATTCAATGAGCAACTGATTCAATTTGCAGCATGGCAACCAGAGTTTGAAACATCATAAACAGAGCAAATCATATTAGAGTTGAAGGAGGAACACATATGCAAAATTTTGATTATTGTACGCCAACCAGATTGATTTTTGGGCAGGGAGTTGTAGAAAAACTTCCTGAAGTTATGAGCCAGTATGGGAAAAAGATTCTTTTTACTTATGGTGGTGGAAGCATCAAGAAGCTGGGACTTTATGATAAGGTAAAGGAACTTCTCAAGGATTTTGAGATGGTTGAGCTTTCAGGGATTCAGCCGAATCCCAAGTATGATCCAAGTGTACTTGAGGGGGTTAAGCTTTGCAAGGAAAATGACGTGGATGTCATCCTTTCCGTTGGCGGAGGAAGTGTGCTGGACTGCTCCAAGGCTATAGCGGCCGGAGCAAAGTATGATGGCGATCCGTGGGATTTGATTTCCTATAAGGCAAAGGCTCAGGCGGCGCTTCCGATCGTTGATATTATTACACTTGCAGCCACAGGAAGTGAATATGACCCGGGCGGAGTCATTTCAAGAACCGAAACCAACGACAAGATTGGATATATAGATCCGCTTCTTTATCCGGCAGTTTCTTTCCTTGACCCTACATATACATTTACAGTATCAAAGAAGCAGACGGCTGCAGGCTGTGCTGATGCCATGAATCATATCATGGAGCAGTACTTCTGTGAGGATTCGACATTTCTTAATGATGGATTTATGGAAGCCGCTTTAAAAAGCCTTATGGCAAATACGAAGAAGTGTCTGGAAAATCCTGAGGATTATACTGCGAGAGCAGAGATGATGCTTTGCTGCACATATGGATGCAACAGAATCTATTCTCTTGGCAACAGTCAGTCAGGATGGCCCTGCCATGGAATGGAGCATGCTCTTTCAGCTTACTATGACATCACGCATGGGGAGGGACTTGCAATCATCACACCGAGATGGATGCAGCATATCCTAAGTGAAAAGACGGTAGGACGCTTTGTAAAATACGGTGTTAACGTATTTGGAATCGATTCAAATCAGGACAAGTTTGCTATTGCAGAGCAGGCGATTGACGCAACATATCAGTTCTTTGCATCTATCAATATTCCTATGCATTTAAAGGAAGTAGGAATTGATGAAAGCCGTATAGATGAGATGGCTCATCATGTAGCAGAAAACGAAGGCCTTGAAAATGCGTGGGTTCCGCTTCTTGAGAAAGATATTGCAGATATTTTCAGAGCTTCCTTGTAAATAAAAAGCATATGGGAAAGAATATACGCTATAACTATTTCCTTCCCATGAACGATCCGGAGACCGTGCTCTTGATCGATGCATGGGCAAGTCAGGAAGCAATAGATTTGCATCATGCTTCGCCTATGATACAGACGATAGCAGAGCTAAGAAAAAAATACGATCTCCATATGAAGGTTGAAAGATATGCAAGCACGGATACTCCGGAATCGGAGAAGCAATTTTTAAGGAAATAATAATGTTAGCAGAAAAGGAGAATGACTTACAGCAAAAGTATAGAGCCTTTCTGGCGGTCAACACACTTTATAAGATGATAGGAGGAACTGGAAATGAGCAGAGTTGATTTTGGAGCAAAACCACTTATGTACCCACAGCCGGTGCTGATTATCGGAACCTATGATGAGAATGGGGTGCCGAATGCCATGAATGCGGCATGGGGAATTACCACTGATTTCAAGGAGGTTACTATCAGTCTTTCGGATCATAAGACTACGGATAATCTGAAAGCAACGAAAGCGTTCACTGTCAGCATGGCTACGGAAGATCAGGTAGTGCCTTGCGATTACGTTGGCTTGGAGTCTGGAAGAAAAGAACCCGATAAGTTTGCGAAAGCCGGTTTCCATGCAACAAAGAGCGTGTTTGTAGATGCGCCTCTGATCGATGAGCTTCCGCTTGCTATGGAATGTAAGGTAAAAAGCTTTGAGGACGGTATTCTTATTGGGGAGATTATAAATGTTTCTGCGGATGAGAGCGTAGTTACCGATGGCACCGTAGACATTACAAAAGTGAGGCCGATCAGTTTTGATCCCTTTGGAAATGCTTACTTTGGAATCGGTTCAAAGGTGGGAAATGCTTTCAGGGATGGCAGGGCATTAAAGTAAACGAAAAACAGCCTCATAATCGCTCTTACACAAAAAACCTTTGGCAGGAATAATTCTTTGAGGCATATTTGGGATTCATTCGAAAAGATAGTTATTGTTGCCGGAACGGAAAAGCCTTGGAGAAATGAGGAGGGATATGTGATCATGGGGATGAAGTAGTTTCTCCGAAATGCCGATAATTTGGAATTTTAAAATCAGTGGCATCTGCCTGAAATATGGCAGGTGCTATTTTTGTATGAACACTCCAGATAGATTGTAAAAACAGAGTCGCTATGTTATAATACGTTGTCGTATTGGACTTTTTCTAAAAGACAAAAGGGGTTCGACAGACATGCATATGCTTACACATGAATCACTGGTAAATGCAGCACGCCAATTTCAGCAGATTACGCCACCAGTTACAAAAAGGGTGTAAAAAGGGTGCAATAAAAATATATAGAAAGGCGAAAATCTCGGTAAATCAAGGATTTTCGGACAGGTAAATACAAAAATGAAATTAGGAATCGTAGGACTGCCAAATGTGGGAAAAAGCACGTTGTTTAATTCTCTGACGAAGGCGGGTGCGGAATCTGCCAACTATCCTTTTTGTACCATAGATCCGAATGTAGGGGTGGTAACCGTTCCGGATGAACGTCTGGAGGTTTTGGGGGAGATGTATCACACCAAAAAGATTGTTCCTGCCGCAATTGAATTTGTGGATATTGCAGGGCTGGTGAAGGGAGCGTCCAAAGGAGAAGGACTGGGGAACCAGTTTCTGGCAAACATCCGGGAGGTGGACGCCATCGTACATGTGGTCCGCTGTTTTGAGGATGACAATATTGTCCATGTAGACGGAAGCGTTCAGCCGCTCCGGGATATTGAGACCATCAATCTGGAGCTGCTTTTTTCGGATCTGGAGATTCTGGAGCGAAGGATCGCAAAGACTGCCAAGTCGGCAAGAAACGACAAGGGGGCAGCCAAAGAGCTGGCGCTTTTGGAGAAGATAAAAGCACATCTGGAGGAAAACCAGATGGCCAAGACGTTTTCCGGTTTTGAGGATGAGGAGGAAGAATCCTGGTTTTCCAGTTATAACCTGTTGACAGGAAAGCCGGTGATCTACGCAGCCAACGTCTCCGAGGAAGAACTGGCGGATGATGGAAATGGCAACGAGAAAGTCCAGGCAGTGCGGGAATATGCAAAGACAGAGCACAGTGAGGTGTTTGTGGTATGTGCGCAGATCGAGCAGGAGATTGCCGAGCTGGACGAAGAAGAGAAAAAGATGTTCCTGGAGGATCTGGGACTGGAGGCTTCCGGACTGGAAAAGCTGATCCAGGCAAGCTACCGCCTTTTGGGATTGATCAGCTACCTGACGGCAGGAGAGCCGGAAGTACGGGCATGGACGATCACGAAGGGGATGAAGGCTCCTCAGGCGGCCGGAAAGATCCATTCGGATTTTGAGAGAGGATTCATCCGTGCAGAGGTGGTTTCTTACGAAGATCTGATGGCATCGGGAACCTATGCGGCAGCCAAGGAGAAAGGGCTGGTCCGCCTGGAGGGGAAAGAGTACGTTGTGAAAGACGGAGACATTATGCTGTTCCGCTTTAATGTGTAGAAAAGCCGGCAGAGGGAAACCCGAAGTGTCCGGTCTGTATCGTAACCCCGACAGAGGAAGGCGCTGAAGCTTTCATCCTGCCTGCAGATGATGCAAAGCAAGGGACCGGAGATCCCGTCTGTAGTTGCGATATAGAAAGAAGAAAGACAGAGGTTGGAATATATGGAAAACAGTATTGCATTTCCCAATCTGGGGATTTTGCTGAAATCGGTGGGCAGCCACATTTCCATCAGAGGATTTGAGATCGCTTATTACGGAATCCTGATCGGAATCGGGATTTTTGCAGGGATCCTGATTGCCGTAAGAGAAGCAAAGCGATCCGGGCAGGATCCGGAGATGATCTACGATCTGGCTGTCTATGGAGTGATCTGTTCCATTGTGGGAGCGAGGATCTATTATGTGGCGTTTTCCTGGGAGGACTATAAGGGAGATCTTTTGAGCATCCTGAATATCCGCCAGGGGGGACTGGCCATCTATGGCGGGATCATAGGGGCGGTACTGACTATTTTTGTGTATAGCCGGATCAAAAAACTGTCCCCCTTCATTCTTTTGGATCTGGTGGCTCCGGGACTTGCCGCAGGGCAGATGATCGGACGTTGGGGGAATTTTTTTAACAGAGAAGCATTTGGGGAATACACGAACAACCTGTTTGCCATGCGGCTTCCTCTTGCAGCGGTAAGGAGCGGTGATGTGACGGAGATGATGCGCCGACACCTTACGGAGGCAGACGGAATTTCCTTTATTCAGGTGCACCCTACATTTTTTTACGAATCCTGCTGGTGTCTGCTGCTTCTTTTGTGTTTACTCTGGTATAGTAGAAAAAAAAGATTTGACGGAGAAATCTTCCTTTTCTATCTGCTGGGATATGGTGCCGGAAGGGTCTGGATCGAGGGGCTGCGGACAGACCAGCTGAGATGGCCGGGCACAGACATTGCAGTGTCTCAGGTACTGGCAATCATCCTGATCCTTCTGTCTGCCGGATGGATCTGTAGCAAACGAAACCGCTTGACAAAAGGAAACAAATCGGCTACCATTTCTAAAACAGTAAAAGACACAGGCGAAGAAGAGAACAAGTAGCAAAGCTGACACCCCAACAGAGAGCTGCCGGCCGGTGAGAGGCGCGGGAAGGACGGTTTTGTGAATACATCTTGGAGCCCTGCACCGAAGTACAGTAGGCTGCAGCGCAGACATGCGTTATCATGTGGGACTGATATTATGCGTCCATGAGGCCGGCTTTGTCGGCGAATAAAGGTGGTACCACGGGAGTTTCTCGTCCTTATCTTCGGATAGGGACGTTTTTTTATTTTACAGAAAGTTGTGTTTCGTGAAATAAAGGATGCTCCGGCAGGATCCTGCTGCACTGATATGAAAATATGCACAAAACGTTTTGCCGCAGGCGGAGCGTTCTGCGAGGCGGGATTTTTGGTGAAAAAAGAAACTGTCGGAAGTCGGCTTGGCGCCAGAACAGATGGAAGGGCAGAAAGCCTGAAAAAACTTATGCCCAGGGAGAACACAGGAAGAGCCGAAAAAGAGAAACAGGAAAACGAAGAAACAAAAAAGGGAAAAGGATAGAGGAGGAAAAACATGGGTATTTATGAAGAATTACAGGAACGAGGACTGATCGCACAGGTAACGGATGAAGAAGAAATCAGAGAGCTGGTCAATGCAGGGAAAGCTACTTTTTATATTGGCTTTGACCCGACGGCAGACAGTCTTCACGTAGGGCATTTTATGGCGCTTTGTTTGATGAAACGGCTGCAGGAGGCAGGGAATAAGCCGATCGCCCTGATCGGAGGCGGAACCGGCTATATCGGAGATCCGTCGGGACGTACCGATATGAGAAGCATGATGACGCCGGAGATCATCGAACACAACTGCAACTGTTTTAAAGAGCAGATGAGTAAATTCATTGACTTTTCCGAGGGAAAAGCACTCATGGTCAACAATGCCGACTGGCTTTTGGACCTGAATTATGTGGAAATGCTGAGAGAGGTGGGGCCTCATTTTTCTGTAAACCGGATGCTGACGGCGGAATGCTACAAGCAGAGAATGGAAAAAGGGTTAAGCTTCCTGGAGTTTAACTACATGATCATGCAGAGCTATGATTTTTACAGACTGTTTTGTGATTACGGATGTAATCTCCAATTTGGAGGAGACGACCAGTGGAGCAATATGCTGGGAGGGACGGAATTGATCCGCCGGAAGCTGGGAAAGAATGCGGCAGCTATGACTATCACGCTTTTACTGAATTCAGAAGGAAAGAAAATGGGCAAGACCCAGAGCGGTGCCGTATGGCTGGATCCCAATAAGACTTCTCCCTTTGAGTTTTACCAGTACTGGAGGAATGTGGCGGATGCAGATGTATTGAAATGTATCCGAATGCTGACCTTCCTTCCCTTGGAAGAGATCCGCCAGATGGAGACCTGGGAGGGAGCAAGACTGAACGAGGCAAAAGAAATCCTTGCCTTTGAGCTGACAAAGCTGGTGCATGGGGAAGAAGAGGCAAAAAAAGCGCAGGAGGCAGCAAAAGCCCTGTTTAGCCAGGGGGCGGCCGCCGACATGCCCAAAACAGAGCTGACAGCAGAAGATCTGTCAGAAGGGAAAGCGGATATTCTGACGATCCTTGTAAAAAGCGGACTGGTACCGTCAAAGTCAGAAGCCAGAAGGGCTGTGCAGCAGGGGGGAGTATCTGTTGACGGAGAAAAGGTGGAAGATATCTACCGGACCTTTTCGGTGGAAGAACTGAAGGGAGAGGGATTTGTCCTGAAAAGAGGTAAGAAGAACTTCCGAAGAATCGTTTTGGCATAACGATTTCGCAAAGAAAATCGCAAGATATGGGCGGAAGGTACGAAGGTAAATTTTTTCTTGAAGAATCATTAGATTTCTTGTATAATATAAAAGATATAGAATGTTGGGGGGATACCCAAACAGGTAGGAGGAAAAATATGAAAAAAATCGTAAGTATTGTAGCAGTGGTTTGCCTTGCATTGGGCCTGGCTGCGTGTGGAGCAAAAGTAAAAGAAGAAAAGGGAGTAGCCGTTCTGACCATGGAACAGGAAGCCCTGAAAACAACCATGACTCTGGATGCAAAAGGGGATACGGTAACAAGGATCACACAGGATTCTGTGATTTCAACAGCAAACCTGACGGAAGAACAGATCCAGATGGTACTGACAGCTTCCGAACAGGCAAAGAGCAGCTATGCAGAGATTAAGGGAATTGAATATTCTCTGGAGCAGAAGGACGGCGAGATCGTAGAGAAGATCGTGATTCCGACAGATAAGGACACGTTGCAGGCAGTTATCAAGGCGGGGCTTCTGCCAGTGACAGACAGCAAAGCAGAGAAATTGTCTGTAAAAGAAACGAAAAAGGCGCTGGAAGCGGCCGGATGGAAAGTTGAAAAATAAGAGGACATCAGGGAGTCAGGCTTTTGAGCAGGGCTCCCTTTTTGCGTGTACCGGAGAGACGAGGCAGAAAAAATCTCTGTAAAGTGAGGGGATATGCAAAGAAATCTACGGAAAATGTATAAAGAAAATCTGCAAAAATCTTGACAATGAACAAATCCTATAATATACTGAATCGGTATGACGAAATAGGAAACAGCACGAAGCCAAAGCCCCGGAGTCTTGCTGATTTCAATAAGTATGGATTAGAAAACATGAATGATTCACAGGAGGTACACCAATGAAAACTTATATGGCAAATCCAGATAAGATTGAAAGAAAATGGTATGTAGTGGACGCTACGGGACATACATTAGGACGCTTGGCATCGGAAGTAGCAAAAGTGCTTAGAGGAAAAAACAAACCGGAATTTACCCCGCACGTAGACACAGGTGATTACGTGATCGTAGTAAATGCTGAAAAGATCCAGGTAACAGGAAAGAAACTGAACCAGAAGATCTACTATCATCACTCAGACTATGTGGGAGGAATGAAAGAGACTACATTGGCAGAGATGATGGCAAAGAAGCCGGAAAAGGTAATTGAATTGGCAGTGAAGGGTATGCTTCCAAAAGGACCTTTGGGAAGAGCGATGATAAAGAAGCTTCATGTATATGCGGGAGCAGAGCATGCACAGCAGGCGCAGAAACCAGAAGAGTTGAAATTTTAAGGAAAAGGTTGAAGGGAGGATATTACAGTGGCTAACGCAAGATTTTACGGAACAGGAAGAAGAAAAAAATCAGTTGCAAGAGTATATTTAGTACCGGGAACTGGAAATATTACAATTAACAAGAGAAGCATTGATGAATATCTTGGATTAGAAACATTGAAGGTTGTAGTTCGTCAGCCGTTGACAGCAACAGAGACAGAAGGCAAGTTTGATGTGATCGTCAATGTAAAGGGCGGCGGATACACAGGACAGGCAGGTGCGATCCGTCACGGTATCGCAAGAGCTTTGCTTCAGGCAGACGGAGATTACAGACCTGTACTGAAAAAAGCAGGCTATCTGACACGTGATCCGAGAATGAAAGAACGTAAGAAATACGGTCTCAAGGCAGCGAGACGTGCTCCACAGTTCAGCAAGCGTTAATCGAGACTTGGAAGACTTAAAAAACCCTGGAAAATCAACAGTTTCCAGGGTTTTTTCTTGCCCAAAAGTTCTGCTGTCATGTGTCATCATCTGTTGCTATTTGCAATTAAAATCGGTGTCAACAAGTGGAAAATTTATGAGGGTCGATTTTTGGTTGCGTCACAGACAAAAATAAGCCACCTGTTATACAGAAAACATTTCTTTTAATAACTGCCAAATATTATGGACAGTTAAGGTTCTTTCTTCCCTCTTGTCCAGCATCCTGTCCAGTTTTTTCATCCATAAGAACATCAGCGTCTGTTTCCTTTTTTGCTTGCATTTTTTGTCATCCTAAAAAACACTGCCTCGTATTGTTTCAACATTCAGCACTAAGCAAAAAATCCGCCAAGTGTACGATTTTTACCCCGTTGACATTCCCTGTGGCCAATTCGTCCAATGTCACAACATATTTAGGGTAGTGATCTTTGATTTCAAGGAGATTAGCGATTTCCCGGTCAGATTCCTCCGGCAGCCTGCGGCATACCTGTACATAGATGCGTTCATCTCGCTGCATCGCCACAAAATCAATTTCCTTCGTTTCGTTCTTTCCAATATAGACTTCATAACCTCGACGCCGCAGCTCAAAATATACGATGTTCTCTAGCATAGCCGCGATGGACTTTGGATTAAATCCCATGATACAGTATTTTAAGGACGCATCTGCCAGATAGAATTTTTCCTGGGTTTTCAGTACAGATTTTCCCTGCAAATCATACCGTTGGCAACGATAGATCACAAACGCTTTTTCCAGCCAGGTCAGATAGTTATAAACCGCCTCCACCGACAGGGAACGCCCCTCGCTCTTGAGAAACTTCGCAATGGCATTGGCTGAAAAGGTTTTGCCCACATTTTCCACGATATACTTTACAACACGGTTAAATAAATCAAAATTCGTAATGTTGTGCCGTTTTGTAATATCGTTCGTAATAACAGAGTTATAAATACCCTCCACGATCTGATAGACAGAGCGTTCGTCAAAGTTGCTCAGTGCCACAATGGGAAAACCGCCCAACCGAAGATATTCGTTTAACAATTCCTTTGGAGAACGGGAATCTGATTTTTTGAATTCCAAATACTCAGTAAAAGATAACGTATATACCGGAATGGAAATGTATCGCCCCGTCAAGTAGGTTGATATTTCGCTGGACATCAGCTTGGAATTGGAGCCGGTCACATAAATATCGGTGTTTGCATTCTCCAACAGACTATTGACCGCTTTTTCCCAATCGTCGATTTCTTGTACCTCATCTAGCAAAAGGTAGTAACGCCCTTCGCCGGTCATTTGCCCCTTTATACCGTCATACATATCTTTGTCGGTCATGCCATCATTAAAATCCTCCGACGTATATCGCATACTGATAATATGGTCTGCGGCAATCCCACTTTCCAGCAGATCCTCCCGCAGCATATCTAAAATTGTGGATTTGCCGCAGCGCCGGATTCCCGCTAATATCTTCACAAGCGGAACATCCCGATAGGTTTTCAGCATATTCATATAGTTTGATCGGATAATCATATCACTCGCCTCCTTATCCTTAGTATATCGAAAAAATCCAGAAATATCAAAGGTTTTTACTATCAATCCGTAAAAACTTATTGCATATCAAAACTTTTTTGTATTGGGACATTTAGATGTGCAAAAACAGGATACATCCATCTTGTTACAGGACATGTAGTTGGACTTGATACGGAAACAAGGGGAGCTCGAAGAAAGCTGCTTTCAATGGCAGGTTTTTGATACAGAACGGACGGGTGGAAACTACCCGCAAAAGACGAGAGCAACCAGAAAATATAGTGCGTCCTGACGCTCAGAGCTCACTTCAGTGGGTTTCAGTGAGTATTAGTTAATCTGAATGAGAGATTTGCCAACGATTACTTGACAGTAAACAGAGTATAACCATTATTGGATCTCTGTTAGCACTAATTGCTTGTGTTCTGAATTTTATTGTATAAAGGTATTGTGCTTCGTCTTCGTACGAAAAATTGTATATCAATACCTGTGGCATAGAGGGAAAGTTACTGAAGGAAAGATGAAATGCTTTGCTGATGCAATCTTTTTGTAAAAAAATAAAATCGCTGCCAGCTTATGCAAACTGGTAGCGATTTTATGACGGCGTTATTGCAGACAAAACGAGAGGGAGTACCGCTCCCTATCCTGACGAGGCAGGGATTCTGCGACACTCCCTCTGGGAGGTTTAAACGATGAAACGTTTTGTTGTCTTCTTAAAAATCTACTTCTGTGTCATAGTAACAGCACTTCAGAAGCTTTTCCATTTCTTCCGGAGAAGGCTGACGAGGATTGGAGCCGGTGCAGGCATCTGCAATGGCATTGACTGCGATTTCCGGCAGTCTCTCCAAAAATACCTTTTCCGGGACAAAGCCTTCCTCACAAGGATAAGAATCGGCTCCGTACTGTTTGATACAAAGCGGAATATTTAATTCTTTATTCATGCCGCGGAGAAAGTCGATCAAAAGCTGTATTTTTTCTTCTACAGAATCTCCGCCAAGGTGGATATGGTCTGCGATGGCGGCATAACGCTTTGCAGCTGCAGGATCCTTTGCATTGTATGCGATTACTTTGGGGAGATACATGGCATTGGCGGCGCCATGGATGATGTGAGCATGAAAATCATCAAAGGCAGCTCCCGTTTTATGAGCCATGGAGTGCACGATACCAAGCAGTGCATTGGTGAAAGCCATCCCAGCCAGGCACTGTGCATTATGCATACGGTTGCGGCTTTCCAGATCACCATTGTAGGACGGAATCAGATGCTCCTTGATCATGGAGATCGCATGAAGAGCAAGAGGATCCGTGTAATCCGAGTTGGCTGTGGAAACATAGGCTTCAATAGCGTGAGTCATAGCGTCCATACCTGTGTGTGCGATCAGCTTTTTCGGCATAGTATGCGCCAGCTCCGGATCTACGATGGCCACATCCGGCGTAATCTCGTAGTCTGCAATCGGATACTTGATGCCTTTTTCATAATCTGTGATGATAGAAAAGGCGGTTACTTCCGTAGCGGTGCCGGAAGTGGAGGAAATAGCACAGAAGCTCGCTTTTTTACGGAGTTTTGGAATGCCGAACACCTTGCACATATCCTCGAAGGTGATGTCCGGATATTCGTACTTGATCCACATAGCCTTTGCTGCGTCGATAGGAGAACCTCCGCCGATAGCAACGATCCAGTCCGGCTGGAACGCCAGCATGGCAGCAGCGCCTTTCATAACCGTTTCGACAGAGGGATCCGGCTCGATCCCATCAAAAATCTGAACTTCCATGCCCGCCTCTTTCAAATAATCAGATACTTTGTCAAGAAAGCCGAATTTTTTCATAGAGCCACCGCCAACACAGACCATTGCCCTGGTTCCGTCAAAGGTCTTTAGCACTTCCAAAGCGTCTTTTCCATGGTATACATCTCTTGGTAAGGTAAATCTGGTCATAGTAAACCCTCCTCTTAATAGTTAAAAAATTATCAATTACAGACAGTGTACGCCTTTTGCAAGAAATTGTCAATGATTTATCAATGACAATTTCAAAGAAAAAACAGCAGCTTTTGAAAAACCAAGTCTGAGAAAGAGGAAGCTGTAAAAAAATATGATTTTGTGAAAAAAGATGGGGTCAACACTTTACAAATCGAACAAATGTTTGTACAATAAAATCATGTTAGAGATAGAGAGAGGATCCACCATTCAGGAAAAATTGCATATTTTAGCGGATGCGGCAAAGTATGATGTGGCCTGCACATCCAGCGGTGTAAAGCGCAAAGGAAAGGAAGGGAGCCTGGGAAATGCGGAGGCATGCGGTATCTGCCACAGTTTTTCGGCAGATGGACGCTGTATTTCTCTGTTAAAGATTTTGCTGACAAACCACTGTGTGTTTGACTGCAAGTACTGTGTCAACCGCTGCTCCAATGATGTTCCCCGTGCTGCATTCACCCCGCGGGAGATCTGCGATCTCACCATAGAATTTTACCGGCGCAACTATATAGAGGGCTTATTTTTAAGTTCGGGAGTTATGAAAAGTCCCGACCATACCATGGAGCAGATGTGCGAGGCTCTCCGCCTTCTCCGGACAGAGTATCGCTTCAACGGGTATGTCCACGTGAAAGCGATTCCGGGAGCTTCGGATGAACTGCTGGCACAGGCGGGATGTCTGGCAGACCGTGTCAGCGTCAATCTGGAGCTGCCCACTGCCGAGAGCTTACGTCAGCTGGCACCTCACAAAAGTTTTCAGACCATTTTGCGGCCGATGGCAAAGCTGAGCCATACCATTGCGGCATACCGCCTGGAAGCGGGACAAAATCCTTCTTTGGAGAGGAGCAGGCTGAATACGCAGCTTCCGGAAAATATTTTCCGACAGAGAGAGCAAGTGACGATCGAGGGAAAAGAGAAACAAAGAATAGAGGCTTTACCGGGAGATTACGGGAAGGAAGAGAAGGATAAGAACCAAAGCGACCGGAGGGCAGAAGGACGGGAAACATGGGCGAACAAAAGGGGAAAGGCAGAAGGGGAAGAAAAACGAAAGACAGGAAACTTGTTGAGAGAAAGTGAAAAGCTGTTTCCGAAGATAAAAGGAAGTGCCGGACGCAGCAGGACGTTTGCGCCTGCCGGACAAAGCACACAGATGATCATAGGGGCGTCGGGAGAAAGCGACTATCACCTGCTTTTGACAACACAGAGGCTGTATCAGTCTTATGATCTGAAGCGGGTATTTTATTCTGCCTATATTCCGGTCAATGAGGATACTGCGCTTCCGGCGCCGGGCACACCGCCGCCGCTTTTACGGGAGCACAGACTCTATCAGGCTGACTGGCTGCTTCGGTTTTATGGATTTCAGGCACAGGAACTGTTATCTCCGCAGCATCCGGATTTTCATCCGCAGATAGACCCCAAATGTGACTGGGCGATCCGAAATCTGGGAGAGTTTCCGGTGGAGGTGCAGACGGCGCCCTTACATCTCCTGCTTCGGATTCCGGGGATCGGCCCCAAGTCTGCAAGACGGATCATACAGGGCAGAAGATACGGAAAATTGTCTTTCCAGGACCTGAGGAAAATGGGAGTGGTTTTGAAGCGGGCACACTATTTTCTTACCTGCCAGGGCAGGATGATGTACAAAATCTCTCTGGAAGAGTCCTTCATCCGGAACCAGATGATCTGTCTGAACGAAAAGGAAAACTGGCAGTTGTCCTACACCGGCTCCGAAAAACAACTGTCCTTGTTTGATGACTTCCATCTAAGATAAGAAAAATCAGAACCACAGAATCCGGAAAAGTCTGGTCGGCAGGAGAAGGAAGTGAGAGGAAATATGAAAATATTTACCTGTGAAAATGGGTTTGAAGGAATGATGACCGGTATCTACCATGCATGGGAGTGGAGTCTTCAAAACGGAAAGGAAAAAGTTGCGTTGAAACGAGAGCCTATCCGTCAGATGACTTTATTTGATGAATATGTACACGTGGAGCCGGACAGAAAGAAGGCGGAAAAGGTGGCGCGCTCCATTCGGAGAAAAATATCTGACAATGCTTATATTACAGTATATTACGCAACACTTTCAGAAGAGGATGTGTTGGATGATATCTATTTGTTTCTGCAGTTGGGGTTTGGTGTGGGAGAAAAGGTCACTTCTATGCTGACAGAGCCCTGTGTGATGAAGCTGATGGAAATACGGCGCAGAGTAGGAAATGAAGTGCATTACTGGCGGGAATTTACCCGGTTTGATGCCATTGGCCGGGTTCTGGTCAGCCACCTGGAACCTAAAAATCACGTGCTCCCTCTTCTAGGAAGCCACTTTAGAGACCGGATGCCGTCAGAAGACTGGATGATCATAGACGATCACAGACGACTTGCCCTGGTGCATCCCAGGAATCAAAGCTATTATCTGCGGATGCTGGAGGAAGAGGAGTGGCTGTCCCTGCAAAAAACGGAACAGCAAAAAGATGTGTACCAGGAGCTTTGGAAGACGTTTTTTGGAGCGATCACTATCGCCCAAAGAGAAAATAAGGCGTGTCAGAGAAATCACATACCGCTTTGGATGCGGAAGCATGCAACAGAATTTCGTAAATAGCTGACAGAATAACTGATAGCAGACAGCGATCCTTGTAAGAGGTACGAAGTGCGATAACATGCATTTGTAAGGTTTGACAGTACCTGGGAATAGTGTTAGAATTTCCCTAAGAAATTTGGCAGACGGCAACAGGAGAAGGAGGAAGAATATGGCTATTTTTGAAGGGTCCGGAGTGGCGATCGTAACACCGTTTTTTGAGGATGAAACCATTCATTACGAAAAGCTGGATCAGCTGATCGATTTTCATTGCGAAAATGGGACAGACAGCATCATCATCTGCGGCACAACAGGAGAATCCCCCACGTTGAGTGAAGAAGAGCATATGCAGGTGGTAAAGTTTGCCGTAGAGAGAGTCCGGGGCAGGATTCCGGTGATCGCCGGCACAGGTTCCAATGCCACCAGAACGGCGATCGACATGTCCAGAGAAGCCGTGGAGTATGGAGTGGACGGACTGCTTCTGATCAGCCCCTATTACAACAAGGCGACCCAGAAGGGGCTGGAAGCGCATTTTACCGCTGTTGCCAGGGAAGCCAAAGCACCTGTTATCCTCTACAACGTTGCCGGGAGGACCGGGATCAACATTGAAGCGACTACCATTGCCAATTTGGTAAGAGATGTGGACAATATTGTGGGAGTGAAGGAAGCTTCCGGCAATATTTCCCAGGTAGCGAAGATCATGTCTTTGACAGATGGGAAGATTGACCTGTATTCCGGCAATGACGACCAGATCGTTCCGCTTCTGTCTCTGGGTGGAAAAGGAGTTATCTCCGTTTTGGCGAATGTGGCGCCGCAGGAGACACATGATATCTGTGAACTGTTTTTTCAGGGAAAAGTGAAGGAAAGCGCGGCCCTTCAACTGAAGGCGCTGCCGCTGATCGATCAGCTGTTCTGTCAGGTCAACCCCATACCGGTAAAGAAAGCCATGAATCTTATGGGCTGGGAGTGCGGGCCGCTTCGTATGCCATTGACCGAACTGCCACCGGAGCAGACTGAGAAGCTGGCGAAAGCGATGCGGGAATTCGGAATACAGATACAGAAATAGAAATAGGAGGAAGATATGATCAAAGTCATATTGCACGGAAGCAATGGAAAAATGGGATGTGTTGTGGAAGCTCTTGTGCGGGAAGAACCGATGATGCAGGTGGTAGCAGGAGTAGACAGAACCGGGGAAATGCTTTCGGATTTTCCGGTGTTTGCTTCTATGGCAGAGTGTGACATAGAAGGAGACGTGGTGATCGATTTTTCCAACGCGCAGGCTGTTGACGGGTTGCTGGAAGTCTGTAGAGAACGAAAACTTCCGGTAGTCCTTTGTACGACCGGACTGTCACAGGAGCAGCTGGAGCGGGCGGAGCAGGCTGCAAAAGAGATTGCGGTTCTCAGATCAGCAAACATGTCTTTGGGAATCAATCTACTACAAAAGCTTTTGAAGGAAGCGGCGTCTGTTCTGGCACCGGCGGGATTTGACATGGAGATCGTGGAAAAGCATCACAAAAAGAAACTGGATGCGCCCAGCGGAACGGCGCTCGCTCTGGCAGATTCGATGAAGGCCTCTCTTTCCGGAGAATATACGTATGTGTATGACAGAAGCACTGTGAGAAAGGAAAGAGGAGAGGGAGAGATCGGGATCGTGGCAGTTCGCGGAGGCACCATTGTAGGGGAACATGATGCGATCTTTGCGGGATGTGATGAGGTATTGACCTTTTCTCATACAGCCTACTCCAAATCGGTGTTTGGAAAAGGAGCAGTAGAGGCCGCCAAGTTTCTTGCCGGAAAGCCGGCGGGACGGTATGATATGTCGGATGTGATACAGTTCTGAGTGCAGAATGTATACATAAATCATTCATATGGGAGGATGTTATGAAAGAGTTAGAACTAAGGTATTTAGAAAGACTTTCTCAGTTGTATCCAACCATCGCCAAGGCATCAACGGAGATGATCAATCTCCAGGCGATTCTGAACCTGCCAAAGGGGACAGAGCACTTTCTTACCGATATTCACGGAGAATACGAGGCATTCTCACACGTGTTGAAGAATGGCTCAGGTGCAGTGCGCCGAAAAATTGATGATGTCTTCGGAAATAGGATGAGTAGCAAGGAAAAACAATCTTTTGCTACTCTTATTTATTATCCGAAAGAAAAGATGGACAGGATACGAAAAGAGGAAGACGACATGGAGGGATGGTACAAGAAGACCCTCTATCAGTTGATCGAGGTGTGCAAGTGTGCGGCGGGGAAATATACGCGCTCCAAGGTCAGAAAGGCGCTGCCGTCAGACTTTGCCTATGTGATCGAAGAACTGATGACGGAAAAGGCAGAAATGGGAGATAAGGAATCCTATTACAATGCCATTGTAGATACCATTATCAGGATCAACAGAGCAGAGCCGTTTATCATTGCACTGTGTGAGCTGATCCAGAGGCTGACAGTGGACCACCTGCACATTGTAGGGGACATCTATGACAGAGGCCCGGGTCCCCATGTGATCGTGGACAAGCTGATCCGGCATCATTCGGTAGACATTCAGTGGGGCAATCATGATGTGCTGTGGATGGGAGCGGCGGCAGGGCAGAGAGGGTGCATCGCCAACGTGATCCGCATCTGTGCCAGATATGGCAATCTGGACATTCTGGAAGAAGGTTATGGGATCAATCTTCTTCCGCTTGCTACTTTCGCACTACACACCTATGGAGAGGATCCCTGTGACTGCTTCCAGCTGAAGGGGAGTTCCAGTGAAAATCCGCAGGAAATGCTGATGGATCTCAAGATGCACAAGGCGATTTCCATCATACAGTTTAAGGTGGAAGGAGAGATTATTCAAAACCGCCCGGAATTTGGCATGGAGAAGAGGAATCTGCTGCACTGTATTGACTATGAACAGGGAACCATCTGCCTGGATGGGCAGGTGTACAACCTTTTGGACAGTTACTTTCCTACCATAGATCCCAGACAGCCTTACGCTCTGACAAAAGAGGAAGAAGATATTATGGAACGCTTGGAAAAGGCGTTTTTAAACTGTGAAAAGCTACAGGAGCATATGCGTTTCCTTCTGGGAAAAGGAAGCCTGTATAAGGTGTACAACAACAATCTTCTTTACCATGGCTGTGTTCCACTGGAGGAGGATGGAAGCTTGAAAGTAGTAGACATCTACGGACACACCTGTAAAGGAAAAGAACTGTATGAAATTCTGGAGCATTATGTGCGGAAAGGATTCTACGCAGTGGACGAGGAGGAGAAAGAGAAGGGAAAGGATATGATGTGGTATATCTGGCTCAGTGAAAATTCTCCTCTCTTTGGCAAGGATAAAATGGCTACCTTCGAGCGTTATTTTTTGGCGGAGAAAGAAACCCACAAAGAAAAGAAAAATGCATATTACAAGCTGTTGGAGGACGAGGCTGTCATAAATGGGATTTTAAAGGAATTCGGATTGCCTTCCGAAGGAGCCCACATCATAAACGGGCACGTTCCGGTGAAGACGAAGAACGGAGAAAGCCCCATTAAGTGTAACGGAAAGGTGCTGGTGATCGACGGGGGATTTTCCAAGGCTTACCAGAAAGAGACGGGGATCGCAGGCTATACGCTGATCTATAATTCTTATGGACTGATCCTGGCAGCTCATGAATCCTTTGAGTCCACAGAGGCTGCCATTGAAAAAGAAAGCGACATCCATTCGGACAGTGTAGTAGTCAAGCGGGTGCTGAAGCGGAAGCTGGTCAGTGATACCGATACCGGCAAGGAGCTGCGGGAGCAGCTGGCGGATCTGGAACGGCTCCTGGAGGCTTACCGTAACGGCTGCATCAAAGAGCAGGTTTTGTAAACAGCCTGTCTGCGGAGCATGGCTTCCGGCGGCCTTTCAGAAGACAATATATCCTATAAAAGTGCGTGTTGCGTTATCTTGGAGGTAAAAGAGACGGCTGTACAGGAAGAGTTCTTGTGCAGCCGTGTTTTTTATGAAACGAAGCGTCTGCTTCCTGCCGTGAGAGGCGCTATAAAGGCAGAAGCCTTAGAAGCGATTTTGGCAGGGGCTGCTCCATCCGTATTTTCAGTTGAACTTGTGCGGGTTAAGTGCTAAAATGGGGAACGTAGTAGAACCATTTTTCAACGAGTAAAAAGAAGGAGTAAATAGTTATGGGACTCATGCAGAAATTGTTCGGCACCCACAGTGAACACGAACTAAAGAGGATTTATCCGATTATTGATACAATAGAAGCCCTGGAGCCGGAAATGCAGAAGCTGACAGATGAAGAGCTTCGTGGGAAAACGGCGGAGTTTAAAAACAGGCTGAAAGAAGGAGAGGCGCTGGATGACATTTTGCCGGAAGCGTATGCGGTGGTGAGAGAGGCGGCAGTGCGTTCCCTTGGGATGCGCCATTACAGGGTGCAGCTGATCGGTGGTGTGATCCTTCATCAGGGCCGGATTTCGGAGATGCGTACCGGAGAAGGAAAGACGCTGGTTTCCACACTTCCGGCATATCTGAACGCCCTGACAGGGGAAGGAGTGCACATCGTGACAGTCAATGACTATCTGGCGAAGCGTGATGCGGAGTGGATGGGAAGAGTCCATGAATTTCTGGGTCTGACGGTGGGCGTGATCCTCAACAGTATGGATAATGATGAAAGAAGAGCGGCTTACAACTGCGATATTACCTATGTGACCAACAATGAACTGGGATTTGACTACCTGAGAGACAATATGGTCATTTATAAAGAACAGCTGGTGCAAAGGGGACTGAAGTTTGCCATCATCGACGAGGTGGACTCTGTCCTGATCGATGAAGCCAGGACACCCTTGATCATTTCCGGGCAAAGCGGAAAATCCACCAAGCTGTATGAAGCCTGCGATATTCTGGCGAAGCAGTTGGAAAAGGGAGAAGCCAGCGGAGAGTTCAGCAAAATGAACGCCATCATGGGCGAAGACATCGAAGAAACCGGCGATTTTATCGTCAACGAAAAAGAAAAGAACATCAACCTGACAGAAGACGGAGTAAAAAAGGTGGAGAAGTTTTTCCACATCGAAAACCTGGCGGATCCGGAAAATCTGGAGATCCAGCACAATATTATCCTGGCGCTTCGGGCACATAACCTGATGTTCAAGGATCAGGATTATGTGGTAAAGGATGAGGAAGTCCTGATCGTAGATGAATTTACCGGACGTATCATGCCGGGACGGCGCTATTCTGACGGTCTGCATCAGGCCATTGAAGCAAAGGAAAAAGTAAAAGTAAGAAGAGAGAGTAAGACACTGGCAACCATTACCTTCCAGAACCTGTTTAACAAGTTCGAGAAAAAATCCGGTATGACAGGTACGGCGCTGACAGAAGAAAAAGAGTTCCGTGAGATTTATGGAATGGATGTAATCGAGATACCGACCAATGTCCCGGTGCAGAGGAAGGACCTGGAGGACGCCGTTTACAAGACACAGAAAGAAAAGTTCCGGGCGGTGTGTGATGCGATTGAAGAGGCGCATGTGCGGCAGCAGCCGGTGCTGGTAGGTACGATCACAATTGAAAACTCGGAGCTACTGAGCCAGATGCTGAAAAAGAGAGGGATCCGTCACAACGTGCTGAATGCCAAGTTTCACGAAATGGAAGCGGAGATCGTGGCGCAGGCAGGTGTGCATGGGGCAGTGACCATTGCCACCAACATGGCGGGTCGTGGAACGGATATCAAGCTGGATGAAGAGGCAAGAGAGGCCGGAGGTCTTAAGATCATCGGTACAGAGCGTCACGAATCCAGACGAATCGACAACCAGCTGCGGGGGCGTTCCGGACGTCAGGGAGATCCGGGAGAATCCAGGTTTTATATCTCTCTGGAAGATGATCTGATGCGGCTCTTTGGATCGGAGCGGCTTATGGGAATCTTCAATACCCTGGGGGTAGAGGACGGAGAAGAGATCCAGCATAAGATGCTGTCCAACGCCATTGAACGGGCGCAGCAGAAGATTGAAAGCAACAACTTTGGAATTCGTAAAAACCTTCTGGAATATGATCAGGTTATGAACGAACAAAGAGAGATCATCTACGAGGAGAGACGGCGAGTGCTGGACGGTGAAAACATGCGCGACTCCATTTTCCATATGATGAATGAATATGTGGAAAACAGTGTGGACGTGGTGATCGGAGACGATCAGGAGACGGAGGACTGGGATCTGACAGAACTGAATCTGGCAGTCAGAAACACCGTGCCCATGAAGCTGATCACGCCGGAGGATGTACAGCGGATGAACCGAAAGGAACTGAAGCATCTGCTGAAGGAGCGTGCCATGAAGGCCTATGAGATCAAGGAGGCAGAGTTTGAAGAGGCAGAGCAGATCCGTGAAATAGAAAGAGTCATCCTTTTGAAGGTGATCGACGCCAAGTGGATGGATCATATCGACGATATGGATCAGCTGCGTCAGGGAATCGGACTTCAGGCCTACGGCAACAGAGATCCGAAGATCGAGTACAAGATGATGGGCTATGAAATGTTTGACCAGATGACGAAAAACATCGCAGAGGAAACGGTACGCGCCATGTTCCATGTGCGGATCGAAAAAAAGGTGGAGCGGGAGCAGGTTGCGAAAGTGACCGGCACCAATAAGGATGACAGCGTAGCGGCAGCGCCGAAGAAACGGGCGGAAAAAAAGGTGTATCCAAATGATAAATGCCCCTGTGGAAGTGGGAAGAAATACAAGCAGTGCTGCGGCAGGAATCCGGTAGCCTAAAATCCAGGCAAAAAGTCGGCAAAAACAGTGCATGGAGGCAGCCCGGACCGTCCGTAAAACGGACGAAAGGTAAAAAAGGGCCGCTTCCGGCGGCCTTATGAAAACGAAAATACAAAGAAAACACAGACAGGAAAAGAAAAGAGGTGAGAAAGTGGTTGAGTTGGATCAGTACAAAGGATTGATGAACGCATATGAGGAACCCCTTTCTGAAATGAGGGATTCACTTTGACTCAAAAGGGAAAAAGGAACGGATAGAAGAGCTGCAGAGGAAAACGGAGGAACCGGGATTTTGGGATAATCCGGAAGAATCACAAAAGCATATGAAAGAGCTGAAATATCTGCAGGAGCAGGTGGAGAAGATCGACGGACTCTATACGGCTTTTGAAGATGTAGGCGTGCTGCTTCAAATGGCAGAGGAGGAAAATGACGTTTCCCTGTTGGGAGAGATCAAAGAAGAAATAGAGACCTTCGAGGCAACGTTTGAAGAACTCCGCATCCAGACGTTGCTGTCCGGGGAGTATGACGGCTGTGACGCCATTGTGACGCTTCATGCGGGAGCCGGAGGGACGGAGTCCTGCGACTGGGCGGGAATGCTGTACCGGATGTATCACAGATGGGCAGACAAAAGAGGATTTTCGCTTCAGGTTCTGGACTATCTGGACGGAGATATTACAGGGATCAAAGGAGTGACCTTTGAGGTCCGGGGAGAAAACGCTTATGGGTATTTAAAATCCGAAAAAGGGGTGCACCGCCTCGTCCGGATCTCCCCGTTTAACGCTACGGGAAAGAGGCAGACTTCTTTTGCATCCTGTGACGTGGTGCCAGACATTGAAGAGGAGATCGATATCGAGATCGGAGAGGACGACTTAAAGATCGACACTTACCGGGCCAGCGGAGCAGGGGGACAGCATGTCAATAAGACGTCGTCCGCCATACGTATTACCCACCTTCCCACGGGAATCGTCGTACAATGCCAGAATGAACGATCCCAGCATCATAACCGTGAAAAGGCGATGCAGATGCTGAAGGTGAAGCTGCAGCTGTTAAAAGAACAGGAGCAGGCAGATAAGGTGTCGGATATCCGTGGGGAGATCAAGGAGATCGGGTTTGGAAATCAGATCCGCTCTTACGTGATGCAGCCGTACACTCTGGTCAAGGATCACAGAACAGGAGAGGAAAGCAGCAACGTAACGGCAGTGCTGGATGGCAACATTGACAGCTTTATGAACGCATATTTAAAACAGGGACTGAAAAGTTAGGCAAACGGCAGGAGGATAGAATGGTAAAGGTAGCGGTTTTAGGATATGGAACGGTAGGAACGGGCGTGGTGGAAGTGATCCATGCAAACCGGGAACTTCTGAAAGAAAGGATCGGCCAGCCGATCGATGTAAAATATATTCTGGTCAGAAGAGAAATTCCCGACTGTTCCGTCTGGGAAAAGCTGACACAGGACTTTGAAAAAATTCTGGCAGATCCTGAAATTTCTATTGTAGCAGAGGTGATGGGCGGGATCGAACCGGCATTTACCTACGCAAAACGCTGTCTGGAAGCGGGGAAAAGTGTGGTAACCTCCAACAAAGAACTGGTGGCAAAGCACGGGGACGAGTTGATCGCACTGGCACAGAAGCGGCAGGTACAGTTCCTGTTTGAAGGGAGTGTGGCCGGAGGGATTCCGGTGATCCGGACACTGCACGGCTGCCTGACAGGAGACGCTGTCACGGAAATCGTAGGGATCCTGAATGGAACGACCAATTACATGATGACAAATATGTTCCAGAACGGAGCGGACTATGCAGAGGTTCTGGCAGAGGCGCAGGAACACGGATATGCAGAGCGGAACCCCGAAGCGGACGTAGAAGGATACGACGCCTGCAGGAAGATCGCGATCCTGACCTCTCTGGTATCCGGGAAGAAAGCGGATTTTGAAGAGATCTACTGTGAGGGGATCACCAGGATCACCACAGATGATATGAAATATGCAAAGCAGATGGGAAAAACCATAAAACTTCTGGCAATCATGAAAAAAGAAGAAGACGGAACCTATCAGGTAAAGGTGGCGCCGTTTCTTCTGGACGCGGGGCACCCTCTTTACAGTGTGGATGGAGTCTTTAATTCTGTATTGATCCGCGGCAACATGGTGGGAGAGGTGATGCTGTATGGAAAAGGAGCAGGAAAGCTGCCTACGGCCAGCGCAGTGGTGGCGGATCTTGTAGAAGCTGCCAGGCATCCGGCAAAGAGTGTGATGCCTGTCTGGAGCGGGGAGAAGCTCTCCCTTCAGGAAGCAAAAAAGGCCAGACACAGATTTTTCCTTCGCCTGAAGACGGAGGGGATGACAAAAGACCATCTGGAACGAATGCTGGGAGAAGGAACGGAGGTTACGGCCGGGATCCCCGGGGAAACAGGCTTTGTAACCAAAGAGATGACCGAAGAAGATTTTGAAAAGGCCATTGCAGAGGCAGAGCAGGAAATCCTTTCTGTGATCCGGGTGGAGGAATCACCGGCGATCTAAGAGAGGCGAAGACGGGAAACAGCAGAAATGATATAGAAAGACAGGAAGAAACAGGCGGAAAGGAGAGAGAAGATGAAATACGTAGTATTGCTAAGTGACGGAATGGCGGGACGGCCGATTGAGCAACTAGGAGGCAGGACCACGTTGGAAGCTTCTCATACTCCTACGATGGATCGGCTGGCAGCAACAGCAGAAGTGGGGCTGGCAGCTATGGTTCCCCAGGGAATGGCTCCGGGCAGCGACACGGCGAATTTGTCTGTGATGGGGTATGATCCCAGGATCTACTACACCGGCAGATCGCCATTGGAAGCGCTTAGTATTGGTGTGGAAATGGAAGAGACAGATGTGTCGGTGCGATGCAACCTGGTAACGCTCTCGGAAGAAACCACGGCTTATGAAGACCGCAAGATGCTGGATCACAGTGCCGGAGAGATTTCTACGGAAGAAGCAAAGATCCTGATAGAAGCGGTAAAAAAGGAACTGGAGGAAGATGGGTATGAATTCCATGTGGGAACCAGCTATCGCCATCTGCTCCTCCAGAAGCAGGGCAGCATCACGGAGCTGATCCCGCCTCACGATATTCTGGGACAGACGGTGGGATCCTTTTTGCCAAAGGAAAAGCTGCTTCGTGACAAAATGAAAAAAAGCTACGATATTCTTTCTTCCCATCCGATCAATCAAAAAAGAAAGGCGCAGGGAAAGAACCCGGCCAATTCCATTTGGTTCTGGGGAGCGGGAAGCAGGCCTTCTCTGGATTCTTTTTTGGAAAAGACGGGAAAGAAAGGAATCATGATCTCTGCGGTGGATCTTTTGAAAGGAATCGCGGCAGGAGCCGGAATGGATGTTGCCGCAGTGGAGGGAGCCAACGGCGGACTTCACACCAATTATGAAGGGAAAGCAAAAGCCGCACTGGATGCTTTGATAAAGGACGGATACGATTTTGCCTATATTCATGTAGAGGCCCCGGATGAAATGGGGCATCAGGGACTGGTGGAAGAAAAGATGAAAGCCATCGAGTATGTGGATCAGAGAGTATTGCGGTTGCTGGTGGAAGGAATGGAAGAGGCAAAGGAAGAGGTGAGGATCCTGGTGCTGCCGGATCACCCCACTCCCATTGCAGTAAGGACCCATACGGCTGACCCTGTTCCCTATCTTCTGTACGACAGTACAAGAGAAAGGGCGGGAGTAGAAGGCTTTGGCGAGAGGACGGCCAGTGAGACAGGAATCAGCCTGTCAGAAGGATACAGGCTGATCGAGCGTTTGTTTGCTGTATAAATACGAGGGAAAACGGCGTTTGCACAGGGAGAAGGGAAAACGGTAGGTTTCCCGATAAATGACGGAAACGGCAGGACTTCTGTTACAGAAGTCCCGCGCCATTGTCAGAGGCGGGAAGCCGGCTGAGAGTACTGTTTTGGTAAGCAGAGGAATAAGTGACCTCTTGTCCAAACCAGTCCGGCGGTAGAAAAGCCCTGGCAGCGGATTCATCCGGAAATTCCACCTCTGCCAGCATTAAAGGCGCCAGATCTCCCTGAAACAGATCCAGCTCGATCACAAAAGGATCCAGAGGGATCAGATAGCGCTTTTTCTGGATCAGACGGCCATCGACTTTAGAAAGAAGATGAAAAAAGGAGTCTTTTGTCAAGGGAAGTGTTTCTTCTCTTCGACTGAGGAATCCTTTTGATTTATAAGTCAGTTCATAAGAGTCTGCATCGCGGCGGATGCGGATCACAGGGTCCGTACACAGATATCCCTGCTGGATCAGGCGAACGGGATAACCGTCCAGTGAAAAAGGGATGGATGAGATCAAAAATTTACGTTCAATTTCCATAGTAGCCTCCAGAATATAAAAACAGATGGTTACCAAAGCCATGCAAAAGTAACTGCCGCAGGCGGCGAATCCTGCCTTGCAGGATACTTTTTAGGGCAGGATGCAGATTTCTAAAGTTGTATCCTTCTTTGAATATGATACAATCATAATACAATAAGATACCAGTTGACAAGGAACAGCGATCAAAAACGAAAAGAGGAGGGCATCATGAAAAAAGTCGGCGTATTTCTGGCAGAGGGATTTGAAGAGATAGAGGCTTTGACAGTGGTGGATCTGCTTCGCAGAGCAGAAATCTATGTGGATATCATCTCTGTGGAAGCACAGGAGGCGGTCAGGGGATCTCACGGGATCTGTGTGCAGGCGGACACCCTGTTTGAAGAGACGGATTTTTCGGAATATCATATGCTGGTGCTTCCGGGAGGCATGCCCGGAACGACCAATCTTCAGGAACACAGGGGGGTATGTACTCTGGTGAAAAGATTTTTGGTAGAAGGAAAATATGTGGCTGCCATCTGTGCGGCTCCTGTGATCCTCTCCGGCCTCGGACTGCTGAGAGGAAAGCGTGTAACCTGCTATCCGCTGGTAGAGCAGCAGCTGCAGGGAGCGGTGCTCACCGGGGGAAGAACTGCGGTGGACGGGCAGATCATTACGGGCCGGAGTGCAGGCGGAGCCGTAGAATTTGCACTGAAAATCATAGAGATCCTGGCCGGAGAAGAAAAAGCAGGAGAGATCGCAGAAGGGATCGTGTATGAATAAAAGCAGACAAAACAGATGCAAGAGGGCTCTTCTGATAAGCGTCAGTGTCCTGATCTGCTTTCTCGGAGGGTGCGGCAGGAAATTTGATGCGGTACATTATACGCAGGCGGTTCTGGACTGGAATTTTCAGGGCAATATTGACGGGATCCGCAGGTATGAAAAGGACGCCACGAAAGAAGAACTGATGCAGGGATATCAGACGGCGGTCGCAGGATTTACCCAGGCAGTGATCGGCAGCGAGTTTCCCATGGACGGCTACAAGGAAGAGGAGTTTAAAGAGCTGGTGTCAAAAATCTTTACCACGATGCGCTATGAGGTGATCAAGGCTGAAAAAAAGGGGAAAAACTATGAGGTCCGGGTGGAAATACGGCCAAGTGATGTGATGATCCGCTTTAAAAATGCGCTGACCACAGATTCCCTGAAACTGGCGGAAGAGACTGCGCAGGGGAAATATACGGGAACAGAAGAGGAGATACAGGAGCAGCTGCTCCGGGATATCGCCAATCGTTCCTACGAGCTGCTGGCAGTATCCTTTGAACACCAGGAATTTTTGGAGAAGAAAGAGATCCGTCTGACGGTGGAAAGAAAGAAGGATGGAAGCTATCAGATGGATGCGGAGGATTTTGAGCGTCTGATCAACAAAATACTCTGTCTGGACGAAATTCAAGGCTAGCTATTTAAGTGGGTATGTGATATAATTCATCAGTGAATGCATAAAATCAGGGTATTTTTCGGAAAACGAAAAAAAACGAAAGAGAAGATAGAAACAGGAGGAAATCAGGATATGGGTTTACAAGTAGAAAAATTGGAAAATAACATGGTGAAGCTGACCATCGAGGTGGAGGCTTCAGAATTGGAAAAAGCGCTGCAGGGCGCTTATATGAAGCAGAGAGGGAAGATCTCTCTTCCGGGATTCCGTAAGGGGAAGGTTCCCCGTCAGATGATCGAAAAGATGTATGGCGCAGAAATCTTTTATGATGATGCAGCAAATGCACTGATCCCGGACGCCTATGCGAAAGCGTACGACGAGAGCCAGCTGGAGATCGTATCCAGACCGGATATTAATGTCGTACAGATCGAAAAAGGAAAGAATTTTATCTTTACGGCAGAAGTTGCTGTGAAGCCGGAAGTAACCCTGGGAGAATATAAAGGGCTGGAAGTGGAAAAGACGGACAGCACGGTTTCCGAAGAGGAAGTAGACGCAAAGATCGCAGCAGAGGCAGAAAAAAATGCCAGGACGGTCGTAGTGGAAGGCCGCGGAGTGCAGGAGAAGGACGAAGTGATCCTGGATTTTGAAGGATTTGTAGACGGAGAAGCCTTTGAAGGCGGAAAGGGAGAAAACTATCCGCTGACCATCGGCTCCGGTTCCTTTATCCCGGGCTTTGAAGAGCAGCTGATCGGAAAAATGGCGGGAGAGGAAACAGAAGTAAACGTGACCTTCCCGGAGGATTATCATGCAGAAGAGCTGAAGGGAAAACCGGCTGTGTTCAAGTGTACCATTCACGAGATCAAGGCAAAAGAACTTCCGGAGATCGACGATGAATTTGCCGCAGAGGTATCTGAGTTTGACACTCTTGCAGAGTACAAGGCAGATGTGAGAACCAAGCTGGAAGAAGAAAAGAAAGAGGCGGCAAAAAGAGAGAAGGAAGACAAGCTGGTAGCAAAGGCAGTGGAGAACGCAAGCTATGATATTCCCAAGGCGATGATCGAGACGCAGACCATCCAGATGTTTGACAATTTTGCCCAGAGGATCCAGTCTCAGGGGCTGTCCGTGGAGCAGTACTTCCAGTTTACCGGAACCACTTCCGAGAAGATGCTGGAGGATCTTCGTCCGCAGGCGATCCGCAGGATCGAGACCAGACTGGTACTGGAAGCGATCGCAAAAGCAGAGCAGATCGAGATCAGCGATGAGAAGTTTGATGCTGAAGTGGAAAAGATGGCAGCTTCCTACAACATGGAAGCAGACAAGCTGAGAGAGTTTATGGGAGAGGCGGAGAAGAAACAGATCCGCGAGGATATGGCAGTGCAGGAGGCAGTAACCTTCCTGGCAGACCATGCGGTGGAAAAATAGAAGAAAGATCAAAGAGAAAGAAGGCGGTGGGAAGATGAGTTTAGTACCTTATGTCATCGAGCAGACCAGTCGGGGAGAGCGCTCCTACGACATCTATTCCAGATTATTGAAAGACAGGATCATTTTTTTGGGGGAAGAAGTTTCAGATGTGTCCGCCAGCGTGATCGTGGCTCAGCTTCTCTTTTTGGAAGCGGAGGATCCGGAAAAGGATATCCATCTTTATATCAACAGCCCGGGAGGGTCTGTTACGGCGGGAATGGCCATTTACGATACCATGCAGTATATCAAATGTGACATTGAGACCATTTGTATCGGGATGGCTGCCAGCATGGGATCTTTCCTGCTGGCAGGGGGCACCAAAGGAAAACGTCTGGCGCTTCCCAATGCAGAGATCATGATCCATCAGCCGTCCGGAGGAGCCAGGGGGCAGGCAACGGAGATTCAGATCGCGGCAGAACATATTTTGAAAACCCGTCATAAACTAAATCAGATCTTAGCTGAAAATACAGGACAGCCTCTTGAAGTGATCAGCGCGGACACAGAGCGCGACAACTTCATGTCGGCGGAGGAAGCCAAGGCTTACGGACTGATCGATGAGGTCATCAAAAGCCGATAGCCGAAGCTTTCGTGGAAGTGAAGGAGTGTAAATATGGCAGGAAGAAACGATGATCAGATCAGATGCTCGTTTTGCAACAAGACACAGAATCAGGTGCGCAAGCTGATCGCAGGACCGAACGGAACTTATATCTGCGATGAGTGTGTGGAGATCTGTGCAGAGATCATTGAAGAAGAATTTTACGGAAGTGAGGGGGAATGGAACCCTCACAAGGATATCAATCTGCTGAAGCCGGAAGAGATCAAAGCATTTTTGGACGAATATGTGATCGGTCAGGATGAGGCAAAAAAGGTTTTGGCAGTAGCAGTATACAACCACTATAAGCGGATCATGGCAGACAAGGATCTGGGAGTGGAGCTGAATAAGAGCAATATTCTGATGCTGGGGCCTACCGGCTGCGGAAAGACACTTTTGGCACAATCTCTGGCCAAGATGCTGGGGGTTCCTTTTGCCATCGCAGACGCCACCGCATTGACGGAAGCCGGATATGTGGGAGAGGATGTGGAAAACATCCTTTTGAAGATCATCCAGGCGGCGGATGGAGATATTGACAGGGCGGAACACGGGATCATTTACATCGACGAGATCGACAAGATCACAAGGAAGTCCGAAAATCCCTCCATTACAAGAGACGTTTCCGGAGAAGGAGTACAGCAGGCTTTGCTGAAGATCATTGAAGGGACGGTAGCCAATGTGCCGCCACAGGGAGGAAGAAAGCATCCGCACCAGGAGCTGATCCAGATTGACACGACGAACATTCTGTTTATCTGCGGAGGCGCATTTGAAGGGATCGATAAGATCGTGGAAAAGCGGATCGACCGGAAATCCATTGGATTTAATGCAGAGATCACCGAAAAGCAGGACAAAAACACCAGTGCCTTGCTGAAAAAGGTACTGCCTCAGGATCTGATCAAATTTGGGCTGATCCCTGAGCTGGTAGGACGTGTGCCTGTGATGGTAGCATTGGAGCAGTTGGATCGGGAAGCGCTGATGAAGATTTTGACGGAGCCAAAGAATGCAATTGTGAAGCAATACCAGAAGATGTTGGAGCTGGACGGTGTCAAACTGACCTTCGATCGGGAGGCACTGGAGGAGATTGCGGAGATTTCCCTGAAAAGAAAGACGGGGGCGAGAGGACTCCGTGCCATTATGGAAAATACCATGATGGATATTATGTATGAGGCGCCTTCCAACACGGCGCTGAAAAGCTGCCGTATCACGAAGGAAGTAGTGAAAGGAACGGGAGAGCCTAAGCTGAAGTTTGATTCCAGTGAATCAGAAAGCGCGTAGATAAGAAGGCGGGTACAAAATCATTGTGCCTGCCCCTTTTACATATGAAGAAAGGAGAAAAATCCCAGTTTTACAGATGGGTTTTCAATACATATATGGAAGAAAAGAACAGGATTCTGCCCATAGTGGCATTAAGAGGGCTTACGATTTTGCCGGAGATGGTAAAACATTTTGACGTAAGCCGGGATAAAACGATGAAAGCGGTGGAAAAAGCCATTGAAGAAAATCAGAAGGTCTTTTTTGTATCCCAGAAGGATCCGGCAAAGGAGGATCCCAAGGAGGAAGACCTGTACAAGATCGGCTGTATCGGAGTTGTAAAGCAGGTGGTGAAGCTGTCCAGGAAAATGACCCGAGTTCTGGTGGTAGGGGAAGAAAGGGCAAGACTTTTGGAACTGGAGACAGAAACGGAATATTTCAGCGGAAAGGTGGAAGCGATCCCCGACGAATATTTCGGAAAGGACGGGGAGCTTCTGGAACGGACGATCCTGGAGGAGGCCATGCTGGGAGGAGCGAAGGATATTTTCCGGGAATATATGCTGAAGGATCCCAAGCTTTCCAAGGAACTTTCAACACAGATAGACAACATTGGAGAGCTGACGCAGATGATCGACATGATCGCAGCCAATGTACCTTTTGATTTCACAGATGCGCAGCAGCTGCTGGAAGCCTACAACGTAGGGGAGAGATACGAACTTCTCATAGATAAAATGGTCCGTCATCTGCAGATCTTATCCATCAAGGAAGAGCTTCAGAACAAAGTCAAGGAACGGATGGATAAGCACCAGAAGGAATATGTACTGCGGGAGGAGATGCGGCTGATCCGGGAAGAGCTGGGAGACGACAGCACGCTGACAGACGCAGAAGAATTTCAGCAGAGGCTGGAAAAACTGAAGGCGCCTGTCGAAGTGGTAGAAAAACTGCAAAAAGAGATCAAGCGTTTTAAAAATTCTCTGAACAGTCCGGCAGAGACAGGAGTGATCCGCACCTATATTGAAACCCTTCTGGATATGCCTTGGGACAGGGTGGTCAAGGAACACAAGGATATCGAGTACGCCAGAAAGATATTGGATGAAGACCATTACGGACTGGAACCGGTAAAAGAACGGGTGCTGGAGTTTCTGGCAGTGCGGGCGCTGACAAAGAAAGGGGATTCTCCGATCCTTTGTCTGGCAGGCCCTCCGGGGACGGGAAAAACCTCCATTGCAAAATCCCTGGCGAAGGCGTTGAAGAAGCCCTACGTAAGAATCTCGCTGGGCGGGGTCAGAGACGAAGCGGAGATACGCGGACATCGAAGAACGTATGTGGGAGCCATGCCGGGAAGACTGGTGACCGGCTTAAAACAGGCAGGGGTAAAAAATCCCCTGATGCTCCTAGATGAGATCGACAAAGTCAGCAATGACTACAAAGGAGATACATTTTCCGCCCTTCTGGAAGTGCTGGATTCCGAGCAGAACCGGAAATTCAGGGATCACTACATGGAAGTGCCGGTAGATCTGTCGGAGGTGCTGTTTATTACGACAGCCAACACGCTGCAGACGATTCCCAGACCTTTGCTGGATCGTATGGAAGTGATTGAGATCAGCAGTTACACAGAAAATGAAAAGCTACATATTGCCGGCAGACATCTGCTTCCCAAGCAGCTTTCCAGACATGGACTGAAAGCCGGACAGCTTTTACTGAGCCGGGCAGCTCTGGGAAAGATCATACGGAATTATACCAAGGAAGCAGGAGTCCGGCAGCTGGAAAGAGTGATCGGAAATATCTGCCGGAAAGCGGCGAAGGAGATTTTGGAAACCGGGAAGAAAGAGATCCGTATTTCGGAAAGAAATCTGGAAAAATATCTGGGCAAAGAAAAATTTGTATATCAGATGGCAAATACGGATGACGAAGTAGGGATCGTAAGAGGTCTGGCATGGACCAACGTAGGAGGCGATACCCTTCAGATCGAAGTCAATGTGATGCCGGGATCCGGAGAGATCCTTCTCACCGGACAACTGGGAGATGTGATGAAAGAGTCGGCCAGAACCGGAATCAGCTACATTCGCTCGGTGGGTGAGGCAAAAGGGATCGCAGACAACTTCTTCAAAGAACATGACATTCATATCCACATTCCGGAAGGAGCGGTGCCAAAAGACGGACCGTCTGCCGGGATCACGATGGCAACGGCAATGCTGTCCGCCATCACAGGGAAAAAGGTAAGGGCAGACGTGGCGATGACCGGAGAGATCACGCTTCGTGGCCGTGTGCTTCCCATCGGAGGCCTGAAAGAAAAGCTTCTGGCAGCAAAAAATGCAGGAATTAAGACGGTGCTGGTGCCGAAGGAAAATGCCAGGGACGTGAATGAGATAGCGGCGGAGATCACAAAGGGACTGGAGATTCGTCTAGTTTCTCAGATGGATCAGGTACTGGAAGCTGCGTTTGTGAAAGAGAAAGAATAAGAGGAACGATATGGTTATTAAAAATGTTTGTTTGGAAACGGTATGTGGGATCACCAGCGTGCTTCCGGAAAATACGCTTCCGGAAATCGCCTTTGCCGGCAAATCAAATGTGGGAAAGTCCTCCCTGATCAATGCCCTGATGAACCGGAAAGCTCTGGCCAGAACGTCGGCAACCCCGGGAAAAACGCAGACGATCAATTTCTACAACATCAATGAGCAGCTGTACCTGGTGGATCTTCCGGGCTACGGCTATGCGAAGGTGTCGGCGAAGGAAAAGGAAAAATGGGGGAAGCTGATCGAAAGATATTTGCACGGATCAAAGCAACTAAAAGCAATCTTTTTGCTTATTGATGTGCGTCACGATCCTTCCGCAAATGATCAAATGATGTATCGCTGGATCGTAGAGCAAGGATTCCAACCTATCATCATTGCAACAAAACTGGATAAGTTAAAGAGAAGCCAGATCGACAAACATCTGAAAGCGGTCCGGCAGGGACTGGGAGTTCTGCCGGGAACGAAGATCATCGGATTTTCTTCTGTGACAAAGCAGGGAAGGGAGGAAATCTGGAATCTGGCAGAGGAAAAATGCCTGCTTCATGAGGAGGTGGAATCGGATGAAAGAGGATAATCATACGCTCCGAAGTGATCAGAGGCCCTACTGGAAGGTGATTGTAAGCCTGACCTTCAGCCTGTTGGGAACTCTTCTGTTTATCGTGGCAGGTGTGAAACTTTTAAGTTTCTTTATGCCTTTTGTAGTAGGGTGGTTTTTGGCGTATTTGGCCAGCCCCCTGGTAAACTGGCTGGAAAAACGATTGAAGATCGTGAAAAAGCTGGGATCGGCTTTTATCATCATTTTGGTGCTGGCGGTAGTGATCTTTCTCATCTATGTAGCCGGAAGCTGGATCTGGAAAGAGATTTCCTCTCTGTCCCAGAATATCCCCAATATGTACGGGGAGCTGGAGAAAGGGCTGCAGCAGATCGGAAGCAATCTGAAGGGAATCTTTGAAAAACTGCCGGAAGGAATCCAAAGCGGTCTGGATTCCAGTATAAAAAATCTGGATAAAACCATGGGAGAGATCATCAGTAAGATCAGTACGCCTACCGTAACGGCGGCAGGAAATGCGGCAAAAAAAATACCGTCGATGCTGATTTCTACGATCGTGACAGTTATATCCGCTTATTTTCTGATCGCAGAGCGGGAGGAGGTGCTGCGATGGTCCAAGAAGGTAACGCCGGATCCCATCGTAAAAAGAATGAGCCTGGTGATGTCCAACTTAAAATATGCGGTAGGAGGCTATTTTAAGGCGCAGTTTAAGATCATGGGAGTAGTGTTTGTTCTTCTGCTGGCAGGTTTTTCCATTACCGGAGTGAGATTTTCCGCACTGCTGGCTCTGGCAGTGGCGCTGCTGGACTTCCTGCCTTTTTTTGGGACGGGAACGGCTCTGATTCCCTGGGCAGTATACAAACTGATGGTGGGAAATTACAAAATGGCGATCGCACTGGTGATTCTGTACGCAGTCACACAACTGGCCCGACAATTGATCCAGCCCAAACTGGTGGGGGACAGCATCGGGATGAACCCACTGATCACGTTGGTGCTGCTGTATGGCGGCTATAAGCTGGGCGGTGTGGCGGCGATGATCTTCGCCGTGCCGGTGGGAATGATCGTGATCAATCTGTACAAGGCAGGAGCCTTCGATTATATTTTGGATGACATCAAGATCCTGGCAGACGGTATTATGAAGCTTCGAAAGCCATAAAGCTTCGGCGGATCCGGACAGTCAGGCATAAAAAAGAGAAAAATAAAAGACCGGCAGACTGTGAATTGACACAGAAAAAGAAATGGGATAAGATGAACACATCTTATCCATTTTTTATTTTCAATCAAAGTCCGGATCGGACACAATTCAAAACAAACCCAAACAATACAACAGAATAAAGGAGGAAGGAGAATGGCGTTTAGCAGAGTTCTGTCTGCGGCGATCTGGGGGCTCCATGTGAAAAAAATCCATGTAGAGACGGATATCAGCAACGGGCTTCCGCTGTTTCAGATGGTGGGATATTTATCATCAGAGGTCAGGGAAGCTTCTGAACGGGTCAGGACGGCGATCCGGAATTCAGGCATCCAGATGCCGCCCAGGCGGATCGTGGTCAATCTGGCACCGGCAGTGCTGAGAAAGCAGGGCACCTGGTTTGATCTTGCGATCGCACTGTCTTTGCTGGAGGGAATGGAGCTATTTCCGAAAGGAAAGCTGGAAGGGATCCTGGTGGTAGGAGAATTGGGGCTGGATGGCGGAGTACGGAAGGTAGCGGGAATCCTGCCTATCGTGCTCTATGCAAAAGAGCAGGGATTTCATACCTGTATGCTTCCCCGGGATAATGCCAGTGAGGGAAGGCTGGCAGAAGGGATCCGGATTCTGGGAGTAGGCAGCCTGCGGGAAGCAGTAGCGTATCTGCGGGGAAATCTCGAAGGATTTAAAGAAAAGGCAGAAGAAAAAAGGACAGAAGAGAAAAAGATAGAAAAAGAAACGAATCAATTTATAAATGATTTCCGGGAAGTACAGGGACAGGAAATCGTAAAAAGGGCGGTTGAAGTCAGTGTGGCAGGAGGACACAATCTGCTGCTCTTAGGTCCGCCCGGAAGCGGGAAATCTATGATCGCCGCCCGGATCCCTACTATTTTGCCGGAACTGACCCGGGAAGAACAGATAGAGATCACCAAGATCTATAGTGTGCTGGGCAAGCTGAATACAGAACATCCGTTATTAGAAGCAAGACCATTTCGCAGTGTTCACCACACAGTGACTAAGACTACGTTGGCAGGAGGAGGCAGGATTCCCGCTCCGGGGGAGATCAGTCTGGCACATAAAGGAGTTCTGTTTCTGGATGAGATGGCAGAATTTCAAAAGGCCGTGCTGGAAGTATTAAGACAGCCCATGGAAGAAAAAGAGATAGAGATCCAAAGAGTGCAGGCAAGCTGTGTGTTTCCGGCAGATTTTATGCTGGTGGGAGCCATGAATCCCTGTCCCTGCGGGAATTATCCGGATGAGGAAACCTGTGTATGCACACCGCATCAGATCCGTACCTACCTGGGAAAGATCAGTCAGCCTATGCTGGATCGCATGGATGTTTGCATTGAAACGCCAAAGCTTTCCTACGAAGTTCTGCGAAGAAAGGAGGAGGGAGAAAGCTCCCGGATGATCCGGGAAAGAGTGCAGAGGACGAGAGACATCCAAAAGGAGAGGTACAGAGAAAAAGAATTTCTGGTGAATGCCCGGTTAAAACCAAAGGATCTGGAAGAGTTTTGTCACCTGGGACCTGTGGAGGAGGAAGTGATGAAGCAAGCATTTAAAAAGCTGGATCTGACAGCCAGAACCTACCATAAGATATTAAAAGTGGCGCGTACCATTGCGGATATGGACGAAAGCGAAAAGATTTCAGCGGTTCATCTAAAGGAGGCGATCGGCTATCGGATGCTGGACAAGAGATATTGGAAATAGAGAAGGGAGTAGTCTGTGAAAGTGAAACAGAAAGAGGAAAAAGAAGAAAGTCAGGAAGAACTGAAACAAAGAGAGAAAGCGCAGGAAGAAAACGGACAGAAGCAGGAAGAGGAGACAGATGTTCCTTACGAAGCGTGGTTTGCCTCCATTTGGCAGATCCGCGGGAAAAAGAAGAAACGCCTGCAGGAAATGCTGGGAAGTGGAAGAGAAGTCTATCATCTGAAACGAGAACTGCTGGATAAGCTGAATATCCTGACAGACAGAGAAAAAGAGATTCTGTGGAAGGCCAGGGAAGCACTCTGTCCGAAAAAGGCATGGGAAAAACTGAAAAAGGAGCAGGTATCGTTTCTTCCTTATCATGCGGCGGAGTTTCCGGAAAGGCTAAGGAGGATAGAGGACGGGCCGTATGGAATTTATTTTAAGGGACGGCTGCCAAAAGAAGGGCAGAAAACGGCGGCTATCGTAGGGGCCAGACAGTGCAGTCGTTATGGGGAAAGGTTTGCCCTGGAATATGGAAAAGTCCTTGGGAAAGCCGGGGTGCAGATCATCAGTGGAATGGCGCGGGGGATTGACGGAGCGGCACAAAGGGGAGCCATAATCGGAGAGGGATATAGCTGCGGCGTCCTGGGAAGCGGTGTGGACATCTGCTACCCCAGAGAAAACAGAGGTCTGTATGCGGATCTGGCAGAAACAGGAGGACTTTTGTCGGAATATCCGCTGGAAGAACGCCCCCGACCGGAATTTTTTCCCAGGAGGAACCGGTTGATCAGCGGCCTGTCAGATGTGACGATTATAATAGAAGCAAGAGAAAAAAGCGGATCCTTTATTACGGCGGATTTTGCGTTGGAACAAGGGAAAGACGTCTATGCACTGCCGGGCCCAGCAGACAGTACATTAAGCCGGGGCTGCCACCGTCTGATCGCCCAGGGAGCGGGAATTTTGCTGTCTCCAAAAGATCTGCTAAGAGAATTGGGGATGACAGAGGCGACATCCTGTGATTTTGAGAAAACAGAGAAAGTGCTTGAAAAAGAAACAGATATAGTGTATAGTTGTGTCGATTTATCCCCAAAGAGTCTGCATCAGCTGGCAGAAGAGACAAAACTTACGGGGAAAGTTCTTATGGAACGACTGATCACGCTGGAATTGATGGGACATATCGAAGAAGTTTCAAAGAATTACTACAGAAGAGTTTAGGATAGAAGCAAGGAAAAGTGTAGAAGATAAGGAGAATGGCATGGCACGCTGTCTGGTAATCGTCGAGTCACCGGCAAAGGTAAAAACAATCAAAAAATTTCTGGGAAGTAATTATGTGGTAATGGCTTCAAACGGTCATGTAAGAGATCTGCCCAAAAGTCAGATGGGAGTGGACGTACAACAGGATTATGAACCGAAATATATTACGATCCGGGGAAAGGGCGAGATTCTGTCCAATCTCAGGAAAGAAGTAAAAAAGGCAGACAAGATCTACCTTGCCACTGACCCGGATCGGGAGGGAGAGGCCATTTCCTGGCACCTTAGTAAGGCGCTGAAACTGGAGGGGAAAAAGGTTTATCGGATCAGCTTTAATGAGATCACCAAGAACGCGGTGCGAGAATCCTTAAAGCATGCCAGAGAGATCGATATGGATCTGGTGGATGCCCAGCAGGCAAGAAGAGTGCTGGATCGAGTGGTAGGGTATCGTATCAGCCCTCTGCTTTGGGCGAAGGTAAAGAGAGGATTGAGCGCAGGAAGAGTACAGTCGGTGGCGCTGCGTCTGATCGCAGACAGGGAGGAAGAGATCAACAGCTTTATTCCCGAGGAATACTGGACTCTGGATGCAAAGCTGAAGGTCAAGGGAGAGAAGAAGCCTCTGACTGCGAAGCTCTATGGAACGGAAAAGGAAAAGATTACTGTTTCTTCTCAGGAAGAGATGGACGGGATCCTGAAAAGACTGGAAGGACAAAAGTTTTCTGTAGACAGCATCAAAAGAGGCGAGCGGACCAAAAAACCTCCGGTTCCTTTTACCACCAGTACGCTGCAGCAGGAAGCCTCAAAGGCTTTGAATTTTGCCACATCCAAGACCATGCGGATCGCACAGCAGCTCTATGAAGGTGTGGATATCAAGGGGAACGGCACGATCGGTCTCATCACATACCTGCGTACGGACTCTACCCGTGTGTCAAAGGAGGCGGAAGCAGCGGTAAGGGCATATGTGGGTGCCACCTACGGCGAGCAGTATGCGGTATCGGGAGCAGGAGAGAAGGAGAAGGAAAAAAAGAGCGTCCAGGATGCCCATGAAGCCATCCGCCCCACAGATGTTTCCCGAACACCTGCCATGATGAAGGATTCTCTCAGCAGAGATCAATTCCGCCTGTATCAGCTGATCTGGAAACGGTTTGTGGCCAGCAGGATGCAGCCGGCGGTTTATGAAACGATCTCTGTTAAGATTGCAGGAGGAGAGTACCGCTTTCAGGTGTCCGCCTCCAAGGTGACGTTTGAAGGCTTCCGTTTGGTTTATACAGAAGCCGGAGAAGAAAAAGAAGAAAAAAATACGCTGGTGGGAAATCTGACGGAAGGGTCCGTGCTGACGGAGGACGGATTTGATGCGAAGCAGCATTTCACACAGCCGGCGCCTCACTACACAGAGGCGGCGCTGGTGAAGGCGCTGGAGGAGCTGGGGATCGGACGTCCCAGTACTTATGCGCCCACCATATCCACCATTCTGGGAAGACGGTATGTGGCCAAGGAAAACAAGAACCTGTATCTGACAGAGATGGGGGAAGTGGTCAATACTATTATGAAGCAGTCCTTCCCCACGATCGTAGACGTGAATTTTACCGCCAATATGGAAAGTCTTTTGGACGGGGTGGCAGAGGGAAAGGTAAAATGGAAGACCATCATTGAAAACTTTTACCCCGATCTGGACAAGGCTGTCCAGAAAGCGGAGGAAGAGCAGGAGCAGGTAAAGATCGAAGATGAGAAGACAGATGTGATCTGTGAGCTGTGCGGCAGAAACATGGTGATCAAATATGGGCCTCACGGCAGATTCCTTGCGTGTCCCGGATTTCCGGAATGTAAAAACACCAAGCCCTACCTGGAAAAGATCGGAGTTTTGTGTCCGGTCTGCGGAAAAGAGGTGGTGCTTCGTAAGACGCGAAAGGGAAGGAAATATTTTGGCTGTGAAAACAATCCGGAATGCGAGTTTATGTCCTGGCAGAAACCGTCAGAGAAGGCCTGCCCACGCTGTGGCTCTTATATGGTAGAAAAAGGAAATAAACTTCTTTGCAGTGACAACAAGTGCGGGTATGTTGAAACTATGGAAAATCATAAAAATATTTAGGGAATTCATTGAAAATTACCTGTTTGTATGATAGTATGCTCTCAGAGAATGGAGGGTTCATATGAGTGTACAATTATTAGATAAAACAAGAAAGATTAACAAACTACTGCATAATAACAATTCCAGCAAAGTGGTATTTGATGACATCTGTGAAGTGTTGACGAATATTTTAAAATCCAATGTTCTGGTTATCAGCAAAAAAGGAAAGGTGCTGGGGGAAAGTGCATCCGAAATGGTTCCCTGCATCACGGAAATGATCGAACACAACATCGGCACACATATTGATGAAATGTTAAATGAAAGGCTTCTGGGAATCTTATCCACCAAGGAAAACGTGAATCTTCAGACGCTGGGCTTTTCAGCAGAAGCAGTAAAGGGATACCAGGCCATCATTACTCCCATTGATATTGCGGGAGCCAGACTGGGAACGTTGTTTATCTACAAGGCGGGCGAGCTGTACGATATTGACGATATCATCCTGAGTGAGTACGGAACGACGGTCGTAGGGCTTGAGATGCTTCGCTCTGTGAATGAAGAAAGTGCGGAAGAGTCAAGAAAAGAGCATATTGTTCATTCTGCCATCAATACGCTGTCCTATTCCGAGCTGGAGGCGATCATCCATATTTTTGATGAGCTGGAAGGAACGGAGGGGATCCTTGTGGCAAGTAAGATCGCTGACCGGGTGGGAATTACCCGCTCCGTCATCGTAAACGCACTGCGCAAGTTTGAGAGCGCCGGAGTGATCGAATCACGTTCTTCCGGAATGAAAGGGACCTACATCAAAGTGGTGAACGAGTACGTGCTTCCGGAACTGCAAAGACTGAAAGAAGAAAAGATCAGGTAAGCTTATGTATGAAAAATGTGATGCATTGCTGCAAATGGAACAGCTCTTTTTGCAAGAGGGATTTTTTGACGAAGAACCCCATCCCTGCCGTGTGATCTTTTGTGACCGGGAGGCAGAAAGGATCCATCTGATCTCCACAGAGGCAAAGCTTCCCAGGTTTTCCCTGGATGCGGCATATCTGTGTCAGATAGAAACAGAGGAGGCCAGTGTGTTCTGCCGGGGGACCATCGTAGAGCGATATGAAAATAAAGCAGGAAAAGTTGTGGTATTTGCCATCAAAAACGGCTTTTATAAAAATGTATAAAAATCTTCTAAACTAAACAGAAAGTCTGTTGACAAAGAGGAGAGGGAGTGCTATCTTATTAATAAGAGTTTTAGCACTCTCTTTTTTGAGTGCTAACAAGACTTGTACACAGAAGGAGGAATTACCATGAAGTTAGTACCATTGGGAGAAAGAGTTGTTTTAAAGCAATCCGTTGCAGAGGAGACTACAAAATCAGGGATCGTGATTCCGGGGCAGTCAAAGGAAAAGCCGCAGCAGGCAGAAGTGATCGCAGTAGGACCTGGCGGAACGGTAGACGGAAAAGAAGTAGAGATGCATGTGAAAGTCGGACAGACTGTTATCTATTCCAAATATGCGGGAACTACCGTAGAAATTGACGAAGAAGAATACATTATCGTAAAGCAGGATGATATCCTTGCGATCGTAGAATAAGACAAGAACAGACAGTTAGGAGGAAGCAGACATGGCAAAAGAGATCAAATATGGAGCAGAGGCAAGAAGCGCTCTGGAGGCAGGAGTCAATCAGCTGGCCAACACGGTGCGCGTAACATTGGGACCAAAGGGAAGAAATGTGGTACTGGATAAATCTTTCGGAGCGCCCCTGATCACCAACGATGGGGTGACGATCGCAAAGGAGATCGAGCTGGAAGATGGATTTGAAAATATGGGAGCGCAGTTGATCAAGGAAGTTGCATCCAAGACCAATGACGTGGCAGGAGACGGAACAACGACGGCTACCGTTCTGGCACAGGCCATGGTACAGGAAGGTATGAAGAACCTGGCGGCAGGAGCAAATCCCATCATTCTCAGAAAGGGAATGAAGAAGGCGACAGATGCAGCGGTAGAGGCAATCGCAGGAATGTCCAGCAATGTAAAAGACAAGGATCAGATCGCCAAGGTGGCAGCTATTTCGGCAGGAGATGCGGAAGTAGGAGAGATGGTGGCAGATGCGATGGAAAAGGTATCCCAGGATGGAGTGATCACCATTGAAGAATCCAAGACCATGAAGACAGAACTGGATCTGGTAGAAGGAATGCAGTTTGACAGAGGGTATGTGTCCGCTTATATGGCGACAGACATGGACAAGATGGAGGCTGTTCTGGACGAGCCGTACATTCTGATCACAGATAAAAAGATTTCCAATATTCAGGAGATCCTGCCTCTTTTGGAGCAGATCGTGCAGTCCGGGGCAAGGCTTCTGATCATTGCGGAAGACGTAGAAGGGGAAGCACTTACTACTCTGATCGTCAACAAGCTGCGTGGAACCTTTAACGTAGCGGCAGTGAAGGCACCGGGCTACGGAGACAGAAGAAAAGAGATGTTAAAAGACATTGCCATCCTGACCGGAGGACAGGTGGTATCCGATGAACTTGGCATGGATCTGAAAGAGACCACACTGGATCAGCTGGGACGCGCAAAATCGGTAAAGGTACAGAAGGAAAATACCGTGATCGTAGACGGACTGGGAGATAAAAAGGAAATCGCAGACAGAGTATCCCAGATCAAAATGCAGATCGAGGAGACCACATCAGAGTTTGATAAGGAAAAGCTGCAAGAGAGACTGGCCAAACTGGCAGGCGGAGTGGCAGTGATCCGGGTAGGAGCGGCTACAGAGACAGAAATGAAAGAAGCAAAGCTTCGCATGGAGGACGCTCTGAACGCAACAAGAGCTGCCGTAGAGGAAGGAATCATAGCCGGAGGCGGATCTGCCTACATTCACGCAGCAAAGAAGGTAGAAGAGCTGGTGGAGAGCCTGGAGGGAGATGAGAAGACAGGGGCAAAGGTAGTCCTGAAAGCACTGGAATCTCCGCTGTTCCACATTGCAGCCAATGCGGGACTGGAAGGTTCTGTCATTATCAATAAAGTAAGAGAAGCAGAAGTAGGAGTTGGATTTGACGCCTTGACAGAAGAGTATGTAGATATGGTAGAAAGCGGGATCCTGGATCCGGCTAAAGTAACCAGAAGCGCATTGCAGAATGCCACCAGTGTGGCATCTACACTTCTGACTACAGAATCTGTGGTGGCTAATATCAAAGAAGAAGTACCGGCTATGCCGGCCGGAGCCGGAGCGGGAATGGGTATGATGTAAGAGTACCGCTTTTTACAGAGGAGAAGAGGAGATTCCTGTCTTTCAGTATGGAAAGACAGGGATCTTTTACGTCGATAGGGCATGAGGCTTTGGTACACAGAAAAGGTTTACGAAATCACAGAGATTTCTGTTAAAAAATCTGTTAAAATAGTTTTCCGTTTATGCTATTTCCAGGGATTTATGATATAATAGGCGACAGGAAACAGGGAAAATGCAGATCCGATAAAAGAGACGACACCGTTTCCGGCCAGATAAAAAGAAAGAAGCTGCGGCGCCCGATCCCAAAAGAGAGGGATCCTGGCTCCGGCAGATCAGGAGGTAGATATATGGGAGATTTTTATACAGAAAAAATGGTTAAAAGGAAAGCCGGGGAAAGGGAATTGGCTCCGGCGGCAGGATTGGCGGCAGCAGCCCTGATTTCGGCATATATCGCGCTGTCCAATCTTTTGGGAGTGCTGCTGGTGATCATCTTTGTGGGACTTTGCGTGATAGCGGTCAGAAGAAGCCGGATCGAATATGAATATCTTTTTATCAATGGAGATCTGGATATTGATAAGATCATCAACAGATCCAGCAGGAAAACCGTATTTTCCATGAATGTTTCAGAACTGGAGCTTCTGGCACCGGAAGGAAACCGGGAGCTGGAGCGTTATGGAAATGCCAGGATGCTGGATTTTAGTTCCAACCAGCCGGCGTTCAAACGATACGTTTTGGTTGCCGGGCGAAAGGGAGAGTTGTACCGGGTCGTGTTTGAACCGGGAGAAGAGCTGGTAGAAGGATTTTTTCTGATGGCTCCGCGGAAAGTACTGCATTAATTTTCAGACAAAAAGGATGAGGGAAGCAAGCAAAAGCACAGACAGTTCCAGGGTCTGTGCTTTTCCTGAAGGCTACAGGATGTTTCGCCTAAGAGCAGGAAATACTCCGCGAAAAAGGAGAAACAGAAGAGGAAGAAAGAGATTGCAACCCACCGGGACAGTATGTTATCATAGGCAGAAACAAAGAATGGGGGAAAACAGTATGAAAATGTTTTTAAAGAAAAAAGCAGCCGGCGTTGCTGCCGCTGCGGTAGTCGCAGTCCTTTTCCTAGGAGGGATCCTGCCGGTACATGCGGCGGATACGTGTGAGCTTGGGAAAAATATCAATACCAGGATCAAGGATATCACCATCAAGGAATACCTCTACGGATATAATGAAAGTACGCAGAAGGTGGAGCAGCTTCCGGATCATACGCCTGTCACGGAATGGGTGTATATCATGGAGAATATCAAAGGGACTCTGGTCAACGACGGAAGCCTGAAGGCCGGCGATTATTTTACCTATCAACTGGATCCGGCAGACCGCTTAGGCGGATTTCAAAGCCCGGAGACGGTACAGGTAGGGAATCTGTATGTGACGGATACCAAGACCGGTGAAGAAGTTTTGTTTGCCTATGCAAACCTGGATCCGGACAGCAACAAGATTACATACATCCTAAGTGACTATATTGAAGGAAAAGAAAGTGTTTCTTTTGAGCTGGAACAGGGTTGGACGATCAAACCGGATGTCATCCGCAAAAATGGAGAATATACATTTCAGGACACATTTGCAGAGAAGCCGGTAAACTATACGCACACCATTGCGTATGGAGGGAATGCAGACGAACGGCAGGGAGCGAATACCTTCAGCCTGATCAGCAGGATCCTTTACGTGAATCCGGCTGAAAAATCCTACACACAGATCGGCTATCTGAATCCCAGAGGAACAGAGCTAAAAGGTGGATTTACAGTAGAGTATATATCGGGAACAGAGAATGGAAACTATACGACACCTCTGGCAGATACGGCAGAGTTCCGTGTGTATGAGGTTCCGGACGGCTATGAATTCCCGGATACCTTTGGGGTGGATCTTTCTGCGCTGAAGGATGTTACGGATACGCTGGAGGTTTCCAAGGGAAGCCAGGGATTCACAAAGTACACCATGGGAACGGACACCCAGAAAAGATATGTATTCTATCTGAAAAACAATTATGTTTCCAACAAGGAACTGAACGAGGACAATATTCTGGTAGAGACACAAAAGACCATCTATTCGGCTTTTAATGTGACGACGCCGGGGATAGCCTCCAATGGAAATCATCTGGCGGCAGTCAGGATCCTGGAGAATACGGTAGGAGCATATGCGGTGGGAGGAGAATCTCTGAGAGAGACCTACTGCAACAGGAACAGAAAGATCCAGGTGAAAAAGATGGACGCCTCAAACAGCCAGCCGCTGCAAGGTGCAGTATTTGAGATCCTAAAAGACGGAAAGGTAGTGGAGACGCTTACCACAGGAGCGGACGGATTGGCAGTAACGGCAGCTTTGCCGCTGGGAGACTACAGCATCCGGGAGATCACGGCTCCCAAGGGATACCAGTTGAGCCAGGAGATTACGGAGGTAAAGCTGGAAAGCACGGATGGATCGGTCAAGACCGTTGAGATCACCAATCAGCCTATCCCCAAACAGCCGGACAAGCCTGCCGCAGAGAAGCCGTCTGTTTCAGGAGGTACAAAAAAGAGTGAGAAGGCGGCAGGCAAAGTGGCGGCGCCTAAGACCGGCGACAAAAATTTTGTTCTTTTCTATGTGGGAGGAATGCTGACGGCGACAGCTCTTTTTGGGAATTCTTTCCTGACAAAAAGACGGCTGTACGTGAAAAGAAGCAGTCGGCACTAAAAAGGCACTAAAAAGAGGCGGACATCCGTAAACGGCGGTTGACAAATCCAAGGAAAATTGGTTATTATAGCAGTTAATCAAGTTCTGTAGAACGAAAAATTGAAAACCATGTGAAAAGAAAGAGAGGTTCGTGAAATGGGAAAAATAATCGGAAACGGCATTACGTTTGATGATGTTCTTCTGATACCGGCTTATTCAGAAGTGATTCCAAATGAAGTGGATTTATCCACTTATCTTACGAAGAAGGTAAGACTGAATATTCCAATGATGAGCGCAGGGATGGACACCGTAACGGAGCACCGTATGGCGATTGCAATGGCAAGGCAAGGCGGAATCGGAATCATCCATAAGAATATGTCCATCGAAGAGCAGGCAGAAGAGGTTGATAAGGTAAAGCGTTCCGAAAACGGAGTCATCACAGATCCTTTTTATCTTTCGCCGGAGCACACGCTGGCAGACGCCAATGAGCTGATGAGCAAGTTCCGGATCTCAGGAGTGCCGATCACAGAGGGAAGAAAACTGGTGGGGATCATCACCAATCGTGATCTGAAATTTGAAGAGGATTTTTCCAAGAAGATCAAAGAGTCTATGACGTCGGAGGGTCTGATCACTGCACAGGAGGGGATCACACTGGAAGAAGCCAAAAAGATTCTGGCGAAAGCAAGGAAAGAAAAGCTTCCCATTGTGGACAAGGAGTTCAATCTGAAGGGTCTGATCACCATTAAAGATATTGAAAAGCAGATCAAGTACCCGCTGTCTGCCAAGGATGAGCAGGGAAGACTTCTGTGCGGAGCAGCCATCGGGATCACGGCAAACTGTTTGGAGAGAGCGGAAGCTCTGGTCAATGCCAAAGTGGACGTAGTGGTAATGGATTCTGCGCACGGACATTCTGCAAATGTGCTGCGTACGGTGGATATGGTCAAGAATAAATTTCCACAGCTTCAGGTGATCGCGGGAAATGTGGCAACGGGAGAAGCTACGGAAGCTTTGATCCGTGCGGGAGCCGACGCTGTTAAAGTCGGGATCGGGCCGGGCTCCATCTGTACGACGCGCGTAATCGCAGGGATTGGAGTACCCCAGATAACGGCGGTAATGGAATGCTATGAGGCCGCCGACAAGCATGGGATCCCGGTGATCGCTGACGGAGGGATCAAGTATTCCGGAGATATGACAAAGGCTATCGCAGCAGGCGCCAATGTTTGTATGATGGGAAGCATTTTTGCGGGTTGTGATGAAAGCCCGGGAACCTTTGAACTGTATCAGGGAAGAAAATATAAGGTATATCGTGGAATGGGATCCATCTCCGCCATGGAAAATGGAAGCAAGGACAGATACTTCCAGACAGATGCAAGAAAGCTGGTGCCGGAAGGCGTAGAAGGCCGGGTTGCCTATAAGGGGACGGTAGAGGATACCGTGTTCCAACTGATGGGAGGACTTCGTTCCGGAATGGGCTACTGTGGAACGCCCACCATTGAGGATCTGAAGCAGAAAGGACAGTTTGTGAAGATCTCCGCAGCCTCTCTGAAGGAGAGCCACCCTCACGACATTCACATTACAAAGGAAGCGCCGAACTACAGCGTAGACGAGTAACAGATAACAGAACATACAAACCTCCCCCAAAGGTGGCAGATCAGAAACGGTCTGCTTCCTGCGGGGGAGGTTTTTTGTGAAAATCGATTGTCAGGATTGGGACCAGTCCGTCAACACGTTTTGTCCTACTGCCTCAAAAGAAGAGACAGAGCAGCAGGATAACTTTCTGCGCTCAGGGTGGAAGAAAACGCTTATCGGATAATGTCCAGAAATCCCATCTGATCCAAAGCATTCAGTACCAGATGTCTGCCGGCATCGGTTCCGTCAATGATCCTCCTGGCACGGACAGAGTCTCCAATATTCAATACCTCTACCGGCTCTCCCAGGAACCCGTCAGAAAGCTCGGCCAAAACGGGAGCATATGCCTTCATGCCAAGACATACAAATCCATAGTCGAAGGGTAGCGTTTCTTCCGTGCCATTTTGGTTGACCAAAAAGGCGTCCGGGAGTACTTTGGTCAAAGCAGTGCCGGTCAGTTGTCGTACTTGTCCCTTTTGCAGGAATTCTTTGACGCTTGCTATGGAAGAAGCATCCAGACCGTTTCCGATGGTAGGAAGCATTTCTACCAGAGTGATCTGCGCATTTCTGGACACGAAAAATTCCACTACATCCAGCCCAACTGCTCCGCCGCCGACTACCACCACCCTTTTGCCGGACAGATCTTCCGGATAGCGCTCCACCTCTGCAATAAAATCCAGAATGGAAAAAACAGGTGCGGAAGACTGCAACTGCTGGGCCAACCCATCAATAGGAGGAAGGATGGGAACGGAACCGGTAGCGTTTACTACCAGGTGCGGGTGATACTGTCTGACACGCTCCAAAGTTCCCTCTGTGTTGGTCAGGATGGTCAGATTTTCCAGCTGTCCGGCACGAGCTTTCAGATAGGTGGGGAAATCGGCCAGACGTTTTTTGGCGGGGATCTTGGAGATTTCCACAGACAGTCCGCCGATTTTGTCTGTTTTTTCTAAAAGGGTTACATGACAGCCCACCTCGGCTGCCGTACAGGCTGCCTCCAGGCCGGCGGTTCCGGCGCCGACTACCACCACGTTACAGGGAGAGGACACCTTGTATTTTTTGTAGGCTTCTCCATAGATCAGGTCGGGATTGATGGTGCATCTAAGAGGCTTATTGCCGCCGATACGATTTCCTACACATCCCACATTACAGGAAATACACTTCCGCAGCTGCTGGGTGCGGCCATACTTGATTTTGTTGCACCATTCGGGATCGGCGATCAGCCCCCGGCCCAGTCCGATAAAGTCCGCATCCCCCGCGCCAGGATATCTTCCGCCACCTGGGGATCACGGATGTTTCCGATAGCGATGGTAGGCTTGTGAAAACGGTCGCGTACAGCTTTTGCCATATAAGCCCGCCAACCGTCTTCCAGATAATTGGCATCGATCTGGTATTGGATAGTGGGGTTCAGGCCGGCAGAGGTATCGAACAGGTCCACCTCATCCTGCAGATATTCCAGGTATTCCAGGCAGTCCTCAATGGTATTTCCGCCTGCCACCAGTTCATCCACACTCAGCCGCAGGGAGATGGGAACATGGGGGCCGATGGCAGCACGCACCTGATCGATGACCATACGGCAGAAGCGGGACCGGTTCTTGGCGGAGCCGCCGAATTCATCTGTTCGGTCGTTCATCGTGGGAGACAGGAACTGACTGATCAGGTAAGAATGCCCTGCATGAATTTCTATCAGATCAAATCCTGCATTTACTGCCCGCTTTGCACCAATCCCATAGTCTTTTGCAATAGCTTCCAGCTCTTCCCTGGAAAGTGGCCGGGGCGTTTCTCCGCCGGGCTTGGAAGGAAGTGTGGAGGCAGATACCGGCTGCATTCCGATCCGGGAGCTCATGGCAGAAGCTCCTGCGTGGTTCAGCTGAATACCGATACAGGCGCCCTGTCTGTGACAGGCTTCCGTCAGATTAAACAGTCGGGGAATATAGCTGTCCTTGTCAATCCGAAGCTGCGTGGTCCCATTGGAACCCTCCGGATACTTCACACAGATGTTTTCAACGATAATAAGGCCCGTGCCGCCTCTGGCACGCAGCTCATAGTATCGGATGTGTTCGTCGCTGAGTTCTCCGTCATGTCCTGCAAAATCACTGCCCATAGGCATCATGACAACACGGTTTCGGACTGTCATGGAACGGAGCGTGATAGGACGGAATACATGTGGAAAATTTACTTTCATAGGCCCTCCTTTGATTTGAGATCTGATGGAAAGTTTCCTCAGATCTTTGATGAATTTGATTGATTTCCGATTTCATAAGAAACATGTCCTGTGAAATCAAAAATACTCCGCCAGGATCGCGCTGCGGCGGTAGGGAAACGTGCCGCAAAAGCGACTCGCCGCAGGCGGAGAATCCTGTAGCGCAGGATTCTTTCTTATTTGGAGTATATCGCATTGTTAAAGAAAAGACTAATTAGTAAAAAATGAGAAATAATAGAATTTATCTATGGATAACAGGAAAAACAGGGCGCTGCCATAGGAAATCGGCGGAGAAAGATGTGACCGATGGAGGAAACTGTGGCAGATCAAAGAAACTGCCTTGCGAAGAGAAAGGAAGCTTGCTATAATACAGCAGATACAGGCAGGTTTATGAAAAGAGATATGAGGGAAACAATGAATGAATTGGAACAGTTTCGGGAGCAGGTAGCAGCCTGCGATGAAAAGATCATGGAGATGCTGATCCGGAGAAATCAGCTGGTGGAAAAAATCATGGATTATAAGGAAAGGCATCAGCTTCCGGTGCTTCAACTGCAGCAGGAAGAAAAGCAGAACCGATACTGGGGGGAGAAGCTTTTCGACAACCGGCACAAAGAAGAGCTGTTTGCCGTATTTGAATGTATCAGAAGGAACAGCAAGAAGATTCAGGCCAGAAGGCTGTTTGATTATAATATCGTTTTGATCGGATTTATGGGTGTGGGAAAGACCACCGTATCCGGCTGTCTGAGCCGTCTGTTTGCTCTGGATGTGGTAGAGATGGATCAGGTGATCGCAGAAAGGGAGGCCATGAGTATTCCGGATATTTTTGCCGCCTGTGGGGAAGAATATTTCAGGGATCTGGAGACGGCCCTTCTGGTAGAGCTGCAGTCCCGAAAGCATACGGTCATTTCCTGCGGCGGAGGAGCTGCCCTGCGGGAAAGAAATGTGGCTGAGATGAAAAAGAACGGGAAAGTGGTACTTCTGACGGCAACTCCACAGACGATCTATCAGAGAGTGAAAGACAGCGAAGACCGCCCTTTGCTGAAGGGAAGAAAAAATGTGGAAGCGATCGCCAGACTGATGGAGGAGCGAAGAGAAAAATATGAAGCGGCGGCAGATATTTTGATCTGCACAGATGAAAAAAGTGTTCTTCAGGTATGTGAAGAACTGATACAGCAACTGACAAAAGAAGGGATACAGAAAAATGTTTGAGATGTTTTTTCCCGATCATTATGTGGCAAGCACCTATGTGATCGATTTTGAAAAATTATATAAAAATGGATACAGAGGAATTATTTTTGACATAGACAACACGCTGGTACCTCATGGGGATCCCTCCGATGAGAGGGCGGAAGCATTGTTTCTGCGGCTGAAGGCTTTGGGATTTCAGACCTGTCTGCTGTCCAACAACGGGGAGGAGAGGGTGAAGCTGTTTAACCAGAAGGTACAGACCAACTATATCTACGACGCCCACAAGCCTTCTCGAAAAAACTACCGGGAGGCCATGAAGCGGATGGGAACAAGCCGGGAAACGACAGTGTTTGTGGGAGACCAGCTGTTTACAGATGTATGGGGAGCAAGGCGGACAGGGATCCATAATTTTCTGGTAAAACCGATCCATCCAAGAGAGGAGATCCAGATCATACTAAAAAGATACCTGGAGAAGATCGTGCTTTATTTTTATAAGAAAAAACAAAGAAAGCTGAAATAGTGGGGAGACCTGCGGTGGATCACTTCCGGGAAGGCAACAGGCGGGTTCGCCTGATGTACAGGTAATAGATAGAAAACAGCAATGCGGTGAGAAACCATGATACCGGATAGCTGCCCAGGATCACCAGGATGGAAGGATGTCCGGGGACGACAAACAGGATCCAGAGGATTCTGGCGGCACAGGTTCCCAAGAGGGATACCAGCATGGGAAGAAAGGTTTCTCCGGTGCCACGGATAGCTCCGGAAAGAATTTCACCAAATACATACAGAAGATAAAAAGGAGCAAGAAAATGCATCATGGAGACCACCAGAGGAAGAATGTCGTGGTCGGCCGGATGCAGGAACAGCTTGCCGATGGTTCCGCTGAACAAGTAAAGAAGGATGCTGAGCAAGGCGACGATTCCGGATGTGATAAAAAGTCCGGAAGCGACGCCTTTTTGTATTCTCCTGTAATGTTTGGCACCATAATTTTGCGCCGCAAACGTAGAGATTGCAGCTGCAAGCGCATCGGTGGAAAGCCAGATCAGAAAATCCAGTTTTCCGCAGAGAGCCCAGGCTGCAATGGAATCTGTGCCGGTAGCGTTGATACTGGTCTGGATCATCATGTTGGCGATGGGATAAAAAGAAGACTGAAGTCCCAGGGGGATGCCAAGCCGAAGGATGGACAGCAGGCTTTCCCTGTGAATACGGAAGGGAAAAAGACGAAGCAGGCTGCCTCTTTTTTGTGACAGCGACGGATCAAAAGCCGGAGCCGTCCGAGGGTCCGGGGTCTGTGCATGATCCCGGATCCTTAGCTGGTCAGACGATTTTATAAGCACATACAGGATCAAAAGGGCGCTGACGGTCTGGGAAAGTACGGTGGTAGCAGCGGCACCGGAAGCCCCCAGACGCAGAAATCCTACAAAGAACAGATCCAGTACCAGATTGAGAGAGCAGGAAAGAAGCAGAATGGAAAAAGGAGTTCTGGAGTTACCCACGGCTCTTAAGATCCCGGCGCCAAGATTGTAGAGGAGGGATACGGACAGTCCGAAAAAATAAATGCGGACATAAGAGAGCGTCTGAGAGTAGATGTCCTGCGGAACTTCCAGGAGATCCAGACAAGCAGGAGCAAATACGATCCCCAGAATGGAAAGAAGGACACCTCCTGCAAAAGAGAAGGCGATGGCAGTGCGGGCAACCTGCGTCAGCCGGCGAAGCTGCTTCCCGCCAAACAGCTGGGAAACGAGAATGGTTGCTCCGGCGGAAAGTCCGGTAAAAAAGTTAAGAGGGAGCTTCAACAGATTGTGCACAGAATCAATGGCAGCCAGACCGGATTTGCCGGCAAACTGTCCGATGATAACCGCATCAACGGTAGTATAAAGCTGCTGAAATATGCTTCCGGCCAGGATGGGCAGAAAAAACAGGATCAGCTGTTTCCAGATGCCCCCCCGGGTAAGATCCAGATTTCGTCCTTCCATAAAATACTTGTCTCCTTTCCGGGAAAAATCTCCTTGCTCACAGATCTTCCAGATTGATTCCTTTTGGCGTTTCCATGTGTACCAGAGTGATCTTGTAGATGTGATCGGCATCGCCTCTTTCCAGGGCGGTGAGGATATTCAGGTGCTCCTGATAGGTAGCCTCCATACGTCCTTCATGAGCCAGGGAAAGCTGAGCCAGTCTCCGCATCCGGTAGTGAAATGTGGAAAACACCTCTTGAAATTGACGGTTTTGTACAAAGTTAATGATTTCCTGATGGAACCGGAAATCGTAATCACAAAATTCAGAAATAGAATGGGAAGTTTCCAGAATACGCTTCAGCTGGGACATCAGCCCGCGAAGACTTTGAAATAAAAGTCTGGCTTCAGGCGTCTGGCTTGCAAGAGCGATCTGATAGGTGCAGTAGCATTCAATAGCGGAGCGTACCTGGAAGGTTTCGATCACGTCCGTCCTGGTAAGTCTGTGAAGCCGGAATCCTCTGCTGGGAATGATGTCGATATAGCCTTCCTGGGCAAGACGGTGGATGGCATCCCGAAAAGGAGTCCGGGAAATCCCGATCTCTTTGGCAAGCTTTGTCTCAGAATAAACCTGGTCATAGGACAGGCGATCCGACTGGATCAGATCCTGCAGATACAGATAGGCCTGCTGATTTAATGGTGTCATAAAAAACCTCTTTTCTTATAGTCTTTTACGTTCACTATAGCGGAAAACCAGGGAAAGGTCAAATATTGTAAGAATATGACAAAAAAATATCAAAATTAAAAATAAATTAGCAAATATGCACAGAAAAGCATGAAAAATATTGTAAGAAAAGGAGAAAAAAAGAGGAAGGCTTGACCGGTATACCGGTTCGGGTGTACAGTCAAACAAAGTTGGAGAAGGATCCGACGGCGACAGAAAAAACAGGAAACAAAACAGAAAGGGTGTAGACATATGAAAGTAGGATTCATAGGACTGGGGATCATGGGAAGACCCATGGCAAAAAATCTGCTGAAAGCAGGAGTAGAACTGATGGTATCGGATCTGAATCCGGAAGCGGTGGCAGACGTAGTGGAAGCAGGCGCAGAAAACGGAACCTATGCGCAGATCGGAGCCGATTGCCAGGTGGTGTTTACCATCGTTCCGACAGGAGAGATCGTAAAAGAAATCCTTTTTGGAAAAGAGGGAGTGGCGTCTTCGTTGAAAGAAGGCAGCATCGTTTGTGATATGAGCTCCGTTACACCGGTAGAATCCAGAGAGTGTTATGAAAGGCTGAAACAGCAGAAAGTAGGATTTGTGGATGCGCCGGTTTCCGGAGGAGAGCCGGGAGCAATTGCGGGAACGCTGGCCATCATGGCAGGAGGAGAGGAGGAAGCCTTTGAACAGTTGAAGCCATATTTTGAGATCCTGGGTTCTTCCGCCCTGTTGATCGGAGGACCGGGAAGCGGCAGCGTAACAAAGCTGGCCAATCAGGTTATTGTAAATAATACCATTGCCGTGGTTTCGGAAGCTTTTGTACTGGCGGCAAAGGCAGGGGCGGATCCGCAGAAGGTGTATGAAGCGATCCGGGGCGGTCTGGCGGGAAGTGCGGTGCTGGATGCCAAGATCCCCATGATCGTAGAACGGAATTTTAAGCCGGGAGGACCCATCCGCATCAACCACAAGGATATTAAAAATGTGGTCCACACAGCCCACTCCATCGACGTGCCGATTCCTTACACGGCACAGCTGTATGAGATTTTGCAGACGTTAAAGATCCACGGACATATGGAAGAGGACCACGGCGGGATCGTACAGTATTTTGAACGGCTGGCAGATGTAGAAGTAAAGAAAAAATAGGAGGGCGGCAGGCATGAAACAAAATATTACCAGTTTCCATAGATTTCCGGAGGTGGACGAGAAGGAGGCGGACAGACTTCTGGAACAGAAAATCCGGAAAAACCAGAAAAAGATCATAGTATTGGATGATGATCCGACAGGAGTGCAGACCGTGCACGACATTTCTGTTTACACCGGCTGGGACGAAGAAAGCATCCGAAGCGGCTTTGAAGAAGACCGTCCTCTCTTTTATATCCTGACCAATTCCAGAGGATTTACCCGGGAGGAGACAGAAAAAGCCCACCGAGAGATTTCCCGGACCATCGGGAAGGTAGCGAAGGAGTTGAAAAAGGAATACCTCCTGATCAGCAGAAGCGACAGCACCCTGCGAGGGCATTATCCTCTGGAAACGGAGATCCTGCGGGAGGAATATGAAAAAATCTGGGGAAAGCAGATAGACGGAGAAATTTTATGCCCGTTCTTTCTGGAAGGCGGACGGTTCACCATGGACAACGTTCACTATGTCAGATACGGAGAAGAGTTGATCCCGGCAAATGAAACAGAATTTGCAAAAGACAAGACATTTGGGTACGAGGCGGCCACAATGCCTCTGTATGTGGAAGAAAAGACGGCAGGAGCCTATCGGGCAGAAGATGTGGTATGTATCTCACTGGAGGACATCAGAGGGTTTCAGGTAGAAAAAATAAAGAAACAGCTTTTGGGAGTAAACAGATTCCGAAAAGTGATCGTCAATGCGATCTCCTATGCGGACGTGAAGGTGTTTTGTATTGCTCTGTACCAGGCGATGGAGGAAGGAAAGCTGTTTTTGTTCCGGTCGGCAGCGGCCTTGGTAAAAGTGATGGGAGGAATCAGCAGCCAGCCGCTTTTGGAACGCAAAGATATGGTAACACGGGAAACCGGGTGCGGTGGTGTGATCGTAGTAGGATCCCATACGGAAAAAACCACCAGGCAGCTTGCGGCTTTGAGAGAGCTGGACGGCATCGGTTTTATTGAATTAAATGCAGGCCTGGTAAAAGAAGAAGCAGAATTTGCCAGGGAGGTAGAGCGGTGCCTGAAGGAAGAGGAAGAATTGCTGAAACAGGGAAAGACGGTCTGCTGCTACACAACGAGAAGCCTGATCACTGCCGATACGGGAAACAAGGAGGATGAACTGCGCTTATCTGTACGGATCTCGGATGCAGTACAGTCTCTGGTGGGAAAGCTGTCCGTTACACCGGCCTTTGTGATCGCAAAAGGTGGGATCACCTCCAGTGATGTGGGGACGAAGGCGCTGGCGGTAAAGAAGGCAAACGTGCTGGGACAGATCAGGCCGGGGATCCCTGTCTGGCAGACAGGAGAAGAAAGCCGGTTTCCCGGGACGCCTTATGTGATCTTTCCGGGAAATGTGGGAGAAGATACCACCTTGCGGGAGGCGGCCCAAATCCTGATGGGAATGTGAAAAAAGAAACAAATGAACAACATAAACAAAAGCAAAATTAATTATTGACACAAAACGAACACAGAAGTACAATTAAAACATAAACGAACAAATAGAAATCGTAATAAGGCAGGAGGGGAAAGGAGAAACATATGACCCAGTGTGTTGTGATTGCAGATGATCTGACGGGAGCCAATGCGACGGGAGTACTTCTGAAAAAAATGGACTACAGGGCGTATACGGCCATGAATGCAGAACGTATTGAACTGCGGACGAAGGAAGCCTATGACTGTGTTCTTTATCCGACGGACAGCCGAGGAGTGGATCCACAGATAGCCTACAACCGGGTGAAAAATGTGTGCAGTCTCTTGAAAAGCCCGGAGGTAAAAATATATGGAAAAAGGATCGACAGCACCTTGAGAGGAAATCTGGGAAGTGAGACAGATGCAATGCTGGACTGTCTGGGAGAAGAATATATCGCGGTGGCGGCGCCTTGCTTCCCTGCTTCCGGGAGGATCGTCATTGGCGGTTATATGCTGGTAAACGGTCTTCCGCTGCACAAGACGAACATTGCCCTGGATCCCAAGACACCGGTGGCACAGTCGGAGGTAGCGGAGCTGTTTGCGAAACAAAGCAAGTATTCCGTGTCTTCTATTTTCATGAAAGATATGATGGACGGAGCAGGGCATCTGACAGACCGGATCGAAGAAGAGCTTGGCAAAGAAGCCAGGATTTTGGTATTTGACTGTGTGACCCAGGAGGATCTGGATCTGATCGCAGATGCGGTGCTGCTAAGCGGCAGAAAGGTGATCGCGGTAGATCCCGGCGTGTTTACGGCTACGCTGGCAAGAAAGTGTATGCCGCCAAAGAAGCGGGAGAAAAACAGGATCCTGACGGTGGTAGGAAGTGTCAATTCCAACACAAAGGATCAGATGGAGGAACTTTGGCTGTCCCAGAAAACTTATTCTGTCCTGGTGCAGACGAGGGAATTTCTGGAAAGCGACGACAGGAGGGAAGCGGAGATAGAGCGCGTGGTATCTCGAATCCTGCAGGAAAGCGAGGATTACTTTGTGGTAACGGTGACCGGAGACGGGATCTATCCGGAAAACCGGATACAATTTGAACCTTATATGAAGAAGTGGGGCGTCGGGTTGGATGCGATCACAGCCAGGATCAATCAGGCATTTGCAGAGATCACATGGAGGATCTTCAGACAGGAAGAAAGTTTTAAAGGACTTTATACCAGCGGCGGAGACGTCACGGTGGCTGTATGCCAGCGATTCGGAACGGCAGGTCTGGCTCTTTTGGATGAAGTCCTTCCCCTTGCCGCATACGGACGGTTTATCAAGGGAGAATTTGAAGGCGTCCATATTGTCACAAAAGGGGGCAGTCAGGGAGGAAAGGATGCCATCAACCGCTGCGTTACATATCTGAAAGAGAAACTATATATCTAAGGAAGAGAGGAAAAGAGTATGAAAAGACCAGTGATCGCAATTCCCATCGGAGATCCGGCAGGCGTCGGACCGGAGATCGTCGTAAAGGCGCTATGTAATGAAAAAGTGAAGCAGGATGCAGACTGTATCGTGGTAGGAGACAGGAAGATCTGTGAAAATGCCATACGGATCACAGGAGAGGAACTAAAGATCCATGTGATCCATCAGGTGGAGGAGGCGGTTTTTCAAGACGGCGTGATGAACCTGATGGATCTGAACAATGTGGATATGACACAGTTTTCCTTTGGGGCGGTCAGCGGGATGTGCGGGAAGGCGGCGTATGCGTACATTGCCAAATGCATTCAGCTGGCAAACGAAGGAAAGGTAGATGCGGTAGCCACGACTCCCATCAATAAAGAATCCCTGAAAGCGGGGGAGATCCCCTTCATTGGACATACAGAGATCTTCGGAAGTCTGACCGGAACGGAGGATCCGCTGACAATGTTTGAGACCAACGGGCTGCGGGTATTTTTCCTGACACGGCATGTGTCCCTTCGTCAGATGCTGGATATGATCAAGAAGGAGCGGATCAAGGATTATGTGAAAAGATGCCTGGAGGCATTGGAAAAATTAGGCGTGAAGGAGGGAACCATGGCGATTGCCGGGCTGAATCCTCACTGCGGAGAACACGGATTGTTTGGGTTTGAGGAGGTGAATGAGATCACACCGGCAATCGAGGAACTACAAAAGGAAGGGTATCAGGTGGTGGGACCCATCGGGGCAGACTCTGTGTTCCATCAGGCAGCTCAGGGAAGATACAACAGCGTATTGTCCCTGTACCATGATCAGGGACATATAGCGACAAAAACCCTGGATTTTGACAGAACCATCGCGATCACAAACGGAATGCCGATCCTTCGGACATCGGTGGACCACGGGACTGCATTTGACATTGCAGGAACAAACAAAGTAAGTGAGATCAGTATGGTGGAAGCAATTCTGTTGGCAGCAAAATACGCCCCTAATTTTACAAAATAAGAAAGAAGAGAGGAGATCGGTTATGGTTAACGGATTGAGTGGTGAGAGGATGCTGATAGGACTGGCGGTTGGAATCGCAGTCCTGATCTTCCTGGTATTAAAAACAAAAGTGCAGGCATTTCTGGCGCTGATCATCTGTACGGTGATCGTGGGCGTGGTAGGCGGAATGCCGCTGATCAACACAATGATCGAAGTAGACGGAGTACAAAAACCCTTCGGGATCGTCAATTCCATCACGACAGGATTTGGAGGAACCCTGGGAAATATCGGTATCATTATCGGCTTTGGAGTTATGATGGGACAGATTTTCGAGGTGACCGGAGCCGCTAAGACGATGGCACAGACCTTCCTGAAGTTGTTTGGGAAGAAAAGAGAAGAAGAGGCACTGGCGATCACGGGATTTCTGGTATCCATTCCCATTTTCTGCGACTCGGGCTTTGTGGTACTGGCGCCTATCGCAAAAGCGATCTCAAAAGTAACGAAGAAATCGGTGATCGGACTGGGTGTGGCACTGGCGGCCGGACTGGTGATCACCCATTCCCTGGTTCCTCCGACACCGGGACCGCTGGGTGTGTGCGGAATCTTTGGAATTGACGTGGGAAAATTCATTCTTATGACGATCCTGCTTGCTATCCCTATGACAGTTGCGTGTATCGCTTACGGAAGACTCTATCTGTCAAAGAAATTTTACCGGATCCCCAACGAAGAAGGCGTGATCGAAGAGCGTCCTTACGAGGAGCCGGATTATGAAAATGCATTTGCAATGACGGAAGAAAAGCTGCCGGGTGTATTTGCATCCTTTATGCCGCTTCTGCTTCCCATTATCCTGATCCTGATCAATACGGTGGCAACTGCGCTGGGCAAGACCGGCGGGATCATGGAAGTTCTTGTGTTCTGCGGACAGCCTATCGTGGCAGTAGGACTGGGACTATTAGCGGCGATCTTTACGCTGGGCAGGACGCTGAACCGCCATGATGCTGTCATGGAAATGGAAAAGGGAATGATGTCGGCAGGCATCATCATGCTGGTAACCGGAGGCGGAGGCGCTTTAGGACAGATCATCAAAGATTCAGGACTTGGCAACTTCATGGCAGAAGGTCTGGCACAGACGGCGATCCCCATTGTGATCCTGCCGCTTCTGATCTCTACGGCAATGCGGTTTATCCAGGGCTCCGGAACGGTAGCCATGACCACCGCGGCAAGTATTTCTGCCCCCATCATCGTAGCAGCCGGTGCAAATCCTCTGCTGGGAGCGATCGCATGCTGTGTAGGATCCCTGTTCTTCGGATACTTTAACGACAGCTACTTCTGGGTAGTCAACAGGACGCTGGGCGTCAGGGAAGCAAAAGAACAGCTGACCATCTGGTCTGTGACCTCCACCATTGCGTGGGCAGTAGGTGTGGTGGAAGTACTTGTACTCAATATCTTTATGTAGATCGAAACATATGGTATAATTACAGCGGAGGAGAGATTCCTCCGCTGTTGACGTGATACGGGACAGAGCGTGTGGCAGAGACTGCTGGCGTGACAGAAGACGGGGCGTGGATTTGGGGCCGATGGTGTTAAGGTCGAAAGGTAAGAGGTGGATCAGATGCTCAGAGTAGAGAGACAGGCGAAGATCGTACAACTTCTGCAGACCAGAGGAAGTCTGCAGGTGGAAGAGCTGGCAAAGGAACTGGGAGTCAGTCCTATGACGATCCGGCGTGATCTGGGGACGCTGGAAGAACACAACAAGGTGGAAAGATATCACGGCGGGGCCGTGGCAAAGCAGGAAGAATCCTATGCCCGGAAAAAGACCAGTCACCAGGGAGAAAAGGAGAGGATCGCCAGGAGGTGCTTCGCCTTTATCAAAGAGGGAGACACGGTGTTTCTGGACGCAGGCACCACTACCTATGAGATCGCCAGATTACTGCAGTCGACGCCGGATATCATGGTGGTGACCAATGACCTGGAGATCGGGCAGTTGCTGAAGGAAAGCCGGGTACGGCTGTTTCTGTGCGGAGGAGAAGTCCAAAAAAGCACCGGGAGTGTGTTTGATCAATACGCCAGGCAGATGCTGGAAAACTTCAAGTTCGACATAGGCTTTTTTGGAGCGGCCTCTATCAACAAAAACTTTGAGGTGACGACGCCTACCATCGAGAAAATGTGGCTGAAAAGGCAGGTACCCAGGCAATGCTCGGAGTCGTTTCTGGCGGTAGATGCCTCCAAATTTGAAAAACAGTCTATGACAAAGATCAACCATTTAGGCGATTATACCGGTGTGATCACAGGAAGAAGGTTTTCCGAGGAAGAAAAAAAGCGGCTGGACGCCATGGGAGCTGTGATCTACGGACTGACGGAGGAAAGCAGATGAACAAGGGTGCAGGTGGGGAAATAAAACAACGGGATCCAAATGCAGGACGGCCCCTGAATGGAAGGGGCAGAAGGCGCAGGATTTCGATAAGGAAAGAAGGCGGAGAGCTGTTAAAAAAAGGTTGAAAAACAGGCGTCTTTATTATAGAATGGAACAAGTAAAAAGAATGAGAGGTGTCTGCCGGACACTGCTTAAGGAGGAATACAAATGGTATCAGCAGGCGATTTTAAAAACGGACTTACTGTGGAGATTGAAGGAAACGTGTACCAGATCATGGAGTTTCAGCACGTAAAACCAGGTAAGGGGGCAGCTTTTGTACGTACAAAGCTGAAAAACATCATCAATGGTGGAGTAGTGGAAAAAACGTTCCGTCCTACGGAAAAGTTTGAAAATGCACATATCGAAAGAAAAGAAATGCAGTATCTGTACAACGACGGAGATCTGTTCTATTTTATGGACACGGCCACATTTGACCAGATTGCGGTCAATGCAGACACGGTGGGAGATTCCCTGAAGTTTGTAAAAGAAAATGAAAACGTGAAGCTGAGTTCCTATCAAGGTAGTGTGTTTGCCATTGAGCCGCCTCTTAGCGTGGAGCTTCTGATCGTGGAGACAGAGCCGGGATTCAAGGGAGATACGGCACAGGGTGCGACAAAGCCGGCTATCGTAGAGACGGGGGCACAGGTTATGGTTCCTCTGTTTGTAGAACAGGAAGACAAGATCAAAATCGATACACGTACCGGAGAGTATCTTTCCAGAGCATAAGGGATCTTAGGCGATGCCGGGAAACACCGGCAGTCTGACGATGCATATGAAGTAAGAATAAGAGAAAAAGACCTTGCATTTTCAGCAGGGTCTTTTTATAATGATAACACCATAGTAATTCAAATCATAGTTTTAGACAGATCAGGTATCGGGATTCCCATCAGGCTTTTATCGAAGCAAGGTTCAGTGAACTTTTACAGTGATAAGCAGAGAGAAGGAGACCTCTGTGTCCATTCAAAAAAGATGCGAGGTCTGGATATTGGAAGCTTGAATATTCAAAATTTGGACATGTAAAATTCAGAGATTCAAAAATTGGACGTATGTGCAGTCGGTATGCCGGTCTGGGTCCGGGTTATCCGGCAATATTTCCAAAAACAGATCAGAATTCTCCGACAACAATCAGCCAATCAAAACAAACAAATCTCTAAAGGACAAATCAAAACAGGCAGATCCATGAATCAAAATGAACAAATCTAAGGAACAAATCAAAACAGACAGATCCATGAATCAAAACAAACAAATTTCTAACAAACAAATCTCCAAGGAACAAATCGAAACAGACAAATCAACCAATCAGAACCCAAACGATTATCAGAAAACGACAGCGAACAAGTCGCAAGGAAAGAAAGGAGTGTAAATGACAGACAGTGCATTTGCAAATAGGCTGCGGGAACAGGTGCAGGAGCTTCTGGGAACCGGAGTCAGGGTAACCTTATGCCATTCTCCTGGTGGAGAAGAAAAAACAGGGCTGATGTTTCAGGGGGAACAGGATATTGCAAGACCTGTCCTCTATCTGGAAACATTTTGCGGAGAAAAGGAAGAAGACAGTCTGGAAGAGCTGGCGAGAAAGATCGCGCTTTGGTATGCAGACACCATAGACCAGGAGAGGATGCCATGTGCATTTCCGATAGAGTATTCTTCCGCCAGGAACAATCTGGTCGTAAAGCTGCTTGGCAAAAAAGAAGCAGAGAAGCTGCCGGAGCAGGTGGTTTCTCAGAAATATCTGGATTTTGTGATGGTATTCGACCTTCTTCTTGCCATGCAGGAAGAAACCTGTGTAACTTGTCGAATCAGACGGGAACATCTGGAAAAATGGAATATAGATATAAAAAGATTACTTTTTGATGCGGAAGCAGCCACAAGAAGAAAATTTCCCGCCCTGTTTCAGACGATGGAGGAAGTCATAGCGTCTTTGGTTAATTGTGCAGCTATTCCGGTCAAAGAGCAGATCTATGTCCTGACCAATGAAAGGAAATATTGGGGTGCTGCTACTCTTTTGTATAAAGGGTGCCTGGAAGAAATCGGGAACAGGCTACAGGAGGATTATTATGTGATCCTCTCCAGTGTCCATGAGGTCATTCTTTTGCCGGTTTCCAGAGCGCCGGCCTGTGACCGGATCAATCAGATGATACAGGAAGTCAACGAGACGCAATTAAAAGAGGAAGAAGTGCTGGGAGATACTGCCTACTATTATGACAGAGTAAAAAAGGAATTGAGAAGGGCGGGATCCGATGCGGAAAAAGGAGGAACTATTGAAACAGACAATCACATGGAAAACTAAGATAAGAAAAGCAGTCGGAATGGGACTGATGATCATGCTTGTGGCAGGGAACTTCTGCCTGCAAAAGAGCAGGATAGTCCGTGCAGAGGGAGAGCATCAGTTGTCCTTCCTGCGGCAGGAAGTGGCGCACATTTTTTTGAGAGGGGCAGGCGGCGTAGACAGGGGAGAAATGGAAGAAGCCGTCCTGGCAGTGGATGGAAGGCCGGTTTTTTGCATGGAACCTTATGCGAAGTTTCAGGAAGGAAAAGGGCAGAAGATCCCCTTGGAAAAGTATCAGGTGGAAGAGTCCCTTCTTAAGAGACTGGGCCTGGAAACTTACTATATCACGCAGTTGAGTCCACAAAAAAACACAGATGCAGGATACATCCTGGCACAGATTCATTTATGGAAAAGTCTGTCTCCCTATAAGGGATGGGACTGCGGCGAAACTTACGCGACTGAATATGTACAGCTTACGCCTGTGTTTGAGGAAGCACGGCAGTGGGCAGAAAAACACAGCGGGTATTACCAGGTGTGGCTGCAACTTTATCAGGCGACAGGCGGTGGACAGATCACCATGGAGGTACAGGTAAAAAAGTATGGATCTCTCCGGTTAAGAAAGGAATCGGCGCAGTCAGAGATGACAGAGAAAAACCCTGCCTATAGTCTGGAAGGTGCAGAATATGGAGTATATCAGGAAGGGACAAAAGAACTGGTGGCAACCTTGGTTACGGATAAAACAGGAGAGGCAGAAGTGTTTTTGCCGGAAGGGCGGTATGAAGTCAAAGAGAGGAAGGCCCCGACGGGATATGCTCTGGATGCCACCGTCTATCCGGTGGAAGTAAAATGGGAGGAAGAGGTTTTGCTAAACAAAGCTTCCCTGAAGGAGCAGCCACAGTATGAAACAGTGGGACTGTTGCTGGAAAAAACAGATAAGGAAACGGGCAAGCCTGTGTCGCAGGGCGGCGCTTCCCTGGCAGGAGCCAGATTTGAGGTGGCGTTTTATCCGGGCTATTACAAGGGGAATCCTATAGAAGAAGGGGGAAAGCCGGAAAGGAAATGGATCGTAAAAACAGATAAAAAGGGACAGGCATTTCTGAGAGAGGAGTACCTCGTTTCGGGAGATGAGCTGTACAGAAATAAGGAGCGGACCCCCGTTCTTCCTCTGGGGACGGTTACGATCCGGGAAATCAAGCCGCCGGAGGGATATCTTCCGGATCAGGGAGTTTATGTAAGAAAGCTGGTGGGATATGGGAAGGAAGAAAGCGTGCAGCTTTATGAAACGGTAAAGATCAGGGAACAGATCATCAGAGGAGACTTAGAAGGCGTCAAGATTGAAGCCTCAACGGCGAGAAGGATGGGAAACGTCCGGTTTCGTATTACGTCTGCCTCAACAGGAGAAGCCCATGAGATCCTGACGGATGAAAACGGTTATTTTTCCACGGCGGCAGAGTGGCACCCGCATACAAGGCACACCAATCGGGGACAGGAGGCAGGAGACGGGATCTGGTTTGGAGGAGGAGAAGCAAAAGATACGGCAGGCGCGCTTCCTTTTGACACCTACATTCTTGACGAATTGGAGGGGCAGGAAAACCAGGGGAAAAAGCTGATCCAAGGATTGCGGGTGGTTGTATCCAGAGACAGACAAAAGGTGCTTCTGGGAACGATAAGCAATGAGAGCAGGCCGGAATCTGATTTTTGGATCCGGACACAGGCGCAGGGAAGCAGCGGGAAGAAAGAAATTCTTCCGCAAAAACATCAGACCTTTCAGGATATGGTTGAATTTGAGGGAAGGAACATCAAGGACAAGGAAGTGCTGATCCGTGGCCAGGTGATGAGAAAGAGCAGCAGATCTCCTCTGGAAATTAACGGAAAAGAAGTGATCACGGAAAAAAGAGTGCGGATTTCCGGAGAAAAAGGGCAGGCAGAACTGGAATTTGAGGTGGATGCTACGGGACTGGCAGGGGAAGAGCTGGTCCTATTTGAATCTATCTACGACAGCTCCGGAAAGCTTTTGGGAAAAGAGACAGATTACGAAAATCCATCCCAGACGATCCGGGTCCGGCAGCAGGAAGGACCATCTGTAGGACAGGGGGTAAAAACGGGGGATGTCAATCATCTTTCCCTTCTGATCTCTTTGATAGCTTCCGGTGCAGTGACGGGCTTTGTCTGGAACAGAAGAAAGGGGATAAAAAAATAGGGATATTTGGAGCAAATGCCTGAAAAATTAAGGTATTGCATGATTGTGTAGCCCTGGGAGAGCAAATGGAAACGGAAGGAAATTTTCTTTTCAGAAAAACAGGGGTTTTTTTGAGGTGCTACGATCTTAATTTAAAAATGACCGAGTGCAGACAACTACAAAAAGTTATGGTAGAATGGAGAAAAGAAGAAATGCCGATAATCAGTATGTTTGCGGGGATGAAGATTTATATGAACTGGAATGAACATAATCCACCGCATATACACATCTTCGCCCAAGAGGGAGAGGCTTTGATTGATTTGCGGACAGGAGATTTGCTGGAAGGAATCTTGAAAGGCAGGAGGCAACGATTGGTGAAAAGATGGGTATGTTTACATCAGGAAGAATTGCTACAGATGTGGAACGCGCAAGAATTCATAAGAATTGAACCATTAGGATAGGAGGGATGTATATGGTATTTCATCATGCGGCAAAAGAACTTAGGTTATTGGGGGAGGGTGTGTTAGAAGTGGATTTTGTAAATGGAGAGCGCAGGAGATACGATATGAAAGTGTTGATTCCTAAGATTCCATGTATGAAACGATTGATTGAAGAGGAAGATTTTTTTCAAAAGGGAGTTTTGTCTCCGGCGGGGTGGGGCATTCGTTGGGATGATGAAGTAGACACAGACATTGAAGAGATTTATGTGAATGGTGTGGCAATTTAAGAAAAAGGAAACGGGAGGTCTGTATAGGTCTCCCGTTTTTGAAGGAAATGAGATAGGAGTAAGAAGAGAACAGGGAAACAGCTGTCCTCTTTTTTCTTTTAAAGAGATAGTGTGCACAGCGACTTTTCGTTCTGATATAGAGAGGCAGCTGGTTCATGTTTGAAATATAGATCTTCCAGGATAAAAAAATATAAAGAAAAATACTTCCGAAGAGAGAAAGAATCCATTGACAATATATATATATATATATATAATGGGTTTCTAAGAAAATATTTAAAGGAAGAAAGGGAAGCTGCTATGAAACGTTTAAAAATACTTGCAGGAATGACTTTAGCGGTGGCGGGCTGTCTGTTGGCAACTCCAAAGGTGTTTGCAGAAGAGTCGTACAATATTCACTACGAATACGTGGAGGAGTCTTCGCTGACGGAGGCAGAAAAGGCGCTGATCCGGACGGGAGATGTGAACGAGACAGTACAAAGCGACGCAGATGTCAAACTGATCTATAAGGCAAAGGATGTTTGTGAGCTGCCGGAGGATCCCAAGGATCCAACACCGGAAGATCCCAAAAACCCGACTCCGGAAACGCCGCAGACACCGGGAACCCCTGGTAAGACGACAGAGAAGGTAAGCGGTCAGCCAAAGATCACAAAAGCTTCCAAAGAGAAGGATCGTCCGAAGACAGGAGATGCATCCCGGGTGCCGGGAGTTTTTGCCCTGTGCGTGGGCAGCGGAGCGGTGATATTCGTGACAGTTCGAAAGAGGAAGCTGGCGGCAGGCGGACTGGCGCTTGCGATAGTACTCTCCTCCCTGTCGGCGCCCGCGATCTTTGCAAAGGATGCGATGCTGGCGGAACTCCCCAAAGAGGGGAAAACGCTGCAGTCGGGAAGCCAGGTTACTTACAAGCCGGAAAAAGTACGCTGCTATGATTATGTGGGATACATCATCCAGAGCAAGACACAGGGGAAGATCATAGCCAGATATTTCCTGGGAACACCGGAAGATTCTGTGCAGCTGCGGGAAAAGCTTTTACGGGAAGGAGACGCAGGCAGTCCCACAGGAGGAAAGGAACAGGTAGAAAACGAAGCGACAGCTTATCTTGGCAGCATTGGGATAACCGATGTGGCGGTTCCCCTGTCTCCGGAAGAGAAGGCAGAATTCATTTCCTCTTATAAAAAGATAGCAGAAGAAGCAATTGCCCTTGTAGATGAGGTTCGCCCAAACAAAGACTTTTATAATAATTATGACGAAAGCTACAAGAGAATTCTCAGATGGAAAGATGAGATCGACAAGCAGGCGGCAGATATGGAAGTTTACAAATTCAAAGACTCTATTACTGGATTTTGGGGTCTGGGGACAGGGGTAACAGGCGGGATGTTTTCTAATGAGAAAGGATTTCTCATGGCAAGTCCGGGACTCAGTCAGGGCTATTTGGTAACAGGCGTAGATATCCAGCCCGATGCGGCAGGAAATTCTACCGTGCTGCGAAAGTTGCAGGAAAAATCAGATACTTATCCCACTTTCTCAAAAAATAACAGACAGTATGTAGAGCAGCTTTCCATCATAGTGCCACTACCTGTTAAGGAGTCAAGATACTTCTTTTTTGATATGGGAGCCTTGGGAGAAATGAAGTATTCACGAGAAGTAAAAAAAGAGCTGGAAGAGGGAACCACCTATATTGACTTTTACCTGGGAAATGTAACAGGCTATCAGGATCAGTAAAAGAGAGTAGGAAAAATACCTCCAGGTAAGAAAAATGAAATACAACGTCACGGAAAAAGATCTGTAATAAAAAATACAAAGAAAAAACAGGTTGGAAGTTTACTTTCTGTGACAGATGTGTTATATTACAAAGGCAGTTTTACTGCCTTAAGCACCCGTAGCTCAGGGGATAGAGCACCGCCCTCCGGAGGCGGGAGCGGCGGTTCGAATCCGCCCGGGTGTGTAACAGAGGGAGTCTCGCAACATAACTGACTGGACAGTTGTGGAGCGGGGCTCCCTTACTTTTGCTGAGATACGGATGGAAATAGAAAAGAAAGGATCCTTAAAAAATAAAGATCAAGAACTTGATTGAAAATTAGGAAACTTCTGGAATAATACGGAAATTTCATTTAATATATTTTACCTCTATGGTATGTTGACAATGGGAGGGGTGTGTGCTGGCTGACATTGGAAGAAGGGGCAGGACTGTGAAGACGGTCGAAAGCGAAAATGTGTCAGACATTCACCACAGATCACCGAACATGTCAATATGCGCCATGGATGAGACGTGGCGAAGAAGGAGGTAACAATGAAGAAAAGGATGCTGGCGATCCTATTGCTGGCTACATTGGTTCTGGGAAATATTGCAGGGAACATTTCTTATGCAGAGGGAAGTCCGGAACCGGAGGAAGCCGCCACGGAAGTGGAGGCACCGGCAAAAGAGGATCAAAAAGAAGAGGCGCCCAAGCAGTCGGAAACCGGGGAAGAAACGACTGCAGAAAGTGTGGAAGTAAAGCAGGAAGAAACGGTGCAGCCGAAGGTAGAAGCGGGGAACGCCGCCCAGGTGCAGACTTCTGCGCAGCCGGAGGCAGAACAGAAAGAACAGGCAGAAACAGAAAAGACAGAGTATAATAAAACAGAGATCAAAGGAACGAAGGAAGTGGGCGGCGTTACAGCTTATGTGACGGCTCCGGTCGGAAGCTTTGAGGAGGGAACCACTCTTCAGATCCGTGCTTTGGGGAAGGATCAGACCAGCAAGGTGGAGGCGCGGCTGGAAGAACAGGATGCCGTTGCATTTGATATTACCTTCCTTTCGCCAACAGGGGAAAAGGTACAGCCACGGGCAGGATATCCGGTGGATCTGCGGTTTTCTGTGTCGGATGACTCTAAGCTTGCAGGGCATGTAAAAGAGGGAAATGCTCTGCAGGTATATCATGTGGAAAACGGCGGCGCCATCGAAAAGATGGGAGGCGCCCAGGGAAAAGAAGTGTCGGTAAACGCGGAGCGGTTTTCTCCCTATGTGGTGGCAGCCGGAGGGCCAAGAAGAGCGCCGACGCCCAGTAGCGTGATCACCGCGATGAGTGTGTCAAGTGAAACCGGAGGGCCCATTGGAATTATTTCCAAATGGCAGAAGTTTCGCGTCAACGCCAAGTTTGCATTGCCGGATAATCAGGTGCACGCAAATGACACGACAGTGATTAAGCTGCCGGATACGTTGCAGTTTTCCAGCATGTCCGCCACCTTTGAGTTGCGGGACAGCAACAACAATCTGGTGGCAAATGCGGCTGTAAGTGAATCGGCCAAGACAGTGACGTTGACGTACACAGACTATGTAGATAGCCATTCTGGCATAACGGGAGAATTTTTCTTCTATGCCCGGGTGGATCATGCTCATATGCAGAACCCGGGAACGGTTACGGCGGACTTTATCGTCAATGGCAGTGTGATCCATGGAGGTTCTTTTGAATTTGAAGGAATACCGGATCCCATCCCCTTTAAAATGACCAAGGCAGGATGGCAGTCACCGGCAGATCCGGATCCGACTGTGTTATATTATCAGCTGCGGATTAATTCAGAAAAAAGAGTTTATGGAAATACAGTGATCAGTGATGTACTGGGGACTCCACAAACATCCTACGTAGAATCTTCCTTTGTTATAAGAAAGGGAACATGGAAGATGGACCAAAATAAAGATTGGCAGTTGGAGGGAGCGGATGTTACATCAAATTACACAATTCAATGGACTCCGGATAAAAAAGGATTCTCCATAAATCTGGGAAATGTAACGGAGCAGGATGGATTTACCATTGATTATAAAATTAAGTCTTCTTATACACCGGTAGACGGGGAACAGTTTGTCAATAACGCAACGATTGTAGGAAGTCAGACACAGCCACAGGATTATAAAGCAGTTTTGGTTTATACGGCGGCAGGTGGATTTGCAGAAGGCTACGTGTACAAGATCAAGGTACACAAGGAAAGTGAAGACGGAACACCGCTGGAAGGAGCGGAATTTAATGTGATCCGGCACGTCAACGGAGTGGTGGTGGGCACCATAAAGACCGGACCAAACGGAGACGGGGAGCTGGGACAGCTTTTGAAGGACAAATACCTTTTGGAAGAGACCAAAGCGCCGAACGGATACCAGAAATTAAAAGATCCCATTGAGATCAATCCCCAGGACTTTGGAAGTGATAAAACGGTTTTAAAAACGGTGACCAACAAGCCGGATACCATCGAGGTGTCTGCGCTGAAGACCTGGGACGGAGGGCCTAGCGAGGATCATACCGCAGTAACCTTCAAGCTGTATCGGAAGCTGCCGGGAGGTGTGAAAGAAGAAGTCACCAACGTATCTCCCACCACGACACAGATTTCACCGGGAGTGTTTGAATATGTGTGGAAGAACCTGCCAAAGACAGGGGCAGGCGGGGCCGTTTATGAGTATACCGTGGAAGAAGACGGAGTGACGGATGGAAAGGTGACCGTCAATGGTCATACTTACCTGGTGGACCAGCAGGGGACAAGCATCACCAATACCTATGAAATCCCAAAGACCAAGTTTACGGGAAAGAAGGTTTGGGAAGGCGGCGCAGATCCCAGACCGGTTATCAAACTTCAGCTGTACAGAAACAATGTACCGCAGGGAGCACCGGTGGAATTGCAAAACGGCGCTACAGAGTATACGTGGGAAAATCTTGACAAAACAGATGAAAACGGGAAACCCTACAATTACCGGGTAGATGAGGTGGAAGTACCGGAACATTACAAAAAGACCAACGTAAATGACTGTACAGTGAAAAACACCTATGAGAGTCCCAAAATAGAAGTAGAGGCAACCAAAATCTGGGTGGGTGGAAGCCAGCCGTATCCAACTATCTGGATGAAGCTTTATAGAGCGACGGAGAACGGAACGACAGAAGCGGTTCCTCAGGCAGAAATCAAAGAATTGCAAAATGGCACCACCACCGTAAAGTGGACGAACCTGGATAAGACAGACGCAAATGGAAAAGATTACCGCTATTTTGTAAGAGAGGTAGATGCTGACGGAAAAGACTGGACTCCCAAGGATTATGTCAAAACGGAAGATGGGCTGAGAGTTGTCAACACCAATATGGAAAAGGTGGAAATCCCGGTGACCAAGGTTTGGAAGAGCGTGGAAGGAGAAGAACTCCCGTCTGCCATTACCTATCGACTGTGGAGGGATGAGAAGGAGATCAACCACCATGTGGCAACGAAGGACAACTGGAATTATACCTTTACAACGGACAAAGACGGGAAGCCGCTGACCAAATATGACATTGTGGATGGACATCTGCACACATACCGGGTGACAGAGGATGCTGTACCGGGCTATGACACGCAGGCCGATGGGTATACCTTTACAAATACCCAGAAGGTGGTTGAAAGAGAAGTTCGTAAAGAGTGGGTCAATGAGACGGGAGAACCGGATCCCACAAGCGTTACGGCAGTACTGCTGAGAAATGGGACAGAGTACAAGACGGCTGTTTTAAATGCAGGAAACGGATGGTATCACAAATGGGAAAAACTGCCGGAGACAGACCCGTCCGGAACTCCTTATGTGTACACCATTGATGAAAAAGAAGTAAAAGGATACACAAAGAAGCTGAATCCACAAAATGGGCTGACGACGATCGTCAACCAGAAAGAACTCATCCAACTGGAGGTTACAAAGACCTGGAAGGATGAAAGTGGAGATCTGGATAAACCTGCAGAGATCACGGTGAATCTATACCGGAGCGATAAGCCGCAGGAAGTGTACAAGAGCATCGTATTAAGAAAAGAAAACAGTGAAAACGAGTGGAAGGGCGTGTTTGAAAAACTGCCGAAGTACGACCAGGATGGAAAAGAGTATCAGTACACGATAGATGAGGTGCCGGTGCCGGGCTACGAAAAAGTCATCCGGGGGTACAGCATTACCAATACAAGAATCCTGATCCAGATCCCGGTGTCTAAGACCTGGGTAATGAAAGAAGAAGTATATCCGTCCGAGATTGTTTATGTCTTGTTGCGGGATGGCAAAGAGATCAACGAATATACAGCCGCAGCCCCCAACTGGGATCATACCTTTGAGACAGACAAGGATGGGAAAAAGCTGCCGAAGATCAATCCGGCTACGGGAAAAGACTATAAATATGAGGTGCAGGAAAAACGGGTTCCCGGATTTGATACGGAAATAGACGGATACGCGGTAACGAATAAGCAGATCCTGACGGAAAAAACCGTGAAAAAGATATGGGAAAACGGGAAAAAGCCGGATGTGAAGCTGGAACTGTGGAGAAAAGGAACGGCAGCAGACGGTTCTGAAATCGATGAGAAGGTGGACGAAGTACTTCTCACCAAAACGAAGCTGACACATACCTTCACGGAGTTGGTAAAATTTGATCCATCCGGAAAAGAGTATGAGTACTATGCAAAAGAGCCGGATGTGCCGCAGTATTACGAAAAGGCAGAAAATGGACTGGAAATCACCAACAAGTTCGTAAGTCCCAAGATCAAGATCAAAGTGACAAAAGTATGGGCAGGCGGACCGGATATCCATCCGACCATTCGATTCCAGCTGTATCGGAACGGAGAAGCCTTTGGAGAAGCAGTGGAACTGAAAAACGGTATGCTGGAATATGAGTGGACGGACTGCCTGCAGTTCGACGATAATGGAAATGAGTATGAGTACACGGTAAAAGAAGAACCGGTAAAAGGCTATACGTCCACCATCGATGCCAGTGATAAGCATAATATCGTGGTAAAGAATACCTATATCCCCAAGCTCAAGAAAAAGAAACATACACCAAAGACAGGGGACGGAGCCTTCCCGGTTTTGCCGATCATGGGAATGCTTGCAGCAGGTACTGTTTTCCTGGTACAGAAAAGGAAACGCAGGACACAGTAATGTGAAAGACAGAATGAACAAAAACGATTGATAGAAACAGGCAACCCCAATCAAGGGCAGGTACACGCCGCATGCGGCGTGTACCTGCCCTTAAAAGTTGGAGTGATAGCCCAACATATTTTGTCCTGTAAGCCAAAAGTTGAAGGAAAAAGGAAGGATTTCGTGTTTGATATGGAAACTTCCTCTATAGATGGATAGATGGGAAACGGAATATGAAAATCCCCGGCGCCGTTATGAAAATCCATAACGGCGCCGGGGAAATCCCTTTACAGATATTAGGGCAGATCCGCTTTTTTTACCAGGATCAGATGTGAGACAATATAGAAGATCACACCTAAGATAAAGGTAAAGAGGGTGCTGACCAGCACAATGTGCGCAAGAGATTGAGGATTATAAAGATACATCAGGGCGCCGGACGACTGGCTTGCCGAGAAGGTGGCTACCGCAGCTGCTACAAAGGACAGCAGGGAAAGAACCGTAGAAATAGAAAAATAAGCGACTACGGAACCAAGGATGCGGTGGCGGGTAAACAACTGCCCGATCATAACGGAAACATAGACCATGCAAACAGAGGTAAAGCACTGCAAAGCGATCACAACGAGAGATGACAGCACAAGCTGCAGCAGTCCAAAATCGGCAGGAAGTCCCAGACCGGTCATAATCCGTACTTTGTTTTCAAGCAGTGCATTCCAGACTTCCGGCATGGAAATTGTGATGCACAGGGAAACGATGATAAGCAGGAGGTTGGCAATGGCCCAAACGGTACCGGTAATGGTCTTGGAGAGCAGGTGCGTTCCCCGGGAAACCGGAAGCGTCCGTGTCAGATATCCTTCATCGGAAAACAGGTTCTTGTAAAAATGAACGGCGATGGTGATATAGGTGGCAAATGAAACTCCGATCAGGAAGAGAATGTAGAGGATCAGAAAGAGTGAAAAGATCACATTCTCATACAAGGGCAGAAATATCCGGACAGCCACAGCAAAAAGAAGCAGAAATCCGTGCATAATCAGCAGGAACCGATTTAATGCCTTAAAATCATGTTTGATTAATTTTCCTAACATTTGAACACCTCCCGAAACAAACTGTCTACAGACTTACCCTGCTGTGTTCGGATATCATCCACAGCAGAATTCAAAACGATCTGCCCCGCTTTTAAGAACAGGACCCGGTCCAGAATATTTTCCACATCCTGGATCAGATGAGTGGATAAAAGAACGGTGGCATTTTCATTGTAGTTGCCGATGATCGTTTTTAAAATATAATCTCTGGCGGCAGGATCGACGCCGCCAATGGGCTCGTCCAGTACATAGAGCTGTGCGTTCCTGCTCATGGTCAGAATCAGATGCAGCTTCTCCTTGGTACCCTTTGACAGGGATTTGATGCGGGCCTTCAGATCGATGTTCAAATCCTCCAGCATATGGATGGCGCGGTCGCGCTGGAAATCTTCATAAAAATCTTCAAAATAAGTCAAAGCCTGAGAAATCTGCCAGGAATCATTAAGAGAAAACCTGTCGGGCAGATAAGAAACAATTCCCTTCGTCTCTGCACCGGGGATCTGTCCGCCGATCAGGACGCTTCCGGAGGAAGGAGAAAGGATATCGTTGACCAGCTTGATCAGCGTGGTCTTACCGCTTCCGTTGGGACCTAACAGGCCGACGATCTGCCCTCTTTCCAGGGTCAGGTTGACGTTGTTTAGTGCAATGTGGTTGGAAGAATAGACCTTAGTCAAACCAATGCATTCTAAAATGGGATTCATGTGTTAAGCCTCCTTTGCTGCTGACTGAATGAGTTGAAGAATCTCTTCCCGGGAAAGCCCCAGAAGAGTCATACGTTCCATAAATTCCTGAACATGCTGCGCTGCCAGTTGTGTTTTGAGTTGTGTAAGCATCTGTTCATCCTCCGTAATAAATCTTCCGCTGGTTCGTTTTGAGTAGACCAGCCCAAGTCTCTCCAGCTCGGAAAATGCTTTCTGCATCGTATTGGGATTGACGGCAGCCTCCAAGGCCAGTTCTCTGACGGAGGGGAGCCGGTCTCCACAGGTATAGATACCGGATACGATATCCTGCTGGATGCGTTCCATCAGCTGCAGGTAGAGAGGACGGTCATTGTCCAGCTTCCAAGCCATAAGTATTCACCTCCAGATTGATTGTGTTATTTGATTAATACAATCGAATAATAATACAAAAAGCATGGGAAGTCAATAGGGTTTTGAAAAATAAAAAAAGAAGGAGCGTCGGACTTTCGGCGGAAGCGGAAGAGCCGGAAGACTTTCGGTTTCTAAAGAAAGGAGGTTCTCATACTACGCAACGTGTGGTAAAATAGCTGGCAGAGAAAGAAGAGATCTCCGGCAGCAAAGGAGATCTCTATAAGGAGGAAAACATGAAAAAGATCAGGGAATATATGGAAGAAGAAATCCGGCAGGCCTTTTTGGAGGCGGGGTATGAGGCGGAGTACGGAAAGGTGACGCTGTCCAACCGGCCGGATCTGTGCGAATATCAGTGTAACGGGGCCATGGCGGGAGCGAAGGCATTCCGGAAAGCGCCCATCAAGATCGCGCAGGAAGTGGCGGAAAGATTAAAAGACAGCCGGTGGCTAAAGGAAGTTTCCGTGGCTCCTCCGGGATTCCTGAACCTGACCCTGAAAGAGGAAAGCCTGGCGGAATATCTTGGCCGGATGCAAAGAGAAGATCTGGGGCTGACCCAGGTAGAAGAACCGCAGACGATCCTGGTGGATTACGGCGGACCCAATGTAGCCAAGCCTCTGCATGTAGGGCATCTTCGGTCTGCCATCATCGGGGAAAGCGTGAAGCGGATGAGCCGTAAAATGGGACACCGCGTTCTGGGCGATATCCACCTGGGAGACTGGGGATATCAGATGGGACTGATCATTACCGAGCTGAAGCAAAGACAGCCGCAGCTTCCGTATTTTCAGGAAGGAGCCGACGACTTTCCGGAGGAAGCGCCGTTTACCATAGGAGAACTGGAGGAGATCTATCCCACTGCAAGCCAGAAAGCGAAGGAGGATGAAGCCTACAGGGAAGAAGCGCTGGAAGCGACAAAACAGCTGCAATACGGACACAAAGGGTATCTTGCCATCTGGCAGCATATTATGAAGGTGTCCACTGCCGACCTGAAGAAAAACTACGATCGACTGAAGGTCAGCTTCGATCTGTGGAGAGGAGAATCTGACGCGCAGAAAGATATTCCGGATATGGTCAGCTGGCTGAAAAAAGAGGGGCTGGCGCATATGGATCAGGGAGCGCTGGTGATCGATGTGGCAGAGGATACAGATACCAAGGAGGTACCGCCCTGTATGATCCAGAAGTCAGACGGGGCCTCTTTGTACGGAACCACAGACCTGGCCACCCTGATCCAAAGAGAAAGAGAATTTCAGCCGGATCAGGTAGTATATGTGGTAGATAAAAGACAGGAACTGCATTTTGTCCAGGTGTTTAGGGCAGCCAAAAAAACGGGAATCGTCGGGGAGGATACAAAGCTGTCCTTCCTTGGGTTCGGCACAATGAACGGCAAAGACGGGAAGCCCTTCAAGACCAGGGAAGGCGGAGTGATGCGTCTGGAATACTTGATTCAGGAGATCGCCGATAACATGTATGAGAAGATCAGCGCAAACCGTACCGTCAGCGAAGAAGAAGGAAGAGAAACGGCGAAGCTGGTGGGTCTGGCAGCCATCAAATACGGAGATCTTTCCAACCAGGCTTCTAAAGACTACATTTTTGACGTGGACCGCTTCACTTCTTTTGAAGGGAACACGGGGCCGTATATTCTCTACACCATCGTTCGGATCAAATCCATCCTGGCTCGTTATGAAGAGGCCGGAGGAAACCTGGATCAGCCGGTGATCCTGCCGCCTGCGGGAGACAGTGAAAAAGAGCTGATGCTGCAGGCTGCCAGGTACAGCGAGGTGATGGAAGGGGCGGCACAGGAATTGGCGCCTCACAAGATCTGTGCGTATATTTTTGAATTGTCCAACAGCTTTAATCGATTCTACCATGATACCAGGATCCTGGGAGAGGAGGATGCGGCAAAGAAAGAAAGCTATATCGGTCTGCTTTGCCTGACCAGACAGATCCTGGAAGAATGTATCGATGTGCTGGGCTTTGAAGCGCCGGAGAGAATGTAAATGATGGAAAAGACCAAACGATTATTTGAGACAGATCCTTATCTGAAAACATTTTCGGCCAAAGTGGTGTCCTGCCGCCGGGAAGAGGAAGGCTGGTTTCTGGCGTTGGATCAGACTGCCTTTTTTCCGGAAGGAGGAGGGCAGTACGGAGATATCGGCTGGATCGACGAGGCAGAGGTGGAGGACACCCAGGAAAACGACGGAGTGATCTGGCATAGGGTGTCGGCCCCTGTTCCGGTGGGGAAGGAAGTGGAGGGCCGGCTGGATTTTGAAAAAAGGTTTGACCGGATGCAGCAGCATACAGGAGAACATATTTTTTCGGGACTGGTTCACCGCCATTTTGGTTATCCCAATGTAGGATTCCACCTGGGAGAGAAGATCTGCACCATGGATTTTCCGGGAGAGATCACCTGGGAGGAGATCGAAACGCTGGAAGAGGAAGCCAATGAAGCGATCTTTCGAAACCTTCCGGTTTCTGCCGTCCATGTGGATCACCGGGAGGCGCAGCAGATTTCCTTTCGCAGTAAGATAGAGATAGAAGGCCGGATCAGGATTGTCACGGTGGAAGGATATGATGTCTGTGCCTGCTGTGCCCCGCATGTAGCCAGGACGGGGGACATCGGCCTTTTAAAGATCATAGACAGGGTATCTTACAAAGGGGGCGTCCGGCTGACTGTCGTCTGTGGCAGGAGGGCTCTGCTGGACTATAGAGGGAAAGACCGGGAGACGAAAAGGATCTCCGCACTGCTCAGCGCCAAAGGAGAAGAGATTTCCCAGGCAGTTCAAAGGAAGAAAGAGGAACTGGAGGAATGCAGAGAAGTCGTCCGCCGTCTGGAGCAGACGCTGCTGGAGCAGAAGGCAAAGGAGATTTTTGGTGAAGCGGAAGACAAACAGATGGTTTTGGCGGTAGTGGAAGGACTTTCCAAGGAGCAGCCCCGCGGACTGATGAACCTGATCCTGCAGGAGGGGGCGACGTGCTGCGGCGTGTTTCACTTTACGAAGCAGGGAAGCTGTCAATATGTGATAGGAAGCCGGATGCTGGATGTACGTCCGCTGAATCTGTGCCTCCTTCAGGAGCTACAGGGAAAAGGCGGAGGAAAAAAAGAAATGGTACAGGGAAGCCTGACCGCTTCCCCGGAAGAGATCCGGGCATTTTGGAAAAGAAAGACATAGGAGGAACACGGAAGGGAAAGTTAACGGTTTTCTCATAGATTTTACACAGAATAAACACAATTGCGGGATAGACTTTCTTCATAACAATTGATTCCGCCTGAAAGAAGGGCAGGAACCGGCAGAAGAAAGGAGTCTTGTATATGGATCAGGAATATACTTATCATACAGAAGAGGAACAGAAAAAGGCGGAGACGGATGTTTTGGAACCTGCAGAAACGGCATCCGGTGCGAGAGATGCAGAAGGCGGTGCAGCAGGGCAGAAGGAAGCGCCTGTAGGAGGCAAGAAAAAGAAAGTGCCGAGATGGGTGAAGATCTGTTGTCTGGGAATGGCGTTTGGCCTTGTGACCGGAACGACGTTCCAGGTGGCGAACTTTGCAACAGGTAAGATCTTGGGGACGACAGGAACCGTAAAGCAGGCAAAGACCACGGGAACCGTCTCCAATACGACCCTGACGACGTCCAAGGGAAGCGTGACAAGCTCGGACATTGCAGAGATCACCAAAAGTGCCATGCCGTCTGTGGTATCCATTACGAATCTCACCGTGCAGCAGGTGCAAGACTTTTTCGGAGGCGTCAGAGAACAGAAAAGCACTGCTGTGGGATCGGGGATCATTATCGGGCAGAATGAGAAGGAACTGCTGATCGTGACAAACAACCACGTGATCGAAGGCAGCGGTAATCTGACGGTATCTTTTATTGATGAAGAAAGCGTGGAGGCAAATATAAAAGGGACAGACGCCAACAGAGACCTGGCGGTACTGGCGGTGGATCTTTCTCAGATCAAAAGCTCCACCATGGATCAGATCGCAGTAGCGACCCTGGGAGATTCTTCCAAGCTACAGGTAGGAGAGACTACCATCGCCATTGGAAATGCGCTGGGGTACGGACAGTCTGTTACCACCGGTATCGTATCTGCCTTAAACAGGGAGCTAGAAGGCTTTGACGGAAAATTGATCCAGACGGATGCGGCCATCAATCCGGGAAACAGCGGAGGGGCGTTGTTGAACGCCAAGGGAGAAGTCATTGGGATCAATACCATTAAGGTGGCGACGGATCAGGTAGAAGGGATGGGATATGCGATTCCGATATCTGACGCCCAGGATATTATCACCAACCTGATGAATCAGGAAACCAAGACGAAGGTCACCGCATCGGAGAGAGGATATCTGGGGATCCAGGGAGTGGATGTCAATGAGGAAAGCGCCAAAATGTACAATATCCCCACAGGAGTCTACGTATCCGAAGTGATAAGCGGAAGCGGAGCAGAAAAAGCGGGTCTGGAAAAAGGCATGATCATTACCAAGCTGGAAGGATCCTCTGTTTCCAATATGCAGACACTGAAGGAACAGTTGCAGTATTACAAAGCCGGCGATACGGTGAAGGTGACTGTCAGTGTACAGGGAAAAGACGGAGGCTATGGGGAGAAAGAAGTGTCTGTTACACTGACAGAGCAGAATTAGAGACCTGTTGGAGATAATTGAAAGTAGTGGCGGAAACGGAAAAGACAGATAATAAAAGGCACGCCGGATGTAGCGCCATAGAAGAGAATATAACGGGAGTATATAACGGACACAGCGGAAGATTCCGCAGTGTCCGTTTTTGGCAGAAAGTGCTGAAGCGTAGAAAGGATTTTTCAAACCGGCAGACAGCCGCCAAAGCTTACGAAAACCGGGGAAAGGCTGGTTGTCTGCCACTGTGGGAGGGATCCCGGACTTTTGCCGTTGTAGAGGAAATTTGCAGCTCATGCCTCCTGCTTGACAAATGGGTAGAGAGATGCTTTAATAAACATATACCCTATGGGGGTATAAGAAAGGAGGAGGCTTATGACCACAAAACAATACAAAATAGCAGGAATGAGCTGTGCAGCCTGCTCGGCAGCGGTAGAGAAGGTGACAGGAAAGCTGAAAGGTGTTTCTGCAAGCAGCGTCAATCTGACCACAGGGATCTTGACCATTACTTTTGATGAAAAAGAAGTGGGAGAGGAGGCGATTAAAAGCAAGGTAATCCGTGCAGGATTTGGAATAGAGGAAAAAGAAGAGGAAACGAGGCAGGAAACAAAACTACGCAGGGAAAAGGAAGAGAAAAAGCAGACGGCAATGAAACGGACTGTGTGGACAAACATCCTGCTGTCACTCCCTCTTCTGTACCTGTCTATGGGACATATGCTGCCGGTGCCGCTTCCTCTTCCGGATATAGTATCGATGGAAAAACACCCCCTGTACTTTGCGGCGGCGCAGTGGATCCTGACAACGATCATTCTGATCAACGGCAGAAGATTCTATGTGTCCGGACTGAAAAAGCTGTTTCGCGGGATCCCCAACATGGACTCGCTGGTAGCCGTCGGAACGGGAAGTGCATACCTGTACAGCCTGGTGATGATGTGGAACATCCAAAGAGGAGGAGACCATGTACACCATCTGTATTTTGAGTCGGCGGCTATTGTGGTGACACTGGTTATGCTTGGGAAATACCTGGAAGAAAGAAGCAAGGGAAAGACGTCGGATGCCATCCAAAAATTAGTGAAACTGACGCCGGACCGGACGATCCTGGTAAAGGAAGGGCAGCAGACGGAAGTTCTGATCGAAGAGATCCGCCCGGGAGACAGGATCTTGATCCGCCCGGGAGACCGAATCCCTCTGGACGGAGAAGTGATCGAAGGGGTTACCAGTGTAGACGAGTCTATGCTGACAGGAGAAAGCATTCCCGTAGAAAAAGAAGCGGGAAGTAAAGTAACCGGAGGCAGCATGAATTATCAGGGAGCCATTACGGTACGGGTGGAAAAAACAGGAGAAGATACCACACTGGCAAAGATCATACGTCTGATGGAGGAGGCTCAGGGAAAAAAGGCCCCCATTTCCAAACTGGCGGATAAGGCGGCAGGCTATTTTGTTCCGGCTGTCATGGTCATTGCCCTGACAGCAGCGGTTATCTGGGCGCTGCTGGGCTATGAACGCTCCTTTGTACTCAATGTATTTGTGTCTGTACTGGTGATCGCCTGCCCCTGCGCTCTGGGGCTTGCAACTCCGACGGCCATCATGGTAGGCACCGGACTGGGAGCGGGCAACGGGATTTTGATTAAAAGTGGAGAAGCGTTGGAAACCGCTCACAGGGCAGATACGGTGGTACTGGATAAGACCGGAACGATCACCAGAGGAACTCCGCAGGTTACAGGGATCCTGCCGTCGGACAAGGCGGAAGAGGTGCTGGCTCTGGCGGCTTCCTGTGAACGATCCTCGGAGCATCCTCTGGGAAGAGCCATTGTAGAACGGGCGAAAGAAAAAGGATTAGAATTTTTTGAGACGGAAGAGTTTACCAGTATAACAGGAAAGGGAATTGGGGCAAAGATCCGGGGGAAAGCGTATCTCCTTGGAAACGGGAAGCTGTTGAAAGAGGCGGGAATTTTTCCGGGAGATTATGAAGAAACCGCCAAAGAAGCGGCAAGCAGGGGAGAAACTCCCATGTATCTGGTAGAGGAAGGACAGGTAAAAGGGCTGATCCTGGTAGCGGATACCATCTGGGACACCAGCCGGGAAGCGATCCGGAAACTGAAGGAGATGGGACTGCAGACGGTCATGTTGACGGGAGACACGCAGCTGACAGCAGAATACATCGGCAGACAGGTGGAGATAGACCGGGTGATCGCAGAAGTTTTGCCCCAGGATAAAGCAAGTGTTGTGGAAGAGTTGCAAAAGAAAGGCCGTCGGGTTATTATGGTAGGAGACGGCGTCAATGATGCCCCGGCTCTGGTACAGGCAGATGTGGGGATCGCGATGGGAAAAGGAAGCGATATCGCCATCGACTCAGGCGATGTGGTATTGATGAAGCAGGATCTGCGGGGAGTGGAAAAAGCCATCCGGTTAAGCCATGCGACCATTGCCAATATCAAACAAAACTTGTTCTGGGCATTTTTCTATAATGTATGCGGCATTCCACTGGCAGCAGGAGTGTTCTACGGCTGGAATCATGTATTGCTAAGTCCAGTTTTTGCAGGACTTGCCATGTCGTTCAGCTCTGTTACGGTGGTGGGAAACGCCCTTAGGTTAAGACGTCTGAAACTCTAGGAGGGACTATGACAGAAAAGGAATGTTGTGTCAGGAAAAAAGTGCGTGAGCAGTCGGAGCATCAGGATATGATCACCAGACTGAACCGCATTGAAGGACAGGTAAGAGGAATCCGCAAGATGGTGGAGGAAGACCGGTACTGCGTGGACATACTGACCCAGGTAATGGCGATCCAGGCAGCGCTGAACAGCTTTAATAAACAGCTTCTGGTCAGCCATATCCACACCTGCGTGGTAGACGATATGAAGGCGGGGAAGGAAGAAGCGGTGGACGAGCTGTGCGCCACCATCCAAAAGCTGATGAAGTAGCAAAGAGATGCCAAAGAACAGACACGTAGGGCGGACGGGAGGAAGCGGGCGCTTTCCAGGGGGAAGACAGCAGATTTCCGGACGATAACGAGAATCCGGAGGTTTCCGGAAGAATGGAGGAAGATCATGTCGGTCATTGATGTGAAGGATATGCACTGTGAAAAATGCGTGGAAAGGATCACGGGACTCTTAACAGAAGAAGGACTTGGGTTTGAAGTGGATCTAAAGGAAAGGACCGTGACGGTGGACGGAGATTCCAAGGAAGTCAATACGGCAATAGAAGCGCTGGAGGATCTCGGCTTTTCACCAAAGCTTCGATTTTAAAAAGGCAGGAGAGCAGTCTGCCGGACAGAGAAAAGGAGGGGGCGTCAATGAAATGTCCATTTTGTAAAGGCGAGTTGACAGAAAGTAAAAAAAATCCGGAGTATATGCTTTGTTACGCTTGCAGGAAGAAGTTTAAAAAACCGCAGCAGATGACAGCAGATGAAGGAAAACAGAAGGGAAAAAGGGACAGCCGGCTGGAAGACCCGGAAGAAAAAGAGAAGCGGTTCCGTGAAGAAAAAAGAAGGCGGAGGCTTCAAAAACAAAAAGAGCAACAAGGGGAAGAAACAGAAATACAGGACAACGAGGAATTGCAGGATCTGTTTGAAGAGGAAGAAGGAAGATTTTCCCGGCTTCCCATGATCCTTTTGGCAATTGCGATCCTTGCAGTGGCGGGAGTAATCGTGTATTTACTGTGGTAAAGAGGCAGACGGGGAGTAAGGGAAATGAAAAAAAAGAAAAAAAGCGAAGGGGGCGGTCGGATCAGGGAGCTGTTCCGGCGGCCGCAGCGCATTGATTATAGTCTGCTGGCGATCTTGATGTCACTGATCTGCTTTGGACTTCTGATGCTATACAGCACCAGTTCCTACAGTGCTTCCATGTACTATGGAAAAGGAACTTACTATTTTGGAAAACAGGCGTTTTTTTGTGTGCTGGGATTTGGCGTTATGATGCTGTTTTCCTGTGTCAGATATCAGAAGCTGGGGATGGCTAAATACAAGCTGTTACTTTACTGGGGATCCATTGCAGCCATGGCTTTGGTGTGGACGCCGCTGGGAATTGAGGTGAACGGTGCCAGAAGGTGGATTACCGTGGGGATCGGACAGCTTCAGCCATCGGAGCTGGCAAAGGTCGCCGTGATCCTGGTAATACCGGCGCTGATCTGCCAGAAGGGAAACAAGATACAGTCGCCGGCAGAGTGCCTGAAGATCATCGGGATTGCAGGAATTCCGGCGCTTGCAGCTTATAAGATCACACAAAATCTCAGTGCAGCGATCATCATCGTAGGCATCGCCGTTGTGATGATCTTTGTGATCCACCCTAAGACCAAGCCGTTTTTTTTGTTGGCAGGGATCGGAATGGGACTGGTAGTGGCTCTTCGGATCTATCTGCAGAGATTTGCAGGCACAGATATAGCGGTGGGAAGCTTCCGTTTAGGCAGAATTCTGGTATGGCTGAACCCGGAGGCTTATGCGGACAAGGGAGGCTATCAGACGCTTCAGGCGCTGTATGCCATCAGCTCCGGCGGATTTTTTGGAAAAGGACTTGGCAACAGTACACAAAAGATGATCATACCGGAGGTACAAAATGATATGATCTTATCGGTGATCTGTGAGGAGCTGGGCGTATTTGGAGTTCTTCTGATACTGATCCTGTTTGGACTCCTAATCTTCCGGCTGGCAGTGATCGCCCAAAATGCTCCGGATATTTATGGGACACTGGTGGCGACGGGGATCCTGGCGCATATCTTTATTCAGGTCACACTAAACGTGGCGGTTGTGACCAATCTGATCCCAAATACAGGAATCACCCTTCCTTTTATCAGCTATGGAGGGACGGCGACGGTGCTTCTGATGCTGGAAATGGGAGTGGCTATGAGCATTTCATCAGAGATCAAGGTGGAATGACCGCGGCAGTATCCCGAGGGCAAGCCCCGGAAGCTGATCATAGAAATCCCCTTTTCTTCCCAGAAAAAGTATGATATACTGCACCTAGTATTGAAAACCAGGTAAACTAGAAGAGAATAACCGGAAAGTGTGCCGGAGCAGGAAACGGTGCAGAATATAGAGGTTAAGGGAGGTTCTATGAGTTACAAGATCGTGGTAGACAGTTGCGGGGAGCTGACGGAGGAAATGAAAGCTTCGGGATATTTTGAGACGGCGTCTCTTTCCATGGAGGTGGGAGGAAGACACATTCCGGACGACGAGACGTTTGACCAGAAGGAATTTCTCCGGTTGGTGGCCCAGGCGCCGGAATGTCCCAAGTCATCCTGTCCTTCGCCGCAGCGATATATGGAAGCGTGCTGTGGTCAGGAGGAGAGGATTTATATCGTGACACTTTCCAGCCGCCTGAGCGGCTCCTACAACAGTGCGATGCTGGGGCGGAAGCTGTATCTGGAAGAACATCCGCACAAAGACATTTATGTATTTGATTCCCGCTCTGCTTCTGTGGGAGAGACACTGATCGCACTGAAGATCCGGGAATGTGAGCAAAGGGAAATGAGCTTCCAGAAGGTCGTTGATACGGTGGAGGAATATATAAAGGGCAGAGCACCTACTTTGTCCTGGAAACGCTGGATACCCTTCGGAAAAACGGGCGTTTGACCGGATTGAAGGCGATCATGGCGACGGCACTCCACATCAAACCGGTTATGACGGCGAACGAGGCAGGAGAGATTGCAGAGGTGGCAAAATGCCGGGGGACAAAAAAGCGCTGAGTAAGCTGGTGGAGGCGGTAGTGCGCAGCGTGCGCTCTCCGCAGGAAAAGATCCTGGCAATCTCCCATTGTAACTGCAGGGAGAGAGCAGAGTCCGTGAAGGCCATGCTACTGGAAAAGGAGACGTTCGGAGACGTGATCATCCTGGATACGGCGGGGATCAGCAGCATGTACGCAGCGGACGGCGGGATCATCGTGGTGGTATAAAAGTGGTTGTGAAAAAGTGATAGCAGAAAAGGCACAGCAATAGAAAAGCAGGCATGGCAGGAATGTCAGAAATGTCAGGCAGGATACAGGGAAGGCGTAAGAGAAGAGCAATCTCTCCTGTGGGGAGAAGGTACAGGGAAATAAGAGAGAAATCTTCCTTGCCCGGCAAGAAAGGAGAACACAGTGAGTCAGCAGAAAGTAGACAGATATAAGAAAGAAAAAGCCAACAGAAAGCAGACACTCAAAAAAGAAAAGAGGAAGAACATGATCTGCAGGATGGCGGCGGCAGCGGCGGCCGTCGTTGTGGTAGGCGGGATCGGATACAGTATCTATCACACGCAGGCGGAGAAGGCTGCAAAGGCAGGAGTGCAGGTGGATTATACGGCGGTAAACGAGCTGGCAGCAGAACTGGCGGGAGCGTCAGAATAGTCGGCTGCGGGATGGCAAAGAGCTCCCGGAAAGAGGGTGAGAAAGCCTCCTAAACAGTTTGGATGAATGTTTATGCAGGTATTGCTTTGGTTCGACGGAAAAACCTGCGGCGCATGACCTTTCCTTACAACAAAATGACGGATAGAAAGAGTCTCGGAAGCAAACGCTTTCCAGAGACTTTTTTGCTTCATGGGAGGCTGCGCTCCGCAAGAGAAAACCGGCCTTTGTTTATGCAGAAAAATGAGAATTTAAAACCAACAAAATAGCTTGCCTTTCAAATGCTGAAAACACGGAAAAACAGCTGAAAAACAGGGCGTTTCGGGGTGCCTGAAAAAGTGGAAAAACCTGCAAAAAACCAGATGGTTTTGCTTGATAACAAGGAGCTTTGGTGCTATAATTTGAATCATTCAAGGAGTGATGTGAGGAGGAAAACACTCTACTGTACCTTGGATAGATTCGTTGCATTTTTCCATATTGTTTCACAAAAAAAGAACAGGAGGTACTATTCGTATGGAAAAGAAACAAAAATATCCAGTTGCGTTTTGGGTGGCGGGATGTACAGAAATCTTTGAAAGACTTTCTTTCTATCTGGGAAGATCTTTGATTCTGGTTTTCGTCACCACCGCAGTGGCAGCAGGAGGACTTGGTCTTCCTGACACAACGGCTGCATCCATGCAGTCTGACATCACAGCATATTCTTATCTGGCAGGTCTGGTAGGAGCCATCATCGTTGACCGTTTTGTGGGGCCCTTCTACACGACGCCGGTGGGTATGCTGATCATTTCGTTTGGATACTTTTCAGGTGCGGCGGCAACGAGCGCCACAGGAGTATATATCATGATCTTCTGCGTGGCGTTTGGTCTGGGTCTGTTTAAGACCGGCCCCATGATCGGCCGTATCGTAAAGCCGGAGCAGTTGAACTCTGCTTACTCCATTCGTTATTCCCTGGTAAACGTAGGAGCCTTCATCGGACCTTTCGCAGCAGGTATCCTGTATCAGGATGTGTTTGCAAAGGGAGAGGTTCTGGGATTCCGCGGGTGCTTCAGACTTGCCGGTATCGTAATGCTTCTGGGATGCGTTTGGTTTACGGTTGGAATGATCCTGAAAGGAAAGGGAGCAGGAAGACGTCCCTTCAAGCATGAGAAGACCAAGGAAGAGCTGGAAAGAGAAGAGAGAGAAAAGGCAGAAAAGAAGAATGCTCCGAGACAGAAGATGACCACCATCGAGAAGAAGCGTATCAGCGCCATCGTTCTGATCTCCGCATTCCAGATCGTGTTCTGGCTGTTCTGGTATCTGGCGTACCTGCCGATCTATTATCACTGGGCAGAAAATATGAACTGGTCTGTTGGCGGACTGAAGATCCCGGTTACCTGGGTAGATGCCGTAAACGCATTGTTCTGTGTGATTTCCGGACCATTGACAGCGCTTCTGTGGCAGAAGCTGTCTGCAAGACCGCAGGGAGACTTGAGTTTGTTCAAAAAGCTGGGAATCGGACTTTCCTTCCTGGGAGTTGCCTATATCTACTTTGCGATCCTGGATATAGCAAGAGGCGGAGCAAAGGTAAGTGTACTGGCTCTGATCCTGTTCATGGTATTCCTGACACTGGGCGAGATGTTTTTCTCCCCGCTGGGATCCGCTTTTATCGGACTGTATTCCCCCAGCCGTTATCTTTCCGTTATGGGAGCAGTATGGGGACTTGGTATCTTCGCAGCTGCTAAGCTTTATGGTAACGTTTACAGCTTTGCATTCGGCGGAAAGTTTGCCTTCCCGAAAGCTTGTATCGGAGTTGCAATTGTAGCATTTATCTGTACCGTGGTACTTTTCCTGATGGACAACAAACTGACGTCCCTGGTAAAAAAGAAAGACGGAGAAGAATAAAACTGAATAGAGATGGAATAAAGTAACGATATGCCCTTTGGGTCCTTTGGACCTAAGGGGCATTCTAGAAAATAATAGTGAAAATGCAGCGGAAAAAACAGACAGGAGGAAGACTTAAAATGAGTACAGTACCAGAAAGATTGTCGAAATTACGTGAGCTCATGGTTCGAGACGGTATCGATTACTATATCGTTCCCACGGCAGATTTTCACCAGAGTGAATATGTGGGAGAACACTTTACGGCAAGAAAGTACATCACAGGTTTCTCAGGTTCTGCCGGAACGGCAATGATTGATGCAAAAGAGGCCCGTCTGTGGACGGACGGAAGATACTTCATTCAGGCGGCAGACCAGTTGGAAGGAACGACGGTAGAACTGATGAAAATGGGTCAGCCGGGAGTTCCGACTCTGACAGAGCATCTGAAGCAGGTGGTGAAGCCGGGTGAGGTCATCGGGTTTGACGGTCGTGTAGTTTCCATGGGAGAAGGCCAGGGCTATGAGGCGGTTGCAGATGCGAAAGAGGCGCGCATCGTATATACCTGCGATCTGATCGACGAGATCTGGACAGACCGTCCGCCCCTTTCAGAAGAGCCGGCATTTGCACTGGAACTGCAATATGCAGGAGAAACGACAGCAGAAAAGCTGACCCGTATTCGCGAAGCAATGAAAGAGAATCAGGCGACGGTACACGTAGTGACCACGCTGGATGATATCTGCTGGACATTGAATATGAGAGGAAATGACATTGAGTATTTCCCGCTGGTGCTTTCTTATGCGATCGTGACCATGGACGAGTACCATCTTTACATCCAGGAGAGCAAGCTGTCGGAAGAGATGAAGGCGGCCTTTGCAAAAGACAAAGTAGTGCTGCATCCTTATAATGACATCTACGAGGATGTGAAAAAATACGGAGCCGGAGAGAGCCTGCTGGTAGATGCAAAAAACCTGAACTATGCTTTGTATAACAACCTTTCAAAAGACGCAAAGCGGGTGGAAAAGGCAAATCCGGAGATCAGATTCAAGGCGATCAAGAATGCGACGGAGATTGAAAACATCCGTCAGGCGCAGATCAAGGACAGCGTTGCCCATGTGCGTTTTATGAAATGGCTGAAAGAAAACATTGGAAAAGAAGAGATCACGGAGCTGAGTGCGGCGGCAAAGATGGATTCCTTCCGGGAAGAGATGGGCAACTTTATCAGCCCCAGCTTTGAGCCGATCTGTTCTTTCGGAGCCCATGCGGCTATCGTGCATTATGCACCCAGTCCGGAAACGGATATTCCGTTGGGAATGGATGGATTTTTCCTGACAGATACCGGTGCAGGCTTTAAAGAAGGGTCTACGGATATTACCAGAACCTATGCACTGGGCAATATTACCCGGCAGATGAAGGAGGATTTCACGCTGGTTGCCATCAGCAATCTTTCCTTGGCAAACGCCGTGTTTATGAAAGGCTGCAACGGAGTCAATCTGGACAGCTATACCCGCAAGCCGTTTTGGGACAGAAGATTGAATTTCAATCACGGTACAGGTCACGGAGTAGGATACCTTCTGAATATTCATGAAGGCCCGGCAGGGATCCGCTGGCGTTATGTAGCCGGAGATACGGAGCCTTTCGAGGCAGGAATGGTGATCACGGATGAGCCCGGAAGATATATCGAGGGCGCTTACGGGATCCGTCTGGAAAACGAACTTCTGGTGTGTGAAGACGAATTAAACGAATTCGGACAGTTTATGCGGTTTGATGTGATCACGTATGTTCCGTTTGACCTGGATGCTATCATACCGGAGTTTATGACGGAAGAAGAGAGAAAGCTTCTGAATACCTATCACCAGTCTGTGTTTGAAAAAGTGTCTCCACATCTGAACGAAGAAGAGAAAGAGTGGCTGGCAAGATACACAAGAGCAGTGTAAGCTGAAAAGAGACCGCTTGAGAAGACGGACGGAAAATGAGCCGGACGAAAAAGCGAAAACGAAAGAAAATATCCGTATAGAAATAAAAAAGAGAAAAAGGATCCAGATCCTGGCAAAGGAGAAATTCCAGAGCCAGATCCGGGTTCTTTTTTTCGTGTGAGAGCGATTTCACGAAAAAGAATGAAAAATCGCTTGCATTCCCTGAAAATATGCTATAGAATGTGTGTAAGTGGTAGAAAGTGGTAAGTTGTGGTGAAAAGTGGTAAAACCACATGGCTAAGTGGAAGAAGGTGAGACCAGGTGCTGAAAGGAGAATACAGTCACAACATAGATGCCAAAGGAAGGATGATCATACCTTCCAAGATTCGTGACGGACTTGGGGAGAAGTTCGTGATCACGAAGGGGATGGATGCGTGTCTGTATGTATACCCGGAAGACGAATGGAATCGCTTTGAAGCACAGTTAAATGCCCTGCCGACAACCACGGACAAAAAGGCCAGACAGTTTGCGTACTTTTTTCAAGGAAGTGCAACGGACGGAGATCTGGATAAACAAGGAAGAACGTTGATTCCATCGGTGCTCAGAGAATTTGCACACCTGGACAAAGAGGTGGTGCTGGTCGGTATGGGGAAGCGTGCCGAAATCTGGGACAAGGCAAGATGGAATGCAGCGAATGCTGAAGTGGAACAGAACATAGAGGAGATCGCCTCCGATATGGAAGCCAGCGGATTCAGTATCTAAGAGGGAGAAGATATGGAATTCAAACACAGGTCGGTTTTATTGGAGGAGACCATAGAGGGTCTTCAGATCCGGAAAGATGGCATCTATGTGGATGGGACACTCGGCGGAGGCGGACATACGCTGGAGATATGTAAACGCCTGGGAGAAAAAGGGAGTATTGTAGGAATAGACCAGGATCAAGCTGCTGTTAGGGCAGCTTCGATCCGCTTAAAGGACTTCGGGGAGAAGGTCACGATAGTTTGGAGCAACTACTGTGATATGAAGTTCGTGCTCCAACAACTGCAGATTGACAAGGTAGATGGGATCATCCTTGATCTGGGCGTATCCTCTTATCAGCTGGATACGGCAGAACGGGGATTCTCTTACCGGGAAGACGCCCCCCTTGATATGCGCATGGATACCCGTCAGGAGAAGACGGCAAGGGACATTGTCAATGGCTATAGTGAGACGGAGCTTTTTCGCGTCATCCGTGACTACGGGGAAGAAAAGTTTGCAAGAAACATTGCAAAAAACATCGTAGAGCGACGTGAGAAAGCTCCCATCTGCACTACAGGGGAGCTGACGGATATCATACGCAGTTCCATTCCGATGAAATTTCAAAAGAAAGGCGGACATCCGGCAAAGCGTACCTTTCAGGCGATCCGGATCGAACTGAACAAGGAGCTGGAGGTTTTGCGAGAGTCGCTGGATGATATGATAGAGCTTCTGAATCCGGGCGGCAGGCTTTGTATTATCACCTTTCATTCCCTGGAGGACAGGATCGTGAAAAACGCTTTTCGCAAAAATGAAGATCCCTGTATCTGTCCGCCGGATTTTCCGGTCTGTGTGTGCGGACGGACATCCAGAGGGAAGGTGATCACCAGGAAGCCTATCCTACCCTCTTCCGAAGAGATGGAAGAAAACAGCCGCTCCAAAAGTGCAAAGCTTAGGATCTTCCAAAAGGGTTTTGCTGAAGGAGCATAAAAATCCGTGCAGATACAAAAAGCCGGAAGGCGCGGCGTAAAAAGAGAAGGAAAAGATCGCAGCATGGAAGCTGTATAAAGATTTGAAAAAATATAGATGTAGTAAAAAAGAAACGTATAAGGCGGGCAGGACCGTACAAGAATTTACACAGGAGAGAAAGGCAGGTGAAAAAGATGGCAGGGGAAAGAAATTATGCTTCCGGAAATCGCAGATATGACCAGGGAAGATATGAAAGCTATGGCAGAAGTGCCCGGACAGGGACTTATGTGTATGGCAATGCAGTGGAGAATCCGGTTTACACACCGGAAAGACGGCAGAAAGTACAGGAGCCGAAAAGGCAGGTTAGCAGGCAGGTAAAAAGAAACCGGAGGAGAGCGGCCAGAATGAGCCGGGGATATGCCGTCTTTTTAGGATTGTCTTTCGCTTTGGTGATGGCTATGGGAGTCTATTATGTCAGACTGCAAAATAATGTAGCGGCAGGAAACCGCAATATTATTTACCTGCAGAATGAGTTGACCAGCCTGAAGGAAAAGAATACTACGGACTATAATGCCGTTATGAATTCCATGAATCTGGAGACAGTCAGACAGAGAGCCCAAAACGACCTGGGAATGATCTACGCCTCTCCGCAGCAGATGATAGAGTATACCAATCCGGTGGGAGACTATGTAAAGAAATACGAGGCGATCCCAAGCAGCGGAAAGGTATCAAAGCATAAGTGATGAGTGGGATGACACAAAAGGTATCCAAAGTAAAAAGATAGCCCCGGCAGTGGAAGCATAGCAATCTTCTGCCAGCGAAACAGTGGGGAGAGTTCTATGGCAAGAAAGAGACGCAACTTTTTTAACCGAAAAGCTTCTACAGTGATGCAGCGAAAGCTGATCGTTCTAATACTCCTGGTAGCAGGAGTTTTTGCCTGTTTGGCGGGATATATTATGTGGGAAGCAGGCAGATACAAGGATGAATATACCAGAAAAGTCCTGGATCAGCAGGAGTATGGAGGCCGTGTGATCCCATTTAAGAGAGGAGATATCCTGGATCGAGGCGGTACCGTTTTGGCTACCAGCGAAAAAGTATACAACGTGGCGCTGGACATCGTGGAAGCAAAAAAGACGGAGAAGTCTCTGGAGGAAACGCTGAGTGTGCTGGAAGAGTGCTTTGGGATCTCCCGGCAGGAAGTCAAGACGCTGATGGAAGAAAATCCAAAGCTGCGCTATACCATTCTGAAAAAAGGTGTGGATTATGCCACGGCTGAAACCTTTGAAAAGAAGAAAGAAGACGGAGAACATTCCCTGAACCTGCAGGGAGTCTGGCTGGAAGAAAATTATGCAAGAACGTATCCTTATAATACGTTAGCATCGGATGTGATCGGATTTGTATCAGACGGAAATCAGGGAAGTACCGGCCTGGAAGCTTCCTATAACGGGATCCTGAACGGAACCGATGGCAGGGAATATGGATATCAGGGAAAAGATGAGACGCTGCAGCGGTCGGTAAAAGAAGCGGAAAATGGAAGCACGCTGGTTACCACCATAGACCTTCAGGTACAAAGCATCGTAGAGAAACACATCCTTGCGTTTAATGAAGCACATAAAAATGAAGCGACAGAGGGAGAAGGAAGCAAGACGACGGCTGTACTTGTGATGAATCCACAAAACGGAGAAATTCTGGCAGAAGCTTCTTATCCCAATTACGATCTGAACCACCCGTCCGACCTAAGCAGGTATTACAGCGAGGAAAAGCAGAAAGAGATGTCGGATGAGGAAAAAAACAAGGTGCTCAACGAACTTTGGAATAATTTTTGTGTCAGCGCCACTTATGAACCGGGATCTACGTTCAAGCCCTTTACCATGGCAGCAGCCCTGGAAACCGGGGTTTTATCAGGGGAAGAAACACTTTACTGCGGATCTATGCTACATGTAGGAGATCATGATATTTACTGTTATGACAAGACGGCGCATGGTACGCAGACGCTAAAGCAGGTGATGGAAAATTCCTGTAATGTAGGCCTGATGCAGATCGGAGCCGCCATGGGGGCGGAGGCATTCTGCAAATATCAGAGGCTGTTTGGATTTGGAGAGTATACGGGAGTGGATCTTCCGGGGGAAGGAGAAACAAAAGGACTGCTCTATACGCCCGAAAATATGGATCCGGCCAGTCTTGCGACGAATGCATTTGGGCAGAATTTTAACGTGACCATGACACAGATGGCGGCATCCTTCAGCGCACTGATCAACGGAGGCGACTATTATAAGCCTCATCTGGTAAAGCAGATTCAGGATGAACAGGGGAACGTGACAGAAAATAAGGAACCTGTGATTGCCAAAAAGATCATTTCCAAAGAAACCTGTGAAGTGATCAAGGATCAGCTGCTGGGAGTGGTGGAAGAAGGAACCGGGAAGTCTGCGAAAGTAGAAGGATACGATATTGGAGGAAAGACCGGTACGGCAGAAAAGCTGCCAAGAAATAACGGGAAATATCTGGTATCTTTTATAGGATATGTGCCTCAGGAGAATCCGGAGGTGGTGATCTATGTGGTGATCGACGAGCCCAATGTGGGAAATCAGGCAGTCAGCAGTTACGCAACCCGTCTGTCGGCAGATATTATGGCGGAGATACTTCCTTACCTGGGAGTGGAAAAAGTGGCGGAAACCCAGGGACAGGCGGCAGATGCGAACGGTTCTGCCACGCAGACCGGCAGTACACAGCCATAAAGAAAACAATAAGATACTCAGCAAAGTACGCAGAGAGGATAGGATTATGAACGAAAAAGTATGGCTGCCGATTCTGGCAGGATTTGTGGTAAGTGCCATTTTGGGACCTGTGATCATACCGGTGCTACAGAAAATGAAAATGGGACAGACGGAGCGGGAAGAAGGAGTGCAGGCACATTTGAAAAAAGCGGGAACCCCCACGATGGGCGGAGTGATCTTCCTGCTTAGCATTACACTGGTCTCTCTTTTCTATGTCAGGGAATTTCCTCACGTGATCCCTGTCCTGTTTGTGACGCTGGGCTTTGGCCTGATCGGATTTTGGGACGATTACCTGAAGGTTGTAAAAAAGGATCCCGACGGTTTGCTGCCCAAGCAGAAAATGGCTTTGCAGATAGGAGTGACGGGCATATTTGCTTTCTATATGATCCGGTTTACCGACGTGTCTTTGGCAATGCGGATCCCGTTTTTAAAAGACACCCTGCTGGATATCGGCTGGCTGGCGATCCCGCTTATGTTTTTTGCGGTGATCGGCACGGTGAACGGAGTGAACTTTACAGACGGACTGGATGGTCTGGCTTCTACTGTGACGGCAGTGGTGGCAGGATTTTTTACGATGACAAGCCTCTGGCTTTCCGGAGGGATAGAGCCGGTCACGTCAGCAGTGCTGGGGGCTCTTCTTGGATTTTTGCTCTACAACGTTTATCCGGCCAAGGTCTTTATGGGAGATACCGGATCCCTGGCGCTGGGAGGATTTGTGGCGGCGTCGGCTTATATGCTTCAGATGCCGGTATTTATCGTGATCATAGGCCTGATCTATCTGGTGGAAGTGCTGTCTGTGATGATACAGGTAACTTACTTTAAAAAAACAGGCGGAAAGAGAATTTTTAAAATGGCTCCCATTCACCATCATTTTGAGCTGTGCGGATGGTCGGAGACCAGAGTGGTAGCCGTTTTTGGGATCCTGACGATCCTGCTTTGCATCATCGGATTTTTGGCAGTGTAAGGAGATGAGAACATGAAATTTACCGGGAAGAAGGCACTGGTATTTGGAACGGGACTAAGCGGGATTGCAGCGGCGGATCTGCTCAGTGAGAACCAGATAAAAGTAGTGTTGTACGATGAAAAACAGGTAGAAGAGGAAAAACTTCTGGAGAGACTGAAGCACAGGGAGCTTGTGCAGATCTATAGCGGAAAGCTGCCAAAGGAGGTAAAAGACGGGATAGATTCTGTTATTCTAAGTCCGGGAGTACCCTTAGACAGTCCGCTGGTGGAAGAGCTGAAGGCCTCCGGAAAAAGCATCCTGGGGGAAGTGGAACTGGCATACCGATTTGCAAAAGGAGATGTGCTGGCGATCACGGGAACCAACGGAAAGACCACTACCACGGCGCTTCTGGGAGAGATCATGAAGGGCTTTCAGAGAGAGGTATTTGTGGTGGGAAACATAGGAAATCCCTACACCTCCGTAGCGGAACAAATGACGGAAAACTCCGTCACGGTAGCAGAGGTCAGCAGTTTTCAGCTGGAGACCATAGAGACCTTCCGCCCCAGAGTCAGCGCGATCCTGAATGTGACGCCGGATCATCTGAACCGTCATCATACGATGGAGGCATACTGGGAGGCGAAAGCTGCCATTACACGAAATCAAAGGGCGGAGGACACCTGCATTTTAAATTATGAGGATCCCTATACCCGAAATCTGGCGGAAAAAATCCCGGCCAGAGTCGTTTTCTTTTCCAGCCGGAGAGTGCTGGAAGACGGGATCTATCTGAAAGACGGAAAGATTTTTGTGGGACAGGAAGCCTTTTGCGATACGAAAGATCTGCAGATACTGGGCACACACAATTATGAGAATGTGATGGCGGCAGTCGGAATGGCCATCGCCTATGGGGTTCCAAAGGAGACGGTGAAAAAAGCGGTGCTGGCCTTTGGCGGTGTGGAGCACCGGATCGAGTATGTGGCAGAAAAGCATAAGGTGGCTTATTATAACGATTCCAAGGGAACCAATCCGGATGCGGCAATCAAGGGGATCCAGGCTATGAACCGGCCTACCGTGCTGATCGGAGGAGGATATGACAAGGACTCCCATTACAAAGAGTGGATCGAGAGCTTCCAGGGAAAAGTAAGAAAGCTGGTACTGGTGGGAGATACCAAAGAAAAGATTGCAAAAGAAGCGGAAGCGTGTGGATTTTTTGAGTATGTGTTTGCGGATACCTTCCAGGAGGCGGTAGCTCTTGCAGCCGATCTGGCGCAGGAAGGAGATGCGGTCCTGCTGTCGCCGGCCTGTGCAAGCTGGGACATGTTTCCAAACTATGAGGCGAGAGGAGAAACGTTTAAAGAACTGGTGCGGGCTTTGTAGAAAGGGAAGAGTATGGGACAGATCAAGGAACAAAAGACAAAGAAAAAGAGATACCGCCTGTATGGAGCTTTGGTACTGCTTTTGGGACTGGCTATCATCGTCCTCAGCTTTCTGATCCTTTTCCACACACAGGCGATCGAGGTGGAAGGAAACGAATATTCTTCCAAAGAAGAAATTGTGCAGTTGATAAAGAAAGATAAATATTCTTTTAACACGGTTTATGTGTGGGTAAAGTACATGGCGGGAAAAGGAGAGAAGATTCCCTGTCTGGAAAAAATGGAAGTCCGGATCCGGCGACCGTGGATCCTGCAGGTGAAAGTCAAAGAAAAGCCCATTTATGGATACAGAGAAGGAAAAGACGGGTATGATTATTTTGACGGGGACGGATATCTCATCCATCAGGACGCAAAGCAGATAGAGAAGGTACCTGTTTTTGAAGGAGTGGAATGGAAAGAGATGAAACTCTATGAAAAGGTCAAAACAGACAAGGATCAGCTTTTTGAAAAAATGCTGCAGGTGTCCGGAGAGATGAAGGAACGGGAGCTTTATCCGCAGAAGATCAAAGGAGAAGATAACCGGATCTCCCTGCTTTTGGGAACGGTCTGGGTGCAGCTGGGATCGTCGGCCACAGCCGAGCAGATCGCGCAAATTCCGCCGATCCTGGAGAAGCTTGGAGACCAGTCGGGAACTCTGCATTTGGAAAATTACGAAAAGAACAGTAAAATTATTACATTTCGTATCGGAGAGCTTCCGGAAGAAGTGAAAAATACAGAATAAAACAAGAAAAATAAAGGATTTCTATTGAAATTTTCAAAAAAAGCCGATATGATAGAACATATATAGCAATTCAAGAAATGTATTGTTTTATGTATGGGATGTATAATATGAATGAGGAAGATAAAGGAGGACAAACCCTTGCTGGAGATTAAAACAAACGAATCCGAAGCGGCAGCAAAGATCATAGTGGTCGGAGTTGGCGGCGGCGGAAATAACGCAGTAAACCGAATGATTGCCGAACAGATCGTCGGCGTGGAATTTATAGCCATCAATACAGATAAACAGGCGCTTCAGCTGTGCAAGGCGCCTACCCTGATGCAGATCGGAGACAAGATCACAAAGGGGCTGGGAGCAGGAGCGAGACCGGAGATCGGAGAAAAGGCAGCAGAGGAAAGTGCGGAAGAAGTTGCTGCAGCGTTAAAGGGAGCCGACATGGTGTTTGTGACCTGTGGTATGGGCGGAGGTACCGGTACCGGTGCGACGCCGGTAGTAGCAAGGATCGCAAAGGAGCAGGGAGCCTTGACGGTAGGAGTGGTGACCAAGCCGTTCCGTTTTGAATCCAAGACCCGTATGAACAATGCATTGACCGGTATAGAAAAGCTGAAGGAAAGCGTGGATACGCTGATCGTGATCCCAAATGACAAGCTTCTGGAAGTGGTAGACAGAAGGACGACGATGCCGGAGGCTCTGAAGAAGGCAGACGAAGTACTGCAGCAGGGTATTCAGGGTATCACGGACCTGATCAATGTTCCGTCCCTGATCAATCTGGACTTTGCTGACGTTCAGACTGTTATGACGGATAAGGGTATCGCCCATATCGGTATCGGACAGGGACGCGGCGACGACAAGGCGCTGGAGGCAGTAAAGCAGGCAGTAGCAAGCCCGCTGCTTGAGACGACTATCGCAGGAGCTTCCCATGTGATCATCAACGTATCCGGAGATATTACCCTGATGGATGCTTCCGATGCGGCTGAGTATGTGCAGGAGTTGGCGGGAGAGGATGCAAACATCATCTTTGGTGCTATGTACGACGACTCCAGAGCAGATGAAGCGACCATTACAGTGATCGCTACCGGGCTGCATAACGTGGGAGGAAGCACCAACAAATTAAAATCCCGTTTGGACAGCACGAGAAATGCAGGAGTGTCCCGTCCTTCAGGAGTCGGACTTTCCGGGTATGACAGACAGGCATCTCCCGTTTCCAGGGCTTCTGCAGCAGAGAGACCGGCAGCGCCTGCCAGAACCGGCGGCACCATGCCTACTCTGGAAACGCCAAAGGCACCTTCCAGTAAGGTAAAAGAACAGTCCATTAAGATTCCGGATTTCTTTAAAAAGTCATAGATCATAATACAAAAGGAAAGCCGAATGTGTGTAGGATGCATACATTCGGCTTTATTTGTAAAAGCGACGAGCCAAGGTCCGAATTTCTTCGGACTTTGGCGAGCGCATTCAGCCCCGGAAGAGCAGAGCGATTCCGAGGGATTCCGGGGAATGAAAAAGCGACAAGGAGGTATGTATATGAAGTTGACATGTATAGGGGCGGCACATGAGGTGACGGGAAGCTGCCATTATCTGGAAGCGTGCGGAAAAAATATCCTGATCGACTGCGGGATGGAACAGGGACCGGATATTTATGAAAACCAGTCGCTTCCCATAGAATCAAAAGATATTGATTACATTCTTTTGACTCATGCACATATTGATCACTCCGGTTTGATTCCCCTGCAATGCAAGCAGGGATTTCAGGGAGAAGTCGTTACAACCTTTGCTACGGCAGATCTGTGCAGGATCATGCTGAAGGACAGCGCGCACATCCAGGAATTTGAAGCCGGCTGGAGGAACCGGAAAGCGAAAAGAAGCGGAGGAGAACATTTTGAACCTCTTTATACCATGACGGATGCGATGGCGGCCATCGACTGTCTGTCTCCCTGTGAGTATGGGGACAGGATCCGCCTTTGTGAAGGAATCGAGATCCGCTTTCAGGATATGGGGCATCTGCTGGGATCTTCCTGTATCGAGGTGTGGATCACGGAGGAAGAGGTGACCAAAAAGATCGTTTTTTCGGGAGATGTCGGAAACAAAAATCAGCCGATCATTAAGGATCCCACAAAGGTGGCAGAGGCAGATTATGTGGTGATAGAATCCACCTACGGTAATCGTCTGCACGGGGAAGACCGGCCGGATTACGTAGAAGAATTTGCCAGGATTTTGCGGGAAACCTTTGCGAAAAAGGGGAATGTGGTCATTCCTTCTTTTGCAGTGGGCAGGATGCAGGAGATCCTGTATTTTATCCGGGAGATCAAAAACAGAGGGATGGTTCCGGAACTTCCGGACTTTGAGGTGTTCGTAGACAGTCCTCTGGCAGTGGAAGCAACGAATGTGTTTCATAAGAATGTAAAATCCTGCTTTGATACGGAAGCCTTGCAGCTGGTGGAAGCAGGGATCAATCCATTGACATTTCCGGGGCTGAAATTGTCGGTGACTACGGAGGACTCTATTGCCATTAACAACGACAGAAGACCCAAGGTGATTCTGTCTGCCTCCGGGATGTGCGAGGCAGGAAGGATCCGTCATCATCTGAAGCATAATCTTTGGAGAGAGGAGTGTACCGTCTGCTTTGTGGGATATCAGGCGGCAGAAACTCTGGGCAGAAGGCTGTTAGAAGGGATCAAGGAGGTAAAGCTGTTTGGAGAGCCTGTCATGGTACGGGCCAAGATCGAATCCCTGAAGGGAATTAGCGGACATGCAGACAAAGAGGGGCTGCTGGACTGGCTGTCCGGCTTTCAGACGGAAGTTCAAAGAGTCATTGTGGTTCATGGAGAAGACACCGTAACAGAAGAATTTGCACAGGCTGTGGAGGAAACTTTCGGGTATCCCACCTATGCACCTTACTCCGGAGGAAGTCTGGATCTGAGGACCAATGAGATTGTCAGAGAAGGCAGTATGCTGCGGAAACAAAAGGAAAAGCCGGCCGGATTAAAGGCGAAGGCTGCCTGGGAAAGAGTGATACGGGCGGCAGGACGCCTGTTGGAGGTGGCGACAGAATCCAGAGGAATGGCCAATAAGGATCTGGCAAAAATGGAAACGGAAATTTCCAACCTGATCCAGAAATGGGAGAAAAAGGGAGAATCCTGATGAGGAACAGGCGATACGCTGCAGGAGAGGATGCGGATCCGGGCAATACAGAAGGGTATCTGTCTGCAGCAATACAAAATCACAGGGATCTGTTTCCTTGATTTTTTCACGGTTCCGTACTATGATACCAAAGTGGAGGTGACGAACTTGAAAAAATTATGTATCTTTGATCTGGATGGAACCCTGGCAAACACCTTGGATTCTCTGGCCTATTCGGTGGAGGAGACCCTAAAGGCGATGGAGCTTCCCGCCATTACGAGAGAGCAGTGCCGGGAATTTGTGGGAAATGGAGCAAAGAAGCTGCTGGAGCTTGCGTTGGAAGCCTCCCGGGAAGGAGCGTCCAAAAGACTTCCGGAGGCGATGCAAATATATGAAAAAATTTTTGATGAGAATTGCGATTATCATGCAGAGGTGTATGAGGGAATGATGGATGTGGTGCAGACGCTGCACAGACAGGGGATCCGGCTGGCAGTTCTGACCAATAAACCGGACAGGCAGGCAAAAAAAGTCATGAAAAAATTGTTTCCGGAGGGACTGTTCCAAAAAGTATGGGGACAGAAGGAAACGATGGAAAGAAAGCCAAGCCCTGAGGGGATCAGCCTGCTGCTGGAGCACTTTGGCGTAGAGAAGGAGGCGTGTCTGTATATCGGAGACTCTGAAGTGGATATCCATACCGGAAGAAACGCACAGGTGGAGACGCTTACGGCAACGTGGGGATTCAGAAGCCGGCAGGAACTGGAAAAATGCGGGGCAATCACTCTGGTAGACCATCCAAAAGACATATTACAATTTACAGGTGGAGGAATGGAACATGTATCAATATGATGAAGAATGCATAGCAGTATTTTTAAGAGACCAGGGACAGTTGTTTGACGAGCCGGTAGCGGAAACACCGGAGGAGGCGGAGACTTTCCTGGAGGACTGTATGGCCCTGATCGCAGGGAACATTCAGGAGGTTCGGGAGATCCTGTCAGAAGAGGGCATGGACGTAGACGGGATGACGAATGAAGAACTGGAAGAGGCAGCGGAGATTTTCCCCTTGTCGGGAGGCCGCTATTTGATCGTGGAAGGATAACAGGGAAGATAGATGTGGATCATTGCAGGATTGGGAAATCCGGGAGAAAAATACGACGGAACGCGTCATAATGCAGGGTTTGAGGTGATAGAAAAACTGGCGGAGGCACATCAGATTTCCGTGGCGGAAAGAGAAGGCAGGGCTTTTGTAGGAAAGGGCCGGATCGCAGGGCAGAGGGTTCTGCTGGTAAAACCGCAGACCTTCATGAACCTGAGCGGGGAAAGCATCCGAAAACTCAAAGATTACTATAAGGTGGAAGAAGATCAGGTGTTGATCATCTACGACGATGTCAGTCTGGAACCGGGAAAGATCCGGATCCGGAAAAAAGGAAGTGCAGGCGGTCATAACGGGATCAAAAGCATCATTGCACATCTTGGCACGCAGACCTTCCCCCGGGTAAAGGTGGGGGTGGGGAAAAAGCCGCCGGCCTATGATCTGGCAGACTATGTGTTGGGAAGGTTTTCCCGACAGGAAAAAGAGAAAATGTGTGAGGGATATGAAGCAGCGGCGGCAGCGACAGAAAAGATCGTAGCAGGAGAGATGGAGTCGGCTATGAATCTGTTCAACAGAAAAGGAAAAGCAGAAGAGGTATCCGAATGAAAGCGTTGACGGAACCTTTGGCAGAACTGACACAGCTGGAGGAAGTCTGGCAGCAGACAAAAAAGAAGCCGGGAATGCTGTATGTTTCCGGTTGTGTCCGGTCACAGAAAACACATATGATGTATAAAATGGGCGATGGCTTTCTCTATAAAGTCATCGCTTGTTCCGGTGAGGACAGAGCAAAAGAGATCTATGAAGAATACCGGTCGCTGGACAGGGAGGTCTATCTGTATCCGGCAAAGGATTTTCTGTTTCACCATGCAGATGTCAGAAGCAAAGAACTGACCAGGGAAAGGATGGAGGTTCTGCAAAAATTAGGGAACAGGGAGGGCATGACGGTGATCCTGACCTTTGACGGGTTTATGGACGGCCTGGCTCCCCTGGAAGAGATGAAGCAGCAGGTGATCCGGATCAGAGAAGGGGAAAGCCTCCTTTTGGAAGAGGTAGAAACCAGACTGTCAGGGCTTGGCTATGAACGTGCCGCCCAGGTGGATACGCTGGGACAGTTTGCGATCCGGGGAGGGATCCTGGATGTATTTCCTCTGACTATGGCAGACCCCGTCCGGATAGAGCTGTGGGGGGACGAGGTGGATTGCATCCGTACCTTTGATACGGAAAGCCAGCGTTCTCTGGAACGTTTGAAGGAAGCCGAGATCGGATCTGCCACGGAAACACCGGATAAAGACTATAAAAAAGTTTCTTTTTTACAATATTTTTCTCCGGAAGAAACCTGTTTGTTTCTGGATGATCCCATCCGCCTGTTGGAAAAAGGAGAACTGATCCAGCAGGAGTTTTTGGAAGCTGCAAAAAGGCGGAAAGAAGCAGGAGTCGAGATGGAAGAAGAGCTGCTGCTATATGGAGCAAACGAAGTGGTCCGGCAGATGAACCGGTTTTCCATGGTGGGCTTTGCGGCGTTGGAGAGACGGTGCAAGGGCTTTCACAGAAAAGAAAGCTGCAGTCTCCAAGCTGTGGGAGTTACGTCCTACAACGGAAGCTTTGACGCCCTTACCAGAGACCTGAAAAGATGGAAGCGGGAAGGATACAGAAGTATCCTCTTTTCCGTATCCAGGACCAGGGCGAAGCGTCTGGCAGAGGATCTGAGGGATTATCAGATCAACAGCTTTTATACAGAGGATATCGAAAGAAACGTAAATCCGGGAGAACTGATGGTTACCTGCGGGTATGTGGCGTCCGGTTATGAATATCCCAAGATCCGTCTTGCCGTGGTGACGGAGTCGGATATCTTTGGGAAGAAGCAAAAGCGCAAGCAAAAGAAACAGGAGGGAAAGCCCCGGTTAAACTTTTTGGATCTGCACGTGGGGGATTATGTGGTTCATGAAAATCATGGGCTTGGGATCTACCGGGGGATCGAAAAGATAGAGGTGGAAAAAATTTCCAGGGACTACTTGAAGATTGCCTACGCGCAGGGCGGCAACCTCTATATTCCTGTGACGCAGCTGGATCTGCTTCAGAAATATGCCGGTGCGGACGCCAAGACGCCGAAGCTGAATACACTGGGAACGAGGGAATGGGAAAAGACGAAGACCAGGGTAAAGGGGGCGGTGGCTGAGATCGCAAAAGAACTGGTGCAGCTGTACGCACAGAGGCAGCAGGAGGAAGGCTTCGTTTACGGGGAGGACACTGTCTGGCAAAAAGAGTTTGAAGAATTGTTTCCCTATGAGGAAACTCAGGATCAGCTGGCGGCCATTCAGGCAGTGAAAGAAGATATGCAAAGCAGGAAGATCATGGACCGGTTGATCTGCGGCGACGTGGGGTACGGAAAGACGGAGATCGCCATTCGGGCAGCCTTTAAAGCCGTACAGGAAAATCGGCAGGTGGTCTACCTGGTGCCTACCACCATCCTGGCGCAGCAGCATTATAACAACTTTGTCCAGCGGATGAAAAATTTTCCGGTAAGGGTGGATCTGATGTGCCGGTTCAGAACCCCTGCCCAGCAGAAAAAGACAGCGGAAGACGTGAAAAAAGGCCTGGTAGACATTGTAGTGGGAACCCACCGGGTACTGAGCGACGATATGACGTTTAAAAATCTGGGTCTGATGATCGTGGATGAAGAACAGAGATTTGGAGTACGGCACAAGGAAAAGATCAAACAGATGAAGAAAAATGTGGATGTCCTGACACTGACGGCCACCCCCATTCCCAGAACCCTTCACATGAGCCTGATCGGGATCCGGGATATGAGCGTGCTGGAAGAGGCCCCGGGAGAACGTCTGCCCATCCAGACCTATGTGATGGAATACAACGAAGAGTTGATTCGGGAGGCAGTGGAGAGAGAGTGCCAGAGAAACGGGCAGGTCTATTATGTATATAACCGGATCGAACAGATCGCATCTGTGGCTGCCAGGATCCAGAAGCTGGCGCCGGACGTTCGTGTGGCTTACGCCCACGGAAGGATGCCGGAGCATAAGCTGGAAAAGATCATGTACAGCTTCGTCAACCGGGAAATCGATGTTCTGGTATCTACCACCATTATCGAGACAGGACTAGACATCCCCAACGTAAATACCATGATCATCCACGACGCCGATCAGCTGGGGCTTTCTCAGCTTTACCAGCTGCGGGGAAGGGTAGGAAGGTCCAGCCGCATGGCGTATGCCTTTCTTCTGTACCGGAGAGACAAGCTGCTAAAAGAGGTGGCGGAGAAACGCCTGGCAGCCATCCGGGAATTTACGCAGCTGGGAGCCGGGTTCAAGATCGCCATGCGGGATCTGGAGATCCGTGGAGCAGGCAACCTTTTGGGAGCTGCCCAGCATGGTCATATGGAGGCGGTGGGATACGATCTGTATTGTAAGATGCTGAACCTGGCAGTGCAGGAGCAAAAGGGAACGGGAGAGGCAGAGACGTTCCAGGTAACGCTGGATGTGGCCGTAGACGCCTATATTCCGGATACCTATGTAGAGGATACAGGGCAGAAGCTGGAGCTTTATAAAAGGATCGCATCCATTGAGAATACAGAAGAAAAAGAGGAAATGATCGATGAGCTGGCAGACCGCTACGGCGATCTTCCCAAAAAGGTGGAAACGCTCCTGGAGGTGGCAGTTTTAAAGGGGATGGCAAAGGAGGTCTATGTAACCGCCATTGAACAAAAGGGAGATGCCTACCACTTTCTCCTGTATCAGAAGGCGCGGTTTCAGGTGGAGAAAATACCGGGATTTTTGGAAACCTTCCGGGGAGATCTGCAGTTTAAGACAGATGGGAAGGGAAGCCGTCTGATCTATCGAAGAAGGAACCGGGCGGCAGAAGAAGAGCAGCCGGTAGAACTATTGAAAAAAGTGTTAAATGAGATGAAAGGATTGCTTGAAGCTTAGAAAAAAGCTATACTGATACCATACTGTTTTTACGGGCAGAACAGACCCGGCAGGGATCAAATAACATCAGGGGGAAAACCAATGAAAAGAAAAATCGGGGGCATCCTTCTGGCAGGAGCGTTATTTTGCGCTTCCCTGACAGGATGCGGCATGAAAGAAAACGAAGTGGTAGTAACGGTCAACGACACTAAGGTGACGGCGGATGTGGCAAATTTTTATGTCAGATATGTCCAGGCACAGTACGAGGCTTATTATGGCGCTTATCTGGGAGATCAGCTTTGGACTACCAAGGCAGAAAAGGGAAAGACCTACGAAGAAACGGTAAAGGCTTCCGTACTGAAAGAGCTGGAAACGATGGTACTTTTGGAGGAGCATGCAAAAGAATACGGCGTGGAGCTGACCGATGCGGAAAAACAGGTGATCAAAGCGCAGGCAAAAAAATTTGACAAGGCAAACGGAGCCAAAGAAAAAAAGAAGGTATCCGGCAGCAAGAAGACGGTGGAGAGGGTGCTGACGATGCTGGCTCTGCAAAACAAGATGGCAGAGGCGATCCAGAAAGAGGCGGATACCAACGTATCCGATGAGGAAGCGGCACAGAAAAAAATGGAATATGTAAAGTTTTCCTACCAGACCACCGATGGCTCCGGAAAAGTAAAAAATCTGTCGGAGGAAGAAAAGCAGACTGTCAAGAAATCGGCGGAAGCCTTTGCGGCAGGGATCCCGCAGGATACGACGGATTTTGATCTGCAGGCATACGCGGCGGAAAACGGATATGAAACGGTGCCGCTGACATTTGACAAGACGGGAGAACAGCCGGCCAAAGAAGTGGTAGAGGCGGCAGATCAGCTTCCGGAGGGAGGAATCACTTCTCTGATAGAAACAGAAGGAGGCCTTTATGTGGCAAAGGTCACCAGCCTGTTTGACCAGGAGGCGACCAATACGAAAAAGGGAGCCATTGTAGAAGAAAGAAAAAACGAACTTTATCAATCTAAAATCGAAGAGTGGACAAAGGCTGCCAAGATCAAAGAAAACAAAAAGGTATGGAAGAAGATCAAGCTAAGCAAGATGAGCGTAAAGATGAAGACGGAAGGACAGAAGGATTCGCAGACAACAGAATCCCAGGAGAAATAGACGGTAGATCATATGAACATCAATGAGATTGCAAAATTGGCAGGAGTGTCCAGGGCGACGGTATCCAGATATCTCAATCAGGGATACATCAGCGAGGAAAAGCGAGAGAGGGTGCAAAAGGTGATCCGGGAAACCGGGTATACTCCCTCTTCCCACGCCCAGGTACTGCGTACCAAGAAAACAAAGCTGGTGGGGGTGATCATTCCGAAGATCAATTCAGACAGTATCGCAAGAATGGTTTCCGGTATCAGCAGAACCCTTTCGGAAAAGGGCTATCGGCTGCTGTTGGCAGTGACGGAAAATGATGAAAAAAAAGAACTGAATTATCTGCAGGTATTTCAGGAAAATCAGGTGGACGGGATCATTCTTTTGGGAACCATCTTCACCGGAGCGCATAAGAAGCTGATGAAAGCATCCAAGGTACCGGTGGTGGTACTGGCGCAGAAACTGTCTTCTCATAGCTGCGTCTATCAGGATGAGGAAGGTGCGGCGCACGACCTCACCGCCCTGGGAATCCGGCAGGGCGGTAGACAATGGGGCTATATCGGAGTGGATATCCAGGATGAGGCAGTAGGGACCCGGAGAAAAAAGGGGTTTTTAGAGGCGCTGAAGGAGGCGGGGCTTGTCTGCGGGGACAGACTGCAGAAGACGGGACCGTTTCGGATGGAAACCGGTTATGAGGGAGCAAGAGACATCCTGAAAGCAGGACAGGTGGACGCATTGTTTTGCGCTACGGATACCATAGCGGTAGGGGCTATGAAGTATCTGAAAGAGGCGGGAAAGCGTATCCCGCAGGACGTCAGGGTGGTAGGATTCGGGTATTCAGAAATCAGCCGGCTGCTTACTCCCAGACTTACGACGGTAGAATTTCACTACGAAGAAAGCGGAAGCCGGGCGGCAGAACTCCTGATAGAGGCGATAGAGGAGGAAATGCCGAAGATCGTCCAAAAGAAGATGGGGTATCGTATCATTCAGGCGGAAACCACCTGATCCTTTCCGAGCAGGGATGAAAAGGCAACAGCAGACTTTGGCGGAGAAGGAAACAGAAACAGAGAGAAAAGAAAAAAGAAAGAAACAGCACAGACAAGGGTGCTGACAGAAACGGCGGTGTAATCTCAGGAAAGGAGACGGCACCGTCGTTTGCTTTGCAGCATCCGATGGGATGGAGAGATCCGGCAGTTTGAAACGGAAACAGGAAGGAGGGGGAACGACAGAACAGAAAGAGAAAGGACGGATTGTTTTGGAAAAAATACACAAAAAAGAAAGGAAGAAATTGGCACTATTGCGGATTTACAAACGACGGGAAACTCCGTATGATAAAGACAAATGTGAAATCGTTCTCACATATAGGCGTTCATAGGAGCAAACGATGTGATTCGGAAGGGAAAGGGTGGAAGAAGTATGGATTATAAGAAGACGGCACAGCAGGTGTACAAGCTGATCGGAGGGAAGGAGAATCTGGTTTCAGGCGCACATTGTGCCACGAGGCTGCGGCTTGTCATCGTGGACAATGACAAGTGTGACAAGGATGCCATAGAAAATCTGGAAGGAGTTAAGGGTGTTTTCTTTGCATCCGGGCAACTGCAGGTGATCTTTGGAACGGGAGTAGTCAATAAGGTATATGCAGAATTTGCCCAACTGGCGGATCTGGGAGAAGTGACCAAGGAAGAGGTCAAGAAGGCGGCGGCCAAAAATCAGAATCCTCTGCAGAGAGCCGTCAAGGCATTGGGAGATATTTTCGTTCCCATCATTCCGGCTATTGTGGCCAGCGGACTTTTGATGGGACTGCTGGAAGGGCTGGCAAAGGTATTTCCGGCCATGACAGAGTCCGGAACCTATACCATCATCCATCTGTTCAGCAATGCGGCGTTTGTATTTCTGCCGATCCTGATCGCTGTCAGCGCAGCCAGAGCCTTTGGAGGAAATATCTATCTGGGAGCCGTTATCGGGATGATCATGATCCATCCGGATCTGATGAACGCTTGGGTAGCTGTTTCGGAAAAAACCCTTCCCTCTGCAGAGGCCTGGTTCGGACTGTATGACATCCATCTGGTAGGATACCAGGGACATGTGATCCCGGTGGTGATCGCCGTATGGTTCATGTGCTTTTTGGAAAAGAGGCTGCATAAGATCGTTCCGGAAATGTTTGATCTCTTTGTAACCCCGCTGGTAACGGTTCTGGTAACAGGATACTGCACCCTGACGATTTTCGGACCGGTGTTTTCTGTACTGGAAAACGGAGTGCTTTCTGCGATCCAACAGTTGATCACATTGCCCTACGGGATCGGAGGACTGATCTGCGGAGCCGTTTATGCCATTACGGTAGTGGCAGGCGTGCACCATATGTATAATGCGCTGGAAGCGGGACTTCTTAGCGCAACGGGATTTAATATCTGGATGCCCATCGCTACGGCAGCGAATGTGGCGCAGGGAGGAGCCGCCCTGGCTTTGGCATTAAAGACGAAAAATAAAAAGACAAAAGCAATGGCGCTTCCGGCATCTCTGTCTGCCTTTTTGGGGATTACGGAGCCGGCGATCTTTGGAGTCAATCTCCGGTTTATGAAACCATTTGTTGCAGGCTGTATCGGAGGAGGCGTAGGCGCTCTGTTTGCATCCATGATGCGTGTAAAAGCCACTTCTTATGGGATCACCGGAATTTTCGGAGTACTGATCACCACAGACTTTCTGGTGGCGTATCTGCTGACGATGCTGATCGCAGCAGGTGTATCCTTCCTCCTTTCCTGGTTCCTCTATAAAGAAGTGCCGGAAGGACAGGAAAGCGGCAAGGAAAACACAAAAGAAACGAAAGAGGAACCGGAAACACAGAAAGCAGGAATAGAAGAAGCAGAGGCAGTGGAGGAAGAGAACGCAGGATTGCCGGAGACAGATACGGCGGAAATCCTGGGAAGTCCTTTGAAGGGACAGGCGATTCCCTTGAGCGAAGTGCCGGATGAAACGTTTGCCTCCGGTGTACTGGGACAGGGAGCAGCGGTGATCCCCACGGAAGGAAAGGTGGTGGCGCCCTGTGACGGAGAGGTTGCAACCGTATTTGACACCAGACACGCCATCGGACTTGTCAGCGATAAGGGAGCAGAGATCCTGATTCATGTGGGGATCAACACAGTGGATCTGAAAGGAGAACCTTTTACCGCACATGTAAAGGATGGGGATCGAATCAAAAGAGGGGATCTTCTTCTGGAATTTGATATGGATGCCATCAGGGAAAAGGGACTGTCTCTGGCAACGCCGGTCATTCTTACCAATGGGGACAGCTACGGACAGATCTGCCTGAAAAAGGAAGGAACCATAGAGTATGGAGAAGATTTTATCGAAGGAAGATAACTGGAGACTGGGATTTCATCTGATGCCTCCCGTAGGCTGGATGAATGACCCCAACGGGCTTTGCTGGTATCAGGGAGAGTACCATGTGTTTTTTCAGTACTGTCCGGAAAGTGCAAACAATGGGCTTAGCAGATGGGGACATTATGTCAGCCGGGATCTTTTGAACTGGCAGTTTCTGGGAATCGGGGTAGAGGCGGATACGCCCTGGGAAACGGATGGGGCGTATTCCGGCTGTGCCTTTGTGGAGCAGGATGTGATGCATTTGTTTTATACGGGAAACGTAAAGCAGCCGGGAGATTTTGATTACATCCTGAGAGGACGTGAAGCAAACACCATTCACGCTGTTTCCAGGGACGGCCGCAGCGTTGAGGGAAAAGAGTGCGTTATGCGTAATGCGGACTACGGAAACAGGTACAGCTGCCATGTAAGAGATCCTAAGGTCTGGAAGGAAGCGGATACTTACTATATGGTACAGGGAGGACGGACCAAAGAAGGGACGGGAGAGGTGCTATTATTTTCTTCCAAGGACCTGAAACGGTGGGAACGGATCCATATCCTGACAGATCCCTCTCTCTCCGGTTATATGTGGGAATGTCCGGATCTGTTTTTTCTGGAAGGATCCACCTTTCTTTCCGTATCGCCTCAGGGCTTGCAGCAGGAGGAGTTCCGGTTCCAGAATGTATATCAGTCCGGCGTATTTTCAGTAGAAGGCGACTACAGGAAGGAAAGCCGTCTGAAAAATTTCCGGGAATGGGATATGGGATTTGATTTTTATGCACCGCAGACCTTTGAAGATGGAAGCGGCCGCAGGATCCTGTTGGGCTGGATGGGACTGCCGGATATTCCCTACACCAACCCTACGGTAGACAGAGGCTGGCAGCATGGGCTGACGATGGCAAGAGAACTTCGGATCACAAAGGGAGAACTGACCCAGACACCGGTAAAGGAGTATGAAAATCTCCGCCTGCAGGAAGAAGCCATGGAATCCGGAGAAGAAAAAAAAGTTACGCTGGCGGAAATCCTGTATGAAAACCCCGACAGTGAGGGATTTCAAGTCAGCATAGAAGAGGAACTGCAGCTTTCCTTTGAAAAAGAAACCGGAATCTTTGCCATGAAATTTACAGGAGATCTGGGACGGGGAAGGACTGTCAGGAAAACGAAGATCAAATCGTGTACCCATGTAGATATCTGGGTAGACACGTCGGCAGTGGAAGTATACCTGAACCATGGAGAGCAGGTCCTGACCACAAGGTATTATGCCGATTCTTCGGTCGTTACGGTAAAAGGAAGCTACCGGAATGGAAGGATGAAGCTGTGGCGTCTGAGGGCAATGGAGGTGTCCTTTTAGGCGGAAAGGCAATTTCTTCAGGAAAAAGAAACGTTTAAAAAATTGGAAAGAGGATAGAGGCAAACTGGAAACTCCCCCGTTTATGAGGGAGTTTTCTGTTTTCGGGAAATGAGAGATATGGAGAAGGAGAACACGGGAAGACATGGTAGGAGATATAGTGGCATAGTGGGAGAGAGAAAAAAAGGTTAAAAAAATTGTGGGAATGTGATACAATCAAAAGCAAAAAGTATTTGAGAGGTTGAAACATGTGGTGGAAAAAGAAACAGAATAACAAGGTAACGCTTCTGGCATATCGGGAAGGGATATGGGAACTTCTGATTTACCAGTTTGTTACGAAGCTTCTGCTGGCTGTATGCGTATGGGGAATGAAACAGCTGGCAGGGCTTTTGTTGTGGCGGGCAGGAAGGCCGGCCATTACCAGCGGGGACATTCCTTATCTGTTCCGAAGCTGGGAAGGATGGACGCTGGCGGCGATAGGGATCGTGGTGCTGATCTTGTATATTTCCTTTGAAATACACATTATGATCTTAATGAGCGACAATATCCTGAACCAGCGAAAGAAGAAGTTTTTGGGAATGGCGTGGGAGGCCCTTTCAAAGCTGCGGTATTACCTGCATCCCATGGGAGTGTTGGTGATCCTGTACGTGTCGTTTCTGGGACCGCTTGTGGGGAGTAAGCTGGGGATTTCTCTCACCAGTACCTTTAAGATCCCGGATTTTATCCTGTCATTCATTTTGAGCAAGATGTGGTTGAAACTACTTTACTACGGTCTTTTGGCGGTGTTGTTTTGCGCAGGGATCCTGTACATCTTCACCTTCCATTTTATGGTGCTGGGGAACCGGAGGGTAACGCTTGCGATGAAAGAATCCAGAAGATTTGTCCTAAAAGAAAAGGGGAAATTACTGAAAGCCGCAGGGAAGCTTATCGTGTCAGGAACTTTATGGCTGGGAGCAGGCTTTGTAATCGTGTTTTTGATCCTTTTGGAGGTGGCAGGATCTGAGCAGATGGAGCTTTTTTGGCGCAGATTTGTTATGATCGAATCTGTTGCCGGACTGGGGGCGGTACTGGCTTTAGCCGGCATTCTATTTCCGATCGTGTTTTTCCTGACGATGACAATGCTGTACCAGGAGCATGTAAGTCCCGAAATAGCCTTTCAGGTACCGGAAAAAAAGAAAAAAAGGAAATGGATCCTGATTCCGATAGTAGTCGGAGCGGCGGGGATAACGGCCATGAGCGTTTTGTCAGCAGTATTTTTTGATGAATTTTTTCCGAAGAGCAGCACGGTAGAGCTGATCGGACACAGGGGCGCAGGGACCTATAGCAGTGAAAATACGGTGGAATCTATTGAGGCAGCCGCACAGTTGAAGCTGTTTGCCACGGAGATCGACGTGCAGCGGACAAAGGACGGACAGTATATTTTAAATCATGACAATGACTTTATGCGGCTGTGTCAGGATGACAGGACGCCGCAGGAAATGACCTTGGAAGAGATTAAGGAACTGCGGATCAGGAATACGGGCAAAGGGAAGAATAAGGAGCCGCAGGAAGTGGCCACGCTGGAAGAGGTACTGGACGCTGCCAAGGGAAAGATCCGCCTGTATATCGAGCTAAAGGGGAAGACGGCAGATAAAAGGATGGCGGAAGAGGTGTACCAGCTGGTAAAAGAGAAGGAGATGCTTTCCCAGTGTACCTTTATTTGCCTGAATTATCCACTGATAAACTATCTGGAATCCAGACATCCGGATGCAGACACCGGTTACCTATGCTTCTATTCCTTTGGAGATCTGGAAGAAATGAACTGTGACCGGCTTCTTCTGGAGATGGAGACGGCTACGGAATCCAATGTGGAAAAGATCCATGAGGCAGGAAAAAAAGTAGATGTGTGGACCATCAATTCAGGAGAAAAGCTGCAGCAGTACCTTCTTCGCAGCGTGGACGGCATCATTACCGATGAAGTAAAAGAGGGAGTGAACACCCGCAAATTTTTAAACGAGAGAGAGGATCTGGGAAGAGTTCTGGGGATGCTGGCAGAGTGGTTCTGATAGAGTGCAGCATCGGATAATAGGGGACGTTTTTTTGCAGATGCTGCAAAAAAAGCCGCCATTTCAGGGGGCTGCCTGGATATCAAAAGAAACCCTTAGCGGAAAAAGAGGAAAGAAGATAAAAGAGAAAAGAAGATAAAGAGGAAAGACGATACCATAGAGTGACAGACAGGATACGCCCACTGCTTCTCCGAAAAAGAGAAGCAGCGGGCGTATTGTATGCCGATCAGAAATTTTTTGCGTGTCAGAAATCTGTAGAAAAAGTTCCGGAGGATCTGGCAAAGAATCATTTCCGGATATTATGCCACGTTTCCGGATATTATGCCAGAAAGGAAGCCAGAACTTCATTGACCAGTTTCCCGTCTGCCTTTCCCTTTACCCGGGGCATCAAAGACTTCATGATCATCCCCTTTTGCTTGGCAGTGGGAGCGGAAAGATCAAGCTCTGTCAAAACGGCGGTGATCTCTGCCTGGATCTCCTCCACATCCATCATTTTGGGGGCATATTCATTTAACACAGCCAGTCTGTTGGTGCATTCCTCCAGGATGGCCGTTCTGTCCGGCGGGGTCAGTTCCAGTGTTTCCTTGGTCTGCTTGATCTCCTTCAGGATCACTTGTACTTCCTCTTCGGGAGTCAGATCCCCTCTTTTGTCGATGGCTTTATTTTTCAGGGCGGACAAAAGAAGTGATAAAGTTTCTTTTGTTTCCTTGTCCCCGGCTTTCATGGCGCGGATCATGTCTTGACGTACTTCTTCGATTTTGCTCATAATTCTTACTCCTTTTTTAAAGATTGGCGCTGCATATCTATAGTATCTTATTGAAGCAGACGACTGTCAACGGATATTTTCAAAAAGCAATATTTCCATTGCTGTCGAGACTGCCGTACTTTCTGTAAAAGTATTGCGTGGAAAAAAGCTTATGCATTTTCAGGAAGGATCTCCCGTAAGTGTGCCAGGAACAGATTCTGTACCGGAAACAATTCGCCCAGTCCCGTAAGATGGCAGGTCACGTCAAAGCCTTCCGTCTGCAGGATGGATTTCCAGGAATCAGGATCGTCGGAGGCCATATCATTTGTGGCGTGATCGCCGGCCACCACCATAAGAGGAAACAGATGGATATGGGTGGTGCTGGAAGCCTTTAGCCGCGGAAGGATGTGGGCAAGCTTTGGATAGGCCTCCACAGTTCCCACATAAATCCCGTCAAATCCTTTCTCCTCCAGAATGAAATTCAAGGCAGCGTAGGCAGCATTGGAAAAATGTACGCTTCCGTGGCCCATGAATACGAGAGCTTCATGAGGGGCCAGAGTAGGAAAGGTATGCTTCAGGATGACTGCCATCTCCTCCAGGTCGCCCTGGGAGGTCAGAAGAGGAGCGCCAAAAGAAATAGACGAAAAAACGGAAGCAAACATAAGAGCATCCTCTTTCATCTGATCGTTTTCAACCCCGTTTAAAATATGGGTGGGCTGAATATATACATGAGAGATCCCATCCTGGCGCATCTGTTCCATGGCTTCTGTCACAGAAGGAATATGTTCGCCCGTCGTATGAAGGAGCTTCTGTCGGATCATGTGGCTGGTCCACGCACGATACAGCGGAAAATGAGGGAAGGTTTTCTGGATCTTCTCTTCGATCGCCTGGATCGTCCGTTTTCTGGTGTCAGGATAGCTGGTTCCAAAGCTGACAACTAAAATGGCTGAAGTATGATTCATAGTGATCTCCTTTCAAATTTGGCCAGAGTGCTGCAGATAACAGGTGATGTCTTCAAAGGTCCTGGGCATAGGGAGCGCAGGAGAAAGAAGACCGGTTTCGCAGAGGCGGAAGAAAAGAGACAGCACAGACGGCTGTGTTAAAGAGGTCTGTTTCAGCAATGCCCTGTTGGAAAACACAGAGGCAGGGCTTCCCTTTTCCAGGATTCTCCCCGCGTGAAACAAAAGGATCTCGTCCGCCCAGTGATAGGCATAGTCTACGTCATGGGTGGCCATTAGGATGGTAACTCCCTGATCGGCTATCCCTTGTATAATATCACGGATCAGTCCGGTATGTAAGGGGTCTAAAGCAGAAGCCGGTTCATCCAGGATAAGGAGCCGGGGCTCCATCACCAGAATATCGGCGATGGCCACCAGCTTTTTCTGCCCGCCGCTGAGGGCGTGGACCGGCTTGTCTGCAAAAGAAGAAAGGCCGAGACGCTCCATGATCTCCTCTGTTTTTTTTCTTACCACTTCAGGAGCCTCGCCCAGATTCAGGGGACCAAAAGCAATTTCCTGAAAAACGCTGGAGGAAAATAGCTGGGTATCCGGATCCTGAAAAACGATTCCGGTCTGTCTGCGCAACTGGAGAAGCCCTTTTTTTGAGTAGTCGAAAGGGCGGCCGTCGAACAGGAGGCGTCCCTTCTGAGGCCTTCGGATCCCGTTGCAGCAGAGAAAGAACGTGGATTTTCCGGAACCATTGGAACCCATACAGGCGATTTTTTTGCCCTTCGGGATCTTCAGGGAGAGATCGTTTAAAGCAAAGGCAGATTCTCCCTCGTAAGAAAAAAACAGATGATCAGCTTCTAACAGTAGATTGCTCATGATAACCTCCCTGACCGGATCAAAACGGTCCAGATTAATAATATGATTTCAAAGATCCCCAGCAGGATCCAGTCCTTCTTTCGGTGGTGGATCAAAGGGGGAAGCAGCGTAAGAGAACCGCTGTAGCCACGGGATTCCATGGCGTCAAAATTGCCGGAGGATTTCCGGATGGACAAAACAAAAAGACTGCCGAGCAGTTTGACAAAAGAGTTTCTGGACAGCCGAAGCGTGCGGTTTCCCAGGCGGGACTGCTGGGCAATGGAAATGGTGGAAGCCAGGGAAAGCAGAATAAAGATGTAGCGATAAGTTAAAAACATCAGATCCAGAAGAAAGGAAGGAATATGAAACGTCCTCAGTACGTGAAGAAGGTCGGGGATGGGAGTGGTGAGGGAAAGGAAGTAGAGGCAGGAGGTACAGGAAAGAGCGGTAAAAAACAGTCGGAGCGCCATCTGGATCTGACTGTCCCGGATGACCAGATAGATACTTCCCAGAGGGATGGAAAAACGTCCGGAAGGCACAGAGGACAGATCCAAAAGGACGGCCAGGACCCCTGTCAGAAGGAATACCAGAGGAAGAGAAAGAAGGCGCAGATAAAGAAAGGGGGAAAGTCCCCCTTTCAAAACAGTCATGCTTCCCATAACAAACAAGAGGATCACGGCCATGATAACAGACCGGTTTCCGATACAGAAACACAGTGAAGTCATGGCAAAGAGAAACTTGATGTAGGGATTGGCGTGACGTAAACGGGATTGATAACAAAGCTTGTCAATGAGAATCATATCGGTCCCTGCCTTTTTGCCGAAATTGAATTGCCGGGCAGTTTATCCGGCGTCGTTGGAAGTCCTGTCGGTTTCTTTCAGTTTTTTCCTTTCATAGAATCGTCCCAAAAGAAAGGCGATGATCCCGACGCCGATCCCTGTCTGTGTACAAAAGAGGAGACTTTCGATCTCTCCGGAAAGTTCGCCCCCCATAAAAACTTCAATGGGAGAGGTAAACCAGGGCGTATAGTCTTTGTTAATGGTTTCCACAACCGTACCGCCCTGGTCGTCGGAGCCGCCAAACTCTGCATTTTTTACGAGACAGAGAGGAAGAAGGGCGATCAGGACAGAAGAAAGAAGCAATGCCAGTACGATTTTTTTGGTATGTTTTTTCATTCTCTTACACCTCCGTTTGATAACCTACAGCCGCCAGTTCCGGTTTGGCGAAGGATTCCAGGCAAAGCAGGAGAGCCGCCGTCAACAGACCTTCCACAAATGCAATGGGAACCTGAGTGGGGGCAAATACTCCCAGAAACTTTACGGCAGAAGCCAAAACCCCGCCGGTGGGAGAAGGATGTGCCAGAGCCAGTTGAAGGCTGGTCACACAGTAGGTGAAAAGATCTCCCAAAAATGCGGCAAGGAAAGCGGCCAACGCTTTTTTCATCCCCAGCTTTGTGGAAAGCTTATAAAGGCCAAAGGTCAGAAGAGGACCTGCGATCCCCATGGAAAAGGTGTTGGCTCCCAGGGTAGTGACGCCGCCATGGGCAAGAAGCAACGCCTGAAAGATCAGGACGATCAGTCCCAGGACGCTGGTAATGGCAGGGCCAAACAGGATGGAGCCAAGCCCTGTCCCCGTCATGTGAGAACAGCTCCCTGTAACAGAAGGGATCTTTAAAGAAGACAAAACAAAGATAAAGGCGCCGGCCATGGCAAGGAGCGTGATGGAACGCGGGTGTTCCCGCAGACTCTTTTTGGTCTTCATAAGACCTGCAAGGAGAAAGGGCAGACAGAGCGCCCCCCAGGCAATGCAGTAGGTCAGTGGAAGATATCCCTCCATGATATGCATGGCGTTGGCAACCGGTGTGACGGAACAGCCAAAACTTAAGATGGCGATCCCGGCGATGCATTTTTTTTGTGTGTGGGTCATAAAGCTACTCCTCCTTTAGAATGATGTGGGAGCGATGGTGGTTGTTGCACGAAAAAAACACGGGATCATCGCTCGTAATCCTGTGCGAAGCGTTACAAAAGGCAGGTCTTCTGACTTGGGGATCCACATATGGCAGAGCCTTCCCAGATGTCTGGTGGCAAAAAACTGACATACTCCTCCGATACAGCGGCGTGACCGTGCGGGATTTACACCCGGCTTCCCTATTCTCCTGACTTTACAGGCACCTTTCGCATTTCATTCCATTTTATCATAGCCCAGAGTGAAATTTCTGTCAATCATCATTCCCGGAGAGAAGGGCGGATATGGAGACGGGTACTTTGGGGGGACGGCGGCAGAAAAGAAGAAAGGCTTGCATTTAGAAAAGGGTATGCTATCATAGAAAACGAAGAAAAAAGAGAGAGGAACCGAATATGAAACAACCATATTTTCCCGTTTTTTTAGATCTCTCCCGGAAGGAGATCCTGGTGGCAGGCGGAGGGCAGGTAGCAGAAAGAAGAGTCAGGTCTCTTCTTTTATTTACGGACAGAATCTGCCTGGTGGCACCGGAAGCGACAAAGGATCTGGAAAAGTGGGCCGCTGAGGGACGGATCGTCTGGAAAAAAAGAAAGATCCGGGCAAAGGATCTGGAGGGAAAGGATCTGGTGCTGGCGGCGACAGACGAGGCAGACTGTAACGAACAGATCGTGAAAGATTGCCGGGAGAAAGGAATTTTGGTGAACACATCGCATAAGAAAGAATTATGCGACTTTTTGTTTCCGGCCCTTGCCTGGAATGAAAAGGTGGTGGCGGGAATTTCCTCCGGTGGAGAAGATTGTCACGCTACCGTGGAGGCAAGAAAACATATACAGAAATTACTGGGGAAAGACGGGACATCCATATGAAGAGACAAATTGTGATCGGCAGCAGAGGAAGCAGGCTGGCGCTTGCTCAGACAGCGCAGGTGGCGTCTTATATTGAAGCGGCGGATCCGGAGATCATAGTAGAAATAAAAAAGATAGAGACGACAGGAGACAAAAGACTGGACGTCACCCTGGACAAGATCGGAGGAAAAGGGCTGTTTGTCAAAGAGCTGGACAAAGCTTTGATGGAAGGAGAGATCCATCTGGCCGTACACAGTCTGAAAGATATGCCCATGGAGGAATCAGATGAGATCCCGGTGGTAGCCTACTCCAAAAGAGAGGATCCAAGGGACGTGCTGGTACTGCCCAGAGGAAAGCAGGAAGGAAAATACGGGGGGCGGATCGGCTGCTCTTCTTTCCGGAGAAGACTTCAGGCAGAGAGATTGTTTCCGGGAGCGGACTTTGTTCCGGTTCGCGGAAACATCCTGACACGGCTGGAAAAGCTGGACAGAGGAGAATTTGATGCTCTGATTCTGGCGGCTGCCGGCTTGAAACGGGCAGGTCTTTCCCACCGGATCTCCAGATATTTTTCCGTGGAAGAGATCCTGCCGGCGGCAGGGCAAGGGATTCTGGCAGTCCAGGGAAGAAAAGGACAGGACGTTTCGTTTCTGGCAGGCTATGGACGGCCGGCGTCTGAGGCGGCGGCTTTGGCAGAGAGAGCCTTTGTCAGGCGGCTGGACGGAGGATGCACTTCACCGGTGGCAGCCTATGCGGAAACGGTGGAAGGCAGACTTCATTTGAAAGGACTGTTTTATAACGGGACCGGATCCTATTTTATTGGAGAAAAGACAGGTCGCATGGAGCAGGCAGAGGAGCTGGGCATTTTGCTGGCAGAGGAAATGGAGAGAAAATATACCCGTTGAAACAAACACTCTGGCGGAAAAACAAACAAACCGGAGGAGCGGACGACAGGAAGGGAGTTCCGGAAAGGAAGCCGGGGAGGAAACACCGGAAAACGGGAAACAAAGAAGGACGGAAAAGGGAAAGCAAGGGGAAAAGATGGCGGAGAAACAGGGAAAAGTATGGCTGGTGGGAGCCGGCCCCGGAGCAGTGGGACTGCTGACATTAAAAGGAAAAGAACTGCTGGAAGAGGCGGATGTGATCGTATATGACCAGTTGGTGGGAAAGGAAGTTCTGTCTGTGATCGACACGAAGAAGGAGATGATCTTCGTGGGAAAGGAATCCGGCCACCATGCCGTTCCCCAAAAGGAGATCCAACAGATTCTCGTTCAGGCTGCCAGAGAAGGGAAACGGGTCGTCCGGCTGAAAGGGGGAGATCCCTTTTTGTTTGGCCGGGGAGGAGAAGAAGCCAGACAGCTGCGGGAAGAAGGGATCCCCTTTGAGGTGGTGCCGGGAGTCACCTCTTCCCTGGCTGTTCCTGCTTACAATGGGATTCCGGTGACGCACAGGGACTATGCGTCCTCCTTGCAGATCATTACGGGACATAAGAAGCAGGGAGAAAAGGATCCCCTGGCTTATCAGGAGATCGTAAAAGCAGGAGGTACCCTGGTGTTTCTCATGGGAGTTACAGCTCTTCCGAAACTGATGGAAGGCTTGATACGGGGCGGCCTGCCAAAAGAAACCGGGGCGGCTGTTCTGCAGGAAGGAACGACGGCCCGGCAAAAAAAGGTTCTTGCTACGATAGGCACTCTGGCAGAGGAGGCGGCTCGGGAGGGCATCCGACCACCGGCTCTGATCGTAGTGGGGGAGGTCTGTCGGCTTTCAGAGGAACTGGACTGGTATGAAAAGTTGCCTCTTTCCCATACCCGGATCCTTTTGACCAGACCGCGGGAGACGATCCGGGAGACGGCGCGGAAACTGCGGCAGCGGGGGGCGGAAGTGCTGGAAGTACCGGCGATCTGCGTTTCTCCCGCAAGAGAGAGTGAAGAACTGAAAGAAGTGGGCCGCTCTCTGGAACGCTGGACCTGGATCGTGCTGACCAGCCAGATCGGAGTCCGGATGTTTTGGGAGCAGATGAAAGTGTGGAAGAAAGATATCCGGAGTCTGGCAGGAGCCAGATTTGCAGTGATCGGACCGGGAACCAGAAGGGAACTGGAAGAACGGGGGATCTATGCGGACTTTATGCCGGAAGTTTATACGATAGAGCAGTTGGCAAACGGATTAAAGGACAGGATCCGCCGGGAGGACAGGATCCTGATTCCCAGAGCCGGGAGAGGGAATCCTGTATTGCCGCAGACCTTGAAAGAGGTGTGCAAAGACGTAAGAGACGTTGCACTGTACGACACCGAGTGCCAAAGGCCGCCCAGGATCTCCTTGTGGAAAGAGCTGAAAGAGGAAGATACCTATGTGATGTTTACCAGCAGCTTCGGAGTGGCCTGCTTTGTGGAACAGCTGGAGAGGGAAAGGGCAGAAACAGGCAGGAAAGAGCAGGAGACGGACGGCAGACGGTACGACCATATCCGTGCCCTCTGTATTGGAGAAGAGACGGCAAAAAAGGCGCGGGAGTACCGGATGCAGTGTTATGTGGCAGAGGAGGCGACCGTAGACGGATTGCTGGAATTGACGGAAAGGATCAGACAGAAGAATGGAAAAACGACCGAGAAGATTAAGAAGCAATGAGATCATAAGAAGGATGGTCAGGGAAACCAGGGTGGATAAGGCCTCTTTGATCTATCCGATGTTTGTAAAGGAAGGGGAGGGGATAGAAGAACAGATCCCGTCCCTGGAAGGACAATACCGATACAGCGTGGACAGACTGGCTTATGGGCTGGAGGAGGTGGAGCGGGCAGGCGTTTCTTCCGTTATGCTGTTTGGGATTCCGGGGCAGAAGGACGCTTGTGGGAGCGGCGCCTATGCGGACGATGGGATCATTCAGAAAGCGTTAAGAGAAGGGAAAAAACGATTTCCCGGTCTATATTTCATTACAGATGTCTGCCTGTGCGAGTACACATCCCATGGGCACTGCGGTATGCTGCAGGGCGATGGGGTAGACAATGACAGCACCCTGAAAGTATTGGAAAAAGTGGCTCTGTCCCATGCAGAGGCGGGAGCGGACATGGTAGCGCCATCGGACATGATGGACGGGCGTGTCAGAAGTATCCGGGGAGCTTTGGACAGACAGGGATTTACGGAAATCCCTATTATGTCCTATGCGGTGAAATATGCGTCCGGTTTTTATGCTCCCTTCCGGGAGGCGGCAGGCTCGGCGCCCGCCTTCGGAGACAGGAGAGGGTATCAGATGGATTATCATAATCTGCGGGAGGGCTTGAAGGAGGCTCTTTTGGACGAGGAGGAAGGGGCGGATATCCTGATGGTAAAACCGGCCATGACTTATTTGGACGTACTGACCAGAGTAAAAGAGGCCACCCACCTTCCGGTGGCGGCCTACAGCGTCAGCGGAGAATATGCCATGGTAAAGGCGGCGGCCAGACAGGGGTGGATCGATGAGGAAAAGATCCTGTGCGAAATGGCAGTAGCGGTATTTCGGGCGGGAGCCTCCAGCTATCTTACCTATGGAGCCAAAGAGCTGGCCAGGTGGATGGACGAAGGCAGACTGGGTTAAAAAGACAAAAGAAAGCAACAAAGCTTACAGATCCTGTAACCGATCGATTTCCCGGAAGAAGCCGGGATAGGAAATGCTGCAGCATTCCCAGTCATCCAAAGTGGAGGGGGTTGCGGCGGCAAGGGCGGCAATGGCAAAGGCCATGGCGATCCGATGATCTTTGTAGGAGGAAAAAGCGGCGCCGGATGGGTGCTGCTTTCCGTGGATACAGATCTCTTCTTCCGTAAAGGACACCGAAACTCCCATAGCACGCAGGTTGGAAACGATGGAAAGGATCCGGTTGGACTCCTTAAACCGAAGTTCTCCGATCCCCCGAAGGACGGTTTCTCCCCGGGCAAAAGCGGCGAGAACGGCAAGCATGGGAAGCTCGTCAATGAGAGAGGGAATCTCTTCCGGAGAAACTACCGTTCCCTTCAGGAGAGAATGACGGATCAGAAGATCGGCGCAGGGCTCCCCCAGGAAGGTCTGCGTCCGGGAAAAGGTCAGATCGCCCCCCATCCGCCGGCAGACGGTGAGAAATCCGGTACGTGTGGGATTGATTCCCACTCGGGGAAGGAAAAGGCGGGAACCGGGCAGCAGCAGGGCGGCGCCGATCCAGTAGGCGGCAGAAGAAATATCTCCGGGAACGGGAACGTCCCGGCCAAGCAAAGGAACAGAAGGAACAAGCGTGGTGATCAGACCGCCCTTGGGTCTTTTTTTTGTGGAAATATTTCCGCCAAAAGCAGACAGCATCCGTTCCGTATGGTCTCTTGCAGGAATAGACTCGCAGATGGAGGTTTTTCCCTTTGCGTAGAGCCCTGCCAGTAAAACGGCAGACTTCACCTGCGCAGAGGCAACCGGAAGCGTATAACGGATCCCTGTCAGGACAGAGGGGCGGATGGAAAGGGGCGCTTTGCCGCTGCCATCCAAAGAGGAGATCTCTGCGCCCATCCGGCGTAGCGGGAGCAGGATCCTGTCCATGGGACGGCGTTTTAAAGAGGAGTCTCCGGTGATCCGGGAAGGAAAAGCCTGCCCGGAAAGAATGCCGGATAAAAGCCGTAAAGTGGTACCGCTGTTGCCGGCATCTAGTATAGAAGCAGGCGCAGCAAGACCGTCCGGGCCTTTCCCCTGGATTGTCAGATGCGGGTCGCTTCCGGGGGAAAGGCGAATGTCAATGCCAAGCTGTTTCAGGCAGTTTAAGGTGGAAAGACAGTCTTTTCCCCTGGAAAAGGAGAAGATCCGGGTAGTTCCGGAGGAGATCGCCCCCAGCAGAAGGGCGCGGTGGGTAATGGATTTGTCGCCGGGAACGACCACAGAGCCTTTCAGGCGGGAAGCAGGCAGAATGGTTTTGAGCTGCATAGGATACCTCCAAATGATTGTGCGATGGTTTTTAATAATAGATCCGGCTGTTGCCGTGTATCACGTCCTGGGTGCAAAGAAGGAGCCACGCGTTGGCGCCTTCGATATCCTTGCGTTCAATATACTCATACAAGGTAATGCTGACGGCATAAAGCTTTTGAATTCCGTGAAGATCACAGAAGCGTTCCCAGAGGGAGAGAATAGAAGAGTAGAAGGAACGGAAGATTAAAGGCAAAAGGGAATTGCCGGAAGCAATGGCCAGTTCATGCTGAAATTCAAAGGCGGCCAAAGCAGCGGCAGAGCCGGTGGGGGCGCTTCCGATGGCTTCGGCTTTTTCTTTCAAAATAGAAAGGTCATAGTCAGGGTTGTCCTGGATCAGGCAGGAAATAGCCAGACGATCCAGGGAATCTCTGACCTGCAGGATGGAACGGATCTCTCCCTCTCGCAGACGACCTCTGTTGTAGTGCATAATAGCCTTTAAGGTTTCCAGGGTTCCCTTTCTCCGGTAGTCGGCAACGAAGGTGCCGATCCGGGGACGCACCTCTAAAAATCCCATCCGCTCCAGTTCTATGATCCCGGAGTTGACTACAGAGCGGCTGATCCCCATCTGCTGGGAGATGGTGCGCTCCGGCGGAAGAGGATCTCCCACCCGGATCTCGCCGGACAGGATCATGGTCTGTATGTGTTCAATAAAAATTTCTTTCAGGGTGGGCGATACGATTTTTTTAAATTCCATCTACATCCTCCAAATACTGGCTTGTGGTTCAACCAAAAATATACAGTATGAATTCATTATAGGACAGTTATTACAAAAACACAATAGAAAGATAGAAAAAACACCTAAAAATAGACAAAAAATCTTGACAATAGTTTAACGAAAAGGTATGATTTTTGTAATAAAAAAGATGGACTTCTGGTTGAATCAGAAAATACACGGAGGGTTTTTATGGAAAAATTTAAAGTATTGGAAGTCAAGGAAAGCATTTTTCAGAAAAACGACGAAAGGGCGGAGCTTTTGCGGAAGGAGATGAAGGAACAGAAGACGTTTCTGCTGAATCTGATGTCTTCTCCGGGATCCGGAAAAACCACGACTCTGACCCGCACGATCCAGGCACTGCGGGAAGAAATGAAGATCGGCGTAATGGAGGCGGACATTGATTCCGATGTGGATGCACGGACCATCCAGCAGACAGGAGCCAAAGTGATACAGCTGCATACCGGGGGCATGTGCCATCTGGATGCAGAGATGACCAGACAGGGCATAGAGGCTCTGGGAACGGAGGAACTGGATCTGGTGGTGTTGGAAAATGTAGGGAATCTGGTGTGCCCGGCGGAATTTGATACAGGCGCCACAAAAAACGCCATGATCTTAAGTGTGCCGGAGGGGGACGACAAGCCGTTGAAATACCCGTTGATGTTTTCCATCTGCGACGTGCTTCTGGTCAACAAAATGGACGTGGCTCCTTATTTTGATTTTGATCTGGACGCCTGTAAAAAAAGGGCCAGAGAGCTGAATCCTGATATTCAGGTGATTCCGATTTCCGCCAGGACGGGAGAGGGACTGGAAGAATGGCTGGACTGGCTGCGGGGACAGGTAAAGAAGGCGAAAGCATAAGAAAGAAGTGGTGATCGAAAACACCAGAGAAAGAGGAGGAAAAGAGGAATGGGAAGTCAAACGACAAAAATGATTTTTCCGCCGGGATATGTATGCAGATACGACGAACAGGTGATGCGGCTTGCCAATATGATGGGACGAAAAAAGCCAAATGTCCGGCCGGGAGGAAAAGGTTCCCTGCAGTGGGACGACCCGGAGTATGTGATCCTGGAGGCAGGCGTCACCAGCGAGATGGCAGAGGTGGGGCTGTGTCTGGGCTCCTATGAAAAGCATTCGGCGGCGGAGGTGGCGAAGAAGCTGGGAAAAAGCGAGGACTACTGCCACGAGCAGCTGATGAAGCTGGCAGTTTACGGAGCCTGTTTTGTAAACCGGGTGGAAGGCGTGGATCTGTTTTGGACAGAAACCTGGATTCCGGGCACCATGGAGATGATCGTCAACAATATGGATAATATTGAAAAATATCCCATTGTGGCCTATGCGATGGAGGCCTACGGAAGGGTACGGGGGCCCTTAAGCTCCGGAGCCTTTCCAGTGGGAGTGGGACTGATGCGTGTCATTCCGATCGAATCTGCCATTGACGGGGAAAGCCGGAAGGCAGGGTATGAAGAAATCTCCAAATACCTCAATGAGAATGATCTGTTTTCCGTATCCAACTGCTCCTGCCGAACAGACCGGGAGGTGATGGGAGAGGGCTGCGGACACCTGAAAGAGGATATGTGCATCCAGATGGGACATGCGGCGGAGTATTACATCCGTACAGGAAGAGGCAGGCAGATCACCAGAGAGGAAGCCTTTGCGATCCTGAAGCGGGCGGAAGAAAACGGACTGATGCATGAGATCCCTAATACCGACGGACCGGGGCATACCCATGCTATCTGCAATTGCTGCGGCTGCGGATGCCTTTCCATGCGGACGGCGACCATGTTTAAAAATGTAGACATGATCCGCTCCAACTACAGAGCGGTGGTGGACCGGGAAAAATGTGTCGCTTGCGGACGATGCGTGGAAAACTGCCCGGTGAATGCATTAAAGCTGGGACAAAAGCTCTGCTCTTCCACACCGGTGGTAACGGACATCACCACTAGGATCACGCCGAGAGACGAGGTGTGGGAAGAGGATAAATGGAACGAGGAGTACCGCACCAACCGGGAAAACGTGGTGGATTCCGGGACGGCTCCCTGTAAGACCAACTGTCCGGCTCACATTGGGGTACAGGGGTATATCAAACTGGCGGCACAGGGCAGATACCAGGAAGCGCTAGAGCTGATCCGGCTGGAAAATCCTTTGCCGGCAGTCTGCGGCAGGATCTGCAACCGCAGGTGTGAGCAGGCCTGTACCAGGGGCGAGGTGGACAGTCCGGTAGCGATCGACGAGATCAAGAAATACGTGGCGCAGCTGGAGCTGGATCCTGCCACGCGGAAGATCCCCGAAAAGAGGCACGATTACAGCGATAAGAAGATCGCCGTGATCGGATCCGGGCCGGCAGGTCTTAGCTGTGCGTATTTTCTGGCGCTGGACGGATATCAGGTAACCATCTTTGAAAAAGAGGAAAAACCGGGAGGGATGCTGACCCTGGGGATTCCCGGCTTCCGACTGGAAAAAGCGGTGGTGGAAGCCGAGATCCAGATCATCCGGGAACTGGGCGTGGAATTTAGAATGGGCGTAGAGGTAGGAAAGGACGTGACTCTGACGCAGCTGCGTCAGGAAGGCTATCGGGGCTTTTATGTAGCCATCGGGGCCAGCGGAGGCAGAAAGCTTGGGATTTTGGGAGAAGAGGCAGAAGGTGTTTTCACGGGAATTGATTGTCTGAAACGGATCAACCGGGGAGATGTGGTAGATCTGTCGGGCAATACCATTGTGATCGGCGGAGGCAATGTAGCGGTGGATGCGGCGAGGGCGGCAGCGCGACTTTCCCAAGGAGAAGTCAGGATGTATTGTCTGGAAAGCCGGGAGGAGATGCCTGCTTCCGAGGAAGAAATCCAGGAGGCTTTGGAGGAAGGTATCCATATCTGCAACGGCTATGGTCCGGTTCGGATCGCAGAATCCGGCGGAAAGGTAGAGGGCGTGCTGTTTCAGAAGTGCCTGTCTGTGTTTGACGAAGCAGGGCGGTTCGCACCGGTGTTTGACGAAACAGATACGATCCTGGTGCCGGCGGATCATGTGGTGGTAACGGTAGGGCAGTCTATTCAGTGGGGAGATCTTTTGGAAGGAACAAAAGCAGAGCTGCGCAGAAACAACACGATCGTGGCAGATGCGCTGACATACCAGACGGGGGAGGCAGATGTGTTTGCCGGAGGCGACTGCTGCAGCGGGCCGGGCTTTGCTATTGACGCTATCGCAGCCGGAAAGCAGGGAGCTATCTCTCTTCACCGGTTCGTACAAAACGGACAATCCCTTGTGATCGGACGGGATCGAAGGATCTACAAAGAACTGGACAAAAAGGGAGCGGTACTGGAAGAGTACGACAGAACGCCCAGACAAAGACCGGACAATCTGGATGGTGTGGGACACAGAAGCTTTGCAGACGGAAGAGGCGTGCTGACAGAGGAGCAGATCCAGAAGGAAACAGCAAGGTGTCTGGGCTGCGGAGCAACGATGGTAGACGAATATATGTGTGTAGGATGCGGACAGTGCACCACCAAGTGTAAATTCGACGCCATTCATCTGGAACGGGTCTATGACGGAGCGGGAGTGGAGTTTACAGAAATGAAGCCGGTGGTCATCAAACAGATGGTAAAAAGAAAAGGAAAGATTGCGTTTAAGAAGATCAAGAAGAAATTCGGCGCAGTATAGGAGGCTGCCATGCATGAGCTGGGCATTGTATTTGAAATCGTAAAAAAGCTGGATGAGGTTGTCAGGCAGTCTGGGATAGACCCTTCCGAGATCGCAGAAATCCTGCTGGAGCTGGGAGAAGCCTCCACCATCGTGCCCAAGTACCTGAAGGAATGTTGGCCGGCGGCGACAGACGGAACAGAGTTTGAGCATGTGGAAATGGAGATCCAGGTGGTGACGGCTACCGTCCGCTGCAAGCAGTGCGGGAAGGTTTACGAATATCTGAATCAGGGAAAGGTCTGTCCCGGGTGTGGAAGCGAAGCCTGTTCCATTGTGACAGGAAGAGAGTTTTATCTGAAGGAGATCCATCTGTTTTATGAGGAGGAAGAAGTCTGAAAAAGCAAAAGCAGACGAAGAAAGGAGAAGAGTATGTTTACGTTTCACGGAACGAATACGATTTTAATGTGGGTGGTCTGGATCTGTGTGTTGGCCACGTTGTTTGTACTGAATGAAGTTGCAAGGAAGTCAAAGGAACTGGGATTTGTGTTTTTTGTGATCCTGCCGGTGGTGCTGTCGATCCTCTGGTTTACCGTATTGAAGGGACGCTCCTACACCGACTGGTTCCATCTGGCGAAGGTGTATTCTTCCACGGCCGGATGTATCGGATTTTGGGCCATCCGGTTTGTGGAAGGAAAGAGAAAGGACGGAAGTGTGTGGAGGCTGCGGGACTACAAGCTGGCCCTGGCTTTTCCGCCGTTGATCCTGGCTATCAACATCCTGGAGGCCTGCGCTAGAGATATTGAGGTGGGAATGGTCTACCCGGTGCTTACCAGAGTGCAGGAAGAGGGCGCGGCCCATACCGTCTTTCAGTTGATGGGAGGATCCTGGAACTTTATGAACGCAGCGGCAGGAATCCTGAATATCCTGACCATCACCGGCTGGGTAGGGATCTGTGTTCGGAAGAAGACAACAAAGGATCGCAGCAGGGATATGGTGTGGCCGGACATGCTGTGGTTCTGGATCATAGCCTATGACCTCTGGAATTTTGCCTATACCTATAACTGCCTGCCACATCACGCATGGTACTGCGGGTTTGCCCTGCTTCTGGCTCCCACCATCTGCTCCTTTACTGTGGGGAAGGGAGCGTGGCTGCAGCACAGAGCCCAGACGCTGGCTATCTGGTGTATGTTTGCCCAGACATTTCCAACATTCCAGGATAACAGTATGTTCCGGGTGGATTCTACCTACCATCCCATGATCTATGCAGCGGTCAGCTTCACCGCTCTGATCGTCAACCTTGCCGTCTTTGTATACATGCTGCGGAAGGTCAGACAGACCGGAAAGAACCCCTACAAGGAGGAATTGTACACAGATCTGAAACAGTATCAGGAATTTAAATCCCTGGCAGAATAAAGAGAGACAGAGCATCCGAGTCATCATGGTTTGAAGATGGCCGGGTGCTCTTTTTGCGGTGGGAGAATGTTTGGTTTGGGAATTGATTTGCTTCGGGAATTGGATGGGAGCAGCGAAGGACAGTTTATGTTTTTGGCGGGAAATATGGATCAGGGTATGCAAGAGATCTTTCAGAGGGCAATCGCCATTCCGGTGTATCTGGGGAAGATGGCTGGGATCCTGCTGGTTGTTTCCTTATTCGGAATCTGGGGAGCATTTTCCGTGATCCTGAAAAAAAGAGAACAGGAATTTGCGGTACGCATTGCTATCGGAGCTGGGAGAGGAAACCTGATCTGCAGGATGGTGACGGAGATTTTCCTGGTAGCATTCGGAGGGTGGGCGGCAGGCAGTCTGGCAGGCAGACTGTTGCTGATCCTTGTTCCCTATGATCAGATGCTTACAGTGCGGGCACACCTGGAAACCCAGGGAGTAACCTTTCTTCTCCTCCTTCTTTTGACGGGGTACCTCTCAGCGCTGCCAGTCCACAGACTGTTAAACTTACGGCCGGAAGAGTTACTGACAAAGCCATAGGAGAGAACAAATGATACAGATGAAACAGGTTTCAAAAACATATTACGGCGATCAGGTGGAAACAAAGGTGCTGGAATCGGTGGATCTTACGGTAGAAAAAGGAGAGTTTGTCAGTCTGTATGGGAAATCCGGCTGCGGCAAGACGACTCTTCTGAACCTGTTGGGACTGATCGATACGCCCACCGCTGGGGAATACTGGTTGGATGAAGTAAATACAGGTACCTGTAAGCCAAAGGAACTGGCAGGGCTGCGCAACAGGAAGATCGGGTTTATCTTTCAGTCTTTCTACCTGATTTCAAGACTTTCGGTGCTGGATAATGTGATCCTGCCTATGAAATATGCAGGAGTGCCAAGGAAAGAGCGGGAAGAAAGAGCAAGGATTTTGCTGGCAGAAGTAGGGTTGACAGAACGAATGAACTATCTGCCTTCCCGACTGTCCGGAGGAGAAAAACAAAGAACGGCCATCGCCAGAGCTCTGGCAAATCATCCGGCGTATATTCTGGCAGACGAGCCTACAGGGAGTCTGGATGGAGAGAATCGGGATCGTATCATGGAAATCCTGACCGGACTAAACCAAAAAGGGCACACCATCGTGATGGTTACCCATGATAAGGAGCTGGCCGGATACAGCAGCCGGATCATTCAAATGTAAGGACTCCTTTGGTGGAAATACTTATTGTTTTATGATGGCTGGGCTTTTCGGCAACAAGAAAATAGACCTGCAAAAAACCGCAACTTCATCAAAGAGGTGGCGGTTTTTGCAGTACAGGCTTTAGCCTGTTGATGGTATTGGAGTTTTTCATGTTCCGAAAAATGGAAATGCCTTTCTTACCTGGAAGCCGAAGCTTAAACGATATAGTGATACATCAGGAGATAGTGGCACAGGCTTCCGGCCAGCACGAATACGTGAAAGATTTCGTGGGAGCCGAAAAAAGGATGACGCATATTCCAGGCAGTCAGCTTTTGGGCGTAGAGAACGCCTCCAGCTGTATAGGCCAGTCCTCCCAGGAACAACAGAAGAAATCCGGTGGTGGGAAGGATGACAAATAACCGAGGGATCACAAAGATGCATGCCCACCCCATGCCAATGTAAAGGACGGAGGAGATCCATTTGGGACAATGCACGAAAAACAGCTTAAACAGCATACCCAGAAATGCAATGCTCCAGATGACGATCAAAAGAGGACGCCCGCTTTGTTGAGGGAGGATGCTGAGACAAATGGGGGTATAAGATCCGGCGATCAGCACAAAGATCATCATGTGATCCAGCTTTTTCAGGATCTGCCTCCGGGGAATAGCAAAGGTGTGATAGGTGGTGCTTGCCCCGTAAAGCAGGATCAGACTGATCATAAAAATGCCCAGTCCGACAAGGTCGGAAAAGGCAGCTCCCCGGGCGGAAGCATGGAGCAGGATCAGGGGCGTCAAAAAGATCCCCGCCAGAAAGCCGATCAAGTGGGTCAGGGCGCTTCCGGGATCTTTGACAGAAAATCTGTGGTTCTGAGAAGAAGCGGAAGAACCTGGAGAATGTGGCAATGGTTGTTTCAAGGAAGACACCTCCTGTCATATCGATATAACATGATAAGTTTTTGGATAACTTATAAAGTATCATAGGATACATTCATAACGATGTCAAGAGTTTTCGAAAAACCGATAAAAAGATTCATTGAACTTCGTTGCAAAAAGGCATACAATGGGAACAGAGGCAGGAAGGAAAATGCCGAAGGATACAGGGGAGGAAAAAGATGAAAAAAGACGGAAAATCAGAAATGTGGGAGGAACCAAAGCGGTTTGAAATACCGGCATATCCGGAAATACCCGATGTGGGGCTTTATCTGGAGCAGGTCACAAAATACGTATCCGGGTATATCCTGCCCATGCACAGCTTTTCCATTACCGCTTCCATGATCAGCAACTATGTAAAGAAGGGACTGATTGCAAAGCCGGTGAAGAAGCTGTATTACAGGGAACAAATTGCAGATATTTTTGTGATCGCCGTTTCGAAGCTGGTATTGTCTCTGGAAGATATACAGATCCTGCTGGCAGGGAAGAAAAAGGAAGAGCCGGGGCAGTTTTATACCCGTTTTTGTGGGGCTTTGTACAGCCGGTTTGATCAGGTATTTCCCGGAGAAAAGAAGAGAAGCAGCCGGCAGAAGGAGACGCTGTCGAAAAAGCTGTCGGAAGGACTGCCGGAAAAGCCGGAAGGGGAATTACCGGAAAACCGGTCGGAAACACCGTCAGAAATACCGGAACTTTTAGACTGGACGGCAAAAACCGTTATCTGCCGGATGTATCTGGAAACCTTGGTGAATTCAATAAAAAATATGTAGAAATTGCATAATATAGTTGTATTATCTTGCGAATTTTAGTACAATATATACATGAAAAATTACCGAGGTAAGGAGGCAGCAAAATATGAAGGTTTACAGAACGGACGAGATCAGAAACGTTGTACTTTTGGGGCATGGCGGAAGCGGAAAGACCAGTCTTGCAGAAGCTATGGCATATGTGTCAGGAGCCACCAGTCGTATGGGCAAAGTAACAGACGGCAATACGATCAGTGATTTTGATAAAGAAGAACAAAAGAGACAGTTTTCGATCAGCACCACCCTGATTCCCATTGAGTGGGAGAAGGCGAAAATCAATGTGCTGGATACGCCGGGATATTTTGACTTTGTCGGCGAGGTAGAAGAGGCGGTAAGTGCGGCGGATGCAGCAGTGATCGTGGTATCCGGGAAAGCAGGCGTAGAAGTAGGGACGGAAAAGGCGTGGGAGCTGTGCGATAAGTATGACCTGCCCCGTATGGTCTATGTGACGGAGATGGACGTGGACGACGCCAGCTTCAGGCAGGTGGTGCAGGATCTGACGGAGCGGTACGGTAAGGTGATCGCACCTCATTTCCAGCCTATTCGGGAGAATGAAAAACTGGTAGGGTATGTCAATGTCATCAAGAATGCAGGCAGACGCTATACAGGAGTGGCACAAAGGGAAGAGTGCGAGATTCCGGACTATTGTATGCCGAATCTGGAGATTTACCGGGAAAAGCTTTTAGAGGCAGTGGCGGAGACTAGCGAAGAGTTTATGGAACGTTATTTTAATGGAGAAGAGTTCTCGGTGGAGGAGATCCGTTCCGCCATGCGTACAGAAGTGATGGCGGGAGACATCGTACCGGTGGCCATGGGATCCAACATAGAAGCACAGGGAGTTTCCAATCTGCTGTCGGATATCGTGCGGTTTTTCCCCAGTCCGGCCAATAAGACCTGCGCGGCTATCAACCGCAAGACCAATGAGATCTATCAGGCGGACTATGATTTTGCAAAAGCCAAATCCGCTTATGTATTTAAGACCATGGTAGATCCTTTCATCGGAAAATATTCTTTCATCAAGGTGTGCTCCGGCGTTCTGAAAGGAGAGGATACCCTCTATGATCCGGAGACGGATACAGAGGCAAAGCTGGGCAAGATCTATACCATGTCCGGCAATAAGCCGTCAGAAGTCAGCGAGCTGTTTGCCGGGGATATCGGTGCGGTTGCCAAGCTGTCAGAAGTGAAAACGGGAGATACGCTTTCTACCAAGGCCACTCCTCTTTTGTTTGGGCGCACAGAATATTCCAAGCCCTATACCTACATGAAATATACGGTAAAAAACAAGGGAGATGAGGATAAAGTATCCCAGGCGCTGCAAAAGATGATGGCGGAGGATGTGACACTGAAAACGGTAAATGACAGCGAGAACCGCCAGACCCTGCTCTATGGAATGGGCGATCAGCATCTGGAGGTAACGGTTAGCAAGCTTCTGGCCAGGTACAAATGCGAAGTGGTGCTGGAAACACCCAGAGTTGCCTTCCGGGAAACGATCCGGAAGACCTCGGACGTGGACACCAAATATAAAAAGCAGTCCGGCGGGCACGGGCAGTACGGCCATGTAAAGATGAAATTCGGCCCCTCCGGAGAGATGGAGCAGCCCTATGTATTTGAGGAAACGGTGGTAGGAGGAGCCGTTCCTAAAAATTACTTCCCGGCTGTGGAAAAAGGATTGCAGGAAGCGGTGCTGAGAGGACCTTTGGCAGGCTATCCGGTAGTCGGCGTAAAAGCTACGCTTTACGATGGCTCCTATCACCCGGTAGATTCCTCGGAGATGGCATTTAAGACGGCTACTTTACAGGCGTTTAAGAAGGGCTTTATGGAAGCGGGGCCCATTCTTCTGGAACCCATTGCTTCCCTGAAAGTGGTAGTTCCGGATGAATATACCGGAGACGTGATGGGAGATCTGAATAAGCGAAGAGGACGGGTCCTGGGAATGAATCCCGTTGCAGGCGGAAGCCAGGAGATCATGGCGGACATTCCCATGACGGGATTGTTTGGCTACTGTACCATCCTTCGTTCCATGACAGGCGGAAGAGGCAGCTATTCTTACGAATTCGCCCGCTACGAGCAGGCGCCTTCCGACGTACAGGAAGCAGAGATCGCAAAACGGGCGGCAGCGGAAGCGTGATGTTTGGGACCGGCAGGGAAACTTCTGCTGTCTTCACAAGAAAATGAGACGCAAAAAGGCAAAGGTATCTGCACAAAAGAGGCAGGTGCGTTTGCCTTTTATATATTGTATTACAGGGAAGAAGATCCGGGGGTGCACAGGAGATTCTTCCGTGCAGGAATTAGTACTTTTTTTCTCGGAATAAAAGTGCTATAATCTCCTTGCCGTTTATGAAAAAGAGAAAGAGGTTGTAAAACAAATATGGATATGAACATTGTAATCATAGGAGACGGGAAGGTTGGGCACAAGCTGACGAGTCAGTTGTCGGAAGAAGGATATGATATTGTGCTGATCGACCAGAACGCCGGAAAGTTAAAGGCAGCTCTGAACGAGCTGGATATTTTCTGCATTGCCGGAGACGGAGCGGATGTGGAAGTGCAGAAGCAGGCGGGAGTTCCCCATGCAGACCTGGTGATCGCATGCGCCTCCACAGACGAATTGAATATGTTCAGTTGTCTTCTGGCAAAGCGGCTGGGGGCAAAGCATACGATAGCCAGGGTCAGAAATCCTGTGTATTACAGGCAGATCGATCTTTTGAAAGAAGACCTGCACCTGAGTATGGCAGTCAATCCTGAGCTGACGGCAGCCAACGAGATCGCAAGGATCCTGCTGATTCCGGAGGCCTGCAAGGTGGAGACCTTTATGAAGGGCAAGGTCGAGCTGGTAGAGCTGAATGTGCGGGAAGAGAATCCTCTGGTAGGACTGTCTCTGGCAGAGGCTTATCAAAAATACCAGGTAAAGATACTGGTGTGTGCGGTAAAACGACAGAATGAGATCATCATTCCCGACGGAAGCTTTGTGATCGAAAAGGGAGATAAGATGCATGTGGCGGCCACCCACCAGAATCTGGAGAATTTCTTTAAGGCTACCAAAAGGAGAAAAGCGCCTATCAAAAAGGTACTGATCTGCGGCGGAGGGCATGTGTGCTTCTACCTGGCCAGCCAGTTGCTGCGTGTGGGCATGCAGGTAAAGATCATTGAGAAAAATGAAAAAAGATGCGAATTTCTCTGCGAGCATTTTCCGGATGCAACCATCATCCACGGAGACGCTGCCAATCAGGAGCTTTTGCTGGAAGAAGGGATTGGAGAGGCGGACGCAATGGTGGCACTGACAGGGATCGATGAAGAAAATATCATCATGGGACTGTTTGCCAAGACCAAGGGAGTAGACAAGATCATTGCGAAAGTCAATGAAGATTCCCGGGCGCAGATGGTGGAAGGTCTGGGGATCGACAGTATCATTTCCGCTAAAAGTGCAACGGCAGATCTGATCATGAGTTATGTAAAGGCGCGGAACAATTCTTACGCAAGTGCAAATATAGAGACCAGCTACCGGCTTCTGGGAGGCAAGGTGGAGGCGCTGGAGTTCATCATCCGCAAGGAATGTGAGTTTACCAACATCCCTCTGCGGGAGTTGAAGACCAAAAAGAATCACCTGATCGCCTGCATCGGGCGGAAACGCAAGATCATCATTCCTCACGGAGACGATCACCTGGAAGTGGGCGACAGCGTTGTGGTGGTAACCAAGGATTCTGTGATCAATGACTTTAGAGACGTAATGCAATAAGGGATGGAGAAAAACGATGAACGTAAAAATGATACGCTACATACTGGGAAAGATGCTGGGTGTGGAAGGGGTGCTGCTGCTCCTTCCCGCTTTTGTATCTCTCCTGCTGCGGGAGGCAGAGGGGGTCTACTTTCTGGTACCCTCCGTCCTTCTGATAGGGATCTATCTGATCTCAGGGATGAAAGCCCCTGAAAACCGGACGATTTACGGAAAAGAAGGCATGGTGATCGTGGCGGGGGCGTGGATCCTCTGGTCTTTGTTTGGAGCGCTGCCATTTGCCTTATCCGGCAGTATCCCCAACTACCTGGACGCATTATTTGAAACCATATCCGGCTTTACGACGACAGGATCCAGTATTTTAAAGGATGTGGAAGCCCTGCCCAAAAGCATGCTGTTCTGGCGAAGCTTTACCCACTGGGTAGGCGGAATGGGAGTGCTGGTGTTTGTAATGGTCCTGACAAAGCTGGACAAGAAGAACACCATGTACCTGATGAAAGCGGAGGTTCCGGGACCGGAAAAGGATAAGCTGGTGCCCAAAGCGATGGATACCGCCCGTATCCTGTACGGGATGTACCTGGGAATGACGCTGATCGAGGTGGTGCTGCTGCTTTTGGGTGGAATGAATGTGCTGGACAGCTTCATTCACGCCTTTGGAACGGCAGGTACCGGAGGGTTTTCCAATTACGGAGCCAGCGTAGGACATTTTAACAGTGCCTATATTGATGGAGTGATCACCGTTTTTATGATCCTGTTCGGAGTCAATTTCAACCTGTATTTCTTCCTGCTGATGCGAGAGTTTAAGCCCATCTGGAAGAATGAGGAGCTTCGGGCTTATCTGGGGATCATTGCGGCAGCCACTCTGATCATTACCTGGAACATCAGCTTTCACTATGCCAACCCGCTGCAGGCATTCCGCTATGCCGTATTCCAGGTGGGATCCATTATCACCACCACCGGATATGCGACGGCAGACTATACCATCTGGCCTATGCTGTCCCAGTGCATCCTGATGATGCTGATGATCATAGGAGCCTGCGCTTCTTCTACCGGAGGAGGGATCAAGGTTTCCAGATTCCTCATGCTGCTAAAATGTATTAAGAGAGAAGTAAAGCAGATGGCGCACCCTAAGTCGGTGAGTATCATACGGGTCAACGGCAGGAAGGTGGAGGCGGACGTTTTAAAAAATCTGAGTATTTATTTTATGGCATATGCGGGGATCGTAGGATTGTCCATCCTGATCGTCTCGCTTGACAACAGGGATTTTGGAACGACCTTCAGTTCGGTGCTGACCACCATCAACAATATCGGTCCGGGAATCGGTCTGGTGGGACCAAGCGGTAATTTTGCCGACTTTTCACCACTTTCCAAGATCGTGTTCTGCCTGGATATGCTGGCAGGACGTCTGGAGATCTTCCCATTTTTGATGCTGTTTACCATGACGGCATGGAACCGTAAATTTTAGGCGGAAATCCCGGCCTGCGTCAACCTGAAGCAGCATCCGGGGCTGTGCCGAGCCGAAGGAGAGAATCCCGGCCTGCGGGATTGGCAGGAGATGGGAGAAGCCGACAGATTTCCTGATCTATGTCAGTGTGTAAAATGTTGCAGAAACAAGGAAATGAAAGACAGCGACAGATCATTTCGCTGGAACCTACATACAAGGAGGAGCTTCTATGAAACAGGGAAAGCCGATAAAAAAAGGATGGCTGGTGGTAATGATACTGGTGGCGCTGGCACTGTACTACTATATGGCGCTTCCGGTCATCAATATCCATGCCGCGGAGACCTGGGTATTTCTGGTGATCTTGATCATCCTTCCTGCCGGATTTTATGGGAGAAAAAAGCGGATCGGGATCAGAGAGATCCGACAGGACAAGGGAATGCGGGTATTTGGAGGAATCTTTCTGGCAGTGGTGGCAGCTTATCTGATAGGAAGCCTGCTGTCTTCTCCCATCATCAATGCCAAAAAATATCAGAAGCTGATGGCGGTGGAAAAGGGAACCTTCTCCAAGGATGTGGAGGAACTGTCCTTTGATAAGATCCCTCTTTTGGACAGAGATACGGCTGAGATTCTGGGAGACAGAAAGATGGGAAGCATGGTGGATATGGTATCCCAGTTTGAGGCGGATAATATTTACAGTCAGATCAATTACAAGGGAAACCCGGTGCGGGTAACGCCGCTTCGCTATGCCAGCTGGATCAAGTGGCTGACCAACCGAAGCGAAGGGATCCCGGCTTATATCCGCATCAATATGGCAGACCAGACCACAGAACTGGTGAAGTTGGAAAAAGGCATCCGCTATACGACCAGTGAGCATTTCAACCGTAATATCTACAGGCATCTGCGGTTTGCCCATCCTACTTACATTTACGGAGAACTGAGCTTTGAGATTGACGAGAGGGGAGTTCCTTATTGGATCGCTCCGGTAAAGAAATATAATATCGGCCTGTTTGGCGGGGAGACCATCGGAAAAGTGGTTCTTTGCAACGCCATTACGGGAGAGACGAAAACCTATGCAATTGACAAGGTGCCCCAGTGGGTGGACCGGGCCTATTCGGCAGATATGCTAGTGAAGCTGTTTGATTACCACGGGACACTAAAGCATGGATTTTTCAACAGTATCCTGAGTCAGAAGGACTGTCTGGAGACTACGGACGGCTACAACTATCTGGCGCTGGACGATGATGTGTGGATGTATACAGGCGTTACTTCTGTCAATGGAGACCAGTCTAATGTGGGGTTCGTGCTGTCCAATCAGAGAACGATGGAGACCAAATACTACGAAGTAGAAGGAGCCACGGAATCGGCGGCGATGTCCTCGGCAGAAGGGCAGGTACAGCATTTAAAATATCAGGCCACTTTCCCGCTGCTTTTAAATATTTCGGACGAGCCCACGTACTTTATCGCCTTGAAAGATGAAGCAGGTCTGGTAAAGAAATATGCCATGGTCAATGTACAGAAGTATCAGATCGTGGCCATCGGAGACAGCGTCAGCCAGTGCCAGGAAGAGTATCTGTCCCTTTTGTTCCGGGACGGGGTAAAAAAAGAAGAGCCAAAAGGAGAGGCAGAACAGGCTTCCGGGACGATAGAAGCAGCGGCAGCCGTGGTTCTGGACGGCAATACACACTATTATCTGACGCTCCAGGGAGACGACAGGATCTATGATGTGGCGGTGCAGGAGTTTCCGGAGATCATCCGGTATCAGGCAGGAAGTCCGGTGACATTGGAGTATCAGCCGGGGGAGAAGGTCAATCAGGTCACAGCTCTGGGAGAGACAGGGCAGGAAGTGTCACGGGCGGAAACTGAAAAAGAACAGACAGCGGACAAAAAAGAGTAAAGAAACAATCAGCTTACAAAAGTCCAAAGAAGCAATCAACCTGTAAAAAAGAGCATCTGTCACAGGAGTTCTAAAAGAAGCCTGCGAAAGATGCTCTTTTATTCTGTTAGCTGCCGTCCGGTTAGTTCAGATAATTGCAGTCCGCATAGGCGTCGCCGGATACCTGGGCTTTGTCGGCGCTGATGCTGACATAGAATTCGATGTTACATTCTTTAGAGAGTTGGTTTAAACGGGAAACAAACTGAGGCATATTATCCAAAGAGATATCCGCATGCTTCAGGATGCCGTCGATAAATACACACTCCGTGTCCTGATTGGAGCTATAGATCCCGTAGAGGAATCCGATATACTCGTCGATATTGGCGATAGCAGGGTAATCATCCATACAGATGGTGCGGATGTCAAAAGAAACGCTTGAGGTATCACGATGGGTTTTTTTGATGAAGACAACGCTTCCGTTCAGTTTTTTTGCCTGCCCATTGGCAAGGGCAATCATTTGTTGTGTTTTTCCGGTACCTTTTGGACCAGTTAATACATTTACCATGGCAAACTCTCCTTTTGTAGATAGATTATACTGAAGCCTTCTTCAGTACCAATACTTTATGGTTCTATTATACACGAAAAGGTCTGCTCTAACAACAAAAATTGTGAAATTTGAACAAGAAAATACGGGCAACTTTCAGAAAACAAAACTTGACTATTTTCAATATTCTACTTATAATACAACGATAGGTGGAAAGAAATAAAAGACGGTAATATACCGCCAAAATGCAGTATAACACTACTAAAAGATGAGTCTTTTCGTCTCCCGGGAGATGGAGCGGCTTTTTTTAACTTATAAGAGAGGATGAAAAACCATGGCAAACACACCGTACAACCACAAAGCAATCGAAAAAAAGTGGAAGGAGAGATGGGAAAAGAACCCGGTCAATACGAAGGTAGACAGAGACGGGAAGGAAAAAGAAAAGTACTACTGTCTGGATATGTTTCCCTATCCTTCCGGAAACGGCCTGCATGTAGGACACTGGAGGGGATATGTGATCTCTGACGTCTGGAGCCGTTATAAGCTGCAGCAGGGATACTACATGATCCATCCCATGGGCTGGGATGCTTTTGGATTGCCGGCGGAAAATTATGCCATAAAAAAAGGAGTGCATCCGGCGATCTCCACGGAAGAGAATGTCCGCAATATCAAGCGTCAGATCAATGAGATCTCTGCGCTGTACGACTGGGATCGGGAAGTGAACACCACAGATCCGGAATTTTACAAATGGACCCAGTGGATCTTTGTGAAGATGTTCCAGGAAGGTCTGGCATACGAAAAGGAATTTCCCATCAACTGGTGTCCCTCCTGTAAGACGGGACTTGCCAACGAAGAAGTGGTGGGAGGTCAGTGCGAACGCTGCGGAACGGAAGTGACCAAGAAGAACCTTCGTCAGTGGATGCTGAAGATCACCAATTATGCAGAGCGTCTGCTGGCAGATCTGGACGGACTGAACTGGCCGGAAAAGGTAAAGAAAATGCAGGCGGACTGGATCGGCAAATCCTATGGATCAGAGGTTGATTTTGCCATAGAAGGCCGCGAGGAAAAGCTGACGGTCTATACCACAAGACCGGATACGTTGTATGGAGCCACCTTCATGGTACTGGCTCCGGAACATGCTCTGGCAAAAGAACTGGCAACAGAAGAGACCAGGGAAGCGGTGGAACAGTATATCTACGACGCTTCCATGAAGTCCAATGTAGACCGGATGCAGGATAAAGAAAAGACCGGCGTCTTTACGGGAAGCTACGCCATCAATCCGCTGAACGGAGAAAGAGTGCCTATCTGGCTGTCAGACTATGTATTGGTGGATTATGGTACGGGAGCGATCATGTGCGTACCGGCTCACGATGAAAGAGACTTTGCTTTTGCTACAAAATTTGGCCTGCCCATCGTTCAGGTGATCGCAAAGGACGGAAAGGCGGCCGAGAAGCTGGAGGAAGCCTATACGGAGTCCGGAATCGTAGTAAATTCAGGAGAATGGAATGGAATGGATTCTGCGGTCCTGAAAAAAGAAGCTCCCCATATGATCGAGAAGAGGGGACTGGGACGGGCAACCGTTAATTATAAACTGAGAGACTGGGTATTTTCCAGACAGCGTTATTGGGGAGAACCGATCCCCATCATTCACTGCGAGGATTGCGGGGCGGTAGCGGTGCCGGAGGAAGAGCTGCCTCTGCGGCTGCCGGAAGTGGAATCCTACGAGCCTACCGGTACAGGAGAATCCCCTCTGGCAGGAATCGAGGAATGGGTCAACTGTACCTGCCCCAAGTGCGGAAAGCCGGCAAAGCGGGAGACCAATACCATGCCTCAGTGGGCCGGATCTTCCTGGTACTTCCTGCGTTATGTGGACAACCACAATGATGAGGCGCTGGTATCAAAGGAAGTGGCCTCCAAAATGCTTCCGGTGGATATGTATATCGGAGGAGTAGAGCATGCGGTACTGCATCTGCTGTATTCCCGGTTCTATACCAAGTTCCTGTATGACATTGGGGCGGTGGATTTTGAGGAACCCTTCCAGAAGCTGTTTAATCAGGGAATGATCACCGGAAAAAATGGAATTAAAATGAGTAAATCCAAGGGAAACGTGGTTTCTCCCGACGACCTGGTCAGAGACTACGGCTGTGATTCTCTCCGGATGTACGAGCTCTTTGTAGGGCCACCGGAGCTGGATGCAGAGTGGGACGACAGAGGGATCGACGGAGTCAATCGTTTCCTGAAAAGAGTCTGGAAGCTTTTGATGGACAGCAAGGAGGCAGAGGTTGCAGCGACACAGGAGATGATCAAGGAGAGACATCGCCTGATCTACGATATTACCAACCGTCTGGAGACATTCAGCCTGAACACTGCCATCTCCGGGTTTATGGAGCACAACAACCGCCTGCTGGAGATTGCCAAGAAAGAAGGCGGCATTGACAAGGAAACTCTGTCTGTAATGGCAGTGCTTCTGTCACCTTTTGCACCTCATATGGCAGAGGAGATGTGGGAGCAGCTGGGACATGACACCAGTGTGTTTGAAGCAGGATGGCCGACATATGAGGAAGCGCTGATGAAGGATGATGAGATAGAAATTCCGGTGCAGATCAACGGAAAGACCAAAGCGGTGATCTCGGTTCCGGCGGAGATCTCCAAAGAAGACGCCCTTCTGGCGGGAAAAGAAGCGGTGGCAGATAAGCTGACGGGCACTCTTGTAAAGGAAATTTATGTTCCGAAAAAGATCATCAACCTGGTTCAGAAATAGGAGGAGATTCCATGACACTGACGCAGCTTCGTTATGTCATTACGGTAGCAAATGCCAAATCCATGAATGAAGCGGCAAGACAGCTGTTTATCTCACAGCCAAGCCTTTCCGCTGCCATCAAGGAGCTGGAGGAAGAAAGCGGCGTGGAGATCTTTCGCAGGACCAACCGTGGGATTTTTCTGACTCCGGAGGGAGAAGAGTACATCGGATATGCAAGGCAGGTGGTAGAGCAGTACGAACTGATGGAAGCAAAGTTTGTGGCAAAGGAAAATACCAAGAAGAAATTCAGCGTGTCCATGCAGCACTACACCTTTGCCGTGAATGCCTTTGTGGAGATGGTCCGTCAGTTTGGCATGGACGAGTATGAATTTGCCGTCCATGAGACAAAGACCTACGATGTAATAGAGGACGTAAGAAAATTTAAAAGCGAGATCGGGATCCTTTACCTGAATGAATTTAACCGCCATGTGCTGACGAAGCTGTTCAAGGAATCCGGTCTGGAATTCCATGAGATCTTTCAGTGCAGCGTGTCTGTCTATATGTGGAAGGGGCATCCCCTGGCAAACCGGGAGGAGGTATCTCTGGAAGAGCTGGAAGAGTATCCCTGCCTTTCCTTTGATCAGGGAACCAACAATTCCTTTTATTTCGCAGAGGAAGTTCTCAGTACCTATGAATACAAGCGGCTGATCAAGGCCAATGACCGGGCCACCTTCCTGAACCTGATGGTAGGGCTGAACGGATATACCCTGTGCTGCGGGATCATCTGTGAGGAATTAAACGGAACGGATTACTGTGCAGTGAAGCTGAAGTCGGACGAGGTGATGACCATCGGGTATCTGATCCGAAAGGGGATCCATATCAGCTCTCTGGGGAAAAAATATCTGGAAGAGATCTCCAAGTACAAGGAGCATGTGCTGTAGGAGGGGCTCCGGTATCTATTATAAAAACTGATAAAACACCGCTGGGTATAGAATAAAGCTATAGCCAGCGGTAATTTTTTTAGATTAACACCTTTTTGGTAATCGTGCTATACTGTGAAAGTCAACGAAAGTTGAACGCAAAGGAAGGGGAACTTGCAAGTGAAATTCTTTTTTGCAGAGAGGAAAAGACATGTCGGAAATTGTAATTGAAAATGTAAGCAAAACATATAATACCAAGGACGGAAGGATCCACGCCCTAAAGCAGGTGAATCTGTCGGTGGAGACCGGAGATATATACGGGATCATCGGAATGTCGGGGGCGGGAAAGAGTACGCTGGTACGCTGTATGAATTTCCTGGAGGTCCCAAGCGAAGGACGGGTGCTGATCCGGGGGAAGTCCCTGGGGGATTATTCAGAAAAGGAGCTTCGCAAACAGAGGGAGCAGATCGGGATGATCTTTCAGCATTTCAATCTGCTGATGCAAAAGACCGTAGTGGAAAACGTCTGCTTTCCGCTGTATATTCAGGGAAAAAGTAAAAAGGAGGCCAGAGAGCGGGCAGAAGAGCTGTTGGATGTAGTGGGACTAAAGGACAGAGCCAATGCATATCCGGCTCAATTGTCCGGCGGGCAGAAGCAAAGGGTGGCGATCGCCAGGGCGCTGGCATCCGATCCCAGGATCCTGCTTTGTGATGAGGCCACCAGCGCGCTGGATCCCCAGACGACGGCATCCATTCTGGATCTTTTGAAAGAGATCAATAAAAACTTTGGAATCACCATTGTCATCATTACCCATCAGATGTCGGTGGTCCGCAAGATCTGCAGCCACGTAGCCATCATGAGCGACGGGGAAGTCGTGGAGCAGGGACTGGTGACGGACATTTTCACTCACCCTAAATCGCCGGTGTCAAAGGAGCTGATCCGCAAGGACAGTGGAAGTGATGAGAAAAAGCAAAAGCCGATTTACGATGAAATCCGAGGCAGCCAGAAGATCCGGATCGTCTTTTCGGAGAATTCTGCATTCGAGCCGGTCATTGCCAATATGATCCTGGAATTTCAACAGCCGGTCAATATTTTAAAGGCAGACACCAAGAATGTAGGCGGAACGGCAAAGGGAGAGATGATCCTGGGATTTCCGGAAGGAGGCACCAGGATCCGGGAGATGAAGGAATACCTGATCCAGAGAGGATTGGAGATAGAGGAGGCAGATGGATATGTGGACTAATGAAGTGACTTCAATGATCATTCGCGGGGTGGGAGAGACTTTGTACATGACTCTGCTGTCTACCATAGCCGGATACGTATTTGGCCTTCCTATGGGAGTGATGCTGGCAGTGTCGGACAAGGACGGGCTGGCCCCCAACAGATTCCTTTATAAGACGTTGGATGTGATCGCAAATGTGGTAAGAAGTATTCCGTTTCTGATTCTTCTGATCCTTTTGATCCCATTTACCAGGCTGATCATAGGACAGAGCTATGGCTCCACCGCAACGGTTATCCCTCTTGTGGTGGCGGCGGTTCCGTTTATCGGACGTATGGTGGAATCTTCCATCAAGGAAGTGGATGCAGGCGTGATAGAGGCAGCGAGGGCTATGGGAGCCGGAAATATGCGGATCATCTGCAAGGTGCTCCTGGTGGAGGCAAGAACCTCACTGATTACAGGCGCAACGATTGCGATAGGCACCATCCTGGGCTATTCGGCCATGTCGGGAGTGATCGGCGGCGGCGGTCTGGGAGACATTGCCATCCGTTATGGATATTATAGATATCAAATGGATATCATGGTGGTGACGGTAGTGCTTCTGGTGGTATTGGTGCAGCTGTTCCAGTCGGTGGGAATGCTTCTGGCTTCCAAACTGGATAAGAGAAAGTAAATTTCACATAAGAGAACCGCTCTTTTTCCCGCAGATATGCAGAAGAATCTGTGATCGGCGGAGAAACAAAGGAGAGAAACAGAAAAGATTTTTTACCGTCCGAAAAACAGACGGACAGAAAAATAGGCAGGAAACTGCAGCATTGAAGGAGGAAACGATTATGAAAAAATTAGTGGCAGTAGGATTGACGGGAGTGTTGCTGGCAGGTCTTTTGGCAGGATGCGGAGCAAAAGGCGGGGACAGTAAAAAAGAGGGAGAAGATTCCAAGGTAGTGAAAGTGGCAGCTTCCGCAACGCCGCACGCAGAGATCCTGGAGGAAGCAAAGCCTCTTTTGAAGGAAAAGGGATATGAGCTGGATATCAAGGTGTTTGATGATTATGTACAGCCGAATGAAGTGGTAGAAAGCGGAGACTTTGATGCAAACTACTTCCAGCACACACCATACCTGGAAAGCTTCAATGAAGAAAAGGGAACGCATCTGGTAGTGGCAGGAGAGATTCACTATGAACCGTTTGGAATCTATCCGGGAACCAAGAAGAGTCTGGATGAGATCGCAGAGGGAGACAAGATTGCAGTGCCGAATGATACCACCAATGAGGCAAGGGCGCTGCTGCTGCTTCAGGATAATGGAATCATCACATTAAAGAAGGATGCAGGGCTGGAGGCGACGGTCAACGACATTGAAGAGAATCCGCACAATGTGGAGATCGTGGAACTGGAAGCAGCGCAGGTGGCACGTGTGGTAGATGAGGCGGCTTATGTCGTATTGAACGGAAACTACGCACTGGAGGCAGGCTACTCTGTGGGAAAAGATGCTCTGGCTTACGAGAAATCCGATTCAGAGGCAGCAAAAACTTATGTAAATATCATTGCAGTGAAGAAGGGAAATGAAGAGCAGAAGGGAATCAAGGCATTGGTAGAGGTGTTAAAATCCGATGAGATCAAGAAATTCATCGAAGAAAAATACGATGGAGCCGTGATCCCGTTTGAATAGAGAGCCGGATAAGGAAATCTGATTTTCCGGGGGAAGCAAGCCGGGAAAAGAGTGGATCCCCGGGAAGAGAATGGATTTAGAAAAGACAGGCCGTTGGGAGACGGTGGTCAGAGAAACTAAAAAGATGTTCCTGAAGGAGGGGAAAACCCGTCTGGCAGGAGCATCTTTTTTGCGTCTACGCAGGCTGTAAAGCTGATCGCACAACCTAACGCTTTTTTTTCTTTTCTTTTTCCGGGGAAGGGAGTTGATCGATCAGCTTTTCCACCAGCAGTTTTTTTGCATAGATATCAAAACTCAGGCTGCAGATGAGAGAAAACAGCCGAAGATATTCCCGGTATTCCAAAGACGCATCGGAAAATAAAGCCGAGGATTCTTCGAAGGAGGCCAGGATGTTTTTTTCAAAGGTATTGATCTTGGACTGTTCCAGCTTCCGGACCTCATCATAAAGAGAGGCGATGGATACTTCTTTTTTCTTCCCGAACAACTTTTTGGAAACCGGAGACAACAGGGTTTCAATGTCCTTCAGGGAAAGAATATTTTTAAAATAATAGATGAACGTAAGAAGGATCATATGCTCCTTGGAGTATTTTTTGCTGGAGGGCGGCGGCAGAAGATTGTTTTTAGTGTAGTTATTGATCATGGTCTTGGTCAGGATCTTATCCTCTTCATGCCGCTTGTTGGAAGAAAGCTGTTCGTCCATGAATGTAGTTACCTGATCCATGTAGAGATCTATGTCAGGAACGTCTTCCGATTTCATATACTCGATCCGGGACAGGTGAAAAAGCGCCTGTTCCAGCATTTCTTTTGTGTCTATTTTCATGTGAACCATCCTCTGTGTCTTGCAAAACGGTAAGTTGTTACTACAATCTAGTATATAGTTTTCAATACTGGATGACAAGATATTTCCGGCAAAAATCAGAGGCTTTGTGAAGTGGGACTTCTGTGCTATAATGAGAAAACAGATAAAAGAGCAGGAAAGGAAGAAAGCTGTGAGCATATACGATACTTTGAATAACAAACAAAAGGAGGCGGTTTTTCATACGGAAGGACCACTCCTTATTTTGGCGGGAGCCGGGTCAGGCAAAACAAGAGTTCTGACGCACCGGATCGCCTACCTGATCGAAGAGAAAAACATCAATCCCTGGAACATCCTGGCAATCACCTTTACCAATAAAGCGGCGGGAGAAATGCGGGAAAGAGTGGACGATCTGGTGGGATATGGTTCAGAAAGCATCTGGGTCAGCACCTTTCACTCGGCATGTGTCCGGATTCTGAGAAGACACATTGAAAAATTGGGGTATGGATCAAATTTCACGATTTATGATACGGATGACCAGAAGACCCTGATGAAGGATGTATGCAAGAAGCTGGCCCTGGATCCGAAGGTATTTAAGGAAAGGGCGATCCTTTCGGCGATTTCCAAGGCGAAAAATGAGAGGATCTCCGCACAGGAGTACCGGCAGCAGACGGCGGGAGACTATGGCAGGCAGGGGATTGCAAGAGCCTATGTGGAGTACGAAAAGCAGATGAAGCTGAACAACGCCCTGGATTTTGACGATCTGCTGGGCAAGACGGTGGATCTGCTTCTGCAGGATCCGGAAGTCCTGCAATATTATCAAAATCGGTTTCGGTACATCATGGTGGACGAGTACCAGGATACCAATACCGTGCAGTTTGAAATGATCCGGCTGCTGGCAAAAGAGCATCGCAACCTGTGCGTGGTGGGGGACGATGATCAGTCCATTTATAAATTCAGGGGTGCAAATATTAAAAATATCCTGGATTTTGAGATGGTGTTTCAGGATGCCTGTGTGATCAAGCTGGAACAGAATTATCGTTCCACCAAAACGATCCTGGATGCAGCCAACTCCGTGATCCGTAACAACAGAGGCCGAAAGGAAAAAACTCTCTGGACAGAAAATGAAGAAGGGAACAAGATCTGTCTGAAGCAGTTTGAGTCCGGCTTTGATGAAGCGGAGTTTATTGCGGCAGACATTGAAAAAAGCCGGAGAGAACAGCAGGACGCTTACAGGGATTATGCCGTCCTTTACAGAACCAATGCCCAGTCCAGAACCCTGGAGGAACGGTTTGTGGCAGAGAGCATTCCTTACAAGATCGTAGGCGGAGTAAATTTTTATGCAAGAAGAGAGATCAAAGACATCCTGAGTTATCTGAAAACCATTGACAATGGACAGGATGATCTGGCGGTGCGAAGGATCATCAATGTGCCGAAACGGGGGATCGGACTGACCACTGTCAACCGGATCCAGGGTTATGCGGAAGAAAGAGGGATCGGATTTTACGAAGCGATTCGGGTGGCAGACTGGGTTCCGGGGATAGGAAGGGGCCTGACGAAGGTGGAATCCTTTGCGGCGCTGATAGAGTTTTTTAAAGCAGAGGCGAATGAAAAGAGCATAAGAGAGCTGACGGAGGATATTTTAAAACAAACCGAATACCTGGAGCGGCTGAAAGAGGAAGAAGGGGAAGAGGCGGACAGCCGAATTGAAAATATTCAGGAATTTATCAGCAAGATTGTGCTTTATGAAGAGGACTGTGAAAGCAGAAATGAGCCGGCGACGCTAAGCGGATTTCTGGAGGAAGTCGCACTGGTGGCAGATGTAGAGGAGGGGGAAGAGGAAAGAGACTATGTGGTTTTGATGACGCTGCACAGCGCAAAAGGACTGGAATTTCCGCATGTTTACCTGGCAGGGATGGAGGATGGACTTTTTCCCAGCTATATGACCATCACCGAAGGGGACGAGGAGGAGTTGGAGGAGGAAAGAAGATTGTGCTATGTGGGAATCACACGGGCGAGGAAGACTCTGACCCTGACCTGTGCCAGAAAGCGGATGATCCGGGGAGAATTTCAGTTTAACAAAATGTCCCGGTTTCTTCAGGAAATTCCCAGAGAGCTGATGGGGTTAAAGGAAGGCTATGGAAAAGGCAATGGGTCTGCCGGGAAAGGCGGGTTTGGGCAGACAGCCTTTGCAGACCGAAACTTTAGATACCGGGAACTGCAGAAAAATCCCTTTACAGCTTCAAAAGCCAGCAGAAACTTTGGAGATGCCGGAGCGAAAGCTCTTGATTACCAGGTGGGAGACCGGGTAAAACACGGAAAGTTTGGAGAAGGAACGGTGATGCAGATGGTAAAAGGCGGCAGAGATTATGAAGTGACGGTGGATTTTGATGTGGCAGGGACAAAAAAGATGTTTGCAGCATTTGCCAGACTGGAGAAAGTGTAGGGAAACGATGGCGCCCCCATCCGGAGGGCACGAAAAGAAGGAGCAACTTAAAAATCCGGAAAAAGAGCGGAAAAGACATAAGAAAGACACAGAAAACAGGTAGAAAAAATACCTGGAATTTTGGCAGAGGAGCGGTGTTGACATCCCTGATTTGGGTTCTTATAATGAGAGATAGCGAGATCAATAGTTCAGTCAAGGAGGTATGACATGAAGGTCAAAGAAAGAATTGAACAGTTAAGAAAAGTGATGGAAGAAAAAGGGGTAGACGCATATGTGGTCCCAACGGCGGACTTTCATCAGAGCGAGTATGTAGGAGAATATTTTAAGGCAAGAAAATTTATTACGGGGTTTTCAGGATCGGCCGGGACGGCAGTCATTACCCGGACGGAGGGGAAATTATGGACGGACGGAAGATATTTCCTGCAGGCGGGACGCCAGCTGGAGGGGACTACGGTAGAACTGATGAAAATGGGAGAGCCGGGAGTTCCTACGATCACAGAGTATCTGGCAGAGGCGCTGCCGGAAGGAGGCGTGCTGGGATTTGACGGACGTGTGGTATCCATGGGAGAAGGCAAAGCCTACGAAGCTGTCGCAAAGGCCAAAGGCGGACGAGTGTTCTATCAGGAAGATCTGATCGACGGAATCTGGACAGATCGTCCGGCCATGTCGGAAGAACCGGCGTTTTCTCTGGAATTGAAATATGCGGGAGAGTCCACGAAAGATAAACTGATCCGGATCCGTGAGGAGATGAAGCGGTGCCATGCCAATGTGCATATCCTGACGACCCTGGACGATATCTGCTGGACGCTGAACATTCGAGGAAATGATATCGACTTTTTCCCGATGGTGCTGACATACGCCATCATCACCATGGAGGAAGTTAAGCTGTATGTGGATGAAAGAAAGCTGAGTGAGGAGATGAAGGCCCTTCTGGCGCAGGATCAGGTCAGCATCCACCCGTACAACGATATCTATGAGGATGTAAAGAAGCTGGGGGCATCCGATACGGCTTTGATCGATTCCGGCAAACTGAATTATGCATTGTACAGCAACATTCCGGAAGGCGTGCAGGAAGTGGATGAAAGAAATCCGGAGATTCTGTTTAAGGCCATGAAGAACCGGGTGGAGATCGAAAATATCCGGAAGGCACAGATCAAGGACAGCATCGCCCATGTGCGGTTCATGAAATGGCTGAAAGAAAATATAGGGAAAACTGTGATCACGGAGATCAGCGCAACAGAAAAGCTGGATGCGTACCGGGCAGAAATGGGCAACTTTATCCGTCCGAGCTTCGAGCCCATCTCTTCCTTCGGAGAACATGCGGCGATCGTGCATTATACATCTTCAGAAGAGACGAACGTGGAATTGAAGGAAGGAAACCTGTATCTGAGCGATACCGGGGCAGGGTTCTACGAAGGATCCACGGACGTAACAAGAACCTTTGCGCTGGGAGAGATCCCGCAGGAAATGAAAGAGCATTTTACGCTGGTGGCCATCAGCAATCTTCAGCTTGCCAATGCGAAGTTCCTAAAAGGAACCATTGGTATGAATCTGGACATTCTGGCAAGAAAGCCTTTCTGGGACAGAGATCTGAATTTTAATCATGGAACGGGACATGGAGTTGGCTATCTGCTGAATATCCATGAAGGTCCTACCGGATTCCGCTGGCAGTATCGTCCGGGTGAGTCCCATGCATTTGAGGAAGGCATGGTCATCACGGATGAGCCCGGCATTTACATCGAGGGTTCCCACGGAGTGCGTCTGGAAAATGAACTGCTGGTTTGCAGCGGCACCAAAAATGAATACGGGCAGTTTATGTACTTTGAAGCGATCACCCTGATCCCGATGGATCTGGATGCCATCGACCCGGCCATGATGACAGAAGAAGAAAAGAAACTTTTAAATGATTACCACAAAAAGGTATATGACAGTCTGGAAGTACATTTGACAGAAGAAGAAAAAGAGTGGTTAAAAGTCTATACAAGAGCGATCTAAGAAGCCCGAAAAGCTAAAAGGAGAGTCATGGATACATTAAAGATGCGTGAGAACCTGAAGGAATACGGGATGCTGACCATTGTTACGATCGTGCTGATCCTGACAGATTATCTGATTTTGTTCCCCAATCACTTCACTTTTGGCGGAGTGATCGGGGTGGCAGTTTTGTTAAGCGGAGTGTTGGGAGGATCTCCCAATACCTACGCATTTATCATGAACGCCGTCTTGTTTGTGATTGGATTTAAGGTACTGGGGAAGGAATTTGGAATCCGCTCCGTCTATGTTTCGGTGCTGTTTGCAACGGGACTGGGGGCAGTCCAGTATCTGATCCCGGTACATGGAACCATTTCTGACCAGCCGATTTTGGAGCTGGTGCTGGCGGTGCTTCTGGCGGCGGCCTGCTCCGGCGCGATCTTCAATCTGTCCGCCTCAACAGGAGGAACGGATATCATCGCACTGATGCTGAAAAAGTATACGAACATCCATATCGGAAAGGCGCTGATGGTCACAGACTTTTTCGTGGTCGTATTGTCCTTTGTGATCTATGGAACAACGGTAGGAATGTTTTCTCTGGTGGGATATATCGTGAAGGCGTTGTTTATCGATACCGTGATAGAGAGTCTGAATCTTTGCAAGTATTTTACTATTATTTCTACGGATCCCAAGCCCATCTGCAGCTTCATCCACGAGGAGCTGAACCACAGCGCCACGCTCTATAGGGCCGAGGGAGCTTACTCTCACAAGGAGAAGATGGTGATCATGACGGTGGTGGGACGCAGGCAGGCGGTAAAGCTTCGGAATTTTGTACGGCAGCAGGATCCTCACGCTTTTATGATGATCACTAACAGCAGTGAAATCATTGGAAAAGGGTTCAGAGGTATGTTATAGTTGTCAAAAGAAACCTGTTCATGTATACTGTAGGTACAAGAGGATAAGCGCGAGCGGAAAGGAAAGAAGGGTATGAATAAGATGGAAGAACTTTTAGCGGCAACACGTTTGGGCGAACTGGTCAATAAAAAAGAGGATGAGGGAAGACATGGCAGGACGATTCTTTGGGTGCTGGCTATCGTGGGAGCCGTAGCGGCTGTAGCTGCGATCGCTTACGCAGTGTACCGTTTCTTCCTGCCGGATTATCTGGAAGATTTCGATGAAGAGTTTGAAGATGATTTTGATGACGACTTCTTCAACGAGGAGACGCCGGAATAGACAGTCGGATGTGAGGATCTGTTGTATGGCAGATTCCAAGGAGGCAGAGATATGTTTTCCGGCAGTGAACGGGGCGTATCGGCAGGCTGTATGTTCCTGCAGAAGGATGATAAGGAATACTAGGTTTCGCTCATAGGACGAAATGTGAATGGAGACAAAAACAGGTGGAGGCCGTTTGGGTAGGGCATTCTGCCTGTTTTTTTCAGGTGGCATACCGGAAAGAAAGAGGAGAATTTATGAAAGAAGAACAGTGCTATGCACTTTTGATCGATGCAGATAATGTTTCTGCAAAATACATCAAGCATATTTTGACGGAGCTGTCAAAATATGGAATTATCACTTACAAAAGAATTTATGGAGACTGGACGAATACACAGCATTCCAGCTGGAAGGAGGAGCTTTTGACAAACTCCATTACGCCGATCCAGCAGTTCAGCTATACGCAGGGAAAGAATGCGACAGACTCTGCCATGATCATTGATGCAATGGACATTTTATACACTAATGACGTGGACGGCTTCTGCATCGTATCCAGCGACAGTGATTTTACCAGACTGGTGAGCAGGATCCGTGAAAGCGGGAAAAAAGTGATCGGAATGGGAGAAAACAAGACGCCGGAGCCTTTCCGGAAAGCCTGTGACAAGTTTACCATCCTGGAAAACCTGCTGAGTGAGGCAGATCCGGGGCAGGCCAAATCAGAGAAGACGCCCAGCATCCTGAGCAAGGAGCAGATAGAAGATGCGATTATCAAGATGATCATTGAAAATCAGGACAGTAACAGAGCGACCAGTCTGGGAGAGATCGGAAACCGTCTGGTAAGCCTGTATCCGGATTTCGACGTCCGAAGCTATGGCTATAATATGCTGTCCAAGTTTCTGGAAGAGTTTACCAGAGTGCAACTGATCAAGGACAGAAATGTTGTGTCGGTGGCGCTGAAGGAAAATCTGTACCTGAAGGAAAATATTGACGCTTATGTGACCTACCTGGTGAAAAAAACGGGGAAAAACGGTCTGGAGCTGAGTACGCTGGGAAATAAGATCTATGAGAAGTACAGAGAGTTTAAGATCAATGACTATGGTTATGCACAGCTGAATCAATATGTGAAAAGCGTAGAAGGGATAGAAGTCCGTCAGGATGGAACAATTCTCAAGGCATTTTGTGAAAAATAGCGGGAAGGCCGGGAAGAATAAGGAAATGTATTTGAAGGAGCAATAGATGAAGAAGGGAACAGTCGTAGAAGGAATCGTGGAAACCGTTGAATTTCCAAACAAAGGGAAACTGATCATAGATGGAAAGCAGGTAGAAGTGAAAGGGGGAATTGCCGGACAGAAGGTACGGGTTGCCCTGAATAAAGTAAAGAAGGACAGCGCCAAAGGACGGATCCTGGAGGTGCTGGAGCCTGCGCCGGAGGAGATCAGCCCAAGGTGTCCCCACTTTGGACAGTGTGGAGGATGCGCCTATCAAAACCTTCCTTATCAGGAGCAGCTACACTTGAAAGAGAGACAGCTCAGGAAAATGATGGATCAGGCGGTAAACAGGGAGTACGTGTGGGAAGGCATTTCTCCCAGCCCCAAAGAGGACGGCTACCGAAACAAGATGGAATTTTCTTTCGGGGATGCGTACAAGGACGGACCTTTGACGTTGGGAATGCACAAAAAAGGCAGTTTTCACGACATTGTCTGTGTGGAGGATTGCAGGATCGTTGATGAGGATTTCCGCAGGATCTTAAAAGAAACGCTGTCTTTTGCAGAAGAAACGGGACTTCCTTATTATCACAGAATGCGGCATGAAGGAATCTGGCGTCATCTTCTGATCCGGAGGGGAGAAAAGACGAAAGAGATCCTGGTGGACCTGGTAACAGCCTCTTCGCCTCTTTTGACGGAGCCTCTTTTAAAAAAGTGGGTGGACAGGTTGCTTGAACTGGAACTGTCAGGAACCATTGTTGGGATCCTGCACACAAAAAATGACAGTCTGGCAGACGCTGTCATAGATGAAGGCACAGACACTCTGTACGGAAGAGCCTATTTTTATGAAGAACTTTTGGGATTGAAGTTTCAGATCACCCCCTTTTCCTTTTTTCAGACGAACTCTCTGGGAGCAGAGGTGCTCTATGAAAAGGTGAGGGAATATATTGGAGAAACGAAGGATAAGGTGATCTTTGATCTGTACAGTGGAACGGGAACCATAGCCCAGATGCTAGCAGAGGTGGCAAAACAGGTGGTGGGCGTGGAGATCGTGGAGGAGGCTGTAGCTGCTGCCGGCGAAAACGCCCGGTCAAACGGACTGAAGAACTGTACCTTCTGGGCAGGAGATGTACTGAAGGTGATAGAAGACCTGCCGGAGCTGCCGGATCTGATCGTACTGGACCCGCCCAGGGACGGGGTACACCCCAAGGCTTTGGAAAAGATCATCAGTTTTGGTGTGGAAAAGATTGTCTACATTGCCTGCAAACCGACCAGCCTGGCCAGAGACCTGGAGATGCTGCAAGGCAGAGGATATCAGGTGGAGAAGATGGCCGGGGTGGATTTATTTCCCGGAACGGTGCATGTCGAGACGGTGGCATTATTGTCCAAACTTAATGTCGATAAGCATATAAGTGTTGAAGTAGAGCTGGATGAACTTGATTTGACAAGTGCTGAAAGTAAAGCGACTTATGCACAAATCAAGAAATATATATTGGAAAAGTTTGATTTAAAGGTTTCGACACTCTATATTGCACAGATTAAAAAGAAATGTGGAATTGCACTGAGGGAGCATTATAATAAATCAAAAAAAGAGAAACAGGTTATTCCACAATGCACACCGGAAAAAGAGGAAGCTATCATGGATGCGTTAAGGCATTTTAAGATGATTTAATAGAAATGGAGGGTATTTATGAGATGGATATTAAAAATAATCTTATTTCCAATTAGATTGCTGTTAAGTATCCTCACTGCATTTCTGACATTCCTGCTCGGCATAGGAACAACTATTCTATATTTCTTGATGCTGATGTGTATCGTTGCTGCAATAGGATCATTTATACAAAAAGATATATCACTTGGAATTGAGGCGTTGGTATTAGGATTTTTGTTAAGTCCATATGGAATACCCATGGTCGGAGCAACCGTTATAGCCTTTCTTAAAGGTATAAACGAAGTAATAAAATCAATTTGAAAAATTTCATAAAAATGGTTACCAAAGACGATAGAGAAAAAAACTATCGTCTTTTTCTTTGCAAAATTTTAAGGAAAGGAGGTGAAGCGATGGACTTTGACTATTTCTATAACAGAGAAGCGGAAAGATTTAACTTTCTAAAAGTACCGGAGATATTGGTAGACGGAGAAGAATTTAAGGGATTATCCGCTGAAGCGATTATCCTTTATTCAATGCTTCTTAAACGGACAGGAATGTCTTTTAAGAATAACTGGATAGACAAAGATGGCAGGGTATTTATCTATTTTACTGTTGAAGAAATTATGAGAAGAAGAAATATCTCAAAGCCGACAGCTATAAAAACATTAGATGAACTCGATATGAAGAAAGGAATCGGACTGATTGAAAGAGTAAGGCTTGGGCTTGGTAAGCCGAATGTCATATATGTTAAAGACTTTATGAGCATATTAGCGGTAAAAGAAAATGACTTTCAGAAGTCAAAAAACTTAACTTCAGAAGTAAAAGATTTTAACCTCAGAAGTAAAGAAAATGAACTTCAGGAAGTTCAAAATCTTGACTCTAACTATATAGAGAATAATAAGAGTAAGTATAGTAAGAGAGAATATAGTTTTGGTGAAAACGGGCTTGGAACATTTCAAAATGTATTTTTAACGGCAGAAGATATATCCGATTTACAAATCATAATGAACTCACAGCTTGATAATTACATTGAGAGATTATCTGCATATATCAAAAGCACCGGAAAGACCTATAAAGACCATAAAGCGACAATCCTTTCTTGGTTTTATAAAGATCAGGGGAGAGGAAAAGAAGTGAAAACATCAAATATCCCGACATGGGAAGAATATGATAAAGGAGAACACCTATGATGAAAGAATTAGAAAAAGTAATGATAGAAGATGTAGAGTATTCTTACGATCCTGAAAAAGAATATATCAAGGATGGACACGCATTTTGTAAAGTTTGCCATGAAAGAAAAGACGGAAAAGTGATGGAGTTCTTTGATAACAAGATGATATTTAAGATTTCTTGCAAATGCGATAGAGATAGAGAGGAAAGAGAAAAAGAAAGACAAAAGCAGATGGAGATTGAACGATTAAAGAGTAGCTGCTTTAACTCGATTATTCAGTGGTCATACACATTTGAAAATTATCAGGGAGAAGAAAATCAAAGCCTTATCATTGCAAAGAACTTTGTAAAAGACTATGAGGAAATGAAAAAAGAAAATATCGGACTTCTTTTTTATGGCTCAGTAGGTAGCGGAAAGACCTATCTTGCCTGCTCCATTGCAAATAGCCTTATTGAACAGTATCAAATAGGCGTTAAAATAAGAAATTTTGCACAGATTATCAATGAACTGCAAAAGGGAGGATTTGATTTTGACAAGAACGCATATATTGAATCCCTTGTAAATACTTCCGTTCTTATCTTGGATGACTTAGGAATAGAAAGAGATACAAGCTATGCTAAAGAGCAAGTATATAACATCGTGAATAACAGGTACTTAAAACAGAAACCGACTATCTTCACTACTAACCTTTCCTACGACACAATCCAAAATTGTAAGGATAGCGTAGAGTATCAAAGAATCTACTCAAGAATCATAGAGATGTGTATTCCTGTTATGGTTGTAGGAGAAGATTTTAGAAAGGTTATTCAAAAGGACAAACTGAATCGGAATAAGGACAGACTGCTGAATGGAGGTGAGAGAAGTTGATCAATGAAGAAATAGCAAGAAAAACACTGAATATGGAAGTTAGAGCTGCTAAAGTAACAGGAAAGCTAATTCTGAACTTGTTAAAGAAATTGATGAAAGAAGCAGAAAAACTTGGAGGACTTGAAAAGCTGGTTAATACTAACGGAAATGAAGTAAAGCTAAAAGATATGGTTAAAAAGGGGCAGCTTGAAGAAATTCCAGTTGAAGAAGCAGAACTTAAGGAACTCAAAAAGGAACTTAATCGGTATGGGGTAAAGTTTTCAGTCATGAAAGATAAGGAAAGAGGGAAATACTCAGTATTCTTTCAAGCTAAAGATATGAAGGTTATGGACAAAGCATTTAAGCATGCCCTTTCAGAATCAGAAAAGAAAACGGAAAGGAAGGAGTCCATTCATAAGAATATTGAGAAGTTTAAGGAGATGGCTAAAAACTCTGTTTCCAAAGATAAAATCAAGAATAAACAAAAGGAGCAGAGCCTATGATAGATAAAATATTAAAGGACATCAAAGGCTTATTTAAGGTGCAAGATAAGGTAAAGTTTCTAAAGCAAAACATTCCCTATCTTGCATTTTTCTATATAGGTAATATCTTTTCACATCATGTAAGAGCCTATATAGGTGGCGATATTATTGACAAAATTTTTCAAGGGATATTAGAGATTAATACGATGAGCTTTCTTCCAAGCCTTCATCCTACGGATATTATAATGGGCGTGGTAGTAGCTGTTTTAATCAAAATTATCGTATATACCAAAGGGAAAAATGTTAAAAAGTTTAGACAGGGGAAAGAGTATGGCTCAGCAAGATGGGTTGCATAATATTAACTGAACAGGAGTGCTATATAGACACAAAAAAGGAGGATAACGCCATGATGGAATATGCAACCAAAATCACTGCGCTATACTCCCGCCTTTCAGTTGGTGATGAGGACAGGGACGGTGGCGAAAGCAACAGTATCGTAAACCAAAAGGCATTTTTAGAGCGATATGCAAGACAGCACAAGCTGATGAATATTCGACACTATATCGATGATGATGAAAGCGGTAGGTTCTTTGATAGAAGTGCCTATACACAGATGATAAACGATGTAGAAAGCGATAAAATCGGCATTGTCATTATGAAAGATATGACAAGATGGGGACGAGATTATCTTCAAGTAGGAAACGCTATGGAGATATTTAGAAGAAACAATGTACGCTTTATTGCCATCAACAACGGTATCGACAGCAAAGACCAAAATACATTGGAATTTGCCCCCTTTATCAATATTATGTCCGAATGGTATGCAAGGGACATCAGCAAGAAAGTAACAACAGGCATTAAGACCAAAGGAGCAAGCGGAAAGCCTGTTGCAACAGAAGCCCCATACGGCTATATCAAAGACCCGAACAACAAAGATTATTGGATCGTCGATAAAGAAGCTGCCGAAGTTGTAAAACTCATTTTTACACTCTTTATGGAGGGGAAAAACCGCAATCAGATAGCCGTTTACTTGAAAGAAAAAGAAATACTAACCCCAACCTTTTATATGAAACAGCAAGACAGAGGAACAGTGAAAAACAAAAAGCTGAATGAAGAAAACCGCTATAACTGGAACAAGGCAACCCTAACACACATACTGAAAAGGCAGGAGTATTGTGGCGATGTAGTCAACTTCAAGACCGAAAAGCATTACAGGGATAAAAGAAACCACTATGTAGATAAAGATAAGTGGCAGATAATAGAAAATGTGCATGAGCCAATTATAGATAGAAGTACCTATGAAAATGTACAGAGGATATTAAAAAATGCACCTGTAAAAAGACCGAACGGAGATGGAGAAATCCACCCATTATCGGGACTGATGTACTGTAAAGATTGTGGTACAAAAATGCACATACGCACCATACACAAGAACAATAAAGTACAGCATGTAACCTATTGCAGTGAATATGCCAAAGGAAAAGCTAAGCACCCTAAATGCCATTCTCCACATCGCATTGATGTTGATGATGTGATGGAAAATCTCACAGAGGTTTTGCGAAAGATAGCACATTATTCATTGGCAAATAAAGAAGAATTTGAAGCACTGGTAAAAAGTAGTCTTGCTAAAGAGCAGACAGAAGAAATCAAGAAACAGCAAAAGCGTATCCCTCAAATCACAGACAGAATGGAACAGATAGAAAGAGTGATGAATAAGCTGTATGAGGACAATGCACTGGGAAATATTGAGCCTAAACGCTATGAATTACTATCAAGGAAGTATGCAGAAGAATATTACACTTTGAAAGCGGAACAGGAAGAAATAGAGGAACGCTTATCTGAATTTGAAAATGCCAACCAAAGAGCAAAGAACTTTATAAAACTGGCAGAAAGCTATTCAGACTTTGAAGAGCTTACCCCTACCGCTATCAACGAGTTTATTAGTAAAATCGTTGTGCATGAACGAGATGCCAAAAGAGCAAAATATGCCGTTCAGCGAATCGAAGTGTATTTCAACTATATCGGAAAATTTGAAAATGAACTCACAAAAGAAATAGAGCCGACAGAACAGGAAATGATACAGATGAGAGAAGAAATCGAAGAAGCCAAGAAAGAAAAATCAAGAGCATATCACAGGGCATATTCCAAAGAATACCGAGCTAAAAATCTTGAAAAGTTTAGAGAGTACGAACGGATAAAAGCACGAGAATACAGAGCAAGAAAGAAGCTGCAAGCAACAACCTAAAATCAAATATCAATCAATACGAAAAGAGGTTTCCTAAATCACAGGAAATCTTTTTTTGTGCAAGTAAAAGGAGGATTGAATGACTGAAAAACAAGAAGTACAGAACGATGAAATACAGACAGTAAAAGAACAGACCATACCCCAAAAACCTAACAATATCATGATAAAAAAGATTAGAGGAAAAACTTTTGTAACAGAGATATATTTTGACCCAAACAGTAAGGATACATTTCAAGATAAGCTGTTAAAGGTAGTGAAATCGGAACGGAAAGAATAGACAAAATGAGAGCAGTAAATCAAAAGCGGTTTACTGTTTTTTCTTTGTTCAAAATTAGAAAGAGAGGAAAACAGAAAATGAAAAACATAGAAGAAAAAATTTTAATGGCAGAAGAAGAAATCAAGCAGTTACAAAACAAAAGAAAAAAACTCATCAGTCAGCAGAAAGAGGAAGCACGAAAAAAGAGAGATAGACGGCTTTATGAAAAAGGAGCAGTTTTTGAAAGTATATTTACCGAAAGCAAGGACTTTACTAAAGATGAATTTTATCAGCTAATTACATTTCCGAATATTAAAGAAGCAGTCAATCAAAAAATCTTAAAAATCATAGAAAGGCGAGAAGAAAGAGAAAATCCAAAGACAGAAAATCAAGAGGAAGAAATGGAAACAGAGGAATAGTCCCTTGTTTACAAGGGCGCACTTATACACCCTAAAGGGTGTGTGCGTTCTCCGAAGGCTCTTGCAGAGGGCATATCAGCTAACGCTGATACAGGGGAGCTACACTCCCCTACGGAAATAAATTTCCTACCCCTTGTGTACTTCCCAAAAGAAATCGGATAAAAGCTATCCGATTTTTTTAGTAAGTCTTTATCATCGCCACCATATCCATATCAGAAAAAGAGAGGAGGTTTTTACTTATGGCGATATATCATCTTAGTATAAAGATTATTTCAAGAGGAAAAGGCAAAAGTGCAGTAGCAGCTTCCGCCTATCGTAGTGGCGAAATGATAAAAAATGAGTATGACGGAATAGTCCACGACTTTACAAGAAAAGGCGGAGTAGCCCATACAGAAATTCTATTGCCACAAAATGCACCACAGGAATTTTCAGACAGAAGAGCATTATGGAATAGTGTAGAGAAAATCGAAAAAAGTAAAAACTCACAGCTTGCAAGAGAAATAGAAATCGCCTTACCAAAAGAATTAAATAGAGAAAAACAGATAAGTATTGTAAGAGAGTATGTAAAAGAAAATTTTGTAAAAGTCGGTATGTGTGCCGATATTGCATTACACGATAAAAATGACGGAAACCCGCACGCACATATCCTACTTACCATGCGACCGTTAAATGAAGATAAAACATGGGGAGCGAAATCAAAAAAAGAATATATCCTTGATGAAAACGGAGAAAAAGTAAAACTTAAAAATGGCAATTACAAAACAAGGAAAATAAATACAGTGGATTGGAACGAACAAGACAAAGCAGAACATTGGCGAAAAGCATGGGCAGATATTACAAACAAATATCTTGAAAAAAATAGTATACAGGAAAAAGTAGATCACCGTTCTTATCAAAGACAAGGCATAGAACAAATACCGACTATTCATTTAGGCGTATCGGCAAGTCAAATGGAAAAGAAAGGCATAACCACCGACAGAGGAAACATCAACCGAGAAATCAGACACCAAAACATGATTTTAAGAGAAATCTCAAGACGAATAAAAGCCTTACTAAATTGGATAAGAGGAATTGGAAAAGAAGAAAAAGCAGAAACTGATAATATCAAATCCCCTCTCCCATCCAAAGAAAATTTGCTATCCGTTTTTGAAAATCTTATCCGTAAAAATGCAAATAACCATAATACAGATTTAGAACAATACATTGAAAGCTATCAATTCTTAAAAGAGAAAAATATCATTTCCTTATCTGAACTGAAAGAAAACATAGTTACTTTAAGAGATAGGAACTACAAGACTACAAGAGCTATAAAAGATACCGAAAAGAAAATAGATGATAGAGTACAACTTATCGACCATGCCGAAAAATATTTGAAACATAAAGATACCTATACAGCCTATACCAAGCTAAAGAAAAACAAACAAGATACTTTCTACAATGAACATACAGCAGAGATTATTTTATTTGAGAGTGCGAAAAAATATCTGAAAGAACATTTAGGAGAAAGCAAGAACTTAGCTATCAGCAAATGGAAATCAGAAGTTGCCACTTTGAAGAAAGAAAAAGATACCCTATATTCTCAAATCTTAGATATGCGAAAAGAAGTTGAACAAGCTGAAAATGTTAGAAGCTGTATAGATAAATTACTGCAAGAAAAGAGAGGATTAACACAGGTCAAGAAGCAAGAGTTAGGGCTGTAAAACTTAGTAAAAATATGATATAATATTTAAGATATTAAGTGAAACAAATTTGAATCTGGAAAGGAAATGAAAATGTTTTGGGACAAGGTGTCGTTCATCTACGATTTCGTAGAAACTGTTTATAACAAAGACGTATATAACAATACAGGAAAGATGGTGGCGTCTTATATCGAATGTACAGATGTGGTTCTCGAATGTGCATGTGGAACCGGTGCGATAAGTAAGCATATCGCCACAAAATGCAACCGGCTTACAGCAACGGATTACGCCAATGGAATGCTGCGTCAGGCCAGAAAGAACTTAAAAGGCTTTCATAACATATCTATAGAACAGGCGAATCTAATGAGCCTGGAGTACGAGGATGAATCTTTTGACAAAGTGGTCGCCGGAAACGTGATTCATTTATTGCAGGAACCCGATAAGGCTCTGAAGGAGCTTGAAAGAGTTGTTAAAAGCGGCGGGAAAATCATTATTCCCACATATATCAATCGGGAGAAAAAGAACAGCCTAGTTGCAGCAAAGGTATTTGAATTATTCGGTGCAGATTTCAAACGTCAATTTGATATGAACTCGTATAGAAAATTCTTTGAACGAAATGGTTACTTAGATGTTGATTATACCGTTGTCGAAGGCAAGATGCCTTGCTGTATAGCCGTAATAACTAAATAGATGTCGGCAAATCGGGATTTATAGAGGTGAGCATGATGTTGGAAATACTGAAAACGAGGTTTTTAGAACACAGGAATCTTCATCCGGGTCTGGAATGGTCCGAGGTGGAGCATAGGCTGCGTGAGGCTCCCGCTGCCATCGCGGTTTTGCAAAAGATGGAGGAAAGCGGCGGTGAGCCGGACACCATGGGTTATGACGTAAAGACGGGAAAACTCATTTTCTGCGACTGCGCAAAGGAATCGCCCGTCGGGCGCAGAAGCCTGTGCTATGACGAAAAGGCATTGCATGGGCGCACTAAAAACCCACCGCCAGGCAGCGCCGAACGGAAAGCGAAAGAGATTGGCGTTTCGATGATGACGGAGGAACTCTATCGTCGACTGCAAAGTCTCGACTCATTTGATCTGAAAACGTCAAGTTGGATCGCTACACCAGATGATATCCGCAGTAAGGGCGGCGCGCTGTTCTGCGAACGCCGCTATGATACCGTGTTCACTTTTCACAACGGCGCGGATTCCTACTATTCTGTGCGCGGATTCAGAGGGTATATTCTTGTCTGAGTACCGGACTCAATGATAAAAAACACTGCGATTTCTTGGACTGGAAAAGCGACAGATTCCAGTTTGTCTAATTGAATAGAACAATTTTAGAAACAGTAAATCACAAAGGTTTGCTGTTTTTTCTTATTTATTTTTTCAAAATAAAAGCGTCAATAAATCAAAAAAGGTACTTGACAAAACGCTCTCTGGGGAACGAAAAAAGATATAGAGCCATATATGGATGGAAAGTTTCAAAATAATATCCTGCTTACGCAAACAGAACGATTAACTATGAATGGCAGACCGGCTAATCCTAAGTATGCAAGAAATAAGAATGTTCTTGTCATCGGTGGATCAGGAAGTGGGAAAACGAGATTTTATGTAAAACCGAATCTTATGCAGATGCACTCGTCATATTGTGTAACCGATCCTAAAGGATTAACCTTATAAGGACAGAGAAAATAATAAAAACTTGGAAAGGAGGTAATTCTCATGTCAAATACGAAAAGAACAGGACAAACAGCCCTTTATGAGCGTTTAAGCAGAGATGATGAAATGCAAGGAGAAAGTAATTCCATCACCAATCAAAAACAGCTACTTGAAAGCTATGCGAAAAGAAACGGTTTTGTAAATATCTATCACTATACTGATGATGGAGTAAGCGGAACAACCTTTGATAGAGAGGGATTTCAAAAGATGATAAAAGCAGTAGAAGAAAACAAAGTATCTACTGTGATAGTAAAAGATATGAGTAGGTTTGGCAGAGATTACCTCAAAGTAGGCTTTTACACCGAAATACTTTTCAAAGAAAAGGGAGTAAGATTTATCGCCATCAATAACGGAATAGATAGCGAGAAACAAGCAGAAAGCGACTTTACCCCATTTCTAAATATCATGAACGAATGGTATGCAAGAGATACATCAAGAAAAATACAGTCTATCTTCAGAGCAAGAATGGAAGAGGGCAAAAGAGTATCACCAAGCGTTCCATACGGCTATTACAGAAACCCTAAGAACAAACAGGAACTACTTGTCGATAAAGAGAGTTCAAAGGTCGTAAAACGCATTTATAGGCTTGTAATAGAGGGATATGGAGTAACACAGATAGCAGATATACTAACCAAAGATAAAATCCTTATCCCATCAGCCTATGCAGAAATACACTATCCTGAAAATAACCACAGTTCCAAGAAAAGAGGAATAGAAGACCCGTATTTTTGGACACCAACCACAGTAAGCTATATCTTAGAAAAGCAAGAATATATGGGACATACTGTACTTGGTAAAACAATATGCCTTGATTATAAGACCAAGAAACGAAGAAAGGCGAAAGAAGATGAACTCATTATATTCAAAAATACCCATGAAGCTATCATAGATGAAGAAACATGGAATAACGCCCAAAGGTTAAGAAAGACAGTAAGAAGAAGTCCGAAGTACGGGACAACATCCCACCCATTTACAGGACTTTTAATCTGTTCAGATTGTGGAGGAAAGTTAAGTTACAGAGAGCCGGCAGAACATAAAGAAAAGAAATATGATTGTGATTATTGCTTTGTATGCCAACATTACAGACACAGAAAAGGCTCTTGCAGTATGCACTACATCAAGGTAAAAACAGTGAATGAAATTCTCCTAAAATCAATCAAAGAAATCACAGATTTTGCAAAAGAAGAAAAGCAAGAATTTCTAAAAGTGATGAACAAGTTATCCGATGAAAAACGAGAAGAAAAATATCAAGGATATAAAGAGAAATTAGAAAAACTGTCCTCAAGGAATGAAGAACTAACAACCCTAATTACAAAACTATATGAAAACCATGCACTTGGAAAAATTCCCGCAAAACACTTTGATAGATTATTTAATATCTATGACACGGAGCAACAAGATTTAGAAAAGCAAATACAGTATTTTGAAGATGAAATAGAAAGCTATCATCAGAGAAAAGTTGACAGCGATAAATTCCTAAAAATGATAGAGAAATATACCGACATTGAAGAACTGACAGTAGCAATGATAAATGAGTATATAGAAAAAGTAGTAATCCATGAAGCAACAGGAGGAAGAAAAGGCAAAGATAGAAAACAACAAGTTGATGTTTACTTTAACTTTATAGGCAACTGTCAAGTGCCACAGAAAGTTGATATGGAAAAAATGGCTTGAAAATGGTAAAATGTTGTTAATTATTCAGAGAGAAAAATTAGAAGTTGTAAGGGTGATTATATGAAAATTATTATTATACATGGTCAAAGTCATAAAGGTTCAACATATAATGTTTCAAGAATACTTGCAGATAAATTGGGAGGAGAAGTATCGGAATTTTTTTTACCGAAGGATTTCAATTGTTTTTGTATTGGGTGTGGGAATTGCTTTACCAAAGGAGAGGTCATGTGTCCACATTTCGAACAGTTGCAACCTTTAACAAATGCCATAGACGAGTCGGATATAATTATTCTTGCAAGCCCTGTATATGTATATCATGTTACAGGTTCAATGAAAGCATTTCTTGACCATTATGGTTATAGATGGATGGTTCACCGACCAAGTGAAAGTATGTTTTCAAAACAAGCTGTCTGTGTTTCAACAGCTGCTGGGGCAGGAACGAAAAAAGCTAATAAAGATATGGCAGATAGCACATTCTTTTGGGGATGTGCTAAAACTTATAAATTAGGTATTGCAGTTTGGGAAACAGATTGGAAGAGAGTTGACGAGAAGATAAAATCAAAAGTTGACCGCCAAACAACAACTCTTTCGAATAAAATAAAAAATAACTATACAAAGGTAAGACCTTCAATAAAAACAAGGATTTTATTCAATATTATGAGAATTATTCAAAAAAAGGGATTGAATGAGAGAGATAAGACATATTGGCAAGAGAAAGGATGGCTTGGTAAAAATCGTCCATGGAAATGACAAATCTCCGTTTGTCGAAGTAAAACAATTAAATAAAAACAATAATATAGCAACTTACAAAACAGTAAATCAAATTGGTTTACTGTTTTTTTGTTGCTCAAAATTAGAAAGAGAGGAAAAGAGAAAATGAAAAATATAGATGAAAAAATTTTAATGGCAGAAGAAGAAATAAAGAAGTTACAAAACAAAAGAAAAAAACTCATCAGTCAGCAGAAACAGGAAGAACGAAAAAAGAGAGATAGACGGCTTTATGAAAAAGGAGCAGTCTTTGAAAGTATCTTTACCGAAAGCAAAGACTTTACCAAAGATGAATTTTATCAGCTCATCACATTTCCAAATATCAAAGAAGCAATCAATCAAAAAATCCTAAAAATCATAGAAAAGCGAGAAGAAAGAGCATATAAAAATACAGAAAACCAAAAGGAAGAAATGGACATAGAGGAATAGTCCCTTGTTTACAAGGGCGCACATATACACCTTAACAGGTGCGTGCGTTCTCCGAAGGCTCTTAGCAGAGGGCATATCAGCTAACGCTGATACAGGGGAGCTACACTCCCCTACGGAAATAAATTTCCTACCCCTTGTGTACTTCCCAAAAGAAATCGGATAAAAGCTATCCGATTTCTTTTGGAAGTCTTATCTATCGCCACCATATCCATATAAGAAAAAGAGAGGAGGTTTTTAGCTATGGCGATATACCATCTTTGCATAAAGATTATCTCAAGAGGAAAAGGCAAAAGTGCGGTAGCAGCTTCCGCCTATCGAAGTGGCGAAAAGATAAAAAATGAATATGACGGCATAGTCCATGACTTTACAAGAAAAGGCGGAATAGCCCATACAGAAATCCTATTACCACAAAACGCACCACAGGAGTTTTCGGACAGGGGAACATTATGGAATAGCGTGGAGAAAATAGAAAATAGTAAAAACTCACAGCTTGCAAGAGAAATAGAGATTGCCCTACCCCAAGAATTAGACCGAGAAAAACAAATAGAACTTGTACGAGAATATGTAAAAGAAAATTTTGTAAATGTCGGTATGTGTGCCGACATTGCCCTACACGATAAAGATGACGGAAACCCACACGCACATATCCTATTAACTATGCGACCGCTAAACGAAGATAAAACATGGGGAGCAAAATCAAAAAAGGAATATATCCTTGATGAAAATGGCGAGAAAATAAAACTCAAAAACGGGAACTATAAAACAAAAAAAATCAATACAGTTGATTGGAACGATCAAGATAAAGCGGAAGAGTGGCGAAAAGCATGGGCAGACATTACAAACAAGTATCTTGAAGAAAACAGCATACAAGAAAAAGTAGACCATCGCTCCTATGAAAGACAAGGCATAGAACAAATACCGACCATTCATTTAGGCGTATCAGCTACCCAAATGGAAAAGAAAGGCATAGCCACCGACAGAGGAAATATCAACCGAGAAATCAAACATCAGAATAAGATATTAAAAGAAATCGCAATCCGAATAAAAGCCTTAATGAGATGGATAAGAAGTTTAACAACAAACAAGAACAAAGATACTCTAACAGAGAACCAAGAGGATATATCTTTAGAATCCACCACCCTATCAAAACAAAATGATTTAACAGATATACTCTATCATCTCGTAAAAGAAAATGCGGATAACAGTAACATAGATTTAGAAAAATATATTGAAAGCTATCAATTTCTTAAAGAGAAAAATATTACATCAATATCCGAACTGAAAGAAAGTATATCAGTATTAAGAGATAAGAACTACAAGACTACAAGAGCTATCAAAGATACCGAAAAGAAAACCAATGACAAAGTAGAGCTTATAGACCAAGCCGAGAAATATTTGAAACATAAAGACATCTACAAAGTTTATACCAAGTTAAAGAAAAGCAAACAGGAAGATTTTTATAACGAACATACAGCAGAAATTATTTTATTTAAGAGTGCAAAGAAATATTTGAAAGAACATTTAGGAGAAAGTAAGACCGTGAATATATCTAAATGGAAATCAGAAGTAACAGCATTGAAGAAAGAGAAAAAGAGCCTTTACAATCAAATATTAAAGATACGAGAAGAAGTAGGACAAGCAGAAAAAGTTAAAACCTGTATAGAGCAGTTACAGAAACAAGAAAAGCGACTATCACAGGTAAAGAGAAACGAGTTAGGTCTGTAAAACTGGGCTGAAAAATGGTATAATAACATAAATATTGAGTAAAGAAAATTTGAAGTTGTGGAGGAATTTATGAATGGAATAATCTTATATCAATCAAAATATGGATCTACAAAGAAATATGCAGATTGGATTTCAGAAGAAACAGGTTTTCCTTGTGTTGAAACAAAAAAAGCAGTTATTAGCGATGTACTAAAATATGACACAATTGTTTTAGGTGGCGGATTATATGCTTCTGGAATTGCTGGTTTGTCATTTCTGAAAAAGAATATAAAGCAGCTATCAAATAAGAAGCTAATTGTATTTTGTTGTTGTGCTTCTCCGTATGATGAAAATGGATTTCAACAAATTAGATTGCATAACATGAAAGAAACATTATCTAATATTCCTGTTTTTTACTGTCGAGGGGCGTGGGATATGGAGGCAATGTCACTGAGGGATAGATTATTGTGTAATTTGCTTAGGAAGTCTGTTGCAAAGAAAGATCCTGCTGATTATGAAATATGGGAAAAGGCATTAATGGCAGCTGGAGATAAAAAATGTGACTGGACTGATAAAAAATATATCGAACCAATAATAGAGTGTATTAATCAATAACTCCCAGTTTGTCTAACTAAAACAACTAAATAAGAGCTATAACATATCAACATGAAACAGTAAATCGAAATAGGTTTACTGTTTTTTCTTTGCCTAAAAAATGGAAAGGAGAACTTATGGAAGAAGAAAAAAGGAAAATACAAGCACCACCACATAAACAGTTAATTATGGATATTGGAAAGACAAAATATATTGTAAACCTACATTTTAAGCAGGGGACAGGCGAAACATACAAGGACAAAATACTAAAGCTAATAAAGAGAGAAACAGAGAAGATATAAATTTGTCAAAGAAATTTTGTTTATGTCCTTGACAAATCTTCCCAAAAGGAACTATAGTCCTTGAGTGCGGTAAGATGCTTGAAGATAACGGATATGAGATAAAAATCCTAAATACCATTAACTTCAAAAAGTCTATGAAATACAATCCCTTTGCTTATCTTAGAAGTGAAAAAGACATACTAAAATTAGTACAGACAATCATCGCAAACACCAAGGGAGAGGGAGAAAAATCAGGTGAGGATTTTTGGGTAAAAGCCGAAAAACTCTACTACACAGCACTTATCGGCTACATCTTCTATGAAGCTCCAAGAGAAGAAAAGAACTTTGCGACTCTACTCGATATGATAGATGCTTCTGAAGTCAGAGAAGATGATGAAACCTATATGAATCCCATAGATAGACTCTTTGAAGCACTTGAAAAAAGAGAGCCGACACACTTTGCAGTGAAGCAATATAAAAAGTACAAATTGGCTGCCGGTGTTGTATGCTCTAAAAGACTTCTTAATCAAGCGGTTGAGAAGTCTCTTAGAACACACAACCTAAAACCGAAGAAAGGAGCGCAAGTTATGAGAAAAAACGAGAAAATAACAGCTCTGTACGAACGACTGAGCCGTGATGACTTTGGCAAAGATGATGACCAACAGCGTGAGAGCAATTCCATTTCCAATCAAAAGGCTATGTTGGAGGAGTTCGCCGCACGGCAGGGGTTTACGAATATTGTCCATTTCACGGACGATGGCATTAGTGGTACTTGCTTTGACCGTCCCGGATTTTTGGCAATGATGAAAGAGGTTGAAGCCGGAAATGTGGAGTACCTGTGTATCAAGGACATGAGCCGCATGGGTCGTGACTATCTGAAAGTCGGTCAGATTATGGAAATCCTGCGTCAGCGTGGCGTGCGACTAATCGCCATCAATGACGGCGTGGATAGTGCCAGAGGGGACGATGATTTTACCCCTTTCCGCAACATTATGAACGAGTATTACGCCAGAGACACCAGCCGTAAAATCCGTTCCACTTTCCAGTCCAAAGGCAAGTCCGGCAAGCACCTCACAGGCACGGTCATTTACGGCTATCTCTGGAACGAAGCAAGAGACCAATGGTTGGTTGACCCCGAAGCCGCCGAAGTGGTAAAGCGTATCTTTTCCATGACGATTGACGGCTACGGTCCGTATCAGATCGCCAGCAAACTGAAATCGGAAAAGGTGCTTATTCCGTCCGCTTACCTTGCCCAGCACGGCGAGGGCGTGAACAAAAACAAGACTTTCAAAGATGTGTACGGCTGGGGTTCTTCCACCATCTGCAACATTCTTGAAAAGCGTGAATATCTGGGACACACCATCAATTTCAAGACCCGAAAGCACTTCAAGGACAAGAAAAGCCATTATGTCCCGGAGGACGAATGGACAATTTTCGAGAATACCCATGAGCCTATCATTGACCAGCAGACCTTTGACCTTGTGCAGAAAATCCGTGGGAATGTCAGACGCTACCCGGACGGCTGGGGCGAAGCAGCTCCCCTCACAGGCTTGCTTTATTGTGCCGATTGCGGCGGCAAGATGTATGTCCACCGTACCAATAACGGCAAGCGCATTTCTCAATACACCTGCTCACAGTACACCAAAGTTCCTTGCGGAACGCTCTGCAAGACCCAGCACCGTATCAATGAAGATGTGGTACTGTCCCTTGTCTCTGAAATGCTGAAAGCCATTGCCGAGTATGCCAAGCATGACCGAGCCGAGTTTGTCCGTGTGGTGCAGGAAGCGCAGTCCAGCCAGCAGACCACAGAGGTCAGGAAACAGCGCACACGCCTTGCCACCGCAAAGCAGAGAGTTTCCGAGCTGGAAGTTCTGCTCTGCAAAATCTATGAGGACAACATTTTAGGAAAGCTGTCCGACAGCAGATACGCCACTCTGGACGCTCAATACGAAAAGGAACAGTCCGAGCTTACCGCTGAAATCTCTGTTCTGGAAAAGGCTGTCAAGAGCTATGAGAAGCACGAAAAGGACGCTGACCGTTTTATCGCTCTGATTGACAAGTACGAGAACTTCGACAAGCTGACCATTGCCATGCTCAACGAGTTTATCGAGAAAATTCTTGTGCATGAGCGTGACCGCAAGGGCAGTATTCAGACCACACAGGAGGTCGAGATTTACTTCAATTTTGTCGGGCGTTTCGTTCCCCCAGCGTTTGGAGAAGTGGAGCTTACTCCGGAGGAATTAGAGGAAATCCGCAAACGTGAGGAACGCAAGGACAGGCTTCATCAGAACTACTTGAAGCGGAAAGCCAGCGGAGCGCAGAAGCGATACGAGGACAAAATCAAGAAGCGGAAAAAGGCGGAAATCGAAGCCAAGAAAGCCGCCATTCGTGCGGAGGACATTGCAAAGGGAGTGTTCGTCCCGGTCAGCAGTTTACCGCAGAGAGAGCCGATGAAAGGAGTACAAACAGCATGAATATCACTTACACACAGAACGGCGATTATCTTATCCCGAACATCATTATCCGCAAGACCAAGCCCCTCGGGCACTACGGCAGACTCCGCAAAGCGTATCTGGAAATGCACCGTCCGATACTGTTCAATGAGCTGGTACTATCCGACAAGCTCTTTGAGCATTGCGCCGAGATTGACGAAGCGGCACGAAATCGCATGGAGCTGATCGTGCCGGAGCTGGTGAAGCGCAACGGCGTGACCGAACAGCTGAAAGCCGAAAACCAAATGGAATGGGTGCGGCAGATGAACGCTTGCAAGGCACAGGCAGAGGAAGTTGTGAAAGCGGAATTGATTTATGATTGAGTGAGAAAGTCCGGGCAGAAAACTGTTCGGACTTTTCTCATATAGTCCAAAGTTGCGGTAGAATTGTTCACAAGTTTTATGGTATAAGCGGTTGAATTGTTCACAAGTTTTATGGTATAATTTGAATACGAAATTGAGCAACAAATCGAAAGTTGTGGAGGTAAAATATAGATGAATCAAGGTAGAATTATTGTAATCACAGGTGCGCCGGGGACAGGAAAAACTACAACGGCATCTGCTGTTGCAAAAGAATCAGATTTGGAAAAGTCTGTGCATATGCACACAGATGACTTTTATCATTATCATGTAAGAAAGCCAAGCGCAAGGGAGTATGATGATTGCTGCAATGAATTTTGGAATGTAACACCTTATGTTATCCTGTGCAAATGAAATCAATCAGAAAGGAAATGATTATTATGAAAGAAGTATATGAATTTTTAAAGAATTGTGGTACGTTTTATCTTGCAACGGAGGAGAATGGCCAGCCTCATGTCCGCCCGTTTGGCACAGTATGTGAGTTTGAAGGGAAATTATACATTGTAACAACCAATCAGAAAAAGGTATATCAGCAAATGTTGAAGAATGGAAAAGTGGAAATTTGCGGTATGAACAAGGGAAAATGGATACGTGTAGAGGGAACTGTAAAAGAGGACTTGCGTCGTGAGGCAAGAGTTGCAATGATGGAGGAAAATACCGCTGCGCTTAGCAGTATGTTTTCTGTGGATGATAATTTGATGACCGTATTGTACTTTGAGAATGGAACGGCAACGATTTATTCATCTACAGAGGATCCAAAAGTTATTACATTGTAGTTCCAAAGCTATTTGACAAGGATAAAAGAATGGATTTCACAAAATTTCATTGGACAAGAGAGCCGGATTTAATTGACTTGAATGTCGATTTCAAGTAAAGGGGCAATACCACCGCATTTACCAGAATCAAATGAGCAAAATTTGATTGTCATTGAAGCGTTTTTAGAAGCTGCGAAGCGATATGCTCGTGGTGGATATGATGTAATTGTTGACGGTATTATCGGACCGTGGTTTTTAAAGCCGTGGCAAAGTCTTGTTCGGGAACATTATGAGGTGCATTATATTATTTTAAGGGCAAGTAAGGAAGAAACCTTGAAGCGAGCTGTTGAACGCTCAAAGTTAGACCGAAAGACAAATATCGAATTGGTAGAAACCATGTGGGAGCAATTTTCCAATTTGGGAATCTATGAATTAAATGTTATAGATACAACTACGCATTCAATCAAAGATACTGTTTCAGCAGTAAAAGAAAAAATAGTAAGCGGTACGGCTTTACTATTTTAGACAATTCAAGTTTGTCGCACTGATAAAAACCCTTTAGGAACTAAAGGGCGCACTTCTATACTCTCTGTCGAGAGTAGTGCGTCCTGCGGAGCTTCATTCCCGGTCAGCAGAAGAAAACTGCTCGACCGTGAATGTTTCGTCACTTCGTTCCGTCAAGGTGGCTACACCCCCTTGCGCCGCTAATGCGGCTATCCCCTGTGGACTTGCCGTCCGCAAACAACATAACTGTTGTTCGCCGCCAGCAAGTTTGAAAAAACCGAATACCGAAAATTAGACCGTTGACTGGTCGCAATCTGCGAAAAGTTGACGGTCTTTTTTTATCCCCATTTTTCAAAAAAGGAGGTCAAACAGAATGGAAAAAGCGAAAACCCTTGAACAACTCCGAGCTGAAAAAGAACGAGCTGAGACGCAGCTTGCACAGGAACAGCACAAGCTCAACCGTCTTGAGAACAGAAAGAAGTATCTGGAGAAAGGTGAAAGGCAGAAACGCACCCATCGTCTTTGCAATCTGGGCGGCACGATTGAGAGCCTTGCCCCGGAGGTCAAAGATCTCACACGCACCGAAATGACAGAGCTGATGGAACACATCTTTTCCCTGTCCGAAGTCCAGCGAGCCGTCCGTCACATGGCGATTACCCATATCAGCCAAGCAAACAGAGAAAAGGAGTTGAAAGCCGATGGCACTATTTCATCTAAGCGTCACGCAGACTAAGCGAAGCGCAGGACAGTCCGCTATTGCTTCTGCCGCCTACCGTGCCGGGGAGCGATTGTATAGCGAGTATTACGGCGAATACAGCGACTACACCCGCAAGGGCGGCGTGATCTGCTCTGACATTCTCCTGCCGTCCCATGCACCGCCCGAATACGCAGACCGCCAGACCCTATGGAACGCCGTGGAAAAAGCCGAGCGTGGAAAGAACGCCCAGCTTGCATACAGCTTTGACATTGCCTTGCAGAATGAATTTTCCCTTGAGGAAAACATCGCTCTTGCAAGGCAATTTTTATTGGAGAACTTTGTGAGCCGGGGCATGGTGGTTGACTTCGCCGTACACCAGCCAGACCGGGAGGACGGCGGCATACCAAACCCACACTTCCATGTGCTTTGTCCTATCCGTCCCATCGAACAGGACGGCAAATGGGGGCTAAAGCAACGCCGAGTGTATGAGCTGGACGAGGACGGCAACCGTATCCGGGGAGCAGATGGAAATTTTGTGTTCAATGCCGTTCCCACTACTGACTGGGGCAGTCCCGAAACGCTGGAATACTGGCGGCAGACATGGGCGGAGCTATGCAATGGCAAGTTTGCGGAAAAGGGGCTTGACGTTCGTATCGACCACCGAAGCTATGAGCGTCAGGGCGTGGAGCTTCTTCCCACCGTCCACGAGGGCGCAACCGTCCGGGCAATGGAGAAGAAAGGCATACGCACCGAGAAGGGCGAGTTCAACCGCTGGATCAAGGCAACCAATGCCGTTATCCGGGACATCAAGAAGAAAATCGCTCTCCTGTTCGATTGGATTGCCGAAGCAAAAGCAGAGCTTGCCAAGCCGCAGGCACCCGACCTTGTTTCTCTGCTGAACGCCTATTACACCCAGCGCAGAGCCGGGGCGTATTCGCAAAAAGGCAAGGTCAGCAACCTAAAGGAGATGAACGAGACTTTCAATTATCTCCGGGCAAACGGCATTTACTCCCTTGAAGATTTGGAAAGCCGTGTCAGCGAACACAGTGCTGCCACAGAGAGCTTGAAGAAAACGCTGGACGAACAGACCGCCCGAATGAAAGCAATTAAGCAGCTCTATGACAGCTCCGCTGCTTTCCAGAGCTTGAAGCCTGTCTATGACGGCTTGCAGAAAATCAAGTTTGAGAAGCCCAGAGCCAAGTACAAGGCAGAGCGTGAAGCGGAACTCAAACAGTTCTACGCCGCCAGACGAAAGCTGACCGGGGAGTTCCCGGACGGCAAGGTGGATATGAAAAAGCTGACCGAAGAGTATGACGAGCTGGAACAGGCGCACAACACCACCTACGGCGAGTTTAAGACCGTCAGAGACGATTTACACCGCCTTTGGAAAGTCAAGTCATGCGTAGATACTGCCGCCCGTTTTAACGAGCGTACAGAGGAAGAAATGCTCCAAAATCGACCCCAAACACGACACAAAAAGGAGGATATGACACGATGAAAAAATACGACTGGAAGAACGAGTACAACCCCATCCGCAGAACGGCAAAACGCCTTTTGAGCGGAGAAGCTTTGACCGATGGCAGACCGCTTTCCGACCTGATCGAGCTGGACGAACACACCCGGAAATGCCTTGCCTTTGAAGCCACCCTCACCGACCGCCAGATTGATATGTTGCAGGAGCTGGGCTATCTGCCTGTTATCATGAGACAGTACGGCGAGGAATGTGCGAACTGCCCCTACACGCTGGACGAGCGTAAGCATGGCATTTGCAGACGATGCGCTGTTTTCAAGAAGTAAGGAGGACGCCCATGCAGTACACCCAAGCACAGATCGACCGGGCAAACGCTGTCAGTCTGGAAGATTTTCTCCGCACACAGGGAGAGACGCTTATCAAAAGCGGACGGGAATACCGCTGGAAAGAACATGACAGCCTAACCGTCCGGGGAAACAAGTGGTTTCGCCACAGCCAGAGCAAGGGCGGCTATCCCATTGATTTTGTCATGGAGTTTTACGGCAAGTCCTTTCCCGAAGCTGTCCAGCTCTTAACCGGCGAAAGCGGTGAGGGACAGAGCGAAGCCAGCACAGCACCGCCCACAGCGTTTCACTTGCCCTTGCACAACAGGACAGCCGACAGAGCAATCCAATATCTCACAGAAAGCCGAGGTCTCAACAAAACGCTTGTTGAGGCTTTTCTTCTTTCCGGGGATATTTACGAGGACGCAAAGCGGCACAATGTTGTGTTTGTCGGCAGAGACCGAAGCGGTACGCCGAGATACGCCCATGTGCGAGGAACGGCAGACCCATTCAGACAGGACATTGCCGGGTCTGACAAATCCTATCCGTTCCGACACGAGGGTAATGGCAATCAGCTCTTTGTCTTTGAAGCGCCGATTGACCTGTTATCGTTTATCTGCCTTTATCCGCAGGATTGGCAGACAAGAAATTATCTTGCCCTGGGCGGCGTTTCGGGCAAAGCCCTTGACCGTTTCCTTTCTGAACGCAAGGACACCCGAAAAGTGTTCCTCTGCCTTGACAGCGACACCGCAGGAAGCGAAGCCTGTACCCGACTGGCACAGTCCATTCCCGGCAAGATCGCCGTCATGCGCCTTGTCCCGGCAAGGAAAGACTGGAACGATGTTCTCCGTCAGCAAAAGGACATTCCGAGCCACAAATTCATAGCCGAAACAATCACGCTGCGAGAGCTGCCCACCGCCCAGCCTGTTCCCATGCTCCGCATGGCAGATGTGGAGCTGACGAGCGTGGAATGGCTATGGTTTCCCTATATCCCCTTTGGAAAGCTGACGATCATACAGGGCAACCCCGGCGAGGGCAAGACCTACTTTGCCATGCGTCTTGCGGCGGCTTGCACCAACCGAAAGCCCTTGCCCGGTATGGAAACCCTTGAACCGTTCAATATCATTTACCAGACTGCCGAGGACGGTCTGGGTGATACGGTCAAGCCCCGACTGATGGAAGCAGACGCAGACCTTGAAAAAGTGCTTGTCATTGACGATAGAGACACACCACTGACCCTTGCCGATGAACGCATCGCAAGGGCAATCCGGGAAAACAACGCAAGGCTGGTTATCATTGACCCGGTACAGGCGTTTCTGGGCGCAGATGTGGACATGAACCGGGCAAACGAGGTGCGCCCGATATTCCGCAGTCTGGGAGACATTGCACAGGCTACCGGGTGCGCTATCGTGCTGATCGGACACCTCAACAAAGCCGCAGGAACGCAAAGCACCTACCGGGGATTAGGGTCTATCGACATTACGGCGGCAGTCCGCAGTCTGCTCTTTATCGGCAAGCTGAAGGACAGCCCCACAACAAGGGTACTTATCCATGAGAAAAGCTCCCTTGCGCCGCCCGGACAGTCCCTTGCCTTTTCTCTGGGAGACGAGAAAGGTTTTGAATGGATAGGAGCTTATGACATTACCGCCGATGAACTGCTTGCCGGAACGGACACAGCCAAGACGGAAAGCAAGACCGCACAAGCGCAAATGCTCATTCTGGAACTGCTGGCAGATGGAAAGCGTATGCCAAGTGCAGAGCTGGAAAAGACGGTCAATGAGCGTGGGATTTCCTCACGCACCATGAGAACGGCAAAGAGCCGTATCGGGGACAGGCTTGTGACCGAGAAAGACGGCACAGCATGGGTCTGCTATCTCCGAGACTGACAACAGGAACACGGCAAGCGTGGCAAAGACGGCAAGGTTTTTATAGATACCTTAATGTTGCCGCCTTGCCTTGTTCCCTCATACCGACATCGCCCGATGATGAACAGTCACCGGGCATTTTTCATTTACAGGAGGATTTTGAATGAACAATACCGCAACCAACACCGCCCCTTGCCCGACTGTCAGAAAGCAGATCGGAAAGACAACCTATATCGTCCGTGTGCATTTCAGCCAGACCGCAAAAGAGACGATGGAGGACAAAATCAAGCGTCTGCTCCGTGAGGAAGTCCGCAAAATGTAACTTCTTTTTGAATTTGATGAAAAAGTCCTTGACTTTTCGTCTCTGGAAAAACGGCAAAATCTATTCTTATCTCTTGTGGTGCAAGGCTTGCTCCATTTGATATTAGGGAACTTAGGGACTTGATGAGTGAAGATGAACTTGAGCTTGATACACTCGGAGATAGAAAAACGGCACTCTTTGTTATTATCTCTGATACTGATGATACCTTTAACTTTGTAGTATCCATTATGTACTCACAACTTTTTAATCTCTTATGTGATAAGGCAGATGATGTATATGGCGGACGATTACCTGTCCATGTGAGATGCTTGCTTGATGAATTTGCAAACATCGGCTTAATTCCAAAGTTTGAGAAACTTATAGCAACAATCCGTTCCAGAGAAATATCAGCAAGTATCATACTTCAAGCACAATCTCAGTTAAAGGCAATCTATAAGGATAATGCCGATACAATCGTAGGTAACTGTGATAGTACCTTGTTCCTTGGTGGCAAGGAGAAAACTACACTAAAAGAATTGTCTGAAACACTGGGAAAAGAAACGATAGATTTATATAACACATCGGAAACAAGGTCAAATCAAAAGTCTTTCGGACTTAATTATCAAAAGACAGGTAAGGAACTGATGAGCCAAGATGAGATTACTGTAATGGACGGTGGTAAATGTATTTTTCAGCTTAGAGGTGTAAGACCTTTTCTTTCAGATAAATTCGACATCACAAAGCATAAGAACTATAAGTTCTTAGAAGATTATGACAAGAAGAATGTGTTTGATATTGAAGAATATATAAAGAGAAAAGGCAAGGTTAAGCTTAATAGAAATACGGTAATTACAAGATTGTAAGATTTACTGTTATAACTATATGGTCGAGGGTATATTTGATATAATAGAGCTAGATAAATTTGAATTTGAGGGGGTGTTTTTGTGTCAACAATTAAAATTGAAAACCTCACTTTCTCATATTATGGCTATGTAAAACCTATATTTGAAAATGTATCATTTTCATTTGATACGAACTGGAAAACAGGGCTAATAGGAAGAAACGGAATTGGAAAATCAACACTATTCAAGCTACTTCTAAACCAAGAAGTTTATAAGGGGAAAATCAGCAAAAGTGTTGACTTTATTAAATTTCCGCCAAATATAATTGATACTTCAAAATTAGGGATTGAGTTATATAAAGAACTAATATCAGATGAGGAAGAATGGAAATTATTTAGAGAACTTAATTTGCTAAATGTAGATGAGAATCTTGTTTACAGAGAGTTTGAAACGCTTTCTAAAGGAGAACAAACAAAAATCCTTTTAGCTATTTTGTTTACAAGAGAAGATGGCTTTTTACTTATTGATGAACCAACAAACCATTTAGATATGGACGGAAGAAAAATTGTAAGTGAGTATCTGAAAAGTAAAAAAGGTTTTTTGCTCATATCTCATGATAGAGATTTTTTAGATGGCTGTATCAATCATGTAATTTCTATTAATAGGAATTCTATTGATATTCAATCAGGAAATTTTACATCATGGTATGAAAACAAATTGATGAAAGACCAATTTGAAATAAGTAAAAATGAGAGATTAAGAAAAGATATTAAACGATTAAAAGAGGCTGCAAGACAAAGTAAAATTTGGTCAGATAAAATTGAAAATACTAAAAATGGCGTGAAAGTATCTGGTGTAAAACCGGATAAAGGACATATTGGGCATCAATCTGCCAAGATGATGAAGAAATCCAAGAATTTGGAGAATAGACAAAACAAGGCAATAGAAGAAAAACAGAGTTTGCTAAAAGATATTGAAACAAAGGAAAGTCTATTATTGCATCCATTACATCATCATAAAAGTCCTCTAATATCGGTTAGCAATTTATCATCATGCTATGGAGAAAGACAGATATTAAGCAATGTAAGTTTCGAGATAAAACAAGCCGATATAGTGGCTATATATGGTCAAAATGGTAGTGGAAAATCAACTTTGATTAAAATTTTGTTAGGGTTACATCATGAGTATATTGGTGAAATAAAATCGGCAAGTAATTTAAAAATATCGTATATTCCTCAAGATACATCTAATTTAACAGGTAGCCTAAATGAGTATATTCATAAGCAAGGTGTTGATGAAACATTGTGTAAAACAATTCTTAGGAAATTAGATTTTGCAAGAGAATTATTTGAAATGGATATGAAGAACTATAGCGATGGACAAAAAAAGAAAGTTTTAATCGCTGCAAGTTTGTCAAAACCAGCTCATTTATTTGTTTGGGACGAACCGCTAAATTATATAGATGTAATATCGAGAATACAGATTGAGGAAATTATAAAAGAAGCAAAACCTACACTCATATTTGTGGAGCATGATAAGAGATTTGTAGAAGATATAGCTAATAAAATAATACGATTATAAACTAAATAACAAATTCCAGTTTGTTGAACTGAAAAATTGAATACTAAATGCGTAAGACGATAGAAAAGAAAAAAATCTATCGTCTTTTTTCATGCCTATTTTCAATTTATATTGCGATCAATAAATAGGGGAAACTCGCTAATTAGCGAACTAGTATTTCAAGTACCTTTCACTAATATATACACGACAAAATGCTAATTCCCTTAAATATGTTAAAGACAATAAAGGAGATAAGATGATAAGGATTAGAAGTCCCACTAAGAAAAAACTAAATAGCAAGAGTATCAGCGATTGGAAAAGAAAAACTCCGATCGCTTTTTTATTGAAATGAAAAGGAGAAATTTTTAATGAAGCAAGAAATGATTAACATCAATGCCAACTTAGTGGCAGAGCCTACTTTCTCAAGTTTTGAAAAAGAGGGCGAAGAAGTAGAAGTTGTAAACTTTACGCTTGTAAAGAAGTACGGAAAAGGCAAGGAGTACATTAACTGTGCAGCCTATGGAGAAAAAGCGGATAAAGCAAAGGACTTTGAAAAGGGCGATTTGATTCATGTATTCGGCTACTTTAAGAAGCGTGAAAAAGAGGGAAAGACTTACAAAAACTTTGTAGTGAAGTCATACAACAAGATTGAAAAGAAAGAAGAAAATGAGGAGGAATAAATTATGGAATTTTTCGCACAGGCAGTCAATGTATTAAAAATTTTAGTTATGGCAGTAGGAGCAGGACTTGGAGCATGGGGCGTTATTAACCTGATGGAAGGTTATGGTAACGATAATCCGGGTGCCAATGCTCATGTACGGTAAGGAAGCAAGCAACCGAAAACAAGAGATAGACCGCCAGCACTACACTATTCCGAACCAAAGACCAAAAGATAAGCATTGTGGGAAAATCTAAACTTTTGGATTTTCCTACAATGCCAACTACGGCGGAATCCCTCCCACTCCTTATATCTTTCTGTATACATTGAATTTGTATTTAGTAAAATGCAGACAACACCACGGATCGGCTTTTGGTTGGACAATTCCAACCAAACACCACAGCAGACAGCAGAAAACATTCTGAACGCTAGGAAGCCGGTATGATTGTTACATATAAGGGGAAGAAAAATTTCTTTTAGGTACTTGCTTTCCTAAAACTGATGTGATACAATGATTTAATCCAGAAAAGGAGTAAAAAATATGCGGCAAGGTATTCTTAAATAAAACTATAATCAAATAGTGGGAACAAAGGATTATGATAGCTCCTTTTGTAGGGGATTAGTTTTTTGTACCCAATTTAAGAATACTTTTGCCTTATCAATTTTGACATATCCCCAAAAACAGCAATCACAAACAGGTGTATGCTGTATATGTGTATGTCCGCAACTTATAATCCCCAGTGGTAAAAGTATTTTACTGCTGGGGATTTTTATGCCCTTTGGGGCTGTAAAGGGAGGACAATCACATGAAAATAATCAATATTGGAATTCTTGCCCATGTAGACGCTGGAAAGACGACCTTGACGGAGAGCCTGCTATATGCCAGCGGAGCCATTTCAGAACCGGGGAGCGTCGAAAAAGGGACAACGAGGACGGACACCATGTTTTTGGAGCGGCAGCGTGGGATTACCATTCAAGCGGCAGTCACTTCCTTCCAGTGGCACAGATGTAAAGTTAACATTGTGGATACGCCCGGCCACATGGATTTTTTGGCGGAGGTGTACCGCTCTTTGGCTGTTTTAGATGGGGCCATCTTGGTGATCTCCGCTAAAGATGGCGTGCAGGCCCAGACCCGTATTCTGTTCCATGCCCTGCGGAAAATGAACATTCCCACCGTTATCTTTATCAACAAGATCGACCAGGCTGGCGTTGATTTGCAGAGCGTGGTTCAGTCTGTTCGGGATAAGCTCTCCGCCGATATTATCATCAAGCAGACGGTGTCGCTGTCCCCGGAAATAGTCCTGGAGGAAAATACCGACATAGAAGCATGGGATGCGGTCATCGAAAATAACGATGAATTATTGGAAAAGTATATCGCAGGAGAACCAATCAGCCGGGAAAAACTTGCGCGGGAGGAACAGCAGCGGGTTCAAGACGCCTCCCTGTTCCCAGTCTATCATGGCAGCGCCAAAAATGGCCTTGGCATTCAACCGTTGATGGATGCGGTGACAGGGCTGTTCCAACCGATTGGGGAACAGGGGGGCGCCGCCCTATGCGGCAGCGTTTTCAAGGTTGAGTACACCGATTGCGGCCAGCGGCGTGTCTATCTACGGTTATACAGCGGAACGCTGCGCCTGCGGGATACGGTGGCCCTGGCCGGGAGAGAAAAGCTGAAAATCACAGAGATGCGTATTCCATCCAAAGGGGAAATTGTTCGGACAGACACCGCTTATCAGGGTGAAATTGTTATCCTTCCCAGCGACAGCGTGAGGTTAAACGATGTATTAGGGGACCAAACCCGGCTCCCTCGTAAAAGGTGGCGCGAGGACCCCCTCCCCATGCTGCGGACGACGATTGCGCCGAAAACGGCAGCGCAAAGAGAACGGCTGCTGGACGCTCTTACGCAACTTGCGGATACTGACCCGCTTTTGCGTTGCGAAGTGGATTCCATCACCCATGAGATCATTCTTTCTTTTTTGGGCCGGGTGCAGTTGGAGGTTGTTTCCGCTTTGCTGTCGGAAAAATACAAGCTTGAAACAGTGGTAAAGGAACCCTCCGTCATTTATATGGAGCGGCCGCTCAAAGCAGCCAGCCACACCATCCATATCGAGGTGCCGCCCAACCCGTTTTGGGCATCCATAGGACTGTCTGTTACACCACTCTCGCTTGGCTCCGGTGTACAATACGAGAGCCGGGTTTCGCTGGGATACTTGAACCAGAGTTTTCAAAACGCTGTCAGGGATGGTATCCGTTACGGGCTGGAGCAGGGCTTGTTCGGCTGGAACGTAACGGACTGTAAGATTTGCTTTGAATACGGGCTTTATTACAGTCCGGTCAGCACGCCGGCGGACTTCCGCTCATTGGCCCCGATTGTATTGGAACAGGCATTGAAGGAATCGGGGACGCAGCTGCTGGAACCTTATCTCTCCTTCATCCTCTATGCGCCCCAGGAATACCTTTCCAGGGCTTATCATGATGCACCGAAATACTGTGCCACCATCGAAACGGCCCAGGTAAAAAAGGATGAAGTTGTCTTTACTGGCGAGATTCCCGCCCGCTGTATACAGGCATACCGTACTGATCTGGCCTTTTACACCAACGGGCGGAGCGTATGCCTTACAGAGCTGAAAGGATATCAGGCCGCTGTCGGTCAGCCGGTCATCCAGCCCCGCCGTCCAAACAGCCGCCTGGACAAGGTGCGCCATATGTTTCAGAAGGTAATGTAAAGATACATAATCGTCAAGACGGCAACAATCAGAAGTTATGGAGGGTAACAATGGAATATAGTAAGGAAGATTTAATGGAAGCAAAAAAGCAAATTTGGGGAGTGGGAGAGAACATGGGAACAGAGGAAAGTAAAAAAATCTGGGAGGAGAACGCACAATTTTGGGATAATGCAATGGGTGACGAATCTAATGAATTTCACAGAGAGGTAGTGCGTCCCAAAGTAACGGAACTTCTATCTCCTAATCCTGCGGATTACATTTTGGATATTGCGTGTGGCAATGGAAATTATTCTTCGTATCTTGCACAAAGAGGCGCTTCGGTTGTCGCTTTTGATTACAGCAAAAAAATGATAGAATTGGCTAAAAGACGGCAATCACAATATGCAAAACAAATTGAATTTTGTGTGGCGGATGCGACCGATAGAAAAAGTATATTAGAATTAAAAAGAAATCGAGCCTTTACGAAAGCAGTTTCTAATATGGCAATTATGGATATTACGGATATTGAACCACTTCTTATGGCTGTTTATGAACTGTTGCAGGAAAGCGGAATTTTTGTCTTTGCAACGCAACACCCTTGTTTTGTCACGTTGACTGAAAAATATATGACACCGCACAGTTACTATGATATAGCGATTGAAGGGCAACCGAAAGAGCAGATTTATTATCATCGTTCCATACAAGATATTTTTAACCTTTGTTTTAGAGCTGGATTTGTCATTGATGGATTTTATGAAGAATGTTTTAAAACCAACAAAGAAATTCCTATGGTAATGATAGTAAGGCTTAAGAAGGTAAAACGTGATAGCTTAAAATAAATTCAAGTTTGTCGGGTAAATAGCAAACCCAGCCGAGCCAGTCAACGGTCAAGATGAACGGCGCATATGCGCAGCCGTTGACAGCCCCGCCCGCCTTTGCTGGTAGGCAATCAAGGGGCGACAGCAAGAAGTGCCACCGCCCCGCACTATTATTCAGAAAGGGGAATTTCCATGACCGACCAGATAGCCTATCAAGAATATATCCAGCGCAGGTACAACGCCTTTTGCAAGACTGTTATCCGCTGTGCCGCCTTGGACAAGATTTTGAAGCTTAAACGGCAATGGGAACGGCAAGTTTCCCTTGACTATCTGATGAACGAGAAGTTTGTCCAGTTTGCCGCGTCGGAGCCGGACGAGGAATACCCATTTACCGTCTGCGGTCAGACCGTCCTGCTCTGCAACGCCGCCCTTGCCGACGCGATCTCTGTTTTGCCGGAGCAGACGCGGGAAGAAATCCTGCGCTATTACTTTCTGCGCCAGCCGCAGCGCGTGATCGGCGCGTGTATTGGCCGGTCACGCAGCACAGCGGGGCGGCATATCCAGCTTGCCTTGCAGCGGCTACGCGAAGAAATGGGGGTGAGCCGGTATGAGTAGACTTCTCCCCTATGAAACAATCCTCAAAGCCCGTGAGGGCGACCCAGAAGCCGTGAACGCTGTCCTGCTCCACTACGCCGGATATATCCGCTATTTCTCAAAAGTGAACGGGCAGGTCAACGCCGAGGTGGAGGACTATGTAAAGCAGCGGTTAATTGACTGTCAATTCAAGTTCCGGCTTGACGAACCACCGGACAAGTCATAAAAACTGAATACCAGCCGCCACCGACGCGGCCAGCGAAAGCAGTAAGTCTTGAAAAAGATTTACTGCTTTTTTTGTTGTCCGGCTCCGCTCCCGGCCATTTTGCCCCCTGCCGGTTGTAGTAGTAAGCGAGGAGGGAATTTTTCTGCCCTGGTGTTTGGCATTTGGAGCATTTACCCGTAGTAGAGGGCAAAGAGAAAGGATTTCTCCAACACCGGGTAGAAACCACTGCGTCCGGTGTCATTTTAGCGAAAGCGGGCAGGAATGCCCTTTACAGGATTAGTAGTAGCAGAAAAAGAGAAACAAACTTTTGTGGTTGCAGTTTTCCAAAAAAGTGGCGGACGGAAGTGAGAGAAAGTTTGCAGTCACGGAGAGCAAGTTTCTACCACGGTGCCAAAATCCGCAATTCTGCAGTTTTGCCCCTCGCGGGAAACTTGTTGGGGAGTGCCTTCCCCAAACCCTGCTCATGCGCCCTTACGGGCGAGAAAGGAGGTCACACCATGCGAAAGAAATACAACACGCCCCACCGCAGCCGCGTTGTGAAAACCCGGCTGTCCGAAGATGAGTATGCCGACTTCACAGCGCGGCTTGCGCCCTATGGTATCAGCCAGTCCGAATTTCTCCGGCAGGCGATACGGCGGGCGACCATACGCCCGGTTGTCCATGTGTCGTCGGTCAATGACGAGTTGCTTTCCGCTGTCGGGAAGCTGACAGCCGAGTACGGCAGGATCGGCGGCAACCTCAATCAGATTGCCCGGTATCTGAACGAATACGGCGTACCCTACAACACCCTTTCCGGCGAGGTACGCGCCGCCATATCCGACCTTGCCGTCCTCAAGTATGAAGTCCTCAAGAAAGTAGGTGACGCGGTTGGCAACACTCAAGCATATCAACTCTAAAAACGCCGACTACGGAGCCGCCGAGCAATATCTTCTCTTTGAGCATGACGAGTTTACCATGAAGCCCGTCCTTGATGAAACCGGCAGGCTTATCCCCCGCGAGGACTACCGGCTGTCCACGCTGAACTGCGACGGGGAGGATTTTGCCGTTGCGTGTATGCGGGCCAATCTCCGCTATCAGAAAAACCAGCGGCGGGAAGATGTGAAAAGCCACCACTACATCATCAGCTTTGACCCGCGGGACGGGCCGGACAACGGCCTGACCGTAGACCGGGCGCAGGCGTTGGGGGAACAATTCTGTAAAGAGCATTTTCCCGGCCACCAGGCCCTTGTCTGCACCCACCCGGACGGGCATAACCACAGCGGCAACATTCATGTGCATATCGTCATAAACAGCCTGCGGATTGAGGAAGTGCCGTTCCTGCCCTACATGGACAGGCCGGCCGATACGAAAGTCGGCTGCAAGCACCGATGTACCGACGCTGCCCTGCGCTACTTCAAATCCGAAGTCATGGAGATGTGCCACCGGGAGGGGCTTTATCAAATCGACCTCTTGAACGGCAGCAAGAACCGCGTCACCGACCGGGAGTATTGGGCGCAGAAAAAGGGACAGGCCGCGCTGGACAAGCAGAACGCCCCCATGATTGCCGATAGTATCACGCCCCGGCAGACCAAGTTTGAAACGAACAAGGAGAAGCTGCGGCAGACCCTACGGAAAGCCCTTGCCACCGCCGCCAGCTTTGACGAGTTTTCCTCTCTGTTGCTGCAGGAGGGTGTGACCGTCAAGGAGAGCCGGGGGCGGCTTTCCTACCTCACGCCGGACAGGACAAAGCCAATTACCGCCCGGAAGCTGGGCGACGATTTTGACCGCGCCGCTGTCTTTGCCGTTTTAGAGCAAAACGCCGCCAGAGCAGCCGAAGCGCCAGCCAGATCCCCCGATCCCCCACGCACCATAAAAGACCGCTTGCAGGTTGCCAGAGCCGAGATAGCCGCCCCGAAACAGGACGGAGTGCAGCGGCTTGTGGACATTGAGCAGAAAATGGCCGAGGGCAAAGGCCGGGGCTATGAACGCTGGGCGAAGATACACAATCTGAAGCAGGCCGCCAAAACGCTGTCCGTCTACCAGCAATACGGCTTTACTTCCCCGGAGCAGTTAGAAGCCGCCGTTGACACCGCCTATCAGAAAATGCGCCAGACCAGCGGCGAACTGAAAGCACTGGAAACGAAGCTGCAAGGGAAAAAGAAGTTGCAGCGGCAGGTGTTGGCCTACGCCCAGACCAAGGCCGCCCGCGACGGGCTGCGGGCACAGAAATCCGAGAAAGCCCGCGCCGCATACCGGCAGGCCCATGAGAGCGATTTTATCATAGCCGACGCAGCAGCCCGGTATTTCAAGGCGCATGGCATTACCAAGCTGCCCGCCCGGAAAGCGTTGCAGGCCGAGATCGAGCAGCTTATCTCCGAGAAAGACGGCCTGTATAACACCTATCACGAACAGAAACAGCGGTTCAAGGAGTTGCAGACCGTCAAGCGGAACATCGACCAGATTTTGCGCCGGGACGAGCCGCACCGCAGAAAGGAGCAGAGCCATGAGCGATAACCTGCCCCACATGGACTACCGCCAGCACCGGCGGGCGCGGCGGCTGGTACATGAGTGCTGTAACTACGATGAGGGGAACTGCCTGCTATTGGACGACGGGGAGCCTTGCGTGTGCGTCCAGAGCATTTCCTTTTCCCTCATGTGCCACTGGTTCCGTGTGGCTGTCCTGCCCCTTGACGGGGAGCTGGCCGCAGCCCTCTTGTGCCGGGGAAGCCGGAAACGGTGTGCCGTCTGCGGGGCGGCCTTTGTCCCCAAATCCAACCGGGGAAAATACTGCCCCGACTGCGCCGGGCGCATGAAGAAAATCAAAGCCGCCGAGAGAAAGCGGAAACAAAGGCAGAGATGTCACGCTTTAGAGCCTTTCAAACCCGCATAAATCAAGGCTTTTTTCGTGGGTGTCAAAGGGTACGCGATACATTTATCCTTTTCCCCCGGAAACGGCGTTTTAATGCGTGACAATACGCCAAAATCAACCCGAACACAGGGAGGTGATCCTATCGCTGATTATATCAGGGCAGACACGCGGCTGCCCGCCTATCTGCCGTATCCCCGTTTCCTGCTGAAAATGGAGATTTCACAGACCGCCAAGCTGCTGTATTCGCTGCTGTTAGACCGTTCCACCCTCTCCCAGAAAAACAAGTGGCTGGACGACGAGGGCAGGATTTATATTATCTATCCCATCGCGGAGATAGCAGAAATACTGGATAAAGGCAGCACCACCATCAAGGGGGCGCTTAATGAACTGGACACGGCGGGGCTGTTGGAACGGGAACGGGGCGGCTTCTCCGCACCGAACCGGCTTTATGTCAAAGTACCGCCAGTGCCACAGGTACAGTTTTCAGACCAACTGATGGCCGGAAGTCCGCCCCTCATAGAGCCGGAAAACCGTCCTACTGATGGTCAGAAAACCGACCTTATGATGGTCGGAAAACCGTCCCCTAACCAAACTACTATAAACAACCTTACAGAGAGCCAAACAAAGGGAGTGAGTGGGGGGCCGTCCGCGCCCTATGGCCGATATGGAAATATTTTTCTGTCACAGACCGAATACGACGAGTTGCAGGCAGAGTACCCTGACAGGCTGGAACGGTTCATCGAGGAAATGAGCCGCTACCTTGCCGCCAACGGGAAAAGCTACCAGAACTATGCCGCCGCCCTGCGGATATGGGCGGGGAACGACAAAAAGGAAGCCCCTAAAAAGGGCATACCAGACTACTCATGCAAGGAGGGCGAGAGTTTATGAAGAATGAAATCAACGCGGTTTTGGAGAATATGACGACCACCATCCCGGAGCCGGAGGACTACACCGGCGAGGACGGTTTACTGTACTGCGGCAAGTGCCGCAAGCCGAAAGAAGCCTATTTTGCGCCGGATAAGGCCGCTATCTTCGGGCGCGACCGCCACCCGGCAGAGTGCGACTGCCAGAGAACCGCCCGCGAGGAACGGGAAGCCGCCGAAAAGCGGCGCAGACACCTTGACACCGTGGAAGAACTGAAACGCCGGGGCTTTACCGACCCCACCATGCGGGACTGGACTTTCGAGAACGACAACGGCAGGAACCCGCAGACCGGGCTTGCCCGCCGGTATGTGGAGCATTGGGAAGATATGCGGACAGACAATATCGGCTGCCTGTTCTGGGGCGGCGTAGGCACCGGCAAAAGCTACCTTGCAGGCTGTATCGCAAACGCCCTCATGGAGAAAGAAATCCCCGTCCGCATGACGAACTTTGCTCTTATCCTCAATGACCTTGCCGCCAGCTTTGAGGGGCGCAACGAGTACATTTCCCGCCTTTGTCGTTATCCGCTGCTGATCCTTGACGACTTCGGCATGGAACGCGGGACGGAATACGGGCTGGAACAGGTGTTCAATGTGATTGACAGCCGTTACCGCAGCGGCAAGCCGCTGATCGTCACGACCAACCTTACGCTGGACGACCTGCACAACCCGGAGGACACCGCCCATTCCCGGATTTATGACCGCCTGCTTTCCATGTGCGTCCCGGTACGCTTTACCGGCGACAACTTCCGGCAGGAAACCGCCAAGCGGAAAATGGAGAGCATGAAGAAACTGATTACCGACTGAAAGGAGTATTGCCTATGGCAGATAACAAGCAGCACGACACCCGCACCACCCGCCGCCCTGACTGTGTGACGGAAATCCGCATGGGCAATTCCGTCCTTGTCGTGTCCGGCTATTTCAAGAAAGACACCACAACCACAGCCGCCGACAAAATGGCGCGGGTACTGGAAGCGGAAGCCGCTGCTACACAGGAGCCGACTTATCCGGCGTGAACCGGGGCATGGAAAAGCGGCCATGCCAGGGAGCATGACCGCTGGAACGAAAATCGGAAGTGCTTTAGCAATTCTTAATCTCATTCTCTATAAAATAATTTGCAATTTCAAAGGCTTTTATTCTTCTCTTTGCCAATGTGATTTGTGATTTATAACGCTCGGAATTATCCTTTGATTCAAATGTTTTTACTGTTTCTCTTAGCTTGTGCAGAGTTGAATCAATTTGCCTTTTGGCCGCGGTTAATTCATCTATTGTATACTTCATGTTTTCTCCTTTAACTTCTGATTTTTTTGTTAAATCAGAGTATACCACGGAGTTATGAACTTTTCTACTGCAAATATGGGACGACAACCCATACCATAAAAATCGGAAAATTGAAAAGCTGTAAAGAAGCAAATTTAACGCTTTTGCCGCTGTACAGCCCCCGCCGTTCCGTGGTACAATGAAACCACGGAATAGTGGGGCTGGCTGTCGGAAACGGAGGATTTTATGTTAAGACAAGCCACCCAAAACCTCATTACCGCCCTTTATCCGAGATTGTCCCACGAGGATGAATTGCAAGGCGAGAGTAATTCCATATCGAACCAAAAAAGGATACTCGAAACCTACGCAAAACAGAACGGCTTTACCAATCTGCGCTGGTACACCGACGACGGTTTTTCCGGCGCGAACTTCCAGCGGCCCGGATTTCAAGCCATGCTTGCGGACATTGAAGCCGGGAAAGTGGGTACGGTCATCGTCAAGGACATGAGCCGGTTAGGGCGAAACTACTTGCAGGTAGGGTTTTACACGGAAATGCTGTTCCCTCAAAAGGGTGTGCGTTTTATCGCTGTCAACGATAATGTGGACAGTGCCAGCGAGGGCATGGACAACGATTTTACCCCGCTGCGAAATCTGTTCAATGAATGGCTGGTGAGAGATACGAGCAAGAAAATCAAGGCAGTGAAAAAGTCAAAAGGCATGAGCGGCAAGCCTGTTACCAGCAAGCCGGTTTACGGCTATGTGATGGACGAGGACGAGAATTTTATTATAGACGAGGAAGCCGCCCCGGTGGTGCAGCAGATTTACCAGCTTTGCCTTGCCGGGAACGGCCCGACCAAGATTGCCCGTATGCTGACGGAGCAGCAAATCCCCACGCCGGGGACGCTGGAATATCAGCGGACAGGCAGCACCCGCCGTTATCACCCAGGCTATGAGTGCAAATGGGCGACCAACACCGTCGTTCATATCCTCGAAAACCGAGAGTACACCGGATGTCTGGTGAACTTCAAAACGGAAAAGCCTTCTTATAAGGTCAAGCACAGCATAGAGAACCCCGTCGAGAAGCAGGCCATTTTCGAGAACCACCATGAGCCGATCATCGACAAGGAAACATGGGAACGGGTGCAGGAGTTACGCAAACAGCGCAAACGCCCGAACCGCTACGATGAAGTGGGGCTGTTCTCCGGGATTTTGTTCTGCGCCGACTGCGGCCATGTGCTGTATCAGCAGCGGTATCAGAACAAAGACCGCAAACAGGACTGCTACATCTGCGGCAGCTACAAGAAGCGCACCCGCAACTGTACGGCGCACTTTATCCGCACCGATCTGTTGACCGCTGGTGTCCTGGCAAATCTCCGGCAAGTGACCGAATACGCAGCCAAGCATGAGAGCCGGTTTGTGAAACTACTTGTCCAGCAGAACGAGATCGGCGGCAAGCGAAAGACCGCCGCAGCCATCAAGCAGCTTGAACAGGCGCAGGAACGCATTTCTGAAATCAGCCGCATTATCAAGCGGCTGTATGAGGACAATGTAAACGGCAAAATCAGCGATGAGCGTTTCATGGAACTGTCGGCTGACTACGAAGCCGAGCAAGCGGAGCTGAAAAAGAGAGCCGCCGCCCTGCAAGCCGAACTGGACAAGTCACAGGCAGCTACCGTCAACGCCGAGAAATTTATGGGCATTGTCCGCAAGCACCTTGCCTTTGAAGAACTGACCCCCACTCTCTTGCGGGAAATGATCGAGAAAATTGTGGTGCATGAGTGCAGCTATGATGAGAACGGCACCCGCAGGCAGGACATTGAGATTTATTACAGCTTTGTCGGCAAGATTGACTTGCCCGAATAACCGCCCGACCTATCCGACACAATGGCCAAGTGTCGGATAGGAACGGCAAAATTTTTTGCACTTCTATTGCTTCTTTATCACACATAAGCAAAGAGTCAGGGCATAAAGCAGTTCATGGCTAATTAAAGGGAACAAAAAGAAAGGAAAAGCCAATCCAGACGGTATCAGCGGCAGGCTACAAGAATAAATTGTGATTTCACAAGATTGGTGCTATAATAAGAGAAAAGTTCCTGCCGGGGCAGCCGCTCCGGTGGTATGGATAGAAAGGCAGGAAAACAATATGCACATCAGCTATAAACCACTCTGGCACACACTGTTAGAGCGTGATATGAGAAAAGAGGATTTAAGGCTTGCCGCTGGTATGACAACAAATATGATTGCCAACATGAGCAAAGAGGGAAAGCACATCAGCATGGATACATTAGCCCGTATCTGCGAAACGCTGAATTGTGAGATTACCGATGTGATTGAGTTAGTACCAGACGAGCCTGCTTCCACAGGAGGTAAGGAACATGAGCGAATTGAAACCAAGAATAAAAGAAAACGGAATTGATTATATCCTTGTTGGAGATTACTACATCCCGGACTTGAAGTTGCCGGAGGAACACCGCCCCATCGGAAAGTACGGACGGATGCACCGGGAATATTTAAGAGAAGTCTGCCCAGCCAGATTACACACATTGACCCTGACCGGGGAATTGTGGACATATCTTGCAGACCTGAACGAACAGGCACAGAAACGGTTAGACACCATCATGGAGCAGATGAAAGCTGCCGAGGGCGTGACCGAGGAATTGAAGCGTACCCGTCAAATGGAATGGGTGCAGCGTTGCAATAACATTCACAACCGGGCAGAAGAAATTGTTTTACATGAGATGATTTATTCATAACGGTATGGTAGAATGATTATTACAAATTAGAAGTTGTAAAGGAGACTTTGTATGGGTAGAAAAGAAATAACAACAAAAGAAGATTTAATGAAAGTAATAGAATTATTCGAAAATACTGGAATTACATACTGGTTGGATGGCGGATGGGGTGTAGATATTTTAGCTGGTAAACAAACAAGAATTCATAGAGATATAGATATAAATTTTGATGCTCAACATACGGAAAAATTGTTAAATGTGCTTTTGAATCTGGGCTATAAAATTGATACAGACTGGAAACCGGTTAGAATAGAGTTATATAGTGATGAACTTGGTTACTTAGACATTCACCCGTTCGTTTTAAGTGAGGACGGAACTTCAAAACAAGCTGATTTAGAGGGTGGCTGGTATGAGTTTGAAAAAGATTACTTTGGTAGTGCTTTTTTTGAAGGAAAAACAATTCCTTGTATATCCTTAAAAGGCCAAAGAGTTTTCCATTCAGGTTATGAATTAAGAGATAAAGATAAGCATGATATTTCAATTCTTGAAAGTTTATCAAAATAACATTGCTGTAATTTCTAAGATAAATTCCACTTTATCGCTTTGAAATTTTAACTGAATAAGTATAGCACCAACCGCTGCTACATGGAAGCAAACACAACCATGCAACAGCGGTTTTTCTTTACCGTTTTTTCCTTTGACTGATAGGAGTTCCTGTTTTCTTTGATTTTTGTAGAATCCGAATGAGCCAGCGAAATTCTTCGTCTGACAGATTTTTATAGTTGATGCCGAGCTGCTTGCAGTAAAGGACAACCAGCTTTTCATCCCGACTGCCCTTGAAATTTTCAACCGCTTCCAAATTTTCTTTCAATTCATCGGCAACGGTGGTCTGGGGCGCACTCTCGCTGTCCTTTTTGTGGGCTTCCCGAATATCCCGGATAATGAGATTGAGGTCATCAAGAACCATGTGGCTGAAATATTCATCATCGCTGATATGGGCGGCTTGCAGCACTTTCAAATGCGGGTCGTCTTCGCCGGGGCGATACCGTTCAATGATTTCATGCCGGACAGTATCGACAAGGGCGTTGAGGTTTTGAATCTGCATGGTGGCAATCCCATCTACATAAATCTCAATGTCCGCAAGAAACTTGATAAAGTCCTTATGAGTGGCAAGCTCACAGAGCAGACGGTTGTTAATCCGACCGCCTTTCAGAAGTGCCACCATCTCATCATTCAAATGCAGCTCTGTTAGTGGCGTGTTGATCTGCTCCCGGTTCTCTGTCCGGCACAGCAGATAATCAACGGAAACCCCATAGAAGTCTGCCAGCGTGATAAGGTTGCCATGATTGATTTCCTTATAATCCTCTTTTTCATAACTGCCAAGAGCTGATTTGGAAATGCCCGTCAGCTCTGATAATTCTTCCAGATTTAAGCCTTTGTCCTTGCGGAGTTCCCAAAGGCGTTCCTGTATGCTTGTCGCTCCTTTCATGGGCGCACGCTCCTTTCCGGCGGTTTCATTACTGCCGCTTAACTGGATTATATCATACTTTCCGCAATCGTGGAAATTTCTGATTTTTACCCTTAATTCCTACTTTGTGGACATACGGCACAGGGCACAAAAATGTTCTATGATACAGGTAGTTCATCGATGGATTATTCCAATCGAATGACCAGCCTGTGTGGGATATGCTTCCCCGGCGATGTAGCGCCATGACTTTTGGCAGGGATATGGAGGAACCCTGACCGAAACGAGCGTACCAAAGGGAGCAATACGCCGCTGTGAGATTCAGGGGAGGAACGACACCGGGGAGAACTGGCGAACTGATACCGAAATGATACCGAAACACGACAATCTGATAGGGGGATAGTCTACCCTATTGCTGATACTTCTGGAGATTTTAGACGGCTCTATGACCGTAATTTTGCCGAAAATCGCCCCGAAACTATACACTAAAACGGGAGGAAACGCAATATGCCGAGAATGAGCAAAAAGAGGAAGCATGAGCTTTCTTTTTACCTCAATGACCGGGGGCGTGTCACTTACAACGAATTATGCCGGAAATGCAAGCATGGGTGCAAGCAGAGCTTCCGGGCGGTTGTGGTTGACTGCCCCCGTTATTTATCCAAAAGAGCAAAGAAAAAGGAGGAACACACCGAATGAATTTTGAATTTATGACGATAGGCACACCGTTGCCGCCCTGTATGCCCTTTCCCAGAGCGTTGACAGGATTTCCAGTCAGCAGCACCGCAAAGGTCATGTACTGCCGGATGTTGGACGCTATGCTATCCAACGGACAGGAGGACGAGAACGGAATCCTGTTTATCTGCTTCCCTGTCACAGCCATTGCCGCAGTCCTGTCCCGCAGCCCCATGACGGTCAAGCGTTCTCTGAATGAACTGGAAACCGCCGGACTGATCATGCGAGTGCGTCAGGGCGTTGGAGAACCAAACAGGATTTATGTGCTGATACCGGGAAAGGAGGACGCTGCCCTTGCCTGATACCTCAAAGCTGGAAAAGCTCAACCGAGAGTTGGAAAAGAGTGAAAAGAAACTGCGGAAAGCCATCAATGATGAAAAGGCATTGCAGCACCAGCTAAAGCAGCTTACCCGAAAAGAACGGACACACCGGCTCTGTACTCGTGGCGGTATGCTGGAAAGTTTTCTGCAAGAGCCGGAACGCCTGACAGATGATGATGTCATGCTGTTGTTGACACTCATTTTTCACAGGCAGGACACGCAGGAACTATTGAAGAAACTGCTGGAACGTGAGAAGCCGGAAACCCCTTAGTTTACTAAGGGCGCAATTATACACCACCCAAAGGTTGGAGCATTGCGTTCTCCGAAGGCTCCTTGCCGGAGGGCTGTGATTTTTCGCAGTCATGGTCTGCTCCAAATCATACAGGGGACGCTACGCTTCCCCTGCGCTGGCTACCGCCAGCTACCCTTTTGTGGACTTGTCATCTGGGGACACCTTGCGTTGCAAGCTGTTCCCAGCCGACAAGTTTCATAAAATATGCTATCTTTTCGATAGGCAATAAAGTATAATAAAGTCAGCAATAAATCGGAATTTTACGGTCAGTAAGGAATGCGTAAAGTTATATGATTGTATTATAAGCGATTTGTTAAATTTTTATAACCACTTGTATTTGCCTGCGATTTATGGTATAATATTTTGAAATTTAGAAAGAGGTGGGAAGATGATTAACTTTTCTTGCAAATAAAATCAAAATATGCGGTAGTGCTATACTTTGGCATTATTGTGTCTATTGCAAGAAAGTTATATGTCTATCTTACTCAATATAGTGCTGTTGCCACTTTTGCTTAGTGGTGTTATTTTATGCTATGACGAGCTGCAAGGATAAACTTTCTTGTGGCTCTTATTTTGTTTTGGAGGTGCTTTATGAATAGTGCAGAACAGATAGTTACACATGATTCACTCCGTATAGTGTCGGTTCCTTTTGGTGAAATCTATACGTAGTAAACATTCACCGAACCGACTTTGTATCGTATGACATGCAAAGGAGGATAATATTTATGTCAATGATTAAAATTGAAAACCTTACGTTTTCATATCCGACAAGTTATGATAATGTTTTTGAAAATGTCAGTTTCCAGGTTGATACCGATTGGAAGCTTGGTTTTGTGGGCAGAAACGGACGAGGTAAAACAACCTTTCTGAATCTTCTGCTTGGGAAATATGAGTATAGTGGAAAAATCCTATCATCCGTACAGTTTGATTATTTTCCTTATCCCGTTTCAGATAAGAATCGTATTACAGAGGATATATTGCAGGAGATTTGCCCACTTGCGGAAGAATGGGAACTTATGCGAGAACTTTCTTATCTTGATGTTGATGTCGATGTGCTTTGGCGACCTTTTGAAACACTTTCCAACGGAGAGCAGACAAAGGTTTTGATTGCCGCTCTTTTTCTTAATGAAGGGCATTTCCTACTGATTGATGAACCTACCAACCATTTGGATGCCAAAGCGAGAAAAAGTGTGGCGGCATATCTGAAAAAGAAAAAGGGATTCATCTTAGTTTCTCACGATCGTCGCTTTCTTGACGATTGTGTTGACTATATTCTATCGATTAACCGAGCGAATATCGAAGTGCAAAGAGGAAACTTTTCATCATGGATGTCAAATTTTGAGCGACAGCAAGAATTTGAACTGGCTCAGAACGAACGTTTGCAAAAGGACATCAGACGATTACAGCAGTCGGCAAAACGCGCTGCAGTATGGTCTGAACGTGTAGAAGCTTCCAAAATTGGGGCAGCAGATAAAGGTTATGTCGGTCATAAAGCCGCCAAAATGATGAAGCGTTCAAAATCTATAGAAGCGAGACAACAACAGACAATCGAACAAAAATCAGCATTGCTGAAAAATATGGAAACCGCAGAAGCCCTCAAGATACAACCGCTTAATTACCATACAGATTTGCTTGCATCATTATCGAATGTAGTAGTTTATTATGATGGCATTTCAGTTTGTGAACCCGTTTCGTTTGAAATAAGACAGGGAGAACGCATTGTGCTTGATGGAAAGAACGGCAGTGGCAAAAGTAGCCTGTTAAAGTTGGTAGTCGGGCAGTCCATAGATTATACGGGTACAGTAACACTTGGCTCTGGGCTTGTAATTTCTTATGTGCCACAGGATACATCGTATTTATGTGGAACCCTTTCCGAGTTTGCAGAAGAAAACAACCTTGATGAAAGTTTGTTCAAGGCAATTCTTAGGAAAATGGACTTTGAGCGTGTACAGTTTGAAAAGGATATTAAAGACTTTTCTGGCGGGCAAAAGAAGAAAGTCCTAATTGCGAAAAGCCTTTGTGAAAAGGCACACTTGTATGTATGGGATGAACCGCTCAACTTTATTGATGTGTACTCACGTATGCAGATTGAACAACTCATAACGGAGTTTGCCCCGACCATGCTCCTGGTAGAACATGACAGTGTTTTTCGAGATACTGTGGCAAGTAAAATTGTGAATATCTAAATTGGTTCTTCCGCAATTTTACGTTTTTCGCTTTAATAAAAATGGAGAATGCTGATTTACACTGGCATTCCAGTATTGAAAAATTACAAAATACGGATAATTGCGTAAGAACCTCTAAATTAAAATAATTGTATGGGTTAATTCCAGCTTTACAGAGACTCAAATTCCAGTTTGTAGAATTAAGAAAATCGTAATTTGTGGAGGTAAAATATAGATGAATCAAGGTAGAATTATTGTAATCACAGGTGCGCCGGGGACAGGAAAAACTACAACGGCATCTGCTGTTGCAAAAGAATCAGATTTGGAAAAGTCTGTGCATATGCACACAGATGACTTTTATCATTATTTGAGTAAAGGGGCAATACCACCGCATTTGCCAGAATCAAATGAGCAAAATTTGATTGTCATTGAAGCGTTTTTAGAAGCTGCGAAGCGATATGCTCGTGGTGGATATGATGTAATTGTTGACGGTATTATCGGACCGTGGTTTTTAAAGCCGTGGCAAAGTCTTGTTCGGGAACATTATGAGGTGCATTATATTATTTTAAGGGCAAGTAAGGAAGAAACCTTGAAGCGAGCTGTTGAACGCTCAAAGTTAGACCGAAAGACAAATATCGAATTGGTAGAAACCATGTGGGAGCAATTTTGCAATCTGGGAATATATGAATCGAATGTTATAGATACGACCACTTATTCCATTCAAGAAACTGTTTCCGCAGTACAAGAAAAAATCGCAAGTAGGGCAGCGTTGTTGTCTTAGATTGTTTTGGTGCAATTCCAGTTTGTTAGCTTTACATCGGGTCAACTTGTCCCGAACTTTTACAACTAAATACCCGCCGCTCACACAGTGGCACACCGAGCAGGAAATCTGAAAAAGGTCTCCTGCTTTTTTTCTGCCCAAAATGAGGTGGTAAAACGCCACCCCATCCACCAATTAGCGAAAGGAGGGACACGAAATGCCTTGTCCACACAACGAAATCACGATTGTTCAGCGCAGCCAGCGGCAGTCTGCGGTTGCCGCCGCTGCTTACCAAAGCGGCGAAAAGCTGTTCTGTGAATACGACCAGCAAGTAAAGCACTACCCGGAAAAGCGTGGTATCGTCCACAATGAAATCCTGCTCCCGGCAAATGCTCCACAGGAATATGCAGACCGCAATACTTTATGGAATGCCGCCGAAGCGGTGGAAAAGCAATGGAACTCCCAGCTTGCAAGGCGGTGGGTGCTTACCATTCCCAGAGAGATACCGCCCGACCAGTACGCTGTCCTTGTACGGGAGTTTTGTGAACAGCAGTTTGTTTCCAAAGGCATGATTGCTGATTTTGCCATCCATGACCCCCATCCGCCGGGACACAATCCCCACGCCCATGTCCTGCTGACCATGCGGGCAATGGATGAACATGGAAAATGGCTTCCCAAGAGCCGCAAGGTTTATGACCTTGACGAGAATGGGGAACGGATAAAGCTGCCGTCCGGCAGGTGGAAAAGCCACAAGGAGGATACGGTGGACTGGAACGACCAGAAGTATTGTGAAATCTGGCGGCATGAATGGGAGGTTATCCAGAACCGCTATCTGGACGCCAATGACCGCCCGGAGCGTGTGGACTTGCGTTCCTATGCCAGACAGGGGCTTGATATAGTCCCCACTGTCCATGAGGGGACTGCTGTCCGGCAGATGGAAAAGCGAGGTATCCAGACGAATATCGGCAACCTGAACCGGGAAATCAGAGCCGCCAACCGCCTGATGAAGTCCATCCGGCAGCTTATCCAAAACCTCAAAGGCTGGATTACCGAGCTGGGAGAAAAACGGAAGGAGCTGCTTGCACAAAAGGCGGCGGAGGAAGCGACACTTCTTCCCAATCTGCTGATGAAGTATATGGAGATACGAAAGGAAGAACGGAAGGACTGGACAAGGGCTGGACAGAACCGGGGAACTTCACAGGACTTAAAGGCAGTCAGCGAAGCCCTGTCCTATCTCCGGCAAAAGGGGCTTTCCACTGTGGAGGACTTAGAAGCGTTTCTGGAATCTTCCGGGAAATCAGCCGCAGATTACCGCAATCAGATGAAGCCAAAGGAAGCCCGGAGCAAAGTGATTGACGGGATTCTTGCCAGCCGGACAGACTGCAAGGAATGTAAGGCTGTCTATGAGAAGTACCAGAAGATATTTTTTAAGAAAATAAAGGGGAAATTCAAACAGGAACACCCGGAGGTTGCCCGGTATGAGAAAGCCGCTGACTACCTTGCCAAGCACCCGGACGATAAGGATAAAACGAAAAATGAGTTGCAACAGGAGCAGGAAACGCTTCTCAGCGAAATCGCAGAGCTGAAAGTACCACTGACCGAGGTACAGGAGGATTTGAAGAAGCTGCGGGACATCCGCTACTGGGTACGGAAAGCCACACCCGGCACAGAGGAAAGCAAAGAGCCGCCCAAGAAGCAGCCCATCAAAGAAGTCTTGCAGGATAAGACTGACGAGAAAAAAGCACAAAGAACCGCCCCGGCACAGGAGAAACACAGACAACAGGATATGGAACTTTAACAGGCACTTGCCATTTTCAATTAGAGAATGTCAGGTGCTTTTCTTATTTTCAAGGAGGGATAGATTTGAATGTATTCGAAGCTGTGAAGCAGTCCGTCACAACAAGACAGGCTGCGGAGTATTATGGAATCCATGTAGGTCGGAACGGGATGGCTTGCTGCCCGTTCCATAACGATAAAACCCCAAGCATGAAGCTGGATCGGCGTTACCATTGCTTCGGCTGCGGTGCGGATGGGGATGTGATTGATTTTGCCGCCGCCCTGTATGGGCTGGGAAAGAAAGAAGCCGCCGTACAGCTGGCACAGGACTTCGGGCTTTCCTATGAGGACTGGAAACCGCCGGGAAAGGTAAAAAAGCCCAAGACCCGGCAGAAATCCCCGGAGGAACAGTTTCAGGAAGCAAAGAATCGCTGCTTCCGTATTCTTGCCGATTATCTCCATCTGCTGATGGCATGGAGAACGGACTACGCCCCGCACTCCCCGGAGGAAGCCTTTCATCCCCGGTTTGTGGAAGCCTTACAGAAGCAAGCCCAAGTGGAATATCTGCTGGATGTGCTGCTGTTCGGGGAAACAGAGGAAAAAGCGGATTTGATTACGGACTACGGAAAGGATGTGATACAGCTTGAACAGCGAATGGCAGAACTTGCAGCCGCAGACGCAGCAAGAACTAAAAAACACTATGAACGCCATGCAGCCGCCCCAGAGCGTTGAGGAAATCAAGGCGGGGCTGGAAACCACCGAGAAAGGCGGTGTCCGTCAGAGCATACGGAACTGCCTGACCGTATTCCAACGTGACCCTCTGCTTTCAGGGGCTATCGCATACAACATCCTGACTGACCGCAAGGACATCATAAAGCCCATCGGTTTTCACAGAGAAAGCACCGCCCTGAACGATACGGACATGAAGTATCTGCTTCTTTATCTGGAAGAAACCTACGGGCTTACCAATGAGAAAAAGATTGATAACGCCATCGGGATTGTGGCGAATGAAAACAAGTACCATCCCATCCGGGACTATCTCAATACCCTTGTGTGGGACGGGACAGAGCGAATCCGCTTCTGCCTGCGGCACTTTCTGGGGGCTGACGCAGACGATTACACCTATGAAGCGTTGAAGCTGTTCCTGCTGGGTGCAATCTCACGAGCCTTTCAGCCGGGGTGCAAGTTTGAAATCATGCTCTGTCTGGTAGGCGGTCAGGGGGCTGGAAAGTCCACCTTCTTCCGGCTGCTGGCAGTCCGGGACGAGTGGTTCTCCGATGATTTGCGGAAGCTGGACGATGACAATGTGTACCGCAAGCTGCAAGGTCACTGGATTATTGAAATGTCGGAAATGATGGCAACCGCCAACGCCAAGAGCATTGAGGAAATCAAGTCATTTTTAAGCCGGCAGAAAGAGGTCTACAAGATACCTTATGAAACCCACCCGGCAGACCGCCCCCGTCAGTGCGTGTTTGGCGGCACTTCCAATGCCCTTGACTTCCTGCCCCTTGACCGTTCCGGCAACCGCCGCTTTATCCCGGTCATGGTGTACCCGGAGCAGGCGGAAGTTCACATTTTGGAGGATGAAGCCGCTTCCAGAGCCTATATCGGGCAGATGTGGGCGGAAGCGATGGAGATTTATAAAAGCGGCAGGTTCAAGCTGGCTTTCAGCCCCGCCATGCAGCGGTATCTCAAAGAACACCAGCGGGATTTTATGCCGGAGGACACCAAAGCCGGGATGATACAGGCGTATCTTGATAAATACACCGGGAGCATGGTCTGCTCCAAGCAGCTCTATAAGGAAGCCTTGAACCATGCTTTTGACGAGCCGAAGCAATGGGAAATCCGGGAAATCAACGAGATTATGAACCAGTGCATTTCCAGCTGGCGGTACTTCCCAAACCCAAGAATGTTTTCCGAATATGGCAGACAAAAGGGCTGGGAGCGTGAAAACCCGGCAACGGACTCCGGCAACCCGTCTGAAAAAACGATGGACGGTTTTGTGGAGGTCACAGAACAGATGGAGCTTCCATTCTGAAAAGGACAGCCCGTTGCACCCCCTGTTGTTATCCCGTTGCCGAGCCGGTTGCCGGGAAAAACCCCTTATTTCCGGGCTTTTCTCCCTTATAACAACCAAAACAACAAAAAAATAAAAGAAAAGTATAAATAGTAACCATCGCCAGATTGAGATTGTTTGCAAGGTCTTTTGAAGTCCGTTGCCGGACTTCGTTGCCGACACCCTCTGTCTGGCTATTTTCATGTATGGAGGATAACTGCCTATGGCAAAAAACAAAACAGAGATTCATGTGACCACTGTATTTGACGGGGAGCTTGACGCCACTGATGTGTTCGTCAGCCTGATTTCCCAGAAATACGGAAAGACAAATGCAAAAGAATATCTTGCTAAAAAGAAAGATATAGGCTATAATGAAGATGAGGTTCAAAAGAGCCAGATACCGTCTGGATTGTGTGGGTAAATGGCTATGATGAACGAAATGGAATACAGAACAATCGGTTCGGCACTTGCCGGGGGTTATCGTGCGGCGGTCTATTGCAGGCTGTCAAAGGACGATGACCTGCAAGGCGAAAGTGCCAGTATCGCAAACCAGCGTGATATGCTGGAAAAATACTGCGAAAAGCAGGGATGGGAGGTTGTGGCAGTCTATCAGGACGATGGCTTCACAGGTCTTAACATGGAGCGTCCTGACCTACAGAGAATGTTGAGAGCCATTGAGCGCAGGCAGATCAACCTTGTCATCACGAAAGACCTCAGCCGACTGGGGCGTAATTATCTGCAAACCGGGCATTTGATTGAGGACTTTTTCCCAAGAAACGGTGTCCGCTATATCGCCATGAATGACGGCATCGACACCCTGCGGGATAACAACGACATTGCCCCGTTCAAGAATATCCTGAACGAGATGTACAGCAAGGATATTTCCAAGAAAGTCCATTCCTCTTATCTTCTGAAAGCGCAGAAAGGACAGTTTACCGGGTGTCTTGCCCCGTTTGGGTATCGGAAAGACCCGGAGGACAAAAACCATCTGCTCATTGACGAGGAAACCGCCCCGATTGTGCGGCTGATTTTCGGATATGCCCTGAACGGTCATGGTCCGAACTATATCCGCAGACGGCTGGAGAAAGAAAAAATCCCCTGCCCTACATGGTGGAACCGGGAACGGGGGCTTCGCAATACCCGCACCAAATGGGAAAAGAAAGACCCAGAAAACGGGCGGTATATGTGGGACTTCTCCGTTATCAAAGACCTTTTGATGAATCCCGTCTACACCGGGGCGATTGCTTCCCAGAAAAAGGACTACCGCTTCAAAATCGGCACGATTGGGGAAAAGAAGCCGGAGGACTGGATTGTGGTGGAGGGACAGCATGAACCGCTGATTGACAGCATGAGCTTTGACATTGTGCAGAACAAGCTGAAATCCCGCCAGCGTCCGGGGCAGACCAATGAAATCAGCCTGTTTGCCGGACTGTTAAAATGCGGCGAGTGTGGGAAGTCGCTGACGGTACGCTACACAAACGCTAAACATCCCCAGCGGATTTACTCCTGCAAGACCTACAATGCCTTTGGAAAGAACCACTGCACCCAGCACCGGATTGATTATGACACCCTTTACAGCCATGTGCTGCGGAAAATCCGGGAATGTGCCAGAGCTGCCCTGATGGACGGGGAAGCGGTTGCCGACCGCCTGACCAATACCTGTGAAGCCGAGCAGCGGGAACAGCGGGAAGCAATGGAACGCTCCCTTACAAGGGACGAGGAACGGATTGAGGTTCTGGACAAAATGGTCATGCGGCTTTATGAGGATATGATTGCAGGGCGTATCAGTGAGCAGAATTTCAACACCATGCTGGAAAAGACACAGACCGAGCAGACGGAGCTTAAAACAAAAGTGTCCGAGGGCAGAAAGCGGCTGTCCGATGAAGTCCAGCTTGCCAATGATGCAAAACAATGGGTGGAAGCCATTCAGGAATACGCCAACATCACAGAGCTGGACGCAGCCACCCTCAACCGCTTAATCAAAGAAATCGTTGTGCATGAGCGCATTGACGAAGATAAAACAAGACACATTTCTATCGAAATTCATTTTAATCTCAAACCCATCCCGGAGGTGGAACAGGTCACTGCCTGACCTGTCCCGCCGGGACGGTTCTCTTAACAACACCATATAGATTTTTTGTACGCCGCCGCCCGCCATCGAGCAGAGTTTTTACACCTAATTGGGGATGAAACAGTTGATGGCGGGAGGAGGTATTGTTCTTATCGGACTTAAGCTGATTCCGCTTCTTGCAAATGTACTCAAGTAAGAAGAAAAGGAGAGCTTAGATGTTTGGAATATTCGACAAGATAGAAGAATTCTTTAAGGAACTTCTACTGGGCGGTATCCAAGCAAACTTAGAGTCCATGTTTCTTGACATCAACGACAAGGTTGGTGCAGTTGCAACAGATGTAGGGAAAACGCCTATGGGGTGGAACGGAGATGTATTTGCCTTTATCAAGAGCATTAACGATTCCGTCATTATTCCCATAGCGGGACTAATTATCACAGCAGTCCTTTGTATCGAGCTTATCAACATGGTAATGCAAAAGAACAATATGCACGATACGGATACCTTTGAATTTTTCAAGTATATCATCAAGATGTGGATTGCTGTATGGTTAGTATCCCATGCCTTTGAGTTTAGTATGGCAGTCTTTGATGTGGCACAGCATATGGTAAATAAGGCGGCAGGGGTGATAAACACCTCTGCCACCGTTTCCGGAGATCAGATAGTGGCGATGATGGATACCCTAAAAGAAAAGGGACTTGGAGAGCTTGTCATGATTCTCTTTGAAACCTCCATCATCAAGGTTGCCATACAGGCAATTTCCATAATAATTATGCTTGTGGTTTACGGAAGAATGTTTGAGATTTATGTTTATTCATCGGTTTCAGCCATTCCTTTTGCCACAATGGGAAACAAAGAATGGGGACAAATTGGCACAAATTACATCAAGGGACTATTTGCACTTGGACTACAAGGACTCTTTTTAATGGTTTGTCTTGGAATTTACGCAGTATTGGTTAAGACGATTGAAATAACAGATATACACACAAGTACCATGACGGTACTTAGCTATGCGGTTTTGCTGGGGTTAATGATGCTAAAGAGCGGAACACTGGCCAAAAGCGTATTAAATGCACACTAAAAGAAAGGAAAGATAGTATGAACAAAAGAAAAACAGTATTTACAGCAGTAGTGATCGGAGCAGGAGTTATGGCGGTAATTGATAGAATCAGACTTCATAACAAGGTAGAAGAATTGGAAGAAAGAACAGAGGAAATCGGTCGCTGCCACAATGATTTTTGTTTAATGCAGCAAAGATATAACAAGAATACAGATGAACAGCTTGCAATTATTCAGGATGAAATCGGCTCTGTATATGAACACTTTGAGGAGCTGTCAAAGGACAAAGAAGATGGGAGGTAAGCTATGGCGTATGTACCAATTCCCAAAGATCTCAAGAAGGTCAAGACAAAGGTAGCATTTAACTTAACGAAAAGGCAGCTTATCGGATTTACCATTGCAGGACTTGTTGGAATACCTATCTATTTATTTATGAGAAAGGTAGTACCAAACGATATAGCTGTCATATTTCTGATTGTGTCCACACTTCCAATCTTTTTCATCACACTTTTTGAAAAGGATGGACTTACCTTTGAGAAATATTTTAAGCATATCTACCTTCATAAGTTTTATCAGCCAAAAAAGAGAGTGAGAAAGGAGGTTTACCTTGAACAAGAAAAGAAAAATTCAGCAAATAAAGTTAGAAGAAAACAAAAAAGCATTAAAAAGGGAGAGAAAGGACTTAAAGCAAAGTAAGGGAAAGGCAAAAAAAGAAAAGAGCGGACTATTTGACCTTATATTTAGGAAAGAGCAAAAACGCTATACGGTAGAAGATACCATTCCCTATCTTAGACTCTTAAAAAGCGGGATATGCCAGCTTGACGAAAAACATTTCAGCAAGAGCATAGCCTTTCAGGACATTAACTATCAGCTTGCCTTAGATGAAGATAGGGACTTGATTTTTAATCAGTTTGCAAACTTTCTAAATTCCTTTGATCCAAGTGTCAGTATTGAGTTTTCCTACATCAATCAGCTTGGACGAAACGAAGAAATGAAATCGGCAATTCAGATACCGGATAAAGGGGATGGTTTTGATGATATACGCCTTGAATTTAGAGAGATGCTAAAAAGCCAGATTGTAAAGGGAAATAACGGACTGAAAAAATCAAAGTATGTAACCTTTACAGTAGAAGCTGATAATTTAGAACAGGCTACATCAAAACTTGAAAGACTGGAGATAGATATATTATCAAACCTTAAAAGTATGGGGGTTCGTGCTGAAAGTCTTACAGGAGAAGAAAGGCTAAAGATACTTCACGATATATTAAACCCGAATAAGACCTTTGATTTTTCCTACAAAGACCTGAAGAAAAAGGAAAGTACCAAAACATATATTGTGCCGGATGAATTTAACTTTATACCAAGCAGGTATTTTAAGTTTGGGAAGTTTATCGGAGCAACGAGTCATTTTCAAATCCTTGCAAGTGAGCTGTCAGACCGTATGCTATCGGAGTTTTTGGATATTGATGATAACATCAATCTCTCTTTTCATATTAAGGCAATCGACCAGTCGGAAGCCATTAAGATGGTAAAACGAAAAAATACCGATATTGACAAGATGAGGATTGAAGAAAATAAAAAAGCTGTAAGGTCAGGCTATGACATGGATATTCTTCCAAGTGATTTAATCACCTATGGAGAAGATGTAAAAAGCCTATTAAAAGATTTACAGACAAGAGATGAGCGTATGTTTGTTGTAAGTATTGTCTTTATGAACTTTGCAAGGACGGTGCAAAAGCTCGATAACACCATTTCTCAGATAAGCTCCATTGCCAATAAGCATAACTGTAAGTTGAAAAGACTTGACCATACGCAGGAACAAGGCTTAGTGAGTGTGTTGCCTCTTGGGATAAATAAGATTGAAATAGATAGAGGACTGACAAGTTCATCAACAGCAGTCTTTATGCCATTTACCACAGAGGAGCTTTTTATCAATTCAAGTAACAGCCTGTACTATGGACTAAACGCTTTGAGTCATAACCTGATTATGGCGGACAGGAAGAAACTCAAAAATCCAAACGGTTTAATTTTAGGAACTCCCGGAAGTGGTAAGTCATTTTCTGCAAAGCGTGAAATGGCAAATGCTATCTTGGTAACTGACGATGATGTTATTATCTGCGATCCGGAGGGAGAGTATGGAAACCTTGTAAGACAGTTTAAGGGAGAAGTGATAAAGGTCAGCAGTAAGTCAAAAGACTACTTAAATCCCCTTGATATAAACATGAACTATGGCGATGGAGATGCACCTCTTAAAGACAAGGCAAATTTCATTATGTCCATGCTTGAACTTGTAGTTGGAGGAAGCGGACTTACAGCAGAAGAAAAGTCGGTTATAGATAGATGCCTTCCTAAAATTTATGAAAAGTATTTTGAAAATCCGACTCCTGACAATATGCCGATTCTTCAAGACCTATACGATATGTTAAAAGGGCAGGAAGAAAAGGTTGGTAAGAAGCTGGCAACGGAGATGGAAATATATGTATCAGGTTCTCTTAATGTCTTTAATCACAGGTCAAATGTGGACTTAAATAAGAAGCTGCTGTGCTTTGATATTAAAGAGCTTGGAAGCCAGCTTAAAAAAATCGGTATGCTTGTCATTCAGGATCAGGTGTGGAATAAGGTATCGCAAAACAGAGGAAACAAGGCTACAAGGTACTATATAGATGAGTTTCACTTGCTGTTAAAAGATGAGCAGACAGCTTCATACTCGGTTGAGATATGGAAGCGTTTCAGAAAATGGGGAGGTATCCCAACAGGTATTACGCAAAATGTCAAAGACCTGCTTATGAGTAAGGAAATTGAAAATATCTTTGATAATACGGACTTTGTCTTAATGCTAAATCAGGCATCGGGAGATAGGGAAATACTTGCAAGGAAACTTAAAATCTCACTTCCGCAGCTTAGATATGTAACCAACTCTAATGAGGGTGAGGGACTACTTTTCTTTGGAAATACCATTGTGCCTTTCCTTGATAAGTTTCCGAAAGATACTATTCTTTATCAGAAGATGACTACCAAGCCTGAAGAAGTGAGGTAGCTTATGGATAGGAAGCTGAAAAAAGATTTTAGGGAAAGGCATAAGGCAAGTCTTGAAAGAGAAATGTTAAAAGATGAAACAAGCTCTATACCTGAAGAAAGTAAGCTAAAGCACAGCGATGATTACAGAGGGAAAATCGTCCATGATAAAGAAAGATTTCAGGATAAGGTATATGAAAAGATAAGTAAGGTAAGCTCTTATAATGAGCAAGTACAGGGGACTTCCAAAAGAAATGCAAGGTATAAAGCTACTGATAAAGGCAGTGTAAATTCTTTAAATGAAACAGGAGCGTCTGACTATGATACTGAAGTTAAGAACGGGAAAATCTATGATCCTTTAGGACAAGACCTTGATAATGATGGAATCATAGACAGGTATGACAATGACTTTAGGGACAGCGACTACTTTGAGTCGACCTATGATGTATATGACAATCTTCATAAAAAAGATGAGTTTATTGGAAGTTCCTCTAAAAATCATAAGGCTCAAAAGAGTAAGTATAAGAGGAAAAACTATTCCGAAAGCCTCTATACAAGGAAAAAAGATGATGTGCCAAAGGAAAATAAATCTGAGGGCAACAAGGCAGGGAAGGATGCTGTAAGTGAAAAAGAAAATATTAGCCTATCGAAAGATCAAAAGAAAAAGCTGAAGAAAGATATGGTAAAAGTATCTGCCCTGTCAGGACTTGCTAAAGGAAGTGAAACCGTAAGAGATTATTTATCTCATGGAAGCGATGAAAATAAAGGCGTAGAAGCAGGAGAAAAGACGGCGGATGCAAGTTCCAAGCTCATTCATGGTATTAAGAGATACTCAGATAAGAAAAGAGCTAAAAAAGGATATGACCTTACAAATAAGGACTATAAAATCAGAAGGCGTAAATCAAAGTTAGAGTTTCGTGATGCCAAAGAGGAACTGAAAAAGACAGATGAGTATAAAAGAGCAAGTGTCTATAAAAGATTTCAAAAGAAAAATCAGGTAAAGGCAGCGATTTCTCGTGAGAATAAGTCAAGACTTAGAGATCGAATCAAAGAAGGTCTAATTGGAACGCTTAAAGGCTCAAAGGATATGATTATCCGAAAAGCAAAAGGACTTATGCTTATCTTCATAGGTATCATTATCTTGGGAACTTTTGTGATTAACTTTGCAGGAACAGGCATGACAGGCTTTATGAACTCAACAAGCTCTGTCCTTACAACAAGCTATTTATCAAAGCCAAATGTCCTAAGTGAAATCAATCAGAAGTTTTCTACTATGGAGAGTGAGCTTCAAAGTGAAGTTGATCATGTAGAAGAAAATTATCCCGGATATGATGAATACATCTTAAATAACACAGAGTACATCGGTCATAATGTCCATGAGCTTTTATCCTACATTACATCAAGATGCGGAGAGGTAAAGAATGTATCGGAAGTAGAATCCATATTAAAAGAATTGTTTGAGTCCATGTATGACCTTGAATACAGGGAAGAAATTGAAATCAGATACAGGACAGTTACAGAAACCTATACCGATGAAGATGGCAATGAATATACCGAAAGCCACGAGGAACCCTATGAGTACAAAAAACTCATTGTAACGCTTCATAAAAAAGAGATGGATAGCATTATCCGAAGGGTCTTTAAAGACTATCCCGATAACTTAAAGCACTATGAAGCCTTATTCCTTGCACAAGGAAATATGGGAGAAGCCTTTGGTAATTCTGACCTTATTAGTGCAAATGGTGGTGTAGGTGGTGGAAAAGAGTATGAGGCATCTACGGAAGTACAAAAGAAGATTGTTAATGCTGCATACATCACACCATCTCCGGGTGCAGGCTGGTGTGCTATGTGGGTATCTCAGGTCTACCAAAATGCGGGACTTGGGTATATCGGAGGAAACGCTAATGATATGTATCGAAACTATACCTTTACATCAGATAGGTCAAAGCTCAAGGTAGGAATGCTTGTAGCAGTAGAAAGCAGCAGTAGCGGAAGCACAGCAGGACTTACTTATGGTCATGTAGGCATTTATATAGGAGAAGGGAAAGTAATTGATAACATCGGTCATATAAGAGTAACGACCTTAGATGATTGGATTGCGACTTTTTGTAAACACCATCCGGTAGGCTTCGGTTTTCCACCAAATGTAAACAGATAAGGAGGGAACAATGTGAAAAAAGAACTAACAGCAGTAAAAAACAGAATAAAGAAATTAAAGGATAAAAAGGCTCTGATTGATAAACAATTGGAGCCTTTATTCATTCGTGAGGAAGAACTCGAAAACGAGGAAATCATAGCGATTTGCAGAAAGAACAATATCACAATCAGTGATTTGATGGCAAAGGTAAACAGAGAAAAAGCAGAACTGAAAAAGGAGAGGGCAAATGAAAACCAGTTTGAAAAAGAATAATAAATTTTGGACAACAGCACTTGCAGTGATTGTAAGTATTAGCTGCATTTTAGGTCTTTGGACAGTTGTTTATGCTAAAGAGCAAAAAGGGGCGGATACGCCTACAAGTGATAAGGCTGTCCAAACGGAAGTTGAAGTTAATGTAAAGTACATCTTTGAAGATGAAAAGGTCTTTAAGGAAGAAAAGATTAAGGCAGAGAAAGGACAGTTTCTTGATAGCGGGGATCTTCCAATGCTCCCTGATAATATGAAATTCATTGATGAATTTCTATTCTATGAAGTAAAGGGCGATGGTAATGATGAAATTATCCGTAAGGTAGCAAAGACTGAGGTTAAGGACAAACAAACGCAAACGGAAGAAGAAAAACCAAAGCAGGACGAAGGCACACAGACAGAAGATAAAAAGACGGAAAATAAGGGAACACAGACGGAGCTTTCTAAAGATGACATTTCCAATATGGAAAAAGAGACTAAGGAACTTCAGGCTAAACTTGATAAGTTAAATAGCGAACTTAAGGACAAGGACAAATTAAGCGATAAGCAGAAAGAAAAAATCAAAGACCTTGAAGATGAAATTGATAGCCTAAAAGAGAAAATGAAGAAAGATAAAGGAAATAAGGACTTATCAGAAGATATGAAAAAGGAAATAGATAAGCTGACGGAAAAGGTGAAAGAGCTTGAGAAAAAGGCTGCGGAAACAAATAAAGCTCCTGTAACACCGCAGTCAATTACACCGATTAGTCCTATTTCAGGGATTAAAACAAGCTCAGGTATTTCTCCCCAAACACCACAGACTTCTGTAAGTAGTTCCGGTAAAGGTTCATCGGATATAGTAAGCTCAGGGAATACTACAAAGGATACAAGCAAAACAGAAGTAAAGGAGAAAGAAAAGGAAGTTCGCTATCCTAATAAATTGACAGCAAAAGCACCTGCTAATAACAGCGGTCAAGATTCATCTATGGATGGTACAAGTAAAAGCGTAAATACCAATAAAGGCGTGGCTTCCACTCCGTCAAAAGCAAGAGCTTCCGTTACGGAGAATAAGGATAATGCAAATAAGGATTATCCGATTCATCATGGAGATAGCAGCGATAACAAAGAAACGGATCAATATTCCGCTGATGCAAGACAGTTTATTACCTTTCAGACTAAAAATGGTAAGACTTTTCATCTCATCATCAACCACGATGAGGATAGTGAGAATGTAATGCTTTTAACAGAAGTATCTGAAGATGACCTACTTAACATGGTGGAGAAAAAAGAAGCACCAAAGCAGGAAGTAGTAAAAGAAGAACCTGTTAAGGAAGAAGTAAAGCCTGAGAAAAAGGAAGAAAAGAGTAATTTAGGAACCTATATTATCTTGCTTCTTGTTGTAGGTGGAGCATTAGGAGCAGGTTACTACTTTAAGATTGTAAAAAAGAAAGAAGATAAGGAGCTTGAAGCCTTAGAGGAAGAAGATGATGATTTCTTTTCTGAAGCTGAAAGCGAAGAAGAAACAAATGATGTAGATGAAGTAGAAGCAGAAGATGAAAAGTAATGCTGCACCGAAAATAATACAGTATTTGGTGCAAATGCAGGGCGGGAGAGTAATATCTTTCGCCCTTTTCATATTGAAAACAGGAGGAAGTACAGAAATGAAGTTAGTTATTGCAGAAAAGCCAAGTGTTGCAATCTCCATTGCAAAAGTTATTGGAGCAACGAAAAAGAAAGACGGATATTATGAGGGAAACGGCTACAAAGTATCCTGGTGCGTAGGACACCTGATTCAGATGGCAAATCCGGACAGCTATGATGAGAAGTATGCAAAATGGAATATGGCTGATTTACCAATTATTCCAAAGGACTATAAGTATGAAGTGGCAAAGTCAACCAAGAAACAATTTACGATTCTTAAAAAGCTGATGAATGATAAAGAGAGTGATACGGTTATCAATGCTTGTGATGCAGGAAGAGAAGGAGAGAGTATTTTTAGACTTGTATATAATCAAGTGAATTGTAAAAAGAAGATGAAACGCCTTTGGATTTCATCTATGGAGGATAGTGCCATTAAAGAGGGTTTTGATAATCTAAAAGACGGAGAGGACTATGACAATCTCTTTGAATCGGCACAGGCAAGAGCCATTGCGGATTGGTTAGTCGGAATGAACATCAGTAGGCTCTATTCTTGCCTATATAAGCAAAATTATTCGGTTGGCAGAGTGCAGACACCGACTCTTGCCATGATTGTAAAAAGAGATGATGAGATAGCTAATTTCAGGAAAGAGAAATACTATACAGTGGAGCTATCTATGGGTGGTTTTACACTATCAACGGATAGAATTGATGATGAAATCGCAGCAGAGCAGCTCTTAAATTTAGTAGGCGATAAGATTGAAATCACTGATGTTATTCAAAAAGAAAAGATTACTAAACCTGATTTACCTTTTGACCTTACAACACTTCAAAGGGAGTGCAATAAATATTTTGGATATAGTGCCAAGCAGACACTTGACTATGCACAAAGCCTGTATGAAAAGAAACTGATTACTTATCCAAGAACAGACAGCAGGTGTTTAACAGAGGATATGATTGTGAGTACGGTCAATAACATTTTGGGCAAAAATGACTTTGATACAGGGCGTATCAAGACGGTATTTAACTCTAAAAAGGTTACGGATCACCACGCTATTATTCCGACAATCAGTTCATTAAAAGAAGATGTTTCAGAGCTTCCTCTAAGCGAAGCTAAAGTTTACTTTCTTATATCCGATAAATTTCACGCAAGTGTAGGTTATCCACTCATTGAAAATACAACAAAGATTGTAGCTTCATTTGACGGTTTTGAGTTTACAAGTTCAGGCAAGGTTATTAAAGATGAGGGATTTAGCAAGTATTTGAAAGAATATATGACTAAAAAGAATGAGGATACAGTGCTTCCGGATATAAGTGTAGGGGGTATACTTGCTATTGAAAGTAAGGACGTTAAAGAAAAATATACAACACCTCCGAAACACTTTACTGAAGATACTCTCTTAAAGTCTATGGAGATTGCAGGAAATGAAGCCTTAGAAAAAGGTGTAGAGGTGGAAAGAAAAGGACTTGGCACTCCGGCAACAAGGGCAGGAATTATCGAAAATCTAATCTTTAAAGGATTTGTAGAAAGAGATAAGAAAAATCTTATAGCCACTCATAAAGGAATTAGCCTTGTAACGATTGTATCCGGTACATTTAAGTCGGCAGAAACGACAGCAAAATGGGAAATGGAATTATCCGATATTGCTCAAGGGAAATCTTCAAAGGAAGAATTTTTAGAAGCGATTGAAAATGAGATAAAAGAAGCGGTTTCAACTTATAGTAAGTAAGATGACACTAATTTCAGAGTGGAAAAAATATCCTAAAAGTGCTATAATCTTTTGTAGGAAAAGTAGGGCGAAAGGAAGTAAGTATGAAAGATATATTTATGGATACCGCAAAAGTTATGGCAAAAGGACAGGTTACTATTCCGAAAAGGATAAGGGAACTTTTGAATTTAGAAAATGGAGACTATGTTACTTTTGTGGTTAATAAAGATAAAGTTGAAATTCAAAATTCCAAAGTTTTTATCGAAGAAAACATTAAGAAGTAAAGGTGGTGAAATGACTATATGACGATAGATGAAATAAAGAAGTTAATTCAAGTCGGAGAAAAGATAGATGTCGAATTTAAAGAATCAAAAAATGCTTTAACCAAAGATGTCTTTGATACGGTATGCTCTTTCAATAATAGAAATGGCGGACATATTTTACTTGGTGTAAATGATAAAAGAGAGATCGTTGGTGTTAGTGAAGATAAAGTAGATAAAGTGATTAAGGAATTTACTACGGCAATCAACAATCCGCAAAAGATGTATCCACCACTTTATTTGCTTCCTGAAGTCTTTGATATAGATGAGAAAAAAGTAATTTACATCAGAGTGCCGGAAGGCTATCAGGTGTGCAGACATAACGGCAGAATTTGGGACAGGTCTTATGAAGGAGACATCAATATCACAGATCATTCTGAACTTGTATATAAGTTATATGCAAGAAAACAAGGAAGCTATTTTGTAAATAAAGTATATCCGAATCTTGATATTGATTTTCTTGATGCTTCTGTCATTGATAAGGCTAAGAAAATGGCTGTTTCCCGAAATAAAAATCATGTTTGGGAGAATATGAGTAATGAGGAGCTTCTTAGAAGTGCAAATCTCATTCTGACAGATCCGGAAACAAAGCGTGAAGGAATTACATTAGCTGCTATTTTGTTATTTGGAAAAGACAACTCTATTATGTCCGTTCTTCCACAGCATAAAACTGATGCGATATTTAGAGTTGAAAACAAGGATAGATATGACGATAGAGATGTTGTCATAACAAATCTGATTGATAGCTATGACAGACTTATAGAATTTGGACAGAAGCATTTGAATGATTTATTTGTCTTGGACGGAATTGTAAATGTCAACGCAAGAGATAGGATACTCAGAGAAATAGTTTCCAATACATTGGCTCATAGAGATTATTCAAGTGGTTTTCCTGCAAAGATGATTATTGACGATCAGAGGATTACGGTTGAAAACAGCAACTTGGCTCATGGAATGGGAGCTTTAGATTTACAGAAGTTTGAGCCATTTCCCAAGAATCCTGCTATATCAAAGGTGTTTAGAGAAATAGGTCTTGCGGATGAACTTGGTTCAGGAATGCGAAATACCTACAAGTACACACAGCTTTATTCAGGAGAAAACCCGCTATTTGAGGAGGGGGATATATTCAGGACGATTATTCCTCTAAAGAAGATAGCGACACAAAAAGTTGGTGGAGGGAATGTCCCTCGAAATGTCCCTCAAGATGTCTCTCGAATGTCCCTCGAAGAAATTGAAAACATAATCAAAGATATGATTAAAGGGGACAATAGAGTGAGCCGTAAAGATATAGCTATGGTATTAGGCGTTAGTGAAAAAACCATTACAAGATATATAAAAGACATTCCTAATATTAAGTATGTTGGTAAAGGGAAAAATGGTCATTGGGAACTGAATGAATAGAATTAAGTTGCAATACACAGAATTTAAAGGTGATTAGAGTAAAATCTAACCACCTTTTTTGTTTGGAAAAAAGAAGGAGGTAAAAATGCGAATAAATGATTTTCATAACATTTTGGAGCTTGTAAAACAAGATGTTTTGCGAAGTGAAGCAGAATATCTAAAGTTCCTAAAGGTTGTCGGAAACAATCAGAGATATGACTTTAGAAGTCAGTTAAGTATCTATGATAGAAATCCTGAAGCGACAGCCTGTGCCAAGTTCGACTATTGGAGGGAACGATTTAACCGTACCGTTATGAGAGGTCAAAAGGGTATCCCAATTTTGGAGGACTACGGCACATACAAAAAAGTGGACTATATCTTTGATATAGGTCAGACGGTTTCAAGAAACAGGGATGTCAATGAAGTAAATCTTTGGAGATTTGATAAAGAAGCTCATAGGGATGTCTTAAAGGAAATGATAGTAAGTGAAGGTTATGAGGAAAGTGAAAGCATCTTAGAAAATATCTTTTCTTTAAGCAGACTTTATGGTGATGAAAAGATAGACAGCCTTATGAATGAGCTTAGAATAGCAGATGAAGATAGAATATCTTTTACTAAATTTGTGAGGGACTCAGTGGGTTATGCAGTAGCTTCAAGGTTTAAGGTAGACTATCCTGTGGATAATGAGCTTCTAAAGGAAAACTTTGCAAAGCTTGATAGAATTTCCCTTATGAGCTTAGGCGAAACCGTATCGGATATTAGCGGAAAGATTATTGATGAAACCATTCAGAAAAGCAAAGAACTGGAGCTTCAAAAAGAAGTTTTAAGAGGAAAAGAAGCAGGATATAATAGGATTAAGGAAGAATTAGAGGAGGTAGAAGAAAATGTACTTCGACGAGATGATCAGAAAAGAAATGAAAGCGGGCGAGTTCTCCGAAATGGAGAGTACGGACGAGATAATAGAGAAAATCAGGGAGAATACGCTAAACAGCTTGGAGGAACAGACGGACTTCATAAGGGAGTATCCGAATCCGACCTACGCAGTAATGAGGCTGGATTACCTTTCACTGAGCGAGGAACAGAGCCGCTTCGAGATGTTGGTAGATCTATACAAGGAGAAGAAGCTAATAGGACACCTGATAGATATTCAGAAACAGGCAATAGAATTTATGAGAACGGAGAAGGCGAAATTGATGGCAGCTTGGAAGATAGAGGACGAGAACAATCCACAGTATGGGGCGATGATTTCAGCTCTGAAGGAAATGACAATCAAGGAAGTAGTGGAAATTTAAAAGATAATACTAATGTAGAGTTAAAAGAAGCTGAAAAGGCTTCTTTTTCTTTGCCCGAAAATTTTTATGGACAGATGAGGCTTACTATTCCTCTTAATCAGAAAGACATAGACACTATCCTTATTAACGGAGGAAACCATGATGGTGGTAGGCTTCCTCTTATAGCAGAGTTTTCTAAAGGAAAAAGTAATGGAGAATTGGGAGAATACCTCAAAGATACATTTAAAGGAGGAAATGGATTTTACATTGATGAAAGAGAGGTATCTTCCTGGTATTCGGATAAAGGCATTCACTTATCTTACGGAACATCTGCAAGAGAAGATGATACGCAAATTTTAAGCTGGAGTAATGCAGCAAGCAGGATAAATGAGCTTTTGGAAACCGGAGAGTTTGCCACAAATGTAGAACTTTCAGAATCCCTTGATTATGAAAGGGACAGAATTTCAGAATCCCTATGGTATCTAACGCATGATTTAAGTGAAGAAGGGAAAGGGCAAGGATATTTCAGCTCTTTTGAAAGGGGTGGTGGCTTTCCGGAAGAAACGAAAAGACTATCTGAAGCATTAAAAAATCCTGAATACCTAAAGGAAACAATCAAAGAATACGGCAGGTTTTTAGCAGGATATAAAGAAAACAGAGATATACTAAGGTTTCATTACCATAAGGTGAATAGCCTTTATAAAAGATTGCAGGAGCTTGAGCTGCCACGAAAGGAATATAGCACCAATCTGATAGAGCTTCCTAAAATAAAACCATTTATTACAGAAGATGAAGTCAAAGCTACTATTTCAAGAGGAAGCGGAATAGATAAGGGAAAAGAGCGAATTACAAAATTTTTCAAGGAAAATCATACGCTTCAAGAAAAAGCTCACTTCTTAAAAGATGAGTATGGCATCGGTGGTAGAAGTCATGCAGTATCAGGTGCAATGGGAAGTGATGAATGGCACGATGCAAAGGGACTTAAATTGCAAAAGAAAGATTGCAGTAATGTGTTTCTTACTTGGTCAAGTGTGGCAAAGCATATTGATGAGCTGCTTTTTAAAAATCTGTATGAAGAAAAGAAAATAGAAAGTAAGGCAGAGATAGAAAAAGCAAAAGCACCACAATATTATTCTAAAGATGATCCTGAAAATCTAATGACCGATGAAATGCTTGAAAGAGTCCCTGAGCTTTATTCACAGGAGGATGTAGCATTAGCGGATAAAGAGGTTCATGCAGCATATATCATACCTTTTCGTTCAAACTGGACTTGGTATATGACGGAATATGACAGGGAAAGCGATGATGCCTTTGGACTTGTGTTAGGATTTGAGCCTGAATGGGGATATTTCAATCTTGAAGAATTAAAGGAGTTAAATGCCCAGAGGCTAATTTTAGAAGATTTTCCAAAGACCTTTAGAGAACTTAAAGATACGGAACTTAAAAAGCAGATGGATGAGCAGGAGCTTCAAGCGATATTTAACGGAGAGCTTAGCTTTGAAGATAAAGAAGAACTTGAAATATCTGAAGAAGTAGAAGAAAGAGTAGCTGTAACACCTGTTCAAGGAACGCTATTTGATTACCTCAAAGAAAGAGAAGAAGTAGAGCTTAACGAAGAAAAGGAAAGCCTTTCAGATGAATTTGCAGTTAAAGTAGGCGATACCGTCTATTTCAACCATGAAGAATATACTGTAAGGGAGATTGCTAAAAACCAAATCACAGGAAGAAATGATTTATGGCTTGATCCGGTAAGAAGTGGAAACCATCAAATACCAATTGTAGCATTTGATGATAATGAGAGCTTATTGAAGCAGATAAGTCTTGAAAGACCAAACTTTATCGTTGGAGATGAAGTTAAATACAAGGACAAAGCCTATACCATCACAAGATTTGATGATATGGGAAATAATCTAAAGACAGTAACGGTTAAGGATAATATGGAATATCTTGGCGGCATGATAACAGGCTCCGATGTCATTCCTTATCGTCTTGAAAGCGATCTTGAGAGAGTATTTGAAAATCTGACATATAAAAAGCCTGAAACTATTACTAAAGAAAGTGAAATAGAGAGAGCAGAAGTTCATAACTTCAAGATTACGGAAGAAACATTGCCTGGAAAATTATCTCCAAGTGAAAGGCTAAATAATAACCTTGAAGCAATCTCTATGCTGAGTCGCATTGAAAGTGGACAAAGAGAGCTTGACAGTACAGCACAGGAAGTTTTAGCAAGGTATGTCGGTTGGGGCGGACTGGCTGATGTGTTTGATGAGAGCAAGGAGGGACAGTGGAAAGAAGCAAGGAGCTTTCTAAAGGAAAACTTATCTCAGGCAGAATATGAAGCTGCAAGAGAATCTACCCTAACGAGCTTTTACACACCGAAAACTGTTATTGACGGCGTATATAAGACACTTTCCGATATGGGATTTAAGAGCGGAAATATCCTTGAACCAAGTATGGGAATTGGAAACTTTATCGGGAATCTTCCTGATGAAATGCGTAGGTCAAAGTTTTTTGGCGTAGAGCTTGATTCTGTAAGCGGTCGCATAGGAAAACTCTTATACCCTGAAAGTGATATACAGATTAAGGGACTGGAAGAAACCTCCTTTTCCAATAACTTCTTTGATGCGGTTATCGGTAATGTTCCATTTGGAGAATACAAAGTAAATGACAGGGAGTATAACAAAAATAACTTCCTTATCCACGATTACTTTTTTGCAAAATCCATTGATAAGGTCAGAAACGGCGGTATTATCGCCTTTATCACATCTTCAGGAACGATGGATAAAAAAGATGAAAGTGTAAGACTCTATCTTGCAGCAAGAGCCGAATTCCTCGGTGCAATCAGACTTCCGAATGACACCTTTAAAGGCGTTGCCGGAACAGAAGTAACATCGGACATCATTTTCTTAAAGAAAAGAGATAGTATCAGAGAAAGAGATGAGGACTGGATACATCTTGCTGAAGATGAAAATGGTCTTGTCTATAACAAATATTTTGTAGATCATCCGAAGCAGGTACTCGGCACAATGCGTGAAGTTTCAGGAAGATTTGGAAACACACTTGCGTGCCTGCCGAAAGAAAATGCCGACTTACAGGAATTACTTACAAAAGCAAGCGAAGAAATCTCTAAAGATGCAAAGTATGAAGAAATAGAGCTGCTTGATGATGAAATCAGCACAATACCTGCCACAGATGATGTTAAGAACTTTTCCTATACCATTATTGATGATGAAGTCTATTACAGGGAAAATTCCCTGTTTGTAAAGAAAGAAGTAACAGATAAAAACAAGGAAAAGATTAAGGATTATCTTGAACTAAATGAAGCTTTAAAAGATGTCATCTATAAACAAAAAGAGGATTTTTCAGATGAAGAGGTAAAGAAATCTCAGGAAAAACTAAATGAAATCTATGACAGCTTTTCTAAGAAGCATGGATATGTCAATAACCTTTCTAATACAAGAGCCTTAAAAGAAGATAGTAACTTCCCGCTTGTTTCCTCAATAGAAATTCTTGATGAAGAAGAAAACTTTAAGGCAAAGGGAGATATTTTCAGTAAAAGAACAATCACAAAGGCAAAGACAATCGACCATGTAGAGACTTCCCTTGAAGCTCTTGTGTTATCTATGTCGGAAAAAGGTTATGTTGATTTTGAATACATGGAAAACCTGACAGGAAAAGATAGACCAACTTTGATTGAGGATCTTAGAGGGGAAATCTATCTAAACATCAGAGAGGAACAAAACTTTTATAGACCATTATCCTTTAACCTTGAAGATGGAGATTTGCCCTTCGCCTGTGCCAATGGCAGCAATTCATATAAGTACGGCTATGTAACAAAGGATGAGTACCTAAGCGGAAATATTAGAGATAAGATTGCCATTGTAGACAGCTATCTTGCGAAGCTAAGACAGACCGAAAGAGAGTTACTTCATCTTGGCTATGCGGAAGATGGCAAAGAAAAAGAGCTGATAAGCTATGAGATGAACCGTTTGGAATACCAAAAAGCGGAGCTTACAAAAGTTCTTCCGAAAGAACTTGAAGCAAGTGAGATAAATGTTCGTCTTGGAGCAACTTGGATACCGATAAAAGATATTGAAAAGTTTATCTTTGAAACACTGAAAACTCCGGGCTGGGCAAGATGGGATATTAAGGTTAAATTTTCAAATCTCACAAGCGAATGGAATATTGAGGGAAAAAGCAAAGACAGAGGAAATGACCTTGCTGAAATGACATACGGTACAAGTAGAGTAAATGCCTATAAACTGATTGAAGATGTCCTAAATCTTAAAGAAACAAAGGTATTTGACCAGATAGTAAATACTGATGGTTCAAAAACTTCTGTGCTAAATAAAAAAGAAACTTTACTTGCAGGACAAAAGCAGGAGCTTTTAAAGGAAGAATTCAAGAACTGGATATTTAACGATCAGGAAAGAAGAAACCGCCTTGTAAAACTATATAATGAGCGTTTTAACTCGATAAGAAACAGAGAATATGACGGAAGTAACCTATCTTTTGAAGGAATGAATACGGAAATAGAGCTTAGACCTCATCAGAGAAACGCTATTGCAAGAAGTTTATACGGAGGAAATACGCTCCTTGCCCATGTGGTTGGTAGTGGAAAGACTTTTGAAATGGTAGCTTCCGCAATGGAATCTAAAAGACTTGGAATGTGTTCTAAGTCTTTATTCGTAGTACCGAATCACCTGACAGGTCAAATCGGTCGTGAGTTTATGCAGCTATATCCGTCAGCGAATATTATGGTGGCAGATAAAAAAGACTTTGAGCCGAAAAATAGAAAAAGGTTCATAGGAAGAATTGCTACTGGTGAATATGATGCGGTTGTAATCGGGCATACGCAATTTGAAAAAATTCCGATGAGTAAGGAATATCAGGAAAAGCATATTCAGGATCAGATTGATGAAATCATAAACTATGTTGAGGAATATAAGCATGATAGAAATCAGAACTTTACGGTAAAGCAGCTCGAAAAGACGAAGAAAAAACTTGAAACAAGGCTTGAAAAATTAAATGATGATTTTAAGAAAGATGATGTCATAACCTTTGAGGAATTAGGCGTTGATAAGCTCTTTATCGACGAAGCACACAATTACAAAAATCTCTATCTCTACACAAAAATGAGGAATGTAGCAGGTATCGGGCAGTCCGAAGCCTTTAAGTCCTCCGATATGTTTATGAAATGTAGATACATGGATGAAATGACAAATGGTAAAGGTATTGTCTTTGCCACAGGAACGCCTGTATCAAATTCTATGACTGAGCTTTATACCATGCAGCGTTATCTTCAGTATGAGAGCCTAAAGAAAAACAATTTGGAGCATTTTGATAGCTGGGCTTCTACTTTTGGAGAAACGCAGTCTGCCTTTGAATTATCTCCGGAGGGAACAGGGTATAGGGTAAAAACAAGATTTTCAAAGTTCTATAACTTGCCTGAACTAATGTCTATGTTTAAGGAAGTTGCAGATATTCAGACAGCGGATATGCTGAATCTTCCAACACCTGAAGCACACTATGAAGTTATTAAAACCTTGCCAAGTGAGGAGCAAAAGGAAATCCTAAAGAGCCTATCTGAAAGAGCTGATGATGTGAGAAATAGGGTGGTAGAACCTGATGAAGATAATATGTTGAAAATCACCAATGACGGTAAGAAACTTGCTTTAGACCAGCGTTTAATCAATCCTTTGTTACCTGATAATCCTGACAGCAAGGTAAATGTCTGCGTTAAGAATGTATTTTCAATATGGGATAAGACAAAAGAGAATAAATCTACACAGCTTCTTTTCTCGGATATGTCCACTCCAAAAGGCGATGGAGAGTTTAATATCTATGATGATATACGGGATAAGCTTGTGGCAATGGGAATACCGAAAGAAGAAATTGCCTTTATTCATGAAGCTAATTCGGATAAACAAAAAGACGAACTCTTTGCAAAGGTAAGAAAGGGAGATGTGAGGATATTACTCGGTTCAACACAGAAAATGGGAGCCGGTACGAATGTGCAAAATAAACTGATTGCACTTCATGATTTGGATGTCCCTTGGCGTCCTGCCGACCTTGAGCAGCGTGCAGGTAGAATTGTAAGACAGGGAAATGAAAATAAAGAGGTAAATATCTATCGTTATGTAACGGAGAATACCTTTGATGCGTATTTGTGGCAGACCATAGAGAATAAACAGAAGTTCATATCTCAGATTATGACTTCAAAAACACCTGTCAGAGTGGCAGAAGATGTGGACGAAAGCAGCCTTAACTATGCAGAGATTAAAGCACTTGCAACGGGTGATCCGAAGATTAAGGAAAAGATGGATTTGGATAATGAGGTTACAAAACTTAAAATGTTAGAAGCAAACTACAAGTCAAATCGCTATCGTCTGGAGGACAAGGTGGATAAAAACTATCCGGAAGAAATAGCAAGGACGGAAAAGTTAATTGAGGCTGTAAAGAAAGACATATCAGAGATTGAGCCACAAGGAGAAGGCGAAAATAAATTCACTTCGATAACCATAAAGGGAGAGAAGATATTTGATAAAAAGATTGCGGGAGAAAAGCTGCTTGAAGTCATTTCTAAAGTAAAAATCAATGAAAGCAAGATTATAGGAAAGTATAGAAATATGGACCTGGAAGTCAGCTATAACTTCTTTACCAATGCTCATAATTTCAGCCTAAATGGTGCTGCAAAGCATTCAGGAGAGCTTGGAACAAGTGCAGACGGTAATATTACAAGACTTGATAATGCCCTTGAGAAAATGCCTGAAAAACTGAAAAGACTGGAGGAGAAGCTTACAAGTACAAAAGAGCAGCTCGTAAATGCCAAAGAAGAACTCAAAAAGCCTTTTGAAAAAGCAGATGAACTAAAGAGTAAGGTGCTTCGTTTGGCGGAACTGAATAAGCTGCTCGATATGGGAGATGTAGAGGAAAAAAGAAATGATAATCCTCTTGTGGAAGATGTAAAAAGAGCGATTATTGACTTCTGTAACAGAGAGTATGAAGAAAACCACAGCTATGATGAGTTTGACACATTATACCCTGATTTAAAGCATATAGGGATTGCCTATACCAATACACCGGATGAAAGGCATGGTATTCAGTATGAGCTTGATTTAGAGGAGAAAACTTGGACGCAGTACATTGATGATACTCCTATCAAGACAGAGAGCTTTGACTATGAAAACAAGGGAGAGAATGAAGCTCTAAGGAATTTGAAAAATGAAATTGAGTTATCCTCTTTTGAAGATTTAACCTATGTAGATTCAGAGGACTTAAAAGCAGCACTTGGGCTTGATATTGATGATGAAGGTAACTTTTATGATCCACTTGCAAAAGACCTCGATAATGACGGTATTTCTGATAGGTATGATAATGACTTTAAGGACAGCGACTATTTTGAGTCAACCTTTGATGTGGAAGATAATGTTCATAGTAAAGGAGAAACTACACAAAAATCAGAGGATAAGCCGTCTATTTTATGTCAGATAAGAGCCTATCAAAACGAAAGTAAAACAGAAGAAAAACCAACAACAAAAGAACAGGAATATGTACGATAAGGGAGCGAAAAGCTCCCTTATGCCATGAAAGGAGAACAAAATGGATTACAAAACAATGAGAGATAGAATTGAAGACATGGTAAATGATAACCATAAAGATTTTGTTAAGGCAATTATAAGCATGGAAAAGGGCATTAACGATGAAAGTGCTTTAGATAAGCTCTATGATGCGTATATGGAAAATGACACTGTTAATTTACTTCACGAGGAATTTGATTATATGATTGAGGATTTGAGAGAACAGGGACAGATAAAAGACCTGCCTTATGTTCAGGAAGAGAAAGATAACCTTATCAATATCGTGGGTAATATTGTAGGTAAAGTCGATGTTATTGAGAGAGAAAACAAAAACGGAGAAGCCTTTAAGGTGGCAAATTTCTCCGTTGTATCTAAAGATAATGAAGGGAATAAGGTATATCATAATTGCTCTGCTTACGGAGATAAGGGTGATATACCAAAGGATTTTAAACAGGGAGATTTTGTGAAGCTCTTTGGGCAAATCAGAACTTCCATTGATGATAATGGCGGGGAACATAGTAATGTAAGGATACTTTCTTCAAAGCTCTTAAAGGCAAAGGAACAAATGAAAGGACAGGAGGAAAAGAAAGAATCTGTACTTGGAGCTATCAAAAAATATCAGGCTGAAGATAAAGAAAAGAAAGAAGCAAACAGAGAAGCTGAGAGATAAATATATGGTCGGTGTGGTCTTAGGGCTGCACCGGCTCTTTTTTTATTTGGAAAAGAAATAGGAGATAAAGATTATCTCTCCATCTCCTTACCCATGTAAATTCCATAATTTTTTCGTATCTTGTAAAGTTCGTCCATAATAGATTTTGAGGAAGAATACTCTTGCATAAGGGTATTCTTTTTTTCTTGTAATTTATCAAGTCTATCTAAAATACCCTTAGAATTTGGCAATTTGGAATATGATTTTTTAAGCTCTGAAAGGGCATTTTCATATAGGGTAATCTGAGCTTTGTACTCTTCAAAAAATGCCTTGTCAGACGGACTTGCCTTATATTCTTTGTAGTATTGCCTGTATTTTTTAACAGTGTGAACTTGCTCCATAGTGGCAGAAAGCTCTTGCATTTCCTTATCAATAACCTTAATCTTATCCTGTAAATTTTGTCTTTCATCGGCTGAGAGCCTGTGAAAAAAACTCTGTAAATTAAACACTATAAAGGTCTTCTATGATAAAATATATTAAATCATAGGAGGCCTTTTATTATGGCAAACAGAAAAAAAGAAGTTTACAAACCAAAACCGATGACAGAAGGAAAAAGAAATCTTATTCAGGGACTGCTCCAGGAATACGATATCCAGTCAGCAGATGATATTCAGGAGGCACTTAAAGATCTGCTTTCCGGAACCCTTCAAGATATGCTTGAAACAGAAATGGACAATCATCTTGGATACGATCGTTATGAAAGATCTAGTGAGCCTAATTACCGTAATGGAACAAAGTCTAAAACTGTTCGTAGTAAATACGGTGAATTCGAAGTAGATGTACCTCAGGATCGTCAAAGTTCTTTTGAACCACAGGTACTTCCAAAACGTCAAAAAGATATTTCTTCCATTGATGACAAGATTATTGCAATGTATGCAAAGGGGATGACTACACGACAGATTTCAGAAACCATAGAGGATATTTATGGTTTTGAAGTCAGTGAAGGAATGGTATCCGATATCACAGATAAGCTCCTTCCCAAAATCGAGGAATGGCAGAATCGTCCCTTGTCACCTGTGTATCCAATCGTTTTTATTGATGCTGTGCATTTCTCTGTACGTGATGATGGTGTGATCAGAAAGCTGGCAGCATATGTGGTACTTGGCATCAATGAAGATGGCATGAAAGAAGTCTTAAGCATCGTAGTGGGCGAAAATGAAAGCAGTAAGTACTGGCTTTCTGTATTGAACAGCTTGAAGAATCGTGGAGTTCAGGATATTCTCATTCTCTGCTCAGATGGATTAACAGGAATCAAGGATGCAATCTCTACCGCATTTCCAAAAACAGAGCAACAGCGTTGTATTGTACATATGGTGAGAAATACGCTGAAATATGTTGCAAACAAAGATATGAAATCCTTTGCAAAGGATTTAAAGACAATCTATACGGCAGCAAGCGAAGAAGCTGCTAGAAAGCAGTTAGAGACTGTGACAAAGAAATGGTCTGGGCAATATCCGAGTGCCATGAACCGCTGGCATGATAACTGGGATGCGATTTCTCCAATTTTCAAGTTTTCCAAGGATGTTCGTACCGCTTTTTATACTACGAATGCCATAGAATCACTAAATTCATGCTATCGTAGATTGAACAAGCAGAGAAGCGTATTTCCAAGTTCCCAGGCGCTGATGAAGGCACTATATCTGGGTACTTTTGAAATTGCAAAAAAATGGACAATGTCGATCCGCAACTGGGGAAAAGTACGTGGTGAACTGGAAATCATGTACCCCGACCGACTGATGATGTAAGTCTAAATAATATGCCAAGAAAAATACACCCAGATTTTTCTGGGTGCTCTTGACATGTTCGTTCATTTTTGCTATTAAATAGACAACGGCTTAACCGCAGAAAACTGCCATTAAGCCGCTTAATTATCATAGAAGATCTCAATTTACAGAAAAAATTTCACACCGTCGTTTCTTTTGGAAATGATCGCCCTTATCCCGTCTGTGTTTATTTGTTCCTTGTTGCTTGAAAGAAATAGATTTATTCCAACTGCGTTTGGAATCAGCTTTGCAGTTGCTATGTTTTCTTTCACTATCATTTTGGTGGTTTTAGAATGGAAAGAGCAGCAAGGTGTCAGCAATGATTAAGAACAGAATTAAGGAATATCGTGCGAAGTTTGATATGAAACAGGAAGAACTTGCCGAGAAGGTCGGTGTGCGACGTGAGACTATAGGAAATCTTGAAAAAGGCCGATATAATCCCTCTCTTGTTCTCGCTTGGAAAATTGCCAAAGTTTTTAATACTTCCATTGAAGATGTTTTTACAGTAGAAGAATAAATGAAAAAACATCCGAGCCAGGCAACGGTTTCGATAAATGGGGAACAAGCAGCGCAAAGACACAGGAAGTGCTTGAAAAGACCGGAGTGATTGAAGGGAGCATCCACAGGTTTTATATCGTGGCAAGAAAGAAAAAATTGACAACTCAGTATATTGGAGGACCCATGGCAACAAAAGATATTTTAGAGGCTTTTTTCAAAGCAGAAAACGAGCGAGATTGGGAAGCTTACCAGCAATTCCTGCATAAAGAAATTGTTTGGCAGTTGTTTGATAAAGAAACACGACAGACCCTGTGGAACTGCGCGACTATATCGCTGATGTCCTTCTCGTTTCGGATACGGCGCTTTCCTATATCCGCTCAATCCGTGAGGAAATCAGTAAACTGTCAGAAATGCCCGGTCGGATAAAGCCTGTCGATGACGAACCCTGGTACTCACGCGGAATCCGGAAAATCATGACAAAGAACTCCTATGTCTATTACCGGATCGATGAGGATGCTAAACGGGTCTACATCATGAACATCATTTACAGCAGATGTGACCAGCTGCGGCAGCTCGCCAATATGAAACTCGACTAACAAAGCACTCCCCGTTACTGCAGCGGGGAGTTTTCCTTTCAAGTCAGGACCACCGGCTAAGCCGGTGGTCCTGACTGCTTCCGAGAAAACTTCACCACAGTATTGAAAAAGGAATTGGAAAGAATATTGAAAAATGTAAATAAAATGTTGACAATATTAATGTAATGATATATATTACAAATAAAAGAAAAAGAAACATAGAAAAGGATGGATGCCGGATCAGTCAAACAGAGAAGAATTCGGAAAGGTTTAAGGAGGAAGACGATGAATGCACAAGACTGTCTTACCATGCTGCGAGAAATGAAAGATGTGGCTTTTGCCACAGTGGATGAGAAAGGGAACCCTCAGGTTCGGATCATCGACGTGATGCTTGTAGAAAAAGAGAAACTGTACTTTTGTACCGGACGGGGGAAGGAATTTTATAACCAGCTAAGGAGGAAACCGGAAGTGGCCATCACGGGACTCAACAAGGAGTTCCAGATGGTGCGGCTGTCCGGAAAGGCGAAGAAGCTTCCGGAACAGAAGTGCTGGATCGACCGGATCTTTGAGGAGAACCCGGTGATGAACGGAGTGTATCCGGGAGAAAGCCGTTATATTCTGGAACCCTTTTGCATAGATAGCGGAAATCTGGAGTTCTTTGATTTGGGCAAAAGTCCCATCTACCGGGAAAATTTTGTTTTTGGAAAGGAGAAAGGAGCTGCAGCAGGAGAAGAAGGGGAGAACGGGAAGGAGACTGCAAAAGAGAGTGAAAGCGGAAATGATGAAAAAAAGGGATTTTGGATCACGGAGGCCTGTATTGGCTGCGGAAAATGTATGCGTGTCTGTCCGCAGCAATGCATCACAAAAGGAACCCCTTATCTGATTCGTCAGGAAAACTGCCTGCACTGCGGCCTTTGCTTTGAGAGCTGTCCGGCACAGGCCATCGTAAGAAGAGGAGAATAAGATGTTAAAGGAAGTATGGGACTTACTGATCACCAAGCAGGATTTTTTTGGAAAACTACTGTTGGAGCATATCGAAATATCCCTTGCGGCGATTCTGATCGCAGTCGTATGGGGCGGGCTGGTTGGAGTTCTGATCAGCGAATATCAAAAAAGTGCCAAGCCGACGCTGGGTGTCATCAACTTTTTATACACAGTTCCCTCCATTTCCATGCTGGGGTTTTTGATCCCCTTTTCCGGAATCGGAAATGCAACGGCGGTGATCGCACTTACGGTCTATGCCCTGCTTCCGATGGTCCGAAACACTTATACCGGCATGACCAATGTGGATCCGGCGATCTTGGAGGCGGCAAAAGGCATGGGAAGCACGAAAAAACAGATTCTGCTACGTGTGCAGCTGCCACTGGCAATGCCGGTCATCCTTTCCGGTATTCGGAACATGGTGACGATGACCATCGCCCTCGCCGGTATCGCATCTTTTATCGGAGCAGGAGGGCTTGGTGTCGCCATCTACCGCGGCATTACGACCAACAATGGAGCCATGACGATCGCAGGCAGTTTCCTGATCGCACTGCTGGCGCTGCTGGTTGATTTTTTTCTTGGAATCGTGGAAAAACGAAGGAACAGGCATGGCAGGGAGGCGAAGAGGCAAAACAGGATCATGGCGGCAGTAGCGGCCATCCTTCTGATTTGCCTTGTGGCAGGGATCGTTATACCGAAGGACAGGGGCAAAGAGATCCATCTTGCCACCAAACCCATGACGGAACAGTATATTTTGGGAGAAATGCTAAAATATATGCTGGAGCAGGACACAGATCTGACGGTAGATCTGACCCAGGGCGTCGGCGGTGGAACATCCAATATTGCGCCGGCTATGGAAAGCGGAGAGTTTGATCTCTATCCGGAATATACGGGAACAGGCTGGAATATGGTGCTAAAACGTGATAATCTTTATTCGGAGGAGCAGTTTGCCGAACTGCAGCAGGAATACCAGGAGCAGCTGAACCTTACCTGGCAGGTAATGCTGGGCTTTAATGACACCTACGGCATTGCAGTCCGAAAGGAGATTGCCGAACAGTATGGACTGCAGACCTATTCGGACCTCCAAAAGGTAAACGGACAGTTGGTGTTTGGGGCAGAATATGATTTCTTTGAACGACAGGACGGCTATGATAAACTTTGTGATACCTACGATCTGTCTTTTCGCTCTACCAGTGATATGGACATGGGATTAAAGTATCAGGCCATCAACAGTGGGAAAATTGATATCATGCCGGTCAACACCACAGACGGTCAGCTTGCCCAGGCAGATGTGACCGTTCTGAAAGATGATAAGGGAATGTATCCCTCCTACCAATGTGGGATCGTTGTCCGCCAGGAAATCCTGGACAAATACCCGGAGCTGGTCCCGGCGCTTCAGAAGCTGGACAGGATACTGACAGAAGCGGATATGCAGAAAATGAACTATGAAGTGGAAACAGAAAAAAAAGAGCCGGCAGACGTGGCAAAAGCGTTTTTGAAGAAAAAAGGACTGATGAAGGGAGGTGCCAGATGAACACAGCAATTGAATTCCGGCATGTACGAAAGACCTACGGCGATACGGTGGTTATTCCGGATCTGAATCTGAAGATCGAAACAGGAGAATTTGTTACGATCATCGGCTCTTCCGGCTGTGGCAAGACGACGGCGCTCAAGATGATCAATGGCCTGTATGAGCCCACCGATGGAGACATTCTGGTGAATGGGGAGAATATCAAGGAAAAGGATATGATTATGCTGCGCCGCGGCATTGGCTATGCAATACAGGGAAGCGTTCTGTTTCCCAATATGACGGTGGAACAGAATATCTCTTACGTGCCCAGTCTTCTAAATAAAAAGGACAGGAAAAAGACGGCGCAGGCTGTTGACAAATGGATGGAGATGGTGGGACTGGATTTTTCCATGAAGGAGCGGTATCCCTCTGAGCTTTCCGGCGGCCAGCAGCAGAGGGTAGGGATCGCAAGAGCATTGGCGGCTTCTCCCGACATTCTGCTGATGGATGAACCCTTTGGCGCAGTGGATGCCATTACGAGAGAACAGTTGCAAAGTGAGATAAAAACCATTCATCAAAAGACGGGGATCACGATTCTTTTCGTCACTCACGATATTGAGGAGGCCTTAAAGCTGGGCACGAAGGTCCTTGTGATGGATCGTGGAGAGATACAGCAGTATGGAACGCCGAAGGAACTCCTCCAGGATCCGAAGACAGGGTTTGTAGAGAGACTGGTGGAAAAGCAGCGAAGAATGTGCTTCCTGCCGGAAGGAAACCTGAAGGACTGCGAATACTGCGGGGCTGTCTGCGGCTCTCCCAAAGAATGACAACTGCCTCTTACGACGGAATTTAGAAAGGAAACAACAGGAAACATGCAAATTACAAGTAAATTTACCATTGGGATTCATATTCTGACGTGCATCGACTTTTTTCATGGGAAGGTGCCGGTCAACAGCGGTTTGCTTTCACAGAGTATCGGAGCCAATCCGGTCATTGTGCGCGGCGTGATGTCTTCCCTCAGCAAGGCAGGGATGATTAGTACCGGGAAAGGAAAAAAAGATATTGTCCTTCAAAAACCGCTTTCGCAGGTGACACTTTATGATGTGTATCGTGCCGTTGACGATATGAGTGAAAAAGGAATATTCCGGTTCCATGAAAACGTAAGTCCGGTTTGTCCGGTGGGAAAAAACATCCATAAAGCCTTAGATGGAAAGCTGCTGCGGGTACAAAGGGTGATGGAACAGGAGATGAGGCAGATTCCGGTGTCGACGGTGACAGAAGACATCCGAAAAGAAATCCGGCTGACGGGCTGATCCGGGTTTGGGGAGAAAAAGAGCGGCGGAGTGAAAGACGTTTTGCCGGCGGAAGCCGAAGACGGACGAAGCCGGACACAGGGGAAGAAAAAAGAAGTGAGGAAACGGCATATCCTCCATCAGAAGATGCCGGAACAAAAAGAAACAAAAATGTGAATGATTGAATATGGGAGGTTTTTTTATGAAGAAACATGTTATGGTTTTGGGGTTGTATATGCTTATAATGGGAGGCGGACTGGCAGTTTGTAATATCTTTTTCGGGACAACGTATGCCTCCGAAAATTTCAGCGAAAAATTTTTGCCGGTGATGTTTTTACTGGCGGTGCTTGCAACGTGCTACAGGTGGAAAAACAGAGACGCCCTGTCTTTGACCATAGAAAATCGGCCCGGGTATCTGTGGGCCGCAGTGACGATCCTGCCGATTCTGGGACTGGGACTCTACGCCGCCGCAACAAGCTTTTCTGTCAGCACGACATTTTTCATTGCTCTGCTGGATGTAGTGCTGATCGGAATTGCAGAAGAAGGGATGTACAGAGGGATCCTTCTGGGAGGTCTGGTGAAAAAAATAAATCCTGCGGCAGCGATCATCGTTTCGGCGGCGTGCTTTTCTCTTTTGCATGCATTGAACTTTTTAGGAGGGATGTCATCTGGAGAGGTGCTGAATCAAATGGGCTCTACCTTCCTTATGGGACTATTTTTGGGGGCGATCTACCTGGAGACCAAGAAGCTGTATCTTCCGATCCTGTTTCATTCTGCCTGGGATTACATCCTGTTAAGCGGAGCGATCTCCGATTCCTCCGTACTGATCGTGTTTCTGATGGGCGTTTCGCTGGCAGAACTGGTGGTTTCCATCATCCTTCTGCTGAAGTTTCGAAAAATGAAAACACCGGTTCTTCGCTAAAAAAACAGTTGACTCTCCCCCAGGGGAAGATGGTAGGCTGTCCTTAGATTCGAATCGAAGCTTGTGAAAGGAGTAGACAGTATTGTTTCAGATCGGTGCATTTTCAAAAATATGCCATGTCAGTGTAAAAACGCTGCGCCACTATGATAAGATAGGGCTTCTTGCCCCGGCGGAAGTAGACCGGATGACAGGGTATCGATACTATAAGGCCCAACAGGCAGACACCATGAATTATATCCAGCGCCTGAAACGTTACGGGTTTTCGCTGGAAGAGATCCAGACGCTGCTCACCCTTTCGGATAATCAGGAGATCTCCAGACATTTACGGCAGCAAAAAGAGCGCTTACAGCGCAGGCAGCAGGAAACAGACAGCATCCTGAAGGAACTGCAGGCGCATATTGCAGTATTTGAAAGGACAGGTGATGTGATGACGTATCAGAAGGGGTATGTGGTGGAAGTAGGAACATCTCCCGCTATGCAGGTGCTGGCAAACCGCACCAGAATGGGAGTAGATGAGTTTGGAAAGTATTATGGAGTGCTTTTTGAACGGATCTCCAGGGAAAAGGCAACGCCCACGGGACAGATCGGGGCAAGGTATCATGACGAGGAGTTCCACCATGATTCTTCAGACATTGAAGTGTTTGTGGGGATCCGGGAAGCAGACAAGGCGGATGCGGTTCTGGAATCCTGCGAATGTGCAAGGACAGTACATCGCGGCGGCTATTCCACCCTCTCGGAGGCATACAGTGCGGTGGCGGGATGGATCGTGGAACAAGGGTACGAGATGGCCGGAGCGCCGTTTGAACTCTATATGAGATCGCGAATGGATGCCCTGCCTCCGGAGCAGTGGGAGACAGAAGTGTACTTCCCTGTGTGCAGAAAATAAAAGACAGAAGAAAGAACAGAAGATAGAAAAAAGAAAAAGAGACTGCGCACCAGTTGAGAATCAATCGTCAACTAATGCGGCAGCCTCTTTTTTACGGAAAACGGATAGTAAATCGCATAAAAGAATCCTCCACCGCCTCAAAGGAATAGGCAAAGCCGTGACTGTCCAGGATCTGCTGTACCAGATAAAGGCCGATCCCGGTACCGCCATCCTTGCGGTTGCGGCTAAAATCCGGCCGGTAAAAAGGATGAAAGATCTGTTCCAGTTCCTCCGGAGACAGAAGATGCTCCGCCTGGTTGTCTATGGTAAGACAACGTTGGGAAAGGCGGATTCGTATGAAGCCTCCGGGGGTGGTGTAGCGGAATACATTGTCCAGAAGGTTCTTAAGAGCCTTTAGCAGAAAAAGCTTGCTGGCAGTGATTTCTGTGGGATGCAGGTCTGTAGAGAGCTGGTAGTGATGAATGTCTGACAAAACGGTATAGCTTTGCAGGTGCTCTGCCAGCAGTACATCCAGACGGAAGGCTTCCTGGTTGGCGCTTCGCAGCATCTCCGCATTGGTGGCATCCAGGATGGACTGCACCAGCTGAGCCTGTTCGGTCAGGATGTCCTTACACTTTTTCAGATAGGTTTCATGATCCTTAAATTCACCCACATTATAGAGCATGCCCTCCACCAATCCCAACATGCTGGCGATGGGGGTTTTCAGCTCATGGGAGGTCATGCGCAAAAATTCTGATTTTTGCTTTTCACGCGTAAGTGCGCGTTCATTTTCGGATTCCAGCTCCTTGATGCTGGACAACAGCTTGTTATAGAGATGATTGACATCCTCGGCCAGACGGGCAACCTCGTCCCGCCCGATGATCTGACAGGCGATGCCCTCTTTTAATTCCTGCATCTGGCGTGCCGTTTCCGAGATGGCAGTGATCCGTTTATTGGACAGATGGCTGTAGATAAAGGCCACGGAGCTGGTTAAAAGCACGATCAGAACAAGGATAAAGGGATAGAAAGTAACCAGTCCCTGACTGATATAAGACAGGGAATGAAAGGCATATTCTCCCTGCAGGATCAGATCGGTTCCCTCCTTGGAGGTGATAACCTTTGACCAGGCGCCGGCCTGATCGAAATCTCCCTTTTCCAGATAAACCTGCCCCTCCTTGCTAAGCTGCTCTTCTGAGATGGCAGGGTAGATCAGCTCCCCTGTTCCATAAAACAGGTTGATAAAAAGGTTGTCATGCTCCTTATCCTTTTTTTCCACTTTCCGGATGATCTCTTCTTCCGGCAGGCCGTCCAACTGTTCCACCAGAGACAGATATTCCTGTTTCAGTTGATCCTGGCGGACCTGATTATAATAGACAGGCGTGGCGAAGTAGATCATGGCGAGAAGAACGAGGATGGTTACGATCATCATGGTGCTTACGATGAGAAATTGCTTGCGGACCAGTTTCATGCATTTCCCTCCTCGATCTGATAGCCGCGCCCTACAATGGTCCGCAGAGGGAGAGAGGGAAGCTTTTTGCGCAGATTTTTCATGTGGTTGTCCAAAACACGGCTGTATACATCATCATATCCCCAGATGCTCATGGTCAGATGCTCCCGGCTGACCACCTGTCCCTTTCGCTTCATGAGAAACAGAAGGATGTCATACTCTTTTTTGGTCAGCTTGACTTCCTGCTCCCCATCGTAAACGACGCCCTCGTCTGCATGAATCGAGACAGATCCGATGGAGCAGACGGCGGAGGGCGCTTTATCACGAAGGATATTTTCGATCCGTTTCATCAGAATGATGGGAGAAAACGGTTTGATGACATAGTCGCTGATCATGTGATTGAAGCTGATCAGCTGTGTATATTCATCGTCCATGGCCGTCAGCATCAGGACGGGGACGGACGAGGTCTTGCGGAGCTGCTTCAGGACTTCGATTCCGCTCAGAGAGGGGATCATAATGTCCAGTATAATAAGAGCAAAGTCTTCTGTGGGAAATATTTCCAGCGCGGCTTTGCCGTCAAAGACGGGGATCGCCTGATGCCCGTGTTCTTTTAAAAATTCGCAGACGACCTGGCTGATGACCGGGTCATCTTCTACGACCATAATAGTTGCCATAGGTTCCTCCTTGTATCCTGTCTGATTGTTGTCTGTCCTAACAGTATTATAAGGGGATAGGGGATTCTCTGCAAGCAAAGACGGTGGGAGAGAAAAAGAAGATCAGCTTGAAAATACAGGGATTTTTGACAAGAAAGAAAAAAACAGAAAAAAAGTAGATGGGCGTTAGAGGAAGGACAGGAGGATCTGATAGAATAACATTCGAAGTCGGAAGGACTTTTGTATAGGACTTTCCTGGGGAGGAAAGAAATATCCTGCCGGTCTGCAGACTGTGATTGGGGAAGAACATCTGAAGAAGGCAGCGACAAAAAGAGTAGAGGTTTTGTTGAAATAGGCAGTGACAAAAAGCGGAGAGCTTTGTATAATGAAGCCACAGGAGTGATGCAGGAGGTTTCTGCAGGAGAAGGGTGCTTTGCCGAGGGGAAGGCTTGAAGCACCGGACTGACCGTTTTGTACATTGTTGAGAGCGTGACATATGGATTGTGTCAGAACGAAACAGAAAATGAATGGGGCAAAAGGAACGATTGCAGCACCGGTGAGGGGTCACCTGTGGGCGGTCGTTCCTTTTTGGTTTCAGGAGAAAAAGAGCTGAGAGCATGAGGGAGGAGAGGACATGAAATTAAAAAATATTCTGATCGTAGCGGAAGATCTGGAACGTTCCAAACGGTTTTACCGGGAGCTGTTTGGACTCTCTGTGATCCTGGACAGTGACAGCAAGGTGATCCTGATGGAGGGGCTTGTGCTTCAGAAGCGAACCGGCTGGGAAGAAGAGGTGGGAAGGCCCGTCCTGTGGGGACACCATGGAGGAGAACTGTATTTTGAGGAGAAGGAGATCGAGGCGTTTGTCAAGAAGCTGGAGAGGTATGAGCCGCCGGTCAAATACCTGACCCGGCTGGACGAAGGAGATCCTGCGCGGAAAATGGTGCGGTTTTATGATCCGGATCAGACGGTGATCGAGGTAGGCGTGCCGATGCAAAGATGAGAGGTAGAAACGTACAAAAACCGTTTCCGGAAGACAAAGGAGAAGCGTAGAGGAACAGGCGAAAAGGACCGGGAGGAAGGAAAACGTGACAAAGACAAGAAACAGGCGGAAGATTGTACTTATGGCAGTGAACGCAAAATATATTCATTCGAACCTGGCCGTCTATGACATAGGCGCCTATACCGGACAGTATCTGAGAAAAAAGGGACTGGAAGAAGAGGCGTCTATTGAGATTGCCGAATATACCATTAACCAGAAGAACGAAGAGATCCTGGCAGATTTGTATGAAAGAAAACCGGAGCTCCTGGGAATTTCCTGCTATATCTGGAATATTGCCACAGTCAGGTCGATCCTAGCGGACCTGTGGAAGATCCTGCCAAAGACCAAAGTGTGGCTAGGAGGACCGGAAGTCGGATTTTCGGGAGAAATTTTGCTGCACCAGTATCCGCAGGTCAGCGGAGTGATCCGGGGAGAAGGGGAGCATACCTTTGCCCGTCTGGTGGAGGCCCATCTTAGCCGGAAGGAGGAGGGCGAGATTCCGGGACTGCTTCTTCGCAGAGAAACGAAGGAGATCCTGTCTACAGGTGAGGCTGCTTTTATGGATCTGGATGCGATTCCTTTCGTATACGAAAATATGGAACAGTTTTTGCATCGGATCATTTACTATGAAAGCAGCAGGGGATGTCCGTTTTCCTGCAGCTACTGTATGTCCTCCATAGACAGACGGCTGCGGTTCCGCAGTATGGAAAAAGTGTTGGGGGAGCTGCAGTTTTTCCTGGATCAAAAGGTTCCGCAGGTAAAGTTTGTGGATCGTACCTTTAACTGTCAGAAGGAAAGAAGCAGGCGGATCTGGCAATTCCTGCTGGAACAGGACAATCAGGTGACAAATTTCCACTTTGAGATCGGGGCGGATCTGCTGGAAGAAGAGGATCTGGAGCTGATCCGGCAGATGCGGCCGGGGCTGATCCAGCTGGAGATTGGAGTGCAGTCTACCCATGAAAAGACGCTGCAGGAGATCAACAGATATGCGCCTTTTTCTCAGATTGCTTCTACGGTGACCACCATCAGAAGCTATGGAAACACCCACCTGCATCTGGATCTGATTGCAGGCCTTCCTTATGAGGACTATCAGACCTTTCAACGTTCGTTTGATCAGGTCTACCGCCTGAAGCCGACCGCTTTGCAGCTGGGATTTCTGAAAGTCCTGAAGGGAACGCCGATGGAGGCAAAAAGGGAAGCCTACGGCCTAGTACATGGGGCAGACGCGCCCTATGAGGTGATCTCCACCAAATGGATATCCTATGAAGAAATCCGAAAGCTGAAGGAGATAGAAGAGATGGTGGAGATTTTTTTCAACAGCTGCCAGTTTTTCCACACGATCTCACTGTTGGAGCGACAGTTTCAGCGACCCTTTTCTTTCTATGAGGCGCTGGCAGGATTTTACAGAAGAAGAGGATATGTGGGACGTTCCCACTCCCGGGAGGAAAGATACAGGCATCTGCTGGAGTTTGGCCTGGAAAAAGGAGAAAACAGCAGCGAAAGGATCCGGGAATGTCTGACGCTGGATTATTATCTGCGGGAAAACAGCAAAAAACGGCCGGAATTTGCGGGAAAACAGAAGATCAGCGGAAAGAGTCTGACGGAATTTTACCGCAGGGAAGAGAAAAGGAGAGACTACCTGAAGCAGGGATATGAACAGTGGGACAGCAAGCAGCTGGAAAGAAGGACACATCTGGAATGGGTCAGCTCCCGGCAGAAAGCCTGGCTGTTTGACTATCTGCACAGGGATCCTCTCACCGGAAATGCCACTGTGTTTGAGATCGCATGGGAACAGGCAGAAGACGGATGGGAGAGACAGCGTTCCTGAAAGCGTGATCGGAAAGCAAAAAGGAGGACAGCACCGGGCCGATAGAAAAGGCAGGCGCTGTTCTCCTTTTTCTGGCAGGAGAGGCAAAAAAGCTGTTTAAGGAGCCATTTTGGCGTTAACCAGATGGCAGTAGGTGCGTCCGCTTTCCGTGTAAGTCTGGAATTCTCCCACTACAGTCACTTCCGCTCCCTGCTCCGGATAATCCTCCGGATACCGGCGGGATTCCTCCAGTACAAATTCCAGTCCCTGGGTACAGCAGGCAGTGGCGTCCGCCACGATCACAGCAAAATAATAGGAATCTTTGGAAGGCCCCTGGTAGACAGAGAAGGCGCCCTTCATCTTTACACGTTTTCCGGCATACTCCTGGGGAGCGATCATCATCTGGTACACTTCGGAAAACACCATGGTGCTGCTGGAAACAGTCAGGTCCACGTCTACCTTTTCGGAAGCGAAAGGATCGGAGGAGGCGTTGTCCTGGGAAACGGAGCCGGAAGCATCGTCCTTGTCCGTTAGATTGGGATCCTGGGAGGCGTCCTCTAAAACGGCTTCCTTTTTTGCGGCTTCCTTCTTGGAGGAAGAGTCGGAGGCAGGCGTGCCGGAAGAGCGGCTGCCACTGCAGGCAGTCAAGATGGCGACAACGGACAAAAGAAGAGCACTGGCGATCAATTTTTTCATCGATGAAACACTCCTTTCAAACAGCCTGCCAGATAAAAGCAGGCAAATCCCAGCAGATCTATGGCCACGATGGTGGATCCCACAGGGGTTCCCAGAAGAATGGAAAGAAGGATCCCCGAGACAGCACAACATACAGAGAAAATAGCGGAACAGATGGTCACTCCCCGAAAGCTTTGGCAGACGCACATGGCAGAAAGCGCAGGGAAAATGATCAGAGCCGAGATCAGAAGAGAGCCCACCAGATTCATGGAAAGCACAATGATGACGGCGGTAATGACGGCGATGATCAGCTTATAGGAGGACACACGGGTTCCGGTGGCTCTGGCAAACTCCTCATCAAAGGTAATGCTGAACAGCTTGTGATAAAACAGCAGAAAAACCGTCAGGACTGCGGCAGACAAAAGGATGCACAGCCATACGTCGGAGAGGGTCAGAGTCAGGATGGAAGTCGAGCCAAACAGGGTGCTGCACACATCTCCTGCCAGATTGGAGGAGGGGGCAAACAGGTTCATGGCCAGGTATCCAAAAGCAAGAGATCCGACAGACACCATGGCGATCACCGAGTCCGGGCTGATCTGCCGTCCTTCTTTCCGCTGCAGGAGAAAAACGGCGCAGAGCACCGTAACGACCAGCACAACCGGAAGCTTGAAGGCAAGGCTTAGTACGGTAGAAAGCGACATGGCAAAAAAGGCAACATTGGAAAGACCGCTTCCGATGAAAGAAAAACGCTTTAGTACCAGAGTCACGCCCAAAAGAGAAGAGCACAGAGCGATTAGGGTACCGGCAGCCAGTGCATAGCGCACAAAGGGATAGTTCAGGTAATTTCCCAGTTTATCCAGTACGGGACTCATGACAGTACACCTCCTTTTATGGCAAGATAATTCCGTCCGATCCTGCTGTTTTTGTATTCCTGCACAGTGCCGAACCAGGGACGGTTCCCCAGATGCAAAATGTGACTGGCACAGGTGACGGCTGCAGACATGTCATGGGTGATCATCATGACGGCGGCGCCATCCTTCTGGTTCAGCTCTGCGATCTGCCGGTACATGTCTGCGGTGGCCTGGGGATCCAATCCGGACACCGGTTCATCCAAAAGCAGCAGCGTCTGAGCCGCACAAAAGGCACGGGCTAAAAGAACGCGCTGCCTCTGTCCGCCGGAAAGCTGCCGAAAACATCGGTCTGCCAGGGGGAGAACCCCCATTTTTTCCATGGCTGTCAGTGCAAACGCTTTTTCCTCCGGAAGATAAAAGGGGCGAAGTCCGCATTTTCCCTGAAAGCCGGACAGGACCACTTCTTTTACAGAGGCAGGAAAGTCCTTCTGGACAACGGTCTGCTGCGGCAGATATCCGATTTCCCGGGCGCTCAGTCCGTCTTCAAACAGGACCTCCCCCGCCAGAGGCGGGAGAAGACCTAAGATGGTTTTCATTAAAGTTGTTTTTCCGGATCCGTTCTCTCCTACGATACACAGATAGTTTCCCGGTTCTACGGTAAAGTGGATCTGATCCAGAACAGGTCTGGTATCGTATCCGACGGCCAGATTCCGAACAGTCAACAGGGCCATGACATTCCTCCTATTGCAGGGCTTCCTTTAAAATGGCAAGATTATCGGTCATAATGCCAAGGTAGGTAGCGCCGTTTTTGATATCGTCTTTTGTGACAGACTGCATGGAGTCCAAAGTCAAGATCTTCTGGTTCTTTTCTGCAGTGTTGGCGACGATGGTCTCTGCGATTTCATGAGTGGTGCCTTCAATGGTGAGGACGCAGGGAAGCTTCAGTTCATCAGTTTTTTCTGCAAGAAATTTGATGGTTTCAAAGCTGGCTTCCGTTTCGGCAGAGCAGCCCACAAAGGCAGCGTAATAAGCCAGATGATAGTCCTCTGTCAGATAGCGGAAGGGGAACCGGTCTCCAAACAGCAGAGTCTTGTTGGAAGCGTTGGAAACAGCCTCTTCATAAGCCTTGTCCAGTTGAGACAAAGATTCCACATAGGTGTCTGCATTTTTGGTATAGGTCTCCTTCTGAGCGGGGTTGATGGAAGACAGTGTGGAAGCGATCTCCTTACAGAACAGGCTGGCATTTTTTAAAGAGAGCCATACATGTTCGTCATATTCTTCTTCATGCGCATGCTCTTCCTGGTGGGAATCCTCTGTGTGAGAATCCTTTTCTTCCTGGTGGGAATCCTCTTCGTGAGAGTCCTCCTCTGTATGGGGATCCTTTTCTGCGGACTCGCTTTCGTGGTCTGCCTCTTCCGTATCATGGTGATCTTCTTCCTGCATGCCTTCCACTACTTCCTCCGTTTTGGCAGAATCACCCAGGACTTCCATCAGATTGATGACTTTTCGGTCCTTGTTGTCTGCATGCGCCAGGGCATCTTCTACCCATTCGTCAGACTCGCCTCCCACATAGATAAACAGATCGCAGTTGGAAATGGCAACCAGATCGTCGGCGGTCGGCTGGTAGTTGTGCAGATCCACGCCCTTATCGGCCAGAAGCGTCAGATCTACCTGGTCCTTTTGATCGCCAAGGATCTCACGAACCCAGTCATAGGCAGGAAAGATGGTGGTAACGACATGGATCTTCTTTTTGGCGTTTTGTTCGGTATTCGTTTTTGCGGAGCAAGCAGAAAACATGCCGCTCATAACCAGGACGGTACAAAGTAAAATTGCTATTTTTCTCATAAAATCCTCCCAATATAAAATAAATGAAATAACTGGTATGATGCCGGCAGGCAAAGCAGACAGCCAAGACTGCAGGCAAGGCGTCCGAAAAGGCAACGAAAACAAAGCCTATCTGTCAGATAGACGAAAAACGCTGCCCGGAAAGACTTCAATGAGAAAGCTTGACCCTGAGAGTGACCAGAGACTCGATCCGCTTTCCTTCCACGAAAACGGAAGGGCAAAGGAACCGGAAGAGGACCCACACCAAAAGGACGGCGGCAAAAAAAGCAACATCTCCCAGGGAGTGGACTGTTTGCTCGCACAGAAGGATCCGCTCGCAGGTGGAGCAGTGATGGTGGGTACAAACATGGTGTGACTGCACGGAAGGGAAGACAGAAGAAAAGAGCACGACAAAAAAGACTGCGGCTGCAAGCGACAATGCCAATATACGTCTGCGTGTTATCATGCCAGATCCCTCCCGAAGCTTTTACTCTATCATATCATCATGTGCCGGGGGATACAAGATGGAAGAAGGGATTTGGGATTTTGGCGATTGTGCTTTTCCCTGCGGTTTGGTAAGATACAGGCAAAGATATCTGCAGAAGCAAGCCGGGTCAGACAGGCTGGAGGGCGGATGCAGGACGTGAAGCAGGAGCAGGCAGACAGGCTGAAAAAGTCTGTCAAAACCATACAGGAAGAGGCGGAAGAAGGCCATGTGGGAGCGAGTGGGAAAAGATCAAAAAAGGAAAGCGGCAGGGAATGCGAAGGACAAAAAGAAGAGGATCCTTTTTCTGGCAGGAGGGATCCTGGGGTGCCTAGTGCTTGGAGGGATCCTGACTGTCTGGCTGTTTGCCGGAAAGCACACGGAAAGCAAAAAGGCCGGAGAGGGGAAGCCGTATCATGCCCACTATGTACTGATCGCAGAAAGCATGGAAGACCGGCAGTGGGAAACCCTGTACCAGGAAATGAAGGAGCAGGGGGCCGCATCCGGGATCTATGTGGAGTGCCTGAATCAGACGTTTCCCCAGGAGTATACCAGGGAAGATTATTTGAAGATAGCCGTTTCCATGCAGGTGGATGGGATCATTCTGGAGGGAGAGGACGATCAGAAGCTGAACGGACTGGTAGATCAGGCCGTAGACAGGGAAATACCGGTGATCACCCTAATGACAGACTGCGAGGGGAGCAAAAGGCAGTGCTTTATTGAGATGGGGAAATACAATCTGGGGCGGGAGTATGCAAGACAGATCATAGAAACGGTTACCAAGGATACCCAGAAGGTACTGGTTTTGGTACACAGTGTAAAAAAGGACAACAGCCAGAACCTGATCCTGGGAGGGATCAGGGATACCCTGAAAAATGAAGGGAACCATCTGAACCTGGAGCTGGAAACCCAGGTGGTGGAAAACAGTGAGTTTGATTCGGCGCAGATGATCCGACAGCGGATTTTAAGCGGCTCAGACATTCCGGACATTCTGATCTGTCTGAACGATCAGGATACTACCAGCGTCTATCAGGTACTGGCAGACTATAATATGCTGAAAACGGTGAAGCTGATCGGCACGTCTACGGAGGATCTGATCCTCAACGGCATCAGAAAAGGGTCGGTGCTTTCGGTGATCCAGCCGGATGCAGCCCAGGCCGGAAGAAAATGTCTGGAGGCTTTGGAAAATTACAGGGAAAACGGACATGTCAGCGACTATATGGCGCTGGATGCAAAAGTGATCCATGAAGAAAATGTAAAGGAGTATCTGGCGGATGAAACAGCAAAGTAGACCCAAATATCCCATGAAGCTCCAGATGCGCATCCTGCTGGTCTGCCTGCTGACCTTTGTGACCGGCTTTGCGGTAACCGGATACCTGAACATGAAAAACAGCAGCATCCTGAAGCAGATCGAAAAGACTTATTTCGGGAATCAGCTGCTGATGAAAAACCAGGAGATCCTGCAGAACATCCAGGGAGACGTCAACGAATATCTCAATACCAAGAGCACGAAATCCCTGTCGGATTACTATGACAAGGAAAGCGAGTATCGAAAGCTTCTGAAATCCTTCAACACCGGGATGACAGGAAATGAAGAGTTGATGATGGAAAAAAATATCTATCATATGTCCGAATCTTATCTGGAGGTGGCGGCAGCGGCGATCCAGGCAAAAAGAGGAAGAGATATCGAAGAATACCGGAAACGGTACGAGGCTTTGACGGAACAGTATGAATACCTCTCGGCAGCGATCTATACGTTAAACAACCGTAAATTTGAGAAAAATTCTGCGGCTTACGAGGAGATCGCGGCAGTGACCAGACAGAACGGGATCAAAAATGCGGTGTTGATCGCAGTGACCGCCGTGCTGAATATGCTGCTGGTGCTGCTGTTGACGGGAAGACTGGTGAAGCCATTGAAAAATCTGGTGGAGGCGTCCAAAAAAGTAGGTACAGGAAATCTGGAGATCCAGCTGACAGAAACAGGCAGGCAGGATGAGATCGACGTGGTGATGCACGCGTTCAACCAGATGGTTTTCAGTCTGAAGCAGTATATCCTGGATCAGCAGGAAAGCCTGCAAAGAGAAAACGCTATGAAGGAAAAAGCCATTTTGGCGGAGAGTCACCTAAAGGATGCCCAGCTAAAATATCTGCGGGCACAGATCAACCCCCACTTTCTGTTTAATACGCTGAATGCCGGTGCTCAGCTCGCCATGATGGAAGAGGCGGACGGAACCTACCGCTATCTGCATACAGTGGCAGATTTTTACCGCTATGCAGCGCAGCAGGACAGTGGAGTCGTCACGGTGGAAAAGGAGATCGAGCTGATCGACGATTACATGTACATTTTGAATGTAAGATATTCAGGGGAGATCGCCTATGAGAAAAAGGTCGATCCGTCCGTGCTGGAGTACCGGATGCCGGGAATGATCCTGCAGCCTATCGTAGAAAACTGCGTCAAACACGGGCTGGGAGAACTGGAAACCGGAAAGAAGATCACGCTGGAGGCTGTCTGTGAGGAAGACCAGATCGCTATTTCCGTCCGGGACAACGGAGTGGGGATGAAGCAGGAGCTGATCCGGAGGCTTTTGAAAGTGGACCGGCGGACGGAGGTGGAGGAATCTATTTCCGAATCGGGAGGGATCGGTATGAAAAATGTGATCGCAAGACTGCGGATGTACTATGACCGGGATGATATTATGGAAATCACCAGCACAGAAGAACACATGGGAACAGAAGTGACCTTATATTTGCCGATAGGAAGGAAAGAAGACCGTGTATAAGATATTGATAGCAGACGATGAAGAGATTGTGATCAATGCCCTGACGTTTATCATTGACAAACATTTTCCGGGGATATGCTCCATAAAGACAGCCAAATCCGGCAGGATGCTGATCGAGACCGCAGAGGAATTCGGACCGGATATTGCCTTTATTGATATTCAGATGCCGGGGATCAATGGGATCAGCGCCATGAAGGAGGTGCGCAAGACCAACGCATCTACGATCTTCATTATCGTAAGCGCCTTTGACAAGTTTGATTATGCCAGGGAAGCCATACAGCTGGGCGTGATGCGCTATATCAATAAGCCCATCGAAAAGACCCAGATCGTGGAGACCCTGAAAAAGGCCATGGAACAGGTGGATCAGCAGAAAAAGAAGAGAAGCAGTGACCTGCAGACGAGAGAAAAGCTGGAGATCGTAGTTCCCATTATCGAGAGCGGACTGATCTACACCATGCTGTCGGGAAAAGGAGAAAAAGAGGGACTGGACAGCTACATCAGCCTTCTGGATATCAGGGAAAAGCGGGGCAACATCATGGTGATCAAATGCGGCGATCTTGGAGAAAAGGGAGAGCTGGCAAATGCAGTGGGCACTAGCATCCGGATACAGGGAAAATACCCTCAGATCAAGGAGATCATCAAACGCTATTTTTCCTGCATTGTAGGCGCCATGATGGGCAATATGATCGTTGTCTATCTGCCGGGAGAAGGAATGGCGGAAGAGGAGGAATACGACAGCCGGATCCGGCAGATCGAAGAAGCCAGAAAAATGGGTCGGGATCTTCAAAAGGAAGCGCAGGTACAGACCAGGATCGCCTTTGGATCCAACAAGGAGATCCACTGCGCGGTGGAGTCCTATCAGGAAGCCCTGCAGGCGCTGGCCATCGGTACGGGACTGGTGGTACATGCAAAGGATCTGCCTATCGGATGCAGCTATGAGGGAGATTACCCGATCGCCCTGGAGAAGCAGCTTTATGAATCGGTGGAACAGGGGGATCTGGCGGGAACCCTAAGCAGCGTCAACCAGTTTTTTGAATGGATGGTAACGGATCATGGGGATTCGCCCATGGATGTCAAGCTAAAGGTACTGGAAATGGTGTTCCAGACGGAGACCATTGGATATAAGAGCGGCGGGATGACCTACCGGTTTTCCTCCAGAAGTCAGTACCTGCAGGATGTGACGGAGATGGAGGATTACGGGCAGCTACGCAGATGGTTTGAAAAAAAGGTGGAAAAAGCCTGCCGGAATGTGATGACCAAAAAAGAGGAAAGCTCTGTGGATCTGGTGGAACAGGCGAAAAACTATATCAAGGAGACCTACAAGAAGGATCTTTCTTTGGATGAGGTTTCCCGGGAGCTGAAGATCAGCCCCTACTATTTCAGTAAGCTGTTTAAAAAGAAAACGGGAAAGAATTTTATCGAATACCTGACGGAAATCCGGATCCAGAGGGCCAAGGAGCTGCTTGGAAGTACAGATATGTCCATGAAGGAGGTCTGCGCGCAGACAGGATACAGTGATCCCAATTATTTCAGCAGGATCTTCAAAAAGCAGACGGGGGTGTCGCCCACAGAGTACAAGGAAGGGAGTCAGGCATGAAAAAGCAAAGACTGTTGTTGATCCTGGGAATGTTCCTGCTTCTTTTGGGAGGCTGCCAGATACAGGAAAAAGACGATTCCCATCAGAAGAAAAGCGTGCAGATCGGAGTGATCTTTGACACCTTTGTGGTGGAAAGATGGCAGAGGGACCGGGATGTTTTTGTGGCCACGGCCCAGAGCCTGGGAGCAGAGGTGGACATTCAAAATGCCAACGGGAGTGTAGAAAAGCAGGAGGAAAGCATTCGCTATTATATCAAAAAGAAGATGGACTGTATCGTGATCGTACCCATTGAATCCGAGGCGCTCCTGGACGAGATCCGGATGGCGCAGAAAGAGGGGATCAAGGTGATTTCCTATGATCGGCTGGTACAGGGAGGAAAGACGGATCTTTATGTGTCCTTTGACAGTGAAGAGGTAGGAAGATTGATGGGGAAGGCCTTTGGAGATACGCTGAAACCGGGGGACGGTGTGGTAATGGTCTGCGGATCCAAAACAGACGGGAACGTAGCCATGATGGAAACGGGGTTTCGCAAAGCTGCGTCCGAATATGGTCTGGAGATCCTGGACGTGACCTATGCCGCAGACTGGGAGGCAGAGGAAGCCAGGAAATATGTAGACGGACATGTGGAGTTGATGAGAAAAGCCAGAGGAGTGATGTGCGGAAACGACAACCTGGCAGGCAGCGTCCTGCAGGCTCTTGCGGAAAATCAGTTGGAGATCCCGGTGGTAGTGGGACAGGATGCGGATCTGGATGCCTGCCAGCGCATTGTGGAGGAATCCCAGTATATGACCGTCTATAAGCCGGTGGAAAAACTTGCGAAAAAAGCGGCGGAAGCTACGGTGAAGCTGGCAAAGGGTAGGAAGATTGCCGAAGAAAATCAGATCAGTGACGGCAAATACCAGGTTCCGTACATACGGCTCCGCCCTCTGGCAGTCACCAAAAAAAATATCAATGCCACCATCATAGACAGCGGATTCCACATAAAAGAAGAAATCTATCTGAACCGTCCGGAAGAGATGCCGTGACAAGGACGGGGGACGCAGGCAGGACTTTTTTGGCGGGCAAAATATGCATGACAGAAATGTGCTAGAAAAGAAGATTCGGAAGAAAAGAAGGATGGAAAATATTCAGAAAGTAACAAGTTAGTACAGAGTTTTACATGATATAGTAGCTGCAGAGAAAGAAGCAGCTACTATTTTTTTAAGGAGGAAAACACATGAAAAAGAGAGTACTAAGCATGGTACTGGCGGCAGCGCTGGTACTGGGACTGCTGGCCGGATGTGCATCGGGTAAAAAGGACGACAAAAAAACAGAAGACAAGAAGGACGGAGAAGTTCAGGTAGGTATCGTTCTTCCCACAAAAGACGAGCCCAGATGGCTTCAGGATCAGGCACAGTTTGAAAGAGTATTGGGAGAAGCAGGATTTACCAACCAGGTATTATTCAGTCAGGGATCTTCCGCAACGGAAAAAACCAACGTAGAGACCCTGATTTCCCAGGGGATCAAAGTGTTGATCATCTGTGCACAGGACGGTGCGGCAGCTGCGGCTGCAGTGGAAGAGGCAAAGAATGCAGGTGTGACGGTGATCGCTTATGACCGTCTGATTACAGGAACCGACGCAGTGGACTACTATGTTACCTTTAACAGCTTTGCAGTAGGACAGGCACAGGGACAGTACCTGATTGACAACGCTCCGGAAGGAAAGGACGTTCCTCTGTATCTGTATGCAGGAGCCGCAACAGACAACAATGCATTCATCTTCTTTGAAGGCGCATGGTCCGTACTTCAGCCGAAGATTGCCGACGGAACCTTCAAGATCGAAAACTCCTCCGAGGCAGAGGCACTGAAGGACAAGACAGAGCTGTCCAGAGATGAGATCGCCAAGATCATCGGACAGGTAACGACAGACTGGGATTTCAATGTGGCAAAATCAAAAGCAGAGGCAAACCTGACTTCTGTAGACGGAAATGCCAAGGGAGACGTTTTGGTTCTGGCTCCGAATGACGGAACCGCACGCTCCATCGCTGATGTGTTTGCGGCAGACAAGGAAATCAAAAGCTATGTGATCACAGGTCAGGATTCTGAAAAGGCATCCGTACAGTATATCATAGACGGAAAGCAGTCCATGACGGTATTTAAGGATACCCGGACACTGGCTGCCGATTCTGTGGACATGGCACTTTCCATCCTGAAAGGAGATACACCTGCGACAGACACCACCTACAACAATGAAAAAATAGATGTTCCGGCAAAAGAAACACCGATCATCGTAGTAACAAAAGACAACGTGAAAAAAGCTTTGATCGATTCAGGATACTACAAAGAATCTGAGTTTACAGGCTTATAAGAAAGAAAAAGCAGCAAATCGGCTTTATAAGCGTGAAAGCTATAAAGCCGATTTGTCGTTGAAGCACATCGAAGGAGACGACAGCAGGCAGGGACCGGGCGGGAACTGGGATGGATGTGCAGGAGCATGGAAAGGAAGGGAGACAAAGTATGAGTGATCATATCCTTGAAATGAAACATATTACCAAAGAGTTTCCGGGAGTGAAGGCGCTGGATAATGTAAACTTTAAGGTCAGATGGGGAGAGATCCATTGTCTGGTGGGAGAAAACGGAGCGGGGAAATCCACCCTGATGAAAGTGTTGTCCGGTGTGCATCAATACGGAAGCTACAGCGGAGATATCGTTTACAATGGCGAGGTACAAAAGTTTCGGTCTATCGCAGACAGCGAGGCAAAGGAGATCGCCATCATCTATCAGGAGCTGGCGCTGGTGCCGGAACTGAGTATTTATGAAAACATCTATTTTGGACATGAGATCCTGTCCGGCGGAAGGATCGACTGGAACGAAACCATTGTGAAGGCGAAAGAAATGCTGGAAAAAGTACGGCTTCACGCAGATCCTTCAATGAAAGTCAAAGAACTGGGAGTAGGGAATCAGCAGCTGGTGGAGATCGCCAAGGCACTGAGTAAGAATGTCAAGCTTCTGATCCTGGATGAACCCACCGCTTCCCTGAATGAAGACGACAGCAAGAATCTGCTGCAGCTGATCCGGGAGTTGAAGGAGCAGGGCGTAACCTGCATCATGATCTCCCACAAGCTGCGGGAGATCACGGCGATCGCAGATACCATCACCGTTCTCCGGGACGGAAGCACCATCTGTTCCCTGGATGCGAGAGAAAAGAAGATCACGGAAGCTGAGATCATAAAGCACATGGTGGGCCGTGAGATGAACGACATTTACCCCAAGAGGGAAAAGCAGGAGCCGGGGGAGATCGCACTGGAGCTTCGGGACTGGACGGTGGAGGATACGACAAAAGGAAAAGAGATCCTTCATCATGTCAGCCTGCATGTGAGAAAAGGGGAGATCGTGGGACTGCAGGGACTGATGGGAGCAGGAAGGACAGAGCTTGCCATGAGCATATTCGGGAATCCCACAGGCTACCGGCTGACGGGAGGATCCCTTCTGGTAGGCGGAAAAGAAAAACGGTTTAAAACGCCCAAAGAAGCGATTAAAAACGGGCTGGCTTATGTGACGGAGGACCGGAAAGGAAACGGGCTGATCCTGATTCAGAATATTCAGTACAATACCACCATTGCAAACCTGGAGGCTTTGACGGAGGGGATCGCCATTAACCAGAACGAGGAAGTCAATGTGGCAAACTATTACAAGGACTCCATTAACATAAAAGCGCCGTCAGTGGAACAGAAGGTAGGAAACCTAAGCGGAGGAAACCAGCAGAAGGTACAGCTTGCCAAGTGGATGTTTGTAAAGCCGGACGTTCTGATCCTGGACGAGCCTACCAGAGGGATCGACGTAGGGGCAAAATTTGAGATCTATTCCCTGATGAACCGTCTGGTCAGCGAGGGGATGAGCATTATCATGATCTCATCCGAGCTTCCGGAGGTACTGGGAATGAGCGACCGCCTGTACGTCATGTCGGAAGGACGGATCACAGGGGAGCTGTCGGCGGAAGAAGCGACGGAAGAAAGAGTTATGGAATTGGCGATCAATTCGTAAGAAGGAGGAGAGAAAACATGAGTGAGAAAACGAAAAAAAGCGGATTGGGCCAGGAGATCCTTACTCTTCTGAAATCGAATATCCGTGAATATATGATGTATATTGCACTGATCCTGATCATGGGATTTTTTACGGTAAAGACCAGCGGCGGATTTATCCAGGCAAGGAACCTTGCCAATCTGGTAAATCAGGCGGGCTATGTGGCAATCCTGGCCATCGGGATGACCATTATCCTGATCCTGAAGCACATCGACCTTTCCGTGGGATATGTGGCGGGCTTCAGCGGGGCGGTGGCAGCTGTCCTGATGACCAAACACGGAATGAATGAGTGGATTGCCATCCTGGCGGTACTGGTGATGGGGCTTCTCATCGGAGTCTATCAGGGACTGCTGGTGACCAAGATGGGAGTTCCGGCCTTTGTTACCACGCTGGCGGGGATGTTTATCTTCCGGGGACTTCTGAATCTGACGTTACAGGAGACGGGAACGATCATTATTCCCAATAAAAGCTTCAACGAGCTGTCCAACGGATTTGTTCCGGACATTCCGGCAGGAACTTCCTTTCACCTCCTGACGATGCTCATCGGAGCGGCGGCAGTGATCCTCCTGATTTTTCTGCAGGTCAAAACCAGGAAGAATAAGCAAAAATATCAGTTCCATGTAATGTCTATGCCAATCTTTACCGTAAAACTGGTATGTCTGTCTGCCATCATCATGGTGATCGTCTATGTACTGGCAAGCTACAATGGAATTCCCTGGACGGCAGTGATCGTAGGGGTGGTTCTGTTTGTCTATAACTATATGCTAAATAAAACCAGACTTGGCCGGTATATTTATGGGATCGGGGGAAATGAACAGGCTGCGGAGCTTTCCGGGATCAACGTAAAGAAAGTTACCCTGATGGCATTTTGCTCCATGTCCACCCTGGCGGCCCTTGCGGGAATCCTCTACACCTCCCGCCTCCAGTCTGCCACGCCGACCGCCGGCCTGGGATTTGAGCTGGACGCCATCGCTTCTTCCTACATCGGAGGAGTAGCAGTCAGTGGCGGGATCGGTCGCGTGACCAACACCATCATCGGAGCGCTGGTGATCATGTCTTTGACCAACGGGATGAACCTGATGGGCGTGGACATTTCCTATCAGTATATCGTAAAAGGGATCATCTTTATTATTGCAGTAGCCTTTGACGTAAAGACCAGACAGAAGGGCAGATAACAAAGCAGATAATTTTCCACAGTTTTGTGGTACAATAGACGGGCAGGTGTTTCAGGAGAAAAGAAGCGCCTGCCCAAATCGTATCAGAAACAAAAAAACAAGGAGAAAGAAGAGGAATCCTATGAAAGAAAGACAGGACATCTGGCAGACACTTTATGAAACGGCAAAGCGGGAATATGCGCCGGCAGAGCTGACGCCGTTTGTCTGTGCCCGCCATGTGGTATCGGCGATAGAAGCAGAGGACGGACAGATTTTTACAGGATTTTGTGTGGAAGGCCTTTGTGGAACGATGAATTTGTGTGCGGAAAGAGCCGCGCTTCTGAATATGTATGCCCAAAGCGGGCAGACGCGGGCGAAACGGGTGATCACCTTCCGGGATCGGCCGCCCTATGGCAGCGGAAGCGGAATGCCCTGTGGAGTGTGCAGAGAATTTTTTTATCAGCTAAACGAAAAAAATAAAGATACGGAATTCCTGGTGGACTATGCTGCCAGAGAGACGGTCACACTGAAAGAATTGCTGCCTGACTGGTGGGGGAAGGAAAGAAGTCCGGAAGAGGAGAAGCAAACGTCCATATAAAAGAGCAGGGAACCTGCAGGAAGATCAAAGAGATTATAAAAAGGATCATTGACAATCCCGGCAGGGGAGAGTACACTTCTTCTAAGTTTGAGCCGTGGAAGAAGAGGGAGTACTTTTTCTGAAAGCAGTACAGAGAGCCGCAGATGGTGAGAGTGCGGTATGTGGAGAAGAAGGAATGGACTTTGGAGGCAAGCGGAGGGTGACGCTTCGTTATCAAGGGTCGGCGTATGTTGGTACGCATGAGAGGACGTCCATGGAGGATGTCAAGCCGGGTGGCACCGCAGGAGAATACGCTCCTGTCCCTGCAAAAGATCGTGGGGACAGGGGCATTTTTGTTTGCAGGAAATCGCCTTTTACGAAACAAAAAATGCCCTTCCCCAAAACAAACACAGAAAGAATGGAGGATGGAAACATGGCAGAAGAAAAAAAGATTCCGTATAAGATCTATCTGGAAGAAAAGGAGATGCCGACAGCATGGTACAATCTCCGGGCAGATATGAAAAACAAACCGGCTCCCCTTTTGAATCCGGGGACGCGAAAGCCCATGAAGCAGGAAGAACTGGAGCAGGTATTTTGCAGGGAACTGGCGGCGCAGGAACTGGATGATGAGACCGCTTACATCCCCATTCCGGAGGAAATCCGCAATTTTTACCGGATGTACCGGCCATCCCCGCTGGTCAGAGCCTATTGTCTGGAGGAGAAGCTGCAGACTCCCGCAAAGATCTATTACAAATTTGAAGGCAACAACACCAGCGGAAGTCATAAGCTGAATTCTGCGATTGCCCAGGCATATTATGCCAAAAAGCAGGGGTTAAAGGGCGTGACCACCGAAACGGGGGCAGGACAGTGGGGCACCGCCTTGTCTATGGCATGTGCGTATCTGGAGCTGGACTGTCGGGTCTATATGGTCAAGGTATCCTATGAACAGAAGCCCTTCCGGCGGGAAGTGATGCGAACCTACGGGGCGACGGTAACGCCGTCTCCTTCCGGGGAGACAGAGGCAGGAAGAGCTATTTTGAAAAAGCATCCGGGGACCACGGGAAGCCTGGGCTGCGCGATCTCGGAAGCGGTAGAGGCCGCGGCTTCCAGGGAAGGATACCGCTATGTACTGGGAAGTGTGTTAAATCAGGTGTTGCTGCACCAGTCCGTGATCGGTCTGGAAACCAAAACGGCCATGGACAAATATGGGATCGTGCCGGATGTGATCATCGGCTGTGCAGGCGGAGGCTCCAATCTGGGAGGACTGATCTCTCCTTTCATGGGAGAAAAAATACGGGGAGAAAAGGACTACCGCATCATCGGAGTAGAGCCGGCCTCCTGTCCGAGTTTGACCCGGGGCAGATTTGCCTACGATTTTTGTGATACGGGAATGGTGACGCCTCTGGCAAAGATGTATACCCTCGGCAATAATTTTATCCCTTCCCCCAATCATGCGGGAGGGCTGCGGTACCATGGAATGAGTCCGGTGATCTCCCAGTTGTATCATGACGGTCTGATGGAGGCGGTTTCGGTGGAACAGTCTGCCGTATTTGAAGCAGCAGAGCTGTTTGCAAGAGTAGAAGGAATCCTTCCGGCGCCGGAAAGCAGCCATGCTATCCGCGTCGCCATGGATGAGGCGCTTCGCTGCAAGGAAACGGGAGAAGAAAAGACGATCCTGTTTGGGCTGACGGGAACCGGCTATTTTGATATGGTAGCTTACGAAAAATATAACGATGGCCGGATGACGGACGAAATTCCCGGTCAGGAAGAACTGGAGAGAGGGTTTGCCACCATTCCTCGGCTGTAGTCGTGGAGAAATTTCCGAAAAGAACCTGGATTTTTCGGACTTTCCTGTAAGTTTTTACAAAAATGAGGGAACGTAGCGTTTTCAGTTGCACGCAGCACTTTACTGTGCTAAAATTCAGAGATTAACAGGAAAGAGAGATGAGGAGGACAAACTATGCAGAGAGAACGCTTAGGGAGCCGGCTGGGCTTCATATTGTTGAGTGCCGGCTGCGCGATCGGGATCGGAAACGTGTGGAAATTCCCGTATATGGCAGGACAAAACGGAGGAGGAGCCTTTGTACTCATCTATTTGTTTTTCCTGATCGTGATGGGAGTTCCGGTAATGACGATGGAATTCGCCATGGGACGTGCCAGCAGAAGATCGCCGGTTCGTCTGTACCAGCAGTTGGAAAAACCCGGGAGTAAGTGGCACATCCACGGCTATATCGCCATGATCGGAAACTATGTGCTGATGATGTTCTATACGACGGTGGCAGGATGGATGATCCGATATTTTGTGGACACGGCAAGAGGTGAATTTGAGGGAGCCGGAGCAAAGGAAGTGGCGGCCAGATTCGGTGAAATGCTGTCGCAGCCTGTGCCTATGGTGATCTACATGGGGATCGTGGTGTGCGGCGGATTTGCCATCTGTTCCATCGGCCTGCAAAAAGGACTGGAGCGGATCACCAAGTATATGATGGTGGCCCTGATACTGCTTATCATCGTACTGGCCGTCAACAGTATCCTGCTGAAGGGCGGGGCGGAAGGATTGAAGTTTTACCTGCTTCCCGATTTTGGAAAGGTGGCAGAGATCGGTGTGGGAAAGGTGATCGTAGCAGCCATGAACCAGTCGTTCTTCACGCTGAGTCTGGGAATCGGAGCCATGGCTATTTTTGGAAGCTACATCAACAACAAAAAGGCGCTGATGGGAGAGTCCATCAATGTGGCGGTGCTGGATACTTTTGTGGCCCTGATGTCCGGTCTGATCATTTTCCCTGCATGTTATGCATACGGCGTGGAGGCGACCAGCGGGCCGAGCCTGATTTTCATTACCCTGCCGAATATTTTCAACCACCTGTCATACGGAAGGTTCTGGGGAAGTCTCTTCTTTATTTTCCTGACTTTTGCAGCCTTTTCAACGGTACTGGCAGTGTTTGAAAATATCATTGCCTGCACCCGGGATCTTTTCTCCTGGAGCAGACAAAAGGCTTCGATTGTTAACTGTATCCTGATATTTGTACTATCCCTTCCCTGTGCTTTGGGCTTTAATGTACTGAGCCGGGTTCAGCCGATGGGAAAAGGGACAGGCATTCTGGATCTGGAGGATTTCATCGTCAGCAACCTGCTCTTGCCCCTGGGATCTTTGATCTTTGTTCTGTTCTGTGTTTCCAGGTATGGATGGGGATGGGACAAATTTATGGAGGAAGCCAACAAAGGAGAAGGCGCGAAGGTGAAGTCCTGGATGAGAGGATATGTTACCTTTGTGATTCCTGTGATGATCCTGGTGATCTTTGTTCTCGGACTGATTTAAAAAGAACTGCCCGTTTCCAGATTCCGGATGGATTGGAACGGGCAGTTTTTGACGGAAAAGAAACCTTGTGTTAGAATGAAAAAAAGTGTTTTTACACGAGAAACAGAGGGAAAAGGAGGAGGAGAACATGCGGATGCGACGCCATATCAGGGAAAGAATGACGCACCAGGAGCAGGTATCGGAAGCGCTGATCCTCAGCCTTTTTCTGGCATTCAGCGGAGGACTGCAGGATGCCTACACCTATATGATCCGAGACCATGTGTTTGCAAACGGGCAGACGGGCAACGTGGTACTGATGAGCGCAGGATTTATGGAGGGCAACTGGAAGATGGGACTCCGTTACCTGATTCCCGTACTGGCATTTGCGGCAGGGATCTTTCTGGCGGAGATCATAGGGACCCGGTACAAATGGGCTCGTCTGCTGCATTGGAGACAGGGGATCCTTCTGATGGAGATCGGGCTTATGATCGGCGTGGGGCTTTTGTCCAGGGAATACAATCTGTTGGCAAACTGCATGGTCTCCTTTGCCTGTGCGCTGCAGGTACAGACGTTTCGGAAGGTGTGCGGCCATGCCTACGCCAGTACCATGTGTATCGGCAATCTAAGAAGCGGGACGGAAGCCTTGTCCGTCTACCTCCGGCACAGAAAAAAGGAGGACAAGGACAGGGCAGGCTATTATTTTTCCGTCATCGCCGTGTTTGCTGTAGGTGCGGGGACAGGTGGGCTTCTCTCCGGATATTTTCAGGAAAAGACCATTTGGATCTCCTGTGTGATATTGGTGCTGTGCTTCCTTTTGATGGAGCTGGACCGTCTGGAACAGGAAGCCAAGGATTATAAAGAGTAGAAAAAGGCAAACGGACAACTGCAGCAAAGGGAAAGGCGGCAGCAGATATAAAGGAATGCAGATATGGGAAGATGCATAAGGGTAGCCATCGCAGGGCTGGGAAGCAGAGGATATGACGTTTACGGAAGGGCGATCAAAGCACATCCGGACAAAATGCGGATCGTAGCTGTAGCAGATCCGGATCCGGAAAAGAGAAAAAAGCACAGGAGGAGTACGGACTGTCAGAGCAGCAGTGTTTCTTCGACTGTGAAGAGTTGCTGAAGGCGCCGAAACTGGCAGACGTACTGGTGATTGCGACGCTGGACAAAGATCATGTGTCTCACGGAGTACCGGCGCTGGAAAAAGGATATGACCTGCTTTTGGAAAAGCCGATCGCTCCCAGTAAGGAGGCGTGCGACAGACTTCTGGATACAGCCAGAGCATACAACCGGATCGTGATGGTCTGTCATGTACTGAGGTATACGCCTGTTTACCGGAAAGCGCGGGAGATCCTGCGCTCCGGAGAGATCGGGAAGATCGTGGCGATCACAGCGACAGAAAATATAGGATGGTTTCACTATACCCACAGCTTTGTCCGGGGGACCTGGGCAAGGGAGGAAGAAACCAGTCCGATCATCCTGCAGAAGTGCTGTCATGATATGGATCTGTATCTGTGGCTGGCAGACAAGCGCTGCAAAAAGATTTCTTCCTTCGGGGGACTGTATCTATTTTCCCGGGAGCAGGCGCCCAGGGGAGCGGCGAAGCGATGCCTGCAGGGATGTGCGGCGAAGGAGGACTGTATTTTTGACGCGGAAAAGATCTATCTCCGGCACAGGCTGATGGGCTATGGGAATAAAAACAGAAGATGGCCGCTGGACGGAGCGGTTTCCCCGGAAGATCCCAAGGGGTCGATCCGCCGGCTTCTGGAGGAGGGACGCTACGGAAGGTGCGTCTACGCCTGCGACAACACCGTGCCGGATCATCAGGTGGTACAGATGGAGATGGAGGACGGATCCACCTTCAACTTTACCATGTGCGGTCATACGTCCGATATTTCCAGGGCTGCCAAATTTATGGGTACAAAGGGAGAAATGATCCTGCGGCTGAATCCGGACGATGTGGAGGCCTGCGAAATTACCGTAAGGATTTTTGGACTGGAGGAAAGGAGCTATTCTGTCAGGATCCGGGAGCTGGCCCGGGATTTTTCCGGACACAGCGGAGGGGAATCCCGGATGCTTCAGGAATTCTTTGATGTGATCAGCGGAAAAGACCGGGAAAAAGACGGCACCACCCTGCTGGAACAGTCTATGGAAAGCCATTACTGTGCGCTGGCGGCGGAAGAGTCCAGAAAGCGGGGCGGGGCAGTGATCGGGATGGAAGAATTCAGAAGCCGGAGGAGAGAACCTTTTCAGGCTGTCTGAAAAGGAAGGGACAGACCCTGTCCTGCAGATAAAACGTAATAAAAAAAGACAGATAGATGGAGAAAACGATGAAGAAAATTACAGCAGAAGAATTGGAAACCGTACAGAAAGATGCCTGTATCATACTGGACATCCGGAGTGAGGAAGATTATGAAAGAGGCAATCTGGGAAGCGGGCTGCACATTCCTTTGCAGAAGCTGGAGGGAAGATATCAGGAGATCCCAAAGGGCTATCCGGTGTACGTGCTGTGTCACGGAGGAGAACAGAGCATGGATGTGGTGGATACCCTCAGCAGGATGGGCTACGACGCCTACAATGTGGAGGGCGGATACAGAGGGATCCTAAGAAGACAGCTGGAGGCGACGGTTGCCAAAGCAGATGCGCTGGAGGAAAAGACGAAGGACATTGAAAAAAGCATCATAAAAAAATTCCGTAAGCCTATCTGGAGGCAGTTTACCAAGGCTATTAAGGAATACCGACTGATCCGGGACGGGGACAAGATCGCCGTCTGTATCTCCGGAGGGAAGGATTCCATGCTGATGGCAAAGCTTTTGCAGGAATTGAAACGGCACGGACAAAGTACGTTTGAACTGGTGTTTCTGATCATGAATCCGGGGTACAATGCAGATAACTGGAAGATCATCCAGGACAATGCAAAGGTTCTGGGGATTCCGCTGACAGTGTTTGAAAGCGATATTTTTGACGTGGTGGCAGAAATTGAAAAAAGTCCCTGCTATCTGTGCGCCAGAATGAGAAGAGGGTATCTGTATTCCAAGGCAAAGGAACTGGGATGCAACAAGATTGCCCTGGGGCATCATTTTGACGATATGATCGAAACGGTATTGATGGGAATGTTTTACAGCGGGAAGATCGAAACCATGATGCCTAAGCTGCACAGCAAAAACTTTGAAGGGATGGAGCTGATCCGCCCCATGTATATGATAAAAGAGGCAGCCATCAAGCACTGGAGGGATTATAACGGGCTGCACTTTATCCAGTGTGCCTGCCGGTTTACGGAGCACTGCTCCATCTGCGGAGGGGAGAAGGGATCCAAAAGAGATGAAATGAAAGCGCTGGTGTCTCATTTCAGAACCGTCAGTTCGGTGGTGGATCAGAATATTTTCAGAAGCGTCCACAATGTAAACCTGGGGACTCTCATCGGATATCATAAAGGCGAGGAAGCCTATTGCTTTCTGGATGACTACGAGGAAAGAGGAAGAGGAAAGAAAGAGGCGGATCCGTCAGAGCAGGAAGACGCATAAGGAAAAAGGGGAACGGGAAAGGAGCTATTATGAAAATGGAAATAGATACACATATGCACACGATTTCCAGCGGACATGCCTACAGCTCGCTGAGAGAAATGGCAAAGATGGCAGCGGAGAAGGGACTGAAGGCTATCGGGATCACAGATCATGCGCCGGATATGCCCGGGAGCTGTCATCTGTTTCATTTTCAGAATCTCCGTGTCGTTCCAAAGCAGATGTACGGCGTCCGTCTTTTGATGGGAAGCGAGGTGAATATCCGGAACGGCCTGGGAGAAGTGGATCTTCCCGTAGAGATCCTAAGAAAGCTGGATCTTGTGGTGGCAAGCATACATCCGCCCTGTTACGAGGGAGACTGCACCCTGGAAGAGATCACCAGGTGCTATGAGCGGGTGATGGAAAGCGGGGTGGTGGATATCATCGGTCACCCGGATGACGGAAGATTTCCGGTGGATTATGAACGGCTGGCCAGGAAGGCGAAGGAAACAGGTACCCTTTTGGAGCTGAATAACAGCTCTTTAAAGCCGGGAGGGTTCCGGCTGAACACCAGAGAAAATGCCGGGAAGCTTCTGCGCGCTTGTATGAAGGAGCAAACAAAGATCGTATTAGGCTCGGATGCACATGTGGACTGCGATGTGGGAACCTTTGCATATGCGGAGGCCGTCCTGGAAGAAGCAGGGTTTCCGGAGGAACTGGTAGTCAATACATCGGCAGAGCAGGTGGAAGCCTTTCTGAAAGAAAAAAGGGAGATAAAATAGGATACAAGCCGGCAGCTGCGGAAAGGAAAAGGGAGACGAAAGCATATGACGATCAGAGATGCCAGATGGGAGGACGCCAGGGAACTTTGCGAAATCTATCGATACTATGTGGAAAAAACGGCGATCACGTTTGAATATGAGACTCCGGATCTTCAGGAATTTCAAAGGCGGATGACCGGGATCATGGAAAAATATCCCTATCTGGTACTGGAGGAGGACGGAGAAATAAAAGGGTATGCGTATGCAGGTCCTTTTGTAGGAAAAGCTGCGTATGACTGGTCCTGCGAGCTGACGATCTATCTTGCCCGGGGCGTGCAGGGACAGGGATACGGACGGAGGCTGTATGAGGCTTTGGAAGAGGCGCTGGGAAGCATGGGGATACAGAATCTGTACGCCTGCATCAGCTATCCGGAGACGGAAGACGACTATCTGAACAAGAACAGTGCGGATTTCCACGCCCATCTGGGATTTCGGCTGGCGGGGAAATTTTTGCGGTGCGGGTATAAGTTTGAACGCTGGTATCATATGATCTGGATGGAAAAAGAGATAGGAGAGCATCGGAGGGATCAGCCTCCGGTCAGAAGCTATGCGGAGATTTCCGGGAGAAGATCATAGAGGGATCCTGGCGGAGCAGTTGTATCTCACAGGATGCAATTCCCTGATTTCCGGAGAAAAATAAAAAGACAAGAGGACGGCGCCGGTATCCGGGAAGCAGTCCTCTTGTTGCGTTTAACAGAATCATCATGATCTGACAGGAAGTTGGTGGGATTATTTGCAGATCCGCTCAAAGACCATGTCGTATCCGTCGTTGCCATAGTTGAGAGAGCGGTTGACCCTGCTGATGGTAGCGGTGGAGGCGCCGGTTTTTTCAGCGATCTCCAGGTAGGTTTTATTTTCCCGGAGCATCTTGGCTACTTCAAAACGCTGGGAAAGAGAAACCAGTTCGTTGATGGTACAGATGTCCTCAAAAAACTGATAGCATTCTTCTTTGTCTTTCAGGCTCAGGATGGCGGAAAAAAGAAAATCCACAGCCTCTGTTCTGATTTTTTTATTCATATTTTATCCCCTTTGATGTTATTAAATACAGTTTCTTAAATTTTAGCACAGTAAATTCATAAAGTCTATAGTTTTTTCGGAAGAAGCAATATTTTTCAGGTTTCAAGGGAGAAGGGTTTCACAGGGAGAACAGCATGCAGATTTGTGTGCAAAGACGCATTCTTATTTGTTTTTGTGCAGGGGTATGGTACTATAAAAACAGAATGTTCACAGCAGGAGGAAGAAGATCATGATCATAAAAAATATCCGGGTATATAAGGAAGACAGACAGTTTCACAAGGGAGAAATTGCTATCAGTAGCGGAGTGTTTACGGAACGGCTGGAGGAAGGAGGAGAGGAGATCCTGGACGGAGAAGGCTGCTATGCGATTCCGGGGTTGATCGACATCCATCTCCATGGCTGTATGGGCTATGATTTTTGTGACGGAACCTGTGAAGCGATCAGGAAGATCGCGGAATACGAGGCGGAGGTGGGCGTGACAGCCATAGCGCCGGCTACCATGACCCTTCCGGCAGAGGAGCTGGAACAGATCCTTTCCACGGCGGCGGCCTACAAAAAGACGCAGCAGGATGTCAGGGAGGCGGATCTGGTAGGGATCAACATGGAGGGACCCTTCATCAGCAGGGCAAAGAAGGGAGCCCAGGACGAAACGCATATCCTTCCCTGCAGTATCGAGCTGGGAAAGCGGTTTGTAAAAGCATCCGCAGGCCTGGTGAAGTATATGGGGATCGCTCCGGAAGAAAGTGAGGATGCGGCGGCGTTTATCCGGGAAATGAAAAAAGATGTGACGGTGGCGTTGGCACATACCAATGCAGATTACCAGAAAGCAATGGAGGCCATGGAGGCAGGTGCCAGCCATGCCGTCCATCTTTACAATGCCATGCCGCCCTATACGCACAGGGAGCCCGGTGTAATAGGAGCCGTATCCGATACGCCGGATGCATATGCCGAGCTGATCTGTGACGGGGTACATGTACACGGAGCGGCAGTTCGGGCTACTTTTAAGATGCTGGGAGCCGAAAGGATCATTCTGATCAGCGACAGTATGAGAGCCACAGGAATGGGAGACGGCACCTATACGCTGGGAGGGCTGGAAGTGGAAGTGAAAGAGAACCAGGCGCGGCTGGCGGCAGATCAGGCGCTGGCAGGCTCTGTGACCGACCTGATGGGCTGCATGAGGAATGCGGTACAGAATATGGGAATCCCTCTGGAGGAAGCGGTGGGCTGTGTCACCTGCAACCCTGCCAAAAGTCTGGGAATATATAAAAGCTACGGTTCGATCTCGCCGGGGAAAAAAGGAAATGTAGTTCTTCTGGATGAGGGGCTGCAGGTCAGGGCGGTTATCAAGGACGGAGTGATCCGAGTCAATCGCCTCACAGGAGCTGGAACAGAGGAAGATCCGGGAAAGCGGGGAAGGAACGTATGAAATTTTTTCATTTGTCAGATCTGCACATAGGAAAGCAGCTGCATGGATATAGTCTGAAGGAAGATCAGGAGCATATTTTAAAAGAAGTAGTGGCGTATGCAAAGGTATTAAAACCGGATGCAGTGATCATTGCCGGAGACGTTTATGACAAGTCGGTGCCATCCGCAGAGGCGGTGCAGTTGTTCAACCGATTTTTGACGGAGGTATTTGCGTTGCCGGATCCGGTGGCTATCCTGGTGATCAGCGGCAATCATGATTCGGCAGAAAGACTCCGGTATGCGGAAGAGATCCTGGAAACTCAGCAGATCTATCTGGCGGGTAAACTTCCGGAAACGCCGCAAGAAAGAATCAAGAAGGTAACTTTAAAGGATGCATACGGAGAGGTGGATTTTTATCTGCTTCCGTTTTTAAAGCCGTCTTATTTGAAAACCGGCAAAGAAGAGGGGCAGCCCTCCTCTTATACACAGGCAGTGGAACAGCTTCTGCTGCGGGAGAACATAGACTTCCAGAGGAGAAATGTAATTGTTTCTCATCAGTTTTATATGGGAAGCAGTGCGCCCAAGACCTGTGATTCAGAGATCCTTTCCATCGGAGGTCTGGACAGCGTGGAGGCTTCTCTTCTTCTCCCCTTTGACTATGCGGCGCTGGGGCATCTTCACAGAGGACAGAAAATAAAGGCGGAGCACATCAGGTACTGCGGAACTCTTTTGAAATATTCGGTCAGTGAAAGCGGAGACGAAAAAACTCTGAAGGTGGTTACGCTGGAAGAAAAGGGAAAGGCGGCGTCGGTGGAAGAATTTCCCCTGCACCCCAGGCGGGACGTAAAAACAAAAAGGGGAACGCTGGAGGAGATACTGGCAGAGGCAAAGGAAGAAGAGCGGGAGGATTATGTCAGCATTACCCTGACGGATGAAGTGCAGCCTTTCAAACCAAGAGAACAGCTGGAGAGAAAGTTTTCACATATTCTGGAGATCAAAGCGGATAACAGCAGGACCAGGAGCAGGGTATTGATGGAAGCGGAGCCGGTGCTCCTTAGAAGTCCCCTGGAAAATTTCCGGCTGTTTTACCGGGAAATACAAGGAAGAGAACTGACGGGAAGCGAGGAGGAGATCCTTCAGGAAATATGTAGGGAGATGGAAGAATGAAACCAAAAACACTAAGGATGTCGGCGTTCGGCTCCTATGCCTCGGAAACGGTCGTGGATTTTCAGGGGATCTCAAACGGACTGTTTCTCATAACAGGCGACACCGGTTCGGGGAAAACCACCCTGTTTGACGCGATGGTGTATGCCTTATATGACGGGAGCAGCGGAGGCAAGCGGGATGGAAGCATGATGCGGAGCAAATATGCGGGAGAAGACAGCCCCACTTTTGTGGAATATCGATTTGAATGCGGCGGTAAGACCTACTGCATTAAAAGAAGTCCGGAATACCTGCGCCGGGGAAAGAAAAAGCGTTCGGACGGCAAGATCCCTCTCGTAAAGGAAGCCTCCTCGGTAGAGCTGACTCTTTCAGATGGCAAATTGTTCCGGGGCAGTAAGAAAGAAACAAATCAGAAGATCGTGGAGATCGTGGGACTGGACAGGGAGCAGTTTCTCCAGGTAGCGATGATCGCACAGGGAGAATTTGTCAGGCTTCTCCATGCAGACTCCAGAGAGAGAAAAAAGATTTTTTCAAAGCTGTTTCGCACGGGGATCTACGGAAGAATACAGGAAGATCTGAAACAAAGAGCGTCCTTGCTGAAGGGAGAGCTGGAAGAGGGGTTAAGAGAGGTGTGCAGAGAACTGGAGAAACTGGAGACAGATCCTTCCTGGGGACTGCAGCTAAAGGAAACAGACAGAGAAGTTATAGCGATCGAAGAGATAAAGGAGCAGCTGAAACGGGTAGAGGAAGAGTCCATCCGGGAAGAGAAGGTTCACCGGCGGAGTTATGAAGAAAAGAAAGACGCTTACGAAAGCACGGAAAGAGAAAGAAAGGAGCAGGAACATCTTTTTCAGATAGGCAGAAGCTGGGAGAAAGAATGTGTTCTGGAGCAGGAGTTTTTGAAGCAGGAAGAAGAGATCCTTCTTTTGCAGAGAAAAATAGAACTGGCGGAAAAGGCAGAGCCGATCACAGAGATCCTCCTGGAAAAAAAGAAGCAGGAAGCGGAAAGGGAATTGCTGAAAGAAGCAAGGAAGGAAACCCTGTCTGCCAAAACAGAACTGGAGGAGAAAAAGAAAGATCTGGAGAAAGAGGGACAGGATGCGAAGCTGCGATTCCAGGCGCTTCGGGAGGCTTATGCAGACCGGGTGGTCACTCTCAGAAATGTACTGCCATCTTATAGGAAGCTGGAAAGCATCCGACAGGAGCGGGAGAAAAACAAACGGCAGGAAGAAGATGTGAGAAGACAGACGGAAGAGCTGCAGCGGAAGCTGAAATCCTGGGAAAAGAGAAGGGAAGAACTGGATAAGCGGCCGGGAGCCAGGGAGGAACTGCTTCTTTGGGAAGAACAGATAAAAAGGAGCCTGAAAGAAGAAAGAGAACAGAAAGACCTTTTGAAACGCTGCGAAGCACAGGAACGGGAGCTGGAAAAGACCGAAAAAGAGGTGGAGAAAAAGAGAAGAGAATTTTCTTTGCTGCAAGAGGAATACAGAGCAAAAAGCCAGAGCTATGAGGAGGAATATACACGCTACCTGGAAGTGCAGGCGGGAATCCTGGCGCAGCGGCTGGAAGAGGGGAAGCCCTGCCCGGTATGCGGCGGGATCCATCATCCGGCGCCCTGTGTCCTGCCGGAGACGGCGCCTACAAAAGACCAGGTCCGGCAGCAAAAAGAGGCGCTGACCAGGTGTATGCAGGAAAGAGAAGCCTGCAGAGACGAACTGCAAAAGATTTCCGAGCGCTGCGGGGGCGAAAGAGGAAAACTGGAGAGCAGCCTCAAAGAATGGTTTGCAAAGGAAAGGCAGTGGGAGAAAGAAAGACCACAGGAAGAAAAGGGAAGAAGGAAGGAGGTGTCTGACTGGCAAGATTCGGAACAGTACCGGTTCTTTACAGAAAACCGGGAGGGATTTTTTGTGGAAAAACAGGAAGAATATCAGCGCAGAATTGTTCGGTTGGAGCAGTCGGCAGAAGACCTTCAAAAACAAAAAGAGAAAAAACTGAGAGAAGAACAGGAAAAGCAGGTGCTGCAAAAGCAGATAGAAGAGGGGCAGGCAGCCCTTTCCCGGAAAAAAGAAGAAAGAGCGGGAATCCTGGCAGAGCTTGGGCAGTGGAAAGAAAGAGAAAAAGAAATGGAAAAGACTCTTCCGTTTGAGACAGAAGCAAAAGCCAGGGAAAAAATCGACGAGTGGGAAAAGCTGCTGGAGAAGGGCAGGCAGGAAGCGGAAAAAACCTTGCAGATGCTTCAGGCAGTCAAGGAGGAGATCAGCCGAAAGGAAGGAGAACTCTTAAGACAAGAGGAAGAGGCTTCCCGTAAAGAAAGAGAAGCTCTGGCCATCCGGGTCGCCCTGGAAGACAGGATGAAGCGCCAGGGATTTTTGCGCAGGGAAGATTACGAGGCCGGAAGGCTTCCCAAAGAAGAAAAAGAAGCCCTCCGGCGGCGCTGTGAGGAATATTTCCGGAGCCGCAGAGCGGCGGAGGAAAGAAAGGCCCTTTTGGAACAGCAGCTACAGGGGAAAGAGAGAAAAGATCCGACAAAGCTGGAACGGCAGGCAGAAGAGAAAAAGGCGGAGATGGAAGCGGCCATGAAAGGATATATGGAGTGGTTCAGCAAAAGAGAGAACAATCAAAAGGCCATCCGAACGTTGGAAGAGCTGTTTGTCTCCCACAGAGAAAAGATCATGGAATATGAAGTCTTAGAGCAGTTGAACCGGACAGCAAACGGAACGCTGGGAGGAAGTGCGAAAATAGATCTGGAGACTTTCGTCCAACGGCAATATTTCCGCAAGATCTTGGAATCGGCCAACAGAAGATTATATCTGATGACAGGCGGGGAGTTTATCCTTCAATGCCGCAGTCTGGAGCAACTGAGCAACCAGGGGCAGTCCGGACTGGATCTGGATGTTTACGAGATGGTCAGCGGGACCATCAGAGACGTGAAGACCCTGTCGGGGGGAGAGGCATTTCTGGCAGCGCTTTCCATGGCTTTGGGATTCGCTGACGAAATCGAAAAGGAAACGGGCGGGATCCGCCTGGAAACCATGTTTATTGACGAAGGATTCGGGTCTTTGGATGATGAATCCAGAAGGCAGGCGATCCGTGTCCTGGATCAGCTGGCAGGCGAAGCGTATCTGATCGGGATCATCTCACACGTCAATGAATTGAAGGAGCAGATAGACTGTCAGCTACAGGTCAGAAAAACTGCGAAAGGAAGTCGGATCTCCTGGAGCCGTTAGGTACGAAATGTAGAAAACAGCAGACAGACCAAATAAAAATACGGAAGGAACTTCGGAAAATAGAAGATTCCTTCCGTATTTTTGTAAATATAGGAACAAACCAGGCGGCTGTCAGGCGTCGGGGAAGATTCCCGGATGGAAACAGTCAGGATCAGGGGCTTGCCGGATCCTCCCGGTCAATTACCAGGTGCAGCATAGCAAGCATACTGTTTTGCAGGGGACGAGAATCCAGCGAAGGAGTTTCGCATTTCTGACTCAAAAGGCTTTTGGTAAAACAGACGGTGATGTCTGTGACGGTATCTATGTTGTGTTGGGTGACGCGGGTCCGGGCGTCGCCAATCAGCGGAAGAAGGATCTTCCGGCATCGTTCTCTATAATTTTTTCCATAGAACATGGATTCAATATCTGCACTATAGTGTCTTCGCTTGTCCGGAAACAGGTCGTAGTAGACATTTAGGAACAAGGGAAGATCGTCGCCATATTTTCCAAAGAAAAAATTGTAAAAAATACAGGGATACTGAAAAGCAGATTCTGCAAAACAGGTCCAGATAGCGTAAAAGTTTTCGTAGGAATCGGTGTTACGACTCAGAGATTCCAGTGTATCGGTATATTTTTGAAACCGTTTAATAGAAGCCAGCATGATCAGTTCATGCAGATCCTTGAAATAAAAATAGATGGTAGAATTGTGGAAGCCGGAAATCGCTGCGATCTTTCGGGTAGATACGCCCTGGATCCCGTCGGTTTCGATCAATTGCTGGGTTACTTTTATGAAATGGATCAGATTTTCTCTTTTGGAAAGGTCAGTACGATAGTCTATCATGGAAATCCCCCTGTTTGTTTTATCCTTAGGTAGTATACAGGAATAGAAACCAATGTTCAAGAAAAAACGGCTCTGGCCGGTGCCGGAGGCAGGCAGGAAGAAACCGGACAGTATCCAAGGCAGAGCCGGACGGCACAGATATCGAAAAGATCAATAAAGGATATTTGAAATATCTATTGACGATAATCGCGATTGATGGTAGTATGGCTGTATAAATTTATGATTAATCGCGATTAATAAAGGGAAACATTGTAGTAATTGCACAAAGAGAAGGAGGAATAAACATGAGATTGGAGATAGGAAACTTCTATGTGAAGGATATCCGGTTTGGCAAGGAACTGTCTTATCAGGCAGGGATCCTTACGATCCAGAAGGAAGAAGCCCTGAAATTTGTAAGGGAAGACGAGAGGATCACAGAAGCGGAGCTGTATATTGCAAAGCCGGGCGACAAGATCCGTATGTGTCCGGTAAAGGAAGCTATTGAACCACGGGTTCGTCCCGACGGCAGAAGCGTGTTTCCCGGCTACACAGGAGATCTGACCCGTGCGGGAGAGGGTGTGACTCATGCGCTGAAAAACTGCAGCGTGCTGGTGGTAGGAAGACATTGGGGCGGATTTCAGGACGGATTGATCGACATGAGCGGAGAAGGACAGAAGTACACACACTTCGGAGAACTCCAAAATCTTGTGCTGGTTGCCGATACCAACGAAGTGTTTGAGCAGAGAGAGCAGCAAAAGAAGAACGATGCATTAAGAAGAGCCGGCCACAGACTGGCGGAGTATGTGGCACAGTGCATCAAAGAGCTGCAGCCGGAAGAAACAGAAGTGTTTGAGCTGGAGCCCATGATCCGAAGAGCGAACGAGACAGAGAAGCTGCCTTCCGTTGTCTATGTTATGCAGCCGCAGTCCCAGATGGAAGAGCTGGGATACAACGACCTGGCATACGGTTGGGACATGAACCGGATGCTTCCCACCGTCATGCATCCAAACGAAGTGCTGGACGGAGCCATGGTTTCAGGAAGCTTCATGCCGGTTTCCTCCAAATGGTCTACCTATGATTTTCAGAATTGTCCAAACATCAAAGCATTGTACCGGGAACATGGAAAAACGATCAATTTTCTGGGAGTGATCATGTCCAATCTCAATGTGGCCCTGGAACAGAAGGAAAGGGCGGCGCTTTATGTGGCTCAGATCGCCAATACCCTGGGAGCCGATGCGGCAGTGGTAGCAGAAGAAGGCTATGGAAACCCGGATGCGGATTTTGTGGGCTGCATCGTGGCGCTGGAAGATGCGGGCGTGAAGACGGTAGGGATCTCCAATGAGTGTACAGGACGGGACGGGCAGTCACAGCCCCTGGTAACTCTGGACGAGAAGTGTGATGCTATCGTATCCTGCGGAAATGTATCGGAACTGATAGAGCTTCCGCCGATGGAAACGGTGTTGGGAGAACTGGAAGCTTTGGCAAGAGACGGACTGTCGGGAGGCTGGGCAGCGGATGAAAAGCTGGGACCCTCCGTGCGAGAAGATGGTTCCATTATCATGGAGAACAACGCGATGTTCTGCGGCGATCAGGTTTGCGGATGGTCACCGAAGACAATGAAAGAATTTTAAGGAGGAAATTTGCGATGAAAAAGGCGATTTTGTATGTAAATCAGTTTTTTGGCCAGGTCGGAGGAGAGGACAAAGCAGATTTTGCACCGGAGATTCGAGAAGGAAAAGTAGGACCGGCTTTGGAATTTTCAAAAACATTGGAAGCGGAGATCACCCATACCATCATTTGCGGAGACAATTATATGGGATCGCACACAGAGGAAGCGGTAGATCAGATCCTGGATATGCTGGCAGACAAGTCTTTCGATCTGTTTCTTGCAGGACCGGCATTTCAGGCGGGAAGATATGGAGTTGCCTGCGGAACCATATGCAAGGCAGTGAAAGGAAGATATCAGGTACCTGTCATAACCTCCATCAATGAGGAGAATCCCGGCGCAGAGATGTTTAAAAAGGACATGTATGTGCTGCGGGGAGGCAATATTGCATCCAGGATGCGGGCAGATGTCAAGGCAATGGTGAATCTGGCAAATAAAATACTCAGAGGAGAGGAAGTCGACAGCGCAGAGGAAGAAGGATATTTTGCCAGAGGAATACGCCGTCAGGTTTGGCGGGCGGACCAAAAACCGGCATCAGAAAGAATGATCGATATGCTGCTGAAAAAATTAAACGGAGAGCCCTTTGAAACGGAGCTTCCCATGCCGAAGCTGGACAGAGTGCCCATTGCGCCGGCAGTCAAAGATCTGAAACAAGCGAGAATCGCGCTGGTTACCACGGGAGGAATCGTTCCGGTGGACAATCCCGACCGTATTCAGTCCGCTTCCGCAACCCGCTGGGGACGGTACGATATCTCCGGAGACGTGGTGCTGAAAGGGGGAGAATATAAGACGATCCACGCAGGGTTCGATCCGGCAGCGGCAGACGCCCAGCCCAACGTGATCACGCCGGTGGACGCATTAAAGACGCTGGAAAAGGAAGGCGTATTTGGCAGCCTTCATCCTTATTTCTACTCTACCGTAGGAACGGGGACCACGCAGGCGGAGGCAGAGAGGATGGCAGCGGAAATGATCCCTTATTTCCAGGAAGATCATGTAGATGCCGTTATTATGGTCTCCACATGAGGAACCTGTACACGTTGCGGTGCAACGATGGTAAAAGTAATCGAAAAAGCAGGATTCCCTATTGTGCAGATGTGTAATCTGATTCCGGTGGCAAAAACGGTGGGCGCCAACAGGATCGTTCCTACGATCTCTATTCCGTATCCGCTGGGAGATCCGGCGACGACCCAGGAGGATCAGTGGAAATTGAGGTATCACAGAACAAAGGTGGCGCTGGAAGCTCTTGCTACAGACATTGAGGAGCAGACGGTATTTAAGGTATAGAGGGGGATTGGCATGAGAGATAAAAAGACAGGGAATGTTGTGTTTTATGTATCACTGGTGCTGATCGCGGTGATCGCCGTCTGGTCTGTGGCATTTAACAAAAGCTTTACCGTAGTATCCAATGCCGTCTTCACTTTTCTTACAACAAAATTTGGCTGGCTGTATCTTCTGGCGATGGCGGTGTTTTTCCTGTTTGTCCTGTATGTTGCTTTTGGGAAGTATGGAAAGATCCGTCTGGGCGGAGACGATTCCAGGCCGGAATACAGCAATCTGACATGGTTTGGTCTTTTGTTTGGATGCGGAATGGGCGTGGGACTGGTGTTCTGGGGAGTGGCAGAGCCGCTTACCCACTACCTGAATCCGGCAGGAGGAAAGGGGGCAACTCCGGAAGCTGCGGACTTTGCCATGAAATCCTTCTTTATGCACTGGGGGATCCTTCCCTGGGCAAACTATGCGGTGATCGGACTGGCGTTGGCCTATTTTATGTTCCGCAAGAAGAAAAAAGGACTGGTAAGTGGGATTCTGGAACCTCTCATCGGAGAAAAGAGAGCGGAAGGATGGCTGGGAAAGACGGTAGACATTCTTGCGGTATTTGCAACGGTAGCAGGTGTGGTGACTTCTCTGGGGCTTGGAACCCTGCAGATCAATGCAGGATTTCAGCACCTGTTTGGAATCCCGTCCACCTTGGCTGTGCAGATCATCATCATTGTGGTGGTATCGGTGCTCTACATCGGGTCGGCGGTTTCCGGGATCGAAAAAGGAATCAAAGTGATTTCCGATACCAATCTTTATGTGGCGATCGGACTGATGGCAGTGTGCTTTATCGTAGGCCCCAAAATAGAAATCCTGAACAGCTTTGTAAACGGGCTGGGACAGTATGTGGGGAATTTCATTCCGGATGCCCTTCGGATCGACGCCTATGGAGACAATGGCTGGATCGGAAGCTGGCGGGTGTTTTACTGGGCATGGTTTATTGCATGGGCGCCCTTTGTAGGGGTATTTATTGCCAGAATCTCCAAAGGAAGGACCATCAGAGAATTTGTGATGGGCGTCGTACTGGTGCCGGCGCTGGCCTCCTGTATCTGGGGAGCCGTGTTTGGAAGTCTGGGGATCAACCTGGGAGAAAAAGGGATCCTGGCTGTAGAGCAGCTTAAAAAGATCGCGGCAGCACCGGAGGTGGGACTCTTTGTAGTCCTGAAGGAATATCCGCTGGGATTTCTGCTGTCCATTGTAGCGATCATATCCCTTTGCGCGTTTTTTATCACCTCAGCCAATTCAGGAGTCTATGTGCTGTCTATGCTGACGACGGAGGGCGATATCAACCCGCCCAACAATAAGAAGATCCTCTGGGGGATCATCCAGTCTGTTATGGCGGTAGGACTTTTGATGGCAGGCGGCTTAAAGCCTTTGCAGACCATCTCCCTGGCGGCGGCATTTCCTTTTATATTTATTATGTTTGCCGCATGTGCATCTTTTATCAAGGCGATTGGAAAAGAGAAGCTATAACGCGAAAGAAAAAAATCAAACAGCGAGAAAAATAACGAAACGGTCCGGCGCCAAGACGGCAGTAGCCTGATCGGAAGAGATCGATTCTATGAAATGTGTAGACAGAGCCTCCAAAAGGAAAGGGATGTTCCCGCCTTTTGGAGGCTCTGTCGTGTGATGTCCTGTCATCCGGACTTTTCTGTTCGCTTTAGTTTTTTGCAGGATACAGGGATTTTCTTTCCTGAACCGCTTCAAAGGTTGCCTGAATCCCCAGTTTCCTAAACTGCTTCATGTCCACAGACCCCACCATCACAGATGTGTGTGCCTGGCAGCCTTTCAGTTTAGGTAGCTGCTGCAGGGCAAGGCTGGCGTTGGGATCGGTAGCGGCGCTGACAGAAAGTGCGATCAACACTTCGTCTGTGTGGAGCCGGGGATTTTTACTGCCCAAATACCGGGTCTTCAGAGCCTGGATGGGTTCGATGGCGGAAGGGGAGATCACATGTACCTCGTGATCGATCCCGGCAAGTTCTTTCAGGGCATTGAGCAGAAGAGAAGCACATGCGCCAAGAAGCTTGCTGGTCTTTCCTGTAACCATCCGTCCGTCGTCCAGAAGCAGGGCGGCGGCGGGAGCGTTCGTTTCAGCCTCCCGGGAAAGAGCAGCGTCCACCACGCTGCGGTTGTGGATGGTGATACCGGCCTGATTCATCAGCATTTCTACTTTGAAAACCTCTGAATCCGGGCATTCCCCAAACAGTTGTCGGCGGAGAGAATCGTAGTAACGGCGAATGATCTCCTGGCAGGAAGCTTCCTTGCAGGCCTCGTCGTCACAGATACAGTTCCCGGCCATGTTGACACCCATGTCCGTGGGAGACTTGTAAGGACTTTCTCCGTAAATACGCTGGAACATGGCGTTGAGTACCGGAAAGATCTCCACATCCCGGTTGTAGTTGACCGTGGTTTTTCCGTAAGCCTCCAGGTGGAAGGGGTCTATCATATTAATGTCATTTAAGTCTGCCGTAGCGGCCTCATAGGCCAGATTGACCGGATGCTTCAGCGGAATGTTCCAGATCGGGAAGGTTTCAAATTTGGCATAGCCTGCACAAACGCCTCTTTGGTGCTCATGATACAGCTGAGACAAGCAGACTGCCATTTTTCCGCTGCCGGGACCGGGAGCAGTTACCACCACCAAAGGCTTTGAGGTACGGATGTAATCGTTTTTTCCATAGCCGTCTTCGCTTACAATGGAAGGAACGTTGGTGGGATAACCAGGGATCAGATAGTGGCGGTAGACAGGGATACCAAGCTTCTCCAGACGGATCTGGAACAGACGGGCGCTCTCCTGGCCGCTGTATTTGGTGATGACCACGCTGCTGGTAAACAGCCCCTGCTCCTGAAAGGCAGAGCGGAGCCGCAGCACATCCATATCATAGGTAATGCCAAGATCTCCCCGCATTTTATTTTTGTCAATATCTTCCGCACTGATCACAATGATGATCTCAGCCTGCTCGGACAGTTGTTTCAGCATACGGAGCTTGCTGTCCGGCTGAAAGCCGGGAAGGACACGGGAGGCGTGAAAGTCATCAAACAGTTTCCCGCCGAATTCCAAATACAGCTTGTTGTCAAACTGGTCGATCCTCTCCCGAATGTGCTGGGATTGCATCTGCAGATATTTGTCATTATCAAAACCGATTTTCATAGTAGAGCCTTCTTTCTCAAAAATTTCATATCGTCTCCCCAAGGAAGACATATGCCTTTGCCATTATACTATACGGGCGGGAGAGTTTACAATTCTTTTATAATGTTTTTATTGATTTCCCCAGATGTCGTTCGTATAATGAGTTTTGTATAGGAGGATAGGCATGGAAAACAACGGAAGCAATAAAAACGGAAGTAATCGCAACAAAATGGGGATACCCTTTATCATATTTGTGACGCTGATCACGGCGCTTCTGGTGATGGCTCTGAGTAAGCTGCAGAACCAGGGAGGACAGAAGGAGATTTCTTACAATCAGTTCCTGGATATGGTGGAAGAAAAGCAGGTGGAAAAGGTTCAGATCCAGGCGGACAAGATCGTGATCACAGCCAAAAAGCAGGCGGGAGATCCGGAGGCAAAAAAATATTATACGGGAGTGGTGAAAGATGATACCCTTTCAGAACGCCTGTATAAGGCCGGCATCAAGTATGAACAGAAGATACCGGATACCACATCCAGTGTGATCATACAGACACTATTTTCTTTCGTTCCGCTTTTGCTGCTGCTTCTTATGCTGGGCTGGATGACCAGAAAGCTGGCAAAGGGCGGAGGCATGATGGGAATCGGAAAGAGCAATGCCAAGATGTATGTGGAGAAACAGACGGGAGTGTCCTTTAAAGATGTAGCGGGACAGGATGAGGCCAAGGAGTCTCTTCAGGAAGTGGTGGATTTTCTGCACAACCCAAGCAAATATACCAGCGTAGGAGCCAAGCTGCCAAAAGGGGCGCTGCTGGTAGGCCCTCCGGGAACCGGAAAGACGCTTTTGGCAAAGGCTGTGGCGGGAGAGGCCAATGTTCCCTTCTTTTCTTTGAGCGGTTCGGCCTTTGTGGAAATGTATGTAGGCGTGGGCGCTTCCAGGGTAAGGGATCTGTTTAAAGAAGCACAGCAGACGGCGCCCTGTATCATCTTTATCGACGAGATAGATGCGGTAGGAAAAAGCAGGGACAACCAGTTTGGAAGCAACGATGAAAGAGAACAGACACTGAATCAGCTTCTGGCGGAGATGGACGGCTTTGAGAGCAATAAAGGACTGGTGCTTCTGGCGGCCACCAACCGTCCGGAGATCCTGGATCCGGCGCTTTTGCGTCCGGGAAGATTTGACCGCAGGATCATTGTGGAAAAGCCGGACCTGAAGGGGCGTGTGGAAGTTCTGAAGGTACACGCCACCGATGTGAGGATGGACGAAACGGTAGATCTGGAGGCGATTGCGCTGGCAACTTCGGGGGCGGTGGGATCTGACCTTGCCAATATGATCAACGAAGCGGCCATCAATGCAGTGAAAAACGGAAGGAACGCCGTTTCACAAAAAGATCTGTTTGAAGCGGTGGAAGTCGTTCTGGTGGGCAAAGAAAAGAAAGACCGTATCATGAGCCAGGAAGAACGGCGGATCGTATCCTATCATGAGGTAGGGCATGCACTGGTAAGCGCTCTCCAGAAGGATGCAGAACCGGTGCAGAAGATCACCATCGTTCCAAGGACCATGGGAGCGCTGGGGTATGTGATGCAGACGCCGGAGGAAGAGAAGTTCCTCAATACGAAAAAAGAGCTGCAGGCAATGCTGGTGGGAGCGCTGGCAGGACGTGCGGCGGAAGAACTGATCTTTGATACGGTTACGACGGGAGCGTCCAACGACATTGAAAGAGCTACGGCGATTGCAAGAGCCATGATCACGCAATATGGTATGAGTGAAAAATTTGGACTGATCGGTCTGGAATCCATTCAGAACCGCTATCTGGACGGAAGGGCGGTACGTAACTGCGCGGAAGCCACAGCGGCAGAGATCGACAAGGAGATCATGGAGACGCTGCGTCAGGCCTATGAGGAGGCAAAGGCGCTCCTTGCAGAACACAGAGAGACGCTGGACCGGATCGCAGCCTTTTTGATCGAGAAGGAAACCATCACAGGAAAAGAGTTTATGGAGATTTTTCACCAGATCGAAGGAGACAAAGCAGAAGGAGAACCGGGAGAAAAGGAAGCAAGCGGAGATGCCCGCATCGTGATCAACCCGGTGTCAGAAGCTATCTTGAAGGAGGCTGCTGCCTCCCAGGAAACCGTCACCTCTCAGGAAGACACCGTTTCTCAGGAAGCTGCTGCCTCTCAGGAGCCCGTCATCTCCCAGGAAACTGTCGCTTCTCAGGAAGTTATTATCTCCCGGGAAGCGGAAGGAACCACAGAAGAACAGACAGGAAAATAGTATGTTTGATATACAGGAAGAATTAAAAAAACTGCCCGGGAAACCGGGCGTTTACCTTATGCACGATTCTCAGGACCACATCATCTATGTGGGGAAGGCCGTCAGCCTGAAAAACCGTGTTCGTCAGTACTTTCAGACCAGTCGGAATAAGGGCGCCAAGATAGAGCAGATGGTTTCCAGGATCGCACGTTTTGAATACATCGTAACGGATTCGGAGATGGAAGCCCTGGTGCTGGAATGCAACCTGATCAAGGAACATCACCCCCGGTATAACACCATGCTGATGGACGATAAGACATATCCTTTTATTAAGGTGACGGTGGATGAAGCCTATCCCAGGGTGTTTCTGGCAAGAAAGATAGAAAAGGACAAGGCAAAGTATTTTGGTCCCTATCCCAGTGCGGGAGCAGTGAAAGATACCATAGAGCTGATCCGGAAGCTTTACCACATTCGCAGCTGCAACAGGAGATTGCCGAGGGATACGGGGAAAGAAAGACCCTGCCTGAATTACCATATCCATCAGTGCGAGGCTCCCTGTCAGGGATATGTTTCGCCGGAAACCTACAGGAAGTCGGTAGATCAGGTGATCCGTTTTCTGGGGGGCGAGTATGAGACAGTCAGCAAAGAGCTGAGAGCTTCCATGGAGGAAGCGGCAGAGCGGCTGGAATTTGAAAAGGCGTTGGAGTATCGGGAACTTCTGGCCAGTGTGGAGCAGATTTCCCAGAAACAGAAAATGGCCTATACGGCAGGAGAAGACAGGGATCTTCTTGCCATAGCAGAGGAAGGACAGGAGGCGGTGGTCCAGGTGTTTTTTATCCGCGGCGGCCGTCTGATCGGACGGGATCATTTCTATATGCGGACGCAGGGAGAAAAAAGAGAGGAGATCCTGGCCAGCTTTTTGAAACAGTTCTATGGCGGAACTCCCTATGTGCCTTCCGAGATCATGCTTCCTGCAGTGCTTCCTGAGGAGGAACTGTTGGAACAGTGGCTGTCCCGGATCAAAGGCCAGAGGGTACATCTGAAGGTTCCGCAAAAAGGCAGCAAGGAGAGACTGATGGAGCTGGCAGCCCAAAATGCACAGATGGTCCTTCGTACCGACAAAGACCGGTTAAAACGGGAGGAAGAAAAAACAACAGGAGCTGTCCGGGAACTGGAGGGGCTTCTGGGACTGTCGGGGATCGTAAGGATGGAGGCTTTCGACATCTCCAATATCAGCGGCTTTTCTTCGGTAGGCTCCATGGTGGTCTATGAACAGGGCAAGCCGAAAAAGAACGACTACAGAAAATTCAAGATCAAAAGTGTACAGGGACCGGATGACTATGCAAGCATGGAAGAAGTTCTTACCAGAAGGTTTTCAAGAGGGCTGCAGGAGAAAGAAAAAGCTTTGGAAAAAGGGGGCTTTGTCCGTTTTCCGGATCTGATCTTGATGGACGGAGGAAAGGGACAGGTGCATGTGGCAGAGCAGGTGCTGGAAAAACTGAAGCTTGCCATTCCGGTCTGCGGGATGGTGAAGGATGACCGGCACAGAACCAGAGGGCTGTACTATCGGGAGGAAGAAATTCCCATCGCGGGAAACTCCCAGGCCTTCCATCTTATCACAAGGATCCAGGATGAGGCGCATCGTTTCGCCATTACTTTCCATAGAAGCCTCAGAGGAAAAGAGCAGATCCATTCCGTGCTGGATGATATTCCGGGAATCGGGCCTGCCAGAAGGAAGGCGTTGATGAGACATTTTTCCAGCCTGGAGGAGATCCGGCAGGCAGACATCCGGGAACTGAGTCAGCCGGCTGCCATGAATGAGGCGGCGGCCGTCAGCGTTTATGAATTTTTCCATCCGAGGGCCAGATAGATCTCAAATTCAGTTTTGCCGGATCATTTGCCGACAATGATCTGAGCATGGAAGCATCGGAAGGTGTGAAAGGCAGCGAAAGTTGCCTTTTTTACATATCAGGCTATTTGCATGTTGAATATTTTTCGTGTTGAATATTTTTATGGAGAATATTATTTACAACGAATTATGAAGTAGGAGATACACAGTAGATGTTGGCGTTGTAGAAAAACGCGGAACTGATGAAGCCAGTAAAGCGTACAAGAATCAGTTGGAAATTGATTTTGTAGCTAATCCTGGCAGTAAACGGTGTTATATCCAGTATACAAATTGTAAAGGAAAGGATTGCGTAAGCGGCTGTGAAATGCTATAATAACCGAAGTTGAAGAGGTAAGGAGGAGAGATGGTCATGAAACATATCAAGACATTGAATACGCAGACCCTGAACCAGACGGTGAAAAAAGGTGGATGCGGAGAATGCCAGACATCTTGCCAGTCAGCGTGCAAGACGTCCTGTACGGTAGGAAACCAAGTGTGCGAGCAAAAAAAATAGTCGCTGCTTGTAAGAAAGTAGTTTGAAACGGCGATCCGAGGGTCGCTGTTTTTGCGTCGCTTTCCAAAAGTCTCCCGTCGGCGGCAGGGGAAGGCAGAACATTTATGTATGGCAGTAGAAAGGGGTATCAAACCTTGATTCATCAATATAAAAATAACGGATACAATATTGTGCTGGACGTGTACAGCGGAGCTGTCCATGTGGTAGACGAGGCATGTTATGATGTGATCGCCTACCTGGACAAAAACAGACTGACCACCGGCGAGGCGATTCGGGCCTGCGACAGAGAGGATCTGAGAAAGCAGGTCAGCTGGACAGCTTCGGCAGAAGAACTGGAAGAAATACTGAAAGATATCAGTGACCTGGCGGAGGCGAGACAACTGTTTACGGAGGACATCTATGAAGGGATGATCGATGCGGTAAAACAGAGAAAGACGGTTGTCAAGGCTCTTTGCCTTCATGTAGCCCATGACTGCAACCTGGCGTGCAGATATTGCTTTGCCGAAGAGGGGGAATATCACGGAAGAAGAGCCCTGATGGATCTGGAGACCGGGAAAAAGGCTCTGGATTTCCTCATTGCCCATTCGGGAAACCGAAGAAACCTGGAGGTGGATTTCTTTGGCGGAGAACCTCTGATGAACTGGCAGGTGGTAAAGGACTTGGTAGCCTATGGAAGAGAGCGGGAGAAGGAAGCCGGAAAAAGGTTCCGGTTTACCCTGACCACCAACGGAGTCCTGCTAAATGATGAGGTACAGGAGTTTGTTAACCGGGAGATGGACAATGTGGTCCTTAGCCTGGACGGAAGAAAAGAAGTGAACGACAGGATGCGCCCTTTCCGCGGAGGGCAGGGAAGCTATGACCGGATCGTCCCCAAATTTCAGAGACTGGCAGACAGCAGAGGACAGGAAAAATACTACATCCGGGGAACCTTTACCCGCAACAATCTGGATTTTTCCAAAGATGTGCTTCACTTTGCAGATCTGGGATTCCAGCAGGTATCCGTGGAACCGGTGGTAGGAGAAGAAACGGATGACTACGCGATTCGAGCGGAGGATCTGGAACAGATCATGGAGGAATACGACCGGTTGGCAAAGGAAATGATCCGAAGGGAAAAGGAAGGAAATGGTTTTAATTTCTTTCATTTTATGATAGACTTAGACGGTGGACCGTGTGTGTCAAAACGACTTTCAGGATGCGGTTCAGGGACGGAATATCTTGCAGTGACCCCATGGGGCGACCTCTATCCCTGCCATCAGTTTGTGGGGCAGGATGCGTTTTTGATGGGAAATGTCAACGAAGGGATCAAACGGCCGGAGATTGCCGATGAATTCCGGGGATGCAGCGTCTATTCCAAGGAGAAATGCAGGAGCTGTTTTGCAAAGTTTTATTGCAGCGGCGGCTGTATGGCCAATTCGGAGCATTTTCACGGAACGATCCATGACACCTACGATATCGGCTGTGAGATGCAGAGAAAACGTGTGGAGTGTGCCATCATGATAAAGGCGGCACTTGCAGAAGAATAAAGGGGAAGAGAGGAAGGAAAGATGAGTAAACAAAAAGGCATCATCAGTCTTATTCTTACGGTAGTAATCATAGGACTTCTGGGATTTGCTTCTCTGGTAGGGATCGGAAAAGACCGGACCGGAGCAATGAAAAATATCAAGCTTGGACTGGATCTGGCAGGAGGTGTCAGCATCACATATCAGGTAAAGGATAAAAATCCAAGCAGCGAAGAGATGAGTGATACCATCTACAAGCTTCAGAAGAGGGTAGAGCAGTATAGCACGGAGGCCAGTGTATACCAGGAGGGAGACGACAGGATCAACATTGAGATCCCGGGCGTATCCGACGCCAACAAGATCCTGGAAGAACTGGGACAGCCGGGAGCTTTGTATTTTATTTCCCAGACAGGTGCAGACGGCAAGGAAAATTATACCTATGACCAGAGCAAGGGAGAGTATGTGCTGACCAGGACCATTGAGGAGCTGAAGGCGGACGGCAGCATTGTACTGGGAGGAAGCGATGTGAAAAGCGCCTCTCCCAACACGAGAGAGGACGAGACGACCAAGCAGAAGAAGCATGTGGTGTCGCTGGTATTCACAAAAGAAGGAACGGAGAAATTTGCCCAGGCGACCAAGAAGGCATACGAGGCCGGCCAGAGCATTGGGATCTATTATGACGGGAAATTTGTCAGTGTGCCGAGGGTACAGCAGGAGATCACAGCAGGAGAGGCGGAGATCTCCGGTATGAAGGATTACGAAGAGGCATCTGCCCTTGCTTCCACCATCCGTATCGGAGGACTGAAGCTGGAACTGAAGGAGCTGCGCTCTAACGTGGTAGGGGCTCAGCTGGGAGAGAAGGCTATCAGCACCAGTCTGACGGCGGGAGCCATCGGCCTTGCCATCGTCTTCATTTTTATGATCGTAGTTTACTACCTGCCCGGGCTTGCATCCAGTCTGGCGCTTCTGATCTATACGGAACTGGTGCTTCTGGCACTGAATGCTTTTGACGTGACCCTGACCCTTCCGGGTATCGCAGGTATCATCCTGAGTATCGGTATGGCAGTGGATGCCAACGTCATCATCTTTGCCAGAGTCAGAGAAGAGCTGAACCGGGGAAAAAGTGTGAGAAACGCACTGAAGACCGGATTCCAGAAGGCAATGTCCGCCATTGTGGATGGTAATGTCACCACTCTGGTAGCCGCTGCGGTTCTCTGGTTTAAGGGATCCGGTACCGTGAAGGGCTTTGCCCAGACGCTGGCCATCGGTATCATCGTATCCATGTTTACAGCTCTGGTGATCACAAGGCTCATCATCTTCGCCTTTTATGCAGTGGGCTGCAGCAAGGCTTCCCTGTACTACAAGGAAAGAAAAGAGAGAGGGACCATCGATTTCCTTTCCAGAAGAAAGGTATTTTTCGGAATTTCCGCAGCGATGATCCTGGCGGGATTTGTATTCATGGGAATCAACGGTACCGGCGGAAAGGGCGCTTTTGCATACAGCCTGGAATTTGAAGGCGGAACATCCACCAATGTGACCTTTGACAAGGACTACTCGATCGAGGAGATCGACAGCAAGATCGTTCCCGTTGTAGAAAAAGTCACAGGAGACGCCAACGTCCAGACACAGAAAGTAGCCGGGACCAATCAGGTGATCATTAAGACAGTTACCCTGAACCTGGAGAAGAGAGAAGCGCTGAACCAGGCGCTGGCAGAGAATTTTAAAGTAGATGCCGAGAAGATCACGGCAGAAAATATCAGCTCGACGGTGAGTAAGGAGATGCGTCAGGACGCAGTGGTGGCAGTTGTGATTGCTACGATCTTTATGCTGATCTATATCTGGTTCCGATTTAAGGATATCCGGTTTGCGACCAGCGCCGTTGCCGCCCTGGTGCATGACGTGCTGGTGGTGCTAGCGTTTTACGCAATTGCGCGGGTATCGGTGGGAAATACATTCATTGCGTGTATCCTGACGATCGTGGGATACTCCATCAATGCCACCATCGTTATCTTTGACCGTATCCGTGAGGAACTGCGGTACCGTACCCGGTCTACCGACTTGAAAGAACTGGTAAACAAGAGCATTACCCAGACACTGACCAGAAGTATCTACACTTCTCTTACCACCTTTGTGATGGTGGCAGTCCTTTATGTTATGGGCGTAAGCTCTATCCGGGAATTTGCACTGCCTCTCATGGTAGGAATCATCTGCGGGGCATACTCTTCCGTATGCATTACCGGAGCGCTGTGGTATGTGATGAAAGAAAAGAAAGTCAAAAATAAATAGAACAGAAAAAGAAGAAGGAAAAGGGCGCCTCTATGTCGTAACAGGACAAGGAGCGCCCTTTTTGAAAGAGTAGGCAGATATTGCAATAAAGAAGGTTATACGTTACCCTTTATCAAGTCCTCATTTATCTGCATAATCTTATCAGATATGATTCTTTTGATAGGGGTTGTTGTGGTGACTTCATTGCTTATTAGAGCATTATATGCTACAATCTCATTAATATTTAGTTGATTTGGTTTCGTGTCAAGACCTGTATTTATTCTAATACTGTTGAATCTAGTTGTTGGTATTATTGGCATTAAATAATACACTTATAAAGGTCAGGAGGTTGCAGAATGAAAAAAGTTGTTAAATGGGTTGTGTGTGCTATGTTGGTTTTGTTATTGTGTTTTTCTTTTGTTGGTTTATTTGGTTTTATAAAAGGCTGTATAAGCAAAAATTTAGTTCAAGCGTTTTGTTCCGCATATAATTCAATATTTTGTGTTTTGCTGTTTTTTATAGCGTATAATATGGTGAAGATTAATGATGTTTTTAAAAATATGAATATTCAAGCATTAACTAAAAAGGTTAGAGTTACTGGGCGATTATTAATAGTTATGTCAGTGGTCGAGTTTATTTTCTATAATGTTAAGATAGAAAACGGTATTGGATTATCAAGTTTTCATATAAATTATATTATTGTTATATGTGTTATAATGTATGTTTTTCTGCAATCAATGTTAGAATATATATCTAAAAAAGAATCATAAAATATTTTGAATATCGTAGTTAGAATTGATGAAATAGTAAATCAATGAAGCGTGTATGTTTTTAGTATGACTTAGAAATTAGCTAGAATCATAAAGGCCAGTGACTGCACCGACCCTCAGAAGTTAGAACCAAAATTTAACGATTGAAGGTCGGTATTTTAATGGAAAAATAGAATGATAGAACAAATCGGTGGTGGATGCTTTTGTCACCAGTGGTGCCACCAACGAGAGGATGGAAGGGAAATAAGATGGAAAACTGGGTGTTGGTAAGAAAAGGAGGGGATTTCCAGAAGCTGGGAGAAAAGTTTGGCATCAGTCCCAGGCTGGCAGCCCTGATCCGCAACAGAGATATTACGGAAGAAGAGATGGAGGCGTATCTGTTTCCGGATAAAAAGTATCTGCATGACGGAGCGCAGATGAAGGGAATGAAAGAAGCGGTGTCGCTCCTGCAGGAAAAGATAGAGCGGGGAGCCAGGATACGGATCATTGGGGATTATGACATAGATGGAGTCAATGCCACCTATATCCTGCTAAAAGGCTGCTCCTTCCTGGGAGCAAAGGTGGATAGTGATATTCCGGACAGAATGACAGACGGCTACGGCATCAGCAGGGATCTCATTGACAGGGCTCTGAAGGATGGGATAGATACCATTATTACCTGCGACAATGGAATCGCGGCAGAAAAAGAGATCCGGTATGCGAAGGAACAGGGAATGACCGTGATCGTAACGGATCACCATGAAATCCCTTATGAGGAACAGGCAGGAGAAAAACAGTACCGCCTGCCTCCGGCAGACGTTGTAGTGGATCCCAAAAGAGAAGACGAAACGTATCCGTTTTCCGGGCTCTGCGGGGCAGGGGTGGCGTACAAGCTGCTGGAAGTCCTGTATAAAGCGACAGGGGCAGACAGGAGGGTACTGGAGGATCTGCTGGAAAATGTGGCCATTGCGACAGTGGGAGATGTGATGGAGCTGCAAGGAGAGAACCGGATCCTGACAAAAGAGGGGTTGAGCAGGCTGAAACATACGAAGAATCCGGGACTTCAGGCGCTGTTTCGGAAAAAAGAGATAGAGCAGGATAGAATCAGCAGCTACACCATCGGGTATGTGATCGGCCCCTGCCTGAATGCAGGAGGAAGGCTTCGCACGGCCAAAAAGACGCTGGAACTGCTTCTGGCAGAGGAGGAAGAAAGAGCCGGAGAGTTGGCGGAAGAACTGGCAGAGTTAAATGAAGAGCGAAAAGCCATGACAGAGGCGGCTGTCAGAGAGGCAACCGAGAGGATAGAGGCCAAAAAGGAGAGGCAGGAGAAGGTGCTGGTATCGTATCTGCCGGATTGTCACGAGAGTCTGGCAGGCATTGTAGCAGGCAGGATCCGGGAGAGATACCACCGTCCGGCCTACGTGGTGACCAAGGGAAAAGAAGGGCTAAAGGGTTCGGGTCGATCCATTCCCGCTTATCCCATGTACGAAAGGCTGTCTCTTTGCAAGGATCTTCTGATCCGTTTCGGAGGACACAAAGGAGCCGCCGGGTTTTCTCTGGAGGAAGACAAGCTGAAGGCGTTTGAAAACAGACTGGAGAACACCAGCGGGCTGACACAGGAAGATCTGGCAGAAAAAGTATGCATCGACATGGAACTTCCCTTTTCAGAAGTGACAGAGACGTTTGTCAGGGAGCTGTCCCTGCTGGAGCCCTTTGGACAGGGGAACCAAAAACCGGTATTCGGAGTGCGGAATGTGCGGGTCATGGGGGCAAGGCTTCTTGGAAAGCAGAAAAATGTTCTGAAGCTGATGCTGGCGGATCAGAGGAATACCTGGATAGATGGACTCTGCTTTTCCAGGACGGAAGTATTTTTGAAGGAAGCAGAAGAAAAATACGGGGAGCAGGCAGAAGAAGTACTGTTTGCCGGCCAGGGAACCATGAAGGTAGATCTGACTTTCTATCCCCAGATCAATGCCTACGGAGGCAGGATGCAGCCCCAGATCGTAATCACGCATTTCAGGATCAGAGATCCGGAATAAGAAACGCTACCGCAAGGAGAGAGAAAACAGGGCGGAAACGAAACAGAAACGAAACAGAAATGACAGAATTGTTTGAAAATCAAGGAAAAAAATGCTATACTAAAAAATGTATTTCAATTGGAAAAGAGGACAGGAAATGAAGCCGATAGAAGCATATGTAAAAAGTATTCCGGATTTTCCGGAGCCGGGAATTATATTCAGGGACGTTACCAGTGTTCTGCAGGATGCAGACGGACTTCGTCTGGCAGTGGATCTGATGCAGGAAAAGCTGGCGGGAATAGAATTTGATCTGATCGTGGGACCCGAATCAAGAGGGTTTATTTTTGGCGTTCCCATTGCATACAACCTGCACAAACCGTTTATTCCCATCAGAAAAAAGGGAAAACTGCCAAGAGAGACCGTTTCCATCCAGTATGATCTGGAGTACGGGACGGCAGAGCTGGAGATCCACCGGGACGCCATTCAGAAAGGGCAAAGAGTCGTGATTATTGACGACCTGATGGCCACGGGAGGAACCAATGAGGCGATGATCTCCCTGATCGAAGGTCTGGGAGGGATCGTGGTAAAAACGGTATTTTTGATGGAACTTGCAGGACTGAAGGGAAGAGACCGGCTTCAGGGCTATGATGTGGATTCTGTTCTGATCTATCCGGGAAAATAGAGAAAAGCAGAAAGGAGGGATTGGTAATGTCAGAGATAACTACATACGAGGCAATAGACGACAGGATCGCAGCAGACTTACTAAGTCCCGACAGTCTGCTGGGGCTGGAGCAGGTAGACGGCCATGCGGTAAAGGCAAAGGAGGCTTACGAGGATCCGGACGCGCTTTTTAGAATCCTGATTTCCCGCATCCGCAGATACCATCCCTCCACGGATGTATCCATGATCGAAAAGGCATATCGGATTGCCAGAGAGGCTCACGGAGACCAATACAGAAAATCCGGAGAGCCTTATATCGTTCATCCGCTGTGGGTAGCCATCATCCTGGCCAACCTGGAGATGGATAAGGAAACGATCGTAGCAGGAATGCTCCATGACGTGGTGGAAGACACCCACATCGATGAAGAGTTTGTCCGCAGGGAATTTGGAGAGGAAGTAGAGCTTCTGGTCAACGGAGTCACCAAGCTGGGACAGTTGTCCTACTCGTCGGACAAGCTGGAGGTCCAGGCAGAAAATCTGCGGAAGATGTTTCTGGCTATGGCAAAAGATATTCGCGTCATTATCATCAAGCTGGCGGACCGACTGCATAATATGCGGACACTTCAGTTTATGACGCCGGAAAAGCAAAAGGAAAAGGCCAAGGAGACCATGGACATCTATGCGCCGATCGCGCAGCGTCTGGGTATTTCCAAGATTAAAACAGAGCTGGATGATCTGGCCTTGAAATATTCTCAGCCGGAAACCTTTTTTGATCTGGTGCAGCAGATCAACGCCAGAAAGACGCAAAGGGAAGAGTTTGTCCAGCAGATCGTAAAAGAAGTGTCTGCCCACATGGAGCGGGCAGGGATCCGGGCGGAAGTTAAAGGAAGGGTCAAGCACTTTTTCAGCATCTACAAGAAAATGGTCAACCAGGATAAAACGGTGGATCAGATCTATGACCTGTTTGCCGTTCGGATCATTGTGGATTCTGTAAAGGACTGCTATGCGGCGCTGGGGGTCATCCATGAAATGTATACGCCGGTACCGGGGCGGTTTAAAGATTATGTGGCGATGCCGAAGCAAAACATGTACCAGTCTCTGCATACCACTTTGATGAGTTCGGTGGGACAGCCCTTTGAGATCCAGATCCGGACACAGGAGATGCACAAAACGGCGGAGTACGGAATCGCAGCCCACTGGAAATATAAAGAATCCGGCGACGGAAAGAAGAATGTGGGAAGTCAGGAAGAAGAAAAGCTAAGCTGGCTCAGGCAGATCCTGGAATGGCAAAGAGACATGTCAGACAACCGGGAATTTTTGAATCTGATCAAGGGAGACCTGGATCTGTTTGCGGAGGATGTGTACTGCTTTACCCCACAGGGCGATGTAAAAAACCTGCCCAATGGCTCTACGCCCATTGATTTTGCCTATGCGATCCACAGTGCGGTGGGTAACAAAATGGTAGGAGCCAGGGTCAATGGCAAGCTGGTACATATTGATTATAAAATACAGAATGGGGACAGGATCGAGATCCTGACCTCGCAAAACTCCAGAGGACCCAGCCGGGACTGGCTGGGGATCGTAAAAAGCACCCAGGCCAAGAACAAGATCAACCAGTGGTTTAAAAAGGAGTTCAAAGAAGGCAACATCGTAAAGGGGAAAGAGATGATAGCCGCCTACTGCAAGGCAAAGGCGGTAAGCATGCCACAGGTGATGATCCCCAAGTACCAGGCTGTCGTTCAGAACAAGTACGGATTTAAAGACTGGGAGGCAGTACTGGCGGCAGTGGGGCATGGCGGCTTGAAGGAAGGCCAGATCGTCAACCGTCTGGTGGAAGAATACAACAAAGACCACAAGCAGGAGCTGACAGACGAGGTAGTACTGGAGAGAGTGGCAGAGGCAGCCAAAAATAAAGTACACATTGCCAAATCCAAGAGCGGTATCGTGGTGAAGGGGATCGATGATATGGCGGTTCGTTTTTCCAGATGCTGTAACCCCGTTCCGGGAGATGAGATCGTGGGGTTTGTAACACGGGGAAGAGGTCTTTCCATCCACAGGACGGACTGCGTCAACATGATCCACCTGACAGAGGCCGAACGGAACCGGCTGATCGATGCAGAGTGGGAGACGGATGTGGTAGAAAAAGCAGGAGGCAGATATCTGGCGGAGATCAAGATGTATGCACAGGACCGGCAGGGACTTCTGATGGAGATGTCCAAGATCTTTACAGAAGCAGAGGTAGACGTGAAATCCCTGAACGTCCGCACCAGCAAGAAAGGAACGGCTACCATTGAGACAGGCTTTATTGTCAATGGAAGGGAGGAGTTGTCCCGACTTATCCAGAAATTCCGGCAGATTGAGGGCGTGATCGACATAGAAAGGACGACAGGATAGAAGAGATGAAAGTAGAACGTTTTGCAACAGGGATCTTAAGCACAAACTGCTATCTGGCGATTTGCGAGGAGACGAAAAAGACGGTGGTGATCGATCCGGCAGCGTGTCCTTCCTATTTGATGGAGCATATGAAAACCGAAGGGCTGCAGGTAGAGGCGATCCTTCTGACACATGGCCACTTTGATCATACCATGGGGATCGAGGGATTTCTCCGGGAATATCCGGTACCGGTATATGCCTGCGAGGCAGAAAAGGAGATCCTGTCTGCTCCCCGGAAAAATCTTTCCCTGACTTATACGAAGGGATATTCTTTTGAAGGCGCAACCTTTTTGCGGGATGGCCAGGAGCTGGAACTGGCAGGCTGTATCTTCCGCATGATCCACACGCCGGGACATACGCCGGGAGGCTGCTGCTACTACGTGGAGTCAGAACAGATCCTGTTCAGCGGAGACACCCTGTTTCAGAATTCGATAGGAAGAGCGGATTTTCCGGAAAGTGATCCCCAGGCTTTGCTGGATGCTATCCGGGAAAAGCTGTTTGTACTGCCGGATGAGGTACTGGTCTATCCGGGGCATATGGGAGAGACGACCATCGGCCATGAGAAACGGAACAATCCATACTGTAAATTGAGGGATGCGCATGATATCGATCATTTGTAAGAGGGAGATGAGTGTCTATCATGCCTATCATATGGTGCAGGCTTTTTTCCCATCGGCAAAGCTTCAATGCCGGGTGGAGGAGGAAGCCTCTCATTATGTGGGCGTATGGGCAGACGGCAAAGAGATCCTTCTTCTTTCGGAGGACATCCGAACAGGGGAATCGGATCGGGAATATAAGCAGAGAATGGAGCGGAAGCTGTACGACGCACTTTCGGACTACAAGGGGAAAAAGCTGGCCTGGGGCAAGCTTTCCGGCGTTCGTCCTACCAAACTTGCCATGAAAAAAATGGAAGAAGGAATGGAAAAAGAGGAGTTTCTGAGATGGTTTTACGAGACACATCGGGTCGGTGAAGAAAAAGGGAGGCTGGCCTGGGAGATCTCCGAAAGAGAAGCAAAAATCCTGGAAAAACTGGATACCCAAAAAGGGTACAGCCTGTATGTGGGGATTCCTTTTTGTCCTACCGTGTGCAGCTATTGTTCTTTTGGGTCGGGAACCTGGGAAACGTGGGAATCCCGGTCGGACGCCTATCTGGATGCCCTGTGCAGGGAACTGGAATTTCTGGGGCGGGCCTGTAAGGAAAAACGGCTGAATACCATCTATATCGGAGGCGGAACCCCCACCGCCCTGCATGCCCGTCAGCTGAAAAGGCTTCTGGAGGTGATAGACCGGCAGTTCTCCCAGGAGTTTCTGCTGGAATATACGGTGGAAGCAGGAAGACCGGACAGTATTACGGGAGAAAAACTGAAGCTATTAAAAGAACATCCGGTAACACGGATTTCCATCAATCCGCAGACCATGCAGCAAAGGACCCTGGATCTGGTAGGCAGACGCCATACCGTCAGACAGGTAGAGGAAGCTTTCTTACAGGCAAGAGAAGAGGGCTTTGATAATATCAACATGGATCTGATCCTGGGACTTCCGGGAGAGGAGCCAAAAGATGTGACAGATACCATGCGGCAGGTGGAGCGACTGGGACCGGACAGCCTGACTGTTCATGCGCTGGCCATCAAGCGGGCGGCAAAACTTTCCGTTCAGGATTTTGGAGCCGGAGAAGAGGCGTTTGCCAGGAAAATGGAGGAAATGACGAGGATCTCGGCAGAGGCGGCCCGGTCCATGGGGCTGCATCCCTATTATCTCTACCGGCAGAAAAATATCGCGGGAAACTTTGAAAACGTAGGATATGCAAAGGTTGACAAAGCGGGAATATACAATATACTAATTATGGAAGAAAAGCAGTCTATCGTAGCGGCGGGAGCCGGTGCTTCCACCAAGATCCTGCTGAAGGAAGCGGTGGAGCAAAAAGGGAAAATGACGAATCTGATCCGTATAGAAAACAGCAAAGCGATCGACGTCTATATGGATCGTGTGGAGGAGATGCTGGCAAGAAAGGAAGAGTGGTTATGACGTTGAAGAAAAAGCCGATAACAGGTATGAAGGATATACTTCCGGAGGAAATGGAGATCCGGGATCATGTGCTCGGACTGGTAAAAGAAACCTATAAAACCTACGGGTTTTCCTCCATGGAAACTCCCTGTGTGGAGCATATTGAAAACCTGTGCAGCAAGCAGGGGGGAGACAATGAGAAGCTGATCTTCAAGATTTTAAAAAGAGGAAAAAAGCTGAAGATCCGGGAAGCGCAGGAAGAAATAGACGTAGTGGACGGAGGGCTTCGGTATGACCTGACGGTTCCGTTGGCAAGGTATTATTCTAACCATGTCAGCGAGCTGCCGTCTCCCTTTAGGGCCATGCAGATTGGTCCGGTATGGCGGGCAGACCATCCCCAGAAAGGAAGATTCCGTCAATTCGTCCAGTGTGACATTGACATTCTGGGAGAAGCAGGAAATCTGGCGGAGATCGAGTTGATCCTCGCTACGACGGAGCTGTTGGGAAAACTGGATTTTTCCGGCTTTACCGTGTGTATCAATGACCGAAACATCTTAAAAGCCATGGCCTCCTACAGCGGATTCCAGGAAAAGGATTACGACGAGGTGTTTATCATTTTGGACAAGCTGGACAAGATCGGAAAAGAAAAAGTAGCGGAAGAACTGGCGCAGATGGGATATGCCCGGACCAACATCGCCACCTACCTGGATCTTTTTGACACCGTCAGTCCGGATGTGTCAGGGATCCGGTATCTGAAAGACACTCTGGGAGACCATCTGAAAACAGAGACGGCAGAGGGACTGGAGCAGATCATGGAAAGTGTTGACAAAGCAAAGTCGGCAGACTTTTCGATTTGTTTTGATCCTACCATGGTACGGGGACAGTCTTATTACACCGGAACGATTTTTGAGATCCGCATGAATGGTTTTGGAGGCTCTGTTGCAGGAGGCGGCCGATATGACAGGATGATCGGGAAATTTACCGGGCAGGATGTTCCGGCATGTGGGTTTTCCATTGGATTTGAACGGATCGTTATGCTTCTTTTGGAACGAGGGTATCGAATCCCGCATCATAAAGCGAAAAAAGCATATCTTCTGGAAAAGAAGCTGTCAGGTGCGCAGGTGCAGAAGATGCTGGAGCGGGCTGCTGCGGAAAGAAGAAGCGGGCATCAGGTTCTGGTGACATACATGAAGAAAAATAAGAGGTTTCAGAAAGAACAGCTGCAGGCAGAAGGATACGAGGAGATCACTGATTTTTATATAGATTCTATCTGAGAAGAGGGTAAGGATAAAAGGAAGGAAAGAGTAGATATGGCAGAGTCAATGAAGGGGTTGAAAAGATCCCACAGATGTGCGGAATTGTCAGACAGACAGGTGGGCGAAGAAGTCACCGTCATGGGATGGGTACAAAAAAACAGAAATAAGGGAGGTCTGGTCTTTACAGACATCAGGGACCGTTCCGGGATCATCCAGGCGGTATTCGATGAGACAGACGAAGCGCTGCGGGAAAAGGCGGCTTCTCTTCGCTCGGAATATGTGGTGGCAGTCCGGGGAAAGGTGGCAAGACGATCAGGAGCCGTAAATACAAATCTGGCTACCGGAGAGATTGAGATCCTCCCGTCAGAGCTTCGGATCCTGTCGGAGTCCGAAACACCGCCGTTTCCCATTGAGGAAAATTCCAGGACAAAGGAGGAACTGCGGCTGAAGTATCGGTATCTGGATCTTAGGAGACCGGATCTGCAGAGAAACCTGATCCTGCGAAGCCGGCTGGCAACTTTGACGCGTCAGTTTCTGGCCCGGGAAGGATTTCTGGAAATAGAAACACCGGTACTGATCAAAAGCACCCCGGAAGGGGCAAGGGATTATCTGGTACCAAGCAGGGTACATCCGGGGAATTTCTATGCTTTGCCTCAGTCTCCCCAGTTGTTTAAGCAGCTTTTGATGTGTGCCGGCTACGACAGGTATTTTCAAGTGGCAAAATGCTTCCGGGATGAGGACTTAAGAGCAGACCGGCAGCCGGAGTTTACCCAGATAGATATGGAACTGTCTTTTGTGGACGTGGAAGATGTGCTGGATGTGAATGAAAGACTTCTGGCATCCCTGTTTGAAGAAATCCTGGGAGAAAAGGTGGAGCTTCCCATTCCGCGGATGACCTGGCAGGAAGCCATGGACCGTTACGGTTCGGACAAGCCTGATATCCGATTTGGTATGGAACTGACTGACGTGACGGAAACGGTGAAGGACACTTCTTTTGCCGTGTTCCGGGGAGCCGTTGAAGGCGGAGGCACAGTCAGGGGATTGAACGTCAAGGGGCAGGCGGAGATGCCAAGGAAAAAGATCGACAAGCTGGTGGACTTTGCGAAGGGATACGGAGCAAAGGGACTGGCCTATTTGGGGATCCTGCCGGACGGAACCATCAAATCCTCTTTCTCCAAATTCCTGACAGAAGAGGAAATGCAGCAGTTGATCGGCGCAATGGAGGGAGAACCGGGAGACCTGCTTTTGTTTGCGGCAGATGAAACCAGGATCGTCTGGGACGTATTGGGAGCGCTGCGGCTGGAACTGGCGCGACAGCTGGAACTGGCAGACAAAGACGTGTTCCGTTTCCTGTGGGTAACTGAATTCCCGCTGCTGGAATGGAATCCGGATCAGAAGCGTTATACTGCCATGCATCATCCGTTTACCATGCCTTATGAAGAGGATCTGGAAAAACTGGACAGTGATCCGGGCAGTGTCCGCGCAAAAGCCTACGATATTGTCCTGAACGGCAATGAGATCGGCGGCGGAAGTGTCAGGATCTTTGATCCGTCTATCCAAAGCAGAATGTTTGAAGTTTTGGGATTTACCAAAGAACAGGCCCAGGAGCAGTTTGGTTTCCTTTTGACAGCTTTTCGTTACGGGGTACCGCCTCACGCAGGACTGGCTTACGGATTGGATCGTCTTGCCATGCTGATGGCGAAAGAAGAAAGCATCCGTGATGTGATCGCTTTCCCCAAGGTAAAGGATGCCTCCGATCTGATGACGGAAGCGCCGGGCAGGGTAGAGACCTCCCAACTGGAAGAGCTGGGACTTGCCATCCGAACGACAGAGCAGCCGTTATAGACATGCCTGATATCAGAAAAGGCTGGCATTACGAATGTACCGAGACGGCTGAAATCTCTGGCAGACCGCTATCGTGTAGTGGATTTGCGGAAATGATTTGGAATTATGACGACGTATAAAAGTCCTATAAGGACGCGGCAGGCTATGGACAAAGTCCTGAGAAAAGCCGGGTTTTCTATGTTTACGACCGCCTTTCTGACAGAACGGAATCAGAAAGGCGGTGTTTTTTTATGCTGACAAAACAGACAGACAAAAAAGAAACCAGGAAATAGCGGCAGGATACTGGCCAAACAGAAAAAATTCAACGGTCCATAATATTTGGCAGCTATTAAAAGAAATGTTATTTCGAAACAGATCTAAGACATGTTTCCTGTTACAGAAACGGCAAAAATGACAAGCTAATTACGGAATGTATGAACAAATAGAAACGTGGAAACAGATTGACATAAAAAAGAAAATTAAAAAAAGGATAGCGATACAGAAATAAATTGATAAAACAATGAAATAAACATATAATAACAAATAACAAAGCGTTCTTTATGGAGGGAAGGATCATTTTGCCGCCGGCGAAAATGAAAGGTACTAAGGCTCCATAAAAGGAAAACCAGGAATGTCTATTTGGTGCAGGGGCGCTATTTGGTCGAGCAGAAGTGTTGTGTTAGAAATGCCGTTGAAAGCGAGGTGGGAGAATGAAAAAAAGGCTTATTTTTGTGCTGGTGATGTTGTTGGGTATGGGCGGATTATATGTGGGTTCGTTAACCAAAGCAGAGGATCCGGCAAGAGAAAATGAGACAGTGAACAAAGACGCAGCTAAGGAATGGGGCCGGTATCAAAGATCAACTGGGAGATCAGGAGCAACGAAGGAAATTTACTTGGAGGGAAAGGATGCCGTGATCACCATGGAAGATTATGAGCGGACCGTTTACTTTTTTACATTACAGGGGATGGGAGAAAAGCAGGCAAAGGAGCAGGCGGAAATCTATGTAAAAGAGTCGGCGGCGCTGGAAGAAGAAGCACGTAGACAGGGTTACACAGCCAGCAAGAAAGAGATAGAAGAGAAAATCAGGGAACTTCAGAACATGGACGAACTGGATGAAACCTCCAGAAAGATGCTGGAGGATGTGATCGAGGGGTACGGCGGAGAGGAAGAGTACTGGAAGTATCAAAAAAAGGTCTATGAAAAGCTGCTTCCGGTGGAAAAAATGGCGGCAGACCTGATGCAGAAATTCCAGGAGGATCCGCAGGGAGACGGAAGCTTCCAGGAGTGGTATGAGAGGTACAAAAAGGAACTGGTCAAGAAAGAATTCTCTTAAGAAGGCTGTATCAGTGAGGCGCAGGTTTTTTCAGGCTCATAAAATTCAAAAATTTCCGCGGTGTTTCCGGCGTTGTCGTGAGGCTGTCTGCTGGTCCAGCAAACCTTTGCCGCACCCATAAGTTCACTTAATCTTACGGGCAACGGACGTGGAACATTTTTATAGGCAATGAAATCGGGGCGGCCCATAAAGTTCAAAAGGCAGAAGGACATCAGGAGAGAGACTCCCCTGGATGCACTTTCTCCATAGGAATTTACGGGAGCGGCCAGCTGCCCACGGACAACATTCTCAGCATGCTTTTTAAACCAGGCGACAATCCGCGGATCGAAGCTTTCAATGCAGTATTTCCCCTCATACCTTCGCAGATGCTCCAGAGTTTTTCTGCAGAGAACCGGATTGTTTCTACCGGTTTTCAGTTCTACGATCAGAGCAGTCCTGCCATTTACCAGAGCAAGGACTTCTGAAAACAGGGGGATGTTACTTTTTGTCTGGTGTAACTTTAAGTTTCTTAGTTCTTCGTAAGTCAATTGGTCAACTCTCTTGTCAATACCGCATACTCTCTTTAACGTATCGTCGTGAAAAACAACGACCTTTCCGTCTTTTGAAAGCTGCACGTCAAGCTCGATCCCATATCCCCTTTCGCAGGCCAGGGCGAAGGCTTCCAAAGAGTTTTCGGCAACGGTCCTGTCTTTTGTGTGAAGACCCCGATGGGCAAAGTAACGGGTATCAAGAGCTTTGAACCTGCCAAGTCCATTAGGAGAGGGGGCTGCTAAAAATGCCAGCAGGCAGAAAATTAAGAACAGGATAAAAAGTATATAAAAAATAAATACCATGTAGATTTTTCCTCTCTTTTCATGTGAGATTTCCTTTCCTCATATTGTACCATATTTGAATTTGATGTAAACAATTCCAACCAGAAGACTTTTGCGAAAAGGAGTACTCTGATGAAACTAAATTATAAAAGAACCCTTTGTGTAGGATTTGCATTTTTTCTGATCTGTATGTTCTGGCAGGCTTATGACAACACGATTCCAATGATTTTAACGAATAAATTTGGTATGTCCCAGTCCTGGTCCGGTTTTATCATGGCAATGGACAATATACTTGCCTTATTTATGCTTCCTCTTTTTGGCGCCCTTTCAGACAGATCCAAAAACCCCAGAGGCAGACGCACTCCCTTCATTGTTGCAGGTACGATCGTTGCGGTCATTGCACTGCTGTCACTTTCTTTCGTTGACAGGATACAGCTGTCGAAGATAGAAGAGGTATCCAAAATTGACGACAGAGCGGCGTTGTCTACCATTTACGAAGCGGTAGAAGACAGGGAGCTGGTCACGCCTCAGGGAGAGAGGTTTACTCTTGGGGAAAAATTTCAAAAGGAGACGTTTTCCTCCATTCCAAGCACTGTTCTGGTTGAGGGAAAAACAAAGACCAATCATGCTTATACCAATTATGTCGTTCCGGCAAGACAGGCTTATGTCCGGGAGATCACCAGAGATTCCAGGTGGGTTCTTTTCCTGTTCATGGCGATTTTGCTGCTCCTTCTGTTGGCAATGTCAACCTTCCGGGCGCCGGCGGTAGCATTGATGCCGGACGTAACGGTGAAGCCTCTCAGATCCAAAGCCAATGCCGTAATAAATTTAATGGGAACGGCAGGAGGAATACTGATTCTTATTTTGGGGGTCTTCTTCAAAACAAGTGCCCTTTCAAATTCCATGATGAGTTATCTGCCCTTCTTTTCTGTGATCGGAGGACTGATGATAGCTGCTTTGGTAGTGTTTTTATTTACCGTCGATGAAGTGACATTTGTGAAAGAAATGAGGGAAGAAAGTAGAAAATATGGATTGGAGGAGGAAGAAAAAGAGGAAATTTCAGAGAAGAGAGACTTGGGGAAGGGACAGTTTCAGTCGCTGTTGTTTCTTTTGGCGTCTATCGTGTTCTGGTTCATGGGATATAATGCTGTCACATCCAAATACTCTGTGTACGCGACGACGGTTCTCCATAAAGACTATAATCTGACCCTTATGATAGCACAGATCGCAGCGATCGTATCCTATCTCCCCGTCGGGATCGCTGCTTCAAGAATCGGAAGAAAAAAGACGATTATGGCAGGAGTGATAATGCTGGCGGCAGCATTTTTGGGGGCTATGACATTAAATTCCGACAGTCCCGCTTTGCTGATGAATCTATTCTTTGCTTTGGCAGGGATCGCCTGGGCTACGATCAATGTAAATTCCTTTCCGATGGTGGTAGAAATGTGCAGTGGAAGTGATGTGGGAAAATATACGGGCTATTACTATACTGCATCCATGGCAGCACAGGTAGTCACGCCGATTCTTTCGGGAATGTTGATGGATCAGTTTGGAATGGGAACCTTATTCCCTTATGCGGCAATTTTTGTGACGGCGGCCTTTGTCACTATGTTTTTTGTGAGGCATGGCGACTCGAAACAGATCGCAAAGACTGGACTGTCTGCATTTGAGGATATGGATTAGGAACAGAAAATGAGGAGGTATGAGGAAGGTTTGATGAGTAAGAAAGTATTGCCGATCATATATGCGTTACTGGCAGCAGTTTTTTACGGGATAAACGTGCCGTTTTCCAAAATGCTTTTCCCCTATATTTCACCGACGCTTCTGGCGGGATTGCTTTATCTGGGAGCCGGGACCGGCGTGGGAATCCTACGCCTTTTCTCTGGAAAGAAAGGGAGAGAGGAGGATAAGCTTGCAAAAGAAGACCTGCCTTATGTAGTTGGCATGATCCTTCTTGATATCGCGGCGCCTATTCTCCTGATGCTGGGGATCCGGTACGGCTCTTCAGCCGGGGCTTCTCTTTTGGGAAACTTTGAAATTGTCGCAACTTCTCTCGTTGCTCTCGTTATTTTTAAAGAGAAGATCACGAAAAGACTCTGGATCGCCATTTCCTTGATAACGACGGCAAGCATCCTGCTTTCTTATCAGAAAACGACAGGCCTGGACATCACATACGGCTCCCTATTCGTCATTCTTGCTACCATCTGCTGGGGATTTGAAAACAACTGCACCCGCAAAATAGCGGAGAAAAGCATCTATCAGATCGTCATCATAAAGGGACTCTTTTCAGGGGGAGGAGCGCTGACAATCGGCCTGTTTTTGGGAGAAACTATTCCGAAGCTGCCATATCTTTTATCGGCGATGCTGCTGGGATTTGCATCTTATGGACTTAGCATATTTGTATATATAAGAGCACAAAGAGACCTGGGCGCAGCCAAGACGAGCGCCTACTATGCCACCGCTCCGTTTCTAGGCTCCTTTTTATCTTTTGTGTTATTGGGGGAAAAATTATCGGCAGCCTATAGCGTTGCCCTGGTGGTCATGATCGTGGGGACGGTCTTTGTGATCCTGGATACTCTCATGAAATCTCATTCGCATCTTCATGAACACAGGATCCTTCATACGCACGGCGGCATCACACACATTCATGTAATCCGGCACGAGCATGTCCATACGCATATAAAGACAGAAGCGCAACATGCGCATTATCACAGGAGAAGAACGATAGAACATGATCCGCATCACAAGTAAAGAGGGAGCTTTTGTTTCATGGAACACATTTTATCCTACAACTCTACAATTCTATAATTCCACAATTTCGGCTTATAGGACAAAACGTGTTGGTCTATAACTCTTAAAATATTTTGTCCTATAATTCAAATATAACTCGCAATTTTCCTGCGAAAACAAAAAACAGTACCCTGATCATCCAGGATACTGTTTCTGAGAGAGCGACAGACGGGGTTCGAACCCGCGACCCCGACCTTGGCAAGGTCGTACTCTACCAGCTGAGCCACTGTCGCAAAGATGTTCTTACGAACAATAGTTAGTCTACAACAAATGGTGAAAAATGTCAATTCTTTTTTATACAATTTCCTTTTTCAAGGATTTCATGGACCGATTTTTCAAGAAGTCCGTTTCCATCAGACATGCCTTTGTGCGATTTCCCCTTAGAAATTCGACAGGAGACGTGTTATACTGTAGTCATACGAGAAAGAAGGGAAAGAAAGATGAAAGAAGAAGTACACACAAGGAATCCTCTGGGAGAGGAAAAAATCGGGATTTTGATGGCAAGGTTTATTTTTCCGGCCATTATCAGTATGCTGGTCAGTTCTCTGTACAACATTGTAGACCAGATCTTTATCGGAAGGGGCGTGGGGATGCTGGGAAATGCAGCGACAAACATTGCATTTCCGGTGTCCATTATCTGTACGGCAGTCGCTTTGCTGCTTGGGATCGGAGGCGCCTCCAATTATAACCTGCTGATGGGTGCGGGCAGGAAAGAGGAAGCCAGCAGTGTTGCCGGTACCAGCCTGTCCATGCTTTTGTTCAGCGGAACTGTGATCGCGATCATTACGCTGGTATTTCTGGATCCGCTGCTACATCTGTTTGGCGGAACCCGGCAGATTCTGGAGTATGCCAGACCCTATACAGGGATTACCGCCTTTGGTGTTCCGTTTCTTGTCTTGACTACAGGAGGCAACCATTTGATCCGGGCTGACAGAAGTCCGGCCTACTCCATGTACTGCATGCTGACAGGAGCCATTCTCAACACGATTCTGGACCCGCTGTTCATTTTTGTGTTTGGATGGGGGATCGAAGGAGCAGCGTGGGCAACGGTATTGGGAGAAACCGTATCGGGATTGATGGTGCTCTTTTATTTCTGGAAACAGAAAAAGATGGTACTTCGAAAAGAAATGCTGGTACCCAGATGGCGTTATCTGAAGGTCATTGCCTCTTTGGGAGTCGCTTCCAGTCTGAACCAGGTGGCCATGGCGATCGTTCAGATCACGCTGAACAACGTGCTGCGGCGATACGGGGCAGATTCCGTTTATGGGTCGGATATTCCCATTGCCTGTGTGGGAGTGATCTCCAAAGTAAACATGGTATTTATGGCCATCTGTATCGGAATCTCTCAGGGGTGTCAGCCCATTTGGGGATTTAACTGCGGAGCCAAAAACTATGACAGAGTCAGGAAAACCTACCTGCGGGCTTTTCAGGTGGCAGTTGCAGTAGGGATTTTGTTTTTTATCATATTTCAGTTGTTTCCGGATCAGCTGGTATCCATATTTGGAACAGGCAGTAAAGAATACTTTCAATTTGCCCGCAGATATTTCCGGATTTTTATGTTCATGGTGTTTATCAATGGGATCCAGCCTATGTCTACCGGATTTTTTTCCTCTATCGGAAAAGCAGGATTGGGAGTGTTTATGTCTCTAACCAGACAGATCCTGTTTTTACTACCGTTGATCCTGCTATTTCCCCTGCTGTTTGGGATAGACGGCGTGATGTATGCCGGCCCCATCGCAGATGGTGCTGCGGCGCTGGTAGCGATCCTGTTTGCAGGAAGAGAACTTCGGCGGATGCGCAGAGAAAAGGAAGGATGTTAGGTGTTTTTGTGTAGTCCTCATCTGTAGTTCCATTGAACCAAAAGCTGCCGAGTAAAGTCGAGAGAAATCTCGGCTTTATTTTGTCTACAGTCTGAACAGAGAGGATAAAACCTCTCTGTTTTTTTAGGAGAAGGAAATGGCAGAAGCGATTAAATATGGATTTTATACTGTAAATCCAGATTACCTTGAATATCTAAATCAAATAGATTCGGAAGTTTATTCCAACCCGTCATATAGAAGCAGTATTAAACCATTTGTTGGAATTATTGTTGGGATAGAAAGTTATAATTATTTTATTCCAATTTCTTCTGCAAAAGAAAAATATAAAAGATGGAAGAATGTTTTCGATGAGCATTTTCTGATTTACGAGATGATTGATAATAGCATTACTATAAATGGAGATATTTACAAATTTATTTATGAATGATTGGAGAAGTGGAGTGATATCTGCTTCTCTTTTTTATGCAAGGGGAAGATTTATAAAAAACTTTAGAGGGACAAGAAAGAATCCAACATCAAACAACATCAAAAAATGTGAAAAATATCAAATCATAGTTGAAAAAGAAAAAAGGGTATGATATATTATCTATTGTAAATGAGAATCAATTTCAAAATGAGAACTTAAGGAGGAACTATGTCGGCAAAGCTTGTGTCTTATCTGCTTTCACAGAAACATGCCGGGAAAAGGCTGGTATGTCAGCTGATCCTGCAGTGCTCCCCCTTTTTAAAAGGTTTGAAGCCGTCTTGTGCCATAACCCTGGAAAAGAAAGACTATCAAAAATTATATACGTTATTTGACGGGACAGATGTAAAATACAGGATCCTGTCGGAACGAAAAGGACGATTTTTGGTGTTTTTTTATTGGGAAAAAGCATTGGAGCGTCGCCTGGAAAGATGGGAGGCCAGATGTTTTCTAAGGGAGTTTGGCTACAGGGAAGAGGGGCTGAAGCAGCAACTGGCAAGACTGGAAGTGAGGGTAAACAGATACTTTCAGGCAGACAGAGGATTTCCTCATGAGATCGGTGTGTTTTTGGATTACCCGCTGTGCGATGTTCAAAGCTTTATCCGTCGGAAGGGAAAGGACTGCCTTTTTTCCGGATATTGGAAGGTCTATCACAATCCGGAGGAGGCCAGATCTATTTTCAAAACCTATGATGAAGCGAGAGAATGTGCAGTGCGGGAGTTTTTCCTGGGAAAAAACATACAGGACATTTTGAAAAAAACTGCTTAAATACAGAGTCAAGGAGGATGGAACAATGAGCATACCAGTAGTTTATTGGAGTGGAACGGGGAATACGGAAAAGATGGCGGAGGCCATTGCAGCAGGAATCCGGGAAGGAGGAGCAGAGGCAACGGTACTGGGGATCGATGCCATCAGTCCGGAGGAGCTGGCGGGGAACGCAGTATTTGCGCTGGGATGCCCGGCAATGGGAGAAGAGGTTCTGGAAGAAGGGGAAATGGAACCATTCGTAGAAGCGTTGGAAGGCAAGGTGTCGGGAAAGAAGATTCTTTTATTTGGCTCCTATGACTGGGGAGACGGAGAATGGATGCGCAGCTGGGAAGAGAGAATGAAGAATGCGGGAGCTGTTTTGTCAGGGGACGCAGGAGTCATAGCGAACATGGAACCGGATCAGGAAGCAATTGATCTATGCAAAAGTGCCGGAAAAGCGCTGGCGGGAAACGCATAGAAAAGTGGATTTTTGAGGCGGCTAAGAGGAGAGTGAACGTATGAGTGTTGTGATCATCGGCGGAAACGAGCGAATGGAGCAGCAGTATAAAGAAATTTGCAGAAAACACAAATGTAAGGCAAAGGTATTCACACGAATGGTAGGCAATTTGAAGACACAGATCGGACAGCCGGATCTGATCATCTTGTTTACCTCCACCGTAGCACACAAAATGGTGCATTGTGCACTAAAGGAAGCACAGCGGTATGACATACCGGTAGAACGGGCCCACAGCAGCAGCGCCAAGGCGTTGGAATCTGTGCTGGCAGGATGTTGTAGTTAATAGGGGAGCATGGGAAACCATATCGGACAGGGATGAAGGCAGCCAAAGCTTTTATCCCTGTTTTTTGTTAAAATCCGGCAGAAAGAGAACAAAATAGGCTAAGGAGAATGTCTTTTCTTTCTGTAAAAACCATGATACACTATAGGGTATGTAAATAAGGTAAAATCAGAGAGGAATACACAGAATGAGCTATGCAGACAATCTATTTATACAGATGTGCAGGGATATCATAGAAACAGGTACCGATACCAGAGGGGAAAAAGTCCGCCCTGTCTGGGAGGACGGGACGCCGGCTTATACCATCAAGAAGTTCGGAGTAGTGAACCGGTATGATCTGGCAAAAGAATTTCCGGCTTTGACCCTGCGCAGAACGGCCATCAAAAGCTGCACCGACGAGCTGCTCTGGATCTGGCAGAGAAAATCCAACAACATCCAGGATCTAAACAGTCATATCTGGGACAGTTGGGCAGACGAAACGGGATCCATCGGAAAAGCCTACGGTTATCAGATGCAGAAAAAACACATGTACAAAGAGGGGCTGTTTGATCAGGTAGACAGGGTGATCTACGACCTGAAACACAATCCCTACAGCAGGAGGATCCTGACAAATCTTTATGTGCATGAAGACCTGCATGAGATGCATCTGTACCCCTGTGCCTACAGTATGACCTTTAATGTGACCAAGGAAGCCGGACAGGAGAAGCTGACTTTAAACGGAATCTTAAACCAGCGGTCCAATGATGTACTGGCGGCAAACAACTGGAATGTGTGCCAGTATTCTATTCTTTTGCATATGCTGGCCCAGGTGTGCGATATGCAGGTGGGAGAGTTTGTGCATGTGATCGCAGATGCCCATATTTACGACAGGCATGTACCTATGATAGAAGAATTGATCCAAAGAGAACCTTTTCCGGCGCCCAGACTGTGGCTGAATCCGGAGATCAAGGATTTCTACGATTTTACCAGGGAAGATGTAAAGCTGCTGGATTATCAGACACATCCGCAGATCACAGAGATTCCGGTGGCAATATAAGGAGGAGAACAGATGAATCTGATTGTAGCGGTAGACGAAAACTGGGCGATCGGGAAGGGAAACCGGCTGTTAGTCAGCATTCCCCAGGATATGAAGTTTTTTCGGGAAACTACCACGGGGAAAGTCGTGGTAATGGGAAGAAAGACACTGGAGAGCTTTCCGGGCGGGCAGCCCCTGAAAAACCGGGTCAATATTGTTTTGACAAGAGACGCCGGATTCCAGGCAAAAGGCGCGGTAGTATGCGGCAGCATGGAGGAGGTACTGGAAGAACTGAAGCAGTATGCGGAGGAAGACGTCTATATCATAGGAGGAGAAAGCATTTACCGGCAGTTCCTGCCCTACTGCAAGAAAGCCTACATTACCAAAGTGTTCCACAAGTATGATGCAGATACCTATTTCCCTGATCTGGACAGAGAAGAAGGGTGGAAGATGACCCAGGTGGGAGAGGAACAGACCTATTTTGATCTGGAATATATATTTTCCATTTATGAGAGGATATCATGAAGCTATTAAGCATTACGGCGCAGAAGCCTCACAGCACAGGAAGCGGGGTCTATCTGACGGAGTTGGTAAAGGCGCTGCAGCGGCGCTGGGTCTCTCAGGCGGTGGTTTCCGGGATCTACCGGGAGGACGTCCGGGAATTTGAGACAGAGATACGGCACTACCCGGTATGGTTCCAAGAGGATATTCCCTACCCCATAGTGGGCATGTCGGATGAAATGCCTTATCCCAGTACTCGCTACAAGGATATGGATGAGGAAATGACGGCGCAGTTTTTGCAGGGATTCCGGCGCAGGATCTTTCAGGCGGTAACGGAATTTCAGCCGGATGTGATCCTGTGCCACCATTTGTACTTTCTCACCTCCCTGGTGAGGGAGTGGTTTCCCCAAAAGCGGATCTACGGGTTTTGCCACAATACGGATCTTTTACAGCTTCGTCAGACAGCATTTCAGAAAGAACGGATCCTGACACAGATCAGGAAGCTGGATGGAATCTTTGCCCTGCATGAAGAACAGAAAAAAGAGATCGTAGGGATGTTTGGGGTGGAGACAGAAAAGATACAGGTGGTGGGAGCCGGGTATAACAGCCACATTTTTTACACGGAGGGAGACGGACCGGCGGGCGGCCGACCGGAGGATGGAAAGCTGCGTCTGGTATTTGCAGGAAAGATTTCCGAAAAAAAAGGAGTCAAAAGTCTTCTTCGGAGTCTGTGCTATCTGAAAGAGGAAGCGTATCCTCTGGAGGTTTTGCTGGCAGGAGGAGCCGGCAGCGAAAAAGAATATGAGGAGATCCGGAAGCTGGCAGAAGAAGCGCCTTATCCGGTCAGATTTTTGGGGAAACTGCCGCAGGAGGAGCTGGCCGAAGTCTATCGGAAGGGGGATGTATTCGTTCTTCCCTCTTTTGCAGAAGGACTGCCGCTTTGTGTGATCGAGGCTCTGGCTTGCGGGAGCCGTGTGGTCATGTCAGAGTTTGAAGGCGTCAGACAATGGCTGGACACCTACGTCAGACAGGGGGATATCCGTTATGTGAAGCTTCCGGCGCAGGGAGAACAGGCACGGCCGGAGGAACTGGCAAGGTTTGAGAGAGATCTGGCGAAGCAGATACGGGAAAGTCTGAACCATCCCCAAAAAGGCCGGGCAGATACAGGAGAGATCTCCTGGGATCGGATTGCAGAAAAAGTCATGGAAGCAGTCGCATCTCAAAATTCTGCTGCAGAGCCGGAGGGGGAAGCGGCATCAGCGGATGCCTGAAAATGCTTCCAGGAAAAGGGTTGCGAGAGCAGCCACTGAAGGCAGGTACAAAAAAGAGGCATGACAGAGGGCGGAAGAAGAAAGGAACAGAGTGAGAAAAAGGAGGCGGACAGATGAGAAAGATCAGTGGAAATAAGCTGTTGGTCAAGGCGTTGAAGGAGGAAGGGGTAGAGGTGGTTTTCGGATATCCGGGAGCCTGTACCATTGACATCGGAGATGAGATCTATAAGCAGGGAGATCTGCGGATCGTACTGCCCAGGCAGGAAGTGGCGCTGGTACATGAAGCGGACGCCTACGCGCGGACTACAGGAAAGACGGGAGTCTGTCTGGTCACCAGTGGACCGGGAGCCACCAATCTGGTCACGGGGCTTGCAACAGCTTATTATGACAGTGTTCCACTGGTTTGCTTCACAGGACAGGTGGCAAGGCATCTGATCGGAAATGATGCGTTTCAGGAAGTGGACATCGTAGGGATCACCAGAAGCATCACGAAATATGGAGTAACGGTACGAAACAGAGAGGATTTTGGGAGGATCATAAAGGAAGCCTTTTATATAGCCAGAACCGGAAGACCGGGTCCTGTTCTGGTGGACCTGCCCAAGGATGTGATGGCAGAGCTGGGAAGCGCAGAATACCCGGCGACTGTAAATATCCGGGGCTATCGCCCCAGCACAGGCGTACATATCGGCCAGCTGAAACGGGCGGTCAAAATGCTGGAAAAGGCGCAGAAGCCCCTGTTTCTGGCAGGAGGCGGGGTAAACATTGCCGGAGCGGGAGAGCTGTTTCAGGAACTGGCAGAAAGGACGCAGGTGCCGGTGGTGACTACCGTCATGGGAAGAGGCGCCATCGACACCAACCATCCGCTGTTTGTGGGAAATTTGGGGATGCATGGAAAATATGCGGCAAATATGGCAGTCAACGCATGTGACCTGTTGTTTTCCATCGGAACCCGTTTTAACGACAGGATCACAGGAAAACTGCATTCCTTTGCCCCTCACGCCAAGATCGTTCACATTGACATCGACACGGCGGCGATTTCCAAAAATGTCCAGGTGGACGTGCCTGTAGTGGCAGATGCCAAGGAGGCTGTCAGCAGGATGCTGGACTATGTGACGCCTTGCCGGCGGGAGGCCTGGCTTGAAAGGATCGAAGCGTGGGACAGGGAGCATCCGCTGGGAGGGACGAAGAAAAAAGCCGGCATGACACCCAGGTCTATCATAGAAACCATCAATGAGATGTTTGAGGAGGCCATTGTCATCACGGACGTGGGGCAGCACCAGATGTTTACAGCCCAGTACCTGGAACTGACCAGAAAGAAGAGGCTGCATATGTCGGGAGGTCTGGGAACCATGGGTTATGGACTTCCGGGAGCCATAGGAGCCGGGATCGGCAATCCGGGAGTACCGGTGATCGCCATATCAGGCGACGGAGGGATCCAGATGAGTATTCAGGAGCTGGCTACGGCGGTGATAGAGGAAGTACCGGTGATCTGCTGTATTTTCAACAATGGAGTGCTGGGAATGGTAAGACAGTGGCAGAAGCTGTTTTACGGAAAAAGGTATTCCATGACAAATCTGGAAACAGAAACAGAAGTACCAAAAGACTGGCCCTATGTTCCGGATTTTGTCAGGCTGGCGGAAAGCTATGGAGCCGTGGGACTGCGGGTTACCAGACAGGAAGAGGTGAAGGAGGCGTTCCAAAAGGCAAGAGAAAGCAAAAGGACGCCGGTAGTGATCGAATTTATCCTGGATCCGGAAGAACTGGTATATCCTATGATCCAGCCGGGAGGAACATTAAAGGACATGATACTGGACTAACGGGAGGAAGAAAAAATGTATGGAAGCGGAATGAAAAAACGGTGGATTTCCCTGTATGTGGAAAATCAGGTAGGTGTGTTATCCAAGATCTCCGGTCTGTTTTCCGGAAAATCCTACAACCTGGACAGTTTGACGGTGGGAACGACGGAAGATGCCACGATTTCCAGAATGACGATCGCAACCGTCAGTGACGATGAAACCTTTGAACAGATCAAGAAACAGTTGAACAGGCTGGTGGAAGTGATCAAAGTCATTGATTTTACAGATATTTTTGTCCGTATGAAAGAGATCCTTTATGTGAAAGTAAAGAAATGCTCTCCGGAACATAAGGTAGAATGCTTCCAGATCGCGGAGACCTTCAAGGCAAAGGTGATCGACTACGGAAAAGAGGAGCTGCTTTTGGAGTTTGTGCAGACCGCCACCAAAAACGACGCGGTGGTGAAGCTGATGAAGGAGTCCTTTCAGAGTATTGAAGTGGTGCGGGGAGGAAGCGTCGGGATCGAATCCATCAGTATGATGGAACGTTAAGTACATAGGAAATAAGAAGAACAAAGGGTAGGAAATCACGAAAATCGGAGGGATATACATGGATAAGAAAGCAATTGACTGGTCAAACCTGGGATTTGGATATATACAGACAGATCAGAGGTTTGTTGCACAGTACAAAAACGGAGCGTGGAAGGAAGGCGGACTGACAGAGGATGCGACGGTGCGTATCAGCGAATGTGCCGGCGTTCTTCAGTATGCCCAGACCTGTTTTGAAGGGCTGAAGGCCTTTACCACAAAAAAAGGAAATGTGGTCCTGTTTCGCCCGGATCTGAACGGAGAACGGATGGAGGAAAGTGCAAGGCGTCTGGAGATGCCGGTATTTCCCAAAGAAAAGTTTGTGGAGGCGGTGCGCCAGGTAGCAGAAGCCAACCAGGCTTATGTTCCTCCCTACGGTTCAGGGGCCAGCCTGTATATTCGGCCGTATATGTTTGGAAGCGATGCGGTGATCGGAGTAAAACCTTCAGAAGAATATGAATTCCGTGTGTTTGCCACTCCGGTGGGCCCCTATTTTAAAGGCGGGGCAAAGCCCATCTCCCTTCGGGTATGCGACTATGACAGAGCGGCGCCTCACGGAACCGGCCACGTGAAAGCGGGACTGAACTATGCCATGAGCCTGTATGCGATCATGGACGCCCACAAGCAGGGGTATGATGAAAATCTGTATCTGGATGCAGCCACAAGGACGAAGGTAGAGGAAACAGGGGGAGCGAATTTCCTGTTTGTCACGGAAGACGGCAGACTTGTGACGCCGAAATCGCCTACGATACTTCCCTCCATCACCAGACGGTCTCTTCTTTATGTAGCCAGGGAATACCTGGGAATGGAAGTGGAGGAAAGAGAGGTCCTGCTGGAAGAGGTGGAAAGCTTTGCAGAGTGCGGTCTTTGCGGAACGGCGGCGGTGATTTCCCCGGTAGGAAAGATCACAGACCACGGAAAAGAAATCCTGTTCCGAAGCGGAATGGAAAAAATGGGACCGGTTTTGCAGAAGCTGTACGACACGCTGGAGGGTATCCGCCTGGAGGAGATTCCGGCGCCGGAAGGGTGGATCTGTAAGGTCTGCTAAATGCATGGAAAAAGAGAGGGAAACTTTGTGGAAGCTTATACCAATTTTGCACAGGTATATGATGTGTTCATGGACAACGTGCCGTACGCGGAATGGGCGGCATACATTGAAGAGATTTTAAAAAGCAGAGGGATCCGGGACGGACTGGTGCTGGATCTTTGCTGTGGCACAGGCAGTCTGACGGAGTGTCTGGCCGAGGCCGGTTACGATATGATAGGAATAGACCGGTCTTTGGAAATGCTGGAGATCGCACAGGAGAAAAAACTGAGTTCCGGAAGGGATATTCTCTATCTTTTGCAGGACATGAGAGAATTTGAACTGTACGGAACGGTGCGGGCCGTTGTCAGCGTCTGTGATTCCGTCAATTATATCCTGCAAGAGGAGGAACTGGAAAAAGTCTTTCGCCTGGTCAACAATTATCTGGATCCGGGAGGCATTTTTTTCTTTGATTTCAATACCACCTATAAATACGAAAAAATCCTGGGAGAGCAGGTGATCGCAGAGGATCGGGAGGAATGTAGTTTTATCTGGAACAACTTCTATCACGAGGAAAAGAAGAAAAACGTCTGTGACCTGACCTTGTTTGTCCGGGAAGAGGAGGATCTCTACCGGAAGTTCCAGGAAACACATGTACAAAGAGGATATACGCTGGGAGAGATCCGGCGGCTTTTGCAGCGGAGCGGACTGGAATTTTGTCAGGCGTTTGATGCCTATACAGGAACCCTGCCCCGTTCCTGCAGTGAGCGGATCACAGTGGTGGCAAAGGAGCAGGGCAAAGGAGAAGGAGAATCGGGCAGATGAAAGATTATATTGTAAGAGCAACGGCGGCAAACGGACAGATCCGGGCGTTTGCCATTACCGGGAAGCACCTGGTGGAAGAGGCAAGACGGCGGCATCAGACCAGCCCGGTGGCGACAGCGGCGCTGGGCAGGCTTTTGTGTGCAGGAGCCATGATGGGAAGCATGATGAAAAATGAAACGGATATGCTGACGGTACAGATACAAGGAGACGGTCCGCTGGGGGGAATCACGGTAACGGCAGACAGTCATGCCAATGTCAAGGGGTATGTGCGGCATCCGGATGTGATGCTGCCGCCCAAGAACGGAAAGCTGGATGTGGGAGGCGCTGTGGGCATCGGTCTGATTCAGGTGATCAAGGATATGGGGCTGAAGGAACCGTATTCCGGACAGACGATTCTGGTATCCAGTGAGATCGCAGAGGATCTGACCTATTATTTTGCCAATTCAGAACAGGTGCCATCTTCTGTGGGACTGGGTGTTCTGATGGAAAAAAACAACCGGGTGAGCTGTGCAGGAGGATTTATCATTCAGCTGATGCCTTTTGCGCAAGAGGCGTCCATTGCACAGCTGGAACAGAATCTAAAGGAAGTGACCTCTGTAACAGAACTTCTGGAACGGGGAGAAACACCGGAGAGTATGCTGGAGATCCTGCTGCAGGGACTGGATCTGGAGATCCATGACAAAGTAGAAACCAGATTTTTCTGTAACTGCTCCAAGGAGAGGGTAAAGCGGGCTGTGGCAAGCATCGGGAAGCAGGATCTGAAAGACCTGATCCTGGAAGGAGAGGATATGGAAGTCCGGTGTCACTTCTGCAATCAGGCATATCTCTATACGGTAGAGGAATTAAAAGAGATCATGAAACAGGGAAAAGTCTAAGGGAGGACAAAAACATGCGGCATGGGTTTGTGAAAGTGGCGGCTGTCACACCTCGGTTACGAGTGGCAGATGTTCCATACAATACGCAGGAGATCTGCAAAAAAATGGAAGAAGCATCCAGACTGGGAATAAAAATCACGGTATTTCCGGAGCTTTCCGTCACCGGATACACCTGCGGGGATCTGTTTGCCCAGGATCTTCTGCTGCAGGCGGCAAAAGAGGGGCTGAAAGAGATCGCAAAAGCTTCCGGGGAGATGGATGGTCTTTTCTTTGTAGGGCTTCCGCTGGAACAGGAAGGAAAGCTTTATAATGTGGCTGCGGCGGTAAACCGGGGAAGGATCCTGGGCTTTACCACCAAGTCTTTTTTGCCGAATTACGGGGAGTTTTATGAGATGAGACAGTTTACGGAGGGACCCAAGGAGCCGGAGGAGATTTTGTTTGCCGGAGAGAGGCTCCCCTTTGGACCGCAGCTGATCTTTGAAGAAGAGACCATGAAAGAACTGAGGGTGTCGGCAGAGCTGTGTGAGGATCTGTGGTCTGTGGAATCTCCGGGGGCAAAGGCAGTACAGAAAGGGGCGGTGATCCTGGTAAATCTGTCTGCCAGCAATGAGCTTTTAGGGAAAGCGGAATATCGGAGAAATCTGGTGCGGATGCACGCAAGCCGTTTGGTGTGCGGGTATGTCTATGCCAATGCGGGAGAGGAAGAATCCAGCACAGACGTGGTGTTTTCCGGACACAATATGATTGCGGAAAACGGAGCCATCTTAAAGGAAAGCCCGGTGTTTACCCAGGAGATCACCGTCAGTGAGATCGACGTGAAACGGATCCTCGGTGAGAGGCGAAAAAACACGACTTTCCATCGAAGAGAGGGTGTGACGGACAGGATCCCGTTTTCTGTAGGATGGGAAGAGACGAAGCTGAGCCGATTCATATCTCCAACCCCCTTTATCCCCGAAGAAGCCACGAGAGGAAAGGTGTGTGAAGAGATCCTGACCATTCAGGCCAAGGGATTACAGAAAAGACTGGCACATTGCGGCGGAAAGAGTACGGTGGTGGGGATCTCAGGGGGACTGGATTCCACGCTGGCTCTTTTGGTCACAGTCAAAGCATTTGATTATCTGGGACAAGACAGAAGCGGGATTACGGCCGTCACCATGCCCTGTTTTGGTACGACGGACAGAACCTATCAGAACGCCTGCCGGATGGCGAAAGGACTGGGAGTGACCCTTCGGGAGATCCCTATCAAAGAGGCGGTGCTGCAGCATTTTGCGGATATTGGACACAGCAGGAACGATCACAGTGTAACGTATGAGAATGCGCAGGCCAGAGAACGGACACAGGTGTTGATGGATGTGGCCAACCAGACCGGTGGGATCGTGGTAGGGACGGGAGATCTGTCAGAGCTGGTGCTTGGCTGGGCAACCTATAACGGAGATCATATGTCCATGTATGCAGTCAACAGCTCTGTTCCCAAGACCATGGTCCGGTATCTGGTGGAGCATTATGCCGGAACCTGCGGAGACGCAAATCTGCAGGCAATCCTGGAAGATGTGCTGGACACTCCTGTGAGTCCGGAACTTCTGCCTCCCAAAGAGGGGGAGATTTCGCAAAAGACAGAGGATCTGGTGGGGCCCTATGAATTGCATGATTTTTTCATGTATTACACGTTGCGTTTTGGATATGAACCGGGGAAGATCCTTCGACTGGCGCGGCAGGCATTTGCAGGGATCTACGAAGAAGAGGTGATCTATCGGTGGGAAACCGTCTTTTTCCGCCGGTTTTTCGGTCAGCAGTTTAAACGCTCCTGCCTGCCGGACGGCCCTAAGGTGGGAACGGTAGCGGTGTCTCCCAGAGGAGATCTGCGGATGCCAAGCGATGCAGGCAGCACGGTCTGGCTGAAGGATCTGGAAGAAGAGTGGGGAAGGCTCCATTCAAAATAAATACGCAGAAGAAAAGAGGAAGGGTAGTGATAGAGAAAACATCTATGACTGCCCTTTTAATATAGAAAAAATAGATCAATAAACAACAAAGGCAGGGATTGCAAATTACATCAATATATGCTATGTTAAAAACAGCTAGATAAGAAGGCCGATCGGTTACGTCAGTAGTTTTTACTCTGGAGGTGGACAGGAAAGGAGGAAAAGTTCGCCTGTAAACGAAACAACGGTTTGTAAGGAGGGAAAATATGAAGAAAGTAGCGGCGGTTTTTATGGGTGTTTTAATGATGACATGCTTGGGAGGAACCTTAGTGAGTTGGGCAAATAATCACGGTGATACATACTATAGCTTGTACTATAACGGAGACGGAGGCGATGTGCAAACTCCGATTAGAGCTAAGACAGATGCTTCTTCAGCTTATATTTATCATCAGGGGAATGTGTCAGCTTATGTTCAGGTAAAAAGTAACGGAATAAATCCTACGGATGGCGCATATCATTATCATGTAAATGTGGGTCAGGCAAGATATTTATATAATCTGGTTTACGAAAGAGGATACAGAAATTGCTATTTGCAATTAACACCAACCATTCACAGCAGTATTCTATTACATGGTCTCTGGAGTCCGGACAGCATCTAGGGGAAAGAAATGAAAGGAGGGGACTCAGACACAGGGCAATAGTTTTTGTGGAGGGGAGTACCCTCCTTTTGTAGAATTTTCTGGTATTTCAAAACGAAGGAGAACATGCTATGAATAAAAAACGAGGAGTAGGCGTGGCAATCACAGTGATTACCATCTGTGTGGCAGCAGGGACTCTGTGGATGGCGGGGAAAGCCAGATATGGGAACCAGGATGTTTCAAGGGAAAGCAAACAGGAGAAGGAGGGAAAGGAGGATCGGAAGACAGAAAAAGAATCCGATCAGTATGCGATAGACCGGGCGGCAAGTATGGGAGAGACCATTCAGATCACAGATGCGGAACAACGCTTTGACTGTGTGGTAAAGAGCGCGGCTGTTACAAAGACGCCGGAGGGATTTCAACTACCGGCATCCCGGAGGGACTGGATGTGGGATCAGGAGAGTATCCAAGTAGATGAAAGCGGACAGATCAGGAATGAATATTCTTATGTGATCGTAGATTTAAACATCACGAATCCGGCACAGAAAGAACAATTCATGTATCTGAACACGATCTATCTAAGAGCCGGTGGGACGGAGGAAGAGGCAGAGGAGGCCGTTATGCGGGGAGATAAGACCGCGGAAGAAAGTGACGGGCATAATTATATGGAGTTGAGATTACAGCCGCAAGAAAGCAAAGATCTGAAGCTGGTGTACATAGAAAAGGACGAAAAGATAGAAAAGCGGGAGGCGTATCTCGTGTTTAATCTTACGGGAGGTTACGTGGATGGGGTACGTAATGAATATGTGAAAGCGGTCAAATTTACCTGGGGGCAATAGGGGCCGGCGTATGGACCGAAGGATGGAGGCGGAACGTGAGTGAAAAAAAGGGTGTCTTTCTGAAAAGCAAGATAAAATTTGGGACGGAAAGCGCAGGGCTTGTTCTGATTCTTGCTGTGATCCTCAGCCAAAGTGCAAACCGATATCATTTGGTGGCGACAGTATGTGTCTGTGACTTTTACAGGATCGTGCAGGAGCCGTTTCTGTTTGGGGTGTTGATCATGCCTGTCATCCTGTTTCTGCTCCTGGAACAGACAAAGGACCGAAAGACTTTGAATTATTATTGCCGGGTGCCGGGAAGGATATTCCTTTGGAATCGGATCGTGAAGAAGGTGTTGTGGTACTCTGGGATCTTTACCCTCCTTTTGGGCGGAACAGCCTTTGTGGTGGGATGGCTAAAAACAGACAGCCTGTATAACTGGGATCAATATGAAAGTGTGTTTTATCTTAGAAGTCAGATGCTGGTATCTGTCTCCTGGGTATGGGTGATGGCAGTCAACCTGCTGCTGATCTGGATAAAGATCACAGTTTTGGCTCTCCTCCATCAAGTCTTTCTTTTGCTTCCGAAATCACAAAAATACATTTGGCTTTTGGTGGTGGCGCTGGGAGCGATTGAAACGTTTCAAAGAGGGAGGTTTTTCTTTCTGGTATTTTATCCGGAAGATTTTTTGTGGAACAGGAAGGAATGGACAATGGGACTTTTAGCAGGAGGGATCGTGCTGGCGGCAGGTGTGTATGCCATAGGCAGAAGGATTTCCGGCAGGAGGGATATACTGGATGTTTCTTAAAAGAACCGGCGTATATGTGATGAATTTTCTGAAAATGTATAGTTTTCCCATCCTGATCGTGGTATGCAGCTGCCTGACGTTTGCGATAAGAATAAAAAATGAAAGAATCGTGTCGGGAACAGGCTATCAGATGGGAGCAGGAGATTTTTACCTGAATTTCTTCGGAGGCAGCGAGGTGTTCGAGGCGAGTCCCCGTTCTCTTTTGAAGATTCCATATTTTTTGTTCGTGTATGTTGCCTATTTTCTTTTGCTGCAGAGTATCCAGCGAGAGCGGGAATATTCGGAGGCCGGCAGACAGAGGATTGTACGAAGAAGAAAGCGGACACAGATATGGACCCGTCAGGTTTTTCGGCTTTGGAAGAGTGGGGCGATCTGTTTGCTTTGTACGGTTTTGGTATGTGCTGTGGCAGGGGTTTTTGTGTTTCGGGGAGGGTGGCAGATCCATTCTCTTCTCCAGGAAAAAATGGCAGGTCTGGAAGTAGGGATTTTAAGACAGGGCGGCGGATGGCAGCTGCTGGTACCGCCTCTGGCGCTGATGACGTTGGCTATCTTACAGGAGACTTGTGCGTTGCTGCTTTCTCCAAGACTGAGTTATCTGCTTTTTGTTTTTTATTTTTTCAGTGGTCTGTATTGGTGCGAGGAAGGATTTTTGGGAAATGGAATGATGTTTTTGAGAAACGTTCAACTGGCCGGAAGAGGAATCGATTTTCGACTGGAGATATGGGTTTTGCTGGGAATACAGGCTGCGTGTATGGGAATAGGGTATTTCTTGATTCAAAGAAAGGATATATGGTGAGCAATGTATTTAGAGATAAAAGGCGTGTCCAGACAGATTAAGCAGGAAATGGTCCTGAATCAGGTTGATTTGCAGATGGAAAAGGGGAAGGCCTACCTGCTTTTGGGAAAAAACGGGGCGGGAAAGACGATGCTGATGCGGGCCATCAGCGGGTTGATCCGTCTGGATGAGGGAGAAATATGGATCAATGGAAAGCGGCTTTGGAAGGAGATCTCTTTTCCCGAAAGCATGGGAATTTTGTTGGAAAACCCCGGTTTTGTGAAAGCATATAGTGGATATGAAAATCTGATGCTTCTTGCCTCCATCCGCAAAAAAGTAGGGGAAAGGGAGGTGCTGCAGGCGCTGGAAAAGGTGGGGCTGAAAGAAAACATGCATAAGAAGTATCGAAAATATTCTCTGGGAATGAAGCAGAAGCTGGGGATTGCAGCAGCCATTTTTGAGCAGCCGGATCTGATCCTTCTGGATGAACCTACCAATGCGCTGGATGAAAAAAGTGTGCAGGATTGTCTTAAAATTCTGCAGGAGGAAAAAGAAAGAGGAGCCTTGCTGCTGATCTCCAGCCATAATCCGGAGGAATTTATGGATCTGGCAGACGAAATGATCTACATGGACGCAGGTCGCATTAAGAAAAAGGAGATGAAATGTTGAAAAAGCGGAGCATATACGTAGGAGTGATGCTTCTGCTGGCAGGTCTGTGGCTGTTTCGATTTATCCATTTGAATCAGGCCTATCCCAGGCCGAAGCTGGTGGAAAAAAAGGTGGGAGAGGTGATCGCATATACCAAGGACGTGGATGTCCGTGTGACAAAGACACGATTTCTCACCAGAAGCGAAGATAGCAGATTAATGGAAGCAGCCAGTGACATGGACGCCGGAGAAAAGGATGACATTCTGATTGTGCAGATGGAAGCAGTGAACCACAGTGACGAAGAATCCCTGCTGGATCTGTCGGAGATGTGTCTGGAAGCGGAAGGATATACAAACGGAGTTGGAATGACGGAGTTTTCGACTCTGAATCAGGGGGAACCACTCCGGCAGACGCTGGCACCCGAAGAGAAAAAGGTATTTGAAATCCCGTATCTTTTTTACTACTCCGACAGAAGCAAGAGAGAAACGCTGCTGGCGCATGACTTTTTTGTTACCTACAAGCTGTATCCGGAAAAATGCAGAATAGCCATCGGGCCCATGCAGGAGAAAAAGGAGAAAAAATGAAAAAAGTCTATCAAATGGAAATCAAGAGAGCATTTCAGGGACTGTCTTACCGGATCACCTTGCTTATAGGCTGCGGGATCTCTCTTTGTCATGTGATTCGATGTGGCATCCCGCATTATCGATATCTGCGAAGCCTGGGAGGAGTATACAAAGGACTGACACATCCGGTGTCGGCAAGTGAACTGTGGATGGGCGGGAATACCTACAACATAGAGGGATTTGTATTTTATGCCATACTTCCGCTTCTGGCAGTGTTTCCGTATGGACAATCTTATTATGAAGATGTAAAAGGAGGATTTATCCGACAAATTTACAGCAGAGAGCAAAGAAGCAGCTATCTGAAGGCAAAGTATTTGGCGGTATTTTTGTCGGGAGGAACTGCGGTGATCATTCCCCTGCTTGTGAACTGGCTGGGAACCCTGCTTTTTGTGCCCAACCTTTTAGCAGAATCGGCGCTGCAAAGTAATAACATCACCTATGAGAGTTTGTGGAAGCATCTTTTCTTTACAAAGCCGGGGATCTATCTGGGGATCTTTTTGGCGCTTACCTTTGTGTTTGCGGGGATTTACGCTACGATGGCATTGTCAGTCAGTTTTTTTTCAGAATGGAAGATTTTTGTATATACCTTTCCTTTTTTCATACAGATGGGAATTTACACCATTACAATGTTAATGGGAAAGCTGGAGTTTTCCAATGTATATTTCTTAGTGCCGGGATTTGGAATTACAAGTGTAGGAGTTCTGGCAGGGCATCTGATCATCGGATTTTGTTTGACGGCCCTGCTCTTTTATATCCTGGGCAAAAAAGAGGACATTCTATAAAAGGATTTTAGAGGGCGTTGTTTTAGAACTGCTGTCAGGAAGATACCGCAAACTCACATCATGCAGGAGTCTGCGGTATCTCTCGCTGTATTTCAGAAATTGAAAAATGCCGTAGTCCCGGGATATAGCAGGATAACGGCATTTTTATGAGCAGACTATTCAGAAAGCTTGATATTTTTAAACAGATCTCCCAGGCTGGTACCGATCTTCTCGGATTTGGGAATCTCCACTTTTTCTTCCGGCTCTTCGGCAACTTCCTCCAGCGCTTTCATGCTGAGGCTGATCTTTCCGTCTTTGAGTCCGATGATCTTTACCTGTACGGTGTCGCCTGTATGCAGGACATCTTTTGGATGCTTGATGCGCTTCTGGCTGATCTGGGAAACATGTACCAGGCCGGACAGCCCGTTCTCCAGACGGACAAAAGCGCCGTAATCCTGAAGAGATTCTACCGTACCGGAAGTTACGCTTCCTACTTTGACGGCAGCGATCTTTTCTTCCAGCTCTTTTTTCTCCTTTTCCTTCAGGATCTCTCTGGCAGAGAGGATCAGGCGGTTTTCAGCCTGGTCTGCCTCGATGACGCGCACTTCGATATCCATGAGAAGGCAGGACTCCAGATCTTCGATGTACGAAAGGGAAATACGGGAAGCAGGAATAAATCCACGCAGTCCCTCCACCATGGCAATGGCGCCTCCGTTGACGATCCCTTCGATCTTAACGGGAAGTACGGTCTTTTCTTCCAGGTACTTCATCACCAGGTTCCAGGGATTGGCATCATCAAAATGCTCCTCCAGATCCTGCATTGTAAGATTGGTTTCTTCTTGTAATAATTCTTCGCTCATGACTCACATTCCTTCCTGTAGATTTCTGTTTCGTTTCACAACGCTTGGAATCATTATAACATAGGAAGGGAAGGTGTTCAAAGAAAAAAACAGACGGGAGGGGAAGTTTTGGTTGACGGTAACAGGAAAACATGGCAATCTTATCATAGAATATCAGGAAAAGGAGCGGTATCATGGGGAAGAAAGCAGAAAAAATCTACGTGGTAGGACATAAAAACCCGGATACAGATTCGATCTGTTCTGCGATTGCCTACGCTGATTTAAAAAGGAAAAAAACAGGCGAAGATTATGTGGCAAGGCGGGCGGGGCGGATCAACGAAGAGACGCATTATGTGCTGAAAAAATTTCAGGTGGAGGAGCCGCCTCTTTTGGCAAATGTAAAGCTTCAGGTAAAGGACATGGATATCCACAAGATCGACGGAGTGGAAACCAATGTATCCATTAAGGATACCTGGGCCAAAATGAAAGAATACAATGTAAAGACCATACCGGTCCTGAAGGACGGAGAACTGGCAGGGGTGATCTCCACGGGGGATATTGCCACCTCCTACATGAATGTAGACGATGGAAGGAAGCTTTCGGAGGCTAAGACGCAGTACAAAAATATCATACGGACGCTGGACGGAGTGCTGGTAACGGGCAACGAGCATGGGTATTTTACAAAGGGGAAGGTGACCATCGGCGCTTCCAACCCGGATCTGATGGCAGAATTTATTGAAAAGGACGATCTGGTGATCCTGGGGAACCGTCGGGAAGCTCAGGAGTGTGCGGTAGACATTGACGCCAGCTGCCTGGTGATCTGCCAGAATGCAGAAGTATCCGATGAACTGATCCAGAAGGCGGAGGAACAAAGCATCGTGATCATCCGCACGCCGTATGATACCTTTACTACAGCAAGGCTGATCAATCAAAGTATACCGGTAAAGCATTTCATGACGAAAATGCCGCTGGTAACTTTCCGAATGAGTGACTATGTGGACGATATCAAGGAAGTCATGGCAAAAAAGAAGTTTCGCGACTTCCCCATTCTGGACAGACACGGCAGGTTTAAAGGATTTATTTCCAGACGGAGATTTCTGGATGTGAGTAAAAAGAAGGTGATCCTGGTGGATCACAACGAAAAATCACAGGCGGTGGACGGGATCGAAGAAGCTGATATCCGGGAGATCATCGATCATCATCGTCTGGGAAACATCGAAACCATGGGGCCGGTGTTTTTCCGTAACCAGCCGGTAGGCTGTACTGCCACCATCGTCAGTCAGATGTACGAGGAGGAGGGGATCGCCATCGATCCGACGATCGCAGGACTGCTTTGCAGCGCCATCATATCGGATACCCTTTTGTTTCGTTCCCCCACCTGTACCAAGGTGGATGAAAAGGCAGCCAAAAAGCTGGCGGCGATCGCGGGATTGAATATGGAAAAGATGGCCCAGGAGATGTTTAAGGCAGGAAGTAATCTGTCGGGAAAGACGGCGGAAGAGATCTGCTTCCAGGATTTCAAGCAGTTTGCCGTCAACGGGATCACTTTTGGCGTGGGGCAGATCAATTCTATGAACAAGGAAGAGCTGACAGATCTAAGCGACATTTTGCTTCCCTATCTGCCGGAGGTTTTGGAAAACCATAAACTTCAGATGGTGTACTTTATGCTGACGGATATTTTAAGCGAGTCCACCGAACTGCTCTGCGTGGGAATCGGAGCGAAAGAGTATGCGATGGAGGCCTTTGATGTGCGGGAAGATACGGACAAACTGATCCTGGAAGATGTGGTATCCAGGAAGAAGCAGTTGATTCCGGCGCTGGTGGGAGTGATGCATCAATGAGCGGGAGAATAGGAAGGACGTCAGCGGAAAACCGGAAAAGAACGGAAAAGAAGAGGGGAAGAGTGCATCGGAAAGACAGGGAAAAGACGGCGGAAACGGCAGGAAAAAAAGAAGTCTGGAAGCCGGGCAATCTGGTGTATCCTTTGCCGGCAGTGCTGGTCAGTATGGCCACAGAGGACGGCAGGGATAATCTGATCACGGTGGCGTGGACAGGGACGGTCTGCACCAATCCCGCCATGCTGTATATCTCTGTCAGACCGGAGAGGTATTCCTATGAGCTATTGAAGGAGTCGAAAGAATTTGTTGTCAACCTGACGACGGAAGATCTGGCGTATGCCACCGACTGGTGCGGCGTCCGATCGGGGAGGGACTACGATAAATGGAAGGAGACCGGCTTGACAAGAGGCAGGGCAAGCGCCCTTGCTTTTGCGCCTACCGTCAAGGAAAGTCCTGTAAACATCGAATGCCGGATCACGCAGATCCAGGAGCTGGGCAGTCATCATATGTTTCTGGCAGAGGTGCTGGCAGTGCAGGCAGATACAGCCTACCTGGAAGAAAACGGCAGATTTTCCCTGAACCAGTCGGGACTTCTGGCTTATTCCCACGGAGAGTATCTGAGCCTTGGAAAAAGTCTGGGAAAATTTGGGTGGAGCGTGAAAACAGAGAAGAAGCACGCGGGGAAGAAGAAAAAGTAAGCCGGTGGGAAGGGATGATCTCCTGAGGTATCATTCAATTTTCGAGGCTTTTAAGGGTTACGTCGGAGTAGTACAAACGCCCATTGGATCCAGTTTTTTACGGTAGATCCTGCGGTTTAAGAAAGTAAAGGTGATAACGGCCACAATCTCTGCAATGGGTACCGACCACCAGACGGCAGACAGACCGAAGAAATGTGCAAGCAGGTAAGCGGCCGGAAGGATGACACAGATCTGCCTTAAAAACGAGGCGATCAGGCTGTAAAACCCATTCCCCAGCGCCTGGTAGACAGAACCGGACATGATCCCGTAGCCGGCAAAGGTAAAGCTGAGACTGATGATCCGCAGAGCCGGAACGCCGATCTGCAGCATATGGGGAGAAGCGTGAAACAGATGAACCAAAAGATACCGGGGCAAAGTCTGGAAGATGGCCAGCCCTATCAGCATGATGCCGATGGCGATCCGGTAGCTGAGAGAAATGGTTTTTTTAATCCGGGCTACATGCCCTGCTCCGTAGTTATATGCCACGATGGGGATCATGCCGTTGCTCAGACCGAATACGGGCATGAAGATAAAGCTCTGAAGCTTGAAATAGATACCGAAGACGGCGGCGGCTGTGGAAGAATAGAGCAAAAGGATCTTATTCATTCCAAATACCATCACAGAGCCGATGGCCTGCATCACGATAGAAGGAACTCCCACTTCACAGATGACGGAGATGGTGGGCAGGTGAGGGCGGAATCCGGAAAACCTCAGGGAGATCTCCCTGTTCTTTTTCTGATGGAAGAAAATAGACAGGGAAAAGGCTACAAACTGGCCGAATACGGTGGCGATGGCGGCGCCGGTCACGCCCAGGCGGGGGAATCCCAGAAGACCAAAGATCAAAATGGGATCCAGGATGATATTGATGATGGCGCCGGTTCCCTGGGTGATCATGTTATAGAAGGTCTGTCCGGTGGACTGCAGCAGCCGTTCAAAGGTGATCTGCAAGAAAATACCGATGCTGAAGATAGTGATGATCTGCAGATACTGCGTGCCGTATTGAATGATCCGGGGATCGGCGGTCTGGGAGGCAAAAAAAGAGCGGGAACCGAATGCCCCGAAGATGGCAAAGGCCAGACAGCAGACCAGATTCAGAAACAGACCGTTGCTGGCAGCTCTGTTTACCTTCTCCTGATTGCCTTCTCCCAGGCTCCGGGAAAGAAGGGCGTTCATACCAACGCCGAGTCCGGCCGACACAGAGATCATAAGAGTCTGTATGGGAAAGGCCAGAGAAACGGCGGTCAGCGCATCTTCACTGAGCTGTGCCACAAACATGCTGTCTACAATATTATAAAGAGCCTGTACCAGCATGGACAGCATCATGGGAAGCGATACGGAAATCAAAAGCGGAGAAATTTCCATCGTTCCCATTTTATTTTGTTCTGATTTCACGGGTGTGTTTGTTTTCATGTGATCCTGTTGCGCCGGCGGTTTTTCTGACCGGCGCTTTCCTTTCTTCCGGGTATCCCGGTAATCTATAGACGCTATCCCGCCGCAGCGGCAGGAAAAGTTGTGTGAAATGTATGTGACTGCCGTCAGATAAAGACGGGCAGTTTTTGAGATGAAGGTAATTATAACACCCATCCCTGGTTCTGGCAAGAAAAGGAAGAGAAAACAGCAGGCGGTCAAAACGGGGAGATAGCAGAATGGGAGAAGAGAGGACGGGGAAGGGGACACGGGGAGAAAAGACGAGAAGAAAAAACGAGAAGAATAAATGAGAAGAAAACGAGAAGAAAAAAGAGAAGAAAAGACGGAAAAAAGCAGGAAAGAAAAACAAGGAGAAAAACTGCGGGAAGAAGGAGGTTTTTTGCGCCGGGAACAGAAGGGTATGCTATAATAAGAAGCAAACGAAAAAGGCTCCTTTGGTTCACGAAAGAAGCAAATGGGGCGGGGAAAAGGAGAAAAAATGGATCTGTTTGAATATATGGAAGAAAAAGAAAAACAGGAAGCGGGGCCGCTGGCAGTACGGCTGCGTCCGGCTTCTCTGGAAGAGGTGGTGGGGCAGCAGCATATCATAGGGAAGGATAAGCTTTTGTACCGTGCCATTCAGGCGGACAAACTCAGGTCCCTGATCTTTTACGGACCGCCGGGAACCGGAAAAACGACGCTGGCGAAGGTGATCGCAGAAACCACCAGCGCCAGCTTTGTGCAGATCAACGCCACCTCGGCGGGGAAAAAAGATATGGAAGAAGCGATCCGGCAGGCCAAAGAACTCCGGGGGATGTATGGCAGAAAGACCATCCTGTTTGTGGATGAGATCCACCGGTTCCACAAGGGACAACAGGACTATCTGCTGCCTTTTGTAGAGGATGGAACGGTGATCCTGATCGGAGCCACGACAGAAAATCCGTATTTTGAAGTGAATCAGGCTCTCTTGTCCCGCTCTCATGTCTTTGAACTGTATGCCTTGGGAAAGGAAGAGGTCAAAGCGCTGCTGCGCCGTGCTGTTTCCGATGAGGAGCGGGGAATGGGAAGCTACCGGGCGGTGATAGAAGAGGAGGCGCTGGACTTCCTGGCGGATATGGCGGGGGGAGACGCCAGAAGCGGATTGAATGCCCTGGAACTGGGGATCTTAACAACACCCAGAGGAGAGGACGGGAAGATACACATTACCTTGTCTGTGGCAGAGGAATGTATTCAGCGGCGGGCGATTCAGTATGACAAATCGGGGGACAACCACTATGATGTGATCTCTGCCTTCATTAAGAGCATGCGGGGATCGGATCCGGATGCCGCCGTCTATTATCTGGCTAAAATGCTGTATGGAGGAGAGGACATCCGGTTTATTGCCAGAAGGGTCATGATCTGCGCGTCGGAGGATGTGGGAAATGCAGACCCCATGGCGCTGACGGTAGCTGTGTCGGCGGCACAGGCGGTGGAGCGGATCGGAATGCCGGAGGCTCAGTTGATCCTGGCCCAGGCTGTCTTGTATGTAGCGTCGGCGCCCAAGAGCAATGCGGCGACCCTGGCGATTTTTTCAGCAAATGACAGTGTGAGAAAAGTGAAAACGACCGTTCCGCCGCATTTAAGAGACGCCCACTATAAAGGAGCCAAGGATCTGGAAAGAGGAACCGGATACCGCTATGCCCATGATTATCCCAATCATTATGTAGAGCAGCAGTACCTGCCTACAGAGATCCTTGGCAGCAGATTTTATGAGCCTGCGGATCAGGGAAAAGAAAAGGAGATAAAAAATTGGCTGAAATGGTTGAAAGATGAAAAAAATCAGGTATCATAAAAGACAGAGAATAGGGAAAGGAGAGCAGGAAGTCCAAAAGACTCCTGGAAAGGAAGATGAAGGTATATGATGCAGTAAATAAAGTAGAAACGGAAGTGGATGGTACCAAGGGGCTGATCCAGATCATGAAGGACGGGAGACAGGTAGATCTTTATCTGCCGGAAAAAGTGACGGATGCAGACGGATATCTGACCTGGGATGTGGAGCACTGGTCCAGTGTGGACGGGAAACGGTTTATCCGCTGCTATTCCCTGGAAGGCAGGGTGCTGGGAGAATCTACCGGACACAATATTTATGATCTGGCCAACGATTTCAAGCCGGAAAAAGCGGTGAAAGTGGAACTGAGCTAAGAAATCATAAAAAAAGTATAAAGATAGTTGACAAGTGAAGGGTCGAGTGCTACATTAATAAACGAAGATGTTAGCACTCGATTTTTCTGAGTGCTAATAAAGAAAAGGAGGTGGATACATGACGGTGCATCCGAATCAGGAACTGAGCGAACGAAAGACCCGGATCCTGCACGCCATCATTCAGAACTATCTGGAGACGGGAGAGCCGGTAGGTTCCAGGACGATCTCCAAATATACTGATCTGAATCTCAGTTCTGCGACGATACGAAATGAAATGGCAGATCTGGAGGAGCTTGGATATATCCTTCAGCCGCACACGTCTGCAGGACGTATCCCCTCGGATAAAGGATACCGCTTGTATGTGGATATGCTCATGGAAGAAAAGGAGCAGGAGCTGACACAGATGCAGGAGCGGATGCTGGAAAAAGCCGACCGTATGGAACAGCTTTTAAAGCAGGCAGCCAAAGCGCTGGCCGCCAACACCAACTATGCTACGATGGTGTCTACGCCCCTGAACAGTGCCAACAAGTTGAAATTTATCCAGTTGTCCATGGTAGATGAAGGCCATGTGATCGCCGTGATCGTTCTGGGAGGCAATGTCATCAAGAATAAGATCATAGAGATCGAAGAGCCGCTAAGCAATGAAAATCTTCTGAAGCTGAATATGCTCCTGAATACCTCTTTAAATGGGATGGCCATTGAGGAGATCAATCTGGGACTGATCGCAAGGTTGAAGGAGCAGGCTGGGATCCACGGAGAGATGGTGGGGATGGTGCTGGATGCAGTAGCAGACGCCATTCAACTGGAGGAAGAGATGCAGATCTATACCAGCGGAGCTACCAACATCTTCAAATATCCGGAACTTAGCGACAAGCAGAGCGCGCAGGAGATCATCAGCGCTTTTGAAGAAAAGCAGCAGTTGACGGAGCTTGTGACACAGACCCTGTCCCAGGAAGAAAACACGGGGATCCAGGTGTATATCGGGGAAGAAGCGCCGGTGCAGACCATGAAGGACTGCAGTGTGGTTACGGCAACGTATGAGCTGGGAGACGGAATGAAAGGAACGATAGGGATCATCGGACCAAAGCGTATGGATTATGAGCATGTACTAAAATCCATGCGAAGGCTGCAGCAGGAGCTGGATCAGATGTTTCATAGAAAAGAATAGGAAGGTGGAAAATGGCTGTGAAAGACAGGCAGGACAAAAGCCAGGAAGAAATTGTAAAAGAGGCAGTAAAAGAAGCAAAGGAAGCAGCGGGCAAAGCATCCTGTGAAGACGCGGAAAAAGAGAGGCAGGCAGACTGCCAGGAGCCTGAAGGCGCGTCTGAGGAAAAGGGACAAGACGCCGCAGATCCCCGGCAGACTTCCGATGAGGAAGAAAAAAAGGGAAAGAAAGACAAAAAAGATGAAAAGATAGAGGAACTGACTGATCGGGTCACCAGACAGATGGCAGAGTTTGATAATTTCAGAAAACGCACCGAGAAGGAAAAGGCGCAGATGTATGAGATCGGAGCCAGAGACATCGTGGAAAAGATCCTGCCGGTGGTAGACAACTTTGAAAGAGGACTTTCCGCCGTGAAGGAGGAGGAAAAGGATCAGCCTTTCGTACAGGGAATGGAAATGATCTACAAACAGATGATGACGACTCTGTCGGAGGCGGGAGTAGAAGTGATCGCCGCCGTGGGAGAAGCCTTCGACCCCAATCTCCACAACGCAGTCATGCATGTGGAGGATGAAGAGCAGGGTGAAAATGTCGTAGTGGAAGAATTCCAAAAAGGATACAAATATAGAGAAACCGTTATCCGACACAGTATGGTAAAAGTAGCAAATTAAGGAGGAATTAGTTATGGGAAAAATTATTGGAATCGACTTGGGTACAACAAACAGTTGTGTGGCAGTAATGGAAGGCGGACAGCCGGTAGTGATCGCCAACACAGAAGGAGCAAGGACGACCCCGTCTGTAGTAGCCTTTACTAAGACGGGAGAAAGGCTGGTGGGAGAACCGGCAAAACGTCAGGCAGTGACCAATGCAGAACGGACGATCTCTTCCATTAAGAGGGAGATGGGGTCTGACTTCAAAGTGGCCATCGACGACAAGAAGTATTCTCCCCAGGAGATTTCTGCCATGATTCTGCAGAAGTTAAAGGCGGATGCAGAAGGATATCTGGGAGAAAAAGTGACGGAGGCGGTGATCACCGTTCCTGCATATTTTAACGACGCACAGAGACAGGCTACCAAGGATGCAGGAAAGATCGCAGGACTGGATGTAAAGCGTATCATCAACGAGCCTACGGCAGCGGCTCTGGCATACGGACTGGACAATGAAAAAGAACAAAAGATCATGGTGTATGACCTGGGTGGAGGAACCTTCGACGTGTCTGTGATCGAGATTGGCGACGGCGTCATCGAAGTATTGTCCACAGCAGGAGACAACAGACTGGGCGGAGACGACTTTGACCAGAAGCTGACAGACTACATGATCGCAGAGTTTAAAAAGCAGGAGGGAGTAGATCTTTCCAATGACAAGATGGCTCTGCAGCGGCTGAAAGAGGCAGCGGAAAAAGCAAAGAAAGAACTTTCCTCTGCAACGACGACCAACATCAACCTTCCGTTCATCACTGCTACGGCAGAGGGACCGAAGCACTTTGATATGAACCTTACCAGAGCAAAATTTGACGAGCTGACACACGAGCTGGTGCTTCGCACATCCGAGCCGGTAACGAGAGCGCTTTCCGATGCAGGTATCACAGCGGCTGAGCTGGGACAGGTTCTGCTGGTAGGAGGATCCACCCGTATCCCGGCCGTTCAGGCAGAAGTAAAGAGACTGACGGGCAAAGAGCCCAGCAAGTCCCTGAATCCGGATGAATGTGTAGCTCTGGGAGCTTCCGTACAGGGTGGAAAACTGGCAGGAGATGCAGGAGCAGGCGACATCCTTCTTCTGGACGTAACTCCGCTTTCCCTTTCCATTGAGACCATGGGAGGCGTAGCTACCAGACTGATCGAGAGAAATACTACCATCCCCACCAAGAAGAGCCAGATTTTCTCCACGGCGGCAGACAATCAGACGGCAGTGGATATCAACGTGGTTCAGGGTGAGAGACAGTTTGCAAGAGATAACAAGTCTCTGGGACAGTTCCGTCTGGATGGAATCCCGCCGGCACAAAGAGGTGTTCCGCAGATCGAGGTAACCTTTGACATTGATGCCAATGGTATTGTAAACGTTTCTGCAAAGGACCTGGGGACCGGCAAAGAACAGCATATCACTATCACAGCCGGATCCAACATGTCTGATGACGAGATCAATAAGGCAGTGAAAGAAGCGGCTGAGTTTGAGGCGCAGGACAGAAAGAGAAAAGAAGGAATCGACGCCAAGAACGATGCAGATGCTATGGTATTCCAGACGGAGAAGGCTTTAAAAGAGGCAGGAGACAAGCTGGACGCAGCAGACAGAGAGGCAGTAGAAGCAGACTGCAAGGCTCTGAAGGAAACTTTGGAGAAAGCAACGGGAGAAGAACTGTCCGACGCACAGATCGCAGAGATCCAGGCAGGGAAAGAAAAGCTGATGGAGACGGCGCAGAAACTGTTTGCCAAGATGTATGAGCAGGCAGGAGGTGCAGCAGGCGGCCCGGCGCCGGATATGGGAGGTTCCCAGCAGGCAGGACCGGCACCGGAGGGGTTCTCCGGAGACGATGTGGTAGACGGAGATTATAAGGAAGTATAAGAAATGAAAGCAGATGTTCTGTGAGGGTAGAGATAGCTGCCTTCACAGAACTTCCTTGCGTTAAAAAACCTGTGGAAAGAAAGGATATATCATGGCAGAAACAAAGAGAGACTATTATGAAGTATTGGGCGTTGGAAAGGACGCGGATGATGCGACCTTGAAGAAAGCCTACAGACAGGTGGCTAAAAAGTACCATCCGGATATGAACCCGGGAGATGAAGCGGCAGAAAAGAAATTTAAAGAGGCATCAGAAGCCTATGCTGTATTGAGTGATCCGGAAAAACGCCGCCAGTATGATCAGTTCGGCCATGCTGCCTTTGAAGGAGGAGCAGGAGGCGCCGGCGGATTCGGCGGATACGATTTTAGCGGAGCAGATTTCAGTGATATTTTCGGAGATATTTTCGGCGACTTTTTTGGCGGCGGAAGAAGAGGCGGCAGAAGCCAGGGGCCAATGAAAGGAATGAATATCCACAAGACTGTCCGGATCTCTTTTGAGGAAGCCGTGTTTGGCTGCGAGAAAGAACTGGATGTGGTTTTGAAGGAGGAATGTGCCACCTGTCATGGAACCGGAGCGAAGCCGGGAACCAGCCCTCAGACCTGTCCCAAGTGCGGCGGAAAGGGCCAGGTGGTCTACACGCAGCAATCCATCTTCGGAATGGTACAAAACGTCCAGACCTGTCCGGAATGTCACGGAAGTGGAAAGGTGATCCGGGAGAAATGTCCCGACTGCGGCGGAAGCGGCTATATTTCCAAACGAAAGAAGATTTCCGTTTCCATTCCGGCGGGAATCGACAATGGACAGAGCGTGCGGATCCGGGAAAAAGGCGAGCCGGGAACAAACGGCGGACCAAGAGGGGATCTTTTGGTGGAAGTGGCAGTATCCAGGCATCCAGTGTTCCAGAGGCAGGATATGCACATCTTTTCTACTGTGCCGGTATCCTTTGCCCAGGCGGCCCTGGGAAGTGATATCCGCATCAAGACGGTGGACGGAGAAGTGGTGTATAGCGTGAAGCCGGGAACGAAGACGGATACCAAGGTGCGTTTGAAGGGAAAAGGAGTACCTTCTGTCAGAAACGCCCAGGTACGGGGGGATCATTATGTGACGTTGGTGATCCAGACGCCGGAGAAACTGAGTTCGGAAGCGAAAGAGGCTCTGCGCAGATTTGATGAATTGTCAGGCAATACGCTGAAACAGGAGACGGAAAAAGAGCCGGAGGCAAAAGGCGGCAAGAAAAAGAAGGGCTTTATGGATCGGATGAAAGAAACGTTCGAGGGATAAGCTGCGACGGATGAAAGATATAAAAGACACAAAAGACACAAAAGACAGTCGTTTTACAGGAAACTGGATCTGTGAAACGAGAGACAGGCTTTGAGAAAGGGGGAACGGGATGAAGGTACTGGATGCGAAGACCATCGAAAAGTTGGTGGATCTGAATGAAATGATGGACCAGATAGAGGAAGCCTACGCTGTTTTTGGAAAGGGAGAGTTTTATATGCCTCCCCGTCCTGTGATCGAACATGACAACAAGACCATGATGTATATGCCTTGTTATACAGAGGAAGTGATCGGAACCAAGATACTCAGCATTTTTCCGGAAAATGGAAAACTGGGACTTCCGGCCATTGACGGTGTAGTGTTGCTGAATGACGGGAAGACCGGGACTCCTCTTGCGGTGATGGACGGTCAGGCTGTCACTGCCTGGAGGACGGGGGCAGTAGGAGGCGTGGGGATCCGCCATCTCTCCAGAAAAGACTGCCGGACTGTGGGCATTATAGGAGCAGGGGTGCAGGGCTTCCATCTGGCGCTTTATGCCTGTGCGGCAAGGCCGATTGAGACGGTTTATGTCTTTAATCACAGTGACAGGGACCTGACAGAATATCTGAAAAAGCTGGAACAGGCCATTGGGCGGCCGGGAGTAAAGGTGGTACAGTGTGCAACTACGGAAGAGCTGGTGAAAAACAGTGATATTATCTGTACGGCAACGCCGTCAGAAACTCCCGTACTGCCGGAAGAGGAAGGACTTCTGACGGGGAAGTGTATCATTGCCATAGGCTCTTATACCCCCAAAATGCGGGAGCTTTCGGACGTGCTGTTTCGGCTGGCAGACCAGGTGATGATCGAGCTTCCTTACGCCTGTGAGGAAAGCGGGGATCTGAGTGTTCCGCTTGAAAAAGGGATCCTTACGCAGGATCGGATCGTGCTGATGCATGAATATCTGGCAGGCGACAGAAAAGATGTGGCTTACGGGCAGACCACCTGCTTTAAATCGGTGGGAATGGGCCTGTTTGACGTATGTGTTGCAAAAAAACTATTAGAAAAAGCAAAGGAGAACAATCTATGAGAGCAGTAGCGACAGAGAAGGCACCAAAGGCATTGGGACCATATTCCCAGGGATTTGTACACGAACATATTCTGTATTCGGCAGGACAGATCGCTCTGGATCCTGCAACGGGAGAACTTGTGGCAGAGGATATTGCGGGGCAGACAGAGCAGGTATGCAGGAATCTGAAAGCTGTGCTGGAGGCAGCAGGAAGTTCCTTTGACAAGGTATTAAAAACCACCTGCTTTTTGGCAGATATGGGCGACTTTGCCGCGTTTAATGAAGTGTACGGAAAGTACTTTACCTCCAAGCCGGCAAGAAGCTGCGTGGCAGTAAAAACGCTACCGAAAAACGTACTCTGCGAGGTGGAAGTGATCGCTGTCACAGAATAAAGCTACGGATTGCGACACAGGCTTCTGAGTGAAAAAGGAGATCTCAGGAGGATAGAAAAGGTATAAGAAGTGGAATAGGATTAAAAAAGCCGCTGCATTCTGGTGAGTGCGGCGGTTTTTTGCTGCGGATAAAGCTTGTAATCTCAGCAGCAGGAAAAATCCGGACAGTGGTTTTGAAGAAAATAGAAAGTGATTTTAAAAGAAAAATCTTCAAAATAGCGGGGTGAAAGAAGAAAAAAGTCTGTGAGAAGGAGAGGTCATAGAAAAAAGATGGCAAAAAACAGAGATATACAGGGGAATCGGGAAAGAAAAAAAGAGAAGGCTTCTGTGATAATTAAAAAAAGAGACGATTTTCCTGAAAGGGGAGTCGGATCGAAGGGAGATTATGAAAAAAATAACGAAGGATTTCGGATGTAAAAAAGTCAAATGAATAGCAAAATAAAACAGCAAAAAATAGAAATCCGAATAATTTGCGAAAAGAAAAAAATGTACAATTAATAATGCGTTTGCAATGACATAGTGAAGAAAAAATGTACAATATGATGAATTACATGTTAAATGAATAACAATTATTGCCGGAATGTCTATAATTGGGTAGAATATGACTAAGAGTTAGTGCGAAATGCACAAAAAGAGAACGAAAGAAAAGAAGGGGGAAACTTATGTTAAAAGCAATTAGTGGATTTGTCGAGACACTGAATGGATGGGTCTGGGGCTGGGCTATGATTATCCTGCTGTTTGGAACACATGTTTTTATGACGGTCCGGACAGGCTTCATTCAGAGACACACGGTTGGAAAAGGGATCAAGCTTTCTGTATCCAAGGATCCGGATGCGGAAGGAGAGGTTTCACAGTTTGGGGCGTTGACGACGGCTCTGGCAGCTACCATCGGAACGGGTAATATCATCGGTGTAGGTACGGCGATCGCTCTTGGAGGCCCCGGAGCCGTGCTTTGGTGCTGGTTGACCGGTGTGTTTGGTATCGCTACCAAGTATGCAGAGTCTCTGATCGCAGTTATGTACCGTGTAAAGACAGAGGATGGACGTATGCAGGGCGGAGCCATGTATGCACTTTCCAGAGGACTGAATATGAAATGGCTGGGCATGCTGTTTGCCATCTTTGCAGGATTTGCCTCTTTCGGAATCGGATGTGCGACACAGGTAAACGCTATCGCAACGGTATGTAAGGAAACGCTAGGCGTTCCTACCTGGATCGTAGGAATCGTGATCGCGATCCTGACAGCGATCGTTATCTTTGGAGGAATCAAGTCCATCGCAAATGTTTGCGAAAAACTGGTTCCCTTTATGGCAATCTTCTATGTGATCGGATGTATCGTGATCCTGGTTATGAATTATGACTTTATCTTCCCGGCTATCGGCGTGATCTGCAAGCTGGCATTTACGCCGGGCGCAGCAGCAGGCGGACTGGTGGGAGGCGGAATCCAGTATGCCATCCGCTTCGGAGTTGCAAGAGGACTGTTTTCCAATGAATCCGGTCTTGGATCTGCCCCGATCGCAGCGGCGGCAGCTCAGACAAGAAATCCGGTGCGTCAGGCTCTGGTATCTTCTACAGGAACCTTCTGGGATACGGTTGTAGTATGTCTGATGACAGGACTGGTTCTGGTAACGACCATCATGAAGAATCCGGCGATCAATGCAGATCAGGTGGACAATGGGGGTGTACTGACTTCCCTGGCATTCGGACAGATTCCGGTACTTGGTCCCATTATTCTGACGCTGGGTATTATCTCCTTTGCGTATTCCACGATCCTGGGATGGGCTTATTACGGAGAACGCTGTGTAGAATACTTCGCAGGAAGCAAGGGACTGATCCCCTATCGTATCCTGTATATCGCAGTAGCGGCGATCGCTCCTGTAGTAGCTTTGGATCTGGTATGGCTGATCGCAGATACACTGAACGCGTTGATGGCGATCCCCAACCTGGTGGCGATCCTGCTCTTGTCCAATAAGATCGTGGCAGAGACGAAGAAGTATATCAACAACCTGGATGCAAAAGACGACACGCCGGTTCCTGTGATCAAGGACTAGGAAGTGGAAGCGAAGGGTTAAAGCCAGAAAAAGAAAAGAACGAAAAAAACTGTTGACAAAGTTGCTTTCTTGCAGTAAAGTAACCGCATAGACAAAACCGATGAGAAAGAGTAGTAGCTTTTCAGGCGATATTTCAGAGAGTGGCAGATGGTGGGATTGCCATATAGAACTGATCAGTGAATGGACTTTCGAGGGCAGCCTGAAATGAAAAGAGTAGGAGCTGTCGGGAACCGAACCCGTTATCAATCAGGAGTGTATGTCAGTACACAAGAAGAGTGGACAGTCGTCAATTTGAGTGGCACCGCGATAATGTGAATTACCGCCTCAAACTATCAGTTTGGGGCGGATTTTTTTATTGTTTCACAGGAACTGTGTCCCAGAAAGGAAACCATGACGACTCCCCCGGATGAACCAATTCTTTCGATCGGAAACCGCATCAGGAAGGGAGAAAAAAGATGAAGAACAAAGCAATGAAAAACAGAGTAACGGCAGGGATCGCAGTGACGGCGCTGGCAGCAGCCATGCTGACCGGGTGTGGAGGAAAAACGGGAGAAAGTGGCAAGAAGGAAACCTATACCATAGGAATCTCTCAGTTTGCAGAGCACAAATCCCTGGACAACTGCCGGGAGGGATTCTTGATGGGACTGGAAGAAGAAGGGATCAAGGAAGGGGACAATCTGAAGGTGGAATACAAAAATTCGGCGGCAGATATGGGAACGGCCGGACAGATCGCGGACAGTTTTGTATCAGACAAGGTGGACTTGATCTGCACCATAGCGACTCCGAGCGCCCAGACGGCATACAATGCGTCAATGGATTCAGACATTCCGGTGGTCTATACAGCGGTGACAGATCCCGTTGCGGCAGAATTGGCAGACAAGGACAAACAGCCGGTGGGAGAAGTGACAGGGACTTCCGACAAGCTGCCTATTGAGGAACAGTTGGAAATGATCCGAAAGATATTGCCGGATGCGAAAAAAATAGGTATTATGTATACGACCAGTGAAGCGAATTCGGTTTCTGCCATCGCAGAATACAAAGAACTGGCAGGCAAATTTGGATTTGAGATCATAGAAAAGGGTGTGACGGCTGCAGCAGATGTACCGCTGGCAACCGACGACCTTCTGGATCAGGTGGACTGCATCACCAATCTGACAGACAACACGGTAGTATCCTCTCTGGCAACTGTTCTGGAGAAGGCGAATGAGAAGAAGATCCCGGTGTTCGGCAGTGAAGTGGAGCAGGTCAAGCTGGGATGTCTGGCAGCAGAGGGGATCGATTATATCAGCCTTGGAAAGCAGACGGGCAAGATGGCGGCAAAGATCCTGAAGGGAGAAAAGCAGGCGTCGCAGATGAAGTTTGAAACGATCACAAAACCAGGATTTTATGCCAATACAAAAGTGGCGGAGACGCTGGGCATTGAGATTCCACAGGATATACTGGCGGAAGCGGTAGAAAGTTTTGATACAATAGAGAAATAAAGCGTCTGTGGGAAATGGCAGACAGGCGTATGGGAGGCAAACATGGATTTTTTGATCACAATCATGGAGCAGGGACTGATCTATGGGATCCTGGCTCTGGGAGTCTACATTACATATAAAATATTGGATTTTCCGGATCTGACAGTAGACGGCAGTTTTCCTTTGGGAGCTGCCGTTACGGCTGCGATACTTACGCGGGGAGGATCTCCCTGGCTGACTCTTCCGGCTGCTTTTTTTGCCGGGGCCCTTGCCGGAGTTTTGACCGGCCTGATCCATGTAAAAGGAAAAGTGCGGGATCTGCTTTCCGGTATCATTATGATGACTGCTCTGTGGTCGATCAATCTGTATCTGGCAGGAACCTCCAATGTTCCGTTGTTTTCCCAGAAGACGATCTTTAAAAATGATCTGACGGCACGGATGTTCCAGGGAGAGCTGAAGTCTTATGGAACCCTGCTGATCATCCTGGTAATGGCAGTGATCTGTAAGCGGATACTGGACTGGTATCTACAGACAAAGTCCGGGTATCTGCTACGGGCGGTGGGAGATAACGACAAGCTGGTCACTTCGCTTGCAAAAGACCAGGGGAATGTAAAAATACTGGGTCTTTCCATTGCGAATGGGCTGGTGGCGCTGGCGGGCTGTGTTTTTGCCCAGGAAGAAAGGGTGTTTGAGATCTCCATGGGAACGGGAGCCATCGTGATCGGACTGGCCAGTGTGATCATCGGAACCAGTCTGTTTCGCCGACTCACACTGCTTCGGACAACAACGGTAGTCCTGGTGGGATCGATCATTTACAAAGGCTGCGTGGCACTGGCGATCCGTCATTTCAGTCCTTCGGCGATGAAGCTGATCACGGCAGTGTTGTTCCTGATCATTCTGGTATTTAGTATGGAAAGAAAAGCGAAGGGGAAGAAGAATGCTTGAATTAAAACATATCCAAAAACATTATAATGTGGGAACGGTCAATGAGCTGTGCCTCTTCGAGGATTTTTCCCTGACGGTGGAGGAGGGAGAGTTTGTTTCGGTAGTGGGAAGCAACGGATCCGGAAAGACCTCTCTTTTGAATCTCATCTGTGGGAGCATCGAGCTGGAAAAGGGACAGATCTGTATGAATGGAAGAGATATTACCAGAGAAAAGGAATTTAAGCGGAACCGGAAGATCGGAAGAGTATATCAGAATCCATCGGTAGGAACCTGCCCTTCTATGACGATCCTGGAGAATATGGCGCTGGCAGATCACAAAGGAAAGCTATATGGTCTGGGCAGAGGAACAGACAAAAAACGGATCGATTTTTACCGGGAACAGTTAAGGACGCTGAATTTGGGTCTGGAGGACAAGCTGGATGTAAAGGTGGGAGTCCTTTCCGGAGGACAACGACAGGCCATGGCGCTTTTGATGTCTACTATGACGCCGATTGAATTTCTGATCCTGGACGAGCATACGGCAGCGCTGGATCCCAAGACGGCAGAGAGGATCATGGAACTGACAGACCAGGTGGTCCGGGAAAAACATCTTACCACCATTATGGTCACGCACAATCTCAGATATGCAGTGGATTATGGAAACAGACTGCTGATGATGCATCAGGGAAGGGCGATCCTGGATAAGAGAGGAGCAGAAAAAGACGGCACCACGGTGGAAGATATCCTGGGATTGTTCAACGAGATCAGTATTGAATGCGGCAACTGACAGACTTGGGGAAAAGGAAGGGGAAAGCAGAAGGGATAGCCGGCAGAGACCGGGATGAAGCGGGCAAAAAAACGGAGAAGGACAGAGAAAGGCAGGAAGCTATGGCAAAGAGGATCGCACGGTTTTATAAGGTGAGTTTGAAGCAGTTTGCAGAAGGATGCGGGGATCTGGGACTGGAAGAGAAGGAGGTGGAACGGATCTACCGGGAGATCGCGCTTCCCAGAAGGGCAACATCGGGATCGGCAGGGTATGATTTTTTTGCACCGATTCCCGTTACGCTGAAACCGGGACAGACGGCGAAAATCCCTACAGGCATCCGGGTGGAGATGGAAGAGGACTGGGTGCTGAAATGCTACCCCAGAAGCGGTCTGGGATTTCGCTATCGGCTGCAATTGAACAATACGGTAGGGATCATTGACAGCGACTATTTTTATTCAGACAATGAAGGGCATATTTTTGCCAAGATCACTAACGATACCAACGAAGAAAAATGCCTGGAATTAAAGGCGGGAGACGGGTTTATGCAGGGGGTTTTTGTGGAGTACGGCATCACGGTGGATGACCGGGCGGACGGGGTGCGCAATGGGGGATTTGGAAGCACTTCAAAAGAATCAGAGAAAACCTTCACAGAAACTTAAGAAATTTGCATGAACAAGGGGAACATGGTATGATGTGAGTGTAAGGAGGGGATTTTATGAACGCAAGTTATGTGATTACGGTCAACAGTACCGTAGACTTACCCAAAGCGTGGCTGAAGGAGAGAGAGGTTCCTGTAGTGCCGCTGCATTATACCATAGATGGGAAGACATATCCGGATGGGGAAGGATTGTCATCAAAGGAGTTTTTTGATCTGCTGCGGGAAGGGAAACAGGCGGTGACTTCGCAGGTGAACTCGGAAGACGCAAAGGAAGTATTGGAGCCTCTTTTAAAAGAAGGGAAAGACATCCTGCACCTGGCGTTTTCTTCCGGACTCAGCGGAACCTGTCAGAGTATGATGCTGGCTGCCAGCGAACTTCGGGAGGCTTATCCGGAAAGAAAGATCCAGGTGATCGATACGCTTTGCGCCTGCATGGGAGAAGGATTACTGTTGTATTATGCCCTGCAGAAGCAGGAGGAAGGGAAAACACTGGAAGAGGTGGCCGAATGGATCACAGAGAACCGGCTGCATATCTGCCATAATGTGGCGGTGGATGATCTGCATCATCTCCAAAGAGGCGGACGGATATCCAAGACGGCGGCTGTGATTGGTACCATGGTACAGATCAAGCCTATCATCCATGTGGATGAAGAGGGGTGCCTGAAGGTTGTGGGGAAAGAAAGGGGAAGAAAGAAAGCCCTGAACAGGATCGCACAGAAAGCCATTGAGCAGACAGAGGGAGGATGGACCAACGAGATGGTTATGATCACGCACGGAGACTGTCTGGAAGATGCGGAGTATGTGGGGAGACTGATGGAAGAAGCCCTGCATCCCGAAGAGATCCTGATCCACAATATCGGGACTGTTATTGGAAGCCATACGGGACCGGGAGTGGTGGCTGTCTTTACGGTGGGGAATAAAAGATAGGAACAACAAAAGAAAGGATGAGCAGAGAATTTGGCTGTTCGTCCTTTTCCTGTGTCACGGACGAGAAAGGATGAACCTTTTAGAGACAGAGAAACGAATCGATGTCTACTTTAACTTTATAGGCAACTGTCAAGTACAACAGAAAGACAACAAAATAATAATTTTTTTAAAAAAATAAAAACAACTGTACTGCTGTAAAAATCCACGTTGAATTTTACGGCTTTTTACTGTTTTTTTTGTTGCGCAAAATCAAAAAGAAAGGACAGGAAAAATGAAAAATATAGACGAAAAAATTTAATGGAGGACGAAAAAATCACTCTTTTTTTGCATCGTTTCATATCGCTGCCGCAGGATCCTGGCAGAGCATTTTTGTTTCATGGGATTGATTTCCTGTGAAACAGAAAACTGCCCGCCTTTTCAGACGGACAGTTGTAAAAAACTTTTTATCAGAGAGATTCTGCATAGCTGCTCTCATGGGCAGGAATTTCTGCCTACAGGGAGAACAGTCCCAGTCCTGTGGCGATAGAGCTTGCCAGGATCACCACCAGAAGGATAGGAGCGATCCACTTGATCATAACGGTAAACAACTTCTCGGACTTGAATGTTCCGCCGGATACACGAACCTCGTCTGCGACCACATCGGGCTTGATGATAAAGCCGACAAAGATGCAGGTAAACAGTGCCAGGATCGGCATCAGGATGCTGTTGCTGATAAAGTCCATAATGTCCAGGATGCTCATACCATGCCAGGAAACAGAACTCAAAGGTCCAAATCCAAGAGAAGAAAGGCTTCCCAGGATCAAGGAGAGAACCGTTACAAAGACGCAGGCAAACTTCCTGGACCAGTGGAATTTGTCACGGAAGATAGACACGATGGTCTCCATCAGAGAGATGGCAGAGGTCAGTGCCGCGAAAAATACCATGATGAAGAAGATGGTTCCGATAAATCCGCCAAACTTCATGCTGGCAAATACCTTTGGCAAAGTGATGAACATCAGCCCGGGTCCTGCGCCAAGTGCGGATTTGTCACCGCCGGAAAATACAAACACGGCCGGGATGATCATAAGTCCGGCAAGGAATGCGATACCGGTATCAAAAATTTCGATCTGGTGTACAGAACCTTCCAGGTTGTCATCTTTTTTCATATAGGAACCATAAGTGATCATAATACCCATTGCAAGGGACATGGAATAGAACATCTGTCCCATGGCTGCCAGAATGGTTTTGGCAGAAAAGTCGGACATACGGGGCCGCAGGTAGTAGATCAGTCCTTCCTTTGCTCCATCCAGTGTAACAGTGTAGACTGCAATGATGAGGGAAAGAAGGACAAGGATCGGCATCATGATCTTGCTGACCTTTTCAATTCCTTTTTCCACACCCAAAAGAACAATGATGGCGGTAAGTGCAATAAACAGGAAGAACCAAAGCAGCGGGCTTACAGAGTTGGTGATAAATCCTGTGAAGTAGTCGTCTCCCGTTGCAGCCTTCATATTTCCGGAAATAAATACGGAAAAATATTTCAGCACCCATCCTCCTATAACAGAATAGTAGGGGAAGATGATGATGGGGATGACCGCCGCTAAAACACCCAGAAAACCAAACCGCTTATCCAGTGCGGTGAAGGCTCCGATGGCACTCAAGCCTGTCTTGCGCCCAAGAGCGATCTCGGCTGTCATCAAGGTGAACCCAAAGGTGACTGCCAGAACCACATAGGTTAAGAGAAATGTCCCTCCGCCGTATTTTGCCGCAAGATACGGGAACCGCCAGATGTTTCCCAGTCCCACAGCAGATCCGGAAGCGGCCAGGACGAAACCGATCTTACTTGAAAAATTACTTCGTTTTTGCATAAAAAACCCTCCTCACAATTTTCATAATAACTTAAATCCTCTATTTCATACGCATAAAACGTTTGCTCTTTTAAATAATGGAATAATTATTAAAAAAGTATAAAAATAGATTATGCTCTATTATGCCATGAAACCAGATGGTTTTCAAGCAATAAATACAAGAATTTTTATTCTACAAACATCCTACAAACAGGAGATTGTCCGAAAAAAATAAAGATTGACAGAAAGGACTGGTTGTGGTAGTCTATTGGAGGTAAAGAAAGCAGAGTATCCACTCTCACCGTAGCACAAAGGTGACTCCGGTTTATATCGTATTAGAGTCCGTTAATGGAGTTCTATGTAGATACGAAGGTGGATAGTCTCAGACTGTTCACTTATTTTTATGGAATAATGGAGGTGTACAACAATTAGCGATTTAATGATTAACGGGCAGATTAGGGACAAGGAAGTAAGACTGATCGGCGAAGACGGAGAACAGTTAGGTATCATGTCCTCCAAAGAGGCGATGAAGCTGGCTCAGGAAGCAGAGCTGGACTTGGTAAAGATCGCACCGAAAGCGCAGCCACCTGTTTGCAAGATCATCGACTACGGAAAGTACAGATACGAGCTTGCAAGAAAAGAAAAAGAAGCAAAAAAGAAACAAAAGACGGTGGAGATCAAAGAAATCAGGATGTCTCCCAATATTGACACCAACGACTTAAATACTAAGGTGAACAATGCCAGAAAGTTTCTGACGAAAGGCAACAAGGTGAAGATCACTCTTCGTTTCAGAGGCAGGGAAATGGCGCATGTACAGCAGAGCAGACATATTCTTGATGATTTTGCAAAACTGCTGGAGGATGTGGCGACTGTGGAAAAGGAAGCCAAACTGGAAGGAAGAAACATGAGTATGATTTTAACTGAAAGACGTTAAAAATATATTTTCAATTTAAGGAGGAATTTATCATGCCAAAGATTAAGACAAATAGAGCGGCAGCAAAGCGCTTTAAAAAGACAGGAACCGGGAAGCTGAAAAGAAACAAAGCTTATAAGAGCCATATCTTAACCAAAAAGTCTACGAAGAGAAAGAGAAATCTCAGAAAGGCTACGATCACAGATGCAACCAACGTTAAGAATATGAAGAAAGTATTACCGTATCTGTAAGAAAGAAAAGATTTGAAGGAGGAATAAGACATGGCAAGAATTAAAGGCGGCTTGAACGCTAAGAAAAAACATAACAGAACTTTAAAGCTGGCAAAGGGTTACAGAGGTGCCAGATCCAAACAGTATAGAGTAGCAAAACAGTCTGTAATGAGAGCGCTGGCAACGGCCTATGCAGGAAGGAAAGAAAGAAAGAGACAGATGCGTCAGCTGTGGATCGCACGTATCAATGCAGCAGCAAGAATGAACGGACTGTCCTACAGCAAATTCATGCATGGTCTGAAGCTTGCGAACATCGACATGAACAGAAAGATGCTGGCAGAGATGGCAGTCAATGATGCAGAAGGATTTGCAGCATTGGCAGAGGCAGCAAAGGCAAAGCTTGCTTAAGAAGAAAAGAAAAGGGATCGCCGGAGAGGGAAGATCTCAAAGAAAGGGGCAGGTGTGGCTCGTAAGAGTGGCACCTGCCCCTGAAATATGTTAAAAACAGTATGTTCGCATGAGTGAAATCATACTTTCCCCGCCGGACTTCCCCCGCCGGAAAAGGCGGTCGGTCTACCGTCTGAAGGTGTTCGGAAAAACCGGCGCAGCCTGAAACGGAGAAAGAACTGTCAGAATCCGTTGATCAGGGATAGACCAGCTGATCTTCGGACGGGGATTCCAAAACGTCTGCCAGATATTTTTTTGCCAGATAGTTTGCCATAGGAAGGTTCAGATCCAGATAGTTGCCGCAATCCCTCGGGGAGGCTCCGGGAATATCGCCGGAAAATCCTGCAACAAACTGAAATGTTTCCCGAAGAAGGGGAAGGACCTGGGAGGAGGTATATTCTCCGGATAAAAGGAGGTAGAAACCGGTACGACAGCCCATGGGACCGAAATAAATGGTTTTGTCTCCGTAGTCCGGATGATTGCGTAAAAAGGTGGCTGCCAGATGTTCGATGGCGTGCATTTCCGCTGTGTTCATCACCGGTTCTTTGTTGGGGCGGGTGAATCGCAGATCAAACGTAGTGACGGGGTGCCCCTGCACGTGATCGATCCGAGATACGTAGACGCCGGGAAGCAACGATAAATGGTCTATGGTAAAGCTTGTGATTTTCTCCATGAAAGATTCCTCCTGTGTTGTTTGAATGAATGACCTCTCTTGGAGACAGTATAACATTTTTGCGCGAAAATGGCATGGATTTTCACGGGAGACCGCAGATTTTGTAAGAGGTCCCGGAACTTTGACCGTTTCAACAGTCGCTGGAAAAAGAGAGGATCCGGGTGGAAGGAATGTGAAAAAAGTGATATAATCCTTTGTGTTTCCATCGATGTTCCCGGTTGGAAGAGGAAAGAAAAGGACAGTCAGACAAAGAGAGAACGGGAAATGAAAAAAGCGGAGAAAAGCTGAGAAGAAAGGAATGGGATCATGGAGATATATTTGGTCAGACATGGAGAAACCGATTGGAATAAAGCAAGACTGATCCAGGGAAGGGCAGATATCCCACTGAATGATTTTGGAAGGAGTCTGGCAAGGAAGACGGGAGAAGGACTCAGGGACGTCGTGTTTGACGTCTGCTATTCCAGTCCTCTGCAAAGAGCCAGGGAGACGGCAGAACTGATCGTGGCCGGCCGGCAGATGGCGATACGGGAAGATGCCAGACTTCTGGAAATGGATTTTGGAGAGTACGAAGGGAAGTGCTGCAAATGGGATGACTGGGAGCTTCCCGCAGAGTTCCGTGATTTTTTTGAAGCGCCGGAGCAGTACAAAGCGCCGGCAGGAGGAGAGGATTTCCTTCAGGTAAAGGAAAGAACGGGGCGGTTTTTAAAGGAACTGACAGAAAAAGAGGAACTGCAGGAATCCAGGATTTTGGTGGTCAGCCATGGCGCTGCCCTGGCAGGGATGCTGAACGTTATGCGGCGAGATCCACTGGCGAAATACTGGGGAAACGGAGTCGCAAAAAATTGTGCGGTAACCATTGTGGAAGCCTCGAAAGAGTGCTATTCTATTTTGGAAGACGGCAGAGTCTATTATGACGATCAGGTAAAGCCGTGGTAGAAGAGGAGAGGAAACATGTTACAAGGAAAAAAAGTGTTATTTAGCGGAATGCAGGCTACCGGAAATCTGACCCTTGGCAATTATCTGGGGGCGCTGAAAAACTGGGTGAGCTTAAGTGATGAATATGAATGCTTCTACAGTGTGGTGGATATGCACTCCATTACCGTCAGACAGGATCCGGCGACGCTGAGAAAGCGGGCCAGAGCTCTTTTGACTCTGTATCTGGCGGCAGGGATCGATCCGGAGAAAAACTGTATCTATTATCAGTCCCATGTGTCCGGTCATGCAGAACTGGCATGGATCCTGAATTGCTTTACTTATATGGGAGAGCTGAACAGGATGACACAGTTTAAGGATAAGTCTGCAAAGCATGCCGATAATATCAATGCCGGACTATTTACCTATCCGGTGCTGATGGCAGCGGATATTCTGCTGTTTCAGGCAGATGTGGTGCCGGTGGGGATCGATCAGATGCAGCATCTGGAGATTACCAGGGATATTGCCCAGAGATTCAACAATATTTACGGGGAGGTCTTCACCGTTCCGGAGGCCTATATCGGAAAAGTGGGAGCCAAGATCATGAGCCTCCAGGAGCCGACGAAAAAAATGTCCAAGTCTGATGAGAATCCCAATGCCAGCATTTATCTGATGGATGATGCGGATACCATCCTGCGCAAATGCAAGCGGGCAGTGACGGATTCAGAAGGAGCGATCCGCTACAGAGAAGAGCAGCCGGGAGTCCGCAATCTGATCGATATTTACAGTGCATGTACCGGAAAAACGCCCGAGGAAACAGTGGGTGAATTTGAAGGAAAAGGGTATGGTGTGTTTAAAGAGGCGGTAGGAGAAGCGGTGGTTTCTGTGCTTCGCCCGCTGCAGGAAGAAGTACGGAGGCTGGAAAAGGACAAGACTTATCTTGATGAGATCATCAAGAACAATGGAGAAAAAGCGGGATATTTTGCCAACAAAACACTGCGTAAGGTGCAAAAGAAGGTAGGTTTCCCGGAAAGGATCCGTTAAGATCCACGGAGATAGAAAGAGAGACAGATCTATGAACACATAGAAATGTCTCTCTCTTTTCTTTTATGAAGATAAGGTTAGTTGTCCTCCTCCTGGAGCGTATAGGTCTGACGTTTTCTTGCCATTTCGTCACTTTCCAGATACTCGTCGTAGGTGGTGATCTTATCGATCAGCTTTCCGCCGGGAACGATCTCCATGATGCGGTTGGCGGTGGTCTGTACGATCTGGTGATCTCTGGAAGAGAACAGAATAACGCCGGGATATTTGATCATGCCGTTGTTCAGGGCAGTGATGGATTCCATATCCAGGTGGTTGGTAGGCTCGTCCAAGATCAGGACATTTGCCCCGGAGATCATCATCTTGGACAGAAGACAGCGAACCTTTTCTCCTCCGGAAAGGACCTTTACCCGTTTGACTCCGTCGTCTCCCGCAAAGAGCATACGTCCTAAAAAGCCTCTGACATAGGTGACATCTTTTTCTTCGGAATACTGCGTCAGCCATTCCACAATGGTAGAATCATTTTCAAACTCGTCTCCCGGATCCAGAGGGAAGTAGGCCTGAGAGGTAGTGATCCCCCATTTATAGGTACCTTCATCCGGTTCCAGCTCTCCGGTGAGAATCTGGAACAGAGTAGTCTTTGCCAGCTCGTTGCCTCCTACAAAGGCCACCTTGTCGTCACGGTTCAGGGTAAAGGTCAATTGATCCAGTACCTTTTCCCCATCGATGGTCTTGCTCAATCCTTCCACCGAAAGGACTTCATTTCCGATCTCCCTGTTAGGACGGAAGTCGATGTAGGGGTATTTTCGGCTGGATGGCTGGATATCGTCCAGTTGGATCTTTTCCAGAGCGCGTTTTCTGGAAGTGGCCTGCTTGGATTTGGAAGCATTGGCGCTGAACCGGGAAATGAAATCCTGTAATTCCTTGATCTTTTCTTCCTTTTTCTTGTTGGCTTCCTTCATCTGGCGAATGAGCAGCTGACTGGATTCATACCAGAAGTCATAGTTTCCGGCATACAGCTTGATCTTTCCATAGTCGATATCGGCGATCTGGGTGCAGACTTTATTTAAAAAGTAACGGTCGTGGGACACCACGATTACAGTGTTTTCAAAATTGATCAAAAACTCTTCCAGCCACGCAATGGCGTCCAGATCCAGGTGGTTGGTAGGCTCGTCCAGAAGCAGGATATCCGGGGAACCAAAAAGCGCTTGGGCAAGAAGAACCTTAACCTTTTCCGGTCCGGCAAGAGTCTGCATAAGGCTATAGTGCAGGTCGGTGGAAATTCCCAGTCCATTGAGCAGGGTAGCAGCGTCCGATTCTGCCTCCCAGCCGTTCATAGCGGCAAATTCTGCCTCCAGTTCACTGGCTTTGATTCCATCCTCGTCCGTAAAGTCCTCTTTGGCATAGATCACTTCCTTTTCCTTCATGATCTCATAGAGGCGAGGATTTCCCAGCATAACCGTATCCAGTACCGTATAGGCATCGTACTTAAAGTGATCCTGCTGCAGGAAGGACAGACGCTGTCCGGGGGTCAGGATCACCTCTCCTTTAGAGGGTTCCAGCTGTCCGGAAAGAATCTTCAAAAAAGTAGATTTTCCAGCTCCGTTGGCTCCGATCAGACCGTAGCAGTTTCCTTCGGTAAATTTAATGTTGACATCTTCAAAGAGGGCTTTTTTGCCCACTCGCAGCGTAATATTACTTGTGCTTATCATAGAGATGAAAGGCTCCTTTATTATAGATTTGGCAGTTCTTGCCACTAGCTTATCTTAACAAAAGCCTATGAAAATAGCAAGGAGAAAGAAATTCCCATAATAAGGAAGGAAAATCCCGAAAAACGGGAAAGCCGGAAGGAGGAAAACAGACAGAGAGGAAGAAAACTGCCTGTGGAGAAAACAGGGGTGTTGTGGTAGGATGAAAAGCAGGAGGTCTTTTGCCTCGATACAAATGAAGAAACAACAGAAAAAGAAGGTGGAAACTTGGACTACGACAGAGTATTAAAGATCATGAAGGTAGCAGAACGGCTGAAATGTAACCCCAGGCATTCCTGGACCAGCACCGGGAGAAGGGAAAGCGTAGCGGAGCATACCTACAGGCTGTGCCTGTTTGCCTGGCTGGTGGGAAGAGAATTTCCGGAATGTGATCAGGAGAAGCTGATGAAGATGTGCCTGTTTCATGATCTGGGAGAGGCGGTAACGGGGGACATTCCCTGTTTTGAGAAAAAAGAAGCGGACAGAGAAACGGAAAAGCAGGCAATCGATACATTACTGTCAGAACTGCTTCCTTGGGAGGAAGAGGCAGAGCTTCGGGAATTGTTTGTAGAAATGGAAGCGTGCGTGACACCAGAGGCCAGGATATTTCACGCTCTGGACAAAATGGAAGCGGTAATCCAGCATAATGAAGCGCCCATAGCTACCTGGATCCCGCTGGAACATGAATTGCAGCTGACTTACGGGGAGAAAGAAGCGGGATTTCATCCCTATCTGCGAGGACTTCGGGAGAGATTGAAGCAGGATTCGCAGGAGAAAATGCAAAAAGAATTGCCTGAAATGGGGAAGAAGGAACAAAACAGTGAAAGAGAAACAGACAGGTGAACGCAAAAGCAGGAGAGGCAGGGAGGAGATCATCCCTGCTTTCTTAGTTTCAGCTTACCCCAGACGGACAGAAGGATCCCCAGCCAGATCAGGGAAAAAGAAATCTTTTCTCCAAAAGAAGGAGATTCCCGGTAATGAAAGATACCGATCAAAAATTGAATGGTAGGATTCAGATACATCAGGATGCCTGACAGATAATAGGGAACCTTTTTGATGCCGGAACTGTATACAAGAAGAGGCACGGAAGTCACAAGTCCGCACAGCGGGAGCAAAAGAAACTGACTGCCGTGAAGAATTCCCAGGCTCCCCTTATGCGAAAGCTCCATCCAGATGATGAAAGGAAGAGCGAGAGGGGTGACGCACAGGGTTTCCAAAAACAGAGAAACGATGGGATCTGTGGGGAGAGAGTTTTTGACGGCTCCATAAACGGCAAAGGTGGAAGCGATCAGTATGGTAAAAAGAGGGATGGCTCTGGTGTAAAAAATCATACAGAGCAGACCGAGAAAAGAAAGCAGATAAGCTCCTTTATCCCAGAAACTGAGAGATTCCTTAAAAAAGAAGATGCCGATCAGCCCCACCAGAAGAGGCTGCACAAAATAGCCCAGACTGGCGTCCAGTACATGACCGCTGCTGACCGCATAAATATAAAGCCCCCAGTTGAGGGAGATCAAAAGACCGGAAAGCAGGCAGATCCGCATAACGGAACCGGTGACAAAGGCGGCCCGGAGCAGGGCGAAGCGCTGAGTGGCTAAAATCACCACAAAAAGAAGACCCATAGACCAGAAGATCCGTTGAGCCAGAACATATACCGGATGCACATGGGATAAGAGTCCCCAAAACAGAGTGAGGAACCCCCAGCACACATAGGAAAACAGGATTTCGGCGGTGCCAAGGGTCTGCTCTTTATTCATAGGACACTTCCTGTAGGTAGAGTCCCTTTGGATCGCAGGGATTGCTTGCCGGCAGGTTTCCGGCAAAGATCTCCTCGATCTCTTCCTTTTTCCGAATGCCAAGGCCGATATCCAGAAGGGTTCCGATCAGGATGCGCGCCATGTTGTGAAGAAAATCATCTGCCTTGATGGTGATCAGCATTTCCTCGATATCTGCGTAGATGTCCAGGTCATAGATGGTCTTGACGGTAGACTTGCTCTTTTTTACAGAAGAAAAGTTGCGAAAATCATGGGTGCCTATGAGAGAGAGGGCGGCCTGCTGCATGACTTTCTTATCCGGGATCTTAAAGCTGTGATAGATATACCGCCTGTCAAATACGCTGGGAACCTCGTCGATAGTGATCCGGTAAACATAGGTTTTGGACAGGGCGTTCAACTGCGCATGAAATCTTTCCGGCTTTTCTTCCACTTTGGTGACAGCAATGTCCATAGGAAGATAGCGGTTCAGATAATGCTGGATTTCTTTGGTGGTCATGCTGCACTCTGTTTTGAAGTTAGCAACCTGAAGGTAGGCGTGCACCCCGACCTCTGTGCGGCAGCCGCAGTGAAGCTCGCAGAGATATTCCCCCGTCATTTTCCGCAGGACTTCGATGATCTTGTTGGAGATGGTATTGCCGGATTCGTCCTTTCCCAGGCGGGTCCAGCCCTGATACCTGCTCCCGTCATATTCGATGGTGAGTTTTATGTTTCGCATAGGATATACTCCTTTTTATAAGAGAAAGAGAACCTGTGAAAGAAGCTGTGCCGGAACTTTTCTGTCAGACAGAAAAATTTCCCGGCAGGACAACAGGTTCTGTGGATTTGTAAGTTACCGGTTCCAGTATAGCAAATCCTATGATACAATGGAAGAGTTCTTTCAGGAGAGAGAACGGAATTGTAAAATCGCAGAAGAGAGGGAAACATATGGATATGGAAAGCAGAACAGTCTCAGAGTCTGTCGTGGAGACCGTGCACATTGTCAGACCGAATCATCTAAATGCAGCCGGGCGTCTGTTTGGAGGCGTGCTGATGCAGTGGATCGACGAAGTGGCGGGCCTTGTGGGGAAAAGACACACCAGAATGAATGTGATCACCGCTTCCGTGGATAATCTGAAATTTTTGCATGGAGCCTACCAGAAGGATGTGATCGTCATCATAGGAAAGACGACTTATGTGGGCAATACCTCTATGGAGGTAAAGGTGGATACCTATGTAGAGCATATGGACGGAGGAAGGACGCTGATCAACCGGGCATATTTTACCATGGTGGCGCTGGATGAGAACGACAGGCCGGCAAGGGTTCCAAGACTGGAGCTGGAAAAAGAGGAAGAGTACGAAGAGTGGGAGAAGGCCAAAAAGCGTCAGGAAGTCAGAAAGATGAGAAAAGAAGAGGACTTTTGATCTGGTGAGGAGTTTTCTTCAGAAGGGAATTTTGGCGCACGGGCGGGCTTGAGAGACCGGAAAGCAGGAAAAGACAGGTGTCAAGAAAAAATACTTGACACCTGTCTTTTTGCGGTGTATGATAGCACAGGTGATGAAAATGGATGAACTTTTGGAACGTACATTATTATTCGATTTTTACGGCGAGCTTCTGACAAAGCACCAGAAGGAGATCTACGAGCAGTATATTTCAGAGGATCTTTCTCTGGGAGAGATCGCAAAAGAAGCCGGAATCAGCAGGCAGGGAGTCCATGACCTGATCAGAAGATGCTCTGCTACCCTAAAAGGGTACGAGGAGAAGCTGCATCTGGTAGGACGGTTTGTGTCTGTGCGGGAGAAGGCCAGGAGGCTGGAAGAGCTGCTGGAGGACAAGGACGGATCTGATGCAGAAGCCTGTCTGGAGAAAGCCCGGAAGCTTTCCCGGGAGATCATAGAGGAATTGTAAAATGGCATTTGACAGTTTAACAGAAAAATTACAAAATATATTCAGGCAGCTAAGGAGCAAAGGACGACTGACGGAAGAGGACGTAAAGGAAGCCCTAAAGGAGATCAAGCGGGCGCTTCTGGCAGCAGACGTCAACTTTAAAGTTGTCAAAGAATTTATCGGAAATGTACAGCAAAGAGCGGTGGGGCAGGACGTAATGAACGGATTGAACCCGGGACAGATGGTGGTCAAGATCGTCAACGAAGAGCTGACTTCTCTGATGGGCTCCGAGACGACAGAGATCGCACTGCAGCCGGGGAAAGCCATGACCGTCATTATGATGGCGGGACTTCAGGGTGCGGGAAAGACTACCACCACGGCAAAGCTGGCGGGCAAATTCAAGCAAAAGGGAAAGAAGCCCTTGCTGGTAGCCTGTGACGTGTACCGGCCGGCGGCGATCTCCCAGCTAAAGATCAACGGAGAAAAGCAGCAGGTGGAAGTGTTTTCCATGGAGGATAGCCGCAAACCTGCGGAGATCGCGAGGGAGGCGGTCGCCTATGCGGAAAAGAACGGTCACAATCTCGTGATCCTGGACACGGCGGGGCGGCTTCATATCGACGAAGAGATGATGGAGGAGCTGCAGCAGATCAAAAAAGCAGTAACGGTACATCAGACCATCCTGGTGATCGACGCCATGACGGGACAGGACGCTGTAAATGCGGCAAAGGAGTTCCACGAGAAGGCGGGCATTGACGGAGTCATCATCACGAAGCTGGACGGAGACACCAGAGGCGGAGCGGCGCTGTCAGTGAAGGCGGTGACCGGAAAGCCTATATTCTATGTGGGTATGGGAGAGAAGCTGTCGGATCTGGAGCAGTTTTATCCGGAGCGGATGGCATCCAGGATCCTGGGAATGGGAGATGTGCTGTCCCTGATCGAAAAAGCAGAGGCCCAGATCGATGAGGACAAGGCGAAGGAGATGAGCCGTAAGCTAAAGAAGGCTCAGTTTGACTTTGAGGACTATCTGGAAAGTGTCAAACAGATGAAGAACATGGGAGGCATCGGCAATATCATGAACATGCTGCCGATGGGAGGACTGGGTAAGATGAAAGGTCTCAGCGAAGATCAGACTTCCCAGGCGGAAAGAAGCATGGCCAGGATGGAAGCTATGATCTATTCCATGACGGTTCAGGAAAGACGGGATCCGGATCTTCTGAATCCTTCCAGAAAGCATCGAATCGCGAAGGGCGCCGGAGTGGACATCAGCGAGGTCAACCGTATGATCAAACAGTTCGGCGAGATGAAGAAGATGATGAAGATGATGGGAAAAGGCGGAAGAAGGGGAGGATTCAGGCTTCCTTTTTAACCGGTATGGCTATGGTATATCGCAGTATGCGTTATATAGATCAAAAAGAACAGAAAGATGAATGGAGGAAAAGTAAGATGGCAGTAAAAATGAGATTAAGAAGAATGGGACAGAAGAAGGCTCCTTTTTATAGAATCATAGTGGCTGATTCAAGATCCCCAAGAGATGGAAAGTTTATCGCAGAGATCGGAACCTATGATCCGACCCGCAATCCAAGTGCGATCCATGTAAATGAAGAAGAAGCAAAGAAATGGCTGGCAAACGGAGCACAGCCGACCGAAGCAGTCAGCAAAATTTTGAAAGTGGCAGGCATCGAGAAATAAGATATGCCTTTGGAGGTGTACATTAGATGAAAAATCTTGTAGAAGTGATCGTCAAGGCGCTGGTAGACCACCCGGGAGAAGTTGTCATCCACGAAAAAGAAGAAAAGGGCGTAGAGGTCCTGGAAGTTCGTGTGGCAGAGTCAGATATGGGCAAGGTGATCGGCAAGCAGGGACGGATCGCCAAGGCGATTCGCTCTGTGGTAAAGGCTGCTGCGACAAAGGAAAACAAGAAAGTCAGTGTAGATATTATGGACTAGGGAAAGATCCCTGTGGGGCAGGCAGTTGTGACAGTCTGTCCCTGTTTCTGTTTTGAGGAGAGATGTATGGAAGAAATGTTACAGGTAGGAGTGATCGCTTCTACCCACGGGATCAGGGGAGAGGTCAAGGTGTTTCCCACCACAGACGATGTGGGACGGTTCCGGGATCTGAAACAGGTATATCTGGATACCGGCAGAGAGAAACTGCTACTGGATGTGGAATCGACAAAGTTTTTTAAACAGATGGTCATCCTGAAATTCCGGCAGTTTCAAAGCATCAATCAGGTGGAGGGCTTTAGGCGGCGCCCCTTATTGGTACGGCGGGAGGATGCTCTTCCTCTGGAAGAGGATGAATATTATATTGCGGATATGCTGGGGATGGATGTGGTACTGGAAGGGGGAGAGCATTTCGGGGTTCTTGCCGATGTGATCGAAACAGGCGCCAACGACGTATATGTGGTGGACAGCGACTGTCACGGTCAGGTGCTGCTGCCGGCCATCAAAGACTGCATCCTGTCTGTGGATATTGCACAGAGACAGATGTGCGTCAGACTTATGAAAGGACTGGTATAAAGAAGATGGAGATTCATATCATGACACTGTTTCCGGAGATGGTCATGCAGGGGCTTGGCGCCAGCATCACCGGACGGGCAATGGACAAAGGGCTGTTGAAGATCCATCCGTGGAACATCAGAGATTATGCCTTCAACAAGCACAGCAGTGTGGACGACTATCTCTACGGAGGAGGAGCCGGGATGCTGATGCAGGCAGAGCCGGTGTACCAGACCTACCAGGCGATCTGCAAAGAGACAAAGGGCCATCCAAGAGTCGTCTATCTCTGTCCGCAGGGCAGGACATTCTGCCAGGAGATGGCAGAAGAGTTTTCCGGGGAAGAGGAACTGGTGCTTCTATGCGGACATTATGAAGGGATCGATCAGCGGGTACTGGACGAGATCGTGACAGATTATGTATCCATAGGAGATTTTGTGCTCACCGGAGGAGAACTTCCGGCCATGATGCTGGTAGATGCTGTGGGGAGACTGGTTCCGGGAGTTTTAAACAACAGCCAGTCGGCAGAAAAGGAAAGCTTTCAGGAGTATCTTCTGGAGCATCCGCAGTACTCCCGTCCGGAGGTCTGGAATGGAAAAAAGGTTCCGGAGGTGTTGCTTTCCGGGCACCATGCCAATATTGAAAAATGGAAACGGCAGCAGTCCGTCCTGCAGACGGCAAAGCACAGACCGGATCTTCTGGAAAAAGCGGACCTTACCGGAGAAGAAAAACAGATGGTAAAAGAATTTCGGGAGCGGCAGGTATCTGACAAGGAGGTGTCGGACATATGCAGGAGGAATTGAGACAGATCATTGAAAAGGGGCGACGGATCGTGTTTTTTGGAGGGGCGGGAGTTTCCACAGAAAGCGGCCTTCCGGATTTTCGTTCCGAGCAGGGATTATATCAGGCAAAACAAGAATACGGATATTCTCCCGAGGAAATGTTAAGTCACAGCTTTTTCATGAAAGACAAGGAATTGTTTTTCAAATATTACAAGGAAAATCTGATCTGGAAGGAGGCGCTTCCCAATGACGCGCATCTTGCCCTGGCCAGACTGGAGCAGGAAGGGAAGCTGCGGGCGGTAGTCACGCAAAATATAGACGGGCTGCATCAGATGGCGGGAAGCAGGACCGTACTGGAGCTTCACGGCAGCGTTCAGAGAAATTATTGCATGGAGTGCGGGCAGTTCTATGATCTGGATTATATTCTGGAAAAAGATCACTGCGAAGGATATATCCCCCGATGTAAAAAGTGCGGAGGAGTGGTAAAGCCGGATGTGGTGCTGTATGAGGAGGCGTTGTCGGACACTGTTTTAAAGGAATCCATCCGAATGATCGCAGAGGCGGATGTCCTGATCGTAGGAGGAACCAGTCTGGTGGTCTATCCGGCGGCGGGACTGATCGATTATTTCAACGGCGACAGACTGGTGCTGATCAACAGACAGCCCACCGCCTGTGACAACAGGGCGGATCTGGTTCTGCATGATTCCATTGGGAAGGTACTGGCCTTTTCCTGAGAGGAAAGAGCAGATAACATGTGCGGATACGACAGGATAGAAAAGGCAGTGGAAAAGAAGGAAAGTCCGTGAATATGCGAGAATATACGAATGTACGAAAAAAATAAAAAATCTTGCAAAGCGGAACTAAGTGTGATAAGATAGGACAGGTTATGAGAAGGAAGATGGTCCGCTGGTACGAAGGTATTAAGAACATCCAGTTTTAATAGGAGGAAAATAGCATGAATGAAATTATCAGAAGCCTGGAAGCGGAGCAGTTAAAGGCAGAGGCGCCTCAGTTTCGCGTGGGAGATACCGTAAAGGTATACGGAAAGATCAAAGAAGGAAACAGAGAAAGAGTACAGGTATTTGAAGGCACCGTACTGAAAAGACAGGGCGGAGGCTCCAAAGAGACCTTTACCGTAAGAAAGAACTCCAACGGGGTAGGCGTGGAAAAAACTTGGCCGCTGCACTCTCCAAATGTGGAAAGAGTAGAAGTTGTTCGCAGAGGTAAAGTAAGAAGAGCGAAACTGAACTACTTAAGAGACCGTGTAGGTAAGAGAGCAAAAGTAAAAGAACTGGTAAAATAGAGATGAGGGAAGAGGGCAAGTACATAGCGTATGTTGCCCTTTTTTGCTATATGAGAGGGATTATGAAGAAAAGAACCAAAAATTCCTATATCAGCTCCTACAAAAGAAAAAAACGGATCATGCAGCTGGCGAAAGGGAAGCAGGGCGGCAAAAAACGGAGAAAAGAACTGCTGAAAGCGTTGTGGAAGCGCCTTCCGAAAGCCGGAATATGGGTGTTCCAGATTGTGATCGTGTGCCTGCTGGCATTTGTACTGGTCTATTATTTCGGTCAGAGAGTCAGCACGGTGGGGGACTCCATGCGTCCTGTCCTGCAAAATAAGGATGTGGTACTGGTCAATCGGATGGTGTACAATGTCAGCGTACCGAAGCGGGGGGATGTGATCGTATTTAAACCCAAGGGGAACGAGAACTCCCACTACTACATGAAACGGATCGTGGGACTGCCGGGCGAGACTGTGGAGATCATTGAAAACAACGTCTATATCAACGGGAAAAAATTAAAAGAAGACTATCAGGTGACGGACATAGATGACGTGGGGATCGTGCATGAAAAGATGCAGCTGTCGAAAGAGGAGTATTTTGTCCTGGGAGACAACCGGAAAAACAGCGAGGACAGCCGGGACGCCGACGTGGGAAATGTAAAAAAAGAGTACATCTATGGGAAGGCATGGATGGTTATTTCTTTTACCAGACAATTTGGATGGATTCGATAAGGAGAAACAGATGCAAGTACAATGGTATCCTGGTCATATGACAAAAGCAAAGCGTATGATGCAGGAAAATATAAAACTGGTGGATCTCATCATAGAGCTGGTGGACGCCAGAGCTCCCATCAGCAGCCGGAACCCGGATATAGATACTCTGGGAGCGGGAAAATCCAGGCTGATCCTGCTGAATAAAGCAGATCTGGCAGAGGAGCACTGGAACAGCCGGTGGATCGAGCATTTTAAAGAGAAAGGGATCCTGGCAGTAAAGGTCAATTCCAAAAAGGGCGGAGGGATAAAATCTATCCAGGGAGTGATCCAGGAAGCCTGCAAGGAAAAGATGGAAAGAGACAGAAAGAGAGGGATCCTGAACCGCCCGGTCAGAGCGATGGTGGCCGGCATCCCAAACGTGGGGAAATCCACCTTTATCAACAGTCTTGCGGGAAAAGCCTGCACGAAGACGGGGAACAAGCCGGGAGTTACCAGAGGAAAACAGTGGATCCGCCTGAACCGCCAGGTGGAGCTTTTGGATACACCGGGGATCCTGTGGCCGAAGTTTGAAGATCAGAGGATCGGTCTTTGTCTGGCGATGATCGGTTCCATAAAGGAAGAAGTCCTAAATCTGGAAGAGCTGGCGGCGCACGCCGTTTCCTTTCTGAACCGGGAGTATCCGGGAATGTTAGAGGACAAGTATGGGACGTCCCGCTGCGAAGATCCCTATGAGGCGCTGGCAGCCATTGCGCAAAGCAGAAACTGCCTGCTAAAAGGGGGAGAAGCAGACATTGAAAAAGCGGCGCTGCTTTTTCTGGATGATTTTAGAAACGGAAGACTGGGCAGGCTGACACTGGAGCGCCCGGTTAAGGAGGAAATAGAATGAGCAGGAAAACAGAAGGGGAAGGACTGCTGGTCCGCGTATTTGGGAAAGTGATCGGGGGGATTCTTGGCTGGATCCTTTATCTGCTGATCATCGTAGGGCTGACCTATCTGATCATTACCTATGTGGGGCAGCGGACCCGGGTCAGTGGTTCTTCCATGGAAACGACCTTAAGCGACGGCGATAATCTGATCGTGGACAAACTGTCCTATCATTTCCGTGCCCCCAGCCGATTTGACATTGTGGTATTCCCCTATCAGTATGCGGAAAACACCTATTATATCAAGCGGATCATCGGCCTGCCCGGGGATACGGTACAGGTGATCGACGGGTATGTGTGGATCAACGGAGAACGGCTGGAATCAGACACCTACGGGAATGAAGTGATGAACAGTCCGGGGATTGCAGCAGAACCTATCACGCTGGGAGAGGATGAGTATTTTGTACTGGGAGACAACAGGAATCACAGTGCGGACAGCCGGGAGCCCAGCGTAGGAGTCATCAAAAGGAAAAACCTGATGGGCCGGGCGTGGGTAAGGATCTATCCTTTCGATAAAGTGGGGACGATCCGGCATGAGTAGAAGGAAGGACGATCCGATCGCCGGATGTAAAGGACAGGAAGCGTCGGAATCACAAAAAAAAGATCAGACAGAAAACGGGACGCCAAAAAACAGACAGGAGAAGCGGCAGGCAGAACAAGGACCAAGCAGAAAACAGATCAGGGAAGCGGAGAAGAAACAGAGACAGGAAGAACGCCTCCAAAAGGAGCGGGCACGTACAGAGCAGATGTACCAGTTTGAAGAAGCATACAGAGAGTACCAGGCTATTTGCGGAATTGACGAGGTGGGAAGAGGTCCTTTTGCGGGGCCGGTAGTGGCGGCAGCGGTGATCCTGCCCAAAGAAGAACGGCTGCTTTATCTGAATGATTCCAAGAAGCTGACTGAAAAGAAGCGGGAACTGTTATATGAGAAGATCATGGAAAAAGCGGTGGCAGTAGGGATCGGGATGGTCAGTCCGGCCAGGATCGATGCCATCAATATTTTGCAGGCCACCTATGAGGCTATGCGGATGGCGGTATCTGAGCTTTCGGTGGCGCCGGACCTGCTGTTGAACGATGCGGTGACGATTCCGGAACTTCCCATGAAGCAGGTGCCTATCATCAAAGGAGATGCCAAAAGTGCTTCCATTGCGGCGGCAAGTATCGTCGCAAAGGTGACCAGGGACCGGCTGATGTGTGAATATGACAAAATACTTCCGGGATACGGCTTTGCCTCCAACAAGGGGTATGGAACCAAAGCCCATATCGAAGGGCTGCAAAAGCTGGGAGTAACACCCATCCACCGACGCACTTTTTTGAAGAACTATATAGACGATTGATTTTTCTTAAAATATCATAAAACAAAAGATTTTCTCTGAAAGACTATGGGAATGGCAGACTTTTTGAAAAATCAGACGGAGAGTGGATTCTCTTTGGGGAAAGCGGATGGCACAGAAAAAGAGACAAAAAGCAGATACCAGACGGCAGACAGGGAAGGCCTATGAAGAAAGAGCGGCGGCTTTTCTTCAGAACCGGGGATATACGGTCATAGAACGTAATGTATTCAGCCGGATCGGAGAGATCGATATCGTTGCAGAAGAAGGAGGATATCTGGTGTTTTGCGAGGTGAAATACCGGAGAAAAGGAACCTTCGGAATAGCGGCGGAAGCAGTAGACGCAAGAAAGCAGAAAAAGCTGTTTTACTGTGCGATGGAATATCTCAGGCAAAAAGGCCTGCAGGAAATCCCCTGCCGCTTTGATGTGGTGGCATTTGACGGGGAAAGTGTCGAAGTTTATCAAAACGCATTTTGAAGTGAAAAGAAACGGAGGCGGAAGCATGAAACCGGAGCTTACCTACAAACCGGGCAGCAGAACGTTTGTACCGAAGGAGCAGCAAGGGGTTCCTTTTTTGTCCTGTGAGGGACTGGAAAAAACAGGGATCGTACATCAGGGCTTTTCCACCAGACTGGGAGGGGTCAGCAAAGGGTGCTACAGCACCATGAATATCAGTACCAGCAGAGGGGATGATCCGGCTGCCATCCGGGAGAATCAGAGGAGGATCGCAAAAGCCATAGGGATAGAACCGGAATCTATGGTATACACCCATCAGGTACATGGCACCAGGGTGGTGCGGGTTGGAAGAGACGACTGTGGAACCTGTATTCCTGAGACAGACGGACTGGTCACAAACGAAACAGGAGTCTGCCTGGTTACTTTTTTTGCGGACTGCGTTCCTCTGTTTTTTATCGACAGAAAGAATCGTGCCATCGGACTGAGCCATTCCGGGTGGCGGGGAACGGTAGGCCGTATGGGAGAAGTGACGCTAAGGAGGATGGCAGAGGAATTTGGAACCCGAAGCGAAGACGTAACGGCGGCCATTGCTCCTTCCATCTGCCAGGACTGCTACGAGGTCAGTGAAGATGTAGTGGAACAGTTTCGGCGGGCGTTTGACGAGAGGCTGTGGCAGGATATTTTTTATGAAAAAGGGCGGGGGAAGTACCAGCTAAATCTTTGGAAGGCCAATGAATACGTGCTGTTGGAAGCAGGGATCAAAAGGGAAAACCTGTTTGTAACGACCATCTGCACCCATTGCAACCCCCAGATACTGTTTTCCCACAGAAGGACGGGAAATCAGAGGGGCAATCTAAGCGCCTTTCTTGCACTGAAATAGGAGTAGGAAAATGGAGATGTGTGTATTAACGACGGAAAGTACAAAAGAAGTGACAGAAACGGTACAGGATACGGTAGGTGAAGTTGGCAGGATGACAGAATACCTGCAAAACCACCTTCCGGATATCCTGGCCTATGGGATCAGGGTGCTCCTGGCACTAGTGGTGTTTTTTGTGGGACGCATCGTCATCAAGTGGATACGGGCGCTGGTGGGGCGTTCCTTTCAGCGTTCCGGAGTGGATGCAGGCGTCAGGCAGTTTACCGATTCCTTCCTCAAATTTGCGCTGTATGTGGTGCTGATCTTCAGCATCGTAACCAAGCTTGGCGTAGACACGGCGTCGGTGGCGGCTGTTCTGGCGTCGGCGGGAGTGGCCATCGGCCTGGCGCTGCAGGGAAGTCTGGCAAACTTTGCCGGAGGAGTACTGATCCTGCTTTTAAAGCCGTTTGAGGTAGGGGATTATATTGTGGAGGATACCAATAAAAATGAGGGAACTGTGAAAGAAATCCAAATTTTTTACACGAAACTCAGTACCCTGGACAATAAGACCATCGTGATCCCAAACGGGATGCTGACCAACAACAGCATCACCAACGTAACGGCCAAAAATGAAAGGAGACTGGATCTTAGAGTGACGATCGCCTACGATTCAGATCTTCGCCGGGCAAAACAGCTGCTGGAGCAGGTGGTAAAAACAGACGGGCAGATTCTGCAGGAAGAGGAGATACTGATTTTTGTGGATGAGCTGGGAGAAAGAGGCGTTGTTCTGGGAGCCAGGGCCTGGGTGGTCAGCGAGCATTACTGGGAAGCCAGATGGCGCATCCTGGAAAATATCCGGCTCGCATTTGAAGAGCATGGGGTCCGCCTTCCGGAAGTGGGAGTGATCAGCAGACCCAGATAGGAGAGCGAAGATCAAAGAGCTTACGAAGAATCTGCAAATACCCTGCAGCGCGCTGCCAAACCGGTGGAAACCTTGAAAACAAAAGGGTTTTCTCTTGAAATCTTTTTGAAAATATGATAACATCTAAAGGTCGCAAAAAACACGCATTTGTTTGCCGGAGACGGTGCCGCAGGATCTGCGGTTTGAAGGCTTACACATATGCGGAAGAAAAAACCAAATGGAGGAAAAAACATGAGTGTAATTTCAATGAAACAGCTTTTGGAGGCAGGTGTACATTTTGGACACCAGACAAGAAGATGGAACCCGAAAATGGCCCCGTATATCTACACAGAGAGAAACGGGATCTACATCATTGACCTGCAGAAATCTGTAGGAAAAGTAGATGAGGCTTACCAGGCGATCTCTGATGTAGCGGCAGAGGGCGGAACCGTTCTGTTTGTAGGAACCAAGAAGCAGGCACAGGATGCGATCCGTACAGAAGCAGAGCGCTGCGGTATGTACTATGTAAATGAGAGATGGCTGGGTGGTATGCTGACCAACTTCAAGACCATCAAGAGCAGAGTGGCACGTCTGAAAGAGATCGAGAGAATGTCAGAAGACGGAACCTTTGAGGTGCTGCCGAAGAAGGAAGTGATCCAGTTGAGAAAAGAATGGGAAAAGCTGGAGAAGAACCTGGGCGGAATCAAGGATATGAACAGACTGCCGGATGTGATCTTCATCGTAGATCCGAAAAAAGAGAGAATCTGTGTGCAGGAAGCGCATACGCTGGGAATTCCGTTGGTAGGAATCGCGGACACCAACTGTGATCCGGAAGAGCTGGATTATGTGATCCCGGGAAATGACGACGCTATCCGCGCTGTCAAGCTGATCGTATCTAAGATGGCAGATGCCGTGATCGAAGCAAACCAGGGAATGACAGGAGAAGACGTATACGAAGAGGCTGTTTCCGAGGAAGAAGCGGCAGAGTAGTCATTCTCATAAAAGATAGAAAATAGAAAATAGGAACGGAGGAATAGAAGCATGGCAATTACAGCTAGCATGGTAAAAGAGCTGAGAGAAATGACCGGAGCAGGAATGATGGACTGCAAGAAGGCTCTGAATGAGACCAACGGAGACATGGATGCAGCCATTGAGTACCTGAGAAAGAACGGTCAGGCAAAGGCAGAGAAGAAGGCGGGACGTATTGCGGCTGAGGGAATCGTTATGGCAGAGGTAAGAGACGATAAGACGGCAGCGATCGTAGAGGTGAATTCTGAGACAGACTTTGTTGCAAAGAACGCAGAATTCCAGGGATTTGTAAAGGCAGTGGTAAATCAGGCGCTGGCAACAGATTCTGCGGATCTGGACGCTTTCATGGCAGAGGCATGGAACGAGGACGCTTCCAAGACAGTAAAAGACGCCTTGACAGAAAAGATTTCTGTGATCGGAGAAAATCTCAGCATCAGAAGATTTGAGAAGGTAGTATCCGAAGGGTGTGCCGTATCTTACATCCACGGCGGCGGACGGATCGGAGTCATCGTAGACGCAGAGACGGACGTTGTGAATGATGAGATCAGAACCTGCCTGAAAAATGTTGCAATGCAGGTGGCGGCAATGTCTCCCAAGTATGTATCCAGAGAGGAAGTGTCTCAGGATTATCTGGAGCACGAAAAAGAGATCCTTCTGGCACAGGCAAAGCTGGAAAATCCGAACAAGCCGGACAACATCATCGAAAAGATGATCATCGGACGTCTGAACAAAGAATTGAAAGAGATCTGCCTGCTGGATCAGGTATATGTGCAGGATGGAGATCTGACAGTAGAAAAATATGTGGAAAAAGTTGCAAAGGAAAACGGAGCAACCGTTACCGTAAAGAGATTTGTGCGTTTCGAGACCGGAGAAGGAATCGAGAAAAAGCAGGAGGACTTTGCAGCAGAAGTTGCAGCTCAGATGGGAAAATAAGCGATCCTGTGTGAAAAGCAGCCTGGCGAAATGAAAAGAAGACCCCTACGATCGGCATGTGATTCCGGTCGCAGGGGTTTTGTAGGAGAAAAGGAATGAAGAAAAAATTGTCGTTAACGACGCAGATATTTATTGCGCTGGTACTGGGGATCCTGGCGGGAATTGCCCTGACGGGACATCCGGATATCGCAACCACCTACATCAATCCCATCGGTACCATTTTTTTAAATCTGATCAAATGGATCGTGACTCCGCTGGTGTTTTTCTCAATTATGGCAGGGGTTATTTCGTTACAGGACATTAAAAAGGTGGGCTCCATTGGGGGCAAGACCATCCTGTATTATATGTGTACCACGGCATTTGCCGTCACGATAGGGCTGGCGTTTGCCAATGGGCTGAAGGGGATCTTTCCGGTGCTGAGCACGTCGGATCTGAAATATGAGGGAAGTGATCCGGTAAGTTTTATGGAAACGCTGGTCAATATGTTTCCTTCCAACTTCATAGCACCGTTTTTAGATGCAGCCATGCTGCAGGTGATCATAGGCTCCCTGCTGGTGGGGTTTGCCATTATGCAGGTGGGAGACAAGGGAAAAAAGGCTGTGCAGGCGGTGGATACCATCAATGACATTTGTCTGATGGTCATGGAACTGATCCTGAAGCTTTCTCCGATCGGAGTATTTTGCCTTCTTTGTCCGGTGGTGGCCGTGAATGGACCTTCCATCATCGGATCCCTGGCAAAGGTGCTTCTGGTAGCCTACGTATGCTATGTCGTACACGGAGTTTTTGTGTATTCCCTGTCTGTGAAAGCAGTGGCGGGGATGAATCCCGTTACGTTTTTCAAGGGGATGCTGCCGGCGATCCTGTTTGCGTTTTCGTCAGCTTCCTCTGTAGGAACGCTTCCTTTGAATATGGAATGTACGGAAAAGCTGGGGGCAAAAAAGGAAGTATCCTCTTTCGTGCTCCCACTTGGGGCGACGATCAATATGGATGGAACGGCCATCTATCAGGGAGTCTGTGTGGTATTCATTGCTTCCTGCTATGGCATCAACCTGACGATCTCCCAGATGATCACCATCGTACTGACGGCCACCCTGGCTTCCATCGGAACGGCGGGAGTGCCGGGATCCGGGATGGTGATGCTGGCCATGGTGCTGCAATCGGTGGGGCTTCCTGTGGAAGGGATCGCACTGGTAGCCGGAGTGGACAGATTGTTTGATATGGGACGGACGACGGTAAATATCACAGGAGACGCTTCCTGTGCCATTGTGGTAAATGCATTGTTGGAGAAAAAAGAAGCAAAACGGCAGTAATGACAGTGTTCTTGGAGGGAAGAGTATGGGAAAAGTAATGCTTTCAAAAACAGAGTCGCTTTTTATGCATAACAGGTTGAAAGAACGATTGGCTGCCCGGGGGATTGCTTTTGAAGAGGAGGCAGCTGTCGGGGCAGGGATCAAGGAAATGATAAAGAACATTCTTGTGTTTCAAAGGCCGAGCAGCGGTGTTCGAAGAAGCGAATCTCCGGGAACATACACCCTTTGGATCGAGGAAGAAGACAGTGAGAAGGCAAGGCTCATAAAAGAAGAGCTGGAGAAAGCCTTATAGAATTTACGAGAATTTCAGGGATGCTTTTCTTGAGGGAAGCATCCCTTTCCTGTAAAAAAAGTCAGGTTGAAATTCCGTCCGAATCAAAGTAAAATGAGGGGAACAGAAGAAAGGAAGACAAGTTGATGCAAAGACACAAAGACATAAAAAAAGCATTTCTGGCAGCATTTCCCCATACGGTCCCGATCCTGGCGGGCTTTCTGTTCCTGGGGCTGTCCTATGGGATCTACATGAATGCTTCCGGATTTTCCTTTTGGTATCCCATGCTGATGAGTATGCTGATATTTGCAGGGTCCATGGAATTTGTGGCTGTCAGTATACTGTTAGGCGGGTTTCATCCTCTGCAGACTTTCCTTCTTACGATTGTGATCAATGCAAGGCATCTGTTTTACGGCCTGTCTATGCTGGATCGGTACAGAGGGCATGGCAGGAAAGATCTCTACCTGATCTTTGGGATGTGTGATGAAACCTTTTCCATTAATTATACGGCAGATATACCGGAGGGAGTGGATCCAGGATGGTTTATGACGTTTGTGACGCTCCTGAATCATTTTTACTGGGTGCTGGGAGCTACGCTGGGAGGCCTTTTGGGAGGACTTCTGCACATCAATACCAAGGGGATCGAATTTGTGATGACGGCGATGTTCGTTGTTATTTTTCTGGAGCAGTGGAGAAAAGAAAAAAGCCATGAAAGCGGCGTGCTGGGGCTGGGAATCTCCCTTCTGTGTCTTTTGGTATTTGGAAGAGACCATTTTATCATTCCGTCGATGGTGGGGATCCTGGTGGTGTTAAGCGGGATGCGGATCTATACACGGCAGAGGGAAAAAGGAAGGGAGGAAGTTGTATGACGGTGGGACAGCAGATGATCCTGATCGGCCTGATCGTACTGGGAACGGTTCTGACGCGGTTTTTTCCCTTTCTGCTATTTCCCGGAGGGAAGGAAACGCCAAAGTATATCGTCTATCTGGGTAAAGTGCTTCCTATGGCGGTATTTGGCCTTCTGGTAGTGTATTCTGTAAAACAGGTACACATACTTCAAAGACCGTATGGGATTCCGGAGGCTCTTGGGATTTTGGCGGTCATAGCCCTGCATTGCTGGAAAAAACAGATGCTTTTGTCCATTGGAGGAGGAACGGTGTTTTATATGTTGCTGGTGCAGCTGGTCTTTTAGCCGGAGGAAACATCCGGGAGGGAACAGTACAGAAAACACAGGGAAGAAATCAGATTTTACGGAGAAGATGGCGGCGCAAGCCGCAGGAGATAACGCTTGCAAAAAGCAGGAAAGGAGATAGGATATGGGATTGATCAAAGCAGGATTCGGTGCGGCAGGAGGAACCTTGGCAGATCAGTGGAAGGAGTTTTTCTATTGTGACGCTCTGGAGGGGGACGTGCTGGCGGTACGAGGAGAAAAAAGAGTCGGAGGCCGTTCCTCCAACAAAAAAGGGAACGACAACGTGATCTCTAATGGTTCAGGGATCGCAGTGGCAGACGGCCAGTGCATGATGATCGTGGAGCAGGGAAAAGTGGTGGAGGTCTGTGCAGAGCCGGGAGAATACACCTACGACACTTCCACAGAACCCAGCATTTTTACGGGAAGTCTGGGAGAAAGCATCAAGGAGGTTTTCCGGACGATAGGAAAACGGTTTACCTTTGGGGGAGATACGGGAAAGGATCAGAGAGTTTACTATTTTAATACCAAGGAGATTATGGACAATAAATTTGGGACAGCCAATCCCTTTTTGTTCCGGGTGGTGGATAAAAATGTAGGGCTGGACCGGGATGTATCGGTGCGCTGCAATGGGATCTATTCCTACCGGATCACCAATCCGCTGCTGTTTTATACCAATGTGTGCGGAAATGTAGAAAATATATATGAAAGAGAAGAGATAGACGGGCAGTTAAAGACGGAGTTTGTCAGCGCACTGCAGCCGGCTTTTGCCAAGCTGTCTCTGTTAGAACTGCGGCCCAGCCAGATTCCGGCACATTCTGCGGAACTGGAACAGGCTATGAATGAAGTGCTGACGAAAAAATGGTCGGAGCAAAGAGGGATTACGGTAGTGTCGGTAGCCATGAATCCCATCACACTGAAAGAGGAAGACCTTCAGAAGATCCAGCAGGCACAGGACAGTGCGATCCTGAGGGATCCCACCATGCTGGCAGCAACGCTGGGCGGAGCGCAGGCAGAGGCAATGAAAGCGGCGGCAGCCAATCCCAACGGAGCCATGATGGGATTTATGGGAATGAACATGGCGGGAAATGCCACAGGGACCAATGTGCAGAATCTCTTTGAAATGGGGGAACAAAGGCAGGCACAGCAGATGGGGGCAGGAACTTTTGCTTCGGGACAGCAGATGCAGACAGGACAGGTGCAGCAGTGGTTCTGCCCATCCTGCAAAACGGCCAACGAAGGAAAGTTTTGCTGTAATTGTGGCACAAAAAAGCCGGAAGGAAGCGCAGGCTACCGATGTGATAAGTGTGGATGGCAGCCACAGGCAGGACAGAATCCGCCGAAATTTTGTCCGGAATGTGGAGATCCGTTTCGCGAGGAGGATAAGATCTGAACATGACAGGTACAGTGGAATATAAATGTCCCGCGTGCGGGGGCGCCATGGAGTTTGACAGCGCTACCCAGAAGATGAAATGCCCCTTTTGTGGGACGGAACTGGAAGTAGAGGAATTTCTCAGACTGCAGGAGCAGGAGGAGGCGAAGCGCGCAGAAACGTCAGGGGTATCAGAACTGTCTGAGCCTGCGGAGGTGAAAGCGGGGGAAAGCGCCCAAAAGCCGGAGGAGCAGAAATCCTGGGAATCCGAAAAAGAGGGATGGTCCCCGGAAGAAGCGGAACAGATCTGCGTTTATATCTGTCAGTCCTGCGGAGGAGAGATCGTGGCAGAAGCGACCACAGGCGCCATGTCCTGTCCGTTTTGCGGCAACCATGTGACCGTTCGCGGGAAATTTGAACAGGATGCAAAACCGGATTACGTCATTCCCTTCAAGAAAAACAAACAGGAGGCAAAAGCGGCTTACCGGAAGCATTTGGAAAGAAAGCCTTTTTTGCCCAAGGTGTTTTCCAAAGAAAATCACATAGATGAGATCAGAGGGCTTTATGTGCCCTTTTGGATTTTTGATACACAGGCGGAGGGCGATATTTCCTACGAAGGAGAGAAGATCCGGAAGTGGAGGATCGGAGATATCGAGTATACGGAACATGAGCTGTACCAGATACAAAGAAGCGGAAGAATAGAATTCAGGCACATTCCAGCAGATGCTTCCAGAAAAATGGAAGACACCCTGATGGAATCCATTGAGCCTTACGAGTTTTCCGAGGCGGTGCCGTTTGAACTGGCGTACCTGGCAGGCTACGTGGCAGACCGTTACGACGTGGAAAGAAAAGAGTGTGAAAAGCGGGCGAAGGAAAGGGTAAAAGCCAGCGTAGAAAGAGAATTTGCGGCTACGGTGGAAGGGTATCTGGCGGTCAGCTGTACCGACAGCAGGCTGGATGTCTCCAAGGGAAGATACTGGTACACCCTGTATCCGGTCTGGATGCTGAATACCACCTGGAAGGGCAAACAATATACCTTTGCCATGAATGGGCAGACCGGGAAGTTTGTAGGAGATCTTCCCATGGATAAGAAGGCATTTTGGATGTTTGTCCTTCCCTGTGGACTGATACTGAGCGTGGTGATCTATGCCATCGTATGGCTGTTGTCCATGTTGTAGGAGGGAAAACGCATGAAAAAAAGAAGAAGACTTCTTGCGGTGGGGATTTTGTTTCTGGCAGTGCTGGCCGGATGGGCGACCGGCGGGGAAGCGTCGGGACATCCGTCAGAAAGAATCCTGGATCAGGCAGACCTTTTGACGGACCGGGAGGAGAGCAGGCTGTCACAGCTTCTGGACAGGTACAGTCAAGAGAATCAATGTGATATTGTGGCGGCTACGGTGGATTCCCTGGGAAACAAGACGGCGCAGGAGGCGGCGGACGATCTGTTTGATGAAAAGGGATATGGCACAGGAACGGAAAGAGACGGGATTCTCTTACTGGTCAGCATGGAGCGCCGGGACTGGGCCATCAGCACCTCCGGATTTGCCATGCAGGCGTTCTCCTTGGACGGGCAGACGTATATCATGGATCAGGTAAAGCCTCTTCTTGGGGAAGAAGAGTATTTCCAGGCATTTCAGACATATGCAAACCTGTCTGCGGAGCTTGTGGAACAGGCAAGGGAAGGGAATCCTTACGGAGAGGGAAAGAGCTCCGGAAAGCCGGTTCCTCTCTACTGGATCCCGGTGAGTATAATCCTGGGAATGGGACTGGCATGGGTATTTGGAAGAATCAGAGCCTCTGCATTAAAATCTGTCACAGGAGAGAAGCTGGCAGCCAGGTACATCGTTCCAAAGAGCTTCCATCTGACGGTCAGACAGGATCAGCTGATCCGAAAATTTGTTACCACCAGAAGAATAGAAAAAAGCGGGTCGGGAAGCGGAGCGCACACAAGCTCTTCCGGCAGAACCCATGGCGGTTCCAGCGGAAAATTTTAGGAGGAAAGCTGTACGCATACAAAAAGAAGGAGGCATCAGGCGTCCTTCTTTTTGTATAAGAATCCATGGGGAATTTCCCTGAAAAATCCGAAAGGATCCGTTGCCGAAAGAAGGGCAAAAGCCTGTAGAAAAAGAAGGAAACAGAGGGAAACCGGGAGCTGACTCATATTGAACCGGGAAAAAAATTGTGCTATATTGGAGACAGCAAAACTATATCAATTTGACGGAGGACAACAAAATGGAACGTAAAAATGTCTGGAAAGAGTATACCAAAGAGCAGCTGGACCAAGTGGAAGCTATGGCAGTGCGCTACAAGACCTGTCTGGATCTGGGGAAGACAGAAAGGGAATGTGTAAAAATCTCCATAGACATGGCGAAAGAGAGAGGATATGTAGACCTGAACGAATGTATTGCGCAGGGAAAGACTCTGAAAGCCGGAGATAAGGTGTATGCATCCTGGATGGGTAAGGCGGTAGCCTTCTTCCATATCGGAGAAAGACCGTTGGAAGAGGGGATGAACATCCTGGGAGCCCACATTGATTCTCCCAGGATCGACCTGAAGCAGAATCCGCTGTACGAAGATTCGGAGCTGGCTTTTCTGGACACACACTATTATGGCGGTATCAAAAAATACCACTGGGTAGCCATGCCGCTGGCACTTCACGGAGTAGTGGCAAAGAAGGACGGGACGGTTCAGGAAGTGGTGATCGGAGAAAGGGAGGAAGATCCGGTTCTGGTCATTACAGACCTGCTGATCCATCTGTCACAGGAGCAGATGGAGAAGAAGGCAAGTGTCGTGATCGAGGGAGAAAACCTGGATGTGCTGGTAGGAAGCAGACCTTTGACGGGAGAGGAAAAGAAAGAAGGAGAAGAGGTAAAAGAAGCGATCCTCAAATTCCTGAAGGACACCTATGACATAGAAGAAGAGGACTTTCTGTCTGCAGAGCTGGAACTGGTTCCGGCAGGAAAGGCAAGAGACTGCGGACTGGATCGGAGCATGGTCATGGGATATGGGCAGGATGACAGGGTATGTGCCTTCACCTCCCTGTTTGCCATGCTGGAAGCAGACGCTCTGAAGCGGACGGGCTGCTGCCTTCTGGTAGACAAGGAAGAAATCGGAAGTATGGGAGCAAGCGGGATGCAGTCCAGATTTTTCGAGGATATGGTGGAGGAAGTGGCTCTGTTGACAGGAAACGGCAATACGGTTGCGGCGAGAAGAACTCTGCGGAATTCTTTCATGCTGTCTTCGGATGTAAGCGCCGCCTTTGATCCTTTGTATGCCAGTGCTTTTGAAAAGAAGAATACGGCGTTCTTTGGGAAAGGAATGGTGCTGAACAAATACACAGGTGTTCGAGGCAAGGCAGGAAGCAGTGATGCCAATGCAGAATACATTGCAAAGATCCGCAAAGTGTTTGCGGACAGGCAGATCGCTTTCCAGACGGCAGAGCTGGGAAGAGTCGATCTGGGCGGCGGCGGTACCATTGCCTATATCATGGCGAATTACGGAATGAACGTAATCGACAGCGGAGTGGCTGTTCTGGCCATGCATGCACCCTATGAGATCAGCAGCAAGGCAGATATTTACGAGACCTGTCGGGGATATAAGGCCTTTTTGGAAGAGATGGAATAGGGGGAAGCGTGATGACGAAAGCAGGAGAAAGAGAAGTAGTGCGGGCAGAGCATGTCAACGGAGGAGCCGGATACATCCTAAAGGAAGCTCTCCTGAATCAGGAGGAGATGGGAGCGCACTGCCGGATGTTCAGCAAGGTTGTTATCCCGCCGGGAGGCGAGCTTGGATGTCATGAGCATGTGGGAGAGACGGAAACCTACTATATTTTGTCCGGACAGGGCGTTTACACCGACAACGGAACGGAGCTGACGGCAGAAGCGGGAGATGTTTTCTTCTGTAAGGATGGAGACAGCCACGGTCTGAGAAATACGGGAACAGAGGACATTGCCTTTGTGGCAGTGATCCTGAAAAAGTAGCGTAGAAGCAAAGACAGAATACAAAGACAGGATACAGATACAAAGAGGATCCACAAACAGCCAGAGAGACAGCTGACGGGATCCTCTTTTGGTGTCACAGACAAAAAGAAACCACCTGCCTAGTCGGTGCCCCTGATTTCGACAGAAACGAGCCAGAGCGCAGGCTTGCCCAAGACCCCGGCGACTGCAGGGGGACCGGAATGCCTGTGCAGTTCGGTGATCAGGCATATTGGGCAAACAGTCTTTGAAAAAATTCCAGCAGCCGCTGATCTTCCTGTGGCAGGCGGTAGCAGAAGCGGACATATTCTCCCTTTAGCCCTGCAAAAGAAGAGCAGTCCCGGATCAGAAATCCTTCCCGGATGGCGGCCTCAAAGACCTGCGGGGAAGTCGGGCCGCGCAGGATCTGCACCAGCTGGAAGTTGGCAAAGGAAGGATATAGTTTCAGAGCGGGAATGGTAGACAGCGCTTTCTGGCAGCGCAGGCGTTCCTGCCGGATCAGTTCCTTCGTCTGTTGGATGTAGTCGGTATCCTGAAACAGCCGTTCTCCGGCAAAGGCTGCGATGCTGTTTAGGCTCCAGGGATTCTGAAGCTTCTGCAGATGGGCCAGGAAGTGCCGACTGCCGGTGACGCCGTAGCCCAGACGCAGGCCGGGTGCGGCGAAAAACTTGGAAACACCCCGGATGACCATCAGGTTGTCATAGCGCGTTGTCAGAGAAACAGAGGAAATGTTGTCCGCAGGGGCGAACTCCACATAGGTTTCATCGATCATCACATAGATGTTTCTGGCTTTGCAGAAGCGTATGATCTCTTCCATCTCGTCCAGGCAGATGGCGGAGGAGGTGGGATTGTTGGGGTTACAAAGGATCAGAAGGGAGATGGTTTCATCCAGCGCCTGAAGAAAATGAGGAAGATTCAGGCGAAAATCATCCTCTCTGCGAAGGAAATAAGAAACCTTGCCGCAGCCGTTCAGGGAAAGCTCCCGTTCGTATTCCGAATAGGACGGAGAAAGGAGCAATGCCCTTTTCCGGGCGTACAGTCGGATAAACAAAGAGATCAGCTCTGTAGATCCGTTGCCGATGGCGACGGAAGAGGGGGAAACATCCAGATACTGCCCGATGGCCTCTTTCAGAGCCGTATAATTCCGGTCCGGGTATCTGGTGACAACATCCAGATGAGCTGCCAGCTCCTGACGGACGGCAGGGGAAAATCCCAGAGGATTTACGTTGTCGGCAAAGGGAAGGATGGACTCGGGAGGGATCCGGTAAAAAGCGGATATTTCTTCCAGATCACTTCCGTGAAAGGTGGTTGTTTTTGTCATATATAGGGTCCTCCTGTCATTGTGTTCAAGATTTTGTGTCTATTCCATTGCTATTTTCCTTAGAGTGATGATATAATTTATTATAATTATGCGTGTAGAAAAAAGCAATGGAAGAAGCAGGTGTGAAAGTTGAAGAATAAGATTCAAAAATTTTCAAAAGGGGATTTTCAGGAATCCAGGACACAGGTGGTGCTGGATGAGACCAATCTGGTTTTGATCATCGGAGAGGGAGAAGTCTATCGGGGGAGTTTTACAATCCGGACCAATGGAAAGGGAACGGTAAGAGGGCTGGTCTATCCCTCTTCTTTTCGCGTCAGTTTCAAGGACCAGGGATTTGAAGGCAATCCGGCCAGGGTCGAGTTTACCTACGACGGAAGAGGACTGCGCCCCGGACATGTGGAGGAAGGAAAGTTTACGGTGGTCTGCAATGGAGGAGAGCTGGATCTGGCCTTTACGGCGATCATCGAAAAGCCTTATGTGATGACCTCCTACGGCAAAGTCCAGAGTACGGATGATTTTCGGAAACTTGCCATTAAGGATTTTTCGGAAGCGGTGCGGCTTTTCCGCTCCAGAGAATTTTATGAGATCTTAAAATACGAAAACGAACGGATTTTTCACCTGTATGACAATATGAGAAAATGGTCCCTGGGAGAACAGGCGATGGAGGAGTTTCTGGTGGGGATCAAGCAGAAGGAGTGTATCTTCCTGACCATGCAGGGAGACGGGATGCTGTTTGAAGACATCCAGGAGCCTACCAAGGGGACACTGACTCTGATGAAGAATACCTGGGGATTCATGCCGGTCAGGATCGAGACGGAAGGGGAGTTTCTACGGGTTTCCCGCACGCAGTTAAGTACCGATGATTTTGTAGGAAATGTGTACGAGGTAGAATATGTGGTGCGTCCGGAAAAGCTGCACGGAGGCCGGAACTTTGGCATGCTGAAGTTTGTCACGCCCTACGAGGAGCTGACCTACCAGGTGGAAGTGCTTCAGAATCAGGAATATCATGACGATCATGGGATCGCGGAGCTTTTGAAGGCGCAGATCCTGAAAGAATATATCGGATATGTTGCAGGCAGAAATGAACTGGGACGATGGGTGGACAGCGCCACGGAAAAGATGACGGCGCTGCGAAAGATAGACCCTCTGAATGAAATGTACCAGCTGATGCAGGCGCATGTGTACCTGTTCGGCAACAAGGTGGAGGAAGCAAAGTGGATCCTTGAGAATTATAACTACAACCGTTTTGCCATCGGAAAGGATCCGGTCACCAATTGCTACTATCTGTTTTTGACGGCGATGGTCAGGGGAAAGGGCAATCATGTGGAGCGGGTGCTGGACGAGATCGGGAAGACCTACATGAAGCATCAGGATTCCTGGTTTTTGCTGTTTATGATCATGAAGCTGGATCCCCGCTACAAAAACCCGTACAAACGGATCGAAGTGCTGGAACAGCAGTTTCAGTATGGAATCAACGAAGCGTTGTTTCTGCTGGAATCCTACCTGTGCTACCAGGAGAAGCCGATCCTGCTGAAAAAACTGGGACGGTTTGAGATCCAGGTACTGAATTTTGCGTCCAAATACCGGCTGATGACCAGGGAACTGGCGCTGTATGTGGCCAATTTTGCCAGCCAGCAGAAGCAGTACAGTGACGAGATGTTCCGGATCCTGGAGCGTATCTACAAAATGTACAGTGAGCCGATGATCTTAAACACCATCAGCACCTTCCTGATGAAGGGAGATAAAAAAGAGCAGAGGTATTTTGGCTGGTATCAGAAAGCGGTGGAGGCGAAGCTGAAGATCGCAAGGCTGTATGAATATTACATGATGACGATCCGGGAAGATGTGGTAAGAGGGCCTCTTCCCAAGGAGATCCTCCTTTACTTTATGCACGGGAATTCCCTGGACTACAGAAAGGCGGCTCTTTTATATACCAACCTGGTGACCTACGAGGAACAGGCGGGAGATTTGTACCTGGCTTACCGGGAGCAGATGGTGGCTTTTACCTGGGAGCAGTTGGAGAAGCGTCATATCACAGAATCCCTTCGGGTTTTGTATAAGCGCTTTTGCCGGGAGGAAGAGATGACGCCGGAGAGGATGGAGGCGATGCGGGATATCTGCTATTCCTACGAGATCACTACCAGGGTGCCCAATATGAAGTGCGTGCTGGTGATCGAAAAGGACGGAAGCATCCGACAGCGGATCCCCTATACGGAAGAGGGAACCATCGTCCGCTTGTACGACAAGGAGTCCAGAGTGGTGTGGGAGTCGGTGGAAGGCCGCTATTACACAGACTCGGTGGCTTATGAGACGAAACGCCTCTTTTATGAACCGAGGTTTCTGGAAATGTGCCGCAACTATGAGGGCGGCACAGGGGCGTGGAAACAGGAGCAGAAAAAAGAAGAGCCTACGTTTGAGAACATTCATCAGAAAGGACTGGATGCCTTCGATGAAAAGGATGTATTTATCCTCTGCAGCAAACGGATCCGGGAAGACAACTACGAAGAAGATGACTTCCTGAGCCATCTTTGTTTTGAACTGTTTAAGCGGGGACAGTACGATAAAGTCACCCTCACCTACCTGGCAAGTTACTACTGCGGAGCAACTTCGGACATGAAGCGTCTGTGGAAGGCTCTGAAGGAGTATGAAGTGCCTGCCCATAAGGTGGGAGAACGGATCATTACCCAGATGGTCTTTTCGGAAAACCTGTTCGGGGAAGAAAAGATCTTTGAGGATTATTATCTGACGGATATGGTATATTTCCGATTAAAGCAGGCGTACCTGGCCTATGTTGCTAGAGAATACATTTTGTACGAGAGAGAACTGGAAGAAAGCGTGTTCCAGATCATTGGGAACGAGTGCGAGAAAAAGGAAGATCTGCCGGATGTATGCAAAATTGCCCTTCTGAAGTTCTACGCCGGAAAAAGCTGTTCCTCCGACATGGAGGCGGTGCTGCACCAGGCGCTGCGGGAGATGTGTGAAAAGCAGATCGTATTCCCCTTTTACTTTCAGTACCGGGAAGAGTGGCTGCGGGAGGTGCTGTTGTACGATAAGGTGCTGCTGTCCTACCGGGGCAGACCGGGCAGCAGCGTGGTGCTGTATCACAAGAGCAAGGAGGCCGGGAAGGAAGAGCTGGGCTATCGGTCAGAAGCCATGATCTCTGCCTACGAAAACATCTATGTAAAACGGTTTGTATTGTTCCAGGACGAGGCGGTGCATTACTACATACAGGAAACGGACGGAGATCAGATCCTCACCACGGATAAGCATGTTTTGACGGGAGAGGCCAACCGTACCGTTTCCGGAAAATACGGAAGACTGAACCAGATGACAGAAATGGAAGGCGGAAATCTGCTGAGAGCCATGCAGGCGTATGCGGAAGAGGAAGAGATGGCAAAGAAGCTGTTCCATAAATACTAAAAAGGAGGATGTGCGGTGAGAAAGGGCGGTATTCTTGGCTATGACTTAAACGATAAGTATTGCCAGATCAGCTATTATGACGAATCAAAGGAAGAACCACAGACACTGGAATCCTCCGGAGAAAACTACCAGATCCCCATGATGATCGGATATGTGCGGGAGCACTGGGTCTATGGCAGGGAAGCGAAAAAGTACAGCGTTATCAATGAAGGTCATATCGTATCGGGAATTTTTGAGAAGGCGGTCAAGCGGGAAAAGGTTATGATCGGCGGAAAGAGCTTTGACGGAGTGTGGCTGTTGGCCAGATTCATCCGACTGAGCCTGCAGGAATTTGACTCCATCGATTTCATCACATTTTCCGTTCCCTATACGGATATCGACATGTCCAAAATGCTAAAAGGCATCGGACAGCATATTGGCGTGGAGAAGGATAGGATCTTTATAGAAGACTATAAGGAAAGCTATTGCAACTATATGTTTTATCAGCCAAAGGAGCTGTGGCAGTACGAATCGGCTCTGTTTTACTGCGATGCAAGAGAGATCCGCGCCTACATGCTGAGAAAGCTGAACGCCATCAGCGGAAGAGGAAACGACAGATTCGTGACGGTGGATGAGGTGGCAAATGCCAGGATCCAGGAGTTGTCGGCTATCTACCCGGTTTTAAATGTGGACCGGGCAAAGGATGCAGACGAAAAGTTTAAGGGGTTTATCGAAAATATTTTTGAGAAAAAGGTGGTTTCTTCCGTGTATCTTACGGGGGAAGGATTTGAAAACAGCTGGTATCCCAATTCTTTGAAGATTCTTTGCAACGGAAGGCGGGCATTTATCGGGAATAACCTGTACAGCAAGGGCGCCTGCTATCACTCCATGAAGAAACTGAGAGGATATGAGGAGGGGCCGATCTATCTGGATGAATCCAAGATGGCGGAGCAGATCTGTCTCCGGATGCGGGTGAGAGGACAGGAAAGATGGTATCCCATCGTAGCATGGGGAACCCACTGGTACGAAGCGGACGGCGAATGGGAAGTTCTTTTGGAGGATGCTTCGGACATTGAGATCCGTGTGGAGACGCTGGCAGGCAGCGAGGTGCAGATGGAGCGGGTATCCCTGTCGGGACTGCCTTCCAGAAGGGACTACTCTTTGAGGCTTCGGATCGAAGTGATGTTTTTGGATGAGAGGACCTGCAAGATCATCTTCCGGGATGCGGGGTTTGGAGAATTCTTCCCCGCCACGGATTTTTATGCAGAGAAGCTGTTGAATTTAGGAGGGATCAATGGGCAGTTTAATTCTATGTCATAGGCAAAAAGCAAAGCAACCATATGAGATCGCCAGGGTCCATGTACGGGTCTATACCATAGAGGAACTTTGCTATTACATCTGCAACAACCTGTATCTCATTGATTATACCCTGATGAATCGAAGGCTTTGCAGATGGTTTGAAACAGAACTGGGACTTTTGGAGCTGGCAAAAAAGCTGCGGGAAGCGCTGGATGAAAACTGTTCGCTGGAACAGTTTGTGATGATGATCCTGAAAGAATCCTGCATTTATCTTCCGGCTGATCTGAACCGGATCCAGGGGATCCTGGAGCATCTGCAGTCCCAGAAGGAAGTGGAAAGGGCCAAGCACAAGGCGGACAGCCTTTGGGAAGGCGGAGAATACGAGGCTTCGATCCTGGTGTATCAGACCATTGTGGATGGCGAATGGGATGATTCTCTGGATAAGAGCTTTTACGGAAAAGTGTACGCCTGCCTGGGGGCGGCTTACGGCAGGCTGTTTTTGTACAAAGAAGCAATCCGTATGTATGAAGAGGCCTGCAGGCTGTGTGAAGAACCGGAATTTTTAAAAGCATACCTGTATTGCTGTAAAAGAGGGCGGTCCGAGGCGGAGTATGTCAAGATGCTTTCGGGCAATCCGGCATTTTTAAGCCTGGACTCTGTCCTGAAAGAGGAATTAAAGCAGATTTCGGTGGAAAGTGAACCGGTCTGCACACAGGAGCAGTTGACACTCTGGAAAAAAGACTACAAAAAGGTTGACAATCATTCCGAAGCGTGTTAGTATGACAAAGTAATTTAGCAAGGTAAAGTAGTCAATTATTAGCAAGGTAGCATAATGACGAAACGAAAGCATACCGACGGAACAGATTTGGAGGAATGGTTATGAAGAGGAAACTGGCAGTTGTATTGGCACTGACGATGGCGGCAGCAGTGGTATTGGCAGGCTGCGGCAGCAATAAGAAAGAAACAAAGAAGGAAAGCAAGGCAGAATTTGCAGCCAAGGAAAAAGGGGATACCTTTACAGTAGGGTTCGATCAGGATTTCCCGCCTATGGGCTTTGTGGGGGATGATGGGGAATATACAGGATTTGACCTGGAGGTGGCAAAGGCTGTGTGTGAAAAACTGGGCCTGAAATTTGTACCCAAGCCTATTGCCTGGGATGCAAAGGATGCAGAGCTGAAATCCGGCGGGATCGACTGTGTATGGAACGGATTTACCATCAATGGAAGAGAAGACGATTATACCTGGAGCAAGCCGTATCTGAATAACAAGCAGGTGTTTGTGGTCAGGAAGGACTCCGGGATCAAGACGGAGAAGGATCTGGCAGGGAAGGTGGTAGACGTACAGACGGACTCTTCTGCCCAGGTAGCGCTGGAAGACAACAAAGAACTGACAGACACCTTTGGAAATCTGCAGGTGGTTGCGGATTATAATACCGGCTTTATGGATCTGGAATCCGGCGCAGTGGATGCGGTTGCCATGGATATTGTGGTGGCGGCTTACCAGATTGAAAAAAGAGAAGCAGAGTTTGAAATTCTGGATTACGAGATCGCTTCCGAGGAGTACGGAGTGGGATTTGCAAAAGGAAATGAAGCCCTGCGTGACCAGATCCAGAAGGCGCTGGAAGAGCTGGCAGATGAAGGGACACTGGCACAGATCTCCGAAAAGTGGTTCCAGAAAGATATTACAACGATCAATCAATAAGCTTAGGGGAAGCGAAACAGGTGAGCTGTCCGAAAGATGGCTCGCCTTTCGTTTCGTAGGAAGGAGTAAGTTATGTCCGTTTCAGTCATGATTCATAAATTGATGGAGGGCATGCTGGTGTCGCTGGCAATCTTTGCCGTTACACTGGTGTTTTCTTTGCCGCTGGGACTTTTGGTGTCCTTTGGAAGGATGTCCAGAAATCCGGTGGTCCGGGGTGTATTTAAAATTTATATTTCCATTATGCGGGGAACGCCTCTGATGCTCCAGCTGATGGTCATTTATTTTGGACCCTACTATCTGCTGGGGATCCAAAACAGCTACACCTGGAAAAACATGGCGGTGGCAGTGGGCTTTGTGCTGAACTATGCAGCATATTTTGCGGAGATCTACCGGGGCGGGATCGAATCGATGCCAAAGGGACAGTATGAGGCGGCAAAGATCCTGGGCTATAACAGCAGCCAGACATTTCTTCGGATCATTCTTCCCCAGGTAATGAAAAGGATCCTTCCTTCCATCACAAACGAAACGATCACGCTGGTCAAGGACACCTCTTTGGCCTTTACCATCGGCATCATGGAGATGTTCACCATTGCCAAGGCACTGGCAGCGTCCCAGACCACCATGCTTCCGTATCTGTTTGCAGGGATCTTCTATTATGTGTTTAATTTTGTAGTAGCATTCCTGATGGAAACCATCGAAAAGAAAATGAACTATTACAGTTAGGGGGGAATCAGATGAACTTATTGGAAATGCGTCATATCAGAAAAAGCTTTGACGGTGTGGAAGTGTTGAAAGATATCTCCCTGACGGTGAAGGAGGGAGAGGTATTGGGGATCATCGGACCCTCCGGCTCCGGGAAATCCACGCTGCTTCGCTGCGCGACAAAGCTGGAGACTTACGACGCCGGAGAAGTGACATACGGAGGAAGCGTGGGCCTGGTCTTCCAGAATTTTAATCTTTTTCCACATTTTTCAGTGCTGAAGAATATCATGGATGCACCTATACGGGTACAGAAGAGGAACCGGGCGGAGGTAAAACAGGAGGCGGAGGAGCTTCTGGAAAAAATGGGTCTGAAAGACAAGGCGAACGCCTATCCTTGCCAGCTGTCAGGCGGACAGCAGCAGAGGGTATCTATCGCGCGGGCTTTGGCTATGAAGCCGGACATCCTGTTTTTTGACGAGCCGACTTCTGCTTTGGATCCGGAGCTGACAGGCGAGATCCTGAAGGTGATCCGGCAGCTGGCGCAGGAGAAGATGACCATGGTGATCGTGACGCATGAGATGGATTTTGCAAAACATGTTTCGGATCACATTATTTTCATGGAAGAAGGATATATTGCCCTGGAAGGAAGCCCGGAGGAGGTTTTTGAGTCTTCTAATGCCAGGATTCAGGAGTTTTTAGGGAGGTTTTCCAAGAACCGGTAGAGGACAGGAAATTTTTCTCGGAGAAGCAGGATCAGAAAGGCGTGTCGCAAAAGCGGCTGCCGATTCAAATACATGGGACAAAACTAATAAGTGATGAAAATAAATTAGGTATACTAATAAATAATCACAATAGAAATAATAATCAAATACAAGACACAGGCAGGGGGAAATATTGCTTTTCCCCCTGCCTTGTATTATACTGAGAAGGCACACAAAGGGCAATGAATTCAGAAAAGGATGGGTGTTATTATGCAAAAATTAGAGCAATTGTACGAGGGAAAAGCAAAGAAAGTGTTTCGGACGGACGATCCGGATGTGGTGATCGTAGACTATAAGGATGACGCTACTGCTTTTAACGGAGAGAAAAAAGGAACAATTGTGGGGAAGGGTGTAATCAACAACCGTATGACCAATTATATTTTTCAGAAATTAGAGGAAGAGGGCGTGCCGACACACTATGTGCAGGAGCTGAGCGACCGGGAGACGGCAGTAAAGAAAGTGGAGATCGTACCTCTGGAGGTGATCGTGCGTAATGTGGCGGCAGGAAGCTTTTCCAAAAGGCTCGGGATCGAAGAGGGAACGGCCCTTCTTGCCCCGACGCTGGAGTTCAGCTACAAGGACGACGATCTGGGCGATCCTCTGATCAACGATTATATGGCGATCGCCATCGGAGCTTCCACCAGGGAAGAAATTGAAAAGATCACAGAATATACCTTTAAGGTCAACGATGTCCTGAAAGCGTTTTTCAAAGAAGCAGGGATCGAACTGATTGACTTTAAGATTGAGTTTGGGCGCTACCACGGAGAAGTGATCCTGGCAGATGAGATCTCTCCGGATACCTGCCGCCTGTGGGACAGCAAGACCAGAGAAAAGCTGGATAAAGACAGATTCCGCAGGGATATGGGAAATGTGGAGGACGCTTATCAGGAAGTATTCAGAAGGATCGGAATTCAGTAAGGAGCAGAAGAATGAGTCAGGACAGATACAAAAGCCCTCTTTCCGAGAGGTACTCCAGCAAGGAGATGCAATATATATTTTCGCCTCATAAGAAATTTACCACCTGGAGAAAATTATGGGTGGCCCTGGCGGAGACAGAAATGGAACTGGGACTTCCCATTACACAAGAGCAGATCGACGAACTGAAGGCAAATGTAGAAAACATCAACTATGACGTGGCCCGGGAAAGAGAAAAGCTGGTGCGCCACGATGTGATGTCCCACGTATATGCCTACGGGGAACAGTGCCCGAAAGCCAGAGGGATCATCCATCTGGGAGCCACCTCCTGCTATGTGGGAGACAATACGGATATCCTGATCATGGCAGAAGCATTGGAACTGATCCGAAAAAAGCTTCTGAATGTGATCGACAGGCTGGCAGGATTTGCGGACCGGTACAAGGATCTTCCTACCCTGGCATTTACCCACTTTCAGCCGGCACAGCCTACCACCGTGGGAAAAAGAGCTGCACTGTGGATCCAGGAATTTATGATGGATCTGGAGGATCTGGACTATGTGCGCGGCAGCCTGAAGCTTTTGGGATCCAAGGGAACAACGGGAACACAGGCAAGCTTCCAGGAATTGTTTGAGGGCGAGGAGGAAAAAATCTCCCAGATAGACAAAAAAATCGCGGAAAAAATGGGAATGCCGGACTGTTATCCGGTTTCCGGACAGACCTATTCCAGAAAGGTCGATACCAGGGTGCTGAATATCCTGGCGGGGATTGCTGCCAGCGCCACCAAGATGTCCAATGATATCCGTCTGCTGCAGCATCTGAAAGAGGTGGAGGAGCCTTTTGAAAAAAATCAGATCGGTTCATCCGCCATGGCTTACAAGAGAAATCCCATGCGGAGCGAGCGGATTGCGTCTCTCTCCCGGTATGTGATGGTGGATGCACTGAATCCGGCTATTACCTCCGCTACACAGTGGTTTGAGCGGACGCTGGATGATTCTGCCAACAAGCGGTTGAGCGTGGCGGAAGGCTTTCTTGCCACAGACGGGATTTTGGATCTGTGCATGAACGTAGCGGACGGACTGGTGGTCTATCCCAAGGTGATAGAGAAACGTCTCCGCTCGGAGCTGCCTTTCATGGCTACAGAAAACATCCTGATGGACGCAGTGAAGGCAGGAGGAGACAGACAGGAGCTTCATGAGAAGATCCGGGAAATGTCCATGGAGGCAGGCCGTAACGTAAAGGAAAACGGGCAGGAGAACAATCTGCTGGAGCTGATCGCAAAGGATTCTTCCTTTGATCTGTCAGAAGCAGACCTGGAGAGGGTGATGGATCCCTCCAGATATGTAGGGCGCTCCGGCCGCCAGGTAGAAGCATATCTGGCGGATCATGTAAGGCCGGTACTGGCTGCAAACCAGGGAGAACTGGGCATGATGTCTGACATAACGGTATAGCTGAAAAATGAAGTCAATCCAGAAAGTTTCACAAAAAAACTGACAGGAAACTGTGCAAAAAAGACAAATTAAAGCGATTGGTTTTTGGGGCTTGAAAAATAAATAACAATGGATTATTATTGACGTATGCAATAGTTATTTATAAATAAAACCTATAATACATATAAAAATGGAGCGGGTTGAGATTTTTCTGGAGAGAACTTTTAAAGTCGCCGAAGAGGCAAGCTTGTAAACGGATCGTATTTACAAAGTGAAACTTTCAGGCAAAAGGACAGAGAAATGGACTGCATTCTGGATATTGTACTGTGCGACTGAAGATAGTGAAGGCAGGACAAAAGACAGGAAGGGCGAGATACACAAGGTGTATGTTCGTCCTTTTTCTTATTCTGTGGGAACATTGTCTCCTGTGCAATCAAAATTCCCTGACAGGAGGGCACCGCGGGAGAAGCGCCTTATGACAGAGAGGCTTCCGACAGTGGATCCCCGGGAGAAGAAGTTTGATTTATAGAAAATTTCAATAAGGAAACGAAAAAATGGCAAAAGAAGATTATATCATAGTTACCAACAATCCTATGGTGTATCAGAAGTACGACGGACAGAGGAAGATGATCTATGCAGAAACTTCCTATGAAGGACTTTTGCAGCAGGTCCGGGATAAAGTACACGAGGGACATCATTTGCTGTCCCACCCCCTTTCCGGAAGCGTCAAGCCCAATGAGACGCCCTATAAGTCTGTGATGATCTCAGCAAGGCCGGGTAGTCTTTCGCAGGAATCCCTGCGGATGATCGAGTCGGCGATAGAGGCCTGTAAGAAGTTCGCATTTCGGACGGAGACTTATGATGAAGCAGTCCACAGAGATTTTCAGTGGGTAGACCTTAACCTGATCGAAAGCGGGATGGAATCCGCCGATCTTATGTAACAGGAACCAATCGGTTGCAGAGCGTTTCGCTATGACAATACACATTTCATATGAAGGAGGAATTTACAGTGAGATTAGAAATGGGACACATTTACATCAAGGATGTTCAATTCGCTTCAGAATCCAAGATTGAAGACGGAATCCTTTATGTATCCGAAGAGGAAGTGCGCAAAGTGGCAATGGAGGATGACAAGATCAAAAAAGTATCCTTTGACATTGCAAAACCGGGAGAGTCTGTAAGAATCACACCGGTAAAGGACGTAATCGAGCCGCGTGTAAAAGTGGAAGGACGCGGAGGGATCTTCCCGGGCGTGATCGCAAAAGTGGACACGGTAGGAGAGGGAAAAACCTATGCACTAAAAGGAATGGCTGTAGTGACAGCAGGCCCCATTGTAGGATTTCAGGAAGGGATCATTGATATGACGGGACCGGGCGCCGACTATACTCCGTTCTCCCAGACATTGAACCTGGTAATGGTATGTGAGCCGGTGGACGACATTAAGCCTCATGATTATGAAAAGGCAGTAAGATTTGCAGGGTTCCGTGTAGCTGTTTATCTGGGAGAGCTGGCAAGAAACCTGACTCCGGATGAGACAAAGGTATATGAGACATGCACCATCAAGGAAGGAATGACCCAGTATCCGGAGCTTCCCAGAGTGGCTTATGTGCAGATGCTTCAGAGCCAGGGACTGCTTCACGACACCTATGTATACGGAGTGGACGCAAAGAAGATCGTGCCGACCATCATGAGCCCGACAGAGATCATGGACGGAGCCATCGTATCAGGAAACTGTGTTTCTGCATGCGACAAAAATCCTACCTATGTACACCTGAACAACCCGGTAGTACACGACCTGTTTGAACAGCACGGAAAGACCATCAATTTTGTGTGTCAGATCATCACCAATGAAAATGTGTATCTGGCAGACAAGCAGCGCTCTTCCGACTGGACGGCAAAGCTTTGCAAGATGCTGGATCTGGACGGAGTGATCGTATCACAGGAAGGATTTGGAAATCCGGATACCGACCTGATCATGAACTGCAAGAAGATCGAGGCAGAAGGGGTTAAGACAGTCATCATCACAGATGAATACGCAGGACGCGACGGAAAATCCCAGTCTCTGGCAGATGCAGATGCAGCGGCAGACGCAGTGGTAACAGGCGGTAATGCAAATCAGGTGATCATCCTGCCGAAGCTGGACAAGGTGATCGGAACGATGGAGTATGTAACGAAGATCGCAGGAGCCAGCGATGAAACACTTCGTGAAGATGGATCTTTAGAGGTAGAGCTTCAGGTGTTGACTGGTGCTACGAACGAAACCGGATTCAACAAGCTGAGTGCAAGATAAGGAGGACAGTACGATGGCAAAATTAAGAGTGGTTCATTACATCAATCAGTTCTTTGCTCAGATTGGTGGAGAAGAAAAAGCGGATTATCCTGCAGAGATTCGTGTGGGAGAAGTAGTAGGACCGGGTGTGGCATTTGCGGCATCCTTTGGAGAAGAGGCAGAGATCGTTGCGACCATCATCTGTGGAGACTCTTACTTCAATGAAAATCTGGAAAAAGCAAAGGCAGACATCCTGGCGATGGTAAAAGAGCAGGCTCCGGATGTATTTATCGCAGGACCGGCATTTAACGCAGGACGTTACGGTGTTGCATGCGGAACTATCGCAGCGGCTGTTCAGGAAGAACTGGGTATCCCGTCCCTGACAGGTATGTATGTGGAAAATCCGGGTGCGGACATGTTCAAGAACCAGGTATATATGGTTTCAACCAAGAACAATGCGGCAGGTATGAGAGACGCGGTGAAGAAGATGGCGCCGTTGGCTCTGAAGCTGGCGAAAAAAGAGCAGATCGGAGCTTCGGCAGAGGAAGGATACATGCCAAACGGCGTGCGTGTCAACTTCTTTGAGAAAGAAAGAGGATCTAAGAGAGCGGTAAAAATGCTGCTGAACAAGCTGGCTGACAAACCGTTTGTAACAGAATTCCCCATGCCTGACTTTGACAGGGTAGAGCCCAATCCGGCCGTGAAGGATCTGGCACACGCTAAGATCGCTATCGTGACTTCCGGAGGTATCGTTCCAAAAGGAAATCCGGATCACATTGAAAGCTCCAGTGCTTCCCGCTACGGCGAGTATGATATTACCGGAGTAAATGATCTGACAGAGGAAACCTATGAGACGGCTCACGGCGGATATGATCCGATTTATGCAAATGAGGATTCAGACCGTGTTATCCCGGTGGACGTGCTTCGAGATATGGAAAGAGAAGGCGTGATCGGAGAGCTGCATCACCTGTTCTATACCACGACAGGAAACGGAACGGCTGTTGCATCTTCCAAAGCGTTTGCAGCAGAATTTTCCCAGAAACTGAAAGCAGACGGAGTAGACGCTGTGATTCTCACTTCTACATGAGGAACCTGTACTCGTTGCGGTGCAACGATGGTGAAAGAAGTGGAGAGAGCAGGAATCCCGGTGGTACACATCTGTACCGTTACACCGATTTCCATGACAGTTGGAGCAAACAGGATCGTTCCGGCTATCGCGATTCCTCACCCGCTGGGAAATCCGGCACTGGATAAGGCGGAAGAAAAAGTGCTTCGTCGTCATATTGTAGAAAAAGCATTAGAGGCTTTGACGACAGAAGTAGACGGACAGACTATTTTTGATTAATTCCAAGAGAGGAAAGAAGGAGGCAGAAAACAGATGAGCAAAGTGTATGATGTGGTAATCCTGGGAGCAGGACCTGCCGGTCTGGCAGCCGGACTGTATGCAGGCAGAAGCCGTTTGTCTACCCTCATCATTGAGAAGGGACAGGACGGCGGACAGATCGCCATCACGGACGAGATCGAAAATTATCCGGGGCAGATCGTGGAGGGAGAGTCAGGACCTTCCCTGATCGCAAGGATGACCAAGCAGGCAGAAAGATTTGGTGTGGAGAGAGTATCTGATACCATCAAGGAAGTACAGCTGGAAGGAGACGTAAAAGTCCTGAAAAGCGAAAAAGGAGAGTATCAGGGAAAAAATGTGATCATCGCTACCGGAGCGTATGCACGCCCCATCGGATGCAAGGGAGAGGCTGATTTCATCGGAAAAGGCGTATCCTACTGTGCCACCTGTGACGCCAACTTCTTTGAAGATTTTGAAGTGTATGTGGTAGGCGGCGGAGATTCAGCCGTAGAAGAGGCGATGTATCTGTCCAAGTTTGCAAGGAAAGTGACCATTATCCACAGACGTGATGAACTTCGTGCGGCAAAATCCATCCAGGAAAAAGCATTTGCCAATCCAAAGATCGAATTCTTCTGGGATTCCGTAGTAGAGGAGATCTACGGCGAAGATATCCTGCAGGGAATGATCGTAAAAAATGTAAAGACCGGAGAAACCAGAAAGGTAGAAGCAGATCCGGAAGACGGAATGTTCGGCTTGTTTGGGTTCATCGGAACCATCCCCAATTCCAAATTGTTTGAGGGGATCATCGATATGGATGAAAGAGGATACATCAAGGGAGATGAGGATATGCACACCAATGTTCCCGGTGTATATGTGGCAGGAGACGTTCGTATCAAGAGCCTTCGCCAGGTAGTAACGGCGGCGGCTGACGGAGCGATCGCAGCAACCCAGGTGGAAAGAAGCCTGTCCAACTATTTCTAAAAAATGAGGGGAGGCAGCCGAAGGAGGAGAGGATTCCTCCGGTTGCCTTCCGAAAGAAAGCAGACAGCCGAAGCTGTCAGAATCAATCAGAGAACGATGAAAAATGGAGGTAGCAAGATGTTAGATCTGGATAAGACAAATTTTGAAGAAGAAGTATTGAAGGCAGATGGATACGTATTTGTAGACTTTTACGGAGACGGATGTGTTCCCTGTCAGGCACTGATGCCGAAGGTGCATGAGTTTGCAGAAACTTATGGAGACAAGATGAAGTTTACGTCTTTGAACACTACAAAGGCACGCCGTCTTGCAATTTCCCAGAAGATCCTGGGACTTCCGGTTATGGCGATCTACAAAGGCGGAGAAAAGATCGATGAAGTCGTAAAGGACGACGCGACACCGGAAAGCATTGAAGCAATGATTCAGAAATACATTTAATCGGGGGTATTTCTTGATCATAAAGCAACTTGAAGTAGGTATTTTCAGAAAGGAGAAAGCATAATTATGGCTATTTTAGAAGGAAAAAAAGCAATAATTATCGGAGACCGTGACGGAATTCCGGGACCGGCGATCGCAGAATGTGTGCAGACGGCCGGAGCCGAGATTGTGTTTTCCTCAACGGAGTGCTTCGTTTGAACGAGCGCAGGTGCAATGGATTTAGAGAACCAGAAAAGGGTAAAAGAATTTGCTGACGAGTATGGTGCAGAGAACTTGATCGTAGTTCTTGGTGCAGCAGAAGGTGAAGCAGCAGGACTTGCTGCTGAAACTGTAACAGCAGGTGACCCGACGTTCGCAGGTCCATTGACGGGAGTCCAGCTTGGACTTTTAGTATATCATGTATGTGAACCGGAGATGAAAGAAGAGTTTGATGAGGCTGTTTATGATGAACAGATCAGTATGATGGAGATGGTACTTGACATTGATGACATTGTCAGCGAGATGACAGCCATCAGAGATGAATTCTGTAAGTTTTTATAAAGTGAAAGGTTACACTTTCGGCGGAGGCAGGTCGGACCGCTCCGCCGATATCATCATAAGGGTCTGACCGGCAGGCTCTTTCTTTTCTAATAAGAGAAAATAAGAAAGGTGGAAAACCAAGAATGAATAGCGTAATTAAGGGAGCAAGTTATGTTTTAGTGCATACACCGGATATGGTGTTATATAATGGAACGACACAGACGACGGAAAAGATCGTAAATCCGGAGTCCGACTATTTAAAAGAAGTACCCAACCATCTTCGTACCTACGAGGAGGCGCTTACTTACTGGCCGAATCAGACCTATATTGGGAACGCTCATCCGGAAGAGCTTGCTGCGGTAGAGTTTCCGTGGTTTGACAAGAAAAAAGAAGATGCAAAACGCTATGGTAAATATGGAGAGATCATGCCACAAGAGGAATTTTTACTGCTGGTGCAGGCTTGTGACATGTTTGAAGTCGTAAGACTGGATAAAGAATTTGTAGCAGAACACAAGGAGGCTTTTGCTGCCAATCCTGTGATTTCCCAGGATATTGTGGAAAAGATCCACGAGGGCGCAGAGCTTTCTGAAATCGAAAAGTTTGTAACGGAAGAACATGCGGAAGGTCTGTACCATGACGGAAAGCTGGTAGGATGCGTAAAAAGAGCGCACGATATCGACGTAAACCTTTCCTCCCACGTTATGCACGAGAATCTGATGAGCAAGGCTTCCAGCGTACTGGCTCTGCTTCACGCAGTGAAAAATGCAGGGATCAGCAAAGAGGATGTAGACTACGTGGTGGACTGTGCAGAGGAAGCCTGCGGAGATATGAACCAGAGAGGCGGCGGCAACTTTGCAAAAGCGGCAGCCGAGATCGCAGGGCTGGTAAACGCTACCGGTTCCGATGCAAGAGGATTCTGTGCAGCGCCGACCCATGCGGTGATCGAAGCGGCGGCTTTGGTAAAATCCGGAGCATACAAGACGGTTGTAGTAACATCCGGAGGATGCACGGCGAAACTTGGCATGAATGGAAAAGATCATCTGAAGAAGGGGCTTCCTATTCTGGAGGATTGTCTGGGAGGATTTGCCGTAGTCATTACAGAAAACGATGGAGTGAGCCCGGAGATCAATCTGAATATTCTGGGACGTCACTGCGTAGGAACAGGAAGCGCACCGCAGGCGGTAATCGGAAGTCTGGTTTCTGAGCCACTGGAGCGGGTAGGAATGAAGATCACGGACATCGATAAATATTCGCCGGAGATGCAGAACCCGGATATCACAAAACCGGCAGGAGCAGGGGACGTTCCGATGGCAAATTACAAGATGATCGCAGCCCTGGCGGTAAAACGCGGCGACATCGACAGAAAAGAGCTGGCATCCTTTACGGAAAAGCATGGTCTGACCGGATGGGCGCCTACGCAGGGACATATTCCTTCCGGTGTGCCTTACATCGGGTTTGCATGTGATGATATTCTGGCAGATAAGATCAAAAACGCCATGATCATCGGAAAAGGAAGTCTGTTCCTGGGACGTATGACCAACCTGTTTGACGGAGTATCCTTCGTGATCCAGAAAAATGAGGGAGCAACGGAAGAGACGGCAGGGGTTTCCGAAGAAGAGGTAAAAGGACTGATCGCAAAGGCAATGAAAGAGTTTGCTGCTACTCTTATGGCAGAGTAAGGGGTGGTGACGATGGCAAATAAGATAGAGCAGATGATCGCATCCACATTCATGGAGATGGCACAGGGACTGGAGACCGGAAGCTTTGGCAAAAAGCCCAGGATCGCCCTGACAGGGATGGGAAGCGAGCATGGAGAAGAAAACGCAATGGAAGCTGCCATGATGGCAGCAAAAGAAGGGATCGAGGTTTATTACATCGGGACCCTGGAAGCGGAGGGTGTGATCACCGTAACCGTGAAGGATGAAGAAGAAGGCCACAAGAAAATGGAGGAGCTCCTGAAAAACAAAGAGGTGGATGGAGCCGTTACCATGCATTTCCCCTTCCCTATCGGGGTATCGACGGTAGGAAGAGCGATCACGCCTGCAAAGGGAAGAGAGATGTTTGTGGCGACCACTACCGGTACTTCCAGTGCAGATCGTATTGAAGGTATGATCAAAAATGCGATCTATGGAATCATTGCTGCAAAGGCCTGCGGCAAACAGGATCCGACGGTAGGGATCCTGAACGTGGATGGAGCAAGGCAGACCGAGATCGCATTGAAGCAGTTAAGAGACAACGGATATGCTATCAGTTTTGCAGAGTCTGCAAGAAGTGACGGCGGCTGCGTCATGCGGGGAAATGATGTGCTTCAGGGATCGGCGGATGTAATGGTGTGCGATTCCCTGTCAGGAAATATCCTGATCAAGATGCTTTCTTCCTACACGACAGGGGGAAGCTACGAAGCTGCCGGATATGGATATGGCCCCGGTATCGGAGAAGGCTATGAGCAGCTGGTAATGATCATTTCCAGAGCATCCGGCGCGCCTCTGATCGCAGGAGCGATCCGCTATGCGGCAGAACTGGTCAGAGGAAAGGTGTTTGAGGTGGCAAAGAAAGAGTTTGCCGCAGCCAAGAAGGCCGGCCTGACAGAGATCCTTGCTGCAAGAAAAGGAGCAGAGAAGCCGGCTGCAGCAGAGGAAGTAGCGGCGCCGCCCAAAGAGGTGGTCACAGAACAGATCGCCGGTATTGAGATCATGGATCTGGAGGATGGCGTAAAGACGTTGTGGAAGCTGGGGATCTATGCGGAAAGTGGAATGGGCTGTACCGGACCGATCATCCTGGTATCTGCACAGAACCTGGAAAAAGCAGCGGAAGAGCTGAAAAAAGCAGGGTATATTAATTAAAACAAACGGCAGGATCTTGTCTGTCATAAAAAGGGTGTCCAAGCACTCTGAATGGAAGCATTCAGATGTTTGGGCATTCTTTTTTTGTGCCCCCTTTTGGAAATTTCGAAAGCCTAAAAAGCCTGGAGGGAGGAAAAATGACGGAAAGAAATATCACCAAGAGATGGCATTGTACACAAGAATAGAAGGGTGATTTTGTGCAAACAAACAAAAACGATAATAAACGATAATAAATAAACTAAAAATGTTGACTGAAAAGAATAAAAACGATAATATAACTTCATCAAAACTACCTAAGAGGAGGAAAAGTGAATGAAAAAGAAAATCGTAGCAGGACTGTTGACGGCAGCCATGGTATGCGTGATGATCGCAGGCTGTGCAGGGCAGAAAGAGACAAAGAAGGAAGGAGAAAAGAAGGAGGAGGCGTTTAAGGCAGGGTTTGTGGTAGGTTCCTTTGAACATGTGTTTTATCAGCAGATCCGCGACGGGATTGAGGAGCAGGCAAAAGAACTGGGAATGGATGCAACCGTTACAGACGCAGAGCTGGATCCCAATATCGCATCCGACAGGATCCAGGATTTTGTAACGCAGGGCTGTGACGCAGTGGCTCTTTCCTGTAATGATGCGGCAGGGGTAAAACCGGCCATTGAGAATGCAGACAAAGAAGGCGTAAAGATGTTTACCTTTGATTGTACGACGGATTCAGAAGCGATCCAGTGCTTTGTAGGAACAGACAATCTGGAAGGCGGAAGACTGGGCGGACAGGAACTGCTGAAATATTCCAAAGATGGAGATACAGTAGGGATTATCTGTTATCCGACAGCTTCTTCCTGTCTGGATCGTCAAAACGGAGCATTGGAAGTGCTGGAAAAAGAGGACCGTAAAGTGGTTTATGACAACAACTACGAAGGGGATGCCAACAAAGCGCAGGAGATCATGGAAAACATGCTGACGGCACATCCGGATATGGCGGCAGTGTTCTGTGTGGGAGATCCGGCTGCAACAGGAGCGCTTGCAGCGATCAAGGCGGCAGGATCCGACTGTAAGATCATCGGATTTGACGGAAATCCGGAAGCAAAAGAAGCGATTGCCGATAAAGAAGGAAACGGAAAATGGTGGGTGTCTGAAATCGCACAGAATCCGAAGGAAATCGGAAAACAGATCGTAGAACAGATGCATCAGTATCTGAGCACCGGAAAAGTGAAAGAAAAAACGATTTACATTGCTCCGTATGTCATTGATGCAAGTAATGTAAGCGAAAAATAGGAGACATCTACAGCAGGCAAAAGCCAGATAAGGACAAAAAGGAGCAGGCGGGCAGTTTGTGTCCGCCTGAACTTGTGAAGGGATAGGGATATGAAGCCGATTTTTCAAGTAAAGCAAATCAGTAAAAGCTTCCCGGGAGTAAAAGCGTTGACAGAGGTCAGTATTGATTTTTATCCGGGAGAGGTTCATGCATTGGTTGGAGAAAATGGTGCGGGAAAATCTACATTGATCAAGATCATGTCGGGAGTGTACACCCCAACGGACGGAGAATTGATCTATCAGGGAGAAAAACTGTCGTTCAAGGCGCCAAAGGAAGCCATTGATCTGGGAATTCTGGTGATCCACCAGGAGCTGAGCGTAGCAAATCATCTGACTGTGGCGGAAAATATCTATCTGGGCTGCGAGCCCAGAAGGAAGAACGGAATGCTGGACAGGAAGAAAATGAACCGGGATGCACAGGCAATTCTGGACGAGATGAATGTAGATATACAGGCGGATATGCTGGCAGGACATTTAAACGCCGCCCAGCAGCAAATGATCGAAATTGCAAAAGTAATTTCCAAGCAGGCCAAGATCGTGATCATGGACGAGCCTACCTCGTCACTTTCAGAGCATGAGATACAGTCTTTGTTTATCCAGATCAAAAAACTGATCGAGAAAAATGTATCTGTTGTATATATCACACACAGGATGAAAGAGATCACAGAGATCGGACACCGTGTTACCGTCCTGAGAGACGGCTGCAAGGTAGACACCATGCAGGTGAAGGAAGTAACCGAAAAAGAGATCGTTTCACGGATGGTAGGAAGGGAAATAGGCGATTACTACCACAAAAAAGAGCATAAGAGAGGAAAAGAAATGCTCCGTGTGGAAAACCTGTCTAAACAGGGAGTGTTCTCAGAGATTTCCTTCTGTGCGTATGCAGGAGAAATCGTAGGATTTTCAGGACTGGTAGGAGCCGGAAGAACGGAAGTGATGGAAGCGATCTTCGGAGCCACCGGATATGAGGAAGGAAAGGTCTATCTGGAGGGGAAAGAGGTGCTGTTTCGGACGCCGAAGGAGGCCATCCGAAGTAAGATCGGACTGGTGACGGAAGACAGAAGACGGACGGGACTTCTCCTCAAGAAAAAGATCCGGGAGAATATCGTTCTGCCCAGCCTGACAAGGCACCGAAAAAAGCTGGGATTTCTGAACAAGGCATGGGAGGTCACATCCAGCAGGCAATATATGGAAAAATTAAAGATCAAAGCGCCGGGCATCGATACGGTGGTAGGAACCTTGTCGGGAGGGAATCAACAGAAGGTCATACTGGCAAAATGGCTGGTTGCGGATTCCAAGATTCTGATACTGGATGAACCTACAAGAGGGATCGATGTCAATGCAAGGTCGGAATTCTATACGCTGATGAATGACTTTGTGGAACAAGGCGGGGCGATCATCATGATTTCTTCCGAAATGCCGGAAATCCTGGGAGTATCTGACAGGATTATCGTGATGCGGGAAGGAAGGATCAGCGGAGAACTGTCCAGAGAGGAAGCGACAGAACAAAGAGTGATTCATATGGCAAGTATCACCAGTGAGAAGGAGTAAGGAAGAGAGGACGAAAGACTATGAGTGTTAAAAAATGGCTGAACCAGAATATTGTAATCGTCGTGTTGGTTTTGCTTTGTATTGGATTTGGACTGGCATCACCGGTGTTTTTTACAGTGAAAAACATTACGAACATTTTATCGCAAATGTGTATCAATGCGCTTCTGGCGTCCGGACTGGTGTATGTCATCATCCTGGGCGGGATTGATATTTCGGTAGGAAGTGTGGTCGGACTTTCCGGAGTCCTTTCTGCGTGGATCGGACTGCATTTTTTCCCAAACATGAATGTGGTGGAAGGCGTTCTTCTTTTACTGGTATCAGGATTGGCGGTGGGAACGGTTATTGGAGCGATCAACGGGATCATGATCGCAAAATTTAAAGTGGTTCCCATGATCGCAACGCTCGCCATGCTCTCCATTGCAAGAGGAGCGGCTTATATTGTGTCAGACGGACAGCCTGTTTACGGACTTCCCAACAGTTTTGCGTTTCTGGGAGCCGGACGCATCATAAAAACAGAAAATTCCCCCAATGGGATCATTCCGGTTATCGTAATCTTCACAGCAGTGATCGTGGTGATCATGCATATACTGTTGTCGAAAACAGTGTTTGGACGTCATGTTTATGCGTGCGGGAGTAACGCAAATGTTGCGCACTTAAGTGGAATCAGCGTACCTAAGATTACATTTATCTGCCATGTTCTATGTGGAATAACGGCAGCGCTTGGCGGAATCGCCATGGCGTCCAAGCTTCAAAACGGGCAACCGGCAGGAGGAGAAGCTTATGAAATGTATGCAATCGCATCGACCGTGCTGGGAGGAACCTCATTGGCCGGAGGAAGCGGATCTGTGGGAAGAGCCATGTTTGGAGCGGCGGTGATCGCAGTGATCAATAACGGAATGAATCTGATGCAGATCAATTCCTATTGGCAGAAGGTGGTGATCGGAGCGATCATCCTGATGGCGGTAGTTCTGGATATGGCACAGCAGGGAAAGACGAACAAACACTAGGAAGCAGACAAGGCAGGGAAGCGGGGTGAGGCTGGAATCATGAAAAAGTATTATATTGCGTTGGATATAGGAGGAACAAAGACGTCGGGAGCCGTTTTTTTACAGGGTGGAACGATCGCAGAGGATTATGTGTACGTCACCCCCTCGAAAACTTTTGACGGAGAAGAGGCCGTGTACCAAAACACAAAAGGAGTGGTGGATCATCTGCTCCGTCGTTTTCAGATAGAAATCTCAGATGTTCTGGGAATCGGAGTGGGATGTCCGGGGCCGCTGGATCGAAAGACAGGAGTGATCCTGCACGCCCCTATGATGCGATGGAGAAATTTTCCGCTGATAAAGAGGCTTCAGGAAGATTTTCCGGTACCGATCTGTCTGGACAATGACGGAAATTTGGGAGCTCTGGCTGAACAAAGATGCGGAGAGGCCAAAGGAGAGGAAGCGGTTTTCTATATGACTGTCAGTACAGGCTGCGGCGGCGGATTGGTAGTAGATGGAACGATCTATCATGGGGCAAAAGACGGAGCGATGGAAATCGGACATATGTGTGTGGAAACAGAAGGAAGGCAGTGCCCCTGCGGAGCAAAAGGATGCTTTGAATTATATGCATCAGGGACGGCTCTGAACAGGCGGGCGAACAGTCAGATCCGGCAGCACGAAGACAGCATCCTGTACAGGCTGGCAATGGAAGAAGAGCGGGAAATTACAGGAAAAGATATTTTGGAAGCGGCAGAGAAAGGGGACTTTTTTGCCCTGGAGCTTTACCGAAAGGAAGGAGAATATCTGGGGATCGGAATCGGAAACATTCTGCGGCTGTTTGATCCTTCGGCCGTCGTGCTGGGAGGAGGCGTGACAAAAGCAAAGGCATTTTTTCACGATGCGATGGTCCGCACGCTGAAAAGCCGGGGATTTGTAAATATGAAAGAAGATATGATCCGTTATTCTCGCATGAATGACAGGGTAGTACTTTATGGAGCTTATTATCTGATAAAAGAAGAAACACTTTCATAAGTGGGAAGGAGATTATATGTTAGTGACTTTGAAGGAAATCTTATCGAAAACAAGGACAGAAGGATACGGAGTAGGCGCTTTTAACTATAACGACTATGAGGATGCAAAGGGAATCGTGGAAGCCGCGGTGGAAGAGGATGCACCGGTTATTCTGATGGCTTCTATGGGCGCGGTAAAATACATGGGATTAAAGCATGCGGCAGAGATGGTGAAGGAACTGGCAGAAAAGGCTCCTGTTCCGGTGTGCCTGCATCTGGATCATGCGACGGATGTGGATTTGATCAAGGATGCGGTACGTGCCGGATTTACCTCTGTTATGATAGATGCGTCGAAACTGGATTACGAGGATAATATCCGGGTGACAAAAGAGGTGGTGGAATTTGCAAGACCCTATGGATGCTCTGTGGAATCCGAGCTGGGAACAGTGGGGGGAAAAGAAGAACAGATCGAAGCGGAAGACGATGTATCCGGATATACCAGACCGGAAGACGTTCCGGATTTTGTGGGACGTACAGGGATCGACGCACTTGCGGTTGCCATTGGGACCTGTCATGGATTTTATAAAAAAGAGCCCAAAATAGATTTTGACAGACTGGGAAAGATCGTAGAACTGACAGACTGTCCGCTGGTACTTCATGGCGGCTCCGGCGTTCCGGAAGAGGACTTTAAAACCTGTGTGAAAATGGGAATGAGTAAGATCAACGTCGGGACGGAATTAAAGGCGGGCTTTTCCCGGGCTCTCCGTGAAGCAGTGGAAAAAGAACCGAAGGAAGAATTTGACCCGAGAAATTATATGAAGTATGTGATCCGCACCTGTAAGGCGATCGCAAAGGAAAAGATGCAGATTTTTGGAAGTACGGGCAAAGCATGGAAGGAGCAGGCATGAAGCTTGGAGTCATTACCAGCGGAGGAGATGCCCCGGGCATGAACCCCTGTTTGGCACAGATCATTCGGGAAGGACAAAAACGCGGGCATGAGATCATAGGGTTTGAAGGAGGATTTCGCGGGATCGCAGAAAACAGATGCCGAAAACTTTCGCCGGAGGAAGTGACTTTGTGGTACCAAAGAGGAGGCACCTGCATCAAAACAGGGAGGTTTCCGGAGCTGGAAAAGGAGTCGGCACAGAAAAAGGTTGCAGAGCAGCTAAGAGCGCACCGGATAGAAGGTCTGATGGTTTTGGGAGGAGACGGCTCCTTTAAGGGAGCGCTGGCGGTTCACCGCATGTTCCCGGAACTCAATATCATCGGGATTCCCTGTACCATAGACAACAATGTGTACGGAAGTGACTACACACTGGGATTTGACACGGCTTTGAATACACAGACAACCTACCTGGACGGACTGATGGATACGGGAGAATCTCTGGACGGAAGGGTGTTTTTCATTGAAACCCTGGGAGCCTATGACGGATATCTGGCACAGAGCACCTACCTGATGGGCATGGCGGAATTTGCGGTTCTGGATGAAATGCCAATGGAAGAGGAAGAGATCATTCGGAAGGTGCTGCAGGCAAGAGAAGAAAAAAGATCAGGAAGTATTTATGTGATGTTTTCCGAAAGCGACGGGAAGCATAGATGTTTAAGGATTGCAGATGTGATTCGGGATAGATATAATATAAATATCAAGTGTAGTATATTAGGATTCAGTCAGAGAGGAAATGCGCCAACAGCCAGGGACAGATTGATGGCATCCGGATTTGCGGACAGAGCGATCCGGGCGATGGAAACGGGAGTGAAGAACCAGTATATTGTATATCGCAAAGGTGAGTTTCAGTACATGGATATTTCAAATGCATCAAAGAAGAAAGTATTTGACTGGCACCACATATAATCTACTTCACGATAAATAAAGGCGGTGGAGACGAGTATGTTACCTGAGGAAAGAAAAAATTATATCTATAACATCATCAACGAACGAAAAGTGGTCAAGGTTTCAGAACTGAGCAAAGAACTGGAACTGACAGAGGCAACCATCCGGAGAGACCTGGAAGAACTGCAAAATGAGAAAAAGCTCCGGCGCACCCATGGCGGGGCAGTAGCGCTGCAGCCGGAAGAAACCTTTTATGTGATTCGGCAGCTGGCGACCATCCATGTGCAGGAAAAGCGGGCGATCGCCAAAAAGGCGTATGAATTTATTGAGGACGGAGACACCCTGATTCTGGATGCGTCCAGCACGACGCAGGAGCTTTGTAAGCTGATCGCAGAAGGCAATAAAAAAGAGCTGACGGTTATTACAAACGCATTCAGCGTGGTGAATATTCTGCGGGTAAAGCACGATATGATCATTATCCACACAGGGGGAGTGGTGGAGCCAAAAACAGAGTCCAGTATAGGAGATTTTGCCGTTCGCCAGCTGTCTAAGCTAAAGGCAGACAAGGTGTTTATGGGTGTCAACGGGATCGATCCGGAATTTGGTTATTCCATCACAAACCTAAATGAAGGAAATGTAAAAAGGGCCATGATCAATTGCGCGGCAGAGGTCTTTGTGATCGCAGATCACAGCAAATTTTCTTCAACGTTTTTATCTCAGGTGGCAGAGCCGGAAGGAGAGGTGGACTACCTGATCACCGACCGGAAACATCCCAAGATAGATTACAGTGTGTATGAAAAAAAAGTACATTTGATTTTTGCAGAAGAAACAGGAGGCTGTAGTGAATAAGATCATAGAAAATCCGGATACCATATTAGAGGATATGGTAGAGGGGTATCTTGTGTTAAATCAGGGGAGGATCCGTCCCATCTGTGATGAGTCGGGACAGCCGATCAAAGGAGCGCTGACAAAGGTACACGGAAGGAACAAGGTCAGCATCGTGATCGGCGGTGGAGCGGGAAACGAACCGTGGTGCCTGGAATATGTGGGAAAAGGAATGGCGGATGCAGTCGTTTCTGGAAATGTCTACATGGCGCCTCCGGCCTTTTCTCTTCTGGAGGCCGGAAAAGGGATTTATCATGAAAAGGGGATCCTGTTTGTAGGAACCAACCATATGGGAGATCTTCTGAATTTTGAACTGGTGGGAGAATTGCTGGCAACAGACCCCAAAGAGCGGATCGAAACAGAATGTGTATTTGTGAATGACGACGTTGTCAGTGATGAAAAACCGGAAAGAAGAAGAGGGATCGCCGGCATTTTTTATGCGGTAAAAATGGCGGGAGCGGCTTCGGAAAAAGGCCTGGATCTGGCAGAATGTAAAAGGATCACGCAAAAAGCCATCGACCGCACAAGGACGATGACGGTGACAACCTCTGCCGGAGTGATGCCTTCCAACGGGATTCCCATGGCGGATCTTCCGGACGGATATGTGGAATATGGCATGGGCTTTAACGGAGAACCGGGAATCAGGCGGGAAAAGCTTCCGGCAGCTTCCGTGATGACAGAGTATATGCTGGAAACTCTGATGGAGGATCTCAAGCTGAGAAAAGAGGAAGAGCTGGCAGTGCTGATCAGCGGTCTGGGAGGAAGCAGCCGGCTGGAGCTTTTGATCGTGGTGCAGCAGGTAAGCAAATGGCTGCGCCATCGTCAGATCCCGGTGTTCCGGATAGAACAGGCAGATATTTTCTGTCCGCAGGAGACAGGAGGATTTTCTGTTACAGTACTGGCACTGGATGAGGAGTTAAAGCCATATTTCCTGCATCCGGCGGAGATTGACAGATATCACAGAGAATAAGCATACGGGTGAAGATTATGACGGCAATAGATAGCAATGAAGTAAGACAGATGTTTTGTGCAGTAAGCAGACGCATGATCGATATGGAACCATACTTGACGGAGATCGATAACCGAGTAGGAGACGGAGACCACGGAATCGGCATGAAGATTGGATTTTTACAGGTGGAAAAGGTTCTTTCCGCCGGAAGGTATGACACGGTTAATCAGGTGTTCCGGGAGATCGGATATACGCTTCTGAAAGTGATGGGCGGAGCGTCGGGCGTTCTTTTTGGAACCATGTTTGTCAGCGGACTTGTGGGAATGGAAGAGAAGAAACAATTTACGATGGAAGACTTTGCATGCCTGTTCCAAAAATCTGCAGAAGCGCTGACCAGGCGGGGAAAAGCCGGAATAGGCGATAAGACTATGATGGACGCATTGATCCCGGCGGCCGGAGCGATGAAAGAGGCTTTGGATCTGCCTTTGGAGGAAGGGTTTCAAAAGGTCGCCAAGGCGGCAGAGGCGGGAATGGAGTACACAAAAGAATGTGTAGCAGCCTTTGGAAGGGCAAGGTACTACAAGGACAAGGCAAAAGGCTTCCAGGATGCAGGGGCGACCTCCGTCTATCTTATTTTTCAGACCATGGCCGACTGGATCGTAGGGCACGCAGAAAAGCATCGGGAGGAAACAGTGTGATAGGAACAATGACTTTGAATCCATGTATGGACAAGACCATTACCATTGATGGATTTCACTACGGAGGGCTGAACCGGACCAACGAAGTCCGGGTGGACGCTTCGGGAAAGGGGATCAACGTATCGATCGCCCTGACGCAGCTGGGCCGGGAAGTGCGCAGCTTCGGAATTGAATTTGAAAACGGAAGCGAACTGTTCCGGAAACAATTAAAAGAACAGGGGATTTCGTATGAAAGCATTCTGGTTCCGGGAAATTTAAGAGAAAATATCAAGATCCGAAACAGCAGGGACCGGATCACAACAGAACTGAATCAGAGAGGAGATTACCTTTCTCCCTCTCATGTAAAAGAGTTTTTGGAAAAGCTGTACCAACAGATTCCAAAGCTGGACGTATTGGTGATCACAGGCTCTGTGCCGTGCGGTGTGGAAACGGACGTATATGCTTCCGTCATCCGGTACGCCAACTGTCACGGGGTAAAATGTATTCTGGATGCGGAAGGGGAGCTGCTGCTTCGGGGGATCAAAGAAAAGCCGTACCTGATAAAGCCCAATTTTTTTGAGCTGGTCACGGCATTCCATCTGGAGAAAAAGGGCATGGGAGAGCTGTTGAAGGTGTGCAGGGAAATCCTGCAAAGTGGAGTAAAAGTCATATGCCTGTCCATGGGAGAGAAAGGCGCTTTGATCCTGGATCGGGAGGAAATTTATTTCTGCCGTCCCAATACATTGGACGTTAAGAGCACACAGGGGGCAGGAGATTCCCTTGTAGCAGGACTTTGCTCTGCCATAGAAGACGGAAAAGAGCTGTCACAGATGCTTCGCTATGGGGTGGCGGCCGCGCAAGGCTCTCTGATAAAACCGGGAACCCTGCTTTGCACCAGAGAGGACTTTGAGCATTTTTATCCGATGATACAGATCGAACGGATCGATGAAAAGTCTTTGGAAGGGCTGCTGGACTTTTAGGGGACACCCGGGGAAGCCCGGGAAGAAAACAGAAATGGTGGAATGTTCCGGGCGAAAGCGCGGAAGAAAGATAAAACAGACAGAGACAACAAAAACAAAAGAGCGAAAAAGAGACAGAGCCATTGCGGACAGGAAAGAAGAGCTTCACCTGCGGTGGCTTTGTTTTTTATTTTGCGTGGGACAGTCAGGAATCTGTGCAAAAGGCATAAAGCCGGAGTTATAGATCAACACGTTTTGACCTATAAGCCTAAAGCCGCTCCGTATGAAGAAGGGGAAATCGGGATTAACTATTGATAAAATAAAAACAGACGGTGGAAGGGGGAAAAGAAATTTGCTATAATGAGGCGGTTAGGAGAGAAACGATGCAGATAGTACAGTTAGCAAACAGAGAAAAAATGGAACAGGAGGACTTCCTGAAAGAAGTAAAAGAAAGGGAGTTTCCGGCAGAAGCTCTTCAAAAAGCGGAGAAAAAGGGCGGAACGGAAGAAATCTATGTTTTGGAAGAGGAAGGGGTGAAAGCAGTCGCGCTGCTCCTTCCCCTGAAAAACCGAAAGGCCAGTATCCGTTGCCTGGTGGTCAGACCGGAAGAGAGAAGAAGAGGCTATGGAAAAAAACTGCTGCAGTTTTTATGCAGGGAATGCAGCAGGCGGTTTGATACCCTGTATGGGTTTTCCTGTGGGGAGGAAGGGATTGAATTCTACAAGGCCTGCGGCTTTGTCAATTCCCATATGGAAACGGATGCCACCTATCTGAAACGGATGCTGGATTCCCAGATCGACGTCAAAAAGGTTGTGGACATGGCCATGGAAGCAGGCAGGATCCTTTTGAAAAATGGAGCGGAGATCTTCCGGGTGGAAGAAACCATTACCCGGATCTGCAGGCATTTTGACGTAGAAACGGTAGAAATTTTCACATTAAGTCATGCGATCTTCGTCAGTGCGGAGGATGGAATGAACCAAACCTATACGAAGGTGCAGCAGGTGCCTTTATCTTCTCCCCATCTGGGGATCGTGACAGAGGTCAATTCTCTTTCCAGAAGGATCGAGGCAGGGGAGATAGAGCTGTTTCAGGCGGTGGAGATCCTGAAGGAGATCGACAGGATGCCGCCGAAGAAAAGCTATTTTCAGATTTTGGCGGCAGGGATGGGAAGCGGATTTTTTGGTTATCTGCTGGGAGCCAGCCAGGTGGAAAGTCTCATTGCAGGGGGGATCGGAGCGCTATTATATGTGTGGGTGCTTTTTTCCAGAAAACACCGGATCTCAAAGATTATCACCAACATTTCGGGAGGAATGATCATCACTACGCTGGCGCTTTTGGCCGGACAGATTCCATTGCCTTTTCCCATCCGGCTGGAGGGAATGATCATCGGGGCTATCATGCCGCTGGTGCCGGGGCTTGCCTTTGTCAATGCCATCCGGGAGATTGCCGACAGTGATTTTCTGGCGGGGACTGTACGGATGATCGACGCACTTCTCGTGTTTGTATACATCGCCGTAGGAGTTGGAATCACGCTGAGTGCATACAGCAAGATGATGGGAGGGATGGGACTATGATCAAAGAAGTGATAACCAGCCTGATCTGCCCCTTCTTTGGAACCATCGGATATGCGGTCATGTTTCAGGTGCCCAAAAAATATTATGTCAGCTGCGGACTTACGGGAATGCTGGGATGGATCGTGTACCACACGGCCAACATGCGGGTATCGGCGGGAGTGTCGGCCTTTTTGGGCGCACTGGTGGTGGTACTGTTTTCCAGGATGCTGACGGTCCGGATGAAGTGCCCCATTACGATTTTTCTGGTATCCGGTATTTTTCCGTTGGTGCCGGGGGCCGGGATCTATTTTACCGCCTATTATTTCGTGACCAATCATTTTGCGCGGGCGGCGGCTCAGGGAATGGAGTCTGTCAAGATCGCCTTTGGGATCGTTTTGGGTATTGTACTGGTGGTCTCCGTTCCGAGAGATCTGTTTTCCTGGTCTTACTGGAAGGAAAAGCGGATCCGGAAGAAACAGGGCTGATTGTTGATAGACAGAAAGCATTTGTGTTACAATGAACATATCAAGGAAAGAAAGAAGGAAACTGGAAATGAGTAAGGTAAGAACAAGATTTGCACCCAGCCCCACAGGCCGGATGCATGTAGGGAACCTGAGAACGGCGCTGTATGCCTATCTGATCGCGAAGCATGAGGGAGGAGATTTTATGCTGAGGATCGAGGACACAGACCAGGAACGGTTTGTGGACGGGGCGCTGGAGATCATCTACCGCACACTGGAAGAGACGGGACTGGTACACGATGAAGGTCCGGATAAGGATGGAGGAGTAGGCCCCTATGTACAGAGTGAACGGAACAGATCCGGTCTGTATCTGCAATATGCAAAACAGCTGATCCGGCAGGGAGACGCCTATTATTGTTTTTGTGACAAGGAGAGGTTGGAATCTTTAAGAAGCCAGGTATCCAGCGAGAATGGGACGGAGATCGTTGTGTACGACAAACACTGCCTGCACTTATCCCAGGAGGAGATCGAAAAGAATCTGGCGGAAGGGAAGCCCTATGTGATCCGGTTTAATATGCCTACAGAGGGAATTACCACATTCCAGGATGATATTTACGGATCGATTTCTGTTCCCAACAAGGAGATGGAGGATCTGATTCTGATCAAATCAGACGGATATCCCACCTACAATTTTGCCAACGTGATCGATGATCATTTAATGGGCATTACCCATGTGGTAAGAGGAAATGAATACCTTTCCTCAGCACCCAAATACAATAAAATCTATGAAGCTTTCCGATGGGAAGTACCGGTCTATGTGCACTGTCCTTTGATCACGGATGAGAATCACAAGAAGCTGAGTAAGAGGTGCGGACATTCCTCCTACGAGGATTTGATCCAGCAGGGATTTGTGAAGGATGCAGTGGTGAATTATGTGGCGCTTCTGGGCTGGTGTCCTTCTGGCAATCAGGAGATCTTCTCGTTGGAAGAGCTGGTCAGGGAGTTTGACTACCATCATATGAACAAGTCTCCCTCTGTATTTGATATGACAAAGCTGAAATGGATGAACGGAGAATACCTGAAAGCAATGGACTTTGATACCTTCTTCCGGATGGCGGCGCCCTATCTGGAAAAAGTGATCAAAAAGCCTTACGATCTGGAAAAGATCGCAGCTCTGGTCAAGACGAGGATTGAGATCCTGCCGGATATCTGTGAGCAGATCGACTTTTTCCAGCAGCTTCCGGAATATGATACGGCGATGTACTGTCATAAGAAAATGAAGACGAATGAAGAAAATTCCCTGGAGGTACTGCGGGAAGTCCTTCCCATTCTGGAGAAACAGGAATCCTTTGAGAACGACGCTTTGTTTGCAACATTGAAAGCTTATGCAGAAAGTATAGAAAAGAAGATCGGCTATGTGATGTGGCCGCTTCGGACGGCGGTGTCGGGAAAGCAGAGCACACCGGGCGGGGCTACGGAGATTATGGACATTCTGGGAAAAGAAGAGTCTCTGGAGAGGATTCGTCAGGGGATCCGCCTGCTGGAACAATAGGAGAATCTATATGAGTTTGGATGAAGCTCAGTCTAGGGCGGCAGCCCATCTTGACGGGCCCTGCATGGTGATCGCAGGGCCCGGTTCGGGAAAAACATTTACCATCTTACAGCGAATTGAACAACTGCTGAAAAAAGGGGTAAGACCGGAAGAAATTTTGGTCATTACCTTTACAAAGTATGCGACAAAAGAAATGCGGCAACGGTTTTATGAAGCAAGAAGAGGGAAACCTCTTCCTGTTACATTTGGGACATTTCACGGAATCTATTATGGGATCCTCCGATGGGCCTATGGCTGGGATGCGTCCTGCCTTCTGGATGAAAGCCGCCGTTATGAACTTTTGGAAAAGGCATACAGAGAAAGTCTGACGGGCGATTTTCTCCGGGAAGATACAGAAGAAAAGAAAGACCTGCTGAAGGAGCTGGGAGATGAGATCAGCAGAGTCGCAAATTGCGGATGGACGGCTTCTTATGTGCCGAAGGTTACAGACCGGCAGAGGTTTCTAAAAATCTGCCGCAGTTATCAGCAGTTAAAGCGCAGGGAAAACAAGATTGACTTTGACGATATGCTGATTTTGTGCCGGAATCTGCTTCGGGATCATCCGGATATTCTGAGAAAGTGGCAGAAAAGATTTTCTTACATCCTGGTGGATGAATTTCAGGATAGTAACCCTGTACAGTATGAGGTGCTAAAGCTTTTGGCTGCGCCCCGGAACAATCTGTTTGTAGTAGGGGACGATGATCAGTCTATTTATGGATTCAGGGGAGCGAAGCCTCATATCATGCAAAGCTTTCTGAAAGACTTCCCGACAGCCGGGAGGATCTGCCTGGAAGTAAACTATCGTTCCACCGCACACATCGTGTCAGGGGCTTCCAGGGTCATTCGCCATAACCGGGAACGTTTCGCAAAGAACATACGATCCGGGCGGGAAAAAAGCAAAACGGTACATATTCAGGAGACCAGAGATGCCATGGAGGAAGGAAGATACGTACTTCGCAAGATTCTTTGCCTGCGGGAAGAAGGGATCAGGGCAGGAGAGATCGCTGTACTGTTCCGCACGGCAAGAGAAGGGGGCCTGATAGCGGAGCTTTTGACCAGACAGGGGATTCCTTTTGACAGGAAAGAGCAGGAGAGGGATCTGTATCATCACTTTGTGGGAAGGGATCTTTGCAGCTATTTGAAACTGGCGGCAGGAAAAGGGAAAAGAAAGGATTTTCTACGGGTGGCCAACAGGCCGAACCGGTATCTTTGTCGGGATGCTTTGCGGGAAGAGGAAGTGTCTTATGAAAGTCTGCGAAGATTTTACTGCGACAAGCGGTGGATGCAGGAGCGAATCAGCCAGTGGGAGGAAGAGATGGAGACCATCAGGCTTTGGACGCCCTTTGCTGCCATGGAATATATTCGAAAAAAGGTAGGATATCACGGATTTTTGAAAGAATACGCTCAGAAAATGCAGCTGTCTTTGGAAGAACTGGAGGAGATCCTGGATGAGATCCAGCAGAGAGCCAAAGGCTGTAAGACGCTGGAGGAATGGTTTGATCTGACAGAAGAATGTCAAAGGGAAGCGGAACGAAAAAAAAGAAGGCGCAGAGAGGGCGGAGAGGAAAGCAAAGCGGATGCGATCCGGCTCCTTACCATACACGGCTCCAAGGGGCTGGAATTTGAAGCGGTATTTGTGATCCGGGGAAACGAGGGAAGCATCCCCTCCAGAAAGGCCAGAACGGCGGAGGAGCTGGAGGAAGAAAGAAGACTGTTCTATGTGGCGATGACCCGGGCAAAAGACCGACTGTATATCAGTTATATCAAAGAAAAAAACGGGAAAGAACAAGTTCCTTCCCGCTTTGTGGGTGAAGTCATGCAGGCAGAGGACTATTCCTCTTCTCCTTCCTCAAACTCCTGAGTATCCAGCCATTCATCGAATAAATCGGCAACGATCTCGTATTCCTCATCATCTTCGATGTTTTCCAGATCCGGCTCCTTGCCCTCTTCTTCAATGTACCGATACAAGAAGACGTCTCCTTCCTCGTTAGGTTCGCCGTCTTCCGTCAAGGGCAAAAGAGCGATGTACTCCTTATCATTGGCTTCCAGGATCGTCAAAATCCCACACTGAACTACTTCGTCGTCATCCAGGGTCAGTTCAACCGTTGTAAAATCATCCATGTTCCTATCTCCTTTTCTCTGTCTATGCCCTTACTTTAACAAAGTGACAGGGGAAAAGCAAGGAGAATAGTAGTCAAATGAAGCAAAATGGTGTAAAATACAGAGGAATATGGAAAGCAGAAAACAGGGAGGTCATAGTGACAGTGAATCATAAAAGACGAATCGGTCTGCTCCTGCTTTGTATGCTGGTAGTCTGCGGGCTGGCAGGCTGCAAGAGAAACGTGGGAACACCGGAAGATAATGCGGTTAAAACGAACGAGGAAACGAAGGAAGAAAAAAAAGCGGACGAAGAAGAGGAAGCTGTGAAGGAAGAGGGACATCTGCTTGGATTTACGGCAGTAGATATGGAGAACCCTTATTATGTCACGCTGGAGGCTTCCACCAGACAGGTGGTGGAAGAGGCGGGGTGTCGTATGATCACCAAAAATCCGGCCTCGGACGCAAAACTTCAGGCACAACAGATTGAAGAGATGATCGAAGAAGGAGTGGAAGTGATATTTCTGGCCCCGGTCAACTGGGAGGAGATCACTCCCTCCTTGGAGGCTTTGAAGCAGGCAAATATTAAGATCATCAACATAGACACCCAGGTAAAGGAGAGCGCCTATGTGGACGCCTATATAGGATCGGATAATAAGAAAGCGGGCTATATCTGCGGGGAAGATCTGATAGAAAAGTGTCCGGAAGGCGGAAAGATCGCTATTTTGGAGTCGCCGTCCCAAAATTCGGTCAATGAGCGGATGACAGGATTTGAGGAAGCGATCGCCAAAGCAGAAAAAGGCTTTGAGGTGGTGGCGCGTGAAGATACCGGAGGAAAGCTGGAGAGGGCGCTTGAGGCTGTCCAACAGATTCTAAAAGACCACGAAGACATCAAAGCCATTATGTGCGGCAATGATCAAATGGCCGTAGCAGCCAAGACGGCAGCGAACCTGACCGGGCGGGCGGATATTCTCATTTATGGGGTGGACGGATCTCCGGACATTAAAAAAGAATTGAAGAAGCCGGACAGCCAGGTAGCCGGAACGGCCGCCCAGTCCCCCATCAATATGGGACAGAAAGCGGCGCAGACAGCCATTAAGATTATAGAAGGCGAAACCTATGAAAAAGAAGTTTATGAGGATGTGTTCCTGATCAATCGAGACAATGTAGAAATGTACGGCGCAGACGGATGGCAATAGCCGGGAGGTAGTATGAAGGAAACAAAAGGAAGGCCTCTTCCTCTGGGGGCTTCGGTGGAGGGAAAACGGGTCAACTTTGCTGTGGAAGCAGAGGAAAAAGCAAGATGTCAGGTGCTGCTCTACAAAAAGGGAGAGCCGTTGCCCTTTAAAGAGATTCCCATGAAGGGGAGAATAGGAAAAGTCCATTTTACAGGCATTTCCGGGATGGATCCGGCGGATTGGGAATATAATTTCCTGATAGACGGCGTGATAAGCCAGGATCCCCGTGCCAGAAGGCTGATAGGAAGGGAGATCTGGAACGATCCCAAGGAAAAAGACCCCCATGAGGTGCGCTGCGGTTTCCTTTCGTCAGAATATGACTGGGAAGGAGATGAGCCGGTCTTTCTTCCTTACCAGAAGGCCATCGGATACAGCCTCCATGTCCGGGGCTTCACCATGCATTCCTCCTCCGGGGTAATCGGAAAGGGAACCTTTCAGGGGGTTAGGGAAAAGCTTTCCTATCTGAAAGAGCTGGGAGTCAACCAGTTACATCTCCTTCCTGTTTACGATTTTCAGGAGAAAAAAGATCCCCTGAACTACTGGGGATATGGAGAAGGCTTCTATTTTGCGCCAAAATCGGCTTACGCGGCTTCGGGCGACGGGGAAAAAGAACTGAAAGATCTGGTAAAGACGATGCATCAGGAGGGGATAGAGGTAGTTTTGGAGCTGCCTTTCGCACAAGGGACCTCTCCCCAGCTGATGGAGGAGTGTGTCCGTTTTTACCGGATGGAGTATCACATAGACGGGTTTGTGCTGGATGAATGGAATGCTCCCGTATCGGCCATCCGAAAAGACCCGGTGCTGGCAGGAAGCAAGATCATGACCAGGCAGCCGGAGTTTTCCAAAGTCATGAGACGGTTTTTAAAAGGAGACGAGGGAATGGTGGAGGGAGTCATGTACTGGCTTCGCCGTTACACGGCGAAGGAAGAGCAGTACCATGAGATCACGTCCCATACAGGATTTACCCTGCATGACCTGGTGTCCTACGACAGGAAGCATAATGAGGGAAACCTGGAGAATAACCGGGATGGAACCGACTATAATTACAGCTGGAACTGTGGGGAGGAAGGGGAAACCCGAAAAAGAACCATACAGAATCTCCGGAAAAATCAGATCAAGAATGCATTTTTCCTTCTGCTGACAGGTCAGGGAACTCCCTGCATCCTAAGCGGAGATGAATTTTCCAATAGTCAGAAAGGAAACAACAACCCCTATTGCCAGGATAATGCGATTACCTGGCTGGACTGGCGGGAGCTGAAAAAAGAAAAACAGTTGTTTGAATTTGTAAAGGGTTTGATCCGGATCCGAAAGGATTATCAGATTTTCGGACAGCCGGAGGAGCTGACGGGGAATGACAGAAAAGGGGTAGGGATCCCGGATATCTCCTATCACGGAGAGCATGCCTGGCGCGTTCCCTCGGAGATTTCCAGCAGGCAGCTGGGGATCCTGTATTCCGGACAGACGGTAAATGACAGATCGGTATTCATTGCCTACAATATGCACTGGGAGGAACATGATTTTGCGCTTCCGGTCCTGCAGAGGAAAAAACGGTGGTACAAGCTTGCAGGAACAAGGGAAGGGATTCTGGAAGCTTTTGAGGAGTTGGAGGATCAGAGGATGATCCGGATAAAAGAAAGAAGCATTGTACTTTTGGCAGAAGGGGAAAGGAAAGAGAAGCAAAAAGGATATGAAAGCTTGGCAACATTTCAGGACGATCAGCCGTCATAAAATCATTGTGATGAAGCATTGTTTTCAAGTGGGACTTTACTGGCAGGGACTGACCCATGATCTGTCCAAATATTCGCCCACAGAGTTTCTGGTGGGCTGCCGATATTATCAGGGAACACAAAGCCCCAATAATGCGGAGCGAAAAGATAAGGGATATTCCAGAGCATGGCTGCATCATAAGGGACGGAACAAGCATCATTATGAATATTGGATGGATTACAGTATGAATCCGAAAGAGGGGATCGTGGGCTTAAAAATGCCGCCCAGGTATGTGGTCGAGATGTTTTTGGACAGGATTGCCGCTTCCAAGACCTATAAGGGAGAGAGTTACACGGATGACTGTCCGCTCCAGTATTATCAGCAGGCGATTGAGCGATTTCCCAATGTGGCAGGGGGAGGTCGGATGATCCACCTGGAAACGGAGGCGCTGCTTCGCTGCCTTCTTACCATGCTGGCCAGAGAGGGAGAAAAGAAGACGTTTGCCTATATCCGATCTGAGATTCTGAAAAAAGGGTACCCGGATACGCTGCATCTGCAGATATTGCAGCAGAAGGACGAGGAATGGACGAAGTAGATCCTGAAAGGCAGCCGTGATAAAGGAAACGGCATGCCCTGCTGCGGAAGAATCTTTGCGGAGCATTTTTGTCCCATAGGACGAAATTTCCTATGAAACAAAAAAAGCCCTTGAAAATCAAGGGCTTTTGGATCAAAATAGACAAATAAAAAATGCGGAAGATGGGACTTGAACCCACACAAGCGCATTGCTTACAAGATCCTTAGTCTTGCTCGTCTGCCAGTTCCGACACTTCCGCATAGACAATTGCTGTCCGAAAAACATAATACTACATTGAAAATGAAAAGTCAACTAAAAATCTAGGGAAATCCATCACGACCAGAAGGAGATGAAAGAGATGACCATACGTGAGCAGATGGAGCTTTGGGAAGAAGAGTATTTGAGCCCATATGCCGCTAAAAGCGCCAGATCCAGAGGCAGAGAAAGAGAGGAAGAGGAGTGTGATATCCGGCCGATCTTCCAAAGAGACAGGGACAGGATCCTGCACTGTAAGTCTTTTCGCAGAATGAAACAAAAGACACAGGTATTCCTCATGCCGGAGGGAGACCACTACAGGACGAGGCTGACCCATACCCTGGAGGTTTCCCAAAACGCAAGAACCATAGCCAAGGCGCTGCGTCTCAATGAAGATCTTACAGAGGCCATTGCGCTGGGGCATGATCTGGGGCATCCTCCCTTTGGGCACGCGGGAGAAAGGGCGCTGGATGAAGTATGCTCCCTGGGATTTCAGCATAATCGGCAGAGCGTGCGAGTAGTGGAATGTCTGGAAAAGGAAGGCAAGGGACTGAATCTGGCGTGGGAGGTACGGGACGGGATCTTACATCACAAAACCAGCGGTTCGCCCGGTACCCTGGAGGGCCAGGTAGTACAGCTGTCGGATAAGATCGCCTATCTGAACCATGATATTGATGACGCTATCCGGGGCGGGATCCTGACAGAGGAAGATCTGCCCAGGGAATGCACGGAGATCCTGGGGAAAAGTATAAGGGCGAGACTTGACACCATGGTCCATAATGTGATCACCAGCAGTATGGGAAAAGACAGGATCTCCATGTCGCCGGAGGTGATGGAAGCTACCAGACGTCTCCGCCGGTTTATGTTTGAACAGGTGTATCTGAATCCCCAGGCAAAGGGGGAAGAGGCGAAAGCGATCCATCTGGTGACCAGTCTGTATGAATACTATTTAAAACAGGAGACGCTTCTTCCGTCCCTGTATCTGCAGATGATGGAGAAGGGAGTGCCGAAAGAACAGGCAGTCTGCGACTATATCACAGGGATGACAGACAGCTACGCCATCAAACAGTTTGAAACTTATTTCGTCCCAAAGGTCTGGAAGATCTGAGGGAACTCTATAGACAGGAGGACAGCTTTGTATTATTCAGACGATATCGTAGAGGAAGTGCGGTCTAAAAATGACATCGTAGATGTGGTATCCGGCTATGTGAAACTGACAAAAAAAGGAAGAGACTATTTTGGATTGTGCCCATTTCACAACGAAAAGACGCCTTCCTTTTCTGTCAGCGGCTACAAGCAGATGTACTATTGCTTTGGCTGCGGGGCGGGAGGGAATGTATTTTCCTTCCTGATGGAATACGAAAATTATTCCTTCCTAGAGGCGCTGGAGGAACTGGCGAAACGAGCAGGGGTAGATCTGCCGAAGCAGGAGTATTCCGAAAAAGACAGAGAAAGAGCCAACGAAAAAGAAACACTTTTGGAAATACAGAAGGCAGCAGCCGGTTACTATTACTTCAAGCTTCGGAATCGGGAGGGGGAAACAGCTCTGTCTTACCTGAAAAACCGGGGGCTTTCGGATGATACCATGAATGTGTTTGGGCTTGGATATGCAGGGAAATACAGCAGCCACCTGTATCAATATCTGAAGGGCAAAGGCTATGCGGACGAGATGATCGCCAAGGCGGGGCTGATCACAGTAGATGAAAAGAGGGGAGCCAACGATAGATTTTGGAACCGGGTCATGTTTCCCATTATGAACGCCAACCATCGGGTGATCGGATTCGGTGGCAGAGTCATGGGGGACGGAACTCCCAAATACCTGAATTCTCCGGAAACGCTCATTTTTGACAAGAGCAGGAATCTTTACGGGTTGAACCGGGCAAAAAGCACCAGAGAATCGTATTTTCTCCTGTGTGAGGGGTATATGGATGTGATCGCTTTGCATCAGGCGGGATTTACCAATGCAGTAGCCTCCCTGGGAACGGCGCTGACGGTGGGGCACGCCTCTTTGATCCGCAGATATGTAAAAGAAGTCTACCTGATTTATGACAGTGACCCGGCAGGAGTTCGGGCAACGCTGCGTGCCATGCCCATCCTGAAGGAGGCGGGGCTTTCCGTAAAAGTGGTACGTTTAAATCCCTATAAGGATCCGGATGAATTCATAAAAAATAAGGGGGCAAAGGCCTTTGAAGAAAGGATCCGGGATGCGGAAAACGGATTTCTCTTTTCCATTACCGCATCAGAAGGGGACTATGACATGGATTCTCCGGAAGGAAAGACCCAGTTTATGCGGGAAACGGCAAAGAGACTGACAGAGTTTGAGGAGGAGATCGAGAGAAATTATTATGTGGATGCAGTGGCTAAAAAATATGGGGTAAAAGCGGAGCATCTCAGAAGCCTGATGGAAAAACAGGCGATTCAGATGGGCTTGGCCAGACCGGTGCTTCGGGCTAAGTCGGCCAGAAAAAGTGTGACAGAAAAAGAAAACGGTCTTCTGCAATCGCAAAAAGCCCTACTTACCTGGATGACGGAGAATGTTTCCATATACAGACAGGTGAAGGAATATCTGAAGCCGGAAGATTTTTCCGGAGAGCTTTACAAAACGGTGGCAGAAATGATCTACCGGCAGTATGAGGAAGGGCAGCTGAATCCGGCAAGGCTGATTAATCATTTTACGGAAGAGGAGGAGCACCGGCAGGTAGCTGCCTTGTTTCACACCAAACTGAACCAGCTGCATACGGTGCAGGAGCAGGAAAAAGCATTGGGAGAGATGGTGCTGCGAATCAAGCAGAACAGTCTGGATGAGGCGACAAAAGCCCTGGATCCCACCGATATGGCGGGACTCCAGCGGCTGGTGGAGGCCAGAAGGCAGCTGCAGAAGATGGAAAAGATCACGATACGGCTGGAATCTTAAGCTGGCATTCCAGGGAGTTTTTTGATACAATCATAATACTTTGTGGCAGAAATAGAGATGGATGAGAGAAGATAGACGGAGGTAGATAAAATGGACGAGCAGGCAGTAAAATTTTTAGAGAAGCTGAAAGATCTGGTAGCACTGGGAAAAAAGAAAAAAAGCATTCTGGAGATCCAGGAGATCAATGATTTTTTTGCGGATATGGAGTTGGAATCCGACCAGATGGAAAAGGTGTTTGAATACCTGGAGGTCAACAACATCGATGTGCTGCGGATCAGTAGCGATGATGATATTGACGCGGTGGAGCTGGAGATCAGCGAGGAAGAAGAGGTAGACGTTGAGAAGATCGACCTGTCTGTACCGGACGGGATCAGCATTGAAGACCCGGTGCGCATGTACTTAAAAGAGATCGGGAAGGTGCCTCTTTTGACGGCGGAAGAAGAAGTAGAGCTTGCCAAAAGGATGGCGGACGGAGACGAGGAAGCAAAGAAAAGACTGGCGGAAGCCAACCTTCGTCTGGTAGTCAGCATTGCCAAGAGATATGTGGGAAGAGGAATGCTGTTTCTGGATCTGATCCAGGAGGGAAACCTGGGACTGATCAAGGCGGTAGAAAAGTTTGACTATCATAAGGGCTTTAAGTTCAGTACCTATGCCACCTGGTGGATCAGACAGGCGATCACAAGGGCTATCGCAGACCAGGCAAGAACCATCCGGATCCCGGTGCATATGGTGGAGACGATCAACAAGCTGATCCGGGTATCCAGGCAGCTGCTGCAGGAACTGGGAAGAGAACCGTCTCCGGAAGAGATTGCGGAGCATATGGATGTACCGGTAGAAAAGGTCAGGGAGATCCTGAAAATTTCTCAGGAGCCGGTGTCTTTGGAGACTCCGATCGGAGAAGAAGAAGACAGCCATCTGGGAGATTTTATCCAGGATGACAACGTTCCGGTGCCGGCAGAGGCGGCAGCGCAGACGCTTCTGAAGGAGCAGCTGGACGAGGTACTGGATACCCTGACAGAGAGAGAGCAGAAGGTTCTGCGCCTGAGATTTGGAATGAATGACGGGAGGGCCAGAACGCTGGAGGAAGTAGGAAAAGAGTTTGACGTAACCAGAGAGCGGATCCGGCAGATCGAGGCAAAGGCCCTTCGCAAGCTTCGCCATCCAAGCCGCAGCAGGAAGCTGAGAGACTATCTGGATTAAAGAGAGGATTTATGGAATTATCAAAAAGACTGCAGGCAGTGGCGGATATGGTCCCGCCGCAGGCGGCAGTGGCGGATATAGGGACAGATCATGCCTACATTCCCATTTATTTGACAGAGCATCGGCTGGCAAGGCGGGTCGTTGCCATGGATGTGGGAAAGGGTCCCTTGGAACGTGCAAGAGAACATGTCAGGCAGTATGGATATGAAGACCGGATAGAACTCCGACTGTCAGACGGGCTGGAGCAGCTGAAGCCGGGCGAGGCAGATACTATGGTGGCAGCGGGGATGGGAGGCCCTCTTATGATCCGGATCCTGGAGCAGGGAAGAGACCGGGTTAAAGAGCTGAAAACCTGTATCCTTCAGCCACAGTCGCAGATGGCAGAAGTCAGAAAATATCTGGAAGAGCGGCAGATGCAGGTGACAAAAGAAGATATGGTGGAAGAAGACGGGAAATTTTATCCCATCCTAAAGGTGGAGCATGGAAAAGAAAGCTGTCTGTCGCCGCTGGAGCTGCAGTATGGAAGAAGACTGCTTGCCGGTCGGCATCCTGTGCTGAGGCGGTTCCTGGAGAGAGAGTACCGGATAAAAACAGAGATCCGCAGGGAACTTTTCAAAGAAAAAGAAAGTGCTCGTGCAAAGAAAAGGCTGGCCTGTCTGGAGGAAGAAATCGAGCTTGTGGTGCAGGCGCTGTCCTGTTACGGAGTGGACATCTGAAGATACTGCGAAAGTGACAGGGAAGGAAGGACATAAGGAGGAACAAAAGATGCTTTGCAGCAAGATCATAGAAGAGATCGAGAAAGCATACGACAGGGCGTATGGGATGGAAGGAGACAATGTTGGTCTTTTGACGGGAAGGACAACAAGAGAGGTCAAGTATATCTATGTGGCGGTAGACGCGGTAGGGGAAACAATCCAAAGAGCAAAGGAAGCAGGAGCAGATATGCTGCTTACCCATCATCCCATAATCTATGGTTCGCTCAGGCAGATCACAGACCAGACGGCTCTGGGCAGAAACTTGTTGTATCTGATAGAAAACGGGATTCCCTGTTACGCGCTGCATACGAATTATGATGTGATCTCCATGGCAGAAAAAGCTTCTGACCGGCTGAGACTGGTCAGGCGGGAAGTCCTTCTTCCTACCTGCGAGGAGGCAGGGAAGCAGATGGGGATCGGACAGGTGGGAGAACTTCCGGAGGAGATGCTTCTGAAGGACCTGGCGGCGGTGGTAAAGAAAGCGTTTCAGGCGGAAGGGATCCGCACCTTTGGACGGCCGGAAAAAAAGATCCGCAAAGTAGCGATCTGTCCCGGATCCGGGCGAAGCGCACTGGAAAGTGCCTTGAAAAAAGGTGCGGACGTACTGATCACCGGTGATATCGGCCACCATGACGGACTGGACGCCATGGAGCAGGGAATGGCAGTGATGGATGCAGGCCATTATGGGATCGAGCAGATCTTTTTGCAGGACCTTACGGAAGAATTGAGAAGGATGTTTCCCGACATTACCGTGACAGCAGAAGAGAGGCACTCTCCCTTCTTTGTTTCCTAGGAAATACCGGGCCGCAGGCTTCCTTCTCATCTGCAGAAAAGCAAAGGAGAAGGAAAAGGCAGGAGACGATGAAGAAAGAAAGGAGGATGGGATGGAAAACGGCGTTTATCAGGTAAAGATAAAAGGGACAACAAAAGTGTTTCCGGAAGGAACTACGCTAAAAGAGGTGGCGGAGCAGTTTCAGGAAGCATACAGATTTCCTGTCGTGCTGGCGTTTGTAGATGGGAAACTGCAGGAGCTGCATAAGAGGCTGACAAAGGATTGTGAGATCTGTTTTGAGACCATAGCTGACAGCCTGGGCTATAATGCTTATCAAAGAAGTCTTTGCCTTCTTATGGTAAAAGCCATTCACGATCTGGATCAACATACCTACAGACATAAAGTCAGGATCCACTATTCCATCAGTGGAGGATATTACTGTACCCTTACCAATCAGGAAACCTGTGAGAAAGATTTTCTGGAAAAGGTAGAAGCACGGATGCGAGAACTGGTAAAGATGAATCTGCCGATAGAAAAAACCTCCGTGCATACGGATGAGGCTATTTCCAGATTCCGCAGATACAGAATGTTTGACAAGGAAAGACTGTTTCGCTACAGAAGAGTTTCCCGGGTCAATCTGTACCGCATCAATGAATTTGAAGACTACTATTATGGATATATGGTTCCGGAAACAGGGATTTTAACGCAGTTTCGCCTGCAGGCCTATGAAGAAGGGTTTGTCCTGTTGTTTCCGGTAAAATCCAGTCCTGACAGGGTGGCGCAGTTTCAGCCGCCCAGAAAACTGTTTCAGGTGATGCAGGAATTCACCAGATGGGGAGATATGCAGGGAATTGAGACGGCGGCGGACTTAAATGATGCCGTGACGGGAGGACATACCCGGGAAATGATCCTGGTGCAGGAGGCGCTGCAGGAAAAGAAGATCGCAGAACTGGCAGAAAGGATCTCAAAAGATGGAAAAAAGAAGATCATCCTGATTGCAGGGCCTTCTTCTTCCGGAAAGACTACTTTTTCGCACCGTCTTTCAATCCAGCTTCGGGCAAATGGTATGAAGCCGCATCCCATTGCGGCGGATAATTATTTTGTGGAGCGGGAGGATACCCCTAAAGATGAGAACGGCGAATATGATTACGAATGCCTGGAAGCTTTGGACCTGGAGCTGTTTAGCCGACAGATGCAGGAGCTTTTGGAAGGAAGGGAAGTAGATCTTCCCACCTTCAATTTCAAGACAGGAAAAAAAGAATATGGTCTGCAGAAAAAGAAACTCCAGAAGAACGATGTCTTGATCATTGAAGGCATCCATTGCCTGAATCCGAAGATGACACAGCATATGCCAAAGGATGCGCAGTTTAAGATCTATATCAGTGCGCTGACCCAGCTGAATATCGACGAGCATAACCGGATCCCCACCACAGATGGGAGGCTGATCCGCAGGATCGTGCGGGATGCCAGAGTTAGGGGAGCGTCCGCGCAGAAGACCATTGCCATGTGGGACTCTGTAAGAAGAGGAGAGGAAGCTTATATTTTTCCTTATCAGGAGCAGGCGGACGTCATGTTTAATTCTGCTTTGATCTACGAAATCGCTATCCTGAAGCCTTATGTGGAAGCCAATCTGTTTGGCATCGACAGACAGAGTCCGGAATATCTGGAGGCAAAAAGGCTTTTGAAATTCATGGACTATTTTGTGGGGATCGGAAGTGAAAACGTTCCGGATAATTCTCTTCTAAGGGAGTTTATCGGAGGAGGATGCTTCTCCGTGACCTGAAAAGTCTGTTGCTGTCATTATGATGAAATGCCAAAGAGCCCGTTTCCTCGGTATTATCCAGAAGGAACAGGCTCTCTTTTTTGGCGCTATAAAATATGTTCTGGGAAATGACCTCCCATGAAGTAATGACCTCCCATGAAGTAACGACAAAACCTGAAAGGGCAATACATATTATCAATGGCATCAGAGGCGGTAGCTTTAACGGGATTTCACTTCCCTCCACATCTGATTGTAGATCCTGTCGTTTTTTTCTCCGAGAAAATTAAAGGTTTCACAGTTTTCCAGCTGCTGGGCTGACGGGAAGGCCACCGGACTGTTGCGGATCGCCTCATCCTTGATCAGCTCTCTGGCAGCTTCATTCGGAGTAGAGTAAGTAATATAATCAAAATTCATCTTGGCAATATCGGCACGGCAGAGGAAGTTAATAAAGGCCTCTGCATTTTTTTTATGCTTTGCATTTTTGGGGATCACCCAGGAATCGATCCAGACATTGGAGCCTTCCTGCGGGATCACATACTCCAGGTCAGGGTTTTCCGACTGGGTGTAGATGGCTTCCCCGGAATAGATCACGCCGATGGCCGCCTCGTTCCCGATCATCTTATCCCGAACCTGATCGATCACATAAGCCTGAATCAGAGGCTTTTGCTTCAAAAGCAGAGCTTTTGCCGCTTCCAGTTCATCCAGATCCGTGGAATTCAGGGAATATCCCAGATATTTTAAAGCAACGCCGAAGGCATCCCGCACACTGTCCTGCATCAGGATATTGTTCTTGTATTTGGGATCCCACAGAATGGACCAGCTGGTGACCGGTTCGGTGACCATGGTCTTGTTATAAAGGATCCCTACAGTTCCCCAGCAATAGGGGACGGAGTACTTATTTTCCGGATCAAACTGCCGGGACTGATCCAGGTAGGTTTGTCCGATGTTTTTAATGTTGGGAATGTTCGTATAATCGATCTCTGCCAGAAGATCATTTTGGATCATACGCTGGATCATGTAGTCAGAGGGGCAGACCACATCATAGGCGATGGCGCCCGACTGGATCTTGGGGTACATGATCTCATTGGTCTCAAATTCCTCATAGACCACCTGGATCCCTGTTTCTTTTTCAAACAGTTCCAGAATCTGGGGATCCATATATTCTCCCCAGTTGTAGACGATCACCTGGTTATCGCTGCTTAATTTATCGCGGGAGGCGTAGAAAACGCCGCTTATGGTGATCAGAAGGATCATAACAGCCGGCACCACTTTTTTCAGCACGAAGGTACTGACAGCCTGCCGTTTAGACACGCCGGAAGCGGCCGGATGCCGGCCCTTCTTTTCGTCAGGAGCCAGATTCACCAGGATCATCAGCAAAAGCACAGAAAGAAACAGCAGGGTAGAAAGAGCGTACATTTCCGGCTTGATCCCTTTTCGTACTTCACTGTAGATTTTTGTGGAAAGGGTGTCTACCCCGGGCCCTTTTGTAAAGTGGGTGATGATAAAATCGTCCAGGGACATGGTAAAGGCCAGCAGAAATCCGGAAGATACGCCGGGCAGGATGTCCGGGAATACCACTTTAAAAAAAGCATACAGGGGGGAAGCTCCCAGATCCAGAGCTGCCTCGTAGGTGCTTACATTGGTCTGCTTCAGCTTTGGCATGACGCTCAGGATCACGTAGGGAATATTGAACGTGATATGTGCGATCAGGATCGTGGAGAAGCCAAGCGAAAAGCGAAACGCGATAAACAAAAGCATCAGGGAGATACCGGTTACGATATCGGCATTTAACATGGGGATATTGGTAACGCCCATCATGACGGTACGGTATTTCTTTTTCATGGAATGAATGCCGATGGCGGCTGCCGTACCGATCAAAGTGGCGATCAGGGCAGACAGCAGAGCGATCAGAAGAGTGGTATAAAGGGCACTCATGATCTGATCGTTCTGAAACAGGCGCTCGTACCATTTCAGGGTAAATCCTCCCCATTTTGACCGAGACTTGGAGCTGTTAAAGGACAGAACCATTAAAGTCACGATAGGAGAGTAAAGCAGTATAAAAATAAGAACCAGATAAAACCGTTGTAAAAATCTGCGGATCAAAATGCATTTCCCTCCCCGTCTTTATCGTATTTGGCTATAAGCGCCATGCTGATAATAATGAATATCATTAAAACAAGAGACAGTCCGCTGCCTACGTTCCAGTTGCTTCCCTGCTTGAATTCCTGCTCGATGACATTTCCGATCAGCAGGATCTTGCTGCCGCCCAGAAGGTCGGAGATCACAAAGGTAGTAAGGGCAGGGACAAATACCATGGTAATGCCGCTGATGATCCCGGGAACGCTAAGGGGCAGGATGATCCGGAGAAAAGTCTGTACCGGATTGGCGCCCAGATCCCTTGCAGCTGCGATCACATCTTTGTCGATCTTGGAAAGAACGTTATAGATGGGCAGGACCATAAAGGGCAGGAAATTATAGACCATCCCCAAAATGATAGCATAGGGCGTGTTGATGATCTTCAGGCCGGGCAGATGAAGAAAATGCAGGATGGCATTGATGGTGCCGTTTTTTTCCAGAAGATTCTGCCATGCCAGCGTCCGAAGCAGAAAGTTCATCCACATAGGCAGGATGAAGATCAGCACAATGAAGCTGGACTGGTTCATCTGAAAATCCCGCAGGATCATGGAAAGGGGATAGGCCAGAAGCAGGCACAAAAGCGTGCTGATAAATGCAAGTAAAAGGGCCAGACCCAGCGCTTTCAGGTTTTCCGGGGTAGTGATCTTTGCCAGGTTCAGCAAAGTAAAATTCTTTTTGGTGTCTGTCAGTCCGTAATAAAAAATCATGATCAGGGGGATGATGATAAACGAGATCATCCAAAACAGGTAGGGACCGGACAGAAGCTGTTTGAGTTTTCTGTTCTTATTCTTCAATGGTAGCCGCCTCCGCATCTTCTGATTCTGGTTTTTTCATGATCTGGATATTAAAAGGGTCTACCTGGATGCCTACTTCGGTACCGACCTCCACCAGATCGGTACTGTGGACCAGCCATTCAAAATTGTTGGCGAGGACTTCCATCTCATAGTGGACGCCTTTGAAGATCAAGTGTGTGACCACACCCTCTATGATGCCGTCCTCCGGCTTCACCAGATCGATATCCTCAGGACGGATCACGGCGTCCACCGGCTGATTTTTTCCGAATCCTACATCCACACAGGGAAAATTGGCGCCCAGGATCTTTACCAGCTTATCCTCCACCATGGTGGCGGAGAGGATATTGCTTTCCCCGATAAAATCGGCGACAAAAGCGTTCTTAGGCTCATTATAAATATCCTCCGGCGTTCCGATCTGCTGGATGTAGCCCTGGTTCATGACCACGATGGTATCGGACATGGTAAGCGCTTCTTCCTGATCGTGGGTCACATAGACAAAGGTGATTCCCAGTTCGTTTTTCAGGCGGATCAGTTCGTACTGCATATCCTGGCGAAGCTTGAGATCCAAAGCTCCCAGCGGTTCGTCCAGAAGAAGAACCTTGGGCTCGTTGACGATGGCGCGGGCGATGGCGATCCGCTGCTGCTGACCGCCGCTGAGGGAATCCGGCATCCTGTCTTCAAAGCCTTCCAGATTGACCAGCTTTAGGGCATAACGGATCTTGTCCTGGATATAAGCCTTGGTCTTTCCCTTGATTTTCAGACCGAATGCAATATTGTCGGCAATGGTCATGTTGGGGAAGAGCGCATACTTTTGAAACACGGTATTTAATTGGCGCTTATTGGGAGCCAGGTCGGTAATATCCTGCCCGTCAAAAACGACACTTCCGGTATCGGGAGATTCAAATCCGCCTAAAATACGCAGGAGAGTCGTTTTTCCGCAGCCGCTGGGACCCAGCAGTGTGAGAAATTCATTTTCCCGGATGTACAGGTTCAGATCATCCAGAACCAGATTACTCCCGTAAGATTTTGAAATGTGTGTAAGGTCAATTAATTTGTGCGACATGGCAATCTTCCTCCGATCATGTAATGGTATGGGGTTAGAAGCTGGGAGGCGTGCTGACCCAGATAATGACAGCGCCCGAGGGGGAACCCGCTTCTATATAGTGTTCCCGGTTTGGGATAAAATAAAAGGCTTCTCCTTTTTTTGCAAGATGAACATCATTCCCGATATGAAGGCGGATACTTCCCTTCAGGACATAACCAAATTCCTCTCCTTCATGGGGAATGTCCCGGTAGGTGCTTCCGCCGGGGCCCAGAGTCAGACGGATGGGTTCCATCATATTTTTCTGCGCATTGGGGATGATCCATTCTGTCTTGTTGTTCAACTGGGTTTCTTCTTTTTCAAAGTAGTCTTCGTCGCGGAACACGACCTGCTCTTTGGTGTCCTCCTGAAAAAAAGCGCTGATGGTGGTTCCCAGACACTGCAGGATATCCACCAGAGTAGAAATCGAAGGGGAGGTCAGATCCCGTTCCAGCTGGGAGATGAAGCTCTTGGACAGTTCCGCACGATCAGCCAGTTCCTCCTGGGTCAGATCTTTGGCGATCCGAAGCTGACGAAGCTTGTTTCCTATGTTCATAACAGTCTCCTTTTGTGTTAAATAAAAATAAACACAGAGTTTAGTATTTATTAACTTTACCAAAACACATTATACTATGTATCTGCAAAAAATCAAGATGAAAAAAAGATATTTTTCACGTATGTTTTGGAAATTTGAAAGGGATGGAATCAGGGGCCTCGGCGGAGGCGTTTCGAAAAAATACCGGAGAATTTTTCTGACATTTTTGCGTATCCGAAAAACTCTCCGGCAGGATGACAAATCGTTAAAACGAATCCTGAAAGGAAGCGTTGTAGATCTTTTTCAGAGCGTCCAGACGGGAAGAGGCATGAAGAAGCAGCAGGTCCGCAAGAGTCAGGGCTGTCATGGCCTCTACCACACTGACGACCCGCGGGACAATGGAAGGGTCATGCCTTCCGGAAATGGACAAAACCGTGTTTTCTCCCGTTTGTGTAACCGTATCCTGAGGCAGACCGATAGACGGGGTGGGCTTTACAGCCGCACGGAAAAGCAGCAGATCCCCGTCGCTGATCCCCCCCAGTATGCCGCCACCGTGGTTGGAGGATTTATGGATCCGGCCGTTGTCGGCAAAAAAACAGTCGTTGTACTGACTTCCAAGGAGAGAGGAAGCGGCAAAGCCAAGACCGAATTCAATCCCCTTGATCCCACCGATAGAAAGGATGGCATGGGAAAGCAGGGCGTCCAGCTTTTGGAAAACAGGCTGCCCAAGACCCGCCATAAGGCCGCGGACATGACATTCTACCACTCCGCCGCAGGAATCTTTCTTTTTCCGGTTCTCCTGCAGGAGCAAGAGAGCCTTCGAAGAAAGACCCTCATGAGGGAGGGAAACGGGAGAGCGGGGGAGAAAAGCAAAATCTTCCTCTCCCTCCGGCAGGTGAATGGGGCCGAGAGCGCGCGTAAAGGCGGTTATGGAAATACCGAATTCTTTCAGGAGAAGGGAAGCCACCGCTCCGGCGGCGACACGGGCGGCAGTTTCCCGTCCGGAGGAACGTCCGCCTCCCCTGTGATCCCGGATCCCATATTTTTGCTGGAAAGAAAAGTCGGCATGGCCGGGGCGGAAGCAGTGCTTCATCTGTTCGTATTCTTCCGGTCTCGTGTCCGTATTGGGAATCAGAAGACTGATGGGAGTCCCGGTGGTATACCCGTTGAAAACGCCGGATAGGATCTGCACCTGATCGGCTTCCTGTCGAGAGGAGACAGCCGGGGAAACGCCCGGACGTCTGCGGTCCAAAAATGGCTGTATGTCCCGGGCAGAGAGGGGAAGGCCTGCCGGGCAGCCGTCGATTACGACGCCGGTCGCCTCTCCATGAGATTCCCCCCAGGTTGAGATCTGAAACAGTTGTCCATAAGTAGATCCAGACATAAGCTACCTCCTTTGCAAGTCTGTCTGTAAATGTATCTGCGGGATTTCCAGAAGCTTCTGATACAGAAGTCCAACAGGAAGGCCCACTACCGTGTAAAAATCTCCCTGAATGGATTTTACCATCAGAGAACCAAAATCCTGTATGCCATAAGCGCCGGCCTTATCCATGGGAGAACCGGATCGCAGGTAAGCACAGATGATATGGCGCATGGCCGGCGAATCTTTAAAAAATTCTACCGTGGCAAAGGAAGAAAAAGTGTGGTCATAGGAAGGGGCAAGCAAAGTGACGCCGGTATAGACCCGGTGAGTGATCCCGCACAGGGATAACAGCATTTCCTCCGCCTCTTTGGGATCGCCGGGCTTTTCCAGGATCCGGTCGCCGGATACCACCACCGTGTCTGCTCCGATCACCACGTCGGAGGGGAAGCTTCGGAAGACGGAAAGAGCCTTTTCACGAGACAGGGCTTTTGTAAGATGGTCCGCCTGCCGATAGGCATCCAGGTGAGCCGTCTGTGACCGGATCTTCTGAGAGATGGAAGCCTCCTCACAAGGAGCGGTCCTTACAGAAAAGGAAAGACCGCAAAGCTCAAGGAGCTGTCGCCTTCGGGGAGACTGACTGGCTAAAATGATCTGCAAGATGGTATCCTCCTTCACAGTAAAAATCTATCTGAACACAGAATAGTACATTCTACGGAAAAAGGAAAGAAAAAATCGAGGGGGAAAGTTCTCACTTAGCATAAAAGGAGGCGGGAATTCCTCCCGCTGAAAGGACTTTTTGTACAAAATTAAGTGTAAGAAACACTTTTGCTGTACTTTTAAAAGTAGTCATACTATAATAAGAATTGTTATGATATTTCGGTAAGGTTCTAAAGGAGTATGGATAGATGACAAGGAAGAGAAAGAGAAGAAACTGGAGGAGAGAAAAGGCAATTGAAAAATCTGTGGAAAAAGTAGGTAAAAAAGCCAAAGGGATGTCGAAAGGACTGAAGATCACCCTGATCATCCTGGGCTCCCTGCTGGGAATCCTGTGCCTGATATATGCAGGGTTTATTTTGTATTTCCAAAGTCATTTTCTCTTCTATACCAAGATAAATGGAAACGATTTTTCGCTGAAAAACGTAAAACAGGTAGAATCGTTTATGGAAAAGCAGGTGGAAGGCTATGCGCTGACGCTGGAAGAATCTGACGGAGATACGGAAGAAATCAGAGGGGCGGATATTTCACTGGAATATGTAAGGGGAGAGGAGCTGAACCGGCTGGTGAAGGAGCAGGATTCTCTTTTCTGGATAAAATCCCTGTGGAAGCATCCGAAGATCACGGCAAAGGTGGGAGTGTCTTACAATGAATCCCAACTGGAAGGCGTGATCAAGCGTCTGGAGATCATGAAGCCGGAAAATCAAAAGCCGTCTGCCAATGCCCATCCTGAATTTCAGGTGGACCATTTTGTGGTGGCGCCGGAAGTGATCGGAACGGAAGTGAATACGGAGCAGTTCAACAAGGAGGTCAGGGAAGCCATCGACGGGTTCCGCCCCAGATTGGACATGGTAAAAAAGGGCTGTTACATCCTGCCCAAGTATTTGTCCGATTCCAAGGAAGTGATCCAGGCGGCCAAGGACATGAACACCTATCTGGGAGCCCAGATCACCTACGACCTGACTCCGGTGACGGAAGTGGTGGATTCTGCCGTGATCTCCCAGTGGGTCAAGGTGGACGACAATATGCAGGCTTCTTTCGACGAGGAGGCGGTCCGGGGATATGTGCAGTCCCTGGCGGAAAAGTATGACACCAAGGGAAAGCCGAGAAATTTCACAACGGCCACAGGAGAAGTGGTGACGGTAGAGGGAGGCAGCTACGGCTGGAGGATCGATCAGGATGCGGAGTATGACGCGCTGCTTGCAGATATCAAGAACGGAACGGTAGTGACACGGGAGCCAAATTACAGCAGCCGGGCGGCAAGCCACTCCGGAAACGACGTAGGAGGCACCTATGCCGAAGTAAACCTGACCACACAGATGATGTATTATACCCAGAACGGACAGGTGGTTCTGGAATCCCCCATCGTAACCGGCAATCCCAACCTGGGAAGAAATACGCCCCAGGGCGTTTATACCGTGGCATATAAAACCAGAAACGCAGTGCTTCGGGGAAGAAAACTGGAAGACGGAAAATACGAATATGAATCGCCGGTACAGTATTGGATTCCATTTAATGGGGATATCGGGTTCCATGACGCCAGCTGGCAGCCTACCTTCGGGGGAGACTGGTATCTTCACAACGGATCCAGGGGCTGTATCAATATGCCCACAGACAAAGCGGCTCAGCTATATGATCTGATCAGTGCGGGAATTCCGGTGGTTTGTCATTTTTAGGAGAAGAAGAGGTTAGAATGTATCAGATACAAAAGAAAGACGGACGTGCCAAGCGAGGAAGGCTTCAGACGGTGCACGGCGTAATAGAAACTCCGGTATTTATGAACGTGGGAACGGCTGCAGCCATAAAAGGAGCCGTTGCCACGACGGATCTGCAGGAGATCCGCACCCAGGTGGAACTGTCCAACACATATCACCTGCATGTAAGGCCGGGGGATCAGATCGTAAAAAAACTGGGAGGCCTGCATAAGTTTATGAACTGGGACAAACCGATCCTGACGGATTCCGGCGGGTTTCAGGTGTTTTCCCTGGCGGGTCTTAGAAAGATCAAGGAAGAAGGCGTCTATTTCCAGTCTCATATTGACGGCAGAAAGATTTTCATGGGGCCGGAGGAGAGTATGCAGATCCAGTCGAATCTGGCATCCACCATCGCCATGGCCTTTGATGAATGTCCCTCCAGTACGCTGGACAGAGACTACATCGGTCATTCCGTGGATCGGACGACCAGATGGCTGGTTCGCTGTCAGGAAGAAATGAAACGCCTGAATGCACGACCGGATACCATCAATTCCCACCAGATGTTATTTGGAATCAACCAGGGAGGCGTATTTGAAGATATCCGCATCCGCCATGCAAAGGAGATCAGCCGCCTGGATCTGGACGGGTATGCGGTAGGAGGACTGGCAGTGGGAGAATCCCACGAGGAGATGTATCGGATCCTGGACGAGGTGGTTCCGTATCTGCCGGAGGAAAAACCGACCTATCTGATGGGCGTAGGAACGCCTGCCAATATCCTGGAAGCGGTAGAGAGAGGCGTGGACTTTTTTGACTGTGTCTATCCCAGCAGGAACGGACGGCACGGCCATGTATATACCAACAGCGGGAAGAAGAATCTTTTCAATGCAAAATACGAGCTGGATGACAGACCTATCGAAGAGGGATGCCGGTGTCCGGCCTGCCGGAATTATTCCAGAGCCTACATCAGGCATCTGCTGAAAGCAAAGGAAATGCTGGGAATGCGGCTCTGTGTTCTGCATAACCTGTATTTTTATAATACTATGATGGAGGAGATCCGTCAGGCGATCGAGGCAGGAAACTACCGGGAATATAAGAAAAGAAAGCTGGACGGGATGCAGGGAAAGTAGAGAAATCTTTAAAATAGCTTGATGAAATAAGAGATATTGTGTATGATAGCAATTGACAATCTAAGAAAGCAGGAGGAAAAAGGATGTACGCATTAGCAGCACAGGGATTGGGAGGAAACTGGGGAGTCCTTCTTATCGTATATGTAGTCATATTCGGGGGATTCTGGTTCTTATTCATGAGACCACAGAAAAAGGAACAGAAAAGGATTCAGGCAATGATCGCAGAGCTGGAAGCAGGAGATACTGTATTGACCACCAGTGGGTTTTACGGAGTGGTGATCGATGTGTCAGAAGAAGATATCATTGTAGAGTTCGGAAGCAACAAAAACTGTCGTATTCCGATGCAGAAGTCGGCTGTTGCAAGAGTAGAAAAGGCGTCAGAGGCTTAATAGATAACAGTTGTGTGAAAAGGAGAAGGTATGATCTTGCAGGGAAACCTGAAGGTCGTACCTTTTTTGCAGCCGTGCGGTGAAGGAACTTTCCGAAGAGGGAACTGCCTGCACCTCTCTGGAGTATGCCATACGGCTGGGGAAAGAGGTCTCGCAACAGGAGAAGGAGAAGTAGAAGCAGGCGGTCTAACGGCAAGAAAAGAGCAGGGAAAAAGCAGGAAAAAATCCCGGAAAACCAGTGTTTTGTACAGATCCTCGTACAATCTGTGTACAAAATCAAGTGCATAAACAAAAACGGAAATTATTATTAAAATGTCTATTGAAAAAGAGGGAAGCCGGTGTTATACTCGCCCTGTAATTGATAACAAATCTCAATTTGAAGGGAGAATCAGATATGGCAGGCAACGGATATGAAGGAAGAGAATGGGATGGATTTCGCGGAACAGGATGGAAGGAAACCGTAGATGTCAGACGGTTCATCCAGGAAAATTACAAACCCTATGAGGGGGATGAAAGCTTCCTGGAAGGTGCCACAGAAGCCACGAATCGCCTGTGGGGCAGACTGCAGGAGCTTCAAAAGGAAGAAAGAGCAAAAGGGGGCGTGCTGGACATGGAAACCCAGGTGGTTTCCGGAATCACTGCTTACCCGGCAGCTTATATCCTTCCGGAGGAGAAGGAGCTGGAAAAAGTGGTGGGACTGCAGACCGACAAACCGCTGAAAAGAGCCTTTATGCCCTATGGGGGGATCAATATGGCAGAAAAGGCATGCACGACCTACGGCTATACGCCCAGTGAAAAGCTGCATGAGATCTTTACCAAATACCACAAGACCCATAATCAGGGAGTGTTTGACATCTACACGCCGGAGATGAAACGGGCCAGAAAGAGTAAGATCATTACAGGACTTCCGGATACCTACGGAAGAGGACGGATCGTAGGAGATTATAGAAGGGTGGCGCTTTACGGCCTGGATTTCCTGATCGAAAAGAAGGAGCAGGATTTTGCCAACAGCGAGCGGCATGGTTTAAGAAGTACAGATTTCCGGCTGCGGGAAGAGATCCGGGATCAGATCAAGGCGCTCCATGAAATGAAAGAGATGGCGCAGATCTACGGATACGACATTTCAAAACCGGCAAAGGATGCCAGGGAGGCGGTGCAATGGCTGTACTTCGGATATCTGGCAGCCATTAAGACCCAGAACGGAGCAGCCATGAGCGTGGGAAGGATTTCCGCTTTTCTGGATATTTATCTGCAAAGAGATCTGGAGAGGAATCTTTTAACAGAGGCAAAAGCCCAAGAACTGATCGACCATCTGGTGATGAAGTTCCGTATGGTAAAATTTGCAAGGATCCCTGCCTACAATGAACTGTTTTCGGGAGATCCGGTGTGGGCGACCCTGGAGGTGGCCGGTCTGGGGCAGGACGGAAGAAGTATGGTAACCAAAACGGACTTCCGGTTCCTGCACACCCTGGAGAATATGGGACCGTCCCCGGAGCCTAATCTGACGGTGCTGTATTCCCAGCGGCTTCCGGAGAAATTTAAGAAATATGCGGCCTACATCTCCATTGCCACCAGTTCCGTGCAGTATGAAAATGATGATGTAATGCGGCCGGTGTGGGGAGACGATTATTCCATCTGCTGCTGTGTATCTGCCACGCAGACGGGAAAAGAGATCCAGTTTTTTGGAGCGAGAGCCAATCTGGCCAAGTGCCTTCTTTACGCTATCAATGGAGGCGTGGATGAAAAAAGCAAGGCGCAGGTAGGACCGGCCTATGAGAAGATCACTTCGGAATACCTGGACTATGACGAGGTGATGAAGAAATATGACGATATGATGGAGTGGCTGTCCAAGCTGTATGTAGATACCCTAAATATGATCCACTATATGCATGATAAGTATTACTATGAGGCGGCAGAAATGGCGCTGATCGACAGTGATGTAAGGCGGACGTTTGCCACAGGAATCGCAGGATTTTCTCATGTGATCGATTCTCTTAGCGCGATCCGGTATGCAAAGGTAAAACCTGTCCGTGATGAAAACGGAATTGCAGTGGATTTTGAGATCGAAGGGGACTTTCCCAGATATGGAAATGACGACGACAGGGCGGACCAGATCGGAGTTTGGCTTTTGGAAACCTTTATGGCAAAATTGAAGAAGTGCCATACCTACAGGGATTCCGAGCCCACCACCTCTGTTCTGACCATTACCTCCAATGTGGTTTATGGAAAGGCAACGGGAACTCTGCCGGATGGAAGAAAGGCGGGAGAACCGCTGGCTCCGGGAGCCAATCCTTCTTATGGAGCAGAGACCAACGGACTGTTAGCTTCTCTGAATTCTGTCGCAAAGCTTCCCTATGAGCTGGCGCTGGACGGAATCTCCAATACTCAGACCATCAGCCCGGATGCGCTGGGACACAGTGAGGAAGAACGAAAGGAAAACCTTACCAGGATCATGGACGGATATTTCCAACAGGGAGCTCATCATCTGAACGTCAACGTATTCGGAACAGAGAAGCTGGTGGATGCTATGGAGCACCCGGAAAAACCGGAATACGCCAACTTTACCATCCGTGTGTCCGGCTATGCGGTAAAATTTATCGACCTGACGAGAGAACAGCAGCTGGATGTGATCGCAAGAACCTGCCATAAATCCATGTAGGAAAACGAAGCAAACAGTGTGTCGCCGACAAAAGAGGGGGGAAGGAAGATGGAAGGCTATGTACATTCAATAGAGACCTTTGGATCTGTGGACGGTCCGGGAGTGCGGTTTGTGATCTTCCTGTCGGGCTGTGGCTTTCGCTGCCAGTACTGCCACAATCCGGATACCTGGAAACTTCATGCGGGGACACGGCGCACGGCAGAAGAACTGATAGCGCAGGCAAAAAAGTATAGGCCCTACTGGGGAGAAACCGGTGGGATTACCGTCAGCGGGGGAGAACCGCTGCTACAGATAGATTTTTTGACCGAACTGTTCCAAAAAGCAAAAGAAGAAGGGATCCACACGGTACTGGATACCGGCGGAGGTCCTTTTACCAGGCAGGGAAGATTTTTTGTAGCGTTTGAAAAGCTGATGCAGTATACGGATCTGATCCTCCTGGATCTGAAACAGATGGACGAGGCACAGCACAGACGTCTGACCGGTCACACCAATGCCAACGTCAAGGAACTGGCCAGATATCTGGCAGAAAAGAAGAAACCGGTCTGGATCCGACACGTTCTGGTTCCCGGAAGGACGGACAGCAAGGAACATCTTTGTCAACTCAGGGATTTTCTGGATACTCTGTCCAATGTGGAGCGGGTGGAGGTGCTTCCTTACCACACCATGGGAGCCTACAAATGGAAAGAACTGGGAATGGTCTATCCGCTGGAAGGCGTCCTGCCTCCCAATCAGGAAAGCATAGAGTACGCAAGAAAAGTCCTGAAAGCAAGATAGGAAACAAGATCCGATGGAGGCGAAAAGCTGCCAAAAAAGCGCACAGAGTCAGAAATTCCGGCATAGCCGGAAGCTGGCTCTGTTTCTCTTTCACTTTAGCAAATTAAATTCTTGAAATCTCAAAGGAAATGCGCTATGATAACAGGCATATAGATTTTTATAGAAAAGAGGGAAACAGATGGATTGGAAGATAGGAGTCATAAAGGGAGACGGAATTGGACCCGAGATCGTAGAAGAGGCGATGAAAGTGTTGGACGCAGTGGCGCGGCTGTACGGACACAACTGTCAGTACCGACAGCTTTTGATGGGAGGAGCTTCTATTGATGTGCACGGAGAGCCCCTGACCGATCAGATGGTAGAAGAGGCAAAAGCCTGCGATGCCATCCTGATGGGATCCATCGGAGGAGATCCTGCAGTGTCTCCCTGGTATCGTCTGGAACCGTCCAAAAGACCGGAAGCAGGACTTTTGAAGCTGCGGAAAGAGCTGGGATTGTTTGCCAATCTAAGGCCGGCGGTTTTATATGATACCCTAAAAGAAGCCTGCCCTCTGAAAGAGAGCATTACGGAAGACGGATTTGACATGATGATCGTTCGGGAGCTGACAGGCGGCCTCTATTTTGGAGAGCGGTACACAAAGGAAGTGGACGGAGTCCGGACGGCGGTAGACACTCTGACCTATCAGGAGGAGGAGATCCGCAGGGTAGCGAAAAAGGCCTTTGAGATCGCAAGAGCCAGAAAAGGGAAGGTAACCAGTGTGGACAAGGCAAATGTTCTGGACACCTCCAGGCTTTGGAGATCAGTGACAGAGGAGATCAGGACTTCTTATGCAGACGTGGAACTGGAGCATATGCTGGTAGACAACTGCAGTATGCAGCTGGTAAAGAACCCACGGCAGTTTGATGTGATCCTGACGGAAAATATGTTTGGAGATATCCTGTCGGATGAGGCCAGTATGATCACCGGCTCCATTGGGATGCTGCCCTCCGCCAGCCTGAAAGAGTCGGATTTTGGCCTGTATGAGCCAAGCGGAGGGTCTGCGCCGGATATTGCAGGTAAAGGGATCGCCAATCCCATTGCAGCCATCTTGTCGGCAGCGATGCTGCTTCGGTTTACCTTTCATCTGGAAGAGGAGGCAGACTGCGTGGAAGAAAGCGTCAGGAATGTGTTGAAGCTGGGATACAGAACCGCAGATATTATGACAGACGGAAAAAAGCAGGTAGGAACCAGAGAGATGGGTAGTCTTATTGCGGAAGGACTGCGAAAAAAGTAAAGAGTATAAGGCAAACAGATAAGAGGCCCAAAAGGCAGACATAAACGTAAGAGAGAAAAACAGCAGACCGAAAAAATCATAAGCTTACAGGCCCAAAAGTTTAAAAGCAGAAAGAGGATCGTCCAGGATCAGAAAAAGAAAGGAAAGAGATCAAGTATGAGAAGTGATACCGTAACAGAAGGAAAACAGCAGGCACCCCATCGTTCGTTGTTTCGCGCGCTGGGATTTACGAAGGAAGAAATGAATCGTCCCATCGTAGGGATCGTAAGCTCACACAATGAGATCGTGCCCGGACACATCAATCTGGACAAGATCGTAGACGCCGTAAAGATGGGAGTGGCCATGGCGGGAGGAACGCCGGTGGTATTTCCGGCCATCGCTGTTTGTGATGGGATTGCCATGGGACATATCGGGATGAAGTATTCCCTGGTAACCAGGGATCTGATCGCAGATTCTACGGAAGCGGTGGCGATGGCCCAGCAGTTTGATGCTTTGGTAATGGTTCCCAACTGCGACAAAAATGTACCGGGTCTTTTGATGGCGGCAGCCAGGATCAACGTGCCTACCATTTTTGTCAGTGGCGGGCCTATGCTGGCAGGAAAAGTCAAAGGGAAAAAGACCAGCCTGTCCAGCATGTTTGAAGCGGTAGGAGCCAATGCGGCAGGGCTGATCACAGAGGAAGAACTGTGTGAGTATGAAGAAAAAACCTGTCCTACCTGCGGTTCCTGCTCCGGCATGTACACGGCCAACAGTATGAACTGTCTGACGGAAGCGCTGGGAATGGGACTGAAGGGAAATGGCACGATCCCGGCCGTCTATTCCGCCAGGATCCGTCTGGCAAAAGAAGCCGGAATGCAGGTGATGGAGCTTTTCAGAAAAAATATCCGCCCCAGGGACATTATGACAAAGGAAGCCGTCTTAAACGCATTGACGGTGGATATGGCTTTGGGCTGCTCTACCAACAGTATGCTCCATCTTCCGGCCATTGCCCATGAGATCGGAATGGATTTTGAAATTGATTTTGCAAATGGAATCAGCGAAAAGACGCCCAACCTCTGTCATCTGGCGCCGGCGGGAAACACTTACATGGAGGATCTGGAAGAAGCCGGAGGGGTCTATGCAGTGATGGCGGAACTGAATAAAAAAGGCCTGCTTCATACAGACTGTATGACGGTAACAGGAAAGACGGTGGGAGAAAATATCACAGCTTCCCGTAATTTAGATGAAGACGTGATCCGCCCCATCGAGCGTCCTTATTCCCAGACGGGGGGACTGGCCGTGCTGAAGGGGAATCTGGCACCGGACGGAAGCGTGGTAAAGCGGTCGGCGGTGGTGGCAGAAATGCTGCGGCATGAGGGACCGGCAAGAGTCTTTGAATGTGAAGAGGATGCGATTGCGGCCATCAAGGGAGGCAGGATCCAGCCGGGCGATGTGGTGGTGATCCGATATGTAGGGCCAAAGGGAGGACCGGGAATGCCGGAGATGTTAAATCCCACCTCGGCCATTGCAGGAATGGGTCTGGGCTCCAGCGTGGCGCTGATTACAGACGGACGGTTCAGTGGAGCCTCCAGAGGCGCTTCCATCGGACATGTGTCTCCGGAGGCGGCAGTAGGAGGCCCTATCGCACTGATCCGGGAGGGAGACCGGATCCAGATCGACATTCCGGCGCTTACTCTAAATGTAAAGCTGTCGGAGGAAGAACTGGAAGAGCGAAGGAAGCAGTGGAAACCGACAGAACCAAGGATCACCACCGGATATCTGGCCCGGTACGCAGCCATGGTCACATCCGGCAACCGGGGAGCTATCCTGGAGGTACCGGGGAAAAACGCGTAAAACAGATCAAAAAGCAGAACCTGCAAGAATGGGCAGAGGTTCAGAGGGATCCTGAAAAGAAGTTAGAAAAACAGAGGAGAAGAGTATGCAGTTGACGGGAGCGGAGATTGTTATTGAGTGTTTAAAGGAACAAGGGGTGGATACGGTATTCGGGTATCCGGGAGGAGCAATTTTAAATGTGTATGATGCACTGTACAAGCATCAGGATGAGATCCGGCATATCCTCACCTCCCACGAGCAGGGAGCGGCGCATGCGGCAGACGGATATTCCAGAGCTACGGGAAAAGTGGGCGTCTGCTTTGCTACCAGCGGGCCGGGAGCCACCAATCTGGTAACGGGGATCGCCACGGCGTATATGGATTCCATTCCCATGGTGGCGATTACCTGTAACGTGGGAGTTGCCCTTCTGGGAAAGGACAGCTTTCAGGAGATCGATATTGCAGGGATCACACTTCCCATTACGAAGCACAATTTTATCGTAAAGGATGTAAACAAACTGGCAGATACCATCAGAAAAGCGTTTGTGATCGCAAAAAGCGGAAGGCCGGCGCCGGTTCTGATCGACATCCCGAAGGATGTGACGGCGAACAAGGCAGAATATACCCGGCAGGAAAGAACGCCTTCCAAGAAAGAGGAGATTTGCTGTTCTCAGGAATTGGAAGGAGCGTTGAAGCTGATCAAAACCTCCAAAAAGCCTTATATTTTTGTGGGGGGCGGAGCCGTTCTGTCAGAGGCCAGCAAGGAACTGCTGGAGTTTGTGGACAAGATGGATGCACCGGTAACCGATTCTCTTATGGGAAAAGGCGCATTTCCGGGAACCGATGAAAGATATACCGGCATGCTGGGCATGCACGGCACCAAGACGGCTAATTTTGGGGTCAGCGAGTGCGATCTTTTGGTGGTCATTGGAGCGAGGTTCAGCGATCGTGTTACGGGAAATGCCAAAAAATTTGCGAAGAATGCCAAAATCCTGCAGATCGATATCGACGCAGCGGAAATGAATAAGAATGTTCTGATCACCCAGGGGATCGTGGGAGATATCAAGACGGTGCTGCAGCAGTTAAATAAAATCCTGCCGCAGCAGGAGCACAGGGAATGGATGGAAAAGATCCGGGAAAATAAGGAGAAATATCCGCTTCGTTATAATCCGGAGACGCTGACAGGACCTCATATCATAGAAGAGATCTATCGGCAGACCCAGGGAGATGCCCTGGTGGTGACAGAAGTGGGACAGCACCAGATGTGGGCGGCACAGTATTACAAATATAAGGAGCCCAGAACATACCTGACGTCAGGCGGACTGGGAACGATGGGCTACGGCCTGGGAGCTTCCCTGGGAGCCAAGGTGGGAAGGCCGGAAAAGACAGTCGTTAACATTGCGGGAGACGGCTGCTTCCGTATGAATATGAACGAGATCGCAACGGCAGTCCGACACCAGATTCCCATCATTCAGGTGGTTATGAACAACCACGTTCTGGGAATGGTCAGACAGTGGCAGGACCTGTTTTACGAAAAAAGATACTCCGCCACCATCCTGGAGGACAAGGTGGATTTTGTGAAACTGGCGGAAGCTATGGGAGCCGTGGGAATACGGGTAGAAACGAAGGAAGAATTTGCAGAAGCATTCAAAAAAGCTCTGAAACTGCAGGAACCGGTGGTACTGGACTGCCAGATCGGCTGTGACGATAAGGTATGGCCGATGGTGGCTCCGGGCGCCGATTTAAGCAAGACATTTGATGAGACGGACAAAAGGGAGGGCTAAAAATGAACAGGGTTTACAATTTTTCAGCAGGACCGGCAGTGCTGCCAGAAGAGGTGTTAAAAGAGGCGGCAGATGAGATGCTGGATTACGCAGGAACAGGGATGTCTGTGATGGAGATGAGCCATCGATCCGACAGGTTTCAACGGATCCTGGACGAGGCAGAGCAGGATCTGAGAGATCTGATGAAGATTCCAGAAGAGTACGCGGTACTCTTTCTGCAGGGAGGAGCTTCCCAGCAGTTTGCGGCCATTCCAATGAACCTGATGCAAAATAGAGTGGCTGATTATATTGTAACCGGACAGTGGGCCAAAAAGGCCAGCGAAGAGGCGAAAAAATACGGAACCGTTAACATTTTGGCTTCTTCTGCCGACCGTACCTATTCCTACATTCCAGACTGCAGTGATCTGCCTGTGTCAGAGAAGGCAGATTATGTGTATATCTGCGAAAATAATACGATTTACGGTACGAAATTTTCCAGTCTTCCCAACACAAAGGGAAAGATCCTGGTATCGGATATTTCCTCCTGTTTTCTGTCAGAGCCGGTGGATGTCACCAAATATGGACTGCTTTTCGGAGGCGTACAGAAAAATATCGGTCCGGCAGGAACGGTGATCGTTATTATCCGGAAGGATCTTATCCGGGACGAGGTACTGGAGAAAACACCGACAATGCTGCATTATAAAATTCAGGCAGAAGCAGGATCTTTGTACAACACGCCGCCGGCCTATGGGATCTATATCTGTGGAAAGGTATTTCGCTGGCTGAAAAGGATGGGCGGCCTGGAAAATATGAAGCAATACAATGAAAAGAAGGCGGCGGTGCTGTACCGGTATCTGGATGAAAGCCGGCTCTTTTCTCCCACGGTACAGGGAAAGGACCGTTCGCTGATGAATGTTCCTTTTGTGACCGGCAACAAAGAACTGGATGGGAAGTTTATAAAAGAGGCGGAGCAGGCAGGTCTGAAATCCCTGAAAGGACATAGAAGTGTAGGAGGAATGCGGGCAAGCATCTACAATGCCATGCCCATAGAAGGGGTGGAAGCTCTGGTTGCCTTTATGAAGAATTTTGAAAAGGAGAACGGGGATCATGTATAAATATCATTGCTTAAACCCCATTGCCAAGGTGGGGACGGATACGTTTACGGGAGAGTATGAGGAGACTCCGGAGATATCCCAGGCAGATGTGATCCTGGTCAGAAGCGCTTCCATGCGGGAGATGGAATGGCAGGAGGGAACGCTGGCAGTGGCAAGAGCCGGAGCCGGAGTGAATAATATCCCCTGCGATGTATGTGCGGAAAAAGGGATCGTGGTATTCAACACACCGGGAGCCAATGCCAATGGGGTCAAGGAACTGGTGATCGCCGGAATGCTTCTGGCATCCCGGGACATTGTAGGAGGGATCCGCTGGGTAGAAGAAAAGGAAGGAAGCGGCAATATTGCCAAAGAGACGGAAAAAGCCAAAAAAGCCTTTGCCGGCTGCGAGCTGGTGGGGAAAAAGCTGGGTGTGATCGGTCTGGGAGCCATCGGAGTCCTGGTGGCCAACAGCGGCGTCCATCTGGGGATGGAGGTCTATGGCTATGATCCTTATGTATCTGTAGAATCGGCATGGAAATTATCCAGAAACATCCATCACACCAGATCCCTGGAGGAGTTGTTCCAGGACTGCGATTATATTTCTGTCCATGTGCCTGCCAATGAACATACAAAGGGGATGATCGATGCAAACGCCATCCGCCAGATGAAACAGGGAGTGGTGATTCTGAATTTTTCCAGGGACCTTCTGGTAAAGGAAGAAGACATGCTGGAGGCTATGAAAGAGGGAAAGGTGCGCCACTATGTGACGGATTTTCCCACGCCGATGATGGCAGGAGCAAAAGGAGCTATCGTCATTCCGCATCTGGGCGCTTCCACAGAAGAGGCGGAGGACAATTGTGCCAAAATGGCGGTGCAGGAGCTTCGGAGCTACCTGGAACATGGGAATATTAAGAATTCTGTCAACTATCCGGACTGCGATATGGGATTTCGGGGAAAAAATACCCGCATCTTGTTGCTGCACCACAATGTTCCCAATATGATCGGGCAGTTTACCAGGATCCTGGCAAGAGACAATATGAATATTGCGGACATGGCAAACAAAAGCAAGGGCGGATATGCGTACACCATGATCGACATTGATACGCCGGTACCGGAAGGATTGGCGGAAGAACTCAGAAACGTGCCGGAGGTGCTGAAAGTCCGGATCATACGCTAGATGGAAAAACAGTTTCAGAAAATAAAAAATTATGCACAAAAACAAGGTGTAAAAATTGTAAAATTCATACAAAAGTAATCTTTACAATCCGACTTCCCGGTGCTACAGTTTGTGTAGACCAAGAAGAAGGAAGTGAGAAGTATGCTGAAGGTTATTTCTGTTATCAAAGACTGCCTGAAAGAGGAGACTGCATTGACCAGCTATCTGGCAAAGCACTAGAGCTAAGAGCGCAAGGATCAGCGTATCCGTACAGGCAAAAAGACATTTTGGACATCGATAGAAGCGGCAGCATGGGACATAGAAAAACCACCGTCTTACGAAACAGTATCGTAGGGCGGTGATTTTTATGTTATCCGGAAATTGACCGGGATTTGCGGTGTTCCTCCAGAAGACAGTGGATCTTTTCGGTAGGATTCAACACAGAGCCGATGGAAATATCATGGTTCAGGGCGTCGATGATGACAGCCAGAAATTTGCTTAAGTCTGCCTTGATAAAATAAGGCTTCTGACAGATCTGAGGCGGCAGATAAGTGAGATTGGTGGTAATGACCCGATGGACATAGCCTCTTTCGTAGTAGTCATCAAATTTGTCTAGACCTTCCGTGAACAAACCGAAGCAGGCACACAGGAAAACCTTCTTGGCGCCTCTTTCTTTCAGCTGCTTTGCCACGTCCAGGATGCTGTCGCCGGAGGAGATCATGTCGTCTACCACGATCACATGCTTGCCCCGAACGTCGTCTCCCAAAAATTCGTGGGCCACAATGGGGTTTTTGCCGTTGACCACAACAGAATAATCTCGGCGTTTATAGAACATTCCCATGTTTACGCCGATAACGTTGGAGAAATATACGGCGCGGTGCATGGCTCCCTCATCGGGACTGACGATCATCAGATGCTCCTTATCCAGAGGAAGATCCGGCTCCGTCTGCAAAAGAGCTTTCATAAACTGGTAAGGGGGATTAAAATTGTCAAATCCATGAAGGGGGATAGCGTTTTGTACCCGGGGGTCATGGGCATCAAAGGTAATGATGTTGCTGACTCCCATTTCTACCAGCTCCTGGAGGGCAAAGGCACAGTCCAGGGATTCCCGCTTGGTCCGCTTGTGCTGCCGGCTTTCATACAGGAAGGGCATGATCACATTGATCCGGTGGGCTTTTCCTGTGGCGGCTGAGATGATACGCTTCAGATCCTGGTAGTGGTCATCCGGGGACATATGATTGGTGAGACCGTTGACAGTGTAGGTCAGACTGTGGTTGCATACGTCTACAAGAATGAACAGATCCTTTCCCCGGGAAGATTCGTTCAGGATGCCCTTGGCTTCTCCCGTTCCAAACCGGGGACATTCGCAGTCCAGCAGATAGGTGTCGGGATAATGGCAGCAGGCCAGCTGTCCGGTGGGAAATTCCTTTCGGAAACCAAGGATGTGCTGATTGATTTTTTCGCCCATAGCAGTGCAGGATTTTAAGGCTGCGATCTTCAAGGGAGCTACAGGCAGTGCGTTTTCCAATAGTTTAATGTTTGGCATGAGGTTCTCCTGTGAAATATAGATAACGATCCTTTTCCAACGTGTTTCCAACCATTACTATAGCACCGAAGAACAAAACAGGTCAACCGGGAAGTTGCCGAAAAAAGCGTAGGATTGGACGAAATGAAAAAGGTCATGTATAATGATCGTATTACAGGAGACTTTGAGAGGATTGAAAAAAGTTATGAGTCAGGGACATGTGATAAAGCAGGTAACGGAAGGCGGAATCGCCTGGGAGATGGGAATCGAGGCAGGCGACAGGCTGATCTCCATTAACGGGAAAGAGATCGAGGACGTGTTTGACTACCATTTTCTGGTACAGCAGGAGGAACTTCTGGTACTGATCCAAAAGGAAGACGGAGAGGAATGGGAGCTGGAGATCGAAAAAGAAGAGGAGGAGGATCTGGGGATCGGATTTGAGCAGGGACTGATGGATGAGTACCGTTCCTGCCGAAACAAATGCATCTTCTGCTTTATCGATCAGATGCCGAAAGGCATGCGGGACACCCTGTATTTTAAAGACGATGATTCCCGTCTGTCTTTTCTGCAGGGCAACTATATTACCCTGACCAATATGAGCGAGGCAGATGTAGAAAGGATCATCCGTTACCGGCTGGAGCCCATCAACATCTCTTTTCATACCACCAATCCCAAACTCCGGTGCGAGATGCTGCACAACAGGTTTGCGGGGGAAGCGTTGAAAAAGGTGGACCGGTTCTATGAAGCGGGAATCCAGATGAACGGGCAGATCGTTTTGTGCAAGGGGGTCAACGACGGAGAGGAGCTGGAAAGAAGCATCGAAGATCTCAGCAGATATCTGCCGTATCTGCAAAGTGTTTCCGTGGTTCCGGTAGGACTGACCAGATTTCGCGATGGACTTTATGAAATGCAGCCTTTTCAAAAGGAGGATGCCAAAAAGGTGCTGGACACCATAAAATCCTGGCAGAAAAAGCTGTATGAGGCTCACGGAGTCCACTTTATCCACGGAAGCGACGAATGGTATCTTCTGGCACAGGAGCCTTTGCCCAGGGAAGAGTGCTACGACGGATACCTTCAGCTGGAAAACGGAGTAGGAATGCTGACGCTTCTGGAAAATGAATTTCAGGAAGCGTTGAAAAAAGAGAAAAAGGACGCCAGAAAAAGAAGCGTATCCATTGCAACAGGAGCTTTGGCTTATCCGCGGATCCAGCGCATGGCAAAGCAGATGGAAGAGATCTATGAGGAAACAAAGATCCGTGTGTTTTGTATCCGAAATGATTTTTTCGGGGAGAGGATCACGGTGTCGGGCCTGATCACCGGACAGGATCTTATTCGGCAGCTAAAGGACAAAGAGCTTGGGACGAGGCTTCTTCTCCCCTGTAATATGTTCCGGAACGGGGAAGAGGTATTTCTGGATGACCTCACCCGGCAGCAGGTAGAGGATGCTTTACAAGTGAAGATAGATATTGTAAAATCAAGCGGACAAGATTTTGTAAATGCCATCAAAGACGTATAGACGCAGGTAGAAGCAGTGCAGAGAAAAACACAGGCTACAGGCAGAAAAGTGTACGATGCAGGCAGAAAACACAGGCTACAGGCAGAAAAGTGTACGATGCAGGCAGAGAACACAGGCTACAGGCAGAAAAATGCATGATGCAGGCAGAGAACACAGACTACAGGCAAAAGTACAAACAGAAAAAGACGGACAGGAAAAAGCAGATAGGAGAAGATAGATGAGTAAACCGGTAGTGGCGGTAGTAGGACGTCCAAACGTAGGAAAATCTACATTGTTTAACGCACTGGCAGGAGAGATGATCTCCATCGTAAAGGATACGCCGGGAGTGACCAGGGATCGTATTTATGCGGATGTGTCCTGGCTGGATAAGGAGTTTACCCTGATAGATACGGGAGGAATCGAGCCGGAGAGCGGGGATGTGATCCTGTCTCAGATGAGAGAACAGGCACAGATCGCCATTGATACGGCAGACGTGATCCTGTTTCTGACGGATGTCAGACAGGGGCTGGTGGATGCGGATTTCAAAGTGGCAGATATGCTGAGGCGATCCCAGAAGCCGGTGGTTCTGGCAGTGAACAAGGTGGACAATTTTGAAAAATTCATGCCGGATGTGTACGAATTTTACAATTTGGGAATCGGAGAGCCAAAGCCCATCTCCGCAGCGGGAAAACAGGGACTGGGAGATCTTTTGGACTGTGTGGCAGATCATTTTCCTCAGGGATTGGAAGGAGAGGAAGAGGATGAAAGGCCAAGGATCGCCATTGTGGGGAAACCCAACGTAGGAAAATCCTCTATCATCAACCGGATCCTGGGTGAGCAGAGGGTGATCGTATCGGATGTGGCAGGAACCACAAGAGATGCCATTGACACGGATGTGAAGCGGGGAGACCGGGAGTATGTATTTATTGATACAGCGGGACTTCGCAGAAAGAATAAGATCAAAGAGGAACTGGAACGATACAGCATCATCCGCACGGTGACAGCCGTGGAGCGGGCAGATGTGGTGCTGGTGGTGATCGACGCGGCGGAAGGGGTCACGGAGCAGGACGCCAAAATAGCCGGGATCGCCCATGAGCGGGGCAAGGGGATCATCCTGGTGGTCAACAAATGGGATGCGCTGGAAAAGAATGACCGAACCATGCGGGAATATGAAAATGAGCTGAGAAGGATCCTTTCCTTTATGCCCTACGCCCAGACCATGTATATTTCGGCTCTGACAGGGCAGAGGGTGGAAAAACTGTTCGACGCCATCGACACGGTCATTGCAAACCAGACGTTAAGGATCGCTACCGGCGTTCTGAACGAGATCGTGACCGAGGCGGTTGCCATGCAACAGCCGCCGTCAGATAAAGGGAAGCGCCTGAAGATCTACTATATCACCCAGGTATCTGTGAAGCCGCCGACTTTTGTTATTTTTGTGAATGACAAGGAACTGATGCATTTTTCTTATACCAGGTATCTGGAAAACAAGATCAGAGAGGCGTTTGGCTTCGGAGGAACGTCCCTGAGATTTTTCGTGCGGGAAAGAAAGGAAAAGTAAGATGGAGCGACTGGTGTGTTTGGCTGTAGGGTATGCCTTTGGACTGATACAGACAGGATACTTGTGCGGGAAGTTTCAAAAAAAAGATATCCGGACGATGGGTAGCGGTAATGCGGGGACGACTAATGCTCTTCGGACGCTGGGATGGAAGGCCGGTCTGGTCACGTTTCTGGGAGACGTATTAAAATGCGTCCTGGCAGCGGGAGTAGTTACGCTTCTGTATGGGAAGAGCCATCCGGATACCATAGTTCTTCTGGTGTTTTATACGGGACTGGGAGCGGTGCTAGGACACAACTATCCTTTTTATCTCAGATTCAAAGGGGGAAAGGGCATTGCGGCAACAGGGGGACTGGTGATCAGTACGCTGCCTCCCCATCTGACGCTGCTTTGTCTGGCGGTGTTCGTCCTGGTGATCTGGGGAACCAGATACGTTTCTCTGGGATCTCTGCTGGGAGTGACCGCCTATCTGATCGTAGTCCTGGTGTACGGGAGATGCGGCGGATTTCATGTACCGCCTTTTGCCCTGCGGGAAATCTACATCATTACCGGAATTCTGGTGATTTCCGCTCTTTTCAAGCACAAGGAGAACATCAAAAGGCTTCTGAACGGGACAGAAAACAAACTGAGCATCAAAAAGAAGAGTGAATAGGCAGAAAGGAAGTGAAGGTATGGCAAAAGCAGGAGTGATCGGAGCAGGCAGCTGGGGAACAGCCCTTGCCCTGCTGCTGTGCGGCAACGGACATGAGGTAACGGTCTGGTCTATTAATGAAGAGGAAGTCAAGGAGTTGGATACCAAGAGGGAGCATACATCCAAGCTTCCGGGAGTAAAGCTTCCAGAGGAAATGAAGTTTACCACCGATCTGCAGGAGGCTGTGTGTGGAAAAGACTTTCTGGTACTGGCAGTGCCTTCTCCCTTTACCAGACAGACGGCAAGAAAGATGGCTCCTTACGTAAAAGAGGGACAGGTGATCGTAGATGTGGCAAAGGGGATCGAAGAATCTACCCTGATGACGCTTTCCCAACAGATCCAGCAGGAAATCCCACAGGCGGATGTGGCAGTCCTGTCCGGTCCCAGTCATGCGGAGGAGGTGGGCCGCGGGCTGCCTACAACGGTCGTCATTGGCGCCAAGACGGAACAGACGGCAGAATGGCTGCGGAATATTTTCAGAAATGAAGTGTTCAGAGTCTATATCAGCCCCGATATTCTGGGAATGGAATTGGGAGGATCTCTGAAAAATGTGATCGCCCTGGCAGCCGGCATTGCAGATGGAATGGGATACGGGGATAACACGAAGGCAGCCCTGATCACCAGGGGAATCGCGGAGATTGCGCGGCTGGGAGTCGCGATGGGAGGAGCCTTTGAAAGTTTTGCGGGGCTGACCGGGATCGGCGACCTGATTGTAACCTGTGCCAGTGTACACAGCAGGAACCGGAAAGCCGGTTATCTGATGGGACAGGGCAAGACCATGCAGGAGGCGATGGATGAAGTGCAGATGGTGGTAGAAGGAGTCTATTCCACCAAAGCTGCGGTAAAGCTGGGAGAAAAGTACAACATTGCCCTGCCTATCGTTAATCAGGTCAATGCCGTTTTGTTTGAAGGAAAGTCTCCCAGGGAGGCAGTCAATGAGCTGATGCTGCGGGACGGAAAACCGGAGCATACGGCACTGACCTGGCAGGATTAGAATAGTGCAGGTCAGATCATAGAGTCCTGTCAGACAGACAGGAAAAAGCAAGGAGTAAGGTTTCATGAAAGTATTTAAGCAACTGGGAATTCTTCTGATACTCTGCCTTTTGGCAGAGTTTTTCGTGTCGCTTCTTCCGATATCCTTTCCAAGCAGCGTGATGGCGATCCTGATTTTGTCGGTGCTGCTGGTGTCTGAGGTGATCAAAGAGCATCATATCCGGGAAACGGCAGATTTTTTACTGGCGAACATGGCGCTGGTGTTTGTGCCGATGGCAGTGCGGATGCTGGGAGAGCTGGATGTTTTAAAAGGGCATGTGTCGGGATTTCTGGCAGTAGTCCTGTGCTCGCTGCTTCTGACCTTTTTCGGGGCCTACGGATCGGCGCGCCTGGTGCAAATCTATCAAAGGAAGAAGGCGAAGAGACATGAATGATATCTGGAATAACCCGTTATTTGGGATTGTGTTGACGATAGGAGCGTTTGAAATCGGGCGGGCCGTCGCAGCCCGGGTAAAGCATCCCATTGCCAATCCGCTCCTGATCGCAATGCTGATCTGTTTTGGCTGGCTGAAACTGTTTCGGATCCCCATGGACAGCTATATGAAAGGGGCCAGATTTATCGAGGCATTTTTGATCCCATCCACAGCCGTACTGGGACTTTCTGTTTACCGACAGAGAAAAATCTTAAAGGAACAGTTTTTTCCGATCCTCACAGGCTGCTTTGTAGGAAGTCTGATCTCCATGGGAAGTACGGTGATCCTTTGCCGGATGCTGGCATTAAATTCCGGGATCCTGCATTCTCTGCTCCCCAAATCTGTAACCACAGCCATTGCGCTGGATCTTTCCAGTCAGATGGGAGGAGTGAAGGCGCTGACCATTATGGCCGTGATCCTTTGCGGGGTGGGAGGAGCCATCCTTCATCCGCTGGTGATCCGGTTTCTGAAACTTTCTGACCCGGTGGCTATTGGCGTGGCCTTTGGAACGGCCAGTCATGCCGTAGGAACAGCCAGAGCGCTGGAGATGGGAGAGGTGGAAGGCGCTGTCAGCGGAGTTGCTATGGGAGTGGCAGGAATCTGTACCGTTGTGATTGCATTATTGGTACAGATGTTATAAAATCTAAGAAGAGGAAAAGAACAGGAGGTTGCATATGAAAGTTGCAATATTGACAGCCAATACAAAGGTATATAGAGGACAGGATACAGATGAAAGCGGGCAGGTGCTGGAAGAGCTGATCGAAGATGCAGGGCTTGAGGTGGTATTTCGCAGAGCGCTGCCGGTAGATCGGGAGGTTCTGGAATCTGTTCTGGCAAGTATCGCAGACGATGAGATGGCAGATCTGATCCTGACGACGGGAGGAGCGGGCTGCAACCCGGGAGACTGTACCCCGGAGGCCACTACTGCCGTGATAGAAAGACCGGTGCCGGGGATCCCGGAAGCACTGAGAGCCAACGCCATGCAGCTGACCAAGAGAGCCATGCTGAATCGTGGGACGGCAGGGATCAGAGGAAGGGTCCTGATCGTAAATCTTCCGGGCAAATCGCATGGAGCAAGAGAAAGCCTGAAGTATTTGCTTCCGGAACTGGTAAGAGCCGTGGAAGTGATTCAGAAAGAGGGCTAGTCATTCATGAAAATAACGTATTTGGGACATAGTGGCACAGTAGTAGAGCTTACCGAAAGTATCCTTGTTTTTGACTACTATAAGGGAAGTGTTCCCTCTTGGCCTGTCGGGAAAAAGGTGTATGTGTTTGTGAGCCATATCCATTTTGACCATTACAACCCGGAGATCTTTTGCTGGGAGAGACAGATTTCCGACATTACCTACATTCTTTCTGATGATATTTTGGAGGACAGCGTACCGGTTGACTGCAGGAGCAGGGTACGGTTCGTAGGCGCCAGGAAGACAGTCCAAATAGATGAGATGACGATCAAAACGCTTCGCTCTACCGATGAGGGTGTGGCGTTTTTTGTTCACGCGGAGGGAAAGCGCATCTATCACGCAGGAGATCTGCACTGGTGGCACTGGAAGGAAGAGGGAGCCATCTTCAATGAGATGATGCGGAGAAAATACCAGGGAGAGATCAAAAAGCTGTCAAAAGAGACGATAGACCTTGCATTTCTCCCGGCAGATCCCAGGCAGGAGGAAGCCTATGTATGGGGGATGGCGTACTTTTTGGAGCAGGTGGAGGTGAAGCGGGTGTGTCCCATCCATCTGTGGGGGAAATATGATGTCTGCCGTCAATTAAAAGAAGAGGCCTGCCTGGAGGCGTACCAAGACAGGATCGTTCTTGTAACACGGGAAGGAGAGGTATTTGAATGGGAGGATTAAAGAAAAAGGTGGATCTGTACAGCGACGGCGCCGCACGGGGCAACCCAAACGGTCCGGGTGGCTATGGAACTGTGTTGGAGTATACAGATGCAAAAGGAGAACTTCATACCAAAGAAATGTCTCAAGGCTATGCGAGGACCACAAACAACCGGATGGAGCTGATGGCGGTGATCGTGGGCCTGGAGGCGTTGACAGTGCCCTGCATGGTAACCGTGTATTCCGACTCCAAGTATGTGACAGATGCATTTAACCAGGGCTGGGTGGATTCCTGGCTGAAGCGGGGATGGAAGAGAGGGAAAAACGAGTCTGTTAAAAATGTAGACCTGTGGCAGAGACTGTTGAAGGCAAAGGAGCGACATGAGGTAACCTTTGTCTGGGTAAAAGGGCATGCAGGCCATCCCCAGAATGAACGGTGCGACCAGTTGGCTACCACTGCGGCGGACGGAGAGGATCTGATAGAGGATGATCCGGAGTTCTCCCAGTGTTGAGAAATTCCGAAGAAGGAATTTAGAAAAAACGTATATCGTCAACCACAAAAGGAGCACAAATTCACACAAAAGGAACACAGGCGGCAGTGTTTGTCAAACAAGACAGAATATGTTATAATGTGGAACTGCAAGTAAGACAGGTAATCGCAGCTGCAAGGCCGAAAGGCAGCAGTTGAGGAAAGTCCGGGCTTCACAGGGCAGGGTGCCGGATAACGTCCGGTGGAGGTGACTCTAAGGAAAGTGCAACAGAAATATACCGCCTGATGATTCAGGTAAGGGTGGAAAGGTGGTGTAAGAGACCACCGCCTTGCTGGTAACAGCAAGGGTCCCTGTAAACCCCACTCGAAGCAAGACCGAAAAAAGACAAGGTGGCGGCCCGTCACGTCTTAGGTAGGTCGCTAGAGCCTGTCGGCGACGGCAGGCCCAGATAGATGATTACCCACGACATAACCCGGCTTATCGTCTTACTTGCAGCTTGATGAAAGATTCAAGTCAGGACTGCTGACATAGGCAAATACAAGTTGAATAAATTTTGGAAAGAGGACTTTATACACCACCAAGGTGCAGAAGTCCTCTTTTTTGTACGGTCTGTTTTTTAGGAGCCTTTTACCTGTGCTTTTCTTCACAGTACTGGCAGCGGTAGATCTCATTTTCTTCGTCGGTCAGGACAAATACATGATCCAGTCCCTGCTCAATAGAAGTAATACATCTGGGGTTTTTGCAGCGGATGACATTGGTGATTTTTTTGGGAAGCTGCAGCCTTTTTTTGGCTACGACCTCAGAATCCTTAATGATGTTGATGGTAATATTGTGATCGATGAACCCCAGAATATCAAAATCAATAAAATCAATGGGACATTCGATCTTCATAATGTCCTTTTTCTGCATCTTACTGCTTTTGGCATTTTTGATAATGGCAACACAGCAGTCCAGCTTGTCCAGATGCAGGTATTTGTAGATCTCCATGCTTTTTCCTGCCTGGATATGATCCAGCACGAACCCTTCTTCGATTTTCCCTACGTTCAATGTGTTTTTTACCATGTTTTTCCTCCTTCTACCTGGATACCCAAAAGAGTCAGGATCAACGCCATACGAATATAGACCCCGTACTGTGCCTGTCGGAAATAGGCGGCTCTGGGATCGGCGTCTACTTCCACAGAGATCTCGTTGACACGGGGAAGGGGATGGAGGATGAACATATCCTCTCTGGCCAGCTTCATTTTGGCAGCGTCCAGGATATAGAAATCCTTCATTCTGACATAGTCCTCCTCATTAAAGAAACGTTCCTTCTGTACCCGGGTCATATAGAGGATGTCCAGGGTTGGAAGCGCTTCCTCCAGACGAACGACCTGCTGGTAGGGGACCTGTTCTTTATCCAGAACATCGTGACGGATGTAGCCGGGCAGCCGGAGCTCTTCCGGAGAGATCAAAACAAATCGGATGTTGGGATAACGAACGAGTGCATGGATCAGAGAATGGACAGTACGGCCAAATTTCAGATCGCCACACAGACCGATGGTCATATTTCCGAGATGCCCTTTTAAGGAGCGGATGGTTAAAAGATCGGTTAAGGTCTGGGTGGGATGCTGATGTCCGCCGTCGCCGGCGTTAATGACGGGAATGGAAGAATGATGCGCGGCTACCATAGGCGCTCCCTCTTTTGGATGACGCATGGCACAAATATCAGCATAACAGGAAATCGTACGGATGGTGTCGGCGACACTTTCGCCTTTGGCGGCGGAGCTGGAATCAGCGGATGAGAAACCTAAAATACTGCCGCCCAGATTTAACATGGCGGCTTCATGACTTAGACGGGTTCGGGTGCTGGGTTCGTAAAACAGTGTAGCAAGCTTTTTGCCGGAACATGAATGGGCGTATCGGGCGGGATTCTGTTCGATGTCCGCTGCGAGATCCATCAGTCTGTCCAGTTCTTCCGGCGAAAAATCAAGGGGACTCATTAAATGTCTCATAGGTATTCTCCTCATCTTTTTTTCCTACTATCATAGACTATGTAGAAGGGTTTTTCAATGGGGAACAAGGAAAAAAATCACAGAAAAAACGGAAAGATTTCTGGCAGAAAAAATAAAAAAATCACAAAAACCAATGGGATATGGAAGGGAAATCCGATATAATCAGAGAAACGGGAAACCGGATGATTTTGTGGCAGGATCAGGAGAAAAGGGGGTTCCCGGAAATAAAAAGAGCGAGAGGGCGGATCGCCTGATCCGGTTCAAAACAGGAAGGAGGAAGGTGCGGAAAATGTCTATGTGGACGGCTTCGTACCAAAGAAACATGATCCTAGAAGAAATTAAGAAATGGATCCAGGAAGAAAAGGAAGAAGAGTACGGCAGGTTTCTCAGAAGGATCGTACCAAATCTGGAGGCAGGGCAGATACAGGGCGTGCGAACGCCCAAGCTTCGAAAGTACGCCAAGGAACTGAGCAGAAGAGGCGAGATAGGAGAATTCCTGACGGCGCTTCCCCATGGATCCTTTGAGGAAAATCAACTGCATGCGTTCCTGCTGGAGGGAGAAAAAGAGTATGGGGTCTGTCTGGAAAAACTGGAGATCTTTCTGCCTTACGTAGATAACTGGGCTACCTGTGATCAGCTGTCTCCCAAGATCTTCAAAAAGCACCGCAGGCAGTTGCTGGAACGCATCCCGGACTGGCTGGCCTCTCAGAAAACCTATACCGTCCGATACGGGATCGGGATGTTGCTGATCCATTTTCTGGAGGAGGATTTTCAGGAAGAGTATCTGGACTGGGTGGCGCAGGTGGATTCGGAGGAATATTACGTAAATATGATGATCGCCTGGTATTTTGCAACGGCGCTGGCCAAGCAGTACCGGCAGGCGATTCTTTATCTGGAGGCCGGCAGACTGCCCCGCTGGGTACATAACAAGACGATACAAAAAGGGATTGAGAGTAATCGAATTTCCAAAGAAACAAAAGACTATCTGCGCTCTTTGCGAAGATAGTCCTGGAAGATCCGGAAGAGGATACAGCCTGATGGGGAAAAGCCGGGTCTTGTGCGGATGAACCAAAGGAAGCCACCCGCAAAAACAGTTTTTGGACCGGCTTGTGGGGCAGACTTAAGTCTGCCCCGGAAGCAGAGCCAGAGAAGAGATATCCGAGTCGATCACCAGCGAGTAATTGGTGTAATAAACTACAAATCCCGGCTTTCCGCCCTTGGGCTTTTTCACATGCTTTCGTTGCACATAATCAATTTCTACTTTGTCGTTTCCGCGGCTTTTAGAGTAATAAGCAGCCAGACGACCGGCATCTTCAAAAGCGGAAGTGGGCGGCTCTTTTTGTTTGGACTTCAGGATCACATGAGAACCGGGAACACCTTTGGCATGGAACCACCAGTCATTTCCTTCTGCAAAGGAAAACGTCAGTTCCTCGTTTTGCAGGTTGTTCTTGCCTACATAAATATGGTAGCCGTCTCCCGTCAGATAGTGAAGAGGGCTGGAGGACCGGGAGGTCTTGCGCCTGGAAGTCTTTCTTTTGATGTATCCTGCCTGGATCAATTCTTCCTTGACCTGGATCAGATCTTCTTCCTCGGAAGCCAGATCCAGAGAGGCAGATACGGATTCCAGATACAGGATCTCTTTTTTGGTCTCTTCGATCAGAAGAGAGAGGGTTTCAAAGGTACGTTTTTTCTTGTTGTATTTTTCAAAATAGTGCTGTGCATTTTCAGAAGGGGACCGGTCGGGATCCAAAGGAATGCAGACCTCTTCGTTGGTATAGTAGTTTAGGGCTGTCAATTGATGGGATTTGGGAGAAAGGCTGTATCCGTAGGTGTGGATCAGCTCTCCATAGATCCTGAACAGCTCCCTGTCTCTGGTATCGTCCAGCTGACGAGACTGTAGGTGGTACTTTTTTCGATTCCGTTCCAGAGCCGTTTGTACTACCTGACGCAGATCGGCGCTTTTTTGCCGGATCCGCACCAGCGTATTTTTCTGGGCATAGTAGTCCCGTAGCATTTGCGAGATGCCGGAAGGAGAGGAAGAAGGATAGGCCTGCTCAAAGCTCAGGAGCGAAAGAGCAGAAAACTCTTTGGGAAGTCCGTTGTCATAGTAGATCACAGGGGTAAACTGCCTGGTTTTTACCAGGTGCATCACCGCATCAAACTGCCGATACAGAGCCGTTTTCTCAGAAAAAGAAAGCTGGGAAAAGGGAAGGGCAGAGTCCAGGGAAGCTCTGTGACAGATATCTTCGGAGGCCACGGGGCTGATTCCGGTAAAAGCGGTATAGATGGCCTTTCCCAAAGGAAGCTCTTTGCGGGAAAGAATCCGGGAAAATCCATCGAAGTCTACGGAAAGAGGATCTTGTTTTTCCATAGTGTTCGGTACGAAATAAGGGCGCTGGGGAAGCACTTCCCGCACAGAGCTGGTCTGGGAAGAAACGTGTTTGATGCTGTCTACGATCACACGGTTTTCATCACAGAGGATCAGATTGCTGTGCTTGCCCATCAGTTCCATGATCAGATATTTTTGGCAGAGATCCCCCAGTTCATTGCGATGTTCAATGGTAAATTCTATGATCCGCTCCAAAGAAGGCTGTGAGATCCTGCAGATCCTTCCGTTTCCAATGTGCTTGCGCAGCAACATACAAAAATTGGGAGCAGTCAGGGGATTTGTTTTCGTATCTTTTGTCAGATAGACCAAAGGAAGAGAGGCGCTGGCGCAAAGACAGAGACGGTGAGTGCCTGAAACTGTTTTTATGGTCAGAAGCAGTTCATCGGGCTCCGGTTGTGCGATCTTTGCGATCCTTCCATCTAATAAAATACTGTGCAGCTCATGGGTAACAGCAGCTACTGTGATTCCGTCAAAAGCCATAATCGTTCCTGCCTTTCTTTTTCAAAACATAGTAAACCGGCCTGTGGATTCCGATCAAAACGGCATCAAAACCGGCGTGTGGATAAGTATATCATAGTTGACGGAATATGCCAAATGCCGTATAATTACATGAGCATTTCAGAATGATCGCAGGAGGCGGGCCATGATAAAGAGTATGACAGGGTTTGGACGAAGTGAGACAGAAAGCGGAGAACAAAGATTTACCGTCGAGATGAAAAGTGTCAATCACCGATATCTGGACATCAGCATACGGGTTCCAAGAAAGCTGAATTTTCTGGAAACGGCGGCAAAAAGTTACCTGAAGCAGAAGATCCAGCGGGGAAAAGTGGATGTCTTTATCGGCTATGAAGATCTGTCCCAGCGTTCTGCCTCCATCAAATATAATCGGGAAGCGGCAGGAGAATATCTGCATTACCTGAGACAGATGGCGGAGGAATTTGGACTGGAGCAGGATGTCCGGACATCTGTCTTATCCAGATATCCGGAAGTGTTTACCATGGAAGAACAGTCGGCGGATGAAGACACTCTGTGGGAAGGGATGAAGGCCGCTTTGGATCAGGCAGCAAAGCAGTTTGTAGGATCCAGGATCCGGGAAGGAGAGCAGCTGGAGAAAGATATCTGCGAGAAGCTGGACGGCATGAGGAAGCTGGTGCTTCAGATAGAAGAGCGCGCCCCTCAGATTTTAGCGGAGTATCGCCGCAGGATCGAGGAAAAAGCGGCGGAGCTGTTAGAAAATGCCCAGATAGAAGAAAGCAGGCTGGCGGCGGAAATGGTACTGTTTGCAGACAAGATCTGTACAGACGAGGAGATCGTCAGGTTAAAAAGCCATATTCAGAGTATGCAGGATACGCTGGGGCAGATGGAAGAGGGCGTGGGACGAAAGCTGGATTTCATTGCGCAGGAAATGAATCGGGAGGCCAACACCATCCTTTCCAAGTCCAATGACCTGGAGACCTCCAATCTGGGGATCCAGTTAAAGACGGAGATCGAAAAGGTGCGGGAGCAGATCCAGAACGTAGAATAAAGGAGCACAGGTTTGATGAGAAGAGGGATTTTGACAGTGGTTTCCGGATTTTCCGGGGCGGGAAAAGGGACGATGATGAAGCGTCTTCTGGAAAAGTATGACAGCTATGCCTTGTCTGTTTCCGCAACCACAAGACTTCCAAGAGAAGGAGAGCAGGAAGGCCGGGAGTATTTTTTTAAAACGACAGAGGCTTTTTTAGAGATGATAGAAAATGAGGAGCTGGTGGAGTATGCCAGATATGTGGATAATTTTTACGGCACGCCCAAAGCCTATGTGGAACAGCAGCTGGCAGACGGGAAGGATGTGATCCTGGAAATAGAGATACAGGGAGCCAGAAAGATCAAAGAAAAGATTCCGGATGCGGTCCTTTTGTTTATTGCGCCGCCCAGCATGCAGGAGCTGAAAAGAAGACTTCTGGGGAGAGGGACGGAGACGGAAGAAATCATACAGGCCCGTTTGGAGAGAGCCCAAAAAGAATCCGTGGGAATGGAGGATTATGACTATCTGATCATCAATGATGATCTGGATGTATGCGTGGAGGATGTTCACCATATCATTCGCGGGGAACACAGGCGAACAGAAAGAAACAGAGAATTTATTAAACAGATTCAGGGAGAACTGAAAGGAGAATAAAATTATGCTGCACCCATCTTATACAGATTTAATGAAAGTTGTAAACAAGGACGTGGAGGAAGGAGAGACCAAGGTAGTCAACAGCCGCTACTCCATCGTCATGGCAACGGCAAAGAGAGCCAGAGAACTGATCGACGGAGCAAGGCCGTTTGTGGAAGCAAAGAAGGGAGACAAGCCTCTTTCTACTGCTATCGATGAACTGAACCAGGCGCAGATCAAAGTGGTGGGAACAGAGGAATAGAGAACGAACAGACAGGATCACAGGCAGATGCACAGGTATCTGCCTGTTGCGGCGTAAAGGAGAAAACGGATGAATATATTGTTTGTGTCCCTGGGCTGTGACAAGAATCTGGTGGATTCGGAAGTCATGCTGGGACTCATAGACCAAAAAGGATATCGGATTGTAGATATGGAGGAAGAGGCAGATGTGATCGTGGTGAATACCTGCTGCTTCATCCATGATGCAAAGGAAGAGAGCATCCAGACCATCCTGGAGATGGCAGAATACAAGATGACAGGACGCCTGAAAGGGCTGATCGTGACAGGATGTATGGCACAGAGATATCAGAAGGAGATCCTGGAGGAAATTCCGGAAGTAGACGCAGTTCTTGGGACTTCTGCCTACGATAAGATCATAGAAGCGATCCAGAAGGCGGTGGAAGGCAAGGTCTCCGTTGCCATGGAGGAACTGGACGTCCTGCCGGAGGTGAGCGCAAAAAGGCTGGTCACGACAGGGGGACATTATGCCTACCTGAAGATCGCAGAAGGCTGCGACAAGCACTGCACCTATTGTATCATCCCGAAGCTTCGGGGAAGGTACAGAAGCGTCCCCATGGAGAAGCTGCTAAAAGAGGCAGAAGAACTGGTGGAGGGCGGTGTAAAGGAATTGATCCTGGTGGCCCAGGAAACCACCGTATATGGGAAAGACCTGTATGGAGAACGATCTCTTTCAAAGCTTCTTAGGGAACTGTGCAAAATAGAAGAACTCAGGTGGATCCGCATCCTGTACTGCTACCCGGAAGAGTTGGATGAAGAGCTGATCCGCACGATCCGGGAGGAGGAAAAGGTCTGTCCTTATCTGGATCTTCCTATCCAGCACTGCAATGACGAGATCCTGAAGCGGATGGGACGAAGAACCACCAGAAGACAGCTGGAGGAAATCATAGAAAAGCTGAGAAGGGAGATTCCGGATATTGCCCTTAGGACGACACTGATCACCGGATTTCCGGGAGAAACAGAGCAGCAGCATGAAGAGCTGATGGATTTTGTGGACCGGATGGAGTTTGACCGCCTGGGCGTATTTCCCTATTCTCCGGAGGAGGACACGCCGGCGGCGTCCATGGAAGGACAGGTTTCGAATGAAGTAAAGGAAAGGCGGCGGCAAGAACTGATGGAGCTGCAGCAGGAGATCGTATTTTCCGGATCGGAAGAGCTGATAGGCCGGGAGCTTTCGGTGATGATAGAAGGAAAGATCACGGAGGAAGACGTTTATGTGGGGCGGACATACCGGGACACACCCAATGTGGACGGGATGATTTTTGTCCATTCCGACGAAGCGTTTGTGTCCGGAGATTTTGTAACAGCAAGAGTAACAAAGGCGGCAGAATATGATTTGATAGGAGAGGTGACAGAATCATGAATTTACCAAATAAACTGACGGTATTAAGAGTGTTGATGGTTCCATTTTTTGTGTTTTTTATGTTGTCTGATGTAGCGGGAGAGGGAAGCAAATGGATCGCGCTGCTTCTGTTTTGCGGGGCAAGCTTTACCGATTTCCTGGATGGGAAGATCGCAAGAAGCAGAAACCTGATCACGAATTTCGGGAAATTTATGGATCCGCTGGCAGATAAGCTGCTGGTATGCTCCGCGATGATCTGTCTGATCCCCTCCGGAAAGTTATCGGCGTGGTTTGTGATCATTATCATTGCAAGGGAATTTATCATCAGCGGATTTCGTCTGGTGGCCTCCGACCAGGGGGTGGTGATCGCCGCCAGCTACTGGGGAAAGTTTAAGACGGTAGCCCAGATGGTTATGGTGATTGTGCTGATCGCAGATCTGGGAGGACCGTTCCATATCATAGGCAACGTACTCATTTGGGTATCCCTGATCCTGACCATTGTGTCGCTGGTGGATTATGTGGCGAAAAATATCCAGGTACTTACAAAGGGAGGCATGTAGGATGACGGTAGAACTGATTTCTGTGGGAACAGAGATTTTAATGGGGAATATTGTCAATACCAATGCGGCTTTTCTGTCGGCTCAGTGTGTAGCACTGGGCCTTTCCTGTTATCACCAGAGCGTGGTGGGAGACAATGAAGGCCGTATGGAGGAGGCGATGCAGACGGCACTTTCCAGGTCGGAGCTGGTGCTCATAAGCGGCGGTCTGGGACCCACCAGGGACGATCTGACAAAAGAGGTGGCGGCAAAAGTCATGGAGAAAAAGCTGGTCATGGATATGCGTACCAGAGACAGGATCCAGGCGTATTTTGACCGGATAAAACGGCCGGATATTACGGAAAACAACTGGAAACAGGCCGTGGTGCCGGAGGGAGCCATCGTACTGGATAACGACAATGGAACGGCTCCCGGCCTGATTCTGGAAAAAGAAGGAAAAGCGATGATCCTTCTTCCGGGTCCTCCGGGAGAGCTGCTCCCGCTCTTTCAGAAAAAAGTACGCCCCTATCTGGAACAGCTTCAGGAGGAGAAGATGTATTCCTGCATGGTAAAGATCTGCTCCGTGGGAGAAAGCCGGGCAGAGACTATGGTGGCAGATCTTCTGGAGGGACAGACCAACCCTACCATAGCGCCCTACGCCAAGACGGGAGAGGTACACTTTCGCATTACCGCCAGAGAAAAAACGCAGGAAGCGGCAGAGCTTTTGATGGAGCCTGTGCTAAAAGAGATGAAACGACGCTTTGGAAGCCGGATCTATACCGTGCGGGAGGAGGAAACTCTGGAGGAGGTGGTGGTACGGCTGTTAGAGCAGGGACGCCTGACCATTACAACGGTAGAATCCTGCACCGGAGGCCTGCTTTCGGGACAGCTGGTAAATGTACCGGGAGCATCAAAGGTGCTGGAAAGAGGGTTTGTTACTTACTCCAATGAAGCCAAGATCCAGATGGTGGGAGTATCTCCGGTGACTCTGGAGGAAATGGGAGCAGTCAGTCAGGAGACGGCAGAAGAGATGGCAGAGGGCGGAAGGAAAGCGGCAGGAGCAGATGTAGGGATCAGCATCACGGGAGTGGCAGGTCCCGGAGGCGGAACAGAGGAAAAACCGGTAGGAATGGTCTGCATGGCCTGCAGTATCAGAGGGGAGATTCGCAGGGAAACCTTTTATTTTTCAGGGGACCGGGAAAAGATCCGCAAATCTTCTGTCGTGCAGGGATTAAATCTGATACGGGAAGAATTGCTGAAGTATCTGGAAGGACAGATATCCGGGGAAAGCGCCTGAAAAAGAGGAACAATACGGATTGGTTAGAAAATCAGGAAATTGGCCGGGATTTTCCGACAAAGTGCCAATTGACGAAAAAATTGATGTATGAGAGAATAAAACGAAGAGTAAGACAGTATGATCATATCATCTGAAAAATGCATAGTTGAAAGGAGTTTTATAATGATCTATTCACATGAAGTACAAATGATGTGTCCGGTAGCACAAGGTGCAAATCACGGACCGGCTCCGATTCCGGAAGAGGCGAAGTGGGTACAGGCAAAAGAGGTAAAGGACATTTCCGGTCTGACTCATGGAGTGGGCTGGTGCGCTCCCCAGCAGGGTGCATGTAAGCTGACTTTGAATGTGAAGGACGGGATCATTCAGGAAGCGCTGGTGGAAACCATCGGCTGCTCGGGAATGACTCATTCTGCAGCAATGGCGTCGGAGATCCTTCCGGGAAAGACTATTTTAGAAGCATTGAATACAGACCTTGTCTGTGATGCCATCAATACAGCGATGAGAGAGCTGTTCCTCCAGATTGTTTATGGAAGGACCCAGAGTGCGTTCTCAGAGGACGGGCTTCCCATCGGAGCAGGACTGGAAGATCTCGGAAAGGGACTTCGCTCTCAGGTAGGAACCATGTACGGTACTCTGGCAAAAGGACCGCGTTATCTTGAAATGGCAGAAGGATACGTTACGGGAATCGCTTTGGACGACCACGATGAGATCATCGGCTACCAGTTTGTAAGCATTGGGAAGTTTACAGATTTCATCAAGGCGGGAGACGCTCCGAATGAAGCGTGGGAAAAAGCAAAAGGTCAGTATGGACGTGTTGCAGACGCTGCAAAGATCATTGACCCAAGAAAAGAGTAAGGTTGACGGATGTCATTTAAAGAAAAAGCAGGAGGAAGAGTAAATGGCTTTATTTGAATCGTATGAAAGAAGAATAGATAAAATCAACGAAGTATTACAGAGCTACGGGATCGGATCGATCGAAGAAGCAGAAAAGATCACAAAAGAGGCGGGACTGAACGTGTATGATCAGGTAAAAGGGATCCAGCCTATCTGTTTTGAGAATGCCTGCTGGGCATATGTGGTAGGCGCTGCCATTGCCATCAAAAAAGGATGTCGCACGGCGGCGGAGGCGGCCGCAGCGATCGGAGAAGGGCTGCAGGCATTTTGTATTCCGGGTTCTGTGGCAGACCAGAGAAAAGTAGGTCTGGGACACGGAAATCTGGGCAAGATGCTTCTGGAAGAAGATACGGAGTGCTTTGCATTTCTGGCAGGGCATGAATCTTTTGCAGCGGCAGAAGGAGCTATCGGAATTGCAGAAAAAGCAAACAAGGTCCGGAAGAAACCGCTTCGGGTCATCCTGAACGGACTGGGAAAGGATGCGGCGAAGATCATTTCCAGGATCAACGGATTCACCTATGTACAGACAGATTATGATTACTATACAGGAGAACTGAAAGAGGTGGAGAGGATCTCCTACTCCGAAGGACTCCGTGCAAAAGTAAACTGCTATGGAGCCAATGATGTCAGAGAAGGCGTTGCTATCATGCACAAGGAAGGCGTGGATGTTTCCATTACCGGAAACTCTACCAATCCGACACGCTTCCAGCATCCGGTAGCAGGAACCTACAAAAAAGAATGTATGGAGCAGGGGAAGAAGTACTTTTCCGTGGCTTCCGGAGGCGGTACAGGACGTACCCTGCACCCGGACAACATGGCAGCCGGTCCTGCCTCCTACGGTATGACGGATACCCTGGGACGTATGCACTCTGACGCACAGTTTGCAGGATCTTCCTCCGTACCGGCTCACGTGGAGATGATGGGCCTGATCGGAGCGGGGAACAACCCGATGGTAGGTATGACGGTAGCCGTTGCGGTTTCCATCGAGGAAGCGGCAAAAGAGGGAAAATTCTAAATTCTGCATCAGGATCAAACGATCAAAAGACATTCTGCTGGCTGGTGGAATGTCTTTTTCCGGTCATAACGAAGGATCCGGGATCGTTTAGATATCCGGGACTTGTGATCGATCGTGGAGATAAAGTACAATTGAGTTCGCAGATAACGGCAGGGATTTCCGGCTGTTTGACAATCCCTGTCCGACAGGGAAGAAGTGTAAGAGGCACAGATGGTAAAGGAAGGAGAACGGACAGAGAATGAGGCAAGGGAGAGGAAAAGGAAGCAGAAAAGAAACCTGGGCGGTGTTGTCCATTCTTCTGGTCGTGATTCTGACCAGAGGAAAAGGATGGACCCAGATGCTTCCGATGTTTGGAGGAGAAACCAGATCGATTGAAAAGACGGTGGCAGAGGGAGAAATGAAGGTCACGTTTCTGGATGTGGGGCAGGGAGACTGTACCATTATCCAGACGAAGGACCGGGCGATGATGATCGACGCAGGCAACAATGACCAGGGAGAAAAGGTGGTGGATACTTTGTACCGCCTTGGCGTGGAAAAGCTGGATTACCTCATTCTGACCCATCCGGATGCAGACCATATCGGAGGAGCGGATCATGTGCTGCGGCAGATTCCCACAGAACAGGTGCTGATGCCGGATGTTGTAAACGACACCATGACCTACTATGAAGTCGAGGAACTGATCCGGGAAAAAGAAATTCCCGTCACACATCCGGAAGTAGGGAAAACATATCTGCTGCAGGACGCCGCGTTTACGATTCTGTGTCCGGAGCGGACGGAAGAGGAGGACCTGAATGCGTCGTCTGTGGGAGTCAAGCTGGTACACGGAGACGTCTCCTTTGTAATGTGCGGGGATGCAGATACAGAGTCGGAGGAGCGCATGGTGAAAACCTTTGGAGAGGCGCTGCAGTGTGATGTGTTGAAATGCGGACATCATGGAAGTTCTACTTCCACCTCGGATGTATTCCTGAAAAAGACAGATCCTGCCTGGGCTGTGATCAGCTGCGGTGCAGACAATCCCTATGGACACCCCCACTGGGAGGTTTTGGAAAAGCTGGAGAGAGAGGATATACAGATCTATCGGACGGATCAGCTGGGAACGCTTACCGCAGTCAGTGACGGCAGGAATATCCACTGGGAAACAGCAAGATAACAGGTATACCTTTGAGAAATGAGGGGCGGATCCATTTTTATCATACCAGTTGTCTGATTTGAGACAGACCTTATAAAAAGCTAAAAACACTGTCCACGGTGCGGCAGATTTCAGGGAAGACCTGACTGTCTGCGTTCGATGGACAGTGCTTTTTATTTTACGGGAAATGGTATCCGGTCTGCCGGAAACGGCACAAGGAATCCGGATTATTCCTGACAAAGGGAGGCTTCCAGATTCTTGTGGGCGGTAGACAGCATCAGCTTGATGCGGTTCAGCTGGTTTACCTCGCTGGCGCCGGGATCAAAATCAATGGCTACTACATTGGAGGAGGGGTGGATCCGGCGAAGTTCCTTGATGACGCCTTTTCCCACCACATGGTTGGGCAGGCAGGCAAATGGCTGCGTACATACGATATTTGGCGCATCATTTTGGATCAGTTCCAGCATTTCGCCGGTCAGGAACCAGCCCTCACCTGTCTGATTTCCCAGGGAAACAAAGTCCGAAGCCATTTTTCCCAGATGACGGATATCCGCCGGGGGATCAAAATGCTTACTGTTTGCAAACGCCAAAGAGGCGGGCGCACGAAACCATTCCAGGACCCGGATTCCAAGATTCCCCAGAACAGCCTTGGACTTTTTCATGCCCAGATGGGAAACCTTAAAATTCTGATTGTAGAAGCAGTAAAGCAGGAAGTCCAGAAGATCCGGCACAACAGCCTCGGCTCCTTCTTTTTCCAGCAGCTCCACCAGATGGTTGTTGGCAGCGGGAAGGAATTTTACCAGAATTTCTCCCACAACGCCCACCCGGGGCTTCTTTACATCTGTCAGAGGAATGTTCTGATCAAAATCTTCGATGATCTGCCGGCATAACTGCTTGAATTTTCTCCGGGAAGGGTAGGGGGCAGACAGAAATTCCTGACATACCTTCACCCATTTTCGATGCATGGCGTCCGTGGATCCGGCAATCTGTTCATAGGGACGGATCCGGTAGACACACTTCATGAAAATATCCCCTAAAACAGCGCCGTAGATTCCGCGCAGTACCAGGGAGGGAGTGATCTTGAATCCGGGATTGCCTTCCAGTCCGCTGAGGTTGATAGAGATCACCGGGATATGGGAATATCCCGCTTTTTTCAAAGCTCTTCGGATAAAGCCGATATAATTGGAAGCACGACAGCCTCCTCCCGTCTGGCTGATGATGACGGCCAGTTTATCCGTATCATATTCTCCGGACAAGATTGCCTCCATGATCTGTCCCACCACGATCAAAGAAGGATAGCAGGCGTCATTGTTGACATATTTCAGTCCCACGTCCACCGCCTGCCTGTTGTCATTGGGCAGTACAGCCACCCGGTAGCCGGAAGCGCGAAACGCCGTCTCCAGTAGTTCAAAATGGATGGGCGACATCTGCGGACACAGGATGGTGTACTCCTTTCGCATATCCTTGGTGAAGGGTACTTTTTTGATCGCGGAAGAAGCGGGATCGGACAGGCTCTGCCGCTGCTTTCTGACACGGATCGCGGCCAGAAGAGAGCGGATCCGGATACGGGCGGCTCCCAGATTGTTGACCTCGTCTATTTTCAGGGTGGTATAAATCTTGTTGGAGTGGGTCAGGATGTCCGCCACTTCGTCGGTAGTAACGGCATCCAGTCCGCAGCCGAAGGAGTTCAGCTGAATCAGCTCCAGGTTATCTGTCGTCTTTACATAGCTTGCAGCAGCATAAAGACGGGAGTGGTACATCCACTGATCCATCACGTTCAAGGGTCTGTCTACGACGCCCAGATGGGAGATGGAATCCTCTGTGAGTACGGCAATATTATAGGAATGGATCAGTTCGGGGATACCATGGTTGACCTCCGGATCCATGTGATAAGGACGGCCGGCAAGGACGATTCCCTGATTGCCTGTTTCTTTCAGAAAGGCAAGTGTGCGTTCTCCCTCTTTTTGCAGATCCCTTCTGCAGCAGGCAAGTTCTTCCCAGGCAGCATGGACCGCCTGTTTGATCTCTTCGGCAGGGATCTCATCTGAAAATTCTTCTATCAGACGATAGGAGACGGTCTCCTCACTCTGGAAAGAGAGGAACGGATGACGAAAATCCACTTCTCCATGAATGATAGCGTCCATATTGTTTTTGATATTTTCCGGATAGGAGGTTACAATAGGACAATTGTAATGATTGTTGGACTCTTGAAACTCATTCCGTTCATACGCAATACTGGGGTAGAAGATCCGCCGGATCCCCTGCTGGATCAGCCACTGTACATGTCCGTGCGCCAGCTTGGCAGGGTAACATTCGGATTCGCTAGGAATGGACTCGATTCCCAGTTCATAGATCTTACGGTTGGACAGGGGCGACAGTACCACGCGAAATCCCAGCCGGTGGAAAAAGGTAAACCAGAAGGGATAATTTTCGTACAGATTCAGAACCCGGGGAATCCCTATGGTGCCTCGCCGTGCTTCCTGTGGGGAAAGCGGTTCATAGTCAAAGTAGCGTTTTAATTTATAATCGAAAAGATTGGGGAGGGAGTTCTGTCTTTTTTCTTTTCCGATTCCCCGCTCACAGCGGTTGCCTGTAATAAAGCGGCGGTTTCCACTGAACTTGTTAATGGTAAGACGGCAGTTGTTGGTGCACAGCCCGCATTTTGCCATGGAGGTGGAATACTCCAGCCGCTGGATCTCATCGATAGACAGCATGGTGGTTCCCTCACATTCCACGTAGCGCTCTCTTGCGATCAGGGCGGCGCCAAAAGCGCCCATGATGCCGGCGATGTCCGGACGGATGGCGTGGCAGTCAGCAATTTTTTCAAAGCTTCGCAGAACGGCGTTGTTGTAGAACGTACCGCCCTGGACAACAATGTGGTGTCCCAGTTCGGAAGCATCCGCCACTTTGATCACCTTAAACAGGGCATTTTTGATGACAGAATAGGCCAGTCCGGCAGAAATATCCGACACCTCCGCCCCTTCTTTTTGCGCCTGCTTTACTTTGGAGTTCATAAAAACGGTACAGCGGGTTCCCAGATCAATAGGATGGTGGGCAAACAAAGCCTCCTGTGCAAAATCCTCCACAGAGTAGTTGAGGGATTTGGCAAAGGTTTCGATGAAAGACCCGCACCCGGCGGAGCAGGCTTCGTTGAGCTGTACGCTGTCTACCGTCTGGTTTTTGATCTTGATACATTTCATATCCTGTCCGCCGATATCCAGGATGCAGTCCACGCTGGGTTCAAAGAAAGAAGCCGCGTAATAGTGAGAAACTGTTTCCACTTCCCCTTCGTCCAGCAAAAGGGCGGCCTTTACCAGAGCTTCTCCATATCCGGTGGAGCAGGAGTGGACAATGGACACACCGTCGGGAAGCTGTTGATAGATATCTTTGATGGCGGTGATGGTGGTTCCCAGAGGATCCCCTTCATTGTTCCGGTAAAAGGAATAGAGCAGAGTGCCGTCTTCCCCCACCAGAGCCACCTTCGTGGTGGTGGAACCGGCGTCGATTCCCAAAAAGGCCTTCCCGCGGTAAGAGGGAAGATCCCCGAAGGGCACCTGATGCTTTGCATGGCGAGCAGAAAATTCCTCAAACTCTGCCTGACTGGAAAAGAGAGGCTCCAGACGGGCCACTTCAAAATCCATCTGAATACGGCCTTTCAGTTGCTGCTGCATCTTCAAAAGCGAAACAGGAGATCCCTCTTTGGCATTTAAGGCAGAGCCAATCGCGGCGAACAGATGAGAATGAGCGGGAGCGACGATGTGCGCATCATCCAGTTTCAGGGTGCGGACAAAGGCTTCCTTCAATTCTGACAGAAAATGAAGAGGGCCTCCCAAAAAAGCTACGTGCCCGCGGATGGGTTTCCCGCAGGCAAGACCGCTGATGGTCTGATTGACCACCGCCTGAAAAATAGAAGCGGCCAGGTCTTCCTTGGAGGCTCCTTCGTTGATCAGGGGCTGGATATCCGATTTGGCAAAAACTCCGCATCTTGCGGCGATCGAGTAAAGGGCCTGATAATGTCTGGCGTACTCGTTCAGACCGGAGGCGTCCGTTTGAAGCAGGGAAGCCATCTGATCGATAAAAGAGCCGGTGCCGCCCGCACAGACGCCGTTCATTCTCTGTTCTACATTACCGCCCTCAAAATAGATGATCTTGGCGTCTTCTCCTCCAAGCTCAATGGCAACGTCCGTCTGAGGAGCCTCATGCTGAAGGGCGGCAGATACGGCGACCACCTCCTGGACGAAAGGAACCCCCAGATGGTTGGCCAGCGTCAGACCGCCGGACCCGGTAATGACCGGAGAGGCAAGGACGGGACCCAGTTGATGAACGGCGCGCCCCAAAAGATCCGACAGGGCGGGCTGTATATTTGCAAAATGGCGCTCGTAGTCGGAAAATACAAGCTCCCTGCTGTCGTTTAAAATGGCTATTTTTACAGTGGTAGAACCAATATCAATTCCTAATGTGTAAGTAACGGAATCCATAGTTTATCTCCTTGACAGAAGATCCGGAAAAGCATCCAAACCTTCGTGAAATACAATTTCTTTGAACCTAAAACATTATACGACAGCCCATGAAAAATAACAACTTACAAAACCCATAGAAGTTTTAAAGAATTGTGAAACTTCTATGGGATATTTGACAAACATAGGGGGAAACGGTAGAATGATTGTATAAAAAGAGAAACATTGGAAGGAGCAAGAACTGCGAAGTGGATAAGCTGGAGCGTAAATTTGGCAGATATGCCATTAAAAATTTAATGTACTATGTGATCATTCTTTATGGAGTGGGATTTGTTTTGAATTTGATCAATCCCACATTTTATATGCAATATTTGAGCCTGGATGCCAGGGCGATTCTGCACGGACAGGTGTGGAGGATCTTTACCTTCATCATACAGCCGCCGTCGTCCAGTCCCATCTGGATGGCGCTGGCTCTGTATGTCTATTACATGATCGGAAGCCAGTTGGAGCAGGCTATGGGGGCTTTTCGGTTTAACCTGTATTTCTTTACGGGGATCCTGCTGCATGCAGCGTCCGCCGTTATAGTCTACCTGATGACGGGAAATGTGCTGCTAATGAGTACCTGGTACCTGAACATGTCGTTGTTCCTGCTGTTTGCAGCGATTTATCCCAATGTGAGATTTTTGCTGTTTTTTGTCGTGCCTGTGGAGGCGAAGTACCTAGCCCTGCTGGACGGAGTTTATTTTTTGATCGCCATCGTGCAGGCATTCAGAGGAATAGAAGGATTGCCGGCGGGGGTGGCGGCAGGCGTTTCACTGTTCAACTTCTTTCTTTTCTTCTTCGGGTTCAGGAAAATGCGGCCGTATTCGCCCAGGGAGATCTACCGGAAAAATGTGTATAAAAAGAAGGTACGAAAAGAAGTGCAGTACGAAGACGGAGCCAGACATAAGTGCTGCGTCTGCGGCAGGACAGATATCACCAATCCGGAGCTGGAGTTCCGTTACTGCTCCAAGTGTGCCGGAGACAGAGAGTACTGCCAGGATCATCTGTTTACGCATGTACATGTAAAAGAATAGAAAACAGGAAGAGAATTACCAGGAAACAGGAAGAGGGGTATCACATGAAAAAAACAAAGATCGTTTGTACGATGGGACCAAATACCAACGAGGCATCTATGATGCGGGAACTGGTGCGTCACGGCATGGACATTGCCAGATTCAATTTCTCTCATGGAGATCATGCAGAGCAGAAGGCGCGGATGGATCTGCTGAAAAAAATCCGGGAGGAAGAAGGAAAGCCTGTGGCGATCCTGCTGGATACAAAGGGTCCGGAGATCCGCACAGGTCTTTTGAAAGACGGAAAAAAGGTATGGCTGGAGCCGGGAAATCTTTTCACTTTGACGACGAAGGAAGTAGAAGGAGATGAAAAAAGAGTCTCCATCAGCTATACAGGCTTGGTGGAAGATGTGCAGCACGGCAGCACGATCCTGATCGATGACGGATTGATCGGTCTGGAGGTCGTGGAAAAAAAAGAAGAAGAGATCGTCTGTACCGTTATAAACGGAGGCGAGCTGGGAGAAAGAAAGGGCGTCAATGTACCGAACGTGCCGGTGCGCCTTCCTGCGATCACAGAGAAAGACAGGGCGGACATCCGCTTTGGCGTGGAGCAGAAGATTGATTTTATTGCGGCGTCTTTTGTCAGAAATGCAGAATGTATTCTGGAGATCAAGGCGTTCTTGAAAGAATGCAAGTCTCCTTTTATTCCGATCATTGCCAAGATTGAAAATGCAGAAGGAATCAAAAATATCGACGAGATCATCCGGTGTGCGGACGGGATCATGATCGCCAGGGGAGATCTGGGAGTGGAGATCCCGGCGGAGGAAGTACCTTACCTGCAGAAGATGATCATCCAGAAATGTAACAGCAATTACAAGCCGGTGATCACAGCCACGCAGATGCTGGATTCCATGATGCGGAATCCGCGTCCTACAAGAGCGGAAGTCACAGACGTGGCCAATGCGGTTTATGACGGAACCGATGCGGTCATGCTGTCCGGAGAGACCGCGCAGGGAAAATATCCGCTGGAGAGTCTGCAGATGATGGTGCATATCGTGGAAAATACAGAAGAACACCTGGATCATGAGACGCTTTTGAAAAGGGCAGAGAAAACTATCTGAAAAGCACCTCCTGTGCTCTGGGATTTGCGACGGTGACGACGGCGGGAAGTTTGAACGCCAAATGTATCATTACGCCTACGGTATCGGGAGCAACGGCAAGAGTCGTGTCCAAGTTTAAGCCTCCGATGGATATTATAGGGGTCACGCCCAACGAAGAAACCTTACGGAGGATGCAGATCTACTGGGGGGTTCGTCCGCTGAAATCCATTGAATTCCAGACGACGGAAGACATCTGCAGCGGGGCCATTGATCTGGCATGTGCGAAACAGATGGCAGAGTCGGGAGATATCATCGTGCTGACGGCAGGGATCCCGTCACCCAACGTAAAGGCACAAAGAGAAGGCGTCAGCAATATCATGCAGATTGCTGTAGTAGATTAGACAGAAAAAAGGTGCACTGCACCGCTGGAGAGTATCAGTGGTGTGGCGGCATCTTTTTTTGTAGAAAAAGCACAGAAAAGGGGATTGTCGTGGAAGGGGGATGGTGAAGCGATGTGTCCTGCCGGCAGGAAAGAAACGGTCTGTTTTGAGAAGGATTCTTGACAGAGAGAGGGAAGAGGTATATAGTAGTACTTGAGAGAAACACTAAATAGTACAGGAGGTGGCAGAGTGGAGACGACATCATTTGCTGAAAGACTGATGGAATTTGGTCTGACAAGGCAGGAGGCCTGCATTTACCAATGTATTTTGGAGGAAGGAAAGGTAACGGGGTACGAGGTGGCAAAGCAGACCGGGATTTCCAGGTCCAACGCATACAATGCACTGGCCAACATGCAGGAAAGGGAGCGGTGTATCTTCTGGAGGAAGGAACAGCCAGAAAGTACGTTCCGGTTCCGTTGGAAGAGTTTTGTAAAAACCGTATCCGGAGACTGGAAGAGGCGAAAAAATGGCTCTCTCTGCGTGCGCCTAAGGAGCGGGAAGAGCAGAGGGCTATATTACGATAGAAGGCGGAAAAAATATCCTGAACAAGATCCGCAACCTTTTGGAGGAAGTGGAGGAGAGAGTCTATATCAGTTGTACCAGAAATTATCTTTTACTGATGGTCAGGGAATTGGAGGCGCTGCAGGCCGCCGGGAAAAAGGTTGTGATCATCACGGACCGGCCGGTTACCTTCAAAATGCCAGAGTATATGTAGGCAGGGACAGAGGAATGCAGATAGGGTTATTTCGGATTCCCGCTATGTGATCACAGGAGAGTATGGAGAGGGAAGTATGAACACCGCCTTGTATTCCGGGCAGAAGAACTTTGTGGAGCTGTATAAGACGGCTTTGTCCAATGAGATAGAGCTGCTGACATTGAAAGAGGAGAACTGACATGAAAAAAACACCGTTTGTAACAAAAGAACAACTGGAAAAGATCGTAGAGCAGTATCCACTCCTTTTCATCTGTATGATGAAAAAGGGATCCGTGAAAATATAAAAGCGCTGAAGGAGCGTTTGCCTGGAACCGGGGATACAAGGAATATTTTGGCCGTGAAGGCTACGCCCAATCCGTTTTTGATCGGGATTCTGAGGGAGTACGGCTGCGGCTGTGACTGTGCATCCTATTCGGAGTTGTTGCTTTCCGAAGCCATGGGGATCGGCGGAAGGGATATTATGTTTTCTTCCAATGATACGCCGGCGCAGGAGTTTGTGTACGCAGACCGGCTGGGCGCCATCATCAACCTGGACGACATTTCCCACATTGACTGCCTGGAAAAAGCCATCGGCAAAATTCCGGAAGTGATCAGCTGCCGTTATAATCCGGGCGGGCTGTTCCAGATCAGCAACGACATCATGGACAATCCGGGAGACGCCAAGTACGGGA
>NZ_VULY01000001.1 GCF_009696485.1 Suipraeoptans intestinalis
GGATTTGGCAAAGGTTTCGATGAAAGACCCGCACCGGCGGAGCAGGCTTCGTTGAGCTGTACGCTGTCTACCGTCTGGTTTTTGATCTTGATACATTTCATATCTGTCCGCCGATATCCAGGATGCAGTCCACGCTGGGTTCAAAGAAAGAAGCCGCGTAATAGTGAGAAACTGTTTTCCACTTCCCCTTCGTCCAGCAAAAGGGCGGCCTTTACCAGAGCTTCTCCATATCCGGTGGAGCAGGAGTGGACAATGGACACACCGTCGGGAAGCTGTTGATAGATATCTTTGATGGCGGTGATGGTGGTTCCCAGAGGATCCCTTCATTGTTCCGGTAAAAGGAATAGAGCAGAGTGCCGTCTTCCCCACCAGAGCCACCTTCGTGGTGGTGGAACCGGCGTCGATTCCCAAAAAGGCCTTCCCGCGGTAAGAGGAAGATCCCCGAAGGGCACCTGATGCTTTGCATGGCGAGCAGAAAATTCCTCAAACTCTGCCTGACTGGAAAAGAGAGGCTCCAGACGGGCCACTTCAAAATCCATCTGAATACGGCCTTTCAGTTGCTGCTGCATCTTCAAAAGCGAAACAGGAGATCCCTCTTTGGCATTTAAGGCAGAGCCAATCGCGGCGAACAGATGAGAATGAGCGGGAGCGACGATGTGCGCATCATCCAGTTTCAGGGTGCGGACAAAGGCTTCCTTCAATTCTGACAGAAAATGAAGAGGGCCTCCCAAAAAAGCTACGTGCCCGCGGATGGGTTTCCCGCAGGCAAGACCGCTGATGGTCTGATTGACCACCGCCTGAAAAATAGAAGCGGCCAGGTCTTCCTTGGAGGCTCCTTCGTTGATCAGGGGCTGGATATCCGATTTGGCAAAAACTCCGCATCTTGCGGCGATCGAGTAAAGGGCCTGATAATGTCTGGCGTACTCGTTCAGACCGGAGGCGTCCGTTTGAAGCAGGGAAGCCATCTGATCGATAAAAGAGCCGGTGCCGCCCGCACAGACGCCGTTCATTCTCTGTTCTACATTACCGCCCTCAAAATAGATGATCTTGGCGTCTTCTCCTCCAAGCTCAATGGCAACGTCCGTCTGAGGAGCCTCATGCTGAAGGGCGGCAGATACGGCGACCACCTCCTGGACGAAAGGAACCCCAGATGGGTTGGCCAGCGTCAGACCGCCGACCCGGTAATGACCGGAGAGGCAAGGACGGGACCCAGTTGATGAACGGCGCGCCCAAAAGATCCGACAGGCGGGCTGTATATTTGCAAAATGGCGCTCGTAGTCGGAAAATACAAGCTCCCTGCTGTCGTTTAAAATGGCTATTTTTACAGTGGTAGAACCAATATCAATTCCTATGTGTAAGTAACGGAATCCATAGTTTATCTCCTGACAGAAGATCCGGAAAAGCATCCAAACCTTCGTGAAATACAATTTCTTTGAACCTAAAACATTATACGACAGCCCATGAAAAATAACAACTTACAAAACCCATAGAAGTTTTAAAGAATTGTGAAACTTCTATGGGATATTTGACAAACATAGGGGGAAACGGTAGAATGATTGTATAAAAAGAGAAACATTGGAAGGAGCAAGAACTGCGAAGTGGATAAGCTGGAGCGTAAATTTGGCAGATATGCCATTAAAAATTTAATGTACTATGTGATCATTCTTTATGGAGTGGGATTTGTTTTGAATTTGATCAATCCACATTTTATATGCAATATTTGAGCCTGGATGCCAGGGCGATTCTGCACGGACAGGTGTGGAGGATCTTTACCTTCATCATACAGCCGCCGTCGTCCAGTCCCATCTGGATGGCGCTGGCTCTGTATGTCTATTACATGATCGGAAGCCAGTTGGAGCAGGCTATGGGGCTTTTCGGTTTAACCTGTATTTCTTTACGGGGATCCTGCTGCATGCAGCGTCCGCCGTTATAGTCTACCTGATGACGGGAAATGTGCTGCTAATGAGTACCTGGTACCTGAACATGTCGTTGTTCCTGCTGTTTGCAGCGATTTATCCCAATGTGAGATTTTTGCTGTTTTTTGTCGTGCTGTGGAGGCGAAGTACCTAGCCCTGCTGGACGGAGTTTATTTTTGATCGCCATCGTGCAGGCATTCAGAGGAATAGAAGGATTGCCGGCGGGGGTGGCGGCAGGCGTTTCACTGTTCAACTTCTTTCTTTTCTTCTTCGGGTTCAGGAAAATGCGGCCGTATTCGCCCAGGGAGATCTACCGGGAAAAATGTGTATAAAAAGAAGGTACGAAAAGAAGTGCAGTACGAAGACGGAGCCAGACATAAGTGCTGCGTCTGCGGCAGGACAGATATCACCAATCCGGAGCTGGAGTTCCGTTACTGCTCCAAGTGTGCCGGAGACAGAGAGTACTGCCAGGATCATCTGTTTACGCATGTACATGTAAAGAATAGAAAACAGGAAGAGAATTACCAGGAAACAGGAAGAGGGGTATCACATGAAAAAAACAAAGATCGTTTGTACGATGGGACCAAATACCAACGAGGCATCTATGATGCGGGAACTGGTGCGTCACGGCATGGACATTGCCAGATTCAATTTCTCTCATGGAGATCATGCAGAGCAGAAGGCGCGGATGGATCTGCTGAAAAAAATCCGGGAGGAAGAAGGAAAGCCTGTGGCGATCCTGCTGGATACAAAGGGTCCGGAGATCCGCACAGGTCTTTTGAAAGACGGAAAAAAGGTATGGCTGGAGCCGGGAAATCTTTTCACTTTGACGACGAAGGAAGTAGAAGGAGATGAAAAAAGAGTCTCCATCAGCTATACAGGCTTGGTGGAAGATGTGCAGCACGGCAGCACGATCCTGATCGATGACGGATTGATCGGTCTGGAGGTCGTGGAAAAAAAGAAGAAGAGATCGTCTGTACCGTTATAAACGGAGGCGAGCTGGGAGAAAGAAAGGGCGTCAATGTACCGAACGTGCCGGTGCGCCTTCCTGCGATCACAGAGAAAGACAGGGCGGACATCCGCTTTGGCGTGGAGCAGAAGATTGATTTTATTGCGGCGTCTTTTGTCAGAAATGCAGAATGTATTCTGGAGATCAAGGCGTTCTTGAAAGAATGCAAGTCTCCTTTTATTCCGATCATTGCCAAGATTGAAAATGCAGAAGGAATCAAAAATATCGACGAGATCATCCGGTGTGCGGACGGGATCATGATCGCCAGGGGAGATCTGGGAGTGGAGATCCCGGCGGAGGAAGTACCTTACCTGCAGAAGATGATCATCCAGAAATGTAACAGCAATTACAAGCCGGTGATCACAGCCACGCAGATGCTGGATTCCATGATGCGGAATCCGCGTCCTACAAGAGCGGAAGTCACAGACGTGGCCAATGCGGTTTATGACGGAACCGATGCGGTCATGCTGTCCGGAGAGACCGCGCAGGGAAAATATCCGCTGGAGAGTCTGCAGATGATGGTGCATATCGTGGAAAATACAGAAGAACACCTGGATCATGAGACGCTTTTGAAAAGGGCAGAGAAAAACTATCTGAAAAGCACCTCCTGTGCTCTGGGATTTGCGACGGTGACGACGGCGGGAAGTTTGAACGCCAAATGTATCATTACGCCTACGGTATCGGGAGCAACGGCAAGAGTCGTGTCCAAGTTTAAGCCTCCGATGGATATTATAGGGGTCACGCCCAACGAAGAAACCTTACGGAGGATGCAGATCTACTGGGGGTTCGTCCGCTGAAATCCATTGAATTCCAGACGACGGAAGACATCTGCAGCGGGGCCATTGATCTGGCATGTGCGAAACAGATGGCAGAGTCGGGAGATATCATCGTGCTGACGGCAGGGATCCCGTCACCCAACGTAAAGGCACAAAGAGAAGGCGTCAGCAATATCATGCAGATTGCTGTAGTAGATTAGACAGAAAAAAGGTGCACTGCACCGCTGGAGAGTATCAGTGGTGTGGCGGCATCTTTTTTGTAGAAAAAGCACAGAAAAGGGGATTGTCGTGGAAGGGGGATGGTGAAGCGATGTGTCCTGCCGGCAGGAAAGAAACGGTCTGTTTTGAGAAGGATTCTTGACAGAGAGAGGGAAGAGGTATATAGTAGTACTTGAGAGAAACACTAAATAGTACAGGAGGTGGCAGAGTGGAGACGACATCATTTGCTGAAAGACTGATGGAATTTGGTCTGACAAGGCAGGAGGCCTGCATTTACCAATGTATTTTGGAGGAAGAAAGGTAACGGGGTACGAGGTGGCAAAGCAGACCGGGATTTCCAGGTCCAACGCATACAATGCACTGGCCAACATGCAGGAAAAGGGAGCGGTGTATCTTCTGGAGGAAGGAACAGCCAGAAAGTACGTTCCGGTTCCGTTGGAAGAGTTTTGTAAAAACCGTATCCGGAGACTGGAAGAGGCGAAAAAATGGCTCTCTCTGCGTGCGCCTAAGGAGCGGGAAGAAGCAGAGGGCTATATTACGATAGAAGGCGGAAAAAATATCCTGAACAAGATCCGCAACCTTTTGGAGGAAGTGGAGGAGAGAGTCTATATCAGTTGTACCAGAAATTATCTTTTACTGATGGTCAGGGAATTGGAGGCGCTGCAGGCCGCCGGAAAAAGGTTGTGATCATCACGGACCGGCCGTTACCTTCAAAAATGCCAGAGTATATGTAGGCAGGGACAGAGGAATGCAGATAGGGGTTATTTCGGATTCCCGCTATGTGATCACAGGAGAGTATGGAGAGGGAAGTATGAACACCGCCTTGTATTCCGGGCAGAAGAACTTTGTGGAGCTGTATAAGACGGCTTTGTCCAATGAGATAGAGCTGCTGACATTGAAAGAGAGAACTGACATGAAAAAAACACCGTTTGTAACAAAAGAACAACTGGAAAAGATCGTAGAGCAGTATCCCACTCCTTTTCATCTGTATGATGAAAAAGGGATCCGTGAAAATATAAAAGCGCTGAAGAGGGCGTTTGCCTGGAACCGGGGATACAAGGAATATTTTGCCGTGAAGGCTACGCCCAATCCGTTTTTGATCGGGATTCTGAGGGAGTACGGCTGCGGCTGTGACTGTGCATCCTATTCGGAGTTGTTGCTTTCCGAAGCCATGGGATCGGCGGAAGGGATATTATGTTTTCTTCCAATGATACGCCGGCGCAGGAGTTTGTGTACGCAGACCGGCTGGGCGCCATCATCAACCTGGACGACATTTCCCACATTGACTGCCTGGAAAAGCCATCGGCAAATTCCGGAAGTGATCAGCTGCCGTTATAATCCGGCGGGCTGTTCCAGATCAGCAACGACATCATGGACAATCCGGGAGACGCCAAGTACGGGATGACGACAGACCAGATGTTTGAAGCGTTTCAGATCCTGAAAGAAAAGGAGCGAAGGAATTCGGAATCCATGCCTTCCTGGCAAGTAATACCGTTACAAATGCATATTACCCATGCTGGCAAAGTTCTGTTTGAACTGGCTGTTCGCCTGAAGAAGGAGACAGGCGTCCATATCGGGTTTATCATCTGTCGGGAGGGATCGGTATTCCTTATCGTCCGGAACAGGAGGCCAATGATATCCGGTGATCGGAGAAGAAGTCAGGAAGGTATACGAGGAAGTTCTGGTGCCGGAAGGGATGGAGATTGCGATCTACACGGAGCTGGGGCGTTTTATGATGGGGCCTTACGGTCATCTGGTTACAAAGGCGATCCATGAAAAGCATACGCACAAAGACTATATCGGAGTGGACGCGTGCGCCGTAAACCTGATGCGTCGGCCATGTACGGGCGTATCATCATATTACCGTGATGGGGAAGGAAGAGGAGCC
>NZ_VULY01000028.1 GCF_009696485.1 Suipraeoptans intestinalis
GAAATGCAGAATGTATTCTGGAGATCAAGGCGTTCTTGAAAGAATGCAAGTCTCCTTTTATTCCGATCATTGCCAAGATTGAAAATGCAGAAGGAATCAAAAATATCGACGAGATCATCCGGTGTGCGGACGGGATCATGATCGCCAGGGGAGATCTGGGAGTGGAGATCCCGGCGGAGGAAGTACCTTACCTGCAGAAGATGATCATCCAGAAATGTAACAGCAATTACAAGCCGGTGGATCACAGCCACGCAGATGCTGGATTCCATGATGCGGAATCCGCGTCCTACAAGAGCGGAAGTCACAGACGTGGCCAATGCGGTTTATGACGGAACCGATGCGGTCATGCTGTCCGGAGAGACCGCGCAGGGAAAATATCCGCTGGAGAGTCTGCAGATGATGGTGCATATCGTGGAAAATACAGAAGAACACCTGGATCATGAGACGCTTTTGAAAAGGGCAGAGAAAAACTATCTGAAAAGCACCTCCTGTGCTCTGGGATTTGCGACGGTGACGACGGCGGGAAGTTTGAACGCCAAATGTATCATTACGCCTACGGTATCGGGAGCAACGGCAAGAGTCGTGTCCAAGTTTAAGCCTCCGATGGATATTATAGGGGTCACGCCCAACGAAGAAACCTTACGGAGGATGCAGATCTACTGGGGGGTTCGTCCGCTGAAATCCATTGAATTCCAGACGACGGAAGACATCTGCAGCGGGGCCATTGATCTGGCATGTGCGAAACAGATGGCAGAGTCGGGAGATATCATCGTGCTGACGGCAGGGATCCCGTCACCCAACGTAAAGGCACAAAGAGAAGGCGTCAGCAATATCATGCAGATTGCTGTAGTAGATTAGACAGAAAAAAGGTGCACTGCACCGCTGGAGAGTATCAGTGGTGTGGCGGCATCTTTTTTTGTAGAAAAAGCACAGAAAAGGGGATTGTCGTGGAAGGGGGATGGTGAAGCGATGTGTCCTGCCGGCAGGAAAGAAACGGTCTGTTTTGAGAAGGATTCTTGACAGAGAGAGGGAAGAGGTATATAGTAGTACTTGAGAGAAACACTAAATAGTACAGGAGGTGGCAGAGTGGAGACGACATCATTTGCTGAAAGACTGATGGAATTTGGTCTGACAAGGCAGGAGGCCTGCATTTACCAATGTATTTTGGAGGAAGGAAAGGTAACGGGGTACGAGGTGGCAAAGCAGACCGGGATTTCCAGGTCCAACGCATACAATGCACTGGCCAACATGCAGGAAAAGGGAGCGGTGTATCTTCTGGAGGAAGGAACAGCCAGAAAGTACGTTCCGGTTCCGTTGGAAGAGTTTTGTAAAAACCGTATCCGGAGACTGGAAGAGGCGAAAAAATGGCTCTCTCTGCGTGCGCCTAAGGAGCGGGAAGAAGCAGAGGGCTATATTACGATAGAAGGCGGAAAAAATATCCTGAACAAGATCCGCAACCTTTTGGAGGAAGTGGAGGAGAGAGTCTATATCAGTTGTACCAGAAATTATCTTTTACTGATGGTCAGGGAATTGGAGGCGCTGCAGGCCGCCGGGAAAAAGGTTGTGATCATCACGGACCGGCCGGTTACCTTCAAAAATGCCAGAGTATATGTAGGCAGGGACAGAGGAATGCAGATAGGGGTTATTTCGGATTCCCGCTATGTGATCACAGGAGAGTATGGAGAGGGAAGTATGAACACCGCCTTGTATTCCGGGCAGAAGAACTTTGTGGAGCTGTATAAGACGGCTTTGTCCAATGAGATAGAGCTGCTGACATTGAAAGAGGAGAACTGACATGAAAAAAACACCGTTTGTAACAAAAGAACAACTGGAAAAGATCGTAGAGCAGTATCCCACTCCTTTTCATCTGTATGATGAAAAAGGGATCCGTGAAAATATAAAAGCGCTGAAGGAGGCGTTTGCCTGGAACCGGGGATACAAGGAATATTTTGCCGTGAAGGCTACGCCCAATCCGTTTTTGATCGGGATTCTGAGGGAGTACGGCTGCGGCTGTGACTGTGCATCCTATTCGGAGTTGTTGCTTTCCGAAGCCATGGGGATCGGCGGAAGGGATATTATGTTTTCTTCCAATGATACGCCGGCGCAGGAGTTTGTGTACGCAGACCGGCTGGGCGCCATCATCAACCTGGACGACATTTCCCACATTGACTGCCTGGAAAAGCCATCGGCAAAATTCCGGAAGTGATCAGCTGCCGTTATAATCCGGGCGGGCTGTTCCAGATCAGCAACGACATCATGGACAATCCGGGAGACGCCAAGTACGGGATGACGACAGACCAGATGTTTGAAGCGTTTCAGATCCTGAAAGAAAAGGGAGCGAAGGAATTCGGAATCCATGCCTTCCTGGCAAGTAATACCGTTACAAATGCATATTACCCCATGCTGGCAAAAGTTCTGTTTGAACTGGCTGTTCGCCTGAAGAAGGAGACAGGCGTCCATATCGGGTTTATCAATCTGTCGGGAGGGATCGGTATTCCTTATCGTCCGGAACAGAGGCCAATGATATCCGGGTGATCGGAGAAGAAGTCAGGAAGGTATACGAGGAAGTTCTGGTGCCGGAAGGGATGGGAGATGTGGCGATCTACACGGAGCTGGGGCGTTTTATGATGGGGCCTTACGGTCATCTGGTTACAAAGGCGATCCATGAAAAGCATACGCACAAAGACTATATCGGAGTGGACGCGTGCGCCGTAAACCTGATGCGTCCGGCCATGTACGGGCGTATCATCATATTACGTGATGGGGAAGGAGAGGAGCCGCCCTGCAAGTACGATGTACGGGATCTTTGTGCGAGATAATGACAAGTTGCCATTGACCGGATGCTGCCAAAGGTCGAACAGGAGATTTTCTGGTGATCCATGACACGGGAGCACACGATATTCTATGGGATCCAATGTACAATAATCGCCGGTGTCTCTGCTCTTCTGATCAGCTCTGTCGTTCCATCTGTTTCAGCAACTTCCGCAGATTTCAGCTTTCCGTTGTAATTGTATCCATAGAATATCCGTGTGCTCCGTGTCATGGATCACCAGAAAATCTCCTGTTTCGACCTTTGGCAGCATCCGGTCAATGGCAAACTTGTCATTATTCTCGCACAAAGATCCCGTAACATCGTACTTGCAGGTGCAGGGCTCCTCTTCCTTCCCCATCACGGTAATATGATGATACGCCCCGTACATGGCCGGACGCATCAGGTTTACGGCGCACGCGTCCACTCCGATATAGTCTTTGTGCGTATGCTTTTCATGGATCGCCTTTGTAACCAGATGACCGTAAGGCCCCATCATAAAACGCCCCAGCTCCGTGTAGATCGCCACATCTCCCATCCCTTCCGGCACCAGAACTTCCTCGTATACCTTCCTGACTTCTTCTCCGATCACCCGGATATCATTGGCCTCCTGTTCCGGACGATAAGGAATACCGATCCCTCCCGACAGATTGATAAACCCGATATGGACGCCTGTCTCCTTCTTCAGGCGAACAGCCAGTTCAAACAGAACTTTTGCCAGCATGGGGTAATATGCATTTGTAACGGTATTACTTGCCAGGAAGGCATGGATTCCGAATTCCTTCGCTCCCTTTTCTTTCAGGATCTGAACGCTTCAAACATCTGGTCTGTCGTCATCCCGTACTTGGCGTCTCCCGGATTGTCCATGATGTCGTTGCTGATCTGGAACAGCCCGCCCGGATTATAACGGCAGCTGATCACTTCCGGAATTTTGCCGATGGCTTTTTCCAGGCAGTCAATGTGGGAAATGTCGTCCAGGTTGATGATGGCGCCCAGCCGGTCTGCGTACACAAACTCCTGCGCCGGCGTATCATTGGAAGAAAACATAATATCCCTTCCGCCGATCCCCATGGCTTCGGAAAGCAACAACTCCGAATAGGATGCACAGTCACAGCCGCAGCCGTACTCCCTCAGAATCCCGATCAAAAACGGATTGGGCGTAGCCTTCACGGCAAAATATTCCTTGTATCCCCGGTTCCAGGCAAACGCCTCCTTCAGCGCTTTTATATTTTCACGGATCCCTTTTTCATCATACAGATGAAAGGAGTGGGATACTGCTCTACGATCTTTTCCAGTTGTTCTTTTGTTACAAACGGTGTTTTTTTCATGTCAGTTCTCCTCTTTCAATGTCAGCAGCTCTATCTCATTGGACAAAGCCGTCTTATACAGCTCCACAAAGTTCTTCTGCCCGGAATACAAGGCGGTGTTCATACTTCCCTCTCCATACTCTCCTGTGATCACATAGCGGGAATCCGAAATAACCCTATCTGCATTCCTCTGTCCCTGCCTACATATACTCTGGCATTTTTGAAGGTAACCGGCCGGTCCGTGATGATCACAACCTTTTTCCCGGCGGCCTGCAGCGCCTCCAATTCCCTGACCATCAGTAAAAGATAATTTCTGGTACAACTGATATAGACTCTCTCCTCCACTTCCTCCAAAAGGTTGCGGATCTTGTTCAGGATATTTTTTCCGCCTTCTATCGTAATATAGCCTCTGCTTCTTCCCGCTCCTTAGGCGCACGCAGAGAGAGCCATTTTTTCGCCTCTTCCAGTCTCCGGATACGGTTTTTACAAAACTCTTCCAACGGAACCGGAACGTACTTTCTGGCTGTTCCTTCCTCCAGAAGATACACCGCTCCCTTTTCCTGGCATGTTGGCCAGTGCATTGTATGCGTTGGACCTGGAAATCCCGGTCTGCTTTGCCACCTCGTACCCCGTTACCTTTCCTTCCTCCAAAATACATTGGTAAATGCAGGCCTCCTGCCTTGTCAGACCAAATTCCATCAGTCTTTCAGCAAATGATGTCGTCTCCACTCTGCCACCTCCTGTACTATTTAGTGTTTCTCTCAAGTACTACTATATACCTCTTCCCTCTCTCTGTCAAGAATCCTTCTCAAAACAGACCGTTTCTTTCCTGCCGGCAGGACACATCGCTTCACCATCCCCTTCCACGACAATCCCTTTTCTGTGCTTTTTCTACAAAAAAAGATGCCGCCACACCACTGATACTCTCCAGCGGTGCAGTGCACCTTTTTTCTGTCTAATCTACTACAGCAATCTGCATGATATTGCTGACGCCTTCTCTTTGTGCCTTTACGTTGGGTGACGGGATCCCTGCCGTCAGCACGATGATATCTCCCGACTCTGCCATCTGTTTCGCACATGCCAGATCAATGGCCCCGCTGCAGATGTCTTCCGTCGTCTGGAATTCAATGGATTTCAGCGGACGAACCCCCCAGTAGATCTGCATCCTCCGTAAGGTTTCTTCGTTGGGCGTGACCCTATAATATCCATCGGAGGCTTAAACTTGGACACGACTCTTGCCGTTGCTCCCGATACCGTAGGCGTAATGATACATTTGGCGTTCAAACTTCCCGCCGTCGTCACCGTCGCAAATCCCAGAGCACAGGAGGTGCTTTTCAGATAGTTTTTCTCTGCCCTTTTCAAAAGCGTCTCATGATCCAGGTGTTCTTCTGTATTTTCCACGATATGCACCATCATCTGCAGACTCTCCAGCGGATATTTTCCCTGCGCGGTCTCTCCGGACAGCATGACCGCATCGGTTCCGTCATAAACCGGCATTGGCCACGTCTGTGACTTCCGCTCTTGTAGGACGCGGATTCCGCATCATGGAATCCAGCATCTGCGTGGCTGTGATCACCGGCTTGTAATTGCTGTTACATTTCTGGATGATCATCTTCTGCAGGTAAGGTACTTCCTCCGCCGGGATCTCCACTCCCAGATCTCCCCTGGCGATCATGATCCGTCCGCACACCGGATGATCTCGTCGATATTTTTGATTCCTTCTGCATTTTCAATCTTGGCAATGATCGGAATAAAAGGAGACTTGCATTCTTTCAAGAACGCCTTGATCTCCAGAATACATTCTGCATT
>NZ_VULY01000027.1 GCF_009696485.1 Suipraeoptans intestinalis
TTCTGATACCGGCTTATTCAGAAGTGATTCCAAATGAAGTGGATTATCCACTTATCTTACGAAGAGGTAAGACTGAATATTCCAATGATGAGCGCAGGGATGGACACCGGTAACGGAGCACCGTATGGCGATTGCAATGGCAAGGCAAGGCGGAATCGGAATCATCCATAAGAATATGTCCATCGAAGAGCAGGCAGAAGAGGTTGATAAGGTAAAGCGTTCCGAAAACGGAGTCATCACAGATCCTTTTATCTTTCGCCGGAGCACACGCTGGCAGACGCCAATGAGCTGATGAGCAAGTTCCGGATCTCAGGAGTGCCGATCACAGAGGGAAGAAAACTGGTGGGGATCATCACCAATCGTGATCTGAAATTTGAAGAGGATTTTTCCAAGAAGATCAAAGAGTCTATGACGTCGGAGGGTCTGATCACTGCACAGGAGGGGATCACACTGGAAGAAGCCAAAAAGATTCTGGCGAAAGCAAGGAAAGAAAAGCTTCCCATTGTGGACAAGGAGTTCAATCTGAAGGGTCTGATCACCATTAAAGATATTGAAAAGCAGATCAAGTACCCGCTGTCTGCCAAGGATGAGCAGGGAAGACTTCTGTGCGGAGCAGCCATCGGGATCACGGCAAACTGTTTGGAGAGAGCGGAAGCTCTGGTCAATGCCAAAGTGGACGTAGTGGTAATGGATTCTGCGCACGGACATTCTGCAAATGTGCTGCGTACGGTGGATATGGTCAAGAATAAATTTCCACAGCTTCAGGTGATCGCGGGAAATGTGGCAACGGGAGAAGCTACGGAAGCTTTGATCCGTGCGGGAGCCGACGCTGTTAAAGTCGGGATCGGGCCGGGCTCCATCTGTACGACGCGCGTAATCGCAGGGATTGGGAGTACCCCAGATAACGGCGGTAATGGAATGCTATGAGGCCGCCGACAAGCATGGGATCCCGGTGATCGCTGACGGAGGGATCAAGTATTCCGGAGATATGACAAAGGCTATCGCAGCAGGCGCCAATGTTTGTATGATGGGAAGCATTTTTGCGGGTTGTGATGAAAGCCCGGGAACCTTTGAACTGTATCAGGGAAGAAAATATAAGGTATATCGTGGAATGGGATCCATCTCCGCCATGGAAAATGGAAGCAAGGACAGATACTTCCAGACAGATGCAAGAAAGCTGGTGCCGGAAGGCGTAGAAGGCCGGGTTGCCTATAAGGGGACGGTAGAGGATACCGTGTTCCAACTGATGGGAGGACTTCGTTCCGGAATGGGCTACTGTGGAACGCCCACCATTGAGGATCTGAAGCAGAAAGGACAGTTTGTGAAGATCTCCGCAGCCTCTCTGAAGGAGAGCCACCCTCACGACATTCACATTACAAAGGAAGCGCCGAACTACAGCGTAGACGAGTAACAGATAACAGAACATACAAACCTCCCCCAAAGGTGGCAGATCAGAAACGGTCTGCTTCCTGCGGGGAGGTTTTTGTGAAAATCGATTGTCAGGATTGGGACCAGTCCGTCAACACGTTTTGTCCTACTGCCTCAAAAGAAGAGACAGAGCAGCAGGATAACTTTCTGCGCTCAGGGTGGAAGAAAACGCTTATCGGATAATGTCCAGAAATCCCATCTGATCCAAAGCATTCAGTACCAGATGTCTGCCGGCATCGGTTCCGTCAATGATCCTCCTGGCACGGACAGAGTCTCCAATATTCAATACCTCTACCGGCTCTCCCAGGAACCCGTCAGAAAGCTCGGCCAAAACGGGAGCATATGCCTTCATGCCAAGACATACAAATCCATAGTCGAAGGGTAGCGTTTCTTCCGTGCCATTTTGGTTGACCAAAAAGGCGTCCGGGAGTACTTTGGTCAAAGCAGTGCCGGTCAGTTGTCGTACTTGTCCCTTTTGCAGGAATTCTTTGGACGCTTGCTATGGAAGAAGCATCCAGACCGTTTCCGATGGTAGGAAGCATTTCTACCAGAGTGATCTGCGCATTTCTGGACACGAAAAATTCCACTACATCCAGCCCAACTGCTCCGCCGCCGACTACCACCACCCTTTTGCCGGACAGATCTTCCGGATAGCGCTCCACCTCTGCAATAAAATCCAGAATGGAAAAAACAGGTGCGGAAGACTGCAACTGCTGGGCCAACCCATCAATAGGAGGAAGGATGGGAACGGAACCGGTAGCGTTTACTACCAGGTGCGGGTGATACTGTCTGACACGCTCCAAAGTTCCCTCTGTGTTGGTCAGGATGGTCAGATTTTCCAGCTGTCCGGCACGAGCTTTCAGATAGGTGGGGAAATCGGCCAGACGTTTTTTGGCGGGGATCTTGGAGATTTCCACAGACAGTCCGCCGATTTTGTCTGTTTTTTCTAAAAGGGTTACATGACAGCCCACCTCGGCTGCCGTACAGGCTGCCTCCAGGCCGGCGGTTCCGGCGCCGACTACCACCACGTTACAGGGAGAGGACACCTTGTATTTTTGTAGGCTTCTCCATAGATCAGGTCGGGATTGATGGTGCATCTAAGAGGCTTATTGCCGCCGATACGATTTCCTACACATCCCACATTACAGGAAATACACTTCCGCAGCTGCTGGGTGCGGCCATACTTGATTTTGTTGCACCATTCGGGATCGGCGATCAGCCCCCGGCCCAGTCCGATAAAGTCCGCATCCCCCCGCGCCAGGATATCTTCCGCCACCTGGGGATCACGGATGTTTCCGATAGCGATGGTAGGCTTGTGAAAACGGTCGCGTACAGCTTTTGCCATATAAGCCCGCCAACCGTCTTCCAGATAATTGGCATCGATCTGGTATTGGATAGTGGGGTTCAGGCCGGCAGAGGTATCGAACAGGTCCACCTCATCCTGCAGATATTCCAGGTATTCCAGGCAGTCCTCAATGGTATTTCCGCCTGCCACCAGTTCATCCACACTCAGCCGCAGGGAGATGGGAACATGGGGGCCGATGGCAGCACGCACCTGATCGATGACCATACGGCAGAAGCGGGACCGGTTCTTGGCGGAGCCGCCGAATTCATCTGTTCGGTCGTTCATCGTGGGAGACAGGAACTGACTGATCAGGTAAGAATGCCCTGCATGAATTTCTATCAGATCAAATCCTGCATTTACTGCCCGCTTTGCACCAATCCCATAGTCTTTTGCAATAGCTTCCAGCTCTTCCCTGGAAAGTGGCCGGGGCGTTTCTCCGCCGGGCTTGGAAGGAAGTGTGGAGGCAGATACCGGCTATATTCCCCGACTGTTTAATCTGACGGAAGCCTGTCACAGACAGGGCGCCTGTATCGGTATTCAGCTGAACCACGCAGGAGCTTCTGCCATGAGCTCCCGGATCGGAATGCAGCCGGTATCTGCCTCCACACTTCCTTCCAAGCCCGGCGGAGAAACGCCCCGGCCACTTTCCAGGGAAGAGCTGGAAGCTATTGCAAAAGACTATGGGATTGGTGGCAAAGCGGGCAGTAAATGCAGGATTTGATCTGATAGAAATTCATGCAGGGCATTCTTACCTGATCAGTCAGTTCCTGTCTCCCACGATGAACGACCGAACAGATGAATTCGGCGGCTCCGCCAAGAACCGGTCCCGCTTCTGCCGTATGGTCATCGATCAGGTGCGTGCTGCCATCGGCCCCCATGTTCCCATCTCCCTGCGGCTGAGTGTGGATGAACTGGTGGCAGGCGGAAATACCATTGAGGACTGCCTGGAATACCTGGAATATCTGCAGGATGAGGTGGACCTGTTCGATACCTCTGCCGGCCTGAACCCCACTATCCAATACCAGATCGATGCCAATTATCTGGAAGACGGTTGGCGGCTTATATGGCAAAAGCTGTACGCGACCGTTTTCACAAGCCTACCATCGCTATCGGAAACATCCGTGATCCCCAGGTGGCGGAAGATATCCTGGCGCGGGGGATGCGGACTTTATCGGACTGGGCCGGGGGCTGATCGCCGATCCCGAATGGTGCAACAAAATCAAGTATGGCCGCACCCAGCAGCTGCGGAAGTGTATTTCCTGTAATGTGGGATGTGTAGGAAATCGTATCGGCGGCAATAAGCCTCTTAGATGCACCATCAATCCGACCTGATCTATGGAGAAGCCTACAAAAAATACAAGGTGTCCTCTCCCTGTAACGTGGTGGTAGTCGGCGCCGGAACCGCCGGCCTGGAGGCAGCCTGTACGGCAGCCGAGGTGGGCTGTCATGTAACCCTTTTAGAAAAAACAGACAAAATCGGCGGACTGTCTGTGGAAATCTCCAAGATCCCCGCCAAAAAACGTCTGGCCGATTTCCCCACCTATCTGAAAGCTCGTGCCGGACAGCTGGAAAATCTGACCATCCTGACCAACACAGAGGGAACTTTGGAGCGTGTCAGACAGTATCACCCGCACCTGGTAGTAAACGCTACCGGTTCCGTTCCCATCCTTCCTCCTATTGATGGGTTGGCCCAGCAGTTGCAGTCTTCCGCACCTGTTTTTTCCATTCTGGATTTTATTGCAGAGGTGGAGCGCTATCCGGAAGATCTGTCCGGCAAAAGGGTGGTGGTAGTCGGCGGCGGAGCAGTTGGGCTGGATGTAGTGGAATTTTTCGTGTCCAGAAATGCGCAGATCACTCTGGTAGAAATGCTTCCTACCATCGGAAACGGTCTGGATGCTTCTTCCATAGCAAGCGTCAAAGAATTCCTGCAAAAGGGACAAGTACGACAACTGACCGGCACTGCTTTGACCAAAGTACTCCCGGACGCCTTTTTGGTCAACCAAAATGGCACGGAAGAAACGCTACCCTTCGACTATGGATTTGTATGTCTTGGCATGAAGGCATATGCTCCCGTTTTGGCCGAGCTTTCTGACGGGTTCCTGGGAGAGCCGGTAGAGGTATTGAATATTGGAGACTCTGTCCGTGCCAGGAGGATCATTGACGGAACCGATGCCGGCAGACATCTGGTACTGAATGCTTTGGATCAGATGGGATTTCTGGACATTATCCGATAAGCGTTTTCTTCCACCCTGAGCGCAGAAAGTTATCCTGCTGCTCTGTCTCTTCTTTTGAGGCAGTAGGACAAAACGTGTTGACGGACTGGTCCCAATCCTGACAATCGATTTTCACAAAAAACCTCCCCCGCAGGAAGCAGACCGTTTCTGATCTGCCACCTTTGGGGGAGGTTTGTATGTTCTGTTATCTGTTACTCGTCTACGCTGTAGTTCGGCGCTTCCTTTGTAATGTGAATGTCGTGAGGGTGGCTCTCCTTCAGAGAGGCTGCGGAGATCTTCACAAACTGTCCTTTCTGCTTCAGATCCTCAATGGTGGGCGTTCCACAGTAGCCCATTCCGGAACGAAGTCCTCCCATCAGTTGGAACACGGTATCCTCTACCGTCCCCTTATAGGCAACCCGGCCTTCTACGCCTTCCGGCACCAGCTTTCTTGCATCTGTCTGGAAGTATCTGTCCTTGCTTCCATTTTCCATGGCGGAGATGGATCCCATTCCACGATATACCTTATATTTTCTTCCCTGATACAGTTCAAAGGTTCCCGGGCTTTCATCACAACCCGCAAAAATGCTTCCCATCATACAAACATTGGCGCCTGCTGCGATAGCCTTTGTCATATCTCCGGAATACTTGATCCCTCCGTCAGCGATCACCGGGATCCCATGCTTGTCGGCGGCCTCATAGCATTCCATTACCGCCGTTATCTGGGGTACTCCAATCCCTGCGATTACGCGCGTCGTACAGATGGAGCCCGGCCCGATCCCGACTTTAACAGCGTCGGCTCCCGCACGGATCAAAGCTTCCGTAGCTTCTCCCGTTGCCACATTTCCCGCGATCACCTGAAGCTGTGGAAATTTATTCTTGACCATATCCACCGTACGCAGCACATTTGCAGAATGTCCGTGCGCAGAATCCATTACCACTACGTCCACTTTGGCATTGACCAGAGCTTCCGCTCTCTCCAAACAGTTTGCCGTGATCCCGATGGCTGCTCCGCACAGAAGTCTTCCCTGCTCATCCTTGGCAGACAGCGGGTACTTGATCTGCTTTTCAATATCTTTAATGGTGATCAGACCCTTCAGATTGAACTCCTTGTCCACAATGGGAAGCTTTTCTTTCCTTGCTTTCGCCAGAATCTTTTTGGCTTCTTCCAGTGTGATCCCTCCTGTGCAGTGATCAGACCCTCCGACGTCATAGACTCTTTGATCTTCTTGGAAAAATCCTCTTCAAATTTCAGATCACGATTGGTGATGATCCCCACCAGTTTTCTTCCCTCTGTGATCGGCACTCCTGAGATCCGGAACTTGCTCATCAGCTCATTGGCGTCTGCCAGCGTGTGCTCCGGCGAAAGATAAAAAGGATCTGTGATGACTCCGTTTTCGGAACGCTTTACCTTATCAACCTCTTCTGCCTGCTCTTCGATGGACATATTCTTATGGATGATTCCGATTCCGCCTTGCCTTGCCATTGCAATCGCCATACGGTGCTCCGTTACGGTGTCCATCCCTGCGCTCATCATTGGAATATTCAGTCTTACCTTCTTCGTAAGATAAGTGGATAAATCCACTTCATTTGGAATCACTTCTGAATAAGCCGGTATCAGA
>NZ_VULY01000023.1 GCF_009696485.1 Suipraeoptans intestinalis
TGCAGGGCCGGAAGCCTCCGCAGAAACGCCGGGAGCATCGGGAGCGGCAGTCTGGGAGCCGGAGGCTCTTCTCTTTCAGGTGCGAAGGCAGGGATAAAAGCAGTTCCTCTGCTACGTCGGGGAAAAAGCTGCAAAGCAGTATTACGAAGGCAGCGAAGGGAGGAGAGAATACTTCTTCTGCCAATAAGGGGACAGCGCCCTGGATTCTGCGGAAGGGCTGAGTCTTTCCACGGCAAAAAATAAGGCGGGGAAACGTGAAAGAAAAGAAAGGAGCAGCCGCTTCCGGGAACCGGATCTTTCAGACCGCACTGGCCGTCGTAGTGTCCGGCCTCATTTTGCTTGGGGCGGCAGCCGGCGTCGTGTATGTTTTCCGTAGAAACTGGAAACGTTGGGGAGGCGCAGAAGATGACAGGAATAACTATCTGAAAGAGCAGCCGTTCTTTTTCTTGCTCTGGTGCTGCTGCTGTCTCTGGCAGGCTGTGTGGATCAGAAGCGGGGAAAAACAAAGACCGGTTCCGATAAAAAACTTCTTCAGAGAACGCTGCAGGTGCAGACAGCGATGTAAACATGCTGCTGAAGATCGACGATCAGGAAGAAAAAGCAGCGGTGGAAGCGGCGAAGAAAAAAGTACAGTCCATGAAAGAGAACCGAGGATCATTGCAACGTCTCCGGCGACGGCAGATATCTGTGACAAACTGGAACTTTCTCTGACAGGCGTGTGCACAAGTACGGTATCCACGATCCCAAAGCGGTATAAAAATGTGGAAACCGTGGGGACAGCCATGAGTCCGGACATGGAAACGGTGGCGTCTTTGGATCCGGACTGGATCTTGAGCCCCATATCCTTACAGGGGGATCTGCAGCCGAAATACGAGGCGATCGATACGGACTGGGCGTTTTTAAATCTCAGGAGCGTACCGGGGATGTACCGCTCCATTCAGGAACTGGGAGAAATTTTTGACAGAAAAGAGCAGGCGCAGAAACTGGTGGATGAGTTTGCAAAATTTTACAAAGAGTACAAGGAAAAGAACCGGGGAAAAGACCGTCCAAGGTAATGATCCTGATGGGACTTCCAGGCTCCTATATCATTGCAACGCCAAATTCTTACGTGGGAAGTCTGGTGGAGCTGGCAGGCGGAGAGAATGTGTATTCCGATGAGGAACAGGAATTTCTGACAGTCAATACCGAAGATATGAAGACCAAAGAACCGGATATTATTTTGCGGGCTGCCCATGCGCTTCCGGATCAGGTGGTGGAAATGTTCCAGAAGGACTTTGCAGAAAATGATATCTGGCAGCACTTTGAAGCGGTCAAAAACGGCAGGGTCTATGACCTGACCTATGAATATTTCGGTATGAGCGCCACGTTCAGATATCCGCAGGCGCTGGAAGAACTGCAGCCGATCCTGTATCCGGAGAGTGAGGCGGATGCACAGAAAGCCAGGGACAACAGCGACGGGGCACAGAAGAAAGCAAAGGATTCCAAGGCGACGGAAATCTATGAGGAACAGAAGGACGGCAGATAGGGAGGAGGGAAGCGGATGACAGAAACGGTGTTGGAAAACACTTCCGGAAAGGCAGCCAAAGATCCATCCGGGCAGGCGAAGGCGAAGAGCCGGACGGCAAAAGCGGCTGTTTCATTTGTCGTGATGACGGTGCTTTTGGCGGCGCTGTTCTTTGGGGCAGTCAATATCGGGAGCCTGAAAGTCAGCTTTTTGGAATTGGCGAAAGGATTATTTACAGCATATAATGAGAAGGTAGCAACAATCTATGACCTGCGGTTTCCGCGTATCGTACTCTCTTTGCTGGCAGGGGCGGCGATCGCAGTATCCGGCGTACTGTTTCAGGCGGTGCTTAAGAATCCGCTTGCCGATCCGGGGATTATCGGGATCTCCAGCGGCGCAGGCTTTGCGGCAGTGATGATCACGGCATTTGCACCTGCTTTCTTCTTTTTTGTACCACTGTTTGCATTTCTGGGGGGCGTGATTGCTTTTGCGCTTGTGTACAGCCTGTCCTGGAAAGGAGGATTAAGCCCCTTCGGATCATCCTTGTAGGCGTGGCGGTAAACGCCATGTTTACCGGTCTGTCCGGTGCCCTGAATGCGATGAACGGCGGCAATATGTCGGGAGTGGCTGCCATTGTCAACGGCAACATCACGATGAAGACCTGGGACGATGTAAGAATCCTGGTTCCGTATGTTGTCCCGGGGCTGGTGCTGGCGGTCCTGTTTGCAAAGACGTGCAACCTGCTGGCGCTGGAGGATAAGACGGCGAGAAGTCTGGGGATCCAGGTGAACAGGATGCGAATCCTCATTTCTCTGACTGCGGTATTGCTGGCAGGCATTTCCACAGCGGTGGTGGGAGCCATCAGCTTTCTGGGTCTGATCGTCCCCCATATCGGAAGGCTTCTGGTAGGAAGGAATCATAAGGTATTGCTGCCGTTCAGTGCGCTGCTGGGGGCATTTACATTTTTGCTGGCAGACACCATAGGAAGGAGTATCGCCGTTCCCTATGAAGTGCCGGCATCCATTATCATGAGTGTGGCGGGAGGACCGTTTTTTATCATCCTGTTAAGGAGGTCCGGAAAATATGGAAGATAAACGAGGAATTTCTGTTCCTGTGGAAGAGGCGGAAAGAAGAGACGACAAAAAAGAAAATGGGCGGATAAGCCGGCCATGGAGGTACGGGATCTGCACTTTGCGTATGGCAGGAATCAGGTGCTTCAAGGTGTGTCCTTTAAAATCCGGGAGGGAAGGATCACAACCATCATGGGGGCAAACGGATGCGGGAAATCCACACTGTTTTCTCTGATGACGAAAAACCTGTATCCGAAAAAGGGAAATATTTTCCTGAAGGGAAAGAATATCCAGAATCTGAGCCTGAAAGAGCTGGCCAGGAAAGCCGCTGTCGTCTGGCAGTACAATACTGCGGCAGAGGATATTACCGTAGAGGAGCTGGTGGCATTCGGGCGGACGCCCCATAAAAGGATGATGCAGGGAGAAAGCGAGGAGGAGAATGATGGCGCGGGGGCGACTGGAAGATGACGATGTACTTTTCGGTGTGATTTCGCCGACTGGCTGACGCTGGAGATGACGATCTGCTGAAACCTACAGGACACCAAAGCAGTCGTGTCTGACTATCGGTATCCAGTATGTCGTCCAGGTGCAGGCCACGTCCAACCTGACTTGTCCTTATGACACGTTCCTGGTCCAATCCCCCCGCGCCCACCGATCATTCTCGCATCTTCCTCGCTTTCTCCCTGCATCATCCTTTTATGGGGCGTCCGCCCGAATGCCACCAGCTCCTCTACGGTAATATCCTCTGCCGCAGTATTGTACTGCCAGACGACAGCGGCTTTCCTGGCCAGCTCTTTCAGGCTCAGATTCTGGATATTCTTTCCCTTCAGGAAAATATTTCCCTTTTTCGGATACAGGTTTTTCGTCATCAGAGAAAACAGTGTGGATTTCCCGCATCCGTTTGCCCCCATGATGGTTGTGATCCTTCCCTCCCGGATTTTAAAGGACACACCTTGAAGCACCTGATTCCTGCCATACGCAAAGTGCAGATCCCGTACCTCCATGGCCGGCTTATCCGCCCATTTTCTTTTTTTGTCGTCTCTTCTTTCCGCCTCTTCCACAGGAACAGAAATTCCTCGTTTATCTTCCATATTTTCCGGACCTCCTTAACAGGATGATAAAAAACGGTCCTCCCGCCACACTCATGATAATGGATGCCGGCACTTCATAGGGAACGGCGATACTCCTTCCTATGGTGTCTGCCAGCAAAAATGTAAATGCCCCCAGCAGCGCACTGAACGGCAGCAATACCTTATGATTCCTTCCTACCAGAAGCCTTCCGATATGGGGACGATCAGACCAGAAAGCTGATGGCTCCCACCACCGCTGTGGAAATGCCTGCCAGCAATACCGCAGTCAGAGAAATGAGGATTCGCATCCTGTTCACCTGGATCCCCAGACTTCTCGCCGTCTTATCCTCCAGCGCCAGCAGGTTGCACGTCTTTGCAAACAGGACCGCCAGCACCAGCCCCGGGACAACATACGGAACCAGGATTCTTACATCGTCCCAGGTCTTCATCGTGATGTTGCCGTTGACAATGGCAGCCACTCCCGACATATTGCCGCCGTTCATCGCATTCAGGGCACCGGACAGACCGGTAAACATGGCGTTTACCGCCACGCCTACAAGGATGATCCGAAGGGGGCTTAATCCTCCTTTCCAGGACAGGCTGTACACAAGCGCAAAAGCAATCACGCCCCCCAGAAATGCAAACAGTGGTACAAAAAGAAGAAAGCAGGTGCAAATGCCGTGATCATCACTGCCGCAAAGCCTGCGCCGCTGGAGATCCCGATAATCCCCGGATCGGCAAGCGGATTCTTAAGCACCGCCTGAAACAGTACGCCGGATACTGCGATCGCCGCCCCTGCCAGCAAAGAGAGTACGATACGCGGAAACCGCAGGTCATAGATTGTTGCTACCTTCTCATTATATGCTGTAAATAATCCTTTCGCCAATTCCAAAAAGCTGACTTTCAGGCTCCCGATATTGACTGCCCCAAAGAACAGCGCCGCCAAAAGCACCGTCATCACGACAAATGAAACAGCCGCTTTTGCCGTCCGGCTCTTCGCCTTCGCCTGCCCGGATGGATCTTTGGCTGCCTTTCCGGAAGTGTTTTCCAACACCGTTTCTGTCATCCGCTTCCCTCCTCCCTATCTGCCGTCCTTCTGTTCCTCATAGATTTCCGTCGCCTTGGAATCCTTTGCTTTCTTCTGTGCCCCGTCGCTGTTGTCCCTGGCTTTCTGTGCATCCGCCTCACTCTCCGGATACAGGATCGGCTGCAGTTCTTCCAGCGCCTGCGGATATCTGAACGTGGCGCTCATACCGAAATATTCATAGGTCAGGTCATAGACCCTGCCGTTTTTGACCGCTTCAAAGTGCTGCCAGATATCATTTTCTGCAAAGTCCTTCTGGAACATTTCCACCACCTGATCCGGAAGCGCATGGGCAGCCCGCAAAATAATATCCGGTTCTTTGGTCTTCATATCTTCGGTATTGACTGTCAGAAATTCCTGTTCCTCATCGGAATACACATTCTCTCCGCCTGCCAGCTCCACCAGACTTCCCACGTAAGAATTTGGCGTTGCAATGATATAGGAGCCTGGAAGTCCCATCAGGATCATTACCTTGGGACGGTCTTTTCCCCGGTTCTTTTCCTTGTACTCTTTGTAAAATTTTGCAAACTCATCCACCAGTTTCTGCGCCTGCTCTTTTCTGTCAAAAATTTCTCCCAGTTCCTGAATGGAGCGGTACATCCCCGGTACGCTCCTGAGATTTAAAAACGCCCAGTCCGTATCGATCGCCTCGTATTTCGGCTGCAGATCCCCCTGTAAGGATATGGGGCTCAAGATCCAGTCCGGATCCAAAGACGCCACCGTTTCCATGTCCGGACTCATGGCTGTCCCACGGTTTCCACATTTTTATACCGCTTTGGGATCGTGGATACCGTACTTGTGCACACGCCTGTCAGAGAAAGTTCCAGTTTGTCACAGATATCTGCCGTCGCCGGAGACGTTGCAATGATCCTCGGTTCTCTTTTCATGGACTGTACTTTTTTCTTCGCCGCTTCCACCGCTGCTTTTTCTTCCTGATCGTCGATCTTCAGCAGCATGTTTACATCGCTGTCTGCACCTGCAGCGTTCTCTGAAGAAGTTTTTTATCGGAACCGGTCTTTGTTTTTCCCGCTTCTGATCCACAGCCTGCCAGAGACAGCTGCCAGAGACAGCAGCAGCACCAGAGCAAGAAAAGAACGGCTGCTCTTTTCAGATAGT
>NZ_VULY01000038.1 GCF_009696485.1 Suipraeoptans intestinalis
GTAAACCAGAAGGGATAATTTTCGTACAGATTCAGAACCCGGGGAATCCTATGGTGCCTCGCCGTGCTTCCTGTGGGGAAAGCGGTTCATAGTCAAAGTAGCGTTTTAATTTATAATCGAAAAGATTGGGAGGAGTTCTGTCTTTTTCTTTTCCGATTCCCCGCTCACAGCGGTTGCCTGTAATAAAGCGGCGGTTTCCACTGAACTTGTTAATGGTAAGACGGCAGTTGTTGGTGCACAGCCCGCATTTTGCCATGGAGGTGGAATACTCCAGCCGCTGGATCTCATCGATAGACAGCATGGTGGTTCCCTCACATTCCACGTAGCGCTCTCTTGCGATCAGGGCGGCGCCAAAAGCGCCCATGATGCCGGCGATGTCCGGACGGATGGCGTGGCAGTCAGCAATTTTTTCAAAGCTTCGCAGAACGGCGTTGTTGTAGAACGTACCGCCCTGGACAACAATGTGGTGTCCCAGTTCGGAAGCATCCGCCACTTTGATCACCTTAAACAGGGCATTTTGATGACAGAATAGGCCAGTCCGGCAGAAATATCCGACACCTCCGCCCCTTCTTTTTGCGCCTGCTTTACTTTGGAGTTCATAAAAACGGTACAGCGGGTTCCCAGATCAATAGGATGGTGGGCAAACAAAGCCTCCTGTGCAAAATCCTCCACAGAGTAGTTGAGGGATTTGGCAAAGGTTTCGATGAAAGACCCGCACCCGGCGGAGCAGGCTTCGTTGAGCTGTACGCTGTCTACCGTCTGGTTTTTGATCTTGATACATTTCATATCCTGTCCGCCGATATCCAGGATGCAGTCCACGCTGGGTTCAAAGAAAGAAGCCGCGTAATAGTGAGAAACTGTTTCCACTTCCCCTTCGTCCAGCAAAAGGGCGGCCTTTACCAGAGCTTCTCCATATCCGGTGGAGCAGGAGTGGACAATGGACACACCGTCGGGAAGCTGTTGATAGATATCTTTGATGGCGGTGATGGTGGTTCCCAGAGGATCCCCTTCATTGTTCCGGTAAAAGGAATAGAGCAGAGTGCCGTCTTCCCCCACCAGAGCCACCTTCGTGGTGGTGGAACCGGCGTCGATTCCCAAAAAGGCCTTCCCGCGGTAAGAGGGGAAGATCCCCGAAGGGCACCTGATGCTTTGCATGGCGAGCAGAAAATTCCTCAAACTCTGCCTGACTGGAAAAGAGAGGCTCCAGACGGGCCACTTCAAAATCCATCTGAATACGGCCTTTCAGTTGCTGCTGCATCTTCAAAAGCGAAACAGGAGATCCCTCTTTGGCATTTAAGGCAGAGCCAATCGCGGCGAACAGATGAGAATGAGCGGGAGCGACGATGTGCGCATCATCCAGTTTCAGGGTGCGGACAAAGGCTTCCTTCAATTCTGACAGAAAATGAAGAGGGCCTCCCAAAAAAGCTACGTGCCCGCGGATGGGTTTCCCGCAGGCAAGACCGCTGATGGTCTGATTGACCACCGCCTGAAAAATAGAAGCGGCCAGGTCTTCCTTGGAGGCTCCTTCGTTGATCAGGGGCTGGATATCCGATTTGGCAAAAACTCCGCATCTTGCGGCGATCGAGTAAAGGGCCTGATAATGTCTGGCGTACTCGTTCAGACCGGAGGCGTCCGTTTGAAGCAGGGAAGCCATCTGATCGATAAAAGAGCCGGTGCCGCCCGCACAGACGCCGTTCATTCTCTGTTCTACATTACCGCCCTCAAAATAGATGATCTTGGCGTCTTCTCCTCCAAGCTCAATGGCAACGTCCGTCTGAGGAGCCTCATGCTGAAGGGCGGCAGATACGGCGACCACCTCCTGGACGAAAGGAACCCCCAGATGGTTGGCCAGCGTCAGACCGCCGGACCCGGTAATGACCGGAGAGGCAAGGACGGGACCCAGTTGATGAACGGCGCGCCCCAAAAGATCCGACAGGGCGGGCTGTATATTTGCAAAATGGCGCTCGTAGTCGGAAAATACAAGCTCCCTGCTGTCGTTTAAAATGGCTATTTTTACAGTGGTAGAACCAATATCAATTCCTAATGTGTAAGTAACGGAATCCATAGTTTATCTCCTTGACAGAAGATCCGGAAAAAGCATCCAAACCTTCGTGAAATACAATTTCTTTGAACCTAAAACATTATACGACAGCCCATGAAAAATAACAACTTACAAAACCCATAGAAGTTTTAAAGAATTGTGAAACTTCTATGGGATATTTGACAAACATAGGGGGAAACGGTAGAATGATTGTATAAAAAGAGAAACATTGGAAGGAGCAAGAACTGCGAAGTGGATAAGCTGGAGCGTAAATTTGGCAGATATGCCATTAAAAATTAATGTACTATGTGATCATTCTTTATGGAGTGGGATTTGTTTTGAATTTGATCAATCCCACATTTTATATGCAATATTTGAGCCTGGATGCCAGGGCGATTCTGCACGGACAGGTGTGGAGGATCTTTACCTTCATCATACAGCCGCCGTCGTCCAGTCCCATCTGGATGGCGCTGGCTCTGTATGTCTATTACATGATCGGAAGCCAGTTGGAGCAGGCTATGGGGGCTTTTCGGTTTAACCTGTATTTCTTTACGGGGATCCTGCTGCATGCAGCGTCCGCCGTTATAGTCTACCTGATGACGGGAAATGTGCTGCTAATGAGTACCTGGTACCTGAACATGTCGTTGTTCCTGCTGTTTGCAGCGATTTATCCCAATGTGAGATTTTTGCTGTTTTTTGTCGTGCCTGTGGAGGCGAAGTACCTAGCCCTGCTGGACGGAGTTTATTTTTGATCGCCATCGTGCAGGCATTCAGAGGAATAGAAGGATTGCCGGCGGGGGTGGCGGCAGGCGTTTCACTGTTCAACTTCTTTCTTTTCTTCTTCGGGTTCAGGAAAATGCGGCCGTATTCGCCCAGGGAGATCTACCGGAAAAATGTGTATAAAAAGAAGGTACGAAAAGAAGTGCAGTACGAAGACGGAGCCAGACATAAGTGCTGCGTCTGCGGCAGGACAGATATCACCAATCCGGAGCTGGAGTTCCGTTACTGCTCCAAGTGTGCCGGAGACAGAGAGTACTGCCAGGATCATCTGTTTACGCATGTACATGTAAAAGAATAGAAAACAGGAAGAGAATTACCAGGAAACAGGAAGAGGGGTATCACATGAAAAAAACAAAGATCGTTTGTACGATGGGACCAAATACCAACGAGGCATCTATGATGCGGGAACTGGTGCGTCACGGCATGGACATTGCCAGATTCAATTTCTCTCATGGAGATCATGCAGAGCAGAAGGCGCGGATGGATCTGCTGAAAAAAATCCGGGAGGAAGAAGGAAAGCCTGTGGCGATCCTGCTGGATACAAAGGGTCCGGAGATCCGCACAGGTCTTTTGAAAGACGGAAAAAAGGTATGGCTGGAGCCGGGAAATCTTTTCACTTTGACGACGAAGGAAGTAGAAGGAGATGAAAAAAGAGTCTCCATCAGCTATACAGGCTTGGTGGAAGATGTGCAGCACGGCAGCACGATCCTGATCGATGACGGATTGATCGGTCTGGAGGTCGTGGAAAAAAAAGAAGAAGAGATCGTCTGTACCGTTATAAACGGAGGCGAGCTGGGAGAAAGAAAGGGCGTCAATGTACCGAACGTGCCGGTGCGCCTTCCTGCGATCACAGAGAAAGACAGGGCGGACATCCGCTTTGGCGTGGAGCAGAAGATTGATTTTATTGCGGCGTCTTTTGTCAGAAATGCAGAATGTATTCTGGAGATCAAGGCGTTCTTGAAAGAATGCAAGTCTCCTTTTATTCCGATCATTGCCAAGATTGAAAATGCAGAAGGAATCAAAAATATCGACGAGATCATCCGGTGTGCGGACGGGATCATGATCGCCAGGGGAGATCTGGGAGTGGAGATCCCGGCGGAGGAAGTACCTTACCTGCAGAAGATGATCATCCAGAAATGTAACAGCAATTACAAGCCGGTGATCACAGCCACGCAGATGCTGGATTCCATGATGCGGAATCCGCGTCCTACAAGAGCGGAAGTCACAGACGTGGCCAATGCGGTTTATGACGGAACCGATGCGGTCATGCTGTCCGGAGAGACCGCGCAGGGAAAATATCCGCTGGAGAGTCTGCAGATGATGGTGCATATCGTGGAAAATACAGAAGAACACCTGGATCATGAGACGCTTTTGAAAAGGGCAGAGAAAAACTATCTGAAAAGCACCTCCTGTGCTCTGGGATTTGCGACGGTGACGACGGCGGGAAGTTTGAACGCCAAATGTATCATTACGCCTACGGTATCGGGAGCAACGGCAAGAGTCGTGTCCAAGTTTAAGCCTCCGATGGATATTATAGGGGTCACGCCCAACGAAGAAACCTTACGGAGGATGCAGATCTACTGGGGGGTTCGTCCGCTGAAATCCATTGAATTCCAGACGACGGAAGACATCTGCAGCGGGGCCATTGATCTGGCATGTGCGAAACAGATGGCAGAGTCGGGAGATATCATCGTGCTGACGGCAGGGATCCCGTCACCCAACGTAAAGGCACAAAGAGAAGGCGTCAGCAATATCATGCAGATTGCTGTAGTAGATTAGACAGAAAAAAGGTGCACTGCACCGCTGGAGAGTATCAGTGGTGTGGCGGCATCTTTTTTTGTAGAAAAAGCACAGAAAAGGGGATTGTCGTGGAAGGGGGATGGTGAAGCGATGTGTCCTGCCGGCAGGAAAGAAACGGTCTGTTTTGAGAAGGATTCTTGACAGAGAGAGGGAAGAGGTATATAGTAGTACTTGAGAGAAACACTAAATAGTACAGGAGGTGGCAGAGTGGAGACGACATCATTTGCTGAAAGACTGATGGAATTTGGTCTGACAAGGCAGGAGGCCTGCATTTACCAATGTATTTTGGAGGAAGGAAAGGTAACGGGGTACGAGGTGGCAAAGCAGACCGGGATTTCCAGGTCCAACGCATACAATGCACTGGCCAACATGCAGGAAAAGGGAGCGGTGTATCTTCTGGAGGAAGGAACAGCCAGAAAGTACGTTCCGGTTCCGTTGGAAGAGTTTTGTAAAAACCGTATCCGGAGACTGGAAGAGGCGAAAAAATGGCTCTCTCTGCGTGCGCCTAAGGAGCGGGAAGAAGCAGAGGGCTATATTACGATAGAAGGCGGAAAAAATATCCTGAACAAGATCCGCAACCTTTTGGAGGAAGTGGAGGAGAGAGTCTATATCAGTTGTACCAGAAATTATCTTTTACTGATGGTCAGGGAATTGGAGGCGCTGCAGGCCGCCGGGAAAAAGGTTGTGATCATCACGGACCGGCCGGTTACCTTCAAAAATGCCAGAGTATATGTAGGCAGGGACAGAGGAATGCAGATAGGGGTTATTTCGGATTCCCGCTATGTGATCACAGGAGAGTATGGAGAGGGAAGTATGAACACCGCCTTGTATTCCGGGCAGAAGAACTTTGTGGAGCTGTATAAGACGGCTTTGTCCAATGAGATAGAGCTGCTGACATTGAAAGAGGAGAACTGACATGAAAAAAACACCGTTTGTAACAAAAGAACAACTGGAAAAGATCGTAGAGCAGTATCCCACTCCTTTTCATCTGTATGATGAAAAAGGGATCCGTGAAAATATAAAAGCGCTGAAGGAGGCGTTTGCCTGGAACCGGGGATACAAGGAATATTTTGCCGTGAAGGCTACGCCCAATCCGTTTTTGATCGGGATTCTGAGGGAGTACGGCTGCGGCTGTGACTGTGCATCCTATTCGGAGTTGTTGCTTTCCGAAGCCATGGGGATCGGCGGAAGGGATATTATGTTTTCTTCCAATGATACGCCGGCGCAGGAGTTTGTGTACGCAGACCGGCTGGGCGCCATCATCAACCTGGACGACATTTCCCACATTGACTGCCTGGAAAAAGCCATCGGCAAAATTCCGGAAGTGATCAGCTGCCGTTATAATCCGGGCGGGCTGTTCCAGATCAGCAACGACATCATGGACAATCCGGGAGACGCCAAGTACGGGATGACGACAGACCAGATGTTTGAAGCGTTTCAGATCCTGAAAGAAAAGGGAGCGAAGGAATTCGGAATCCATGCCTTCCTGGCAAGTAATACCGTTACAAATGCATATTACCCCATGCTGGCAAAAGTTCTGTTTGAACTGGCTGTTCGCCTGAAGAAGGAGACAGGCGTCCATATCGGGTTTATCAATCTGTCGGGAGGGATCGGTATTCCTTATCGTCCGGAACAGGAGGCCAATGATATCCGGGTGATCGGAGAAGAAGTCAGGAAGGTATACGAGGAAGTTCTGGTGCCGGAAGGGATGGGAGATGTGGCGATCTACACGGAGCTGGGGCGTTTTATGATGGGGCCTTACGGTCATCTGGTTACAAAGGCGATCCATGAAAAGCATACGCACAAAGACTATATCGGAGTGGACGCGTGCGCCGTAAACCTGATGCGTCCGGCCATGTACGGGGCGTATCATCATATTACCGTGATGGGGAAGGAAGAGGAGCCCTGCACCTGCAAGTACGATGTTACGGGATCTTTGTGCGAGAATAATGACAAGTTTGCCATTGACCGGATGCTGCCAAAGGTCGAAACAGGAGATTTTCTGGTGATCCATGACACGGGAGCACACGGATATTCTATGGGATACAATTACAACGGAAAGCTGAAATCTGCGGAAGTTCTGCTGAAAACAGATGGAACGACAGAGCTGATCAGAAGAGCAGAGACACCGGCCGATTATTTTGCTACATTGGATCTGTTTCCCATTGGAGAAAAGCTTTGTAAAAAATAGGATCTCAGAAATGGTTTTGCAATACACCCTGAAGAAGCAAAGAAGAAATAAAATCCTTACTGGATAAGGAAGGAAAGGGCAAGCAGAAAGGGCGGTGGACTTGCCGAAGCCACCCTTCTGTTAAGGAAAGTATGTACTATTTCTAAAAAAAGAGGAAATTAAAAAATATAGCAGGAGGGAAAGGAATGGAAAGAGAAAAAACGAGTGAATTTGACCAAATCAAATATCAAAATGAATATAACAAGAAAAAGTATGACAAAGTAAGCTTAATGCTACCAAAAGGAGAAAAAGAAACAGTAAAAAAAGCAGCACAACTGGAAGGAAAAAGCATGAATGAATTTATCGTAGAGGCGGTTTACGAAAAAATGGGAAAAGAACGTAAGTAAACGGGAAATGATATGATATATGTTATGGGGCAAAAATGGGGCGAAAAAGTGGAAGCTGACGGCTGAAAACGGATGAAAGAAAACAGAAGAAGAGCCAAAACTCTTGATATTTAAGGGCTTTGGCTCTTCTTGAAGTCATACGATCCATAAAGACTGCGGATGATGGGACTTGAACCCATACGAGGTCACCCCCGCAAGATTTTGAGTCTTGTGCGTCTGCCATTCCGCCACATCCGCCAATATGTTCACAACAACACGGACAATTATATAATCAAAAAAATGAAATGTCAATGGCTGGGTAAAAATTTTCTTAAAAAACCATCAGAATTGCATATATTCTTGTGATTTTTCCTGTCATATCTGCGCTCTGTAATGATTTTATTTTTTTTAAATGCTTATAAATGTGGAAGTTGGAATGGCAAACTTAGAGTAAAATTATAGTTGGCAAAAATTAAAAGGAAGAGGCCGAAACCTCTTCCAAATCATACAGACTTAACTTAGTATTTATTTTGCGAAGAATATATACAAAGGAACTGTATGATGAATCTTATGGTAGACGAAAATGGTATAACTTTCAAGGAGAATTCCTGTTTTTGAAAAAGAGAAGATGGAAGAGATAAAAGGTGATATTCTTCAAGCCGGGCAGGTCAAAAAGAAGGTCGGAACAGGATACATCTATCCTGCTACAGGACATGTAGTTGGACTTGATACGGAAACAAGGGGAACTCGAAGAAAACTGCTTTCAATGGCAGGTTTTTGATACAGAACGGACAGGTGGAAACTACCCGCAAAAGACGAGAGCAACTAGAAAACATAGTGTGGCCAGACGCTCAGAGCTCACTTCAGTGGGTTTCAGTGAGTATTAGTTAATCTGAATGATAGATTTGCCAACGATTACTTGACAGTAACCAGAACTTCGGTTCTGCCTATTGTGATTTCTGAAGTGTAGTGAATATGGTATAATAAGGTTAAGCAGAAAGAAGTTTGATAAATTTAGATTGACCTAAGGTCAAGAAGGCATTTGGAACATTTAGTTATATACATTCCTGTTTGTCACGACAATGCATTGTACTGGCTATACAAAAAGATGTACAGGAACCAGTAGATAATAGAATAAAGAACGGAAAGAATATAAAAAATAATATGAGGTGATTATATGGCTGAAATTAGATTTAAAAATCTACCTAAGTTGTTAAGTAGTATGGAGGAAAAAGAATGGATTATTGATAGCTTTTTATTCAATTACAAAAATGAGGATTATGTCATAATATTAAAGTTATATAGTGATACAGAAAGAAAGCCATCTGAATATGCTAAGGTAAAATTAGAATTCATTAGGGCTAATAATATTAATGAATCTATACAGGCGTATGCGGATTTTTACGAGGTTTACTTCAATTCTTTAGATGAATTTGCGAATTTTTTTAATATAAATAGAGGCAGTGCAAATAGAAATTTATTTGTAGATTTCTCTGAAATTTTTTCAAAATTTATACCAGATAAAAAGTATGAGGAAAAGCAAGGTTTAATTAAACAGCTCCAAGGTTCAAGATGTGAGGGAAACAATCCTAATGCAATATACTGTTATGATGTAAGAAGGAATGGAGAGGTTGATGGAAGAAAGAATACCAGATCAAAGGCGAATAGTAATAAGGCGTATACTCTAAGAAGAAGTTTGTATGAAAAATATAAAGAGGATAAAAATCTTAGTTTCTTCTTTTCTGATAAATTAGAAGATGAAAGAACTGATGAGGAAATAATAAAGCAAGTTGCTGCTAGACACTGATTTGTTATATATGGATTAAACAATTTAACGATGATCTTATGCTATCGTTAAAAAGTATGTAGATATGTTCCCACATACGAACGCAATTATTTGACATACTTGGTGTTCACTCGTTTCATGTGGAGACGTGTTGTCTCTTGTCGCGTAAAGTTGATACACCTATGATAGAAGTGGAAATGAAGGTTGAAAAAGACGATGTTACTGAAAAACCAACTTATAAGAGAATAAATGAGTATATTGAAAATAAGTATGGATTTAAGGTACATTCTAAGTATATTGCAGAAGTAAAAGCTATGTTTGGATTGCCTATGCATGAAGCACCAAACAAAACAGATGTACCAAAGCGTGAATATCCAAAATGTCCACTGGAAAAGGTAGAAGCAATCAAGGATTATATATATGATTTATATGCCCTCGGCAATTAGCATAAATGTATTACTTTTGGTAACTATGAGTGCATTTTATTTAGAAAAGAATAATTGCAAATAGTATTTTATGTAAATGTTATAGTGTTTTGTTCAGAAGGAGAAAAGAATGGAAATAGTGATTCTGACAATTGGTACTATTCTAACAGTTGTTGTTGCTTTTTTTTATAATGATTATTTGAATAGAAAAAGAATTCAAGAAATGATTATACAGAGATTTGGAGGAAAACCAGAGTATAAAGATTATGACTTTGACGATATAAAAATCTTGTGGAAAGAATTGAAAGATGAAAGGTGTAAAGGTGATATTGATGATATTACTTGGAATGATTTAAATATGAATGATGTCTTTGCACGAATTAATATGTGTTGTTCATCCATTGGAGAACAATATTTGTACAAAAGCTTAAGAAATACTAATTTCAATAGTGAAAAACTCAATAATTTAGAGGAAAAGATAAGATATCTAGATAAAAATAAAAATACTAGAATAGACGTACAAAAAAAATTATTATATATAGGAAAGAGAAATAATAATTACCATGTTGTGACGTTTTTGAAATGTCTGGATAGTTTTAAGTTAAATAGATGTTGGATTTATTATTTTTTGCAAATAATGTTATTAATCGTTCTTGTTTTAGCTGTAGTTTTTCGGAATAATTATGCATATTTATTTTTGGGAATTGTTTTTTTTATAAATATAAGCGTGTATGCATTAATGAAGAATAAATATGAGATTAATATGGACTTAATGGTGGCAGTGCAGAGTGTCTTACAGGTTAGTAAGGAATTTACCCAAAAAGAAGAAACGATATTTTCTGAGTTTAAAGAATATACAGGAACGATAAATAAACTAACGCATTCAATGGCATTGATTAATGGAAGGTATCAACGGCAGTATACGGCAGATTTCGTGGAATTAGGTGCTATGTATTTAACGGGTGCTTTTTTATTTGATTTTATTGTCTATAATAGGGTGATTATACAACTAGAAGAAAAATTAACCGACATATTAGCGTTGTTAAACTTGCTTGGGGAAATAGATATGGCTATTTCTATAGCATCATTCCGAAATAGTGTTCCATTATACTGTCTTCCGGAATTTTGTAAAGAAAATAAAATATATTATCAGGAGTTGTATAATCCATTGTTAGATAATCCTATCTGTAATGATTTTAATTTGAATACGAATTGTATTATTACAGGATCAAATGCTTCAGGTAAATCTACCTTTATTAAAGCAATAGCAATAAATGGGATATTAGCAATGAATATTCATACCTGTACAGCAAAATCGGCTAGAATTTCAAAAGCAGAGATATATACATCAATGGCAATCAGAGATGATTTGTTGGCTGGGGATAGTTATTTTGTTAAGGAAGTAAAATCATTACAAAGAATCATAGATATTATAGAGCAAGACAGATTTGTTGTAGCGATTATTGATGAGATTTTACGAGGAACAAATACCAAGGAACGTGTTGCAGCTTCTGTGGCGATTTTGAGATATTTAGAGAATAAGAATTGCATAGTGATAGTCGCGTCTCATGATATAGAGTTAATAGATTTATTAAAAAATAGTAAATATGATAATTATTATTTTTGTGAAAAATCGGAAAATAGAGAAGTACTATTTGATTATAGGATTCACAAAGGAGTTTGTAAACAAAACAACGCAATAAAGCTATTGGATTTGTTTGGATATCCATCAGCTATTGTGAAAGAAGCAAATAAATATTCAAGCATTCTTTGAAAATAAGCAAAAAGGTTAATAATATTTTAGTATGGATTTTGGTACGAATTATTTATCTTATATGTGAATAGATATCAAGGAATGGTAGAAAGTGCAATTAAAAGTTCAATTTCTCTTTCGGATTATTTTGGCGATGTGAATGGTACATCTATGATTTTGGAAAAGAAAGTATCAAATGACGATGTGTTAGAAAATGGGCAATCGGCAACGAATCAATTTTATACGATTACTTTTGAAGGTCCAAGCGTGACGGGAACAGGAGGAGCAAGACATTTGGAGTGTACGGTAAGCAGTCCGGACGGTGTGAATTTAGTTTACAATGAGATTTCATATTACTAATTACTAAAGGTTAATCAGATACAACTTCCTTTCGCATTTCAGGGGTTGCTGCCTGGTAGATAGATTCCATCCATCTACTTTTGCAGCAGCCCTTTGACATTGTTAAAACCCTGCATTTCCAATCCTTTTCCATGGGTAAAAATTTTCTTTTAAAAAAAGGGAAACTGGTGTATAGTGGTAGGGTAGTAGAAAGACTCACATGGAGACGGACAAATGAAAGAAAAAATCCTATTAATAGATGGACACAGTATCTTAAACCGGGCGTTTTTTGGAATACCGGATCTTACCAATTCCGAAGGACTGCATACCAACGGAATCTATGGATTCCTTATGATCCTGTTTAAGATTTTGGAAGAAGAGAACCCCACTCACCTGACGGTGGCGTTTGACGTACATGCGCCCACCTTCCGGCATAAAATGTATGAGGCCTACAAGGGGACGCGTAAGCCTATGGCAGAGGAACTGCGCCAACAGGTGCCGGTCATGAAGCAGGTATTGCAGGCTATGGGCATCCATATTGTGGAAAAAGAAGGACTGGAGGCAGACGATGTGATCGGCACGCTCTCCAGAACCTGTGAAGATCGGGGGCTGGAGGTAACGGTGCTGTCCGGAGACAGAGACCTTCTTCAGCTGGCGACAGAAAGCATCAAGATCCGTATCCCCAAAACAAAAGGCGGAAAGACAGAGGTAGAAGACTACTATGCGAAAGATGTTCAGGAACGTTATCAGGTAACGCCGGAAGAGTTTGTGGATATGAAGGCTTTGATGGGAGATACCTCCGATAATATTCCGGGAGTACCGGGGATCGGGGAAAAGACGGCGGCAAAGCTGATCGGAAAGTACCACAATATTGAGACGGCCTGGGAACACCGGCAGGAGATCAGGCCGGAGCGGATCGCGAATCTGCTGACAGAGAACTGGGAGCAGGCGCTTCTTAGCAAACGTCTGGCAGCTATCTGCACAGAGGCGGAGCTGGCATTTGCCCCGGAGGACGCCCGGATGGGCGATCTGTACACCAAGGAAGCCTACGCTCTGTTTCAGAGGCTTCAATTTAAAAATCTGCTGTCCCGGTTTGATCTGCCTCATGAGGAGACGGATCTGGAGGCAGGCTTCGTGAGGCTGACGGGGAAACAGGAGGCAGAAGAACTGTTTCAGAAGGCCTTCCAAAGCGACAGAGTAGGAGTGGTGATCCAAAAGGATGCCATAAACGACCTTCCCCTGTTTGCAGGCAGGAAGGAAATTGCCGGAATCGGTCTGTGTTTTTCGGACGATCAGACCTACTATATAGAAATTGGAAAAGAAATGGAAAAAAGCTGGGCCATGGACAGGCTGCGTAAGCTGTCGGGAGAGACGAAATCCCTTGCCATGTTTGATATCAAGGAGAATCTTCCGGACTTTTTTCCGAAAAAACAGGAGGTTTGCTTTGACCTGATGGTGGCCGCATACCTGCTGGACCCGCTGAAAAGCCGATATTCTCTGGAAGAGATCGGCAGAGAATATCTGGAACTTTTATATGAAGAAGAAAAAGAGGAAGGACGCAAATGGATCACCTGCTGCCATGATGCCTTTGTGGCGTATCAGGCGGTTCCTGTTTTGCAGGACAGACTGAAAAAAGAGCAGATGGAAGAACTCTTTCGTAAGATAGAAATGCCTCTGGTATTTACGCTTTACGACATGGAACAAAATGGGGTAAAGATCGCGGCAAAAGAGTTGAAAGAGTATGGAGAGAAGCTTGCAGGGAAGATCCGGCAGCTGGAAGAAGAGATTTACGAAGAAGCGGGAGAAAAGTTCAACATCAATTCTCCCAAACAGCTGGGCGTCATTTTGTTTGAGCATATGCGTATTCCGGGAGGGAGAAAGACAAAGACCGGCTATTCTACAGCGGCGGATGTGCTGGAAAAGCTGGCGCTGGATTACCCGTTTGTAAATAAGATCCTGGAATACCGCCAGTATGCAAAGCTGAAATCTACGTATGCCGATGGACTGGCAGCCTTTATCCGGGAGGACGGAAGGATCCATGGCAAGTTTAATCAGACCATTGCTGCCACCGGAAGACTTAGCAGTACAGAGCCGAACCTTCAGAATATTCCGGTCAGGATGGAGCTGGGGCGGATGATCCGAAAGGCGTTTATTCCGGAGCAAGGGTTTGTTTTTGTGGATGCGGACTATTCCCAGATAGAACTGCGTATTTTGGCACATTGTTCAGAAGACGAACATCTTATCGCAGCCTACAAAGAAGCGAAAGATATCCATAGAGCCACAGCTTCCCAGGTGTTTGGAGTTCCCTTTGAAGAGGTGACCGAGGAACTGCGAAGAAATGCAAAAGCAGTAAACTTTGGGATCGTATACGGGATCAGTTCCTTCGGGTTAAGCCAGGACCTGAGCATTACGCGCAAGGAGGCGGACGCATATATCAAAGGATATTTTAAGACCTATCCGGGGATCAAACGGTTCTTGGATGATTGTGTCAGCCAGGCAAAGGAAAAGGGATATGCCGTTACGCTTTTGGGAAGAAGACGGCCGGTGCCGGAACTGACATCCAAGAATTTTGCACAGAGAAACTTTGGAGAACGGGTGGCCATGAATGCTCCCATTCAGGGGGCGGCGGCCGATATTATGAAGATCGCCATGATCGGAGTAAATACTCGTCTGAAGGAGGAAGGGTTAAGATCAAGGCTAGTACTGCAGGTCCATGATGAGCTTTTGATCGAGACCAAAGAAGAAGAGGTGGAAACAGTCAAAAGGATTCTGGAAGAAGAGATGGGACAGGCAGTTTCCCTTCGGGTACCGCTGGAAATTGATATCAATGTAGGAGACAACTGGTACGAGGCAAAGTAGAGGAGCAGGCAAATGAAAATAATTGGAATTACCGGGGGAATAGGCTCCGGCAAAACAAAAGTTATGGAGTATTTGCAGGAGACGCAGGGAGCAGTGATCTGCAGGACCGATGAGGTGGGAAGAAAGCTGCAGCGAAAAGGAACGTCTTGCTTTCAGAAAATCGTGGAGACTTTTGGAGAAGAAGTTCTGAATACAAAAGGCAGCCTGGACAGAGAAAAGCTGGCAGAAATTGTTTTTTCCCAGGAAGAAAAGCGAGAACGACTAAACAGTATCGTTCATCCGGCGGTAAAGGAAGAGGTTCTGAAAAAGATAGAAAAAGAAAGAAAGAAGGGAACGGAGATTTTTCTTTTGGAATCTGCTCTTTTGATAGAAGACAGCTATGAACAGATTTGTGACGAACTGTGGTATATTTATGTAGAATCTTCCATCAGGCGAAAAAGACTGGTATATACCAGAGGATATACAGAAGAGAAGATCGAAAAAATCATGGCGGCTCAGCTTCCCAAACAGAGTTTTCTGGACCACTGCAATCGCGTGGTAGACAACAGCGGAAGCTTTGCCGAAACGATCCAGCAGCTGGAACAGATTATGAAAGACTTGACAGAAAGGCAGACAAAGTCATGAGGTTATGCAGTATTGCCAGCGGAAGCAGCGGGAATTGTATTTACATAGGAGATTCCAGAACGCATCTTCTGGTAGATACGGGGATCAGTAAAAAAAGAATAGAGGAAGGGCTTTGCCGGGTAGGGGTCAAAGGAGAAGAAATAGCGGGGATCCTGGTAACGCACGAGCACTCGGATCACATTCAGGGACTGGGGGTGTTCAGCCGCAGATATGAGGTTCCTATCTATGCCACGAGAGGTACGATCGAAGGGATCAGAAGGTGCAAAAGCCTGGGAACGATCCCGGAAGATCTGTTCTGCGAGATCCGGGAGGAGGAAAGCTTTACCATAGGGAGTCTGGAGATTTATCCCTTTCCCATCTCACATGATGCAAGGGAGCCGGTGGGATACCGGGCCGGCAGCGCCGGAAAATCTGTGGCGGTAGCTACAGACCTGGGAACCTACGATGAGAAAACGGTTCAGTACTTAAGCGGGCTGGATGCCGTTGTGCTGGAGGCGAACCACGATACCCATATGCTGGAGGTGGGTCCTTATCCGTACCATCTGAAGCAGCGGGTACTGGGAGAGCGGGGACACCTTTCCAACGAAGTGTCGGGAAGGCTTCTGTGCGATATCCTGCACCGTGATCTGAAGCAGGTGGTGCTGGGGCATCTCAGCAAGGAGAACAATTATGAGGAGCTGGCTTACGAAACGGTAAAGCTGGAGGTTACAATGGGAGAAAATCCTTATAAAGGAGACGAAATCCCCCTGATGGTGGCAAAGCGGGATGAGATTTCTCCCACAATAGAAGTATAAAGAGGATTGTACAATGAATAAGATTGCAGTAATAACAGACAGTAACAGCGGAATCACTTTAAAAGAAGCAAAGGATCTGGGGATCTTCATGATCTCTATGCCGTTCTATATCGAAGAAGAGGTGTTTTTTGAAGAACTTACCCTGTCACAGGAAGACTTTTACAAGAGGCTGACGGAAAACGCATCGATTTCTACCTCCCAACCGTCACCTGCTTCTGTAAAAGAGGTCTGGGAAAAGGCGCTGGAGGAATATGACGAGATCCTTCACATCCCTATGTCCAGTGGGCTGAGCGGTTCCTGCGAAATGGCCATGATGCTGGCAGAATCCTACAGGGGAAAAGTACACGTACTGGATAACCAGAGGATCTCTGTCACACAGAGACAGGCGGTTTATGACGCCGTCCACCTGATTGAGAAAGGAAAAAACGCACAGGAGATCAAAGAGATCCTGTTGCGGGAAAAGCTGGAAGCCAGCATCTATATTACGGTAGATACGTTAAAATATCTGAAGAAGGGAGGCAGAGTCACACCGGCGGCAGCTGCACTGGGAACAGTGTTAAATGTCAAACCGGTTCTGTCGATACGGGGAGAAAAGCTGGATTCCTTCGCAAAGGTAAGAGGCTGGAAATCTGCCAAAAAGACCATGCTGGATGCTATGGAAAAAGACATTCGGGAAAGGTTCCAGGGAGAGGTGCATTTGATGGCGGCATATACCGGATCGGAGGAGGAAGCGCTTTCCTGGAAGAAGGAAGTGGAGGACAGATTCCCCGGATATGAGGTGCAGATGGATCCCCTGTCCTTGAGTGTTGCTTGCCACATCGGACCGGGAGCGTTGGCTATTGCCTGCAGCAGGAAGGTAAAAGAGCTGAATTAGTGGAGCAGGGGCCTTTTGTATTCGGAAAGATAAGGGGTGCCGTACTTTTGCTGTATTACGCTTCCGTAGAGGTTAGAAGCGAAAATTTCTTTTTCCAACAGTTTTTTTCCTGTCTCTGTCAGAGAATCTGCCTGGGAAAGGCGAGACAGAACAGGGATAGAAGAAGTCTTATTTAAAAGAGAAAGAACAGGAGCAGAGCCTTTCTTCACGCCCAGCACACGGGCGTAAGGGGGCTCTTTTTTTACCATATCAGTCTCTTCCCGGGTAATGCCAAGAAGGACGGCCAGAAGACAGCGGCGGATCCGCCCCAGTGTCATCTCCTTGGAATGCAGGAGAGCACAGAAAGCCTCCAGTGTGTCGTAAGCGTCCAGATGGTTTAGGATCCTTCTGGCCAGATCCGGTGTGATGTCCCGGTATCGACACAGAGATTCCTCTGTTTCCTGCAGCAGGCGGTACCGGAGTGCAGGAGAGAAATCCTCAAAAGCAACAGGATATTGCAGGTGGAACTGGGATTGAAGCATCCGGAAAGCAAATGAGGGCATCTGGCGGCAGATCCGGGAAAAGTTTGGGGCATCGTCTCCGGATAGCTGCATCCGGATGGAGGTGGCGGATCCAAAGCCATCCACCTCCTCCAGCTGATGGTAACCGGCACCCTCCCGGGCTATGGTAAGAGGGAGAATGGAACTGTTGCTTCGAAAAAGTGCCTTCAAATACTCGATCCCAAGGATGTTGTTGGGTGAGCTTAGGAGACAGGGAGTCTGATCCCCCTCCTTCAGATAATCGCGCAGAGCCAGCTGGCGGGCTTTGGGGAAGGAATTGCCCTCCTTTACATAGGAAGAGAGGAGGTGGCGATATGCGTCAGGCTCCTCTGCCAGGGTACGGGCGAGGGAAGACAAAGCGGCCAGATCCCCGGATTCACTTCCAAAGGACAGAACGTCCACACAGCCGAGGGCATTGAAAAGAGAGATTCCTCCTTCAGCAAAAAACTCGGCGCTTCCGGTGGCACAGGGAAGAGGAAGCTGGATCACCAGGTCCGCTCCTGCCTCAAGAGCCATGGAAGTCCGCAGGTATTTGGAAAGAAAAGCGGGAGTTCCGCGCTGTACGAAGTCCCCGCTCATCAAAGCAATAACGGCATCTGCACCGGAAAGCTTCCGGGTCTTTTCCAGATGGTAAAGATGTCCGTTATGGAAAGGGTTGTATTCAACGATCACTCCTGCTACTTTCATGATAATCTCCTTGTATATCTTACTGAAATTGATTATACTATAAAAGAATTTGGTATGCAATGTACGGGGAAAGGGGGATACATGGGATGGAAGAAACATATACGGATGTGCCGGCAGAAGAAAAAGAAGAGAGCATTGACTATCTGGAAGAGCGAGAAGAGCTGACAGGCCAGAGGATCCGTGATATGCTAGAACAAAAACAGTACAAAGAGCTGAAAGAAGAGCTGGAGCATAACATGTACCCTGTGGATCTGGCGGAGATCTTGGCAGAATTTGACCAGAAGCAGATGGTGATGGTATTTCGGCTGCTGGCCAAGGAAGAGGCGGCAGAGACCTTTGCTTATATGAACAGCGATATGCGGGAGGTTCTGATCAATGCCCTGACAGATTCTGAGCTGGAAGAGGTCATGGAAGAGATGTATCTGGACGACACGGTGGACGTGCTGGAGGAAATGCCGGCCAATGTGGTGGACAGGCTTCTGATGGCGACCAACGAGGAGACCAGGGTCCAGATCAATCAGCTGCTGCAGTACCCCGAAGACAGTGCGGGAAGCATCATGAACGTGGACTATATCGCCCTGCGGAAGGATATGACAGTGGCGGATTCCATCCTTAAGATCCGTCAGGTGGGTCTGAACCGGGAGACCATCTATACCTGTTATGTGACAGAAAAGAGGAAGCTGATCGGACTGGTGGACGTCAAAGAGCTTCTGACTACCAGTGAATCAAAGACCATAGAAGAGATCATGGAGACCAATACCCTCTATGCATATACTACGGACGACCAGGAGGATGTGGCAAGAACTATCACCAAGTATGGATTGATCGCCTTGCCTATTGTGGATCATGAAATGTGCATGGTGGGAATCGTTACCGTTGACGACGCCATGCTGGTTTTGCAGGAGGAGGAAACGGAGGACATCAGCATCATGGCGGGTGTCAGCCCTAACGAAGAAACCTATTTCGGTACAGGGGTATTTAAACATGTACGGGGACGTATTCCATGGCTTCTGTTTCTGATGCTGTCGGCAACTACGACACAGATGATCATGAACCACTATGAAAAAGCGCTGGCCGTTATGCCACAGCTGGCAGGATTCATTCCCATGCTGATGGGAACGGGGGGAAACTGCGGTTCTCAGAGCTCGACCCTGGTGATCCGCGGGATCGCCGTGGGAGAGATCGAATTCAAGGACATCGGAAAGGTCATTTTTAAGGAGGTCAGGGTTGCGCTTCTGGTGAGCGCTGCCTTGTCGGTGGTAAACGGACTGCGGATCCTTCTGATGGGACAGGGGGACCCCATGATTGCGGTAACCATCGGAGCGACCATGGCATGCACCATCGTGATCGCCAAGATCGTGGGAGGAACGTTGCCGCTTCTGGCAAAGAAGATCGGCCTGGATCCGGCCATCATGGCAACGCCGCTGATCTCCACTCTGGTGGATACTAGCACGGTGACCGTCTACTTTATGATCGTCAGCGCAGTGTTCAAAATGTGAAAGACATCACGAAAAATTGTACGTGAAAATAGACAGGAAAGACCTTGTTTGCAAGGTCTTTTTGTACTATAATGACGATAGTGATAAATTATGAAAGGAGTCTATTGAACATGGGATTCATAGATGAGATCAAGGCAAAAGCCAAATTGGGGAAGAAGACGATCGTGCTTCCGGAGACAGAGGATATCAGGACATATGAAGCAGCGGAGGCTGTGCTGAAAGAAGGAACAGCCAATCTGATCCTGGTAGGGAGCGAGGAAGAGATCGCAAAGAACAAAGGAGATTTTGACATCACCGGCGCTGTTATCGTAGATCCAAAGACCTACGCCAAGACAGACGCCTACGTAGAAAAGCTGGTGGAACTCAGGGAAAAGAAAGGGATGACGCCGGAGAAGGCAAGAGAACTGCTTCTGACGGATTATCTTTATTACGGAGTGATGATGGTGAAAATGAAGGATGCCGACGGGATGGTTTCGGGAGCGTGCCATTCCACCGCAGATACCCTGCGTCCCTGCCTTCAGATCCTGAAGACAAAGCCGGGCGTGAAACTGGTATCCGCCTTTTTCGTTATGGTCGTTCCGGATTGTGATATGGGAGCAGACGGAACCTTTATTTTTGCAGATTCAGGACTGGAACAGAATCCGGATCCGGAGAAGCTGGCAGCCATCGCGCTTTCTTCAGCGGAGTCTTTCGCCCTGCTGACAGACAAGGAGCCCATCGTGGCAATGCTGTCTCACTCCACCAAAGGAAGCGCAAAGCACGCAGATGTGGACAAGGTTCTGGAAGCTTTACGGATCGCCAAAGAGAATGCGCCGGAAGGACTGCTTTTGGACGGAGAGCTCCAGTTGGATGCGGCCATCGTTCCGGAAGTGGGAGCCTCCAAGGCTCCGGGAAGTCCCGTGGCAGGGAAGGCCAACGTACTGGTATTTCCGGATCTGGATGCCGGGAACATCGGGTATAAGCTGGTACAGAGACTGGCAAAGGCAGAGGCTTACGGACCTCTGACACAGGGGATCGCAGCTCCGGTCAACGATCTGTCCAGAGGATGCAGTGCAAAGGATATTGAAGGTGTAGTAGCGATTACAGCCGTTCAGGCAATGGCTGAGGCTTAAAAAGAAAAGAGAGGGATTTAGTCATGAATGTACTGGTAATTAACTGCGGAAGTTCATCTTTAAAGTTTCAGTTGATCAATTCACAGTCCGAGCAGGTGTTGGCCAAGGGGCTGTGCGAGAGGATCGGGATTGATGGAAGCCTTACCTATCAGCCGGAAGGGCAGGATAAGATCAAGGAAGCGAAGGCGATGCCTACGCATACAGAGGCGATCCAGTTTGTGATAGAGGCTCTGACAGATCCGGCAACGGGAGTCGTAAAGGATCTGAAAGAGATCGGGGCGGTGGGACACCGTGTGGTACACGGAGGAGAGGCGTTTGCAAGCTCCGTTGTGATCACGGAAGAGGTTCTGGCAGCGATCGAGGACTGCAATGATCTGGCTCCGCTGCACAACCCGGCCAACCTGATCGGGATCCGGGCATGTATGGAACTGATGCCGGGAACGCCTATGGTGGCGGTATTTGACACAGCGTTCCACCAGACGATGCCGGAGAAGGCATATATGTACGGACTTCCATATGACTACTACAAGAATTACAAAGTAAGAAGATACGGATTTCATGGAACAAGCCACAGCTTTGTGTCAAAAAGAGCGGCAGAGATCTTCGGAAAACCCTGTGAAGAAGTAAAGACGATCGTGTGTCATCTGGGGAACGGTGCCAGCGTGTGCGCAGTGGACGGCGGCAAGTCGGTAGATACCTCCATGGGACTGACGCCTCTGGAAGGGCTGGTTATGGGTACAAGATCCGGAGATATCGATCCGGCGATCCTGGAATTTCTGGCGAAAAAAGAAGGCCTGGATATCACTGGACTGATGAATATGCTGAACAAAAAATCGGGTGTATTTGGACTTTCCGGCAATCTTTCCAGCGATTTCAGAGATCTGGAGACAGCTGCCGATGAAGGAAATCCTTTGGCGAAGGCAGCGCTGGAAGTATTTGCTTACAGAGTGGCCAAGTATGTGGGAAGCTATGCGGCGGCCATGAATGGGGTGGATGTGATCGCATTTACCGCAGGAATCGGAGAGAACGCAAGCATTGTTCGTGAGATGGTGCTGGAATATCTGGGATACCTGGGCATCACTTTGGATAGCGAAGCAAATAAGGGCAGAGGGAAAGAAATCCGGATTTCCACGGAGGATTCTAACGTACTGGTAATGGTGATCCCCACCAATGAAGAACTTGCGATCGCAAGAGAAACAGTAGCGCTGGTCTAGTCTGAACAAAGCGGTTGAAGACGTCATCTGGGCGCTGCAGGGATCGCTTCCGTTTCGTGGAATTATGTGTTGACAAAACAAATTTACATGATATAATTGTTTAGGTATGAATAGGAGTATTGCATTATGATAGTAAACCTATCCAGCGTTTTATCTGAGCCACATCAGCCGCTTCGGGTAACAGTTGACTGGAAGGACGATGAGATTGTCGCTTTTGGCGGGCATTTTCCGCTGAGAGGGCCGTTTGTGACCGAGATTCAGGTGACATACGACGGCGGGCATGACGTGTCCGTTTCAGGGAAGGGAAGTTTCAAGGCAGAGATTCCCTGTGACCGCTGTCTGGAGCCGGTGGAGAAAGAGATGTTCCTGGATTTTCAAAAGAAAGTGACTGTCAGCAAGGATGGCGGAAAAGGAACAGAGGACTCGGATGAGATCAATTATATTGAAGGGTATAACTTTGACGTAGAGCAGCTGATCTGCAACGAGTTATTAGTAGGGTGGCCGATGAAAATTCTATGTAGCGACAACTGCAGGGGAATTTGTAATGTGTGCGGTCAGAACTTGAACGAGGGAGTTTGTGACTGCGAATCCACAGGGCTTGATCCCAGAATGTCAGTTATCCAAGATGTTTTTAAGAATTTTAAGGAGGTGTAACCTATGTCGATCTGTCCAAAGAATAAATCTTCTAAAGCAAGAAGAGATAAGAGAAGAGCAAACTGGAAGATGAGTGTGCCGAATCTGGTAAAATGCAGCAAGTGCGGTGAACTGATGATGCCTCACAGAGTTTGCAAGGCTTGCGGTTCTTACAACAAAAAGGCTATCGTTACGGTAGAGCAGTAGGATCAGGCAGCTGATAAAATCTACACAATCTCAGGACTTTCACAATTTTGTGGAGGTCCTGTTTCGTTTGTAAAGAAGTATTGCTTTTTCAGATAATGTTTAGTAAAATGATTTCGAGCAACGTCAGGAGGAAGAAATATGTCAGACATTACACGGATTGCACTGGATGCAATGGGAGGAGACAACGCACCGACTGAGATGATAAAGGGCGCCGTATGGGCGGTCAATGAAAATGCCGATATGAAGGTGTTTCTGGTAGGCAAAGAAGAGATCTTAAGAAGGGAGCTTCAGAAGCAGACCTACGATCCGGAAAGGATCGAGATCGTCAACGCAGATGAGGTGATCGAGACGTCGGAACCTCCGGTAAATGCCATCCGCCGGAAGAAAGACTCTTCCATCGTTGTAGGGATGAAGATGGTTCGGAACAAGGAGGCAGACGCATTTGTGTCCGCCGGAAATTCCGGAGCGGTTCTTGTGGGTGGACAGGTTTTGATCGGAAAGATCAAAGGTGTAGAAAGAACCCCGCTTGCTCCGTTGATCCCTACCAAAGACGGAGTCAGCCTGCTGATCGACTGCGGAGCCAATGTGGATGCCAGATCTTCTCACCTGGTTCAGTTTGCGCAGATGGGATCCATCTATATGGAGCATGTAGTCGGGATCAAAGATCCCAAGGTGGGGATCGTCAATATCGGGGCAGAAGAAGAAAAGGGCAATGCATTGGTGAAAGAGACCTTTCCTCTTCTGAAAGAAGCGAAAGGGATCCGGTTTATCGGGAGCGTAGAATCCCGGGAGATACCAAGGGGGCAGGCAGACGTGATCGTCTGTGAAGCTTTTGTAGGGAATGTCATCCTGAAGCTTTATGAGGGAGTAGGATCTGTGCTGATCCAGAAGATAAAGGAGGGGCTATTGTCTACCTTTATCAGTAAAGTGGGAGCTGCACTGGCAAAACCGGCGCTGAAGTCTACACTGAAAAGCTTTGATGCAAGTGAGCACGGAGGAGCGCCCATGCTGGGGCTGCAGGGACTGGTGGTAAAAACCCACGGCAATGCGAAGGCAAAAGAGGTGCGGAACACCCTGAAACAGTGTGTTCTGTTTAAAAAGCAGAAGATTGATGAAAAAATCAGAGAATGTATCCAGAATAGGGAAGAGGCTGCCGAATAGATGAACAGGGCAGGACTACACTCGGGAAAGAGACAGGTTCAAGATCTGTACAGTACAAAGAGAGAAGGAGAGGACGAATGGAACTGGAAAAAGTAAAAGGGATTATTGCGGATGTATTTAACATTGATGAAGATACCATCACGGAGGATACGACTTTTGTAGACGATCTGGGAGCAGATTCTTTGGATATTTTCCAAATCATTATGGGGATCGAAGAGACGTTTGATATTGAGATCAACAATGAAGATGCGGAAAAGATCGTGACAGTCGGCGATGCAGTGGAACAGATAAAGCTGGCAACCAATAACTAGGCGAGGATCTGAAAAGCCCATCAGGGGCTTTTTCCTTTTATGAGGTCAAATATGGATCGACTAAGAACATTAGAAGAAAAGATCGGCTATGGATTTAAAAATCCTGTATATTTGAGACAGGCACTGACACACAGCTCCTGTGTTAATGAAAGCCGGCTTTCAAAAGAAGAATGCAATGAAAGGCTGGAGTTTTTGGGTGACGCTGTTTTGGAGCTGATCTCCAGCGAATTTCTTTTTTTGAAGTACAGGGATCTGCCAGAAGGAAGTCTGACCAAGACTAGGGCAAGCCTGGTGTGCGAACCGTCTTTGGCATACTGTGCAAGGCAGATTGATCTGGGAAACTTCCTCTGCTTGGGAAAAGGAGAGGAAGGTAGCGGAGGACGCGAAAGAGAGTCCATTATCTCCGACGCCATGGAAGCGCTGATCGGAGCGATCTACCTGGATGGCGGACTTGAAAAGGCCAGAGAGTTCATTCACAGATATATTTTGTCCGGATCGGAAAACAGAGAATTGTTTTTAGACAGCAAAAGTATTTTGCAGGAGATGGTTCAGGCAAAGCTGAAGCAGGACATTACCTATCGGCTGCTGACAGAAGACGGACCGGATCATGCCAAAGTGTTTAAAGTGGCGGTTTTTGTGGGAGACACAGCCTGGGGAAAAGGATCGGGAAAGACCAAGAAGCGGGCAGAACAGGAGGCGGCATATGATGCAGTGCTCCGATTGCGAGAGAAATAGAGTGGGTAGCGTATGTATTTAAAAAGCATTGAAGTGCAGGGATTTAAGTCCTTCGCAAATAAGATCAGGTTTGAATTTAATAACGGGATCACCGGGATCGTAGGACCGAATGGAAGTGGAAAAAGCAATGTGGCGGACGCTGTACGCTGGGTTCTGGGAGAACAAAGGGTCAAACAGCTGAGAGGCGGAAGCATGCAGGATGTTATCTTTTCCGGCACAGAGAACCGGAAGCCTCTCAGCTATGCGGTCGTGTCCATTACGCTGGACAATTCGGATCACCAGCTTCAGACGGAATTTGAAGAGGTAACGGTGACGCGAAAGATCTACCGGTCCGGGGAAAGTGAGTATCTGATCAATGGCAAGCAATGCCGTTTGAAAGATGTAAACGAGCTTTTTTATGATACCGGAATCGGAAAGGAAGGCTATTCCATTATCGGACAGGGGCAGATCGATAAAATACTCAGCGGGAAACCGGAGGATCGCCGGGAACTGTTCGATGAGGCGGCAGGGATCGTCAAATTCAAGCGAAGGAAGAGCATCTCCCTAAAGAAGCTGGAAGAAGAACGTCAGAATCTGGTTCGTGTCCGGGACATTTTACAGGAATTGGAAAAGCAGGTAGGGCCCTTGAAAAAGCAGTCAGAGACAGCCAGAGAGTATCTAAAGAAAAAAGAAGTCCTGAAAAAATATGAGATCAACCTGTTTTTGCTGGAATCAGATGCGCAGAACAGAAAACTGGCTGAGCTGGAAAAAACGCTGGAACTGGTCAAAGAGGAGTCTTCCAAGGCGGAACAGCAGTATGCCTCCATGAAGGAGGAATATGAGGCGGTAGAGGAACAGACGGATGAAGTGGAAGCTTCTTTGGAATATGCGAAAAATCAGCTGAACGAAACCCATCTTCTCAGACAGCAGCTGGAAAATAAGATCGAGCTGCTAAATGAACAGATCAGAAGCGCCAGACAGAATGACAGGCATTATGAGACCAGGGTTTCTGCGGTCATGGAGGAACTTCAGCAAAAGAGACAGCAGGAAAAAGAGCTTTTAAAAGAGGAGGAAGACCTTTCCGGCAAGCTGAAGGAAAAAAGGGAAGAAGGAGAACGGGCGCAGGAAGCCCTTCTGCTGGTCCAGACGGATCTTTTGGCAGTGGCCAATAAGATCGATGAGAATAAAAGCAGGATCATGGAGATACTGAACCACAGGGCGTCTACCAGGGCAGATATTCAGAAATTTGACACCATGCTGGAACAAATCCAGGTGTCGAAAGCCAGACTGCAACAGCAGGTGATCCGCTCAGAAAGTGATCGGCAGGAGCTGCTGGAACAGCGCAAAGGCTTTCAGGAGCAGGCGGAAGTAGTGACAGAAGAGATCCGGCAGTTGTCCGAAGAAAACGCAGGTCTGGAAGAGGAGGTTGCCAGGCTGCAGAAGGAACTGGGAGATCAGACCGAGAAATTCAGGATCGGGCAGACAGCCTACCACAGAGAAAAGTCCCGACTGGAATCCCTCAAAAACATTACGGAAAGATACGACGGCTATGGCAACAGTATCCGCAAGGTCATGGAACAGAAAGAAAAAGAAGCAGGACTTCTGGGAGTGGTGGCGGATATTATAAAAGTGGAAAAAGAGTACGAAACCGCCATTGAGACGGCGCTGGGCGGCAGTATCCAGAACATCGTAACCAGGGACGAGGCGGTAGCCAAACGGATGATCCAGTATCTGAAGAAAAACCGTTTGGGAAGAGCTACATTTCTTCCTCTGACCGGGATCCGGGAGCATGCGCCTGCCAGGACGGAGGTTGCAAAGGAAACCGGCGTGATCGGAACGGCAGATACCCTGGTGACGGCGGATAAGGAATACACGTCTCTGATCAGATACCTGCTGAGCAGGACCTGGGTAGTGGATACCATAGACAGAGGGATTTCCCTGAACAGAAAATACAAGCAATCTCTCCGCATCGTAACGCTGGAAGGAGAACTTCTGAATCCAGGAGGCTCCCTGACGGGAGGCGCCTACAAAAACAGTGGGAACCTTCTTGGGAGAAGACGGGAGATCGAAGCGTTCGAAAAGACGGTGGATCAGTTGAGAAGAGAGATGGATGCACTGGAAAATGAGATGGAGGCTATCCGCAGGAAGAGAGGCGGCTGCTACGGAAGGATGGAGGAGATCTCGGAGGCGCTTAAAAAGCTGTTTGTATCACAGAACACTGCAAAGATGCAGGTCAGTGGGATAGAGGCACAGATGGAGGGCGCCAGACAGACATTGGAGACAGCGCAAAAGGAGCTGGAAAAATTAAGTCGGGACAGGCAGCAGATCGGGGAAGATCAGGAATCTATCCGTCTGGAGCTGGAAACCTCCACAAGTCTGGAGGCATCCTTAGAAGAAGAGATCCGGGAAAATACCTTGTTGCTGGAAAAAGAAAAAGAAAAAGAATCCGCCATGCAGAAGCAGGTAGAGGAAATGGGATTGCTGGTAGAAAAGCTTCGGCAGAAGCATCATTTTTCCAGAGAAAATCTTTCCCGGATCCGGGAAGAGCTGGAAAAATTTTCCAGAGAACTGGAAGAACTGGGGCAGGGAAGAGGAAAGCATCAGGAAGAAGTGCAGGAAAAAGAAACACAGATCCGGGACCTGCAGCAGACGATCGCCGACTCTCTGGATCTGCAGAAGGAAGTAGAAGAAGAGATAGACAGATGCAAAAAGCAGAAGGAAGATCTGCTGCAGCAGAACAAGGACTTTCTCCAGAAAAGAGAAGACCTGTCCAGACATATGGCAGAGCTGGATAAGGAGGCTTTCCGGCTGGAAAGCCAGAAGGAATCCTGTGAGAACCAGATAGAAAGCCGGATCAATTATATGTGGGAGGAGTACGAGCTGACCTACCACAATGCGCTGGAACTGCGGGATGAAAGCCTCAGTGAGCTGTCTGACATGAAAAAAACGATTCAGGAGATCCGAAACGAAATCCGCAGGCTGGGAAATGTCAACGTCAATGCCATTGATGAATACAAGAGCGTGTCAGAGCGGTATGAATTCCTGAAAGAGCAGCATGACGATCTGATTGAGGCGGAAAAAACACTGGAGCAGATCATAGAAAGCCTGGATACGGCAATGAAGAAACAGTTCAAAGAGCAGTTTGCCAAAATCGCGTCGGAGTTTGATCTCGTCTTTAAGGAGCTGTTCGGCGGAGGAAGGGGAACGCTGGAGCTTCTGGAAGAGGAAGATCTTCTGGAAACCGGAATCCGGATCATCGCACAGCCGCCGGGGAAAAAGCTGCAGAACATGATGCAGCTGTCGGGAGGAGAAAAGGCGCTGACAGCCATTTCTTTGTTGTTTGCCATTCAGAACCTGAAACCGTCTCCCTTCTGTCTTTTAGATGAGATCGAGGCGGCCCTGGATGACAATAACGTAGGACGTTTTGCAAAATATCTGCATAAGCTGACAAAATATACGCAGTTTATCGTCATCACTCACAGAAGAGGTACGATGACGGCGGCGGACCGGCTGTACGGAATTACCATGCAGGAAAAAGGAGTTTCGGTTCCGGTATCTGTCAGCCTGCTGGACAAGGAACTGACGGGATAAGGAGGAAGGCATGATGACAGAGGAAACAAAGGGAGAGGAAAAACGGGAAGAAAAGCCGGGATTTTTCAAACGGCTGGTTTCCGGTCTGACAAAGACCAGGAATAACATCGTAGCGGGAATGGAAAGCATCTTCAGTGGATTTTCCCAGATTGATGAAGAGTTCTATGAGGAACTGGAAGAACTTTTGATCATGGGAGACCTGGGAGTGACAGCCACCTATGATTTGCTGGAAGATCTGAAAAAAAAGGTGAAAGAACGGCATATCAAGGAACCGGCGCAGTGCCGGGAGCTTTTGATCGAAAGCCTGAAAGAGCAGATGGGAGGAGAGGCCGACTACGCATTTGAATCCCGCAGATCCGTGGTTCTGGTGATCGGCGTCAACGGCGTGGGAAAGACCACCACCATCGGAAAACTGGCAGGACAGCTGCGCCGGCAGAATAAAAAAGTGGTTCTGGCGGCAGCAGATACGTTCCGGGCAGCGGCAGGAGAACAGCTGTCCGAATGGGCAAGGCGGGCGGATGCAGAATTGATCGCAGGGCAGGACGGATCCGATCCGGCAGCGGTGATATATGATGCAGTAGCGGCGGCCAAATCCCGGAAAGCGGACGTTTTGATCTGTGATACGGCAGGAAGGCTTCACAACAAAAAAAACCTGATGGAGGAGCTGCGAAAAATAAACCGGATCATAGACCGGGAATATCCGGATGCCTTCCGGGAAACACTGGTAGTCCTGGATGCCGCTACAGGCCAGAATGCGCTGCAGCAGGCAAAAGAGTTTTCGGAGGTGGCAGATGTTACGGGAATCATATTGACCAAGATGGATGGTACCGCTAAAGGCGGGATCGCCATCGCCATCCAGTCGGAGCTGGGGATTCCGGTAAAATATATCGGGGTGGGAGAATCGATAGAGGATCTGCAGAAATTTGATGCGGATTTATTTATAAAAGCGTTGTTTGACACGGGAAAAGCGGAGTAGAAGGAGGAGACGACTATGTTGACATTGGAAAAATTTGAACAGGCAAGTGAATTGGTGAAAAACGTCACGATTCCCACAAAGCTGGTGTACAGCGAATATCTCAGCAGACAGACGGGCGGAAAGGTATTTCTGAAGCCGGAAAATATGCAGTATACAGGAGCATATAAAGTGAGAGGCGCCTATTATAAGATCAGCACGCTTTCAGAGGAAGAGCGGGCAAAAGGGCTGATCGCCGCTTCTGCGGGAAACCACGCACAGGGAGTTGCTTATGCGGCTTCCCAGTTCAACTGTCATGCAACCATTGTCATGCCTACGATTACTCCACTGATCAAAGTCAACCGTACCAAAAACTATGGAGCAGATGTCGTGCTTTATGGAGATGTTTATGATGATTCCTGTGCGTACGCGAAAAAACTGGCGGAAGAGAAAGGATATACGTTTGTCCATGCATTTGATGACCTGGCGGTTGCCACAGGGCAGGGAACCATTGCCATGGAGATCGTGCAGGAGCTGCCCACCGTAGATTACATTCTGGTTCCGGTAGGGGGAGGCGGACTGATCACGGGAGTATCTACCCTGGCAAAGATGCTGAATCCTAAGATCAAGGTGATCGGAGTGGAGCCGGCAGCGGCGGCCAGTATGACGGCGGCTATCAAAGCCGGAAAGCCGGTTACCCTTCCCAGCGCCAATACCATTGCGGACGGGACAGCAGTGAAGCACGTGGGGGATGCTCTTTTCCCCTATGCCAAGGAGAATATCGATGAGATCATTCTGGTGGAAGATGACGAGCTGATCGGAGCCTTTTTGGATATGGTAGAAAATCATAAGATGGTAGTGGAAAATTCAGGGCTTTTAACGGTGGCCGCTCTGAAAAAAATGGATCTGAAGGGAAAGAAAGCCGTTTCCATCCTAAGTGGCGGAAATATGGATGTGATCACCATGTCCTCCATTGTTCAGCACGGACTGATCCAGAGAGACAGGATCTTCTCCGTTTCTGTCCTGCTTCCGGACAAGCCGGGAGAACTGGTACGTGTAGCTGCCACGATCGCAGATGCACAGGGGAACGTGATCAAGCTGGAGCATAATCAGTTTGTCAGCACAAACAGAAATGCGGCGGTAGAGCTTCGGATCACCATGGAAGCATTTGGAACGGAGCACAAGCATCAATTGATGAAAGCGTTGGAAAAAGAGGGATTTTCCCCGAGGGAGATCGGAGCCAAATTATACTAAGAGAATCCGGGCGGGATGAAACCTTCTGCAAAGTGCATTCCGACGACGATGTGAAGGGCTATTATCGGGGGCATGCTCTTCACGGAATCCCTGTAGGGAGGGAGCACGGAACGGTAACGTGGTGTTAAACAGGAAGCAACAAGACCATCAGCAAAATGCTGGTGGTTTTTTCTATGCAAAAAAAGAACATGCTGGAGATAAACGTTTGAAAGGATGAGCCGAAATATATTACAAGAACCTATCCGCCTTAAAAACCATATTGACAATAATTGTATCATTGTATACAATTATACAAAATAAACTGGTAAGAAATAAAGGAGAGTCTGTGTCATGATGGAAGAAAGAAAAGTGTATTTAGACAAGCATACCAATTTACTGCAGCTGGAAGAGCATATGTATCCGTTGGTGGAAGTCAGTCAGCCAAACGTATTCCGTAATCTGTTCCGTTATGATGAGATTCCCAAGATCGCGTTCAATGACAGGATCGTGCCCCACAGCATGCCGGATGAGATCTGGATCACAGATACCACATTCCGGGACGGACAACAGTCCCGGGCGCCCTATAGCACGGAGCAGATCGTAACCTTGTTTGACTATTTCCATAAACTGGGGGGACCAAACGGAAAGATCCGGCAGTCGGAGTTTTTCCTTTACAGCAAAAAGGACAGGGACGCCGTGTATAAGTGCATGGAAAGAGGGTATCAGTTTCCGGAAGTGACCAGCTGGATCCGGGCCAGTAAAAAGGATTTTCAACTGGTAAAGGATATTGGACTGAAGGAGACAGGAATCCTGGTCAGCTGTTCGGATTATCATATTTTTTATAAGCTGAAAAAGACCAGAAGAGAGGCGATGGAGCACTATCTGTCGGTGATACGGGAATGTCTGGAAACAGGGGTGAGTCCCAGGTGCCACCTGGAGGACATTACCCGGTCCGATATTTACGGCTTTGTGATCCCCTTCTGTCTGGAGCTGATGAACCTGATGGAGGAATATCAGATCCCCATTAAGATCCGTGTGTGCGACACCATGGGATATGGGGTGAATTATCCGGGAGCAGTGATCCCAAGATCGATCCCCGGCATCATCTACGGACTTCGGGTTCATGCAGGAGTGCCCAGCTCCCTGATCGAGTTCCACGGCCACAATGATTTTTACAAGGCGGTCAGCAATTCCACCACAGCCTGGCTTTACGGGGCAAGCGGAGTCAATTGTTCTCTGTTCGGGATTGGAGAAAGGACGGGAAATACGCCGCTGGAAGCAATGGTGTTTGAGTACGCACAGATCAGAGGGACGCTGGATGGTATGGATACGACAGTTATCTCGGAGCTGGCAGATTATTATGAGAAGGAGATCGGGTACCGGGTACCTTCCAGAACACCTTTCGTGGGCCGGAATTTTAATGTGACAAGAGCGGGGATCCATGCGGACGGCCTGCTGAAAAATGAAGAGATCTACAACGTGTTTGACACGGATAAATTTTTGAATCGTCCGCCCCTGGTAGCTGTTTCCAACACCTCGGGACTGGCAGGGATCGCGCACTGGATCAACTGCTATTTCCGGTTGCCCAGGGAAGTGCACGTGGATAAAAGCAGTCCCCTGGTATGTGCCGTAAAAGAGTGGGTGGATAAAGAGTACGAGGAAGGAAGAGTGACGGTTCTGACAGATGGGGAACTGGTGGAAGTGATCGAAGAACTTTGCAGAAAGAACGGGTGGAAGAGTCCGGCGGAACCGGTTCAGGAAGCATAATCCAGTAAAAACAACAAAGATCAGATAAAGGAGTATGTCATGGAAGAATATCAAGACCATTCTTTGAGAGGGAAGGTGTTTCAGCAACTGCGGGAGAGGATCCTGACGGGACAGTACCAGGAAAAGGACGAACTGCGGGAGATTACCATCGGAGAAGAACTGGGAGTCAGCAGGACGCCGGTAAGAGAGGCATTAAGGCAATTGGAACTGGAGGGACTGGTGGAGATCGTTCCCAACAAAGGAGCCTTTGTGATAGGGATCTCCCCAAAAGACGTGGCGGACATTTACCAGATCAGATCTCTTTTGGAAGGGATGTGCACCAGATGGGCAACCTTTCATATTACGGAGAAACAGATAGAGGAGCTGGAAGAAATCGTGATGCTTTCGGAATTTCATCTGAAAAAGAAAGAAGGAAGCCAGGCCTCCCAGGTTTCCCACCTGGACGGCAGATTCCATCAGATCCTGTACGAAGCTTCCGACAGCAGGATCATGCGGCACGTTCTGACGGATTTTCATCGGTATGTACAGATGGCAAGGACCAGATCTGTGAAGGAGACGGACCGGGCAGAAAAATCCATCCAAGAACACAAAGAAATCCTGGAGGCAGTTAAGCAAAAAGAGGCAGACCGGGCGGAAAAACTGGCCAATGCACACGTTCTTCATGCCATGGAGCATCTGGATATGAAATGGGAGAAGGAAGAAGAGACGCCGGATCAGTCCGGCCGCTAGTGGCAATGCAAACCGGATACAGACAGAAGGAGAAAGCAAATGGAAAAGATAAAAATGAACCAGCCGATCGTAGAGATGGACGGAGATGAGATGACAAGGATTCTGTGGGAGATGATCAAGGAACATCTGCTTCATCCCTTTTTGGAATTGAATACGGAATATTACGATCTGGGACTGGCACATAGAGATGAGACAGACGACAAGGTTACAGAGGCATCTGCCCTGGCCACGAAAAAGCACCGGGTGGCAGTAAAATGCGCCACCATCACACCGAATGCAGCCAGAGTAGAAGAGTACGGACTGAAGGAGATGTGGAGAAGCCCCAATGGAACGATCCGTGCGATGTTGGACGGTACGGTCTTCCGGGCGCCCATTGTGGTAAAAGGGATTGAACCCTGCGTGAAAAACTGGAAACAGCCCATTACCATTGCCCGTCATGCTTATGGGGACGTCTATAAAGGTGTGGAAATGAAGATTCCGGCAGCAGGAAAAGCAGAGCTGGTCTACACGGCAAAGGACGGAAGCCAGATGCGGGAAGTGATCCATGAATTTGCAGGAGAAGGTATCCTGCAGGGAATGCACAACTGCCGCAAGTCCATTGAAAGCTTTGCAAGAAGCTGCTTTACCTACGCCCTGGACACTAGACAGGACCTCTGGTTTTCCACCAAGGATACCATTTCTAAAAAGTACGATCACACATTTAAAGATATTTTTCAGGAAATATTCGATGCGGAATACAAGGAACGGTTTGAGAAAGAGAAGATCACCTATTTTTATACGCTGATCGATGATGCGGTGGCAAGAGTGATGAAGTCAGAAGGCGGATATATCTGGGCCTGCAAAAATTATGACGGCGATGTGATGAGCGATATGATCTCTTCCGCATTTGGATCCCTGGCAATGATGACCTCCGTTTTGGTGTCTCCCGACGGCTGCTACGAATATGAGGCAGCCCATGGAACCGTACAGCGCCACTACTACAAACATCTGGCAGGCGAACAGACATCTACGAATTCGGTGGCGACGATCTTTGCGTGGACAGGCGCTTTGCGAAAAAGAGGAGAACTGGATGGAAACAAAAGACTGATGGAGTTTGCAAAAAAGCTGGAGGAAGCCACCTTATCCACCATTGAAAAGGGAAAAATGACAAAGGACCTGGCACTGATTACGTCTTTGGAGGATGTGACGGTGCTGGACAGTGAAGGGTTTATCCGGGAAGTAAAACGGACACTGGAGGGGCTTTTGTAGGCGCTCCTTCGGATGACCAAAGGGACATCAGCCGGTCAAAATAAAACGAAATACAGAAAATAAAACCCCCTTTTTACAGCTTGGATCTGACGGAAGCTTCCAGTCAGGCTGTAAAAAGGGGGTTTTAAAAATCAGAGGGAAGCTTCTTCCAGTTCCTCCCATCGGACGTAAAGGGCTTCCAGCTGCTCCTGCAAAGAGGCATGTTCCGTTGCCAATTCCTGACACAAAACAGAGTTGGTAAAATTCTCTTCCAGCGTCATAAGGTGGTCGATCTCCTCGCAGCGAGCCTCCAGCTCCATGATAGCCGTCTCTGTCTTTTGCAGATCGTTCTGACGCTTTCGTTCCCTGGCCTGTAGCTCTTTTTGTTCCTGCCAGGACAGACGGGATCCGGAAGAAGAGGCGGGGGAGGAAGAAACGGAAGAAGAGATCTGCTCCAAAGCAGAGCTCTGCTGCGCCTTTTTCTCCAGATAGTAATCGTAATTTCCCAGATAATTATGGAAACTGCCCTCAGAAAGCTCCAGAATGCGGGAAGCCGTCTGATTGATAAAATACCGGTCATGGGAAACAAACAGGAGGGTGCCGGTATAATCGTTGAGGGCCTGCTCCAGAATCTCCTTGGAGGTGATGTCCAGGTGGTTGGTAGGCTCGTCCAGAATGAGGAAGTTTGCCTCGGAGAGCATCAGCTTGGCCAGGGATACCCGTCCTCTTTCCCCGCCGCTGAGCGCGGAGATCTGTTTGAACACATCGTCGCCGGTAAACAGAAAGGCAGCCAGCACGTTGCGGATCTTTGTCCCGGTAAGGGAAGGATAGGCGTCGGATATCTCTTCAAATACAGTCTTGTCCATGTGAAGTACATGATGCTCCTGGTCATAGTAGCCGATCTTTACCTGGGATCCCAGAAAGAATTCTCCCCGGTCTGCTTCTACGACCCGGTTTAAAATCTTCAGAAGAGTGGTTTTTCCTGTTCCGTTTCCGCCTATGACGGCGACATGTTCCCCTCTCTTTATCTGAAAATCCACATCGGCAAACAGAGGCTGAGAGGGATAGGCCTTGGTCAGTCCGGAAACTGTCAGTACGTCGTTCCCACTGAGGATGGAAGGCTCCAGCTTCAGATGCATGGAAGCAGAAGGGTCTGCGGGTTTTTCAAGAGGCGTGATCCTGTCCAGCAGTTTTTCCCGGCTTTCCGCACGTTTGATGGATTTTTCCCGGTTAAAGGAACGCAGTTTTTCAATCACGGCTTCCTGGTGTTTGATTTCCTGCTGCTGCTTTAGATACTCTTTTTTCCGGGCTTCGATCCGGTCCCTTTTTTTGGCGGCGTACAGGTCATAGTTGCCGGAATAGACAGAAAGGGAGCCGTGATCCAGATCAATGATCTTAGAGACGGTCCGATTCAGAAAATACCGGTCATGGGAGACGATCAGGACGGCACCCGGACAGCCGCTTAGGTAGGATTCCAGCCATACCACGGAATCCAGATCCAGATGGTTGGTGGGCTCATCCAGAAGAAGAAGATCCGGTTTGGACAAAAGCAGCTTGCCAAGGGCTACGCGGGTTTTCTGCCCCCCGGACAGGGAGGCTACCGGTTTTTCAAATTCCTCTTCTGAAAAGCCCAGTCCCTTCAAGACCCCGGTGATCTCGCTTTCACAGGCGTAGCCGTTCTGGCGTTCAAAGGACTCTACCAGACGGTGGTAATGCTCCAGACGATCCTGCAAAGCGCTGCCGGAAAGGTGCTTTAATTCCTGCTCCACCGTCCGGATCGTTTCTTCCAGTTGAAAAATATGAGCTTTGGCCAGGCGCACTTCCTGATAGATGGTAGCCCGGCTTTCCATGGCCTGATGCTGGGACAGGTAGCCTAAGGTTTTTCCCTTCGCAAGGATAACGCTTCCGGAATCGGCAGAGATCTCTCCGGTCAGGATTTTTAAAAGAGTAGACTTTCCGGCGCCGTTGGGTCCTACAAGGGCGGCCTTTTCATGGTCTTCTATGTGGAAAGAACCTTCGGAGAGAATACGTTGTTCCCCGAAGGATTTTGTAATCTGATGACATGCCAAAAGCATGGATATCCCTCGTTTCTGCTGTGAGATTTCACGGTAAAACAGCTATTTTATTATAACGGATACCGGAGAAAATACAACCCAAAAAGTTTGACTTTGACAATGGAATTCTATATGTTGGTTTTAGAATGAAATCGTAAGGACTTAAATAGTTTTTACGATTTCATTTTTTTTGAGAAGAGTGAAATCTATCGTTCTTTGATAACAGAATGATAGTGCTATGGGTGATATATAGATGGTAAGCAATAGACCATTTATGCGTAACGTATTACCGAAAGGATTGCAGGAACTACCATAGAGAACCACTACAAAAAAATGACAGAAGCTATAACAAGAGGGGCAAAGCGCTCCTCTTTTTTTACAACAGATCTTTAAGGAGAAAATAATTATGTTGTATAACACGATTTTTTTACTTAGAGGAAAACGATATGTAACGTTATCTGAATTTAAAAAGCTTGAGCAGTACAATACGATCTTAGGGGATCTGTCAGATCCTGAAGAGCTGATGAGATGGAATGCCAGTGAAGAAGCAGCTGCAAGGGAAGAATTGGCGAAGCATAAATGTATGTATAATTTAAGCAATTTGGATCATATTTGCATAGAGGAATATGCATTGTATCGCTGTAAATGTGAGGATGATGAAGATTGGACTGATTGTTCAGAGGATTGTGGCTATGAGTTTGCGGAAACCGTTAAAATCGGAGTGGAGGATAAATCTTTTGAAGAGCAATGGCTAAAGGATTTTTTGATGTAAAAGAGAAAAGGCTTTAATGAAGGAAAGAAGAAATGGCAAAAAGTCAATGGAAGATAGAGTTCAATGAAACAGGACACCTTGAAAAGGTTGGGATTGAAATCCCGTCTTTTAGAGGGAAGAATGTTACAAAGGATATATTGGAACGTATTAGATACCTGGACTACTTGATTAGTGGTATTAAGAGGGATCAGGAAGCATATTTTGATTCCTATGACCATGATATAACGGAGTATGTTGGATACTTTAAATTCTATTTTGAACGTCTGGAAAATGAAGAGGTGATGGAGAAAATCCGGGTAGATGTAGGTGATGGATTAAGTCTGAATGAAGAGAACTATAGATATATAGAATCTTTTTTGGAAGAGTAGAGAAAAACCAATTGTGGAGGAAATAATGGAGAAAAAAGCAGCTGAATTGTTGGCGTGTAGGAAAGAAAAGGGACTTACACAAAGTCAGATGGCAGAGATTTTGCATATTGGAGAAAGAAGCTATCGAAGATATGAAAAAGGAGAAAGGGATGTTCCTGATCTTGTGTATGAGATATTTTTGAAGTGGAAAGAAAGCATGGGTTATGTTTACAACGAACGAAAGAAAAAAGAATGGCGAAAAGATGAACTTTTATGTCCGTACAAGGTGAAAACTATTTCACGGGGAAACGGAGTAATGACGCAGTTTTTTTTGCGGTGTGTAAAGAATAAATGTGCTTTGTGGGATGGAACGGGTTGCCGGGGAAAATCCTGAAAGAAACTTGCGAATTATCGCTGGATTTGGTAGGATAATGGCGAGGAAAGAGGACGAGTGAACCATGAGTGGGAAAGGAAAGGTGATCTTAAAGTGAAAGGTCAATTATCTAAGGTTTTGGAGACTTGGAAGGGGTATTCTAAGAAACGAAAAGGAGCTGTCATAGGAGCCTTTTTTCTTGTGCTTTTATGTGGCGGTTATGGAGTGTATGCGGCTTCTGGTTTTGAGACAGAAGGATTTTCGGAAGAAAAGAAGATGGCGTTGGATAAGAAACAGACGGAAAAGAAGGCGTCTGATCAAAAAAAGAACAGCGTGAAAAAGACAGATGAGCCAAAAGAGATAAACGAAAAGAAGGAGAACAAGGACACAGAGCAGAAAACAGGATCGGAAGCCGAAAAAGAAACGGATTCTAAAAAGAAAGCCCAAAAGGATGATTCTTCAGAAGCAAAAGAGGATAGTCGATCTTCTAAAGCGGAAACAGCAAAGAAGCAGGAAGAAAAGAAGGTGGCTTCAGCAGCGACTACTTCCAAAGAGGAAAAGAAAAGGGAATGGGTACCTCCGGTATATGAAACCATTACTCATCCGGAAGAGGGACATTATGAGACGAAGGTGATCGTTCCGGCATATGAAACACAAAGACAGGTAGGAACTTATGTATTGTCTAGTGACGGGGCAACTTTTTACGGGGAAGACGCTGTATTACAGTGGGGTGAGTATGCGCAGTCTAAAGGAAGAGGTTCCAATGTAACGTCATATTCTACACAACCGTTATGGGAAACGTACACGGTTCCTGCTGTGACGGAGCAGGTTTGGGTGGTAGATAAAGCTGCCTGGGTAGAGAACAAATTAGTAAAAGAAGGGTATTATAAATAATTCATGAATATGTCAAAAAGGAACAGAAAGAGCTGTTCCTTTTTTGATGGAGAAAAGCAGAGAAAGGTAGTTGGACATCATGGAATTATTGGAGTATTTAGGTAGAAATGTTGTAAGATTGAGAGAAAAAAAGGGAATGGAACAAAAGGATCTGGCTCTGCTTTTGGAGAGATCACCTTCTACGCTTTGTAGCTTAGAAAAAGGACGTGTATATCCTCATTTTTCTATGGTGGAGCGATTGCAAAGGATTTTTGAAGTGGATGTATTGGAATTACTTGGTTCTGAAGAAGAGATTGAGTTATGGAAAAGTGTACAGTTGTTTCAGAAGTTGCTGGTGTATGAAGGGCAGTTGCGAAGGTTTAGTGAAGCCGGAGAAGGGGAAAAAAGAGAGGAAGCGAAGTCATTATTGTATGCGCTTATGATTTTACGGGAAGCAATGAATGGTGTGTTAGAAAAACGATTGTATGAGCTGTTAAGTTAAAAAGATAAAAAAGTAGATCCTAGATAAGTGAATGGAGGAAGAAAAGTGAAACAATGGAAACGGTTAGCAGCACTGATGTTGTCGGTGGTGCTTTTTACATCATCTTTTGCAGGGAACGTATTTGCCAGTGAAACGGATACGGTTTCTATCGGAGGAGTGGAGATTCCAAAAGGTTTGGAATCGTATGTGGGAAATGGGCGAAAAGATGTTTTGAAGAAAAAAGTCGGCTTAGGAGTGCAGGAGATACGGTGAGAGTGACACCGGGAGGATCTGAAGCGTATGGCTCCTGGTTTACCAATCGATTTACGGTGACTACTCCGGAAGGAAGTTTTGTAGGATTTTGTGCGGAACCAAATTCAGGAACGCCTAGCGGAAATTTTAGTGCGTCTATTTTGAACAATGATTTAATCAAATGGTGTTTGATAAAGTACATAAAAGACCCTAGCACATTTAACCTGGGGCATACGTCATATTATGCATCTCTTCATGCAATTATAGGATACATATATGTTGGACAGACCACAGGATTGTCTTCTGGGGATGTACAGAATATTTCAAATTTTTTGAATGGTTCAATTGGTAAATATATCCGGAATCAGATTGCTGCGAATCAAGTTTTGTTTGAAGATGGCACCAGTGCTGCTTTAAGTGATTATGAATGTTATGTGGCTCTCAATAATCTACAGGATATCGTATGGGTACAGGAGTCACCTAGAGGGGAGCTGCGGTTAAAAAAGGTGTCCGCAGATCCTGGTATGACAGAGGGAAATAATTGCTATTCTTTGGAAGGAGCGGTGTATAAGGTCTACTTGATGGATGGAGTGACGGAGGTAGGAGAGTTTATAACAGATCGGGAAGGCGAGACTACACCGCTGTCACTTAAAGTGGGGAATTATCTGGTAAAGGAAATACAGGCTCCGAAGGGATATGCCTTAGATCAAAAGAGCTATGTTGTGTCTATTTCCTCAAAGGCGGTGACCTGGGTGAATGGAGATGTGGTAAAGGATGTTCCACAAAATGACCCGGCTATCGTGTGGGTTGGAAAAATTGATTTGGAAACGACACAAAATCTGCCGCAGGGAAGTGCTTCTCTTGCTGGGGCAAAGTTTCAAATTAAGTACTATAAAGGGTTATATGACACGGATCCAGCAGAGCAGGGAATCCAGCAGAGCGGCAGTGGGTGTTATCAACGAATGAAAACGGATTTGCACAAATGGAAAGAAGTATGTGATTTCTGGAGATGAATTTTATTTGGATAGTGCCGGAAGAGTTACTTTACCTCTTGGAACAGTTACGATTCAGGAGATTGAGCCACCGAAAGGGTATCTGTTGAATGATTCCACCCGTGTATGTACGTCAGGTAAGAGAAGATGGAAATGTGGAGTCGGTAGAAACCTATGATCGTCCCGTGATTCAGGAAGAGGTGATCCGTGGCGGTGTTCAGATTGCCAAGTGGGATCAGGAAACACAGAAGGGGAAACCACAGGGAGCTGCCACGCTGGAAGGAGCGGTATTTGAGATCGTGAATCAGAGCGATCAGACTGTGAAGGTGAATGATATAGTATATCAGCCGGAGAAGTGGTATATACAATCCAGACGGATCAAAATGGGTTTGCAGCTACCGCTTCTGATCAGCTACCGTATGGAGATTATGTAATCCGGGAGAAGGAAGCACCGAAAGGGTATCTCAAGAAGGGTGTTTTGGAACGATCTTTTAAGATCCGGAAAGAGGGTGTGATAGTAGATCTGACGGATAAGGAAGGGACGATTCAGAATCAGCCGATCCGAGGAGATCTGGAAGGGATCAAGGTGGAAGATGGAAGTCTGAAGCGGATGGCAGGAGTTGCTTTTTCTATTACGTCTAAGACAACGGGAGAGTCCC
>NZ_VULY01000017.1 GCF_009696485.1 Suipraeoptans intestinalis
AAAGGAGGATGGAAAGCTGGATCTGAGCATCCGGAAAAAAGCATTTTTGCAGATGGAGGACGATGCAAAGCTTTTGCTGGAAAAGCTGAAAGAAAGAGGAGGAAGCCTTCCGTTTACCGATAAGGCAGATCCCGATCGGATCCGACGGGAAACAGGGCTGAGCAAAAACGGGTTTAAGCGTGCGGTGGGCCGCCTGATGAAAGAAAAACAGGTGAAGATCCTGGAGCACTCTATCGTACTGGAAAAGGAATCATAATCGTACTTTCCCGGATTCCAAAGCAAGGCTGTCGGGAATTGGGGAAAACAGTAGCAAAAACCGGCAACATAGAGTATAATGAAAGCCAGAGGATGCAACCCGGCTTCCGAGAGGAAGGCCCCGGCTGCAGAAAAGGTTTTGGAGGCAGCAGGCACGGAGGCTGCCGGGCAGGACAGAAGATATTTTAAGAGAAAGAAAAGGAGAAAACAGAGCATGAAAGTACAGAACATTACAGATATTGAAGGATTTTTTAAAGTGGTAGACAGCTGTAAAGGAAAGGTAGAGCTGGTAACCGGCGAAGGCGACCGTCTGAACCTGAAATCCAAGCTGTCACAGTTTGTATCCATGGCAAATATTTTTTCTAACGGAGAGATCCGGAGCTGGAGATCGTGGCTCACGAGCCGGAAGATATTGATAAGCTGTCAGCTTCATGATCAAACGGCTAGGGAAGCGGATTAGAGGCGAGTAGGGGAAGCTGGCCCGCGCCCAAAGGCTCAGACACGAAAAACGGTGTACAGATCATATACAGATAAAAAAGATTTCCAGGAGAGTGTGGGACTTCCGCCAGAAAAGGCAGAGGCTTCACACTTTTTTGAATGTAGACGGGATTTTAGGGGAAGTATGCTTCCGGGGGTGTTCCAAAGGAGAGGAGATGGTGTATAAATAGAAAAAAAGCTGCGTGTCTCTGGGAACCTTCGGAGTCGGATGGCTGCGCGCAAAAAACAGAGGGATTAACACCAAATGAAGGATTTCTAGCAGATAGAATCATCAGACAGAAAAGAGGAAAGCTATGGGATTTGCACACCTTCACGTCCATACAGAGTACAGCCTGCTGGACGGTTCCAATAAAATCAAAGAATGTATTGCAAGAGTGAAAAGAACTGGCATGAACAGCGTGGCCATTACGGACCACGGAGTCATGTTCGGAGTCATATGATTTCTATAAGGCGGCCAAAAAGGAAGGAATTCACCCGGTCCTGGGCTGTGAAGTCTACGTGGCGCCCGGATCCAGATTTGACAAGGAGATTGGCGGAGGAGAAGACCGGTATCACCATCTGGTGCTTCTGGCAGAGACACAGGAGGGCTATCATAAACCTGATGAAGATCGTTTCCAGGGGATTTACGGAAGGGTATTACTACAAGCCCAGAGTAGATCTGGAGGTGCTGCAGCGATTCCATAAAGGGATCATTTCCCTGAGCGCGTGTCTGGCGGAGAGGTGCAGAAAAACCTTTTGCGGGGGATGTATGAAGAGGCAAAAAAGGCCGCCCTCCGTTACCGGGGACATTTTTTGGGGAGGACAATTTCTTCCCTGGAGCTGCAGGATCACGGACTGCCTCAGCAAAAACAGGTAAATCAGGCACTTTTTGAGATTGTCCCAGGATGCAGGGATCCCGCTGGTGGCCACCAACGATGTGCATTATACCTATGCGGAGGATGAAAAACCTCACGATATGCTGCTTTGTATCCAGACAGGGAAAAAGCTGTCTGATGAGAACCGGATGCGGTACGAAGGCGGACAGTACTACCATCAAATCAGAAAAAGATATGCGGGAACTGTTTCCTTATGCGCTGGAGGCGATTGAAATACTCAGAAAATCGCAGATCGGTGTCAGGTGGAGATCCAGTTTGGACAGATGCATCTGCCGAAATATGCGTGGCCGGATCAGGAAGAGGCAGCCCCCTACCTTCGAAGGCTGTGCCGGGAAGGGCTGAAAGGAGATATCCATCAGCCCGGGAAGAACAGTGGAACATGCTGGAAGAGAGACTTCTGTTCGAGCTGTCTACCATCGAGTCCATGGGATATGTGGATTATTTCCTGATCGTGTGGGATTTTATTAAATATGCAAGGGATCATCAGATCATGGTGGGACCCGGGACGAGGCTCGGCGGCGGGAAGTCTGGTGTCCTACTGTCTGGGATCACCAGTATTGACCCGGTCAAGTATCAGCTGCTGTTTGAGCGGTTCCTGAACCCGGAGCGGGTGTCTATGCCGGATATTGATATTGACTTCTGCTTTGAAAGACGGCAGGAGGTCATTGACTATGTGGTGGAGAAATACGGAGTAGACCGGGGTAGTGCAGATCGCTACTTTCGGAACCATGGCGGCCCAGGGGTGTGATCCGGGACGTGGGCGGGTACAGGATCTTCCCTATGCGTTTGTGACGGGATCGCCAAGATGATCCCCATGGAACTGAACATGACGCTGGAGAGGGCGCTGGTAGTCCAATCCGGAATTGAAGCAAAGATACGATACGGAAGAGGAAGTCAGGGAGCTGCTGGATATGGCAAGACGTCTGGAAGGACTGCCCCGTCACACATCCATGCATGCAGCCGGCGTGGTGATCAGCCAGGAGCCTATTGAGGAATACGTGCCCCTCTCCCTGGATCGGACGGTTCTGTTACGACGCAGTTTACGATGACGACTTTGGAAGAAACTGGGACTTTTGAAAATGGATTTTCTGGGCTTCGTACCCTGGACGGTCATCCAGACCGCCGTCAGACTGGCAGAAAAAAGCAGCGGACAACCCGATTTCCCTGGATGAGATGGATTACAATGACAAGGATGTGCTGGCCTCTATCGGAACGGGAAGGACAGACGGGTGTTCCAGCTGGAAAGTGGCCGGAATGAAAAGCTTTATGAAGGAACTGCGTCCCGAGAGCCTGGAGGACGTGATCGCAGGAATCTCTCTTTACCGGCCGGGGCCGATGGACTTTATCCTCAATACATCAAAGGAAAAAATAATGCGGGAACCATTACCTATGACTGTCCACAGCTGAAGCCGATCCTGGAAGGGACGTATGGATGTATCGTCTACCAGGAGCAGGTTATGCAGATCGGTAAGAGATCTGGCGGGGCTACAAGCCCTGGGGCGCGGAGCCGATTTTGCCTGCGTCGTGCCATGTCCAAGGAAAAAAGGGGAGCGTGATGGCAAAAAGGGAGAGGACCAGAACTTTGGTCTATGGGAATGAGAAGGAAGGAATTCCGGGCTGTATCGCCAATGGGATCCCGGAGGCAGGTGGGCAAACAAGATCTACGATGAAATGATGGGAACGCTTGCCAAAGTATGCTGGTTTCAAGCCAAAATCCTCATGCCGGCCGCAGAGGGCCTAGTGCCGGTAGGCTGTCCTAACCTCAGGACCGGGCCGTGAGCCTGGAACATAATAATATTACCGTCCCGGATCACGGAATCTTAGGGGGCTTCCGGGGCCGACGATGATGGATCATCACGTCGGTGGGAGCTCGGACAAAGAAGTGTGGGGCTGTGAAAATTTTTCGGCGTCAACCTTCCTCCCGCCTCCCGATGATGGCCTCATCACCGCCTCCCCACACTCTGATCGCCGTACATACACTTTCCCCCACGAAAGTCTCTCGGCTCTGAGCCGCCGGCAAAATCAAACATCTGCGGCAGTTAGACATATTCCGATACCTTCTTGGGGTTGTCGATCACCGACGTCATAAGAGCCGCCATAAATTCCACCGGATAATAATATTTCAGCCACGCCGTCTGATAGGACACTACGGCATAGGCTGCCGCATGGGATTTGTTGAACGCATATTTGGCAAAGTCGATCATTTCATCGTAGATCTTGTTTGCCACCTGCTCCGGGATCCCATTGGCGATACAGCCCGGAATTCCTTCCTTCTCATTCCCATAGACAAAGTTCTGTCTCTCCTTTTGCATCACGTCCCCTTTTTTCTTGGACATGGCACGGACGCAGCAAAATCGCTCCCGCCCCAGGCTGTAGCCCGCCAGATCTCTTACGATCTGCATAACCTGCTCCTGGTAGACGATACATCCATACGTCCCTTCCAGGATCGGCTTCAGCTGTGGACAGTCATAGGTAATGGTTCCCGCATTATTTTTTCCTTTGATGTATTGAGGGATAAAGTCCATCGGCCCCGGCCGGTAAAGAGAGATTCCTGCGATCACGTCCTCCAGGCTCTCGGACGCAGTTCCTTCATAAAGCTTTTCATTCCGGCACTTTCCAGCTGGAACACCCCGTCTGTCCTTCCCGTTCCGATAGAGGCCAGCACATCCTTGTCATTGTAATCCATCTCATCCAGGGAAATCGGGTGTCCGCTGCTTTTTCTGCCAGTCTGACGGCGGTCTGGATGACCGTCAGGGTACGAAGCCCCAGAAAATCCATTTTCAAAAGTCCCAGTTCTTCCAAAGTCGTCATCGTAAACTGCGTCGTAACAGAACCGTCCGATCCCAGGGAGAGGGGCACGTATTCCTCAATAGGCTCCTGGCTGATCACCACGCCGGCTGCATGCATGGATGTGTGACGGGGCAGTCCTTCCAGACGTCTTGCCATATCCAGCAGCTCCCTGACTTCCTCTTCCGTATCGTATCTTTGCTTCAATTCCGGATTGACTACCAGCGCCCTCTCCAGCGTCATGTTCAGTTCCATGGGGATCATCTTGGCGATCCCGTCCACAAACGCATAGGGAAGATCCTGTACCCGCCCCACGTCCCGGATCACACCCCTGGCCGCCATGGTTCCGAAAGTAGCGATCTGCACTACCCGGTCTACTCCGTATTTCTCCACCACATAGTCAATGACCTCCTGCCGTCTTTCAAAGCAGAAGTCAATATCAATATCCGGCATAGACACCCGCTCCGGGTTCAGGAACCGCTCAAACAGCAGCTGATACTTGACCGGGTCAATACTGGTGATCCCAAGACAGTAGGACACCAGACTTCCCGCCGCCGAGCCTCGTCCCGGTCCCACCATGATCTGATGATCCCTTGCATATTTAATAAAATCCCACACGATCAGGAAATAATCCACATATCCCATGGACTCGATGGTAGACAGCTCGAACAGAAGTCTCTCTTCCAGCATGTTCCACTGTTCTTCCCGGGCTGATGGATATCTCCTTTTCAGCCCTTCCCGGCACAGCCTTCGAAGGTAGGGGGCTGCCTCTTCCTGATCCGGCACCGCATATTTCGGCAGATGCATCTGTCCAAACTGGATCTCCACCTGACACCGATCTGCGATTTTCTGAGTATTTTCAATCGCCTCCAGCGCATAAGGAAACAGTTCCCGCATATCTTTTTCTGATTTGATGTAGTACTGTCCGCCTTCGTACCGCATCCGGTTCTCATCAGACAGCTTTTTCCCTGTCTGGATACAAAGCAGCATATCGTGAGGTTTTTCATCCTCCGCATAGGTATAATGCACATCGTTGGTGGCCACCAGCGGGATCCCTGCATCCTGGGACAATCTCAAAAGTGCCTGATTTACCTGTTTTTGCTGAGGCAGTCCGTGATCCTGCAGCTCCAGGAAGAAATTGTCCTCCCCAAAAATGTCCCGGTAACGGAGGGCGGCCTTTTTTGCCTCTTCATACATCCCCCGCAAAAGGTTTTTCTGCACCTCTCCGCCAGACACGCGCTCAGGGAAATGATCCCTTTATGGAATCGCTGCAGCACCTCCAGATCTACTCTGGGCTTGTAGTAATACCCTTCCGTAAATCCCCTGGAAACGATCTTCATCAGGTTATGATAGCCCTCCTGTGTCTCTGCCAGAAGCACCAGATGGTGATACCGGTCTTCTCCTCCGCCAATCTCCTTGTCAAATCTGGATCCGGGCGCCACGTAGACTTCACAGCCCAGGACCGGGTGAATTCCTTCCTTTTGGCCGCCTTATAGAAATCAATGACTCCGAACATGACTCCGTGGTCGGTAATGGCCACGCTGTTCATGCCCAGTTCTTTCACTCTTGCAATACATTCTTTGATTTTATTGGAACCGTCCAGCAGGCTGTACTCTGTATGGACGTGAAGGTGTGCAAATCCCATAGCTTTCCTCTTTTCTGTCTGATGATTCTATCTGCTAGAAATCCTTCATTTGGTGTTAATCCTCTGTTTTTTGCGCGCAGCCATCCGACTCCGAAGGTTCCCAGAGACCACGCAGCTTTTTTTCTATTATACACCATCTCCTCTCCTTTGGAACACCCCGGAAGCATACTTCCCCTAAAATCCCGTCATACATTCAAAAAAGTGTGAAGCCTCTGCCTTTTCTGGCGGAAGTCCCACACTCTCCTGGAAATCTTTTTATCTGTATATGATCTGTACACCGTTTTTCGTGTCTGAGCCTTTGGGCGCGGGCAGCTTCCCTACTCGCCTCTAATCCGCTTCCCTAGCCGTTGATCATTGAAGCTGACCAGCTTATCAATATCTTCCGGCTCGTGAGCCACGATCTCCAGCTCCGGGATCTCTCCGTTAGAAAAATATTTGCCATGGATACAAACTGTGACAGCTTGGATTTCAGGTTCAGACGGTCGCCTTCGCCGGTTACCAGCTCTACCTTTCCTTTACAGCTGTCTACCACTTTAAAAAATCCTTCAATATCTGTAATGTTCTGTACTTTCATGCTCTGTTTTCTCCTTTTCTTTCTCTTAAAATATCTTCTGTCCTGCCCGGCAGCCTCCGTGCCTGCTGCCTCCAAAACCTTTTCTGCAGCCGGGGCCTTCCTCTCGGAAGCCGGGTTGCATCCTCTGGCTTTCATTATACTCTATGTTGCCGGTTTTTGCTACTGTTTTCCCAATTCCCGACAGCCTTGCTTTGGAATCCGGGAAAGTACGATTATGATTCCTTTTCCAGTACGATAGAGTGCTCCAGGATCTTCACCTGTTTTTCTTTCATCAGGCGCCCACCGCACGCTTAAACCCGTTTTTGCTCAGCCCTGTTTCCCGTCGGATCCGATCGGGATCTGCCTTATCGGTAAACGGAAGGCTTCCTCCTCTTTCTTTCAGCTTTTCCAGCAAAAGCTTTGCATCGTCCTCCATCTGCAAAAATGCTTTTTTCCGGATGCTCAGATCCAGCTTTCCATCCTCTT
>NZ_VULY01000036.1 GCF_009696485.1 Suipraeoptans intestinalis
AAAGCATTTTTGCAGATGGAGGACGATGCAAAGCTTTTGCTGGAAAAGCTGAAAGAAAGAGGAGGAAGCCTTCCGTTTACCGATAAGGCAGATCCCGATCGGATCCGACGGGAAACAGGGCTGAGCAAAAACGGGTTTAAGCGTGCGGTGGGCCGCCTGATGAAAGAAAAACAGGTGAAGATCCTGGAGCACTCTATCGTACTGGAAAAGGAATCATAATCGTACTTTCCCGGATTCCAAAGCAAGGCTGTCGGGAATTGGGAAAACAGTAGCAAAAACCGGCAACATAGAGTATAATGAAAGCCAGAGGATGCAACCCGGCTTCCGAGAGGAAGGCCCCGGCTGCAGAAAAGGTTTTGGAGGCAGCAGGCACGGAGGCTGCCGGGCAGGACAGAAGATATTTTAAGAGAAAGAAAAGGAGAAAACAGAGCATGAAAGTACAGAACATTACAGATATTGAAGGATTTTTTAAAGTGGTAGACAGCTGTAAAGGAAAGGTAGAGCTGGTAACCGGCGAAGGCGACCGTCTGAACCTGAAATCCAAGCTGTCACAGTTTGTATCCATGGCAAATATTTTTTCTAACGGAGAGATCCCGGAGCTGGAGATCGTGGCTCACGAGCCGGAAGATATTGATAAGCTGGTCAGCTTCATGATCAACGGCTAGGGAAGCGGATTAGAGGCGAGTAGGGGAAGCTGCCCGCGCCCAAAGGCTCAGACACGAAAAACGGTGTACAGATCATATACAGATAAAAAAGATTTCCAGGAGAGTGTGGGACTTCCGCCAGAAAAGGCAGAGGCTTCACACTTTTTTGAATGTATGACGGGATTTTAGGGGAAGTATGCTTCCGGGGTGTTCCAAAGGAGAGGAGATGGTGTATAATAGAAAAAAGCTGCGTGGTCTCTGGGAACCTTCGGAGTCGGATGGCTGCGCGCAAAAACAGAGGGATTAACACCAAATGAAGGATTTCTAGCAGATAGAATCATCAGACAGAAAAGAGGAAAGCTATGGGATTTGCACACCTTCACGTCCATACAGAGTACAGCCTGCTGGACGGTTCCAATAAAATCAAAGAATGTATTGCAAGAGTGAAAGAACTGGGCATGAACAGCGTGGCCATTACCGACCACGGAGTCATGTTCGGAGTCATTGATTTCTATAAGGCGGCCAAAAAGGAAGGAATTCACCCGGTCCTGGGCTGTGAAGTCTACGTGGCGCCCGGATCCAGATTTGACAAGGAGATTGGCGGAGGAGAAGACCGGTATCACCATCTGGTGCTTCTGGCAGAGACACAGGAGGGCTATCATAACCTGATGAAGATCGTTTCCAGGGGATTTACGGAAGGGTATTACTACAAGCCCAGAGTAGATCTGGAGGTGCTGCAGCGATTCCATAAAGGGATCATTTCCCTGAGCGCGTGTCTGGCGGGAGGTGCAGAAAAACCTTTTGCGGGGATGTATGAAGAGGCAAAAAAGGCCGCCCTCCGTTACCGGACATTTTGGGGAGGACAATTTCTTCCTGGAGCTGCAGGATCACGGACTGCCTCAGCAAAAACAGGTAAATCAGGCACTTTTGAGATTGTCCCAGGATGCAGGGATCCCGCTGGTGGCCACCAACGATGTGCATTATACCTATGCGGAGGATGAAAAACCTCACGATATGCTGCTTTGTATCCAGACAGGGAAAAAGCTGTCTGATGAGAACCGGATGCGGTACGAAGGCGGACAGTACTACATCAAATCAGAAAAAGATATGCGGGAACTGTTTCCTTATGCGCTGGAGGCGATTGAAAATACTCAGAAAATCGCAGATCGGTGTCAGGTGGAGATCCAGTTTGGACAGATGCATCTGCCGAAATATGCGGTGCCGGATCAGGAAGAGGCAGCCCCCTACCTTCGAAGGCTGTGCCGGGAAGGGCTGAAAAGGAGATATCCATCAGCCCGGGAAGAACAGTGGAACATGCTGGAAGAGAGACTTCTGTTCGAGCTGTCTACCATCGAGTCCATGGGATATGTGGATTATTTCCTGATCGTGTGGGATTTTATTAAATATGCAAGGGATCATCAGATCATGGTGGGACCGGGACGAGGCTCGGCGGCGGAAGTCTGGTGTCCTACTGTCTTGGGATCACCAGTATTGACCCGGTCAAGTATCAGCTGCTGTTTGAGCGGTTCCTGAACCCGGAGCGGGTGTCTATGCCGGATATTGATATTGACTTCTGCTTTGAAAGACGGCAGGAGGTCATTGACTATGTGGTGGAGAAATACGGAGTAGACCGGGTAGTGCAGATCGCTACTTTCGGAACCATGGCGGCCAGGGGTGTGATCCGGGACGTGGGGCGGGTACAGGATCTTCCCTATGCGTTTGTGGACGGGATCGCCAAGATGATCCCCATGGAACTGAACATGACGCTGGAGAGGGCGCTGGTAGTCAATCCGGAATTGAAGCAAAGATACGATACGGAAGAGGAAGTCAGGGAGCTGCTGGATATGGCAAGACGTCTGGAAGGACTGCCCCGTCACACATCCATGCATGCAGCCGGCGTGGTGATCAGCCAGGAGCCTATTGAGGAATACGTGCCCCTCTCCCTGGGATCGGACGGTTCTGTTACGACGCAGTTTACGATGACGACTTTGGAAGAACTGGGACTTTTGAAAATGGATTTTCTGGGGCTTCGTACCCTGACGGTCATCCAGACCGCCGTCAGACTGGCAGAAAAAAGCAGCGGACACCCGATTTCCCTGGATGAGATGGATTACAATGACAAGGATGTGCTGGCCTCTATCGGAACGGGAAGGACAGACGGGTGTTCCAGCTGGAAAGTGCCGGAATGAAAAGCTTTATGAAGGAACTGCGTCCCGAGAGCCTGGAGGACGTGATCGCAGGAATCTCTCTTTACCGGCCGGGGCCGATGGACTTTATCCTCAATACATCAAAGGAAAAAATAATGCGGGAACCATTACCTATGACTGTCCACAGCTGAAGCCGATCCTGGAAGGGACGTATGGATGTATCGTCTACCAGGAGCAGGTTATGCAGATCGTAAGAGATCTGGCGGGCTACAGCCTGGGCGGAGCGATTTGCTGCGTCGTGCCATGTCCAAGAAAAAGGGGACGTGATGCAAAAGGAGAGACAGAACTTTGTCTATGGGAATGAGAAGGAAGGAATTCCGGGCTGTATCGCCAATGGGATCCCGGAGCAGGTGGCAAACAAGATCTACGATGAAATGATCGACTTTGCCAAATATGCGTTCAACAAACCATTGGCGATACAGCCCGGATCCTTTTCTCATTCCCAAGACAAAGTTCTGTCTCTCCTTTCATCACGTCCCCTTTTTTCTTGACATGGCACGACGCAGCAAATCGCTCCGCCCCAGGCTGTAGCCCGCAGATCTCTACGATCTGCATAACCTGCTCCTGGTAGACGATACATCCATACGTCCCTTCCAGGATCGCTTCAGCTGTGGACAGTCATAGGTAATGGTTCCCGCATTATTTTTTCCTTTGATGTATTGAGGATAAAGTCCATCGGCCCCGGCCGGTAAAGAGAGATCCTGCGATCACGTCCTCCAGGCTCTCGGACGCAGTTCCTTCATAAAGCTTTTCATTCCGGCACTTTCCAGCTGGAACACCCCGTCTGTCCTTCCCGTTCCGATAGAGGCCAGCACATCCTTGTCATTGTAATCCATCTCATCCAGGGAAATCGGGTGTCCGCTGCTTTTTTCTGCCAGTCTGACGGCGGTCTGGATGACCGTCAGGGTACGAAGCCCCAGAAAATCCATTTTCAAAAGTCCCAGTTCTTCCAAAGTCGTCATCGTAAACTGCGTCGTAACAGAACCGTCCGATCCCAGGGAGAGGGCACGTATTCCTCAATAGGCTCCTGGCTGATCACCACGCCGGCTGCATGCATGGATGTGTGACGGGCAGTCCTTCCAGACGTCTTGCCATATCCAGCAGCTCCTGACTTCCTCTTCCGTATCGTATCTTTGCTTCAATTCCGGATTGACTACCAGCGCCCTCTCCAGCGTCATGTTCAGTTCCATGGGGATCATCTTGGCGATCCCGTCCACAAACGCATAGGGAAGATCCTGTACCCGCCCCACGTCCCGGATCACACCCCTGGCCGCCATGGTTCCGAAAGTAGCGATCTGCACTACCGGTCTACTCCGTATTTCTCCACCACATAGTCAATGACCTCCTGCCGTCTTTCAAAGCAGAAGTCAATATCAATATCCGGCATAGACACCCGCTCCGGGTTCAGGAACCGCTCAAACAGCAGCTGATACTTGACCGGGTCAATACTGGTGATCCCAAGACAGTAGGACACCAGACTTCCCGCCGCCGAGCCTCGTCCCGGTCCCCCATGATCTGATGATCCCTTGCATATTTAATAAAATCCCACACGATCAGGAAATAATCCACATATCCCATGGACTCGATGGTAGACAGCTCGAACAGAAGTCTCTCTTCCAGCATGTTCCACTGTTCTTCCCGGGCTGATGGATATCTCCTTTTCAGCCCTTCCCGCACAGCCTTCGAAGGTAGGGGCTGCCTCTTCCTGATCCGGCACCGCATATTTCGGCAGATGCATCTGTCCAAACTGGATCTCCACCTGACACCGATCTGCGATTTTCTGAGTATTTCAATCGCCTCCAGCGCATAAGGAAACAGTTCCCGCATATCTTTTTCTGATTTGATGTAGTACTGTCCGCCTTCGTACCGCATCCGGTTCTCATCAGACAGCTTTTTCCCTGTCTGGATACAAAGCAGCATATCGTGAGGTTTTTCATCCTCCGCATAGGTATAATGCACATCGTTGGTGGCCACCAGCGGATCCCTGCATCCTGGGACAATCTCAAAAGTGCCTGATTTACCTGTTTTGCTGAGGCAGTCCGTGATCCTGCAGCTCCAGGAAGAAATTGTCCTCCCAAAAATGTCCCGGTAACGGAGGGCGGCCTTTTTTGCCTCTTCATACATCCCCCGCAAAAGGTTTTTCTGCACCTCTCCGCCAGACACGCGCTCAGGGAAATGATCCCTTTATGGAATCGCTGCAGCACCTCCAGATCTACTCTGGGCTTGTAGTAATACCCTTCCGTAAATCCCCTGGAAACGATCTTCATCAGGTTATGATAGCCCTCCTGTGTCTCTGCCAGAAGCACCAGATGGTGATACCGGTCTTCTCCTCCGCCAATCTCCTTGTCAAATCTGGATCCGGGCGCCACGTAGACTTCACAGCCCAGGACCGGGTGAATTCCTTCCTTTTTGGCCGCCTTATAGAAATCAATGACTCCGAACATGACTCCGTGGTCGGTAATGGCCACGCTGTTCATGCCCAGTTCTTTCACTCTTGCAATACATTCTTTGATTTTATTGGAACCGTCCAGCAGGCTGTACTCTGTATGGACGTGAAGGTGTGCAAATCCCATAGCTTTCCTCTTTTCTGTCTGATGATTCTATCTGCTAGAAATCCTTCATTTGGTGTTAATCCTCTGTTTTTTGCGCGCAGCCATCCGACTCCGAAGGTTCCCAGAGACCACGCAGCTTTTTTCTATTATACACCATCTCCTCTCCTTTGGAACACCCCGGAAGCATACTTCCCCTAAAATCCCGTCATACATTCAAAAAAGTGTGAAGCCTCTGCTTTTCTGGCGGAAGTCCCACACTCTCCTGGAAATCTTTTTTATCTGTATATGATCTGTACACCGTTTTTCGTGTCTGAGCCTTTGGGCGCGGCAGCTTCCCCTACTCGCCTCTAATCCGCTTCCCTAGCCGTTGATCATGAAGCTGACCAGCTTATCAATATCTTCCGGCTCGTGAGCCACGATCTCCAGCTCCGGGATCTCTCCGTTAGAAAAATATTTGCCATGGATACAAACTGTGACAGCTTGGATTCAGGTTCAGACGGTCGCCTTCGCCGGTTACCAGCTCTACCTTTCCTTTACAGCTGTCTACCACTTTAAAAAATCCTTCAATATCTGTAATGTTCTGTACTTTCATGCTCTGTTTTCTCCTTTCTTTCTCTTAAAATATCTTCTGTCCTGCCCGGCAGCCTCCGTGCCTGCTGCCTCCAAAACCTTTTCTGCAGCCGGGCCTTCCTCTCGAAGCCGGGTTGCATCCTCTGGCTTTCATTATACTCTATGTTGCCGGTTTTTGCTACTGTTTTCCCAATTCCCGACAGCCTTGCTTTGGAATCCGGGAAAGTACGATTATGATTCCTTTTCCAGTACGATAGAGTGCTCCAGGATCTTCACCTGTTTTTCTTTCATCAGGCGGCCCACCGCACGCTAAACCCGTTTTTGCTCAGCCCTGTTTCCGTCGGATCCGATCGGGATCTGCCTTATCGGTAAACGGAAGGCTTCC